>JADJVX010000018.1 GCA_016710385.1 Actinomycetales bacterium
GGCGACGTAGTCCATGTCGGTGACGAGCCCGGCTTGGGCCGCCTGGATCGCGGCCGTCGGGATGTTGGCGACGGCGGCCACGGCGGGGCTGCCTGGGTCGGCCGCACCGGCGACCCAACGGGAGCCGTCGAGGGCCACCCGCGCGGCGGCCTCCCGCGCGTAGACGCGGGACATCGCCGCGAAGGCGTCGGCGTCGAAGCGGTGCAGGCTCTTCTCGTGGGCCGAGTCGGTCTGCGCGGCTGCCGCGCGCTGGGCGAAGACCTCGGCACCCCTCGCAGAAGGCGATCAACTCGCCGAGCCGGAAGAGGATGTGCTGGTTGCGGGTCAGGCGCCCGGTCCGGCACGCCTCGAGGACCACAGCGAGCGCCTCGCACGCCAGGCCAGCGATGTCGGCACCGACCCGCGGGTGCTGGGCGTGCAACCGGCGCAGCGCCGCTCCCTTGTCACGGTAGTAGCCGCCCTGGGTCTTGAGGTGCTGCTGCCAGCGGTCACGGGCGATGGTCATCTCCATGATCTCGGAGGTGCCTTCGTAGATCGTCGATCCGCACGTCGCGCTTGACCTTCTCGACGACATACGGGCGGGTGTAGCCGTAGCCACCATGGGCCTGGATGGCGGCGTCGGCAGCAGCGTTGCCCGCCTCGGTCGCGAGGTACTTGGCGATCGCGCCTCGGTGTTCATCGCGCCGTTGAGGCCTAGGCCGCGGTCGATCTTGTCGGCGGTGTCCTCGATGAAGGCCCGAGACGCCTCCAGCCGCACGGCGTGCGGAACGATGAGCTTGTGGGTGTAGCCCTGCTTCTCGCACAGCAGACTGCCACCCTGGACGCGGTTCATGGAGTACTGGATGGCCCGGTCGAGGGCCTCCCAGCCGCCACCGAGACCGAACGCCGCGACCATCAGGCGGGTGTAGCCGAAGACCTGCTGAGCCTGGACCAGACCGCGCCCTTCGACACCACCGATGAGGTTGGCCGCGGGGATGCGCACGTCGTCGAGGAAGAGGGCTGCGGTGTTGGACAACCGCAGGCCGTGCTTGTCCTCGGGGGGAGCGGAGCTGAATCCCTCGGCGCCCTTCTCGACGACGAACCACGACGGGCCGGCCTCGGTCTTGGCCAGGATCGTCGTGTAGTCGGCGATGGTGCCGTTGGAGATCCACTGCTTCTTGCCGTTGATGATGTATTCGACGGTCTGGCCGTCGTCACCCTGCACTGGAGTGGCCGTGGTCTCCAGCGCCCCCAGGTCCGAGCCCGCCTCGGGTTCGGTGGCGCCATAGGCAAAGACGACACCCTCGCGGGCGATGGCACCGAGCCACAGTTGCTTCTGTTCTTCGGTCGCGCCGACGACGATCGGGTCCGAGCCGAGGAAGGTCGCAAAGACGGCGGTCGCCAGGCCGATGTCCTTGCGGGCCATGACCTCGCACACCCGATAGGCGTCGAACGCCCCCGCCGTCCATCCCGTCGTAGGCCTCTGGGACGAAGACGAGCTGCACGCCGAGCTGCTCGGGGTCGGACATGGCCCGGACGATGTCCTCGGGGCAACGGTCCTCGTGGTCGAGGTCCAGCTGCAGCTCGGGGACATCGCCGCGTCGACGAAGTCGCCGAGCGCTTCGAGCATGAGGTTGAGGCTTTCCAGGTCCAGTCCGGCACCGCCGACGTGGCTGAAGGTCTCGGTGGTCTCGCTCATCGTGTCGTCCTTGCGCTGGGAGAAACGGGATCAGGCGGTTGAGCTAACGGTTGTGCAGGTGGTGGTACGTCGGTCGTGGGCTTCTTCGGTGGCAGGCGGATCATTCGGGCACGGCTGCTGCCGTGTCGAGCAGGTCGGGTCGGACCGAACGCAGCAGCACCTCGGCGACGTCGGTGACCTCGACGCCCACCGCGCGGCCTTCCTGCTGGCGTTGGGCGACTCCGTCGCTGAGCATGGTGATGCAGAACGGGCACGCCGCGGTGACGAGCGAGGCCGAGGTGGCGATGGCCTCGTCGGCGCGGTTCTGGTTGATCCGCGTGCCGAGGGTCTCGTCCATCCACATCCGGGCGCCGCCGGCGCCGCAGCAGAACGAGCGCTCGCGGGTGCGGGGCATCTCGGTCAGGGTGGCTCCCGGCACCGCGCCGAGCACCTCACGGGGTGCGGCGAAGATCCGGTTGTGCCGACCGAGGTAGCACGGGTCGTGGTAAGTCACCGAGGCGTCGACCCGAGCCACCGGGGTGAGGCGCTTCTCGGCGACCAATCGGGCCAACAGGGTCGTGTGGTGGACCACCTCGTAGTGGCCACCGACCTGCGGGTATTCGTTGGCCAGCGTGTTGTAGCAGTGTGCGCAGGTGACGACGATGCGCTTGGCGCCGACCTCGTTGAGGGTCTCGACGTTCTGCATCGCGAGCATCTGGAAGAGGAACTCATGCCCCATCCGGCGAGCCGGGTCGCCGGTGCAGGTCTCACCCTCGCCGAGCACCATGAACTCCACCCCAGCCTCGTGCAGCAGGGTCGCGACCGCCCGTGCGGTGCGCTTCGCGGTGTCGTCGAGGGCACCTGCGCAGCCGACCCAGTAGAGGTACTCGACGTCGTCGGGGATCTTGTCCTCGCCCGCGGCACCGAAGACCCGGACCTCGAAGTCCAGCGACTCGGCCCACTCCAAGCGCATCGAGGCGCCCAGTCCCCATGGGTCACCGGCGTGCTCGAGGTTGCGCAGCATAATGCCGGCCTCCTCGGGGAAGGCCGACTCCATGAGCACCTGGTAGCGGCGCATGTCGACGATGTGGTCGACGTGCTCGATGTCGACCGGGCACTGTTCGACGCAGGCACCGCAGGTGGTGCAGGACCACAGCATGTCGAAGGGCACGACGCCCTCGCCGGAGACCCCGTGCTCGTCCACGCGCGCGGTCTCGTCGCCCATCGGGCCGACGAGCGGCTTCTCGGCTTCGGCGCTGGCAGCCTCCGGTATGCCGGTCGGCTCGGTCCCCTCGGGTGCCTCCTTGGTCGCCAGCAGGTAGGGCGCCTTGGCCAGGGCATGGTCGCGCAGGGTCATCATGAGGACCTTGGGCGAGAGTGGCTTGTCGGTGTTCCACGCCGGGCACTGGCTCTGGCACCGACCGCACTCGGTGCAGGTGCCGAAATCCAGCAAGCCCTTCCAGGTGAAGTCTTCGATCTTGCCGACACCCATGAGGTCGTCGTCGCCCGGGTCTTCGAAGTCGACTTTCTTGCCACCGGAGTAGACCGGCTGCAGCGCGCCAAGAG
Source organism: Actinomycetales bacterium (assembly GCA_016710385.1). Taxonomy (GTDB): domain Bacteria; phylum Actinomycetota; class Actinomycetes; order Actinomycetales; family Dermatophilaceae; genus Phosphoribacter; species Phosphoribacter freyrii. Next base: position 3,224 of record JADJVX010000018.1, read on the forward strand.
CACGTGGCCGGCGGGCAAAGGCGACGTTGGCGATCGACAGGAAGATGTGCAGGTGCTTGCTGTAGGTGACGAAGATCGTGAAGCCGAGCAGCACGGCCAGCGAGATCAGCAGGAGCACCGTCTCGAGGATCTCGTTGGTCGACTCGCCGAGCGGGTGGAACAGCGCGGCGAACCACTGCGACGCGAAGGCCCCCTGGAGGAACGTCAACGGCGCATCGGCGGTGCCGGCCAGTTCGTTGACCCGCTGGGCGTTGATCGAGGCACCGCGGTAGGCCAGCAGGGTCCACACGACGTTGAAGATCATGAACAGGACGAACCAGGCCGGCCCGAGGTGGGAGCCAAAGAACCGGCTGCGCCGACCGAGCCCGGCGGGCGCTTCTTTGATCCGGATCGCCACGAAGGCCGCGATCGCCGCGACGCAGAGCATGGCGAAGAGGTCTTCGACGAACCCGAACCAGGCCCAGTTGCCGAAGAACGGGATCTGGAAGCGCGGGTTGACCAGACCGCCGAAGGCTTCCAGCACGGTGAACAGCAGCACCATGAAGCCCCAGAACACCGCGAAGTGCGCGACGCCCGGCACCGTCCACTTGAGCAGCTTGCGCTGACCGGCGACTTCCAGGAGTTCAGCCTTGACCGCCGCCCCGGTTTCGGGACGGCGGTCACCCTGCAGCGGCTGGGCGGTGCGGCCCAGCCGGACGAGGAACATCAGGCGGCGTCCGGCGATGCCCAGGCAGACCAGGGTGAGCAACAGGCCGAGGATGAACCGGACCGCCATCAGGGGGGCGCGGCGACCTCAGGGGTCGCCGCTCGGGAGGGTCAGCCCTTGCGCTTGGCCACCTCGTCGACGAGGGCCGGCAACACCGCGTGCAAGTCGCCGACGACACCGAAGTCGGCGATCTGGAACAGCGGCGCCTTGGCGTCCTTGTTGACCACGACGATCGTCTTGCTGCTTTGCATCCCGGCGCGGTGCTGGATGGCACCGGAGATGCCGGCGGCGAGGTAGAGCGACGGGGCGACGGTCTTGCCGGTCTGGCCGACCTGCAGCTCGTGGGGTGCCCAGTGCTGGTCGGTCACCGTGCGCGAGGCACCGACCGCTGCGCCGAGGGCGTCGGCGGTCTTCTCGATGACCCCGAAGCCCTCTTCAGAGCCCACGCCACGGCCACCGGCCACGACCATCGCCGCGTCGGTGAGCTCGGGACGGCCAGTCGAGACCTTGGGCTCACGGGAGTCGACCTTGGCACCCTTGGCGCCATCGCTGACGCTCACGTCGACGGACTCGACGCCAGCGCTGGCCGGCGCGGCTTCGGCCGACGTGGCGTTAGGGCGCATGGTGACGACGGCCGGGCCACGCAGCACCTGGCTGGTGGCCTGGAATCGACCCGCGAAGACAGTCTGGACGGCCGACACCGTGTCGCCGTCGAGGCTCACCGTGGTGGCGTCGGGAATGATGCCGGCGTTGAGCCGGACCGCGACCCGGGCGGCGACGTCCTTGCCCTCGGGGCCGCTGGTCACGAGGATCGCGACCGGGTTGCTCGCCTGGGCGATCTGCACGACGGCCTCGGCCTTGGGCAGCGAGAGGAACTCCTGCATCTCGGGGGCGCCAACGGCATACACCTTGGTCGCGCCGTATTCCGCCAGCTGCGAGACGACCTGATCGGACGCGTCGCCGAAGACGACGGCGGCCGGCTCACCGAGCGCGCGGGCGGCGGTGAGGAGTTCGAGAGTGGGCTTGCGGACGCCGGCCGCGGTGGTCTCGGCGAGAACGAGGACTTCCGACACGGTGTGTCTCCTTCTTCGGTATGCCGCGCGCGGCGGCCAAGCTTCGGGGGGATCGGCGAGCGCTCGCCGGACGGATCAGATGAAGCCGCGGCCGGCCAGGAAGTCGGCGAGCTGGGCCGCGCCGGTGCCGTCGTCGTTGACGATCGTGCCGGCCGTGCGGGCCGGGGTGGGGGAGACGTCGACGACCTTGCTCGACGCGCCGGACCAGCCGACCTGCGCCGCGTCGACGCCGAGGTCGGCCAGCGACATGGTCTGGATGGGCTTCTTCTTGGCGCCCATGATCGCCTTGAAGGCGGGGTAGCGGGCCTCGCCGGTCTGGTCGGTCACCGACACGACAGCAGGCAGCGACACGCTGACCCGTTCGCTGGCGACGTCGGTGTCGCGGCGGATCGACACCGTGCTGCCGTCGACCGACAGCTCACCGGCGAAGGTCGCCTGGTTGGCCCCGGAGCCGGTCGGCAACCATCGAGGGCACGACCGACAGCTCGGCATCCGTGGATGCCATACCGGTGAGGACGAGGTCGTAGCCGATCTTTTCCAGGGCCTTGGCCAGGACCAGCGAGGTGCCCAAGGCGCAGGATCCGTGGATCGCGTCGTCGACGACGTGGACGGCGCTGGTGCCGCCGATCGCCAGGGCCTTGCGCAGGCCTTCGGTGGCCTTGGCCGGGCCGACGGTGAGGAAGACGACCTCGTCGGCCGCACCGGACTCGGCCAGCCGAGTGGCCTGCTCGACGGCATACTCGTCAAGCTCGGAGAGGCGTCCCTCGACGCCCGCGCGGTCGACCGTGAGGTCGGGCGCGAACTTCCAGGTCGCGGTGGGCTCGGGCACGTACTTGACCAGGACGACGATCTTCATGCGTGGCTGACCTGTCTTCTCAAACGGACTGTCGGACGGGTGGGGAGGCGTGCGTCAGGCAAGAGCCTGCCAGCTTTGGCGGAATCGGCAAGTGGGTCATAGGTCCCCTACCGGTCGGTAGGGAATCCCGTTGTCCCAAGCCCGTTCTGCTGAGCCGAGATTCACTTGTCGGGGGTGCGATACCTCTCGTGCAGAACGCTCTCGTCGGCGGCGATCAGCGCCTCTTCGACGGGCTCGAGGTCGACCCGGTTGGGCGGCCCGATGGTGCCCTTCGCGATCGTGGCGCGACCCTTGTCGCGCAACCGCGCCTCGATCTTGGCAGCCGCCGACGTGAGCAGATAGTTGATCGCGATGAAGATCAGCGCGATGACGATGAGAGCGGGCACGGGGTTGGACTTGTAGGACCCGATCTGGCTGAAGGTGGTGAGCAACTCGGGGTAGGTGATAATCGCCCCGAGCGCGGTGTCCTTGAGGATGACAACGAGCTGACTCACCAAGGCCGGCAGCATCGCGGTAATCGCCTGGGGGAGCAGGATCGATCGTAGCGTCTGACTGCGGGTGAGCCCGATGGCCAGCCCCGCCTCGGACTGGCCGCTGGGCAGTCCTCCCACTCCGGAGCGCAGCAACTCGGCCACCACGGAGCCGTTGTACAGGGTGAGGCCGGTGATGACGGCGGCCAGCGGGTTGATCGACGCCTCGAACACCCGATTGAACGAGAACAGGCCGAAGGCCGCGACCATCATGACGAGCACGGGCACCGAGCGGAAGAACTCGACGATGACCGTGCTGATCCAGCGGATTGCGGCGTTGTCGGACAGCCGACCGATGCCGAAGAGCAACCCGAAGGCGCCGGCGAGGACGACCGAGATCGCGGCCGCCTTGAGGGTGTTGATCAAACCGGGGATGAGGTAGTTGACCCAGATGTCGCCGGTGAGGAACGGGGTCCACTTGGCCGCCTCCAGATTCCCCTTCGCCGCGAAGCGGGAGATCGCCCAGGCCAGGGCCAGCAGGGTGAGCACCGCGCTGACGATCATGATGAGGCGGTGCCGCGCGCGGGCCTTGGGGCCCGGGATGTCGAACAGAACCGAGCTCATCGCTTCACCGCCAGCTTCTGCGACAGGTGGGTGGTCACCAGGCCGATGGGCAGGGTGAGGATGACGAAGCCGATGGCGACGACCAGGAAGATCGGGACCATGAGGTCGGGCCGGTCTTCCTGCATGGTCTTCATGAGCCCGGCTACCTCGGCCACGCCGATGGCGGTGGCGACCGTGGTGTTCTTCGTCAGGGCGATGAGAGTGTTGCCCAGCGGCGTGATCGCGCCCCGGAATGCCTGTGGCAGAAGGACTTCCCGCAAGCTCTGGCCGAAGGTCAGCCCGATCGAGCGAGCCGCCTCGGCCTGTCCGGCCGGCACGGTGTTGACCCCACTGCGCAGCGCCTCGCAGACGAACGCGGCGTGATAGAACGCCAGACCGATCGTGGCCCACACCAGGTTGTTTCGCGCGAAATCGTCCGAGACCGACATCCCGAGGTTGACGATGAACCCGATATTGCAGAACACGATGATGAGGGTGAGCGGAGTGTTGCGCACCAGGTTGACGTAGAGCGCTCCCAGCTTGTTGAGGAAGCCCACGGGTGAGACCCGCATGATCGCGACGACGGTGCCGATCACCAGGGCCCCCAGGGCCGACAGGACGGTGAGCACGATCGTGATGCCGAAAGCTCCCAGCACGTTGTACTGGGAGAACAGTTCACCCATGGGATCGTCCTTCCACTGCTACGGGCAGGTATGCCGTCCGCCCGGGTGGGCGGACGGCATACCTCGCGGGCGGTGCTGGGTCAGGAGCAGGCCGCCGGGGTGGGCGGGTTGCCGGCGCCGGGCTTGTAGCCGGCCGGGCCGAGGTTCTTGTCGACCGCCTTCTGCCACTCGCCACTGGAGATGTACTTGGTGATGGCGTCGGTGACCTTCTTGCAGAACTCCACGTCGCCCTTCTTGAGGCCGACGCCGTAGTTCTCGGTGGAGAAGGTCTTGCCGACGACCTTGAGCTTGCCCTTGTTGGCCTCCTGCGCGGCGTAGCCGGCGAGGATCGTGTCGTCGGTCGTCAGGGCATCGACGTTGCCCGCCTTGAGAGCGTCCACGCAGAGCGTGTAGGTGTTGTACTCCTGCAGGTTGACGCCCGGGACCTTCTTCTGGACGTTGGTCGCCGAGGTCGAGCCCTTGACCGAGCAGAGTTTCTTGCCGGCGAGCGAGTCGACGCCGGTGATCGTCGTGTCGTCGGCGCGCACGAGCAGGTCCTGGCCGGCGATGAAGTAGGGACCGGCGAAGGAGACCTTTTCCTTGCGAGCATCGGTGATCGAGTACGTGCCGACGATGTACTTGACCTGGTCGGTGGAGATGAGGGTCTCGCGCTGAGCCGACACCGCCTCGACGAACTCCGTGCCCGCGTAGCCGAGTTCCTTGGCGATGTACTTCGCCAGGTCGACGTCCATGCCGGTGTAATCCGCGCCCGCCTTGAGGCCCAGCCCCGGCTGGTCGAACTTGATACCGACCTTCACCGAGCCGCTGCCGCCCCCGCTGCCGCCACTGGTCCCGCCGCCGCAAGCCGCCAGGCCAAGGGCTGCGGTGGCGGCAACCGCCATCACGCTGATCCGTCCGAACTTCATGAGGTTCCTTCCTGTTGGGCGAGTGCCTGGTGAGGTGTGTAGGCGTGTCAGTGGCTGAGGATCTTGCCCAGGAAGTCCTGAGCTCGATGCGAGGTGGGGTTGCTGAAGAAGGTGTCGGGGGTACCGGTCTCGACGATCTGACCGTCGGCCATGAAGACGACCCGGTTGGCCGCCCGCCGCGCGAATCCCATCTCGTGGGTGATGACGATCATGGTCATCCCTGACTGGGCGAGTTCGGTCATGACCTCGAGAACTTCGTTGACCATCTCGGGGTCCAGAGCCGAGGTCGGCTCGTCGAAGAGCATGACCTTGGGCCGCATCGCCAGGGCGCGGGCGATCGCGACGCGCTGCTGCTGTCCACCCGAGAGCTGCGCGGGGTACTTGTTGGCCTGCGCGGTGACGCCGACGCGCTCGAGCAGCGCCATGGCGTCTTTCTCGGCCTCGGCCTTGGACTTCTTGCGCACCTTCATCGGCCCGAGGGTGATGTTCTCGAGGATCGTCTTGTGCGCGAAGAGGTTGAAGGACTGGAACACCATCCCGACGTCGGCTCGCAACTGGGCGAGGGACTTCCCCTCGTCGGGCAAGGGCACGCCGTCGATGGTGATGGAGCCGGTCTCGAAGGGCTCCAACCGGTTGATCGTGCGGCAGAGCGTGGACTTGCCCGATCCGGACGGGCCGAGCACGACGACGACCTCGCCCTTGCCGATCGTCAGGTTGATGTCGCGCAGCACGTGCAGCTCACCGAAGTGCTTGTTGAGCCCGGTGATGACCACCATCGGCTCACGGGCGGCAGGCGTGTGGGCTGGGTCACGTGCTTCCGTCATGTCGGAAACCTAGCGGGTCAGCGGCGGTTTGGGGGGCGTGGGCGGCCCAGGACAGCGGACGTTGCCGAATCGTGGCGCGGGCGTGGGGTTCTGCGCTGCTGGCCCGCGATCCTCGACAATGGCGGGATGCAGCGTCCCCGGCTTCTCAGGCACCCGCTCCGGTATGCCGTGCCGCTGGCGGTTCTCGCCGGGTGCGCCGCTCCGTCGGCACCGATGGCCGGGAGCGCTGAATCGCCTGCTGTGGCAAGCCGGACGAGCGCACCGGCCACGGGTGGACCATCGGTTGCGACCACAGGTACGGCTGTCCCCCCTACCCCGGCAGGGACCGGACGCTTGACGATCGCCTTCGGCGGGGACATCCATTTCGAAGGAGCCGTGCGGCGCCTGTTGGACGGCGAGGACGGGCTCGGCGAACTGCGGGCGAGCCTCGGGTCCGCCGATGTCGCCGTCGTCAACCTGGAGACCGCCATCACCGATCGTGGTGTCCCGCAACCGAAGATCTATCACTTCCGAGCCTCACCGAAGGCCCTCTCGGCCCTCGACCGGGCCGGCGTGGACGTCGTGAGCATGGCGAACAACCACGCGGTGGACTTCGGACCGGACGGTCTGGCGGACACTCTCGCGGCGCGCGACGTCTCGCCGGTGCCGGTCGTGGGCATCGGGCGCAACGCTGCCGATGCCTTCGCTCCCGCCGTCGTCACGGTGCGCGGACTGCGGGTCGCCGTCATCGCCTCGACACAGATCAACGACTACACGGTCAACACCTACCCCGCGACCACCTCGACCGCGGGCGTCGCGGGCAACCTGCGCAACGACCGCCTCCTCGCCGCGGTGAAAGCCGCTCGGGCGAGCTCCGACGTGCTCGTGGTGTTCCTGCACTGGGGAACTGACTACACCAGTTGCCCGGACAGCGCTCAGGTCGCCACGGCCACGGCGCTGGAGGCGGCCGGAGCCGACGTGATCGTCGGCGGCCACGCTCACCGGGTCCAGGGGTCGGGCTGGCTGGGGAGGGCCTTCGTCGGGTACGGGCTGGGCAATTTTGTGTGGCTCAACACTCGCGGCGAGGCTGACACCCGCAGCGGGGTGCTCACGGTGACGGTCGACGAAGCGGCGGTCCGCGTCCGAGCCGCGACGCCACGGGACCGATGGGCCGCACTGGGGTCGGTCGTCGTCGCCCAGGACTACGCACCGATGCGGGTCTCCGATGACGGCATACCCCGAGTTCCGGCGGATGCGGCGCTGCTCACCCAGGCGTGGGAGCAGGCGCGAGGCTGCGCTCGGCTCCGCAGTCACCCCTGAAGGCAGCGCCGGCAGGGGTGACTGCGCGGCTTCGCGCGGCGCGCGATGAGTTGGGGATGGTGAACACCTGGCCGGGTAGATGAGGACGCGACCTCGGGTGGTTCGGGACGGCGTTCCCCGCCGAGTCATAGCTGACGGACGACATCCGATCGAGGTCTCGCCGGTCGATTCGGACTGTTCTGCCAAGGCCATGAGGACTCCTTCTCATGGGCCACGGGCGGTCCCCCCCGCGTGGTGCCGGCAGCCTCACGGTGTGTCGGGGGTCGAGGGCGGGGCAGACTTAGGGATCCGCCTAGAGAGCGGCGCCCGATTGCGGCGTCCGATCGTCCCGTCGAGGAGTTGCCCCGATGTCCTTGGAATCGCGCCAGAGTGTCCGCGAGGCTGCCATCACCGCCCTCTGTGCCCCGGAGTTGGCGAGCATCGTCGATGTGGTGACCTGGGTCGAGGACGTCGAGGGCGTGCCGACTGCGCACGCCGCCAACCATCACGGCCGGGTGCGACTCGTCCCCGGTGGGGGCATGCGGGTGCTCGCCGGCAATAGCCCCATCACCTCACAGGACCCGATGGCCTTCCTCCCGTATGCCGTCGAGGTCGCCAATGCGTCGCCCGCAGACTCCCGACGCAATGCGTATCCGTTTGCGGCAGAACGGATTCTCTCCCTCTTCGCTGACTCGGAGCGCAGCCCAGACCTGGCCGTCGTGCACACCCCCAGGCACTTCTTCCCCGACGAGGGCGGGCACCTCGGCGAGCACGGATCACTCGATGTCATCCAGTCCCGAGCCCCGCTCATCCTGTCCGGTGCGGGGGTGCGGCGGCTGGGGGCGGTTCACGAATTCGCCCGCCTTGTCGACGTCGGCCCCACCATGGCGCACCTTGCGGGCGCTCCCGAGGCTGCGTTGACCGATGCCACCGGTGCCGCGCTCGACGGCCGGGTGCTCACGGCATACCTGGACGGGACCGCACCGAAAGCGGTGCTGGGAGTCCTCTGGGACGGTGCGCATTGCAGCGACGTGCTGCACCTGGCGGCGGCGGGGGAGCTGCCGACCGTTGCGCGGCTCATCGAGCGCGGAGTGGCCCTGGAAGGCGGTGCCGTCGCCGAGTTTCCCAGCGTCACGCTCACCAACCACACCTCGATCCTCACCGGGGTCGGCCCGGGGCGGCACGGCGTGTTGGGCAATGTCTACTTCGACCGCGCGACCGGCCAGCAGGTCGTGCCCAATGACGAGACCACCTGGCATCGCTCTGCGGAGTGGCTGCGGCCTGGAGTGCGGACCGTCTTCGAGATGGTGCCGGGCTTCACGGCGTCGGTCGACGAGGCGATCGACCGTGGGGCCGGCTACTCGACGATGGGGATCATCCGCGCCTCCTCGTCCGGCGCGGGAGCCGGTGGGCTCGGGGACCGACTTCCTCCCGCCGACACGTCGCCATTCCTGCGGGACGCAGCGCTGCTGGAAGACCCCTACTTCCGCTGGGGCGTGTCAGTCGACGACCTCGGGCTGGAGCAGGTGCGTGGTCTGTATGCCGGTGGGCTGGAGTCCGCGCCGAAGCTCACCTGGTGGGCCAATGTCGTCACCGACGCGGGTCATCACGGTGGTGGACCCAGGTCGGAAGCCGCTCGTGCTGCATTGCGACAGAGCGATGCCCGGCTCGGCGTCATGCTGGCCGACCTCGAGCGCCTCGGGATGCTCGACGAGATGGCCGTCATCCTCACGGCCGACCACGGATTCGAAGGGGCCGATCCGCAGGTCACCGGTTCGTGGCGATCTGCCTTGGATGCGCTCGGGGTGCCCTATCGCGACGAAGGGCCGGGGTTCGTCTACTTCGGGTGACGTGCGCGGGTCAGCTGGCCCGTGCTGCCTGCCAGTCCGCGGCTTCGGAACTGGACAGTCGCGCGCCGAAGAGGTACCAGCGCACAGCGCCGTCGAAACGGATGACGGCCGGGCCGTCTTCGCGGTGGAGCAGTCCGTTGACCTTCCAGGCCATCGAGCCGTCCGCCCACACCGCTGCCGGTCCGTCGTCCCGGTGGGCGACACCGTGACGGAACCACAGCTGGGTGCCGTCGGGCATGACCAGGGCCGGGCCATCTTCGCGGTGCAGCTGTCCGTCGAGCCGCCACTCCAGCGTGCCGTCGGGCAGTCGGGTCATGGTCGGTGCGCAGACCACAGCCTCGATCAACATGTGACGTCCTTTTCCGGACGGACGAGGCTTGGGGGTCTGCCGCGAGGGAGGCGTCAGACGGGAGAGGCTCGCGCGTCTGAGCACGATGGTAGGGCGAGATAGTTGAGGAGCCAAGGATCTGAGCCCATCGGATTGTGTGTCAATTCACACGACAAATGGGATGTCATGGGTTGACGAGATCCCCGTCTGAATAATTGATCGACTGCACCCAGCTATTCCGACAATTCGGACATTCCGCCAGGGTGCGGGAGGTGGGGCGGGTGGGGCTTGAACCCACGACCGACGGATTATGAGTCCGCTGCTCTGACCGGCTGAGCTACCGCCCCGGGCGCGCTGGGAGCCTACCCGACCGGCATACCAGCTGGTCGTCGCCAGCCCAGTGGCCGCAACGGCGACGGCACCGACCCGCCACGAGGCGAGCCGGTGCCGTCTGAGCCCACAGGGCTATTTGAGGACCGTCACCGATTCCGTCGCCGCGTCGACTGAGGCGCGGGTGAGGTGCTCGTTGCGGCACTGGAAGCTGGTGTAGAGCTCCAACTGGTCAGTGGCGTGCGCGGAGGTGGTGCCGTCCGGAGCGACGAAACCGGATTGTCCGGGCGGCGCAGCCAGGCACAGCCGGTTGGCGCCGGCCCCGAGGACGGCCATGTCGTTCTCCGTGCCCCGGTTGGCGTAGGGCACCCCGTTGATCTGGTCGCCGGGGGAGGCCTGCGGCACGCCGAGGAAGTTCTTGTAGGAGAACGCCATCGTCGAGGCCGGGGTGAGCCAGCCGGCTGAGTCGGCGCCCTTGGTGGCCCGCAGGGCAGCCAGAGCCTCACGGTAGGTCGCCAGGTAGACCTCGGTCGCGGGAGCACCGTTGAGGAAGTCCACGGTCTGAGCCACCCCTGCGTCAGCGCCCAGCTGGGCGTTGTGGATGAGCTTGACCGCCTGTGCCGGGCGGATCGACGCCCGCGCCTCGACAGGAGCCATGTACATCCCCGCGATGTAGCGGTTGTAGACCGAGGCCGGCAGATCGTCCGACAGCACCGCCTTGGCCAGCAGAGGCAGCCAGGTGCGCATGATCGTCGCCTGCGGGGCGTCGTAGAACCCGTCGCCGTTGCGGTCGCGGGTCTCGCCCGACCAGGTGGTCAGCAGCTCGACGTCGCGGCGCACCGGGTCGTCGGCGGGCAATCCCGCGACGGCCTTGGCGAGTACCGGAGCGAGGTAGCGCAGGTTGAGATCGGCGAAGGAGAAGCGCTCGTTGAGCTCCCACATCTGCTGCGAGGTGTATGCCGTCCGGGCACCCGCCCCGGAGAAGGCCGCGAGGATCTCCTGGTCCCGGTCGACAACCGACCAGTTGCCGTAGTCGTTGTTGAAGCCCGGGCCGGCCTGGTTGTTCCAGTTGGCGATGAACCCTTGGGTGGGGTTGTAAGTCACCGGGTTGGCCGAAGGCGGCAGGACGCCCTTCCACTCCATCGAACCGTCCCCGACAGCGGGGATCCGGATGTCCTGGTTCGCCGGGCGATCGGGCAGGCGGCCGGGGCTGATGTAGCCGATGTTGCCCTTCTTGTCGGCGTAGTACCAGTTGATCGAGATCGCGAATTGCGCTGCGAGAGCTGAGAACTCCTCGAAGTTCTTGGCCCGGGGCAGCTTCGCCCAAGCGATCAGCGAGGAGACCTCGTAACCGGTCCAGGAGCGCTTCTTGGCATAGGCGCGGTTGTTGACCGCATCGACCGAAGTGACATAGCCGTGCACCGTGGTCAGCACGTCGAACGACACGTCCGTCGACCCCTTCACCGGGATCGACACCGTCCGCACCTGCATGTCGCGCCACTGTCCGTCGAAACGGTATTGCCGCGGGTTGGCCGGGTTGAGCGTCTCCTGGTACATGTCGACGACGTTCATGGGTCCGGCCGTGGCACCCCACGAGATCTCGTTGTTTGTCCCGAAGATCACCGACGGGTAGGCGAACGGCGTGTTGCCAGCGAAGTCCCAGCCCGCGCCGTGCAGGCCGATCCCGAAGACGTAGGAGGGGTTGAACCACTGGAACTGCGGCCCGTTGACGAGCACCGACTTGGCGTCGACGGTGCGGCCCTTGCCGGTGATCCAGATGTTGCTCGCGACCGGGGCCGTGTTGGGCCACTGGCCGCCGCCGGACCGGGCGTTCATCTCGACGCCGACATCACGCAGACCCGGGGTGATCGGTGCCAACTGCGGCCGCTGCGAGGGTGCGCGCGGACCGGCCTTGCCGATGGCGCCCTCACGGGGGACGGTCGTCGGGGCCAGCGGGTCATCGAGCCAGACCAGCTGGTCGAACAACGCCCGACCCTCGGCCTCGCCCTTGGCCGCGATCAGCTCTTGCAGCACCTGGTAGTTGGGGATCTCGGAGCTCGAGTCCGAGTAGCGGTTGGCCATCGTCCCCACCCACACCATGGCGACGTCGTAGGCCGTCCACCGGCTGGGCGAGAAGCCGTAGTCGAGGAATTGCTTGGGCATGAGGGTCGACGGCGAGGCTGCGACGGCATCGAGCCAGCGGTTCATCCCTTCGGCGTAGCCCTCGAGGATGTCGCGATCCTCCTGCGGCAGCGCGGCGATCTGCGCCTGGATGGATGCCGGGTCGAAACCGTTGCGGGTGTCCTTGTCCAGGGCCAGGTAGGCGGCGCCCATGACCTCGGAGACGGTCCCTTGGGTGGTGCGGCGGCTCATCTCCATCTGGAAGAGCCGGTCCTGCGCCACGGCATACCCGAACCCGCGGAAGATGCCGCGAGTGGTGTTGGCGTAGACGTGCGGGATGCCGTAGGTGTCCCGCCTGATGGTCACCCCCTGGTCGGCGTTCTCGGAGCGCGCCGAGGCGCTCCACGCGGGGCTGCTCGCAGTGCCGGCTGCCAGCGCTGCGACGGTGAGCAGGCTGACAGCGAGTCGACGTGGTCGGGCGAATGACATGGAACCTCCGGGGAGATGGGGTATGCCGGGTGCCGACGCCGCGGGGTGACCCCTTACCCACGCCGCCGGTGGCTGGTCGTCACGGTATGGAGGCCCGGTCGGTCCGACAATGGGTTGCCAAGAGTTGCCGCCCCCAGGGCCCGGCGGATCTCACAGCGCAATGCGTCGGGGGGCTCAGCCCAGGCACAGCTCCGTTCCGGAGCCTGGGTGTCGTCCGGCACGGCCGGGCCGCTCGCGCAGCCCGCGCGGACCACGACCAGACCTGGGAGGCCGACATGTGGCAGGGACGGATGACGACCAGAGGGTCCGCACTCGCGGCCGTTACCGGGCTGAGCGTCGGCCAGGTGGCCGTTCTCCAGGCCAGAGAGCCCGCCCGACGTCCGTACCCGAAGGCGGCACGACATCGGGTGCGGCGGGTGGCGGCGCTGAGTGCCCTGGACCCGCGGCCGCGGCTGCGCGCAGCTCGAGCCCGCCTCATGGGCCTGCTGTGACGGCTGGTGCCCGATGTGACCGATGGGGCACAATGAACCCAACGTGACGGTGCCACCCAGGTTCGGGCACCCTCGCGTTGAGTAAGAGCGTCAAGCGAAAGCGTGGAGCAAGAGCACGACTGTCGAGTGCAGTCGGCGAGGCGTTGGGGAAGACGTCACTCGCACGACAAGGAGCACCGGATGTCTGTCACTGCGCCACGCGCCGCGACGCGCGGGGTCGTGTTCATCCACTCGGCCCCGACCTCGTTGTGCCCGCATATCACCTGGTCGCTGGAAACGCTGTTCGATCAGCAACTACACCTGGACTGGGCGCCGCAACCCGCCGGTCCGCGGCTGCAGCGTGCCGAGGTCGCCTGGACCGGACCGGCCGGCACGGGAGCGCGAGTCGCCACCGCGCTGCGCACCTGGAAGCAGGTCCGCTACGAAGTCACCGAGGATCCGTCGCCAGGCGTCGACGGGTCGCGCTGGTCGCACACCCCGTCCCTGGGGGTCCATCACACCTGGACCAGCGCCGCCGGCGATGCCGTGGTCAACGAGGACCGGCTCCGCGAGGCACTGGCCGCCCACCTCGGGGATCCGATCGGCCTGCGGGATGCGCTCGACGAGTTGCTCGGCGCAGCCTGGGATCGCGAGTTGGAGGTCTTCCGGTATGCCGGTGACGGAGCTCCCGTCCGCTGGCTGCACAAGGTGGGTTGACCCCCGGGGCACCGACTGCCGACCGGCATACGTCGGGGCTGTTCGAGTCAGGTGACTCGAACAGCCCCGGACGCATTGCCGCTCAGACGGTGCGGAAGGCCAGCGCCACGTTGTGACCGCCGAACCCGAACGAGTTGTCCAGCGCCAGCAGGTCGCCGGCGGGCAGCGTGCGGTGCGCGCCCCGCACGACATCCAACCCCACCTCGGGGTCGAGATCGACGAGGTTGATCGTCGCGGGAGCCAGGCGGTGGTGGAGCGCAAGGATGGTGAAGATCGCCTCCAAGGCGCCCGCTGCCCCCAGCAGGTGGCCGGTCATCGACTTCGTCGTACTCACCGGGATCGACCCGGCGAGATCGCCGAAGGCCCGCCGGATGGCGTTGGCCTCGGCGACGTCACCGACCGGAGTCGAGGTGGCGTGGGCGTTGATGTGGGCGATGTCGGCTGGGGACGCCCCGGCCGTGGCGATGGCCTCGAGCATCGCGCGCGCCGCCCCGGACCCGTTCGGCTCGGGAGCGGTGATGTGGTGCGCGTCAGCGGACATGCCGACGCCGGCCAGCTCTGCGTAGATGCGAGCCCCACGCGCCCGCGCGTGTTCCTCGGACTCCAGGACGATGACGGCCGCTCCCTCGCCCAGGACGAAACCGTCCCGCGAGATGTCATAGGGCCGCGAGGCGCCTTCCGGGTCGTCGTTGCGCGTTGACAGGGCCTGCATCGCGGCGAACCCCGCGATCGGCATCGGGTGCATCGCGGCCTCGGTGCCGCCGGCGACCACAACGTCGGCGCGGCCGCTGCGGATGAGCTGAATGGCATACCCCATGGCTTCAGCGCCCGAGGCGCAGGCGCTCACGGGCGTGTGCGAGCCGGCCCGGGCCGAGAGCTCCAGCGAGATGGCGGCCGCCGGTCCGTTGGGCATGAGCATGGGCACGGCGAGGGGGTAGACGCGGCGAGGTCCCTTCTCTCGCAACGTGTCCCACTGATTGAGCAAGGTGTGGACCCCACCGATGCCCGATCCCACCGCGACCGCGAGTCGCTCCGGCTCGATGTCCGGTGAGCCCGCGTCAGCCCAGGCTTCGCGTGCGGCGATCAGGGCGTACTGCGAGGACGGGTCCAACCGGCGGGTCTCGACTTTGGCGAGCACTTGGTCGGGCGGCGTGTGCAGCTGAGCGGCGAAGGTCACCGGCAGTTCGTACTGGGCGACCCAGTCGAACTCCAGGGGGCGGGCACCGGATCGCCCGGCGAGGATGGCGTCCCACGTGTCCGCGACGGTGCCACCGACGGGGGTCGTGGCGCCCATTCCGGTCACGACGACGCGGGTGGCGCTGGGGGAGGTCATGCGGGCTCCTTCAGGGCAGAGCGAGCAGGTCGGGCGGGGCGGTGGAACCTCCTGCGGTATGCCGTGCTGCCCGCGAGCGGCACGGCATACCGCAGCAGCCGGGGCAAGGTCAGCCCTGCGCGCCGGCGATGAAGGTGACGGCGTCGCGGACCGTCTTGAGGTTCTTGACCTCGTCGTCGGGGATGCGGACGCCGAAGCGCTCCTCGGCGTTGACGACGATCGTCATCATCGACAGCGAGTCGATGTCGAGGTCGTCGGTGAACGACTTGTCCAGCTCGACCTCGGCGGTGTCGATGCCGGTCTCCTCGTTGACGATCTCGGCCAGGCCTTCGAGGATCTCGGATTCGCTTGCCATGGGTTTCTCCTTCTACAGATGGGGTGGTCCAGCGGTGCGGCTCCCGAATGACCCGTCGGGACGCGGGAATCGTTGGCGGCTAGGGCAGGACGACGACCTGCGCGGCATACACGAGGCCGGCGCCGAAGCCGATCTGGAGGGCGAGCCCGCCGTGGGGGATCTCGCCCTCCCGGAGCATGCGTTCGGTGGCAAGGGGAATGGATGCCGCCGAGGTGTTGGCGGTCTCGACAATGTCTCGGGCCACCGGGATGTCCCCTGGGAGCTTGAGCTGCTTGACCATGGCGTCGATGATCCGCATGTTGGCCTGATGGGGCAGGAAGGCATCGAGATCGGCGGCGGTGATCCCTGCGGCGTCGATGGCGCGTTGCGCGACGGGGGCCATGCCCCAGACCGCCCAGCGGAAGACCGACTGGCCCTGCATGCCGATCGATGGGAACGCCAAGCCCTGGTCGCGCACCTCCAGCCACGACTCGTTTTGCTTGATGGTCTCCCACTGCGAACCGTCCGATCCCCAGACGGTGGGACCGATGCCGGGGGTGTCGGAGGGTCCGACGACGGCCGCACCCGCACCGTCGGCGAAGATGAACGCCGTCGAGCGGTCGGTCGAGTCGGTGAAGTCGGAGAGCTTCTCCACCCCGATGACGAGAACGAACCCCGCGCTGCCGCCGCGGACCATGTCGTTGGCCAGCGAGATGCCGTGGCAATAGCCCGCACAAGCGGCCGAGATGTCGAAGGCGACGCAGCGCAATCCGAGCGCATCGGCGACGATCGGTGCGGCCGCTGGGGTCTGGTAGGGGTGGCTCACCGTCGAGACGATGACCGCTTCGATCTGCTCGATCCGGATGCCGGAAGCGGCAATCGCATCCCGGGCTGCGGCGACCGACATCGTCACAACGGTCTCGTCGGGTCCGGCCCAGCGGCGCGACTTGATGCCGGAGCGTTCCTGGATCCACTCGTCGGAGGAGTCGATCGCCTCGACGATCTCCGAGTTGGGGACGATGCGATGTGGGCGGTAGCCGCCGACCCCCCAGATGCGCGCGTGTCGCGCGCCCGCCGATGTGGTGAGGGTGCCGGTGCCCTTGGGTGAGGCTGCCGGGCTCATGCGTCGCTCCCACCGGTCTGGTCGGGGCTCTGGTCGGGGCTCTGGTCGGTGCCGTCCTCGCGGTGCGGCCGGATGGCGGGGCCGAAGCGCAGGATGGGCTGCCCCGGGCTGACCTCGTCGCCATTGCCGACCAGCCAGTCGCCCATGACGCCGTGATGCGCGGCCGTGACGTGGTGGGTGTCGAAGGCACCCTCGACATGGGCGAGAACCTCGCCGGCTGACACCTCGTCGCCGGGCGTCACCGAACTGAAGCTCACCCGGCCCTTGGTCGGGGCCACACCGAGGGTCCACTGCACTTCACGCGCGTGATCGTTGCCGCCGTGATCGGCGATCATCCGGAACGCTGCGTCGAGTTGGTCGGGGGTGTTGAGGGTGAGAATCTCGACGCCAGGCATGGCCCGCTTGGCCAGCCCGGACAGGGTGCCGGCCGGGGGCACTTCGATGAGTCCGGTGACGCCCATCTCCGACATGGTGGCCATGCACAGGTCCCAGCGGACCGGAGCACTGACCTGCGTGACGAGTCGCTCGAGGACATCCCGTCCGGCATGGATGATGTGGCCGTCGCGGTTGGACACCAGCCGTGCGTGCGCCTCGTGAGTGGTCATCGCCCTGGCATACGCGCCCAACCGAGCGGTGGCGGGGGCCATGTGGGCGGTGTGGAAGGCGCCGGCGACCTGCAGCGGGACGATCCGCGTCTTGGCCGGCGGGTCGGCAGCCAGAGCCGCCAACTGGTCGAGGGTGCCTGCGGCGACGACCTGGCCGACGCTGTTCATGTTCGCCGGCGTCAGGCCGTGCCTGGTCAACGCATCGAGCACCTCGGCCGGGTCGCCACCGAGCACGGCGGACATCCCGGTCGGGGTGATGGCCCCGGCTGCGGCCATCTCGCGCCCGCGCTCGCGGACGAAGACCAGCGCCTGCTCGGCGGTGATGACGCCCGTTGCCGCAGCGGCGGTGATCTCGCCGACCGAGTGGCCGGCGCCGACCGAGACCTGGCGGAAGCCGTCCGCGGGGCGGGGGAAGATCGACAGCAGCGAGCACAGGCCGGCGGCGACGATGAGCGGCTGGGCCACCGCCGTATCCCGCAGCGTGTCCGCATCGGCGGTCGTGCCGTAGGACACCAGGTCCATGTTCGCCACGGTGGAGAACCACTCCATCCGGTCACGGAAAGAGGGCAGTTCCAGCCAGGGGGAGAGGAAGCCGGGCTTCTGGGAGCCTTGGCCAGGGCAGAGGACAGCGAGCACGTTCACCACTCTGTCATTGCCGCGTGACCATTCTGTGACCCCGATCCGGCCAAGGTTGCCAGGGTCCGCTTTGGAGGTTTCCTACAAAGGATCGGCAGCCGCTACTGAACCGCCGCGAGGGCGAGCGCCAGCCGGACGGCATACCCGTCCCTGGGGTGCGCCAGGTCGTAACCGGTGAGTTCGGCGATGCGCCCGATCCGATAGCGCACCGTGTTGGGGTGGACGAAGAGCACCCGCGCGGTGGCCTCCAAGCCGCCGACCTCGAGGAAGCTCTCTGCGGTGTGCAGCAGGGTTGCGTTGGCGCGCAACGGGTTCGCGATGCGGTCGACGAGTTGGCGCCGGGCGCGGTCGTCGCCGACGAGGACCCGCTCGGGCAGGAGTTCGTCGGCGAGCACCGGCCGAGGTGCTTGGGGCCAGGCCGGGGCCGCGGAGAGCCCGTTGAGCGCGGCCCGTGCCGAACGCCCGGCAGCGAACAGGTGGGGCACGGTGGGACCGACGACGATGGGGCCGTCGCCGAACTCGCCGGACAGGGCGGATGCCGACTTGAGGGCATCGGTTGTGCCACCGAGGATGACCACCAGGCGTCGGCGCTGCACAGCGGCCAGAGCCTCGGCCCCGATCCGCCGCGCCGCTCTGCGGATCGATTCACCCGTGTATGCCGTTGCGCCGGTGGGCGTTCGGCCCGCGACAACGGTGACGTGGGCGACCGAGCCCCACCCTAAGGCGGTGGCGCGCGACTGCATCGAGTCGTCGGCTTCCCCACGCAAGACCGCATCGACGACGAGTGCCTCGAGCCGGGCATCCCAGGCCCCGCGCGACTCTGCGGCCTGCGCATAGACCTGCGCGGCGGCGAAGGCGATCTCGCGGGAGTAGCGCAACACAGCCTCGCGCAGCACCTGGGCCTCGTCGGCCGACCCCATCCCGTCGACCTCGTCCTCGACGACCGACACGGTGGCGCGAATGAGATCGAGAGTCTGGCTGAGCGTGATCGAGGCGGTGAGTTCTCGTGGTGCAGTGCCGAAGACGTCGGCGGTCACCGGCGGCTCGTCGTCGCCCTCGGCCCCCAGCCAGGCGATGAAGGCGGCGATGCCGGCCTGGGCGACCAGCCCGACCCAGGAGCGCTGTTGGGCGGGCAACACGAGAAACCACGGGTAGTCACGCTCCACCCGTCGCAGCGCGGTGCTGGCCAGCGGTCCGGCAGCGCGCTCCAGTAGCCCCAGGACCTCCCGGCTGGGGCGGCGCCGTGGCGTCGGACTCACCCCCGTGAGTCTAGTGACCCGGTTTTGTATGCCGTCCACAACCGCGGCAGCACGGGCGGAACCGGACGGGGGCCATCGGGACCTGCCTGGCCGAGGTCAGAACCGCACGGTGACCGAGGTCAGTCGGTGCCGGCTTCCATGGCGGCCCGGTCGAGAGTCTCCACCTCGCCGTCGTCGATCACCTCGGGGTTGGCCGCAATGGATGCCGCGCCGCCGGGCTCGAGCCGGCCGATGAGCTCGGCGTGACCGCCGAGGAGCTGGCCCTGCGCGGCATACAGCTCGAGCTTGGAGCGTGTGTCGGCGATGTCGAGGTTGCGCATGGTGAGTTGACCAATGCGGTCGATCGGCCCGAAGGCGGCGTCCTCGGTGCGCTCCATCGACAGCTTGTCCGGGTGATAAGAGAACCCCGGGCCTCGAGTGTCGATGATGGAGTAGTCGTCGCCGCGGCGCAGCCGCAAGGTGACCTGGCCGGTCACGGCCGAGGCGACCCAGCGCTGCAGCGACTCGCGCAACATGAGCGACTGCGGGTCGAACCAGCGGCCTTCGTAGAGCAGCCGGCCGAGCCGTCGCCCTTCGGCGTGGTAGTTGGCGATGGTGTCCTCGTTGTGGATCGCCGAGAGCAGCCGCTCGTAGGCGATGAACAGCAGCGCCATGCCGGGGGCTTCGTAGATGCCGCGGCTCTTGGCCTCGATGATCCGGTTCTCGATCTGGTCGGCCATGCCCAGGCCGTGCCGACCGCCCACGGCGTTGGCTTCCATGACCAGGCCAACCGGGTCGGCGGCGAAGTCGCGCCCGTTGATGGCGACCGGCCGACCCTGGACGAACTCGATCGTCACGTCTTCACTGTCGATGACGACGGCAGGGTCCCAGAACTTGACGCCCATGATCGGCTCGACGATTTCGATTGAGGTGTCCAGGTGCTCGAGGCGCTTGGCCTCGTGGGTGGCACCCCAGATGTTGGCGTCGGTGGAGTAGGCCTTCTCAACCGAATCGCGGTAGGGCAGGTCGTGGGCGGACATCCACTGCGACATCTCCGTGCGGCCGCCCAGCTCGGTGACGAAGTCGGCGTCGAGCCACGGCTTGTAGATCCGCAGGTTGGGGTTGGCGATGAGGCCGTAGCGGTAGAACCGCTCGATGTCGTTGCCCTTGTAGGTCGAGCCGTCGCCCCAGATGTCGACGTCGTCCGCGCGCATCGCCCGCACCAGCAAGGTGCCGGTCACCGCCCGGCCCAGGGGCGTGGTGTTGTAGTACTGCTTGCCACCGGAGCGGATGTGGAAGGCGCCGCACGCGATTGCCGACAGGCCCTCCTCGACGAGGGCGGCCTTGCAGTCGACCAGGCGCGAGAGCTCGGCGCCATATTGGCCGGCGCGCCCGGGCACCGAGTCGATGTCGGGCTCGTCGTACTGCCCGATGTCGGCGGTGTAGGTGCACGGGATCGCCCCCTTGTCCCGCATCCAGGCCACCGCCACGGAGGTGTCGAGACCTCCGGAGAAGGCGATTCCGACTCGTTCACCGACCGGCAGGGACGTCAAGACCTTGGACACGGGCGCAAGCCTAGAGCGGCAGAGGTATGCCGTGTCCGACCGTCCGCGCTCCGGTCACCCCGGCAGCCCGGATGGGTATCGCGCCGTGAAGATCGTCGTATAGCCGGCGTCCTGCCGGGCACCCTCGAAGACGGGCAGGGCGACTGCCATGTCGGGATCGATCGTCGCGAGGTATGCCGTCGCCGTCTCGTGGTCGGGAAAGGTCGCCAGCGTGTGCACATCCCGTCGGGTGACCGTCTGGAAGTGCTCCTCCAAGGCGGCCAGGCCGTTCTCCGAACTGAACTGGGTCTGGGCCGGGCCGACCCCCACGTCGGCCAACAGGGTGGCCAGGTGAGTGTCGCCGTTGGTCACGGCCAGGAAGGTGCCGTCCGGGGCGAGCACGCGGGTGACCTCGCGCAGCACCGCGTGCAGGTCGGGCACGTGGTAGAGCATCCACGCGGCGACGACCACGTCCGCCCAGCCGTCCGGCACGGGGAGCGAGGCCGCGTCGCTCACCTCGGCTAGCACGCCGTGGGCAGCGGTGGTCGCCACCATCGCGGGGGAGAGATCGGTGGCCAGGTAGTCGCACGAGGGAAGCGCACGGCATACCTGCGCCGCCAAGGTGCCGGTGCCGCAGCCGATCTCCACCGCGTGACGCGGGTGCAGCTCGACGATCGAGTCGCGCAGCAGCGCGGTCGGGTCAATCCCGTCGGAGCCGGGACTCCAGATCGAGATCCGTCGCTCGAGCCGGTCGGTGGTCGAGTATTGCGTCTCCACCACCGACCTGTCCCGCATCTGCTGCGACCAGTCGGTCATCAGGTGCACCGGCCGCCGGTCAGGCGTCGCCGCCCGGATTGCCCGTCGTACCGGCCGAGATGTCGAGCAGTCGGTACTTCTCGGCGGCGTCTCGAGCCAGCTGCGGGTCGACCTCGCCACGCGCCGCGAGAGTTTGCAGGGTCCGCACCACGATCGAATGGCTGTCGATGTGGAAGAACCGTCGCGCGGCCGCCCGCGTGTCCGAGAACCCGAAACCGTCTGCACCGAGGCTGGCGTAATCGCCCGGCACCCAGGGCCGGATCTGATCCTGGACCGCGCGCATGTAGTCGGACACCGCGACGACCGGCCCGGCCGTGGCCGAGAGGGCCTCGGTGATGTATGCCGTGCGGGTCGGCTGCTCGGGGTGCAGGAAGGACTGCTCGTCGGCGGCCAGGCCGTCGCGGCGCAGTTCGGTCCACGAGGTGACCGACCAGACGTCCGCCGCCACACCGAAGTCGTCGGCGAGCAACCGCTGCGCCTCCAACGCCCACGGGACCGCGACCCCCGACGCGAGCAGTTGAGCACGGGCGGGCTGGTGCTGCCACCCCTCGGTGTCGGCCTTCTTGAGCAGGTACATGCCCTTGAGCAGCCCCTCGACATCAAGACCCTCGGGCTGGGCCGGCTGCACGATCGGCTCGTTGTAGACCGTGAGGTAGTAGATCGCGTCGCGGCTGCGCCCGCGCGCGTCGACGTGCTCGTCGCCCCCGCCGTACATCCGCTCGAGCCCATCCCGGACGATGTGGGCGATCTCGTATCCGAAGGCCGGGTCGTAGGTCACCACCGCGGGGTTGGTCGCGGCCAGCAGTGGCGAGTGCCCGTCGGCGTGCTGCAGCCCTTCGCCGGTCAGCGTGGTGCGGCCCGCGGTGGCACCGATGAGGAAGCCGCGGCTCATCTGGTCTGCCGCGGCCCAGATCGAGTCGCCGGTGCGCTGGAAGCCGAACATCGAGTAGAAGATGTAGATCGGCACCATCGGCTGGCCATGGGTCGCGTATGCCGTGCCGGCGGCGGTGAAGGCGGCGACCGAGCCGGCCTCGTTGATGCCCAGGTGCAGGATCTGGCCCTGCTCGGATTCGCGGTAGGCCAGCATGAGATCGGCGTCGACCGGGGTGTAGTTCTGGCCGTGCGGGTTGTAGATCTTGATCGTCGGGAAGAACGAGTCCATCCCGAAGGTGCGGGCCTCGTCGGGGATGATCGGGACCACTCGCGACCCGAAGCCCTTGTCCCGCATGAGGTCCTTGAGCAATCTGACGAAGGCCATCGTCGTGGCGATCTGCTGCTTGCCCGAGCCCTTGGCCATCGCCTCGTAGGCGTCGGCGGGCGGCAACGGAAGCGGCACGTGAGCCGTGCGCCGCGACGGCACCGAGCCGCCGAGGGCCCGCCGGCGCGCGAGCATGTATTGGATGGCCGGGTCGTCGGGACCGGGGTGGTAGTACGGCGGCTGGTAGGGGTCGGCCTCGAGCTGCTCGTCGGTGATCGGGATGCGCAGCAGGTCGCGGAAACCCTTGAGGTCATCAAGGGTGAGCTTCTTCATCTGGTGCGTGGCATTGCGGCCGGCGAAGTGCGACCCGAGCGTGAAGCCCTTGATGGTCTTGGCGAGGATGACCGTCGGCTGACCGGTGTGCTCCATGGCGGCCTGGTAGGCGGCATACACCTTGCGGTAGTCGTGACCGCCGCGGCGCAGCTTCTCCCAGATCTGCTCGTCGCTCCACTTCTCGACCATCTTCGCGGTGCGCGGATCACGGGCGAAGAAGTGCTCCCGGACGTAGGCACCGTCGTTGGCGCGGAAGGTCTGGTAGTCGCCGTCGCTGGTCTGGTTCATGATGTGCACGAGCGCGCCGTCGCGGTCGGCGGCGAGCAGGGGGTCCCACCCGCGGCCCCAGACGACCTTGATGACGTTCCACCCGGCGCCGCGGAAGAACGCCTCGAGCTCTTGCATGATCTTGCCGTTGCCGCGGACCGGCCCGTCGAGGCGCTGCAGGTTGCAGTTGACGACGAAGGTGAGGTTGTCGAGTTCCTCGTTGGCGGCCAGTTGCAGCAGGCCACGGGACTCGGGCTCGTCCATCTCGCCGTCGCCGAGGAAGGCCCACACCCGCTGACCGCTGGTGTCCTTGATGCCGCGGTCGTGCAGGTAGCGGTTGAACTGGGCCTGGTAGATCGCGTTCATCGGTCCCAGGCCCATGGACACCGTCGGGAACTGCCAGAACGACGGCATGAGCCGCGGGTGCGGGTATGAGGACAGGGCGCGGATGGTGCCGTCGACGACGTGGGACTTCTCCTGACGGAAGCCGTCGAGGTCTTCCTCGGACAGCACGCCCTCGAGGAAGGCGCGGGCGTACATGCCCGGCGCAGCGTGTCCCTGGAAGAAGATCTGGTCGCCGCCCCCAGAGTGATCCGGGCCGCGGAAGAAGTGGTTCATCCCGACCTCGTAGAGGGTCGCGGCCGAGGCATAGGTGGAGATGTGCCCACCGACGCCGACCCCGGGACGCTGCGCGCGGTGCACGAGCACCGCGGCGTTCCAGCGGATCCATCGGCGGTATTGCCGCTCCATGTCCTCGTCACCGGGGAACCACGGCTCGCGCTCGGGCGGGATGGTGTTGATGTAGTCGGTCGCCGTCAGCGACGGGACCCCGACCTGCTGGCCGCGGGCCTGCGCCAGCAACTGCAGCATGATGTAGCGCGCGCGGGTGCGTCCCTGACCGTCGATGACCCCCTGCAGCGACTCCACCCATTCCCGGGTCTCCTCGGGGTCGGTATCGGGGAGCTGGCTGGGGATGCCGTTGAAGATGGGTCCGGACTGGCCTGACACGGTGAGGGTCCTTTCTGCAGTGGCTACCTCCATCCTCTACCCGAAAGCGGTCTACGTCACATTGCCAATCAGCGGATGGACGGTTTCGGACCCGACGAGGTATGCCGTCGCGCGGCACCTTCCGGGTGCCTGATCTCACCTCGCCAACCACCCACAAGCGCAGGCCGCTGCGGCACACTGAGGCGAACAGGGGTCAGTCCCGCCATCAGGATCACGAAAGGATGGACACGTCCGTGCAAGGGCAGGCGGAGGCTGCGCAGGGCACGATGCTGGCCAAGGTCGGCTTCGTGGCTGGGCAGATCGTCCAGGAGTTCGCCTGGGACGACGATGTCGATGAGGACCTGAGGCTGGCCATTGAGGGTGTGGTCGGCAGTCCCTTGGAGGACGAGAGCTATCACGACGGTGCGGACGCGGTGCTCGTGTGGTTCCGGGCCGATGACGGTGACCTCGTGGACACCCTGGTGGATGCGTTGACCAATCTCGTCGATCGAGGGTTCGTCGTGTTGTGCACTCCGCGCACGGGTCGAGACGGCCACGTGGAGCCAAGTGACATCGAGGACGCCGCCGTCACCGCAGGCCTGCACCCGGCCGGGGTCGCCAATGTCTCGCGGACCTGGACGGTCGCACGCCTGGTCGCGCCTCGCTCGGCGCGCCGCTGAGACAAGCTGAGACAAACTGCCGTTTCGGTGGACCCTGGCAGACTGGGGGCATGAGCGCCCCTCTGGCTGTCGGAGACCGTGCCCCCGACTTCACATTGGTCGATCACCTCGGAGCCGAGGTCTCGCTGGCCGGCGTTCGCGAGCGCGCCAACGTCGTCGTGATCTTCGTGCCGTTCGCGTTCTCGGGCATCTGCACCGGGGAGTTGCGGGCGGTCCGCGACGGCTTGGAAGACTTCCAGCACGACGGCATACAGGTGTTGGCCGTCTCGTGCGACCCGATGTTCGCGCTGCGCGCCTGGGCCGACGCGGAGGGCTACTTCTTTCCGCTGCTGTCCGACTTCTGGCCACACGGCCACGTCGCGCAGCAGTTCGGGGTGTTCAACGCCGAGAAGGGGTTTGCCCAACGCGGCACCTTCCTCATCGACCGAGAGGGCATGGTCCGCTGGACCGAGGTCAACCCCACCGGACTGGCCCGCGACTTCTCCGACTACCGCGCGGCGTTGGCGCAGCTGCGTCGAGAAGGCTGATGTCCACAACCGGTGCGCCGGTGGCACAATGAACCGCCGCGACGGTGGCGACCGGCATACCGAGTCGTCCTCCGTCGCCTGGGGCCTGTAGCTCAGCTGGTCAGAGCACCGCGCTTACACCGCGGGTGTCGTCGGTTCGATCCCGGCCGGGCCCACATGAGCGTCCTTTTGCGTGACGTCCTGTCCGTCCTCGACACGCTCTACCCGCCCGAGACCGCGCTGGGGTGGGATCGAGTCGGCCTGGTCACCGGCGACCCCGACCAGCCGGTGCGACGGATCCACCTGGCCGTCGACCCGACCCTTGCGGTCATCGACGAGGCCATCGCGGCCGGGGCGGACCTGCTGATCACCCACCATCCGCTCCTGCTGCGCGGAATCCACTCGGTGGCGACGACCTCGGCCAAGGGCGCGGCCATTACCCGCGCAGTCGTGGCCGATCTGGCCATCTACTGTGCGCACACCAACGCCGACGTCGCTGATCCGGGAGTGAGCGATGCCCTCGCGGCCGCATGCGGATTGACCGAGGTGCGGCCGCTGGACCTCGAGAACGGGCAGCCGCTCGGGCGGGTGGGCGAGTTGCCCGGGCCGAGCACGCTGCAGGAGTTCGTGCACGCGCTCGCCGCCGCGCTCCCGCCGACAGCGGGGGGCATTCGGGTGTCGGGCGACCCGACCGCGACGGTATGCCGGGTGGCCGTGCTCGGCGGCTCAGGTGACGACCGCTTCGCCGCCGTCCGGGCGTCGGGTGCCGACGTCTATGTCACCGCAGACCTGCGTCATCACCCCGCATCGGAGGCCCGGGAGGAATCCCGCGGTGGTCCGCCCTATCTCGTCGATGCGGGCCACTGGGCCACCGAGTGGTTGTGGCTGGAGTCTGCCCAGCACCGGTTGGCGTCCGCCCTGGCGGGCGGCCCGGGGCCGGGTTCGGCGTCGTCGGGATCATCGGCTGCGTCGTCGTCGGCGGCTGAGGGGACTACGGTGGAGACCTACGTCTCGACCCTGCGCACCGACCCCTGGGATTTCGTGGTCGGCGCGCGCGACGCTGGAGGTGCCCGCTGAAAGCCGACCCGCTCCGCCAGCTGCGGTTGTTGGACCTGCAGGCTTTGGATACCCGCCTGGATCAGCTCGACCACGCCCGTGTCACGCTGCCCCAACACGCCGAACTCACGACGCTCGCTCACCAATCGGCGGCTCTGGATCGGGAACTCGCGCTGGCGCAGACCGCCCTGGATGACATCCAGCGTGAAGTGGCCAAGGCCGAATCGGACGTGCAGCTGGTCCGTGACCGAGCCGAGCGCAACCAACGCCGTCTCGACGCAGGCACGGGCACCGCCAAGGACCTGCAGGCGCTGCAGCACGAACTCGGGTCGTTGGCCCGTCGGCAGAGCGAGCTGGAGGACATCGAGCTGGAAGTCATGGAGCGCGCCGAGGCCCTGGAGGCCGACGTGGCCCGCCTGGCCACCCAGCGCTCCGAGCTCGACGCCACCATCACCGCGGTGACCACCGCACGGGACGAGGCGATCGCTGGGTTCGACACCGCGGCCGCTGAAATCGCAGCCCAGCGCGCGGCCGTCGTCCCCAATGTGGGCGAGGAACTGCTGGCCATCTACACCAAGATCCGAGCCTCCAACGGCGGCATCGGTGCCGCCGAATTGCGCCAACGTCGTTGCGGCGGTTGCCGGCTGGAGCTCAACCAGGTCGACCTGGGGCGGCTTCGGGACGCCCCCGTCGACGAGGTGCTGCGGTGCGAGGAGTGCCGTCGCATTCTCGTGCGCACCGCCGAGTCGGGGATCTAGACCTTGGCCGGACGACGCCTGGTCGTCGAGGCCGACGGCGGCTCCCGCGGCAACCCTGGGGTGGCCGGTTTCGGTGCCCTGGTCCGCGACGGCCGCACCGGACGGGTGCTCTTGGAACGTGCTGAGCCCTTGGGCCTGGCCAGCAACAACGTGGCCGAGTATTCCGGGCTCATCGCCGGGCTCGAGGGCGTGCTGCGCTGTGCGCCGGACGCCGACGTCGAGGTGCGGATGGACTCCAAACTCGTCGTGGAGCAGATGGCCGGCCGCTGGCAGATCAAGCACGAGGACATGCGGCGGCTGGCCGCCCAGGCGAGGGCGCTGGTGCGACGGATCAGCGATGCCGGCGGCCGGGTGCGCTACATCTGGGTGCCTCGCGCTGACAACGCCGCCGCCGACGCCCTGTCCAACAAGGGCATGGACGGTGAGCACATCGACCGGCTCCTCGACCCGGACGCCGCGTCCGGCGCCGGCGCGACGGGGAGCGCTGACACACCGACCGACGGGGGCGCTGCCGTCTCCAGCACCGCGGTCATCGACTCGGGGCGTGGCCCGGTCCTCACCGATCCGCACCGCATCGTCCTGGTGCGCCATGCCGTGACCGACAACACCGTGTCCGGGCGTCTGGACGGCCGCGGCGGCTCGAATCCGCCGCTCAACGCCACCGGCCTGGCGCAGGCCCAGGCGGCCGCGCGCTCGGTCGCGACCCTCGTGGACGGCATACCGCGTTCGGATGCCGCGCGGCGGGAGGTGCGGGTCATCACCTCGTCACTGGCCCGAGCGATGGCCACCGGTGATGCGATCGCCGCCGCACTCGGGGTCGAGGCCGGCCGTGACTCGGACTGGGACGAGCGGTCCTTCGGGGAATGGGACGGGCTGACCTTCGAACAGATCGCTGCTCGGCATCCGGCCAAGTTGGCTCGGATGCGGATGGACCCGACCTATCCGCCGCCCGGCGGGGAGTCGCGCACCGATGTCGCGACGCGGGTACACCGGGCGTGGTCTGCCCTGGCTCCGGGCCCGGGAGTGACGGTCGTCGTGACGAGTCGCGTGCCGATCCTCATCGTGCTCACGCACCTGCTGGGGATAGCGCCGGAGCGGTTCTGGTCACTGGCCACCGAGCCGGCGTCGATCTCCATCATCGACCTGTGGGACGACGGCAACCTCTCGGTTCCTGCCATCAATCGCGTCGAGCACCTCGTCCACATCGACGCCGCCGGCCGGCAAGGTCAGCCCTAGCGAGTGGTGACGTCCAGGGTCCAGCCCTTCCCGGGTCGGGTCGGATGATGGACCGTGACGTCGACGTAGGGTGCCAGCGCCCGGGCCAGTGCGGGCACCGATGTGACGGACCCGGTATGCCGGCACAGCGCCCGCACGACGAGACCGCGGGTGTGCTTGGCGGCATGGCTCTGGCCGGGGACTCGCAGCGCCACCCAACGGTCGGCCACATCGCCGCGCGGCTGCCAGGCGGCGACGTATGCCGCGGAGCGGGCGTCGATGACCAGGCCCGAGCCGGCCGCAGCAGTGAGCACGGGGTCCAGGTGCGGTCGCCACCGGGCGGCTAGCGCACCGACCGTCGGCAGGGTGACTCCCATGGCCAGGCGGTAGGGCGGGATGCGGTCCTTCACCCGCAGCGCCCCGAACAAGGCCGACACGATGACGAGGCGACGAGTTGCCCGGGCGCGAGCAGCGGCGTCCAGGCTCGGCAGGTCGAGCGCGTCGTAGAGCACCCCCGTGTAGATCTGGCCGGCTGGTGCCGTCGGCATCTCACGCAGCCGTTGGTTACGCGCGACGACATCGGCCAGGCCGGGGGAGACGTCGAGCAGTCGACAGGCGTTGGGCAGGGCGCTGGTGGCCATGAGCTCGGTCAGGATCTCTTCCCGTGCGGTGGTGAGTTCGGGGAAGGACAAGGAGTCCAAGGCCAGCCGTGCACCGCGCCGGGGCTCGTGCTTGGTCTCGGACGGGGGCAGCAGGACGATCACGTTCGCAGCGTAGTGGCGGCCCAGGTGGCCCTCGTCGGCGCGGAGGACGGCTCGGCGGCCCGGTCGGTGAGGGACCCGGTGGCTAGGGTGTGCGCATGCCCAGCCGTCACATCACCGTCCGGCCAGCGTCTGCCACCGGGATCGACGGCGCGACAACAGCGGCCCTGCTGCGCCGACTGGCCCAGATCAGAACCGATCTGGCGGTCCCGCAGGAGTTCTCCGCAGCCGCCCTCGCCGACGCCAGGGCCGCTGCCGACAGCCGTCCCAGCGCGCCCACCGACCTCACCGGGGTGGGCTTCTGGACGCTCGACCCGGTGGGGTCGATGGACCTCGACCAGGCGATGGCCCTGGAGCGCGACGGTGCTGGTTATCGGGTGCGGTATGCCATTGCCGACGTCCCGCACTTCGTGACGCCCGGGTCGGCCCTGGACACCGAGGTGCGCGCTCGCGGATTGACGATCTACGCCCCGGACGGCCGGGTGCCCTTGCACCCTCCGATCCTCAGCGAAGCGGCCGCGAGCCTGCTGCCGGACCACGTGCGACCGGCATACGTGTGGGATCTGCGCCTGGCGGCCGACGGCACCGTCACGAACGCCGAGGTGGCCCGGGCCATGGTGCGCAGCCGGGCCCGGCGGGACTACCTGCGCGTGCAGGCCGAGGTGGATGCCGGGACCGCCGACGACCAGGTGCTGCTGTTGCGCGAGATCGGTGCCAAGCGCGCCGCCCTCGAAGCGGCGCGAGGCGGGGCATCGTTGCCGATGCCGGAGCAGGAGGTCCACCAGGACGGGTCCGGGGGCTACGTCATCGAACTGCGCCCGCCGGTGCCGGCCGAGGACTGGAACGCCCAGATCTCGTTGATGACCGGGATGGCGGCCGCCGACATCATGCTGCGCGGTGGCATCGGCATCCTGCGCACCATGCCTGATCCGGACCCCGGCGCGGTCAAGCGGTTTCGGCGGCAGGCCGCGGCCCTGGGGGTGCCCTGGCCGCAGGGGCAACGTTACGGCGACTTTCTGCGCTCGCTCGACCGCCACAACACCCGCCACCTCGCGGTCATCCACGAGGCCACCTCGCTCTTCCGGGGTGCCGGCTACACCCCGTTCACCGGCGAAGCGCCCGAGATCCGCACCCACGCCGCGGTCGCGGCACCCTATGCCCATGTGACGGCGCCCTTGCGCCGGCTGGTCGACCGTTTCGGCTTGGTCGTGTGCGAGGCACTCTGCGGGGGCACGCCGGTGCCGGACTGGGCGCGCGAGGCGTTGCCCACGCTGCCGGACCTCATGGCACACGCCGACCGCCGGGCCTCGGCCGTCGAGCGGGCCAGCACCGACGCCGTGGAGGCTGCGGTGCTCGCCGGGTCGGTCGGTCAGGAATTCCCCGCCTCGGTGGTCGACGTCACGTCCAAAGGGATGCCGGTCGTGCAGCTGCTCGATCCTGCGGTCGTCGGCGTGGCGGCGGGGCCGGGGAAGCCGGGCACCGATGTCACCGTGCGGGTGAGCGCCGTGGATGTCGCCGCCGGGTCGGTGCGGATGGACATCGTCGGTCAGCGGTAGCGCCGCGCTGCGGCAGCGGTCGGCCCGGCATACCCACTGCCGAAGAGGTAGGCATGCACGGCGAGCGCGTAGAGCTGGTGGAGTTCCACCCGCTCCCGCCACCCCGGGGCCAGCGGCGACACATGCTCGTATGCCGTGACGATCTGGTGGAGGTGGGGGGCACCGAAGAGAGCGAGCATCGCCAGGTCGAGTTCGCGGTGTCCGCCGTGGGCGGCCGGGTCGATGAGCACGACGCCGCGCTCGGTCCACATCAGGTTGCCGGACCAGAGGTCACCGTGGACCCGGGCCGGTGCCTCGTCGGTGTCGAAGACCCCCGCTTCGCAGCGGTCGGCCACCCGATGCAGGTCTGCGATGGTGGCGGGATCGAGCGTCCCGGAGACCGCACAGGTCGTGGCGATCGGGCGGAGTCGCTGGCGGGCCCAGTGAGCGCCCCAGCGGGGCTGGCTGCCGAGCGGCAGGTCCAGGACCCGGTGGCTGGGTCCGAAATAGCCGTCCCCGTCCCAGCCATCCGGCCCGATCCCGTATGCCGTCGCACCGGCCGCATGGGTGCGCGCCAGGCGCTCGCCGAAGTCCGCAGCGGCGGTCCGGGTGGCCGGGACCGGGGTGAGGCGGTCGAGCACGAGCGTCGATCCGGTGACCTCGACCACCGATACGACCTGTGCTCCACCGCTGGGCGTCGCCACGGCAAGCCACCGCAGCCCCGCCGCTTCCCACCCGGCATACCCGGGTGACCCCGTCGGCGCGCGCTTGGTGAAGGTGGGCACGCGGGCAGCGTACGGCGCACCAGCAGGCATACTGGAGGCGGACGAGTCGGTCAGGCGGTCGCGTCACCCAGGGATTTCCGGCTCACGCCGGGTATGCCGGGTGCCGAGGAACGTCCGGACTCCGAAGGGCAGGGTGGTGGCTAACGGCCACCCGGAGCGATCCGCGGGACAGTGCCACAGAAAACAGACCGCCTCATCCGAACCGCTGGGATGCCCAGTAGGCGGATGAGGTCAGGGTGAAAAGGTGGTGTAAGAGACCACCAGCGGCTTGGGTGACCAGGTCGGCTCGGTAAACCCCACCCGGAGCAAGCTCAGACAGCAGGCGTTCGAGGGCGGCCCGCCCGATGCCTGCGGGTAGAGCGCTAGAGCCGGCCAGCAATGGCCGGCCGAGATGGATGACCGCCACCGCGGTGCCGGCAACGGCGTCGCGGGACAGAATCCGGCGTACCGACCGACTCGTCCACTCGCCGCTCGCCGGCGGAGTCGATGTGTCGGCGGGGCGGCATACGGTGGGCGCGTGACGAACCCACCCGATTCCGCCCACGTCGACGCGCAGGCGCTCAATGCGCTGCGGTCGCTGGTGGGGCGCCCGGACGCGTCCTTCCACGAGGGCCAGTTGGCGGCGATCCGGTCGCTGGTCGTCGAGCGGGAGCGGGTCCTGGTCGTGCAGCGCACCGGGTGGGGCAAGTCCGCCGTCTACTTCGTCGCGACCGCGCTGCTGCGGGCGGCCGGGGCCGGGCCGACCGTCATCCTCTCGCCGCTGCTGTCGCTCATGCGCGACCAGATCGCCGCCGGGGAGCGGGCCGGCATCCGCGCCGTGTCGTTCAACTCCGCCAACCAACTTGACTGGCCGCAGGTCCAGGCTGCGCTGGCCGCTGACGAGGTCGACGTCCTGCTGGTCAGCCCGGAGCGGCTGACCAACCCGAGTTTCCGGGCCGAGCAACTGCCCGATCTCGTCGCCCGGGCCGGCCTGCTCGTCGTCGACGAGGCGCACTGTGTCAGCGATTGGGGCCACGACTTCCGACCTGACTATCGACGCATCGCTGACCTGCTCGCCGCACTCCCGCACGACACCCCGGTGCTCGCGACGACGGCGACGGCCAACGCGCGGGTGGTCGCCGATGTCGCGACCCAACTGGAGGTGGGGCCGGGGGCAGCGGTGGGCATGCTGGGCGCGGGTGGCCCCGGAGCCGCGCGACGGCATACCGTCCGCACCCTGCGCGGATCGCTGGCGCGGGCGTCGCTGCGGTTGGGCGTGGCGCCGACCCTCACGGCCGAGCAGCGCCTCGGGTGGCTGCTCGACCAGCTGCCGAGCCTGCCCGGCAGCGGGATCATCTACTCGCTGACCGTCGCGGGGGCCGAGGACCTGGCCGGTGCGCTGGCCGGGGCTGGCCATCCGGTCGCGGCCTACACCGGTCGCACCGACCCGGGGGAGCGCGAACGGCTCGAGCGGGCCCTGCGTGACAACGAGGTCAAGGCGCTCGTGGCGACCTCGGCGCTGGGGATGGGGTTCGACAAACCCGACCTGGGCTTCGTCGTGCACGTGGGCGCGCCAGCGTCGCCGGTGGCCTACTACCAGCAGATCGGTCGAGCCGGGCGAGCCACGGCCAGTGCCGACGTGCTGCTCCTGCCGGGCGCCGAGGATCGCGAGATCTGGGCCTACTTCGCTTCGGCATCGATGCCGCGTCTGGAGCAGGCCGAGGCGGTGCTGCGGGTCTTGGGGCAGTCGCAGCGCGCGATGTCGAGCGCTGCCATCGAGAGCGCGGTGGATATCCGCCGCACCCGGCTGGACCTGCTGCTCAAGGTGCTCGACGTCGACGGCGCCGTCACCCGGGTGTCGGGCGGGTGGGTGGCCACCGGTATGCCGTGGCGCTACGACGTGGAGCGCTACGAACGCGTGGCGGCGGCTCGCACCCGTGAGCAACAGCTCATGCTGGAATACCAGGCGAGCACCGAGTGCCGGATGGCCTATCTGCAGCGCTGCCTCGACGATCACACGGCCCAGGCCTGCGGGCGGTGCGACACGTGCGCTGACCCCTGGTTCACCGTGAGCGTTCGGGGGGACGCCATCGGAGCGGCCCGCACCGCACTGGCTCGGGTTGGGGTGCCGATCGAGCCACGGTTGCAGTGGCCGACCGGGATGGACCGCCTCGGTGTCCCCGTGAAAGGCCGGATCCCGGTGGGC
The DNA here is from genome assembly GCA_016710385.1 of Actinomycetales bacterium. Taxonomy (GTDB): domain Bacteria; phylum Actinomycetota; class Actinomycetes; order Actinomycetales; family Dermatophilaceae; genus Phosphoribacter; species Phosphoribacter freyrii. The sequence continues at coordinate 36,822 of JADJVX010000018.1, forward strand.
GAGAGCATCCAGCCGGGGCGGGTGATCGCTCGGTTCAGCGACCTCGGGTGGGGCGGCCGGGTGCGGGAGGCGCTCCGTGCCGACGGCGAGGTCCCGGCAGCGCTCATCCAGGGGAGCATCGAGGTGCTGCGCGCATGGGACTGGGCGCAGCGACCGGCCGCGGTGGTGGCCATGCCCTCCCGGCGGCACCCCGCTCTCGTGGGGTCACTCGCGCGCAGGCTCGCCCAGGTCGGGCGGCTGCCCTTCTTAGGCACCCTCCGGTATGCCGGTGCGGGACCGAGCGGCGAGCCCGGCGGCAACTCGGCCTTCCGCCTCGCCCAGGTGTGGGACCGCATCGTCGTGCCTGCCGAGATCGTCGCGTCCCTGGCCGCCCTCGACGGACCAGTGCTGCTCGTCGACGACATGGTGAGTTCGCGCTGGACGCTGACCATCGCCGGTCGGGCGCTGCGGCTGGCCGGAGCGACGGGCGTCCTGCCCTTCGCCCTCGCTGTCGAAGGCTGACCGACACCAGGGCAGCGCATTCTCGACATCCGGTATCAGGGGCGCCGCTCCCGACTCCTGGTGGGTGACCGCTTCTCTCCCCGCGGTCACCCAGCCCATGATCGAGGACCCCTTCATGACTCACGTCGTCATCAACGCCAAGCGCATCGGCTCTCCCGCCGGCCACCACCGCCAGCCGCGATCCGGCCCGACCTCATCCACGCTCATCGGTGGCGCTAGCACCGAAGCGACACCCGGCAGCGTTGTCCACGCCACGGCCGCCGAGTTGGCAGGTCTGCGGTTCGTCTTCTGGAGCGCATCCGACGGCATCGGGGGTGGGGTCACGACGACCACCACCGTCGACCAGCAGGTCGGGGACAGCCCGCTGACCCTCACTGCCTGGTACTACCCCGTCGGCGGTATCGACGGGCCCGGCGACAGCGGCTACCTCATCGACGCCTTCTCGGCCACGCTCAACGACTTCGTCGACGACGACTTCGTCACGGTGACCAGTGACCCGAGCCTCACCTCAGCGGCCAATGTCGCGGGGTGGGTGCCGACCAAACAGGCTGAGGTGCTCACGGCCTTCGGGTCGATCCACGGCGGCCAGGTCTTCCAGACCTGGGTCGGTGACGCGCCCGCGACCGGTGCAACGGCCTCCCTCGCGCAGGGCGCGTCGGGCTTGGCCATCGCCACCTATCGCGCCCAGCAGATCGCCATCCCGCGTCCGGAGGTCAACAAGCGCGAGGGTTGGCTCATCTTCGGTGGCATCGGCGTGGACGGCGGCGGCTTCGTCATCCCGATCGGTGGGGGCCCGGGTGGCGGGCCGGTCGGCCCGTGGGGTCCGTTCATCGAGCGGGTCGGGCATCTGCTGCAGGTCGGCATGCACAGCAGCAGCCTGGGCAAGGAAGGGCTGCGGTTGCAGCAACTGGCCCTGGAGCAACTGCATGTCGCCACCAAGGAGCAGTTCGGCGTGATCGAGGGGTAGCTCGCCGGACCGGCCCTCCCCGTGCAGGGGGTGAGGGCCACCCGCGCGGCATACCGGGGTTCGAAGCCCGGTATGCCGCGCGGCGGCGTGCGCGCTCAGCGCTCGCGGTGTGCCAGGTAGTACTCGATGAGCGAGCGGGTCGACGGGTCCTGGTGGGCCAGGGCAGCGGGGTCACCGGCGACCGCGGGCTCGAGCGCCTTGGCCAGCTGCTTGCCGAGTTCGACACCCCACTGGTCGAAGGAGTCGATCCCCCAGACGATGCCCTGGGTGAAGGTGATGTGTTCGTAGAGCGCGACGAGTTGGCCGACCACCGAGGGGGTGAGCGCCGGCGCCATGATCGAGGTGGTCGGTCGATTGCCCTCGAAGACTCGCGCCGGGACGATCGCTTCCGGCGTGCCCTCGGCGCGCACCTCGTCGGCGGTCTTGCCGAAGGCCAGGGCAGCGGTCTGGGCGAAGAAGTTGCCGAGGAAGAGCTCGTGCACGTCGGCGTCACCGTCGCGCAAGGGGTAGGCCGGGGTGGCCACCGCGATGAAGTCGGCGGGGATGAGCTGGGTGCCCTGGTGGATGAGTTGGTAGAAGGCATGTTGGCCGTTGGTGCCCGGCTCGCCCCAGAACACCTCACCGGTGGCGCTGGTGACCGGTGTGCCGTCCCAGCGCACCGACTTGCCGTTGGACTCCATCGTGAGCTGCTGCAAGTAGGCCGCGAACCGGCTCAGCTGTTGGGCATAGGGCAGCACTGCGTGGGTGCGGGCATCAAGGAAGTTGACGTACCACACGTTGAGCAGGCCCATCAGGGCGGGCACATTGCGCTCGAACGGTTGGGTGCGGAAGTGCTCGTCTACCGCGTGGAACCCGGCCAGCACCTCGGCGAAACGGTCCGGTCCGATCGCGACGCACACCGATGTGCCGATCGCCGAGTCGACGGAGTAGCGACCGCCCACCCAGTCCCAGAAGCCGAACGCATTGGCCGGATCGATGCCGAAGTCGGCCACCTTGTCCAGCGCAGTCGACACGGCGACGAAGTGCTTGGCGACCGCATCCCGGCGCGCCGACTCGTCGTCTGCGATGGCTCCCGCGGCGACGAGTCCGTCGAGCAGCCAGGCGCGCACCAGCCGGGCGTTGGTCAACGTCTCCAGCGTCGTGAAGGTCTTGCTCGCGACGATGACGAGGGTGGTCTCCGGGTCGAGGCCGGCGGTCTTCTGCGCCGCGTCGGTCGGGTCGATATTGGAGATGAACCGCACCTGCAGTCCTGGCTGGACATAGGGCGCCAGCGCCTCGTAGACCATGACCGGACCGAGGTCCGACCCGCCGATACCGATGTTGACGACCGTTTCGATGCGCTTGCCGGTGACCCCCACCCACGCGCCGGAGCGCACCTGGTCAGCGAAGGCGTAGACGCGCGCGAGCACCTCGTGGACGTCGTGGTCAACGTCCTGGCCGTCGACGACCAGCGGTGCTCCCTGCGGGCGACGCAGGGCCGTGTGCAGCACGGCCCGGTTTTCGGTGACATTGATGCGGTCGCCGGCGAGCATGGCGTCCCGCCGCTGCGCCAGCCCGACCTGCTCGGCCACCTGCACGAGGGCCTCGAGGATCTCGGTCGTCACGAGGTTCTTGGACAGGTCGACGTGCAGGTCGGCGCAGGTGCGGGTGAGGGCCGCCGCACGCCCCGGATCGGCCGAGAACCACCCCCGGAGATCGGGCGTGAACCCCTCGCGCAACTCGCGAAGGCGCTGCCAGGCAGGCGTGGTGGTGGCGTCAACAGGGGCAAGCATGGGGTTTCCTCGCCTTCCAAGGTCACGGCATGAGGGTTCGCCTCCAGCCTAGTGACCCGGCCTCCCGCGCAGGTATGCCGTGCACTCGGTTGCCGCCCGGCATACCCGTCGGTCTGCCGGTATGCCGTGCCCCGGGGTTACGGTGAGCTATGCGCCTCACTCACCTGGGACACTCCTGCCTTTTCGTCGAGATCGCCGATCGTCGCCTGCTCATCGATCCGGGCGGGTGGTCGGTCGGCTTCGAGGAACTCACCGATCTCGACGCGATCCTCGTCACCCATCAGCACGGGGATCATCTCGACACGAAAAGGCTCAAGAGCGTCCTGGGACGCAATTCAGGTGCAGCCCTGTATACCGATCCGCAAACCGCGGACATCCTCGCTGCTGACGGGCTGGTCGCGGGCATCTTGAGCCAGGGTAAGGACCTGAGTTTTGGGGAGGTCACCGTGAGCCCGCGTGGGGTGAAGCACGCCTTCAACCACGACGGAGTGCCGACGGTCGACAACGTCGGAGTGCTCGTCACCGCAGCGGGGGAGGGTCGGCTGTTTCACCCCGGAGACGCCTACGACGCCCCGGTCGAGGATGTCGACATCCTCGCTGTACCGATCAACGCGCCGTGGGCGGCGGTGCGCGACTCGATCGACTTCGTCCGCAGGGTCGCTCCCCGCGCGATGGTGCCGATCCACGACGGGCTGCTCGCCCCGCCCGGACGCAACCTTTACCTCACCCACGTCCTGACCTACGGCGGACGCGACCAGGTGACCCTGCACGACCTCGCCGGTCAGGGCAGCGTCAGCGTCTGACGTTCGGGTGACGACGCGGCAGGGCCGGAAAGTGCGAAGGCTCAGTCCGCCGCGAGAGCGGCAGCCCCGATGATGCCGGCCTGGTTCTGCAGGGCGGCCGGGATGATGGGGGTGCGCAGGTTGAGCAGCGGCAAGAACTTGTCGGCCTTGCGAGAGACGCCGCCCCCGACGAGGAACAGGTCGGGCCACAGGAGGTTCTCGACGGTCGTGTAATAGCGCTGCAGCCGGGCCGCCCACTTGGTCCAGGAGAGACCGTCGCGTTCGCGAACCGACGCGGCGGCTTGAGTCTCGGCGTCGTAACCGTCGATCTCCAGGTGGCCCAGCTCGGCGTTGGGGATGAGCACCCCGTTGTGCAGCAGCGCGATGCCGATGCCGGTGCCGAGCGTGGTGAGGACGACCAGGCCGTCCTTGCCCTTGGCCGCGCCGTAGCGCACCTCTGCGACACCCGCGGCGTCGGCGTCGTTGACCAGCAGGCAGTGCCGACCGAGGGCCTGGGCGAAGATCTCCTGACCGGGGCAGTCGATCCACCCGTGGTCGATATTGGCGGCCGTCCGAACGATTCCGTGCTGGACCACCCCCGGAATGGTCACCCCGATCGGCGCATCCTTGGGCAGGGAGTCGACGAACTGGTCGGCAATCTGGTCGACGATGGCCGCCACCGCCTGTGGCGTCGAGTGCTCAGGCGTGCTGATCTTGATGCGTTCCCCGATCAGCGAACCGGTGGTGAGATCGACCGGCGCCCCCTTGATGCCGGAGCCACCGATGTCGATCCCAAGAGCGACGCGGGGGGTTCCGGACATCTAGGCCTCCTGAGCTGGGGTGGGCCCTTCACGAGCCCGTCGAACTAATTAGTTCGCATTATGACCTAAACCCGCGCCTTACGGGAGAGTGAGGATCTCGCTGCCCGAGTCAGTGACCAGGATCGTGTGCTCGAACTGAGCCGACCGAGCCTTGTCGGCCGTGACGACGGTCCACCCGTCGTCCCACATCTCCCACTCGTGGGTGCCGAGGTTGAGCATCGGCTCGATGGTGAAGGTCATCCCCGGCTCCATGACGGTGTCGTATGCCGGTGCTGCGTCGTAGTGGGGCACGATGAGGCCGCTGTGAAATGCCTCGCCGATCCCGTGGCCGGTGAAGTCGCGCACCACGCCATAGCCGAACCGCTTGGCGTAGGAGGAGATGACCCGCCCGATGACGTTGATCGGTCGTCCCGGCGCCACCGCCCGGATGCCGCGGAGCATGGCCTCCCGGGTGCGTTCGACGAGCAGTTGCGACTCTTCGTCGACATCGCCGACGAGGTAGGTCGCGTCGGTGTCACCGTGCACGCCGTCGAGGAAGGCTGTGATGTCGATGTTGACGATGTCGCCGTCCCGCAGCGGGCGAGCATCCGGTATGCCGTGGCATACCACCTCGTTGACCGAGGTGCAGATCGACTTGGGGAACCCGCGGTAACCCAACGTGGAGGGGTAGGCGCCGTGAGCCACGAGATAGTCGTGCGCGATGACGTCGAGTTCGTCGGTCCGCACGCCAGGGGCGATGGCTTCGGCAGCCGCCGCCATGGCCCGGGCAGCCAGCTGACCTGCGGCCCGGATCCGCTCGATGGTCCCGGCGTCCTTGATCTCCGAGCCGGTGTACCGCTCGGGGGCCGCCCGGTCGACGTATTCGGGGCGGCGGATGGCGGCGGGTACTGCCCGTCGAGGGCTGACGGGGTGAGGCACGACGCTCGGGTGACGGACCGGCATACCGGGGAGTCTAGGCACGCCGCCGGGCCGAATCCGACGCGTGGACGGCATACGGTAGAGGGAGCCGACCGAGGTGTGACCCGAGGAGGAGCCATGCACTACTGGTACAACATCGCGACAGGCCGGGTGGAGACCGACGACGACCGCGGACCCGCCGAGGACGTGCTCGGGCCCTACGACACCCCCGAAGAGGCCGGCCGGGCGCTGGAGATCGCCCGGGCCAAGACCGAGAAGTGGGATGCCGAGGACCGGGCCTGGGAGTCCGGCGGGGACGCCGAGCCCGTCGGAGAGTGACCGCCCCGCAGTCGTTCCGGGGTGCGTAACGCGGGCGAAACACCGGTAGGGCAGGATCGCACCATGGACCGTCAGCAAGAGTTCGTCCTGCGCACCATCGAAGAACGGGACATCCGGTTTGTCCGGCTGTGGTTCACCGATGTCGTCGGCGCACTCAAGTCGGTCGCTATCGCGCCCGCCGAGTTGGAGGGCGCGTTCGCCGAGGGAATCGGCTTCGACGGGTCGGCCATCGAGGGCTTCGCCCGGGTCTATGAGGCCGACATGCTGGCCAAGCCCGACCCGGCGACCTTCCAGGTGCTGCCCTGGCGCGGAGAGAACCCCGGCACGGCGCGGATGTTCTGCGACCTGCTCACCCCCGACGGGCAGCCGAGCTTCGCCGACTCCCGACATGTGCTGCGGCGAGCGCTGGCCAAAGCGGCCGACCTGGGCTTCACCTTCTACACCCACCCGGAGATCGAGTTCTTCCTGTTGCGCCCGCAGCAGGGCAAGCGGGTCAAACCGGTGCCGGTCGACCACGCGGGCTACTTCGACCACGTCCCGCACGGCACCGCCCACGACTTCCGCCGGGCGGCGATCACCCTGCTGGAGAACATGGGCATCTCGGTGGAATACAGCCACCACGAGGGCGCTCCCGGCCAGAACGAAATCGACCTGCGCTATGCCGATGCGCTGTCGACCGCCGACAACATCATGACCTTCCGCACCGTCGTCAAAGAGGTGGCCCTCGAGCAAGGCGTCCAGGCGTCGTTCATGCCCAAGCCGTTCGGGCAGTTCCCGGGATCGGGGATGCACACCCATCTCAGCCTGTTCGAGGGTGATACCAATGCCTTCCACGAGGCCGGCGCGCCCTATCAACTCTCGCGGACCGGTCGGCAATTCATCGCCGGACTGTTGCGCCACGGCGCCGAGATCACGGCGGTGACCAACCAGTGGGTCAACTCCTACAAGCGGCTCTGGGGTGGCGGCGAGGCACCGGCATACCTCACCTGGGGCCACAACAACCGCTCGGCCATGATCCGGGTGCCGATGTACAAGCCCGACAAGGGCAACTCCACCCGCGTCGAGGTGCGCTCCATCGACTCGGCCTGCAACCCCTATCTGGCCTTCGCCGTGTTGCTGGCTGCTGGGCTCAAGGGCATCGAGGAGGGCTACGAGCTCCCCCCGGAGGCCGAGGACGATGTGTGGAGCCTCACCGACTCCGAGCGCCGCGCTATGGGGATTTCACCGCTGCCCTCATCGCTGGGTCGTGCGCTGGAGATCATGGAACGCAGCGAGCTCGTGGCCGAGACCCTCGGTGAGCACGTGTTCGACTTCTTCCTGCGCAACAAGCGCGCGGAATGGCGCGAGTACCGCCAGGAGATCACGCAGTTCGAGCTCGACCGTTACCTCACTCAGCTCTGACCGGGGCGAGTGTGCAGCGCTCTCACAGCTCCGGTGCCCACCTGGCCCGGCTCGGATTCGCCGAACCCGGGCGCAGCGCCGGCCTGCTCGCCGAGCGGGTGCTCACCGAGCTCATCGGCGAGGCCGGCGCCGACGACCTCGCCGAGCCGTTGTCGCGCGGCGCCGACCCCGACCTGGCGGTCCTCGGCCTGATCCGCCTGGTCGAAGCCACGCAGGCCCATCCCGAGGCACGCGCCGGGCTGGCCGACCTGCTGCGGTCCGACGACAAGCGCCGCCACCGGCTGCTTGTCACGCTCGGCGGTTCTCGGGCGTTGGTCGACCACCTGGCGACCCACCCGGAGCACTGGCGCGCCGCTGCCGATGCGACACCGCCGACGGCCGCCGACCTGCGCTCGGCGATGACCGACGCCATCAGGGCTCACTACCGATCCGCCCCGGCCATCCCATCGGGTATGCCGTCGCGCAGCTACCCCCCGGCATACGACGTCTTGCGGGTGGAGTACCGCCGCCAGTTGCTTCGGATTGCCGCACTCGACCTGGCCACCCCCGACCCGGTCACCCATCTTCCCGTCGCAGCCGAGGCCCTGGCTCAGCTGGCCGAGGCCACCCTCGAGGCGGCTCTGCTCATCGCGCGGGAGGAGTTCGGTCCCGGTCATCAGGACTGTCGCTTGGCGATCATCGGCATGGGCAAGACCGGCGGTGGCGAACTCAACTACATCTCCGATGTCGATGTCATCTTCGTCGTCGAACCGGCCGACGGAGTGACCGAGGAGCGGGCCGTGGAGGTCGGGACGGTGCTGGCCGCCGCGACGATGAAGGCGTGCGGCTCCTCCACCGCCGAAGGCACCCTCTGGCCCGTCGATGCGGCGCTGCGGCCGGAGGGCAAGCAGGGTCCCTTGGTGCGCACCATTGCTAGCCACAAGGCCTACTACGAGCGCTGGGCCAAGACCTGGGAGTTCCAGGCGTTGCTCAAGGCATGGGTGTCGGCGGGCGACCTCGAGTTGGGCAAGGCCTACAAGGAAACCCTCAAACCGCTCATCTGGGGCGCCGCCGGCCGGGATAACTTCGTCGAGGACGTGCAGGCCATGCGCCGCCGCGTCGAGCAGCACGTGCCAGCAGCCGAGGCGGCCCGGCAGCTCAAGCTCGGCCCAGGTGGGCTGCGCGATGTGGAGTTCTCGGTGCAACTGCTGCAGTTGGTCCACGGGCGCACCGACGAGAGCTTGCGCTCGGCGACCACCCTGGAGGCCCTGCACGCGCTCGCCCGCGGCGGATACGTCGCTCGCGACGACGCTGCCACCCTCGACCGGGCCTACCGTCTGCTGCGCACGCTCGAGCACCGCATCCAGCTCTATCGGCTGCGGCGCACCCACCTCATGCCCACCGAGCCGGATGCCCTGCGGATCCTCGGGCGCGCGCTGGGGCTGGACGGCGATCCGGCTGCGGCCGTCGTCGCTGCCTGGCAGAGCCAGGCCCGCGAAGTCCGGCGCATCCATGAGCGGCTCTTCTACCGACCGCTGCTTGCCGCAGCCGCGCGGTTGTCCTCGGCCGAGACCTCGCTGAGCCCCGAGCAGGCGCGGGCACGGTTCGCGGCGTTGGGCTTCCGCGACCCGGCCGGTGCGATGCGTCATGTGGAGGCGCTCACCTTCGGCGTGTCGCGTCGGGCGGCCATTCAGCGCACCTTGCTGCCAGTCATGCTCGGGTGGTTCGCCGACGAGGCCGATCCCGACGCCGGGCTGCTCGCCTTCCGCCGGGTCAGCGACGAACTCGGCACGATCCACTGGTACCTCAAGATGCTGCGCGACGAGGGCAGCGCAGCAGAGCGCCTCGCGCATGTCCTGGGCCGCAGCCGGTATGCCGCAGAGCTGCTCATCCGCGCACCAGAGTCGGTCGCGATGTTCGGAGAGCCCGATGGGCTCGTCCCACGCACCGAGGCAGCCCTGACCCAGACCTTCCGCAGCGCGGCCGGCCGCCGAGACACCCCGAAGCGGGCCATGGCTTCCGTGGGGGCGCTGCGACGTCAGGAGATTCTCCGGGTCACCCTGGCCGACCTGCTCGGCGAAATCGACGTGACCCAGGTGGGCCGGGCCCTGTCCGACATCGCGGCGGCGACGATCGCCGCAGCCCTCGACATCGCGGGCGCAGCCGTGACCTCGGCTCAGGGTGGCGCCGTCGTCGACATGCTCGTCGTGGGGATGGGCAGCCTCGGAGGAGCCGAGCTCGGCTACGGCTCCGACGCCGACGTCATCATCGTCCACCGGCCGCATGCGGGCATTGCCGAGGACGTCGCGCAGCGGCAGGCCATCGCGATCGTGCAGGAACTGGTGCGTCTGGTGGCGGCCACCGGTCCAGATCCGCTCGTGCTCGACATCGACCTGCGCCCGGAGGGCAAGAACGGCCCGCTCTCGCGCAGCCTCACCTCCTATGCCGCCTACTACGACCGCTGGGCGCTCACCTGGGAGTTTCAGGCACTGCTCCGCGCCCGGCCGATCGCCGGCGATGCGGAGGTGGCGACGGCATACCTGGCCTTGATCGACCCGCTGCGTTGGCGGCACGGGGGGTTGACCGCGACCCAACTGCGCGAGGTCCGCACCATGAAAGCTCGCGTGGAAGCCGAGCGGCTGCCGCGGGGGGCCGATCCTCGCACCCACCTCAAACTCGGACGCGGCGGCCTGACCGACATCGAGTGGACCGTCCAGGCCCTCCAATTGCAGCACGCCGACAAGCACCCCGAGTTGCGCACCCCCAACACCGTGGCCGGCCTCGGTGCCGCCGCGCAGCTCGGCTTCGTCACGGCGGAGCAGGCCGAGACGCTCCTAGCGGCGTGGACTCAGGCAGCTCGGCTGCGTAACGCCGTCCTGCTCTGGAAGGGTCGCCCCGGGGACGCGGTCCCGGGGGATGTCCGCGAGGCCGATGGGGTGGGCCGCATCGTCGGGCGCGAGCCGGGCACCGGAGCGACGCTCACCGAGGCCTACCTCCGTCAGGCACGACGCGGCCGAGCCGTGGTCGACACGGTGTTCTACGGGCACGAGTAGTTCCCCCGCAGCGTGGGGGAGACGAGAGGGCCGGGGATGTGGTTCCCTAGGCCCGTGACCATCACCGTGTTCCTCCTGGACGACCACGAGATCGTGCGCCGAGGGCTGCGCGAACTCCTCGAGCTCTCCGGCGACATCGAGGTCATCGGCGAATCCGGGTCGGCTCTCGAGGCCGAGCGCCGCATTCCGGCGCTGCGCCCTGCTGTGTCGGTGCTCGACGCCCGCCTGCCCGACGGTTCGGGCATCGACGTATGCCGTGCGGTCCGGGCCGTCGACCCCGGCCTGCGGGCTCTCATCCTCACCTCCTACGACGACGAGCAGGCCTTGCGGGCGGCAGTCCTGGCCGGCGCATCCGGCTACGTCCTCAAGGACATCAAGGGCAACGACCTCGTGGCAGCGATCCGGCGGGTTGCCGCCGGGGAGCAACTCATCGCCTCCGACGTTGTCGCCCGGGTGCGCTCCAGCCTGACCGAGACGAGCGTCGACCCGCGTCTGCGATCGCTCACTCCGCAGGAGCGTCGCATTCTCGAACACATTGCCGAGGGTTTGACCAATCGGCAGATCGCTGACGACATGTTCCTCGCCGAGAAGACCGTGAAGAACTACGTCACCTCAATCCTGGACAAATTGGGCATGGATAGTCGCACTCAGGCAGCGGTGTATGCGGCGACTCACCCGATGCGCAAGGGCTCGCGGCGGGCTCCCTGACTTCGGGGACCTTTGGCCCTGACGGCTTTGGGAGGGCCCGAAGCACGATTCAGGCGTGAGCATCGTGCGGTCGCACTCAGCGATTCCGTACCGGCCGGGCCAGTCTGGGGATGTCGTGGCCGGGCTGCTCAACGACGGTCGCGCCGAAGCCGTGGCGCGCGTCGCGGTCGCCGAGGCCCAGCGTCGGGGGGCGCGATTGCGGTTCGTCCAGGTCGTCGATCAGGACGTGACCCCCGAAGAGCGCGCCGACGCCGACCAAGCGACCTTCCGGGCGGCAGTGCGCGCGCTGCGTGGCTACCGCGGGATTCCGTGCCGCTTCGAGGTCGTCACGGGCGACCCGACCGACACCCTGGTCGACCTGGCCCGATCGGCAGCCGCACTCATCGTGGGCGCCGACGATTCACCGCGCAGCCTGGCCTTGCGGATCGCCACCCTGGTGTCCTGCCCGGTCGTGGCGGTGCCGGTCCAAGCCGCCTGACCGGACCGCCGGGGCGCACGCACGGCATACCATCGGCTGCGTGACTCCCACGTCCATGCTGCGGCTCCCACGCTCCACCGACGCCGTGGCCACTCTCCTGGACGCCGTGCTCGCCGTCGGCTCGGAACTCGACCTCGACGTGCTGCTGCCGCGGCTGGTGCGCAGCGCCTGTTATCTCGTCGGTGCGCGCTACGGATCGCTGGGCATCCTGCGCCAGGACGCCTCGGGGATCGCCGAAAGCGTGACCGACGGCCTCAACCCCGACGACCTTGGCCTGCTCGGCGTGATGTCGTCTCTTGACGTGCCGGTGATGGTGCGCGGCCAGGCCTTCGGGATGCTGTCGCTGGCCGACAAGGTCGGCGGGTTGGACTTCACCGAGGATGACCAGGACCTCGTGCAGGCGCTCGCCGGCGCGGCCGGGATGGCCATCGACAATGCGCGGATGCTGGAGGAGACCCGGCGGCAGCAGCAGTGGTCCGAGGCGATCAGCGAGATGAGCCAGGCCCTGCTCTCCGGCCAGGACGAGCGTGAGGCCCTCGGCCTGCTGGTCTCCCGAGCCTGCTCGGCGGCCCAGGCCGACCTCGCGGCGATCGCCCTCGTGGGGCAGGACGGGGCGCTGGTCATCGAGGCGGCCACCGGCGTCAACGCGCGGGCCGGATCGATCGTCGGCACGCCTCTCACGGAGCCGCACTGGTTGGCGGTGCTCGAAAGCGGCGAGCCGCTGCTGCTCGTCTCGAACGAGGGCGAGACTGCCGCGGACCCGTCGGCCGGGCTGCTGCGGGCGGCCAGCGGGCTGGAGGCGCACGGCCAGACCGCCCTCGTGCCGATGAGTGTCGGCCTCGGGCATATCGGGCTGCTCGTCGTCGCCTGGGCTGGTGACGAAGGGCGGGTCGCCTACGACTCCGCCGAGCCGCTCAAACAGTATGCCGACCAGGCCGCGGTGACCCTGACGGCCTCCAGCGCCCAGCGGGACCGGGCGCGCATGGAGGTCTTGGAAGACCGAGAGCGCATCGCCCGCGACATGCACGACGTCGTCATCCAACGACTGTTCGCGACCGGGCTCGGCCTGCAGTCGGCCGCCCGGGTCGCCGGTCACCCCTATGTCCAGAACCGGCTGGCCGAGGCCGTCGACGAGTTGGACCTCGCGATCAAGGACATCAGGCGGATGATCTTCGCCCTGCATCAGCCGGCCACGGTGCCCTTGGACGAGGAGGTGCGTGAGCTTGCCCTGGGGTTCCGGGCGCCGCTCGGTTTTGCCCCGATCGTCGCGGTGACCGGTGAGGTCGATGCGGTGGCCGAGGAGCTGCGGATGGACCTGCTCGCGGTCATCCGGGAGGCGCTGTCCAATGTCGCCCGCCATGCCCAGGCTCAGCGGGTGCTCGTCGATGTGGTCATTGACCGGTCGGTAGTGCGCATCGGTGTCGAGGACGACGGCGTGGGCTTCACCGAGACCGGACGCCGCAGCGGGCTGGGCAACCTGCAGGAACGGGCTGCTCACCACGGCGGCACGATGATGCTCATCTCTCCGGTGGGTGTGCTGGGTGGCACCCGCTTGGACTGGGAGGTCCCGCTGGGGGCCAGCGAGTCCCAAGGCTGAGCGGCCACGTGCCGGCGTGATCATCCAGGCACTCGGCCACGCACTCGGCCACCGGCATACCTCCGGGGGTATCCGCTAGGCTGGCCGAATGATGCGCCGTGCTGCCACCTTTGCCCTCGCTCTCCTCGTATCCAGCGCCGTGACCGCGTGCAGCGGCTCGTCCAGCTCGGGCGGCTCACTCGGCTCCGTCACGGCCGCTGCGGCCGCCCCGGCCAAGGGTGCGACCCTCGACGCGGCGGCCTTCGCTGCAGCGCTCCAGCGCCCGGGCACCGTGGTCCTCGACGTGCGCACGGCCGCGGAGTTCGCCGACGGCCACCTGCCCGCAGCGATCAACATCGACGTCAACGCAGCGGACTTCTCCACCAAGGTCGGCGCGCTGGACAAGAACGTTCCGTATGCCGTGTACTGCCGCAGCGGCAACCGCTCGGCCACCGCGCTGCGCGTCATGGAAGGGTTGGGCTTCACGGGGGCCTACCATCTCGGCGGCGGCATCGGCGCGTGGACCGCTGCTGGCGGGCCGACCACGAAGTAGGCCCCCGGTGCTGGGCGGTGAGCTCCAATCGTGGCCTCGAGTCCGGCGTCGGGCACCCGCTCAGTGCAGCCCGAGCTCGGTCAACTGAGCTGCGGTCAGGGCCCCTCCCGATGCTGCGGCGGCGCGGAAGGCCGGCAGGTGCATGTCGGCCGACGCGCGCCGCAGGTTGGTGAAGACGCGGGTCAGGCCCGGGTCGCCGGAAACCGCCGCGAGGAGCGTGTCGTAGAGCGCGACGTTGGCGACCTCCCCGTCGGCCCAGGCCTGCGCCGCGGCCGCCAGGGTGGCCGGAGCGGCGACCCGGCCGAGGTAAGGGGTGGGGGGTGGGGTAACGCCCAGGCGCTGCAACTGGCGCGTCAGGGCGTCGATGTGCCGCTGCTCGGCAGCCTGGATCGTTGCGTAGGGCTCGACCTGCCCGAACGCATCGAGCACCGCGGTATACGAGGCGGCTGCGGCATATTCGCCGTCAGGTCCCATGAGGGGCTGCCCAGGCTGCCGCTGCCAGCGGTGCCGTCGGCGTCGCCGGGATAGGCGGGGGCGCCGAGGAGCTGGGGCTGGTGCTCGGATCGGCTGGTGACGTCGATGTCGTTGCACAACCGGTCAGGCCCACGGCCAGCGCGAAAGTCGCGAGGGCGCTGACGATGGCTTGACGATGGCTTCGAATAATACCCATGGGGGTATCATGCCCAGACGTGCATGATGCTTTCGCTGTGCCTCGCGTGAAGCTTCCGTGTCGGTGGGCGAAGCCGCGCTCGCTAAGGTCACCCCTGTGACGACCTCTCGACGGCTGCACCTTGACACCCGGGCGGTGATCCTCGTCATCGGCTGCTGTGCCGTGTGGGCGATGGGCCAGGCGATGAGCAAAGTGGCGCTCGCGCAGATCCCTCCGGTGACACAGTGCGGGTTGCGTTCTCTCGGTGGGGGTTTGCTCGTCCTGCTGTGGACGAGATGGCGCGGCATCCGGGTCTGGGAGCGCGACGGCACGCTGTGGCCGGGGCTGCTGGCCGGAGCGCTCTTCGCTGCCGAGTTCGCCTGCGTCTATCTCGCCCTCGGCTACACCACGGTCGGTCGCACGACGACCTTCCTCTACCTCGCACCGTTCGTCGTGGTCGCGGGTATGCCGTTCATCGCCCGGTCTGAGCGGCTCGGCCGGCTGGGGATCGCCGGTCTCGTCCTCGCCTTCACCGGCACCGTCGTCGCATTCTCCGACGGCTGGGGCGCGGCCAGCGGGACGACCCAGTGGATGGGCGACCTGCTCGCGGTTGCTGCCGCTATCGGGTGGGGAGCCACCACCTTGGTCATCCGGGCGACCTCGCTGTCCGGGGCGCACCCCGCCAAGACCCTTCTCTACCAACTCGGCGTCTCCGGCGTGGGGCTCACCGTGCTCGGCCTGGCGATCGAACGTCCCGTGGACTGGCCGCTCACCCCGCTGGTCACGACGTCACTGATCTTCCAGACCGTCGTCGTGAGCTCGACGAGCTACCTCGTGTGGTTCTGGCTGATCCGCGAATACGCCGCACCGCGACTGTCCGCGTTCACCTTGCTTACCCCGATCATCGCTCTGGCGATCGGCACCTTCTGGCTGCGCGAACCCTGGTCGGTGCGGCTCATCCTCGCGCTCGTCGCGGTGGGCCTGGGGTTGCTCGCGGTCAACTATCGGCCTGCTGCGCGCAGCTGAGGGTGCGGCAGAATGACGCTATGCAGGAGCGTATGCCGGTCGAGCACGCGCCCGGGTGCTCGCTGGACCCAGTGCATTGGTTTCGACACGCGGTCCATGTGACCGCTCGTCTGGCGCTGCAAGAAACCGATCGCACGCAGCACGACCAACGGGCAGCGTCGGCGCTGCTGGACACCTTGGGCATGTTGGCCGAGTTGCCCGAATGGGGCGAGGTCACGCTGCGCGAGGTGGCCCGCTCGGCGACCTACATGAGCGACGAGATCTTCTTCGGGATGTGCACGTGCGGTGCGGCCCGCGAGGCGGGCCATTGACGGCTGTGCCGATGTCGTGCAGCCTCGGCACGAATCAGCCGAGAATCGGGGCCGGTCAGGCTCCGACGACGAAGTAGTCGGTGGGGTGCAGCCGAGCATCGGCCTCGGGTGTCGGATGAGACTTCGGGTCGATCAATTGGGGGCTCAGGGCCGCGAGGACGGCCATTTCGGCGTGGATATCGATGTCTTCGATCGTGAACATCTCTCCACTGTGCGGGCTACTCGTAGGTAAGGCAAACCTCACTTTGCCGTTCGGCGCGTCGCGTGACGCGGTCGGAGGGTCCGCACAGACCGGTATGCCGTGCCACCCGAGGTGGGTGGCACGGCATACCGGGCGGGAAATTCAGCCGACCGTCACAGGTCGAAGTACATCTCGAACTCGTGGGGGTGCGGGCGGAAGCGGATCGGGTCGACCTCGTTCTTGCGCTTCCACTCGATCCAGGTCTCGATGAGGTCCTTGGTGAAGACCCCACCCTCGAGCAGGTAGTCGTGGTCCTCCTCCAGGGCGTTGAGCACCTCGGGGAGCGAGCCGGGGACCTGCTTGATCTCGGCGTGCTCGTCCGGAGGCAACTCGTAGAGGTCCTTGTCCACCGGCTCCGGGGGCTCGATGCGGTTCTTGATCCCGTCCAGACCGGCCATCAACTGCGCCGCGAAGGCGAGGTAGGGGTTGGCCGAGGGGTCCGGGATGCGGAACTCGATGCGCTTGGCTTTGGGAGAGGTGCCGGCGATTGGGATACGCACGCAGGCAGAGCGGTTGCGGGCCGAGTAGACCAGGTTGACCGGGGCCTCGTAGCCGGGCACCAGCCGGTGGTAGGAGTTAACCGTCGGGTTGGTGAAGGCCAGCAGCGACGGGGGCGTGCTTGAGCAGGCCACCGATGTACCACCGGGCGATGTCCGACAGGCCGCCATAGCCGCTCTCGTCGTAGAACAGCGGCTTGCCGTCCTTCCACAACGACTGGTGGGTGTGCATACCCGAGCCGTTGTCACCGAAGATCGGCTTGGGCATGAAGGTCGCCGTCTTGCCGAACTCCCAGGCGCAGTTCTTGATGACGTACTTGAACTTCATCATGTCGTCGCCGGAGTGCAGCAGCGTGTTGAACGTGTAGTTGATCTCCTGCTGGCCGCCCGAGCCCACCTCGTGGTGCGAGCGCTCCACGTTGAGGCCGACCTCGTCTAGGCGCAGGCACATGGCATCGCGGATGTCGGCGAAGTGGTCCACCGGCGGCACCGGGAAGTAGCCGCCCTTGACCCGCGGCTTGTAGCCGAGGTTGCCGCCCTCCTCGACGCGCCCGGAGTTCCACGCCGCAGCGATCGAGTCGACGTAGTAGAAGCTCTCGTTGGCCGAGGTCTTGAACCGCACGTCGTCGAAGATGAAGAACTCCGCCTCGGCACCGAAGTAGGCCGTGTCGGCGATGCCCGTGGACTGCAGGTAAGCCTCGGCCTTAGCGGCGACGTTGCGTGGGTCGCGGCTGTAGGGCTCGTCGGTGAACGGGTCGACGATCGAGAAGTTCATCACGAGGGTCTTCTCGGCCCGGAACGGGTCGAGGTAGGCCGTCTTGACGTCGGGAATGAGCTTCATGTCGGACTCGTGGATGGCCTGGAAGCCGCGGATCGACGAGCCGTCGAAGGCCTGCCCCACCGTGAAGAAGTCCGGTCCCACGCTCTTGGCGGGGACGTTGAAGTGCTGCATGACCCCAGGAAGGTCACAGAACCGGATGTCGACGAATGCGATGCCCTCGTCCTTGATGAACGCGAGGACTTCGTCGGCTGACTTGAACAATCCAACCTCCTACGACAGTGGGCCAGGCCGCCGTCGAGGAGTCGGACACGGCGCCCGGGTGGTGCATCGGTCCCGACGCTAGGTGCGGCGGGTTTCCCGACCGTTGACCGAATGTTTCGTCGGTGTAAACGGGGGAGCGATCGGGCACGCCGCTGTGTCCGGGTGCCAACCTATCGCTGTGCGTCGTTACGCTACGAGGGTGGTTGACCGTCGTGATGTCGCGTCCTGGCTTGATGGCCCGCGGGCCCGCACCCAACAAGCGGGGGAGTATGCCGGGCAGTCCCTCCACCTGCCGCAGCAGGGGCCGGGGTCGATCGCCCGGTTTGGCCGACGGCTCGTGGCCGTGCTCATCGACTGGACGATCTGCCAGCTCATCGCTGCCCTGCTCTTCAAGGTCGAGCTCGGTCACGGCGGCCCGGGCAGTTTCGTGCCGCTGGGAGTCTTCTTCGTCGAGAACCTCCTGCTGCTTCCCACGGTGGGCTCGACTGTGGGGCAGCGCATCCTTGGCCTGGGTCTGATGAGCATCAATGGCCGTCCGGCCTCGGTGGTGCAGGTCGCGATCCGCTCCCTGCTGCTCTGCCTGGCCATTCCGGCATTGATCTGGGACCGCGACGGCCGCGGTCTGCATGACAAGGCCGCCAACACGGTGCTTGTGCGTCGCTGAGGCGCCTGCCAGGAGTAGATCCTTAGAGTCCAACGTCAGCCCCTAATCTGCGCGGTTAACCGGCCCTTGACAACCCGTGAGGGAATCTCTTCCCAATCGAGGGTGTAGGTGAGCGGGTGGGCGGGTCGTTGACGGGGTAGGGGTCGAGGTCTTCCGATGATGGAGGTTCCTACGCCTTCGATCTGGAAGACCTCCCCCAGAGGGGGGGACCCCCAGACGTGTCTGACGCGATCTTCGCGACCCCTGATCTGACGACGTTTGCCCGGCTTGACGAGCTGGGTCTGGTGGTCACCGGCCAGTACGTGACCAGCGGTCAGGCGGTGCCGGCCTGTCGGGTGGTCGACCCGGATGACTGGTGCCGCAGCTGCGGCTGCCAGGGCCGGGTGCGCGACACGGTGACCCGTCGGTTGGCGCATGAGCCGTTCGGGTGGCGCCCGACCGCGTTGCTGGTCACGGTGCGCCGGTACCGGTGTTCCGGGTGTGGGGATTGGTCGTGGACTTCCCCCGCGGCTGGTCCTTCGCCTTCGTGGGCTTCAGGTACCGGTCGAGCGACGCCGCGGACATCGACAGCAGCTGCGCCCTCACGGCCGGGCTGTAGCGACCCTCGGGGTCCAGCCGGCCGGGACCTTCCAGCGTGCTGTCGAGCACAATCTCGCCGTGGCATTCGAGCGCGTCGAGCTGGGTCCGCATCGATGCTGCGAGGTACTTCCCGCACTGCCCGCCTGTCGCGGCCCACACCTTAGCCAGGATCAGCCGGGCGTCGTAGGAGCAACTTGTCCGCCCGCTGCTTGCGCGGCCGTTTCGCGACCTGACGACCCGGCCCCGGCGGCCGGTCCGCGGCTGCCACCAGCCGACGCCCGGCGTTGTCACGCGACCAGCCGGTCACCTCAACGACCTGGTCCAGGACCCGTCCCTCGTCCTTCTTCTAGGCCCGCTTGTAGGCCTTCGCGTACTTCGTCGTGATCTCGGCACGAGACGCCATCGACAAACCACTCCTCATGCCCGTCCAGCGTCACGGTTTCGCGGGCACTCCTACGTGAGGCACCGAGCGTGTTTCGCGGGCAGTTTTGGTGAGTCTCGTCGAGACCTTGCGTGCGCAGACCCGGAGGTCTAATGTGTCGTAATGCCACCAATGAACGCCCGCAGCACATTCGCGGGTGTCGCCAGCGTTTTGGCGGCCACGCTGGTTTTCGCCTTCACATTTAGCACGACCGCTCATGCCTGGAGTTGGTGGGGGTATAGGGCCACTTTCGGCGTGGGCGACTGGGGGCGTTCTCCACAGTACTACTGGATTGATTCATCAGCCGCTGCATACGTCGGTTCGATCGATGGTTCAATGTCTGACTGGATCTGGACGCGTCCCTACCTAGAGGTAAGTACTCCTATTTGTCTACTATCGAACGACCACAAAATCTAAGAGTCGGATGGATTTCTATCAAGATTCCATTGTCCAGAATACCTATTGTGCAGTGACCGAGTTTTACGTTAGCTACACACAAATCACTCCGACCGGTGGCGCGCCGAGCCAAAACTGGTGGTGGTCGAAGATCCGCCTGGCGAGCCCGGCCCTGTCGCCAGCTCTTCCTGCAGCAACCGTCGCGGAATTGTCGCGCATGAGATGGGGCATGGTGTTGACGCACTCTACTAAAAGGCTGTTGCGCGTTCTCCAATTGTGTCTTGCGGCCGCGCTACCCTTCGTGGTCAGCGCATGCGCAACCAGCTATGGCGTCGACCTCAACGCGTCCACTGTCGATCCCAGCACCGCTCTACGCGATGCGTCTCCGACCGCCACGGTGGCGGAGTTCGACACTCGAGGCCCGACAGTTCTGGGCGACCTCCCCTCTCCTGTGGTTGGACAAGCAAGGACATCGGCAGCTCTGGCATTCGTCCCGGGTCCCTACGAGACTCTGCTAAGAAATGAATCATTGTCCCTCGCTGTAGCGGGACGCGTGAGCAAAATCCAATACCACATTGACCCAACAAGCGGAATGGTCTTCACCAGTGTAACCTTGAACGTGTCGAAGGCTTGGCGCGGCACTAAGATCTATACGGTGACATTCATGGAGCTGGGCGGTTTCGCTCGGCAGTCGGATCTCGCACGTCTTCATGGCGCGAAAGCGGGCGCGGTTGACCCGCCCACCGATGGCTGGGTAGATGTGCGTTTCGAAGACAGCGAGCCTGCCCGAACGGGGCAGCAATTCCTCGTGTTTCTTCGTGATAATCGTGACCCTCAGGGCCGTTTCCAGTACGAGACATTGAACGGTCCTTGGGGGCGCTACGCATGGGACGAAGGGTTGCGCGCCTATCGCACTGTCCCATTCACAGACGGTCCAAACGGCAAGACCTCATTTCCCGGCATCGGTCAATCAGCGACTGACGCGATCCTGCGCTGATCTCGTATCGGTTCCTCACCTGAATTGTGCCAATCGAAGGCTGATTCTTGGCGTAGACGGTAAAGGGGCTCACCCCCAGTGAGCGGGTAGTCGGGGTCGGAATCTCGGGCTTCCAGGCGACCGATCGGGCACTTTGCTCACCTTCTTCACCCGGATCATCGAATGGGAGTGAGTACGCCATCATCCGCAACCGTGTTCCGGTGTGCCGCAGGGACGGGACTCCGCCTCGACCAGCCGCTACCACGGTTGCTCGACGAAGCGCGGGCGGGCGGCGCCTTTGTGATCGCCGGCCGGAACCTGCCCGGCCCGCTGGGCCGGTTCATGGTCACCCCACTCGCCCGGACCGGGAGGCGTCGCGGCGAGCTGTTCGGCCTGACTATCGACGCGATCGTTGAGATAGGCACCGGATACTGGCCCCGCACCCGGACGGCAGTCCCGCGCCTGCGCTGAGTTCATCCACAGGCGGTCCGACGCGCCGGTCTCTGACCGGTGCGGACCGGCGAGGTGCGCCGCCCCCAGCGAGGACTCAGCGGCCCCGCATGGCGCGGCGATCCACGCGGACTCGGTTGGGGTCGACGCCCTGGGGCAGCGGGAGCTTGACCCCACCGAGGGCTTTGAGCCGCTTGTTGACCAGCAGGACGTCTGGCTTGCTGAGGATGGGACGCATCCGCTGCACCGTGCCGGTGAGCTTGCGGATGGCGACCAGCCCGTCACCCTGCTCCTCGCTGACCGCGAAGGTCGTCAACGGCACGTCGGGAGCGACTCGAGCGGTGCGTTTGCGCTCGGCGGCGAGTAGCTTCTGCGCGCGGGCGGTCGGCCCCTCGGCCACGAGGACGATTCCGGGACGACCCACGGCGCGGTAGACCATGACCGCCTCCGCCACGCCGCCGGTGCGGCTGCCCTCGACCGCCACCGGCTGAGAGTCGGTGTACCAGTCGCCGCGCAGTGCCGTGAGGGCAGCGCCGACCGCTCCCGGCTGCCCTTCCAGACGCTTGTATGCCGCCCGCTCGGCGCGGCGGCTCATGACCAGCGTGGCGGCCAGGGCCGCGAGCGGGAGGCCGAGGATCACGGCATACACGGGCCACCCGACCCAGGAGCCGATGCCGAAGGCGACCGCGAGCGTGACCACGAAGGCCAGCAGCATCCACCACCCGATCTTCGGGTCGAGTTGCTTGGACTGCTGGAAGACGGTGCGCACCTGGGCGATGCGTCCCGGCTTCTTGGGCGCTGCAGCGGTGGAGTACTTGGCCATGGCGGTCAGGATACTGTCGCGCCGGACCGGGCGACGACTGCGGCGGCTTCTTGTCGGGCCGGCGCAGACCCCGCCTCGGCCAGGTGCGCCAGATGCGCGGGAATCGGACGTCCCCAGCGCCCCATCGCCTGCGCCCACAGGCGTCCGGCCCGATAGGACGAGCGCACCAGCGGCCCGGCCATGACCCCCTTGAAGCCGGCTGTCTCGGCGACCGCCGACCAGTGGATGAACTCCTCTGGTTTCACCCAGCGGTCGACGGGGTGGTGCAGCGGCGAAGGGCGCAGGTACTGCGTAATGGTGAGGATGTCGCAGCCTGCGTCATGCAGGTCGTGGATGGCCTGCTCGATCTCGGCCTCGTGCTCGCCCATGCCCAGGATGAGGTTGGACTTGGTGACCAGGCCGGCCTCGCGGGCCATGGTGAGCACTCGCAGCGAGGTGTCATAGCTGAACGCCGGCCGGATCCGCTTGAAGATCCGCGGCACGGTCTCGAGGTTGTGGGCAAAGACCTCCGGGCGGGCATCGAAGACCCGGCCGACCTGCTCGGGCCGCGCCCCGGAAATCGGGCGGCAGGATCTCCACGCCGGTCTGTGGATTGAGTTCGTGAATGAGCCGAACGGTCTCGGCATACAGGCCGGCCGCCCCGTCCGGCTGGTCGTCCCTGGCGACACCCGTGACGGTGGAATACCGCAACCCCATCCGGCGCACCGACTCGGCGACCCGGCGGGGTTCATCGAGGTCCAGTGCCTGCGGACGACCCGTCGCGATGTCACAGAAGTCGCAACGTCGGGTGCAGGTGTCGCCACCGATGAGGAAGGTCGCCTCGCGGTCCTCCCAACACTCGAAGATGTTGGGACAACCGGCCTCCTGGCACACCGTGTGCAGGCCCTCGCCTTTGACCAGCCCGTTGAGCTCGGTGTAGGCCGGGCCCATCGTCGCCGTCGTGCGGATCCAGGCGGGTTTGCGCTCGATCGGGGTCTGCGCGTTGCGAGCCTCGACTCGCAACAACTTCCGCCCGTCGGGTGCGATGCTCACGCTGCCTGCCTCTGCTCACGTTTGGTTGGGGTGCTCGAAAAAGCCGTCTCGGTATGCCGTGGGGTCGGGACGGCGGTCAGGGTCCAGACTACGCCGGGTGGTCAGCCAGCCACCCTCGCCGCATCTGGGTCGGGGACTCGGCGATTGGGACGGAGGTCGGCCACGACATCGGCCAGGTGTCGCTCGATGTGGGGGAGCACCTCCGGCACCGGCACGTCCCGGCCGAGTTCGGCGCTCAGCGATGTCACGCCGGCGCCCACGATGCCGCAGGGGATGATGACCTGTCCCCAGGCCAGGTCGGGGTTGGCGTTGAAGGCGAAACCATGCATGGCGACCTGTCGGCTCACTCGGATGCCGATGGCACCGATCTTGCGGTCCGGTCCTGATTCGTCGGCGTGGATCCAGGTGCCGCTCTGGCCGTCGACCCGTCCCGCGCGGATCCCGAAGTCGGCGCAGACCCGGATCATCATTTCCTCAAGCGCACGCACATAGGCCACCACATCGATCGGTGCCGGCAGCCGGACGATGGGATAGCCGGTGACCTGACCTGGGCCATGCCAGGTGATCTTGCCCCCGCGGTCGACATCAACCACGGCAGTGCCGTCTTTGGGTCGCTCGTGGGGTTCGGTGCGCTTGCCGGCGGTGTAGACCGGCGCATGCTCCATGAGCAGCACGGTGTCGGGGGCCGCACCGGAGACCACCGCTGCGTGGGTCTGGCGCTGCATTTCCCAGGCCTGTTCGTAATCGACGAAGTGGGGAGCAAACCCGACGTGCACGACATCCATGGGGACAGCGTAGGCACAGTGCCAGGATGGCCCCATGACGCGAGTGGGCTTGGTGGGCTTCGGGGAGCCGGGGCGGGTTTCCACGCCCCCTTGCTGCAGGCGGCCGGCCTGACGATCACGGCCATTGCCACCAACAGCGGCGAGCGGGTAGCGCAAGCCTCGGCCGACGTGCCGGAGGCGCGGATCGTTCCCGATCTGGACGCTCTGCTCGATCATGCGGCCACCGACGGACTGGATCTCGTCGTGCTCGCCTCGCCGTCGGGAGTGCATGTCGAACAAGCCCGCCAGGTCGTGGAAGCCGGGGTCGCGTGCGTCGTCGACAAGCCGCTGGCCTGTGACGCGGTTTCCGCGCTTGAGTTGGTGGATTTCGCTGCAGCAGAGGGTGTTCCGCTGACGGTCTTCCAGAACCGACGATACGACCCGCAGTTCCGCACCCTGCAGGAGGTTCTGCGGTCCGGCACCCTGGGTGAGCTGCGACAGACCGAGCTGCGCTGGGAGCGCTGGCGGCCGGTGCCCAAGGACCGGTGGCGCGAACAGGTTCCACCCGAGGCGGGTGGCGGCCTGCTGCTCGACCTGCACACTCATCTCATCGACCAGTTGGTGCTGCTCCACGGCCCCGTCGAGACCGTCTATGCCGAGTTGGCAGCCTGGACGACGGCGGCCGAGGACGACACCTTCCTGGCGCTACGGCATACCGGGGGTCATCGCAGCCAGGTGCGCGCCTCGACAGTCTCCGGAGCCCCGGGCCCGCGGGTGCGCGTCCAGGGCAGCCTGGGGGCCTACATCCTCGGTTCGGCGCAGGGCGAGCAGAC
Source organism: Actinomycetales bacterium (assembly GCA_016710385.1). Taxonomy (GTDB): domain Bacteria; phylum Actinomycetota; class Actinomycetes; order Actinomycetales; family Dermatophilaceae; genus Phosphoribacter; species Phosphoribacter freyrii. The sequence continues at coordinate 61,353 of JADJVX010000018.1, forward strand.
GGCGTTCCCCGATGCCGACGGACCGCTGGGTCAGCTCGGTTGGGTCGTGCGGGGTCCCGAGCGTGAGCCCGTGGCAGCGGTGGAATCGGATCCGGCCGATTTCTATCGCGCGGTTGCCGCGGCATTGGTGTCGCAAGACCCGATGGCCGGTATGCCGGTCGACCCGAGCGACGCTGTGCACGTGCTGGCTGTCATCGACGCGGCCCGAGCCAGTGACCGAGGGCGGCGGGTCGTGGATGTCATCACGCCCGGGGAGGCACCTGACTGAACGGGTCGTGCTCGGCCGGCATACCTCGTCTCTTAACATGGCGTCTCCTAAGATGGCGGCGCCGTCGCTCGGGACAACGCCTGTGGACGAACGCGGCGGGATCAGGCCCGTCCAGGGCACGATGGGGAGGTGACCGGTCAGGCGATGGGGACGAAAAGCGCGACTCCGGTCGTCGAGGGCTACCACGTACTGGAGCCGCTCGGGGCAGGGGCGACCAGCACGGTGTGGCGAGCTCGGTCGACCTCCGGGGGCGCTGAGGTCGCGATCAAGGTCGTGCAGCCCGAGCGTTACCACATCGGGGCGCTCATGGAGCTGGCCGCTCGCGAGAGCGCGATTCTCGCCCGCGTCCGGCACGATCATGTCGTCGGGCTGCATGAGGTGCTGCCCTTGGCCGATGGCTCGGTCGCGCTGGTGCTCGACCTGGCCGACGGGGGGCAACCTCTCCGACCTCGTGGCAGCCCGTGGGCGCCTCGACGAGGGCGAGGTCTCGACGATCTGCACCCCGCTCGCCTCGGCGCTCGCTGCCCTGCACGATGCCGGCGTGATTCATGGTGACGTGTCACCGACCAACGTCGTGTTCACCGCCGAGGGCAAGCCGATGCTCACCGATTTCGAGGCCGCCCGCCTGGTCGGGGAAAGCCATCCACCGTTGGTGGCAGGCACCCCCGGATTCGTGGCACCCGAGGTCGGCGCCGGGATGGTCCCGTCTCCGGCCAGCGATGTCTATGGGCTCGGGGCGTTGGCTTGGCTGGCGCTCTCAGGCCGTCCGCTGCGTGATCGTGCCGATCTCGACGATGCTGCGCATCTCGTCGGTCCGGCGTTCGCGAGCCTCCTGCCCGAACTGCTCGCTAGCGACCCTTCGGCCCGCCCCGGAGCGCCCGACGCTGCGGTGCGCTGCTTCGAAGCGGCCGATCCACTCCCGGTCCGCTTCCCGCCACCCGGCGCCGATCACCTCGAACACGCGCTGACTCAGCGGTTGCGCACCCGGGCCGATGTCGGCGACCTCGGAGGATCACCGACGACCCAATCGGCGTCGCGACCGGTGGCAGGTGGAGATCAGCCAGGGCGCCGGAGGGTGGCCCGGCAACGGGCGGGATCCGAGTCCCCGAGTCGTGGCGGGGATGGGCCCCGTGCCGGCCGCGGCGGCGCGGCACCCGGCATACCGGTCTGGGCGCGTGTGCTTGCCCTCGTGCTCGCCGGGCTCGCGCTGGCCGCGGTGTTGATCTACCTGCTTGTGCGCACCCCGGCAGGGCAGCAGTCGGCACCGTCGGTGACGCCTTCCGCCGCTTCCACGACGCAGGTCACGGCTGGGGCGCCGGCGACGCTCGACCCGGCCACCGCCACCCGGGAGCAGTTGGCGGCCGACCCGGCAGCGGTACTCAGCGCTCTGGCTCGGGGCCGGGCAGCCGCGCTCACGAGTGCCGACGTCGGGTTGCTCGACCGCGTGGATGCCGCACGCTCGCCGATGTGGACCCACGACAGTGAGTTGATCAAGGCGCTCGGTCGCAGCGGTCAGCACTATGACGGATTGAGTTACCAGGTGCGCCACGCCGAATGGGTCTCGGGCGACGAGCGCACGGCCACCCTGCTTGCGGTCGTCGATCGCGACGCTTACACGGTGATCGGCCCTGGACAGACGCGCCAAACGGTGCCCGCTGAGCCAGGACGGCCGTTCACCTACGTCCTCGTGCGCACCGAAGTCGGGTGGCTCATTTCCGACATCAAGGAATAGTCGGTCAGCGACGCCCAGATCCGACGAGGTAGCCGACACCGTCGGCAAGCGACGGCTGCGCGAACCGGAAGCCGTGGTCGGTCAGTCGGGTCGGCAGCACCCGCTGGCTGGCCAGGATGTCGTCGGCGAACTCCCCGACGGCGACACGCAGTGCCACTGCCGGCGCCGGCAGAATAGCTGGACGCCCCAGCGCTCGGCCGATCTCGGTGGCGATCTCGCGTTGGGGTCGTGGCTCAGGAGCGGTCAGGTTGACCGGACCGATGAGCTCTGGGTGATCGACAAGGTGGATCAGAGCCGCTACTTCATCCTCCAGGGTGATCCACGGCCACCACTGTCGACCCGAGCCGAGCGGGCCGCCCAAGCCCAGTCGCGCCAGCCGCAACAGGCGTTGAAAGGCGCCACCTGTCGGCGCCATCACCAATCCGGTGCGGGCCAGGGCCACGGGTGCACCGCTGGCTGACGCGGCTGCGGTCGCTCCTTCCCACACCTGCACGACCTCGGCGAGGAAGCCGTCACCCCCCGGGCTGGCCTCGGTGAGGATCTCATCGCCCCGGCTGCCGTAGAAGCCGACCGCCGACGCGCTCACCAGGCGGATCGGCCGCCCGATCGTGGCGATCGCCTCGGCGAGCGCCGTGGTCCCATCCAGCCGCGACCGCAGGACAAGGTCCTTGTATGCCGGAGTCCACCGCCGATCGCCGACCCCGGCCCCGGCCAGGTGGACGACGGCATCGACCTTGTCCAGCGCTGACGTGGGGAGGCTGCGGTGTTCGGGGTCCCACTGCCGTTCCTCTCGACCGGACGGCTCGTGGCGCACCAGCCGCACGACCTCGTCGCCCCGAGCGGTGAGTTGACGCGACAGCGCACCGCCGATGAGCCCGGAGGCCCCCGTGATGGCGATGCGCCGCCGCGTCGAACTCACAGGTTGAGGTCCGCTTCGAAGTTGCCCTCTTCGAGACGTGACTTCATGGTGCCGAGGAACCGCGCGGCGTCCGCGCCATCGACGATGCGGTGGTCGTAGGACAGCGCGAGGTACATCATCGAACGCACGGCGATGGTCTCGCCGCCGTCTGCGTCGGTGACGACGACCGGACGCTTGACGAGGGCACCGGTGCCGAGAATCGCCACCTGAGGCTGGTTGATGATCGGGGTGTCGAACAGCGCGCCCCGACTGCCGGTGTTGGTGATGGTGAAGGTGCCACCGGTGAGGTCGTCGGGCGTGATGCGGTTGGTGCGGGTGCGGTCGGCGACGTCCTTGATGGCGCGGGCCAGGCCGGCGATGTTGAGGTCACCGGCGTTCTTCACGACCGGGACGATGAGGCCGCGCTCGGTGTCGACCGCGATCGAGAGGTGCTCCTGACCGTGGTAAACGACCGAGTCACCCTCGATGCTCGCGTTGACCGTTGGGTGCACCTTGAGCGCCTCGACGGCGGCCAGCGCCAAGAAGGGCAGGTAGCTCAGGCTGGTGCCTTCCCGGGCCTCGAATGCCGTCTTGGACCGAGCGCGGAGCCGGGCAACCTTGGTGAGATCGACCTCGACGACTGTGGTGAGCTGAGCGGAGATCTGGAGCGACTCGACCATCCGGGCGGCGATGACCTTGCGCAGGCGGCTCATCTTCTCCACCGTGCCGCGCTTGCCGCCGGCTGACGGTGCTGACGGCGTCGGGGCCGGCGCGGCAGCGGGAGCTGGTGCGGGGGCGGGAGCGGGCGCAGGGGCGGGCGCAGGGGCGGGCGCCGGTGCCGGAGCGGCAGCTGGGGGTGCGGCGGGGACAGGGTTGACTGCCGCCATCACGTCTTGCTTGCGGATCCGTCCGCCGACCCCCGATCCGGTCACGCGGGTCAGGTCGACGCCGTGCTGGCCCGCTAGCTTGCGCACCAACGGTGTGGCGTAGACGCCGTCACTGCCTGCCGTGGCTGTCTCCTCGTCCTCGGCGGCAGGAGCGGGGGCCGGAGCCGGAGCGGGCGCGGGAGCGGGAGCCGGAGCCGGCGCGGGGGCAGGAGCGGGAGCGGGAGCCGGGGCAGGTGCGGGAGCCGGGTCGGCGACCTCGGTGGAGGGTGCGGGGACTTCGGCCGAGCCCCCGATGGTGGCCAGCGGCGCGCCCACGGCGGCAACCTCGTCCTCGTTGACAAGGATCGCTGAGAGCACGCCGGCGAATGGCGAGGGGATCTCGGTGTCGACCTTGTCGGTGGACACCTCAAGGAGCGGCTCGTCGAGCGCGACCGTGTCGCCCACAGCCTTGAGCCAACGGGTGACCGTGCCCTCGGTGACCGACTCGCCAAGAGCCGGCATCGTGACCTGCTGGCCACCAGTGACGGCGGGAGCAGGCGCTGGCGCTGCTGCCGGCGCTGCCTCGACCGCGGGAGCCGGGACGGGCTCCGGGGCCACCTCCGGCGCCGCGGCCGGGACAGGCTCGGGCGCTGCTGCGGGAGCTGCCGGAGCCTCGGCAGGCTGGCTCTCGGGCGCTGCAGGCGCGGGCGCAGCCACACCGTCGCCGATGACCGCCAGGTCGGCGCCCACGGCGGCGACCTCGTCCTCCTGGACAAGGATCTCCTGGACCGTGCCGGCGACGGGAGACGGGATCTCGGTGTCGACCTTGTCGGTGGACACCTCGAGCAAAGGCTCGTCCACCTCGACGCGATCACCCACGCTCTTGAGCCACCGGGTGACCGTCCCCTCCGTGACGGACTCTCCCAGGGCCGGCATGGTCACGCGTGCGGACATCTGCGTCATCTCCTCGTTGTGCCTTCGGTCAACTCATCGACTGCGGGGGCGGTTCAGGCGTGGGCGTGTAGTGGTTTGCCGGCGAGAGCCAGGTGCGCCTCGCCGAGTGCTTCGTTCTGCGTCGGATGGGCGTGGATCAACGGGGCGACATCCTCGGGGGTGCCCTCCCAGCCCACGATGAGCTGAGCCTCGCCGACCTGTTCCCCCATCCGGGCACCGATCATATGGACCCCCACGACCTGGCCGGTTGAGCTCTTGACGAGCTTCACAAAACCTTGGGTACCCAAAATCTGGGACTTGCCGTTCCCACCGAGCGAGTATTCGTAGGTGCTCACGTTTTCGTCGGACTCGCGGGCTTGTGCCTCGGTTAGCCCGACGCTGGCGATCTCCGGGTCGCAGTAGGTGACCCGGGGGATCGACCGGTCGGAGATCGGCGTCGGGGTAAGCCCGGCGATCTGCTCGGCAACGAAAATCCCGTGCGCGAATCCACGATGCGCCAGTTGCAACCCCGGGACGACGTCTCCCACGGCATACACGGTGGGGAGGTTGGTGCGCAGCCGTTCGTCGGTCGGGACATAACCGCGGTCCGTCACCACGCCGACCTCGGCCAGGCCGAGTCCGTCGGTGACGGGTCCGCGGCCGACGGCGACGAGCAGGACATCCGCCGTGAGTGAGTCGCCCCCCTCGATCTCCACCGTCACCGAGGCATCGTCCTGGGTCACTCCGGTGACCCGCGTGTCGGTGCGGACCGTGATCCCGCGCCGGGTAAACGCCCGAGTGAGTTGTTTGGAGATCGCCGGATCCTCCGCCGCGACCAGCCGAGGGAGAGCCTCGAGGACGGTCACCTGGGCTCCTAGCGAGCGCCACGCAGAGGCGAACTCGACGCCGATGACACCGCCACCGAGCACGATGGCGGAGGCCGGCACGCTCTCGGCCCGCAATGCCTCGTCGCTGCTGAGGATGCGCCCGCCGATCGTCACACCGGGGATGGTGCGGGAGGCCGAGCCCGTCGCGACGACGAGGTTGCGTCCAGTGACGATGCGATCGCCGACGCTGACCGTGGTTGGCGAGGCAATGCGCGCATCTCCGTGGATCATGTCGATCTTGGCTGACTTCACCAGGCCCTGCAGCCCCTTGTAGAGGCGTGAGACGACCGACTGCTGGTAGGAGAGCACCGCGGGCATGTCGATGCCAGACACGCTGGACTGGACTCCGAACCGTGCACCGTCCCGGGCCACATCGGCGACCTCAGCGGCATGCAGGAGCGCCTTGGTGGGGATGCAGCCGCGGTGCAGGCAGGTGCCGCCGAGTTTGTCACGTTCGATGAGGGCAACTGTCAGCCCGAGTTGCGCTGCACGCAGCGCGCAGGCATAGCCCCCGCTGCCAGCACCCACGATGACGACGTCGTAGACGGGATCGGCCTCAGCAGACATCAAGGGTGCTCCTGGGGGTGGGGCGGCGTTGAGAGGCATCTTGTCATCTTCGCTCACGAGGTCGCGAACTCGGTCAGCATCGCGCACCCGGGCCCGAGCGTGGGCACGACGTCAGCGCGGGCGCTGTCGAACCACGCGACCTTGGCGCCGCTGTCGATCGGGCTCGCCGTGGGCAGCGCGCGACGCGCCCGATCGGTCGGTTTGACGGTGCACCACATCGCGAACGACTCGGCAAAGTCCTCGACCGGGTTAGTCGCCGCATAGCGCGAGACGAAGGAGCGAGGGCGGGCTGCATAGAGGTCCTCACCGGCCTTCACGCGATCCTCAATGGAGCTGAGCGACTCTGCTTGCTTGACGGCTTGCAGTTGGGCCGCATCCCAGGAGCCGGAGATGTACCTGTTGAGCATGGCCGCCGGGCGCAGACAACCGCTGCCGACCGACCGTGTCTCACACACCGGTGCCTCGACCGTGGTGGTCTGCGAATCATTGAGGCTGACGATGTGGGCGAGCTCGTGGGCGACCAGCCAGGCCAGGTCACTGCGGTCAATGCCGTTGGGGGCGAAGGCGAGCCGCCAGCGGTTGTCGTCGAAGGTGGAGTACGTGACCCGCTTGGGGACCGCCTCGCCGTCGATGACGAACTGGCCTTTCTCGGGGGTCGGGTCCGCATCGAAGACGAGGAACTCCTCGAGGTACCTCACATGTTGCGGGGCCAGGCGGGTGACGAGCTCCCACAACTGCAGGTCGCACGGGCGCGGCGCCCCGAGACCGTCGATCGGGGAGAGAGTGCCGGAGCGGACGGCATACAGGCGTTGCAGCTCCGCGCCCTCGCCGAGGTCGTCCACCTCGTCACCGAATGGGTCGCCGGCCGGGAAGGTGGCACCGGTCGGTGGGTTGTCCCCGCGCAGACAGGAGCTCGCGTATGCCGGTACGGCCGGGGTGGGCACGGCGGCGGCGGTCTCGGTGGGCTCGCTCACCGTCTGGGTGGCGGACTCACTGTCGAGCCACGGCGGGAAGGTCGCCGAGGGACCACCGGCGCGGTCGGCGGGCGCCGTGGGGGCAGCGGGAGCGGCGGTGGATGGGGGGCCTGGCTCGGTGAGGCCCCACCACCAGGCCACATGACCGACGGCGTGCAGCAATGTCGCGACCATCACCGCCGCGATCAACACTGTCCACGAGCGCTCGGACCGGGAGCGTGCTGGCACTGACACAGCATAAGGTCGGGGCTATGGGACTGTTCGGACGTCGACGGCGTCGAGAATCGGGTCAACCCGGCCGCGTGGACGGGCCCGCGATGAGCATCGATCTAACTGCCGTTCGCTCGCACTTCGCGGGGTTCGTCGCATCGCGTCGCGGAGTCGAGGCGTTCATCGAGCCCGCGACCAACGTCAGCGCGTGCAGCATCGTCCTCGTGGCGACCGACGGCGAATGGACTCGGCGCGCTGTCGGCACCAAGCAGGCGGGATTCGACCTCGCTCGCGACTTCGGAATCCCGGTCTATGACGTGCTGCTCACGGGATACCCACCGCGCATGCGACAGTGGAGCTCCCAACGCCGCCGCGCCAGCGGCGACACCCAGGGAGAGGGACACCGATGACCGACTCGAAACCGACCGCCGTCTCTGGCGACACCGCCGACCACGGCGCGAGCCCCAAGCCGACGGTGTCGGAGGAGACCAAGGCCAAGTTCCGCGAGGCGTTGGCCCGCAAGCAGGCTCACGGTGGCCGATCCGGTGGAGCCGAGGGCGAGTCCAAGGTGCACGAGGCCCACGGACCTGCCGCCGCCCAGCGGATGTTCCGCCGCAAGTCCGGCGGCTAAGCGCCACCACGGCATACGAACGTGCGCGACCCGCTAGGTTGACCGCATGACCTTGTTGCGCTCGCCTCTGCACGACCGTCACGTCGCACTCGGTGCCAAACTCGCCGACTTCGGTGGGTGGGAGATGCCGATCGAATACCCCGGGGGCGGGGTTGTCGCGGAGCACACCGCAGTGCGCGAGCGGGTGGGGATCTTCGACGTCAGCCACCTCGGCAAGGCGCTCGTGCGCGGGCCTGGAGCGGCGGATTTCGTCAATCGTTGCTTCACCAACGATCTGCGCCGCATTGGCCCTGGGCAGGCCCAGTACACGATGTGCTGCGACGACAACGGCGGGGTCGTCGACGACCTCATCCAATACCTACGCAGCGACGACGAGGTCTTCCTCATCCCCAACGCTGCCAACACGACCGAGGTCGTGCGCCGTCTGACCGCGGCCGCCCCCGAGGGCATCGAGGTCACCAATCTGCACCAGGACTACGCGGTCATCGCGGTGCAGGGTCCGCAGAGCGACGAGGTGCTTCAGGCGCTCGAGCTGCCGGTCGGGCACGACTACATGCAGTTCCGCGAGGTGCAGTGGCGCGGTCGGCCGGTCATCGTCTGTCGCACGGGTTACACCGGCGAACGGGGCTACGAACTCGTCCCCACCTGGGACACCGCGGGCGAATTGTGGGACGCCCTCGTGGCGGCCATGGCGGCATACGACGGTATGCCGTGTGGTCTCGGCGCGCGCGACACGCTGCGCACCGAGATGGGCTATCCGCTGCACGGCCAGGACCTGTCACTGCAGATCACCCCAGTCCAGGCGCGCTCCGGCTGGGCCGTCGGTTGGAAGAAGGACGAGTTCTGGGGACGTGAGGCACTGCTGGCCGAGCGTGCCACCGGGCCGGCGCGGATCAGCCGCGGTGTCTCGGTGAGCGGGCGCGGCATCCCCCGAGCGCACTGCGCGGTCACCAAGGACGGTGCGGTCGTCGGCGAGGTGACCTCGGGCACCTTCTCGCCGACCCTCAAGCACGGCATCGCTCTCGCGCTGCTCGACCCCTCGGTCGCCGAAGGTGACGAGGTGGCGATCGACGTGCGGGGCCGCGCCGTCGCGGGGACGGTTGTCAAGCCCCCGTTCGTCCAGGTCCAGGTGCGTCAGGACTGACCTCGAAGGCGGCCCGCCGCACCGCGCGCCTCAAGGTGCTGAGCACCGGTCGGCCCGCGATGACCACCGCGACCGCGGTGACGATGCCCCGGGGCAGGTCCCAGCCCAGCGATGTCGCGAGGTAGAAGCGGCCGTAGTTGGCGAGGTTGTCCGCGATCGGCGCCCCCGGCACGAAGCCGGCTCCGATCGGTGCGGTCTCGGGGCTGAGGAAGGGCCAGAACCACAGGTTCATCACCGCGCCGTAGACCAGGCCGGCCACGAACCCGTATGCCGTGAGCAGGGCGATCTCGGCACGACCTGATGCGCGCGGAAGCATCGCCGCACCCAGGCCGACCCATCCGGCGGCGAGCATCTGGAAGGGCAGCCATGGGCCGATCCCTGCGGTGAGGAAGGCCCCGGCCAGCAGCGCGAGAGCGCCCAGGAGGAACCCCATGCTCCGTCCCAATACCCGACCACCGAGCACGAGCAGAATGAATACCGGCTCGAGGCCCGCGGTGCCGGCGGAGAGCACTCGCAGCCCGGCTCCGACCGCAGCGAGGACCCCGAGGACCGCGATGGTCTTGGGGTCGAGGCCGACGCTCGTCGCCTCGGCGAGCACGACGAGGGTGAGTAGCCCGAGGACCACGGCAAACAGCCAGGGGGCCTGCTGGCCGTGAGCCAGGCTGAACTCCCGGTCGGCCACGAACGGCCAGAGGAAGGAACCACCACCCACGACGGTGGTCACGCCCAGGACCGCTGCTGCCGGCCGCCGGAACCTCACCATGGCCGGTTGCCCTGGGGCGTAACCGGCCGACACCTCGCGGTGGTCACGACACGGCGTCGAGCGCGTGGCAGACGTCGTCGACGGTCAAGCACGGAATCGGGTGCATGATCTTGGCAACCTGAGGCGCGAACGCCGGCGAACCCGCGATCACCTGACGAGCCGGACCGTCGGTGACCACCTCACCGTCGGCGAGCACGACGACCCGATGCGCCACCTCGGCGACCAGTTCGACATCGTGCGTCGCCAGGACCACCGCATGACCCTCGGCCGCGAGGTTGCGGAGCACCTCGACCAGCCGGGCCTTGGCCTGGTAGTCCAATCCGCGCGTCGGCTCGTCGAGCAGCAGCACCGTGGCGCCACCGGCCAGGACGATCGCCAGCGCCAGGGCCAGCCGTTGCCCTTCGGAGAGATCTCGCGGGTGCCGATCCGGTGGAACTGGCCCCGCGATGCGGGTGAGCAGCGCACCCGTCGTGCCCGGCGGGCGACCGAAGTCGGCGTCGGCGTTGCGGCACTCGGCACTGACGGTGTCGGCGTAGAGCAGCAGGTCGGGATCCTGGGGGACCAGACCGACAGCAGCGCACCGGGCGGCCGGGGTGAGTCTGGCAGGGTCCGATCCCATGACGCTCACCCGGCCGTGTTGGCGAGGCAGCTCGCCGACGAGAGCGGCCAGCAGGGTGGACTTGCCAGCACCGTTGCGGCCCATGACCGCGGTGATTTCACCGGCCGTGAAAGCTAGGTCGACGCCGGACAGGGCCGTCACCTGGCCGCGCCGAACGGTGAGGTCGATCGCTGCCGCGACCACGGTGGTCACGGCAGCGGCCGCGCCGAGGGCACCGATCTGATCGACGCTTCGGCCCGCTCGGGCCTCCTGGTCTGCGCGAGCCGGTGGCGGCAAAGTGGCCAGCCGCTCCCGGATGCCTGACGCCCGCCGCCTGGCCTCCCGCACCGACAGCGGAAGCGGTCGCCAGTGCAATCGCCGACCCAGCGACACGACCGGGGGATGGATCTGCGAGGTCACCATCGCCTCGGCGGGGTCCAGCAGCGGGGACGCCTGCCCAGCCTCGACCAGCAGGATGCGATCGGCGTGGTGCACGACCCGTTCCAATCGGTGTTCGGCCATGACCACGGTCATCCCGAGGTCGTGCACCAGGCGGTGCAGTGCTGCGAGCACGTCCTCCGCTGCGACCGGGTCCAATGCCGACGTGGGCTCGTCGAGCACAAGAATGCGAGGGCCGGCGGCGAGGACGGCGGCGATCGCCACCCGTTGCTGTTGTCCGCCGGAGAGCGAACGCAATGGCCGATCGCGCACCTGGGCCAGGGCGAGGACGTCGAGGGTGTCCTCGACTCGCCGACGCATTACCAAGGGATCGACGCCAAGGGCCTCCATCCCGTACGCGATTTCGTCCTCGACCGTGTCGGTGACGAAACCCGACATGGGGTCCTGGACGACAAACCCGACGAGATCGGCCAGATCGCGGGGCCGATGGGTGCGGGTGTCGCGCCCTCCGACGAGGACGCGTCCTTGGAGCAGTCCTCCGGTGAAGTGGGGGACCAGCCCGTTGATGCAGCGCAGCAGGGTGGATTTCCCGCTGCCTGTCGGCCCGACGACGAGGACGAGTTCCCCTTCGTCGATATGCACGGTGGCGCCGCTGAGCGCGGGACGTGACTGCCCGGCATACGAGACCGAGACGTCCTGGAAGTCGATCATGCGGCGACCGCCGAACGCGTGCGCGCTGCCGCGAGCCGCGGGGGGACGGGCGTGAGCGCCACGGCCGACAGGCACAGCGCGAGCGCCAACGTCGCGAGCAGGGGCACCTCGGGCCAGGCCAGTGGCGCGCTGTGTAGCGCCATGCCTGCGGCGCCCGCGCCGTCCGCGACGACGAAGAGACCTGCAGTGGCAACTCCGGCGAGCGTCAGGGCCCACTCCGGAACACGCCACGGGTCCCGCCGGTATGCCGTGCGGACCTCCCGCCGAGCGCCGAGGACCAGCGACGCCGCAGCCAAGGCCACACCCGCGACGAGGGTCGGCAGGCCGAGCCAGCCGCCGACCGATGGTGAGAGCAATCCGTAGAGGCCCGCGCACGTGCCCGCGGTGCCCAGCAGGGCGAGGATGCTGCCGAGCCAGCGGGCTCGGCCGGTGCGCACCGGCAGGCGGCCATAACCTCGGGATTCCATCGAGGCGGCCAGCTCAAGGGCGCGTTCGAGGGTGCCGGCGAGCACCGGCACGACGAGGCGAGCGAGTTCGCGCGGACCACGGCCGGCGTGTCCACGCAGCCGTCGGGCGACGCGCACACGGCTGGCCAACTCGACCAACTGCGGGGCGAACGTGAGTGCTACGACGATGGCTGTGCCGATGTCGTAGAGCGTGGCCGGTGCATAGCGCAACAACCGTTTGGGGGTGGCCAACGCGTTGGCCGCGCCGATGCACGCCAAGGTCGCCGCCAGGCGCATTCCGTCGACGGCCGCTGCCAGCACCGATTCGATCGTCACCGGACCACCGACCCGCAGTCCGGCCAGCCAGGACGGGAGTGCCAGACGGGGGAGTTCGACGATCACGAGGTTCCCGCCCACACCGTTGCCGAGGACGACCGCCATGACGACCCGCAGCAGCACCGCGACCAGTCCGATCAGCAGGAAGGGGCGGAACGCGTCGATGGTGCCGACCTCGCGGCGTTCGAGCACCGCCCACCCGGCTACGACGACGACCAGGATGAGCAGCACTGGATTCGTCGTGTGGGCGGCGGCGGTCGCCAGGCCCACGCCCCACGCCCACCAGGCCACCGGATGGATCATCCGGGGCTCCTGGTCGAGGGGGAGTGGGCCTGGCACGGCTCAGGCCTCGGTCGTGGAGCGACTGCGCATGCGGGCCACGACCAGGACGATGAGCGCCGCAAGGCCGACGACCACGACCGCGGTCACCGGGAAGCCGGACGAGGATCCCGCCGCAGCATTGGTGGCGCTGGGCGTCGGGGTGGCGAAGGCGATCGGGGTGTCGGCGGCCTTCTGGGCTTCGGACAGCGTGGCGACCTCGCCGCCGCATCCGGCCGCCGGGTAGCCGTTGATCCCGCACACCATGCCCTTGTCGACGCGGACCGTCGAGACAGCGGCTAGGACCTGCGATCCGGTCGCGGTGGTCGCGACCTTGGCGCACCCGACAACCGGGGCCGGCGGCTTGGCGGTGCCATCACCGTCGGCTTCCCGACCTGCGTCGATGACGACAGCGACGCGCTTCTTGCCCGATTCGGCCGGCGTGGCTGCACACACCTGGTCGAAAGTCGGAGTCACCCGAGGCTTGCGGGTGCCGCTGCCGTCATCGACCGCGAATCGCCAGCCCTCAACGCTTCCGTCGGCGGGCACCGTCTGATCCGGGCCGTTCTGGGCGAAAGCCCAACTGCCAGAGGTCAATTGCCAATACCCCCAGAACTGGTAGTTGGCGGCCTGCGCGACGAGAGCCGGGCCCGCAACCAGTGCGAGCAGAGCCAACACGACGCCAGCGACGAGCCGACGATGCGCGTGGCGCAGAGATGTGACGAACGAGCTCATGAGTTGGTCATCCTCCTCACGGCCGGGTGGGGAGGCTTCGGGCGATGCCCGTGGACTCTTGCTCCGGTCCGTTTTCCGCGACGGACATAACACAATGGAGCCGACACCGCCGCAGGCGTTCCGACTCCCCAACGCGGTCGCCATACGGCGAACACCTCAGGTCACGGTTGCGGGACAGCGCCGGATTTGCACCGGCTTCCCCCGTGGACGGGTCTCGGTACCCCGACAGTCCCATGCGGGGGCACACCGTGTCAAAAGACGGTGACAAGGTGCCCGGCATGGCACCGGGATCATCACGGAGCCGACGAGCGCATTAGGGTTGCGACATGGGCAACGTGTGGCAGTGGGACCTCCTCGACACCAGTGGCGCACGGCATACCGAAGCCGGTCCGGAAGGGCGATCCCCGGAGTTCCCCACCCAATCCGAAGCTGAGAGCTGGATCGGCGAGGAGTGGCCATTGCTGCTCGACGGCGGAGTGGCGGCCGTGACCCTGCGCGAAGCCGGCGCTGTCGTCTACGGCCCGATGAGCCTGCGTCCCGCCGAATGAACGAGTCACGGGGGTCCTCGACCTTGCGCGCGGAGACGAGCGCGGCGGTCGACCATGCGGTGCGCTGCGCTCAACGCGCGTGGCGATCCCCTGGCGTGAGCGTCGGCATCGTTCGTGATGGTGCCCTGGTGCACTCGGTGCATGTGGGGTCGGCGCGACTGGACCCGACGGTCCCCGCCGATGACGACACCCATTTTCTGATGGGATCGGTGACCAAGACGTTCACCGGGCTCGTGGTGATGATGCTGCGCGACGAGGGGCGGCTGGATCTCGACGACCCTCTGGATCGACACCTGCCGGGCATCGCTCATGGTCGGCTCACCATCCGGGGGTTGCTGGCGCATCTGTCTGGCCTGCAGCGCGAGCCGGTCGGCAATATCTGGGACTCCGTGCAAGGCCCCGACGTGGAGCAGCTGATGGCGGACCTCCCCGCCGCTGAGACTGTCCTGGAGCAGGGCGAGCTGTTCCACTACTCCAACCTCGCCTACATCCTGCTGGCCCAGTTGGTGGAGCGGATCACCGGTCAGCCCTGGGAGCAGGTCGTCACAGAGCGGGTATGCCGTCCGCTCGGGATGTCCCGCACCAGCCTCACCCCGCGTTCGGACCGGATGCTCGGGTATGCCGTGCACCCGTTCGCGGGCACCGCCGCCGAGGAACCGTTGTTCGACCTGCGCGCCACGGCACCGCTGGGTGGACTGTGGTCGACGATCGCCGACCTGGCGCGCTATTCGACCGTGCTGACCGACCCCGACCAGCCGCTGTTGCGCCCCGAGACGCTCGACCAGATGTGCCGGCCACTGGTGATGATCGACCAGAAGTCCTGGACAGCGGGCTACGGCCTGTCGTGGGGCATGGTTCGTCGGGGCGAGCGGGTCTACGTGGGCCACGCGGGGTCGATGCCGGGCTACCGCACCGGGCTGCGGGCCAGTCGCGCGGACCGTCTCGCCGTCGTTGCCGTGGCCAACACCACTGCCGGGGCCGCTCCGATCGTCCTGGCAGCCGACCTACTCGATCTCATCCTGCAGGCCGAGCCGACCCGTCCCGCGGCGTGGGTCCCGGAGCGCGGGGTTGGGATCGCCCCGCAGATCACGCAGGTGCTCGGGGTGTGGTGGAGCGAAGGCCAGGCGCTCGTCTTCCAGGTCCGGGACGGGCAGTTGTGGTGCACCGTGCCGGGCGAGCCGGAATTCGCCGAGACCTGCTTCGCTCTGGACGGTCCGGATGGCTTTCGGGCCGTGCATGGCCGCGAAGGTGGCGAGCGGCTCGAACTACACCGCGACGACTCGGGGCAAGTCACCCGGATGAGCTTCGCGACGTATGCCGTGACCCGCCAGCCGGCGTCGTTCCGCGACCTGGCCGGCTCCTAGCCGCAGCCAGCGGTCAGCTCGGGTGTTGGCCCCGGGTGACCATGGGGCGGGGCAGCCGGCCGCGGCGCATCTGGAAGGCGCGCATCACGGCATACATGGTGTTGCCCTTCTGCAGGTTGTCCGCGCCGAATTTGGCGACCAACTGGCGCTTGAGCTTGCGCCACATGAGCGCGGCATCGATGACGCAGAGAGCGATCATCCCGTAGACGAGGATGAAGACGGTCAACAGCGCCCAGGACTCCTTGATGAACGACAACAGCAGGGACAGCAACATCACCGGCAAGAGGATTTCGCCGAGACTGAACCGGGCGTCGACGAAGTCGCGGATGTAGCGGCGGTCGGCTCCGCGGTCGCGGACCGGCATCTTGGACTCATCGCCGGTCATCATCGCGGTGCGCGTGATGACCGCTTGCTGTCGCCGAGCCTCGCGCTCCTGGATGCGGGCCGTCTTCTTGTCGGTCACCACCAGCGGGCGTCGGTTGGCGGCCTCGGCCTCGCGCCGGGTCGGCGTCGGCCGGTTCTTGGCGCCAGGGCGCGGCGGGTGGGCCGCAGAGCTGGGGCTTGCGGTCGGGGTCTCATCCTTCTTGCGCCAGAACACGGGCCCTAGCGTATGCCGTCTGGGCGCCGCCCGTGGGTAGGCTCCGCTGGGTGAGAATCGACCCGCCGCCGACCCTGACCGCCGCCGAGACCGACGCCATCCGCCGTCGCGTCCGGGAACTCCTGCCGCAGCTGCGCGCCGATCTGGAGGAGCTATCGCGGATTCCCAGCGTGTCGCTGGAGACCCTCGACGGCTACGACCAGGCGAAGGTCGACTCCAGTGCTCAGCGGGTGGCCGAACTGCTGGAAGCCGAGGGAATGGCGGTCCGGATCGTCCGGGAAGGCGGTCAACCGGCAGTGATCGGGCATCTGCCCGGCCCTGCAGGCGCTCCGACGATCACCTTGTACGCGCACCACGACGTGCAGCCGGCGGGCGACCCGGCGTTGTGGGACAGCGATCCGTGGACGCCCACGGAGCGCGGTGGGCGGCTCTATGGCCGCGGCGTCGCCGACGACAAGGCCGGCATCACCGCCCATCTGGCTGCGCTGCGCGTGCACAAGGGGTCGATGCCGGTCGGTGTCACAGTCTTTGTCGAGGGTGAGGAGGAAGTCGGCTCTGACTCGCTGCCGACGATCCTCGCTCGGCACGGGGATGCGTTGCGAGCTGACGCGATCGTGCTGGCCGACTCGGGCAACTGGGAGATCGGGCAGCCTGCACTGACCACCACTCTGCGGGGACTGGTGCGGGTCGTCGTCACCGTGTCGACGCTCGACCATGGCGTGCATTCGGGCATGTTCGGGGGACCGATCCCGGATGCCCTCACGACGCTGTGCCGACTGCTGGCCACCTTGCACGACGCCGATGGCAATGTCGCGGTCGCCGGTCTCGACGAGATCGAGATCGCCGAATTGCCCTATGACGAGCCGCGGTTGCGCGCCGAGTCGGGTGTGCTCGACGGTGTCCGGCTGATCGGCAAGGGCTCGATCCTCGCCCGGCTCTGGGGAAAGCCGTCGATCAGTGTCATCGGCATCAACGCCCCGACCGTGGAGAACGCCTCCAACACCCTGGTCCCCAGCGCTTCGGCCAAGATCTCGATGCGCCTGGCCCCCACGCAGGATCCTGCGACGGCATACCAGGCCTTGTGCGCCCACCTCACTAGCCAGGATCTCTGGGGTGCAACCGTGACGATCGTCAAGTCCGACGACGGGCCGGGTTTCGCGGCCGACACGACGGGACCGATCTACGACGAAGCCAAGGCGGCGCTCGCGGATGCCTGGGACGGCACGACGCCGGTTGAGATGGGCGTCGGCGGGTCGATCCCCTTCGTGGCAGCGTTTGCCGAGCGCTTCCCGGAGGCCGCCATTCTCATCACCGGGGTCGAGGACCCCGATACCCGGGCTCACGGCGCCAACGAGTCGCTGCACCTGGATGAGTGGGAACGCGCCTGCGTCGCCGAGGCGCTGCTCTTCGCGCGCCTGGGCAAGATGCGCGGCTGATTCCGCGCGCAGACCTGAGGCTGCGGTTTCGTGGGCTGGTAACGCCGGGAAACCTTCCGACTCGCTGACAAACTCGGACTGCAGACTCGCCGGCGGCCGGGAAACTTTCCGACTCGCTGACAAACCCGGACTGCAGACCCGCCGGCGGCCGGGAAACCTTCCGACCCGCTGCGTTCGCGCAGCCGTGGGCGTGCTGAATCAGTCCTTGTGGGTGGGGCCAGGCAGGGCGAGCATCTGGTCGAGTGCCACCCGAGCCCAGTGAGCGACCTCGGGGTCGACGTGGATGGGGTTGACCACCCGACCCTCGACCAGTGACTCCAACGCCCACACCAGGTGCGGCAGGTCAATCCGGTTCATCGTCGAGCAATAGCAAACATTCTTCTCCAAGAACGAAATTGATTGCTCCGGGAACATCTGGGCGAGCCGTTTGACCAGGTTGAGTTCGGTGCCGACCACCCACGAGGTGCCAGCAGGTGCCGCTGCCACGGTCTTGATGATCTGCTCGGTCGAGCCGATGTGGTCAGCCATCTCGCAGACCTCGTAGCGGCATTCCGGATGGACGATGACCTTGACTCCGGGGATCTCGCGACGTGCGGTGTCGACGGCATCCGTCGTGAACCGTCCGTGGACGGAGCAGTGACCACGCCAGAGGATCATCCGAGCATTCGTGAGTTGCTCTGGCGTCAGGCCACCCATCGGGCGGTGTGGGTCGTAGACCACGCAGTCGTCCAGTGACAGGCCCAACTCGCGGACGGCAGTGTTGCGGCCGAGGTGCTGGTCGGGCAGGAAGAGAATCTTGCCGGTGCCCCCGACACCGCCAGTCTGGTCGAAGGCCCACTCCAACGCGGTACGGGCGTTGGACGACGTGCAGATCGTGCCCCCGTGGCGTCCGGTGAAGGCCTTGATCGCCGCGGAGGAGTTCATGTAACTCACCGGGATGGTCGACTCGGCCACTCCGGCGTCGATGAGGTCGTCCCAGCAGTCCTCGACCTGGGCGGCGGTGGCCATGTCGGCCATCGAGCAGCCGGCCGCCAGGTCGGGCAGGATCACCGTCTGGTCGGAGCCGGTGAGGATGTCGGCAGACTCGGCCATGAAATGCACGCCGCAGAACACGATCCACGGTGCTTCGGGGCGGGCTGCCGCCTGCTGGGCCAGCTTGAACGAGTCGCCCGTCACGTCAGCGAAAGCGATGACCTCGTCCCGTTGATAGTGATGCCCGAGCACGAAGACGCGGTCTCCCAGGGCAGCCTTGGCCGCTGTGGCACGGGCTACCAGACCCGGGTCGGACGGGGCCGGAAGGTCGCCAGGGCACTCGACGCCCCGCTCGGTGTGCAGGTCGCGGCCGGCGCCGAGCACCAGCAAGGGAAGCGAGGGTCGGCCGGGGGCTGGTGTGTCCATTGTCACGGGCCAAGGGTATGCCGGTCGGGCGCTAGTTCGTGCAGGGGGACAATGAAGTACGTGCATGAAAGCTTGGCCCTGCTTGCGGCTCAACCCATCCTGCTCCTCGCGCTTCTCTTGGGGGTCGGCTCGCTCCTCGGTTCCTTCCGGTACAAAGGCGTACATCTCGGGCCGGCTGCCGTCCTCTTCACCGCCATCGCGGTCTCCAGCCTTGGCACGGCATACGAGGTGAAACTCCAGATCCCCGAGGTCGTCGGCACCCTGGGTCTGGTCCTGTTCACCTACACGGTCGGCCTGCTCTCTGGCCCCAACTTCTTCGCATCCCTCAAACGAGGGTGGATCGCCATGGTCGCCGTGATGGGTGCCTTCATCGCTGCGGCGATCGCGGCGGTGGGCATCGGCAAGCTGCTCGGCCTGCCGATGCCGGTCATCGCCGGGTCGTTCGCCGGCGCGCTCAACAACACCCCCGCCCTCGCTGCAGCATCACAACGGTCGGGTGACACCGCCGGCCCCACCATCGGCTACTCGATCACCTACCTCTTCGGCGTTTTCGCCCTGCTTTTCGCTGCGCTTGTCGCGTTGCGCAAAAGGACTTTGGAGGGGGGTCGACCCGCGCCGTTGACCACACTCACGGTCCGCGTCGATCGCGACGACATCGTGTGCTCCAGCGAACTCGTCGACGCCTACGACGGGTCGGTGGTCTTCTC
Source organism: Actinomycetales bacterium (assembly GCA_016710385.1). Classification (GTDB taxonomy): domain Bacteria; phylum Actinomycetota; class Actinomycetes; order Actinomycetales; family Dermatophilaceae; genus Phosphoribacter; species Phosphoribacter freyrii. The sequence continues at coordinate 80,820 of JADJVX010000018.1, forward strand.
CCGGATCCAGCACGGTGAGGAGAATCCCGTCGAGGTTGCCGCTGAGCACACCCTCATCCGCCGTGACGACTTGGTCACCGTGGTCGGACCGGCGGATGTCGTCGACGAGGTGGCCGAAGACCTAGGTCACAAGTCCTCGCACGCGCTCCAGAGCGCACGCCATGACCTGGACTTTCGGCGAATCACCCTCTCCCAGCCGACACTGGCCGGGAGCACCATCGCCGAACTCGACCTCGACGCACGATTCGGGGCAGTGGCGACGCGCGTCCGTCGAGGGGATCTCGACATGGTGGCCCAGGACGATTTCGTCGTCCAGATGGGGGATCGCATCCGCGTCACCGCGCCCACCGAGCAGATGGTTGCGGTTGGTCGCTACCTCGGCGACAGCGAACGTGGCCTGTCGGACATCAACCCGATCGGGTTCGCCATCGGTCTCGCGCTCGGCGTGGCATTGGGCTTGGTCTACATTCCGCTCCCCGGCGGTGGCTTCACGTTGGGGTCTGCGGCCGGAACCCTCCTGGTGGGCCTGGTGTTCGGCCGGGTGGTGCGCATCGGGCGGGTCGTCGTCTCGATGTCGAACTCGTCGGCGACCTCCCTGTCGACGTTCGGGATGATCACGTTCCTCGCGTATGCCGGGTCGCGGGCCGGGGAGCATTTCCTCGCCTCGGTCACATCCGACCTCGGATGGAAGGTCTTCCTGCTCGGCGTCGTCATCACGGGTGCCGGAGCGGTGCTCGTCCTTGCTGCCGGCAAATACGTGGTCAAGACGTCGGGTTCCCAGCTGGCGGGCATTCTCGCGGGAGCCCAAACGCAGCCAGCCGTCCTCGCATTTGCCAACGAGCGCAGTGGGTTCGACGTTCGGGTGGGCTTGGGGTATGCCATGGTCTACCCGGCCGCGATGATCGCCAAGATCCTCCTGGCCCAGGTCATTGCCGGGCTGTGACTGGACCGATCGCCCTGCGACGATAGGTCGATGCATGTCCTCGTGGTCGCCGAACGCGTCGCTGGCCTGGCGGCCCGTGAGGTCGGTGAGTCGGTAGCGGCTGGCTGGCGCCGGTCTGCCCCCTGGGATGCCGTCTCAGCGGTTGCGCTGTGGGACGCCGAGCCAGGGTTCCTCACGACCTTGGCTGACACGGTTGTCGGGGAGACCCACGTCGTGACGACCTCCGACCCTTTGGGTCGGGCCACGCCCGCTCGGATCCATCTGGTGGGCAGCGGGGGTGGGCGAACGGCGTACCTGGATGCGGGGGATGCGCTTGGCGGGCATCTCGTCGCGCCCTCGGAGCGTGACCCGGTCGTCGCCTCGAGTGCCGGCGTCGGGTATCTGATGGCCGAGGCCGTGAGCCTCGGGGCGAGGTGTGTCGTGGTCGGTGTCGGAGAGTCGCTGGTGACCGATGGTGGCGTGGGGCTGTTGGCCGGGCTGGCAGGGCGTCCCGAGCCGCGGCATACCGAGGCGGGTGCCGATCTCGTCGCGGACGCTCGATCTCGTCTTGGGACAACGCAATTGGTGTTGTGGGCCGACGACCTCACCCCGCTGCTTGGCCTCCAGGGGACGAGCGCAACCTGGGGCGTTGAGCGGGGCGCTGACGCTGCCACGGCGCACCAGCTCGAGCGCCGGATGGGCGCATGGGTGGATGTCGTCCGGCGTGGGTCGTCCGAGCGGCTAGATCTGTTGACGGGGAAGCCGGTTCGTGTTGATCGGGCTCCTGGCGCCGGTGCCGGTGGCGGGGTCGGCTATGCGCTGTTGCTGATGGGGGCACGCTATGAGAGCGCTGTCGCGGCGGCGGGACGGTTGGCCGGGTTGCCGTCGGCGGTTGAGAGCGCGGACCTGGTCGTGGCCGCGTCGTCGCGGGTGGACTGGACCGCGATGTCCGGCTCTGCGGTCGCCCACGTGGCCGGCCAAGCCGCCGAGTATGCCGTGCCGGCTGTCGCCATCTCGCCGGTGGTCCACGTGGGCCGCCGCGAGTTGATGGTGATGGGGCTCAGCGGGAGCTATCAGCTGGTCGGCTCCGATGCTCAGGCGTGGCGTGATCGAACGGCTGCGGTTGCGGTCACCTGGTCTCGTCGGCCGAGGTGAGTGCGGCCTGTGGATAACTCGGAGGGTGGGGTTGGTTTTCCTGCCAGAGTAGGGATCGGGCTACACGCCGCGCCGCGGTTGCCGCGGGTCGTTGGGGTGTCCAGAATGTTCGAGCGAGGGTGGCCGCTGCCGAGCAGGGTGGGTGTGCTGGATCAAGGGGCGGCTCGTGCCGCAGAGGGCGAGGGTGTCGTGAAACGTGTCGCGTGGGCTGTGGGTGCGGTCGTGGTTCCCTTGGTGCTCGGGGTCACGGTGGTCGGCTGCACTACCCAGCAGCCTGGCCCGATCCCCACGACGTCGGTGGTGGCTACACCAACGACCTCGTCGACATCGTCAACGCAGCCACCCACCACCGCCAACGATGACGACGCCGCCATAGCCGCGCTCCGGGCCTACTTTGACGCCTTCAACCGTGCACTAGGGACGCTCGATCCCACGCCAATGATGAAGGCTGCGGGTCCTGCGTGTTCAGTGTGCGAGGCGGACGCGGCCAAACTGACGCGAGATCGTGCCGCGGGTCGAACGTACACCGGTGGCGCGCAGACCGTCTCAGAGATTCAGATCGTCCAGAAGAAGGATCCGGATCACTTTCTGCTGACCGCCCGAGTTACAACCGAGGCGATGACGGTAAGAGATGGGGCAGGGGGAGTTGTTGACGAATTCAAGGCGACGTCGGGTCCCAAGGCTTTCGTAATGTCTCGCATTGCCAATCAATGGAGATTGGACGCAGTCGGATGAAGAGAATTCGTGGGCGACTTGGCGCGTGCGTGTTGCTAGCCGTACTCGTTTGGTCGGTGGTCCCTGCCAGTCTCCAAGCCTTGCCGGGCGGTTGTGTCAAGACCTTCTCAGGACTGGCCGCCTCCAGCTGTTCTACTGAGTTGAGTTGGAGATTCTCTCGAGGCACCAATTTGTTTGAGCAATCTGGCCAGATCCGTGGCAATTCTGCGATGGGTGTACGCTATGAATACCAAGTTCTTGAGCGCTGCCTCGAAGGAATGGATTGCGGCGGTGCCCACTTGTGTCCCACCCTGGGTGGACTGACCGGGAGGTCACAATCTGCCTTCGCGTTTCTTGTCTTGCCCAATGGGCTGAGAAGTCCCACCCCGACCAGCATTGAGTTGGTTTGCGTTTACCCTGGACGGTCGGTTGCGTTGACGGTGGTGCAGGCGGCTGTTCATGAGGAGGTGCGGAAGCGGATTCCGTCCCCGACGGTGGTGTCGGCGCCGCCGGGTGTGTCGTTGGTGAACTTGTTGACGATCTTCTCGACGACGCCGGCGGCCGAGCAGGTGATCTCGTTCACGGTGCCGGTGCCGGGTGAGGTGCGGGCGGTGCCGGAGTACACGTGGGACTTCGGGGACGGCATACAGGGGGTGGGTCCTGGTCGGCCGTTCACGAGCAGTGTGTTGCCGTCGGCGAATCCGGGCTATTACACGGGGGCGACCTACTCGCGGCCGGGCATGAAGCATGTGACGTTGACGGTGACCTGGCGGGTGACGTTCCGGTTGGAGGGAGTGCAGGACATCCCCTTGGATCCGATCGTGATGATGGCCAGTGAGGACAAACAGATCACCACTGCCCGAGCCGTCCTGGTCAACTGATGCCCAGTGCCCCAGGACGGAATCAGATGGCGGTTTGACGAGACGCCCTCGGGTAGGCCTACCCTGGCACCTCGGCATCGTGAGCGCGGCAGCTCGGCTATGGCGCCGCGAGCCAGGAACAAACCCGGGAGGGTGCAGTGTTGCCTCCCTCGAAGCCCCACCCATCGACCGTCGTCACGAAGGAATCTCGATGAGCCTGCAGGACCAGACCGTCACCGCGACCGATGCCCAGACTGCTTCCGCCCACGGCGTGGTGTTGACCGATGTTGCTGCATCCAAGGTGAAGAGCCTGCTCGCTCAGGAAGGTCGTGACGACCTGCGCCTGCGCGTCGGCGTGCAGCCCGGCGGGTGCTCTGGCCTCATCTACCAGCTCTACTTCGACGAGCGCACGCTCGACGGCGACGCGGTCCGCGACTTCGACGGCGTCGAGGTTGTCGTCGACCGGATGAGCGTTCCCTACCTCGATGGGGCGACCATCGACTTCTCCGACACCATCGAGAAGCAGGGTTTCACCATCGACAACCCCAACGCGGGCAGCTCGTGCGCCTGCGGTGACAGCTTCAGCTGATCGGGCCCGCTGATCGACCCCCCGGGTCGTCAGCACATCACTTCCATGGCCGGTTGCATCCGCCCGGCTCCACGGAGAACGAACGCCGCATGACCCCACGGTCTTGCGGCGTTCGTCATGCAGGAGCCGCCCACTCCGGGTCACGGCCCGGCGCCCTGGCACCCGTGCACTAGCGTTGCGACCCATGCAGGTCGCCGTCACAGGATCCATCGCCACCGACCATCTGATGACCTTCGCGGGTCGCTTCGCTGACTCCCTCGTTGTCGAGCAGTTGGACAAGATCTCCTTGTCCTTCCTCGTGGAGTCGCTGCAGATCCGTCGCGGGGGGTGCGCGGCGAACATCGCCTTCGGCATGGCCAACCTCGGCCAACGACCGATTCTTGTGGGTGCGGTCGGTGCCGACTTCGAGGACTACCGCTCCTGGTTGCAGCGCCACGGTGTGGACTGTGACGCCATCCACACCTCGGAGACCGAGCACACTGCCCGCTTCGTATGCACCACGGACGTCGACATGGCCCAAATCGCCACCTTCTACTCGGGGGCGATGGCAGAGGCGCGCGAGATCGAACTGCAGCCCATTGCCAACCGCGTGGGGGGTCTCGATCTCGTCCTCGTGGGTCCCAACGACCCGGTGGCGATGACCAGGCATACCGAGGAGTGCCGCACGCGAGGCATACCGTTCGCCGCCGATCCCTCCCAGCAGCTCGCCCGGGTCGAGGGAGACGCCATCCGTGCCCTCATCGACGGTGCGGCCTACCTGTTCACCAATGAATACGAGTCGCACATGATCACCCAGAAGGCTGGGTGGAGCGAGAGCGACATCGCCACACACGTGGGCGTCCAGATCACAACCCAGGGCAAGGACGGCGCGGTGATTCGGCAGAAGGGGCACGACCCCATCCACGTGGGTGTCATCCCCGGGGTCGATCCGCTCGATCCCACCGGCGTCGGCGATGCGTTCCGCAGTGGCTTTCTCACCGGGTTGGCGGCAGGCCTGCCGCACCAGCGGTGTGCGGAGCTGGGATCGGCACTCGCCGCCTATGTCATCGAGACCGTCGGCACCCAGGAGTACGTCCTCACCCAGAGCAGTCTGCTCGCTCGGCTCGCCCAGGCCTACGGTGAGAACAGCGCGGCAGACATCGGCGACAGAGTCCGCTGCCCACGCCCCTAGGAACGCACGGAACGGACGGGAGGATGATGCCGCGCCATCCCGGCCCGACCGGCTACGTCTTCCAGGTCGCCAACGCCGAGCCCGGCGAGGACCTCATCGGTGTCGGCGCCGACCTGCAGCCCGCGACCCTCATCACGGCATACCGCAGTGGTGCCTTCCCGATGGGGTTGGGTCGCGGCGGGCGCAACCCCATGGGGTGGTGGTCGCCCGATCCGCGGGGCGTCATCCGTCCGGCGGAGATCCACGTCAGCCGATCCCTGCGTCGCTCGATGCGGCACTTCGACGTCACGATCGATGTCGCGTTCGAGCAGGTCATGCTCGGCTGCGCTGATCCGGCCCGCACCGGCCGATGGATCACACCGGCAATCCTGCGCGCCTACCGCGAGCTGCACCGGCTGGGCTGGGCCCACTCCATCGAGGTGTGGCAGGAGTCTCGCCTCGTCGGAGGGCTCTACGGCGTCGCGATCGGCGGGCTCTTCGCGGGGGAGTCGATGTTCCATCGAGCGACCGACGCCTCCAAGGCGGCTCTCGTCACACTCGCTGAAATGCTTGTCGCAGAAGGAGATTCGCGACGGATCATCGACGTGCAATGGGTGACGCCACACCTCTCGTCGCTGGGGGCCGTTGAGGTCACCCGGGAGACCTATCTCACCGCGCTCACAGCCGCGCTCGACGCGCCCCTGCCGGAGCGCTGGAGTTAGCCCGAGTCAGCCCTCCACCGGGCGACGGACCAGGTATGCCGTCCACGTCGCCTCCTGCGCCACCCCGACCAGCTCGAATCCACGCATCCGCACCAGCGCGGGCACGTCGACCCGTGCCGCCGGATCAGTCGCTAGGAGCCGGACGAGCGTGCCGGGCGGTTCTTGGGACACGGTGCGTGCCAGCCGGAGTACCGGGATCGGGCAGCGCGCTCCCCGGGCATCGACGAGAACCTCGGCGCCGGGGGCAAGCCCAGAGCGGGCGTCGGAGGGGAGGTCAGCGTCGGTCATCGGGACCCCACCTGTGCCCGCACCGCGGCGATCGCCTCCGGCAGCACCGCGCAGAAGCCCTCAACAGTCGCCGCGCGGTCGGGCGCCACGCTGGCCAGCGGCAACGTGATCCGCACGTTGCCGTGGGTGAGTACGCCCATGGCGGCGAGCACGTGACTGGGTTCCAGGGTGCTGGCCGTGCATGCCGAACCCGACGCCACGGCATACCCATGTCTATCGAGTTCTGTCACGAGCGTTTCGCCGTCGGCCAGCAGCGCGGAGAACGTGACGATGTGGGGGAGACGGTCGTCGGCGTCGCCGGCCACCTCGGTCTCCGGGACTGCCGCCACCGCCGCCCGGATCCGGTCGACAAGCCGCCGCGCGTCGGCCGATTCGACCGGCAGGGACCTCGACGTGTCTGCCCAGGCGGCAGCCGCAGCCATGGCGAGCGGAATGACGGGTTCGATATCCGATCGGCCGTGTTCGAGTTCTGAGGGAGGGGCGTCGCGTCGCCACCGCACCCCGGTGCGCACGACGAGGATTCCGAGGCCGGGCGGGCCGCCCCACGAGCGGGCGTCTCCAGCCAACACATCGAAGTCGCGGGGGACGAGGTCTCGTCCCAGGCTCGCCGTGGCATCGACGAGCAGCGGTATGCCGTGCCGCTGGCAGATCTCTCGGGCCGCCTGGAGGGGCTGCCTGGTACCTACCTCGCCATTTGCCGCCTGAAGAGCGGCGAACGCCGTGCCCTCATGCGCGACGGCGTCCTCCCAGGCACCGAGATGCACTCGGCCAAGCCGATCTACTCCTACCTCTGCATGTAAGAGGGGGTCGTTCGCCATCGCGGCAAGGTGCCGACCGCTGGTGAGAATGGCGGAGTGCTCGACCGCGCTGGCAACCAGCCGGTGCCCCCGTCGGCGTGCGGCATACCGGAGTCCATCCTGGGCCCATCGCAACGCCGCGATGCCTCCGGGGGTAAAGGTGACCTCATCCGGGCGGACTCCGAGGCCCTCGGCGAGTTGGGCGCGAGCCTCGTCTAGGAGCCTCCTGGCCTGCCGTCCATAGCGATGCAGACGGCGCGGGTCGGCCCATCCGAGCTCCCATGCGGAGGCCAACGCAACGGCCGCTGATGACGCGAGTGGCGTTGCGGCAGCGTCAAGCAGGCCCGCGGAGGGGGCTCGAAATGAGGTGTTCGCCACGCTCGCAGGTTATCGGCACCCCTGCCGCCAAACGGCCAACACACCGCGGTAGGGTGTCCCCGTCACAGCAGCAGTCACTCTGGACCCGGAAGGTGCACGTTGCGTACGCACGCCGACGCTCCTGCCCGCTCATGGCGGCGGAGAATGACCCTCAGTGGGTTGGCGGCTTCCGCCACCCTTCTCCTCTCAAGTTGCGCAAACGTGCCCTCGAGCGCCAGCAGCGGCTGGTTGCCTCAGGGGGTCAACGGCCAACAGGTGACGACGGAGACCGAACGCATCACCAGCTTGTGGGTCGGGATCTGGATCGCCGCCATGGCGGTCGGTCTGCTGGTCTGGGGCCTCACCTTCTGGTGTATGGCCGTCTACAAGCGCAAGAAGGGCGACCCCGAGTTGCCCCCGCAGCTGCGCTACAACATCCCGATCGAGTTGCTGTACACGGTCGTTCCGGTCCTCATGGTCGCGGTGATCTTCTTCTACACCGCCCGTGACGAGGCCGCGATCATGGACACCTCGACCAAGCCCGACGTGACGATCAACGTCGTGGGCAAGCAGTGGAGTTGGGACTTCAACTACGTGGACAGCAATGTCTACGAGACCGGTGTCCACTCCGAGCTCAACCCCAACGGCGGCATCAACGGGACCCCGCAGCCTGTGCTCTACATGCCGATCAACAAGCGGGTCGAGTTCGTCCTCAACGCCCGCGACGTCATCCACTCCTTCTGGGTGCCAGCCTTCCTGGTCAAGCTCGACATGATCCCGGGTCGCACGAACAAGCTGCAGATCACCCCCACCCAACTGGGCGAGTACCAGGGCAAGTGCGCCGAGCTGTGCGGTGCCTACCACTCGCAGATGCTGTTCAAGGTGAAGGTCGTCACGCAGGCCGAATACGACGCGCACATGGCTGAACTCAAGTCCATGGGCCAGGTCGGCCAGCTGGACAACACCCTCAACCGGGAGCCGGTTTACGGCCCCGACCTGAAGATGATCCCCACCTCCACTGGGAGCAACTGATGACTGCCACCATCACCCCGGCGTCGACCACTGAGCGGGTCCGGCACCCGCGCAATGCGCCCGGCTCGACGTTCGTCAAGTGGGCGACCACGACCGATCACAAGAAGATCGGCAACCTGTACTTCATCACGTCGTTTGTCTTCTTTCTGCTCGCCGGCGTCATGGCGTTGGTCATCCGGGCCGAGTTGACCGTTCCCGGCCTTCAGGTCGTGGACAACCCCGACCAGTTCAACCAGTTGTTCACCATGCACGGCCTGATCATGCTGCTGCTGTTCGCCACGCCGCTCTTCGCCGGCTTCTCGAACGCGCTCGTGCCGCTGCAGATCGGTGCACCGGATGTCGCCTTCCCGCGGCTGAACATGTTCGCCTACTACCTCTACGCCTTCGGTGGCCTGGTGGCGGCGCTCGGCTTCCTCACCCCGCAGGGTGCGGCGTCGTTCGGGTGGTTCATGTACGTGCCACTGTCCAACGCGACGTACACGCCGGGCCTGGGCACCGACCTCGGCGTCTTCGGGCTCACCCTCACCGGTTTCGCGACGATCCTCGGTTCGGTCAACTTCATCACGACCATCATCTGCATGCGCGCACCGGGCATGACGATGTTCCGGATGCCGATCTTCACCTGGACCGTGCTGGTGACCTCGCTCCTCGCGCTCATCATCTTCCCCGTCCTGGCCGCCGCGCTGTTCGGCCTGGGTGGCGAGCGTCGCTTCGGGATGCACATCTTCGATGTCGACGCCGGTGGTGTGATGCTCTGGCAGCACCTGTTCTGGTTCTTCGGGCACCCCGAGGTCTACGTGCTCGCGCTGCCCTTCTTTGGCGTCATCTCCGAGATCTTCCCGGTGTTCTCGCGCAAGCCCATCTTCGGCTACAAGACGCTCATCTTTGCCACCGTGACGATCGCTGCGCTCTCGGTCGCGGTCTGGGCGCATCACATGTATGTGACTGGCCAGATCCTGTTGCCGTTCTTCGCGATCATGACCATGCTCATCGCGGTGCCGACCGGGGTGAAGTTCTTCAACTGGATCGGCACGATGTGGGGTGGGTCGCTCACCTTCCAGACTCCCATGATCTGGGCTTTGGGCTTCCTCACCACGTTCCTCTTCGGTGGGTTGACCGGTGTCATGATGGCCAGCCCGGCGATCGACTTCCACATCTCCGACAGCTACTTCATCGTCGCGCACTTCCACTACACGATCTTCGGCACCGTGGTCTTCGCGATGTTCGCCGGCTACTACTTCTGGTGGCCGAAGCTGACTGGCCGGATGCTCGACGAGACCCTCGGCAAGATCCACTTCTGGATGCTGTTCTTCGGCTTCCACCTGACCTTCCTGATCCAGCACCTGCTCGGCATCCAGGGCATGGCCCGGCGCTACGCCGACTACATGCCGTCCGAAGGTTTCACCACCGGCAACGTCATCTCGACCATCGGCTCGGTGCTGCTGGGCGCCTCGATGATCCCCTTCCTCTACAACGTGTGGAAGACCTGGCGGACCGCTCCGCTCGTGACGGTCGACGACCCATGGGGTTACGGCAACTCGCTGGAATGGGCGACGTCGTGCCCGCCGCCACGGCACAACTTCGACCGCTTGCCGAGGATCCGCTCCGAGCGTCCGGCCTTCGACCTGCACCACCCTGAGACGGCTCCCGGATCGGCGCCGAGCGCTGACAAGTCGACCCTCACGAAGCTCATGGGCGACGCCGAGGTCGGCTCGACCAAGCTGGACAAGGAGGTCTGAGTCATGAAGACCATGAGCCGGATTTTCTGGGGGCTGTTCGTCTTCTTCCTCGCGATGGTCCCGTTCTACGGGATCTGGAACAAGTGGGCTGAGGCTGCCGGACCGGTGGCCCTGCTCCTCACCTCGCTGATGATGGCGCTGGCAGGCTGGTACATCGGGGTCACCGAGAAGAAGTTCACCAACCAGCCCGAGGACAACCCGGAGGCCCATGTTGAGGACTCAGCCGGAGAGTACGGCTTCTTCACCCCCTACTCCTGGTGGCCGCTGTGGCTCGGTCTATCCTGCGCTGGCCTGTTCGCCGGCCTGGCCGTTGGCTGGTGGCTGTTCATGATCTTCGCGGTCATGGGTGGATGGGCCTTGATCGGATGGGTCTTCGAGCACTACAAGGGCGAGCACGCCAACTGATCATCCACGTTGAGACACCCGAGCGGGGCGCACCGAGGGTCGGTGGGCCCCGCTCGGGTATCGCGCGCCGATCCGAAAATGGTGTGTGTGCCGCGACCGAGCCACCTGCACTGCTGGACGCTATCCCCAGCCGAGCTTATGGAGGCGCTCGTCGTCGATGCCGAAGTGATGGGCCACCTCGTGGACCACGGTGACTGCAATCTCGTCGAGGAGTTCCTCGCGCGTCTCGCAGAGCCGCTCGAGGGGCCCCTGAAAGATGAGAATGCGGTCCGGGAGGGCGCCGAACCACGGTTCATCACCGTCGGTCAGCGGGAACCCCTCATAGAGTCCAAGCAGGCTTGGGTCCTCACCGGCGGGTGGCTCGGGTTCGACGAAGATGGCCACGTTGCGCAACTGCGCCAGCAGCGGTGCCGGGATAAGCGCCAAGGCGTCCTCGACGGCGCGCTCGAACTCGTGCTCGCTCAATCGCCGCGGGGTGCTGTCAACCACGTGACAAGTTTCCCATCTGCTGGACTGACAGCTCGGAGCGGTTCGCCCTGAGCACGAATCCGGTTGCCGGCTCACGGCATACGGTGGTGAAGTGGTGGGATGACGCACCTGGTCTCGATGCCGCCGCCGTGTCAGCCGGGCGATCGGGTGGCGGTGTTGTCGCCGTCCTGGGCAGCGCCGGCACACTTCCCCGCCCTTCACGAGCAGGCGATGCGGCGCATTCGGGAAGATCTTGGGCTGGAACCCGTCGAGTATCCGACAACTCGGGTGCCGTCCAGCCCGGGTCTGCGTGCCGCGGACCTCATGGCGGCCTTCGCTGATCCGAGCATCACCGCGATCCTGGCCACTATCGGCGGCGACGACCAGCTCACCGTGCTGCCCCATCTGGACCCGCACCTCGTCCAGCGCAACCCGAAGCGCTTCCTGGGCTACAGCGACAACACCAACCTGCTCAACTGGCTGTGGTGTCACGGCATCGGCTCCGTGCACGGCGGATCGACCCAGGTCCACCTGGCCCCCGGACCGCACGCCGACCCGGTGCATCTGGCGAGCCTGAGAGGGGCGCTCTTCGGTGGCGTCACCGAGCTGAGACCTCTCTCTGGCAGTAGGGATCACGGACTGAGCTGGCAGTCCGCAAGCAGTCTGACCGACCCTGCGCCGCTGCCCGATGATGACCCGATGGAACCGACCTGGACCTGGCATGGTCCAGCCACCCCCGTGCGGGGCCGCACCTGGGGCGGCAACCTGGAGGTCCTGCAGTGGGTGCTGGGGGTAGGTAGGCACATCCTTCCCACGTCAGCGTATGCCGGGTGCGTCCTGCTGCTGGAGACGTCGGAGGAGCGGCCGTCGGCTCGCGAGGTGACGGGAATGATGCGGGTGCTGGGGGAGCGGGGGCTACTCGGTGCGGCTGTCGCGGTGGTTGTCGGCCGTCCCCAGGCGGCCGAGAGCGACGATGACCCTGGGCCAACAGCGCGGCGCCATTACCGCCAGGACCAACGTGAGGCCATGCTCACCGTGCTGGACCACTACGTCCCCGGGATCCCAGCCGTCGTCGGCGTCGAGTTCGGCCACACCAGCCCGCAGTACCTCCTGCCGTATGGCGGCTATGTGACGCTCGATCCAGTCGGCAACCGGATCGTGGCCGAATTCGGGCCGCCACGGCCCCCAGGGGCCGCGGAGGAGTCCGAACCGTGCGAGTAGTGGTCCGGGTGCGTCCCGGAGCCTCTCGGGAGCGTGTGGGTGGTCACTACGGAGCTGCGGCCGACGCCGCGCTCGTCGTGGCGGTCACAGCCCGAGCTGTTGACGGGGCGGCGACCGCGGCTGTCCTGAAGGCAGTCGCAGCAGCTTTCGATGTCAGGCTCAGGGACGTCACCCTGGTGAGCGGCGCCACGCACCGGAACAAGGTGCTCGACATCGACCTGCCCGAGTCGCTCGGAGCCCTGCGCCTGAGGGAGCTGCTCGACTCCTGAGGGAGCAGCATCTGAGGCTGCATCGGCGACGGCGACTGGCGGACATGGCAGTGGGGCCCCACCCGCACGGGTGAGGCCCCACTGAAGGTCCCGAAGCCAGGTCAGTCGTGCTTGGCCTGCTTGATCGCGTGCGCACCCGCGCCTGCGGGGGTCTCGATGGCCTCGTGCTCGCCGTGGTGATGAGCGGCGGCCAACTCGGCCGGAGTGACTGGCTCGACCCGGGAGGTGAAGAAGAACTTCGACCACTTGGCGCGGCGGAGTTCCTTCTTCGCGTCCTTGCTGGCCACACCGTTGGCGTCCTTGCCGGAGGGCAGAGCCAGCGGGGCTGGGGACTCGAAGCCGACGAGCTTCCAACGGTCGAACTCGTTGAGCTCCTCATGGACTTCGTAGTACTGACCATCCGGCGTCCGCACCAGGGTGCCGCTCTCACGGCCGTGCAGAACCTTGTCGCGGTCGTGCCGCTGCAACGAGAGGCAGATCCGACGGCTCACCCAGAAGGTGAGAATCGGTGCCACGAAGAACAGCACCTGGAAGGCACGGGTGATGTCGTTGATCGACATCTGCAGCCGGATGGCGATGATGTCGTTGCCGGCCGCGAACATGAGCACCAGGTAGGACGTAATCGCCGCCACGCCGAGCGCGGTCCGCGTGGGGACGTTACGCGGACGGTCGAGGATGTGGTGTTCACGGTTGTCGCCAGTGATCCACCGTTCGAGGAACGGGTAGGCGCCAGTGATGGTGTACATCACGGGGATGAGCAAGACCGCACCGAGGAACACGTTGAGGCTCAACGTGAAGCCGAAGAGCTCGAACTCCAACCACCCGGGCAGCAGACGCAGCGCGCCGTCCGCGAAGCCCATGTACCAGTCAGGCTGGGAGCCAGCGGTGACAGGGGAGGGGTCATACGGCCCGTATGCCCAGATCGGGTTGATCGTCACCAGTGCCGAGATCAGCGACAGCAGGCCGAAGACCAGGAAGAAGAAGCCGCCCGCCTTGGCCGTGTAGACCGGCATCAGCGGGAAGCCGACAACGTTTTCGTTGGTGCGGCCGGGGCCTGAGTACTGGGTGTGCTTGTGCACCATGACCAGGATGATGTGGGCCGTGAACAAGCCGATGAGCACGGCAGGCAGCAGCAGGACGTGCACGGCATACAGGCGAGGAATGATCGCCTCACCCGGGAAGGCACCACCGAACATCATGTAGGACACATAGGAGCCGACGATCGGCACCGAACGGATGAAGCCCTCGGCTGCCCGCAGGCCGGTGCCCGAGAGCAGGTCGTCTGGGAGCGAGTAGCCGGCGAAGCCCTCGATGAGAGCAAGCATCGACAGCATCGTGCCGATGACCCAGTTGATCTCGCGCGGCTTGCGGAAGGCGCCGGTGAAGAACACCCGGAACATGTGCACCGAGAGCGAGACCACGAACATCAACGCGGCCCAGTGGTGGATCTGCCGGATGAGCAGGCCGCCGCGGACATCGAACGAGATGCCCAAGGTCGAGGAGTATGCCTCCGACATCGTGATGCCCTTGAGCGGCAGGTAAGAGCCCTCGTAGGGGATCTGGCCGGCACTGGGGATGAACCACAGGCTGAGGAACACGCCGGTGAGTAGGCAGATGATCATCGAGTACATCGCCACTTCACCGAGCATGAAGCTCCAGTGGTCTGGGAAGACCTTCTTCAGCATGAAGGAGGCACCCTTGGCGATGCCGGTCCGCTCGTCGACCCAGGAGGCGACGGCCCCGGCCTTCTTGGCCGACGCGCTGGCGGGTGCGGACGACTTGGGGTCGCCGGCGCGCAGGTCGGCGGCGCGTGCGCTGGATGCAGTGCTCACTTCTTGCGCTCCCAGTAGCTCGGGCCGACGGGCTCGGCGAATCCTTGCGGGGCGACCAGGTAGCCCTCGGCGTCGACGGTGATCTTCAACTGCGGCAGAGGGCGCTTGGCCGGGCCGAAGATGACTTCACAGTCACGGGTGACGTCGAACGTTGACTGGTGACACGGGCACAGCAGGTGGTGGGTCTGCTGCTCGTAGAGGCCAACCGGGCACCCGACGTGGGTGCAGATCTTCGAATAGGCAACGATTCCTTCGTAGCCCCACGACTTGGCCTTCTTGCCCAGGTCATCGGCGGCGAAGTCGTTCGGGTGCAAGCGCATGAGCAGCACGGCTGCCTTGGCCTTGTCCTCGAGGACGTGGTGGGATTCCTTGATCGTCTCCGGCAGCACGTGGAAGACCGCACCGATCGAGACGTCTGCAGCCTTGATCGGCGTCCGTTCGACGTCGCGCACGAGACGGATCGGCTTGCCGTCCTTGACGTCCCAGATGGTCGACTTGAGCTCGTCGAGGGCCTTAGTCGGGTTGCCCAGCGAACCGGCCAACTGCACGCCCAGCGGGAGAGCGAACAGGCCCAGAGCAGTGCCGGCGGTCGCCTTGAGCAACGGGCGTCGGTTGAGCTGAGCCGACTCGGCGCCCGCTTCGAGCAGGCCTACCGCCTTGGCCCGGGTTTCGTCGTCCGACCGGATCGGGTGACGCTCCTCGACGACCTCCTCGTCAGGCATGAGGGTCTTGGCCCAGTGGACGGCTCCGAAACCGATGCCCAGCAACGCCAGTGCGAGGAAGACCCCGAGCAGCACGTTGAGCAGGTTGGTGGTGCCGATGAACGGGATGAATGCCTCGGTGTCGCTCTTCACAGCGAAGTAGCTCACGACGAAGCCGATGGTGCTGAGGATGGACAACGTGAACAGGCTGGCCACCTGACGCTCCGCGCGCTTGGCCGCGCGGGGATCGGTGTCTGCGGCACGGTGCACGTGCGGCGGGAGCCCGGGGTTCTCGAACGTCGCCGGGAGGCGCGGGTCGCTCATGTGCTCAGATCCTGTCGAGTCGTGCGGATTCATCGGGCCTCACGCCGCCTTCTGGCCGAGCCAGTACGCCGTGCCGATCATGAGGGCCAGACCGAAGATCCAGATGAACAATCCCTCGGACACTGGGCCCATGTTGCCGAGGTTCATGCCGCCGACGTTCGGCTGCGTCTCGACCGTCTTGAGGTAGCTGATGATCGACGCCTTGCCCTTGGCGTCGATGTTCTTGTCGTCGAAGACCGGCATGGACTGCGGACCGGTGATCATCGCCTCGTAGATGTGCTTGGCCTCGACACCGTAGAGCGCCGGGGCGTACTTGCCGCGGGTCAGCGCACCACCCGAGCCGGCGAAGTTGTGGCACATCGAGCAGTTGACGCGGAACAGTTCGCCACCGAGTGCGACGTCGCCTTCGGCCTCGACGGTGGCCTTGTCGGGAACCGCTGGACCGGGGGCCAGGGACGCCACGAAGGCGCCCATCGCTTCGATCTGCTCCTGCGAGTACTTGACCTGCTCGATGCGCGGTGCCTGGACGTTCGGCGCGGACAACGGCATACGGCCCGTGCCGACCTGGAAGTCGACCGCAGCCGCACCGACACCGATGAGCGTCGGACCAGACTTGGTGCCCTCGGCAGAGATGCCGTGGCAGGTGGCGCAGTTGGCCTGGAACAGGGCCTTGCCGTCCGCGACCTTGTCAGCCGTGGCGACGGCAGCCTGCGCGGGCTTAGGGGCGAAGAGGGAATACGTCGCGCCGACCAATGCCAGCCCCAGGAAGAGGAGCAGGGCAATAGCAGCGGGGTGACGGCGGCGTGCGGCCAAGGCGTTCACGATGCAGTCCTGTCGTCTGTTCTCACGTGTGGTTGAAGTGGGCGGGTCGTCACTTGAGCAGGTAGATCACCGCGAACAGGGCGATCCACACGACGTCGACGAAGTGCCAGTAGTAGGACGTCACCACGGCACCCACCGCTTGGGTGTGTGTGTAGCGGCGGGTGGTGAACGTACGGCCCAGGATGAGCAGGAAGGCCAGCAGGCCACCGGTCACGTGCAGACCGTGGAAGCCGGTGGCCATGTAGAACACCGAGCCGTAGCGGTCCGAGGACAACGTGATGTTCTCGTGGACGAGATTGGCGTACTCGTAGACCTGACCGGCGATGAAGATCGAGCCGAAGATGTACGTCACGACGTACCACTCCCGCATGCCCCACTTGCCGATCTCGGAGAGCTTGCCGGTCCGGGCGGGCTGTCCACGCTCGGCCTTGAGGACCCCGAGCTGACACCACACGGAAGAAATCACGAGGACGAGTGTGTTGGCCACCGCGAAGGGGACGTTGAGCTTTGCGGTCTGCTCGGCCCACAGCTCATGGGACATCGCCCGAAGCTGGAAGTAGACCGCGAACAGTCCCGCGAAGAACATGAGTTCGCTCGAGAGCCAGACCATCGTGCCGACCTGAACCATGTTCGGTCGGGTCGCCGGTCCGTGCCCGGTGCTTACAGGGTGCGCTGGAATCGCCGATGCTGTCGCCACGCGCGCCATTATGGCCTGTCCCGGGTTGCCCTGTGTGACCGACCCCCCGGTTTTTCTGACACTGAGTCGGTTTCCTGCTTACCGAGGCCATGACATCGGTCACGTTGGACCGGATCGGACTGTCTCCCAGCCCCGCTCACGCGCTTCGGGGTGTCCCCACGATGGCGGCGAGATCGCCCTCCAGAGACGGCAGGTATGCCGTTGAGGCACCTCGGGCAGGACCGGTCCCGGCCAGGGACCCGCCAGAGCCAGGTGAGGCGTTGCGATGTGACCGGGCCGGTGTGGGAGTGTCGACTCTGCCCGAGCGATCGCTGTGGCCTGACCTCGCTAGCATGGCCCCCATGAGTGCTTCCGGCGCCTCCGCGTCCTCGACTGCTGCTCCCGGCACCGCCCCGCACGGGATTTCCGTCCTGTTGTATAGCGATGACGTGACGGTGCGCGATGCCGTCCGCGTCGGCGTCGGGCGCCGTCCCGCGCGGGATGTCGAGGTGACGTCCTGGCGCGAGTGCGCGACCCCGGCTGCTGTCGTCGAGGCTGTCGACAACAACCGATTCGACGTGCTCGTGCTCGATGGCGAGGCGGTCCCGCTGGGAGGCATGGGCATGTGTCGGCAGTTGAAGAACGAGATCTTCGACTGCCCGCCGGTCCTCGTGCTCACCGGCCGGGTCCAGGACGGGTGGCTGGCGGCGTGGTCGCAGGCCGACGCAGTCGTGCCGCACCCCGCCGATCCGCTGGCTCTCTCGAAGGCGGTCGCCGACCTCGGTCGCACTCGCGTCAGCGCTGGCGCCTGACCCGTGCCGGGCGAGCCCAGCGCCCCCACCTGGCCTGACCTGCTCAGCCAACTCGTCCAACGTCGCGACCTGACCCGTGCCCAGTGTGAATGGGCGATGGACGCTGTCATGTCGGGCGCGGCGAGCCCGGTGCAGCTCGCCGGCTTTCTCATGGCTCTGCGCACCAAGGGCGAGAGCGTCGAGGAGGTGCGCGGTCTGGCCGACCAGATGTTGGCTCACGCCATCCGGATCGCGGCGCCAACCCCGAGCCTTGACATCGTCGGCACCGGCGGAGATCGGGCCCACACCGTCAACATCTCGACCATGGCGGCCATGGTGTGTGCCGCCGCCGGGGTGCCGATCGTCAAGCACGGCAACCGGGCGGCGTCCTCCTCTTCAGGTTCGGCCGACGTCCTCGAGGCTTTGGGTATCGACCTGAGCCTTCCGGAAGAGCGCGTCGAACAGATCGTGCACGAGGCGGGCATCACCTTCTGCTTCGCTCAACGGTTCCACCCGTCGATGCGGCACGCTGCGCCGGCACGCGCCGGCCTCGGTGTCGGCACGGTGTTCAACTTCCTTGGACCGCTCACCAACCCGGGCCAGCCGACGTATGCCGCGGTGGGCGTCGCCGATGCCCGGATGGCGCCGATCCTTGCGGGGGTCTTCGCCGGGCGCGGTCGTGACGCCGCGGTCCTGCGCGGGGATGACGGCCTCGACGAAGCCACCCTGGCGACGACGACCTCGGTCTGGTGGGTGCGCCGGGGGCACGTCGTGCTGCACCGGCTCGACCCTGAGCGCCTCGGGTTGGAGCCGGCTCCGACGGAAGCGCTCCGAGGAGGCGATGCGGCACACAACGCTCGGGTTGTCACCGAGACCTTCGCCGGTGGGCGGGGCCCGATCCGTGACGCAGTCGTGCTCAACGCTGGAGTCGCCTTGGCTGTTGCTGCCGATGCGGACAGCGAGTTGCACGCTGACGTCCGAGCCGGGATGGCTCGGGCTGCGGCTGCCATCGATTCTGGGGCTGCCACCCAGGTCGTGGACCGATGGATCGCAGCCACTCGCCGCACCGGAACGACTCCCGCCTGAGTCGGTGGGCCGGGTGCATACGCCCGGATGCCGGGCGCAGGCACCGGGAGGCCGTCGAGGGCGTTCAGTCCAGTCCGAGGCTGAAGGCGGCTTCGAGGTCGTGCCGGGAGTAGGTGCGGAACGCGATGTGCGTGGTGGTGCCGGTGACCCCCGGCACCTTTGACAAGGAATCGGCGATGACGTCGGCCAGCCGCTCGTGGGCCCGGACCCGCACCATCGCAATGAGATCGGCGTCACCGGTGACGGAGTAGACCTCAGAGACCCCCTCGATGGCGGCGATCTCGGTCGCGACCTCCGGAATGCGGGAGACGTCACAGGTGACGAGGACGATGGCGGTGATCACGCGCCCAGCCTAGCCACGCGCAGCTCCTCACGGATCCGGCCGGCGCCCCCGACCGGGCAGGTCCACGTGCCGTCGAGATGGACGATGCGCACGCCGGGGGACTCCAACCACCGCAGCACGAGCTCCGTCTCCTCCGGGATGGCGGCGGGGATCGGGCCGTCCGGGGCAGCGACGATCTCGGCGGTGGCGCGCAGCGCCTCGACGAATGGGAGGGGGTCGGCCCCCCGCGGACTCGTTGCACTTCCGGCCAGACGGCCATATCGGACACAGGCGAACTCCCAGCCGCCTTCCTCGCGGCGGCGGGCCGCGAGCACTTCGGCGGTCGCTGCCAGCGGCGCCAGCCGCTGTGCACGTGCGGCGCCGCTGGCGAGGTGTTCCATCCGATCACGCACGGTCGCAGCCTCCTCGTAGCGGTGTGCCGCGGAAAGCTCGCGCATGCGATCGGCGATCCGGCCGAAGAGGGCGTGACCGTTGCCGGTCAAGAGCTCACGGGCCTGGGTGACCAGCCCGGCATACTCGTCCGTGCTCTGCCGCCCCTCACAAGGCGCGCCGCACCGCCCGAGTTCGGCCACGATGCACGCGCTCCCACGCGGGCGTTTCCCCAGCCGGGTAGGGCACTGTCGCAACGGAATCGCCTCATGGACCGCAGCGACGGCAGCCTCAGCGGCGGTGCGGGACCGGAACGGGCCGACGTAACAGGCAGCCCCGGTGCGCACCTCTCGGACGATCGATAGTCGCGGAAAGGGCTCGTCGGTGAGCGTGACCCACACGGCTCGCTCGGGCCGGGTGGAGCGGCGGTTGTAGGGCGGCTTGTGGGCCCGCAGCAGCCGGACCTCTTGGACCTGGGCCTCGAGGACGGTCTGGCACACGATCGGATGGATGGACTCGGCCGCGGCCACCATCTCGGCCATCCGGGTGCGCTGCTCGGACGCGGTGAAGTAGCTGCGCGCGCGGTTGCGGATGTTGTGCGAGGTGCCGACGTAGAGTGTGCGGCCCTTGCCGTCGCGAAAGACGTAAACCCCGGGCGCAGCAGGCAGTTGGTCTGCCAAGAAGCGCTTTCGGCGTTGCGCCGGGGTGACTCGCGAGGTGTAACTCGACAACTCCTCGAGCGTGGTCACCCCGAGGTTGCCGACCCGGCCGAGCAGAGCATGGAGGACGTCGGTGGTGGCCAGCGCGTCGTGGAGGGCCCGGTGGTCGGGAGTGGTCGCCGCACTGAAAAGGCTGGCCAGCGTGGAGAGTTTGTGATTGCGGGCCTCGTCGGAGGAGACCAGATGGCGGGCCAGGATCACCGTGTCGACGACGCGGAATCCCGGCCACGGATGTCCGGCCTGCGCGGCGGCAGCCTTGAGAAAGCCGATGTCGAAGCGGGCGTTGTGCGCCACCAGAACCGACCCTCGGGCGAACTCGAGGAAGGCCGGCAGCACCGTGTCGATGCGCGGAGCTCTGGCCACCAGCGCGTCTGAGATGCCGGTCAACACCTGGATGAAGGCGGGGATCGGAGCGCCGGGGTTGACGAGAGTCTGGAATCGCCCGAGTTCCTCGCCGCCCCGGATCTTGACGGCGCCGATCTCGGTGATGGCGCTCTCATGTGCGCTGCCACCAGTGGTTTCGAGGTCGACGACGACGAAGGTGACCTCGCGCAGCGGCGTCCCGAGATCCTCGAGGGTGGGTTGCACGACGGGCATGGCATCGACCGTAGGGGTGGCCTCTGACATCCCCCTCGCGACACTCGCACCGTGCTCCCAGAGGCTTTCCGGCGACCTCTCTGGCAGCCCTGCGTCCAGACGGCGCGGGAGCGGTGTCAGACCCCCGTTCTAGCGTCAGCCACGTGATCGAGATGACAGGAGAAGCGCACATGCTGATCGACTGCGCCGGATGCCCGGTGCGCGGTGTCCACTGTGACGACTGCATCGTCACCGCGCTGGCGACCATCTCCGTGGGGGCACCGGCCGACTCCCCGGCTGCTTCGACGCACAGCCACGCGATGCTGCTGGATGCTGCCGAGCAGCGCGCTGTCGATCTCTTCGTTCGCGCGGGCCTGATCGGTCGGGATCGCGCGGCGACCTTGCGGGCTGTCCGCGCCCCACATCCGAGGGCACGATCGATGCGTGAGCATGCTGCGGACACGGCGGTCGCCGCAGGCTGGTG
The DNA here is from genome assembly GCA_016710385.1 of Actinomycetales bacterium. Classification (GTDB taxonomy): domain Bacteria; phylum Actinomycetota; class Actinomycetes; order Actinomycetales; family Dermatophilaceae; genus Phosphoribacter; species Phosphoribacter freyrii. The sequence goes on from JADJVX010000018.1 coordinate 102,231, forward strand.
ACAAGGTCGCGGACGGTCCGCCCGAAATCGCGGCATAGTTGCCCGATGAGGAGGTTGAACCGCTGGACCCGCGTGGTCGCCACGGCGCTGGCGGCCCTCATCCTGGTCCCTGGAATGGTCGGGTGTGGTGCGCCCTCGGCCGTGGTGCCCTCGGCCGACTCGGCCGAGAGTCATTCGATCGCACGAGTGACCCCTCCCACCGCTGCGTCCCTCCCCACGTCTGCGACGAGAGCGACGGAAGCCGTCAGAACTCTCCTGGCCCATCGGGCGGCCGCGCTGGCTGCAGGCGATGCTGCTCAGTGGGCCGAAGGGGTGGCGGACCCCGCCTCCCCTGCGGGCAAGGTTCAGCTCGCCGCCTTCGACGCGCTCCGCGGGCTGGGGGTCCGCGAGGTGGCGTTCTCTGCCCTGCGGGAACGTGAGACTCCCGAACCGGCTGTGACGGGTGTGTCCGCGGAATCGGCTCACTGGAGCGGCACTGTGCAGCTGGCTTACCGGATTCCTGGCGTGGATCGCGATGACCGGGTGGTGTCGCGCACCCTGCTGGCCGTGGCGCAGGGCGACCAGTGGCGGATCGTCTCCTGGTTGGGTCCGACGGACACTCCTGAGGTCTTCGACCTACCGGAGGTGCAGGTGCGTCGGGCGGGGCACGTCCTCGTCGTGGTCTCGTCAGCCGCTGCTCCGGTGGCTCTCGTGAGCGACGCCGCAGAGCGGGCCTGGCAGCGCGTCGCCACGGTGGCGGACGGCATACCGGATGTGGTTGTCGTGGTGCCGCCCACCGCCTCGGTGACCGCCGCGATGATCGGCCGTTCCAGCCCGGCCGGTCTGGAGGTCGTGGGAGCCACCACGGTCGGAGAGCGTTCGGCTGGCCGGCAGGCCGGCGCCGATCGTGTGGTGCTGGGGCCCGACGCGGCCGGGCGACTCACCGCAGAGGGTCGCGTGGTGGTGCTCGCCCATGAATTCGCGCATGTCGCCATGCGCTCCACCACTCGGGCAGAGCTGCCGATGTGGCTGGCTGAAGGGCTGGCCGAGCACCTCGCCTATCGGGCGAGCGGACTCGACACCCGGGTCGTCGCCGCAGCGGCGATCGCTCGGGCACAGACCTCCGAGTGGCCCACGCGGCTGCCGGTGGCTGGCGACTTCGACACGGCTGGACGGGAATTCGGCACGGCATACCAGGTCTCGTGGCTGGCGGTCCGCGAGCTCGCGCAGCGAAGGGGCGACAGCGCCATGTGGGAGGTGATCCGCGAGCTGGGGGGGTCGGTCGACTCTCCGGCACCTGCCGACCCGACGGCAGCACTGTCGGCCTGGTTGCGACGGCAGGGCACCAGTGAGAGTGACCTCGTCTCGGTCGTTCGCTTCGTCCTGCGGAGCTGGGGCAGCGAGCATCCGGGCACGGGGCTGACGGCTGCGGCTTCGCGATAGCCTGTCGACATGGCCGATCGCACCGAGTCCTCAATCGTCATCGAGGCACCCCCAGGGACCGTGCTGGATGTCATCGCCGACTTCGAGGCCTACCCCGAGTGGGCGCATGAGGTCAAGCGCACGACGGTCCTCTCCGAGGAAGGCGACGGTTGGGCCGACCGCGTCGAATTCACCTTGGACGCAGGCGTTTTGAAGGACACCTACACCCTCGATTACGAATGGGACATCGCCGACGACGGCACGGGTGTGGTCTCTTGGGGCTTGGTCAAGGCCACTGTCCTCAAGGCGATGGACGGTTCCTACACGCTGGCCACCGACCGATCTGGCACCCGCGTGACCTACCGCCTGGCGGTCGACCTCACCATCCCGATGTTGGGGTTGCTCAAGCGCAAGGCGGAGCAGGCGATCGTCGACACGGCCCTCAAGGAGCTCAAGAAGCGCGTCGAGGAGTCGTGAGTCAACCGGCATACGACCGGCATGTGGGGTCGGTCGCCGAGGAGGCTGCACGCCTCATCGGGTTGTTCTCCACCGGCCCCGACGGCCACGTGGAGGCCGCTGGTGAACGCGCGGCCCGATTCACCGCTGAGTCGGCCGCGCCGTCCGCTCAGGCCGACGGCCGAGGTCCTGGTGTCGCGTCCCACGGTGCTGACACTCGATCCGACTCCCACGTGTGTCCCGAGTGCGGTCACGATCGGTCTGGGCCAGCGGCAGAAGCCTCGGTATGCCGTTCCTGTCCGGTCTGCATCCTCATCGGAGCGGTGCGCAGCGTGACCCCTGACACCATCGAACGGCTTGCCGATGTTGTCGACCTCATCGGCGATGGGCTGCGCGGTTTTGCCGCCAGCCGTCGCGAGGCCGCTGCCCAGCGCCCCAAGGAGGAGACCGGGCCGTGAGTGACGGGCGCTACACGGTGGGGGTCGACATCGGCGGCACGAAGATCGCCGGGGGGGTGGTCAACGACACCGGTGGGGTCATCGCCCGGGCTCGCGCCGACACCCCGCACCGCTCGACGACACCGGATGTCGTCGAGAACACCATCGTCTCGGTCGTCGAGGAGTTGTTCGCGCAGGTCGGTAAGGAGCGGGTCACTGCGGTCGGGATCGGCGCGGCGGGTTTCGTCGCAGCCGATCGGGCCACCGTGGTCTTCGCCCCACACCTGTCCTGGCGCGACGAGCCTTTGCAGTCGCGGCTGGTCGGTCGCATCGGTCTGCCGGTGACCGTCGACAACGACGCCAATGCCTCCGCGTGGGCGGAGTGGCGCTTCGGGTCGGCTCGGGGCGAGGACCGGATGGTCATGGTCAACCTCGGCACGGGGATCGGTGGAGGCATCGTCCTGGACGGCCGGGTGGAGCGGGGCCGATTCGGGATCGCGGGCGAGTTCGGGCACATGCAGGTGGTGCCGAACGGGCTGCGGTGTGAGTGCGGCAACCGGGGCTGTTGGGAGCAGTACGCCAGTGGCAACGCCCTCGTGCGTGAGGCGCGATCGCTCATCAGCGCCGGGTCGCCGATGGCACAGGACTTGGTGGCCCGGATCGGTGGCGACGCGGCAGCGCTGACCGGCCCGCTCATCACGGCTGCGGCCCAGGACGGCGACCCTACGGCGTGCGAGTTGCTATCCGACGTCGGACGGTGGCTGGGCATCGGGCTGGCCAATCTCGCGGCAGCCCTCGACCCGGGCATCTTCGTCATCGGCGGCGGCGTCAGCGCCGCCGCCGACCTCCTGCTAGATCCAGCTCGAGAGGCATACCGCCGGCAATTGCCCGGCCGTGGGTATCGTCCCGAAGCGCGCATCATGGCCGCAGTCCTCGGCAACGATGCCGGGGTCGTCGGGGCGGCTGACCTGGCACGGCATCACGACGGGGCGGCCGTGACGGGCGTCCCGTCCAGCGCGCTGGAGTCGGCCCCGGCCCTGACCGCTGTCGTCCATGAGAGCGAGTCGCGCCGCTCGCGACTGTGGTGGCGTCGCCGGCATACCGGCTGAATCACCACCATCAGATGGTGTGACCTTGTTAGACGCGGGCTCCGTCATCGTCCGGGTCGCGCTCGGTCGAGCCGCGCAGGACGATGAGGCCGAAGCCCACGACGGTTGCCGCTATCCCGGCGACCACCCACCAGCCGGGGTCGGGGTTGCCCGAAAGCAGCGTCGCCCAGAGAATCATCAGCGGCCCACCGACGACGCCGACGATCGCCAGCCAGAAGGTCGCGTCATGCGCCGGAGGCAGCGTGGGTGCGGGCGGCTCGAAGTGGTCGTCCGGCTCCGTCGGCTCGTAACTGCGCCACCCCGACTCGATCGGATCGGCGGTCGACGAATCTGCAGCGCCGCCCCCCTCCGTCGGATGGAACGGGCGTGCCCCGCCGACCTCGGGTATGCCGTGCGGCGGCAGCATGGGCAGGTCGATGACCGTCGGCGTCGGCTGTGGTGCCGTCGACTCGGGGTTCGCCGGCTCGGCGGGGTCAGTCGGAGGCTCCCAGCCCGCGATGATCTCGCGGAAACGGGCGTCGATGTCGTCGGGGTCGTCGGCGTTGCCACGACTCCGGTCATCGAACTGCTCGCTCACTGGCCCAGTGTCGCAGAACCTCGGCGGCTCCCCGTGATCGGCAGGGACCCAGGGCAGTCGCCGACGCTGGCTGTGCCGTAGAGTGCTCCAGGTCACAGGGAAGGGTTTGACTCAGTGTTCTACTGGTTTCTCAAGACGGTCGTCCTCGGACCGATCCTCAAGATGCTCTTCCGCCCCGTGGTGGAAGGGGCCGACAACGTGCCCGAGTCCGGTGCGGCAATCCTCGCCAGCAACCACCTGTCCTTCTCAGACTCGATCTTCCTGCCGCTGGCGCTTTCTCGACGGATCACCTTCCCCGCCAAGATGGAATACTTCACCGGCTCTGGCATCAAAGGTCGGCTGACCCGGTGGTTCTTCAAGGGGGTCGGCCAGATCCCCATCGACCGCAGCGGTGGCCGGGCCAGTGAGGCTGCCCTCCAGTCGGGCCTGCGGGTGCTGCGCAAGGGCGACCTTTTCGGCATCTACCCTGAGGGCACGCGATCGCCCGACGGTCGGCTCTACAAGGGCAAGACCGGCATCGCGCGCCTGGCCCTGGAAGCCGGCTGCCCGGTCATCCCGGTGGCCATGATCGGCACGGACAAGGCGCAGCCGACGGGCCAGAAGGTGCCCAACATCATGCGGATCGGGATCCGGATCGGCAAACCGTTGGACTTCTCGCGCTACGAGGGAATGGAGAACGACCGGTTCGTCCTGCGGTCGATCACCGACGAGATCATGTACGAACTCATGCTGCTGTCCGGCCAGGAGTACGTCGACGTCTACGCGACGTCCATCAAGAAGAACGTCATCCAGTCCGCGGTGGCCAAGGCCCGCGAAATCCAGGAAGCCGCCGCCAAGAAGGCTCCGGCGGCGCCGTCTGGATCCGGCACGGCGACGGCCGAAGGTATCCGTGAGCCCGAGGCTTCTGGTTCCCGTGAATCGCCCACGGCGGCCTCCCCGCCCGATGCCGAACGCAAGGCCAGCTGACTCATCCTCGGGCGCAAGGGGTCGGCAGATGGCGGCAACACCACAACCCACGCGGCGTGAGGTGCGCGAGGGAGATTCCTTGGTCATCGGCGCGCTCTGGGGAGCCCTGCGCGTCTATCGTCTGCTGGCGGTCGTGTATGCCGTGTGGGGGGCCTACGCTCGCCGGGAAGGTATGGCTCGCCCCGACCTCGTTGCGGTGGTCCTCGGCTTGTTGGCGCTGTGGTCGGCGTATATGTACGTGTCGGCGCGACGCGACCTGGTCATCCACCTGGTCGAGATGGTGTTGGTCGCTGCGGCCATCCTGTCGACCCGCTGGATCGACACGCCCGCTGCCGCCCTCGAAGGGATCACGACGGTGCCGGGGGTTTTCCAGAGCGTGCCGGTCATCGGAGTCGCGCTGATCCTCGGTTGGCGCGGGGGCCTGGTGGTGTCGCTGGTCATGACCGCCGTCATGATCCTGCAGGTCGGCCGAGTGGATTCCGAGCCGGTGAGCAACGCCGGCTTGCTCATCATGCTCGGGGTGTGCCTCGGATACGGTGCCGATATTGCGCGCAAGGAACAACTGGCGCTGCGGCGGGCCCTGGCTAAACAGGCCGAGATCGCCGAGCGCGATCGGCTCGCCCGCACTGTCCACGACGGAGTGCTCCAGGCGCTGGCGTTCATCCACCGACGTGGGCTGGACCTCGGTGGCGAAGCGGCTCGGTTGGGCGAATTGGCGGCCGAACAGGAGATGCAGCTGCGGGCGCTGGCCAGCGGCGCGTCGTTGCCCGAGCTCGAGGCGACAGTCGACGGCCCGGTCGACGTGCGGCGGTCCTTGCAGGTGCCGGTGGCCGGAATGGCCACCCTGGTGGCCCCCCACGAGCCGGTGGAGATCGACCCGCGGCGTGCCCGCGAGATTGTCGCCGCTGTCGAGGCCGCATTGGACAATGTCCGGCGGCACGCCGGAGAGGGTGCCCGGGCCTGGGTGCTCGTCGACGACCTCGGCGCTGACCTCGTCGTCACCGTGCGTGACAACGGAGTGGGAGTGTCGCAGGATGCTCTGGACGCGGCGGCCGGGCACGGCCGCCTCGGAGTGAGCTCGTCGATCAGGTCACGCATCGAAGACCTTGGTGGGCGCGCGACCTATGTATTCGGTCCCGGTGGGGGCACGACCGTCGAGATGTGGGTGCCGAAAGTGGGGCGAGGGTGATGGCTGAGCCGAGTGCACAGTTCGAATTGGACGAGGTCGAAGGTGTCGAGGGCGAGGAGCCCTTGCCCGATCCACTGCGGGTGGTCGTGGCTGACGATCACCCCATGTGGCGCGATGCGGTCGCACGTGACCTGGCCGACGCGGGATTCTCTGTCGTGGGGACTGCGGCTGATGGTCCCGCCGCGGTGCGCCGGACGCTCGCGGCGGTGCCTCATGTGCTCGTCCTCGACCTCAACCTGCCCGGCCTGCGCGGCCCCCAGGTGTGCGCCGAACTCGCCGCTGCCGATTGCCCGACGCGCATTCTCATCCTGTCGGTCAGTGGGGAACACCAGGACGTGCTGGATGCGGTGAAGGCTGGTGCCACCGGTTACCTGGTGAAGTCGGCGGGACGGGCCGAATTCCTCGAAGCGGTGCGCCGCACGGCGCGCGGGCGAGCCGTCTTCACACCCGGACTAGCCGACCTGGTGCTCGGGGAGTTCCGTCGGTTGGCCGAGAACAGGCCGCGCGGACGCGTGAACGCGAGAGGCGAAGACACCCTCACCGACCGCGAGACCGAGGTGCTGCGACTTGTCGCCACCGGCCGGACCTACAAGGAGATCGCGCAGGAGCTCTTCATCTCCCACCGGACGGTGCAGAACCACGTCCAGAACACCCTCAACAAGCTGCAGATGCACAACCGCGTGGAGTTGGTCCGGTACGTGCTGGAGCGTGGCCTGGACGGTCCCCGCACGCGCTGACCCCGCACGCGCTGACCTCGCACTACGGGGCCCTGAGGTGGACGTGACGGGGCTCAGCCCAGGGCGGCAACCGCTGCGTCGTAGTCTGGCTCCTGAGCAATCTCGGGCACCAACTCGGTGTAGATGACCGATCCGGCGGCGTCCAGGACGACGACGGAACGGGCGAGCAGGCCGCGCAGCGGACCGTCGGCCATCGTCACGCCGTAGTCGGCGCCGAAACTGCTGCGGAAGGTCGAGGCCGCCGTGACGTTGTCGATGCCTTCGGCTCCGCAGAAGCGCCCGAGCGCGAACGGCAAGTCGGCCGAGACGCAGACGACCCGGGTGTCCGGCAGCGCCGCGGCGAGTTCGTTGAACCGGCGGACACTGGCTGCACATACGCCGGTGTCGATGCTCGGGAAGATATTGAGCACGACGCGAGCCCCGGACAGGTCGGCGCGGGCGACGTCGGCCAGATCGGCTCCCGTCAGCTGGAAGTCCGGGGCGGCGTCACCGACCTGGGGGAGCTCGCCGACGGTGGTGACGGGGGAACCTCGGAACGCGGTGTTGGCCATGGCCGTAGTTCTAACACGGTTCGCCGCACGGGGCCAGGACGCGGCAGCGGCGCCCCGGCGCGCAGGTAGGGAACGTCAGCCGTCAGCCGTCAGCCGTCAGCCGTCCGTCGTCCGGCGCAAGGCCGCCAAGACCTTGCCGTCGATCTGGCCCGGCAGCAGCCGCATCTCGTAGTTCTCGACGCCCGCCCACTCGGCCAGCGCTTCGTCCACCTCGGTATGCCGGTAGCCCAAGATCGCGAGCCGGTCGCGCACCTCCGCGGCGAGCTCGCCCTCCAGCGGGCTGAGGTCTTCCGGGCCCCCGAAGTAGAGGTCGTTGAGGTCCAGCAGTCGAGCGATGTCCTGGGCCGCCGTGGGGGAGTCGTCGACCCGCAGGTCGACGACCACCCCGCACTCGTCATAGCCGGCACCGACGTCGACGACATAGAGCGCCGCACCCTGACGTCCGCGGCGGTCCCCACCGGCGTCGTCGCCCGCCAGGAGTGCGGCAAGCAGGCGGCGCGCCAACGGCATACCGGTCGTGTGCTCCCAGGCCGCGTGCATGGCTGCCACGACCTCGGGGCCGACCAGGACATTGCCCTGAATGGCGAACCGTCCGTCCGTGTCGTCGCCGCCGGACACCCCGCCAGCCCATGGGAGGCACTCGGTGCCGGTAAAGGTCGCCGCCGACTGGGCACCGACGATGCCGACCTGTCGGGTCTCGCGCAGCCCGTCGGCGGCTGTGAGCCGGGTCAAGGCGTCGGTCGCGTCGGCGCCGGCCCGCAGTAGGGCGAGGCTGTCAGCCTTGTAGGAGACCTTGGCGAAAGATTGGGTGGCCACGGCTCCCACTCCGGGGGCCGCGGCGGGGACGATGGCGCCCACCGCGAGGAACTTGCTCGCCACCGCCACGCCGTATGCCGTGCCCTGCCCTGCGACGATCGAGAAGGTCATGCAGCGGACCCTATGCCCGGCCGGGACACCTGGGTCGAGGGGGCGACGAATCCCGACCCGCGTTCTCTCGCTATCCGGACCTACCCGATCCCGAGGGGTGGGACGCAACTACCCTGTCGGGGTGAGCACCGACCCCAACGCACAGCTGCACCGAGACCTGGCTGAAGCCGCCGGGACGCGGATCGCTGCGCAACAACCGGTTTGGCCCGACCCCGCCGCGCTGCAAGCGGCCATCTCGGAGCTTGCGTCCTACCCGCCGCTGGTCTTCGCGGGCGAGTGCGATGTCATGTTGACTCGCATGGCCGCCGCATCCCAGGGCGATGCTTTCGTGCTCATGGGTGGCGACTGCGCCGAGACGTTCGCCGGCGCCACCGCCAACAACATCCGCGATCGGATCAAGACGGTCCTGCAGATGGCCGCGGTCCTCACTTACGGCGCATCGGTGCCGGTCGTCAAGGTCGGCCGGATGGCCGGTCAGTATGCCAAGCCGCGCAGCGCCGACCTCGAGACGCGTGCGGGGGTGAGCCTGCCGGCATACCGAGGTGACATGGTCAATGACTTCCCCTTCACACCGCAGTCGCGCCGGCCCGACCCGCAACGCATGGTGGCCGCCTACCACCGGTCGTCGGCGACCCTCAATCTCGTCCGGGCTTTCACCACCGGCGGCTTCGCCGATCTGCGGCATGTGCACGACTGGAACAAGGGCTTCGTCTCCAATGCCGCCAATCAACGCTACGAACGGCTGGCCCACGACATCGACAAGGCCATGCGGTTCATGGCGGCCTGTGGCGCCGATTTCGAGGCGATGCGCACGACGGAGTTCTTCGCCGCGCATGAGGCGCTCTTGCTCGACTACGAACGTCCGCTCACTCGCATCGACTCCCGCAGCGGACTGGCCTACGACACCTCGGCCCACTTCCTCTGGGTCGGTGAGCGGACCCGGGCGCAGGACAGTGCACACCTGGATTTCCTTGCCAGAGTGCACAATCCGATCGGCATAAAGCTCTCGCCCAAGACGACTCACGACGACGTCAAACGCATCCTCGAGCAGTTGGACCCGCAGCGCATCCCCGGGCGGCTCACCGTCATCACCCGGATGGGCTCCCGGGCGGTTGTCGACGCGCTGCCGGCCCTGATCGAAGTGGTCCGCGCCGAGGGTGGGGTCGTGACGTGGGTGTGTGATCCCATGCACGGCAACACCTTCGAGTCCAACGGTGGCTACAAGACGCGCAACTTCGACGACATCGTCGCCGAGGTCGAGGGCTTCTTCCAGGTGCATCGCTCACTCGGCACGGTGCCGGGGGGCCTGCACGTCGAGCTGACCGGCAACGACGTCACCGAGTGCCTCGGCGGCTCGGAGAAGATTCTCGACACCGATCTGGAGAAGCGTTACGAAACGGTGTGCGACCCCCGGCTCAACCACCAGCAGAGCCTCGAGTTGGCCTTCCTGGTCGCCGAGATGCTCGCGCAGGACTGACCGAGAAGACCTGCCGGTATGCCGTCCGCTCACCTCCCGCCCGCGCCGGTCGCCGACCTGCTGTCGGACACCCTGACCAAACCCACCCCCGGCATGCGGGCTGCGATGGCAGAAGCGGTCGTCGGGGACGACGTCTTCGGCGAGGACCCGACCGTCCGGGAGCTGGAGGAGCAGGTCAGCGGCCTCCTCGGGCACGAGGCAGGGCTGTTCACCCCCACCGGCTCGCTGGCCAACCAACTCGCGCTGCGCCTACACGTGGCCCCCGGTGAAGAGATGCTCGCCGACGAGCTCGCGCACGTCGTGCGCGCGGAGCTCGGGGCTGCAGCGGCCTTTTCCGGGATCACCTCGCGGACCTGGCCCAGCGACCGAGGCCGGCTCGACCCGGCGGCTCCGTTGCGCCTCTTGGCGACGGGAGTCGGGCCATACCAGGTCTGCACGTCATTGGTCGTCGTCGAGAACACCCACAACTTCGGCGGCGGCACCATCCAGCCTCTTGCGGCCATCCGGGCCGTGCGGGCGGCCACCCAGCCGGTGGGCGTGCGGATGCACCTCGACGGTGCTCGCCTCTGGAATGCCCACGTCGCCACGGGCATACCCCTCGACGACTACGGTCGGGAGTTCGACTCGGTATCCGTGTGTCTCAGTAAGGGATTGGGCGCACCGGTCGGATCGGTCCTCGTGGGGTCGAGTGAGTTCGTGGCCCAAGCCCGGATCTGGCGCAAGCGCTACGGTGCCGGGATGCGGCAGGTGGGCATCCTCGCCGCCGCCGGCCGGTATGCCGTGGAGCACCACCTGGCGCGACTGGCCGACGACCACGAACGCACCGCTCGGGTCGCCGTCGCGTGTGCCAACGCCGCCCCGGCAAGTGTCGACCCGGCCGGTGTCGAGACGAACATCCTCATGCTCGACGTCGCCGCGTGCGGGTGGAGCCCCGGTGAGTTCGTCGCCGCCGCTGGCGCCCGGGGGGTGCGGGTGTATGCCGCCGGGCCGCGGTCGGTGCGAGCCGTGTGGCATCTCGACGTCGACGATGCGGCGACCGATCACGCCGGTCGGGTGTTGGCGACGCTCTTGGCGGGCGGTGGCCGGGAGTCGGCCGGCTAGACCTCGTGGTGCCTGGTCGGCTCGGCGCTGCCTGCGTCCGGACGTCGGCCGGACAACTCGACGGTGTACATCGCAGCGAGGACCAAAGCCCCGCCGGTGAGCATGCGCAGGGTCAGCGATTCGCCGCCGAGCGCGATGGCGAAGCCGGCGGCAAACACCGGTTCGAGGGTCATGACGATCGCCGCCCGAGTGGCGGGCATGTGCGCCTGGGCCCAGGTCTGGCTCCACAGCGCGAGCACTCCCGCCGCGGTGGCCATGTAGATGACCGCACCCCACTGCCCGGTGCCCTGCGGCCAGACGATGCCATCGGGCACGGCGGCGCCGAGGCTCACCGCAGCGATGACGAGCATTTGCACCACGGACATCCCGGCGGCCCGGCTCGGGGTGGACAGCCGACCCAGACCGATGATGTGCAGGGCGTAGAGCGCGGCAGCCCCAAGGGTCAGCGCCTCGCCGAAGCCGACACTGAAGCCCTGCAACGACAGCAACGCCAAGCCCGCGGTGGCCAGCGTCACGGCATACCAGGTGCTGGCGGGCACCCGCTCGCGCAGCAGCAGGGCCGTGAACACCGGGGTGAGCACGACGTAGGTGCCCGTGACGAATCCCGACACCGATGCGTCGGTGTGAGCCAGGCCAACGGTCTGCAGGATCTGCGCGAATCCGTAGCAGGCGCCCAGCCCGAGGGAGACCCCGACCTCGCGGCGGCTCAGAGCCCGTAGCGGCCGCCAGAAGATCACGACCATGAGGACGGCGGCCATGGTGAACCGCACGGCCAGGAAGTCGGCGGGTGGCACCGTGCGGACGAGATCGCGGATGAGGAAGAAGGTCGATCCCCAGACCGCGGTGAGGGCGACGAGCAGGACGGTGGCGAGCGTGCGGGCACGCTGGGGAGCACGGGTCACGGGCCGTGGCTGCTCAGATGACCGTGAGTGTGATGGTCGTGCCGCGGCGGACCATCGTGCCGCCGGCCGGGTCCTGGAAGCGCACCGTCTTGAGCGCCCCCCCGAAGAGCTTGTTGACCGTCACCTTGAAACCGGCGTCGGTGAGCGTCTTCTCAGCCTCGGCGACCTTGCGTAGCGTGACGTCGGGCACCGCGATGAGCACGGGGCCCTTGGAGGGCACGAGGGTGACGGTGTCACCGCGGAAGAGAGTGCCCGAGTCGGGACTCTGGCTCACCACGGCCCCCGAGGGCACCGTCTCACTGTTGACCGCGTCGGCGACGGTCACCGCCAGACCGGCCGTCTTGAGCAAGGCCGTGGCTTCCTCGACCGACTTGCCGCTCACCTTCGCCACGGGAATCGGTTCGCGGCCCTTGCTCACGGCGATGGCGACCGTGGTGTCGCGTTTGACGGAGGTGTCCGGAACGGGATCCTGGCGCAGCACGATGCCGGCGGCGACAGTTTCGCTGAACTCCTCGGTGACTGGGCCGAGGACCAGATGCCGGTCGGCCAAGGCCGCCGCCACCTCGGCTTGTGGACGTTCGACAAGCTTGGGGACGGCATACCGCTCGGGACCCTGGCTCACCACGAGGGTGACGCTGCTGTGTTTGCGGATCTGGGCAGCGGCCGGGGGAGTGGAGTCCATGACCTGCCCGCGAGGTTCGGTCTCGCTGTAGGCCAGCGTCTGGTCGGCCCGCAGGTCGACCGCCGCGAGCGCTTTCTCGGCATCCCCCGCCGCCAAGTGCACCAGCGGCGGCACAACGCGCTGCGAGCCCGGTCCGGTGGAGTCGTACCACCACCAGCCACCGGCACCCCCGGCCAACAGCGCGAAGATGAGCAGCACCCAGGGCCAGCGTCGGCGCCGGGTGGGACCCTCGCGCGGCCCGGCCCGGTCGGAACCGGGCCCGGCGGCCAGCGGCAGCGAGGCGGTGGACGTCGTCATGGGCGCGGCGGCATCAGCGGCCGCTCCGCCCACGGGATCGGTCGCCACACTCACCGACAAGACGGTCGTCGCAGCCCCCGACCGCTCGGCCGGTGCGCCGACCGGCAACACCGAGGTCGCCGCGAGCGAGGGCAGCACCGCCGTTGCCGCCGGGCCGGCGTCGGGTTCGGGCATGGTCGCTGTGCGCGCACCGGTCGAGCCGGCCTGCTGCGGCTGCATGCCCGCGACATAGGCTGGGTCGGCGTCGAGCTCGGCATCGCTGAGCAGCCGGGTGGCGTCGCGAAGTTCGGCGAGAAACTCGCCCGCAGACCCGGGCCGGTCGGCGGGGTCGAGCGCAGTCGCGCGGGCAATGAGACGGTCCATCTCCAGGGGCACCGTGCTCACCCGTTCGGAAGCCAACGGGACCGCTCCGTTGGCATGCATGGCCGCGACCTGGGCGTGAGTCTCACCCTGCATCGCGCGCCGCCCGGTGAGCAGATCCACGAGCACCAGCCCGACGGCATACACGTCGCTGCGCTCGTCGGCTCGCTGTCCGTGCAACTGTTCCGGCGCGAGGTAGTGAATGGTGCCCAGGACGTGCCCGAAGTCGGTGCGCGAGAGCGTGCTGGCCTCGCGGGCCAGCCCGAAGTCGGTGACCTTGACCGATCCGTCCTGACCGAGCAGGACGTTCTCGGGTTTGACGTCGCGGTGGATGAGACCTTCGCGGTGGGCGGCAGCCAGACCGCGCAACACGCCGGTGAGAATCCGGACCGATTCACGCACGGTGAGGGCGCCGGCCCGGTCGAGGTGGTGGCGCAGGGTCTGGCCCGCGACAAACTCCATGACCAGGCACAACGGACCCTCGTCCTCGACGAAGTCGTAGACCGAGACGATGTTGGCGTGCGAGAGGCCCGCGGCCAGTTGCGCCTCGCGGCGGAACCTGGAGACCAGGTCCGGGTCGTCGGCGGCCGTGGCCGGCAGCACCTTGACTGCGACGCGACGGCTCAGCCGCTCGTCGATCGCCAGGAAGACCTCGCCCATGCCGCCCTCGGCGATACGGCGCACGAGACGGTAGCGACCGGCGATAAGCCCCTCGGTCGGCACGGTCTGGTCGCTGGACACGCAGGCGAGTGTACGTTCCGCAGGTGCTCGGCTGCGGTATGCCGTGCCGTCGCGGGACTGCCGACATGGCAGGCTGGGGTCGTGACCGATGACCTTGCGACGCCCGACCCCGACGACGCCGGCGGCGATCTGACCCGAGTGGTGTCCGATTGGGTTTACCTACCCGACATCGCCGAGCGTTACGCCATCCCGCTGTCACGGGTGCGCCGCCACATCGCCGATCGCGAGCTGCTCACTCACCGGGTCGGCCCGAACCGGGCCCTGGCGGTGCCGGCTGCTTTCCTCGGCGCAGCCGGGCCGTTGCCCGAGCTCAAAGGCACCTTCACAGTGCTCGCCGACGGTGGGATGAACGATGTGGAGATCATCCGTTGGCTGCATACCCCCGACCCCACCCTGCCGGTCGGGGACACCCCGCTCGACGCGTTGCGCTTGGGGCACAAGACCGAGGTCCGGCGGCGAGCGCAGGCCTTGGCCTTCTGAGGGGCACGATCTATCGGCGTCAGGTCACCCGGTCGGTGGTCACGGCGATCAAGGCATCGAGCACCTCGTATGCCGTCGGGTCGACTCCCGCCCGGATGGAAGCCAGCGCGGCTCGCGCCTGGGCCGCCAGGGTTGCGATATCTGCCTCGACCCGTTCGACAGCACCCGACCGATCGATGAGGATGCGCACATCTGCCACGACCTGCGGGGTCAGGCCCGGGTCGCCGAGGGCGCTGAGCAGGAGATCGCGTTCGGGCTCGGCCGAGCCGTCGGCGGCGTAGGCCACCAGCACCGTGCGTTTGCCCTCGCGAAGGTCGTCGCCCGCGGGTTTGCCGGTGTGCACCGGATCACCGAACACCCCGAGCAGGTCGTCGCGGAGCTGGAATGCCTCACCAAGCGTCAGGCCGTAGGCGGACAATGCCGCGGCGGAGTCGGCGGCCATTCCGCCAGCCAACGCCCCGATGAGCAGCGGCGCCTCGATGGTGTACTTGGCGCTCTTGAATCTGATGACGCGGCGGGCGGCGGCGACCCGGTCCGCTGTGGTCATTCCCTCCCAACCGCGGACCGACTCGAGCACGTCGAGGAACTGCCCGCCCATGAGTTGGGTGCGCATCCGGTCGAAGGTCTCCCGCCCGCGCGCCAGGTGCTCTGCCGGCAATCCCGAGGTCGCATAGAGCTCGTCGGTCCACTGCAGGCACAAGTCGCCGGCCAGGATGGCCGTAGCCTCGCCGAAGCGATCGCTATCTCCCGACCAACCCGATTCGGTGTGGGCGAGCGCGGCAGCGCGGTGGGCGGACGGCATACCTCGTCGGGTGTCGCTGCCGTCCATGACGTCGTCGTGCAGCAGCGCGGCGGCCTGGAAGAACTCCATCGCGCTGGCAAGGCGCACGAGCTGCGGACTGCCTGGCCGGCCCGCGGCCCGATAGCCCCAGTAGGCGAACGCGGCGCGAAGCCGCTTTCCGCCGGACAACAGCCGCTGGACCGGGTCGACCAGGGCGGCCAGGTCGGGTCCCACCTCGTCGAGGATGCGGCGTTGGCGGCCGAGTTCCCCCTCGATGCATGCCTGGACCTGCGAGCGCAGCTCGTCACGATCGAGGGGATGGATCACGAGGGCCGTCCAGGGGTCGAAGTATGCCGGTGGGCGAGCTGGCCGTCCGGGTCCGTCCGGACGGGGGCGCTGCCGGCCAGCCTACGTGGTGTCATCAGCCGGACCGCACCGATCCTGGCTCCGGGCCGCTCGTAGGCTGGTGGTATGCCCGGTCTCACCCGCCCTGTGCACGTCGTGCGGTCCATCCCCGATGCGCTTGCCGACACGCGCCCGGCGATCAGTGTCGAGTTCTTCCCCCCCAAGGACGACGCCGGGGAGGCACTGTTGTGGGAGGCCATCCGGCAGTTGGAGAAGGCCCGCCCCACGTTCGTGTCGGTGACCTACGGCGCCGGCGGGAGCTTCCGCGACCGCACCATTCGCCTCACCGACCGGATCGCTCAGGAAACGACGCTCACTCCCATGGCTCACCTCACCTGCGTGGGTCACTCGGTCACCGAGCTGCGCAATATCGTCGGTCACTACGCCAGCGGGGGAGTGCGCAACGTCCTGGCCCTGCGCGGAGACCCGCAAGGGGGGCTGGACCAGCCCTGGGTGTCGCACCCACAAGGCCTTGACCACGCCGAGGATCTCGTGCGGATGATCCGTGACCTCGGGCCGTTCACCGTGGGGGTCGCTGCCTTCCCCGACCAGCACCCGGAGAGCCCGAGTCTGGAACACGACGCCGACGTCCTGGTGCGCAAGGCCGATGCGGGCGCAGCGTTCGCGATCACCCAGTTCTTCTTCACCGTGCAGGCCTACGTGCGCTTGCGGGACCGGGTGGCGGCCCGCGGCCGGGACCTGCCGATCATCCCGGGACTCATGCCGGTGACGAATGTGCGCCAGCTGGCCCGGATGACCGAGTTGTCGGGCCAGCCGGTGCCGACCGCGGTGACCGATCGACTGATCGCCGTCCAGGACGACCCTGCGGCCGTGCGGGAGGTGGGTGTGGAGATCGCCACCGAGCTGTCCACCGCGCTACTTGCGGAAGGGGCGCCGGGGATCCACTTCATCACGATGAACCGGTCGACCTCAACGCTGCGGGTCTGGGAGAACCTCGGTCTGGAAGCAGCGCCCTGAGCAGGCGCCTGTGATGTTCACTGCGGTGGCTCGCGTAGCGCCCCTACGCCACTGGTCGGCTCGCCGTTGACCAGGCGCTCGCCCCAGGCGTCGTAACGGGCCTTGAAACGGCGCACCCGCTTGAGCAGGAACACGACGACGACCGCGCCGATGACCAGCAGCAGACCGGCAATGCCGGCGGCCAGCCACGGGCTGGCGAACGCGGTGGTCATGACGGCGGCGACGGTGATGTCTTCTGCGGTGGAGACCACGATGTTGCTGGCCGGCTCGGGGGAGGTGTTGACCGCGGCCCGGGTGCCGGCCTTGACCAGGTGGGAGGCGAGGGCGGCAAAGCCACCGGTGGCGGCCATGAAGGCGGCGTTGAGATCGGAGTTCTCGTGCCCGAAGAGGTAGCCGAGGGTGGCTCCGACGGCCGGGCGCACGATGGTGTGGATGGAGTCCCACGTCGAGTCGAGGTAGGGGATCTTGTCGGCGACCATCTCGATGAGGAAGAGCACGCCGGCGCCGATGAGGACGTCGGTGCGGGCCAGGGCGTCCGGGATTCCGGCGACGTGGAAGATGCGTTCGGCCAGTCCCATGATGAGCACGACGGCATACGCGTTGATGCCGCTGGCCCAGCCCGACGTGAACACCCAGGGCAGGACTTCTGCACCCATTCGTTGTCCTTCTCCCTGTTGTGTGTTGTGCTGCGCCGGCGATGAGCCGCTCGTTCGTCGGTCCCCCGCGGCAGTATGCCGTCGGGTGGTCAACGTGTGGCGGCGTTGCGGTGATTCCGCGGCCGGGACAACGAGCAGGTAACGGCACGTATCGGTCGAGGTGCCGCGCTGCGTCTGTCGCGCTCGATCTGCGGGTTCGGCGAGAGGGTCTGCGCGGTGGTTTGCCGGTGGGCACGACAAACGCCACGGTGTCGGCCTGGCTTCAGGTCACCCCCTGGCAGATCTGAAACTGCGCCGACGCCGTGGCGAAGTGCTTTGAGCCTCTCATGCCGACGCCATTGACGGTATCCGTATTGGTACTCATTTCACTTCTCGTCTGCCGCCTCGGACGGGTGAGCGCAGGATGGCAGTGGCGTGTTCAGGTGACGTCGAGGGGATGTGCGCCGGTGACTCGCACCAACTCATCGAACGTCGTGGGAAAGACGGTGTGCGGGTGACCTGCTGCGGCCCAAATGCAGTCGTAGGCGGCGAGGTCTCGGTCGATGTAGGTGCGCACCGGCAGCAGATGCCCCACCGGTGCTACACCGCCGATGACGAACCCGGTGCGGTCCTTGACGAAGGTCGCGTCGGCCCGTCCGAGCCGCCCACCGAGGCGGTTCTCCACAGCCGCGGTGTCGACCCGATGGGCGCCTGAGGTGAGGAGGAGCAGAGGTTGGAGTTCAGGTGGGGCGCTGGAATCGGTGCCGATCAACCCACTGGAGTCGGGGTGGGGCAGGAAGGTGAAGACGAGTGAGTTGGCGATCTGACCGATCTGCACGCCGAGGAACTCGGCCGCCTGGGCCGCCGTGCGGGCGGCGCCGTCGAGCACCCGGATCTGGCCTGTGACGCCCGCCGCTCGGAGGCGGTCGCTGACCCGGGTGACGGCGGGGTGGGCGAGGATCGCGGCCGCGGAGCCCGTGATGTCCGACATGGCGGACACCGTATCGGGACGGGTTGACAGGGTGTCCGAGGGAGGGGTTAGAGTAGAGCTAACTCGAACACGTGTTCGCCGGCTTTCGGGCCGGGTTCGGGTCACATTCTGCGGATGGGTCGAGTCCGCGCTGTCTCCAATTCATCGCCCTGGAGGGGGTCATGTCGTGGTGCGCCGATACGCCCAAGAACTTCCGGTCCAACTGCCCGCAGCGGGGTCCCCGAGCGAAGATCCCCTGCCCGGGGAGGGGATGCCGGGGTCGGTTGCAGACGGCCCGCGCTGCCCACGCAGCTTCCACTGGCACGGCCGCCGGTATGCCGTGCGCGTCGTGCTGGCCCGGTGGCGGGAACGGCGCCCGTGGTGGCGGGAGGCCCTCGACCCCGCTCCCGGACAGCCGCACGGGATCGCCGCGGCGGCGTGCGAGCGCTGGGTCTGGCGGGTCGAGGCTGCTCCGGGATCTGGTGACGACACCGGCCTGTCGGGAAACCCTCGGGCGGGCGCATCGACCGGGGCGATGGGAGTGTTCGAGATTGCCTGTGAGGTCGGGCTCGACGGTCCGGGCCGGTGGCAGTTGGTCCGTGTCCAGGACTGATCAGCCGGCCCGGGTGCCGGTCGTCGAGCACCCGTGGATCGGTCTCAGCGCTCCCAGGTCCGGCGCAGCAGGCGGCCGGACGGCATACCCGAGGCGTGGAGGTTGGTTGTGAGCAGTGCCAGCGCCCACCACCGTGATTCGTCACTGTGGGCGGGAGAAGGTGACCCGTTCTCACGGCGGGGCTATGTGCCGGCGAGCGTGCTGGAGTTGCTGGACCGTTCCGGGGCCAGCCTGCGGGCAGCAGGTCGAGCGCAGATGGCCGAGGAGCGCTATGTCGCGGCCCATCTGTGTGCGCTGCGGGCGGCGGCGGCGGTCCTTGCGTCTCGCACCGGTGCGGGTGGGTTCTCTCGGCCGCGCAGTGTGTGGGAGGTGCTCCCGACGCTGGCACCCGAGCTCACCGAATGGGCGGGCTTCTTTGCCCTGGCGGCAGGAGAACGGGCGGCCATCGAGCGGGAGGGACGCAAGGTGACGGCCCGTGCCGCCGATGACCTGGTGCGGCAGGCCGAGACCTTCGTCGGCATCGTCCAGGACCTGCTGGGGGTGCCGCCGGTCGTCGCCCTGCCCGAATACCTCACGCCCGTGGCCCCGATCCGACGGCATACCGATCTCGCGGGATAACGGGGTCAGACGTGGATCATTTCGTCCACCTGCATGTGGCCTCGGGCTATTCCATGCAATACGGCGCCTCCACCCCGGCTGCTCTTGTGGCCCGGGCGGCGGCCTTCGGGCACCCTGCCCTCGCGCTCACCGACCGCGACGGGCTCTACGGTGCGATCCGGTTCGTCCAGGCGTGCACTGCGGCTGGCATCGATCCGATCCTCGGGGTCGATCTGGCGGTGCAGCCCGAGCCGCTGACCGGGGCAGCCCGGGGGTCCTGGCCAGGTGCGGCGGACGCTGCGGTGCGTGGTCGTCCGCGCACCCCCGTGCGGGGAGGCGCCATCGTCGACCCTCGGCTGCCGCGAGTGACGGTCCTGGCCCGCGGAGCCGGCGCGGGAGTCGCCCCCGGGGTGGGGTGGGCCCGGTTGTGCCGGTTGGTCACCGCCACTCACCTTGCGGGGGCACGCGGCACACCCGTGACCACCCTCGATCTGTTGCGCACCGCGACCACCCCACCGGTCGCCGGAGAGTCCGCGCCGGTCTGCGTGCTGCTCGGACCCGACTCCGACGTCGGGCGCGCAGTGCTCGCCGGGCGCAAAAGCGATGCGTATGCCGCGCTCGCTCGGTGGCGGGCGGCGCTCCCCCCGGATGCCCTTGTCCTGGAGACGGTCTGCCATGGTGGTCCCGAGGGCACTCCGGGCAGCCTGGGCCAGGCTGGCCGGCTCCTGGCGCTGGGTCGGGAGCACGGCATACCCGTCGTCCTCACCGCCGCTGTGCGCCATGCCGACCCCGCCGAAGCGGCCACCGTCGATGTGCTCGACGCTGCCCGCCGACTGGTGACCCTCGATGTCCGACACCTCGATCGGGTGACGACCGCCGGGCATCTGGCCCCCACGGCGGCGATGGTGGCGACGGCTCACGATGTCGTCCAGGCATCCGGACCGGGGCTCGGGGGTGGGAGCACGCTCGTGAGAGAGGGCGCGGCAGCGCTACTGGCCAGCACCCTCGCGGTGGCCACCGAGTGCATCCAGGACCCAGCGATCGACCTCGGGATCGGCGGGGTGCACCTGCCCGAGCACACCGCGCTGGGGATGGGACTGCACGACGACCCGCAACGGGTGCTTGCCGAGCGGTGCCGGGCCGCCCTCGGCACCCGCTATCCGGGGCGGTCGCCCTCGGGCTGGCAGACGATCGTCGACCGGCTCGAGGACGAGCTGGAGGTCATCGCAACCCTGGGTTACCCCACCTATTTCCTCACCGTCGCCACCGTCACCGACCTCATCCGTGAGATGGGGGTCCGGGTCGCCGCACGGGGATCGGGGGCCGGCTCGCTGGTCAACTACCTGCTGGGGATCTCCGGGGTCGATCCCATCCGTTACGACCTGCTCATGGAGCGGTTCTGCTCGCCGCTGCGGGCCCAACTGCCCGATATCGACATCGACGTGGAGTCGGCCCGGCGCACCGAGATCTACGAGCGCATCCTCGAGCGTTTCGGAGGTCATCGGGTCAGTTGCGTGTCGATGATGGATTCCTACCGGGTCCGGCACGCGATCCGTGACGTCGGTGCCGCGCTCGGACTCCCGCCCGGCGAGGTCGACGCCATGGCCAAGGCGTTCCCGCACATCTCGGCCCGCCATGCCCGATCGGCCATCGCCGACCTGCCCGAGCTGCGCGTCACCGGGCTCGGCTCGGCTCGCTATGACCTGCTCTTCGACCTGGTCGAGCGGCTCGACGGGTTGCCGCGGCACATCGCCCTGCATCCGTGCGGAGTGATCCTGTCCAATGCCACGCTGCTGGATCGCACTCCGGTCGAGGCCAGTTGGGCGGGTTTCCCGATGAGCCAGTTCGACAAGGACGACGTCGAGGTGCTCGGTCTGCTCAAACTCGACGTCCTCGGCATCCGGATGCAGTCGGCCATGGCGTATGCCGTCGCCGAGGCCGCCCGGGTCGACGGCGCGCAGGTCGACCTCGACGACGACACCTCGGTGCCCTTGGACGACGAGGCGACCTTCCGGTTGATCCGCACCACCCACACTCTCGGGTGCTTCCAGATCGAGAGCCCGGGCCAACGCGAACTCATCGGCAAATTCGGGCCGCAGCGTTTCGAGGACCTCGTCATCGACATCTCGCTGTTCCGGCCCGGACCGGTCAAGTCGGACATGATCGTCCCCTTCCTCAACGCCCGCCACGGCTGGGCTCAACCGGAATACCTCCATCCGACCCTCGAACCGGCCTTGCGGGAGACCCAGGGGGTGGTCGTCTTCCACGAGCAGGTGCTGCGCATCGTCGCCGAGACGACCGGGGTCAGCCTCGCCGCCGCCGACGAGGCCCGCCGGGCGATGGGCTCCCCGCAGGGCCAGGAGCAGGTGCTGGCCTGGTGGCGTCCAGCCGCGCTCGCTCGCGGCTACAGCGCGGCCGATTGCGACCGGATCTGGGAGGTGCTGCGCGCCTTCGCTTCCTTCGGGTTCTGCAAGGCCCATGCTGCGGCCTTCGCTCTGCCGACCTACCAGTCGGCCTGGCTGAAGACCCACCACCCGGCGGCCTTCCTCGCCGGAGTGCTCACCCATGACCCGGGGATGTATCCCAAGCGGCTCATCCTCGACGATGCCCGCTCGCTGGGGATCACCGTGCTCGGGGTGGACATCAACGCCAGCAAGGCCGGGTATGCCGTGGAGCGGCTCGATCCGCTCGACGTCGAGCAGTTACCCCCTCCGGGTCCTCCGGACCTACCTGATGCGCGGGGCTATGGCATCCGCATCGCCCTGTCGGAGGTCAAGGGAATCACCGCAGCCGAGGTGGAGCGCATCGTCGCAGGTCAGCCCTATGCCACCCTCGCCGACCTGGCTGGCCGCGCCCACGTCAGTCGCCCAGTCCTCGAACGGCTCGTCCTGGCCGGGGGGCTGGACTCTCTCTACGGGCTCGGCGCGGCCGAACAGACCGGGGGCCGGGCCCGTATCACCCGTCGAGATCTCCTGCTGCACGTGGCCGAACTCGACCGGTGGAGCCGCGCGCGGGGCTCGACTGGGACGAGCGCGGGGTCGGGTAGGAGTTCGGTCAGGCGATCGGGCAGCCACGCCGGCGCTCTGGGAAGTGCCGGCACCCGGTGGTCGCGTCGACCGGCCGTGTTGTCGACGGCCGGTGCCGGTGGGGTGGTGCCTGGAGCCCCCATCACCGATCACCGGGCGCTTGCTGCAGCCTGCGATCCCGGTCAGCGGGCCGATCGCGGCATGGCGATCCCCGAGACCGAAGGGTTCTTCGGGTCGGGGGCCGGTTTCGGATCCGAGGTGGCCCAGTTGGCCGCCGCCCAGTCCCAAGCCGCCGCCCCCGTCACCGCGCGGGAACGGCATACCCAACTCGTCCTCGATCTCGGCGACGCACCCTCGCTCACCCAGGGCAGCGGGCTGCCCGAACTCACCGGACCCGAACTGGTGCGGGCCGAGCTCGAAGTCCTCGGGCTCGATGCCCGGGCGCACGTCGTGCAGTTCTACGACCCCATGCTCGATGCCCTCGGAGTGACCCGCTCGCGCGAGTTGCTGTCGGTCCGCAACCGCAGCGAGGTGTGGGTCGCGGGGGTGAAAGTCGCGACCCAGACTCCGCCGATCCGTTCCGGCCGTCGGGTCGTCTTCCTCACCCTCGACGACGCGACCGGCCCGGTCGACGCCACCTTCTTCGAGGACGTCCAAGGCCCTTATGCGACAACCGTGTTTCACTCCTGGTTGGTGCTCGTGCGCGGCGTGGTCCGACGCACCGGCCCGCGCGGGGTGTCGGTGCGGGCCACCGGGGCCTGGGAGTTGTCGGCCCTGTGGGACGCCTGGAGCAGCGGCGGCCAGCCCGCACTGTTGGCCGCGCTCGCGCAGGCCGACGAAAGCGCCATCGTCCAGGCCGCCGCTGCCGCAGCCGCTTACGCCCAGCCGTATGCCGTGCCCGTCGGCACCGGATGGGAGGAGGCCGGGTATGCCGTCTCCCAGGCCGCCGCCGACGGCAGTCCGGTGGGGGACCGGGGGCCGGTGGTGGTCCCTGCTCCTGCGGCCGGACATCGCGCCGGTGGCATGGGTCCGGCGCGCGGCCGGCCGGTCCTCGTGCACGCCTCCGGGTTCCGTCAGTCGGCCTATGCCGACGTCAAACCCGCAGGGAGCGGCGGCGGCAGTGCAGCTCAGGCCATCCAGGCGGCTCGAGCACTCGGAGCCGAGGTGCCGGGACAACCCGGACGTAAGCTGTGGCACGCCAGCCCCGGCAGCAGCGGGCGGTGACCGCATGGATCGCCTCACCCGCTCAGCCCGCTCAGCCCGCTCAGACCGCTCCGGCTCGCCGACCGCGGCGGTATGCCGTGCGCACCCGTGGCGCAGCAGCGGGCCTCCCAACCGTCCGGATGCCGCTGGCATTAGGGTGAGGGCGTGCCCGAGGAGCTACGTCGATCGCGCCGCGCCGGAGTCGGATTGCGCACGGCTGCCCTCTGGTCGAGCGTCCACGACCTCGTCCAGACCCAAGCCGCTGCATGCCAGCGTGCGTTGCGCATCCTCGACCTCGGGGGTGGCACCGGCGAGTTGGCCGTCCCGCTCGCGGGGCTCGGCCCGCACCTCGTGCAATCGGTCACCGTGGTCGACCCGAGCCCTGACGCCCTCGCTGCCCTCGAGCGCCGGGCGGGGGAGTCGGGCATCCCGGATTGCGTGGTGGCCCTCCAGGGCGATGCCGACACCCTGGCCGAGCTCCTGCCCGGCCGCGAGTTCGACCTCGTCTGCTGTCATGGGGTGCTCGAGTTCGTCGACGACCCCCTGGCCAGTCTGCGATCCCTGGCAGCGACCCTCGCACCAGGTGGGGTGGTGTCCCTGCTGGTTGCGGGGCGTCTGGCCGGTGTCCTCCATCGTGCCCTCGCCGGCGACTTCACCGGCGCCACTGCGATCCTCAAGACCCCTGACGGCCGCTGGGGTCCCGGTGACCCCTTGCCACGGCGCTTCGACCTGTCGCAGGTGCGATCCCTGGCTGCCGCAGCCGGGCTCCAGGTCCAGGCCTGGCACGGGGTGCGTCTGCTCAGTGAGTTGGTGCCTTCGGCCCACGCCGACACCGAGCAGGCCCAGACCGCGCTCCTCGGGCTGGAGGAGTGCCTGGCCGGCCACCCGGCATACCCGTGGTTGGGAGAACTCGGTGCCGCGTTGCATGTCGTGGCACGCGCCGAGTGAGGTGACCGCAGGGGCTTGCCGTGGGCCGGCTCGGGCCGAGCAGGTTGCTCTCCGGACCGGCGCAGGGAGCGAAACCGGATGAGCCGCCGCCAGTTCCGTCCCCCGCCACGCGACAGTGACACACCCCCCGACGACACCGGGTGCACCATCCTCCATGTCGACATGGACGCCTTCTATGCGTCTGCCTCCTTGCTTGACCACCCGCACTTGCGCGGCACGCCTGTCATCATCGGCGGCGGTGGGCGTTCGGTGGTGCTGTCGGCCACCTACGAGGCGCGGGCCTTCGGGGTGACCTCGGCGATGCCGATGACCCGGGCCAAGCGACTCTGCCCGCAAGCGACGATCATCCGTCCCGACCACGACCGGTATGCCGCCATCTCGGCGGCCGTCATGGCCACCTTCCGATCGGTCACCGATCTCGTCGAGCCGTTGTCTCTCGACGAGGCGTTCCTCGATGTGGCTCCGGCCGTCCGCCGGCTCGGGTCTCCCGCAACGATCGGTCAATGGATCCGCGACACCGTCGCCGACGAGCAGGGCATCACCTGCTCGGTGGGCGTCGCCTCGACAAAGTTCGTCGCCAAGCTCGGCTCGGGACTGGCCAAGCCCGACGGCCTGCTGGTCGTCCCTCGCGCGGATGTGCTCACCTTCCTGCAC
This sequence comes from Actinomycetales bacterium, assembly GCA_016710385.1. Classification (GTDB taxonomy): domain Bacteria; phylum Actinomycetota; class Actinomycetes; order Actinomycetales; family Dermatophilaceae; genus Phosphoribacter; species Phosphoribacter freyrii. Next base: position 127,431 of record JADJVX010000018.1, read on the forward strand.
CAACTGCCCGTCGGTGCGCTGTGGGGGGTGGGAGATCGCACCGAGGAGGCATTGCACCGGCTCGGCCTGATGACGATCGGCGACATCGCCCATACCCCCGTCGACACCCTGCGCCGGGCCCTCGGGGATGCCAGCGGTGCACACCTGCACGCCCTGGCCTGGGGACGTGACGAGCGCCGGGTGCACCCGGCGGTGGCCGAGAAGAGCATCGGGTCGGATGAGACCTTCGCTCACGACATCGACGATCCCGAGGTCATCCATCGCGAGTTACTCCGGCTCGCCGACCGCACGGCGGCCCGGGTCCGGGCCGCCGGGATGGTCGGACGCACGGTCTCGATCAAGGTGCGCTTTGCCGATTTCACGACAATCACTCGGTCGCGCACCCTTCGGGAGGCAACGGATGTGTCTCGGGAGATCTACGCCGCAGCCCGCGCCCTCTACGACTCGTTGGGCCTGCAACGTGCCCGGATCCGTCTGGTGGGGGTCCGGATGGAGGGCCTGGTCGATGTCGAACGGGCTTCCCGTCAGCCCAGATTGGATGATCCGGACCAAGGGTGGCGGGAAGCTGATCGCGCTGTAGACCGGGCCAGCGCACGTTTCGGGGCCGGTGCGGTGCGTCCAGGCTCGCTGGTGTCGGAGCGTCGTCGGCAGAGTCCCCCGACTGGGTGAGTATCCATAACCGTGGAAGCAGCATATTCTGGTCCAAGGGGCCGATAGCTCCCCACGACGCGGTCCAGGAGTGCGTCTCCGGAAGAGAGGGGTGAATCGTGGCACTGTCCGAGCGAGAGCAGAAGCTTCTCGAGCAGATGGAACAGGCCCTCTATGCCGAGGACCCTCGGTTCGCCACCCGGATCCGCAGCCAACAGGGTGGGCGGGCAAACCGTCGGGTGCTCGTGGGCATCCTCGGGATCGTCGCAGGACTGGGTCTGGTCGTCGTCGCCGTCTTGGGTCAGAGTGTGTGGCTCGGAGCGCTCGGGTTCGCCCTCATGGTGAGTGCCGGAGTGTGGGCTTTCAGCCCGGCCAAGCCGGTGGGACCTTCCGGCGTCGTGGGAGGCGCGGCACGGGGTGCCCGAGGCAAGCGCAGCACATCACCCTCGTCGGGCACCTTTATGCAGCGCTTGGAAGAGCGCTGGGAGCGCCGGTCCCGCGACCAGTGGTGACCACCCGCTAGGCGCAAGACGGAGGTATGCCGTGCGACGGCATACCTCGTCGTGTCCGGCAGGTGTGAGGCGAGTCCTGCAGGTGCCTGTCCCGCAGACGTGCCGCGTCCGGCCGATGCGACGGAGCGCCCGCGCCGCGATCGGCACCAGTGCAGTGGCGTCAGGTGGTGTCAGGTGCCGGTGCCGAGCGCGATGACGCCGATGACCCAGGTCGTGGCAATGGCTAAGCCGGCGAGCAGCTCGATCCCCATGGAGTGCGCCACCGCACGAAGCGCGACCTTGGTCGAAGCCCACGCGGCGGGCGCCTGGCGCACTCGGGCGTATTCCACCAGGAAGATGCCCAGCACGAAGCCCACGATGGCTCCGACGACCGGGATGACGAAGAACCCGACGATGCCCAAGGCGACCGCGAGCAGCATCGTGGACGTGCGGATGCCCTGCTGCCGCATCCGCCGACCTGGGATGAGGTACTGCGCGATGACGCCTGCGGCATACCAGAGGACGGCGAGCCCGAAGACCCACCAGGCCTGCGGGCTGGTGTGCTCATAGGCCCACAACAGGGTCGCCAAGACCGTGAGCAACAGCCCCGGGACGACGGGGACGACGATCCCGACCAGTCCCACGACGATGAGTAGCGCCGTGACGACGGTGAGAGTCACCTCTCGTCGGCGCTGGTCGAGGTGGCCGCAGATGACACGTCAGCCGTCAGTTGGTCGCTCTCGTCGTGGATCTCGCTGGCCTGGCCGACCAGGGACGGCAGGTGCTGGCGTCCGTGGTGGGCGCAGAAGTAGAGCTCGCCTCCCGAGCGCAGACGCGCTCGGATGTAGGCGCGCGCGCCACACCGGTCGCAGCGGTCTGCGGCGCTGAGGCGGTGGGCCAAGGTTGCGTTCACGGTGCCAGCTCTTCTCTACTCATGGGGTGCCCGCGGGCACCCTCCCCCCATGTGATGGCGCAGGACGCCTCCCGGAGTCCGATCTTGCCACGACGCCGGCGAAGGAAACTCCGGACGTCGTATCAGGGCCAACAGTCAACCACGCCTAGTGCTTCCCGAGGCGCAGCCGAGATCGAATGGCGACACGACCCAGCCGGCCGCTGGTCGTGTCGTGCGGTGTCGGTCGGACCCGTTAGCCTGCCGAAGGCAGGTAATCCCCTGTCGTTGACCGAAGGTGAGGCAGACCAGGGTGGCAGCTCGGACGACCGGAGCGCGATCCCGCACCCAGACAGCACCGGGTGCGACGGCTCGTGCGACAGCACCTGGCGATGCCGGCTACACCGCGCGCCATCTGCAGGTCCTGGAGGGCCTGGAAGCGGTGCGCAAGCGTCCGGGCATGTACATCGGCTCGACTGACCAACGCGGTCTCATGCACTGCGTGTGGGAGATCATCGACAACGCGGTCGACGAGGCCCTGCACGGGGCATGTGATCGCATCGAGGTCGTCTTGGCCGCGGATGGCTCGGTGCTCGTGCACGACAACGGGCGCGGCATTCCTGTCGACATCGAGCCGCGCACCGGGCTCAGTGGCGTTGAGGTCGTCTTCACCAAGCTGCACGCGGGGGGCAAGTTCGGCGGCGGGTCCTACACGGCTTCGGGCGGTCTGCACGGGGTCGGTGCTTCGGTCGTCAACGCGCTGTCCGCGCGCCTGGACGTCGAGGTCGACCGGGGTGGCAAGACCTATGCGATGAGTTTCCGCCGGGGGGAGCCCGGCGTGTATGCCGGTGCCGGTGCCGCAGGGGGTCCGGACGCGGCGTTCACGGCATACGAGACTGGAAGCGAGTTGCGGGTCGTCGGGAAGGCAGCACGCGGGGTTTCGGGGTCCCGAGTGCGATTCTGGCCGGACCGGCAGATCTTCCTCAAGGACGCCGCGCTCGACCTGGATTCGTTGCGAGACCGGGCCCGGCAGACGTCCTTCCTCGTGCCCGGGCTGACCCTCGTCGTGCGCGACGAGCGGGCGGCGACGACTGCGCACAGCGGTCCGACCGAGGAGGTCTTCCAGCATCTCGGCGGAATCTCCGAGTTCGTCGAATTCCTGGCACCCGACCCGGCGGTGACGGCCGTGTGGCGCCTGCAGGGCTCTGGTCGGTTCGTCGAGACGGTGCCGGTGCTCGACGATCGGGGCCACATGACTCCGACCGAGGTCGAGCGCGAGTGCGGCGTCGACATCGCGGTGCGTTGGGGCACGGGCTATGAGGCGCGGGTGAGTCCGTTCGTCAACATCATCGCCACCCCTAAAGGCGGCTCGCACGTGGCGGGCTTCGAACAGGCTCTGCTCAAGGTCTTCCGGCGCCAGCTGGAGGTTAATGCGCGACGGCTGAAGGTGGGCACGGACAAGGTCGACAAAGACGACATCCTCGCAGGCCTGACGGGGGTCGTGACCGTGCGCCTGGCTGAGCCGCAGTTCGAGGGGCAGACCAAAGAGGTGCTGGGCACAGCGGCCGTGCGGGCCATCGTGGCCCGGGTTGTCGAGCAGACCTTGACCGACCGGCTCACCTCGCCCAAGCGTGACGACAAGACGCACAGCGCGCTGTTGCTGCAGAAGGTCGTCTCCGAGATGAAGTCGCGCATCAGCGCGCGGGTCCACAAAGAGACCCAACGCAAGAAAAGCCTGCTCGAATCCTCTTCCTTGCCAGCGAAATTGGCGGACTGCCGGACCAATGACGTGGCCCGCTCCGAGCTGTTCATCGTCGAGGGGGACAGCGCGCTGGGCACGGCTAAGCTCGCTCGTTCCTCCGACTACCAGGCCCTGCTGCCGATCCGCGGCAAGATCCTCAACGTGCAGAAGGCGTCCGTCGCCGACATGCTCAAGAACGCCGAGTGCGCCGCCATCATCCAGGTCATCGGTGCCGGCTCCGGGCGCACCTTCGACCTCGACGCCGTGCGCTACGGCAAGGTCATCATCATGAGTGACGCCGATGTCGACGGCGCGCACATCCGCACCCTGCTGCTGACGCTCTTCTTCCGCTACATGCGCCCGCTGATTGCCGACGGACGGGTGTATGCCGCGATGCCGCCGCTGCATCGGCTCGAGGTGATCGGCGGACCGGGCAAGAAGAACGAATACATCTACACCTACAACGAAGCGCAGATGCGGGCCACCCGGGTAGCCCTGGAGCGGCGCGGCAAGCGCATCAAGGAGCCGCCCCAGCGGTACAAGGGGTTGGGCGAGATGGATGCCGACCAGCTGGCCGACACGACGATGGACCCGCGGCACCGCACCCTGCGCCGAGTCACCCTGGGGGAGGCCGAAGAAGCGGTGCGCATGGCCGAGGGCACCTTCGACCTGCTCATGGGCAACGACGTGGCGCCCCGCAAGGACTTCATCATCGATTCGGCCAGCACGCTCGACCTCGAACGCATCGACGCCTGACCCGACCGGGTGAGCCGGCGACGGTCAGGCCTGTTGCTCCGGCGTCCCAGGTGAGCAGGTGCTGGTGCGGGCGAGCAGGTGCACCGGATAGACACTGCTGCGGGCCAGTGACTCATCGGCCAGGCCGAGCAGCGCCAACATGGCATGGGCGGCAGCCCGACCCTGCTCCACGACGTCTTGGCGCACCGTCGTCAGGCCGAAGACGCGGGCCAGGTCATGGTCGTCGATGCCGACGACCGACAGGTCCTGAGGCACCCGCAACCCGAGTTCTCGTGCCGCCGCCATCACTCCCAGGGCCATCTCGTCCGACCCGGCAAGGATTGCCGTCGGCCGGTCCGGGGTGGCCAACAGTTTGAGGGCGCCGCCATACGCATCCGCGGCGCTCCAGTCGCACTCAAGGATCCAGTCGCGGCGCAGCCGGACGTCGGCTTCGTGCATGGTGTCGGTGAACCCGCGCAACCGGTCGGGGGGCGTCTTTCCGTGCGGGTTGTGCGGGCGCGCCTTACCGACATAGCCCAGGGCGGTGTGGCCGAGGTCGATGAGGTGCTGGGTCCCCAAGGCAGCGCAGCCGACATCGTCGATGCCCACCAGAGGGGCGTCTTCGAAGGCGTTGCCCACCGCGACAACCGGCAGGTTGAGCCGGTCGATGACCTCGGCCTCGGATCCCCGGAAGGCGACGTTGATGACGATCAGCCCGTCGACCCGCTTGAACATCATGTTCTGCGTCAAGGACAGGCGCACCTCGGGGGAGCGTTCCTCCAGGTCCATGAGCAGAATGTGGTGCTGATGGTCGCGGAAGACCTTCTCGATCGCACTCATCATCTCGGTGAAGAACCACCGGGCCATGAAGGGGGTGATGACGCCGATGAGTCGCGAACGGCCGGAGGCCAGCCCGGCAGCTTCCGGGCTGGCGATGTAGTCCAATTGGGCGGCAGCCGCGATGACCCGGTCGCGGGTTTCCGGATGCACTTTGTCCAGGCCGCGGAGTGCCCGTGAGACGGTGGCCACCGAGACGCCGGCCAGCGCAGCGACATCAGCGATGGTGGGCTGGGTCATCTGCCACACCTCCGTCAAGAATGGGATCGCACGTGGGTCGGGGAAGGTGGAGCACCAGGCAAGAATCGGCGACTGGTGCGGCACCGGCCAGCGGCTGCCCCTGATCGGTCCAGGGCCAATGTACCTGGTTCGGTAGGTCCCGAACGGCTGTGCCAGTAGCCGCTGGCGACGTCATCGCGGGAGGGCAGTCGCCACGAGGATGACCAGGCGATCCGGATTGAGCAGCGGCGCCTGGAGCCCGACTTCGCTCAGCGTGCGTCCCGAAAGGGTGACGCCGTCGCGGACCCACCCGGGGACCGCAGGCCCGGAGACGGCCCGGTCGCTGGGCGGCATGACTCGCACCTGATAGAGCCGGTCTGCCTCCAGTCCGGGCAGGGTCACCCGGCCCGGAGGCCAGGTCAGCGTGTGGTCCAGCGCCGAGAGCCGGTACACCGCCGTGACGCCGTCGTGGGCCACCACTCCGTCCAGCCACACAGCAGGGTTGGCGACATCGGCGTGCACGACGCGCCCTTGATGCAGCACATCCCGCCAGGTCTTGTGCGCCGCGATCCACTGACCCAGGGCCTCCAGCTGGCCCGCGTCGGCCCGCCTGAGGTCCCACTCCACTCCCAGGTGGCCCCAGAAGGCGGTTCCGGCCCGGAAGTCCAGATCGTGCATTCGGCCGGTGGAGTGGTCCTCGCCCGAGCCGACATGGGTCCCCATGAGTTCGGGAGGCAGCAGCAGACCGGTCCAGCGCACCATGCGGTGTCGTTCGTGTGCGTCGATGCAGTCCGACACCCACACCCGGTCGGCATGCTCCATGATCCCGAGGTCCAGCCGGCCCCCACCGCCACAACAGGACTCGATCTCCAGGGCAGGGTGTCGGGTCTTCAGCTCGGCCATCAGCCGGTAGACCGCCTGGGTCTGTCGGTGCACCCCCGGGCGGCCGTCGCTGCTGTGCCCGGCATCGACGAGGGCACGGTTGTGGTCCCATTTGAGGTAGGCGATGCGGTATTCGTCGACCAGCGCACTGATCCGCTCCAGGAGGTGGTCGTAGGCCGCCGGGTGACCCAGATCGAGGACATGCTGATGGCGGCTGGAAACCCCGGGCCCGTGGACAGTCTGGAAGACCCACTCGGGATGCTCGCGCGCGAGGTCGGAGTCGAGGTTGACCATCTCCGGTTCGACCCAGAGCCCGAACTCCATCCCCAACTCTCGGACCCGATCGACGAGGGGGTGTAACCCGTCCGGCCACACGCCCTCGTCGACGTACCAGTCGCCCAGCCCGGCGCGGTCGTTGCGGCGGTGCCGGAACCAGCCATCGTCGAGGACGAAGCGTTCGATCCCGAGATCGGCGGCGCGCTCGGCGAGCTCGAGCAAGGTGGGCAGGTCGTGGTCGAAGTAGACGGCCTCCCACGTGTTGAGCAGCACCGGTCGCGGCCGGCCGGGATGCTGCGGGCGGGCCCGAACATAGTCGTGTACCCGTGCCGAAAAAGCATCCAAGCCCTCTCCCCAGGAGGCGACCAGCCAGGGAGAGGTATACGTCTGCCCCGGTGCGAGGCGTCCCTCACCCGGCAGCAGCAACTCGCCCCCGCGCAGCAGTCGCCATCCGGTGACGGAGTGCTCGGCCATCAGCACCTGGTTGCCGCTGTAGGCCAGGTGCACCCCCCAGACCCGGCCGCGCCGGAAGGCGAAGCCTGGCTCGCCGGCACACAACACGGTTGCCGAGTCGTGTCCCGGTCGCCCGCCCCACGCCTCCCGGGTCCATTGGCCGACGTCGAACGGTCGCCGCTGCGGGGTGCGCTCTCGGGTATGCCGTCCGGCCATGTCCAGCAGTTCGGTCGCCTCGGGGGGAACGGGCAAGGCAGGAAGGAGACCGGTGACCTCGAACTCGTCGGCGCCGACGTTCCGCACGCAGCTGCGTAGCCTCAACACTCCGCTGGGATGCAGCTCGATCTCGGTCGTCACCACGACTCCGTCGGGATCGTCGTGGCCGGTGCTGACCACGCGAACGGCCCCGACCGGGCCGTCCGGCCACTGCGCCCCACCGGCCTCCTGCACCTCGTGGTCGACCCGAGTGAAGGACGTCGACCAGGCCCGGCCTTCTCGACTGCCGGTGAGGCCAGGGCGCCCCAACCATCCGGACGAGTGCAGCGGCAGCAGGGCCACACGGTTCTGCGAACTGATCACCGAGTCGACGAAAGGGAGCGTCAGGGCTCGGTTCAGCTCGGCGAGTGCGGCGGTGCTGAGCTCGCCCAAGTCAGGGCCCCAGTGCAGGACGCAAGGGAACTGTCTGGGGGCGAGATCGAGCACCACACTGGTGTCTGAGCGACGCAGGTGCAGCAGGCTGTCCGGGGCTGTTTCGAGGGTCACGGGTGCTCCCAGGAAGGCGAGGAGGAAGGCGAGGAGGAAGGTAAGGAGGAAGGCGAGGCGGAACCGATCGGTGGGGGGATGGGCTGTGCCCAGTCGAGCGAGGGCGCGGGGTGAGGTAGCACTGGGGAGCTCGACCAGGCCGGGACGAACCAGGTGCTCGGCTCCGGTTGCCGCCCACACGAGACGGGCAGCGGGGGTCCCGTGACGACCTCGACAGTGACCTGCCCCCTCATCGTGGGCAGCGGCGTGGTGAGATCGACGGCACCCCATGCCTCGCGGAGGAATGCCTCGGCAGCCTGCTCGTGCGGAGTCAGGTGCATCCCGCCACGGTCGTGGCGAGGTCCGAGCACCTCGACGGCCAGCCGGCCGTGCCGAGCCTGGGCCAACACCTGATCGGCAAGCGCCGGGTTGAGACGGGCGAGCATCCGACCCCAAGGCAGCAAGATGGCCGTGGGCGCGAAACGATGGCCACCGGTATGGGTGACCTCCCAGGCCTGCTCCGGATGGAGCGCGGCAGCAGCCTGGGCCAAGGGCCGCCCGCGGACCGCGCAGCATGCGTCGCGTCGCCCGTTGGTGCACACCAGCAGGACCGGGGCTGTGCCGATCGCCCCGTCGATCGCCTGAGCCACGGCCTCGGCGTGATCAACCGTCTGCGGGGTCAACTCCAGCAGGTCGACCGGATCGCGGAGATCGGCTGTCACCATCCAGCCGGACGGTCCGGTTCGCGCCACGAAGCAGCGTCGGACCGGCCGCTCATCGCCACCTGCGTGCCGTCCAGGCCGACGCACGAGCAGCAGTCGGCCACCCAGCGCCCTGACGTGAGCATCCAACCGCGCACCGAGATCCGGATCCAGGTGAGACTGGGTGGCGGCGGACCGTCCCCAAGGTCCGTTCTGTTCCATCGCGACGACGATGTCGGCGTGGGTGGCGGTGCCCCATGCGGGCAGGTCGGCCCGCTGCCAGCTGACCGAGCAACTCGGCACGGCTGCCCGCTCGGACGGCATGCTCCCCACGACCTCCTCCTCACCGGCGCACCGCTGCCGGGTGCAACCGCTCGTTGGCCCCACGGTATGCCGTGCATCGCGCCGGTGTGGGTGGCGTCCGGCCGCGGAGGTGCCCGGTCCGCGCTGAGTCACCCGTCGCCATATCGCACGAGGACGACCTGCCAGGTCTGCAGGGCAGGTAGTACGGCCGTGCCGCGGCACCCGTCGGTGGCGACGGGCACCGGTTCCAGGTGTCCACGACCGTCGGGGTCGGCCACCAGAACTGAGGGTGGTGGTCCACCGCCCAGACGCAGGCGCAACTCACCGATGCCAGGATCGCCGGATGGGGGTTGGGGCTGGTCCCAGCGGGGATCGGTGGTCGCGCTGAGGTTGATCAGGTGGACGATGAGCCAGTCGCCGCGCCGGGTGATCCGGCGCCATACCGTCCCCGGCTTCGGCTGTCCGCTTGTCGCAGCCGAGGGATAGGCCACGTCGAGGTCGTCGTTGTAGGACCCGGCATACGAGCCCGTGACATCGGTGATCTCAGGGTCCAGCAGCAGGCAGTGGTGTTCGACGAGGAAGTCGTACCACCGGGTCAGCCGGTCGAGGGTCGCCGGCTCGGCGGGGTGATTGCGCACGTAATAGGGGTCGACCAGCACTCGGCCGGCGTCACCGGCGAGCAGATGGGTGGCGCCGTGGGAGAAGAGCGTCGCCATGGTCAAGGCAGTCGCCTGGTCGGCCGCCGGCCGGGGTGCGTCGAGGTAGCACTGTTGGTAAGCCGCGATGACAACCGGCTTGTCAGCACCGACGGCGCGAGCCCGGGTGACGACATCAGCGAGGTCGGCAAGAGTGGTGTGCGGCTCCCACACCTCGATGTAGACGGCGTCCTGACTGCTCCGAGACGTGGCCCAGGTCGGGAAATCGTTGACATTGTTGAAGACCAGCCGAGACTGGGGGAGCCGGGCGCGCAACGCCTCGATGAGGCTGACGAACCGCTCGGCCAGGTCTATCCGCACACCGGAGGGAAGCATCGCCGACTTCGGCCAGCCGTATTGATCGAGGTGGAAGCCATCGAATCCCACTGTCTCGGCTGCCTGCGCCAAGTCGGCACTGAGGTGCCCGATCCAGGTGGGGTCGCCGGGGTCGACGACGTTGAGGAAGTCACCCAGGGTGTAGGGGCGACTCAGTGCGTCGAGCAGGGCGATCGACTCCCAACGCGGCCATTCCTGCCGGCCCACGGCATACACCGCGGCGTAGCCCAGAGCGCGGGCACCGGAGTCGTGACATGACTGCACCAGGGCTCGCACCATGTCGAGTGCCACGACATTGCCCAGCGCGTCGTCGTAGCGCTCGCCGCCGCCGAGCAGGTCGGCATGGCGATAGGCCCAGTCGTAGAACTGGATATCCGTGAGATGCAACCGTCGCACGATGTCGGCCAGCGTGGCGGGGTCACGGTCGGCGCGATAGTCGACGACGAACCCATAGCGATGCACCGCGCCTCGGGTCGCCGCGTCCACGACCTGCACCGCGGTCCGACCGAGGGGAATGCCGTCGCTCACCAACGTGATTCCGTAACTGCCGGGTGGCAGTTCGCCGATCGCGATGGTGCCTGAGGAGTGGACGCCGACAGCGCGCACCGCAACGCCGAGTTCCATCACATGCAGGACGGCCGGTATGCCGGCTGCCGCCAGGCCGGTCACGTCGACGTGCACCGGCTCGCCGGTGAGGTAGATCCCGCGGGAGGGGATCAGTCGAGGGACCACCGTGCGCACCTCACTGCTCGGGAAGCGGGGGCGGCCGTCGCCGCTGGGGGAGTGCGGCGAGGCGGACTCCCGGATGCAGTGCGGGCCCGGTCCTCTGCTGGAGAACCGGGCCCGCACCAACTCTGACTATCAGCCCTTGACCGCGCCGGAGGTCATGCCGCGGATGAAGTACCGCTGCAACGACAGGAAGACGAGGATCGGAATGACGATCGTGACGAAACCCGCCGAGGGGATGAGTTCGCGCCCCTGACCCGTCTGACCCTGCATGCCTTGCAGGGCAACGGTCGCGATGGTGTTCTCACCGCGGCCCAGGAAGATGAGCGAGATCAGCAGGTCGTTCCACACCCAGAGGAACTGGAAGATGGCGAAGGACGCCAGCGCCGGAGTCGACATCGGCATGATCAGCCGCCAGAACGTCGTGAAGTGACTCGCGCCGTCGATCTTGGCCGATTCAATGACCGCCCTGGGCAGGCTAGACATGTAGTTGCGCAGGATGTAGACGGCCAACGGCATACCGAAGCCGATGTGGGCCAACCAGACTGCCGGGAAGGTGCCGCTGATGTGGAGTTGGTTGTAGAGCTTGAGCAACGGCAGCAGGGCGACCTGGTTGGGGACCACGAGCAGGCCGACGATGATGACGAAGACAAGATCGCGACCCTTCCACTCCATGAACGTAAAGGCGTAGGCCGCGAATGCCGCGATGAGAATCGGGATGATCGTGGCCGGCACGGTGACGATGAAGCTGTTGAGGAAGGCCTGGCCCATGTTGACGCCGGACTGGTTGTCGCCCATGACCTGGGCGTAGTTGTTCATCGTCCATTGGGTGAACTCCAATGGGTTGGCGATCGCCGACCACCAGCCGGAGGAGAACTGCGCGTCGCGGGTCCGGAACGAGCTGATCAGCAGCCCGAGGACCGGAATCATCCAGAGACAGCACAGCAGCAGCAGGAACACCTTGACCAACGGGCTGGCGCTGCCCGGGCCGCCCTTGGACTTCGGAGCTTTCACCTTGGCCGTGGTGGCGACCTGCGCTGACGCAGCAGTGGTGCTCATCGGTTGGCCTCCTCACGACGGAACTGACGGACCTGGTAGACCAGCACCGGGGTGATGGCGACCATGAGCAGGACGACGATGGCCGCGGCGTACCCGCCGTTGCGCACGGTGAACATCTCGTTGTAGAAGCGCCGGCCGACGACATCGGTGTTGTAGCCACCGTTGGTCGTCACATAGACGACGTCGAAGACCTTCATGACGCCGATGAGCACGGTGATGAAGACCGTGATGACCGTCGGCCAGATCTGGGGGACGACGATGCTGAAGAAGATGCGCTTCTCGCCTGCACCGTCGATGCGCCCGGCCTCGATCGTGTCTTCCGGCACCGCCTTGATGGCCGACGAGAGCAAGACCATGGAGTAGCCCACCTGGGTCCAGATGAGGATGACCATGAGCAGGAGGCTGTTGAGCTTGAGGGTCTCGATGGAATACCAGTAGACCGGGTCGCGGCCGAACAATCCCATGATCGCGTTGAGCAGACCGGTTTGCGGTGCGCCGGTGGGCTGGTATTCGTAAATCGATCGCCAGATCGTCGCCGCGCCGACCATGCTGATGGCCATCGGCAGGAAGATGACCGTCTTGGCGGCCTTCTCTCCGCGCGGATTGAGCCGGTCGGCCAGGACTGCGACGCCGAGACCGAGGACGACGGTCAGCGCCGGGACGATCGCAATCCAGAGCAGGTTGTTGAGCAGCACGTTGCGGAACTCGGCTTCGCCGAGCAGGTCCAGGTAGTTGCGCAACCCGACGTACTTCGTGCCCTCCTCATTGGCGAACGAGAAGTTGATCGTCTGGATTGCGGGGTAGATCAGGTAAACGGAGATCGCGAGGATCGCGGGGCCGGCGAACATCCACGGCTTGACACGATCCTCCCAGCGACCCTTGAGTGACTCGGCGAGCTTGTTGAGGATCCAGAAGATGATCATCGCGCCACCGATGCCGCCCAAGATCGCGAGTAGCGCGTTCAGGAGCTTGATTGCCACGGGCCACGTCCTTCCTCGACAGTGGAGCGGCCGGTGGGAGGTGGCCCCTCCCACCGGCCGCGTGCGATGTTAGCTAGCGGACTTCGGCCAGCTCGCGTCGATGTTGCTCAGGGTCGTGTTGAGGTCCTGAGAACCATTGATCCACTTGATCGGCTCGGTCCAGAAGGTGCCGGCGCCCACCTTGGCGGGCATGAGGTCCGACCCGTCGAAACGAGCAGCGGTCGACTTGTAGAGGACGTCCTTGGCGATCGTCTGGAGCATCTTGCTCGGGTAGAGCGCCGTGTCGAACGTCTTGTGCGGCGAGAAGTAGCCGGCCTTGCCGACCTCGATGCCGTTGTCCTTGCTGGCGATGAAGTTGCGCAGCTTGAGGGTGTTGGCGTCGTTGTTGAAGGCGGAGGCCAGGTCGCCACCGGTGAGGACCGGGTTGTTGCCGGCCTCCTTGGCCGGGAAGGCGACGACGCCGATCTCGGTGTCGGCCTTGGCCAGGATCGAGTCCGGGAAGCCACCCTTACCGGCGATGAAGGTGGCCTGCTTGAACAGGTAGCACCCGGGCGGGTTGTCGAACAGCGCGTTGCCACCGGTCTGGAAGTTGGTGGCGGCGATGGCCTTGGTGCCACCACGCACGTTGGCGTCGGTGAAGGCGATCGACTGGAAGTACTCGAAGGCAGCCTTGATCTCCGGGCTGTTGAACTTCAGCGTTCCGGCGACCCACTTGTCGTAGTTCTCCGGGCCGGCGAAGCGCAGGACGAGGTCCTCGATCCAGTCGGTGATGGGCCAACCGGTCGCCTGACCGGACTCGGCGGCGATGCACCACGGGACCTTGCCGGCACCCTTGATCTGGGCCGTCAGGGCGTCCATCTCGGCGAGCGTGGTGGGAGCCTTCCAGCCGTTGGTGGCGAACTGGGGAGCGTCGTACCACAGCAGCGACTTCACGCTGACGGCGGAGGGCAGACCATAGACCTTGCCGTCCGCACAGGTGCCCGCACCGACGAAGCCGGGAACGAGGGTGGACTTGGCCGTGGTGACGGTGGCGTCGTCGTAGGCAAGAACCTTGCCGGACTTGGCCAGGTCACACATGAGGCCGGGCTGCGGGAACAGACCCACGTCCGGCGCGTTGCCGCCGGAGACGCGGAGGTTGATCTCCGTGTCCCACGAGCCGGCCTTGGTGTACTTAACCGCGAAGCCGTTGGCCGCGGCGAACTTGTCGAGGTCCTTCTTGAAGGCCGTCTCCTGCTCGTTCCCGAAGCCGTACATCACCTCGACGGTCGCCTTGCCGGGGCCGGCCGCGGTGCCCGTGGCGGCGGTGGTGCTCGAGCCCGAGCTGAGGCAGCCGGTCGTCAGCAGGGCAACGGCCCCCGCGGACGCGGCCACCTTGATGAGGGTACTACTGCGCATACTCCACTCCCTTGTCTTCCTGAAAATCGGGAGGTGCTTCACCAGAGGCAGGAGCCCCGCGGCGACAGACCCCGCTGATCGATCCGGGATGAGCGATCTCCGACCTTTGAACAATCCCGTGCCCGTCGGTCGCCGTCAAGGGTCCGCACGGGCTGGTCGCAGAGCCCGTGCGGGGCCGTTGCCAGATTGTTATGCAAACGCTTCCATCGGAGCGATGTCCACCGTCGAAACGTTTTCATCGGGGGCCGAACCGGCTGCCTCGAGGGAACCCTCGAAAACCGCTCAGAAGGCGCCGGCGGGCCCGGCGAGGGCAGCGATGACGGCCCGGCCGGGAGTGCCGGACCCGTCCCGGCGACCGAGGACCTCAGGGAGTTCCAACGGCACCCCACCGGACCCGGCGGCGCGCACTGGCATCGCTCCCGCCCAGGCCAGGACGAGGGTGTCTTCGCCTTTGAGGAACCGGTGGCAGCGGACACCGCCCGTGCCGCGGCCCTTGGGGGGGTACTCGGCATACGGCGTGATCTTTAGGGCCCCAGGTTGGGTGCCGGGAAGGGCAGCCGAGGTGCCGCTCGCCGTGACAACCCGTGCCTCTCCCGCCGGGTCGACGACGCCGAAGTAGACCGCCGACGCTCCAGCAGCCAGTTTGATCCCCGCCATGCCGCCGGCGGCGCGCCCCTGAGGGCGAACCTGCGCCGCAGCGAACCGGAGCAGTTGTGCGTCGGAGGAGATGAAGACCAGATCGAGGTCCTCTCGCGGCGTCGGTGCGGCGCCGACCACGACGTCTCCCTCGCGGAGGGTGATGAGGTCCCAGGTCGGCTTCGAGGGTGCGTCGGCGGTGACTCGTTTGACAATGCCGGCAGCAGTTCCCAAGGCCAACGGAGGCGCGTCGGGCGCGAGCGAGGCGACGGTCAGGGCGCTCTCGCCGCGTTCCAACTCCAGGTATGCCGTCAGGGGTGCCCCACCTGCGAGCGCCGGTGCGTCGGCGGTCGGGGGGAGCGTCGGTAGGTCGAGTGCGGACAGGCGCAGCATTCGGCCGCGGCTGGTGACGATGCCGACCTCGCCGCGGGCCGTGGTGCGCACCGCGCCGACGATGGCGTCATGCCGGCCTCGACCGCCGGTGGCGGGGAGGGGATCAGCCCCTACCGTGCGGGCCAGCAGGCCGGTCGAGGACAGCAACACCCAACACGGGTCGTCGGTCACCTCGAGCGGGGCCGCGGAACGGGAGGCCGCGGAGGTGACTGGAGCACCCGGCATACCGGCTGCGGGTGCTTCCAGCAGCACCGTGCGTCGAGGCGTGCCGTGCGTGGTCGCCACCGCAGCGAGTTCCTCGGAAACGGTTCGGCGCAACAAGGTCGGGTCGGCAAGGATCGCGCGCAGGGCGTCGATCTCGCGCGTGAGGTCATCGCGCTGCTTCTCCAACTCCAGCCGGGAGAACTTGGTCAGGCGGCGCAACTGCAGGTCGAGGATGTAGGCCGCCTGCAGCTCGGACAGGTCGAAGACGCTCATCAGCCGGCTCTTGGCGGTGGCGGCGTCGTCGGAGGTGCGGATGAGCTGGATCACTTCGTCGATGTCAAGGATCGCGATGAGCAGGCCCTCGACGAGGTGGAGCTGGTCCTCGCGCTTGCCCAGCCGGTATGCCGTGCGCCGCCGCACGACCTCGATGCGGAAGTCGACGAAGACCTGCAAGAGGTCCTTCAGGCCTAGGGTGCGCGGCTGACCCTCGACGAGCGCGACGTTGTTGATCCCGAAGGAATCCTCCATCGGGGTGAGCCGGTAGAGCTCCTCGAGCACCGCCTCTGGGACGAAACCGGATTTGATCTCGATGACCAACTGCAGGCCGTGTTTGCGGTCGGTGAGGTCCTTGACGTCGCTGATGCCTTGCAGCCGCTTGGCTTGGACGAGGTCCTTGATCTTCTCGATGACCTTCTCGGGACCGACGAGGTAGGGCAGTTCGGTGACGACGATGCCCTGACGCCGGGGCGTGATGCTCTCGATTCGAGCCGCCGCGCGGGTCTTGAAGGTGCCACGTCCGGTGGCGTAGGCCTCCCGGATCCCTTCCAGTCCGACGATTCGTCCGCCGCCGGGAAGGTCGGGACCGGGCACGTATTTCATCAGGTCTTCGAGCGAGGCCTGCGGGTGGTCGAGGAGGTGACGGGCGGCGCCGATGACCTCGACGAGATTGTGTGGAGCCATGTTGGTCGCCATGCCGACGGCGATGCCGCTGGCACCGTTGACCAACAGGTTGGGGTAGGCGGCCGGCAGCACTCCGGGCTGCTGGTGGGTGTCGTCGTAGTTGGGCACGAAGTCGACGGTGTTCTCGTCGAGCCCGCCCACCATGAGCAGGGCGCCGGGGGCCATCCGCGCCTCGGTATAGCGCGAGGCGGCCGGGCCGTCGTCGAGCGACCCGAAGTTGCCGTGCCCGTCCACGAGGGGCAACCGCATCGAGAAGGGCTGGGCCAGCCGCACCAGGGTGTCGTAGATCGCGCTGTCCCCGTGTGGGTGGTATTTGCCCATCACCTCGCCGACGATGCGGCTGGACTTGACGTGCGGCCGATCGGGGCGCAGCCCCAGCTCGCTCATCCCGAAGAGGATGCGCCGCTGCACCGGCTTGAGCCCGTCCCGGGCATCGGGCAGTGCGCGAGCGTAGATGACGCTGTAGGAGTACTCCAGGAAGGCGTCCTTCATTTCCTGGGCAACATCGATGTCGACGACTCGCTCGATCACCGGGTCCGCGGGGGGCGGGGGAGTGCTGCGACGGGCCATGCGTGGGGTACTCCTGCGGGGTCAGCGACGGGGGCGATCGGCGGGTACCGGATCGGGCGCCCCGCGAGCGCCCCCATCCTCTCCCACGCTGGGCGGGGCAAGCGGTCCCGGCTCGCCGAAGCGGCCCCAGTGGGTCACCTCGACGAGTTCTCGCCGACCGCGCCGGAGGCTCGGGCTGCGGGGGTGCGGCACGGCATACCCGAGACTCACCACACCGACAAGGCGGCGGTTCCGCGGGATGGCGAAGGCGTCTCGGACGGCTGTATGCCGGTCCGGTGGCACCCCGAAGAAGCAGGCCCCGAGCCCGTCCTCCACCGCGGTGAGCAGCAGGATCAGCGCGGCCATCCCGGTGTCGACGTCCCAGTAGGGAACCGGCCACCGGGTCGGATCGCGGTCGGTCCAGCCCTTGTCCGCCTCGGCGTAGCGATCCAGGTAGTGATCGGGATCGGACAGGCAGACCACGAGGGTCGGCGCGGTCATCAGGCCGGCCAGCCAGGAGTCCGGCTCCCCACCCGCGGCCGCGTCCGTGGTCGCATCCCAGAATGTGGAGCGCTCGGCCGGTGCGCGCAGCACGAGGAAGTCCCACCCCTGGCTGAACCCGGCGCTCGGGGCTCGGGTGGCCCGATCGAGGGCTGCGATCACGACCGCTTCGGGGACCTGGCGCTGCGAGTCGTACCGCCGCACCATCCGGCGCCGACGGATCGCCGTGTCGAGTTCCATGACCTTATGGTGCCGCCCGTGTGCCTCAGCCGGCATACCCGGCGTGGGACCATGAGGCATGCCGTCCACGTCGCCGCCCGAAACCGGCAATTTGGTGCTGTTGCCGCCTGGCTATCCCGTGGAGTGGGAGGCCGATGTCGTCCTACGCGACGGATCGGTCGCCTATGTGAGGCCCATCACGCCAGCCGACGCCGGCCTGGTGCGCGAGTTCCACGCCGGGCAGTCGGAGGAGTCGATCTACCTTCGCTTCTTCGCCCCGCTGCGCGAGTTGTCCGACCGCGACGTCAAGCGATTCACCGTCGTTGACTACGACGAGCGAGTCGCGCTCGTCGTGCTGCTGCGCGGCAAGATCATCGGCATCGGCCGCTACGACCGGGTGGGCGAGGCCACCGCCGAGGTGGCGTTCAACATCTCAGATCACTTCCACGGCAAGGGGATCGGGTCGATCCTTCTGGAACACCTGGCGGCGATCGGGTTCGAAGCCGGTGTGACCAAGTTCGTGGCCGAGGTGCTGCCGCAGAACCGCAAGATGATCAACGTCTTCAAAGAAGCCGGGTATGCCGTGAAACACCGGCTCGAGGACGGGGTCATCTCGCTGTCCTTCGACATCACGCCGACGGCGGCATCGACCGAGGTGCGGTTCGCCCGCGAACACCGCGCCGAGTCCTCGAGCGTGCGGGGAATCCTCAGCCCGCGGTCGGTGGCGGTCATCGGTGCCAGTCGCCACCCGCACTCGATCGGTCAGACCTTCCTGCGCAATATCCTCAACGGCCATTACACCGGCACTGTGTATGCCGTGAACCCGGCCGCCAAGAAGGTGCTGGGGCTCAAGGCTTACGACTCGGTGACCGCTATCCCGGGCGAGGTGCACCTGGCGATCATTGCGGTTGCCGCCGAGCAGGTGCTGGGCATCGTCGACGAGTGCGCGGCCAAGGGCGTGCGGGCGCTGGTCGTGCCGGCCGCCAACTTCGGCGAGACCGGCGAACGGGGGCGCAAACTCCAGGCTCGGCTGCGTAAGCGGGCGCGCCGAGCGGGGATGCGGGTCGTCGGACCCAATTCCTTCGGCTTCATCAACAACAGGCCCGACCTGTCGCTGAATGCCTCTCTAGCACCGGAATTGCCGCCGAGCGGACACCTCGGGTTGTTCGCGCAGAGTGGCGCGCTGGGCATCGCGGTCCTGGCCTCGGCGGCCCGCCGGGGGTTGGGCGTCTCGGTCTTCGCGTCGGCCGGCAACCGGGTCGACGTATCGAGCAACGACCTCTTGCAGTACTGGATCGACGACTCCGAGACCCATGCGGTCGGGCTCTACGTGGAGACCATGGGTAACCCGCGCAAGTTCACCCGGATCGCCCGGCACCTGGCCAGCTCGAAGCCCGTCATCGTCGTCAAGTCGGGCACGGCCGTTGGCGGCCCCGCGTCCAGCGTGCAGACCCGTCCGACCGCAGTGCGGCAGGAGGTCTTCGACGCCATGCTCCGCCAAGCCGGGGTCATCCGCGCCGAGAACATCCACCAGCTGTTCGACATCGCCCAACTCGTGGTTCACCAACCCCTGCCGGCCGGCGATCGGGTGGCGGTGGTCACCAACTCGGATGCGCTGTCCCGTCTCATCGCCCAGGCGGCCGGTAGTTGGAACCTCCAGGTGACCCACGGCCCCAACTCCCTAGGCCCCGAGGCGTCAGCTCCGGAGTTCGCGAAGGCGCTGCGATCGGCCTTCGACGATCCCGAGGTCGACAGTGTCGTCACGGCTTTCATCCCACCGGTCTACACCGACGACGAGCTCGTCGCGGAAGCCGTTCGCGACGAGGCTGCCCGAAGTGAAAAGCCTTGTGCAGCAACCTTCCTGGGCATGAGAGGGGTAACCGAGTCGCTCGCGGTCAGATCTGGCGCCGGCCCGAAGCGGGTCGTCCCGGCATACCCCCTGCCCGAAGATGCGGTGCGCGCCCTGGCTGCCGCGACGCGCTATGGACAGTGGCGGGCTCGCGATCATGGCGAACTCGTGGCTCCCGAGGGAATTGATCGAGACGCCGCCGCCGAACTCATCGACGCGGTGCTTGCCGAGCATCCCGACGGCCGAGCGCTCACCTTCGACGAATCGCGTCGACTCCTCTCCGCTTACGGAATCCGGTTGTGGCCGAGGCGAATTGTGCGGACGGCGACGGAGGCTGTCGCGGCGGCCCGCGAACTGGGCTATCCGGTCATCCTCAAGACGGCCTCGGACGCAATGCGCCACCAAGTCGGCGCCAGCGGCGTGCGGCTCGATCTGGCCAGTGCCGATGCCGTGGCCACCGCCCACGAGTCGCTCACGAGTCGCCTCGGTGACTTCGCCGAGGACCAGTTCGCGGTGCAGCGGATGTCTCCACCCGGGGTGGCCTGTGTGCTGTCCACGAACGAGGACCCGCTGTTCGGCCCGGTGGTCGCGTTCTCGGTCGCCGGGCCGCCGACCGACCTACTCGGCGACATCGGGTATCGCATCCCGCCGTTGACCGACGTCGACGTCCACGATCTCATCCACTCGGTCAAGGCCGCACCGCTGCTGACCGGCCATCGCGGTGGCGCGCCCGTCGACATGACCGCTCTGGAGGATCTCGTCGCTCGGTTGTCCACGCTGGCAGATCACCACTCGGCGCTCGCAGCGGTGTCATTGCAGCCGGTGAACTGCTGGGCCGGGGGAGTCGACGTCCTCGGCGCCGACATCGCCGTGCGGCCGGCGCTCACCCGCAAGGACGCGATGCGTCGGATGATGACCTGATACCGGTGCGAGAATGACCGGCATGCGCAAGACACCTCGCGATGTGCCGGGATTCGTGCTGCCTGCCGAACTGCGGGCCGACATTCAACGCGCGGGCTATTACCCCGCACTTGTCGCGGACGTCGTGGGCTCGGCGGTCGCCGACGACACGGTCACGGCCTATCTGGTCCACCAGGAGACAACCTTCGACCAGGACGCGGTGCGACGTCACATCACCGTGTTGGTCACCACCCCGCGCAAGCTCGTCGTCGTCCATGCGGACGACCACGATGACCACCACGAGCGCTCGGTGGCCACCGCCACGAGCGAGAGCATCCCGCTGGCTGCGGTGCGTGGCGTCATGCTCACCCATGTCGTGTCCGCACCGGACGCCTATGTCCCCGGGTCGCTCGGCCGGGAGATCACCCTGACCCTCGGGTGGGGGGCCGTGAGTCGACTCGACGTCATGTCGGCGTCCTGCGGGGATCCCCAATGCGATGCCGACCACGGCTTTGAGGGCACCCTGGCCTCCGATGACATCTCGCTGCGGATCAGTGCCGACGCAGATGGCGACGCGGCGCTGTCTCGGGCCTTGCACTTCGCGCGGACGCTGTCGGCCGTCATCGGGTCGTGACCCGATGAGCGAAGCCACGCCCGCGCATGGAGCGCCGGAGCCCCTGGCTCCGTCCACCCTGCATCTCTGGGACGTGCTCCCCGCGGTCGTCTCCGCGCTGGGCGTCGGGGCGCCAACCCAACCGCTCCTCACCCTCGCCCCGACCCGACGGGCCGTCGTCGTCCTCGTGGACGGGCTGGGGGAGCAGCTCCTACGGCGTCGAGCCGGCCATGCGCCGTTTCTGCGCACCGGCCTGGAGACGGCATACGGGTTGGTCTGTGGTTACCCCTCGACGACCGCGACCTCCATGGGGTCCTTCGGCACCGGGCTGCCACCCGGAGCTCACGGCCTGGTGGGTTACGAGATGCTGGTGCCGGCTGAGGACCGCATCTTCAACGCGCTGTCGTGGCAGGACGGCCCGGACGCCCGGCGTTGGCAACCCGAGCCCACGGTCTTCGAGCGGGCCGAGCGCGCCGGAGTGGCGGTGACGCGGATCGGCCCGGGCTTCTTCGATGGCTCCGGGTTGACCACAGCGGCCTTGCGCGGTGGCGACTTCGTTGCTGCACAAGAACTTTCGGCTCGGGTCGAGGCCGCCCTCGCCGCAGTGCGCCGGAGCCCACGGGCGCTGGTCTACCTCTACTGGGGTGACCTGGACAAGGCCGGCCACGTGCACGGTGTCGATTCGTGGGAGTGGACCGCCGAGCTCGAACGCATCGACGCGGCACTCGCCGAGCTGGCGGCCAGGGTCCCACCGGACACGACGGTGCTGGTGACCGCCGATCACGGCATGGTCGATGTGCCCTTCGACCGGCGCATCGATCTGGCCGACGAGACCGAGCTGCTGGCCGGTGTTCGACACGTGGGAGGGGAGCCGCGCGCGGTCCAGCTCTATACGCAGCCTGGCGCGTCCGGCGACGTCGCGGCCGCCTGGCAGTCCCGGCTCGGGGAGGATGCTCGGGTGGTATGCCGTGCTGACCTGGTCGCCGAGGGGGCTTTCGGCCCGGTGAGCGACACGGTGCTTCCGCGGATCGGGGACGTCTTGGTCAATGCCACGGCCGATATCGCGGTCGTCGACTCGTCGCGGATGCGACCCGAGCTCCTGCGCCTCGTCGGGTTACACGGGTCGGTGACCCTGGCGGAGGCCTCGATCCCGCTTCTCGTGTGGCCGGCTCGGATCGCCTAGGGTTGCCGGTCGTGGCCGAACTGCTCTACTTCTGCGGAACGATGGATTCCGGCAAGTCCACCCTTGCCCTGCAGATCGAGCACAACCACTCCGCGCGCGGCAAGCGCGGCCTCATTTTCACCAAGCATGATCGAGCCGGCGTCGCGGTGCTGTCCTCGCGCCTGGGGCTGTCGCACCAGGCGCTCGAGGTGAGCGACAACCTCGACTTCTGGGATGCCGTTGTCGCGATGAGCACCGAAGGCCAGCGCATCGACTTCCTCGTCTGCGACGAGGCCCAGTTCTACCGCCCGGAGCAGATCGAACAGCTGGCTCGGATCGTCGACGAGATGGGCATCGACGTGTTTGCTTTCGGAATCCTCGCCGACTTCCGCACCCGGTTGTTCCCTGGTTCGGCCCGCTTGGTCGAACTCGCCGACCGAGTCCAGACCCTGCAGGTCGAGGCGTTGTGCTGGTGCGGCGCCAGGGCAACTCACAACGCGCGCGTACTCGACGGACAGATGGTCACCGAGGGCGACCAAGTGCTCGTCGGAGACACCGCCAGCGGTGGCGCCGGTGTGGTGGAGTACGAAGTCCTGTGCCGTCGTCACCACTCGCGGCGGATGACGTCGCACGCCGCCCGTGCGGCCGCGATCTCACCGGACGTGTTGCCCTTCGACCTGTCCGGCCGCGCGCCGAGCTAGCTGCTCTCCCCACGTAGGTGGGGCATGGGGCCGTCCGGCCGATGGCTAGTCGGGGGCGTCTGACACCGAGTCTGCTTGGGCACCGCTCCCGCGCGCTGGACCGAAGAGGAACGAGTCCCAGGTCGACTTGAGCCGCTCCTGAGCCAGCGCCGAACGACGTTCTGCTGCAGTGAGTTTCGGAGCCGATATCGCCGAGCGTGAGTCCTGCTCGGACTCATCGTTCTGCTCGGGCTGCTGCTCGGGTTCATCAGGCGTGCCGTCGTCGTCGGCCGAATCGTTGCCGTCGGGATGATTGGGTGGCTCTCGGGGATCATCGACAGCGGCCGCTTCCAGGTCGCCCAGGTCACCACGCAGCTGGGCGGTGTCGAACTCCCCAGGCGCCGCGGGCCGGTCATCTTCGTCGGCCTCGAGTCGACCGCGTCCGAAGTCCCGGCGACTGTCAAGGTGGACCACGGTAGCCGGCCCACCGAGGTCGGCACCTGCGTCGGATGCTGCCGCATCGTCCTGAGCCACCTCGGACTCGGCGCTCGATGCCGCGTCGATGGGCAATGCCATTGGCTCAGTGCCACGACGCCGGGCGGGTGCCCGCCGGAGTTTGGCTCCAGAGGCTTGGCGCATCGCGGTGGTGAGGTCGTGCGGCGAGGTCTCGCGACGCCGCGCCGGAGCCTCCAGCCCGCCCTCAGCTTCGACGTCATAGACGGGGACATCGCTGTGGTTCTGGCCGGGCTCGTCCTCGCTGAGCCAGCGGGCTTCGTCGTCGCGCGCGGCCAGCGAACGGGTCCTGGCGTTGTAGGACCAGCTGGCAGTGCGCTGGCGGCCCCCGGCGGCGAAGGAGAGGACGAGCACCCACTCGGTGCTCTCCCGGCGCCACGAATCCCACTCGGCGCTGGATGCGTCGACGCCGCGGGCGGTCAAGCGCTCCTCCACGCGCGACAGCAGCGTCGGCCCGGCCGCCCCACGAGGTGTGCGCAGCCGCACCGCCCGGGCAACTGAGGCGATGTGCTCGCGTTCGGCGAGGATCGGACCGGCATACTTGTCGACCTTCTCCACCGTCCAACCGGCTCGTTCGGCGGTCTCTTCGACGCTTGCTCCCGACCGCAACAGCGCTTGGACGTCACGGGGCCGCAGGCCACCGTCGATCTCGATGAGCAGCTGCCCGAGCCGGGGCCGATCCCGCCGCGCTGCCGCCCGGAGAGCGTCGTCGAGCGGGAGCCGATGCCGCACGCCATCGGGGTCGGCCAGGATCAGGTGGGCGCCGTCTTCGTGGACGCCGATCAAGCGCAGGTCGGCCATGATCTCTCCTTGATCGGCAACGGCACTCGGGGGCAGCCAGTGCCACACCCAGTACCCGACTCTCTCATCCCGACACGCTGCGCCCAAGCCTCCACGCCGCAACGCAACCCCCCGCCTCGCCAGTCCAAGGCGACCCACGCCTCGGTAGGTTGATCGCGTGACCTGGGCTACCGACCAACTCCCTGATCCCCAGACACTCCGTGAGCTGGGGGCGCTCGCGCTGCGCGTCGCGCGCGCGGCCGCCACGCTCGTGCACGAGGGGCGACCGGATCGCCTGGACACCTCGACCAAGTCCTCGGACACCGACGTCGTGACGATCATGGACACCCGGTCGGAGGCTCAGCTTCGAACCGCCCTGCGCGCGGCCCGGCCCGCGGATGGGTTCGTCGGCGAGGAGGGTGAGGACCTCGCCGGCACGACGGGGATCACCTGGGTGGTCGACCCCATCGACGGGACGGTCAACTACCTCTACGACCTGCCGATGTATGCCGTCTCGGTTGCAGCGGTCCTCGGCTCACCCCGAGGCCCGGCCTGGCGACCGGTCGTCGGCGCAGTCGTCAGTCCGGTGCTCAACCTGGCGTGGACGGCCCTCGTGGGTCAGGGGGCGGCCCGCCATGACCTGGCCACCGGCGCGAGGACACCCCTATCTGTCGGCACCCAGACCGACCTCGGCCATGCCCTGATCGGCACGGGCTTCGGCTATCGGGCTGACACTCGCGCCGAGCAGGCGCGCACCCTCGTCGAGGTGCTCCCGAGGGTGCGTGACATCCGGCGGCTCGGCAGCGCAGCGACCGATCTGTGTCTCGTGGCGGACGGACGGCTCGACGCCTACTACGAGTCCGGTCTCAAGCCGTGGGACCTGGCAGCGGGCCGGCTGGTGGTCAGCGAAGCCGGCGGGGTCGTCGTAGGTCCCGCGGGTGGGGAGCCGACTGAGGAGATGGTGGTGGCGGGCAACGCCGCATTGGTGGCGGCCCTCAGGCCGCTCGTGACCCGCTGACCGAGCGTGCGCTCCGGAGCCTGCGCACGGCATACCGGTTGGGGGTGGCGCCCCGCATTCCGGACTCAAGGTGACGGCAGGGCCATCGATGGGGCACAATCCGCCGCGCAGGGACTTTGTCCCCGGCGGAACCCGAGGGTTGGCGGTCGCAGCAGGCATAGACCGGGGGCTCGCGGTGTTGGAGACGGCAGCGCTGACGGCACTGGAGGAGAACAAAGGCACATGGCGACCGACTACGACGCGCCACGCAAGACCGACGACGACCTGTCCGAGGACTCGATCGAGGAACTCAAGGCGCGCCGCGTCGACAAGACGTCCGCGAGCGTGGACGTTGACGAGGCCGAACAGGCTGAGGGCTTCGAGCTGCCGGGAGCGGACCTCTCTGGCGAGGAGTTGTCCGTTCGCGTGCTGCCTCGCCAGGCCGACGAGTTCACCTGCTCGCGCTGCTTCCTGGTGCGCCATCGCAGCCAGGTGGCCAAGGAGTCGAACGGACAGGCCATCTGCCGCGACTGCGTCGCTTGAGCACGCCCATCCGGATCGGTCTGCGCAGACTCGACACGGATTTGCCGATTCCGCGGGCCGCGCATCCCGGCGATGCGGGCCTGGACGTGTATGCGCGCGAGGACGTCCTGCTCGCCCCGGGCGAGCGCTATCTCATGCCCACCGGTATTGCCATTGCGCTGCCGGTGGGGTTTGCCGCCTTCACTCATCCGCGCTCGGGGCTTGCCGCGCGACACGGGATCAGCATCGTCAACGCTCCCGGCACCGTAGACGCGGGCTACCGGGGCGAGATCATGGTCAACCTGATCAACCTCGACCCACGAGAGGCCTTTCAGGTGCGTCGGGGCGACCGCGTGGCACAACTGGTCGTGCAACGCGTGGAGCGGGTGCACTTCGAGGTGCTCGATTCGCTCCCGGAGAGCAGTCGGGGGGAGACTGGGCACGGCGCCAGCGGCGGCTTCGATCAATCGGCTCTCTCCGAGGGCTAGGGTCGACCCCGCCTCCGCCCAACGCGCTTGGCCCGACCTTTGTGAGCAGTGAGGAACCGACGTGGCACTCTTCGGACGCCGACGTAGCAGCGACCGTGCGTCAGCCGGCGACGCCGATGTGGCCGAGCCGATCGAGGCTGCGGCACCCGAGGTCATCGAGCAACAGGCCGATGTGAGTGACGACGACGGCTACGAGCCCACGACCGCGTTCAGCCGGCTGCGCGGCCCGTTCGACCGAAGCGAGGTCGCGGACCGCGGCGACTACCTCGATCTCGGGGGGATGTGGCTGCCGCGCCTGGAGGGTTTGGAACTGCGCCTCGAGGTCGATCAGCAGACCCAGACGATCATCGGCGTCCAACTCGTGCAAGGCCGCTCCATGGCCCAACTGCAAGCGTTCGCCGCACCGCGCACGGCTGGCCTCTGGGCCGAGCTCCGAGGCGAGATCGCCCAGGGTGTCCTGAGCCAGGGCGGCTCGGCAGAGGTCGTCGACGGGGCTCTCGGCAAAGAGCTGAGGGTGCTCGCGCCAGGGGGCCAGGCCATGCGGTTCCTCGGCGTCGACGGCCCTCGGTGGTTCTTGCGGGCGGTACTCAACGGTCCGGCAGCCAGCAGCGAATCAGCTGCGGCACCGTTGGTCGACATCGTCCGCAAGGTCGTCGTCGTGCGCGGCTCCGAGGCTATGCCGCCTCGGGAAGTGCTACCGCTGCGCCTGCCCGAGGATGCTGTGCCTGCTGAGCCACCGGCCGACCCGCCGAGCGACCGTCGCGCCCCGCGACAGGAGGACCTGCGCCCCTTCGAGCGGGGACCCGAGATCACTGAGGTGCACTGACCATGGCCGACCACGATGCCGTGGACCGTGCATCGGCGATCGAGATGGTCCCCCGCGGGTCGCGCTGGGGCGCGCTGCGGCGTTTCCTCCAGCGGTGGTCCCGATCGGCAGCTGACATCGACTCTGCGAAGTTGCTCGACACGGCCACCCGAGTCGGGGCCACGCCCATCGCCGATCTCGAGCAGCGGGTGCCAGGGGTGGCGTTCGGCGAGATTCGTTCGGTGGCCCTGCGGCCTCAGGTGCAGGTGCCCGCACTCGTCGTCGAGGTATCGGATGGCACCGGGACGTTGGAAGTGGTCTGGCTAGGGCGGCGCGAGATCGTGGGCATCGAGCCCGGCGTCACGCTGCGGGTCCATGGACGCACGACCCAGCGCCGCGGCATACCGGTGATGTTCAACCCGTCCTACGAGATCATTCCGGCCCGTGGCTGACCTGGCGTCCGATCCGAGCGGGCCGCGCGCGCACCTCACCGTCGAGGAGCTGCTGCGCGAGAGGCTGTCGGCCGCCCTCGGGGGCTGGCGCGGCGCGGCCGAGTCCGCGCTGCCGACCCTCGCCTTCGTCGTTGCGTGGAACCTCAGCCAGAACGTCACCCAGGCGGCAGTCGTCGCGGTCGTCGCCGCGGTCGTGGTCGCCGGAGTGCGGATGGCCCAAGGGCAAACGCTGCGGTATGCCGGGTACTCCCTCTTCGCGGTCCTCCTGACCGCCCTCATCGCCACTCGGACCGGTCGCGCCCAAGACGCCTTCCTGCCCGGCATCCTCATGTCGGTCGGCAACGTCATCCTCTTCGGCGGGGCCAACCTGGTGCGCTGGCCGTTGTTCGGGTTCCTCATCGCTGCCGGTGATCCGGACATGGTCCGGGCCGCTGCCGACATCCGGGCATCGGGAAGCCGCGCGACCCGGGCCGAGCGGGCTGCCCTGCCGGACGAGGAGCGAGCCGCGCTGGAGGCGTCCGACGAGGCTGCCGCTGGTGAGTTCAACCAGGCCTTGGTGCGCTGGCGTCGGCACGCGGGGATCGTCAAGGTGGCCAGCCGGCTGGGCTGGATCCTCGTCGGGCTGGCCCTGGTCCGGCTGTCTATCCAGGTGCCTCTTTACCTCCAGGGATCGGTGGAGGCGCTCGGCATTGCCAAGATCGTCCTGGGGTGGCCGGCCTACCTCGTTGCCGTGGGCATTGCCGCGCTGCTGCTGCTGCGCGGTCACACCCCGCTGGACGATCCCACTCACCCGGCACGCCCGGCCGCGCCGGAGCCCGGCAACACCTCGGCAGGCTAGAGCGCAGCCGGCACCCGGGCGCTCGCGGCGCTCACGGCGCTCACGGGCAGCCGTCAGTCGTCGGTGTCGCCCAGGCGGGGCTTGTGGCCGGGCGAGAGCAAGTTCTCGAGGTCGTCGCTCACTTCGTCGGGCGCGATGAAGAGCAACTCGTCATGGGCCTCGAGGCAATCGTCGGCGGAGGGCGCGATGGGGCGCTCATCGCGGACGATCCCGACCAGGACCGTGCCGGTGGGCCAGGTGACCTCACCGACTCGGTGGCCGGCATACGGGCTCTGCGGGGGAAGCGTCATCTCGACCAGGGAGGTCTTGGCGCGACGGAACTGGAAAATCCGCACCAAGTCGCCGACGGTCACGGCCTCCTCGATGAGGGCCGTCATGAGCCGTGGAGTCGAGACCGCGACATCGACCCCCCACGACTCGTCGAACATCCACTCGTTGCGCGGGTTGTTGACCCGCGCGACCGTGCGGGGCACGCCGAACTCGGTCTTGGCGAGCAGCGAGACCACGAGGTTGGCCTTGTCGTCGCCAGTGGCCGCAACGACGACATCGCACTGGTCGAGGCGCGCTTCTTCCAACGCCGAAATCTCACAGGCGTCGGCGAGCAACCAGGCGGCATCGGGCACCCGGACCGTCATCTTCTCTTCGATGGTGCGGTCCACGAGCAAAACGTCGTGGCCGTTGTGGGTGAGTTCGCGGGCGATGGATCGTCCGACGCTGCCGGCTCCGGCGATGACGACGCGCATGACGGCCTTCCTGGGAATCGTGGGCGAGGGCGGGCCTGGCGGCCGGCTCAGTCGTGCGGACGGGGCGAGGAGAGCACCCGCTCCAGGCGGGGCAGGTCCTGACGGCTGTGCGCGACATGGAGCAAGTCGCCGTCCTGAAGCACGGTGTCCGGGCCGGGGATGAGGGCATCGCCTAGGCGGGTGAGGAACGCGACCCGGGTCGCGGCGAGCGATTCCACGTCGGCGATCGGCGTGGCCACCCACGACACGGCATACGGGACCTCGGCGATGACGACCTTGCCGCTGGGGTCGGTGAACTCCGGAATCGCGCCATGGGGCACCAGGCGAGAGATGATCTGGTCGGCCGTCCAGCGCACGGTCGCGACCGTGGGGATCCCGAGGCGCTGGTAGACCATGGCCCGTCGTGGGTCATAGATCCGGGCGGCGACCCGCTCGACGCCGAAGGTCTCCCGGGCCACCCGGGCGGCCAGGATGTTGGAGTTGTCACCGCTGGACACGGCAGCGAAGGCGTAGGCCTGCTTGATCCCCGCGGCGGTGAGCACCGCTCGGTCAAATCCGACCCCGGTGACGGTCTTGCCCTCGAAGTCGCTGCCCAGGCGCCGGAACGCTTTGGGATCCATGTCGATGACCGCGACCTGCTGGCCGCCCGAGGCAAGGGTGCGGGCCAAGGTGGCACCAACCCGGCCGCAGCCCATGATGACGAAAAGCACGATCCGACGCTACACCGCAGGGCCGTTGCGGCCCGGGGCGAGACACCACGCGTCGGCCACGGGCGACGCGCCGGGCCGACGAGGCCGGGGGTCTGCTACGAGGCGCACGGGAGTCAGCACGGCGAAGCCGGTTGGCAGGCGCGCCGCAGTCGATCGGCATACCATGCAGGGCGTGCCTGCATCCGGCCAGATCGTCAAGCGGTTGCTCGTCGGCCGCGCCATGCGCAGCGACCGACTCGGCGAGACCCTGCTTCCGAAGCGCCTAGCTCTACCCATCTTCGCCAGCGACGCCCTGTCGTCGGTGGCCTACGCCCCGGACGAGATCCTGCTCATGCTCGGCGTGGCGGGCGGCTCCTTCGCCGCCCTGCACTCCTGGCAGGTCACCCTGGGCGTCGTCTTCGTCATGGTCGTCGTCGTCGCCTCCTACCGCCAGAACGTCCACGCCTATCCGTCCGGGGGCGGCGACTATGAAGTCGCCACCGAAAACCTCGGGCACAAGGCCGGACTGACCGTGGCGTCGGCGCTGCTCGTCGACTACGTCCTCACCGTCGCGGTGTCGATCTCCTCAGGCGTCCAGAACGCCGCCGCCGCCCTCCCGCAGTTGCGCGGGCACGAAGTCATGGTCGCGCTGGCTCTGGTCTTCCTGCTCGCCGCAATGAACCTGCGCGGCGTGCGCGAGTCGGGTCGGGCCTTCGCGGTCCCGGTCTATGCGTTCATGGCCGCCATCATCGGGATGGGCCTCTACGGCGTCTACCGCGAGGTCACCGGCACGCTCGGGCGAGCGCCCAGCGCCGGCTTGGAACTCGTGCCTGCCGAGGGACAAGCCCTCACCGGCATCGCTGCGACGTTCATCCTGCTGCGCGCCTTCTCCTCTGGCTGTGCGGCGCTCACCGGCGTCGAGGCCATCTCCAACGGTGTGCCTGCCTTCCGCAAACCCAAGAGTGCCAACGCCGCCGCGACTCTGCTGCTCATGGGCACCATCTCGGTGTGCATGCTCAGCTCAATCATCGCGCTGAGCAACTGGACCGGTGTCCAGATGGGCGGCGAGGGCTATGGGCAACTGGTCAAGGACGGACACCCGGTCGGTGAGGAATACGTCCAGGACACCGTCATCGGCCAGCTGGCCAAGACCGTGTTCTCGGACTTCCCCGTGGGGATCTACGTCGTGGCCACGGTGACCGGAATCATCCTCATTCTCGCGGCCAACACCGCCTTCAACGGCTTCCCGGTGCTGGGGTCGATCCTGGCCAAGGACGGCTACCTACCGCGCCAGCTGCACACTCGCGGCGACCGGTTGGCCTTCTCCAACGGCATCCTCATCCTCGCTGTCGCAGCCGCCGCACTCATCGTCGTCTATCAGGCCGAGGTCACTCAGCTCATCCAGCTCTACATCGTCGGGGTCTTCGTCTCGTTCTCGATGAGCCAGACCGGCATGATCCGGCACTGGAACCGCCTGCTGCGTGACCCCGGCGTCCAGGGTGCCGAGCGCTCCCGCATGGTGCGCTCCCGAGCGGTCAACCTGGTCGGGGCAGCGATGTCGATGACCGTCTTGCTGGTCGTGCTCATCACCAAGTTCCAGGCGGGCGCGAAGTACGCCATCCTCGCCATGGCCGTGCTCTTCGCGATGATGCTGGGCATCAACCGGCACTACCGCAAGGTGAGTGCGGAACTCTCGCTGGCACCCGACAGCGTCGCGGTCCTGCCCAGCCGGGTGCACGCGATCGTGCTGGTGTCCAAGCTGCACAAGCCGGCGTTGCGCGCGGTGGCTTATGCGCGGGCGACTCGACCCTCGACCCTGGAGGCACTCACCGTCGAGGTCGACCCGGAAGACACCCGCGCGCTCCGCCGCGACTGGGTCGATCATGAGGTGCCCATCCCGCTCAAGATCGTGGCCTCTCCCTATCGCGAGATCACTCGGCCAGTCATCGACTATGTCAAGGCGTTGCGGTCGGACCACCCGCGCACCGTCGTCATCGTCTACGTGCCGGAGTACGTCGTCGGCCACTGGTACGAGCAGATCCTGCACAACCAGAGCGCGCTGCGGCTGCGAGTGCGACTGCACTTCATCCCCGGGGTCATGGTCGCGAGCGTGCCCTGGCAGCTGCGGTCTTCCGAGGGCGCGGAAGAGGAGTGGTACGACGCACCGGCGATCACCACTCGAGCCGGCAACATCGCCCCGTGACGCGCCCCGAGACCCCTCCGTCCGGCGCCGACCGCGGTGCTCCCGATCGGCGCCGCGGGCAGCAGCGGTCCCGTCGGCGTGGCCGACCGGGGTCTGCCGGTCCACGCCAGCCCCAGACGCGCGGCGAGTCCTGGGTGGGCCGCGAACTCGACCTCGACATCGGGCCGGTCGGACATGGTGGGTTCTGTGTCGCCAGGCACGAGGGACAGGTGGTCTTCGTGCGGCATACCTTGCCCGGGGAGCGGGTCCGCGCCCGGGTGACCGCGGGTGGGTCGCAGGATCGATTCCTGCGCGCCGATGCGGTCGCGATCCTTGCCCCGTCGGCAGACCGAGTCGGACCGGTCTGCCGGCACGCCGGCCCGCCGACAGCCGACCCGACTCGCGGCGGCTGCGGCGGGTGTGATTGGCAGCATGCGACTCTCACGGCACAACGCGAGCTCAAGGCCGCCGTGGTGGCCGAGCAATTCGCGCGGCTGGCCGGGCTGTCGATCCGCGTCCCGGTGCTTCCTGTGTCTGGAGACGACGCTGGACTGCGCTGGCGCACCCGAGTCGAGTTCGCGGTCGACGGCCGAGGTCGGGCCGGGTTGCGACCGGTGCGTTCCCGCGCGGTGCTGCCGATCTCCGAGTGCCCGATCGCAGTGCCAGCCGTCGTGGAATCCGGTGTCCTGGAACGGGACTGGACCGGTTACGCGGCGGTGGATGTGGTCTCCGTGGGAACGGATCCGGCGCACGTCGTACCGGTCGGCGGCGACGCACCGCCGGCACCGGTCGTCACCGAGTCGGTTACGACCGCAGGCTGGACCGGCCGGTATGCCGTCTCGGCACGCGGCTTCTGGCAAGTGCACCCGGGTGCGGCGGCCACCTTCCTCGGTCACGTGCTCGATGCCCTCGCACCACAACCGGGGGAGCGCGTGCTCGACGTGTATGCCGGGGTCGGCCTCTTCGCGGTGCCGATGGCTGACGCTGTGGGCCCGGCTGGTTCGGTGCTCGCGGTCGAGGGTGACCCACTGTCCTGCGAGCACGCTCGGGCCAACGCGGGGGAGCGCCCTCACCTGCAGGTCGTCACCGGTCGGGTGGAGGAGCAACTGTCCGTTCTCGCCGCGCACGGCGCTGATGTCGTCGTCCTCGACCCGCCCCGAACCGGGGCGGGGCGCACCGTGATGCAGGCCGTGCTGGCCCTGCATCCGCGGGCCATCGCCTACGTCGCGTGCGATCCGGCGGCGTTGGCGCGTGACACGGCATACGCGCTGGAGGGCGGTTACCGCCTCGGGAGCCTCACGGCATACGACGCCTTCCCGATGACCCACCACGTGGAGTGCGTTGCCGTTCTGGTTCCCGGGTAGGCCCTTCCCGGGGACGCGCATTCGGTCCAGGCGCCGGTGGTGTCACCGACCTCACGCCCGCACCGGCGGGTCGAGGCGGCGGGCCCCCTGACACGCGTCGTCGGATGCTGGCAGGATCAGCGTGGCACGTGGTAATTTATCTTGACGTCAAGATATCTTCAGGAAGGAGCCGACGTGGCCAGCGTCGACACATCGGTGAACAGCTTCGGAGCCAAGGATGAGCTGAAGGTCGGTGACGCTTCCTACACGATCTACCGCCTCGACTCGGTCGAGGGCAGCGCCACCTTGCCCTACAGCCTCAAGGTGCTCCTGGAAAACCTGCTGCGCACGGAAGACGGTGCCAACATCACCGCCGACCACATCCGTGCACTCGGGTCGTGGGATGAAACCGCCGAACCGGACACCGAGATCCAGTTCACGCCAGCGCGCGTCGTGATGCAGGACTTCACCGGGGTCCCGTGCGTGGTCGACCTTGCCACGATGCGCGAGGCCGTCGTCGCACTCGGCGGCGACCCGAGCAAGATCAACCCGCTTGCCCCGGCCGAACTCGTCATCGACCATTCGGTGCAGATCGACGTCTTCGGCAACGCCCAGGCCTTCGAGCGCAACGTCGAGCTGGAGTACGAGCGCAACCGTGAGCGCTACCAGTTCCTGCGCTGGGGCCAGACCGCGTTTGAAGACTTCAAGGTCGTGCCCCCGGGCACCGGCATCGTCCACCAGGTCAACATCGAGCGCCTGGCGCGCACCGTGATGACCCGACCGGCCGGAGACACCGTGCTCGCCTACCCCGACACGTGCGTCGGCACCGACTCCCACACCACGATGGTCAACGGCCTCGGGGTGCTCGGCTGGGGGGTCGGTGGCATCGAGGCCGAGGCGGCCATGCTGGGCCAGCCCGTGTCGATGCTCATCCCGCGGGTCGTCGGCTTCAAGCTGACCGGTGCCGCCAAGCCCGGCGTCACCGCGACCGACGTCGTGCTGACGATCACCGACATGTTGCGTAAGCACGGGGTCGTCGGCAAGTTCGTCGAGTTCTACGGCGAGGGCTGCGCGTCCGTGCCGCTGGCCAACCGCGCCACCATCGCCAACATGAGCCCCGAGTTCGGGTCGACCTGTGCGATCTTCCCGATCGACGCCAAGACCATCGACTACCTGCGCCTCACCGGTCGTGACGATGCAGCGGTCGCGTTGGTCGAGACCTATGCCAAGGAGCAGGGCCTGTGGCTCGACCCGGCTGTCGAGCCGCGCTTCTCCGAGAGGCTGGAGCTCGACTTGTCGACGGTCGTGCCGTCGATCGCCGGCCCGAAGCGCCCGCAGGACCGCATCGAGCTGTCGCAGTCCAAGTCGGCCTTCGCCAAGGCGCTGCCGACCTACACCACCGACCCGGCTAAGAACGTGCCGGTGGCCATGGCCGACGGCCGCGAGTTCGACCTCGCCCACGGTGCGGTGTCGATCGCGTCGATCACCTCGTGCACCAACACCTCCAACCCGTCGGTGATGATCGCCGCCGGCCTGGTCGCCCGCAAGGCCGCCGCCAAGGGCCTGACCCGCAAGCCGTGGGTCAAGACCTCGATGGCGCCGGGGTCCAAGGTCGTCACCGGCTACTACGAGGCCGCGGGCCTCTGGCCGGACCTGGAGGCCGTGGGTTTCTACCTGGTCGGTTACGGCTGCGCGACGTGCATCGGCAACTCGGGCCCATTGGAGCCTGAGATCTCCGAGGCGATCAACGCCCACGACCTCGCGGTCACTGCGGTGCTCTCCGGCAACCGCAACTTCGAGGGCCGGATCAGCCCGGACGTCAAGATGAACTACCTGGCCAGCCCGCCGTTGGTCATCGCCTACGCCCTGGCCGGCACCATGGACTTCGACTTCGAGACCGATGCGCTCGGCACCGACCAGGACGGCAACTCGGTCTACCTGCGCGACATCTGGCCGACCCCCGAAGAGGTCCAGGCGCTGATGGACTCCTCGATCAAGAAGGAACTCTTCACCAAGGAGTACGCCGACGTGTTCGCTGGCGACGAGCGCTGGCGCTCGCTGCCGACGCCCGAGGGCGACACCTTCGAGTGGGACGCCGACTCGACCTACGTGCGCAAGCCTCCCTATTTCGAGGGCATGGCGCGCCACCCGGAGGCCGTTGCCGACATCTCGGGCGCACGGGTCCTGGCCATGCTGGGTGACTCGGTGACGACCGACCACATCAGTCCCGCCGGGTCGATCAAGGCGGACAGCCCGGCCGGCAAGTACCTCGCCGAGCACGGCGTCGAACGTCAGGACTTCAACTCCTACGGCTCGCGGCGTGGCAACCACGAGGTGATGATCCGGGGCACCTTCGCCAATATCCGCCTCAAGAACCTCCTCCTCGACGGCGTCGAGGGCGGGTTCACCCGGTGCTTCATCGACTGCGGCGACACCTGCGCGGCGGGCGAGCAGACGACGATCTACGACGCCTCAGCTGCCTATCAGGCCGCCGGCATCCCGCTCGTCGTGCTGGCCGGCAAGGAGTATGGCTCGGGGTCCTCGCGGGACTGGGCGGCCAAGGGCACCCGGTTGCTCGGGGTCAAGGCGGTCATCGCCGAGTCCTACGAGCGCATCCACCGGTCCAACCTGATCGGGATGGGCGTGCTGCCGCTGCAGTTCCCCGCCGAGGAGAATGCTGCGAGCCTGGGCTTGGACGGCACCGAGGTCTTCGACATCGCGGGCGTCACCGAGCTCAACGAAGGTCGCACGCCCAAGGCGCTGCGGGTGACGGCGACCAAGAGTGACGGCACGGTCGTCGCGTTCGACGCGCCGCTGCGCATCGACACCCCTGGTGAGCGCGACTACTACCGCAACGACGGCATCCTCCAGTACGTCCTGCGGAGCTTGGTCGACTGACCGGACGAGAGCATCACGACCGACGGGTCGCTTCCTGCGGGGAGCGGCCCGTCGGTCGTTGGTCTGCGGGGTGGTGAGAGCGATTCGTGCGCTGGGTCGGGCGTCGGGCCGGGTGTCGGACCGGCACGGCATACTCAGCTGACGTGAACACGCATGTCCCACCCGGGTGGCCACCCGGGGTCCCGCCGGCCCAAGTGCCCGGATGGGAGGACCGCGCGGTCGGTTGGTTGCTGGACCACTGCCCGCCCGACTACCGCCGGTATGCCGGGTGGCGCAAGAACCCGGTCGCCCTGGCCTGGCTCACACAGCGGCATCTCGCCGGTCAGGTCGCTGTGATGCGGCAGGCCTACCGCGAGGCCCGCGTCGAACTCGGCGAGCAGGTCACCCCAGAGGGACTAGCCGAGATCCTCACCGCTGTCGAGGCAGAGGGCCTGCGCCTGGTCGCGGCCCAGCGCTCGGCTGCGCTTGTCCACGAAGCCCTGCGTGGGCGCGAGTTCATCCCGCGCCTCTAAACGATAATCACCTGGCAACGATCGTAGTTTCGTCCGGTTAACCCGATAGCATCGCGTCGGCGGTCGGGGACACCGCTACGACCAGTCCGGCTGTGGGAGCCGGCTCACGAGGGGTGAGTGGATTCGTCATGGGACGACACGAGACAGACGATCAACCGTCGACCGCACGACCCCGCTGGGTAGCCCCAGTGGCGGCCTTGGTCGTCGTCGGGGCAGGGCTGGGCGGCTACTCCTGGTCGCAACGACTTGCGGCGCAGTCCGGGTCGGCACAGCCGGCAGCCACGAGTTCGGCCGTTCAGAGCACGGCCAGCGGTCCGGCCAGCCCGACCTGCGCCGATCCGGTCGGCGTGCCGGTTGCGGTAGCGCCGGGACTCAAGGCAGTCGTGACCGCGGCCGCTGACCGCGCCGTCCGAGCCGGGGCGTGCGCCGCGTATGCCGTGACTGCCCAGACTGCCGCCGAGACGCTTGCTGCCATGGGTACGGGCTCGGTGCCCGCCGCGTGGGTGCCCGAAGCCACAACCTGGGTCGATGACCTGAAGAAGGCCATGCCGACGGCCCCCATCTCGGTCGGAGCCTCGGTCGCGACGACACCGTTGGTCCTGGCCATGCCGGCCGCGATGGCTGCCAAGGGGACGGGCGCACCCGCATGGAGCGACCTCGTGGGTGGCCAGGTGCCGTTGCGGATCAGCGACCCCACGAAAAATGCCTCCAGCCGGCTGGCCCTCACGACGGCCTTGTCGGCGATGGGTGGGACGCAGCAGGCCAGCACCGCACTCGGGGGCGCAGTCATCGCGCTGAGCAAGACGGCGACGACGACCGAGGCCGAGCTGTTCACCCAGGCGGCGGCGCCAGGGTCGGCTGAGGCATTCCCGACCACGGAGGCCGCTCTCGCGGCATACAACAGGGCACATCCCGGCGCGCCGCTCGCAGCGGTCATGCCCGCGGGCGGCACCGGTCTGCTCGATCACCCCTTCGTCTCGATGACCAGCGCTCCGGCGCCGGTCGAGGCCGCCACTGCCACATTGCTCGCCCAACTCACCTCCGCCGAGGGCAAAACGACGATCCGAGCTGCTGGGTACCGCACGTCCGCTACCGACCCCGGCGCAACGGTGACCGGGATCCCCGACGGCGTGCCGAACTAT
The DNA here is from genome assembly GCA_016710385.1 of Actinomycetales bacterium. Lineage (GTDB taxonomy): Bacteria > Actinomycetota > Actinomycetes > Actinomycetales > Dermatophilaceae > Phosphoribacter > Phosphoribacter freyrii. Next base: position 165,108 of record JADJVX010000018.1, read on the forward strand.
CTGGCCGCCCCGCCGGCTGAGGCGACGGCCGGTCTGCTGGCGGAGTGGGGCAACGTGAAGAGGCCCATGAAGATGCTTGCCGTGGTCGACGTATCGGGGTCGATGAAGACCAAGGTGGGCGCCAGCACGCGCATGGAGTTGGCCTACCAGGCTGGGCTGACGGCCCTCGGGGCATTCCCTCCCGATACCCAGTTGGGCCTTTGGCAGTTCGGCTACCGCCTCGGAGGGCGCAACCAGGACTGGCTCGAGGTCGTGCCGATCCGCACTGTCACCGAAAAGGTCGGCGGTCGGGCTCAGGGTGAGTTGCTGCGCGAGGGCTTCCAACGGATTGCGGCTCACCCGGCCGGCGGCACTGGTCTCTACGACACCATCTTCGACGCCTACAAAGCCCTGTTGGCTCAGCATGATCAGACCCGAGTCAACGCGCTGGTGCTGCTCACCGATGGCAAGAACGAGGACCCCAACAGCCGCTCGCTGGCGGATCTGCTGGCGCAGCTGCGCCACATGAGGGACCCGGCCAAGCCGATGCCGGTCATCCTCGTCGGCGTGGGTCCGGAGGCCGACATGGAGTCGCTGCGGGCCATCGCGGAGGCCTCCGCGGGCCACGCCTATCAGGCGATCACTCCCGACGAGATCATCTCGGTGTTCGTGCAGGCCATGCTGACCCCCGACGTCTGACGCCGGGTCCGTCGAGCACTTCAGGTCTGTCTAGTGACCGGCGCGTCGGCGCCGGTTACCGGAGGGTGAACTAGACTTGGGAGGTATCCGTACAGGCGTGGAGGGAAGCTGCAGCGTGGCATTGCTCGAGTCCATCCACGGCCCCTCCGACGTGCAGTCCCTCGATCCGGCACAGCTGCCCGCCCTGGCTGCCGAGATCCGGGATTTCCTCATCAACTCGGTGTCGCGCACCGGTGGACACCTCGGGCCCAACCTAGGCGTCGTCGAGTTGACCATTGCCCTGCACCGGGTCTTCAGCTCGCCGCACGACACCCTCGTCTTCGACACCGGTCACCAGTCCTATGTGCACAAGCTGCTCACCGGGCGGCACGACTTCTCGTCGCTGCGAGCGGCGGGAGGCCTGTCCGGATACCCGAGCCGGGCCGAGTCCGAGCATGACGTCGTCGAGAACTCGCACGCTTCGACTGCGCTGTCCTGGGCCGACGGCATCGCCAAAGGGCGCATGGTGCGCGGTGAGCTCGACCGGCATACCGTCGCGGTGATCGGCGACGGGGCCCTCACCGGGGGGATGGCGTGGGAGGCGATGAACAACATCGCCATCGAGAAGGACCTCCCGCTCGTCGTTGTCGTCAACGACAACGCCCGCTCCTATGCCCCGACCAAGGGCGGGCTGGCCGACCACCTCGCGACGCTGCGGACCACGCGCGGCTACGAGAACGTCCTGGACTGGGGGCGCGTGGCGCTCTCGCGGACCCCCGTGATCGGGGGCGCGGTCTACGGCGCGATGCACGGCATGAAGAAGGGCCTCAAGGACATGGTCGCCCCGCAGGGGCTGTTCGAGGATCTGGGCCTGAAGTATCTCGGACCGGTCGACGGACACGACATCGCGGCCGTCGAATCGGCATTACGCAAGGCGCGGTCCTTCGGTGGCCCGGTGATCGTCCACGTCATCACCAAGAAGGGCAAGGGCTACCACCACGCCCGCGCTCACGAAGCCGATCGCTTCCACGCCGTCGACAAGATCAACCCGGAAACCGGCCTCCCGCTGCAGGTCAAGGGCCGCATCTGGACCGACGAGTTCGCCGACGCCATCGTCGGTGTGGCTCGCCGACGCCCGGACGTTGTCGCCGTCACCGCCGCCATGCTCATCCCGGTGGGCCTGGAGCCGTTCGCCCAGGAGTTCCCCGAGCGGGTCTTCGACGTCGGGATCGCCGAGCAGCACGCGCTCACCATGGCGGCAGGGCTCGCGTATGCCGGCCTGCATCCGGTGGTCTGTGTCTACGCGACCTTCCTCAACCGGGCCTTTGACCAACTCCTGATGGACTGCGCCCTGCACGGCGCCGGAGTCACCGTGGTCCTCGACCGAGCGGGTGTGACCGGCACCGACGGGGCGTCCCACAACGGGATGTGGGATCTGGTCATCTCGGGGATCATGCCCGGGGTCCGGGTCTGCGCGCCGCGTGACGCCGCGGAACTCACCCGACTCCTCGACGAGGCCGTGGACGTCACCGATGGACCCACGGTCATGCGGTTCTCCAAGCAGAACCCACCCGCGCCGATGGCCGCCGTGCGCCGCCAGGGCACTGTCGACGTCCTGGCCGAGCCCTCGTCGGGGGATCCATCCGTGCTCATCGTCGGCATCGGCGAGATGGCCGCCACGGCGATCGACGCCGCGGAGCGGCTGGGGAAGGCCGGCTTGACCGCCCGGGTCGTCGACCCCCGATGGGCCCTTCCGGTGAGCAGTGACATCGTCGACCTCGCTCGCGGCGCGCAGACCGTCGTCGTCATCGAGGACGGTCTGGCCGTCGGTGGTGTCGGCAGCCAGATCACCCGCGCCCTGGAACGGGCGAGTGTCCCGGCGCGGGTGCACTGCTACGGCATACCGCAGCGTTTCCTCGGCCACGCATCGCGAGCCCAGGTCCTCGAGGAGATCGGACTGACCCCCGCTGCGATCGCCGCAGACCTGATCGGCAGAATGCGGGCATGAGTTTCCACGTCCACGACCTCACGGTCGGCACGGTGGCGCCGGATGCGCCCACAGTCATCGCAGTTCACGGGATTACAGGCAACGGCCTGAACTGGACCTTGCTCGCCGAGCTGATCGCCGAGCGCTTCGGTCCGGGCGCAGTGCGCCTGCTGGCTCCCGACCTGCGGGGCCGCGGCGACAGCCATATCGGCCCGGGTCCACTCGGCTTGGCCGTGCACGTCCAAGACCTTTTCGCCCTGGCATCCTCGCTGCCGCATCCGCCCCTTCTGCTCGGTCACTCGATGGGGGCGGCGGTGTGCGCTTTGTTGGCTGCAACGCACCCCGAGGCGATCCGTGGACTGGTGTTGGTCGACGGCGGAGTCAACTTCCCGGTGCCCTCCGGCTTGGGCGACGGCGATATCGACCAGACCCTCCGAGTGGTCTTGGGCCCGGCCATGAAGCGGCTGGAGCGCACATTCGACAGTCCCACGGCATACCTGGATTTTGTGGGGGAGCACCAAGCCGTGGGTCCCCTGCTGCGCGGACCGGACGGCCCCCAGGTGCGCCGCTACCTCGACCACGACGTGCGCCCGTGCGCGGCGGACCCCACGAAATACGCCAGCTCGTGTGTCCTCGCGGCGATCCGTGCAGACGGCAAGGACGTGATCTTCCATCCCGCGCTGGCCGGTGCGGTGCGCCGGGCCGTCGAGCAGGATGTGCCGATCGACTTCCTGTGGGCACCGCGCGGGCTCTTCGACGAGCCCCAAGGGCTCTATGACCCCGAGCGGCTGAAGTTGCTCCAGGTCCCGGACGAGGTGCGGGTCACCAAGGTGCCGGACACCAATCACTACTCGATCGTGCTGAGCCGGCCGGGGCTAGGTCCGGTCATCGACGCGGTCGCTCGGCACCTCGACCGCTGAGCCCCGTCCGGGCTGCGGCCCGGCCGATCTGAGCCTCTGCCGTCGTGCCTCAGCTCTCGACGGCTTCAGATGTCGCGGAAGACGTCGATCGTGGCGCCGAGCTTGTTGAGCCGCTCGGCGAGGTCTTCATATCCGCGGTTGATGACGTAGACGTTGCGCAGCACCGAGGTGCCCGGGGCCGCGAGCATGGCCAGCAGGACGACGACGCCAGGGCGCAGTGCCGGTGGACACTGCATCTCGGCAGCGCGCCACCGGGTCGGCCCCTCGACGAGCACGCGGTGCGGGTCGAGCAACTGCACCTTGGCGCCGATCCGACTGAGTTCGGTGAGATAGATCGCACGGTTGTCGTAGACCCAGTCGTGGATCATCGTCGTGCCCTGGGCGGTGGCCGCGATGAGCGCGAAGAAGGGCAGGTTGTCGATGTTGAGGCCCGGGAACGGCATCGGGTGAATCTTGTCGAGGGCGGCGTGCAGCGTTCCGGGGACGGTGGTGAGGTCCACGAGCCGGGTCCTGCCATTGGCCGAGAAATACTCCGGCGTGATCTCCAGTCGCATGCCCATCGTCTCGAGCGTCGCGATCTCGATCTCCATGAACTCGATCGGCACCCGGCGGATCGTGATCCGTGACCCCGTGACGACGGCCGCTGCCAGCAGGCTCATCGCCTCGATGGGGTCCTCACTCGGCGCGAACTCCACGTCCACGTCGATCTCGGGCACCCCGGTCACCCGCAGGGTGGTCGTGCCGATGCCCTCGATCTTGACGCCGAGGGTCTGCAGGAAGAAGCACAGGTCCTGGACCATGTAGTTGGGGCTCGCATTGCGGATCTCGGTGGTCCCCGGGATCCGAGCTGCGGCCATGAGGGTGTTCTCGGTGACCGTGTCGCCCCGCTCGGTGAGCACGATGCGTTGGGTAGCCACATGTGGTCGGCTGGTGGCGGCATAGAACCCGTGCGTCGCCTCGACGGTGAGGCCCAGGTGACGCAGTGCGGACATGTGCGGCTCGACGGTGCGGGTGCCCAGGTCACAGCCCCCGGCATACGGGAGCCGGAAACTGGGGTGATCGTGCAGCAACGGGCCGAGGAACATGATCACCGTGCGGGTGCGCCGGGCGGCCTCGATGTCGATGCGGTCGAGGTCGAGCACAGCCGGCGGGATGATCTCCAGGTCATTGCTGTCCGGAAGCCACCGGGTCTTCACCCCGATGGAGGTGAGGACTTCGAGGATGCGGTTGACCTCCTCGATGCGGGCCAGCCCTCGGATCGTTGTGCGCCCGCGGTTGAGCAGGCTTGCGCACAACAGGGCGACGCCGGCGTTCTTGGAACTCTTCACGGTAATCTCCCCGGAGAGTTCCTTGCCCCCGACGATGCGCAGGTGTTGGGGGCCGGAGTGGCCGACGCTGACGAACTCGGAATCCAGCGCCTCGCCGATGCGGGCGAGCATCTCCAGGGAAAGGTTTTGTTGCCCCTGCTCGATGCGCGCGACGGCACTCTGACTGGTGGCCAGCGACTTGGCGAGCTCCGCCTGGGTCAGCCCCTTGTGGCGACGTGCGTCGCGGATGAGCGCGCCGATCCGCACTCGGAAGTCCTCTGGCATAGTCCCACTGTATATCCGTTGTGAGATAGCAACTTCCCGCGGGGGCACCCCAGAGGGGGTATGCCGTGACCCGGACCGGGACGGCATACCCCCTCGTGGGTTAGGGACGGTCAGGCGCGCGGGACGCTCGCAACCCCGGGGGGCAGGAACCGGGCGCCGGTGACCCGCTCGGCGATCCCGGTGCGATCCAGCAGCGGGGTGATGCCGCCATTCCAGAAGGCGAAGCCGGTGCCGGTGATCATCGCCAGGTCGAGGTCCATGGGGGACTGGGCGACGCCCTCGTCGAGCATCCGCTTGGCCTCGTCGGCGAGGGCCGCCAGGACCTGGTCGCGGACGTCTGCGGCGGTGAGCACGACGGGGTTGTCGGGCTTGGGCAACAGCGCCTCGACCTCGGGGTCGACCTGCGGCACGCCACCGGGCCAGATGTAGTAGGCCTGCTTGCCGGCCGCGACCATGGCCTCCAAGCCCTTGGAGCTGTAGAAGCGGTCGGGGAATGCCTTCACGAGCGTCTGCCCGTTGTGCATGGCGATGGCCGGACCCACGAGTCCGAGCAAGACGAACGGGGGCATCGGGGTGAGCCCCGCAAAGCCCTTGTCGGCCACGGGCACCGGGGTGCCCTCGTCGACGATCCGCCCGACCTCGCCCATGAACCGGCCGAGCATCCGGTTGACGATGAAGGAGGGGGAGTCCTTGACCAGGATGCAGGTCTTCTTCAAGGCCTTGCCCACCGCGAATCCGGTCGCCAGGGCGGCCGCATCGGTCTGCTCGCCGGGGATGATCTCCAGCAACGGCATGACGGCCACCGGGTTGAAGAAGTGGAAGCCGACCACCCGCTCCGGGTGGGCCAGGTTGGAGGCCATCTCGGTGATGGAGAGGCTGGAGGTGTTGGTCGCGAGGATGCACGTGTCGGCGACGACCGCCTCGACCTCGGCGAAGACCTGTTGCTTGACGCCCATCTCCTCGAAGACGGCCTCGATGACGAAGTCGGCGTCGGCGAAGCCCGCCTTGCTCGTGGAGCCAGAGATGAGCCCCTTGTAGCGGCCGAGCCGGTCGCCGTTGAGGCGGCCCTTCTTGGCCAGGCCGTCGAGTTGGGCATGCACATAGGCGACACCCTTGTCGACGCGGGCCTGGTCGAGGTCGGTGAGGATGACCGGCACCTCGAGACGCTGGATGAACAGCAGAGCCAACTGACTGGCCATGAGTCCGGCGCCGACGACACCGACCTTGGTCACCGGACGGGCCAGGGCCCGGTCCGGCGCGCCGGCGGGGCGCTTGGCCCGCCGTTGCACCAGGTCGAATGCGTAGAGCCCGGCCCGCAGCTCGTCGCTCATGACAAGGTCACCCAGGACCGCGTCCTCGGCGGCGAAGCCCTCGTCACGGGTGGCGGTCCGAGCCTGAGAGATGAGTTCCAACGCTCGGTAGGGCGCCGGGGCGAAGCCGCCAGTCTTGGCGTCCACCAGGGCCCTCGAGGCCGCGATCGCGGCCTCCCAGGTGGCTTCGTCGCGGTCGATCTCGGGGCGGGTGACGGTGATCTCGCCTGCGATGACCTTGGCAGCCCACCCGATCGACTCCTCGAGGAAGTCGGCCGGCTCGAGCAGCACATCGGCCAACCCCAGCTCGTAGGCCTGCGGGCCCTTGAGCATCTTGTTGTTGTTCATGGGGTTTTCGATGATCATCGTCAGCGCATGCCGCACCCCGATGAGGTTGGGCAGCGAGTAGCAGCCGCCCCAGCCGGGGACCAGGCCCAGGAAGCACTCCGGCAACGCGATTGCCGGGACGCCTGCGGACATCGTGCGGTAGTCACAGGCCAGGGCGAGCTCGACGCCGCCGCCCATTGCCGCGCCGTTGACGAAGGCGAAGGTCGGGACCGGCAGGTCCATGAGGGTCGCGTATGCCGTGTGGCCGGCTCGCGCGATCGCCTCGCCTTCCTCGCGACGGGTGAGTTTGCCGACGCCGGTGAGGTCCGCGCCGACCGCGAAGATGAACGGCTTCCCCGTGATCCCGACGGCCTGGACCTCGCCCTGGGCGACCCGCTGCGCGAGGGTGTCGAAGGCAGCCTGAAAGCCGAGCATGGTGGCAGGCCCGAAGGTGTTGGGTTTGGTGTGGTCGTGCCCGTTGTCGAGGGTGACCAGGGCCATGACACCGGCCCGGCCGGGCAGACGGACGTCCTGGACGAGCGCCTTGGTGACGACCTCGTCCGGCAGTGCCGCAACGAGGTCAGCGGTGGTGACGGTGGTGGTCATGCGTCAGGCCTTCCGTGCGGAGGGGACGTAGTCGGCGTGGTGCGGGTTTTCCCAGATGACGGTGCCGCCCATCCCGATGCCGATGCACATCGAGGTGAGGCCGTAGCGCGCCTGCGGGTTGTCCTCGAACTGGCGAGCCAACTGGGTCATCAGCCGGACCCCGGAGGAGGCCAGCGGGTGGCCGGTGGCGATGGCGCCGCCGTACTGGTTGACCCGCGGGTCGTCGTCAGCGATGCCGAAATGATCGAGGAAGGCCAGCACCTGCACCGCGAAGGCCTCGTTGAGCTCGAACAGCCCGATGTCCTCGATGCTCAGGCCGGCCTTGGCCAGGGCCTTCTCGGTAGCCGGGACGGGGCCGATGCCCATGACCTCCGGCTCGACACCGACGAAGGAATAGGAGACCAACCGCATCTTGACCGGCATACCGAGGTCCGCCGCGGCGTCCTCGGAGGCGAGTAGGCATGCGGTGGCACCGTCGTTGAGCCCGGCGCTGTTGCCCGCGGTGACATTCCCATGGGAGCGGAACGGCGTCTTGAGCGCCTCCAGGTCGGCAAGAGTCGTGCTCGGGCGAGGCGGCTCGTCGGCGGTCGCGAGTCCGAACCCGGCCGCAGCGTTTCGGGTGGCGACGGTCACCAGGTCGGGCTGGATCTTGCCCGCCTCGTATGCCGCAGCGAGCTTGCGCTGCGACCCGAGGGCATAGGCGTCGGACCGGGCCTTGGTCAACTGGGGGAAGCGGTCGTGCAGGTTTTCGGCCGTCTTGCCCATGACCAGCGCGGACTGGTCGACGATACGTTCGGAGACGATGCGCGGGTTGGGGTCGATGCCCTGGCCCATGGGGTGACGACCCATGTGCTCGACGCCGCCGGCGATGGCGATGTCGATAGCCCCGACTCCGATCGACGAGGCGACGGTCGTCACGGCAGTCATGGCGCCCGCGCACATCCGGTCGATGGAGTATCCCGGGGTGCTCTGCGGCAGGCCGGAGAGCAACGCGGCCAAACGCCCGAGGGTCAGGCCCTGGTCACCGATCTGGGTGGTCGCTGCGATGGCGACCTCCTCGACGCGCTCCTTGGGCAACTCGGGGTGACGGCGCAGCAACTCCCGGATGCAGCGGATGACCAGGTCGTCGGCGCGCGTCTGGGCGTAGATGCCCTTGTCGCCCGCCTTTCCGAACGGAGTGCGCACTCCGTCGACGAACACGACCTCACGCAATGATCGGGGCATGCGGTTGCCTCCTCGGGCAGGACGGTTCCGGGCCGCGACGGCGGTCCTCGACCCGAATGCTACTCGTCAGTAACCGGCCCCGTGCCCGTGCCTTGGGTGACCCGTCTCACGCACCGTCACGGCATACGGTGGCCAGCACGGGGGCGACGATCTCGACCTGCCACCGACGAGCGCCGAGGGTCGTGAGCGCCTCGGCGAAGGCGGTCTCCGTCAGCTCGAGCGGGGGCGTCCACAGGGCGCGACGCAGAGTGTCGGGGGAGAGCAGGTTCTCCAGCGGGAGTTGACGGGTGACCGCGAAATCGCCCAACATCGCACGCGCATCGGCCAGCCGGCGGGCCGCGACGGGATCGCGATCCGACCACAGGCGCGGCGGGGGTGGACCCGTGCTCGGCAGCGTGAGCGGGGGCAAGGCCGTGTCGGGGAGCGCCATGGCCTTCTGGATTGCCTCGACCCAGGCCTTGCTGTGGCGTGCGGCAGATCGCGCGTGCGATGAGGCCCCGATGGCGGCCGCATCCTTGGGTGGATCGAGCGCGAGCGCCATCAGCGCGGCATCTGGCAGCACCCGGCCTGGAGAGATGTCCCGCCGCTGGGCGATTCGGTCACGAGCGAGCCATAGCTCGCGCACGACCGCAACGGTGCGCCGACGACGGACCTTGTGCATGCCCGACGTGCGACGCCACGGGTCGACACGCACCGGCGGCCCCGCGAAGTCGACCAGCGCCGCGAACTCCTGTCGCGCCCAGTCGTCCTTGCCCTGGGCCTGCAGGTCCGCCGCCAGACGGTCTCGCAATTCGACGAGTACTTCGACGTCAAGTGCGGCATATCGCAGCCAAGGCTCGGGCAGGGGCCGCTTGGACCAGTCGACCGCAGAGTGTTCCTTGGCCAGCGACAGCCCGAGGTAGTGCTCGACCGACGCGCCCAGGCCCACCCTAGGTAGGCCGGCCAGGCGTGCACCGAGCTCGGTGTCGAACAGCGCGGTGGGGTGCAGGCCCACCTCACGCAGGCACGGGAGGTCTTGGGTGGCGGCGTGGAGCACCCACTCGATCCCCGAGATGGCCTCCGCGATCGGGCCGAGGTCGGGACAGGCGACCGGGTCGACGATCCAGGTGCCGGCACCTTCGCGACGCAGTTGGACCAGATAGGCATGCTGGCCGTAGCGATGTCCGGAGGCTCGCTCGGCGTCGATCGCCACCGGCCCGGTGCCATCGGCCAGCGCTTGCGCTGCCACCACCAGGGTGCGTTCGTCGGCAACGACGTCCGGTATGCCGTCTGCGGGAGACAGCAGGGGGGTCGGCGCCGGGGGTTCAGGTCGGGAAGGCGATTCCTGGACGAGGGCCTCTTGACTCTCATCAGGTGCGCGAGTCCGTCCCCGGTCATCGGGGCCAGTCGGGTGGGCGGAAGGAGTCACCGCCGTGGGCCCGGCAGTGCCACGACTCCGTCGGGCAGGGGTGGCAGGCCGGCCACCTGGCAGAGTAGATCGGACCAGGCCAAGAGGTGCTCCCCGAGGCGAGCATCCAGCGGGGTCCACGAGGCGCGGACCTCTAGTTCGACGGTGGTCACCCGGTCGGCCAACCCGCCGAAGCGCTCGGACACCACCCGGGTGACGGTGCCGGCCTCGGCGCAGAAGTCGACGCCGCGGTCCTCGAGCGAGTCGATGAGCCACGACCAGCCGACTCCGCCCAGCGCCGGGTCACCTGCGACCTCTGGTTCGAGCTCGGCCCGGGCGAAGGTGACCGCCCGCCAGGCGCCCTCCCAGGGTTCTGGACAGGATGGGTCGTGCAACAACACGAAGCGACCTGAGGAGAGTTCCTCATCCCCGCCGGCCCCGACGACCTCGGCGGTGAGCGCGACGGCATACGGGGCGATGCGTTGCGGAGCGGGCACCTCGGTGATCCGCACCTCGGGGCGCATCCGAGCCTCGCGCAGGTCTGCGAGGGCGCGCGCGAAGTCGGCGGCTGCATCCCCGGGCATCGGTCGTCCACGCACCCTCCGAGGGTAAGCGGGGATGGGCGCTGAGCCGGGTGGACGCGCCGGAGGGCGTGCGGAGGTTCCGTGTGCGCCGCCAGGTGAAGTGCACGCCGGGTGCGCGATGCCGGGCAGCCAGAGCCGTGGTCGGGAGCGGCTAGCCTGGCGCCCATGTCTGCCGTCCTCGCCCTGCTGTCGTCGGTGGTGTGGGGCAGCAGTGATTTCCTGGCCGGGCTGATCTCTCGCCGGTTTTCCGCTCTCGTGGTCATCGCGTGGTCCCAGACCATTGGCCTGCTCGCGCTCACCCCGGTGCTGTTGTGGCGTGGCCCCACTGGCGTCGGAGCCGGTTGGTTGCCGTGGGCGGCCAGCGCGGGTGTCACCGGGGCGGTCGGCTTGTGGGCGTTCTACGCCGCGCTGGCCAGTGGGACCATGGGGGTCGTCGCCCCGATCGCAGCCACCGGCGCTGGGGTGCCAGTCGTCCTGGGAGTCCTCACCGGAGACCAGCCCAGCGGCTGGGCCTGGTTCGGCATGGTCCTGGCCGGCGCCGGCGTCGTCGCGGCCAGCGGCCCGGAACTCGGCGGCGGCGCAAAAGGTCGCGCGGTAGCACTCGCGGCCGTCGCCGCCGTGGCCTTCGGGCTCACCCTCTTCGCCATCGATCGTGGATCCCGGGTCTCGGTGCTTCACACGCTCTGGGGGATGCGGGCGACGAGCGTCAGCGCGTATGCCGTGCTTGCACTCGTCACGCGGTCGCTGGGCGGAGTGACCCGCAAGGTGGTGCCGGCGCTCGCGCTCGTCGGAGTCGCCGACCTGGTGGCCAACGGCCTTTTCGCGGTGGCATCGTCCACAGGATTGGTGAGCATCGCCTCGGTGCTCGGGTCGCTCTACCCCGTGGTGACGACCGTGCTGGCCTGGCTGGTGCTGCACGAGCGCCTGGCCCGGATCCAATACCTCGGCGTTGTCGTCACCCTCGTGGGCACTGTCGTCATCGCCTCAGTCGGCCACTCCTAGGACTGGTCCGGAGCGGGTGCCTCAACTGCCGGCCCAGCGCCGCTCGGTGCCGATGCCGGTGCCGATGCCGGCACACTCGGATGAGCTACTGGAGCACCCGGGTATGCCGGTTGGGTCTGGTGCGTGGCCGAAGGCGGCGAGACCGTCGATGCCGTGGGCGTCGAACGGCGCGTGCGTAGCCAGCGACGCGAGCGGAGCACGACCCAGCCGATGATTCCGGCGAGGACCAGGAAGGGCAGGGTCATTCCGAGCAGGGTGAGAACCGCTGTGGCACTGCCGACGAAGGCCCTCCACCCGGAGGCGAGTCCGGCGAGGAAGCCGCTTTCCGGCTCGGCCGCTACGGCCGCGGCGGGCGAGATCGTCAGGGCGATTGTGGACATCGCCACCTGGTCCGTGAGCGCCTTGAGGGTGCGTTGCAGCGACTCCAAGTCGGCCTCGCGAGTGGTGAGGGCGGCCTCGAGGTCGACGATCTGGGTGATATTCGTGGTCTGGCTCATCAGCGCGCGAACCCGTTCGATGCTCGCCTTGGCGGTGGCGATGCGGCCCTCGGTGTCCGCGAGTGTTGCCGTGACGTCCTCGCTGGTCGACGACCGGCCACGGACCTGGCCTAAGGCCGAGATCCCGTCCAGAGCCGCGTCCAGAGATGTCGCGGGCACTGCGAGCGTCATCTCAGCGCCGCCATAACGGGCCGGCGAGGATGATGTCGTGGTGGATGAGCCGGCCGCCTGCTCCTGTCGGATGACCTCGGACACGACCCGGCCGCCCAGACCCTGCACAAGGGCCCGCGCCTTCGCCGCCGTGCCATCTACGGTGTCGGAGACGAGTTGGAGTGAGGCTTTGCGCACCAGGGCCGGGCCGGCCAGCGGCAGCGCGGCTGTCCCGGGCTTCGAGTCGACGGCACCCTCTTTGGCGGCCGCTTGAGCGTCAGCCGCAGGCGCCGCGAGTCCAGAGTTGGCGTTGGCCCCGGCCGCCGAGCTGGAGGCAGACCCGGCACTGCCCGAGCAGGCCGTCACTCCGGTGATGAGCGCGATCGCGACAACCAGCCGCAACCCGCGCGAACGGGATAGTGATGAGTGAGTAGCCAAGCCGGGCCTCGGGCCGAACATGAGTGTCTCCCTGGTCATGGGTCCGGATGGACCCCGCTTGCTTGACCAGAGTGGCGAGGCAGCCTTACAGGTTGCTACCGAGGAGATTGCGATCCGGACACGACGGTTGCGATCCGGACACGACGGTTGCGATCCGGACACGAGCGTTGCGACCAGAGGCGCAGAGAACCGGATGAGAGGGTCCCGAGGCCGCTGGCTCAGGCGGAGTCGCTCGGACGCAACGTCAAGGACACCGAGTTGATGCAGTAGCGCTGGTCGGTGGGGGTGCCGTAGCCCTCGCCTTCAAAGACATGCCCGAGGTGAGATCCGCACGCGGCGCACCGGACTTCCACACGTGGCCGTCCTGGGATGCTCTCATCGGCGAGATACTCGACCCGGTCGCCGGCCAGTGGCGCGTAGAACGACGGCCAGCCGCAATGCGACTCGAACTTCGTGGTGCTGGTGAAGAGCTCCGTTCCGCAGCCGCGGCAGGTGTACACCCCTTCGGTCGTGGTGTCGGTGTATTCGCCGGTGAACGGTCGTTCCGTGCCCGACTCGCGCAGCACGTGGTATTCGAGGTCGGACAGCCGCTGGCGCCATTCCGCGGAGGAGCGGGCGACGGCATACCGGCTGATGTCTGTCGTAGCGGGGGTGTCCATGCGTGCGACAACCGGGCGACTGAGGCCCGGATTCCCGGACGAACGTCGGCGGTGGGCAGGCGGGTGGTGCTTAGAGTGACCGCATGGCGGATGCATACGTGGAGTGCCCCACGCCGAGTGGCGGCTCGCGCTCGGTGCGGATCTCGAGCCCGGATCGAGTGCTGTGGCCCGCCGAAGGGATCACCAAGCTTGAGCTGGCGACCTACATCCGCGACGTCGGGCCCGCGCTGTTGGAGCGGATCGGCGGACGCCCGGTCACCTTGCAGCGCTTCCCGACCGGGATCGAGGGGGAGGAGTTCTACTCCAAGAACCCACCGCGCGGCGTGCCCGACTTTGTGCGCACGGTCGTCATGACCTACCCCTCCGGGCGCAAACACGTCCAACTGGTCGCGGATGAGGTCGCAACTGCGGTGTGGGCCGTGCAGATGAACACCATCACGCTGCATCCCTGGCCCGTCACGGTCGGTGCGGACCCTGGCCTGGTCGACCGCCCCGACGAGGTGCGCCTTGACCTCGACCCGCAGCCGGGTCGCGACTTCGCCGATGTCCGCACGGCGGCGCACGCGCTGCGCGAGGTCATGGCCGAGGCTGGGTTGACCGGGTTCGTCAAGACGTCCGGAAATCGGGGGGTGCACGTGTTCGCGCCCGTGGAGCCGGAGTTCGAATTCCTCGACGTGCGACATGGAGTCATTGCGGTGGCGCGCGAGCTCGAGCGACGGCTGCCCGACTTGGTGACGACGGCCTGGTGGAAGGAAGAGCGCGGGGAGCGGATCTTCCTGGACTACAACCAGGCCTGTCGCGACCGGACCATCGCCTCGGCCTACAGCCCGCGTCCACTACCCGGAGCACCGGTCTCGATGCCGCTGCGTTGGGAGGATCTCGACGGCTTCGACGCGCGCGACGCGACGGTGCGCTCGGTGCCGGGGCTGCTGGCCGCCCGGCCCGATCCCTGGGCGGGGTACGCCCTCGCGCGGGCCTCCCTGGCGACTGCGCTGCAGTGGTGGGAGCGCGATGTCGCAGCCGGTCTGCCTGAGCTCGCCTTTCCACCCGACTACCCCAAGATGCCGGGGGAGCCCCCGCGCGTGCAGCCGTCGAAGAAGCGCTACGCGGACCAGGACTACACCCCCGGGGGCACCGGGTACCTCCGTGAGCACCCGGAGCGCCCGCCGCGGACCTGAGCGGACCGGTCAGTCGGTGAAGACCCTTGCCAGGTCGTATGCCGTGGCCCGGTCGACCTGATCGAGCAGGCAGGACGTCGGCTCGCGGTCTGGACGCCACCGCAGGAAGGTCACGGCGTGCCGGAATCGATGGCCCTCCATCTGGTCGAAGGCCACCTCGACCACCCGTTCGGGACGCACGGGGATGAACGACGTGTCCTTGGCCGAGGAGAACCGCGAACGGTCGGTGGCCGCATCCGGCACCCGGCCCGCCTCGTCGCGTACGACGAGCGGGGCGAATTCGTCGATGAGCGCTCGACGGGTCGCCATCGGGAAGGCCGCGATACCTCCGACGGGGATGAGTCGGCCCTCGGCGTCGTAGAGCCCCAGCAGTAGGGAACCTACGCCCTGCCCGGACGTATGGACTCGGTATCCGAAGACCACGGCGTCGGCGGTGCGCTTGTGCTTCACCTTGAGCATGGTGCGCTTGCCCGGCGTGTATGCCGTGTCGCGTCCCTTGGCGATGACACCGTCCAAGCCCGCGCCCTCGAAACGCTCGAACCACTCCTGGGCTTGGGCTGGGTCTGTCGTGACTCGGGTGAGGTGCACGGGGTCCTCATGGGAGAGGTGAGCCAAGACCCGCTCGAGGTGGGCGCGGCGGTGACGGAACGGCATACCGGTGAGGTCGTCGTCACCGACGGCCAGGACGTCAAACGCGACGAACTCCGCGGGTGTCTGCGCCGACAACAGGCGCACCCGGGATTCGGCCGGGTGGATGCGCTGGGACAGGGCCTCCCAATTGAGGCGCTCCCGGCCCGGCTCACCGGTGCGCACGACGATCTCGCCATCGATGGCGCAGCGCTCGGGCACCAGACGGCGCAACGCCTCGACGAGTTCAGGAAAGTAGCGAGTGAGGGGCTTCGACCCCCGGCTGGCCAACTCGATCTCGGGCCCGTCACGCAGCACGATGCACCGGAAGCCGTCCCACTTGGGCTCGTAGCTCCACCGGTCGTCGTCCGCCACCGGGACGGTCGGCACCGACTTGGCGAGCATCGGGGTGATCGGCAGTTCCAGAGGCAAGCGCATGGACGGCATTGTCACCCGAGGTCGGCTGGCCGCAGCCATCGGCCCATGAGGGTGCCGTCATGCTCGAGCAGCAGGCGAGGAGTGAATTCGACGTCGAGATCCGGGCCGTGGGCGATGCGTGGGTGTAGGCCACCCACGACTTTGGGTGAGAGTGTCACGGCCAGTTCATCGATCAACCCGGCGCTGAGAAGGTCGGCCAACAGGCTCGGGCCGCCCTCCGCCGCGATCCGGCGCAGTGAGCGTTGGGCCAGTTGTGCGAAGGCGTCTGGCAGGTCGACCTCCGTGTCACCGGCGACGATGACCTGGGCGGTGCCGAGGCGGTCCTGCAAGAGGCGCCGCGCATCGCTGGCGGCCGGGATGACCACCATGACCGGCCGCTCGACACTGGCGCCATGGATGACCCGGTCCAAATGCCGTCCTGAGTTGCTCACCACCACCAGAGTGAGGGGTTCGGGGCGTTCATCGGCGCGTCGCAGCTCGGCCGCCTCACCATCCAGTGAAAGCGGCGAATAGCCTTCGGCCCGAACGGTTCCCGCCCCGACCACTACCGCGTCGGCCAGGACTCGGCAGGCGGTGAAGACCACGTGATCAGCTGCCGTGTTGATGGATCCCGAGAGCCCGTCCCATCCGGTCGCCGCACCATCGACAGTGGTGACCATGACCCCCCTGACCCACCGATCGCGGTGCGGCGGAACGGCATACGACTCGACTGCCAGTGCGAGTGGAGTGCGACCCGGTGCGGTGGCCTGCGCCTCGACCCGAGGTTTGGGAGCCGAGATCTTGTCGAAAAGCACTCTCATCCACCAATTATCGGCCGTTCGATCCACCGCGGCCACGCTGTCGTGGGGCAGGATGTGCGCCATGGCAAAGACCAAGGGCAAGGGCGCCAAGAAGGCTGCCAAGAACAAGAAGAAGCAGGCCGACACGCCGCGCGGCAAGGAAGCTGCGCTCGGCGTGAAACAGGCGCAGCAGGGCGACCCGACCCTGGACCGCGACGTGGCCCACGCCATCGCCAGCGGCCAGGCCAGCAAGGACGACAAGAAGGGCAAGAAGGGCAAGAAGGGCAAGAAGGACAAGAAGGGCAAGAAGGACAAGCAAGTGGGCAAGGTCGTCAAGGCCCGCGTCGACCCGGCCGCCAGCGCTGCCGTAGA
This sequence comes from Actinomycetales bacterium, assembly GCA_016710385.1. Taxonomy (GTDB): domain Bacteria; phylum Actinomycetota; class Actinomycetes; order Actinomycetales; family Dermatophilaceae; genus Phosphoribacter; species Phosphoribacter freyrii. Next base: position 181,842 of record JADJVX010000018.1, read on the forward strand.
GCATGCGGCGCCGAAGGTCTACGACACCCCTGTCGACGTCGAACCGGTTGCCAAGAAGCTGCGCCCGGACGAGCCGATGAGCGAAGTCCTCCGGGTGCGACGCGGCTTCGTCCTGGCCGACTTCGACCCGTCCTCCACCCCCGGCTTCGACGAAGGCCGCAAGGAGGGCGAGGAGGCTTTGGCGGCATACGCGCCCGAAATCGGAGAGTGGCAGGAGCGGCTCTTCGCCGAAACGAAGGGCGGCGGCACCCGCAGCGTGCTCTTGGTGCTGCAGGGGTTGGACAGCGCAGGCAAGGGCGGCATCGTCAGGCACGTCATGAGCCACGCCGACCCCGCCGGCATCAAGGCGACCTCGTTCAAGGCACCGACGGAGGAGGAACGCGCCCACGACTTCCTGTGGCGGATCCGCAAGGCGCTGCCGGCCGCCGGCCAGATCGGCGTCTTCGACCGGTCGCACTACGAAGACGTGCTGGTCACCAAGGTGCGCAAGCTCGTGCCGGCCACCGAGGTGACCAAGCGCTACGCGATCATCAACGCCTTCGAGCGCGAGATCATCGAGAACGGGACCCAGATCGTCAAGGTCTTCCTCTACATCTCCAAGGACGAGCAGCGCGCGCGGCTCATGGAGCGACTCGATCGTCCCGACAAGCGCTACAAGTACACCCCCGGCGACACCGACAACCGGGCCTTCTGGGACGACTACATGCGAGCCTTCCAGATGATGTTCAACCGCACCTCGACCCAGCTCGCGCCCTGGCACATCATCCCGGCGAACAACAAGTGGTTCGCCCGGTATGCCGTGCAGCAACTGCTCCTGGAGCGGCTCCGCCAGATGAGCCCCGACTGGCCGGTGCCGGACTACGACATCGAGCTCGAGAAGGAACGCCTGGCGAACACGTAGCGGTTGGGTCGGCGTGCGCTGCAGACCAGTTGCGCCAGGCGTCCTGGGACGACACGCCGTGAGACGGGCCGGGGCCGGTTTGGACAGGCTCCGGCCCGTCCGCTAATGTCTGATCTCGCACCAGCGGGGTAACACCCACAGCGTGCACCTGCGGACGTAGCTCAGTTGGTAGAGCGCAACCTTGCCAAGGTTGAGGTCGCGAGTTCGAGCCTCGTCGTCCGCTCGGAGGTAGACCGCCTTCACGGTGGAGTGGCCGAGAGGCGAGGCAGCGGCCTGCAAAGCCGCGTACACGGGTTCAAATCCCGTCTCCACCTCGGTCCCGCACAAGGGGACGGCACGACCTACGGGCGATTAGCGCAGTGGTAGCGCGCTTCCTTGACACGGAAGAGGTCACTGGTTCAAACCCAGTATCGCCCACCATATACCCGCAGGTCAGAGCCCCTCTCGAGGGGCTCTGACTCGTTTTGAGGAGCCAGCAAGGACTAGCGCATCCGGCTCGTTTGTCACGAATCGACAAAGGCTGACCAGGTCTCGGGCCGACGCAGCGGGCTTGACAGGGTCAACGGAGCGATCGCTGCCGACCCTGTGATGGCTCCTTGGCGAGGACCGGTCGATCCCGGCCCGCCGAGCCGACAGCCAGGCGATGGCCGGTCGGGTCGCCATGAACGGCCAGGCCGGGGAGCTGCTGGCCGATCCGCGCATCCAGCAGAGCTACCTCGGGATCGCCTGGCGCGCGTGGTCCCAGCCCGGCAGCCGCGCTCTGCCAAGCTGGGGGCCATGAAGCAGATCGTTTGGGTCGACGGGGACCTTTGCGACGGTTCGGTCCCCAGCGTGCCTGCCCTGGATCACGGATTCGTCGTCGGCGACGGTGTCTTCGAAGCCACCAAGGTCATCGACGGCCAGGCCTTCGCCATGTCCCGCCACCTCGCGCGGATGGACCGCTCGATGGCCGGCCTCGGGCTGCCTCCGGCGGACCACGATCTCGTGCGCGAGGGCGTGCGAGCCGTCCTCGAGGCAACCCCCGGTATGCCGTTGGGCAAGTTGCGCTGGTGGGTAACGGCAGGCCTGGGTCCGCTGGGGTCGGGCCGCGACGGGCACGGCATACGGCTGCGGTATCACGTCGCCGCGGCGCCGATCGACCGGCGCCCGGACTCGACAGCGGTCCACGTCGTGCCCTGGACGCGCAACGAACTGGCCCCGACCGCGGGACTCAAGACCACCTCCTATGCCGACAACGTGATCGCGCTGGCCGCCGCCCAGCGGGTCGGCGCGTCGGAAGCATTGTTCGCCAACACCCGGGGCGACCTGGCCGAGGGGACGGGCTCCAACGTCTTCGTCGTGACCGGCGGGGTGGCTGTGACACCGCCGCTGGCCAGCGGTGCCTTGGCCGGCGTCACGCGGGCCCTCGTCTTGGAGTGGGCCCGGGATGCCGCGCTCCCAGTCCGCGAGGACATTGTTTCTATGAGGATGCTCGCCCACGCCGAGGAAGTCTTCCTCACCAGTTCGACTCGCGACGTGCAGGCGGTGCACGCCGTCGACTCCAGGCTCCTGGCGCCGGGCCCCATTACTGCTGCCATCGCCGCCGCGTTCCAAGCCCGGGCCGGTGTGCTCATCGACCCGTGACGTGATTGGCGTCCGATGCGTCCTGGCCGCTATCCTGCCTTCGCGGTTGCCCGCCTGGATGTGTAGCTCAGTTGGTTAGAGCGTTCGCTTCACACGCGAGAGGTCAGGGGTTCGAGTCCCTTCACATCCACCAACCCCCTCGTCAGCCCGGTCGCCCTTCGCGGCCGGGTTTTGTGTTCGCGGCAGGGCCCGTCCCCGGGCGCGGACACACCTTTTGGCCCGATAGCCCCATACGCTGGCGGTGAAGGCGTGCCAGGTCGGTATGCCGTGCTGTAAGGGAGTCGCTGTGAGCAAGTCCAGTCCACGCCGGGTCGCCGTCTTGGGCGGCAACCGAGTCCCGTTCGCCCGGTCGGGGGGACCCTACGCCAAGGCCACCAATGCCGACCTGCTCACCACGACGCTCGACGGGCTGGTCGCTCGGTTCGGGTTGGCGGGGGAGCGGCTCGGGGAGGTCGTGGCCGGTGCCGTGCTCAAGCACGCCCGCGACTGGAACCTCACCCGCGAGTGCGTCTTGGGCACGTCGCTGGACGCCACCACGCCGGCCTACGACCTCCAGCAGGCGTGCGGCACAGGTCTGGAGGCCGCAATCCTCGTCGCCAACAAGATTGCTCTCGGTCAGATCGACAGCGGCATCGCGGGAGGCACCGACACCGCCAGCGACCCGCCGATGGCCCTGTCCGATGAGCTGCGCGCTGTGCTGCTGCGGCTCAACCGGGCCAAGTCCCCGATGGACCGCGCCAAGGTCATCGCGAGCGTCCGGCCCGGGCACCTCACTCCGGCCGTCCCGCAGAACGTCGAGCCCCGCACCGGCATGTCGATGGGCGAGCACATGGCGGTGACCGCCAAGGAATGGGGCGTCACTCGCGAGGCTCAGGACGAGCTTGCCGTTGCCAGCCACCGCAACCTCGCGGCGGCATACGATCGCGGGTTCTTCGACGATCTGGTGACCCCCTACCTCGGGCTGTCGCGCGACGGTAACCTCCGTCCCGACACGACCGTGGAGAAACTCGCTTCTCTCGCACCGGTTTTCGGCAGAGGCGAGGGCGCCACGATGACGGCCGGCAACTCCACCCCGCTCACCGACGGCGCCTCGGCCGTGTTGCTGTCGAGCGCTGATTGGGCTGCGGCCCACGGCATCTCCCCGCTCGCGTGGTTCGTCGACGGGCAGGCCGCGGCCGTCGACTACGTCAACGGAGCGGATGGCCTGCTCACGGCGCCGATCTTTGCCGTGCCGACGTTGTTGGCCCGGCATGGTCTCACTCTCGCGGACTTCGACTTCGTCGAGATCCATGAGGCCTTCGCCTCGACTGTGCTCGTCACGCTCGCGGCGTGGGAGGACGAGAGCTTCTGCCGGGAGCGCCTCGGCCTGCCTGGTGCCCTCGGATCGATCGACCGCAGCAAGCTCAACGTCAACGGATCCTCGCTCGCCGCCGGCCACCCGTTCGCTGCCACGGGCGGGCGCATTGTCGCGAGCCTGGCAAAGATGTTGCACGAGAAGGGATCTGGTCTCGGCCTCATCTCTATCTGCGCAGCCGGTGGGCAGGGTGTCGTCGCGATCCTCGAGGCGGCCTGAGATGGGCATCCTGGGTTCGGACCCGTATGCCACGCTCCTGGCGACCCCGCTCGGCAAGCGCATGGTCGACTCGTTCGGGCTGCCCAAGCCCGCGACCCTGCGCCGGTATGCCGTCGACGCACCTCTGCTGGACGGCCCTGCGCTGCTGGGCTGGTTGGGTGACGACCACCCGATCGCCGACCGCATCCGGGCCATCCTCGACGTCGAGGGCGTCGAGGTCGGCGACCCCTTCGACACCCTCCCGGCTGCCGCCGTCATCGTGGACCTCAGCGACATCCAGGGGCCGGCCGACCTCGAACGGCTGCGCGCGGTGGTGGCTCCCTCGCTCAAGAGACTAATGAGCAGCGGCAGGGTTCTCGTCATCGGCCGCCCGGAGGCGTCGGCCACGTCGGCGGCCCAAGCTGCGGCTCGGCGCGCCCTCGTGGGGGCGACCAAATCGGTCGCCAAGGAGCTGCGGGCAGGTGCCACCGCCAACCTGCTGCTCGTCGCCGAGGGTGCCGACGACCAGATCGAAGCGGCGGTCCGGTTCCTGCTCTCGGGCCGGTCGGCCTATGTGTCCGGTCAGGTCATCGAGGTGACCGGTGGTGGGCCAGCTGCGGAGCGCACCGAGTGGACCCAACCGCTGGCCGGCAAGGTCGCGGTGGTCACCGGCGCGGCCCGAGGCATCGGGGCGGCGATCGCCGAAGTGCTCGCTCGCGACGGCGCGAGCATTGTGGCGGTCGACGTGCCGGCCGCGGGCCAGGCGCTCGCGGGGGTGGCCAACCGGTTGCGTGGCACCGCTCTGCAGGCCGATGTCACCGCCCCTGACGCGGGAGAGCGCATCGTCGATCACGCTCAATTGCGTCACGGCGGGCTGGACATCGTCATCCACAACGCCGGCATCACCCGCGACAAGCTGCTGGCCAATACCGACGAAGCGCGCTGGGCCTCGGTCATCGGGGTCAACCTCGAGTCGATCCTGCGGATGAACGACGCGATCCTGCGCCCGGGTGGGGTGAGCGACGGGGGCCGAATGGTCCTGGTCTCCTCGATCGCCGGGATCGCCGGCAACCGCGGGCAGACCAACTACGGCGCGTCGAAGGCTGGCGTGATCGGGCTGACCCAATACCTGGGTCGGGACCGGGGGCTGCGCGCACGAGGGATCACCGTCAACGCCGTGGCCCCGGGCTTCATCGAGACCGAGATGACCGGAGCGGTGCCGTTCGCCACCCGCGAGATCGGTCGACGGCTCAACTCGCTGCAGCAAGGTGGACGGCCCGTCGACGTTGCCGAAACCATCGCCTGGTTGTCGCAAGACGCCAACGCCGGGGTCTCGGGCCAGGTGGTGCGGGTCTGCGGCCAGAGTCTCATCGGCGCATGACGACTCGACTGGTCGTCACCGGCACGCCCGACCCGCTGTGGTTGGCTGCCCGGGCTGCCTTGCGGCGCAAGGGCGCACAGACACCCGAGGTGCCGGACGTCTCGCTGGAGCAGCACGGTTTGCGGGTCGACGTCGACAGACTCGCGGCCTATTCGGCCCTTTGCGGGTTCCGACTCGGCTCGGGTCTGCCGGTCACGTACCCCCTCGTGCTGGCCTTCCCGCTGCACGTCGCGCTCATGGCCAGGGACGACTTCCCCTTCCCGATCCTCGGCGCCGTGCACCTGGTCAACCGCATCACGTGGGTCCGCCCGGTGCTCGTCGACGAACCGCTCAGCCTTCACGTTCGAGCGGAGGGACGACGGGCCCACCGCAAGGGCCAGGTGCTCGACCTGGTCACCGACCTGCACGTCGACGGGGCTCGCGTCTGGCACTCCACGAGCACCTATCTGCTGCGGGGAACAGGGGACCCCAACGCCCCCTCGATCGAGCCGCCACCAGTGGCCGACCTCTCCCTTGGACCGGTCCGGTGGCGCGTCGACGCCGACACCGGACGGCGCTACGCCGCGGTGAGTGGCGATCGCAACCCCATCCACCTGAGCGCCCTGAGCGCCCGTCCCTTCGGTTTCCGGCATGCCATCGCGCACGGAATGTGGAGCTACGCCCGGGTGATGGCCCACACCGCCGCCCGGATGCCGTTCGCCGGCACGTCGACGGTGTGGTTCCGGGCGCCGATCCCGTTGCCCTCGACCGTCCGGCTCGCGACCGACGGCTCCGGGCGGCAGGTGGCCCTGCGAGGCATGGATGACAGGACGGTTCACCTGGTCACCGCCACCAACTCCTTCGATGAGGGGCACTGACCGGCCACTCGACCGGGGCAACCTCTGCGCCGGCCCGTCCACGACGGAAACCGGGGCGCGACGGCATACCGTCGGCCGATAACCTTGCTGACCGGGCGTGCGCCGCGCGTCCGTCTGTGAACCGTCCCGAGGAGCACCCCGTGTCAGCCAGCATCAGCGTCGTCGTCGCCGGAGTCGAGCGGTCGGTCGCTGAGCAGACCACTGCTGCCGAGCTGTTCGGAGCCCAGCGCGACGTCGTCGTGGCCCGGGTCAACGGCGAACTGCGCGACCTCGCCCACTCGCTGGCCGATGGCGACGTCGTCGAGCCGGTGCGGGTCGACGAGCCCGACGGCCTCATGGTGCTGCGCCACTCCTGCGCGCACGTCCTTGCCCAAGCGGTCCAGCAGGTCAACCCCGCCGCGAAGCTCGGCATCGGGCCGCCGATCCGTGACGGCTTCTACTACGACTTCAAGGTCGATACGCCCTTCACGCCCGAGGACCTCAAGAACCTCGAGAAGGTCATGCAGCGGATCATCAACGAAGGCCAGGTCTTCGTGCGCCGCGAGGTCACCGACGAAGACGCTCTCGTCGAGTTGGCCGCCGAACCGTTCAAGTGCGAGCTCATTGGCCTCAAAGGCGGCGCCAGCGAGGATGCCGCAGAAGGAGCGTCGGTGGAGGTCGGCGGCGCCCAGCTGACGATCTACGACAACATCCGCCGCGATGGCACGCGTGCGTGGGGCGACCTGTGCCGCGGTCCGCACATCCCGACGACCAAACTGCTCGGCAACGCCTACAAGGTGATGCGCAGCAGCGCGGCATACTGGCGAGGCGACCAGGCCAACGAACAACTCCAGCGTGTCTACGGCACCGCCTGGCCGACGAAAGCCGACCTCACGGCATACCTCGACCGGCTGGCCGAAGCCGAGCGACGTGACCACCGCAAGCTCGGGGTCGAGCTGGACCTCTTCTCATTCCCCGACGAAATCGGCTCTGGCCTGCCGGTTTTCCACCCCAAGGGCGGTGTGCTCAAACGGGAGATGGAGGACTATGTCCGGCGGCGGCACATCGAGGAAGGCTTCGACTACGTCGGCACGCCACACATCTCCAAAGAGGGGCTGTTCCACACCTCGGGACACCTGCCCTACTACGCGGACACGATGTTCCCGCCGATGGAGATGGAGGGCAGCGACTATTACCTCAAGGCGATGAACTGCCCGATGCACAACCTCATCTACCGGTCGCGGGGGCGGTCCTACCGCGATCTGCCGATGCGGCTGTTCGAGTTCGGGTCGGTCTACCGCTTCGAGAAGTCCGGGGTCGTGCACGGCCTCACCCGAGTGCGAGGAATGACGCAGGACGACTCGCACTCCTACGTGACCAAAGAGCAGGCCGGCGACGAGGTCAAGCACCTGCTCGGCTTCGTCCTGTCGCTGCTGCGTGACTTCGGGTTGTCCGACTTCTATCTCGAGTTGTCCACCCGCGACGACAAGAAGAAGGACAAGTTCGTGGGGTCGGACGAGGACTGGGCGGCGGCCACGGCGGTCCTCGAGCAGGTATGCCGTGACACGGGGCTGGATCTCGTGCCCGACCCCGGTGGCGCGGCGTTCTACGGGCCCAAGGTGTCGGTGCAGGCCACGGACGCCATCGGGCGCACCTGGCAACTCTCGACGATCCAGTACGACTTCAACCAGCCGGCCGGCTTCGGTCTGGAGTACCAGGCTGCGGACGGCTCGCGTCAGCAGCCGGTCATGATCCATTCGGCCAAGTTCGGGTCGATCGAGCGGTTCATCGGGGTGTTGACCGAGCACTATGCCGGTGCGTTCCCGGTCTGGCTCTCGCCAGTGCAGGTGCTCGGGGTCCCGGTGGCCGATGAATACGTCGACTACCTGCGCACCGTGCTCGACGCCCTCGCCGCGCGGGGCGTGCGGGTCGAGCTCGACGAGAGCGACGACCGGTTCCCCAAGAAGATCCGCAACGCCAGCAAGTCCAAGGTGCCCTATGTGCTCATCGCCGGTGAGGACGACCGGGCCGCCGGCGCGGTGTCGTTCCGGATGCGCGACGGCAGCCAGCGCAACGGCATACCGGTCGAGCACGCGATCGACGAGATCGTCGAAGCCATCCGCAGCAAGGCCCAGGTCTGAGCGACCCCGCCCTAGACTCCTGCGCATGAGCGACCCGGTGACCATCGAGGGCCCGAGCGATTTCGCCCGGGTCCCCGATGGTTTCGAACGACTGTGGACGCCCCATCGGATGGTCTACATCGAGGGGCAACGCCCCAGCGACGAGGCGGGGGAGGGCTGCCCGTTCTGCGCAGCCCCGACTCGCGACGACGCTGCCGGACTCATCGTCCACCGGGGTGAGCTCTGTTACGTCGTGATGAACCTCTTCCCCTACAACCCCGGTCATGTCCTGGTCTGTCCCTACCGGCACGTGCCCCGGTATGTCGACCTCACCGACGACGAGACCGTCGAGTTCACCCTGCTGACCAAGCAGGTGGTGCGCACCCTGGAGGCCACCTCGGCGCCGATGGGTTTCAACATCGGGATGAACCAGGGCCAGGTCGCCGGAGCCGGGGTCGCAGCGCACTTGCACCAACACGTCGTGCCGCGATGGGGAGGGGATTCCAACTTCCTGCCGATCATCGCCCAGACCAAGGCGCTGCCGCTGCTCATCGAGGATGTCCGCGCTCGGCTCGCGGCGGCCTGGCCGGGGGCATCCGGCTGAGTCTGCGCGGCACCTTCCGTGGGCCGACAACCAGCGGGTATGCCGTGCGACGACCGGTTCGGCGCCCGGGTGTGGCGCGGGGGCAGCTCCGGCTCGCACCGTTAGTCTGAATCCACTGCCCACTCTGCCGAGGACCACATGCTGAACCGTCTGATGCGCACGACCTGGACCAAGGTCATGACGCCGATCGCCAAGGCATTCCTCGCCCTCGGCATCAGCCCCGACGTCGTCACCGTCGTCGGCACTCTGGGGGTCTGTTTCGGAGCGTTGGCCTTCTACCCCCGAGGGGAGTTCCTCGTCGGCACCCTGGTCATCGTCGCGTTCATCTTCAGCGACAACGTCGACGGTGTCATGGCCCGACTGTCCGAACGACAAGGTGTCTGGGGAGCCTTCCTTGATTCCACGCTCGACCGAGTCGGCGACGCAGCGATCTTCGGCGGGTTAGTGCTCTACTTCGCCGGCCCGGGAGCCGACCTGATGCGCGCCGGACTCGCCCTGGCCTGCCTCATCCTCGGCATGGTCGTGTCCTACGCGAAGGCGCGGGCCGAGGGCCTCAACCTCACCTGCAATGTCGGCATCGCGGAACGAGCCGACCGGCTCTTCGCGGTGTTGCTGGCCACCGGTCTGGTCGGGCTCGGCTTACCCGGCTGGATCCTCACCCTCGTGCTGGGGCTCCTGGCGCTCGCGAGTGCGGTCACGGTGGTGCAGCGCATGCATGTCGTCCATCGCCAGGCGGTTCGGGCGTGATTGCGCTGCCCGAATGGGCGACCATCGCCGGATATCGGACCGCGTGGGCAGCGGTGCGCTGGATGCCGGCCGGGGCGGCATACCGGATGTTCGATCAGATCGCCGATGTCATGGTGCGCCGCGGGGGTAATGGGCTGGCCCGGCTGCGTGCCAACTACGCCCGAGTGCGTCCCGAGCTGTCCGACCGCGAGCTCGATGACCTGGTGCGCCAGGGCCTGCGCTCCTATCTGCGTTATGCCTGCGACGCCTTCCGCCTCCCGGACCGCACGCCCGAGGAACTCGATCGCACGGTCCGTCCGATCGGCGACGGCCCGGTCCGCGAGCACCTGGCGGCCGGTCGATCGGTCGTGGTGTTCGTCGCTCACATGGGTAACTGGGACGCCGCGGGGGCTTGGTCGACCTCGCACCTGGCACCGGTGACCACCGTGGCCGAGCGGCTCGAGCCCGAGGCAGTTTTTCCAGGAGTTCTTCGCCTTCCGCGAGAAGCTCGGGATGACGATCCTCCCGCTCACCGGTGGACCGGACCCGTTTACGGGCCTCAAGGCGGCCGTGCAGCGCGGTGATTTCGTTGCCTTGGTGGCTGACCGCGACCTGACTCGCGGCGGCGTCGAGGTGGACTTCTGTGGCCTGCGGGCGCGAATGGCCAAGGGCCCGGCCGTGCTGGCGCTGCAGAGCGGTGCACCATTGTTTGCCGCCGAAATTCATTACGAGAGGGCGCAGCCCGGGCGGGGCATCAACGGCTACGAAGTGGTCGTCGGGTTCTCAGAGCAGATTGTGGTGCCCGAGCAGGGCACGACGGCACAGCGTGTAGCGGCGATGACCCAGGCGTGCGCCACCTTCCTGGAAGGGGCGATTCGGGCGCATACCGAGGACTGGCACATGATGCAGCGGGTGTTCGTCGACGATCTCGATCCGGCCCGGGTGGCCCGCACCGCCGCCGAGGAGCCCGAGCCAGCTTCTTCCGAGCCAGCTTCTTCCGAAGCCGCCCTGTCCGCGCCGCCCGAGGCGACGCCATGAGGGTCGGCATCGTCTGTCCATACTCCTTCGACATCCCCGGTGGGGTGCAGTACCACGTGCGAGATCTCGCGGAGATTCTCATCGCCCGCGGTCACCAGGTCTCGGTCCTGGCACCTGCCGACGACGAGACTCCGCTGCCGCCGTATGTGGTGTCCGCGGGACGGGCCATCCCGGTGCGTTACAACGGCTCGGTGGCCCGGCTCAACTTCGGTCCCATCACCAACGCCCGGGTCAACGGCTGGCTGGACCGCGGCCGGTTTGACCTGATCCACATCCACGAACCCATCACCCCCTCGATCGGCTCCCTGGCTCTGTGGGCGGCCGAGTGTCCGATCGTCGCCACCTTCCACACCTCAAACCTGCGCTCCCGGGCCATGCAGGTGTCCTACCCGTTCTTCCGACCCAGCCTGGAGAAGATTCTCGGCCGCATCGCAGTCTCCGAGGACGCCCGTCGGACTGTGACGACACACTTTGGGGGAGAGCCGGTCGTCATCCCCAACGGTGTCTACGTCGACCGCTTCGCAGGCGCCGAGGTCAACCCCTCTTGGCAGGGCACCCCGGAGCGTCCGACAGTCGCCTTTCTGGGCCGGATGGCCGAACCCCGCAAAGGTATGCCGGTCCTGGCCGCTGCGCTCCCGGCCATCCGGCGCGAGCTGCCTGGCATCCGGGTGCTCGTGGCTGGCCCTGGTGACCCCGACGAAGTGCGCGCTCAGCTGCGACCGGAGGATGTCGACGCGCTGGAGTTCCTCGGTGCGGTCAGTGACGCCGACAAGGCCAGTCTGTTGCGCTCCGTCGACGTCTACATCGCGCCCAACACCGGGGGGGAGAGCTTCGGCATCATCCTCATCGAGGCGATGGCGGCCGGCGCGGCGGTGCTGGCCAGCGACATTCCTGCCTTCGTGCGGGTGCTCGACGCCGGGAAGGCCGGGGTGACCTTCCGCAACGAGGATCCCGCCGACCTCGCCGCTCAGTTGGTGGCCCTGTTGCGAGACGGGGCCGCACGAGCCGAGGTCGCCGCTCGGGGGAGGCGCCGGGCGGACGTGTTCGACTGGGGAGTGGTGGCCGACCAGATCGCCATGGTCTACGAAACCGTGCTCGAAGGAGCCGCGATGGCTCGCGTGCCGGTCACCGGCCCGCAACGAGTCATCGGTCGTTTCCGTCGAGCGGCGCGAGGCGAATCCGGTGATGACGGATGACCAGGTCGGACTGGATCTTCGCCGCCGTCGGCGTGCTGGTGGCCTTGGGGTGGTATCTCAGCTACAGCGCGGCCCGTCTCGACCGGTTGCACGCGCGGGTCGAAGGCACCTTGGCCGCCCTTGATGCGCAGCTGGTGCGTCGCGCGGAGGCCACTCTGGAGCTGGTGAACTCCGCAACGCTGGACGCGGCCAGCTCGCTCATGCTCGCCAGCGCAGCCTCCGACTCCCTGGCCATGTCTGAACTGGCTGAGGCCGACATCGAGTCCCAGCGGTTCGGACATGACCGCGAGAGTGTGGAGTCCGACCTCACCGAAGCGCTGACTCAGGTGCTCGGCGAGGAAACCTTGGCGCACTTGGCTCGCGAGGGTGCCGCCGACAGCGATGGTCTGCAGGCACTCGGCCGCGTGCGAGCCACATGCCTGCGAGTCCAGTTGGCCCGGCGCTTCCACAACGGTGCGGTGACGGATGTGCGGATGGTGCGCCGGAAGTGGACCGTGCGGGTCTTCCGGCTGGCCGGGCACGCGGCGATGCCGCAGACGGTCGAGTTCCGCGACGCCCTGCCCGCTGGCTGGGCGTAACGGCATACCCGTAGTTGCTTTCCATTGCGGAAAGTTAGTGGTAGCTTTCCACAATGGAAAACAACTCGTCTGCTGCATCAGACCTGCCAGTCGACCAAGCCCGCGCTCAGCTAGAAGACTTGGCGGTCGCTCAGCAGGCCGTCGCCGCCCGGGTCGTCACGCCCAGCTGGTACCACCCCGCGCTGGCTGGGCTGGTCTTCGTCTTCATCGCGGGAAACGCGTTGCCACGCTGGTCGATGGTGACCTTCTTCGTCTATTGCGCGGGTTTGGTGTGGCTCGTGACGACCTATCGCAAGCTCACCGGGGTCTGGGTCAGCGGATGGAACGTGCGGGGCGGCCGGGGGTACGCCTGGCTGCTGCTCGCGGTGCTGCTCGCGGCGCTCGGGGTCTCGTATGCCGTGCGCTGGGGAGACCTCGAGCCGTGGTGCGCCTGGGCAGCGGCGGCGACGTCGGCGCTGGTGACGTGGTGGGCGGGGCGGCGCTTGGACACCGCCTTCCGGGCACACCTCCAGACCCGGTCATGAAGCACCCGATCCCGCGCCTGGACCCGGTGTTGCTGGAGCCCAAGCGCCTGCAGATCTGTGGTGCCCTGGCTGTCGTCGACGAACTGGAGTTCGGCACCTTGCGCGACCTACTCGGTGTTGCGGACTCGGTGCTGTCCAAACACCTCAAGACCCTCGACGAGGCCGGTTGTGTGGCATTGCGCAAACAGCGGGGGAGCACCGGGCGACCGCGGACGTGGATCGGTCTGAGCACGTCCGGTCGGCGGGTGCTGCAGGGGCATGTGGCCGAACTCCGGCGACTGGCCGGCGACCTCGGCACCGAACTGCCCAGTGACCCGGCGGCGGGCAACCCGGTGGTCTCCTCGACCTGAACTGCGCGGGGCTGCCACACTGGAGCGTGGCATCGCGATCACGGCCGGGCGGATAGACTCGCTCGGCCGTCCGGCCACGCGCGATGCGCGGGGCGTGACCACACGGCATACCTCCCAGCGAGCCAGCGATCACGAGCAAAGGCAGGACCACCCAGCATGTCCGACTCGACCCCTACCGTCGGCACCGCACGAGTCAAGCGGGGCATGGCCGAGATGCTCAAGGGCGGCGTCATCATGGACGTCGTCACCGCTGAGCAAGCCAAGATCGCCGAGGACGCCGGAGCGGTCGCGGTCATGGCCCTCGAGCGTGTCCCTGCCGACATCCGGGCTCAGGGCGGGGTGTCCCGGATGAGCGACCCCGACATGATCGACGGCATCATCGCCGCGGTGTCCATCCCGGTGATGGCCAAGGCCCGGATCGGTCACTTCGTCGAAGCCCAGGTGTTGCAGAGCCTCGGGGTCGACTACATCGACGAGTCCGAGGTGCTCACCCCCGCGGACTACGCCAACCACATCGACAAGTGGGCCTTCCGGGTGCCGTTCGTCTGCGGTGCCACCAACCTCGGCGAGGCGTTGCGGCGGATCACCGAAGGGGCGGCCATGATCCGCTCCAAGGGCGAGGCCGGCACCGGTGACGTCTCCAATGCGACGATGCACATGCGCGAGATCCGCAGCCAGATCAACCGGCTGCGCTCGATGAGCCCCGATGAGCTCTACGTCGCGGCCAAGGAGCTGCAAGCACCCTACGACCTGGTCGTCGAGGTGGCCCAGGCCGGCAAGTTGCCGGTCGTGCTGTTCACCGCTGGGGGGATTGCCACTCCGGCCGACGCCGCGATGATGATGCAGCTGGGCGCCGAGGGTGTGTTCGTCGGCTCGGGCATCTTCAAGAGCGGCAACCCCGCCCAGCGCGCTGCGGCGATCGTCAAGGCGACCACCTTCTTCGACGACCCGGACGTCATCGCCTCGGTGTCGCGCGGCCTCGGCGAGGCCATGGTCGGCATCAACGTCGATGACATCCCGCAACCCCATCGGCTGGCCGAACGCGGCTGGTGATGGCTCGCGTGACCGCACCCACAGGCGACGTCCAGGTCGCCGCCTGTGACGCCGTCAGCCCACCACGTGACCTTTCACGCGACCGATGATGGCACCGGTTGCCCCCCGCGTCGGCGTTCTCGCTGTTCAGGGGGATGTTCGTGAGCACCGTCAGGCCCTGGAGAGCCTGGGTGCGACGGTCGTGCCGGTGCGCCGCCCCGGCGAGCTGCACGGCATACAGGGCATCGTCATCCCCGGCGGCGAGTCGACCGTCATCGACAAGCTGCTGCGCTCCTTCGAGCTGTTCGAGCCGCTTCAGGAGGCGCTACGTGCGGGGCTTCCGGCCTACGGGTCGTGTGCCGGGATGATCCTGCTCGCCGATCGGATCGTCGACGGGACGGCCGATCAGCAGACCCTCGGCGGGCTCGACATCACCGTGCGCCGTAACGCGTTCGGCCGCCAGGTCGACTCCTTCGAGCAAGACCTGAGGTATGCCGGGTGGGCCGACCCCGTTCGTGCCGTCTTCATCCGCGCCCCCTGGGTCGAGCGAGTCGGAGAACGGGTCGAGGTGCTGGCGGAGGTCGTCAGCGGCGCGACGGCGCATCCAGTGGCAGTGCGCCAAGGAGCTCTGCTGGCCACGTCGTTTCATCCCGAGGTCACCGGCGACCACCGGGTGCACGGCCACTTCCTCGACCTCCTCGCCGAGCACACCTGAGGCGGCGGGCGAGCGGAGGCGGCCGTGACGCGGGACGGGGCAGGCGCGGCGGCGGCTAGGATCGACCAGGCCGATCGGTAGGTATTCAGAGGACGAGGTAATGAGCGGGCACTCCAAGTGGGCGACCACCAAGCACAAGAAGGCCGCGATCGACGCCAAGCGCGGCAAGCTGTTCGCCAAGCTCATCAAGAACATCGAGGTCGCGGCGCGCACCGGTGGTGGCGACCCGCTGGGTAACCCCACGCTCTGGGATGCCATCTACAAGGCGAAGAAGTCCTCGGTCCCCAACGACAACATCGACCGGGCGGTCAAACGCGGATCGGGCGCCGAGGCCGGTGGGGCCGACTGGCAGACGATCATGTATGAGGGCTACGCCCCCAACGGCGTCGCGCTGCTCATCGAGTGCCTCACCGACAACCGCAACCGCGCCGCTGCCGAGGTGCGCACAGCATTGACCCGCAATGGCGGCAACCTGGCCGATCCCGGTTCGGTCTCCTACTTGTTCACCCGAAAGGGCGTCGTCATGGTGCCCAAGGTGCAGGGCGGCAAGACCCTCACCGAGGACGACCTGCTCGAAGTCGTGCTCGATGCCGGCGCCGAAGATGTCAACGATATGGACGACTCGTTCGAGATCGTCTCCGAGGCCTCGGACTTCGTGTCTGTGCGCAAGGCACTTCAGGCCGCTGGGATCGACTACGACTCGGCCGAAGCGTCGTTCTTGCCGAGCATGGAGGTTGCCCTGGACCTCGATGGCGCCCGCAAGATGCTGCGGGTGGTCGAGGCGTTGGAAGACTCCGACGACGTCCAGAACGTCTACGCCAACGGCGACATCAGTGACGAGGTGTTGGCCCAGCTCGAGCAGGAGTGACCCTTCCGGCGCGTCGCGGCACGGCATACGGCTCCCTTCTGGGTACGGTGGGTGACCGAACAGATGTTCGGCGTCCCGGATCGTCCACCCGAGAAGCAAAGCGAAGCAAGGAGTATGCCGTGCGAGTCCTCGGTGTCGACCCGGGCCTGACCCGTTGTGGCATCGGCGTCGTTGACGGCGACCTGGGACGTAAGCTGCGCATGGTCGACGTCACCGTGGTGCGCACACCGAGCAGCGACGCGACACCACGACGCCTGCTGGCCCTGGAGACCGAGATCGACGGCCTGGTCCGTCGGCATCGGCCGGATGTCGTCACCGTCGAGCGGGTATTCGCTGATGTCAACGTGCTGTCCGTGATGGGCACCGCACAGGCGTCCGCCGTGGCGATGCTCGTCGCCGCGCGGCATGGTTTGGCCGTTCACCTGCACACCCCGACCGAGGTCAAGGCAGCCGTCACCGGCAACGGTCGGGCCGACAAGGCCCAAGTCACGCTCATGGTCACTCGGCTGCTCGGCCTGTCGACCGCGCCGAAGCCGGCCGATGCCGCCGACGCACTGGCCCTGGCCATCTGTCATCTCTGGCGCGGCGCGGCCACCGCTCGATTGGAGGCTGCGGTTCTGGCCCAGCAGGCGGGGATCGCCGCACGAAAGGTGGGCACTCGATGATCGCCTCGCTCAGTGGTGAAGTCGCCACCGTAGGCCTGGATCACGCCGTCATCCTCGTCGGAGGGGTCGGCGTCCTGGTGCACGTCACCCCGGCAACCGCGGCCGGTCTGCGGCACGGCTCGACGACGAGCCTGTCCACCTCGCTGGTCGTCCGGGAGGACTCGCTCACCCTCTACGGCTTTCCCGACGCCGACGGGCGCACTGTCTTCGAGACCGTGCAGACCGTGAGTGGCGTCGGCCCCCGATTGGCCCTGGCGATGCTCGCCGTGCACTCGCCCGACGCCATCCGGTCGGCGATTTCTGGGGGAGATCTGGTGGCCCTGATGAAGGTCCCGGGGATCGGCAAGAAGGGCGCAGAGCGACTCGTTCTGGAGTTGCGCGACAAGATGGGTATGCCGTTCAGCCAGGCCGACGCGCCAGTCGCGCCAGCCGCCTCCGTCTGGGAGGCGCAGGTCCAAGCCGCGCTGGTCGGCCTAGGTTGGAGCGCCAAGCAAGCCGAGGACGCCGTCACTGCGGTGGCCCCGGCACCCGATGAGGCTGCAGACGTCTCCGCGCTGCTGCGCGCGGCGCTGCAGAAACTGGCCCGGACCTGATCATGGTTGACCCGGCGCACCCCGCTGATCGCGGTTGGGAGGACGGCTCCTACGAAGCCAGTCCGCGCGTCGTCGACCCGCGCGGTGAGGACCGCGAGCGGCAGGTCGAGGCGGCGCTGCGCCCTCGGCGGCTGGTCGACTTCCCGGGGCAGACCCGGGTCCGTGATCAGCTCGGCCTGGTCTTGGAGGCCGCGCGGCGCAGGGGCAGTCCTCCCGACCACGTGTTGCTGTCCGGTCCACCGGGACTGGGCAAGACGACCCTGGCGATGATCATCGCCGCCGAACTCGACCAGCCCATTCGGGTCACCTCCGGCCCGGCTATCCAGCACGCCGGCGACCTGGCCTCGATCCTGTCCTCGCTCGCCGAAGGGGAGGTGCTCTTCCTCGACGAGATCCACCGCATGTCACGGGCAGCCGAAGAGATGCTCTATCTGGCGATGGAGGATTTCCGCGTCGACATCGTGGTGGGCAAAGGGCCTGGCGCGACGGCCATCCCCCTGGAACTGCCGCCGTTCACCGTGGTTGGCGCCACGACCCGGTCGGGGTTGCTGCCGGCGCCGCTGCGGGACCGCTTCGGATTCACCGGGCACCTCGATTTCTACGAGACCGCCGACCTGGTGACGATCCTGCGTCGCTCGGCCGGGCTGCTCGGGGTCGAGGCCCACACCGAGGGCATCGCCGAGATCGCCGGTCGATCCCGGGGCACTCCGCGCATCGCCAACCGCCTGTTGCGTCGGGTGCGCGACTGGGCCCAGATCCATGGTCAGAGCATCGTCGACCTGCCGGCAGCGCAGCAGGCCTTGGCCCTCTTCGACGTCGACGCCCGCGGTTTGGATCGCCTCGACCGGGCGGTGCTCGACGCGTTGTGTCGCCGCTTCGGCGGGGGTCCGGTCGGAGTGAGCAATCTCGCGGTCGCGGTCGGAGAAGAATCCGACACGGTCGAGACGGTGGCCGAGCCTTTCCTCGTCCGCGAAGGGTTGGTCGTGCGCACCTCCCGTGGGCGTGTCGCGACACCTGCTGCCTGGGACCACCTCGGCCTGGAGGCGCCGGTGGGCAGCACGGCATACCAATCGATGCTGCCCGGAGTAGGCACTGGCGGACAGCCCGGGTTACCCGGGATCAACGACATCGGCCGTCTGGGCAGGTAGTCTCTGCGGTGCGCCCACTGGGGGTGGACTGCGAGGTGGGTTCGCCTCGTATGGGCGTATACGCCACAATAGGACGCTGGTCCCGGCGGTATGCCGGGACGCCGACGCAGATGACTGCTTTCGCTGATGAGGATTAACGACATGTCTGGAAGTGACGGCGGCTCGCTGCTGTTCTTGGCCCTGCCTTTGCTGTTCCTCGGCTATGTCTTCATGACCCAACGCCGCCGCGTCAAGGGCATCCAGGCGATGCAGTCGGCCATCACCGTCGGGGATCGCATTCGCACCACAGCCGGATTGTTCGGCACGGTGACCGCGCTGACCGACACCGAGATGAGCCTCGAAGTCGCGCCGGGTGTGGTGGTGCGCTACGACCGGCGTGCCGTGGACGCAGTGGTCAACCCGACCGCAGGTGGCGGCACCGCTGCTGGCACGACGCAGGACAACTAGGGGATTCCGATGAGTGCACCATCTCGCACCCGCGCGCCGCGACGGGTGCTCTGGACCCTGTTGGTCCTGTTGATCGCCCTGTTTGCGGGCATCGGAGCCACCGCCAAGTTCGGCAGCGGCCAATGGAGCCCGAAGCTTGGCCTGGACCTTGAGGGCGGCACCCAAATGGTGCTCGAGCCTGTGCTCGCCGACCCGAATGCTGCCGTGAGCGCCGGCCAGTTGGAGAAGGCCCGCGACATCATCGCGCAGCGCGTCGACTCCAATGGGGTCGCCGAGGCCGAGATCACCACCCAGAGCGGGCGCAACATCGTCATCTCCATCCCCGGGCAGCCTGACGCCAAGACCCTCGACCAGATCCGCAAGCCCTCGCAGCTGCGGTTCCGCGCCGTTCTGGTGGCCAGCTCGGGTGTGCCGCAGAGTGCTGCGACGACGACGAGTTCGCCGACCGGTTCGGCCTCCCCGACGAGTCAGTCGCCCGTGACGTCCGCTCCCATCTTCACCATGGACCCGGTCGCCACAGCCCCAGTGACGTCCGGGGCACCCGCCACCAGCGCCAACGCCCCCATTCCTCCTGCGCTGACCGGCGCGGATCCGACGCCAACCCCGGGTGCGACGACGACCTCCGCGTCGACGACGACAGCCTCGCCGACGACCGCCCAGCCGGCCAATCCCTCCGACCTCGCCTGGGTCACCCCCGAGCTGGCCAAGGAGTTCACCGACCTCAACTGCTCCACGGCTGGCGCGATCAACGACTTCGTCGACGACCCCGCCAAGCCGCTCGTCACCTGCGCCACGACCAAGGCGGAGAAATACATCCTCGGGCCGGTCGAACTCGACGGCACCGACATCGCCGACGCCACCTCGGGCTACCAGACCGGTCAGAACGGGCAGCCCACGAGTGTTGTCGAGGTGCGCCTGAGCTTCACCGGTGACGGCACGGCCAAGTTCGGCGCAGTGACCACCCGGCTGTTCGGCCTCAAGGCCGACCAGACCCGCAACCGGTTTGCGGTCGTGCTCGACAAGCAGGTCATCACCGCGCCGTCGACCAATGCGGTCATCAGCAACGGTCAGGCCAGCATCACCGGATCGTTCACCATCGACTCGGCCCGGGCGCTGGCCCAGCAGCTCAAGTTCGGTGCGCTGCCGATGTCGTTCAAGCTGCAGACCCAAGACGACATCAGCCCCACGCTCGGCAAGGAGCAGCTCGCGCTCGGTCTGCTGGCCGGTCTGATCGGCCTGCTGCTCGTCGTGGCCTACTCGCTCGTGCAATACCGCCTGCTCGGTCTCGTGACGGTGGCCTCGCTGGTCGTGGCTGCTGTGACCACCTATGGCGTGTTGACGTTGCTGGGCTGGTCCCACAACGTGCGGCTCACCATGGCCGGCGTCACCGGTGTCATCGTCGCCATCGGCGTGACCGCTGACTCCTTCATCGTCTACTTCGAGCGCATCCGAGACGAAGTGCGCGAGGGCCGGCCCCTGGTCACTGCGGTCGATGCGGGGTGGTCGCGCGCCAAACGCACGATCCTCGCCGCCGACGCGGTCAACCTCCTCGCAGCGATCGTCCTCTACGTGCTCGCGGCGAGTAATGTCCGCGGGTTCGCGTTCACCCTCGGGGTGACCACGCTCATCGACCTGGCCGTCGTCTTCCTCTTCACCCACCCGCTGGTAGCGATCCTCGCTCACACCAAGTTCTTCGGCGGTGGACATCCATGGTCTGGATTGGATCCCGAACGGTTGGGGGCCAAGACCCCGCAGACCCGGTATGCCGGTCGCGGCCGGTTCGTGACCCCGACGCTCACCTCCGAGGGGAAGGCCTGAGATGACCTCCATCGCGCAGTGGGGTAATGACCTTTACACCGGGAAGCGTTCGATCGACTTCATCGGCCGCCAGAAGCAGTGGTATGCCTTCTCGGCCGTGCTGATCGCGCTCGCTCTCGTGGGCTTGTTCGCCCGCGGTCTCAACTTCGGTATCGAGTTCCGCGGCGGCTCCGAGTATCGACTCACCTCGGTGACCAACACCGCGGGCTATGAGGAGCGGGCTCGGTCGGCAATCGCAGAGGCCGGAATCCCCGGCAACGTCCTGGCCACCGTCATCGGTGGCACGACGGTCCGAGTGCAGACCGAGGCGGCCAACGAGAAGAACGAAGCTGCCAAGGCGGCCCTGGCCAAGACCTTCGGGGTCGACGAGAAGACGGTCTCGGCCTCGCTCATTGGTCCATCCTGGGGTGAGTCGGTGAGCCAGAAGGCCATCCAGGCCCTCATCGTCTTCCTCCTGCTCGTGGCCCTGGTCATGGCCATCTACTTCCGCACCTGGAAGATGGCGCTGTCCGGTCTGGTCGCGCTCATCCATGACCTCGTCGTCACCATCGGGATCTACGCCCTCTTCGGGTTCGAGATCACGCCTTCGTCGATGATCGGCTTCCTCACCATCCTCGGCTATTCGCTCTACGACACCGTCGTGGTCTTCGACAAGGTGCGGGAAAACACCGCTGAGGCGCTCGGCAGCCGCCGGCAGTCCTATGCCCAGGCCGCCAACCTCGCGGTCAACCAGACCTTGGTGCGTTCGATCAACACCACCGTCGTGGCGTTGCTACCGATCTTCGCGATCCTCGTCGTAGGTTTCACCAAGCTCGGGCCGGGCACGCTGCTGGACCTCAGCCTCGCGCTGTTCGTCGGTATCGCCGTCGGTGCCTACTCGTCGATCTTCATCGCCACCCCGCTGCTGGTCGACCTGCGGCGCAACGAGCCGACCCTCGTCGAGCTGGCCAAGGATTCCGCGCGGGTGCAGGCCAAGGAGCCGGTGGCCGCTGGGGTCGGCGTGGGTGCCGCCGCTGGTGGCTCGGATGCTGCTGCACGGCATACTGCTGCGGCGGACCTGCGAGACGCCGGGGCGGCCGATACCGACTCGGTGGGCCGGCCGCTGCACAAGTGGGCGGCCGCCGGGCCGCGCAACCAGCCCAAGCGCCCGCCCCGGTCCAAGCGGTGACGATCGGCGGGAGCGGGTCCACGGACATCGCGGCCCTCGTCGCGGGAAAACTGCGCGACGTCCCCGACTTCCCGAAACCCGGGGTGCTGTTCAAGGACTTCACGCCGCTGCTGGCCGACCCCGAGGGTCTGGCCGCTGTGGTGGAGGACGTGCGCAGCCGGTATGCCGGCCGCGTCGACGTGGTCGTCGGGATCGAGGCGCGCGGCTTCATCCTCGGAGCGGCGACGGCTCACGCACTCGGGGTGGGCTTCGTCCCGGTGCGCAAGGCGGGGAAACTACCGGGCCGCACTCACCGGGCCGAATACACGCTTGAATACGGCACAGCGGTGCTGGAGTTGCACGTGGACGCCTTCGTCGAGGGCCACCGAGTGCTGATCATGGACGACGTGCTTGCCACGGGAGGCACGGCCGCTGCCACCTGCGACCTGGTGGAACGGGCCGGTGGACAGGTGATCGCGCTCGACTTCGTGCTGGAACTCGGGTTCCTGCACGGCCGTGATGCGCTCCCTGGCCGCGAGGTGCACTCGATTCTGGTCGACTGATCGGGGCCGACTACACTTCCGCCATGAGTGAGCAGGCGCGGGCGGATGCGGCGTCCCCTCCTGCCTCCACGTCATCACCATCGTGGATGCGTTCGACCATCCGGCGCATCGCCAGCCCGAAGTCGGCCGGCAATGTCGCCCTCGACATGGTCATCAGCCGGGTGCGTGAACACCACTCCCGCGCGGATGTCGGCGTCATCCTGCGAGCCTTCGACGTCGCCGAGGCCGCCCACCAGGGCCAGCTCAGAGTCAGCGGCGACCCCTACATCACCCACCCGCTGACCGTCTCCCAGATTCTCGCCGAGATCGGGATGACCCCCAACACGATCGCTGCGGCGCTGCTGCACGACACTGTCGAAGACACCGATTACACCCTCGACCAGTTGCGGGCTGACTTCGGCGACGAGATCGCCGAGTTGGTCGACGGGGTGACCAAGCTCGACAAGGTCACCTGGGGAGACGCCGCCAAGGCCGAGACCGTGCGCAAGATGGTCGTGGCGATGGCCCGCGATATCCGCGTCCTGGTCATCAAACTCGCCGACCGACTGCACAATGCCCGCACCTGGAAATACCTGTCCCGTGAGCGCGCCGTGCGCCAGGCCGAGGAAACCCTGCAGATCTACGCCCCGCTGGCCCACCGGCTCGGGATGAACACCATCAAATGGGAGCTGGAGGACCTGGCCTTCGCCACCCTCTACCCCGACCGCTACGACCACATCGTCGAACTCGTCAGTGCGCACGCCCCAGCGCGAGAGGAATACCTCAACTCGGTGCGGGCCGAGGTGTCCGAGGTGCTCAAGGCGGCGGGCATCAAGGCGACGGTCACCGGTCGCCCGAAGCACTACTGGTCGGTCTACCAGAAGATGGTGGCCGGTGAGCGTGAGTTCGAGCAGATCTTCGACCTCATCGCGGTGCGGGTGCTCGTCGAGAACATCCGCGATTGTTATGCCGCGCTCGGCACGATGCACGCCGAGTGGAACCCGGTGCCCGGCCGGTTCAAGGACTACATCGCCATGCCGAAGTTCAACATGTACCAGTCGTTGCACACGACGGTCATCGGGCCACAGGGCAAGGCCGTCGAGATCCAGATCCGCACCCACACCATGCACCGCCGAGCAGAGTACGGCGTGGCGGCTCACTGGAAATACAAGGAAGAGCGCCGCCGCGGCAAGGGCGGCGAGACGAATGTCAACGACATGGCCTGGTTGCGTCGGCTGCTGGACTGGCAACGCGACACCGCCGACCCAGGCGAGTTCCTCGACTCACTGCGTTTCGAGATCAGCGGGGGAGAGGTCTACGTCTTCACCCCGAAGGGGTCGGTCGTCGCGCTCCCCGCCGGCTCCACGGTCGTCGATTTCGCGTATGCCGTGCACACCGAGGTCGGCCACCACTGCATCGGTGGGCGGGTCAACGGTCGACTGGTCTCGCTCGACTCGGTCCTGGAGAACGGCGTCACCGTCGAGATCATCACCTCCAAGGCCGATGGTGCGGGCCCCTCACGCGACTGGCTGACCTTCGTCAAGAGCGCCCGGGCGCGCAACAAGATCCGCCAGTGGTTCAGCAAGAGCCGTCGTGAGGAGGCGATCGAGCAGGGCCGAGAGTCGATCGCCAAATACCTGCGCAAACAAGGGCACCCGCTGCACCGCCTCATGTCGGTCGAGTCGATGACGGCGCTGGCCGCCGACCTGCGCTATCACGACATCGACAGCCTCTATGCCGCCGTCGGCGAGGGTCACGTCTCTGCTCAGCACGTCGTCAACCGGCTCGTCGAGTCCCTCGGCGGCGCGCAGAGCACCGAGGAAGACCTCGCCGAGGCGACCATTCCCACCGGCGGCCGCCTGCGGCCTCGTTCGGACCCTGGGGTGGTCGTCGTGGGCACCGACGACGTGTGGGTCAAGGTGGCGCGCTGCTGCACCCCGGTGCCTGGCGACGAGATCATCGGGTTCATCACCCGCGGCAAGGGTGTGTCGGTCCACAGCGCAGCCTGCACCAACGCCGACTCGCTGCGCCGCGAGCCCGAGCGGCTCATCGACGTCAAGTGGGCCCCGACCCAGAGCAGTCGATTCCTCGTGCAGATCCAGGTGGAGGCGTTCGACCGCAACGGCCTGTTGTCGGATATCACCAGGGTGATGTCCGACCAGCGGGTCAACATTCTCGAAGCTGCCGTGCACACCACCCGTGACCGAGTCGCCACGTCTCGATTCGTCTTCGAGTTGGCCGACCCAGCCCACCTCGACTACGTCTTGCGCGCCGTCAAAGGGGTCGACGGGGTGTTCTCCGTGCGGCGCGGCAACGACGGAGCCGCCGCGCGCGGCTGAGCGGCACGGCATACCAGCAATGCTTTTGGCCGGTATGCCGTGGGGCTGGTGTCAGCTCCGGGGGCCGAACTCCTCCAGCCCGGCGCGGGCCTGGGCCAACCATTGTTGACGGGCCTCCAGAGCGGCTGACGCCTCGCCGACCTTTCTGGCGTTGCCGGATGCCTGAGCCTTCTCGAGCGCGCTCTGCAGGCCTGCGACCGACTTCTCCAACTGATCGACCAGGCTTTGCGCCCGGGCGGCAGCCTCGGGGTTGGAAGCGGCCCACCGCTTGTCCTCGGCGTCGCGGACGGCCTGTTCGACACGACGCAGTGCCTTCTCAGTGCGCTCGAGGTCGGCCCGTGGGACCTTGCCCGCGCGGTCCCACTTGTCCTGGATCACCCGCAGGGCCGCCTTCGCGGCCTCGAGGTCCTTGACCGGCAGGATGGCCTCCGCTTCTGTGAGCAGTCCCTCCTTGACCGCGAGGTTGGCGCGGTATTCCTCGTCTTCGGCTGCCACGACCGCGTCTTTGGCGGCGAAGAACGCATCCTGGGCGGTCTTGAACCGGGTCCACAGGGCGTCGTCGTCGGCCCGGCTCGCGCGCCCGGCCTGGCGCCATTCGTCCATGAGCCGCTTGAACGCGCCCGCCGTCACGGCCCAATCGTGGCTCGTGGCAAGGCGTTCCGCGTCGGCGACAAGACGTTCCTTGGCTGCGCGGGCTTGGGCCTGCGCGTTGTCCAAGTGGGCGAAGTGACTGCGCCGGGCCTTGTCAAAGCCATTGCGCGCCGCGCTGAACCGCGTCCACAAGGCCGCCTCGACATCTTTGTCCAGACGCGGGCCGCTGCGCTGCATCGTCTTCCAGATGTCCAGCAGCTCGCGCATCCGGGCGCCACTGGTCTTCCATTGGATCCGAGCCTCAGGCTGGCCGGCAATCTGCTCAGCTTCGGCGACGACCTCTTCGCGGGCGACCGTGGCAGCCGCCTTCGCCTCGGCTCGGGCAGCGCTCTCAGCGGCACGGCGCGTGGCGATGCCGGCATCGATGTCCGCCAACTGCCGATCGAGGGCGGCGAGGTCACCGACGACGCGGGCCTGGCCGATCTGCTCCTTCAGTTTGGCGAGGGAGTCGGCAGCCTCCTTGGCCGCGACATCCGTCTGGGTGACCCGCTGGTGCAACAGCGTCACCAAGGCGGCCAGGTCGTCGTACTTGCGCACGAAGTACGCCAAGGCCTCGCCGTGGCTCACGCCGGGGTACGAGCCGACCTCGCGCTCGCCCTCGGGGGTGATGACGTAGACGACTCCGTCGTCGCCCACCCGGCCGAACTCGCTCGTCGTCGGGGCCACATGGGTGCGGGCGAACATTGCCGGACTCGGAACCACCGGCCGCGGAGCCGAGGGCGTTGCGGCGGGTTCCTCGACCACGGGTTCCTCGACCACGGGTTCCTCGACCACGGCCTCGTCGGCCTCGACCGCAAGCTCGTCAGGCGCAGGGTCAGCGCTGATCGGCTGGTCGACCACAGGCTCCATCGGGGTTGCTTCCTCGTGTTCAGTCATCGACTCAGCCCTTCGCTTCCACGGACACGGACAGGATGCTGATCGGTGCCATGGGCGACATTTGGTCGCTCGGGCTGACTCCCGCTGCCGCAACCCGGTTGATGATTTCCATCCCGCCGGTCACCTTCCCGAAGATGGAATAGCCCCCGCCTTCCACCGGCAGCGTGGTGTCCTTGTACGTGATGAAGAACTGATCGGCGTTGCTGTTCGGGTCGCTGGTGCGCGCCATGGCGACCGTGCCGGCCGGATACTTCCCGTCGGCCGGCGCATTTTCGATTCCATAGTGATAGCCGGGTCCGGGACCGGATCCGGTGCCGGTCGGATCGCCGCACTGCAGCACCCAGATACCTTCGGCGTCACCGGTCAAACGGTGACATGGACTCGGAGCCCAGTACCCCTCCTTGGCCAACAACGAGAAGGAGGACACCGTCGCCGGGGCCTTGGCGCCGTCGAGCTCGATGGTGATCGGCCCACAGTTGGTGGTCACCGTGGCGACAAAGGTCTTCCCCCGGGCGGCGTCGACATTCGGCGCGGAAGCCATCCGTTTGGGCGTGGCCTGTGGTCCGGGGACGGGCGCGCAGCCGGGCAGCACGCTCGGGGTTGCGGTAGGCGTTGCGCTGGCCGAGGTGCTCGCCGACGTGGACGAGGACGGCGTCGAGGTGGTGGTGTCCGCGCCAGCAGCGACATCGGCCGACTTCGGAGCAGTGAGGGCGTTGACGAGCACGACGAAGCCCAATACCACCGCAACGACGGCCAGGACGGCTATGACAGCTTGCTTGTCCCGCACGGGTTCAACCTTCCCTGATGCGCCGCGAAGGCGCGCCGAAGTGCCAATGGTCGACCAGTCTAGGGAAGGTCGTCGGGCGCGCTGACCGCCCGGGGTCACGAGTGCATGAATTGTGCTCGGACAGACCCCAGCTACGCTCGGCTCCGTGCTCACCATCGGGTTCCCCGCGGCCGCGTTCGACACCAACTGTTTCGTGCTGGCTCGCGAGCGCGGGTCCGAGTGCGTCATCGTCGATCCGGGCATCGGTGTGCTGCCGACCCTGGCCGAGGTGCTGCGCGAATCCCGCCTCAAGCCGGTGGCCGTCCTGCTCACCCACGGACATATCGACCACGTCTACTCGGTCACTCCGGTATGCCGTGGCGAAGGCGCAACGGCATACCTCTCCCCGGGCGCGCCCTCGGCAGGCCAGCGGGGGAGCGACCCCGAACTACCGGCATACGTGCATGGCGATGACCGCTACCGACTCGCCGATCCGCTGTCTGGAGTGGATGCCGGCCTGCGCCACATGCTGGAAGCCCAGTTCGGGAGCGCCGCCACCTGGACCGAGCCCGGCGACGTGCGCGAGGTCCGTGACGGTGAGTTGATGACACTGGCCGGGCTGGACATGCGAGCCCATCACGCACCGGGGCATACCGAGGGTTCGCTGATGTTCAGTCTGGAAGAGGTGCCCGACCAATTGCAGGGCCGAGTCGGGTCCACCCTCGTGTCGGGGGATGTGCTCTTCGCCGGATCGATCGGGCGGTGTGACCTGCCCGGCGGGGACGAGCGCGCTATGAACCGCTCGCTGCGGGAGGTCGTATTGCCGATGCCCGATGACCGTCTCGTGCTGCCGGGACATGGCGACATCACGACCATCGGTCAGGAGCGGCGTTCCAACCCCTTCCTGCGTCGGCTCTGACCAATGGCCCGACTCGGGGGACATCCCTGCGTCGGAGGCCGGCGTCGGTGAATGAAGTGGGCGACATATTTTCCCAAGTCCGCTCTGGGGCGCCTGGAA
Source organism: Actinomycetales bacterium (assembly GCA_016710385.1). Classification (GTDB taxonomy): domain Bacteria; phylum Actinomycetota; class Actinomycetes; order Actinomycetales; family Dermatophilaceae; genus Phosphoribacter; species Phosphoribacter freyrii. Next base: position 209,896 of record JADJVX010000018.1, read on the forward strand.
TTGCGCTATAAAGTGCCCGGGCGAGAAACGCGGGAACAGAGGGAAAAATGGACATTTCACGATTTGTCCGGCGTGCGGTCAGCGCCGGAGCAGCTGCAGTTGTGGTCGCAACCGGGCTGGCCGTGCCCACAGCGTGGGCGCAGCCGGGTGGGATCGTCATCTCGGAGATTCATTACCACGCGGTGTCCGACCTCGACACCGACGACTTCCTCGAGCTGGCAAACACCTCCGGGGCTGCGATAGATATCGGGGGATACTCTTTCACCGCGGGAATTGCCGCCTCGATTCCGGCCGGCACGGTCATCCCGGCCGGCGGCTATTTCGTGTTGTCGCCGAGCGCAGCGAGTTTCACGACACTGTATGGGTTCGCGCCGGATGCCATCTACACCGGCAAGCTGAGCAACAGTGGCGAGGCGGTCACCCTGGTCGACACCGGCGGGCAGGTCGTCGACACGGTGAGCTACCTCGACACCGCTCCCTGGCCGGCCACGGCAGACGGCACCGGCCCGTCGCTCGAGCTGCGCGGCCTCTGGTTCGACAACACCGACCCAGCCAACTGGGGGCCCTCGACCGTGAGTGGCGGCACGCCCAAGGCGGTCAATTCGCTCGACGGCACCGCGCCCCCGCCGAAGATCCTCGATCTCGCCACGTCGCCCGCCAAGCCCGCACCGGGTGAAGCCGTCACGGTGACCGCGCGACTGCCCGTGGGGTCGGTCGCCACCCTCACGTCGGCGGTCATGTTCGACGCCCCCATCACCCTGCCCTTCCTCGACGACGCGGCCAGCCCCGGTGGCGCGGGCGACGGAGTGTATGCCGCGACCCTGGCCGGGCAGGCGGCCGGGCTGCTCGTCCGCTATCGGATCGACGCCGCCCTGGGCACGACGCCGTTCTCCCTGCCGGCCTCGGACGACGCGTCGCACTACACCGGCTACACCGTCGCCAACCCGGCGGTGGCAAGCCAACTGCCGGTCTTCGAGTGGTTCATGGCTGACGCGGTCTACAACGACCTGCTGGCCAACCACCGCTTCGATGACGTGCAGGGTGATGCGGTCATCGTCTACAACGGTGTCGTCTACGACGGCGCGAAGATGAACATCCGCGGGCAGTTCACCAGGTCTGCGACCAAGGTGCAGTGGAAGGTCGAGATGCCCCCAGGCCACAACCTCGACTTCCGGCCCTATCTGCCCTACTCCGTCGACGAGTGGGCGATGCACTACGACGTCCCGGCCGTCATGGACCTGTCGTGGAAGATCGTCGGCGATACCGGGGCCAAGGACGTGGTGGTCACCCCGATCCGCACGCAGCGCAATGGGCAGTTCTGGTCGGCAGGCCATTTCCTGCAGACCGAGGACGGCACGTGGCGGGACGTCGAAGGGGTCAAGAACTGGTCGATCTACAAGGGTGATGCAGGAGGTCTGCGCACCTTCCCGACCGCAGCCGAGCTACAGGCGTCCCTTGACCTGGACAAGAAGACCCGCGAGACCGAGGACTACAGCGACGTCTGGACCCTCACCCAGAAGATCCGTCAGAGCAGTTCCGCAGCGCAGAAGCAATGGTTCGAGGAGAACCTCAACATCCCGGTGCTCATCAACTACATGGCGGTCAACTCGCTCATCCGCCACTGGGACTCGGATTGGCGCAACTGGTACGTCGCCAGGGATACCGAAGGCACCGGGCGCTGGGAAATGTGGCACTGGGACCTCAACAACACCTTCGAGCCGTCCTCCGGCGACTCCTACGGCGACTACCTCACCCCCGACCGCAACAACTACTTCCTCACCGCGCTGCTGAGCTACCCCGACTACCGGCAGATGTTCTTCCGGCGGCTACGCACTCTGGCCGACCAGGAACTCGTCCCCGGGCAACTCGAAGCGGCTTGGGACGCGATCGTGGCTCCCTACAAGGATGCCGACTGGCCGCTGGACCGGGCCACGTGGGGCACCGCAACCGAGGCCACCCGCCGCTCGATCTTCACCGCCGCACTCGCCGACCGGCGGGCCGTCATCACCACCAACAGTGGCCCGGGGCTCCCGGTGCCAGCCTCTCAGTCGGCGACACCCAACGTCGTCATCAACGAGATCATGTCTGCCCCCGGCGGCGACGGGCTCGCCGAGTACGTGGAACTGGCCAACCCCTCCAGCGAGTCCGTGGACCTGTCCGGCTGGACGCTCAATGGGGTGGGCTTCACCTTCCAGCCGGGCACGGTCATCCTGCCCGGGGCCCGGATCGTCGTCGTCGCCAATGACGTCGCATATCGGGCCGCCCACCCGGGCTCGACCAATGTCGCTGGGCAGTACCCCGGACGACTGGCCGACGACGGCGAAACCCTCACACTGATCCAGGGCACTCGCATCGTGGACGAGGTGAGCTATGGCACCGCTGCACCGTGGCCCGTCACGGCGGACACCGGGGCCTCGCTCGAACTGCTCGACCCAGGCCTGGACAACGCCGAACCCGCCTCCTGGGCGGCCTCGGCTCCCGGCGGGTCGCCGGGTGCGGCCAATGGCGCAACTCCTCCCCCCGATAGCACCGCCCCCAGCGCGGTCACTGGGCTGACCGGCACAGCTACCTCGACTGGAGTGCTCCTGTCGTGGCAGGACGCCACCGACGACCGGGGCGTCACGGCATACGAGGTCCGTAAGGACGGCAACCTGGTGGCGACCCTGGGCGTTGGTACGCAGTCCTACTCCGACGTGGTCGTGGCTGCCGGCGAGTCCTATACGTATGCCGTGCGCGCCCTCGACCGGGCCGGCAACGCCGGTCCCGAGAGCACGACGACCGTACTCACCCTGGCGAACCTGGTGGCGGCGACCGAGACCTTCACGGCGGCCAACAGCGCGAGCTGGCCAGCCCAATGGGCGACCACGGTCTCCACCAGCGGCACCGTCGCGACGACGAACAACGCGGGCGTGCTCGCCGTCGTGGACAGTTACGGATCGGATGCGAAGGCCATCCTTAAGGCGAACGATCTCGCCGACTCGGAGGTGCTGCTGTCCTACACCTGGAACGGCAGCGGCCCTCAGGGCCGGTTCTCGGTCTACCTGCGGGCCGGCACCAACTGGTCCGATGGGGCCAGGCCGTCCAACGGGTATGGGCTCGAGTTCAACTCCGCAAACACGAGCGTCGCTATGCGACGGATGTCCAACACCATCGGGACCACCCTGGCCACCGTCACCGGCGGGCAGGCCGTCTCGACGGGGAAGCAGTGGCTGCGGGTGCGCATGGTGGGCTCGACACTGCAATTCCGCACCTGGCTGGACGGCACCGCTGAGCCCACCGCGTGGAAGGGCAGCGTGACCGACTCCATGGTGACCATCCCGGGCGACCTTTACCTGTCCCTCGTCCGCACGGGGACCGGCACCGGGACCCGCACGGTGACCATCGACAACGTCACTGTCACCTCGGGGCAGGTGCAGTCCAGTCCCGACCGCACCCCGCCCGTCGCGCCGACCGGCCTCACCGCTGGGGTCCCCACCGCCACGAGTGTCGGCCTCACGTGGACGGCCTCGACGGACAACATCGCGGTCATCGGATACGACGTACTGCGTGACGGTGTCGTGGTCGGTTCTTCGACCACGACCTCGTTCAGCGACTCGGGCCTCACGGCCGGGACAACCTATGGGTATGCCGTGCGCGCCAAGGACGCGGCCGGTAACCTCTCGGCGCTGAGCAGCGCGGTGTCGGTCTCGACGCCGACTCCGGACACCACCCCGCCATCAGTCCCGACCGGGTTGGCGGCCAGTGGCACGACATGGACCGGCACGACGCTTACCTGGGCTCCCGCCACCGACAACGTCGGTGTCGCGGGCTACCGGGTCCGGAGAGACGGGGTCCTCGTCGGGTCGCCGACCGGCACTACCCTGCAGGTCACCGGTTTGACGGCCGCTATGACCTACAGCTTCACGGTGAGCGCAGTCGACACCTCGGGCAACGAATCCGCGCCCTCGGAGGCGGCCTCCGTGACCACTCCGGCGGGCGTTCCGCCGCTTTTCGTCGATGGGTTCACGGGTGTGGACGGGTCGGCGTGGGGGTCGGCGTGGACGACGTCGGTGCGCAGTGGGTCGGTGTCGGTCTCTGGTGGTGCGGGGGTGTTGGCCGAGCAGGATGTGGCCTCCTCGTATGCGCGGGCGCAGCTGACCGGTGTGGCGGCGCGGGCGGATGCCGAAGTGGTGTTCTCGTACACCGGGACACCGGCGTCGGGTCATTACCTGAACGTGTATCTGCGTGGGTCCGGCGCGTGGTCGGGTGGGTTCAACCCGGCGAATGGGTATGGGTTGGAGATTTCGAACTCGACGACGGTGTCGATGATGAAGGTGGTCAACGGGACGCAGTCGAAGACGTCGATCGCCAATGGTCAGGTGGTGACGGCTGGGAAGCAGTGGGTTCGGGTGCGGGTGGTCGGGTCGACCTTCCAGTTCCGGACCTGGTTGGACGGTCAGCCGGAGCCCTCGACGTGGAAGGGCACTTTGACCGATACCGCTGTCACTGCTGCGGGTCAGCTGTACGTGTCTCTGGCTCGCTCGTCCAAGGCGGGCTTGGGTGCCGGTTCGGTCAAGATCGACGACCTCGTCCTCACCGACGGGGCGGTGGCCCCGCCGGCACCGGACACCCAGGCACCCTCGGTGCCGGGCTCACTGACCGCGACCGGCACGACGGCCACCGGGACGACGCTGTCCTGGATCGCCTCGAGTGACAATGTCGCGGTCACGGGCTACCGGGTCACGCGCAACGGTGCTGCGCTCACTACCACGGGCGCGGTGACGTTCACCGACGGTGGTCTGACCGCTGCGACGACCTACACGTATGCCGTGTCGGCGCTGGATGCCGCGGGCAACGAGTCGGGGGTGGCCACGGTCACCGTGACCACTCCGCCGGCACCTACCGCCCTGTTCGTCGATGGGTTCACGGGTGTGGACGGGTCGGCGTGGGGGTCGGCGTGGACGACGTCGGTGCGCAGTGGGTCGGTGTCGGTCTCTGGTGGTGCGGGGGTGTTGGCCGAGCAGGATGTGGCCTCCTCGTATGCGCGGGCGCAGCTGACCGGTGTGGCGGCGCGGGCGGATGCCGAAGTGGTGTTCTCGTACACCGGGGCACCGGCGTCGGGTCATTACCTGAACGTGTATCTGCGTGGGTCCGGGGCGTGGTCGGGTGGGTTCAACCCGGCGAATGGGTATGGGTTGGAGATTTCGAACTCGACGACGGTGTCGATGATGAAGGTGGTCAACGGGACGCAGTCGAAGACGTCGATCGCCAATGGTCAGGTGGTGACGGCTGGGAAGCAGTGGGTTCGGGTGCGGGTGGTCGGGTCGACCTTCCAGTTCCGGACCTGGTTGGACGGTCAGCCGGAGCCCTCGACGTGGAAGGGCACTTTGACCGATACCGCTGTCACTGCTGCGGGTCAGCTGTACGTGTCTCTGGCTCGCTCGTCCAAGGCGGGCTTGGGTGCCGGTTCGGTCAAGATCGACGATCTCGCCGTGACAGCCGGCCAGTGAGTCGCTAGCGCGACGCCGGCGATCTGTCGGCATCTCGGACGAGGGGGGCGTGGACCGCGGGTCCACGCCCCCGGCGCCTCTGGGAGGATTCCTGGGTGAGCAACGCCAAAGTGACCCCGATCAGCGGCTTCCTGGAGTTCCTCCCCGAAGGCCGGATTGTCGAGCAGCACTTCCTCGACGTCATCCGCCGGACCTTCGAGGTGCACGGCTTCGCGTCGATCGAGACGCGCGCAGTCGAGCCGGTTGAACGCCTGGCCGGAAAGGGCGGCGATGTCGACAAGGAGATCTACGGGGTGGTGCGGCTCAGTGCCCCCGCCGAGACGACTGAAGCCGCGCTGGGCCTGCACTTCGACCTCACGGTGCCCTTCGCGCGCTATGTGCTCGAGAACGCCGGCAAGCTCGCCTTCCCCTTCAAGCGCTACCAGATCCAGAAGGTGTGGCGCGGTGAGCGCCCGCAGGAGGGCCGCTACCGCGAGTTCACCCAGTGCGACATCGACGTCGTCGACGTCGGTCAGCTGGCGGCGCACTTCGAGGCCGAGATGCCCTTGGTCGTCGCAGATGCCTTCGCACAGCTGCCTATCGGCCCCTTTCGTATCCAGGTCAACAACCGCAAGATCCCCGAAGGCTTCTATCGCGGGATCGGCCTGACCGACATCGCAGGCACCCTGCGGATCGTCGACAAGCTCGACAAGATCGGTCCGGAGAAGGTCGCCGTGGCGCTCGAGGAGGCCGGCGCCACCGCCGAGCAAGCGCGGCAGTGCCTGGCCCTGGCCGGGATTCAGAGCCAGGACGAAAGCTTCGTCGACAAGGTCCGTGCCCTGGGCGTCCACGACCCGGGGCTCGAGCAGGGTCTGGCCGAACTCGCGGCTGTCGTGCGAGCCGGTCACGCCGTGCGGCCCGGGGTCCTGGTCGCCGACCTCAAGATCGCCCGCGGCTTGGACTACTACACCGGGACGGTCTACGAGACCCAACTCATCGGACATGAGGACTGGGGATCGTTCTGCAGTGGCGGACGCTACGACGCCCTGGCCAGCGACGGGCGCACGACCTACCCCGGGGTGGGGATCTCGATCGGGCTGTCCCGGCTGCTCGGCCTGCTTGTGGGGAAGGGCCTGGTGACCGCCAGCCGCAGCACCCCGGCAGCGGTCTTGGTCGCGGTCAACTCCGAAGAAGAGCGGTCTGCTTCGATGGCCGTGGCGGCGACGCTGCGTGGCCGCGGCATTCCCTGCGATGTCGCGCCGTCGGCGGCGAAGTTCGGCAAGCAGATCCGGTATGCGCAGCGGCGCGGGATTCCCTACGTCTGGTTCCCCGCTGCCCCGGCCAGCGAGCGCGGTGACTCGGTCAAGGACATCCGTTGCGGCACCCAGGTCGACGCGACGGCAACCACGTGGATGTGCCCGCCCGAGGACCTCGTGCCGCAGGTGACGGCGGTCTCCGGCGACTGATCGCAGTCCCTCCTGAGCCGAACGCGACGATCGTGCATGAGGCCCGGACGATCGATGTCAGGCCGGGGGGAGCTGCAGTCCGCAGTCACGGAGCTCCAACTCGGCAAGGGCTCGCACCACCTGCGGGTCACGACGACGCCAGGCGCCGGCTGGATCGTCGCTGATCCGGGCCAGCCTATGCATCGGTTGACGGGCCAGTGCGCGCATGGCGAAAAGGTCGACGTCAGCGTCGGCGTCGATGAATCGCCGTGCCGCAGTGGCCCTTCGGATGAAGATCAGGCGAGGGGGGAGCCACAACACCAAGGCCAGGGCCAGAGGCAGCAGCAGGGTCACGAGCCCCACAGCGAGCGCGGCACGATCCACGGCCACACCGAAGTCTGTGCCGGCCTGGGCGATCGATTTCCCGGTGCCGGTGAGCCCTTCGAACGGCGCCCGCAGCTGGTCGCCGACGAACGGCATACTGCCCAATTGGTCTGCCGCCGAGGTCATCTGCGAGGCGAAGGTGTTCCCTGCGTCGCGGACGCTGTCGGTGGGACCGCGCAGCGCCGCGATCGAATCGTGAACCACCCTGGCGGCATACCCCCAGCAGCTGATCCAGACGACAGCGGATAGGTCGGCCACCAGCTGCCGGGCGCGCCGTGCCGGCAGGTCGGCATACAGCGTGATCGCCATCAACGGACTCCTCTCAGGGCGCGCCCGCGCGCCCTAGGATGTGAATGCTCTCACCCAGGCATCGGGGCGACCGCGTCGTCGGACCCCGACCATCCGGAAGGACGACACATCGTGAAGGTTGGCGTTCCCAGCGAGGTCAAGAACCACGAGTACCGCGTCGCGATCACCCCCGTGGGCGTCCATGAACTCGTGGCACGCGGCCATGAGGTGCTGATCCAGAAAGGGGCCGGCCTGGGGTCCTCGATCAGCGACGCCGACTTTGTCGCCCAGGGAGCGCGCATCATCGACTCCGCCGACGACGTCTGGGCTGCGGCCGACATGGTGCTCAAGGTCAAGGAACCGGTCGAGCAGGAATACCACCGCATGCGTGAGGGCCTGACCCTCTTCACCTACCTGCACCTGGCCGCTGACCAGCCGCTCACCGAGGAACTCACGGCCCGCAAGGTCACGGCGATCGCCTACGAGACCGTCCAACTGCCGTCTGGCATGCTGCCGCTGCTCTACCCGATGTCCGAAGTTGCCGGGTGTCTCGCCCCGCAAGTGGGCGCGCACGCCATGATGAAGGCTCAAGGCGGTCGCGGCGTCCTCATGGGCGGGATCGGCGGCGTCGCCAACGCCAAGGTCGTCGTCCTCGGTGCGGGAGTCGCGGGCCAGAATGCCGCGCAGGTCGCCCTCGGGATGGGCGCCGAAGTGACCTTGCTGGACACCGACCTCGACAAGCTGCGGATGAGCTTCTGGCGCTATGACAACCGAGTGCGCCAGATCGCTTCGTCCCGTCTGTCGGTGCGCCAAGAGGTGCTCAATGCCGACCTGGTCATCGGCACGGTCCTCATCCCCGGCGCCAAAGCGCCCAAGCTCGTCACCGATGAGATGGTCGCGCAGATGAAGCCGGGCTCGGTGCTGGTCGACGTCGCGATCGACCAGGGTGGGTGCTTCGAGGGCAGCCGCCCCACGACGCACGCCGACCCGACCTTCCCGGTCCACAACTCGATCTACTACTGCGTCGCGAATATGCCTGGCGCCGTGCCCAATACGTCGACGTGGGCGCTCACCAATGCCACCCTCCCGTATGCCGTGCGACTGGCCGAGAAGGGCTGGCGCGGCGCGCTGCAGGCCGACCCAGCGCTGGCTCTGGGTTTGAACACGCACGGCGGGGCCGTCACCTATCCGGCAGTGGCAGAGGCCTTCGGCATGGCTTGCACCCCGACCGCCGAGGCCATCGCCTGACCGACATGAGGCCCGGCGCGGGCTCGGCCGCAGCCCGCGCCGATTCGCCAGCCCATCCGACGCGACTGCAGTCCGCCGTCGGAGGATGGCTCGATCATCTGCAGGTCGAGCGCGGGCTGGCCGCAAACACGCTCGTGTCCTACCGCCGTGACCTGGGGCGCTATGTCGAGTTTCTTGGCGCTCGAGGCCTCGACGACCCGTCGCAGGTTCGTGAGGGGGACATCAGCGACTTCCTCGTCGAATTGCGCGGCGGATCCGAGCAGCACGCACCAGTGGTTGCCGCTTCGGCGGCTCGCACGCTCGTTGCGGTCCGCGGATGGCACCGCTTCCTTGCGCTGGAGGGCATGACGCCGGCAGATCCGGCAGCGGCCGTCCGCCCACCCAAGACGGCCCTGCGGCTGCCCAAGGCCATCTCGGTGACCGAGGTGACGGCGCTCCTCGACGCCGCCGCCCTCGGTGAGCCGCCCGGATCGCTGCGGGACCGTGCCCTGCTCGAGCTGCTCTACGGAGCGGGGGCCCGCATTTCCGAGGCGGTCGGTGTGGATGTCGACGACATCGACCTCGACGGTGGCTCGGTGCGACTCTTGGGCAAGGGTGCCAAGGAGCGAGTCGTCCCGGTGGGCCGCCACGCAACCGAAGCCCTGACGGCATACCTGGTCCGGGGTCGTCCCACCCTCGCCGGACGGGGGAGCGGCACCCCCGCCGTCTTCCTCGGAGCCCGGGGCGGACGGCTGTCTCGGCAGGCGGCCTGGGACATCATCCGAGCGGCGGCCGAGCGGGCCCAGATCGACCGACACGTGTCGCCACACACGCTGCGGCATTCGTTCGCGACCCATCTGCTCGACGGCGGGGCCGACGTGCGGGTGGTCCAGGAGCTGCTCGGCCACGCATCGGTGACGACCACTCAGATCTACACGATGGTGACCGTGCAACGATTGCGTGAGGTGTATGCCGGGGCGCACCCCCGAGCCCGCTGATAAAGTCGCAGCGATCAGCGTGAGCCGACCGTGCGCCCGACCGGGAAGGAGCCTTCCGTGAGCACTGGAGTGCACCGTCCCTCCTCCGAGGCACCCGAATTGATTCACCTCGACGGGCCCGGCGCTCTGGGGCCCACCGGTCGGCCGATGCCCGACTTCCCGACGCCGGCTGCGTTGTCCTCTCATGGGCCCGCTCGTGTGATCGCCATGTGCAATCAGAAGGGCGGGGTCGGCAAGACCACGACGACGATCAACCTCGGGGCGGCGCTCGCCGAGGTGGGACGCCGGGTGCTCCTCGTCGACTTCGACCCGCAGGGCGCGCTGTCCGTGGGCTTGGGCGTGCGACCGAACGACCTTGATGTCACCGTGTACAACCTGCTCACCGAGCGTGGTCACGATATTCGCGAGGTGATCCAGCAGACCCGCACCCCAGGCCTGGATCTCGTCCCTGCCAACATCGACCTGTCGGCGGCCGAGGTGCAACTCGTCGGAGAGGTAGCCCGCGAGCAGATCCTCGCGCGGGTCCTGCGCCCCGTCCTGGACGACTACGACGTCATCATGATCGACTGCCAACCCTCGCTGGGCCTGCTCACCGTCAATGCCCTGACCGCCGCGCACGGCGTGGTCATCCCGCTGGAGTGCGAGTTCTTCGCCATGCGAGGCGTGGCATTGCTCGTCGAGACCATCGAGAAGATCACCGACCGGCTCAACCCGGCGCTACAGATCGACGGCATCCTCGCGACGATGTACGACGGACGCACCCTGCACAGCCGCGAGGTGGTGCGCTCGGTCGTCGACCACTTCGGAGACCAGGTCTTCCATACCGTGATCAGCCGCACCGTCAAGTTCCCGGACGCGACGCTGGCAGCTGAGCCGATCACCACCTACGCCCCCGGGCACCCGGCGGCTGCGGCATACCGGCAGTTGGCCCGTGAACTGATCGCCCGTGGTGCAGCCGCCTGAGCCAGCGGCCGCGGTCGTTCCCGGAGGGGTCCTCACCCGGCGCGCTGCCGTGACGCCCTTCCAGGTGCACCTGGACGTCTTCGAGGGACCCTTCGACCTGCTGCTCGGGCTCATCTCCAAGCACAAGCTCGACATCACCGAGATCGCTCTGGCCAAAGTCACCGACGAGTTCATTGCGCACATTCGCGCCGCCCAGGCCGGACCTGACGAGTGGGATCTCAGCCAGGCGTCCGAGTTTCTGCTCGTGGCCGCGACACTGCTGGACCTCAAGGCCGCCCGGTTGTTGCCCACCCATGGTCCGGAGGACGAGGAAGACCTCGCGCTCATCGAGGCGCGCGATCTGCTCTTCGCCCGGCTGCTGCAATACCGCGCCTTCAAGGACCTCGCGGCAACGTTCGCCGACCGAATGGCGACCTCGGGACGGCTCACTCCCCGGCAGGCGGGCCTGGAGCCGCGATTCGCGGCCCTGCTTCCCGAGCTCGTCATGGGCATCACCCCCGAGCAGTTGGCGATGATCGCCGCCCGCGCCATGGTCCCCAAACCGGTGCCGACGGTGGGCTTGGATCACCTGCACGCCCCCGTGGTGAGCGTGCGCGAGCAGGCGGCACTGCTCGTCGCCCGGCTGCGCGACAGTGGCAGCGCGTCCTTCCGGGCCTTGGTCGCCGACGCCGACTCCACCGTCGTCATCGTCGCCCGCTTCCTCGCGCTGCTGGAGCTATTCAAGGATCGTTCGATCTCATTTGAACAGCCAGAACCGTTGGGGGAGTTGATTGTTCGGTGGGTGGGCAGAGAGCAGCAGGGGACGCTCGACGGTGCCGAACCGGAATGGGTGACCCACAGCGAGTGGGACGACGAGAACGACGAGAATGGGGACACCGATGAGTGATGCGGCAATCGCCGTCGACAGTGGGCAGATGGCCTTCGACGTGCACGCCTTCCCTGGGGGTATCCGGTCGGCGCTCGAGGCGGTGCTCATGGTCGTGGACGAACCGGTCACCGAGGTGGCCCTGGCGACCGCGCTCGAGGTGCCTGTTGAAGATGTGCGGGTGACCCTGGTCGACTTGGAAGCCGAGTATGAGCAGGCCCACCGTGGCTTCACGCTGCGTGCGATCGGCGGCGGCTGGCGGATGTACAGCCGGGCCGCCCACGCTCCCGTCGTCGAACGCTTCCTCATGGAAGGCCAGCACGCCCGACTGACCCAGGCCGCACTGGAGACCCTCGCCGTCATCGCCTACAAGCAGCCGGTGTCGAGGTCGCGGGTCGGTGCGGTCCGCGGGGTCAACGTCGATGGGGTGGTGCGCACCTTGCTTTCACGGGGACTGATCCAGGAGGAAGGCGAGGGCGAGGGCGGAGCGATTCTCTACGGCACCACCGACTACTTCCTGCAGCGACTAGGGATCAACTCGCTCGACGAACTGCCACCGCTGGCGCCATATCTGCCCGATGTCGACCTGCTCGACGAAATCGCCCAGGCAGGTCGGGCATGAGCGGCTCGCAAGGTCGGGGTGGATCCAAGGGCAGCTCGGCGGGCGGACCGCAAGGTCGCGGGCGGCGATCCTCCGGCGCCCCGTCCGGCCGCTCGCCGTCGGCACGGTCGCAGCGATTCGCCGGCTCCACCAAACCGAGCCAGCCGACGGCCCTGCCGAAGGCTCGTCCGACCCAACCGGCCGTCGACGTGCACGATCCGGACGGCGTGCGATTGCAGAAGCTGCTGGCCGCGGCCGGGGTGGGCTCGCGGCGCACCTGCGAAAACCTCATCTCGGCCGGCCGGGTGACCGTCGACGGTCACCTCGTCACCGAGTTGGGCGTCCGGATCGACCCGCTACGCCAGACGGTGCACGTCGACGGTGAGCGGGTCCAACTGGATGAGTCCCGCGTCTATCTCGCCTTCAACAAGCCGCTGGGCGTGGTGTCGACGATGAGTGACGAACTCGGCCGTCCGTCGATCAGCGACTTTCTCGGCAACCGGCAGGAGCGGCTCTTCCATGTCGGACGGCTCGATGCCGACACCGAGGGCCTGCTGCTGCTCACCAACGACGGTGACCTGGCCCACCGGCTGCAGCACCCGGCATACGGTGTGCTCAAGACCTACCTTGCCCAGGTGCCCGGACCGATACCACGTGACCTGGGCAAGCGGCTGCGTGAAGGGGTCGAACTCGACGACGGGCCGGTCGCCGTCGACTCCTTCAAGGTGGTCGACTCCGCACCCGGCAAGGCCCTTGTCGAGGTCATCCTCCACGAGGGGCGCAAGCACGTCGTCCGCAGGCTCTTGGCCGAGGTGGGCCACCCGGTGCAGAGCCTGGTCCGCACCGACGTGGGCCCGATCCAGCTCGGGGATCTCAAGCCTGGCAAGACCCGGGCCCTGAATCGTCGCGAGATCGGTGCGCTCTACGCCGCCGCCGGCTTGTGAGCCCGGATCCGACCCCGGACCCGGGCTCGCGCAGCCGGCCTGCATCGCTACCCTGGGCGCGTGAGTAGGCGCGTACAGATCCGGGGCACCGGCCTCATCGGCACCAGTCTCGGGATCGCGCTGACCCGCAACGGGTATGCCGTGTCACTCGCCGATCCGTCGCCCACTGCCGAGCGCTTGGCTCGCGATCTGGGTGCCGGTGCATTGGCCCAGGACGTGACCGACCCACCCGAGCTCGTCGTCGTTGCCGCCCCGCCGGATGTCGCGGCGGGCGTCGTGGCACAGGCGCTGGCGGAGTGTCCCGACGCGGTCGTGACCGACGTCGCATCGGTCAAGGGTGCGGTGCTCGACGCGTTGATCGCGGTCGGCGCCCCGCTCGATCGCTACGTCGGCTCCCACCCCATGGCCGGGCGTGAACGCTCAGGGGCGGCGCACGCTCGCGGTGACCTCTTCGAAGGGCGGGCGTGGGTCGTGTCGCCCTCCTCGGCAAGCTCGGCGCATGCCATCACCCTCGTCGAAGAGATCGCGCACGCTGCGGGCTCGGTGACCAGCCGGATGGACGCTGCCAGCCATGACGATGCGGTGGCGACCATTTCCCATCTCCCGCAGGTGGCGGCCAGCATCGTTGCAGCTCAATTGCGCAACCTGGACGACCACGCCCTCGCCTTGGCGGGACAAGGTGTGCGCGATGTCACCCGGGTCGCGGCCAGCGACCCTCGATTGTGGACGCAGATCCTCGCGGGCAATGCCGGGGCCGTGGCGAAGGTGCTGCACAGCGTGATCGCCGATCTCGGCGAGGTCGCGGCGGCGCTGGAGGGGCTGTCGGCGCCCGAGCCTGGCGCCGACATCGGCAGCCTGGAGGTTGTCAGTCGCACCATCACCCACGGCAATGCCGGCCATGCGCGCATCCCGGGCAAGCACGGTGCCGCGCCGACGGCATACGAGAGTGTCACCGCGCTGGTGCCGGACACGCCGGGCGAACTCGCCCGGTTGCTGGCCGATGTCGGGGCCGCGGAGGTCAACCTCGAGGATCTGCGCCTCGACCACGGTCTGGGGCAGCCGTTCGGGCTGGCCGAGATCCTCGTCGTGCCCGCGGCGGCCGAGCGATTGCGCGACGCCTTGCGGCTGCAGGGGTGGAGGGTGCTCGAGTGAAACCGCATGCCAATCCTCAGCACAGCCCTGAACTGACGGTTGCCGAGGCGCCCTTCACCGGGACCGTCGTCGCGATCGACGGGCCCTCCGGATCGGGCAAGTCCAGTGTCTCCCGAGCCGTCGCGCGCGCGCTCGACGCGGCATATCTGGACACCGGAGCGATGTACCGGGCGCTCACCTGGTCCTGCCTGCGCGACGGTGTCGACCTGGCCAATCACGAGGCCGTCGCCGAGCAGGCACGCACGGTCTCGGTGACGATGGTCATGGACCCGCGCCGCCCGAGCGTGCGGGTGGACGGCATCGATCTCTCGCGGGCCATCCGGGAGGACCGGGTCACCTCCGTGGTGTCCGTGGTTGCGACCAATCTCGCCGTGCGCGCCGAGTTGCGCCGTCGGCAGCGGCTGCTCATCGCCGAGGGGCTCGAGCAACGTGGAACTTGCGTCGCCGAAGGTCGGGACATCACGACGGTTGTGGCACCCGATGCGGCGGTGCGGATCCTGCTCACCGCCAGCGAGGCTGCCCGATTGGCCCGCCGCGCCACGCAGAATCTCGGTCAGGCGGATGAAGCGTCCGTCGCTGCCACCCGCAGTCAGGTCGTCGATCGCGACCGGCTCGATTCGACGGTGTCGCAGTTCACGACGGCGTCCGACGGGGTCGTGCGCCTCGACACCAGCGACCTGAGCTTTGACGAGTCGGTTGCGGCCGTGCTGGCCGTCGTGTCCGAGGTGGTGGGTCGTGCCGGGTGATCGCCTGGTGCTGTCCCCGACCTGGCGTCCGCGGATCGGGCAGGTGATCGGGCACGGTCTGCTGCGGCCGGCATACCGGCTGACCGTCCAGGGCGCAGCCCTGGTGCCGCCCCGCGGTCCCGTCATCCTCGTGTCCAATCACACCGGTTTCCTCGACGGGCCGTTCGTCTTCACGGTGTCACCCCGCCCGGTGCACTTCCTGGTCAAGCAGGAGACCTTCTCCGGGCCGTTCGGGGTGGTGCTTCGGGGCGTCGGACAGATCCCGGTGGACCGCACCGTCGGGGACCGCACGGCCCTCGGGCGGGCCCGCACCGTGCTCGGCGCCGGGGGAGTGGTCGGCCTCTTCCCTGAAGGAACTCGCGGTCGGGGTGATGTCTCGGAGGTCCACCAGGGGGCAACCTGGCTGGCCCTGGCGACCGGCGCACCGATCGTCCCCGTCGCCTGCCTCGGGACCCGGTATGCCGGCCAGGGCCGCAACACCCTCCCGCGGCCGGGCAGCCGCCTGGTGGCGGTGTTCGGCGCCCCACTGCTCCTTGCCGCCGACCGGACGCTGCCTGGCCGGGAGCGCATGCGTCGGGCCACCGAGACCCTGCGAATCGCACTGGCCCAACACGTCCAGGCAGCCGCAGAGGCGACGGGGCTGGAGCTGCCGGATGCCCTCGCCCCGGCCGGGGCGGACGCCGGGTAGTCATCTCTCGTGGACAATGGGGCGGGTGACTAACCAGAAGCTGCCCTCGACGGCGGATCAGACGTTCGATGCAGCCGCCGGCGCCCACGTCCCCGACACTCCGATGACGGTTCATCAGACACCCGTGGACGAGGGTGTGGACGACGCGGCGGTGGAGCGTGCGCTGCGCGCCGGCCTGGAGCAGTTCGACCTTGATGAGTCCGACCTGGCCCTGCTGTCGGATGACAGCCGCAGCCTCGACAGCGACGCCGAGCACGGCCCGTTGCCGGTCGTGGCCGTGGTCGGTCGGCCTAACGTCGGCAAGTCGACTCTTGTCAACCGGATCCTGGGGCGCCGCGAGGCGGTGGTCGAGGACGTTCCCGGGGTGACCCGCGACCGGGTCGCCTACGACGCCGAGTGGGCCGGTCGCCGTTTCACGCTCGTCGACACCGGCGGGTGGGAGATCGACGCCTCTGGCATCCACCTTCGGGTCGCCGAGCAGGCCGAGATCGCGGTCGAGCTCGCTGATGTCGTCATGTTCGTCGTGGACGCGACCGTAGGGGCGACCGACACCGACGAGGGTGTGGTCAAGTTGTTGCGGCGCTCGGGGCGCCCGGTCGTGCTCGTCGCCAACAAGGTCGATGACCAGCGGTTCGAGGCCGACGCGACAACCCTGTGGGGGCTCGGCCTCGGCCAGCCTTGGCCGGTGTCGGCCCTGCATGGCCGCGGCAGCGGCGACGTCCTCGATGCCGTGTTGGAGGTGCTCCCGACCGTCTCGCAGGTAGGCGGTGCCTACGCCCGGGGTGGCCCCCGCCGGGTGGCGCTCATCGGGCGGCCGAATGTCGGCAAGTCGTCCTTGCTCAACAAACTCATCGGGCACGAGCGGGTCGTCGTCGACGACGTTGCCGGCACGACCCGGGACCCCGTCGACGAGTTGGTCGAGCTCGCCGGCAAGACCTGGCGGTTCGTCGACACTGCGGGCATCCGCCGTCGCGTGCACCAGACCCGCGGGGCCGACTTCTACGCCTCGCTGCGCACCCAGACCGCGCTGGAGAAGGCCGAGGTCGCGGTCGTCCTCATCGATGCTGGGTCGGAGCTCACCGAGCAGGACATCCGGGTCGTCCAGCAGGTCATCGACGCGGGCCGGGCCCTGGTCATCGCGTTCAACAAGTGGGACGTCGTCGACGAGGACCGGCGCTACTACCTCCAACGTGAGATCGACAAGGACTTGGTCCAGGTGCCCTGGGCTCCACGGGTCAACATCTCGGCCCGTACCGGACGTCACCTCGACCGTCTCGTCCCAGCGCTGGAGACCGCCCTGGAGTCCTGGGACACCCGTATCCCCACGGCTAAGCTCAATGCCTTCCTCGGCGAGATCGTCGCCGCGTCGCCCCATCCCGTGCGCGGCGGCAAGCAGCCGCGCATCCTGTTCGCCACCCAGGCATCCGCGCGTCCGCCGCGGTTCGTCCTCTTCGCCAGCGGCTTCATCGAGGCCGGCTACCGGCGGTTCATCGAGCGCAAGCTGCGCGAGCGGTTCGGTTTCGAGGGCACACCGGTCGAGGTGAGTGTCCGAGTCCGCGAGAAGCGCAAGCGGTAGGACGGCGGCGGGAGCACGGCATACCCCGCGATTTCGGGCCCTGGTATGCCGTGCGATAAGGTTTCGTTCGCTCTCGCGGGCTGGGTCCGGCCCGGTCCTGGGGGGCAGCCACGGGCTGTGGCGCAGCTTGGTAGCGCACTTGACTGGGGGTCAAGGGGTCGCAGGTTCAAATCCTGTCAGCCCGACCGAAGCAGATGGGCCGTCTGAGAGCCCTGCGGCTGATGAGGCTCATTCGGTCGGGGACGTTGCGACCTTGGGCGCCACCAGACCTGTTCGCTGGTCTGCACACCCGGCCAGATCGCCCTGAGTTCCAGCCAATGTCGGACGACCCGCCTCCGGGTGATGGTCGTCTCACAGGGTTAGAGTTGCCGCGTGTCGGAGGCGAAGGAGCGCGTGCGCGGCGCGAGCAGCGGGGGAGGCGAGGTCTCCCACCGCATCGTCACCATTCCGAACCTGCTGTCCTTCTTGCGCATCCTCGGCGTGCCGGTCTTCCTCATGCTCATCCTGCGCGAACACGACGGCTGGGCCATCACGGTGTTGGCGTTGGCAGGCTTCACCGACTACCTCGACGGCAAGATCGCCCGCACGTTCAACCTCGAATCCCGACTCGGTCAGCTGCTGGACCCGGTGGCAGACCGGCTCTACATCGTCAGCACAGTGCTGGGCTTGGCCTGGCGCGACATCATTCCGTGGTGGCTGGTCCTGGCCTTGGCCGCGCGCGAACTCGTCATGGCCGGCTTCCTGCTGGCGCTCAAACGCATCGGCATCATCGGCCTTCCGGTCCACTTCCTCGGCAAGGCGGCGACCTTCAACCTGCTCTATGCCTTCCCGGTGTTGCTGCTCGCGCAAGGCGACAGCACAGTCGCACACTGGGCGTTGCCGATCGGCTGGGCGTTCGCCTGGTGGGGGATCGTCCTCTACTGGATCGCGGCAGTCCTGTATGCCGCGCAAGCGATCGGCCTGCTGCGGCGCAGACGAGCCCACGCATGACCGCGACACCCCGCCCCGACGCATCCATGAGCCTCATCACCGAGCTCATGGAGCGGCCGCTCGAGCCCAGCTACGCCGCGGCGGCCCACCGTCGGGTCGACGCCGGTCTGCCTCCCGCGACGTCCACCCGGAGCGTCACGGTCGTGGTCATGGCGGTGCTCGTCGGGTTTGCCCTCGCCATCGCCGCACTGAGCCTGCGATCCACCTCTTCCGTGGTTGGCCGGGCCCGCGCCCAACTCATCGACCAGATCAATGGACGCCAAGGCGTCGGAGACCAACTTGCTGGTCGCATCCAGGCTTTGGAGACGGAAATTGCGGCGATCCGGGCCTCGGCGTTGGCGCCGTCTGGCCAGTCGGCGCTGCTTGCCGAGCTCAAACGACTCCAAGTCGCGGCGGGAAGCGTGCCGGTCACTGGCCCCGGACTGCTCGTGAGCCTCGACGATGCCGCTGCCCCCAATGGCAGCAATGCCGACCCCCGAGCCAACAGCGGGTTCGGTGACGGCCGGGTGACGGCAACGGACCTGCAGGTCGTCACCAACGGACTGTGGGCTGCCGGCGCAGAGGCGATCAGCATCAACGGCCAGCGGCTGACCACCCATTCGGCGATCCGCTTTGCCGGACAGGCCATCCTCGTCGACTTCCGGGCCTTGGCCCGGCCCTATGTCGTCACAGCCATCGGCGACACCACGGCAATGCAGGGCGCCTTCGGTGCATCGACGGTCGGCAGTTACGTCAAGGCGCTGACCGACAACTACGGCATCCCGGTCACCATCGAAGGCAGCGGGTCGCTCACCTGCCCGGCCAGTTCGGTTCCGGTGCTGCGGTATGCCGAGCCGTTGGCACCTGGTGCGTCCGCACCGGCCACCAGCGTCCCAACCAGCACGGCAAAGCCGAGCCCCACGTCGGGGACCAAGAAGACGACGGGCACGACCAGCAAGACCACGACAGCGACGCCTAAGACCTCGACCGGCCCCGCCCCGTCAGGCGGCCCAGCCCGAGCAGGGGCGATCGGCCCATGACCCTCAAGGAGCACGCATGATTCCGGCACTTGGCCTGCTTGTCGGGGTCGTCATCGGGTTGCTGCTGCATCCCACGGTGCCCTTGTGGCTGCAGCCCTACTTGCCGATCGCCGTCATCGCAGCCCTGGATGCCGTCTTCGGCGGCGTGCGTGCCGTGCTCGACGGCTTCTTCAACGACAAGGTCTTCGTTGTCTCGTTCCTGTCCAACGTCCTCGTGGCCGCGTTCATCGTCTTTCTCGGCGATCAACTAGGCGTCGGATCGCAGCTGTCCACCGGAGTCGTCGTCGTGCTCGGGATCCGGATCTTCTCCAACGTCGCCGCTATCCGCCGACACCTGTTCAAGGCATGACCGGGGTCGGGAAGGGAGACGACGTGAAGCCCAGCAGACTCCCTCGAGTGCGCCTCTCGGTCCTGCGAGGGTTGCGCCGCGGGCGAGACTCTCGACCGGAGGAGGCTGCCCGGCATAGGTCGGTCTCAAGCATGGGCTCGGCAGCGGCGGGCGCCCCGAGCGCCGGTATGCCGTCCACGGCACCTCCCCGGGCCGTGCCGGAGCGGGGGATCGTCCCCACGACCGGCGCGATCCCGCGCCAATCGATAGCGACGCCGCCGGCCGGGGCCACCGCCCGATCGACCGTGGGTGAGCCGGTCGTGGCCGCGGGCGTCGAGGACAGCCGCGATGCCACCTGGCGACGCTTGCGGCGGATGGGCAAGCCTCGAATGTCGCGCAGCAACGTGCTGGCGACCGCCTTGACCTTGTGCTTGGGCTTCGCCATTGCGACCCAGATCCAACAGACCCAGGAGACGGGGCTGGCAAGCCTGCGCCAGGACGAGCTGGTGCGCGTCCTCGACGACGTCAACCAGCGCTCATCTCGGCTCGATCAACAGGTCCGCGAGCTCGAGGCGCAACGCGATGTCCTCACGTCGGGAGCCAACACTGCGGCTGAGGCGGCGACTCAGGCGCAGAAGCGTCTTGACCAGCTCTCGATCCTCGCGGGCACCGCGCCGGCGCGAGGCCCGGGCATTGCGTTGACGATCAGCGATCCCGGCGGCGCGGTCCACGGTCCGGTCTTGCTCGACGTGCTCCAGGAGTTGCGCGACGCAGGCGCCGAGGTGGTCCAGGTCGGCGCGGTGCGCGTTGTCGCCGGATCGTTCTTCACCGACGCGGGGAGCTCGGTCACTCTCGACGGGCAACCCCTGTCCCGGCCCTACGTCTTCCTGGCCATTGGTGACCCCAAGACGATGGCGTCGGCGATGCAGATCCCCGGGGGCATCGTCGACACCGCCCGGCGGCTCGGGGCCAACGCCGTTGTCGAAGAGCGACGCATCGTCGAGATCACCGCATTGCACACCCCCAAGACCCCTCGTTACGCTCAGCCCGTCCCCGATGCGGGCACGCCCGGTGGCAGCAGCTGACCGAGTGTCGGTCGAGCAAGGCTGCGGCAGATCCACCGCAGCGTCGTGACAGAGCGATGGAAGGCACGAGATGAGCGAGTTGGACTACCCCGAAGACCTGCGCTACACCACTGACCACGAGTGGGTGCGGGTCGGCGCCGATGGGTCGGCGCGGGTGGGGATCACCGCCTTCGCCCAGGACGCGCTCGGCGATGTCGTCTTCGTGTCCTTGCCTGCGGTCGGCGACACGGTGACCGCAGGGGACAGTTGTGGAGAGGTCGAGTCGACCAAGTCGGTCAGCGAGATCAACGCCCCGGTGTCCGGCACGGTGACTGCCGTCAATGCGGCTTTGGATGCGACCCCGGAATTGGTCAACACCGACCCGTATGGCGAGGGCTGGATGTTCGAGATCGGCGACGTGGCCCCCGGTGCCGTGGACGAGCTGATGTCGGTGACGGCATACCGCGACTCCGTGAGCTGACCACGTCCTTGACGCCCTCGGCTCGTCGTGCGGCCGCCGAGGGCTGCTAGCCGCGTGTCCCTGGGATGACGTATCCTGCGCAGACCGGAGGTACGCGCTGTGACGTGTGAGCCTGCGGTGAATGGCCCGGTGTCGACACCCACCGCGGCAGATTGGAGTCCCGCGATGAGCGACCACGTGAGTGCGACCCCTCCGCAGCGCCCTGGCGAGCCCACGACGATGCGCTTCCGCGGGTCCGCGGAGCCCGTCGAGTACATCGAGCACGAGCACGGTCTGAGCACCGAAGACCAGGCCACGATCGGAGCCCTGCGTCCGGGCACCGCACTGTTGGTCGTCATGCGAGGCCCCAACAACGGCGCCCGCTTCCTGCTCGATGACGATTCCGTCACCTCAGGCCGGCATCCCGACAGCGACATCTTCCTCGACGATGTGACCGTCTCACGGCGGCACGCGGTCTTTCTGCGGACTCCGGCAGGGTATGCCGTGAAGGATGTGGGTTCGCTCAACGGCACGTACGTCAACCGTCAATCGGTCGAGCAGGTCACTCTGCGCGGCGGTGACGAGGTCCAGATCGGCAAGTACCGCTTCGTCTACTACGCCGGCTGACGCCGGGAGACTCGGTTGTCCGCTCGCTCAGCGCGCCGTCGTGGCCGATCCATCGGCACAGTCCTGGCCGAGCTGCAGCCCGACTTCCCCGAACTCACCATCTCCAAGATCCGGTTCCTCGAGGCCGAAGGTCTCATCACGCCAGAGCGCACCCCCTCCGGCTACCGCGTCTACTCGGCGGCCGACGTCGAGCGTTTGTCCTACATTCTGAGCGCTCAGCGTGACCGTTTCTGGCCGCTCAAGGTCATCCGCGAGGCGCTCGACGCTCTCGAACGTGGGCTGACCCCCGGAGACGACGTCACCCCGAGCGTTCCTGCCGAAACCTCAGACCAGGCTCTTCCGGCTCCCCGCACCCTGGTCGCGCCGGGGACACTGCGGGTGACCCGGTCGGAACTGGGCACCGCCAGCGGCCTCAACGGCCCTGCACTGCAGTCGCTGGAGTCCTACGGCCTGCTTCGGGCCGATGCCGGCGGCTACTTCGGGGAGGCTGACCTGGCGGTGGCCCGCGCGGCGGCGGCGCTCACGGCATACGGGATTGAAGCCCGGCACTTGAGGCCCTTCCGTTCCGCGGCCGAGCGCGAGGTCGCCCTGGTGCAGCAGGCGCTCGGGCCCACGGTCGCTGGGCGCGATGAGGAAGCACACCGTGAGGCTGCCGCAGACGTGCTGCACCATTGCCTGGCGCTGCACGCGGCGCTCGTGCGCGCCGAGTTCACGCGCTGAGCAACGGTGGGGCGCGCGGATCCCGGGTAGCGTGAGGGAATGATCCCTGTCGAGGTTCTCGGCGTCCGGGTGGAGCTGCCCACCAACCAGCCCATCGTCGTGCTGCGGGAGCGCACCGGCGATCGCTACCTGCCGATCTGGATCGGCGCGCCGGAAGCAAGCGCCATCGCCTACGCCCAGCAAGGCGTCACCCCACCCCGTCCGCTGACACACGACCTCATCGGACTGCTCCTGGACAGCCTGGGACACACCCTGGAAGTGGTGCAGATCGACGCGCTGCGCGACAAGGTCTTCTACGCAACTCTCGTCATCGACGGCAAGCGCATCGAGTGTCGGCCGAGTGATGCCATCGCGGTCGCGCTGCGCACTCAGACGCCCATCTCGGTGGCCGAAGCGGTCCTCGACGAAGCCGGCATCGCCATGGCGCCAGAGGAGGACGACGAGGTGGAGCGCTTTCGGGAGTTCCTCGACCAGGTGTCGCCCGAGGACTTCGAGGCAGCCGAGGGGGACGCGCCCCCGGAGTCCTGAGCGGCGGCGCTGTAGCGCTACTCTCAACCTCAAGTTGACCATCATGTTACTGTTGTGACTCGTGCGACACGCGGGGCAGAAGGTGAAGCGGTGATTGACGATGAGCCCGCCGAGCCGTACCGTCGACCCTGAAAGTGCACCGGTGTAACTACACCACCAACCGCCCGGGTATGCCGTCCACGCGTCAGTCACGCGTCGTGCGTCGTGTCTGGGCTCAGCTGGACAGGCGCACCCGCTCCACCCGCCGATCGTCGTTTCACCACCGAGTCCCGCTCGGCTGCAGCCACTTCAGGAGGGCGTCGTGACCGCCACCAACCCGGCACCTCGTGCCATGGGCGCTGCCCAGGGACTGCTCTTCGATGCCGACTTGCCGGTGCTCAACCCCGACGACGGTTACCGCGGGCCAACTGCCTGCCGGGCGGCCGGGATCACGTATCGGCAACTGGACTACTGGGCGCGCACCGGGTTGGTCGAGCCTTCGGTGCGTTCGGCCACGGGTTCAGGCACGCAGCGGCTTTACGGGTTCCGCGACATTCTCGTGCTCAAGGTGGTCAAGCGGCTGCTCGACACCGGTGTCTCGCTGCAACAGATCCGCACCGCGATCGACTGCCTGCGTGAGCGGGGTGTCGACGACCTGGCCCAGATCACGCTGATGAGCGACGGTGCGACCGTCTACGAGTGCACCTCCGCCGACGAGGTCATCGACTTGCTCCAAGGTGGTCAGGGGGTGTTCGGCATTGCGCTCGGGCGAGTGTGGCGTGAGGTCGAAGGGTCCCTGTCGGAGCTGCCGAGTGAACGGGCCGAAGACGAACACCTGAGCGCGGCCTCCGACGAGTTGTCGGCCCGACGGGCCGCACGGCGCATGGCTTGATCGCGTCCAGCGCGCGACGCAGTGCTACCGCCCGACCAGGGCGCTAGACTGCTGCCCGCCACTCATACCTGCGCGGGAGAGTCTCGGTCGAGATCATTCGCCGAGCGCCGAAGGGGCAACTACCCCGGAACCTCTCAGGCCAACGGACTGCGCAGGATGGCGACTCTGAGGGACGCTGCCGTCCGACAGAGGGGGCGTCCCATCGGTCCATGTTGATGTGTCGGAGGCCCCGTTGTCACTCTCGTCCGCCCCGCTGCCCGAGTTCGCCCGTCGCCACATCGGCCCAGCCGGTGCCGATGTCGAGCACATGCTCGAAGTCGTCGGCCAGCCCAGTCTCCGGGCCATGGTCGACACGGCGGTCCCCGGGCTTATCCGCTCCCAGAGTGCACTCGACCTGGAGCCAGCAGCCGACGAGGCGGCCGTGACGGCTGCGTTGCGTGAGCTCGCCGGCCGCAACACGGTGCTGCGGTCGATGATTGGCCTCGGCTACTACGACACCCACACCCCGCCGGTCGTCAGGCGCAACGTGCTGGAGAACCCGGCGTGGTACACGGCATACACGCCCTATCAACCGGAGATCTCGCAGGGGCGTCTGGAGGCGCTGCTCAATTTCCAGACCGTGGTCAGCGACCTCACCGGCCTGCCCATCGCGGGTGCCTCGCTGCTTGACGAGGGCACCGCAGCCGCCGAGGCGATGACGCTCATGCGCCGCAGCAGCAAGGCGGCCAAGGACGCCGTGCTGCTCATCGACACGGAGACCTTTCCGCAGACGATCGCCGTCATGCAGACTCGCGCTACCCCCATTGACCTACCGCTCGTCGTGGCCGACCTGAGCGGTGTGACCAGCCCGGACGAGTTGAGCGCGGCTGCCGGTGGCCGGCCCGTGTTCGGTGTCCTCGTGCAATATCCCGGAGCCGATGGCGAGGTCCGCGACTGGCGCCGGCTGGTCGAGGTCGTGCACTCCGCTGGTGGGCTCGTGACAGTTGCCACAGACCTGCTGGCGCTCACGCTGCTCAGTGCGCCGGGGGAGTGGGGCGCTGACATCGCCGTGGGCAACTCGCAGCGGTTCGGGGTGCCGATGGGCTTCGGGGGTCCGCACGCCGGTTTCATGTCGGTGCGCGCCGGGCTGGAGCGATCCCTGCCAGGCCGGCTGGTGGGCGTGTCCGTCGACGCGCTCGGGGCCCCGGCCTACCGACTTGCGCTGCAGACCCGTGAGCAACACATCCGCCGTGAGAAGGCGACCTCCAACATCTGCACCGCGCAGGTGCTCCTCGCGGTCATGGCCGGCATGTATGCCGTGTGGCACGGCCCCGCCGGTCTGGCCGCCATTGCCGCGCGCGTCGCCACCACCACTCGGCGACTGTCGAACGCGCTGGGCGCCCACGGTGTCGAGGTGCTCACCGCCCAGCCCTTCGACACCCTGCGGGTGCGGGTGCCCGGCCGGGCCCGGGACGTGCAGGCTGCGGCAGAGGTCGCCGGGATCAACATCTGGCTGCTCGATGCGGACACGCTGTCCATCTCGTGTGACGAGACGACGACATCCGCCGATCTCAGCGCGCTGCTGTCGGCGTTCGGGGCATCGGGCACCCTGCCCGAGCCGCCGCACGTCCTCACCTGGCCCGAGGCGCTGGCGCGTGAAACGGCATACCTCACCCACCCGGTGTTCCACGAACACCACAGCGAGACAGCGATGTTGCGTTACCTGCGGCGGCTGTCCGACCGCGACTTCGCGCTCGACCGGGGGATGATCCCGCTCGGGTCCTGCACGATGAAGCTCAACGCGACGACCGAGATGGAGCCGGTCACCTGGCCAGAGTTCGCCGGCTTGCACCCCTTCGCACCTGCGCATCAGAGCGAGGGCATCCGCACTCTCGTCGGAGAACTGGCCGACTGGCTGGCGACGATCACCGGCTACGACGCCGTCTCGTTGCAGCCCAACGCGGGTTCCCAGGGTGAGTTCGCAGGGCTGATGGCTATCGCGGCATACCACCAAGGCCGCGGCCAGGGGCACCGCCGGATCTGCCTCATCCCGGCCAGCGCTCATGGCACCAACGCGGCCTCGGCCGTCATGGCCGGGCTGTCGGTGGTCGTGGTCAAGACCGCTCCCGGCGGCGACGTCGACCTCGATGACCTGCGTGCCAAGATCGACACGCACCGCGACAATCTCGCGGCGATCATGGTGACCTATCCCTCGACCCACGGCGTCTTCGAAGACACCATCACCGAGTTGTGCGCCATGGTCCACGACGCCGGCGGCCAGGTCTATGTCGACGGTGCCAACCTCAACGCCCTGGTAGGTCTGGCGCAGCCGGGACGGTTCGGTGCCGACGTCTCGCACCTCAACCTGCACAAGACCTTCTGCATCCCCCACGGGGGAGGCGGCCCGGGTGTCGGCCCGGTCGCGGTGCGGGCCCATTTGGCGCCCTATCTGCCCAACCATCCGCTGGCACCAGAGGCCGGGCCTGCGACCGGAGTCGGCCCGGTGTCGTCGGCGCCCTATGGTTCGGCGAGCATCCTGCCGATCTCGTGGGCCTACGTGCGCCTTATGGGCGGAGCGGGGCTGACCCGGGCCACCGAGCAGGCCATCCTCAGCGCCAACTACATCGCCGCGCGGTTGCGGGAGCACTACCCCGTGCTCTACAGCGGCCAGGGCGGGTTGGTCGCCCATGAGTGCATCCTCGACGTCCGGCCGATCACTGCCGAGACGGGCGTCACCGTGGATGACATCGCCAAACGTCTCATCGACTACGGCTTCCACGCCCCGACGATGTCCTTCCCGGTCGCCGGCACCCTCATGGTCGAACCCACCGAGAGCGAAAACCTCGCCGAGCTCGATCGTTTCTGCGACGCGATGATCGCGATCCGCGGCGAGATCGCCGCGGTGGGTCGAGGTGAGACGAGCGCCACCGACAGCGTGTTGCGCGGGGCGCCGCACACGGCATACCAGCTCGCCGGTGCCTGGGACCGCACCTACGACCGCGCCCTGGCGGCCTTCCCCCAGGGGGTGGACCCGACGGCGAAATACTGGCCCCCGGTAGCCCGCATCGACGGGGCCTTCGGCGACCGCCACCTGGTGTGTTCCTGCCCACCACCAGAGGCCTTCGAGAGCTGACCGCACTGGCTTTCCAACGGCCGAGACGCAATCGGAACCGTCAGACCGTTTCGGGGGTGACCCACCAGTGAGTAGGGTCGGGCCTGCCGAGCGGGCATTGCCGACTGAGGAGATGGTGCGTGGCGAAGAAGGCGAAGAAGCGCAAGCCTCAACGGATGGCGGACGCCCGGCCTGCTCCTGAGCTGGTCCCGGCGCAGCTGCGGCCGCGGCGGGCGCTGGACTACGACCTGGAGCGGCAGTCCGAGCACATGGCGGTCTCCGCGATGCGTGCTGCCGCCCCAGGCATGGAGTATCTGCTCACGCGTTACCCACGCAAGTGGCTGCGTAAGGACGTCGTCGCGGGTGTGGCCGTGGCGGCCTACTTGGTCCCGCAGGTGCTCGCCTACTCCGCGATCGTCAATGTCCCGCCGGTCGCCGGGCTCTGGAGCGCCCTGGCGGCCATCATCGCGTATGCCGTGATGGGCGGCTCGCGGGTCCTCTCGGCCGGGCCGGAGTCGACCATCGCCCTGATGGCCGGCGCTGCGATTGCCCCGTTGGCCGGCGGTGACCCGCAGCGGGCTCTGTCGTTGTCGGCCGCCCTGTGTCTCGTCGTGGCCGGCTGGTGTCTGATCGCCCGGGTGCTGCGGGCCGGCATCGTTGTCGAGTTGTTGTCGCAACCGCTGCTGGTCGGCTACCTCGCCGGCGGAGCGGTCCTGATGATCGTGGGCCAGCTGGGCAAGGTGACCGGCACGAAGGTGTCCGGCGAGAGCATCGTCGACCAGATCCAGTCGTTCCTGTCTGTTGTGGGCAACACCAAACCGCTGACCCTGGCCGTCGGCCTGTCGACGCTCGCGCTCATTCTCGTGGTGCGCGCAGTGAGTCCCGCGCTTCCCGCGCCACTCATCGCGGTCGCTCTGGCGACGGCGGTGTCGGCGCTGCTCGGCCTGGCCGAGCAGGGCGTGGCGATCGTCGGACAGGTGCCCTCGGGCTTGCCGATGCCACATTTGCCCGACGTGAGCATGACCGACCTCAATGCGCTGATCCTCGCCGGTTTGGGGGTTGCCGTGGTCGGTTACAGCGACAACATGCTCATCGCGCGTGGTTTCCCCGCGCCGTTGGAGGAGGGGGAGACCAAGGCCGACGTACGGGTGGACCCCCAGAAGGAACTCGTCGCCCTGGCGGGGGTTCAGGCGGCAATCGGCTTCTTCAGCGGCTACCCGGCGTCGTCGTCGGGGTCGCGCACCGCCCTGGCCATCGCGTCCGGTGCCCGCAGCCAGGTCTATTCGCTGGCGGCGGGGCTGTGCATCATCGCGGTGTTGTTCTTCGCCGGTCCGCTCATCTCCGCGCTCCCGCAGGCCGCGCTCGGCGCCGTCGTGTTCTACGCCGCCGGCAAGCTCGTGTCGATTCCGGAGTTCCGGCGGCTGTGGAACTTCCGCCGACGGGAACTGGTCTTGGCCGTCGTCACCATGCTCGGCACCGTGGTCATCGGCATCCTCGCCGGCGTCGTCCTGGCTATTGCCATCAGCCTGCTCGAGATGACCCACCGGTTGGCCCGGCCCCACGAGGGAGTGCTCGGCCGGGTCCCTGGCTTGCCGGGCATGCACGACGTTGCTGATTACAAGAAGGCTCGCACCATTCCCGGGTGCATCTTCTATCGCTACGACGCGCCGCTGTTCTTCGCCAACATCGGTGACCTGCGTGAGCGTGTCGAGAACGTCATCGCCCAGGAAAACACTGCGTTCCCAGAGACCCCGGTGCGATGGTTCATCCTCAATGTGGAAGCGAACGTCGAGGTGGATGTCACCGCTGCCGACGGTCTGCGCGAGTTGGCCCAGGAGTTGGCGGCGCGAGGTATCGAGTTGGGCCTGGCCCGGGTCAAGCTCGACCTTTACGAGCCGCTCGACCGAGCAGGCGTCATCGACGTCATCGGCAAGGACATGCTCTTCGCCACGCTGCCGGTGGCCGAGAAGGCCTACCTGGCCTGGGCGACGGCCCAGTTGCCCACCGTCGCACCCGCGCGCGAAGCTGAGGTCGTGGAAGAGGCCGAGGAGCCGGACCTGCTGCCCTGGGAGCGGCCGGATGACGACGACCTTGTCGAGGCGAAGGAGCCCACGGACCCGGCGTCGCAGCCCGAATCCGAAAGACACGGCGCGGCGCAGGCGGCACGGTCGACGGAAATGGACCCGCCCCCATCAGATCCGGCGAGCCCGTTGTCGGCCGATCCTGGACATGTCACCCGGTGGCCGTGAGAGCCGCCCCTGGTCCAGGGACGGCATTCGGTAGCCCGCCGGGATGGCTGTGAAGAGTCGGTATGCCGTGCGGCTCACGCGGGCAGCGACACCATGCTGATCGACGATCCGCGGGTCGACTTGTGCACGCGCAGTTGGGTGGGGATGCGGGTCCGCAGGTCAGCGACATGACTGACGACCCCGACTGCGCGTCCCCCATCGCGCAGCGTGTCGAGGATTTCCATGACGTGTTCGAGGCTCTCCTCGTCGAGCGTGCCGAATCCTTCATCGATGAACAGTGTCTGCAGATCGAACCCCCCGCTTTCCTGCCGCACGGCGTCGGCGAGCCCGAGGGCCAGCGCTAGCGAGGCCATGAACGACTCGCCCCCTGAGAGGGTGGCGGGGTCGCGCGTGCGCCCAGTCCATAGGTCGTGCACCACCAGACCTAAGCCACTGCGCCGACCGTGCGAGGCGACCTCGTCGGTGTGAGCGAGGCGATATCGACCCGCGCCGATGCTGACCAAGCGCTCGTTGGCCAGCTCGACGACCCGCTCCAGTCGGCCGGCCAAGACGAAGGCCGACAAGCGCATGCGCAGTGCGTTGTCGGGAGAGGTGCCCGTGACAGTGGCTGCCAGCCGACTGAGCTGCTCGTGCTCGATCCGACGCTCCTCACGGCGCCCGGCGAGCATGGCGACGTCTGCCGACCGTTCCTGGGCTTCACGGCAGGCCAACTCTGCCCCGGATACCGCAGCTGCCGCCTGGGCACGCACGTTCTTGGCGCGTTCGGCCGCGGTCCGAGCTGCCGCGACATCGACCGGACCGTGTGCCAATGCGGCAATGACGTCGGGTTCGGCTAGCACGGCGTCTGCTGCGGACCGCAGGTCTCGGGCCGACTGGACCATGACGCCGAGTTCGTGCACCCGGGCTGCAGGCAGCAGCGCGGCAGCGGCGTCCGCCACGGTGTCGAAGCCGATCGCCGTGCACTGTGTCGCGGCTCGGGCGGCCGCCTGGTCGCAGTCATGGTCTCGGTCCCTGGCGATCACGAGTGCGGCCCGAGCGTGATCGAGGGTCTCCCGGACGAGACGATGTCGACCGATGACTGATGTGACGGCTGCGTGTCCGTCTTGCTCCGTGCCGACGGACCCTGCCGCCGGTGGCTCGGCTGCGCAGGGACACTCCTGGGCATGAAGGCGCAGAGCGCGAGAGACACGGTTGGCCCGCTCGGTGCGTCTGGCAGCTGCCGCGGCCCGCACTGCTGAGAGAGCGTCGATCTGGGTGGCCAGGGCATCCGCCCGACTGACGGTCTCGTCACGATGCTGCTGGTGTTCGTCCAACTGGTGCCTGGCCGTGGCAAGTTCCCGATGCGCTTGGGCCGCGCGATCGACGTCGAGCTGGGCGGCGCGCACCTGTTCAGCCACGACGTCGGGTAGGGGTTCGGGGGTCCCGAGCTGCGCCCCGAGGCCGCGGACTCGCTCGGTCAGGGTGGCCCCCTCGATCGTCAGAGCCTGGGCGCGGGCCTGGGCCAGGTCGAAGTTGCGTTGTGCCCGCGAGACATCGGCCGATCGCACCCCATCAGCACGCACCGCCGGACGGGGATGCTCGGTCGACCCACAGACCGGGCATGGGTCACTGCCGGCCAGGTCAGCAGCTAGTTCTCCGGCCATCGCGGCGATCCGCCGCTCGTGCAACTCCAGCACGTGACGTCCGGCCCGCGTCGCATCCTCGACCGCGGCATCGATGGTCGGCAGCAGCGCCTGGGTCCGCGCGCGCACCTCGTGTAGTTCGGTGAGTGCGGCAGCCTGGGCCGACACCATGGCGAGGCGAGCCTGAGCGGCGGCCAGCGCCCCAGCCGCCTCGACCGTCGTGTCGAGGCGGCGTTGGGCGGCCGCAACTGCCTCGGTGCGCGCTCTGACGGCGATAGCAGCGGCCTCGGCCTGAGCAGCCAGAGCGGCGTGCTCCGCGTCGAGGCGGATGAGCTCCCGATCGACCGCGCGCAGATCGTCCGCGAGGTGTGCGAGGTCGACGACGAGCTCATCCTGCGCGGTGACGGTGGTGCACAGCAGGTCGACCTGATCGGGTTGCAGGTCTGGATGGCCCACAGCCGCCAGACTCGCGGCGTGGGAGGCGACTGTCGCGCTGGCAGCCGCGGCAGCTTCTTGGGCCGCACGCAGCGCCCGCAGGTCGCCAGCCACCGACTGGGCTCGGGTGTGCCGGGCCAACTGGTCGGTGGCGTCCCGAAGCTGGGCTGCGCCGTCGTCGAGCTGGGTCAAGACCTGTCGGGCCCGCACCCCACGCGTCGCCGCGGCATCGACGGCCAGCAGCCGGTGCAAGACTGCGTCAGCCTCGTCGGATGCGCCGACTGCCTGGTCATGGCGCACCTGGGCAGCTCCGGCATGGTGGTGCAGGGCTTCCATCAGGCGTTCGCTGGCCTGGCGCGCTTGACTCTGGGTGAGCTCGGACCAAGGCGGCGCGTCGGGCAACACCTCGCCCGGCAGCCGGGCCAGGGCATCGTCGACCCGCTGCACTGCGGCGCCGAACTCCTGCTCAGCGAGGGCACTGGCCAAGCCGGACTCGTGGGCACGCTCGGTGAGCCAGCGCTCGACGTGCTGATAGCGGCTGACGTCGAACAGCGTGCCCAGCAGGGCTCGGCGCTCCTCGGGCGCTGCGCGCAGGAAAGCGGCGAAGTCGCCTTGGGGGAGCATGACGACCCGGCTGAACTGCTCCAGCCCGAGCCCGACAGCCTCGCGGATTTCCCTGCCGACCTCGGGCGCTTTGGCGCTGATGGTTTCCCACTGGCCCCCGGGGCCCCGAGCTTCGAGCTGGACGCGGCTGGGCACCACCGTCGTGCCGGCACCGCGCAACTTGGTGCGTTCCTGCTCGGGAGACCGGGTCACCCGCAACCGTCGAGCACCCACCGTGAACTCCAGACTGGTGCTCGTGAGCGTGCCGGGCGCAGCGTGATCGCTGCGCAGGGATCGTCCCGCCGGCCGGCCCCCGGGCACATCGGCGTACAGGGCGAAACAGATCGCGTCGAGGATCGAGGTCTTGCCGCCCCCGGTCGGGCCCTGGATCAGGAAGATGCCGGCCCGGCCGAGGGCGTCGAAGTCGACGTCGACTCGGTCGGCGAAGGGACCGAAGGCACAGGCGACCAGCCGATGCAGCCTCATGCGACACCCCTGGCGACGCCGCGTTCGTCCTCTGCGGTCGCGATGCCCAGACGGGTCGCCTCCAGCGCGCGATCGATGAGGATGCGCTCATCCTCGGACGCCGGGGTGCCCCGGACGTGGCCGAGGAAGTCGAGGCAGACCTCGCGCGGGTGCGGCTGCTGCGGGTGCGGACGGCATACCGGGTGGTCTCGACAGCCAGCCCGAGCGGGTCGAAGTGCAAGTCGAGCAGGTGCGGGAAACGTCGCCGCAGCCGGTCCCACGCGCCGATGGGGCGCAGCGCGTCGGTGAGATGCACCTGGCACCAGGCGGCTTCGGCCCAGGTGTGCGCCGGGTCGACCATGAGTGCCTCGAGCTCACCGCGCAGCACCGCCATGGGACGCACGACCGGAGTCGCGTGCAGAGCCACCCTCGGTATGCCGTCACGCAACTCGACCAGAGACACCGACTTGCTGTCGCCGGCCTCGCTGAAGTCCATGGCCCACGGCGACCCGCTGTAACGGACCCGCTCGGTCACATGTTGTGGCCGGTGCAGGTGCCCGAGGGCGGCATACCCGAAGTCGTCGAAGATCGCGGCCGGCACCGCGGACACCCCACCGACGGAGATGTCGCGCTCTGACGCGCTGGTCACCGATCCGGCGACGAAGGCGTGGGCCATGACGACGGACTGACCCGGCTGGGCGCGCATGTCACGTGGAAGTCGAGCCAGCGCGGCGCGCAGGACATCGGCGTGCGTCGCCTCGCGTGCGCCGACCACTCCCATAGCCAGCGAGGGGCTCGAGATAGGGCACGGCGTGGATGACGCCGTCCCCGACGGGGATCGCCCGGGTGGACCCCTCGACGTCGGTGCGGATGTGCAGCCCAGCCCGCTCCAGCAGCCGCGCTGCGAACCCCAACCGGATTGCCGAGTCGTGGTTGCCGCTGGTCAGCACCACCTGGGCACCGGTGTCGACCAGTCTGGTGACGGCATCGGAGAGCAACCCGACGGTGTCGGGGGGGAGGGCAGCGCACGATGGTAGATGTCGCCGGAGACGACCACGGCGTCGACAGCCTCAGAGCGGACCAGATCGACCAACCAATCCAGGAAGGTTGCCTGCGCGTCCAGCATCCCGACCGAGTGCAGCGGCCGGCCCAAGTGCCAGTCGGAGGTGTGGATGAAGCGCATACGCCGAGGCTAGAGCCGGCCACCGACAAGGCCCGGCATCCGCCTCGGCGCGCCCGGGAGACGCTCGATCCAACCGACCCGTCGCGCGGAGTGGGCCCGACGGCATACTCTCCCGCCATGGGAGCGGACGTCGAGACGATCACGTACACGCGCGAGCAGCGCCAGCGCTACCGCGAGAAGGTCCAGCAGTGCCTGGACGTCTTCGAGCGGATGCTGTCGTTCGCGCACTTCGAGTTTGACCGCCCGATGACCGGCATGGAGATCGAACTCAACCTGGTTGGGGCCGACTTCCGGCCTCGGATGGACAACGCCGAGGTTCTCGAGCGCATCGCCGACCCGGAGTTCCAAACCGAGCTGGGGCGCTACAACATCGAGTTCAACGTGGCTCCGCGGCCGCTGCCCGGCGACTCGGCCCTGGAGTTGGAAGAGGTCTTGCGCACCTCGCTCAATCGGGCCCAAGCCAAGTGTCTCGAACTCGACAACCGGATCATCATGATCGGCATGCTCCCGACAGTCATGCCGGAGCACCTCTCCGGCGACTGGATGAGTGGCAACGCTCGCTATCAAGCACTCAACGACGCAGTCCTCACCGCCCGTGGCGAGGATGTCTACCTCGAGATCGAGGGACCCACCGGTGAACGCCTGGTGCGTTACTGCGACTCTCTGGCGCCCGAATCCGCGTGCACGTCGATGCAATTGCACCTGCAGGTCGCACCGATGGCCTTCGCCGACCACTGGAACGCCGCACAGGTGCTCGCCGGACCGCAGCTCGCCCTCGGGGCAAACTCCCCGTTCTTCTTCGGCCAGCGGTTGTGGGCCGAATCGCGGATCGAGGTGTTCACCCAGGCCGCGGACACCCGATCGGTCGAGCTCAAGAACCAAGGTGTGCGGCCTCGGGTCTTCTTCGGTGAGCGTTGGATCACGTCGATCTTCGATCTGTTCGAGGAGAATGTCAGATACTTCCCAGCCCTGCTGCCGGAGATCTCGGACGAGGACCCCCAGGCGGTGCTCGACGCAGGCGGGGTGCCCTCGTTGGCCGAGATGCGACTGCACAACGGCACCATCTACCGCTGGAACCGGCCGATCTACGACATCGTCAAGGGCCGCCCGCACCTGCGCGTCGAAAACCGGGTGCTGCCCGCCGGGCCGACGATCATCGACACGATGGCCAACTCGGCGTTCTACTACGGCACGCTGCGCATGCTCGCTCAGGAAGATCGCCCGATCTGGACCCGAATGAGTTTCGCTGCGGCCGAAGACAACTTCGTCGCCGGGGCCCGCTACGGCATCGACAGTCGGCAATATTGGCCGGGGCGCGGAGACGTGCCGGCCACCGAGTTGGTGCTCCGGCACCTCTTGCCGCTGGCTCACGAAGGGCTGCGGCAGTGGGGGGTCTCGGATGCCGTGCGGGAGCGCTACCTCTCGGTGATCGAAGGGCGCTGCCTCACCGGCACCAACGGCGCCACCTGGCAGGTCGACGCAGTCGAGCGGCTAGAGGCCCGCGGACTCGACCGCGCCGAGGCCCTGCGGCAGATGCTCAGCCATTACGCGGAGAACATGCACGCCAACGTGCCGGTCCACGAGTGGGAACTGCCAGCGTGAGTATGCCGTCCGACTCGAGGTCGGATTCAGCCGACCGGTCGCGGATGGCCGGCCCGGACGTGCTGCACGTGGAGTTCGTCAACGTGTTCTCCCTGCCGGGCCAGCCGTTTTCGGGCAATCCGCTGGCTGTGGTCACCAACGGATCCGCACTAGATGCCGCAACGATGCAGGCGCTCGCACGGCAGTTCAACCTCTCGGAGACGAGCTTCGTCCTCGATCGCTCGCCGGCAGCAGCATCCGGGCGGCCATCCGCGCAGGCCAGTCACGTGCGCATCTTCACGCCGACCGTGGAGTTGCCGTTTGCGGGCCACCCCACCCTCGGCACCGCCGCGATCCTCGGCCAGGCCTGCGGCCTGGACCACGTCACCCTGCACCTGGCTGCCGGTGCCGTTCCGGTGACTCGTGACGACAGCGGGCATTGGCGTCTGGTGGCCATCCCCGGGCCGGTCGCCCGCCACGAGGCCGATCTGGACCAGCTGGCCAGCATGCTGGGCTTCTCCGAGGCCGATGTCGTCGCCGGGTGGCGGGTCACTGCTGGGGTGGAGCAGGTCCTCGTGCAGCTGCGCTCGGCCGATGCGGTGCGGCGCGCCGTCGCGTCTGTAGAAGACCTGTCGACCTGGGGTGCCTGCAGCAGTGGCGAGAGCTTGGTCTACCTGTGGTCCTTCGACGACGGCGACCCTGATCACGCATCAACATCGAGCCGACCAGTGCGCGAGGTCACGGCCCGGCTCTTCTTCACCCAGGACACGGTCGTCGCGGAAGACCCCGCCACTGGATCGGCGGCCGCTAACCTCGGCACCCTGCTTGCCGCATCGGGGCTACGGGTCGGCTCACCATCCGGCAAGGTGACCAGGTCTCCCGCCCGTCGCGCCTGCTGGTCGACTACGCGCCGGGCACCGTCGGGGTTGCCGGCTTGGTGCACCGGATCGGCCACGGCGCGGTGACGTTGGCTGGTGGCTGAATTCAACCAACCCCGGACGTCCCCTCACTCCAGGGAACGGCGGACCACCTCGAAGCACACAACGGCCGCCGCAGCCGCCACATTGAGCGACTCCACGCCGGTGGCCATGGGGATCCGCACCCAGTCGTCCACCTGAACGGCCACCCCGGCCGACAACCCGGCTGTCTCGCCGCCGAGCACGTATGCCGTGTCGATCGGCAGACGGGCCTCGTAGAGCGAGCTCTCCGCATCGGCGTCCAACCCGACAACTCGAAATCCCTTGTGCTGCAAAGACATCACGGCTTCGTCCGCCGAAGCGCACTTGAGGATCGGCGCGCGGAATGCGACGCCGGCCGAGGCCTTCACGACGAGGGGATCGATCGAGGCCACACCCCGCCGGGGCACGACGATCCCGGCGAACCCTGCGGCGGTGCCGGTTCGCAGGATCATCCCCACATTGGCCGGGGTCGTGATCCCGTCGAGGACGAGCACCGGGCCGCTGAGGCCAGCGGCGAGCGCCGCGTCGAGGGGACGCATGGCCGGTGCCACGACGTCCGCGCAGACCCCCTGGTCCTGCTTGCCGTTGCCGGCGATCTTCTTCACCCGCTCTGCCGAAACCCGGTGCAATGGAGTCGACTTCCGTCGAGCCGCGGCGATGATCTCTGCCACGTGCGGGCCTCGGGCGGTGTCGGCCAGGAGCACCTTGTCGACGCGCAGAACGGGGTCGATGAGCGCTTCCAGCACCGGGTTTCGCCCATAGACGGTGATGAACCGGTCTTTGGGCGAGATCGCAGCAGGGGCGCCAGGCTCCGGTGGTCGGACAGTCATGGGTCCTATCCTGACCTGCCGTGTCAACGCGCTGAGGCCGCCCCGGCCTGCTGACACGATGTAAACGCTTTCCGTATGCTGTCCACGACGTCCCGACCGACCCGAGGAAAGCGAGGCGACGGTGTCGACCGGTCATCCCACCGCTCATCCGACCATCGACCAGGCCGTCGCAGAAGCAGCCGCCATCCACGCCGAGCTCAGCCCCGAGCGACGCGAGGCCTTCGAGTTGCGGCTGCGGCGGTGGTGGGTCGACCTCGTCGATGGCCTCGCGCCGATCTACCCCGCGCAGTGGGGGGAGGTGGCCCTGCGGCTGGTGCGGCAGGCGGCCACGGCATACCGGGACCGCGACCCGGACTTGCACCGTCTCGACCAGCGCCGCCTGCTGGAACCCGACTGGCTGCAGTCGCCGCGGATGTTCGGCTACGCGGCATACGCGGATCGCTTCGGAGGCACCTTGCGCGGGGTCGCCGAGCGCATCCGCTACTTGCAGGAGCTCGGAGTCACCTACCTGCACCTCATGCCCGTGCTTCGTCCCCGGGACGGCGATAACGACGGCGGGTATGCCGTGGCCGACTACCGCGAGGTGCGGCCCGATCTCGGCACGGTGGCCGACCTGGCCGACCTGGCCCGGTCGCTGCGCGACAACGGAATCAGCCTGGTCTGCGACCTGGTCCTCAATCACGTCGCCCGCGAACACGACTGGGCGCAGCGGGCGCGGCGCGGTGAGGCGCACTATCGCGACTACTTTTTCGTCTACCCGGACCGGCGACTTCCGGATGCCTTCGAGGAGCATCTGCCTGAGGTCTTCCCCGACTTCGCGCCGGGCAACTTCACCTGGGACGACGAACTGCGCGGTTGGGTCTGGACCACCTTCAACGCATGGCAGTGGGACGTCAACTGGGGCAACCCGGACGTCTTCTGCGAGTACGCGGACATCGTGCTGTTCCTGGCCAATGCGGGAGTCGAGGTCATTCGCCTCGACGCGATCGCCTTCACCTGGAAGCGGCTGGGCACCAACTGCCAGAACCAACCCGAAGTCCACGCGTTGACCCAAGCCCTGCGTGCGGTGGCCCGGATCGCCTGTCCTGCTGTGGCGTTCAAGGCCGAGGCCATCGTCGGTCCTCGCGACCTGGTCCAATACCTCGGTCAGGGGGAGCACACCGGCAAGGTCAGCGACCTCGCCTATCACAACTCACTCATGGTCCAGGCGTGGTCCATGCTCGCGACCGGCGACGTGCGCCTGGCCGCGCACGCCTTGGCCGCCTTGCCTCCCATCCCCGCCTCAGCCACCTGGATCACCTATCTGCGCTGCCACGACGACATCGGTTGGGCCATCGACGATCGTGATGCCGCGGCTGTCGGCCTGGACGGCTATGCCCACCGGCGCTTCCTAGCGGACTGGTTTGTCGGGCAGTTCCCGGGGTCTGGCGCTCGCGGCCTGACCTTCCAGGCCAACCCGGTCACCGGCGACCGTCGCATCAGTGGCACCGCCGCAGCGCTGACCGGACTCGATGTGGCCCGACAGAGCGCCGACAATTCCGGCGTGAACGCGGCACTCGGGCGGATCTTCCTCGGCCACGCTCTGGTGGCCGGCTTCGGTGGCGTTCCGGTCATCTGGAGCGGCGACGAGATCGGGGCGCCCAACGACCCGGCGTGGGCTTCCGAGCCCGGCCACGGAGACGACAACCGGTGGGTCCACCGGCCGCGGCTCGATTGGGCGGCTGCACTGCGCCGTGCCGATCTGCGCACCGTCGAGGGGGAGGGTCTTCCAAGGCCTGGCCCACCTGGCGCGGGTGCGAGCCCAACTGCCCCAGCTGCACGCCTCTGTATCCAGCACGGTGTTGCCGATCTGGGATGACGGGGTCCTCGCGCTGGCCCGGCGCCATCCCGAGGGCACGATGCTGTGCATCTACAACGTGACCAACACGTGGCGCCATGTGCCCGGCTGGGTGCTGCGCGATCACGGCCTGGGCTCCTGCCTGGAGGCGCTGTCCGGGGAGTGGGTCACGCCGGGGCCGGACGATCGCGTCGGCTTGCCTCCGTATGCCGTGGCCTGGTTCGTCGCTCACCTGCACGAGTCCTGGGCCGACGAGGAGTAGCCGCAGATCTGACCAGGCCGGGGTTGGAGCACCCGCCCCGCGCGGGAGGTGAGCGACACGGCATACCCTCGGGGTGTGGAGCATCGCGTCGCCTACCGGATCTACTACGAAGACACCGATGCGCTCGGGGTCGTCTACTACGCCAACTACCTCAAGTTTTTCGAGCGGGGCAGGACCGAGTCGATCGAGGCAGCCGGGCGGGGTATCGCCGAGTGGAACCGGCACGGATACCTCTTCGTCGTGCACTCGGTGCAGGCCACGTTCAAGCGGCCAGCGGTGCTCGGCGACCGGATCGAGGTGGTCACGAGTTTCAGTGTCGTCTCTCCTTATCGCGGGCGCTTCCTGCAGCGGGTCGAGCGCGACGGCGAGGTGCTTGTCGAGGGCACCGTCGACTGCGTGTGCCTCGACGACAACCAGCAACTGCGAGAGTTCCCGCCGGGCGTGCTCGGCTGACCTCGCTCAGCGCCGGGTGGCGCGAATCAGCACCTCTTGGTGGCTGGTGTGGGGGAACATGTCGAAGACCCGCGCCTGGGTGACCTCGAACGACGGGAGCGCTGCCACGTCGCGAGCCAGAGTGTCGGGATTGCAACTGCTGTAGACCAGGTGCCGCGTCGTGGACCGCTCCAACCAGGCCGCCAAGTCGCCGCTGATACCTCGCCGGGGCGGGTTGACGATCAGCAGGTCGGGCCCCGGGTGCGCGAGCGCGTATGCCGTGGCGTCGGCTGCCTCGAACTGCACCTCGGAGGTGTGCGGATCGCCGCGGTGCACAGCTGCGAGCGACTCTCGGGCACTGTCGATGGCCTCGGCGGAGATCTCGATCCCGCGCACCGATCGCGGGCGCACGCTCGCTCCTGGCCTCCTGACGGCGTGCATTGCGAAACCGCCGACCCCGCAATAGAGGTCCCAGACCGATGTGGGGTCGAGCTCCTCGATCCATGCCTGGGCCTGGCGGTACAGGCCGGCGGCGACCTCGGTGTTGGTCTGGAAGAAGCTCTTCGGTCGCAGCTGCAGGACGACGTCGTTCACCTGCATCGGGAGGGTATGCCGCCCGGACAGAACGATCTCCGTGTCGCCCTCAAGCACCGCTTTGTGCTCCGGGTGAAGGTTGACCGACACGACGGCAAGGCCGGGGATGGCCGAAAAGAGGTGGGGAAGGGCCGTGTGGACCCGCGGGATGAGGTGCTGCGATCGCAGGACGAACCGCACCATGACCTGCCCGGCGGGGAGACCGTGACGATGAGGTACTTCAGCTCGCCCCGCCGCGACGGCACGTCATAGGGGGTGAGCCCTGCGGAGCTGACGAACGCACCCAAGGTGGCGAAGACGGCATACAGGCGCGGGTCATAGAGCCCGCAGGACCGCAGGTCGATCCCCTGCCCGAGGGAATCGAGGATCCCGAGGGTGGGGGAGTCGACCGAACCGGCCACAACCAACTTGGCCTTGTTGCGGAAACCGGACTCCCGACTCTCGAACGGCTCCGACCAGGTGGGGAACGCGCCGACTGCCGCGAGCGCCGTTCGGGCGCGGTTCTGTTTGGCGGTCAACTGCTCGTGGTATGCCGTGCCCATCAGGGTGCAGGAACGGCATCGCTCGGCATCGAAGTAGTCGCAACGCATGGTGGG
The DNA here is from genome assembly GCA_016710385.1 of Actinomycetales bacterium. GTDB lineage: Bacteria > Actinomycetota > Actinomycetes > Actinomycetales > Dermatophilaceae > Phosphoribacter > Phosphoribacter freyrii. Next base: position 250,587 of record JADJVX010000018.1, read on the forward strand.
TTCTCAGACTAGGGCTCATTAGGCTGCCGGGATGGATGAGGAGCTGGTGGAGCGCGTGCTGACGGCCGCCGAGCTCATCCCGGCTGGGCGGATCGCCTCCTATGGTGATGTGGCGGGGCTGGTCGATTGTGGCCCGCGACAGGTCGGCACGATCATGGCGCGCTACGGCTCGGCAGTGCCGTGGTGGCGGGTCACCTCGTCGTACGGCGACCTGCCCTTGGGTTTCGTCAAGTTCTCTGGCCCCACCTGTCGTCGTGGGAGTTGGCCCCACCTGGTGGGGTTAGTGATCTGATCGGCCTCGGCGGGCGTTGTTCTTGCTGGTGCGCAGGCGGTAGGACTGGGTGCCGGTTTCGAGGATGTGGGCGTTGAAGGTGACGCGGTCGATGATGGCGGCGACCAGGCGTGGGTCGGGGAAGACGGTGCCCCACTCGGAGAAGGGCAGGTTGGTGGCGATCGCGACGGAGGCGCGTTCTTCGCGGGCGGTGATGATCTGAAACAAGAGTTCGGCGCCGCGGGGGTCGATGTGGACGTACCCGAGTTCGTCCAGGCAGAGCAGGTCCAGTCGGCCGTATTTGCTCACGACCCGGGACAGGACGCGGTCGTCGGCGGCTTCGATGAGTTCGTTGACCAGTTGCGCGGTCGTGACGTACCGGACCCGGCGGCCCTGCTCGCAGGCGGCCAGGCCGAGCCCGATGAGCAGATGGCTCTTGCCCGTGCCGGAGTCCCCGAGCATGACCACCGGTTCGCCGGCGTCGAGGTAGGCGCCGGAGGCGAGGTGGCCCAGGGTCGCGGCAGGGATCGTCGGGACGGCGTCGAGGTTGAAGTCGGCGAGGCGTTTGATGCGGGGAAACTTGGCTTCGGTGACCCGGCGGGTGCGGCGGCGTTCGAGGCGGTCGTCGACCTCGGCCGCGAGGATGTCGGCGAGGTACCCCAGGTGGGTGCGCCGTTCCCGGACGGCGATCTCGGCGAGCCTGACGGCCTCGGTCCGGACGGTGGGCAGGTGCAGCTCGCGGGCGGCGGCGTTGACGGCCGCCTGCGCGGCTGTGTCGGACTTGATGGTCACAGGGTTAGGCCCTTCTGTTGGTGAGCAGGTCGTCGTACCCGGTCAGCGATGGCGCTGGCCGGTCGTAGCGGGCCAGGGCGTCACCGACTGGCACCGGCGGAGCGGCCGCTGTGGTGGCGCGGGCTCGTGCGTCGATGATCACGACCTCGGGGCTGAGGATCCCGGCGTTGACGGCGGCGTTCATCGCCTCGGTCAACGCGACGGCTGGGAGGGTGCGGTGCGCGAGGAGGACTTCGACCAGGGCCCTGGTGCCGCGACCATCGCCGAGGACGCGGCGGGTCGCGTCCCAATACCGTTGATGCGCGGGCGTGAACGCTCCCGCTGTTTTGGCTTGAGCCAGTGCGGTCGCCCCCGGTAGGGCGCCGGGTTTGCGGGTCAACACCTCAAGGTAGTGATCCAGGGACAGGACCTCGACGTAGCGGCCGGTGGCCCGCTCGTGCACGGCCACGACCTTCGGCCCGTCGAAGGCGGTGACCGTGGTCGCGGTGAACCGCACCATCAGCCGGCGCCCGACATACCGAGCGGGAACGGAGTAGTGGTTCTGACGGATCGAGACCCGGGATCGGTGGTCGACCCGCCGCTGCTCGACCACGCCCGGGTCGAACCGGTCGCTCGGCAGCAGCAGCAAGGTGGGCTGCTCGGCAGCGAACTCGACCCCGACGGTGGCGTGGTGGCCGGTGATCACCCGCGCGTCGTCGGTGACATCGCCGGCAGCGACGCGCTGGTTCAGCTCGGCCAACGAGGCAACCGTCGGCGTCGGCACCAGATGACGGCGGCGGAACCGGCCGATCTCGCCCTCGACACCGCCCTTCTCGTGCGCGCCCTGCTTGCCCGGGATGCAGAAGAACGAGTCGAACCCGTAGTGGGACCGCAAGGCGATGAACCGGTCGGACTCGGCCCGGTCGCGACCCTTCAACACCCTGGTCACAGCCGGCTTCAAGTTGTCATAGCGGACCCGGGCAGGGACCCCGCCGAAGTGAGCAAACGCCTCGACATGCCCCTGCAGGAACGCTTCCTGCGCTTGGGTGCCGTAGGCAACGTGGAACGCCCGACCGGAGTGGGACAGCCGCATCACGAACATCCACACCTTCACCGAGGTTCCGGCGATCACGGTCTCGAACTCGCCGAAGTCGACCTCGGCCTCCGCGCCCGGGGCGTGGACCTGCGGGACGAACACCTCCCGATCGACCAGCCCGAGCTCGACCCGACGCGAGGCGACGTACCGGGACACCGTCACCTCCGCGACCGTGGCGTCGTGTTCGGCGACCAGACGCTGCCACACCCGCCGCGCGGTATGTCGCTGCTTCCGAGGGGCGTCCTGGTCGGCAATCAACCAGCCGTCGATGACCTCCCGCCACGGGTCAATCGCCGGCCGAGCCCGAGCCGGATACCCCTGGCGCGGGGGCGGGACCGCCGAAGTGATCGCCTGCCGCACCGTCCGACGGTGCACCCCATGGGATCGCGCGAGCTCGCGGACCGACACGCTCGGATCAGCACGGCGGTCTCGCCGGATCTGTTCGAACAACTCCACCCTGGACCGCTGCCTCACCGGGACCTCCACGTCGACAACCGTTGACGTGAAGACCCTCACCGCGGGTGGGGCCAACATTCACGACGACACACCCACCCGAGGAAGGCACCACCGCGGCCACCGAGGTGGGGCCAGAATCCGTGACGACCAAGCTCCTACCCGGGGCCAGAGAAGGTGACCACACCCATGCCCTCGCACTTACGCGGGCGAGCCCGGCCGCATTGGGAGGCCGAGGCTATCGAGTGGAAGCCCAATGGTCTCGGCTGCCGCATCTCTCTCTATCGGGCAGACCTGGTCGCGCTGGCCGACGCATTGGACGCAGAGTTGCCCGCGCCCCAACCGGCCGACAACGAGGTGGAGTAGATGGCGGTTTCGGACGTCGAAGCGGTCGAGATCATCGATGCCTTGGCCGCGGCCGGAGTGCGCTCTTGGCTGGTCGGCGGCTGGGGCGTTGACGCCCTGGCCGAACGGGTGACCCGCACCCACCGCGACGTTGACCTCATGGTGTTGGGCGATCACCTCGAGCGGGCGGTCGGGGTGCTCGTCGAGCGTGGCTTCAGGGTGACCACCGACTGGCTGCCAGTGCGGATCGAGCTGGACGACGGCATACATGTGGTGGATTTGCACCCTATGCACCCATCTCCGGCTGGTGGGTGGTGGCAAGCGGCTCCGGAGGGTGGCAGGTACGACTACCCCGTGGACGCGTGGACGAGTGGCTTGCTCGGCGGCCGCACCGTCGAATGCGCCTGCGTGGCGCTGCAATTGGCAGCGCACTCAAGCTATGAGCCGCGCCCGGTCGACCGGCACGACCTCGCCGTGCTCCAAGGCCTCATCGACGGAAGCGAGGCGTCTGACGACGCTCCCGGTGACAGCAGCTGAGCGGCGGTCAGAGGTCGTTGCCGGCGTAGGACTGGTTGAAGCTCTTGTTGGTGAGGGGAAAGTCGGGGACGATCGTGTCGCGCAGCGCCACCGGGAGGGCCGGCCAGTTGAAGAACGACGGGTCGACGATCTTGACGCGGCTGAGTAGACCGCCAGTGATCTCGACCCGCTGGACGATCGTGCCGCGCCATCCTTCGACGATTCCCAGGCCACGGGTCGAGTCCGCGCGTGGGAGGGCCTGCTCCGCGGGAAGGGACGCCCGAGACGGGACAGAACGGGCCAGCGTCGTGATCAGTTTGGCCGACTGTTGCGCCTCTCTAGCGCGGACCAACAGCCTGGCCAGAACGTCTCCGCTGGACTCCACGACCGGGTCGATCCGTGGGAGGTCCAGATGGAAGGGATGGTCGTTGCGGGCATCGACTGCGAGCCCGCTGGCTTTGGCGACGTAGCCGAGGACGCCGATTCGGCGGGCGTCGGCGAGACCGAGCGGCGAGGTGCCGGCGAGCCGATCGGCGACGACATGGTTGCCCAAGGCGACAGCGACGATACGGTCGACCTCCGCTGCGACATCACGGACCAGGTCGAGGTCCGGGAGCCGCCGCAGGGTGGTGCGACCCGGTGCGATGGCCCCGCGCAGCAGGCGGTGACCCGTCAGGGATTGGTTGTGGCGCAGCAGACGCTCGCGCAGCGTCTGGGTATGGGCATGGACAATCCCGTATCCGACGTCGTTGACGATGGCCCCGAGGTCGGCGATGTGGTTGTGCAGGCGTTCGAGCTCCAACACGGTCGCTCGAAGCCACGCGTCCTGGGCAGAGCAGCCGATGCCGAGGGCCTGCTCGACGGCCAGGGTGTAGGCAAGCGCGTGGCCGACCGCAGTGTCTCCGCTGATCCGCTCGGCGAGCGCGACCCCGTCGTGCGGTGCCTTCCCCTCGAAGAGCTTCTCGATGCCCCGGTGGACGAACCACAGCCGCGCTTTCATCCGCAGGATGGTCTCCCCGACGACCGAGAAGCGGAAGTGGCCGGGTTCGATGAGCCCGGCGTGCACCGGCCCGACAGGGATTTCGTAGACCCCGTCACCGGTGACATCCAAGAACGGAAAGGCTCCCTCGTCCTCGACCAACTCTGGCGCCGACGCGGCGTCGTGGCGCATGGGGTAGTAGCCACTGGGCCAGTGGGCGTGGCGGACCAGGCGCTGCGGCAGGGGGTGGCCGATCGGGTGCAGGCCGAACAGATCGCGCACTTCACGCTCGAAGCGCCCTGCCGGATAGGACAAGTGGGCGACTGAGGGGATCCCCTCGGCTCCTGCGGGACGGTGGTCTCGACTTCGATGGGTGCCTGTTCGGGCCGCAGGTAGGTGTGCACCACCCGGATTCCGTCTCGGTCGTCGTGTCCGGCGACAAGGGCCAGTCGAGCACCGGCCTCGAGCAAGGGCGCAATGGTGGCAGCGAGGTCCGCGGGCGCGACCGCTTGAGCCGGCGGTAGTGGGGGAGTGATGGTCACGGGGTCGCTCCGAGCACGGTGACGGCAGCGCTCAACACATCTGCCAATGGCCACGCCACCACCGGGATGAGCGCCACAGCGCCGAATGCAGCCAGGACGATCCCTCGTTGGATGGCTGGGGCCGGATCCGGAGCGAGGACCTGAGGGGCTGCGGTGGGCGACACCGGATGGCGAGTCAACGTCATCGCCAGGATCTGACGACTGATGCCCGCGAACCCGACCAACAGGAGCAGGACCGCAATGGATGTCACCACGCCCATGCCTCGCTGGTAACCGGCGACGATGATGGCCAGCTCCGTCAGCAGCAGCCCGAACGGTGGGAAACCAAGCAGCGCCGCGGTGCCCACCAGCCAGGCTCGACCGACACTCGGACTCCTGGTGAGCAGGCCGTGGACCTCGGCAATCTCTGCGCTGCCCGTGGCGTGCAGGGTGCGACCGGCCACAACGAAGAGACCGGCCTTGGTCAGGCCATGGCCGAGGATATGCAGGAGCACTGCTGCGGTGGCCAGTTGGCCACCGATCGCAGCACCGAGGGCCAGGATCCCCATGTGTTCGATGCTCGAATACGCCAGCAGCCGTTTGTAGTTCCGCTGGGTGAGCACCAGCGTGGCGGCCACCGCTAGCGACAGCAGGGCGGCGATGGTGAGCAGGGTGCGCATGAACCCCGTCCCCAGGGCGTGGTCGCTGATCGTCTTGAAACGCAGGATTCCGGCGAAAGCAACGGCCAGCAGCACCCCGGACATCAGGCCGGAGACCTGCGCGGGTGCCTGGCTGTGCGCGTCGGGCAGCCAGCTATGCATGGGCGCCAGACCGGCCTTGGTCGCCAGGCCGAGGACAGCCAGCGCCAAACCGATCCGTGCGGTCTGGGCCAATCCCGGACGGGTGACCAGGTCGGCCCAGGACAGCGACGGGGTGTCTCCTGTCGCGGCATACAGGAGCACGATCCCGAGGAAGGCGATGGCGACGCCGACCGATCCCAGGACGACGTACTTCCAGGCGGCCTCCAACCCGCGGCGACCGCCGCCGTGAGCGACGAGAAAGGCGGTGGTGATGGTCGTGGCTTCGATCGCGACCCACAACACCCCGAGGTTGTCGGCGAGAACTGCCATGCTCATCGCCACGAGGAACAAGCACATCAGGGCCGAGAAGCGACCGTTGGGGGTGGGGGTTACGGCGCCTCCGGTGGCGACCACGGCCACGGACCCCACGACGAACAACAGGTATGCCGTGAAGGCATCGACACGCAGCATCCCGGCGAACGCGGCGGTTCCTTCGACCGGATGAGCCAGGAACAGCCCCCGCACAGCAGGACGGCAGCGGAGGCGACCCAGGGCAGGTGCCGGACGATGTCGGCCCGGGGTGCAGCCAGCGACCACGCGGCGAGCACGACTGGCAGCCCCAGGGTGATCCAGACGAAGACGGCCATCAGTCCCTCAGCTCGTTGAGTCGGGAGACATCGGTGAATGCGAGGCCGCGCCTGATCCGTCGGGTGAGGATGAGCAGGACGAGCACGACAAGCAACACATCGAAGAGCACTCCGACCTCGATCACTGCGGGTAGCCCACCCGCAGCCAGGACGGCGGTCGCCCCGATGCCGTTGTCGACCACGACGAAGGCGATGATCTGACCCAGCGCCTCGCGCCGGGTGGCCAGGACGAGAAACCCGATGAGGACGACAGCCAACCCGACCGGCACGGCCGCGCCAGTGGAGCGCGCGGTCGCTGTGGCGACGGGGGTCCCGACGAGGAAGGCCACCGTGGTGAGAGCCGCAGCAAGGAGCATCCCGGTGGCTGGGTTGACCACCGGCGAGCCTTCGGTGGCGGCATCGAGCCGGCGAGCGGTGCGCAGCACAAGGGCCGGGATGACAAACCCTTTGATGAGCGCTAGCAGCGCTGCCAGGGCGTAGAGGTGTGGCTCTCCCTCCGTCGCTGCTGCCCATGACAACGCGGCCAAAGCCAGGCCCTGCACCCCCAGCAGGCCGGCGGCCCCGGTGATGCTGCGTCGCCACAGCAGCAACACCGCGGTCAGCAGGAGCGCCCCGGTCGCGGTGGCGAGCAGTTGGATGGTCAACGGCGAGGCGGTGAACGACGGGATGGTGGTCATGGCGCTCCCGTGAGGTATGACGCGGTCACGGCGAGAAAGCCCAGGACAAAGGAGGCGGCCATGATCTCGGGCACCCGGAACAACCGCACCTTGGCGAGGAACACCTCCACCGCGGCGACAATGCCCGCGAGGACGATGACCTTCCCGATGACGGCAGCAACCCCGATCACGAGGGCTCCGACGGTGGCCTGTTCGGCGATCCCCCAGGGCAGCGCCAGGTTGGCAACGAGTCCGAACAGACCGGTGAGGCGAATCCAGGAGGCCAGCTCGATCCAGCCGAGGTCACGCCCCGACGCCTCGAGCACCATCGCCTCGTGGATCATCGTGAGTTCCAGGTGTGTGCTCGGGTTGTCCACGGGCAGTCGGCCGGTCTCGGCGATGACGGCGATGAGCAAGGCGACTAACGCCAGCGCGCTGACCGGGCTGACGATCGATGCGGGCGTCGACATCCGCGCAGCGAGGATGGTGGAGAGCGTCGACGCGCCCACGGGGATGGACAAGGCGTAGATCGCGACGAGGACTGTTGGCTCCACCAGCGCGGAGACCATCATGTGTCGGCTGGAGCCCATGCCTCCGAAGGCACTGCCGGCATCCAGACCAATGAGTGCGATGAACACCGATCCCAGCAGTAGCACCGATACCACGACGAACAGGTCGTCGGGCACGGCCGGCAGGGTGAGGGTGGTCACCAGGGGGAGCAGGGCCACGAGCAACCCGCTGACCGACATGAGAGCCACCGGCAAGGCCCGTCCCAGGATGACGCCCTCCGCCGTGAGCGGTTCTTTCCGCGCGAGCTTGCGCAGGTCCCGCCACGGCTGCAGGACCCCGGCGCCAGCGCGACCCTCGAGGCGGGCCCGGACCTGTCGGGTCACGCCGACGACGATGGGGCTGCCGCGGTGACCGCCAAGACCTGGAGAGCGATGGCCAGGCCGGCCACCAGACTGTCGCTCATCCGAGAACTCCCAGTAGAACGAGCAGCAAGGCGCCGAAGGAGAACGCCAGGTAGCGGTGGACGCTGCCGTTCTGCACCGATCTGCCGGCATCCCCAAGCCGCGTGAGAGCGCGCACCACGGGCGCGTAACCCCGAGCCTCGACGACGTCGACGACCCGCTGAGAGTAGGCCATCGCCCGCACGGTGAAGCGGGATTCCTCGGCGTGGGTCACCCGGACGTCGCGCGTCGGGGCCAGTGCGTCATCGAAGATCCGGACGAGTGGCTCGGCATACGAGGTGGCTGTGTATTGCATGCGCGGGCTGGTCCGTACTCCGCCACATCCCCACCCCACTGCGACCTGCTGGCGGGGCACCCGCCGAGCGAGAAGCCACCCGGTGGTCACCAGGGGGAGCGTGACCGCCACCGCGAGCAGCGCCAATGCGGTGGGGTCGAGACTGGCCCGAGCGCCAGGCAGCACGAGGCCGGCGCTGTATGCCGTGGGGCGCGCTGCCTCGGGCAGCACCGGGGAGATAGCGCGCACGAGCACCCCGGGGATCAAGCCGACGGCAAGGACGCCGGCTGCCGCAAGGAGCATCGCCAGACGCATCGTCCAGGACCCCTCGCGGGCTGCGGCCGCGGTGGGAGTGCGGGGGCGCGCCAAGGTTGCGATGCCGAAGGCCTTGGTGAAGGTGAGCAGGGCCAGCCCCGCGGTCAGAGCCACCACCCCATGACAAAGGGCAAGATGGCAGTGGTCAGGCGGTCGGTGCGTGAGTCTGCGTGGATCAGTGATTGCAGTAGCGACCATTCCGCCACGAAACCGGAGGTTGCGGGCAGGGCAGCTGCCCCGAGACTGCCGACCGCCAACGCGATCGCCGTCACTGGCATTCGCACCGCCAGTCCGCCCATTCGGTCCAAGTCGCGCTCGCCGGTGCCGTGCAGGATCGACCCTGCGGCCAGGAACAGGGTCGTCTTGAAGGCCGCATGGCTGACGACGAGAAGGAACACCGCGATCAGGGCTACGGCCGAAACTCCTGGCCGGGTCGGGCGGGTGAGCATGGCGATCGCCAGGGCGATGAGGATGAGGCCGACGTTCTCGGTCGTGGAGTAGGCGAGTAGACGTTTGAGGTCACTGGCCACCGACGCCTGGAGGATGCCGTAGAGGGCGCTCGGGATCCCCAGTCCTAAGACCAGGAGCGCCCACCAGCTGGGACCGTTGGGGAACAACCGCGTGGTGAGCAGCATGGCACCGTAGATCCCCATCTTGACCATGACCGCGCTCATCAACGCGGACACATGACTGGGCGCCTCCGGGTGAGCGCGGGGGAGCCAAATGTGCACGGGGACCGCCCCGGCCTTCGTCGCGAAGCCAACCAGGGCCAGCACGAAGGCGAGCGCCGCGACTTCTCCGGTCGGCGGTGTCGTTGCGATGGCGTAGAACGAGGTCGACCCAGCCGACGCGGCCGCGATGCCCAGCCCCGCCGCGAGCAGCAGAAGGCTCAGGTGCGTCATCACGGCATACCAGAGTCCGGCCTTGCGGACTCCGGGACGGCGCGCATGGTCGCTGAGCACGAGCACCGACGATCCAATCGCCATGACCTCCCAGGCGAGCAGGAAGGTCACGACGTCCCCGGCGAGCGGCACCAATTGCATTCCCAACCCGAAGGCAGCGAAGGCGGACCACCCCGTGCGGGAGGCGGCCGGGCCGTGGGCGTAGCCAATGCCGTAGAGCGCGCAGACGACCACGACGACGCCGCTGACCGCAGCGAAGAAGCCACCCAGGGCCGTGGCGTGCCACGACAGCGTCATTGCAGGCAGGAGTGCCCAGGAGCACGACGGTGGTGTCGCCGGCCAGCGCAGCCAGGCCGGTGGCGGCGCCCGCGGCGCCCAGGGCCATGGCCGCGACTCCGGCCAGGACGTTGCGCACTCGCGGTGTGGGCGCCCCGATGGCTACAACTGTTGTGACGAAGAAGCAGAGCACCAGGGCGATCAGCGCCCACTGGAAGACGTTCATCGGCCGGTGACCCGGCGCAGCGCCTCGACGATCACAGCGGGTTCGGGCGGACAGCCGGGAACGACAAGGTCGACATCGACGACGTCGGCGACTGACCCGCGCACCCCGAATGCGCCGCGGAAGACGCCGCAGTCGTGAGCACAGTCGCCAACCGCCAGCACCAGGCGTGGTCGGGGAGTCGCCTCGACGGTGCGCCGGAGCGGTTCGGCCATGTTGTGAGTGACTACCCCGGTCACGAGCACGACATCGGCATGCCGGGGGGACGCGACGAGTCGCGCTCCATACCGCTCCGTGTCATAGACGGGGTTGAAGGCCGCGCCCACCTCGATTTCGCATCCGTTGCACGATCCAGCGTCGACATGGCGCACCTGAACGCTGCCGCCGAAGACGGCTCCTGCGTGCTCGGCCACTGGCTGGCTGGGTGCAGTTTCGGCCACCCGACCGACGGCAACAATGCGACGGGCGAGGTTCCAGGGGTTCATACGGTGCTACCGCCGTCGATGCTCGCGTGGGCGTCAAGTGACTCGCGCAACGAACGGCTCTGATCGGCCAGCTGCCGAAGGAGTCTGCGTGCCGACGTCAACAACTCCGCGACCTCGACTCCCCACGAGTGCGTATTCGACCTGGCCTCCGACCCGCTGTTGCCGGACCAGTCCGGTGCGTCGCAACACCGCGAGGTGTTGCGAGAGACCGGTCTGCTCGACCTGAATCAGCTCCAACAGCTCGTGGACCGCGTGGTCACGCTCCGACAGCAGTTCCAGGACACGAATCCGCACTGGGTGCCCAAGCGACTTGAACATTGAGGCTTTCGCCTCGTAGAGAGGGACCCCATTTACGGTCATGCGCACATGCGAAGATTCGCATATATGCTGGTGGCCGTCAACACGGCAAACCACATCGGGGAGGACCCTTGGACCTAGGTGGAGGAAGCCTGGGAGCCGCGATAGGCCTGAATCCCCAGGACAAGCGGCATGAGAAGCCACTGGGTCAGGTTGGCGAGAGTGTCCAGTCCCAGCGCAAGCGAGCCGACGTTGGTCACGGCAACGACGAGGTATGCCGTCAACGCTGCGGTGGCGCGCGGGGTCATGGTCACGGGCGCCATCCTGCCCGATCCGCGCCCAGCGTGGCGCACGCCCCGGAGGGGGCGACTGAGTGGAGACTTTCGCACCTCCTGCGTGCCAAACTCTCCACTGGCCGGCTATCAGCGGCCAGGGGGAGGAGCGAGCAATGAGCCGCGAGGTCAGCGAGGTCGGCGCCCCTCCCAAGTTCTGTCGGATCCAAGCCACGTACTGCGGTCGATTGGGCGTTGAAGTCGGCGTCTTCGTCGCGGTCGATCACCTCCGACGGGCGGGATGTCTCACGGCAGACGAGATCGCCACCTACCTTGACGTGGATGACTGGTTCACGGCGCAGCTGCCTGAGCCGACGTTCTACGGTGACGGCAATTCGATCGACGCCGTCACGTGGTTCAAGAGTCCGATGCGCGTTGACATGGCCCAACACGCCACGTCGCTCATGGCAATCTTGTCGGCGCACGATGTAGCCCACGAGGTGGTGTTCTCCGACGATCCCGGGACTGTGGTCTACGAGGACGACTTTCAGGTCGGCGTGATCCCGAGGGCGCGCAAGGACCAGACCCCGATCCGCGCCCAGCGTGGCGCACACCCCGGAGGCGGCGAGTGAGTGGAGACTTTCGCACCGCCTGCGTGCCAAACTCTCCACTGGCCCGGGTATCAGCCATCAGGGGATCAGACCGAGACTGATTCCGACATAATGTAGATTATCGGCGTTGGATCATCGGGAGTATGCAGGCTTGGCCAACCTGGCCACGGACAACTCATCCCGGGTGCAGTCGCTACCGCCGATTGGGCTGCGTTCGGGTGTCGACGGGGACGGTGAGCCGCACGGCATACCCGCTGGCGACGTCTCCGGTCGCGGTGCCGAGCTGGTGGACGCCTGCATCATCGCCAAAGACGTTGTCGGTAGCCAGAGATAGGCGGGCAAGGTTGCCGACGGAGTTCTCGTAGCCGGCAGTCACATAGACCGCGTCACACGTCGGCTTGGGCAGCGCGACCTGCGAGGTGGCGATGGCTTTCGTCGAATCGGCGATACTCCCTGGTCCGGGTAGACCTCGAAGTGCACGTGTGGCCACCGACCCGCGTAGCAGCCCGGCACGATGCTGGTGAAGCGCACCACCCCGTTGCTGTCGGTGACCTGGACCCCACGCAGGAAGTTCTCCGACGTGACGCCACTGCTATACATCGAGTAGCGCCCGGCGCGGTCGCAGTGCCACACGTACACGGCCGCCCCAGCCATCGGTCCGCCGCCTGCCGCGATGTCGAGCACCGTGAGTTCCAGGGTCATCGGGATGCCCTCGGCGCGGGTCGTCGAGGTGCCGAAACTGCGGGTGATGTCCTGCCGAACGACCCCGCTCTGGGCCAAAACGTCGGGTCCGTTGGAGCCGTCACCCGGGTACGGCCCGGCGGTCTCGTCGGGAATTTCGGTGAGTGTGGTCCCGGCCAACGTGCTCGCGGCGCTGCTGGAGGAGCGGCTGGCTCCGGTGGACGCCGGCCCGGTGGCCGCTGACGTCGGAGTCCCTGGGCTACAGGCGGCAAGGGCGGCGCTGGCGACTCCCACACCCAGCAGCCCGAGGGCCCGGCGGCGATCGAGCATGGTGGTGAGGTCGAAGCCCAGGCCCTGGTCGTACGGCGGTTCGTCAGGGCGGGGCAGGAGGCGTCCCTCGAAGCTGGGTTGCGGGCTCTCGTGAGTGGTCATGCCGGCACCGTAGGCAGCCCGGCTGAGCGTCCCATGTGTCTGCCCTGTGGAATCGCAGCCAGCGTTGCCGGCGCGGTGACGAACCAGCCCACCTGACCGCTCGGGTGAGAATGGGCGGATGACGCAGTGGGACGAGCGCGCTCGGGAGGCAGCGGAGTCGGTCCGTCGGCTCTTCGGTCGCCGCCTGCTCGGTATGCCGTTGACTCACCTCGCGCGCGTCGACCACCCGGTCAGGCGTCCCATCTTCGGTCCGTGGAACTACTGGTGGCAGGCCCACTACATCGACGCGCTCGTCGACGAGGTCCTTCGTGAGCAAACGCAGGGCGACCCGGCCCGCGCCCGCTCTGCCCGACGCCTGGCTCACCGCACGCTCGTCAGCATCGGCATGCGCAACGCCGGGCGCTTCACCAACTCCTACTACGACGACATGGCCTGGCTCCTGCTGGCTGCCCACCGGCTCGAGACCCAGGGTGGCTCAGCCGGCCCACTCCCCCGCGCCACGCGCGCTCATGCCGGTCGCGCCCTCCGGAGCACGATCGAGCGAGGCGAGACACCCGATCTTGGGGGCGGTGTGTTCTGGAACACGGCACACGACTTCAAGAACCTCCCCGCAACCGGCCCGGTGGCCCTCTTCCGAGCACGGGTCGGGGATCTCGACAGAGCGCAGGCGCTCGTCGACTGGGCTTACGCCCACCTCCACGATCCGACCACGGGGATGTTCCGGGACGGCATCGAGATCCAGCCGGATGGCGGCACTCGCCTGACCCCGCATGTCTTCACCTACAACCAAGGCACCGTCCTGGGCACGCTCACCGAGTTGGCGTCCCGCGGGCGTCCGGACTCGGCCCACCGAGCCGCCGATCTCGTCGACGCCCTGCGGACCCACCTGACGACCCAGACCGCGGGCCGCCTCGCTCTGCGCACGCACGGCGACGGCGACGGCGGCCTCTTCACCGGCATCCTCGTGCGCTACCTCGCGCTGGCGGCCCGTTCGCCTGACCTTGACTCCCCCACCCGCGCCACCGCCGCCCAGCTGGTGCGCGACAACGCCCACCTGCTCTGGGATGGTCGCCAATCGCTCTCTCTCCCAAAGGCTTTGAGTATGCCGTTCGGCCACGTCACGGTCTTCTCTCCCGATCCAGCGCGGCCGGCGAGCGAAACCCAGCCACCCGGCATACCTCTGGAGCTGTCCTCGCAACTGCAGGCGTGGACGATCCTGGAGGCGGCTGCGTCACTGCCCGAGTGACACGGCATACCCTTGGGGTATGCAGCTGACCCAACTCGTCAACGACGCCGAGTCCATCGTCACCAGCCCAGCGATCGGCTATGACCAGAAGGTCCGTCGGCTGGCCGCGCTCGCCGTCAGCGCGCTGCCCTATCCCCCGCTGTCGCAAGCCTGCCAGGAAGCGCTGGAGAAGCGGGTCATCTGCGACATGTTCGAAGGCAACCGGCCCTACACGCCGCGATATGTGCTCCCTGACTACGCCAAGGCTCTGCGGCAGGGGGTCAAGCACCTCGAGCTCGACCCGCCGCAGGACCTCGCCGACGCGCTGTCCTTCCTCACCATCCTCTACGGCCATGTGCCGTCGGTGACGACCTACCCGGTCTACCTCGGCGACCTCGACGCGTTGCTCGAACCATTCGTCCCGGCTGAGATGACCGACGCAGAGCTCGACCGCACCCTGCGCCGGTTCTGGATCCAGCTCGACCGGCTGCTGCCTGATGCGTTCGTCCACACCAACCTCGGGCCGGCCGACGGTCGCGTCGTCCGGTCGATCTTCCGCGTGGAGCGCTCACTGCGTCAGGTCGTGCCCAACATCACCCTCAAGGTCGACCCCGAGGTCACCCCGGACAGCCTCATCGAAGACGGCGTGCGCACCGTCTTCGCCACCGGGAAGCCGCACTTCGTCAACCACCCGATGATGGTCCGCGACCACGGCTCCGGCTATGCGGCGGTGAGCTGCTACAACTCGCTCAAGATCGGTGGCGGCTCGCACACCCTGACCCGGCTCAACCTCAGGGAAGCCGCAGTCCGTCAGCACGGTGGCCTCGAGGAGTTCCTCGCGACCGGGCTGCCGATGTGGGTCGAGCTCACCGCCGAGCTCATGCAGGCGCGGATCACGTCGCTCGTCGAGGAACAGCACTTCTTCGCCGACCACTTCCTGGCCACCGAGGGCCTCATCGACATCGACCGGTTCTCGGCGATGTTCGGCATCTTCGGCCTGGCCGAGTGCGTCGCCGAGCTGCTGGCTCACGACGGCATTCACGACGCCCGCTGGGGGCACGACGAGCGGGCCAACGACGCGGCATACCGGATTGTCGAACGGATCGCCGACCTCGTCGCAGCCCGGCCGCAGCCCTACTGCGCCGGAGGTGGCGGCGCGGCCTACCTGCACTCGCAGGGCGGGATCGATCTCGACGAGGGCGTTACGGCCGGCACCCGGATCCCGGTCACCGACGAACCGGGGATGCGGCAGCACATCACGGCCTGTGCCCCGCTGCACACCCACTTCGCGGCCGGCATCAGCGACATCTTCCACGTCGACGAGACCGCCGTGGGCAACCCGCAGGCCATGGTCGACATCATCAAGGGCGCCTTCGAGGTGGGGATGCGCGACTTCACCTTCAACCTCGCCGACAACGAGTTCATCCGGATCACCGGCTATCTCGTGCGCAAGAGCGACCTGGTCGGCATCGACGAGCACGGGGCGCGACATGGCAGTGACTATCTTGCCGCCGGCTCCGAGCGCACGTTCCACCTCACCGAACGCGCCGTCAAGCGCGTAGGGGCACATGAGCTCGCTCCGCGGCCTGGTCGCTGACACCCTCGAGTTCTCGTCGGTTGACGGCCCCGGCAACCGTTTCGTTGTCTTCCTGCAGGGTTGCACCTTCGACTGCTTGGCCTGTCACAACCCCTACACCATCAACCCCTGCGTCGACTGCGGTGAGTGTGTCGACCAATGCCCTTCCGGCGCACTGGGTTTCACCACCACAGGTGCTGTGACCTGGAATCCGGACGTGTGTCTGCAAGAAGACCACTGCCACGCCGTATGCCGGTATGCCTCCTCCCCCAAGGCCCGTCACCTCGAGGTGGCCGACCTGCTCGCACGAATCCGTCCAGCGGCACCGTTCCTGTCCGGGGTGACCGTCTCGGGCGGAGAAGCGACCATGCAGCCGCATTTCCTGCGGGCCTTGTTCGACGCGATCAAGGCCGACGCGGCGCTGAGCAGGTTGACGTGTTTCGTCGACACCAACGGCGATGCACCAGCCTCCACGTGGAAGTTGCTCGACCCCGTGCTCGACGGGGCCATGGTCGACCTCAAGTGCCTCGACCCAGCCATCCACGTCGCGTTAACCGGATCCGACAACGCTCGCACCCGCGACTCGATCACCCGTCTGGCCGGCAGAGGCAAGCTCCACGAAGTGCGGCTGCTCATCCTCCCCGGCCGCAATGACGACGTGCAGCTGCTGGAAGCGACCGGCGACTGGCTCGCCGACATCGATCCGCGGATGCGGCTCAAGGTCATCGGATTCCGCAGGCACGGCACCCGACCGACTCCGATCCCACTGGTCGAACCGAGCCGGGAACACCTCGAGCGCTGCGCCGGCATCGTCGCTGCCCGAGGTGACTTCAGCGTCACCGTCGTGTGACGGCGCGGCGCACGGCATACCTGTCCCTGAGCGGTCGCGATATGCCACTCTTGGCGCCCATGACCACCCCTGGCGGCGCCACCGCCCCGCAGCCTGCCGTGCCGGCCCCCCACAGCCCACACAGCTTCGTCGAGACGAAGGAACAGCGGGCGTGGTATTGGTACGACTGGGCCAACTCCGCCTATGTCACGACCACCGCCACGGTGCTTTTCGCCCCCTATCTCACGTCGGTGGCGACCGAGTCTGCATGCCCGGGCCTGCCCGAAGACGCCAAGTGCCTCACGACACTGTCTGTCCTGGGGGTGCCCATCGATCCGGGCTCGTTGGCGGCCTACACCATCACCGTGTCGACGATCGTCTCGGCCATCTTCCTCATCTTCGTCGGAGCCATCGCCGACCGCACCACGCACCCCACCAAGCTCTTCGCCGGGTTCGCCTGGGTGGGGTCGCTGGCAGCTTCGGCAATGTTTCTCGTCGCCGGCACCAACTGGGCCCTGGGCGTCCTCCTGCTCATCCTGGCCCAGGTGTGCCTGGGGGCCTCCCTGGTCATCTACGACTCGCTGCTGGTGCGCATCACCCCACCGGATGACCGGGACCGCGTCTCGTCCAAGGGGTGGGCGTTCGGCTACCTCGGCGGGGGTCTGCTGCTGGCGATCAACTTCGCCCTGATCACCTTCCACACCAGTTTCGGCCTCACCCTCGGGCAGACCACCCGGATCAGCCTGCTCTCGGCGGGCATCTGGTGGGCCGCCTTCACGCTCATTCCGGTGCTCGGCCTGCGTCACGTCGAAGGCACGGTGGCCACGCCCGTCGCGCGAGGCGCCGGGGTCGTCGGCGGTAGCCTGCGCCAACTGCGGACCACCTTTCGGGACCTACGCAATTACCCGCAGACGATGCTCTTCCTGCTCGCCTACCTCTTCTTCAACGACGGCATCCAAACGGTCATCGGCAACTCCAGCCTCTATGGGATCGAGGAGCTGGAGTTCGCCCAGGGCACGGTTCTGGGCATCTTCCTGTTCGTGCAGTTCGTGGCCTTCGCCGGCGCGCTGCTGTTCGGCCGGGTCGCCGGGCAGATCGGGGCGTGGCGCACCGTGCTCTACAGCCTGGGCGTCTGGACGGTCATCGTCCTGGTGGCCTTCTTCGTGCCGGCCAAGTCGTTGGTCCTCTTCCTGGCGCTGGCGTTCTTCATCGGCCTGGTCTTGGGTGGCTCGCAGGCGCTGTCGCGCTCGCTCTACAGCCAGCTCATCCCGCGCGGCAAGGAGGCAGAGTACTTCAGCCTCTACCAGGCCATGGAGCGCGGCACGAGCTGGTTGGGCACGTTGATCTTCGGCCTGGTCCACCAACTCACCCACTCCTACCGCTACGCCATCGTGGCCCTGGTGATCTTCTTCATCGTGGGCGGCCTGCTGCTGTCGCGGGTCGACATGCGCCGGGGCATCCTCGAAGCCGGCAACGAGGTGCCCCGAGTCATCTGAGCCCTCGGGTCGATTCGGCCCGGACGAACCTCTCGCCCCGCCCTACCTGCCAAACCGCGGGCACGTGCATAGCTCCTTTCACATCGGGTAAGGCTCGCCTCACTGGGAACAACGCAACCTCACGGCGCGTTCGAACGTCTAACCAGTGGGAGCCTGACCGCATCCAGGCGGGCCCACAGATCCTGGGAGGGACAGCATGGCCGATCGTTCACTTCGCGGCACCCGGTTGGGGGCCTTCAGCATGGAGACCGATGTCGGCGTCGTCCCCAGCGAACGGCAGCTGACCACCTACGTGTGCCCGCAGGGGCACCGGATCGAACTCCCCTTCAGCATCGAAGCAGACGTCCCGCCCACCTGGGAGTGCCGCTGCGGCGCGACCGCTCTGCTGCTCGGTGGCGGTGAGGCCCCAGAGCCCAAGCCGGTCCGCCCGGTCCGCACCCACTGGGACATGCTCCTGGAACGGCGCTCGATCCCCGAACTCGAAGAACTCCTCGAAGAGCGACTCACCCTGCTGCGCCAGTCTCGTGGCGAGAAGCCCAGGCGGCGCAGCGCTTGATCGCATCCCCGTCCGACATCCACCGAGGGGCCCGACCGCACCGGTCGGGCCCCTCGGTGCGTCTATGGACTGTGGGTGCCGGATGACCGATCGATGACTTCTCCGGGAATCACCTTCCCGGTCGATCGGGCCGACCCGGTCGCATCCCGCGGCGGGTGCGGACCAGCGGCTCTGCCTCCCGGCCCTCCCGGCGCCCCAGCGTTGTCCGCATTCCGGTATGCCGTGCCGCCCTCAGCAGCCCCGAGCAGGCGACGTTGAACTACCGCCGCCAACACCGGCCGCGCCAGCGCGCGAGTCAGGGGCAACACGCAGAAGAAGCCAGCGATGTCGGTGACGAACCCCGGGGTGAGCAGCAGCGTGCCGCCGACGAGCACGAGAGCGGCGTCGGTGAGTTCGCGGGACGGCATACGCCCGCTGCGTAGCGCGGTGGCTAAAGCGGTCCACGCCCGCGAGCCCTCCCGTCGCACGACCCACGCACCGAGGGCGGATTCGACGATCAACAAGCCCACGGTGGGCCAGCCGCCGATGGCACGACCGACCGCGAGGATGACTGCGATCTCCGCCGTGGGCAGGACGAGCAGGGCAAGCAGCAGCCAGCCACTCCATCGGATCCGCCATCGGCCGGCGGTGGTCACGCGCTGTGCCACGTGCCCTCGCGACGTCGGCGGGCCAGTTCGGAGCCAAGCGAGCGCAGCTGGCCGATCCGGTGGGTGACGCCGGCTTTGCCGACGTTGACGAAGGCCTCGGTGACGATGTTGCCGCTCATTTTCGACTCGCCGACCTCCCGCTCGATGAACTCGATGGGCACCTCGACCGCTCGCAGTCCGGCACGGACGAGCGCGACGGTCATGTCGACCTGGAAGCCGTATCCCGCCGAGCTCACCGAGTCGAGATCCATCGCGCGCAGCGCCGAGGTGCGGTAGACGCGATAGCCCCCGGTGGCGTCGTTGACGGGAAGGCCGAGCATGACCTTGGTGTAGATGTTGGCTCCGACGCTCAGGGCCTTGCGGTGCGCGGGCCAGTTGACGACCGAGCCGCCGCGGACCCAACGCGCGCCGATCACGAGGTCGGCGTCGCGTGCTGCAGAGAGCAGGCTGGGGAGCTGCTCGGGTTGGTGGCTGCCGTCGGCGTCCATCTCGACGGCCCCGTCGTAGCCGCGCTCCAGAGCCCAGGCGAAACCTGCCTTGTAGGCCGCGCCGAGCCCCTGCTTGCCGGCCCGGTGCATGACGTGCACCTGGGGGTCTTTGGCCGCGAGACCATCGGCAATCGCGCCGGTGCCGTCCGGTGAGTTGTCGTCGAGGACGAGGATGTCGGCGTCCGGCACGCTCGAGCGCACCCGTCCGACGATCCGCGGCAGGTTGTCCTTCTCGTTGTACGTCGGAATGAGGACGAGGACTCGATCGAGCGGACCACGCTCGGGAAGCGTCATGAGGAGGGGCTTTCCTTTCCGGATCGACGCGCCCACAGTGCGCGCGCCAGCAGCAGCAGCGCCACTACGCAAGCCAAGTATTCCGGGGCGGGGCCCAGCGTCGTGGCAAGGGTGCGCGACTCGCGCAACGGCAGGTCGGCATCGAGTGCATCCGCCGTGAACAAGGCACTCGGCGCGATAAGCGAACCGTCCGGCCGGATGAGAGCGCTCACTCCGACGGTCGAGACGTGGACTACCGATCTGCCGTGCTCGATGGCCCGGAGCCGGGAGATGGCCAACTGCTGCACCGACTCGTGGCTGGCACCGAACGTCGCGTTGTTGGTCTGCACGAGAAGCAGCGTCGAGCCCTCGGTGACGTTGGTGCGCACCAGGTCGTCGTAGGCGACCTCGAAGCAGATGCTCGGACCGGCCAGCACCCGGGGGCCACCGGACCGTTGCATCGTGAAGACCTCAGGGCCAGGTCCGATCGCCATGCCGACCCGCAAGAGGTCGACCGAGGCGCTGAGGTGCCGATAGAACTCGCGGTGCGGGATGTATTCGGCGAACGGCACCGGGTGTTGTTTGACGTAGGTGTCGGTGATCCCGAGGTCGGGTCGATAGACCACGGTGACGTTGGCGACCTCGTCGGCTCGCTCGAAGAGTGCCCCCAGCACGATCGGCACGCCGGCGCGCTGCACCGCGGCCTGGATTACTGCCCCAGCGTCGAGGTTGCGGACCGGGTCGATGTCCGAGGCGTTCTCCGGCCAGACGACAAGGTCCAGTGGCGGCGCACCTGCCGCCTCGCGGCGGGCAAGCGCAGCCAGGGTCTCCCGGGCATGGTTGTCCAGCACGGCCCGGCGTTCGGCGTTGAAGTCCAGACCCGGTCGGGGCACATTGCCTTGCACGGCCAGCACTCGTGCCGTCGGGCCGTCGACAGGCAGCGGCACGAGCAGGCCGGCTGGCACGAGAATCAGGGCCGGGACGGCATACCGCAGGGGGGATCTCCGGGGAGGTGCCTCGGCGTGCGGTCGCCCGCCGTCCGCGCGCCATCGCCGGTATGCCGTGTGCCCGGCGACCGCGAGCAAGGCGCCGACGAACGCCGTGCCGAAGGTAGCGAAGGGCGCGCCGCCGAGGGCGGCCCACCGGCCCAACGGAGAGTCGGCCTGGCTGAACGCCAACCTCACCCATGGGAATCCGCCATAGGGGGTGCGACTGCGCAGGGCTTCCTGGGTGACCCAGGCCAGCCCGATCCCCAGCGCACCCACGGCTGCGCCCGATCGGGTCAGGACCGCGATCAGCACACCTTGGAAGGCGAAGTACAGCGACTGCAAGACCGCCAGCCCGAGCCACGGGATGACGCCGAGGAAGTCGGTGCCTGCCCAACTCAAGGTTGGGACGAAGAACGCCAGGCCGGTCACCAGGCCCATCGCCCACCCCGTGCGGGCCCGCGCACCGAGAACGGCCAGTGTGGCCAGGGCCACGCCGATCGGCGCCAAGGGCCACAGACCGTAGCCGGGGAAGGCCAGCATGAGACAGATACCGCCCAGTGCGGCCGAGGCGACGCGGGCGGACAAGGTCACCGGACCACTGTAGAGGCGGTTACAGCAGCGCCCGTGCCGCACTTCGGACCAGCCGCCGGCACGCAGGCTGCGAGCCCCCCAGCTGTTGTCTACTGCACGTCACGGGCACTGCTGAGGTTCGTCACTGTCCGACGTCGAACGAGGACCCCGGCCGGCATCCGTCAGCCTGGTTGACGGGATGCGTCCGCTCCCGGCTGTGACCACGGTGTCGGCCGTTGCCGCGCCCTGCCAGACAGCCACCCGACGAACAACCGCATCCCAACCTACCCACCGGGGGCGACCTGTCAACCGGCCGTTGACCTGCACGAATGGGTGTTTGTGCAGGTCACGCCGGGCAGGACTGTCGCCCTTCAATTCCCAGGAATTTTCGCCCTCTCGGCGTGTCGTGCAGCGACACGCCGAGAGGGTCCCAGCGGGCGATCCGACCGCCATGCTCAACGGCGATCCAGCGCGGCCCGGTCTGACCTACCGGCCTGCGGGCCGCCTCGGTGGGACGACGACGACCCCCGTGGCGGTCGTCGCGACCAGCGGCGGCGTGAGCACCTCGGCGCTGGACTCCAGCGGCGAGCCCGTGCCACGGCATACGACTCGGACCGCGAAGTCGATCTCGCGCGAGCGGCGCCCGACTCGGGTCAGGGTCGCCTCGATCTCGATCACGTCGCCTGCGCGCACCGGAGCGAGGAACTGCACGTCCGAGTACGACGCGAAGAGGCCCTCGTCGCCGTCGGACCGGATGCACAACTCGGTCGCGACATCGCCGAATGCCGCCAGGGAGTAGGCGCCGTCGACCAGATGACCCGCATAGTGGGCATGGCTGTAGGGGACGTAGCGGCGGTGGATGACGCGCAGACCCACCTCAGGCGTGCTGGTCATGGTGATCCTTCCGAGTGGAGCGCTGCACCAGCGCGTGGACGAGGTAGCTGGCGACGTCACCGGGCGTGGTGCCGCGTCCGAAAATCCGGTCGACGCCCAAGCGGGCCTCCGAGCCCTCCTCGAAGCGCGGCCCACCGGCCACGAGCAGGGGGACTGCGCCGGCCGGGTAGGCCTCGCGGAAGGCCGCCGTCATGTGGGTCGTGTTGTGGATGTGGGCGTCCTTCTGGGTGACTACCTGGCTGATGAGCACGGCATCGGCGTGCTCGCTGCGGGCGGCCCGCACGAGGTCGGGCACGAGCACTTGTGCACCGAGGTTGACCACGTCGAGCTCGGTGTAATACTCCAGGCCCTTCTCGCCCGCGAAACCCTTGATGTTGAGGATGGCGTCGATGCCGACCGTGTGGGCGTCGGTGCCGATGCACGCGCCGACGACGACAAGCTTGCGCCCGAAGCGTTCCCGGATTGCGGCGTTGACCTCGTAGGGCGTGAGCAACGGGTAGTCGCGCTCCTGGACAGTCACCTGAGACAGGTCGACCAGATGGTTGGACGATCCGTAGACGACGAAAAAGGTGAAGTCCGGACCGATGGGCTTAGCGTGGACGACCAGGGCGGGGTCCATGCCCATCTTCCTGGCCAGCTGCAGCGCGGCTCCCTCGGCGCGCTTGTCATGAGGCAGAGGGAGGGTGAACGACACCTGGATCATGCCGTCACCGGTCGTGTCGCCGTAGGGCCGGACAATCGTCGGCGTCGTGCGGCGCTGGGCCTCGGTGAGGTGCTTGCGATTGCTCATGCCCGCTGCCCTTCCGCGGTTGCCTCAAGAAGGTCGATGGCTGGGTTGAGGTAGCCGTGCTCGCCCTCGGCACGCTGGACGACTCCCTCCAGCCCCTTGCCGCGGTCCGGTGGGCGCTTCATCAGGCCGAAGGTGCCTTCCGCGATCGCTGCCAACAACGGCGGGTATGCCGTGCCGCCACCCTGCGGTGCGAGGCCGGCCGGCTGCTGCGTGATCCGCTCCAACAGGTCGACGGCTTCGTCGAGCACGTGGCGGGCGCGCGTCTGGATGAAGCCGTCGCGGGGTGGGGCGAAATCCTCGGCGAGGCCCCCGGCGGCGTCGAGCACGTAGCGGACGTTCTGCAGAGCGAGGTCACGGTCGGACAGGAACGGGGTGACGACGGCCTCCGTCATCATCCCGACCAGGAGGATGCCTTGGCCGGTGAGGGCGCCGGCCAGGTTGAAGAAGCCATCCAGCAGGTAGCCCCGGAAGACATCGCCGGTCATGTGCTTGGTCGGCGGCATCCATTTGAGCGGCGCGTCGGGGAACAGCGTGCGGGCCAGAAGCGCGTGCGCCAGTTCGAGCCGGAATGACTGCGGCACCGCCGGGTCGATTTCGAACGCGTGCCCAAGTCCCAACTGCCAGTCGGCCAGGCCGGCCTCCTTGGCGAAGTACTCGTTGAGCAGCTGGCTGACCGTCACCGTGTGCGCCGCGTCGACGGCATCCGCCGTCGTGAGGTAGTTGTCCTCCCCCGTGTTGATGATGATTCCGGCGCGGGCGTGGATCTGGCGGCTGAAGCGCTGGTCGACGAAGGTGCGGATCGGGTTGATGTCGCGGAAGAGAATGCCGTACATCGAGTCGTTGAGCATCATGTCGAGTCGCTCAAGTCCGGCCAAGGCGGCGATCTCCGGCATACAGAGCCCCGAGGCGTAGTTGGTCAGCCGCACGTAGCGACCCAGCTCGCGACTTGTCTCGTCGAGAGCCGCCCGCATGAGCCGGAAGTTCTCCTGGGTCGCATACGTGCCAGCGAAGCCCTCATGGGTCGCACCTTCGGGCACGTAGTCGAGCAACGACTGGCCGGTCGACCGGATGACCGCGATGACATCGGCGCCCTCGCGGGCCGCCGCCTGGGCCTGGGGGATGTCCTCGTCGATGTCACCGGTCGCGACGATGAGGTAGATCCAGGGAGTGCGAGGGGCGTCGCCGAGCTCGGCGATGAGACCTTCCCGACGTCGGCGCTGGGCATCGATCCGGGAGATCCCGGCCCCAATGGCCCCCGCTGCCGCAGCGCCGGCACTCGCCCGATCCTGACCGGTGGGCAGCCGGAACGAGGCCGACCCGGCTGCAGCGCGTTGCGCAAGGGTGAGCAGGTCCCGAGCCTGGCCACCACTGAGCGCATCCCACACCGGCAGCGCGACGCCGTGCTCGAGCCCGACCTGGCGGCGGACGGCATCCACCAGATGATTGACCCACGGCTCACCGTCGTGATCGGCACCGGCAAGGCCGGCCAGCCGGAGAGTAGCCCGCTCGACCGACACCGTGGTGTGGCTCCGGGCCAACGTGACGACGGGCTCCCCGGCCTGGGCGGCCAGAAGGCGAGCCCGGTCCATGGTCGGCCGGTCAAGGTCGAGTTGACGACTGAAGGATGTCACGTCAGCAGTCTAGCGATCTGAAATATCTGCTGCCAATGACATGTCACACCGAAAGATCAACGCCTGCATCGCTCGGTTTGCCCTCGCAGCGCCCCCCAAGGCCCCCGGCGGTCTGGGCGGGCTGGAGCGAGCTGGAAGGGTGGGGCGAGATCCCTCAATCTCGCCCCACCCCGACCTTGACCGTCACCTCCCCCCGAGGATGACGCCGCCCCTCACCACCCCTCACTCAGGAGGTTGTCGCAGCCGCCGCTGTTCTGGCAGTGCGACATGTCCATCGGCGATGGCCGCACGAACGGCATCACCGGGACTGCGCACGTCGATACCCGCCTCCCGATACCGGGCGCAGGCCCGGGTGAGATAGGTGACCACGGTCGCCATGGTCACCGGCGGTCGCATCATCGCCCCCACCGACTTGCGCGGTACGCCGTCGGCCAGCAGGGTCAGCACCTCAACCTCTCGAGCTGGCAGTGACACGGTGAGCTCTGGATCGGTCACGAGCACGAAAGCAAGGTCACTGGACACCGACGGTTCCCCCGCCGCCGCTGTCCGCACGACCGACACCAGGTGCTCGATCGGATCCGACTTCAACGCCAACCCGAGCGCGCCTGCCCGCATCGCCCGGCGGATCGGCACGGGCCGCACCTCCGAGGTCAACAGGACCACCGCAGCCCCCCGACTGCGCAGTGCTGAGATGCACGTGGCGGGGTCGGACCCGTCCCCGAGATGCAGATCGAGCAAGACGACATCAGGTGGCGCCGACAGACGATCCAGGGCTGACACGGCGTTTCCCCACGTCGACGCCGTCCCCACGATCTCCAGCTCTGGAGCCTGTCGAGCGACCAACGCGAGAATGCCCTCGACGACGACTGGATGGTCGTCGATCGCGAACACACGAATGGCCACGAAGGGCAATGCTCCCGGCTGGTTACCACTAGGTCCAGTCGTCGATTTCGACGACTGGACCGGTCAGTCGCATCACCGCGTGCATTTGGGTGGCCGCATGGGTGATGTCCCATCCCGGGGGCAGCGCGTCGCCCACGGCAGCGGACGTCGAACCCGACACGGCGAGGCTGAGGCGTCGTCCGAGTGTGCCGCGCGTCGCGGTGATGCTGAGGTCCGGCGCCGAGACGTGGGGGGCATCAAGCAGGGCGTCGAGGGCCTCTATCGCGGCGGCGGCCAACCCCTCGTCCCAACCACCGACACTACGGAGGGCGACCGTCCAGCCGCGCTCGCGCAGCCGCCAGAGCCGTTGGCGCACCCTCGGCACATCGCCCACGGTGAGCTCCTCGCGCAGGTCTCGCTCGAGGATGCCCGCTGAGCGCTTGAGTTCCCGTGTGGAGCGATCCGCGGCCGGCCCGGAGAGCACGTCGCGGAAGAACGCCAACAGCAGGGGGGCACGTTGTGCCAACCGGAGGCGCAACCGGGTCTGCAGTTCGCTGTCACGCACCTGCGCAGCGCCGGACAGTCCCAACTCGTGTTCTGCGGCGAGAATCGCCCAGGCGAACCGGTCCAGACTCATCCGCACCACCACCCCCAGGGCGCCGCCCATGATGGGCATCGTGAGAGCTGGCGTCAGCGCTTGCCACGCAGCGGCCTCGACCGCCACCCGAGCCACCAAGAGCACCCCGAGGACCGTCAGAACCGCCCACCCGATGAGTGGTTCGCGCAGCGGGCGATAGAGGCTTACTGCCGAGCACAGGAACGTGGCGCCGGAGATCAGCCAGAAGAACGCAGTGGCACCCGTCGCGGTCGTGAGGGCCAGCCCATTGACGACCATGGCGGCAGCGCCGACAAACATTGTGGTGAGCGAGCCCGCGAGGCCCAGCCGGCCGGCGATGCCGCGAAGCATCGCCCACCCGCCCGCCGCGACCACTGCTGCGCTCGCCAGCGTCACCGCAGCCGGCCACCGCAGGTGTGGAGCGAGCCACAGGGCATACCAGAGGTTGGCGAGGATGAGCGGGGCGAGGATGAGCGAGATGCGGGGGAACACCAACGGTGCAGCGCCAGCTGAGAGCCACTGTCCGGCCACCGCTGGGGTGCCTGGATGCCAGGTGATGTGGACGAGGGTGCCCGCTCCCGAGCGTGACGTGATGGCGACGGCTCCCCCGACGTCGGCCAGGCGCCGCCGGATCGAAGACTCGATGCCGAGTCCGGCCTGGCTCATGCTGTCGAATCCCACCCCCTGATCGCGGACGAGGACATGCACCGTGCCCCCGTCCAGGCTGACGGTGACCACCGCCCGGTCGACACCGGCGTGGCGGACCACATTGCGCAGCGCCTCCCGGACCGCAGCCTGGATCGCCCGCGCGGCGGTCGGAGGCACCCACATCCGTTCCGAACCACGCAGCGACACCGACAGTGGGCATTCCCGGCATACCTCGGCAAGCAGCCCGAGCAGCCCCTCCTCGTGCGCTTCGGAGCGGACCCCAGGCCGACGCGGCATGAACCAGGGGTCGCTTTCCGCGCGGGCCGCAGGCCGGGCAGGTGCGTTTTCGCGGTCACGCGAGCTGGTGCCTTGGCTAACCGAGGTGCGCTCAAGCACCGCGATCGCCCGTCGGGCGGCCACCGCAACATGGTCCGCAGGGATGGCCTCACCCCCCAGGGCGACTGCCCGCAGACCGTAGAGGATCTCGTCGTGCACCAACCGATCTGCCTCCTGCGCTGTGGCAACCTCGGCTTCGCGCGCAGTGATCTCGGCCCGCGCCGCGCGGGCCCGTGCCTGAGCCCGGTCGGTGTATCGCGCCGCGTCCAGGGCTGCTCGGGTGCCCAATAGCGCCGCGATCGCCATGGCGACAAACTGACCTGTCGACGAGGCGGTGATCTCGAGCCGGTCGAGGTCCGGAATTGCTGGATCGACGCGCCAGGTCATCCATCGCAGTGCGGCGTTCGTTCCGATCAGTGCCACCGCGGACAGCCAGCGTCGCGGGGCGTGACTCAGCGATGAGAAGGCAAAGACGGCGACCGTCCACTGGGTCGGCCACCACGACACCCTCCGGGGGTCCAGCGGCTCGGTGACCGGCACCGCCAGGGCCAGGCCCAGGCACAGGGTGACAGTCACGAACCACAAGGCGTTGCCCCCGCGACGCCGATTCAGCACGCACCAACCCTGGGTGAGCGAGGAGACGGCGACCAGGAACAGCCCGGCCACGGCCTCCCATCGCAGCACTGTGCCCTGAGGGGCCCGCTGGAGAGCCGCGGTCAGCGCGACGGTGCCAGTGACAGTGGTGACGACCCAGATGACGAAGACGCCACGCGCCAAAGTGGTGACGGCCGCGCTCGCCCAACCGCGCTCTGCCGGCTCCGACGGCTCGCTCGTGACTGGCATGACGGCCGCCAGCACCCGCCTGATCGCCGCAGCAGACCCGGTCATCGGTGCCGAACTCAGTCGAGCGCGAGCGCTTGGATGGCCAGCTCGTAACCGCGAGCTCCAAGGCCGACGATGACCCCCCGGGCAACAGGCGAGACGTAAGAGTGGTGCCGGAAGGACTCTCGGGCATGCACGTTGGACAGATGCACTTCGATGACCGGGACCTGGGCACCGTCGATGGCGTCGCGGATCGCCACCGAGGTGTGCGTGTAGGCGCCCGGATTGAGGACCACGCCGACGACCGAGCCGGCGCGCACACGAGCACCTGCCTCGTGCAACCAGTCGACGAGGACGCCCTCATGGTTGGTCTGGCGCATCTCCAGCGTCCACCCCAATGCCGCGGCAACTGGTTCGCACCGGGCCTGGATGTCGGCGAGGGTCTGCGACCCGTAGACCTCTGGCTCCCGGGTGCCCAGGAGATTGAGGTTGGGTCCGTTGAGGACGAGCACCGCGGGCATGGCCCGATGGTATGCCGTGTGGCAGCCGTCCGCTGCGGGTTGTCGCCGAGTCCACGGCCGGCGATCGTCGCCGGACGGCATACCCGGGTGCGCGGGATCGCGTGCTACTCGACGCGCGCCTCGAACAGCCGTCGGACGTCCGGCGTAGCCCGGAGCAACTCGGTGGCGTAAGCGGCATGCCCTGGGACGTAACCGTTGCCCACGAGCATGCGCACATCGGCAGCCAGACCCTCGGCCCCCAATGCCGCCGCAGCGAAGTTCGTCGCCATGGAGAAGAAGATGATGGTGCCGCCGGTGGCGGTCGACAGGATCGCGGGCTGTTCGCATCCGGGGACGTCGACGCAGACGACGGTGATGTCGCAGGGGCCGCCGGCGTTCGTCACGGCATCGAGCAGACCGAGCGGCGATCTCGCGTCGGCGATGACCACCTGATCGGCCAAGCTGGTAGAGCGCAACATCGTCGCCTCGGCCTCGAAGGGCACCACGCCCACGAGTCGCCCAGCCCCACTCGCCCGCGCGGCCGCGAGGGACAACGATCCAGACTTGCCGGCCCCGCCGAGGACAAGGACTGACGGGGGCTCCGGCGACCGGACGGCATACTCGCCGACCACCCGGGCCACGAGCGCGGGTGCGCCACAGACGTCCATGACCATGAGCGCGAGCCGGGGGTCGAGGTCGTCGGGGAGCACCGCTGCGATGCTGCGTTCGAAGAGGATGGCGTGGCCGGCAGCCGGCACCTGCTCACTCAGGCCATCCCACCGGGCCAGGCGATCGCTGATCTGCAGCGGGGTGAGCGACAACGACACCAGGGTGGCCACGCGCTCCCCCACGTGCAGACCCAGCGGACTGTCGGGACCCACCTCGGCAACGGTGCCGATGAGCATTCCCCCGGAGCCCGTGACCGGGTTCTGCATCTTGCCGCGGTCGGCGACGATGTCCAGGACCGCCTGACGGACTGCGTCGCCGTCGACACTGCCATCGGTGCGACGGTGCGACTCGGCGAGCTGGCGGTAGGACGCAGCGTCGAGGTTGAGGGTGTCCAGGTCGATGCGCACCTCGCTCGGCCAGATCTGCGCACTCGGATCCAGGCGGCGGGCCGCCTGAGGCAGGGTGATCCGGTCGCCGATCGGTTCGAGCACCCGATGCAGGCCGACCGGAGACGCGACTGGCCGGGCGAATCCGGCGGATGCTGGGGACTCAGTGCGTGCGCGTGCGGCGGAGGGTGTCATTGCGTCGGACATGCTGTTCATTCTCTTCCCTAGTCGGCGTCAGAGCGCAGATCTTGCCGTGTGTAGCTGGCCTGACCGCAAATCTTCCTCTATTCTGCCACCATGAGCCCAGTCTTGGAGCAGCCGTACAGCTATCAGCAGCGTGAGCTTGTCGAGCCCGACTGGACCCGGCTGCCCGGCTGGGCCCAGGTCACCCCGGCGCAGTGGCACGACGTGCAGTGGCAACGCAGTCACTGTGTCAAGAACACCCGCCAACTGCGCGAGGTCATGGGCGAGCTGCTCTCCGATGAGTTCTACGCGGATCTCGAGCGCGACCAGGCGCAGCGAGCGACGATGTCGATGCTGCTGCCCCCTCAGATGCTCAACACCATGGTGCCGGCCACCGACGATGCCGGAATGCCTTCGGCCGGAACCGAATTCACCCAAGCCTTCTATGCCGATCCGGTGCGTCGTTACATGCTGCCGGTCTTCTCCGACCGACGCACCGATTGGCCCTCCCACCCGAAGGCGCAGCGCGACAGCCTGCACGAGCACGACATGTGGGCGGTCGAAGGACTCACCCACCGCTACCCCACCAAGGTGCTCGCCGAGCTGCTGCCCACCTGCCCGCAGTACTGCGGCCACTGCACCCGGATGGACCTGGTCGGCAACTCGACCCCCCAGGTGACCAAGCTGAAGTTCCTCGGGAAGCCGGCCGACCGGCATACCGCCATGCTCGACTACCTGCGCCAGACCCCGACGGTGCGCGATGTCGTCGTATCGGGCGGCGACGTGGCCAACCTCCCGTGGAAGAACCTCGAGGCCTTCCTCGACCAGTTGCTGGCCATCGACACGATCCGCGACATCCGGTTGGCGACCAAGGCACTCATCGGGCTGCCCCAGCATTGGTCATCGCCCGATGTCGTCGAGGGGATGGGCCGGGTGACGGCCACCGCCCGTTCGCGCGGGGTGCACGTGGCCATCCACACTCACGCCAACCACGCCAACAGCATCACCCCCGCCGTCGCGCATGCCGCGAGCGCGCTCATGGAGGCGGGCCTGTTCAACATCCGCAACCAGGGCGTGCTCCTCGCGGGAGTCAACGACTCGCCCGAGGCGCTGCTGGACCTGTGTTTCGCGTTGCAGGACAACGCTGGCATCACGCCGTACTACTTCTACATGTGCGACATGATCCCGTTCAGCGAGCACTGGCGGCTCTCGCTGGCCCAGGCCCAGGAACTGCAGCACGCGATCATGGGCTATCTGCCTGGCTTCGCGACCCCACGTATCGTCTGCGACGTGCCGTTTGTCGGCAAGCGTTGGGTGCACCAGGTGCACGACTACGACACCGAGCACGGCATCTCCTATTGGCGCAAGAACTACCGCACCTCGATCGAGGCGCAGGATGTCGATGCGCTGTCCCGGGAGTACGTCTACTACGACCCGATCCACTCTCTGCCGGCCAGTGGCCAGGCGTGGTGGCTCGAGCAGGCCAATCCGGTGACGACGCACGCTGCGGCGATGACCGCTGCTGCGGCGAGCCGAGAGGCATCGCTGGCCCAGTCGCTCTGACCGGTCGCCCCGGGATGCGTCCTGTGATCAGGCTCGCCGATAGTCCCGATCGCGGGACCGGCGAGCCTGCAGGCGGTAGCGCACCGTCGAGGCCGGCCACAGCGTGACATTCCGACCCTGCTCGTCGAGGTACCAGCTGTCACAGCCGGACGCCCAGACCGTTTGCCGGGTACGGCGCCGCACCCACCGGCCGAACCGCGCCTGGGCTGCCTGCGTGACGACGTGCGGGCCACTGCGGTCCGCGCGCCGCAGGGCGTCCAGCACGTGGTCGATCGCCGTTTCGATCTGCAAGAGCACCGAGTTATGTCCGAGTGCGGTGTTGGGGCCCAACAGCAGGTAGAGCTCGGGAAATCCCGCGACGGCGATCCCCAAGTGCGTCGCCCGCCCGCGGGTCCACGCCTCGGACAAAGTCCGCTCCCCCAGGCCGACAATCGTCATCCTCGAATAGGAACCCGCCGGGTCGAACCCCGTCGCGAGGACGATCGCACCGACCTGATGCAGCACGCCGTCACGGGTGCGGATCCCCGTCGGCTCGACCGCCTGGATCGGCTCGGTCACCAGCGTGACATGAGGTTCGGCAAAGGTCGGCCAGTAGTCGTCCGACAGCAGGACTCGCTTACAGCCGAGGGCGTATCGAGGGGTGAGCGCCTCGCGCACGGTCGGGTCGGGCACCGCCGCCGCCAGGTGCGCCAGCGACCGCGCTTCAGCGACCTGCCGGGCCCGGTCCCATCGGCCGAATCCGAGCACCCGCACCTCCAGCCGGGCATAGGTGGCCCAGCGGGCGAGTCGGGCGGTCCACGGCATTCGGGCGTAGCGACGTTGCCGCTGAGGTGACCACGAGCGGTCGTGCCGCGGGACGATCCAGCTCGCCGACCGCTGGAAGACCGTCAATGCCTCGACCCTGGCCGCCAGCGCGGGCACCAGTTGCACGGCGGAGGCACCCGTGCCGATGATCGCGACCCGAGCGCCGGTCAGCCCGTCGTCTGCCGGCCAGTCGGCCGTGTGCAGGATAGGCCCCGCGAAGCTGCCCAACCCCGGAATGTCCGGCCTCTTGGTGACGTGCAATCCGCCCACCGCGAGCACCAGGGCTGCCGCGGTCCATTCGCGGCCGTCCGCGGCCGCGACGCTCCAGTGGTCGCCGGCCCAGCGTGCGTCCACGACATCTGCGCCCAGAACGATCCGATCGAGCAGGCCGAACCGGCGGGCACAGTCGCGTAGGTAGTCCCAAATCTCTTGGGCCGTCGCGAAATCGCGGCTCCAGTCCGGTTTCGGGGCGAAGGACAGACTGTAAAGGTGGCTCGGCACGTCGCAGGCACAGCCCGGGTAACGGTTGTCGCGCCAGGTGCCTCCCAGGTCGTCGGCGCGCTCCAGGATGACGACATCGGTGATCCCCTGCTGCGCCAGCCGTGCGGCCATGGCGATGCCGGAGAATCCGCTGCCGACGATGACCACCCGGTGTTGGGACACCCGAGGAGGGTATGCCGTGTCGCGGCTGCCCGCCTATCCGCCGCGCACGGCATACTCGGCCTTCGTGGCACGACCGGATCTCAAGGGTGGCGGCAGCGCGGGCACGCGGGCGACGACGGCGTTGCGCACGGCGGGCGTCGAGTTCGTCGTGCACAGCTACGAACACGATCCCGCAGCGCCGTCTTATGGGATCGAGGCGGCTCAGGCGCTCGGCATCCCGCCCGAACGGGTCTTCAAGACGCTCATCGTCGACACCGGCGCTGGCCTGGCGGTGGGAATCGTGCCGGTCGACCGGCAGCTGGACCTCAAGGCCATCGCCCAGGCGCTCCGGGCCAAACGGACCGACCTGGCGGCCGCCGCGGCCGCTCAACGCGCCACCGGCTATGTCCTGGGTGGGATCAGTCCGTTCGGGCAGACCAAGACACTGCCCACGGTCCTGGATGCCAGCGCCGCCGAGCACGCGACCATCCTGGTCAGTGCCGGACGGCGGGGTCTGGATGTCGAGTTGGCACCGGCCGATCTCGTCAGCGTCTGCCGGGCCACCGTCGCGCCCATTGCGCGGACGCGCTGACCTGCCGCCACCGGCCGCGCGTAGCGTGGGCCGGTGACCACCAGCCCGCCCCACGCTAGGCGGGGTCTGGTCCTCATTCTCGCCGCGCTGTCGATGATCGGGCCGTTCACGGTCGACACGATCTTCCCCGCGTTCCCTGCGATCGAGCGCGATTTCGCCGCCGATCCGGTGGCGATGCAGCAGACCATCAGCGTCTATCTGCTCACCCTCGGGGTGATGAGCCTGCTGCACGGACCGCTGTCCGATGCGATGGGGCGCAAACCGGTGATCGTCGTGGGCCTGGCCCTGTATGCCGTGGCCTCCGCCGTCTGTGCGCTCGCTCCCACCCTGCCGGTGCTCCTGCTCGGGCGCGGCCTGCAAGGGGTGTGTGCCGGAGCCGGGATGATCATCGGACGCACCATGGTGCGCGACCTCTTCCATGGCGAGGGTGCGCAGCGGATCATGGCCCAGATCTCGATGATCTTCGCCGTCGCGCCGGCGGTCGCACCGATCGCCGGTGGCTGGATCGTCGGTTTCGCCCACTGGCGGTGGATCTTCTGGTTTCTCACCGTTTTGAGCCTGGCCCTGGTGATCGTCACAGCGACCGCCCTGCCGGAGTCCCATCCGGAGGCACTGCGCACGCCGCTGCGGGTCGGCGCCTTGGTGCAGGCGGTGCTGGGCTCGGCGCGCGACCGCGACGTCCGGCGGCTGGTCTATGTCGCCTCGTTCAACTTCGCGGCCCTCTTCACGTACATCGCATCGGCGCCGGCGATCGTGGTCACCCATCTGGGACTCGGGGCCGGTGACTTCGGGTGGCTGTTCGTCCCGGTGGTCACCGCGATGATGTGCGGATCCTGGCTCACCGGTCGCCTGGCCGGACGGTTCGCGCCACAGAGCTTCGTCAACGCCGGGTTCGCGATCAGCTCGGCCGGTGCCCTCTGCGCCTTGCTGGTCGAGATCTCGGGCCTGCCGTCCCTGCCTTTCGTGCTGGTGGGGCCGATGCTCAGCGGCCTGGGCATCTCGCTGGTCTTCCCCCTCGTGACCCTGGTGCTCCTGGACGTGCGCCCGGCCCATCGGGGCACGCTGTCGACCTTGCAGGCCTTTGCCTCCACCTTGCTCAACGCGGTGGTGTCAGGAGCGCTCGTGCCGCTCGTCGCCGGCCGGCTGGAAACGATCTCCCTGGCGGCGTTGGGGTTCAGTCTGGCCGGCTGGGCCTGGTGGCGTCGCCACCAGCACCTGCATCCCTCAGCCTGATTCGGCGATCTTGGCGCCCAGGACGGGGCGCCCCTCCCAAGCAGTCGACAGGACGATCGTCGTGCGGGTCTGCACGTGCGCGATCGCGCGAATCCGAGCGAGCAGGTTTTCCAGGTCCAGCGGGGTGCCCACCCGCACCTTGGTGACGTAGTTGAAGTCGCCGGCCACCGAGTGGCAGGACTCGATCTCGGGCAGCCCCTTGAGCCGTTCCGGGATGTCGTCCGGCGCGGCTGGGTCCAGGGGGGACAGCGAGATGTATGCCGTGAGCGCCAGCCCGACCTTCGCCGGGTCGATGACGGCCTGGAACCCCGTGATGACGCCGCGCTCCTCCAACCGTCGCACTCGCTGGTGCACGGCCGAGGTGGACAATCCGGTGGCCTTACCCAGATCGGTGTAGCTCATCCGCCCGTCGGCCGCGAGCAACGCCACCAGCTGCCGATCCAGCTTTTCCATGCACTCAGCCTACGCATCACCTCCGCGGTGGTCCGGGTCGCATCGCAGCCTGAGACGATGTCGGTCATGACGACACCTGGCCGGCTCATGCTGCTGGACTCGGCGAGCTTGTACTTCCGCGCCTTCTACGGCGTCCCCGACCAACGCGAGAGCCCTGCCGAGGCGCCGACCAATGCGGTGCGCGGGTTCCTGGACATGATTGCCACCCTCGTGGACCGGCATCGCCCCGACCACCTCGTGGCCTGCTGGGACAACGATTGGCGTCCCGCTTTCCGGGTCGAGGCGATCCCCAGCTATAAGACGCACCGGGTGGCTGACCAGACCACTGACCCGGATGCCGAAGAGGTGCCGGACCAGCTCGCGGTGCAGGTGCCGGTCATCATCTCGGCCCTGGAGGCCTTGGGCATCTGCCGCATCGGCGTCGACGGTTACGAGGCCGACGACGTCATCGGGGCGCTCACCGTCCGCCACCGCGGGCGCGGCCCAGTCGACATCGTCACCGGTGACCGTGACCTGTTCCAGCTCGTCGACGACAGTGCGGCGGTGCGTGTCATGTACACCGCGCGGGGTGGGGTTCGCGACGCCGATGCCGTGGATCAGGCCTTCCTCACCGCGAAGTACGCCGTGACGACCGGGCCGGCATACGCCGATCTCGCGACCCTGCGCGGCGACTCCTCGGACGGGCTCCCCGGAGTCGCGGGGATCGGTGAGAAGACCGCCGCGTCCTTGTTGGCCACCTTCGGCTCACTGGCCGGGATCCAGGACGCGCTCGCCAGTGGCGATCCACGGATCAAAGGTGCGGTCCGTGCGCGCTTGGAGGCTGGCACGGCATACCTGCAGGTGGCACCGGCGGTGGTGCGCGTCGCGGTGGATGCACCGGTGCCGGACCTACCGACGGCGGTGCCGACACGCGTCGCCGACCCGGTGTTGCTCAGTCGCCTGGCGGTCGACTATGGCCTGACCAACCCCTTCAACCGGGTTATCGCGGCGCTGGGTTTGGACTAGGCGAGCGGGCGAGGTCAGGACGGCGCAGGCGCGGCCAACAACTCCTGCAGGCTGGCCTGGAAGTAGTCGGGCAAGCGACGGTAGTCCGGGACGATGTCGCGGCACGCTGTCGTGCCCAGCAGCATCCGGTCGCCCAGGCTCATGCCGCCGACGAGGATGCCGCAGCCCGGGGTGAGGAAGCCGTAGAGGAAGTACTCCTGCATCTGCGCTCCCCCGTAGGTGGGAGCCACCCGCGGACCTTTGACGTTGGAAACGGCGACGTTGTACATCCGCGGGACCATGCCGATCGGAAGCGCGGTCATGATCCGCGCGCCCGGGGCCATGACCGCCGACGGAACCAGACCTGCGGCCCGCCGCATGAGATGGCTGGGCATGTTGTCCCAGGTGGTCTTGGCGCGCGTGGCAGCGTCGTGGGCGAACTGCAGCCGGGCGATGGGGTCCTCGAGGTGGGTCGGCAGCGGGAGGAAGAGCATCCACACGTGGTTGGCCCAGCGGTCGACCTCCTCGCCAGTGCGCCACGAGATGGGGGCGGAGCCCACCAACGGCTCGTCCGGCACCGTGCCGTGGTCGGCCATGTAGGCGCGCAGCCCGCCCGCGACCACCGCGAGCACGGCATCGTTGATGGTGCCGCCGACCTTCTTGCCGATGGTGCGCAGGTCGCCGATCCCCAGGTCGGCCGTCGTGATGCCAAGGTTGTTGGTCACTGCACCGTTGAACGGGCTCGCGGGGGGACTCATCGTCGGCATCAGCGGGTCGATCTGGTCGGCGCCTGCGCCGGCGACCTTGCGTAGGACGCCCGCGATGGGTGCCGGGAGGCTGCCGGGCAAGACCCGGAGCGCCGTGCGGGGCACCGTGGCCCAGCCCTCTCGGTCAACTTGACCCTTGGCCCAGGCGATCAGATCGCCCTGCAGGCGCAGGAACTCCACCGGTTTGGCGACCAATCCCTGCAGGCCGCGTTTGACCAACTCGGCCTGACGCCGGCGACCGCGCAGCACCTCGGCTGGTCGCGCGGTGGCCTTCTCGACCGGGTCGTCGGAGAGCAGGTCGTAGATCGCCCACAGCGCACTGCCGTCGGTGAGCCCATGAGTGATCTTGACGACGTAGGCGAAACGCCCCCCTTCCAGGCCCTCGACCAGGTAGATCCGCCACATCGGCCGGTCCCGTGGCAGGTGCTCAGCCATGATCTCGTCGACGACCTCGTGGAACTGTTCTTCGGTGCCTGGCATCGGCACCGTGACGCCCACGACGTGGTGGGTGAGGTCGACCTCGCCGGTCTCCACCCAGTGCCGCTGGTCCAGTCCGAACGGCACCGACTGCAGCGTCCAGCGCAGCAGATCGAGCACCGGCAGCCGCTCGGCCACCCGGTTGCGCAAGAACTCCAACCGACCGCCAGTCGGGCCGTCGCCCGGCTCGAAGACGGCCACGCCCGCGACGTGGCCGGTGGTGCGGGGGGTATCGAGCGCGAGGTACATCTCATCGAGGCCGGTCAGCCGTTGCATTCCCGCAGGTCCTTTCGCAGCGTGATCCCAGGGGCTTCGACGACGCTAGTGGAGGCGACCGACCGTTCGGTTCTGCACGTGACGTACGCCGCGCGTGAGGTGCGCCTCCTCGCTCAGTCGAGCCGATCCGCAGCGACCACGCCGCGCAGCACCGCGTCGGCGGCCTGGCGAGCCTTGCGTCGCAACGCCGGATGCGGCGCCACATCGCCGAGCTGCCCGAGCAGGTCGATGAGTTGCTTGCACCGCCGCACGAAGTCGCCCGCCGCCAGGTCGGACCCGCGCAGCACGAGTTCCAGGCGCCGTCCGGTGGCCCACGCGTGAATCATCCAGGCCAGCCCCGCGTCGGGGGCGCTGGTGACCGGCAGATGGTGGTGCTGCTCGGCTTCGGTCAACCCCGACCAGATCGCCATCGTCGCCTCGACGGCCTCGGCCACCGCGGTGTTGGGCATGCGCGGCGAGGGGTCGGCGTCGTCGCGCCGCGGCTCGTGGACGAGCATGGACACCGCCGCGGCAAGTCCGGGGGCATCGAGGGTGTTCCAGACCCCGGCCCGCAGGCACTCGGCCGCGAGCAGGTCTCGCTCGGTGTAGATCCGACGCAGCGCCTGCCCCTGGGCGGTCACGCCGCTGCCGTCGGGCGTCAGGTAGCCGCGCTCGACGAGCAACTCGCAGATCCGGTCGAAGGTGCGCGCGACGGTGTTGGTCCGACCGGCCACCTCGGCGGCCAGTCGGTCGGCTTCCCGGCGCAGCCGCCACCACTTCTGCGTCCACCGGGCGTGCTCTTCGCGATCGGGGCAGCTGTGACAGGGATGCCCGCGCAGTCGGGCTCGGGCAGCCGCCACGCGTTCGGCCGTCGAGTCGGTAGCCTCCGCGCCGTCGAGCGAGCTGGTATGCCGTCGCGAGGCCGACCGGGTGGGCGCCGCTGTACTGTCGGGGTTGCCGGGGTTGCGGGGATTGTCGGGATTATCGCTGGCGACCTGCTGCTCTCGGGGCAGGCGCGACACGGTGATCCGCAGGGTCGCCGACACGTCGCGGCGGGACTTGGGATTCCGGGGATTGAACGAACGGGGTAGCCGGACGTTGGACAACGCCACGACCGGGGCCGCGATATCGGCGGGAGTGAGCCGCACGAACTGCCGATCCTCGGTGACCACCGCCGGGCTGGGGGCGTGGTCACCGCCGCGCGCGGAGGCGACGACCACGGCATACCCGCGGTGCCGTCCGGATGGAATGCGGATGACATCGCCGATCCGCAACCGGCCCAAGGACTGCGCGGAGTGCTCACGAGTGCGAGCCTGCCGGTCCTTGACCGCCCCCTTTTCCAGCCGCCGCAACTCCTCCCGGATCGCGGCATACTCCCCAAAGTCGCCCAGGTGGCAGACCCAGCGCTCGGCGATCTCGTCGAGCTCGCGCTCGTGACGCCGCACCGCGCGGGCCATCCCCACGACACCCCGGTCGGCCTGGAACTGCGCGAACGACGTCTCGAGCACCTCACGAGCCCGATCACGGCCCACCGTGGCGACCAGGTTGACCGCCATATTGGACGTCGGCCGGAAGCTCGAGTGCAACGGGTAGGTGCGGGTCGCCGCCAAACCGCCCACGGCGACTGGGTCCAGGCCCCGCGACCACAGCACGACGGCATGGCCCTCGATGTCGATGCCCCGGCGTCCGGCCCGCCCGGTGAGCTGGGTGTATTCCGCGGCGGTGAGGTCGGCATGAGACTCGCCGTTGTACTTCACCAGGCGTTCGAGGACGACGGTGCGCGCCGGCATGTTGATGCCCAGGGCAAGGGTCTCGGTCGCGAAGACGGCCCGCACCCGTCCGGCGCTGAACAACTCCTCGACGATCTCACGGAAGGTCGGCAGCATGCCGGCGTGGTGAGCGGCGAACCCGCGGGTCAGTCCGTCAACGAAGTCCCAGTAGCCCAGCACGCCGAGGTCCTCGTCCCCGAGGCCCGCGACGCGCTCCTCAACCAGGCGACGGATCGCCTCGCCCTCCTCGCTCGGGATGAGCCGTATCCCGCGCCCCAACAGTTGGGCGACGGCCGCGTCACACCCGGCCCGGCTGAAGATGAAGGTGATCGCCGGCAGCAAACCCTCACGGTCCAGCGCCGTCACGACCTCGGCCCGACTCGGCGTCACACCCGTCCGGGGGTGCTGATGGGTTCGGTCTGCACCCTGGCGGCTGCGCACCTCGCCTCGCCGCGCCGGTAGGCCGGCACTCCTGCGCCGTTCCTCGTCGCGGATGCGGTCGACGAGTTCCGGGTTGACCGAAACCCGGCCACCCGACTCGACGAACAAGTCGTACATCGTGCGCCCAACCATGAGGTGCTGCCAGAGCGGCACCGGCCGGTGCTCCGAGACCACGACCTCGACGGCGCCACGCACGTGCGCCAACCATTCGCCGAACTCCTCGGCGTTGGACACCGTCGCCGACAGCGAGACGACGACGACGTCCTCAGGCAGGTGGATGATCACTTCCTCCCACACCGCGCCCCGGAAGCGATCGGCGAGGTAGTGCACCTCATCCATGACGACATACCCGAGGCCCACCAACGCGGGCGACCCGGCATACATCATGTTGCGGAGCACTTCCGTGGTCATGACGACGACGGGCGCATCGCCGTTGATCGCCGAGTCCCCGGTGAGCAGCCCGACCTGAGCGGGCCCATGGCGACGGACCAAGTCGAGATACTTCTGGTTGGACAGCGCCTTGATCGGCGTCGTGTAGAAGGCCTTCCGGCCGGTAGCGAGGGCCTGGTAGACGGCGAACTCGCCCACCACCGTCTTGCCGGCACCGGTCGGAGCGGCGACCAGGACTCCCGCCCCCGCAGCGACCGCAGTGCAGGCCTGCACCTGAAATCCGTCCAGCGGGAACGGGAGCCCAGCGGAGAACGACGCGACCGCCTGCGCAGCGGCGCTGGCCGCAGTCATGTCGCGAGGATCGTCAGCGTCCCGACCGCGACATCGAGCTGGAGGGGCAACGGGAGGAAATCCTCACCGTCGGCCTGAGACCGGATGCCCGGCGAGTCGAGGGTCACTCGGCGGCCCCGCAAGATCTGCACCGCAGGATGGCTGACGTGCCCGCCGGAGAACACCTTCGGGAAGATCTTGAGGAATTCCAGCCGACCGATCTGGTGCAGCACCATGACGTCAAAGAGACCATCGGCCACGTCGGCGTCCGGACAGACCAGCATCCCCCCGCCGAAGCACCCGCCGTTGCCGACAGCCACCAGCATGGCAGTGGTGTCCACCGTGACGTCGTCGACCTGGACGGCATACGGAATGCCACGGAAGCGCGGCAGCTCCAGGGCCACAGCGGCCAGATACCGCGGGGTGCCGTGCAGCAGGCGGAGGGTCTTGCCGCGGTCGTTGACGAGCGTGTCGAATCCCCCACCGAGCACCCCGAGGAAATGGCGGTCGCCGGTCGGGGTGTGGGCCACCCCGAGGTCGATCCGGCGGGTCGCGCCCGCCGTGACCAATCGCGCCATGGCGGCCACATCACCGCGCGGCATACCGAGGGTGCGAGCGTTGTCATTGCCGGTGCCCGCAGCCAGGATTCCGAGCGCGACATCCTGCCCGGCGCACACATTGGCCGCGAGGTGGGCGGTGCCGTCTCCCCCGATCGCGACCAGGGTGTCGACGGCGCCCCCGGCGACGGCAGCCGTGGATCGACTCCGCGCGGTCTCGAGATCGGGGCCGGACAGGTCGAGGACCTCGTGCCCGTCCCGGCGCAGCAGGGTGGTGAGGTCGGCGCCGAGGGCACCGGCCCCATGACGCCCCGAATTGGCGTTGGCGAGGATGCCGACTCTTCGGGTTGACAGCGGGGCGGCAGACACAGCGTGAGGCTACAGGGTCGACCCTTGATCGTCCGGGACATTGAGCCAGTCCACCGAGGCGTCTCGCTTGGCCCGACGGCGGTCCAGCAGCCAGCCGATCCCCACAGCCACGAAGTAGAGCGCCACCATGGGCAGCGCCATGAGGATCATCATCCACGGGTCGGGGGTGGGAGTCATGATCGCCGTGAACAGGAAGCAGAGGAAGACCGCGACCCGCCAGCCCTTGATCATGACGCGCGAGGGCAGGGCGCCCATCGCGTTGAGCCCGACGAGGAACACCGGCAGCAGGAAGGCCAGGCCGAAGGCGAGGATGAACTTCAGCACGAAAGAGAGGTAATCGGCGCTGCCGAGGATGTTGGAGCCGCTGTCGGGAGCGAAGGACAACAGGGTCTCGACGGCCCGCGGCAGCACGAGGTAGGACATATAGCAGCCGGACAGGAACAGTGGCACTGCGGCTGCGACGAAGGCGACCGAAAGCTTCTTCTCCTTGCGGGTCAGTCCCGGAAGGATGAAGGCCCAGATCTGCCACAGCCAGATGGGCGAGCTGACGATGAGCCCGACAAACAGGCTCACGGCAATGAAGATCGAGAAGGCGTCGGTGATCTGCGGGAAGTTGACCGTCGTCACCGCCCCAGCCGCCTTGCGGGCCGCCAACTCGCGGATCGGCAGGGTCAGGGTGTCGTAGAGCGTGGCGTAATACTTACCGCCGACGATCGAACCGGCGAGGATCGCCAGGACCGACACCACAGTGCGTCGGCGTAACTCACGCAAGTGCTCCCCGAGGGTCATCCGCCCTTCGGGGTCACGGTCGCGGCGCAGGCGCAGGCGCACGGTCAGCGGTGGGAGTCGGCTGGGCCAGCGGCCCGGGACTCAGACCCGGTCGCCCGGAGCGGGGTCGGCCTGGGTGGACTCCGACTGGCGCGGCGGGACCACATCGCCGGGCACCGTGTCCGTGGCGGCCGGGCTCGGCTTGGAGGTGGTGCCGTCGTTCTTCATCTCGTTGACCTCGGACTTGAAGATCCGCATCGACCGGCCGACGCTGCGCGCCATGTCGGGCAGCTTCTTCCATCCGAACAGCAGCACGAGCAGCAGGAGCACGACGATGAAGTGGCTCGGCTCGCGGAACAGGTTCATGGGCTGACGGCCTTTCGGTCTGACGGAGTCGCCTGTGAGTCTACGGTGCGCGCCCAGCCCGGCAACGCAGCTGCCCGACGGGCCTGGCGCTCCAGCGCCAACGCCTGGCGCAGGTCGTCCCGTTCCCTGGCTAGCGCGGACGCATCGTCGAAGACGGCGAGGGTATGCCGTCGGCCCACCTTCGCGCTGCGCGTCCCCGGCTCATCCGTCAGCTCGGCCCGCTCCTGCTCCCGGAGGCGCTCCTCGGCGGCCAGCCGCACGGCATACCCGAGGCTTTCGGCTTCGGCAAGTTGCTCGGACAGCTCCACCGCGCGATCACGCAGCCCGCGCAGCCGGCGCCAGATCACCCAGCCGGCCAGGCACAGGATGACCAGCCAGATGAGGACCCAGCCGAAGACCCTCATCGGCGGGCCTGCTCGGGATAGGCCGTCAGGGCTGCGCGCGCCTGATCGTGAATCGCGGCGACCAACTCGGGAGGCGACGTGACGACCATGGCTCCGCCCAACCGCCAGGCCAGCCGGCGCACCCAGCCCGGATCCGCGGCGCGAACCGTTACCCGGCGCCGGTCGCCCGGCAACTCCTCGACCGACTCGACGGGGTAATACTCGGCCACCCACCGGGCTGATGGCTCCAGCTCCAGCTCGACGACGACATCCGCGGCGCCAGGCTGGTAGGGGTTCGTCGCCAGGTCACGAGGGCTCGCGTGCTCGGGCGGAACGCCCTCGACATCGAGCACGTCGAGCCGCTCGACCCGGTCGAGTCGGAAGACCCGCACGTCCTGTGCGCGGTGGCACCAGCCTTCGAGATACCAATGGGCGTCGAGGTTGAGCACCCGCATCGGGTCGACCTCGCGCTCGGTCACCTCGTCCCTGGCCGAGGCATAACGCAGCCGGATTCGGTGACGCTGGTGCAGCGCCTGCTGGGCTCGGGCCAACAGTTCGCCGCCGCGATCGGCCGGCAGGTCGACGCGGACCCGGGTGACCAACCCGGCGGCCTCCCCGGTCGCGGCTTCCAACTTCGTCAGGGCTCCGACGACGCCCTCGGGAGCAGCCAGACCGGCTCCGGCACCCAGTGCGCGCAACCCCACCATGAGGGTGAGCGCTTCGTCGACGGTGAACCGCAGCGGCCGGGCAATCGCCTCGGCGTTGCCGACGAAGACCCTCCCGTCCTCCCAATCTGCCTCGATGAGGTCATCGGGCAGATGTCCCGGGGTGCCACACACGAACAGCAGCGCGAGGTCGGATTCCAGCTGCTCGGTGCTCACCCCGAACTGCTCGGCCGCGCGCGCCGTGGCTACCCCGGGGTTGGCCAGCAGCCAGGGCACCATCGTGAGCAGCCGCTGCAATCGGGTCGTCGCGCTTTCTTGCACGGGCCGGGCGTTCACGACGGCACCTGCTCTGCGGCACCGACACCGGTATGCCGTGCGGCCGCCTCCCGAAGCAACCGCACGACGGCGGCTTGCAGATCGACGGGCGCCTCGACGACGACATCCGGACCGAAGCCGGCGACCTCGGCCGCAAAGCTGTCGACATCGCGGTAGTCGATGTCGATGAGGGACCACGTGTCATCGATCTCGCCGATACTCCGGGCCCGGCGGCGCAGCGTGTTCCCCACGCCGG
Organism: Actinomycetales bacterium; assembly: GCA_016710385.1. Lineage (GTDB taxonomy): Bacteria > Actinomycetota > Actinomycetes > Actinomycetales > Dermatophilaceae > Phosphoribacter > Phosphoribacter freyrii. The sequence goes on from JADJVX010000018.1 coordinate 294,766, forward strand.
CCCGCACCCGCAGGATGGCCGGGGGCTGGTCGACGATTTCGGGCTCACTGGAACGCACGAGGACCCGCGGCACGTGGTCGGCGGGCACGGCATACGCTCCGGCTTTGCCGTGCGCCGTCACCGGACCGGCGATGCGACCGAGCCGGAAGACCCGTTCGGCATCGCGGGCGGTGTCCCAGCCGGTGATGTACCAGCGACCCCGCCATTGGGTGAGCCCCCAGGGCTGGACGCTGCGAGCCGACAGGGTGCCATCGGCCTTGCGGTAGTCGAAGGTGACCTTCCGGCGGTCCTGGACGGCTCGGCGCAGGGGTTCGAAGCTCGCCTCCTGGGTGCGGATGCGAGGCTCGACGCCGACGACCGAGCGGTCGTCGAGGACGACGCCAGTGGCTGCGAGTTTGGTCAGCGCCGCGTTGGCCTGGGCGGCCAGGCTCGCCTGGCTCCAGATCCGACCGGCCAGCACCAGGGCCGACACCTCGTCGGGAGTGAAGGCGATCTCCGGCAGGGCGTATTCACGCCGGTCGATGCGATAGCCCAGCTCGTCGTCGAAGAGCGGGTCGACAATCGCCGTTTCCAGAGGGATGCCGAGCTCACGCAGTTCATCCTTGTCACGCTCGAACATCCGGTCGAACGCCTCGACGGACGCGGTCGTGAGGTATTGCGGCACGGCGGTGCGGATGCGCGCCTTGGTCAACGGCATGCGGGTCGACAGCAGCGCGATGACAAGGTTGAGCAGCCGCTCGGTTTTGGCGGCGACGCTGGGCTGGACGCTCACCCGTGTGACGCTACCGGACGGCATACCCATCCCCGGTGAGGACGGGCTGGCAGACGCCGGTCAGCGCACGTCGACGAGGTCGACGACGAAGATGAGGGTCTCGCCGGGCTTGATGACGCCGCCCGCGCCGCGCTGGCCATAGCCCAGGTGCGCCGGGATGGTGAGCTTGCGACGGCCGCCGACCTTCATCCCGAGGAGGCCGCGGTCCCAGCCCTGGATGACCTGGCCGATGCCGACGCGGAAGGACAGCGGCTCACCACGGTTCCACGAGGAGTCGAACTCCTCTCCCGTGGAGAACGCCCACCCGGCGTAGTGTGCCGTGACCATCTGCCCGGAGGCGACCTGTGCACCGTCGCCGACGACGACGTCCTCGATGACCAGGTCGGCCGGGGGGACCTCACCGGGGAAGTCGAGTTCGGGCTTGCTGCGTTCGGGATTCAGGGCCATGGCGGATCCTCTGCTTTGCGATTGGTCGTGGTGAAGCTCGGGCTGAGTGGTGGCTCGGACGTCCCTCGCGCGCAGGACTGCTTGATCAGCCGGCCGCGAGGATGTCGACGACGAAGACGAGCGTGTCGGTGCCGGAGATCTTGGGTGGGGAACCCGCGCTGCCGTAGCCCTCGGCCGGCGGCACGACGAGCAAGACCCGCGAGCCGACCTTCTTGCCGACGAAGCCCTTGTCCCACGCCGGGATGACCCGACCGGCGCCGACCTGGAAGGCGAACGGTGACCCCTTGGTCCACGACGAGTCGAACACCGAGCCGTCCTTCCAGAGTGCGCCCGTGTAGTGCACGGTGACCTGCTGTCCGGCCGCGACGAGGGCACCGGTGCCGTCGATGAGGTTCTGAGCCACGAGTTCGGTCGGCGCTGCAGCGCCGGACGGCACAGCGATCGTCGGCCCGGTCTTCTCGTCGAAGGTGACGGTCGGTAGCCCGGCCACCGGGGCGACCGGGGTGCCCTCGGCCTTGGTCAAGGGCCGAGACACAGCCAGGACGTCGACCACCCACACGGTGTTCTCGGTGCCGGACACCCCGAGGTCGGCACGCCCGTCAGGGCCGAAACCATCCTTGGGGGGGATCACCAGCAACACCCGGGACCCGCCCTGCACGCCGGTCAGCCCGGTGAATAACCCCGGCAGCAGTTGCTGCTTGTCCAGTCCCAGCGACTGTGGAGTCGAGTTGTCGTAGGTGGAGTCCAGTTGAGCGCCGTCGGAGCCCTTGACGATGGTGAAATGGGCCTTCACCGTCGTACCCGGCCCAGCAGCCTCGCCGCTGCCGGCAGCGATGACCTTGCGTGCGGTCTGGGTCACCACGAGCGGCTTGGTGGTGATCGTCACCGTCGGCTTGCTGCCCGTCGCACCGGTGACCGTGATGCTCTCTAGCGCCGCGAGGTCGGTGGTGCTGCCGATCGGTCCGGCCGGGGCCACCACAGCGGCGGATGTGGTGCTCGAGCCGGCCGATGTCGTCGGCCCGGTCGTCGTGGGAGTTTGCCCGCAGGCGGCGAGCAGGGCGGCGGCCGCGACGACACTCAGGGCGCGGACGGCATACGGAACAGACACGAGAACCTCACGGGCTGGGGGTGGCGAGCCGCGCGGACGGCGCGTCGCCAGACAACGACAGGCCACTCTAACCCTGCCGGCTGTGCGCGAGCACCTCGCGGTATGCCGTGCTCCGGGATGCCCTGCTCGGTATGCCGTGCTGCCGGGTCCGCTCCGGTATGCCGTGCTACATCGACTCGATGAGCCGGGCCACCCGCTCGTCCTGCGCAGCGAAGGGGTCCTTGCACAGAACAGTGCGCTGCGCCTGGTCGTTGACCTTGAGGTGCACCCAGTCGACGCTGAAGTCTCTGCGCTTGGCCGAAGCAGCCCGCACGAAGTCGCCGCGCAGCTTGGCGCGGGTGGTCTGTGGCGGGACGGTCTTGGCGCGGAACACCTGCATGGGGTCGACCTCGTGAACGACCAGGCCGCGTTGAGCCAGCCGGTGGAAGAGGCCTCGTCGCCGATTGATGTCGTGGTAGGCCAGGTCGAGCTGGAGCATCCGCGGATCCTCCAAGGTGAGGGAGTTCTTCGCTGCATAGCGCTGTAAGAAGCGCCACTTGATCACCCAGTCGATCTCGCGCTCGACGGGAGCAAGGTTCTCGCTGCGCACGGCCTCCAGCGCGCGGCGCCACAGGTCGAGCACCCGAGCATGGACTCCCTCGGTGAGTCCGGTCTCCTGCGCGAACCGCTCGGCCCAGGTGAAGTACGCCTCCTGGACATCGAGGCCGGACACGCTGCGGCCGTCGGCGCGGCGCACCAGCCGCCGTCCGGTCATGTCGCTGCTGATCTCACGGATGGCCCGGATGGGGTTGTCGAAGGTGAAGTCCTCCATGGTCCAACCCGCCTCAGCTGCCCGCAGCACCAGGTCGGTGGACCCCAGCTTGAGCAGCGTCGTCGGCTGGCTCATGTTGGAGTCGCCGACGATGACGTGAAGTCTTCGAAAGCGCTCGGCGTCGGCGTGGGGCTCGTCACGCGTGTTGATGATCGGGCGGCTACGCGTCGTCGCGGAGGAGACGCCTTCCCAGATGTGCTCGGCTCGTTGGCTCACGGCATACGTGGCGCCGCGCGGCCCCGCAACGACCTTGCCCGCACCGCACACCAATTGGCGGCTGATGAGAAACGGGATGAGCAGGTCCGACACGAGGTGGAACTCCCCCGCCCGGCCGATGAGGTAGTTCTCGTGGCAGCCATAGGAGTTGCCGGCCGAATCGGTGTTGTTCTTGAAGACATAGATCTGGCCGTCGATCCCCTCCTCGGCCAGGCGCAGCTGCGCCTCCTCCGCCAGCCCCTCGAGGATCCGCTCCCCCGCCTGCTCATGCACGACGGCGTCAACGATGGAGTCACATTCGGCCGTCGCGTACTCCGGATGGGATCCCACGTCGAGGTAGAGCCGCGACCCATTGGAGAGGAAGACATTGGAGGACCGGCCCCAGGCGACCACCCGGCGGAAGAGGTGTCGCGCCACCTCGTCCGGGGTGAGTTTCCGGCGGCCTTGGTCGACGCAAGTGACGCCGAACTCCGTCTCGATCCCGAAGATCCGCCGCTGCATCCCCTCACCCTACGCAGGTCCCAGCCCGCCTCGGCCCTGCCTGTCCACGGGATATCGGCGACGTGACCCGCGAGACCGAATCTGCGATCATGGCCGGCATGTCCGACTCGCTGCCGTTGGCCCCCGCTGCGCCAGCGTCTCGTGCCGGCACGTCGCTCCCGGAAGTCGGAGACGTCTCCCGGCAGACCATGCAGTTGCTGGCCCGGGCACAACTGCACGCCGACGCGCTGCGAGCCGAGGCCGACGCTGCGGTGGCGTCCGCCATGCACCGCGCCCAAGCCCTGACCATCGAGGCCGACCGACTGCATCAGCAGGCGCAAGACTTGCACTCGGCAGCCACGGCCGCGCAGGCGTTGGCCGATGAGACCTTGTCAGCGGCTCGCGTCGACGCCGCCGCGATGTTGGAGGACTCGGCCGCCCAGGCCGCGTTGGTCGCTGAGGCAGCGGCCCGCTCCAGCCAATCCGAGATCGAGACCGCGCGAGCCCGCGCAGCGGAGATCCTCGCTGCCGCGCAGGTCGAGGCCCAGCAGGTCCTGACCGACGCCGAGCAGGTGGTCGAGCGTGGTCGGGCCGCGCTGGCGATCGAACGGCATACCCACGACACCGAGGTGGCTCAGCGCCTGCGCGAGCTCGACGCGCGTGAGCACGACACCCTCACCCGCGCATCGCGGGCCGCCGAGGCGCTGACGGCCGAGGCGCAACAATCGGCTGCCGACCTGGCAGCCCAGGCGGCGGATCACTCCCAGCTGGTCCGTGAGGCGGCTGATCGGTTGGCCGAGCAGACGATTCTCGAGTGCGCCGAACAACGCCGACTCGCCTCTGCTACGTCAGCCGACCTGGTGGCCACAGCCCGCGCCGAGGCCCAGCAGACTCTCGCCGCAGCCGAGGCCCACGTCGCGTGGGCCAACACCACGATGCGCTCGATCCTCGACGGGGCGGCCGCCGACGCTGCGTTGACCCGCACCCAGACAGCCCGCGCATTGGCCGATCACTCGCGCCGTCGCCGGCAACAGCTGCAGTCCGTCCTGGCCCGAGTGAGCCACCTGACGCGATCTCGGCTGGAACAGGCGAGCGACGAAGCTGTCCGGCTCCGTGCCCAGGCGCAGGCCATTCTCGAAGCCGCCGAAGCCGATGCCCTCCGGACCCGGCAATCGGCTGCCGACGACGCCACGGCGCTGCGGACGACGGCAGAAGAAGCCGCTCGCACGCTCGTGGAGCGGGCTCGGACCCGCCTGGCCGACGCCGAGGCGGGCGCTCGCATCATCCGTGAGCGCACTGCCGCCGAGGTCGAGAAGCTGCACCGCGAGGCACACGCCGACCGTCGCAGCGCTCGGGAGGAACTGGTGTCCACCCTCGCGGAGGCTCGTTCGGGGGCCGATCGGCTGAGGGACGAGGCGCGTTCGGCCGTGGAGGGCGCGCGAGCCGAGGTCGCGGCCTTGGCCGCCCGGCGCGACGACATCACGACCCAGTTGACTCACCTGTCGGGCGTGATCGAGGCGCTCGCCGTTCCCGAACCCGTCGGCGCCGCCGCTCTTCCCTCCGACAACTCGTCATCCACCCTCCCCTCCAAATCACAAGGACACTCATGACCGACACCAGCCAGTTCCGGACCGTTCTTCGCGGATACGACCCGGCTCAGGTCGAGCACACGGTCCGCGAACTGCACGCTGCCGCCGAGGCCGCTCGGCAGGAGGCCGCCGAATTGAGCGTGCACGTGACCAAACTCGAGTCGGCTCATGTCCAGCTGCGCGAGGTCGTCGACGCCCGGGATGCCGAGATTGCGACCATGGCCCAGGCAGGCCGTAGTGCAGCTGCTCCCAGCTTCGCTGATCTGGGTGACCGCATCGGCTCGATGCTCACCCTGGCCGACGAGGAGGCCGCGCAGATCCGCGCCAAGGCCCAGGAAGATTCGGACGCTGCGAAGTCGGCAGCATCCGAAGTCTGCGCAGCGCTGACGAACGAAGCGCAGCGGTATGCCGCCGACACCCGGTCAAAGGCCGAGGCGGACGCGGCGCGGCTGCTCGAGGATGCACGCACCAAGGCCGACGACATCCTTGAAGCCGCTGCTCGCGAGGCCAGCGCCCGTCGGGAAGAGGCAGAGGCCGTCTACGAGCGGCAGCGCGCCAAGGCGGCAGCCGCAGCGGCTGACTTCGAGACCACGTTGGCGACGCGCCGCGACAAGGCAGCGGCCGAGTTCACCGCTCAGATGTCGCAGCACGAGGCATCCTTGGCCGCCATCCAGGAGCGGGCGAGCATGCTGTCCAGCGATGCCGAGGCAGCTCACGCCGATGCCCGCTCCGAGGCCACCGCCCTGTTGGAGCAGGCTCGTCAGGAAGCTGCGTCGGTCGTCGGAGCAGCCCGGGAGCAGGCCGTCCGGATCAAGCGAGACTCCGAGCGCGAGTTGGCGGCGGCCACAGCGCGTCGCGACAGCATCACGGCCCAGTTGACCAACGTGCGCCAGATGTTGGCGACGCTCGGCGGAGGCACCTTCGCCAACCCGCTGGCCGACCTGGCTGAACCCGCTCCGGCGTCCACACTGGTGTCCGGCTCCGACACCGAAGACGCCGGTCACGCCGCCGATGAACCCGAAACGTTCGATGCGGCCGATCTGGATCCCGGCCACCCCGAGGACGACGCACTCACCGAAGCAGGCGATTCCGAGGACCTCAGCGACGACCTGGGTGTCGACCGCGAACGGGCCACTGTCGGCTGACCGATCCCGGCCGCAGCCGAAAGCGCCCGTCACCTGGGGTCAGGTGGCGGGCGCTCGCTCGCTGTCACTCGGCGATCAGGTCGGATCGATGAGGTCGGATCGATCAGGTCGGGTCGTCACCGGTCTCGACGCGCTGGGTGCTCGCCGGCCCTCGTTCGTCCGAGGGCGGCGGCACTCGCGGGTCGTGCTCGACCGAGGACGGGTCGGTAGCCGTTGACGACGATCCCTGCTGCCCCGCAGCCTCCGCCGTGTCCACAAGGCTGGCGCTGAGGATGTCCGGGTGACCGGGGATCCCTTCGTCCGTCTCCGGCGCGTGCGCCGTCGGGCTGTCGGCATTGAGCAAGTCGACCAACAGCGGCCCGACGATGCGCCGGAAGGTGCGACGCGGGCGATGCCGGTCGAGCACGGCGACCTCGAGCTGGCCGGGGGACAACACCCGAGGCTCTCCCCCGGCCGGATCCGCCGCCAGGGCCGAGACTGCGAGTGCAAGAGCGTCGGCGAGGGACAGCCCGGGATTCCAGCGGGCCTTGATCCATTCCTCGGCCGCCGCACTGGCCCCACCCATGACCATGGCCCCGTGCTGATCGGACACCGAGCCGTCGTAGGTGAGCCGGTAAATCTGATCCCGCTCCTCGGTGCGGCCGACCTCGGCAACACACAGCTCGATCTCGTAGGGCTTGGGCTCTTGGGTGAAGACGGTGCCGAGGGTCTGCGCATAGGCGTTGGCCAGCCCGCGCGCCGTCACATCGCTACGGTCGTAGGAGTAGCCGCGCAGGTCGGCATACCGGATGCCCGCGACCCGCAGGTTTTCGAACTCGTAGTACATCCCCACCGCGGCGAACGCGATGCGGTCGTAGATCTCGGAGATCTTGCGCAGACTTTGCGGGTTTTCCGCGACGAAGGCGATCCCGCGGTCGTATTGCAGCACGACGACCGAGCGGCCGCGGGCGATGCCTTTGCGGGCATAGTCGGCCTTGTCCTTCATGAGCTGCTCGGGGGAGACGTAGAACGGCATACTCATCGCGCACCCCCAGGGTTGTCGCGGCGGGCCGCGACCAAATCGGTCACCATTCCCGCCAGCTCGTCGTCCTCGATGAGCCGCACACCCTCGACGTCGACCACCGCCACCCGGGGCCAGATCCGGCGTCCCACATCGGGTCCCCCCGTCGCCGAGTCGTCGTCGGCAGCGTCGTAGAGCGCCTCGAGGCAGCTGCGCACCGCATCGGATTCGCCCATCCCCGGGCGCCAGGTCTTCTTGAGCGACCCGCGGGCGAACATCGACCCCGACCCGATGCTGTGGTGGTCACGCTCGGGATAGCACCCCCCGGTGACGTCGTAGGAGAAGATCCGCCCCCTGCGCTCATCGAGGTCGAATCCCCCGAATATCGGCACGACCGAAAGCCCCTGCATGGCCAACCCGAGGTTGCCGCGGATCATCGAGGCGAGGCGGTTGGCCTTGCCCTCGATCGACATGATCGCGCCCTCGATCTTTTCGTAGTGCTCCAGCTCCACCTGGTAGAGCCGCACCACCTCGAGCGCCACGCCGGCCGTGCCGGCGATGCCGACCACGGAGTATTCGTCCGCGGCATACACCTTGTCCATGTCGCGGTTGGCAATGAGATTGCCCATCGTGGCCCGGCGGTCGCCGGCCATGACGACCCCACCAGCGAACTCGACGGCGACGATCGTCGTGCCGTGCGGAGCAGCCACCTCGACGCCTCGAGGGAGGTCACGGTGAGCCGGGAGCAGCTCGGGCGCGACTCCGGCGAGGAACTCGGTGAACGAGGAGCTCCCCGGCTGCAGGTATGCCGTGTGCAGCCTTCCAGCCCCGGCTGCGGCGGTCACTGCCCACCCTTTTGGACGAAGCTGCGGACGAACTCCTCCGCATTGGTCTCGAGGACATCGTCGATCTCGTCGAGCACGCTGTCGAGGTCGGCATCGGACAGCTGCGACGCGGCAGCCGCAGGCGCCGGCAGGTCGGGGGGCAGGTCGGGGTCGCCCTCGCGGCGCTGCGGTCGGCTCTGTTCGAGGTTGGCCATGGTGTCCTCCAGGATCGAACGCGGTGGGCGAACGCCCACCACCTTGTCCAACCTAGTCGGACACTCCGACAAGGTCACGCAGCAGCTCGCCCACGTCGCGGCTGCGAGCCACCACGCCGCCCAGTTGGGCTTTAGTCCCCTTGAGTGGCTCGTTGAGCGGGATGCGCTGCAGCGCCGGTTGGCCCGGCACGTCGAAGACGATCGAGTCCCAGGAGGCCGAGACCACATTGCCGGCGAATCGCCGCAGGCATTCCCCCCGGAACCAGGCCCGGGTGTCCTCCGGGGGCGTCGTCACAGCCGCGAGCACCTGTTCGTTGCTGACCAGCTCTTCGATCCGCCCCTTGGCCCGCAAGGTCGCAAAGATGCTCTTCTCGGGCCGCAGGTCGGTCCACTGGATGTCCAAGGCCGCCAATCGTGGTTCGGTCCATGCCAGTCCGTCGCGCTGCCGGTAGGCCTGCAGCACCCGGAGTTTGGCCACCCAGTCGATCTCAGCGGCCAGATCCATCGGGTCGGCCGCCAGCCGGGTCAACACTGAGGCCCAGCGGGACATGACCGCGTCGGTCTCCGGGTCACGCTCCCCGAGCGAGTCCAGCCAGGCGTTCGCGGCGTCGTGATAGGCCCACAGCAGATCGAGCGCCCGCAGGTGTCGGCCGTCGCGCAGCGGCACCGCCGCCTGCAGGGTCGGATCGCGAGAGATGACCTTGAGGGCACCGACCGGATCGGCCAGGTCGAGCCCCCGCGGAGCCGCCCCCGCCTCGATCATCCCCAGCACCAGGGACGTGGTGCCGAGCTTGAGGTAGGTCGCCACATCGCACTGGTTGGCGTCGCCGATGATGACGTGCAGACGGCGGTAGCGGTCCGGGGTGGCGTGGGGCTCGTCGCGGGTGTTGATGATGGGCCGTTTGACGGTGGTCTCCAATCCCACCTCGGCCTCGAAGAAGTCGGCCCGTTGCGAAATCTGGAAGCCGGAGCTGCGCGAATCCTGGCCGATCCCCACCCGGCCGGCCCCGCAGATCACTTGCCGGGCGACGAAGAACGGGGTGAGATACCGGACGATGTCGCCGAAGGACGTCGCCCGGCGCATGAGGTAGTTCTCGTGGGTGCCGTAGGAGGAACCCTTGCCGTCGGTGTTGTTCTTGTAGAGCGCCACCGTCGGTCGCGCCGGGTTGGGGTTGAGCAGCAGTGCCGCGCGGCGCATCACCTCGTCCCCGGCGCGGTCCCAGATCACGGCGTCCAGCGGCGAGGTCACCTCGGGTCCGCTGTACTCGGGGTGTGCGTGGTCGACGTAGAACCGCGCTCCGTTGGTCAGCACGACGTTGGCCAGCGTCGGGTCGTCGATGTCGGTGAGCTGGCTCGGGTCGGCCGCCCACCGCCCGATCTCCCATCCGCGGGCGTCGCGCAGCGGCGCTTCCGTCGAATAGTCCCAGCCGCCCTGCCCGGGCATGAGCCCGTGGGCTCGAGCGTATGCCGTGACGACATGGCCGGAGAGAAACATCGGGTTGGCGCTCGGGTCGCCGGGGGCGCTGATGCCGTATTCGGTCTCGATCCCCATGACCCGCCGCACCGTCATAGCGCCACCCTATGTCCGCGTCGGCTGACCGGAGCCTGAGGCTTACATCAAAGCCATCGACAGCGTCGGCCGTGCGCGTTCCGGTGCGGCACACTAACCGCATGCCTCGTATGCCGTTGCGGACCCGGGCGCTCGCCGCGCTGCTGCGCCGCGGGATCTTCCCGTCGATCGCGACGATGGACCTGGCAGCCATCCAGCGCTCACGGTCCCGTCGGTTGCCCTCCCGGGCGCCAGTGGCGTGGGTCGTCGGCAGGGTCTCGCGTGACCTGCAAATCACCATGGTGTGGTTCCCCACCCGGGACGGCAGCCAGCGGCAAGCGCGGGTCTACCGTCCGACCGGACCCGCGCCGCAGGGCGGCTGGCCGGTCGTCTGCTACTTCCACGGGGGCGGTTTCGTCCTGGGCAGCATCACGCAGAGCGACCCGATCTGTTCCCACCTGGCCAGTGCCATCCCCGCGGTGGTTGTGTCGATCGACTACAGGCTCGCTCCTGAACATCCTGCTCCCGCGGGGATCGACGACTGCGAGGATGCGGTTCGCTGGCTGGCGGAGGGTGCGGGGGATCTTGGCGGCGACCCGGGCCGATTGGCTGTAGCGGGAGACAGCGCCGGCGCAACGCTGGCCGCCCTCATCGCCATCCGACTGCGCGACGACCGGGGACCGCGGGTAGCCCATCAGGCACTCATTTACCCGGCGACCGACCTCAGCCAGTCGTTCCCGTCGATCCTCGAGCATGCTCACGCACCGGTCCTGGACAAGGCCGGCCTCGACGCCTTCCTCATCCACTACCTCGGCGACAGCGGGATCCCACCCGACGACCCCCGAGTGTCTCCCTACTTCACCGCTGATGTTTCCGGCCTGCCGCCCGCGCTCATCCAGACCGCCGATCTCGACCCGCTGCGCGACGAGGGACTGGCCTACGCCGACCGCCTCGCCGCCGCCGGTGTGCCCGTCCGAGTCACCAACTACCTGGGCACCGTGCATGGCTTCATGAGCTTCCCCGGTGCCACCGTCGTCGGCCCGCAGGCCCGCCTCGAACTGGTCACCGAACTCCGCCGACATCTGCTCGAGAAGCAGAACCTCGAGGAGCAGAACCTCGGGGAGCAGAACACGGCCCGGACCAGCTGATTGGGATTCCGGCTCGCATCCAAGCGCTGTCGGTGACCGGGCCGGCATACCGGTGTGATGTGCGCCGCTGTCGCCTGCGCGTCCTTCCCGGGTCCCGGCAGCCCTGGTCTAGGGTTTGACCTGGATCCCGCAGCCCGCATCGAAAGGGACCTCGTGGCGGACGTCGTCGTCTTCTCCGGAAACGCCCATCCCGCGCTTGCTCAACGCATCTGCTCGAATCTCGGCGTTCGCCTTTCGGGCGTCAATCTCAGCCGGTTCAGCAACGATTGCCTGCAGGCGCAGCTGCTGGCCAACTGCCGCCAACGCGACGTCTACATCATCCAGCCGCTGGTGCCACCCACCCAGGAGCACCTCATGGAGCTGCTGCTCATGATCGACGCCGCGCGTGGGTCCTCGGCCGCATCGATCACGGCGGTCATGCCGCACTACGCGTATGCGCGCTCGGACAAGAAGGACGCGTCGCGCATCTCCATCGGTGGCCGCCTGGTGGCCGACCTGCTCAAGACTGCGGGTGTGACCCGCGTGCTCACTATGGCTTTGCATGCGCCCCAGGTGCACGGCTTCTTCCGGGTGCCGGTCGACCACCTCACCGCCATCGGGGTGCTTGCCGATCACTACCGGGCGATGCACCTCGACAACCACATCGTCGTCTCTCCAGACCTGGGCAACGCCAAGACCGCCACGCTCTTCGCTCGCTTGCTCAACCTCCCGGTCGCAGCGGGAAGCAAGCAGCGGATGGCCGACGACCGGGTGGTCATCGACGCCATCGTCGGCGACGTCGCCGGCAAGCGCGCGATCGTCCTGGACGACGAGATCGCCACCGGCGGGTCCATCGTCGAGCTGCTCGATAAGCTCGCCGACGCCGGCTGCATCGACGCCTCGGTTGCCTGCACCCATGGCCTGTTCACCGGCAAGGCGGTCGAACGGCTGCGCGGCCATCCGTTCATCCGCGAAGTCGTCACCACCGACACCGTCCCGCCGCCGCAGGGCTGGCCCGAGCTCGAGGTGCGCTCGGTGGCCGAGCTTTTCGCCGAGGCGATCTCGCGCATCCATCAAGGAAAGTCAGTATCCAAGCTCTTCCGCGGTGTCGACCCCACCCATGCCCCGCCTCAGCCACTCCTTCCGTTCGACGACCACCCGACGCTGCCGACGCTATGACCTCGTACCCAGATCCTCCCGCAGCCGACCGCAACCCCATTGGTATGCCGTGGGCGCTGCTTGTCGACCTCGTGCTGGTGGTCGTCTTCGCCGCGATCGGTCGGGCCAGCCACGCCGAGCAGAACGCCGTCGTCGGTGCGCTCGCGACTGCGGCCCCCTTCCTGGTCGGAACGCTCGCGGGGTGGGCACTGGTGCGGATGCGGTCACACGCCTGGCCGCTGGCGGTCGGCACCGGCATACCGGTGTGGTTGTCGACGCTGGCCCTCGGGATGGTGCTGCGCGTGCTCTTCGGTGGATCGACGGCCTTCTCGTTCATCCTCGTGGCCGGCGCAGCGCTGGCGATCCTGCTGCTGGGCTGGCGTTGGCTTGCGGCCTGGTGGGCCCGCCGAACTGGCTTTGCGAGCTGATGGGCGGCACCCTCCCCGGCGGGTGGGGCTACCGTCGGGCCACGCCCGCGGATGTCGACGCGCTGGACGCGATCTACGGGCACGCCGTGCACACCAGCACGGCCACCTTCGACATCACCGCTCCCCCGGCCGACTACTGGCTCGCGCGCATCCGGTCGGCCGAGCCCGGCGACCACGTCGTGGTGGCACACCGCGACGATGCCGACGGACCCGTGCTCGGCTTTGCGTACTCGGGGGCCTTCCGGCCGCGGCCGGCATACCAATTCACCCGGGAGACCTCCATCTACCTCGCACCGGAGGTGACCGGGCGCGGCCTGGGCGGCGCACTGTATCCCGCGTTGCTCGATCTGCTGCGAGCAGACGGGATGCACCTGGCGGTGGCCGTCGTCGCGGGGCCGAATGCCGCAAGTCATGCGCTGCACCGCCGTGCGGGCTTCCAGGAGGTGGGCACGTTGCGCGAGGTCGGGCGCAAGTTCGACCGGTGGGTCGACACCACCTGGTATCAACTGCGCCTCCCCGATGCCGGTCAAGTCGACGCCCGGCCGTCCATGGGGATGAATCCGGAAATACGGTCATAATCCGCTCCAAACGCCCCCTGGGTCTTTTCCCGGATTAGCGTGGGAGTTTCGCGGACGGCCCATTTCCTCTTAGAGTCGACCTCGGTAAGGAATGCGTCGGGATGGTCCGGCGTCGTGAGCGCGGCCCCGCCGCAAGCCCCCACCGAAGGGATCCTGGTGCGCCACCTACCTGTGTCCAAGAACGCTGCCGTGATCACGGCTGTGCTGGTGGCATTGCTGCTCGGCTCCCTGATCAGCGTGTCGGCGCGAGCGGCGGCCGCAGACTGCTCGGTCTTCACGACTCCGATCTACCAGGTGGCCAAACCCGAGGGCACCTCGCTGCTGACCCGCAACCCCAACGAGGTCATCTCGGCACAGACGAAGTACGGCTTCACCGAAGCCTGGCCTTCGGTCGGCCGGGTCTCCCGCAGTGCCGCGGCCGGGCTGACCGTGGTCTATCGCATGTACAGCCAGCCGCGGGCCGACTTCATGTTCGCGGCGGAAGCTGCCGTGGCTGAGGCCCAACAGGCCGGGTATGCCGTCGAGCAGGTGGCCTTCTACGCGGCGGCCGAGGCGTCGACCTGCACCGTCCCCGCTTTCCAGATGACCAAAGGGGGCAAGCACCGGGTGGCGTTCGGCACGTCCGAGCGGGCTAGCGCCGAGAGTGCCGGCTGGGCGGCCGTCGAGGTCGCCTTCTACCTGCCGACGACTCCCGTCGGCGCCGCCGGCGATGCGACTTCATCGACCACGACGCAGGTCCCGACCTCCACTTCCACGACGACGACCACCGCGGCACCGACCACGAGCACATCGACTCAACCCCCGGCCAGTGCGTCCCCGAGCGTCACTTCGACCGGCACCACATCGACGTCCATAACCGTCGCGCCGACCACCCCGGTCGACCCGGTCCCCCCGGCGCCGGTCTCGCCGCAGGATCCGAGCGCCTTCACCGTGGCCGTCATCCCCGACACCCAGATGGAGATGACCAACGCCAGCGACGACCGGTTCGTCAACCGCTGGACCTGGCTGGTGGCCAACCAGAGTGCGCTCAATGTGCGCTTCGTCGCTCACGTGGGTGACGTCACGAACTGGGGCAACGCCGCGCCAGCGCAGTTCCAGAAGGCCAAGGACTCCGTGTCGGTGCTCAAGGGCAAGATCCCGTGGATGGCGGTCGCGGGCAACCACGACACCGCTGTCGTGTGCTCTGGGGGCTCTGGGTGTCCAGGAGTGTCCGGTCGGGTTGCGGTCCGCGACGCCTCCACGTTCAACTCCTACCTGGCCGGGACGATGGACCACGTCGCAGGCACCCGGGTCGCCGGGCAGATGGAGAACGCCTTCCACACCTTCACCGCCGGAGGCGCCAAGTGGCTGGTGCTGGGCATCGAGCTCTGGCCGCGCACCGAGGTGGTGACCTGGGCTCGTGATGTCGTGGCCTCTCATCCCGACTACAACGTCATCGTCGTCACGCATTCCTACCTGACCTCGGGAGGTGCCATAGCGACGACGGCTGAGGGGTACGGCAACAATCCGGCCTCAGTGATCTTCGAGCAGGTCGTGAAACCGTTTGAGAACGTCAAGATGGTGTTCTCTGGACACGACGGCACCGCGACGACCAGGCGCGATCTCGGCACACACGGGAATGTCATTCTCTCGATGCTGCAGTGCTACCACTCAACCGTGACCAACCCCATGCGACTGGTCACCATCGATGTCGCCGCCGGCACGGTGAAGTCATGGG
Source organism: Actinomycetales bacterium (assembly GCA_016710385.1). GTDB lineage: Bacteria > Actinomycetota > Actinomycetes > Actinomycetales > Dermatophilaceae > Phosphoribacter > Phosphoribacter freyrii. The sequence continues at coordinate 309,930 of JADJVX010000018.1, forward strand.
TGTACGCCCCCAAGACCAACCAGACGCTGGCCGCCGCCCAGACGTGGACGGGCCTCAGCTTCATCAAGTGAGTCGCGCCCTCCGGGGGGACCCATGATCAGGGCCTCCCGGGGCGACCTGCCTACAGGTACTGTCCGGTGTTCTCCACGGTGTGGATGGAGCGCCCGGGCTCGGTGCCGTCCTTGGTGTTGATGAGCGTGCGGATGTAGACGATGCGCTCGCCCTTCTTACCGGAGATGCGCGCCCAGTCGTCGGGGTTCGTCGTGTTGGGCAGGTCCTCGTTCTCCTTGAACTCTTCCACGCAGGAGGACAGCAGGTGCTCGACTCGCAGGCCCTTCTGTCCGGTGGTGAGGTAGTCCTTGATGGCGTTCTTCTTGGCCCGGTCGACCACGTTCTGGATCATCGCGCCGGAGTTGAAGTCCTTGAAGTACAGCACCTCCTTGTCGCCGCCCGCGTACGTGACCTCGAGGAAGCGGTTCTCGTCGGCCGCTGAGTACATCCGCTCAACGGCGGCGTGGATCATCGCCGTGACCGTCCGGTCGCGGTCCCCGTCGTGTTCGCTGAGGTCGTCCGGGTGCAACGGAAGGTCGGTGGTGAGGTACTTGCTGAAGATGTCTCGGGCCGCTTCGGCGTCGGGTCGCTCGATCTTGATCTTGGCGTCGAGGCGCCCGGGCCGCAGGATCGCTGGGTCGATCATGTCCTCGCGGTTGGAGGCCCCGATGACGATGACGTTCTCGAGTCGTTCCACACCGTCGATCTCGGACAACAGCTGAGGCACGATCGTCGTCTCGACGTCACTGGACACTCCCGAGCCGCGGGTCCGGAACAGCGAGTCCATCTCGTCGAAGAACACCACCACGGGCGTGCCATCGGAGGCCTTCTCACGAGCCCGCTGGAAGATCAGCCGGATGTGCCGTTCGGTCTCGCCGACGTATTTGTTGAGCAGTTCGGGGCCCTTGATGTTGAGGAAGTAGCTCTTCTCGACCGGCCGACCGGTGCGCTCGGCGACCTTACGCGCCAACGACGCCGCGACGGCCTTGGCGATGAGCGTCTTGCCGCACCCGGGCGGTCCGTAGAGCAGCACCCCCTTGGGCGCCTTGAGGTGGTGCTCCTTGTAGAGCTCGGGATGCAGATAGGGCAGCTCCACGGCGTCGCGGATCGCTTCGATCTGTCCGGCCAGGCCGCCGATGTCCTCGTAGGCGATATCGGGAACCTCTTCCAGGACGAGGTCCTGGACCTCTGCCTTCGGCACCCGCTCGAAGACGAAGCCCGAGCGTGGGTCGACCGTGAGTGCATCCCCGACCCGGACGAGTTGCCCGATGAGCGAGGCGGCGCGACGGCATACCCGTTCCTCGTCGGCGTGCGCCACGACGAGCAGCCGGTCGTCGTCGAGGACCTCCTTGACCAGGACGACCTCGCCGACCTTCTCGAAACCCTTGACCGCGACGACGTTGAGCGCCTCGTTGAGCATGACCTCACGGCCAGGCGCCACCTCGTTCGCGGCGAGCGAGGGGGCGACCGCGACCCGCATCTTGCGCCCGGCGGTCAGGATGTCGACGCTGCCGTCCTCGACCTGGCCGAGCACGACGCCATAGCCGTTGGGTGGAGCACCAAGGCGGTCGACCTCGGCGCGCAGGTTGACGATCTGGGCCCGCGCATCCTTGAGCGTGCGGGTCAACCGATCGTTGTGTGCACTGATCGTCGACAGCGATGACTGCTGGGCGATGAGGCGCCGTTCCAGCTCGCGCATCCGGTGTGCCTCGGGTCGGCCGCTGTCGCGCAGCGCGGCGATCTCGGCCTGCAGCCGCTCTGCGCCGGCATCCGGGGCACTCGCAGCCGGGGTCTGCTCGGGATCGGACATCAGTGGTTGCCTTCCGTGGGGGCCTCGGGCGACGCTCGGGCGACGTAGTGGCCTATGTCGACACTAGCCGCGTCGGCCTGCTCAGGTCGGCATCGTCTCGGTGACCGACCGTCGCGCGCGTCGCACCTTCTTGTCGGAGATGGGGCGTTCACCCAGGGCCTCGGCGGTCCACTCGGCCTCGCGGTGGGCACCGTCGGGGGCAGCAGCCGGTATGCCGTCCGGCCCGCTCCCCTGGCCGGCCCCCCCAGAGGCCGTCTCGACTCCTAGCGCAGGCGATGCCCCGCTGATGTGCCCAGCGCCATCCAAACCCGACTCACCGTAAGCACCCTTGGCGGGGCGCCGAGTCCGGCGCGGCGTGGCGACCCCGTCAGCCAACCGCCGGGTCGTGATCAGGAAGCCGGTGTGTCCATGCATGCGGTGCTGCGGTCGCACCGCCAACCCCTCGAGGTGCCAACCGCGGACCAAGCTTTCCCACGCGGACGGCTCGGTGAAGCCGCCGTGCTCCCGGACCGTCTCAGCGACTCGGGAGAGTTGAGTCGTCGTGGCGACATAGCAGGTCAGCACGCCACCTGGGCGGAGTGCGTCGGCCACCGCATCGATGCACTCCCACGGGGCGAGCATGTCCAGCACCACGCGGTCGACGCTGCCGGCCTCGACCTGCTCGGGCAGGGCATCGGTCAGGTCGCCGATGACGATGCGCCAGGCGGCGTGGGACCGCCCGAGGAAGGCCCGGACGTTGCCGGCGGCGATGTCGGCGAAGTCGGCGCGCCGCTCGAAGGAGATGAGCTCCCCGTCGGCACCGATAGCCCGCAGCAGCGACATGGACAGCGCGCCGGATCCAACGCCGGCCTCCACGACGCGCGCACCGGGGTAGATGTCACCCATGGTGACGATCTGTCCGGCGTCCTTGGGGTAGACCACCGCGGCGCCCCTGGGCATCGACATGACGTAGTCAGCGAGCAGTGGGCGCAGCGCGAGGTATTCGATTCCGGCGGTGTTGGCCACCACACTGCCCTCGGGCTGCCCGAGGAGCGCGTCGTGCAGTAGCCGCCCCTGATGAGTGTGGAACTCCCGGCCCGCCTCCAACGTGATGGTGTGCAGGCGTCCCTTGGCGTCGGTCAGCTGCACGCGGTCACCGACGACGAACGCGCCGCGACGTGCCTGGGCACCTCCGGCGGACAACGCCTGGGCGCCACCCGAAGGCGCCGTCTGGGTTTGTCCCGTGGGCAGGGCCGGGGGGCCGTCATGGTCGGTCGTCATGCCGGGTGAGTCTAGGGCGCGGTCGTGCCCGTCCCCGACACCCGCCGGACCGTGCGGGCTTCCACCTCGTAGCGGCTCTGGACGACCGTGCCGACCCGAAAGAACCGGCGCCGCAACGCACCGCAGATCTGAACGACGTCGCCTTCGGCGAGCGAGCTGGCCCGTTTGCGCGTGGTGGCCGACCAACAGGCAACGTCGATGACGTCGACCGTGGCGGACGTGGTCGACCTGGGCGGCCCACCGCGGGGGACGACCACGCGCAGGGCAAGCACCGCGTCACCACTGGGCAATACCCGCTCTTCGCCGGTGCTGCTCACGCGGCCCTGCACCATCACCTCGTTGATGCCGGCTGCGCTGTTGGCCGTGCTGTTGGCCCTCCTGGCGGTTCGCCGCTCTGCCGCTGTGCCCGCTCCCATGTCCGCGCCCCTTCTCACTGGTCGATGCGCCGCAACTGGCGCACGGATTCGAGGATGGACTCCAGCGCCGCAACCCGCGGCTGAGGAGTTGGGCAGCTGTGGAGGACGTGACATGGCGCCCAGGGATGTGGATAGGCGCACGACCGACCCGTCAGCGGCGCACGAGCGCCGCCTCGGCGTCCTCCAACGAGACCGACCCGAGGATCGCCCCGGCCGGGTCGCGGACGAGCACGACGGCGTGGCCGGGGTGATCGGTGCCGTTGCCGGCCAAGGCCTGGACCACGGTCGCAGCCGAATCGGCGGGCTGCGCTGTCACTAGCCAGCCGGTGCCTCCGGCCACCAGGAAGGCTGTCGCGGGTGCGCCGGCCAGCGCTGTCTCCGGCTCACCTGCCAGGGTCGCCAGATCGACCCAGCCCACCGGCATACCGGTCGGGTCCACGACGACCGCCGCGGCGGCCTCGGGCACCCGGATCAGCCCGTCGACGACGGTCTGGGCCGAGGCATGGGCGGGCACGACAACGACCGGACGCAGCAGCTGCCCCACCCGCATCGCCTCGACCGCGACCCTGGTGCGCCCGACCGCGATGGAGGCCGTGGCCCCCCGCCAGAGGAAGGCTCCGATCAGGCCCACCCACACCAACGACACCAGGTCCGGAGCCGTCTGGGTGAGCAGGGGTTCGACGATGGCGAGCCACGCCGCGACCGCGGCAGTGATGATGCGACCCGACCAGCCTGCAACGAGCATGCCCCGCCCACGGCTGCCGCTGACCCCCCAGACGGCCGCCTCGACGAGGAATCCACCGTCCAACGGCAACCCCGGCAGCAGGTTGAAGATCGCCACGAGAAGGTTCGAATAGGCCAGCGCCCCAGCCAGCAGCCCTGGGATGGGCGCGGAGAGCACCGAGCTCCCCCACCATCCCAGCACCGCGAGCGCGACATTCCCCAGCGGCCCCGCCACGGCCACGAGGGCTGAGGTACGCGGGCTGTCGTGGGCGCCGCCGAAGACGGTGTGGCCGCCCCACAGGTTGGCCACGATCCGGTCCACCCGCCCGCCCAACGCCCGGGCGGCGATGGCATGGCCGGCCTCGTGGACGAGCACCGACAGCAACAGCAGGAGCGCGTATGCCGCGGCGACGAGATAGCCGGTCGTCCCCAGTCCCACCCGGGGCCCAAAGGTCAGGACGATCACCGCGGCGATGACCGCCCACGACCCGGCGATGTAGACCGGGATGCCACTCACTCGCCCGATGAGCCAGCCGTACGACGGGGACGGCGCGGCGCTCATGCGCCAAGACCCTAATCCATCGACGGCATACTGGATCATTGCGCCGCACTCGCTCCCCCGCGTCCGGTGCACCCCAGGACCCCGAGCAAGGAACCGTGACGACGTGCCTGACCCCCGCCCCGACGCCACCCAGACGCTGACCGAGCTGCTCCAGGCACGGGTCCTGCTGATGGACGGGGCGATGGGCACGATGGTGCAGCGTCACGAACTCACCGAGGCCGACTACCGCGGCGAGCGGTTCGCCGACTGGCCCAGCGACGTGCGTGGCAACAACGACCTGCTGTCGCTGACCCGCCCCGAGGTCATCGTCGGCATCCACCGCGCCTATCTCGAGGCGGGGGCCGACATGATCGGGACCAACACCTTCAACGCCCAGCGGATCTCTCTCTCCGATTACGGGATGGCGGAGCTGGCCTACGAACTCAATGTCGCCGCGGCCCGGCTCGCGCGGGCCGAGTGCGATGCCATGACCACCGCGACACCCGATCGGCCGCGGTTCGTCGCGGGTGCCCTCGGGCCGACGACCCGCACTGCCTCGATCTCCCCCGACGTCAACGACCCCGGCGCGCGCAACGTCACGTTCGACGATCTTCGTGATGCCTATCTCGAGCAGGCCCGCGGTCTGGTCGACGGCGGATCCGACCTGCTCCTCGTCGAAACGATCTTCGACACCCTCAACGCCAAGGCCGCGATCTTCGCCCTGGAGACCTTGTTCGAAGAGCGCGGCCGCCGCTGGCCGGTCGTCATCTCGGGCACCATCACCGATGCCTCCGGGCGCACTCTGTCCGGTCAGACGACCGAGGCCTTCTGGAACTCCGTGCGCCATGTCAAGCCGCTCGCGATCGGGCTCAACTGCGCGCTGGGCGCCGCCGAGATGCGCCCATATGTCGCCGAACTCGCCCGGCTGGCAGACACGTTCGTGTCCTGCTATCCCAACGCCGGGTTGCCCAACGCCTTCGGCGAATACGACGAGACTCCGGCTCAGATGGCTGCCACCGTCGCCGAGTTCGTCGACGCGGGTCTGGTCAACCTGCTGGGTGGGTGCTGCGGCACCACTCCCGACCACGTCGCTGCTTTCGCTGCGGCAGTGGTGGGTATGCCGCCGCGCCGGGTCCCCGAGGTCGTCCCGGCAACCCGGCTGGCCGGTCTCGAGCCACTGACCATCGACGCCGACTCGCTGTTCGTCAATGTCGGCGAGCGCACCAACATCACCGGCTCGGCCCGGTTCCGCAACCTCATCAAGGCTGGGGACTACTCCACCGCGCTCACGGTGGCTCGCCAACAGGTCGAGGCCGGCGCCCAGATCATCGACGTCAATATGGACGAAGGAATGATCGACGGCGTCGCCGCCATGGACCGCTTCCTCAAGCTGGTCGCCAGCGAACCCGACATCAGCCGGGTGCCGGTCATGGTCGACTCCTCGGACTGGGAGGTCATCGAGGCCGGGCTCAAGTGCGTCCAGGGCAAGCCGATCGTCAACTCGATCTCGATGAAGGAAGGCGTCGACGCCTTCGTCGCGCACGCCCGGCTCTGCCGCAAGTACGGTGCCGCAGTTGTCGTCATGGCCTTCGACGAGCAGGGCCAGGCCGACACCCTGGCCCGGCGGCGGGAGATCAGCCGCACGGCATACGAGATCCTCACCGAGCAGGTGGGGTTCGACCCGAGCGACATCATCATCGATCCCAACATCTTCGCGGTGGCCACCGGGATCGAGGAACACGCGCGGTACGGCATCGACTTCATCGACGCCGTGGCGTGGATCAAGGCCAATCTGCCCGGCGCCCTGGTGTCCGGCGGAGTGTCGAACGTGTCGTTCTCCTTCCGCGGCAATAACCCGGTGCGCGAGGCGATCCACGCGGTCTTCCTCTACCACGCGGTGCGCGCGGGCATGGACATGGGCATCGTCAACGCCGGAGCCCTGGTGGGCTACGACGAGATCGACCCCGAATTGCGTGATCGCATCGAGGACGTCGTCCTGGCCCGCCGCCCCGACTCCACCGAGCGGCTCCTGCAGGTCGCCGATCGCTTCAACGTCGCCGGCGGCGCCGCCCCGGTGGCCGACGAGCTGTGGCGCTCACTGCCGTTGCGCGAACGCATCACCCATGCGCTCGTCAAGGGCATCGACGAGCATGTCGAAGCCGACACCGAAGCATTGCGCGCCGAGTTGGAGGCCACCGGCGGTCGTCCGATCGACGTCATCGAGGGCCCGCTCATGGACGGCATGAACGTCGTCGGTGACCTCTTCGGGGCCGGCAAGATGTTCCTCCCCCAGGTGGTCAAGTCCGCGCGCGTCATGAAGAAGGCCGTCGGCTATCTCGTGCCGTTCATCGAGGCCGAGCGCCTGGCCGGGGGCGACACCAGCGCCCACACCAACGGCACCATCGTCATGGCGACGGTCAAGGGCGATGTCCACGACATCGGCAAGAACATCGTCGGGGTGGTCCTGCAGTGCAACAACTACGACGTCATCGACCTGGGCGTCATGGTCCCCGCGGCGCGGATTCTCGAGGCAGCCGCCGAGCACGACGCCGACATCATCGGTCTGTCCGGCCTGATCACCCCGAGCCTGGGCGAAATGGTGTCCTTCGCAGCCGAGTTGCAACGCCTGGGCTCCTCGATCCCGCTGCTCATCGGCGGTGCCACGACGTCCAAGGCGCACACCGCGGTCAAAGTCGCGCCGAAATACGACGGCCCGGTGATCTGGGTCAAGGACGCCTCGCGCTCGGTGCCGGTGGCTGCGGCCCTGCTCTCCCCGGAGCAGAAGCCCAACCTGCTCGCCTCAGTCGCCGCCGACTATCAGAACGTGCGGGAGCGGTATGCCGCACGGCACGGCGATCGCCCGCTGGTCACCCTCGAAGCGGCCCGGGAGGCACGCACTCCGGTGGATTGGACGGCATACCAGCCGGTCGTGCCGGCCATCCTGGACCCCGATCGTGACTGCGAGGTGCCCGAGGCCACCCGTCCGGTAGCCGGACGTCTCGTCCTGACCGACTACTCCGTCGCTGAGCTGCGGCGCTACATCGACTGGCAGCCCTTCTTTGCGGCGTGGGAGCTGCCCGGACGGTTCCCCGACCTGCTGCACAATCCGGCCTCCGGCGAGGCCGCGCGCAAACTGCACGAGGATGCGCTGGCGATGCTCGACCGGATCGACTCCGAAGGGTGGCTTCACCCGGCGGGGGTTGTCGGCCTCTTCCCGGCCAACGCCGTGGGCGACGATGTCGAGGTCTATGCCGATGCCACCCGCGACCGGGTGATCGCGACCCTGCACCACTTGCGTCAGCAGGGCGAACACCGCCCCGGAGTGCCGCATCGCAGCAATGCCGACTTCGTCGCCCCCCGTGACACCGGTCTGCCCGACCACGTGGGCGCCTTCGCGGTCACGGCTGGCGTCGAGTTGCCCGGCCGGGTCGCGGCCTTCAAGCAGGCCCACGACGACTACTCCGCCATCCTGCTGGAATCGCTCGCCGACCGGCTGGCCGAGGCATTCGCCGAGCGGATGCACGAGCGGGTGCGCCGCGAGTGGTGGGCCTATGCCCCCGACGAGGCGCTCGACAATGACGCCCTCATCGCCGAAGGGTATGTCGGTATCCGGCCCGCGCCGGGCTACCCCGCCTGCCCCGACCACACCGAGAAGGCGACGATCTGGTCACTGCTGGAGGTCGAGTCCAGCATCGGAATGCAGCTCACCGAGTCGATGGCGATGTGGCCCGGTGCCTCGGTCTCCGGGCTCTATTTCGCGGCACCGCACGCGCAGTACTTCGTCGTCGGTCGCCTCGGGCGCGACCAGGTCGCCGAGTATGCCGCCCGCAAGGGCTGGACCGTCGCCGAGGCCGAGCAGTGGCTCGCGCCGAATCTCGGGTACGAGCCCGCCGAGTAGCTGCCGTTGCACGGCATACCGGCGCTGGTATGCCGTGCGGCCGCCGCTCCGGGCGCGGCGCCCTCCGAGGGGGCGCCCTCTGAGGGGCGCCGGAACGGTCTCTTGCGACCGGGTGTCCGTGGGCTGCCCTAGGGTCGGTGTCCAGGAGGGTCGCATGGTTGCCGCACTGTCTCCGAGCCGGGCCTCGGACTTCAAGAACTGCCCGCTGCTCTATCGCTTCCGGGTGGTCGATCGGCTGCCGTCCGCGCCGAGTCCGGCCGCGGCTCGCGGCACGCTCGTGCACGCCGTGCTGGAGCGGCTCTTCGACCTGCCGGCTCACGAACGCACCCTCGAAGCCGCCGCGGCCCTCGTGGCCCCCGAGTGGGAGCGGCTGGTCGCGCGGGAACCCGAGCTGGCCGGCCTGCTCGACAGCGACGACGATGGGTCCGCCGACGCGTGGTACCACCAGGCGACCGGCCTGGTGCGCACCTGGTTCACCCTCGAGGACCCCACCCGCCTGGAGCCGGTCGAGCGGGAGCTCTATGTCGAGGCCGAGGTCGACGGACTGACCCTGCGGGGCTATGTCGACCGGCTCGACGTCGCCCCCAACGGAGCCCTGCGAGTCGTGGACTACAAGACCGGCCGGTCGCCGTCGGAGTTGTTCGAGCGGTCCAGCCTGTTCCAGATGAAGTTCTACGCACTGGTGCTCTGGCGGTTGCACGGCGTCGTTCCGAGCATGCTCCAGCTGGTCTACCTCGGCAATGGCGAGATCGTGCGCTATGTCCCCGACGAGGCCGATCTGCTGGCGACCCAACGCAATATCGCCGCACTGTGGCGGGCGATCCAGCGAGCGGCCGAGTCGGGTGACTGGCGACCTCGCCGCTCGAAGCTGTGCGACTGGTGTGACTACCGCGAGCTGTGTCCGGAGTGGGGCGGGACTCCCCCACCGCTGCCGGCCGACGCCCAGCAGCGCGCCATCGACCCAGAAGTAGTGGGTCGCCCGGCCCCCGCCGACGATTGACTGGCCCGGTCGCCGCGGGCCGAGCGGGCCGAGCGGCGCGTGCCGGCCGACGCCGAGGACCGCCCTACAGCGGGGCTATTCAGGCCGCAACCCCGCCCGACGTAGTCCTGCCGTGGCCGCCACAAGGTCCACCACACCGAGCCCGGCCAGAGTGGGTAGCTGAACGCTGCCCGCGATCGGGGCGACCGGCTTGACGTTGGGCACGATGATCGTCGGCACCCCCGCGGCTGTCGCCGACTGCGCCCCGAACTGCGAGTCCTCGACGGCAATGCATGTCTCGGGCGCCACTCCCAGGCGGCCGGCCGCGCAGAGATAGGGCTCGGGGTGGGGCTTGCCGTGGGTGACGTCGTCGCCGGCGACGACCACGGCCAGGAGCCCGGCCGGCACCGCCTCCAGGAGCACATCGGTCAGGCAGCGATAGGACATCGTCACCAGGGCCGACGGCACGCCGGCTGCGCGGGCCTCGGCGAGCAGGTCCAGGGCGCCCGGGCGCCAGGGCACATGCTCACGCAGTCGGCGGCCGACGGATGCCAGCAGGGCCCCCACGACCTCGTCGACGTCCAACGGCACCTTCCCGTGTTCGATGACGTAGGCCGCGGTGCCAGTCAGCGCCCGGCCCACGACCGCCATCGCGTGCTCGTGGTTCCACACCCCACCGAAGGACTCCACCAGTTCGTATTCGGCGGCCATCCAGTAGGCCTCGCTGTCCACAAGAGTCCCGTCCATATCCCAGAGCAGGGCGGCAGGAAGGGGGGACGCAGGGTGCACCATCGGTCCTCGCTGGGGAATCGGGTAGGACGTCAACCCTATGTCGCCGTAAGGTGGTCCTTCACCACGAGGACGGGAGGGGAGGGCATGCCGGTGTGGGCACCCATTCCGCCCCTGCGCGCTCCGATCCTCATCGCGGCATTCGACGGATGGAATGACGCCGGAGAGGCAGCGTCGGTGGCGTTGCGCCACCTGTCCACCGTCTGGGGCGCGGAACTCGTCGGAAGCGTCGAGGCCGAGGATTACTGCGACTTCCAAGTCAACCGTCCGAGGGTGCAGATCGTCGACGGTCGTCGTGAGATCGTCTGGCCCGAGACACGCATCCTCGTGGCCCGCGGCACATCCTTCGACCGCGATGTCCTCTTCGTCGAGGGCATCGAGCCGTCGATCCGCTGGATCCACTATGTGGCAGAGGTCCTCGGGATCGCGGTCGCCTGTGAGGTCACGACGATTCTCACGCTCGGCGCGCATCTGGCCGAGGTGCCCCACACGCGTGCCCTGCCCGTCACCGTGACCAGCGAGGACGCCCAGCTTCGCGAGCAATTCGACGTCGAGGCAAGCCAATACGTCGGTCCAACGGGCATCGTGGGGGTGTTGAGCGCCCGTGCCGCGGACGTCGGCATCGCGGCCCTCTCGGCGTGGGTGTCGGTGCCCCACTACGCCGGCGGCCCGCCGTCGCCGAAGGCAGCGCTGGCGCTGGTGACCACGATCGAGGACCTCTTCGACGTCGAGATCCCCCGCCTGGATCTAGCCGAGCAAGCCCGCGCGTGGGAACTCACCGTCGATGAGATGGGCGAATCCGAGCCGGAGATGGCCGAGTACGTCACATCGCTGGAAGAGGCCGCCGACGCCGCCGAGCTACCGGAGGCCAGCGGCGACGCCCTGGCGCGAGAGTTCGAGCGCTATCTGCGCGGCCGCCAAGAGGGCTGACCGGCCCCTCGCGCGGCCCGGCTCAGAGCCGAACGCCGAGCAGCCGATCGACAGCCCGCGCCGCAATGCCCGGTGCCGCCAGATCCGCGCCACCACTGCGCAGTGACTCGGCCACCCAGTCGTCCATGGCTGCGAGGGCACCCGGGGTGTCCAGATCGTCGGCCACCCGTCCCCGCAGCAACCCGATGAGCACGTCGGTGGCGGGTCCACCGTTGGTCGACACGGCCGCGCGCCACCGGGCCAGCCGGGCCTGGGCGTGGGTCAGGTCGGCGGGAGTCCACTCCCAATCGGTGCGGTAGTGGTGCGCCAAGAGCGCCAGCCGGATGGCCATCGGGTCGACGCCGTCGGCGCGCAACTGCGACACAAGGACGAGGTTCCCCTTGGACTTGCTCATCTTCTCGCCATCCAGGCCAACCATGGCCTGGTGGACGTATGCCGAGGCGTAGGTCTGCTGCCCACTCAGCGCGCATCCCTGGCCAGCACTCATCTCGTGGTGCGGGAAGGCCAAGTCCGTGCCCCCTCCCTGGACGGTGAACGGCATACCGAGATGCGTGAGCGCGATGACCGTGCACTCGATGTGCCACCCGGGGCGACCCCAACCGAGCGCACCACCATCCCACGCCGGCTCGCCCTCGCGTTCGGCCCGCCACAGCAGCGGGTCGAGCGCGTCGCGCTTACCGGCCCGATCCGGGTCGCCGCCGCGCTCGGCGAACAGTTCCAGCATCTCCGCTCGCCCCAGCCCGCTCACCGACCCGAAGCCCGGGCACCGCGAGATGTCGAGATAGACATCCGCTCCCGCTGCGTCAGGAGCGTCGACCCGGTATGCCGTGCCGTCGCCTTCCAGCCGCGCTACCGCCGCGACGATGGCATCGATGGATTCGGTCACCCCGAGGTAGACGTCCGGGGGAATGACCGACAGGGCGGTCATGTCCTCGCGGAAGAGCGCGGTCTCGCGATCGGCCAGTTGGGTCCAGTCGATGCCGTCGCGGACCGCCCGCGCCAGGAGCGGGTCGTCGACGTCGGTGACATTCTGCACATAGCGCACCGCGTGGCCGGCATCGCGTAACACCCGACCGAGGATGTCGAAGGTGACATACGTGGCGGCGTGGCCCAGATGGGTGGCGTCATAGGGGGTGATCCCGCAGACGTAGAGCCCCGCCACCGGCCCCGGGTCGAGCTGCACGAGTGCACCCGTCGCAGTGTCGTAAACACGGAGAGGTCCTCCGGAGCCGGGGATCTCGGGGACGGCGGGCGTGGGCCAAGAGTGCACGGGGCGAGCGTAACGGGTCCTAGAGGGCCGGCCAGGGGATGGCCGGCCACTCGCCGCTCGGTTGCGGGTACTTGCCGTCGGCGAGCAGGCCGGCCACCCGGTCCCGCAGCGCCGACAGGTCGCCGGCTGGGAGCAGGCTCGCCAGCGCGAGCGTGACCGCGCTGTCCCGGCGTTCCAGGTCTGCCGCCAGGGCGCTGAGCCGGTCGACGTCGCGCGGGCGTAGCGGGTCGCCCGCCCAGCCCCAGAGCACGGTTCGCAGCTTGGGGTCGGCGTGCAAGGTCAGGCCGTGGTCGAAACCCCAGAGCCGGCCGCTCGCATCCCGCACGAGGTGCGAGCCCTTGCGGTCGGAGTTGTTGAGGACGGCATCCAACAGAGCGGCGTCGCGGACGTCGTCGCGGTCCTCGTGGACGACGCTCACCCATCGACCATCGGCAAGCTGGCCGTCAACCACGGGGAGGTGACCCGGCGGCACCTGCCCGCGGGCGACCAGACGCACCGGGCTGGGCAGGTCTGCGCTGGCAAAGGGGTCCCCGATCCAGACCTGGACCGATCCGGGGCCTAGGGGCCCCTCACGCAGCACCGTGGCCGGGATGATCCCCACGCCGAGGTGGCGCGCCAGCTGAAAGCTCGCGACTTCACGGCCGGCCAGGGTGCCGTCGGGGAAATCCCACAGTGGACGCTCACCGCGGATCGGCTTGTAGATGACGTGCAACGACGCCTCGGGCTCGGCCACCCCGGGTAGCTCCGCGCCCTCAGCGACCGTGAGTTTGGCCAGCAACGCGACATTGCTCGCTCCGGTGATGCGCCCCACCAGCTCCATCGGAGCGCTCTGAAGCACGGAAACCAGCGTGCTTTCCGCGTCGAGCGCCGGGTTCATGCCGCCGACGTCATCGGCGATACCCGTTGGCTCGCGGGCAGATGTGTCCCGCGGGGTCCAGCGGCCCGGCACAGAAAGGACAGGGCGGGCGTCCGGCTCGGATGAGGCTTTGCGCGCGCCGGGCGAAGGCCCGCGCCTGCGCCGGCGGGAGGGTCACCCGCAGGCCATCACCGACAAGAACCTCGGGGTTGAGCAGCCGGGCAACCTCGCCCTCGGCATCCCCGTCGTCGTCCCCGTCGTCGTCCTCGGCGTCACCCTCCGTCGCATCGTCGTCAGTCGGCCGCGCCTCGATGACCACGACCTGCCGAGCCGGATCCCAGCCCAACGCGATGGTCCGCACTCGGAAGTCGTCCTCGATGGGCGTGTCCAGGGCGTCGTCGTCCTGGTATGCCGTGGCGCTGGCATCGCTTCCGGCGGCACCCGCGAAGTCGTCGAGGACGTCGAGCACCCGGTCGGCAAGCACCGACAAGGCCTCCTTCTCGCACGACACACTGATCAGGCGCCGCCCCTCGCGCGCCTGGAGGAAGAAGGTGCGTTGTCCCGGGGGGCCGACCGTGCCCGCGACGAAGCGGTGCGGCGGATCGAAGTCGTGGACCGGCATACCCCGACCCTAACCGGCTCCGCCGCCGACTGCCGCGTCCCCGGAGGCCACGCCCGACGGGGAGCCCCCGTCCTGGCCGCCGGACTCCGGTCTCGGCCGGATGGCATCCAGCGGACCGCCCAGGTCATTGCTGCGCAGCAGGAAGGGCCGCGTCGGCGTGTAGCGGACGATGCTCACCGAGGCAGGGTCCACGACGAAGCGCTGAAACTGGTCGAGATGAGCGCCGGCCGCATCGGCAAGCACCGCCTTGATGACATCACCATGGGACACCGCCACCCACACCGCCTGGGCTCCGTGCGCAGCCTCGACCTCGGCATCAACGCGGCGCACGGCGGCCACCGCCCGTGCAGCCATCTCGGCGATCGATTCACCCGGCAACTCCCCGTCGGGGAATCGGGCGGCCGAAGGGTGGTCCTGCACCACCCGCCAGAGCGGTTCGGTGGCCAGCTCCGAGAGCAACCGCCCCGACCACGCCCCGTAACGGCACTCCCCCAGGTCATCGGTGGTCTCGAGCACAGGCCGGTCGTCGAGGGCATCGGCCAGCAATCGCGCCGTCTGCAGGCATCGGGGTAGCGGGGAGCTGACCAGGCGAGCGACCGGCATACCGGCCGTCGCCAGCCGGGCTCCGACGGCGCGGGCCGCCTCCCTTCCCACCTCGTCGAGCTCGACCCCCGGCAGCCACCCCGCGAGGGTGCCGGAGGCGTTGGCAGTGGTCCGACCGTGGCGGACGAGCAGGACGGTGGCCATCACCTCAACCTACCGGCGAGGCTCCCACACGGCCCCCTCGATCCGTGATGACATTCTCCCTGTGATTGTCGACCAAGCCATGTACGTCGATGGCATCCGGCTGTCCCCGGGTGATCTCAGCGATGAATTGGCGACCTTGCGGGCCAGTGCCTCGGGGTTCATCTGGATCGGCCTCAAAGACCCCACCGACGAGGAGTTCTCTCTGGTCAACCGCGAGCTGGGGCTGCACCCCCTGGCCGTCGAGGACGCCATCACGGGCAACCAGCGGGCCAAGATCGATGCCTACGAGGGCAGCCTGCTCGCGGTCATCAAGACGCTGCGCTATGTCGAGCGCACCAGTGACATCGAGACCGGCGAGGTCATGGTCTTCGTCGGCGACCGCTTTGTCGTCACGGTGCGGCGCGGGGAGGCCAATCCGCTCGACCACGTCCGGCGCCGGCTGGAAAACGATCCGGTGCAGCTGCGGCTCGGTCCATTGGCGGTCCTGCACGCGGTCATGGACAGCGTCGTCGACAACTACGAGTCGATCGACCGCTACATCGCCGAGGACCTCACCCAGATTGAGCAGCAGGTCTTCGGCGAGCAAGGCAATGTCGACGCCACGTCGATCTACCGGCTCAAGCGAGAGGTGCTCGAGTTCCGTCGGGCGGCTGTGCCGCTGGCCGAGGCGATGAAACGCTTCCCGTTCCTCAACTACGTCGGCAAGGGTGAGAAGAAGGTGCTCCCCTTCTTCCGCGACGTCGAGGACCACCTGGCCCGCACCAACGACCACGTCGAGTCCTACGACCGGCTGCTCTCGGAAATCCTCAACGCGCACCTCACCAAGGTGACCGTGCAGCAGAACGAGGACATGCGCCGGATTTCGGCATGGGTCGCGATGGCCGCCGTGCCGACGATGATCGCCGGTGTCTACGGCATGAACTTCCACTACATGCCCGAGCTCGAAGCGACCATCACCATCAACGGTGAAGACTTCTACTGGGGATACTTCGCGATCGTCGCCCTCATGGTCAGCGTGTCAGCAGGTCTGTTCATCTTCTTCCGCAAGCACGGCTGGCTGTAACCCCCATCGGCCCAACTCGGCGTTCGACCTGCCGTCCCGGCAGGTGCCCGGTCAGGTGGCGCTGAGCACACCGGCGCCCAGCGCGATGGCCATGAGCACGCCGAGCACGACCCGATAGACGACGAACGCCTTGAGGGTGTTCGTGGCCACGAACTTGAGCAGCCAGGCGATCGAGGCATAGGCGACGACGAACGCCACGACAATGCCCACCCCCATTTGGCCTTTGCCCAGCGAGGACATGTCGGTGGTCAACGTTTCGTAGAGTCCGGCGGCGGTGAGCGCCGGGATCGCGAGGAAGAACGACAGCCGGGTCGCGGTCACCCGGTCGATACCACGGAACAGTCCCGCGGAGATCGTGGCGCCGGAGCGGCTGACCCCAGGGATCAGCGAAAAGCACTGCACCAGCCCGATGATCAGACCGTCGGTGATCGACACGGTGCCCTCGCCGCGCTCGCCCTCCTCGCGGTTGAGTTTGGCGTGGCGCGTCTCGGCGACGACCATGACCACGCTCCACAGCACGAGGGCAGCGGCGACGACCCACAGTGAACGCAGCGGCCCCTCGATGACCTTGCGCAGCGCAAAGCCCACGAGCGCCACCGGCATCGAGCCGACGATGACCGCCCACGCCAACTGATAGTCCGGATGACTCCGCCGAGCGCTGTCGGTGAGGCCGCCGATCCAGGCGCCGGCCAACCGCACGATGTCGCGCCAGAAGTAGATGAGGGTCGCCGCGATCGCCCCGAGCTGGATCAAGGCGGTGTATGCCGTGACGGCCGGGTCGTTGACCGACAGGCCCAGCAGCTTCTCGGTCACCGTGAGGTGACCCGTCGACGAGACCGGGAGGTATTCGGTGAGCCCTTCGACGACGCCGAGGATGACCGCTGCGGGGTAGCTCAAGTCAGACACGAAGGGTCAGCCTAATCCCGCTTGCTGTACAGCATCCGCCATCATCCGCAGCGTGGCGCGGCGCGCCGCCAGCGTGGGCGCATACGGGCTGATCGACAGGGTGGTGACCCCGGCCTCGGCGTAGGCCGCCAATCGGTCGCGAATTCGGCCGGCTGGGCCGAGCAGCGCGGTGGCATCGAGGAACTCACGTGGCACCGCCGCCGCGGCGTCGCGGGCCCGGCCGTCCAGATAGAGCTGCTGGATGACCGCGGCTTCCTTCTCGAAGCCCATCCGGCAGGCCAACTGGTTGTAGAAGTTCTTCTCTCGCGAGCCCATCCCCCCGATGTAGAGGGCTGCATAGGCGCTGACCGCTGCGTAGGCGTAGTCGAGATCGTCAGTGAGCACGACGGGCACGGTGGGCACGACATCGAATCCCGCCAGCGGGTCTTCCGGTGTGCCCCGGCCGCCACGGACTGCCCCGACCCGCAACGATGCGCGCAACTGCCCGGAATGCTCGGGGCTGAAGAAGATCGCCAGCCACCCATCAGCGATCTCGCCGGTGAGTTCGAGGTTCTTCGGGCCGACGGCCGCGAGGTAGACCGGGATCTCACCGCCGCGCACTGGGCGGACCGTCAGGCGCAGCGCCTTCCCAGGGCCGTCGGGCAGCGGCAGGGTGAAGTGCCGCCCGGCGTACTGCACCGTTTCGCGTCGCAGGGCCATCCGGACGATGTCGACGTATTCGCGGGTGCGTCCCAGCGGTGCGTCGAAGCGCACCCCGTGCCAGCCCTCACTCACCTGCGGACCACTGACCCCCAGCCCCAACCGGAAGCGTCCGTCGGACAGCGAGTCGAGCGTCGCGGCGGTCATCGCGGTCATGGCCGGGCTCCGGGCGGGGATCTGCAGGACGGCCGAGCCGAGGCCGATCCGGGTGGTCTGCGCCCCGATCCACGACAGGATCGTCGGGGCGTCCGAGCCATAGGCTTCGGCGACCCAGCAGACGTCGTACCCCAACTGATCGGCGTCCTGGGCGAGCACGAGGTTGTCCTTGCCGTTGCCGGCGCCCCAGTAGCCGAGGTTGAGAGCCAGTCGCATGGCGTCAGGCTATCGGCGCCCACCGCGTGGCGCCGGGTCCCGACCATGGCCGGGGTGGATACCGTACGAGCCATGCGTCAGCGCCGGCTCGGTTCCTCCGGTCTCACGGTCTCCACGCTGGGACTCGGCACCCTTACCTGGGGGGATGCGGTCGATCACGACACTGCTGGTGACCTCCTGGTGGCCTACCACGAAGCCGGCGGCACGCTCGTGGACACCGCGCCCACCTACGGCGATGGACTGGCCGAGCTCTGGTTGGGCGAGTTGCTCACCTCTGCTGTCCCCCGTGAGGACCTGGTCGTCGTCAGCAAGGCCGGACTGCACTGGCACGTCGGTGAGCGCCACGTCGACTCGTCGCGCCGCGGGATGCTCCGCTCGCTCGAAGCGTCGCTGCAGCGCTTGCGCACCGATCACGTCGACGTCTGGCTGGCCCACGTGTGGGATCCGCAGGTGCCCCTCGAGGAGACCCTCGGGGCGCTGGAGTATGCCGTGCACTCCGGTCGCGCGCGCTATGTCGGTGTTTCCAACTATCGCGGCTGGCAGGCAGCGCGGGCCTTTTCAATCCTGGAGCAGGCTCGTATCCCGTTGCTCATGGCCCAGATCGAGTCTTCCTTGATGGCCCGCGCGATGGACGAGGTGCTTGCGGCGGGCAATGGCCTGGGCTTCGGTGTCGTGGGCTGGGCGCCCTTGGGTCGGGGTGTCCTCACCGGGAAGTATCGCCACGGCATACCGGCCGACTCCCGCGCCGCCTCCCGCAGCTTCCCGGGTTTCCAGCAGCGTTTTCTCACCGATCGTCACCGTGGCCTGGTGGAAGCGGCGCATATCGCCGCGCGCGGGCTCGATGTGCCGGCCGCGTCCGTGGCCCTGGCCTGGGCTCGGGATCGTGACGGAATGAGCGCGGTCCTCACCGGACCTCGCACGCTGGGGCAACTACGGACTGCCATCGACGCCGACTCGCTCACGCTGCCCGCCGAGGTGCGCTCGGCCTTGGACGACGTATCGCTGGGCTGAACCCGACCCCGAGGGGTCAGCCCCGTTCATCCTCGTCGTCGAGATCATCAGCGTCGTCGTCGTCGAGATCGTCAGCGTTCTCGGCGTCGTCGTCATCCGCATCGTCGGCGTCGTCGAAGTCGATCTCCTCGTCGTCGAGTCCCGCGTAGACCCCCGACCCGTCATCGTCGGTATCGAGGTCGTCCTCGATGTCGCCGTAGACCGCCAACGGGGTGGCGACATCGGTGGCGACGAAGAGGGCCTCGTCATAATCGTCGAATGCCACCGCGAGGGCTTCCGCGGCAGACACCACCGCCGGGTCGTCGGGGTCGCGGCGGCTGGAGGCCACTTCCAGGTGCCGCTCCAGAGCAGTGACGAGCTGAGCGAGCGCGGCGCGCGGGTCGACGGTCATGTCACGACCGTACCCGTTCGGGGTCACGATTGGGCATCCGGTTCTCGGTCACGCGAGATCGAGGAACCGACGCAACACCCGGGCACCAAACTCAAGGGAGGCAACCGGCACCCGCTCGTCGATCCCGTGGAACATCGGCACGAAGTCGATGTCGGGGGGCAACTGCAGCGGTGCAAACCCGTAGCCGCGGATCCCAAGCCGGCTCAGCGCCTTGTTGTCGGTGCCGCCCGACAAGCAGTAGGGCAAGATGCTCGCCTCCGGATCCTCCGCCAGCAGCGAGGCTCGCATCGCCCCGACAATGTCGCTGTCGAAGGGTGCGTCGAGAGCAATGTCTCGGTGAAGCACCTCGACCTGGACGTGTTCACCGGCCAACCGTTCCAGCGTGCTCAGCACATCGGCCTCGTGACCGGGCAGGAATCGGGCGTCGACCGCAGCGGTCGCGGACTGCGGGATGACATTTTGCTTGTAGCCCGCCTCGAGCATCGTCACGTTGGCGGTGTCGCGCAGCGTCCCCAGCACAAATCCTTGGGCGCTGCCGAGCTTCTCGAACAGCGCGGCCGGATGCGTGGCCGGGTCGTCCACGGCATACGGCAGGCCGGTGATCTCCGAGAGTCCGTCGAGCAGGCCCCGGACCGAGGCGATGTACTCACGCGGCCATGGGTGGGCATCGATGCGCGCGATGGCCTGGGCCAGGCGCACGATGGCATTCGCGTCGGTCGGGACGGACCCGTGACCCGCGCGGCCGTGCGCCCGCAGGCGCAGCCAGAGGATGCCCTTCTCGGCCGTTTGGACAAGATAGGCACGACGCGGCGCTCCGGTATGCCGTGCCGGCACCGTCACGCTGAACCCGCCGACCTCGCTGATCGCCTCGGTCGCGCCCTCGAACCACTCCGGATGCTGGGACACCAGCCAATGGGATCCGGCGTCGCCGCCGGCTTCCTCGTCGGCGAAGAAGGCAAACGTCGTCGTCCGGGCCGGGCGAGCCCCGGTGCGCGCCAGATCGCGGATGCACGCGAGGATCATCGCGTCCATGCCCTTCATGTCGACGGCGCCGCGGCCCCAGATGCAGCCGTCCCGCTCCTCACCCGAGAAGGGGTCGACCTGCCAGTCGGGGGCATGGGCCGGCACGACGTCGAGATGGCCATGGACGACCAAGCCGGGGCGGTCGGGCTCACGCCCCTCGATGCGCACCATGAGCGAGGTCCGTCGGGGTGAGCTCTCGACGACGGCCGGGTCCAGACCCACCTCATGCAACGCATGCGCGACATACTCGGCGGCTTCCCGCTCACCCGGGCCTTGGTTGTCGCCCGCGTTGACGGAGGGGATCCGGATGAGATCGGCACACAACCTGGCGACCTCGTCCTCGGGACGGATCTGAGTTTCGCTCTGGTGTCGCATGAGCCCAACCTAACGCGGCGCGGCTCGGGCACTCATCAGGTCGGTTCGTGCCGGGCCCCTGGCGCGTGCTATCGTTCCGGCTCGCGAGGGCAGCCCAGCCGGTGCCCGCGTGACACCTCGTCCGGGTGGCGGAATGGCAGACGCGCTAGCTTGAGGTGCTAGTGCCCTCACGGGCATGGGGGTTCAAGTCCCCCTCCGGACACCACCAACTCCCCGTCCCTGTGCATGTCACTGGCTCGGGGAGTTCTGCATTCACCTGACCGCAGTCAGCGGACATTGGTGCGGTTGAAATACAGCGCCCCGGGCGAGGTCTGCCCAAGCAACTCGGGAACGGTGACGAAGACGAAACCGCGACCCTTGAGCGCCGCGATGATGCCCGGCGTGGCGTCCACCGAAGAGCCGTGGATGTCGTGCATAAGCACAATCGATCCGGGCCGGACCGCCGACAGCACCCGCTGGGTGGTCACGGTCGCCGAACGATTGCGCCAGTCCTCGGAGTCGACGTCCCACAGCACGACCGGCCACCCGAGCGTGCGGGTGCGCTCGTCGAACGCGCCGTAGGGCGGTCGCATCACGGTGACCTTCGCTCCGCTGGTGCGCTCGACCAGATCACGGGTGGTCCCGAGTTCCTGTAGCGAGGCCTCAACCGTTAGGCGGCGCATGTCCCGGTGGTTCCAGGTGTGGTTGCCGATCGCCATTCCGAGGTCGGCTTCCCGACGCACGACATCTGGGTATGCCGTGACCGAACGTCCCAGCACGAAGAAGGTCGCCTTCACCTGGCTGGCAGTGAGGATGTCCAGCAGCCGACCAGTCTCCGGCCCGGGGCCGTCGTCATAGGTGAGCGCGACACATTTGAGCACCGCGCAATCGACCGCGCGCGATGGCTCGGCACCCGACGGCGCGGGGGCAGGCGTTGGGGTCGGCGAGGCCAGCACCGCCGGTGTCACGGCGGCGACCCCAGGGTCGGCGCCGTTGCCGGGGGTCGCGGCGGGACCACGATCGGGGAGCGGGCCGGCATACGGGCGCCCGGAGGCGATCACTGCCTCGATCCGGCGACCGAGATCACTCAATGCGGGCCTCACCTGCAGAGCGGGCAGGGTGACCGAGACGACCCGACGCCGTGGCGACGAAGTCGGGGCGTCGAGCGCCACGAGGACATCACCTGTGGGGGTGAGGTCCGCGTTGTCCAGGACACTGGCTCCTGGTCCGCCAGCCTCCGGGACGGTGACCTCGCTGGCCGCCGCAGCGAGGATGACGGCCTGTGCGGTCTGGGCGCGGGCGGCCTCGGCGAAGAGGCTGGCCCCACTGCATGCCTCGTTGCGATCCAGGTCGGCGTAGAAGACCCGGCTGGCGCGCGTCGTGCCGCTCCCAGCGACGGCAGCATTCTCGACCACGGCGCTCATCCGCACGACGACGACGGAGCCCACCGCACGGATGACCGAGCCGGAGACAGTGAGTTCCGGCGGCTGAGAGCCGCCGGGGGCGGTGCGGGCCAGGAAGCCCGCCTCCGCATCGTCGGCCCACTCCTGCAGCAGGGCAGTGAGCCGAGTCGCCCCCGGGATGACCGGCCAGCTCACCTGGGTGGGTCGGCTGACGTCCACGGAGACCCGTCGGGTGACCGTCATGCCGGGCACGGTCGTCTCCGCGGTGAACGCCGACACCTCGTCATCGGCCGCCAGCGCAACTGCCCCCGCTGCCTGAGGCGGAGGCTGGATCCGGTGACCGGCCAGCAGCGGCAACGCCACGCCGCACGCAAGCGACGCGGCGATGGTCACTCGTCCCGGCCAGCGCACAGCGCAAGCCTAGAAACGGGACGATCCCAAGTCTGGGACCTTGGGCCGAGGCCTGCTCCGTGTCGCCCCCAGATCGAGCGCTCAGCCGGCCGGAGTGCCCTTGAGACGCAGCAGCGTGCTCTTGCCGAACATCGACTCAATGAGATCGGTAGCGACTTCGGCCGTCCGGTTGGCTTGGTCACAGGCGGGGTTGAGTTCCATGACGTCCAAGGATCCGAGTCGGCCGGTGTCGGCGATCATCTCCATGCACAGCTGCGCCTCGCGATAGGTCGGTCCGCCCCGCACCGTCGTGCCCACGCCCGGGGCGATCTCCGGGTCGAGGAAGTCGACATCGAAGCTCACATGCAGGTGCGTGTCGTCGTCGAGGTCGGCCAGGGCTTTGCGCATCGTTTTGCGCATCCCGAACTCGTCGATCTGGCGCATGTCGAACACTCGCATCCCGTCCTCGTGGACGAGCTTCTTCTCGTCGGCGTCCACCGACCGGATGCCGACCTGGTGCACCACATCGGGTCCGATCGCGGGGGTTTGGCCCCCCAGCCGGGTGAGAGCCTCCGGACCGCGACCGCGCAGGATCGCGACCGGCATACCGTGGATGTTCCCCGTGGGGGTGGTGCGCAGGGTGTTGAAGTCGGCGTGCGCATCGAGCCAGATGACGCGCAGCTTCTTGCCCGACTCGCGGGCGTGCCGCGCCACCGCGCTGATCGAACCGATGGCCAGGCAGTGATCGCCGCCGAGCAGGATCGGGATGTGGCCGGCCTGCAGCGAGCCGTAGACCGCCTCGTGGACGGCTTCGTTCCAGGCGACGACCTCGGCCAGGTGGCGGTAGCCGTCGACCGGGGGCAGCCAGGGGTTGGGCGGCCCGGCGAGGTTGCCGTTGTCGTGCACGCGCAGGCCGAACGCCGCGAGATTGGTGTGGATGCCGGCGACCCGCATGGATTCGGGACCCATCGACGCGCCGCGGTGGGCCGCGCCGACGTCCGTGGGGGCGCCGATGAGGTCAACGATTCTCGTGGGGATGCTCACAACGGGCAATCCTCACACGCGGGCGGGCCGCTGTCACACCGCCGTTGCCGGCGAGGGCACCCGCACCGCCCAGAGGGCGACCGCAGCGGCGGAAGCGACATTGAGCGAGTCGACGCCCGCAGCCATAGGGATGCGCACCGTGACATCGCAGGCTGCGACGGTATGCCGGGCCAAGCCATCGCCCTCGGTGCCGACGACGAGCGCAAGGCGATCCGGGGGGTGGGCCGCCAAGGCATCCAGCGTGATGGAGTCGTCGTGCAAGGCGAAGGCCGCCACGGTGAAGCCCAGGTCGCGCAGCAGGTGCACGCCCTCGGGCCACCGGTCGACGCGGGTCCATGGCACCTGGAAGATCGTGCCCATCGAGACACGAATCGCCCTGCGGTAGAGCGGATCTGCGCACCTCGGGGTGACCAGGACCGCGTCCACGCCCAGGGCCGCGCCGGCCCGCACCGCCGCCCCGACATTGGTGTGATCGACGATGTCCTCCAGCACCAGCACCCGACGCGCGCCGGCGACGACGGCGGCGACCGAGGGCAGCGACGGGCGTTGCATGGCAGCCAGGGCGCCGCGGTGCAGATGGAACCCCGTGAGTCGCTCGAGGACCTCCGCCTCCCCCACAAACACCGGTATGCCGTCCCCGGTCGCCGTCGCGACGACATCGGCAAGATCGGTGAGCCAGCGCTCCCCCATGAGGAAGGACCGGGGTCGATGACCGGCGGCAAGGGCGCGCCGAATGACCTTCTCCGACTCGGCCATGTAGAGACCCCGTTCGGGTTCTGACCGGCGGCGCAGCGCCACGTCGGTCAGTCCGACGTAATCGGACAGCCGCGGGTCATCGGTGGAGTCGATCCAGGTGACACCCGCCGGCAAGAGGTGGCCGGATGGAGGCGTCACGGGAACCACACCATTTTGACGATGGCCACGACCCCGACGACGACGATGACCGCCCGCAGGACTGGCGCCGGAAGTCGTCGACCGAGGTGTGCGCCGAGCAGGCCACCGAGCAACGACCCGACCGCGATAAGGGCGACGACGACCCAGTCGACATGCTCGCGGGCGAAGATCAGGAAGGCACCTGCCGCCACCAGATTGACGCAGGTGACCAACACGTTCTTCAGCCCGTTGAGCCGTTGCAGTGGCTCCCGCGACAGGGCGCTGAAGATCCCCATGAGCAAGACGCCTTGGGCAGCGCCGAAATAGCCCCCGTAGGCGCCCGCGAGCACAGCGCCCGCGGGCAGCCATCCGGAAGTGGCAGAGTCAGGCGGGCCGGCCAGGCGATCCCGCGGGACGGCCGCTTGGCTGTCCGGCTGGGCCTGGCGCGCACGGGCCACCCGCTGGTTCCGCGGACCGAGGATGACCAACACCAGCGCGATGACGATGAGGACGGGCACCACAGCCCGGAACGCCGCAGCGGGCAGCACCAACAGCAGTGCCGCCCCGAGCATCGATCCCGCGATCGACATCGGCAGCAGTCGGGTCAACAGCGCTCGTTGCCCAGCCAGCTCGCGCCGATATCCCCAGCTGGCGCTCGCTCCGCCGGCCACCAGCCCGATGTTGTTGCTCACGTTCGCGGTCAGGGGCGGGTAGCCGAGCAACAGCAAGGTGGGAAATGTGATGAGAGTGCCTGACCCGACGATGGAGTTGATCGTCCCCGCACCGACTCCGGCGAGCAGGACCCAACACGCTTCCAGGGCAGACACCCGGCCACCCTACCGACGGAGGGTTAGGGGTCGCCTGGCCGCACGGCATACCAGGCAGTGCCGGTATGCCGTGCACCTCACCTCACGCCGTCGGCGCGGCCCCGTCCGCGGGGATCTCGGCAGCCGCGGCCGGGACCGTCGTCTGGACCCGTTCGATGGTCGGATGGAGACCGGAGCGAGCCGCCGGAACGACGGGAGTGCTGCCACCGGCACTGGGGGCGGGGGTGCCACCGAGGGCCGAGGACACCCCCCGCAGTGCGTCGGTGAGCTCGGACGGGATGATCCACATCTTGTTGGCGTCGCCGCGCGCCAACTGCGGCAGCACCTGGAGGTACTGGTAGGCCAACAGATCCTGGGTGGGCTGCCCCTTGTGGATCGCGTCGAAGACTTCCTCGATGGCTTGAGCCTGCCCGCGGGCCTCGAGCACCCGGGCCTGCGCCGAACCCTCGGCCCGCAGGATCTGCGCCTCCTTCTCGCCTTGGGCGGTGAGGATCGCCGACTGTTTGGTGCCCTCGGCGGTGAGGATCGCCGCCCGCTTGTCCCGCTCGGCGCGCATCTGCTTCTCCATGGAGTCCTGCACGGAGTGCGGCGGGTCGATGGCCTTGAGTTCGACCCGATTGACCCGGATGCCCCACCGGCCGGTCTCCTGGTCGAGCACACCACGCAGCTGACCGTTGATCTGGTCCCGGGAGGTGAGCGTCTCCTCGAGGTCGAGCGAGCCGATGACGTTACGCAGCGTCGTCACCGTGAGCTGCTCGATCCCTTGGATGAAGTTGGCGATCTCGTAGACCGCCGACTTGGCGTCAGTCACCGTGTAGTAGATGACGGTGTCGATGGAGACGACGAGGTTGTCGGAGGTGATCACCGGCTGCGGCGGGAAGGTCACCACCTGCTCGCGCAGGTCGATGGTCGCGCGGGGCTTGTCGATGAAGGGCACAAGGATGTGCATGCCGTCGTCGAGGGTGCGCGAGTAGGAACCGAGCCGCTCGATGATGACGGCGGTCTGCTGAGGGACGATCTTGATCGTGCGCAGGATGACGCTGGCGACGAACAAGAGCAGCGCGAGGACGACGACAAGAGTGACGATGCTGCCGGACACGGGAACCTCCGAACCGTGGGGACTGCGTGGACGTCTAGCCTGCGGCGGGTGCCGCACGGCGGCGTGCTGTGCTGTGGGTCACGTGCTGTGGATCATGGGCTGTGGACCAGGTGCTCAGCGATTGGTGTCGTGGGGCGCCTCCGCGCGCTCGACCACCGCGGTCGCCCCGTCGATTTCCACGACCGTGGCGTGCTCACCGGGGGCTAGCACGTCATGGTTGTCGGAGCGGGCCGACCAGGTCTCACCGCCGATCCGCACCGATCCACCGGTGGCAGTGACGGTCTCGAGCACGATCGCTGACCTGCCGCGATAGCCGCCGACTCCGATCGAGGTCGGCGGGCGGTGGGTGCGGAATCGACGGTGGACTGCCGGGCGAACCACACCGAGCAGGACCATCGCCGTGGCCGCCGCAACGATCGCCTGCACGGGGAATGGTGCTCCGACCGCCGCTGCCGCAGACCCGCCGAGAGCACCCCCCGCGAGCATGAGGAAGGTGAAGTCGACCGTGGCGATCTCGAGGGCACCGAGGCCAAGGGCCACGACGATCCAGATCAGCCAGGCGTAGTTCTCCACGTCGACCACCGGTGTCCTCTCATCAACGCGGACCGGCACCCGGTGGGGCACCGGCCCTTACAGGCTACGACGTATCGCTGACCGTCGAGGTTCCGTCGAGATCGGCCAGCCGGGCCGTCCAGCGATGCCCATGCCGCTCGATGGCCAGGGGCAGGTCGAAGGTCGCCGAGAGATTCTCCGCCGTGAGGGTGATCTCCAGTGGTCCGGCAGCGACGACCCTGCCCTCGCGCAGCAGCAGGGCATCGGTGAAACCTTGCGGGATCTCCTCGACGTGATGCGTGACGAGCACCAGGGCCGGGGCCCGAATGTCACTGGCCAGCCTGCCCAGCCGAGCCACGAGGTCCTCCCGACCACCGAGGTCCAGGCCCGCGGCCGGCTCGTCGAGCAGCATGAGCTCGGGGTCGGTCATCAACGCACGCGCGATCTGAACCCGCTTCCGCTCCCCCTCGGACAGGGTGCCGTAGCGGCGATCGGCCAGATGTTCGGCCCCCAAGGCGAGCAGCAACTCCATGGCCCGCACGTAGTCCTGCGTGTCGTAGTGCTCGTTCCAGCGGCCGACGATGCCGTAGGCGGCGGTGACGACGACGTTGCCGACGATCTCGCTATCGGGAATGCGTTCGGCCATGGCCGCGCTGGCCAAGCCCACCCGCGGTCGCACCTCGAAGACATCGACGGTGCCGAGCTGGTCGCCGAGAATGCGCACGGTGCCGCTCGTGGGATGCATGCGTGCGGCCGCCAGCTGCAGCAGGGTCGTCTTACCCGCGCCGTTGGGCCCGAGGATGACCCAGCGTTCGCCTTCCTCGACCTCCCACGAGATGTCGTCGAGCAGCCGGGTCTTGCCGCGCACGACGCTGACGCCCTGGAAGGCAAGGACATCACTCATGCCTCACAACCCTAGTTCAGCAGCCAACTCCTCGGGCGACGGCCCGCCGCCGCGCCCCCCGTACAGTTCCGGTATGCCGTCACTGCCTCTCAGCGTGCGCGCCGCACTGTGGACCACGGCACTGCTGCAGGGCGAGGTGAACTACGAGGATTGGTTCAACCGCGCGCACGCCGGCAGCACGGACGTCGCCGGCGAGCGCGAGTGGGTCACCGAGTGGCGCGATGCGGGCGAGACTCTTGCGGTGGCCGTCCTGCCTCGGCCAGGTCGTCCCGGGTGGATCTCCGCGGGCGCAGGCACCGGCCTGGTGGCCGCTACCGAGGCGTCCGAGGCGGTCCTGGCCGTCACCACCGGCTCGATCGCGGTCCCGAGCCTCAATGAGTACGGCCCGGTCGGTGACCGCGGAGTGTTGGTGAGGTGGACGGCATACCCCGGTATGCCGGTAGCGCGCCACCGGCTGGAGGCGACCGACCTGCGCGAGCTGTCGCAGCGGTTCGCCACGGCAATCCGCGAAGCGGCCGACGATCTGGAAGCGGCCGGTGGCACCCCGTGGAGTGCCTCGGAGGTGCTGTCCGCGGGCCGGTTCGCCCGGCTGGGACGGCTGCCGGCCGGCATACCCGCCCGAGCCCTGGAACTGATGGCGCGCAGTGCCCTGGTGAGCGAAGCCGCCCATGCCGGACTCACCCTGGAAGCCGGTGGTCCCGCATTGGACCTGCAGACCTCAATGCGCCGGGAGACGGTGCTGCGCGGTTTGGCGACGACGGCCGACGAGACGCTCGAGGGTGCGACTGCCGTCGCAGGGATGGCCCTTGCCGGCTGGATTCCCGGCGACCGGCGTCGCTGACGTCCCGCCCAGCGGAGCTAGGGCCAGGGTTCAGCCCAGCACCGAGCGGTAGACCTCCATGGTCTTGTCACCGATGCTCGCCCAGGAGAACTGCTCCACGGCGCGCCGACGACCGGCCAGCCCCATCTCGCGCGCCCGGGAGCGGTCGCGGACCGCGTCGGTCAGCGCGTCGGCGAGGTCGTGGACGAACCGGTCCGGGTCGACCGGGGTGCCCGTGCCGTCCTGGACCTGGTCGATGGGCACCAACCAGCCGGTCTCGCCGGGCACGACCACTTCCGGGATGCCGCCGGTGGCCGTGGCGACGACTGGGAGTTCGCAGGCCATCGCTTCGAGATTGACGATGCCGAGGGGCTCGTAGACCGAGGGGCAGGCAAACACCGTCGAGGCGGTGAGCAGCGCGACAACTTCGTTGCGCGGCAACATCTGCGGGATCCACACCACACCCTCACGGGTGGTGCGCAGCTGCGCCAACAAGCCTTCGACCTCGGCCTGGATCTCGGGGGTGTCAGGCGCTCCGGCACAGAGGACGACTTGGATCTCCTTGGGCAGCAACGCTGCTGCGCGCATGAGGTAGGGCAGACCCTTCTGGCGGGTGATTCGCCCGACGAAGATGACGGCCGGGCGATCGGGGTCCATACCGTGCTTGCGGCAGATGTCCGGGTCGCTGATCGGTTGCCACAGGTGCGAATCGATGCCGTTGTGAACGACCGCGACCTTGGCCGGGTCCAGCGAGGGGTAGGACCGCAGGATGTCCTGCCGCATGCCCGCACTCACGGCGATGACAGCCGCGGCACCCTCATATGCGGCGCGCTCGGCGAAGGACGACACGCGGTAGCCGCCGCCGAGCTGCTCGGCCTTCCAGGGCCGCATCGGCTCGAGGCTGTGAGCCGTGACGATGTGGGGTGCCCCGGCAAGCAGTCCACCGAGGTGACCGCCCAGGTTGGCGTACCACGTGTGTGAGTGCACGATGTCGGCACCCTGGCAGTCCTGGGCGATCTGGACATCGACCCCGAGCGTCTGCAGGGCGGCGTTCGCACCGGCCAGTTGCGGCAGATCCGGGTATGCCGTCGTGCCCACTTCGTTCCGATCGGCACCGAAACACCGCACCTGGACGTCGACATCGCCTCGATCACGCAATGCCCTCACGAGCTCGGCGACATGCACCCCCGCTCCCCCGTAGACGGCCGGCGGATACTCCTTGCTGATGATGTCGATGCGCACAATGTGAGACTAGTCCGAAGGTCCCCGACGACGCACCGGTCAAAGGTTCTAGGGTGGGTGACATGGCCCGTCGCAGAACGAATCCCAAGGTCCTCGCCATCGTCCTGGCCGGCGGAGAGGGCAAGCGTCTGATGCCCCTCACCCGCGACCGCGCCAAACCCGCGGTGCCCTTCGGCGGGATCTATCGGCTCGTCGATTTCGCGCTCTCCAACGTCGTCAACTCCGGCTACCTCAAGGTCGTCGTGCTCACCCAGTACAAGTCGCACAGCCTTGACAAGCACGTGACGAAGACGTGGCGGATGTCGACGATGCTCGGCAACTATGTCGCTCCCGTCCCGGCCCAACAGCGCGTCGACAAGAACTGGTATCTGGGCAGCGCCGACGCGATCTTCCAATCGCTCAACCTCATCGATGACGAGCGTCCCGAGATCGTCGTCGTCGTCGGGGCCGACCACGTCTACCGGATGGACTTCTCCCAGATGGTCGCCCAGCACATCGAGACCGGTGCGGGGCTCACGGTGGCGGCGATCCGGCAGCCAATCCACCTGGCCGACCAGTTCGGCGTCATCGAGGTCGACGAGAGCGACCCGATGAAGATCGGCGCCTTCCGCGAGAAGCCTGCCGACCCCAAGGGGCTGCCGGACAGCCCACACGAGGTGCTCGCCTCGATGGGCAACTACGTGTTCACGACCGACGCCCTGGTCAACGCGGTGACCGAGGACCACGACACCGACGGCAGCAAGCACGACATGGGCGGGGACATCGTGCCGCGCTTCGTCGCGGCCGGCGACGCCTACGTCTACGACTTCAAGGACAACGACGTGCCTGGCGCGACCGAACGCGATCGCGGCTACTGGCGCGATGTCGGGACGCTGGACTCCTACTACGACGCACACATGGACCTCATCTCGGTCCACCCGGTCTTCAACCTCTACAACTACGACTGGATGATCTACACGAACGCACCGGCCTATCCCCCGGCCAAGTTCGTCCACGGGTCACACGACCGGGTCGGTGAGGCGCTGTCCTCGGCCGTCTCCCCCGGCGTGGTCATCTCGGGAGCTCAGGTCAACCACTCGGTGCTCTCGCCCCGGGTCAAGGTCCATAGTTATGCGACGATCGCCGACTCGGTGCTCCTGGACTCCGTCGAAGTCTCCCGGTATGCCGTCATCCGACGCGCCATCATCGACAAGGGCGTGTTCATCCCCGAATACGCGCGGATCGGGGTCGACCACGAGCACGACCGGGCCCGTGGCTTCCACGTCACCGAGAACGGTGTGACGGTCATCGGCAAGGGCCAGCACGTCCCCCTGTGATCCTCGCTGACGGCATACCTGCCCTCCCGGCCAGTAGCGGCGACCCCCGTCCGGCGCGGGTCGCCGTGCAGGTCGCTCCGCAACATGCTCCGTATGCCGTGCTCCGCGACACGGTCGTGGCGCTCGAAGGTCTCGGCGTCGACGTCGTCCTCACGTGGGACCACTTCTTCCCCCTGTCGGGCGACCCCGACGGATCACACTTCGAGTGCTGGAGCCTGCTCGCCGGCTGGGCCGAGGCCACCGAGCGCGTGCAGCTCGGCCCGCTGGTGGCCTGCACGGCCTTCCGCAACCCCGACCTGCACGCCGATATCGCCCGCACCGTTGACCACATCAGCGCTGGACGGGTGATCTTCGGCATCGGCGCCGGCTGGTTCGAGCGCGACTTCACGGCATACGAGATCGAATTCGGCACGGCTGGAAGCCGATTGGACGCACTGGCGGCCGATCTGCCGCGCATTCGGGCGCGCTGGGATGCTCTGGTGCCCAGGCCCGCCGGAGGGCTGCCGATTCTCGTCGGCGGCGGTGGGGAGCGCAAGACGCTTCGGATCGCCGCCGAACACGCGGACATCTGGCACGGTTTCGGCGACCCGGCAACCATCGCGCACAAGCACCGCGTCCTCGACCAATGGTGTGCCCAGATCGGCCGTGACCCGCTCACGATCGAGCGTTCGGCGGGGGTCGCCTATACCCCGGCCCGACTGCCGGAGCGATCTGACCTCGATTTCGCCGGACAGGCCCAGGCGCTCTTCGAGGTCGGGACCCGACTGTTCACGCTCAGCCTCACCACGCCGCCGTACGACTTCGGGCCGGTGCGCGAGGTGCTGGCCTGGCGGGATGGGGTCAACGCCGGCCGGGTGTGATAAGCCCGCCGATGAGCCGAACTGACGCGTTGTGCTGCTTGGTTCGGCGCGAAGCAGCCACACGCGTCAGGTTGGCCGACGCCTGCCGAACCCGGTCTCCGTCGAAGGGGTTGTGCAAGAGATGCCCCCGGCCCGTGGGTTGCACGCGTGGGTGGGCCCTGCTCCCCGGACGCGTTCCCGCGAGCGTGCCATGCAGCAGGGGGTGGTCCGGATGTCGGCTCGGTGGTTCTACTCTGGCGGGGTGACCGACGGACCCGAGACGCTGCGCATCACCCTCACCGGCGACGACCGTCCCGGAGTCACCAGCGCCTTGCTACAGGCCGTCGCGCCCCTCGGTGCCGATGTGCTCGATCTCGAACAGATCGTCGTCCGCGACCACCTCACGCTCACCTTGCTGTTGCGCACGGCGGGCGAGGCCGACTCCGCCGCCGCCTCGGCTGATTCCGCCACTGCCGGCACAGCGCGGGAACTACGCGGGGCGGTGCAGGTAGTTGCCGATCGCCTCGGGATGCGCGCCAAGGTCCGCGAGGGCGTCGGGGACAGCCACGAGCGACCGGCCGGCCGGGCGCATGTCGTGGTCCTCGGCCGGCCGCTGGGGGCCGGTTCCTTGGGTGCCGTCACCGCCCGAATCGCCGCCCATGGGGCCAATATCGACCGGATCCGACGACTCTCCCACTACCCCGTGACAACGCTGGAGTTTGACGTGTCCGGGGCTGACGTTCCTGCGCTGCGAGTGGAGTTGGCCGCGGTCGCAGCGGCCGAGCGCGTCGATGTCGCCGTCGCGCCGGCCGGGCTGGCCCGGTTGGGCGCCCGGCTAGTCGTCATGGATGTCGACTCGACGTTCATCCAGCAGGAGGTCATCGAACTGCTCGCTGCCAAGTGCGGCCGCGAGGCAGAAGTCGCCGCCGTAACCGAGCGGGCGATGCGGGGCGAGCTCGACTTCGCCGCCTCGCTGCGTGAGCGGGTGGCCGTGTTGGCCGGGCTCGACGCGAGCGTTCTGGATGCCGTGCGTGCGCAGATCATCCTCACCCCGGGGGCCCGCACTCTGGTGCGCACACTTAAGCGGCTTGGCGACACCATCGCGCTGGTTTCCGGCGGCTTCATCGAGATCGTCGGCCCTATCGCCGCTGACCTCGGCATCGACCACGCCTTGGCCAACCGCCTCGAGGTGCGCGACGGCAGGCTCACCGGTCGGGTCGAGGGCGAAATCGTCGATCGGGCGGGCAAAGCGAGGGCGCTGCGTCGCTTCGCTGCCGAGGCGGGCCTGCCGCTGTCTCGCACAGTAGCTATCGGTGACGGCGCCAACGACCTCGACATGCTCGAGGCGGCTGGTCTCGGGGTGGCCTTCAACGCCAAGCCCCTCGTGCGAGCTCAGGCCGACACTGCCGTCAACGTCCCCTACCTTGACACGGTGCTCTTCCTGCTGGGGATCACTCGAGAAGATGTCGAGGAAGCCGACGCGCTCGACGGCATACCGACTCCTGCCCCGCACCTGTCCTGAACCACGCCAACCTTGGCGCGCTGCGCTCGATCGGGTCAGCAGCCCATCGCGTGCACGCCGCCGTCGACGTGGACGATTTCTCCGGTGGTGGCCGGGAACCAATCCGAGAGCAACGCCGCGCACGCCTTGGCGGTCGGGACCGGGTCCGAGACGTTCCACCCCAGCGGCGCGCGAGTGTCCCATTGCGCTTCGAAGACCTCGAAGCCGGGGATGGACTTGGCGGCCGTCGTGCGGATCGGTCCGGCTGCCACGAGATTGCAGCGGATCCCCTTGGGCCCAAGGTCGCGGGCGCAGTAGCGGTTGGTCGACTCGAAGGCCGCCTTGGCCACGCCCATCCAGTCATAGACCGGCCAGGCGAAGCTCGCATCAAAAGTCAACCCGACGATCGACCCTCCGGTGCTCATCAGCGGCAGGGCGGCCACGGCAAGGGCCTTGAGGCTGTACGCGCTGACATGGATAGCGGTGCTGACGTCCTCCCAGGTCGCGTCGAGGAAGGTAAACGCACCCTGGGGCGCGAAGCCGATCGAGTGCAGCAC
Organism: Actinomycetales bacterium; assembly: GCA_016710385.1. GTDB lineage: Bacteria > Actinomycetota > Actinomycetes > Actinomycetales > Dermatophilaceae > Phosphoribacter > Phosphoribacter freyrii. Next base: position 344,008 of record JADJVX010000018.1, read on the forward strand.
CCCGTCGAGGCGGTCGGTGTGCTCGCGCAACCGATCGGCAAGGGTGTCGAGGTGCTCTTGGTCGCTCACGTCGAGTTCCACGACGACGGGGGTCACCGGCAGTCGCCGCGCGATCGTCTGGGTGATCTTCATGGTGCGTCCGAACGACGTGAGGATGACCGTCGCGCCCTCTTCCTGCGCGATCTTGGCGACGTGGAAGGCGATCGAGGAGTCCATCAGGACGCCCGTCACGAGGAGGGTCTTGCCGTCGAACATGCCCATGGCCGGCTCGCTTTCGTCGGTGTCGGTCGGTCGGTCAGTCAGTCGGTCAGTGGCCCATGCCGAGGCCGCCGTCGACGGGCAGCACGGCACCGGTGACATAGGCGGCCTCCGCGGAGGCGAGGAAGCGCACCGCTGCGGCGACCTCCTCGGGCGCCGCGAAGCGCCCCGCCGGGATGGCCGAGAGGTATGCCGTGCGCCGCTCCTCTGGCAGCGCTGCAGTCATGTCGGTGTCGATGAAGCCCGGAGCCACGACGTTGGCCGTGATCCCCCGCCCGCCGAGTTCGCGGCTGATCGAGCGGGCCAGACCCACCAACGCCGCCTTGCTCGCGGCGTAGTTGGCCTGGCCCGGGGAGCCGTACAGACCCACCACACTGGAGACGAAGATCATCCGGCCGCGGCGCAGCCGGATCATCCCCTTGCTGGCTCGCCGGGCACAGCGAAAGGCGCCCGCAAGGTTGGTGTCGACGACGTCCTCGAACTCGGCGTCGCTCATCCGCATGAGCAGTTGGTCCTTGGTGATCCCCGCGTTGGCCACGAGGATCTCGACCGGGCCGCCCAGGAGGTGTTCAGCGGCAGCGAAGGCGGCGTCGACCGAGGCCGTGTCGGTGACTTCGCACGGCACCGCCTGCAGCCCCTCGGGCGCCTCACCGGAGCGAGTAGTGACCACGACCCGGTCTCCCGCCGCGGCCAATGACCTCGCGATGGCCAGGCCGATCCCGCGGTTGCCGCCGGTGACGAGCACCGCTCGTCCAGCTGGGGCCGGTGTCTGGGTCATGGGCCGGTCGTCCTTCCGCTCGCGCTGTGTCCCGTGTGGGTGCCGCCGCACGGTCGAGCGGGGCGATGTCCGACCGACGCTACGGGTTACCCGCGCGTAGGACGTAACGGCGCACGGCATACGCGCGTAGTGTGGGAAAGGTGAGGCTGCGGCGGAAGGGACCCGAGCCGGTGGTGCACACCGTGACCACCGCGCCGATGTCGCTCGCCGAAGACAGCGACATGCGGATGCGTCGCTACCTGTTGACCATGGCGGTGCGCACGGCATGTTTCCTCCTCGCCGTCGTCACCGAGGGCTGGCTGCGCTGGACCTTCGTCGCGGGAGCCGCGATCTTGCCCTACATCGCCGTCGTGCTGGCCAACGCCGTCGGCCCGCGATGGGGCGCGCAGATCAGCGGGGCCGACCGGTTCACCGAAGCCGGACCTGGGCTGTCGGCCGCTTCTCAGTCGGCGGCCGTCGGTCCGAGCAGCCGCGCCCAGCACTGACGATCTCGTCACTGCCGATCCCGTCACTGACGCTCGCGACACTCTCTCGACGCCGACGCGCGAGCGACGGGACGTGCTGCCCGTGGCTCGATCAGCCGCCGATCGCCGACATCGGCCGATCCGGCTGGTGAAACCCCGGGCGGCCGATGCCGTGCCCGTGGGCCTTGCGCCACATCTCTTCGCGGATGAGGTCGGCGAGCTCGGCGTCCGTCGCCCCGCAGCGCAGAGGTTCCCGCAGGTCGGTCTCGCGCTGCGAGAACAGGCAATTGCGCACTTGACCGTCAGCGGTGAGACGGGTGCGGTCACAGTCGCCGCAGAACGGGGCGGACACGCTGGCAATGATGCCGACCGTCGTGGGCCCTCCGTTGACGAGATAGCGCTGGGCTGGGGCACTGCCGCGAGCCGACCCCGGCAACGGGGTGAGAGTGAAGCGCTCGGCCAGCCGCTCGAGGATCTCGGCAGCGGTCACCATGACCGAGCGGTCCCATCCGTGCTGGGCGTCCAGCGGCATCTGCTCGATGAAACGCAGCTCGTAACCCCGCTCGAGGCACCAGGCCAACAGCTCGCACACCGCCTGGTCGTTCACCCCACGCATCGCCACAGCGTTGACCTTGACCGGCTGAAGTCCGGCTGCGGCTGCCGCTGCCAGCCCCGCGACGACGTCGTCGAGCCGGTCGCGGCGGGTGAGGGCGAGGAACTGCTCTGGGTCGACCGTGTCGAGCGAGACGTTGACCCGGTCGAGGCCCGCAGCGGCCAGAGGTGCGGCCAGGCGGTCCAACACGGCCCCATTGGTCGTCATCGCCAGCGTCGGCCGCGGGGTGATCTCTGCGAGAGCCTGGACCAGGTCGACGATGCTGGGCCGCAACAGCGGCTCGCCGCCGGTGAGCCGCACCTGGGTGACCCCGAGGCCGACGAAGACCCGCACGACGCGCACGAGTTCCTCGTCGCTGAGCAGCTCGGCGGAGGGCAGCCACGGCAGCCCGTCGGCCGGCATGCAGTAGGTGCAGCGGAAGCTGCAGCGGTCGGTGACCGACACCCGCAGATCGCGGGCCAGCCTGCCGTAGGTGTCGATGAGGGTGCCTCCGTCCGGAGGACGCAGCCTCGGGTCGGGGAGCCGGGTCATGCGCGCCACCTTAACCCGGGTACGGTGAGTCGGTGTTCAGGGAGATCTTCACCAAGCGCATCCTGGGCGCCATCGCATTTGCCATCGTCTTCGGCATGGCCTGCTACGCCCTGGGGATGTGGCAGTTGTCGCGCTACGAGGCCAAGGACGCCCGCGCCAACGCCGTGGAAACCAACTACGCGCGAGCCGCAGTCTCCCTCGCGCAGGTGCTGCCCTCCCCCGCCGCCACGCTCGCCGAGGACCAGATCTGGACGAAGGTCACAGTCACCGGCCGGTATGCCGTGGACCGGACCCTGGTCGTGCGCACCCGCTCGCTGGCCAGCACCCTCGGGCTGGAGGTCCTGGTCCCGCTGCGGGTTGGTGACGCGACCCTGCTCGTCGACCGGGGCTGGGTGCGGATGGGCGAGACGGCGGGCGAGTTGCCGCCCTTCCCCGCCGCCCCGGCCGAAGAAGTCACCCTCACCGGGTGGCTCAAACCGAGCGAGGACGACCGCGGGCAGAACCTTCCCGCCGGGCAATTGGCGTCGATCAATCTGGCGCAGGCGCAGGCTCAGACCGGCGGCACGCTCTATCAGGCCTACCTCGTCCTGGACACCGAACGCACCGCATCGGGCGTGACCCCGCAACGCCCCACCCCGCTGGAGCCACCCTCGGTCGACCGCGGGCCGCATTTCGCCTACGCCCTGCAGTGGTGGCTCACGGCCGGACTGGGGATCGCTTTCGTCGTCTTCCTCTACCGCTCCAGGCCCGGGGCAGCCGAACGGCGGGCCTCGGCGCCCCCCAAGCCCAAGAAGGTGCGGATCTGGGACGAAGAGGACGGCTGACCGATCAGGCCGGAGCGGGTTCGTCGAAGTACTGCGTGCGATAGAGGTCGGCATACAGTCCGCCGCGCTCGAGCAGCTCGGTATGCCGTCCGCGCTCCACGATGCGCCCGTCGTCGACGACGAGGATCAGGTCGGCGCCACGCACCGTCGACAGTCGGTGGGCAATGACAAAGGCGGTGCGACCCTCCAGCGCTGCATCGAGAGCGCGCTGCACCGCCACCTCGGACTCGCTGTCCAGGTGGGCGGTCGCCTCGTCGAGCACGAGGACCTGCGGCTGCTTGAGCAACAGGCGGGCGATGGCCAAGCGCTGCTTCTCCCCGCCGGAGAGCCGATGGCCGCGGTCGCCGACCACGGTGTCCAGCCCCGAAGGCAACTCGTCGACCAGAGTGAGGACCTGCGCAGCGGCGAGGGCCTGACGCATCTGGGCTTCCGTCGCATCGGGCTTGGCGTAGGCGAGGTTGCCGCGAATGGTGTCGTGGAAGAGATGAGCCTCCTGGGTCACCATGCCGACGGTCTCGTGGACCGACTCCAGCGAGGCCTGACGGAGGTCAACGCCGCCGATGCGCACGGCACCGACTGTCGGGTCGTAGAGCCGGGCGACCAGCGAGGTCACGGTCGTCTTGCCGGCTCCGCTCGGACCGACCAGGGCCACCAGCTGGCCCGGCTCGGCCCGAAAGACGATGTCCCGCAGCACTGGTCCCCCACCCGCCCGGTCACCCGTGGCTGCCGCCTCGAGGGAACGCAGGGATACCTCGTCGGCGGACGGGTAGGAAAACCCCACCCCGACGAACTCCACGTCCACCGGTCCGGCCGGCAGCCGCACCGGTGACGCCACATCGGCGACGAGCGGTTTGAGGTCGAGCACCTCGAAGACCCGTTCGAACGACACCAGGGCGGTCATGACGTCCACCCGCACCCCGGATAGCGCGGTGAGCGGGCCGTAGAGCCGAGACAGCAGGGCGGCCAGGGCCAGCAACGTGCCGACGGTGAGCGAACCCGAGACGGCCATCAGGCCACCGAAGCCGTAGACCATCGCGGTGGCCAGGGCTGCGACCAGCGACAAGGCGACGACGAAGATCGTGCGGTTCATCGCGATGCGCACGCCGGTGTCGCGCACGGCCGCCGCCCGGACGGCATACTCGCGCTCTTCCCGGGTGGGCGTGCCGAACAGCTTGACCAGTAGGGCGCCGGCGACATTGAAGCGTTCGGTCATCCGCGAGCCGAGCTCGGCGTTGGCGGTCATCTGGGTGCTCATGAGTGCCGACAACCTCCGCCCCATGTATTTCGCCGGGACGAGGAAGAACGGCACGAGCAACAACGCCCCGAGGGTGAGCTGCCAGGAGAGGGTCGCCATCGCGGCGATGATGAGCACGAGCGACACCGAATTGCTCACCACCGACGAGAGCACCGAGGTGAAGGCCTGCTGGGCCCCGATGACGTCAGAGTTGAGCCGGCTCACCAGGGAGCCGGTCTGCGATCGGGTGAAGAAGGCGATGGGTTGGCGCAGCACGTGCGCGAAGACCGCGGTCCTCAAGTCGTAGATGAGGCCTTCGCCAATCCGCGCCGAGAACCAGCGCTGCGCGATGTCGAGCACGGCGCTGGCCACAGACAAGACGGCGACCAACAGCGAGAGGCGGACCACGACGCTGCCGTCCTTGAGCAGCACGCCCTGGTCGACGATGTTCTTCAGCAGCAGGGGGACGGCCACCACGACGGTGGCGTCGATGACGACGAGGCTGAGGAAGCCGGCGATCCACATCCGGTAGGGACGGGAGTAGCTGAGGACTCGCCGGGTCGTGTCGCCGCGCAACCGCACGTCGAGGACCGATTGGTCGCGCACCATGCTGCGCATGACCCCGTGTCCGCCCGGCTGGCTCATCGATGGATCGCCCTTCTCACCCGGCCGACGGCGATCCGACACCCCGGGCCATCCCGTGCAGGAGAAATCCCTGCGCGGCACGCTCGTGGGCCAGCTGCTCGTCGGGCGTGCTCGTCAGGGCTTGGCGCAGCAACGGTTTGAGGGCGCGCAGCGCCGCGGGCGACGCCGAGAGCAGCGCTGCGACGAGATCGGCAGTGGCGCCCTCGAGGTCCGCACGCGGCACAGCGGCCGTCGCCAACCCGATGGCAACGGCCTCGGCGGCGCCGACCACCCGGGCGGTGGCGCACAGCTCCAGGGCGCGGGCATAGCCGACGGTGTGCACGAGCGTGGCGGTGCCGCCGAGATCCGGGATGAGCCCAAGGGCGATCTCCTTCATCGACAGGGCCACGTCGTCGGCGACGATCCGCAGGTCCGCCGCCAGCGCGAGCTGGAATCCCGCCCCGATCGCGTGACCTTGGACGGCGGCGACGACGACCGGAGTGATCCGACGCCACGCCGCGAAACCCTCTTGGAAGGGTGCGATGAGCGCGGTCATGGCCGCCGGGCTCTGCGCCGCCGCCGCGATCATGTCTGGCTCGCCCGGCATACCACCGGGGCGCAGCAACGACCGGTTGAGCCCCGCCGAAAAGGCCCGTCCCTCGGCCCGCAGCACGACCACGCGGGTCGACTCGGGCAGCCCGTGGGCGATGGCGGCCAGCGCCGCCCACAGCGACGGGGTCTGGGCATTGAGCTGGTCGGCGTTGCAGAGCGTGACGGTCGTGACCGGACCGTCGTGATCGACGCGGATGCCGGGGTGGGGCTGAGTGCTCACCCGGCCAGGCTATCCGTCGGCAACCGGCGGGTTGGCCACCGACCAGATGCGGCCCAACAGCTCGAGGTCGGGCCTGGTGTCCTCCCGGTATGCCGTGTAGCCCGGGTCGAAGGGGGTGCGCGCGTGGTACGCCCAATGTGAGCTGTCCCAGACGGTGACCAGGCTCCCGGCGGCCCGGCTGAAGAAGTCGCGGTGATCGACCATCCGCAGCCGCTCGTCCCAGCGCACTCGCTGCAAGGATGCGGTCCGCGCCAGGTAGACCTGTTCGATCATCTGCCGCACCGGTAGACCGTTGACCAGGTCACCCCATGGGCGCAGCGGTGGGCGCCCGGGGAAGAGCGCATCCGGCCCGTGGTCGATGGCGTACCAACGGGGCAACTCCACGCGCATGATCCCCACGATGTCGGCTTCCGGGGTGGCGTCGAGATAGGCCATCGCCTGGGTCAGTCCCAGCGCGGCGCTGAACACGATGTCGTCATCGGCGACGAAAGTGAACTCGGTCTCCACGGCGTCCAGCGCCGCGTTGCGGCCCACGCTGACGCCGCTGTTGAACGGCATGGCCAGCACCGTGACCAGGGGGTCGACGGCGGCCATCGGTTGCTTGGAGTCGTCGGCGATGACGATGCGTCCCGAGAAGTGCGGACGCAACGACCGCACCAGGCGGCGCGCCACGTCCGGCCGTTGGAAGGTCTTGACCGCGAAGGTCACCCGACCGGCCGCCTCCGCCCGCTGCAGCGGGGCCGGCGGCTCCTCGAGGCGGGTATCCCGCAACCGGAAGGCGGCCAGCTGGGTGTTGGTCACTGCCGTGTAGGCCGCTCGCAGCGGCCCGCCGGCCCGCGAATGCAGCACCTCACGCACCCGGTCGGCGCTTTCTCGCGCCAGGCGTGGACTCATCGGAGAGCGTCCGTGGCCCAGAGGGTGGCGACGCCGGTGGAGTCGGTGGTCACGGCATACATCGTGCCCGATGCGCTCTCCGCCGCCGCGGTCACCACTCCGGGCGGTCCCGCGCGCTGCTCCCAGGAGCCGCTGGTCAGGCGCAGCAGATGGGTCGCAGACCCGCTCGGCGCGAGGACCGTCCACGTGCCGCCTCGCCACATCGGCGCAGGAAGCGGCGCCCGGTCGGACACGTCCACGACCGGTATGCCGTGCTGCTCGGCCGGTGCCGAGCCTCCGGCCACCGCCCACGCGGCGAGCCGACCGTCGACAACACCGACGACGAGGCACCCTGGCGAACTCTCATGGCAGCCCACCGCGACCGCCTCCCCGGTCCGCCCGGTCGTCGGGAGCGTGCGCCGGCTCCAGCCGGTGTTTCCGCTCGTGGACTGCCACAGGGCGGGTTGCTGCCGGACGCCGTCGGTGAGGGTGACGAGCGAACCGACCACCACGGCGGTCGCACCCGACGCTGCGCCTGAGCGAGGGCCGACCAGCTCCGTGGTGGTGCTGGCCAGCGCGCTGCCGGTCGGGTCCTGCCGGATCCATCTCGGGCCCTCGGGCAGCCAGATGTCGGCATCCAGACCGGCGCCTCGACTCTCCCAGCTCCCGAGGAGCAATGGACCGGTGTCGGGCGTGAGCACGCCGAGTTGCTCTCCGGCTCCCCACCCGCCGAAGGTCGAGAAGGGCTGCTCCTGCTCGGCGAGCCCGGCCGCGACGTCCCCGCGCCACACCGACCAGCGGACATTCGAGTGTGCGCCGCCGCGAGCCCCGGCGACAGCCACCAGCCGGCCGTCGTCTTCGGCGGCGATCGACAGCCAGGTGCCCTGGGCGGCATACGGGGACGCTGGCCGGACCGACACTCGGGTGACGCTCGTGCCGGGCGGGGCGAGCCGGAGCAGGCCCGGCGCTGCGTTGGCCCGGTTCTGGGTGCCGACAAGCACCCCACCCGGGTATGCCGTGAGGGTCACCGGTGCTTCACCGTCCGGCAGGTCGACCCGGTGCCAGGTCGGCGTGGTCGACCGGGTAGGGGCAATTCCATCGCCGGATGCCGCGCACCCCGCGAGAGCAGCTGCGCACAGCATGCCGACGAGGGCCAGCACAATTGCCCGCGATCGCTGCCCAGCTGCCATCCGGCCAGTATGTCCATCGTCGGCCCGGCTGGCTTGCAGTTTGCAGCCCGACCCCGGATTGAGATCACCGGCCCGGGCACGACAGGATGGGCCGGACACCCCCGACGAAGGAGCCAGCGGTGAGCACGGTCAAGCGCCACAAGATCCATCTCAGCGAGAACGAGATGCCGACTCGCTGGTACAACATCCTGCACGACCTGCCCACGCCGCCCCCGCCCTATCTGCATCCGGGCACCGGTCAACCGGTCGGGCCGGATGACCTGTCGGCCCTCTTCCCGATGGACCTCATCGCCCAGGAGATGGCGACCGAGCAATACGTCGACATCCCGCCGGAGGTCCTCGACGTCTACCGGCTATGGCGTCCCTCGCCGCTCTACCGCGCCCATCGGCTCGAGGCGGCACTCGGCACCCCCGCGCACATCTACTACAAGTACGAAGGCGTCTCCCCCGCCGGATCCCACAAGCCCAATACCTCTGTGCCGCAGGCCTTTTACAATGCGAAGGCCGGCATCAAGAAACTCACGACCGAGACCGGCGCAGGTCAGTGGGGCACCTCATTGGCCTTTGCATGCGCGCAGTTCGGGCTGGAGTGCGAGGTGTGGCAGGTCAAGGCCTCCTATGACGGCAAGCCCTACCGCCGGCTCATGATCGAGACCCTCGGCGGCACCGTCCACCCGTCACCGTCCGAGTTGACCGCAGCCGGGCGGGCGATCCTCGCCGAGCACCCCGACTCCCCCGGCTCGCTGGGCATCGCAATCAGCGAAGCCGTCGAGGTCGCCGCCCAGGACCCGACGATCAACTACGCCCTCGGCTCGGTGCTCAACCACGTGCTCATGCACCAGACGATCATCGGCGAGGAGGCCCTCAAGCAGTTCGCCAAGATCGAGGTCACCCCCGACCTGGTCATCGGCTGCACCGGTGGTGGCTCGAACTTCGCCGGATTGGCCTTCCCCTTCCTGCGCGAGAAGCTCGCCGGACGAATGTCGCCGGTCCTGCGTGGCGTCGAGCCCGCGTCCTGCCCGTCGCTCACTCAGGGCACCTACGCCTACGACTTCGGTGACACCGCCGGCATGACCCCGCTGATGAAGATGCACACCCTCGGGCACGACTTCATCCCCGACCCGATCCATGCTGGTGGCCTGCGCTACCACGGGATGAGCCCGCTGATCTCGCACATCTATGAGTCGGGGCTCATGGAGGCAGTCGCCCGCAAGCAGAAGGAGTGTTTCGACGCGGGTGTGCTTTTCGCCCGATCCGAAGGCATCATCCCCGCGCCCGAGGCGACGCACGCGATCGCCGAGGTCGTCGCCGAGGCGCGCGGATGCATCGAGTCGGGTCAGGAAAAGGTCATCGTCATGGTGCTCTCCGGCCACGGCCACCTCGACCTGCCGGCCTACGGCGCCTACCTCGACGGGTCGATGACCGACCACTCCTACGAGGAGTCCGAGATCCGCGAGGCGGTTGCCGAGGCGCTCACCCGGCTGCCGGCGATCCCCGGTCAGTAGCCGGCGTCGCGCCCGGCCCCGTCAGATCGAGCACCATGGCCTGGCGGGGCCAGCGGGTCAGCCCCAGCGCATGTTCGCGCTGGGCCAGGGCCTGCAGCTGCGGCCCGCCCGCGTCATCGGGCAACACCCGCCAGCCCAGCCGCTGGTAGTACGGGCCGTTCCAGGGCACCTCGGAGAAGGTCCGCAAGGTCATCCGCGGATAGCCGACATCGCGCGCCCAGTCGGCGGCAACCGCCAGCAGCCACGCCCCGGTATGCCGTCCGGCGTGGCTGGGCAGCACACTCACCTGCTCGACGTGCGGCAAGTCGTCGACGATCTCGACGCGCACGAAGCCGATCGGCCGACCGGTGCGGTCGCACGCCACCCACAGCCGTCCGGCCCGCCAGGCCGGCTGGTATGCCGTCGGATCGGCTGGTTCGGCATCGGCGACCAGGTCCATCCCTGCCGCCCGGAAGGCGATGTCACCGGACGTCTCGATGCCCGGCAGGGCCGGGAGATCCTCGGGCCGGGCCAGGCGCACGTCGATGTGCTTGAGCTGCACCCGTTTCGCACGCCGTCGGTCCACCACGAGGACCCCGATCAGCGGCAGCGCCGCGGCGCACCACGGCAGCCAGCCCATCCCGGAAAGCCGCTGCGCGGCATACCGGGTCAGCAGCCCTGCCGCCAGGCAGACCGCCAGCAGCGCGCTCCATCCCGCGATGTTGAGTTGCGCAGTCCGGAACGGCCCCCGACCTAGCCGGCCGACCCACCCTCGCGCGCGCTGTCGGTGGGACAGTGGTTCGTATTCGGCATACCCACGCTTCACGTGGCACCTCCCGAAGCTTCAGCCTCTCACGCCAGGGCGACGAGGTCCTGGTAATCCGGGCCCCACAGGTCTTCGACGCCATCGGGCAGGAGCAGGATTCGCTCGGGCTCGAGCGCCTCAACCGCCCCCTCGTCGTGGGTGACGAGCACGACCGCACCCCGATAGGTGCGCAAGGCGCCGAGGATCTCCGCCCGGGACGCCGGGTCGAGGTTGTTGGTCGGCTCGTCCAGCAGCAGCACATTGGCCGCCGAGACCACGAGCATGGCCAACGACAACCGGGTCTTCTCCCCGCCGGACAGCACCCCGGCCGGCTTGTCCACGTCGTCGCCGGTGAAGAGGAAGGACCCCAGGGTCTTGCGCACCTCGGTCTCGCCGAGGTCGGGTGCCGCCGACTTCATATTGGCCAACACGGTGCGCTCGACGTCGAGGTTTTCGTGCTCCTGGGCGTAATAGCCGAGTTTCAGCCCGTGACCCGGCTCGACCTGCCCGGTGTCCGGCGCGTCGACCCCGGCGAGGATGCGCAGCAAGGTCGTCTTTCCGGCACCGTTGAGGCCAAGCACAACGACCCGCGAGCCGCGGTCGATGGCCAGGTCGACATCGGTGAAGATCTCCAACGAGCCGTAGGAGCGCGACAGACCCGAGGCCATCAGGGGGGTCTTCCCACACGGAGCGGGATCGGGGAAACGCAGCTTGGCCACCCGGTCATGGGCCCGCTCCCCCTCCACGCCGGCCAACAACCGCTCGGCGCGGCGGGCCATGTTCTGGGCAGCGGTGGCCTTGGTCGCTTTGGCCCGCATCTTGTCGGCCTGGGCCATCAGTGCCGAGGCCTTCTTCTCGGCGTTGAGCCGCTCACGCCGGCGGCGGCGCTCGTCGGTCTCACGCTGGAGCAGATAGGGCTTCCAGCCGACGTTGTAGACGTCGAGGGTGGCCCGATTGGCGTCGAGATGGAACACCCTGTTGACGACGGCGTCTAGGAGCGCGCCGTCGTGGCTGATGACGACGAGTCCCCCCTTGTATGCCTTGAGGTAGTCGCGCAACCAGACAATGGAATCGGCATCGAGGTGGTTGGTCGGCTCGTCGAGCAGCAGCGTGTCGGCACCGGAGAACAGGATGCGGGCCAGCTCGACGCGCCGCCGCTGTCCACCGGACAGGGTCGCCAAGGGTTGGCCGAGCACTCGATCGGGCAGGCCCAGCGAGGAGGCAATTGCCGCAGCCTCGGACTCGGCGGCGTAACCGCCCAGGGTGGTGAACTCGGAGTCCAGACGCGCATAGGAGCGCATCGCCCGCTCACGAAGCCTCTCGTCGGCCGATCCCATCCGCGCCTCCGCGGCCCGCAGGTCGCGCAGCATCTGGTCCAGGCCACGGGCCGAGAGAATGCGGTCGCGGGCCAGCACCTGCAGATCGCCGGTGCGTGGGTCTTGCGGGAGGTAGCCCACGGCCCCGGTGCGTGTCACCGCGCCGGCCGTCGGAAGCCCGTCGCCGGCGAGCACCTTGGTGAGGGTCGTCTTGCCGGCCCCGTTGCGTCCGACCAAGCCGATCCGGTCGCCCGGGCTGATCCGGAAGGTCACCGGCTCCAATAGCAGCCGCGCGCCCACACGCAACTCGACCCCGGTGGCGACGATCACGGCATACCTCGAACTGTGCAGGGCGTGTCGGACACAGCGCCGGGGGTTCCAGTGGGACGGAGCGCCCATTCTGCCACTGCTCGCGCGCCGGGTAGCGTTGCCGACCGTGAGCCCCACCGTCGCCGTCCGCACCATCACCCCCGAGGAACACCTCGCCCACCTGCGTCGACTGCCGGCGGCGAGCTTCCTGCAGACCCCCGCCTGGGGACGGCTGAAGAACGACTGGCGCGCCGAGAGCATCGGCTGGTATGCCCTCGACGATCCCGAGCGGCTGGTGGGGTCGGCGCTCGTGCTCTACCGCCAGCTCCCGAGGCTCAAGCGATATCTCGCCTATCTGCCCGAGGGGCCGGTGTTGGACTGGGACGACCCAGAAATGGTCGAGGCCGCGCTGGGCGCGTTGCGCAGCCATCTGGCCACGGCCGGGGCTTTCGCGATCCGGCTCGGGCCGCCCGTGCCCACCCGGCGGTGGTCCGCCGAAACGGTCAAGGAGGCGATCGCCTCGGACTCGGTCACCTCCCTGACCGACGTGCCCGCCGACGCCGACGAGGGCACCGGCCTGCGACTGGCCAGCCAACTGGAGCGCCTTGGCTATCGCCACCTCGCCGCGACTGACGGATTCGCCGCTGGACAGCCGCAATTCGTCTTCCAGATCCCCTTGGCCGGCCGGAGCGAGGCAGACCTGCTGGCTGGGATGAACCAGCTGTGGCGCCGCAATATCAAGAAGGCCGACAAAGCAGGGGTCGTCGTATCCCTCGGCGGCGTCCCCGATCTGCCCGCCTTCCACGAGGTCTATCTGGAGACCGCCGCGCGCGACCACTTCACACCCCGCCCGCTGTCCTACTTCCAGCGGATGTTCATCGAGCTGCTCGCCGAGGACCCCGACCGACTCCGGCTCTACCTGGCTCACCACGAGGGCGATCTCGTCGCGGCGACTATCTGGGTGCGGGTCGGCGGCCACGCGTGGTACTCCTACGGGGCATCCACCTCGGCCAAGCGCGAGGTCCAGGGCTCGACCGCGCTGCAGTGGCGGATGCTGCGCGATTCCCTGGCCGCCGGTGCCACGGTCTACGACCTGCGCGGGATCACCGACACCGTCGCTTCCGACGACCCTCATCTCGGGCTCATTCGGTTCAAGGTCGGCACCGGGGGCGAGGCGGTCGAGTACGTCGGCGAGTGGGACCTCCCGCTCAACCGGGCCCTGTATGCCGTGTTCGACTGGGCCATGCGGAGGCGCTCGTGAGCATCGTGCTGCACGTCGACGGGCCGCGGTGGCGGGCCCACCTCGACCGCACCCTGGCCACCCAGACGGGCCTGGTGCCCGTGGTCAAGGGCAACGGGTATGGCTTCGGGTCGGGGCTGCTCACCGCAGAGAGCGAACGACTGGCCGGACATGCCGGCGTCGACCTGCTGGCCGTGGGCACCTATCGCGAGGCCACGGCGGCCCTGGCCGGGTTCTCCGCCGACGTCCTGGTGCTCGAGCCCTATCGCCCGAGTCTGCACGGCGGCTTGGCAGTGCTCGCCGAGCCGGCCCTGGTCCACACCGTGACGGCTTCGGCCGACGTGCACGACCTGCACACCCGGGTGCCGAACGCGCGGGTCGTCGCCGAGGGGCTCACCTCGATGAACCGGCACGGCGCTCATGTCGATGATTACGCCGACCTGCTCGCGGCAGCAGGCGCTGGCCTGCTCGGGGGCACTCTGCATCTGCCACTCGGCTCCGGGCATCTCACCGAGGTCTCCGAATGGCTCACCCAGTTCCCGGCCATCGGCACCTGGTTGCTGTCCCACGTGTCCTCCGCCGAGCTCGGACGGCTGCGGACGGCATACCCCGGGGTGACGCTCCGGCCCCGGGTCGGGACCGCCCTGTGGCTGGGCGAGCCGACAGCGCTGACCGTGCGGGCCGACGTGCTCGACGTGCGTCCAGTGGCGTCCGGCAACCGCGCCGGATACCGCGGCCGCTCGATGGGTGCCGGGCATCTGGTCGTCGTCAGTGGTGGCACCGCCCACGGCGTGGCGATGGACTCACCGTCCTCGGTGGCGACCCTGCGGCAGCGGGCCATCGTCCTTGCCGAGGGAGCCTTGGAGGCGGCCGGCCGGGTGCGTTCCCCGTTCTCGCTGCGCCACAGCGGCGGCGACCCGGACGCCGCCGCCCCGCTGTGGTTCGTCGAACCACCGCACATGCAGGTGAGCCTGGTCCATGTGCCGCGCGGCACCGCGCCGCCTGCGATCGGCGACCAGCTCGACGTCCGGGTGCGGCTGACGACGTTCTGGGCCGACGACGTCGTCCTCTCGTCACCCGACTCGCGCCACTGAACCCCGCTCTTGGGGAGCAGCACAGTCCCGAGCGCCCGTTAGGCTGGGGCGCAGATGGCGGCGAGTCTGCGCTGCCTGACGAACGCGGAGGGTCGATGTCCTTCAACGAAAATGCCACGCTGGACACCTCTGAGGTCGAGTCCGGGGGCAGCGGCGGTTTCGGCGGCGGCGGCGGTGGCCGCGGGGGATTCCCGGGCGGCATCCAGGTCGGTGGTGGCATCGGTGGGCTGATCATGCTCATCCTCATGCTCATCTTCGGTGGGGGTTTGACGGGCGGAGGCAACACCGCCGTCCCCGAGGACACCACGACCAGCCAGGGCGGCCAGTTCGACACCAGCCAGGTGGGCGCTGGCGGGTCGGCAAACGGTGACTTCGCCAACTGCAAGACCGGCGCCGACGCCAACAAGAACGACGAGTGCCTCATCATCGCGACGGTCAACAGCGTGCAGGCCTACTGGAGTCAGCTGCTGCCGCAGTACGGCAAGCAGTACCCCAAGGCCAAGACGGTCATCTACTCCGGCCAGACGCAATCCAGCTGCGGCACGGCCTCCAACCAAGTCGGGCCGTTCTACTGTCCGCTGGACAACAAGGTCTACATCGACGCGTCGTTCTTCGCCGAGCTGACCCGACGCTTCGGAGCCGACGGCGGCAATCTGGCCAAGGAATACGTCGTGGCGCACGAATACGGCCACCACATCCAGGACGTCCTGGGTTTGCTGGGCAAGGCTCAGCAAGACCCGCAGGGGCCGCAGTCAGGTGCGGTTCGCATCGAACTCATGGCCGACTGTCTGGCCGGCACGTGGGTCAAGCACGCCACCGAGACCAAGGACAAGAACGGCGTCACCTTCCTCAAGCCGATCACCCAAGCCGACATCCAGTCCGCCCTCTCGGCGGCGTCCGCGGTCGGTGACGACCGCATCCAGGAAGCCGTGCAGGGCAGGGTCACCCCGGAGAACTGGACCCACGGTTCGGCCGAGGCCCGGCAGCGGTGGTTCCTGACCGGCTACCAGACCGGTGACATCAACAAGTGCAACACCTTCGGGGTCGCCCGGGTGGAGTGACACCGGGACCGCATGAGGGCGGCCCGGCTCCGTCAGGAGCCGGGCCGCCCTTCGTCATGCAGCCGTCAGGCAGGGCGCAGCGAGGAGTCGCCGTCAGACCGCGCTGCCGCGGAAGAAGCGGCGACCGGACAGCTCCCGTGGGGTGATCTCGACGTAGATCGGCTTGTCCGACGGCAGCCACGTCTCGAGGTGTTTCTCGTCGTCTGCGTAGGTCTCCGACAGCGAGTCGACCATCCGAGCGGCCCCCTTGAGGATGACCGACCAGGCGACGTCGCCGTCGCGACCATCGCACTCGACGGCGACCGCAGCATTGATGACCAACTCGGTGAGCTTGGTGCCGGGCGCGGTGCGCAGGAGCAGCGCGTTGCCATCGACGATGAAGTTGATCGGGAAGATATCCGGCTCGCCGTGGACAGCGACGGCCAAGCGCCCGAAGCGCTCCCGGTCCAGGATCGCCCAGCATTCCTGCTCGGTCATGTCTTCGATGCGGAAGTCGTCGCTCATGGCCTTCATCCTAGGGAGTTGGGCCCGGTCCTCGCGCACTGCGGAGGCGTTGGACGGGTCACTCACCGGGGCCACCGTCGATCACCCACACGGCCCGTCCGCGCCACAAGGCCCGCTTGAGCACTGCGGCGTCCGGGTCGGGCAGGTCCGGCAACTCCCGACGTGGCAAGGCAGCCAACGGGCTGAGGGCAGGGGCGTCGAGTACCGCAGTCCAGAGAGTCCGGTCGCCTCCGACGATGAGAGCCTGGGGTATGCCGTGCCCCTCGCCTCCCAGCCCGCTCTCGGCGGGACTCGCGCAGATCAGCCGGTAGGCGTGCGCGGTCACCGCATCGACCAGGACGGCAGCCTGACCCTCCCGCCGGCGGGCAAAGCGTTGTTGCGACCAACCTCCCGCCGCCGTGCGGGACTGAACATGCCGACGGCCCGCCTTGACCGCGGTGAGGCGGCCGGCGACAGCCCGCCCGACGGCATACCCGCCGCGCCGGATGAGGACCAGGCCGATCGTCTCGTGCGTGAACGACACGGCTGACAGCGCACCGCCCTGCCACCGCGCGGTGACGGTGTCACCGTCCAGGGAGACCACTGCGCCGGGGTGGGCAGCCACCTGCCGGGCCCACCACGCCGGGAACTGCTCCGCGGCGATCTCATGCCGGCCGATGGACACCGGGGGCGTTGATCAGAGATTGAAACCGAGAGCCCGCAATTGCTCGCGGCCGTCGTCGGTGATCTTGTCCGGGCCCCACGGCGGCATCCACACCCAGTTGATCCGGTGGGAGACGACCAAGCCCTCCAAGGCTTGCGCCGTCTGGTCTTCGATGACATCGGTGAGCGGGCAGGCTGCCGACGTGAGTGTCATGTCGATGACCGCGTGCGCCTGGGAGTCGACGGTGATGCCATAGACCAGGCCGAGGTCGACGACGTTGATGCCCAACTCGGGGTCGACCACGTCGCGCATGGCCTCTTCGACGTCGGCGACATTGGCCGGGGAGCCGCTGGCAGAGGTGATATCGGTGCTCATCGGGCGTCCTTGTCGTCGTTCGGATGTTCGGATCCCACGGCTGAGGCAGCCACGGGCGAGGTGACATCGGCTCGTGCACTGATATCGATGCCGGCGCGCGCGAGGGCGTCGGTGAAGGCCGACCAGCCCAGCAGGGCGCACTTGACCCGGGCGGGGTATTTGGCCACTCCGGCAAAGGCGATCCCGTCGCCGATGACCTCTTCGTCACCGGTGTCACGACCCCGGGAGGTCAGCATGGCGCGCATCGCCGCATAGGTCCCGAGCGCCTGATCGACCGGATAGCCGGTGACCTCGTCGTGCAGGACCGAGGTGGAGGCCACCGAGATCGAGCAACCCTGGGCATCGTAGGACACGTCCTGAACGACACCGTCAGCGACATGGACCCGCAGGGTCACCTCGTCGCCGCAGGTCGGGTTGACATGGTGCACCTGGGCGTCGAAGGGCTCGCGCAGCCCGCAGCCGTGGCGTTCCTTGGAGTGGTCGAGGATGAGCTGTTGGTAGAGGTCCATCAGGAGGCCACCTCCAACCCGAAGACGGCAGGCACCCGATCGAGGGCTTCCAGCAGGGTGTCCACTTCGGCGGCCGTGGTGTATGCCGCGAAGCTGGCCCGAGTGGTCGCGGCGACCCCGAGAGCACGATGCAGCGGCCAGGCGCAGTGGTGCCCGACGCGGACCGCGATGCCCTGGTCGTCGAGGACCTGACCGACGTCGTGGGGGTGCACCCCGTCGACGTCGAACGCCACGACCGAACCGCGGTCCGTCAGATCGGTCGGACCGATGACGCGCACCCAGGGACGCTGGGCCAGGCCGTCGAGCAACCGCCGCACGAGCATGAGTTCGTGGGCGTGGACCCGGTCCATCCCGAGCGCAGTGAGGTAGTCGCAAGCCGCGGCGAGCCCGACGGCCTGGGCGGCCACCGGCACTCCGGCCTCGAACTTCTGCGGCGCCGGAGCGTAGGTGGAGCCCTCCATGGTGACCATCTCGATCATCGACCCTCCGGTGAGAAACACCGGCATCTCATCGAGGATCTCGGCACGACCCCAGAGCACGCCCACTCCGAGCGGGCCGAGCATCTTGTGCCCCGAGAAGGCCACGAGGTCGACGCCAAGCTCGGTCACGGCGACCGGCAGATGAGGCACCGACTGGCAGGCATCGAGCACAGCCAGGGCACCGACGGCATGGGCTCGGTCAGCCAGCTCGCGCACCGGGTTGACCGTGCCCAGCACGTTGGAGGCGTGGGTGAAGGCGAAGACCTTGGTGCGCTCGGTGAGCAACCCGTCGAGGCTGGTCAGGTCGAGCCGCCCCTGGGGGGTCACCGGCACCCAGCGCAGGGTGGCGCCGGTGCGACGGCATACCTCCTGCCAGGGCACGAGATTGGCGTGGTGCTCCATTTCCGTGACGAGCACCTCGTCGCCGGGCCTGAGTCGGAACCGCTCCCCCATGCCCCCGCCGCCACCGGCTGCCCCGTTGGAGAAGGCATAGGCCACCAGGTTGATCGCCTCGGTGGCGTTCCGAGTGAAGACGATCTCGTCGTCCTGCGCCCCGATGAACCGCGCGACGGTATGCCGGGCTGCCTCGTAGGCGTCGGTGCCCTCCTCCGACAGCTGGTGGGCTCCCCGGTGGACTGCCGCATTGAGGTGTTCGTAGAAGTGCCGCTCGGCATCGAGCACCTGGCGCGGCTTATGCGAGGTGGCCCCCGAGTCGAGGTAGACCAGCGGCCGATCCCCGCGCACCGTGCGCGTGAGGATCGGGAAGTCGGCGCGGATGAGCGTCGACTCGGCTGGGGTGAAGGGCAATGCCGACATGCGCAGATCCGATCAGGCTTGCGCGAGGTAACGGTCGTAGCCGTTGGCCTCGAGCTCGTCGGCGAGTTCGGGGCCGCCCTGCTCGACGATGCGGCCGTCGACGAAGACGTGGACGTGGTCGGGTTCGATGTAGCGCAGGATCCGGGTGTAGTGGGTGATCAGCAGGATGCCCATGTCGTTGGCGACCTTGGCCCGGTTGACCCCCTCGCTGACCACCCGCAGGGCGTCGACGTCGAGCCCCGAGTCGGTCTCGTCCAGCAGCGCGATCTTGGGCCGCAGCAGCTCAAGCTGGAGCACCTCGTGACGCTTCTTCTCGCCACCGGAGAAGCCCTCGTTGACATTGCGCTCGGCGAAGGTGGGGTCCATCTTCAGCGCGTCCATCGCCGCCCGGACGTCCTTGACCCAGGTGCGCAGCTTGGGGGCTTGTCCATCGATCGCACTCTTGGCGGTGCGCAGGAAGTTGCTTACCGTGACTCCGGGGACTTCGACGGGATACTGCATCGCCAGGAAGAGCCCGGCGCGGGCGCGCTCGTCGACGCTCATCGCCAGGACGTCCTGGCCGTCGAGGGTGACCGAACCGCCGGTGACCTGGTACTTCGGGTGTCCGGCAATGGAATACGCCAGCGTGGACTTCCCCGAACCGTTGGGGCCCATGATCGCGTGGGTCTCCCCCGAGCGCACCGTGAGGTTGACGCCGCGAAGGATTTCCTTGGGACCGTCTTCGGTCGTGACGCTGACCGAGAGGTCGCGGATCTCCAGAACGGTCATGAGGGGTTCTCCTGTGCTGAGTTGGGGGTGGTCGAGATGTAGACGGCGTCGCCGTCAAGGCGCACGGCATACACCGCGACGGGGATGAGAGCGGGCGGTCCCGAGACCGCACCGGTGATCAGGTTGAAGCGCGAGCCGTGCAGCCAGCATTCGATTTCGCAGCCCACGACATCGCCCTCGGCGAGCGAGACCCGCCCGTGGGTGCAGAGGTCATCGACGGCGTGGACCTCGCGCTCGGCGAGGCGCACGACGGCGACGATGTGGTCGCCGACCTGGGCCTGAACCGCGCGCCCGATGGGCAGCTCGGATAGCTCGCACACATATTCGTCAGTCGCGACCTCAGCGGTCACGTCGGAGGTCATGTCACTTCTCCGGCGCGGCGTATGCCGTTCGCGCCAACTCGCGCTCGACGGCCTGGGTGAGGTGGCCTTGGATCTCGGCGACTGGGATCTTGGCAATGATGTCGGCGAAGAAGCCGCGCACCACGAGCCGCCGCGCTTCCTGTTCGGGGATACCGCGGGCCTGCAGGTAGAACAACTGCTCGTCGTCGAATCTGCCTGTCGCAGAAGCGTGTCCGGCCCCGCGGATCTGGCCGGTCTCGATCTCGAGGTTGGGCACCGAGTCGGCCTGGGCACCCTCGGTGAGGACGAGGTTGCGGTTGATCTCGTAGGTCAGCGTGCCCTCAGCGCGGGCCCGAATGAGGACATCACCGACCCACACCGACCGAGCCGAATCTCCTTGCAAGGCACCGCGATACTCGACATGGCTGGTGCACATCGGTGCCTCGTGGTCGACGAAGAGCCGGTGTTCCAGGTGCTGCCCGGCGTCGGCGAAGTAGACGCCGGACGCGTCGAAGCTGCCTCCCGGACCGGCATACGAGGCGTTGGTCGACAGGCGCACCAGTGAGCCGCCGAGTGTCACGGCAATATGCCGCACCGTCGCGTCGCGACCGATGACGACGTCGTGCTCGCCGACGTGCACGGCGGTGGCGTCCCATTCCTGGACACTGACCAGGGTGAGGTCGGCACCGTCACCGGTGAGAACGGACAGCACTTCGCCGTATGCCGTGTCGCCGTGCTGCTCCAGCACGACCGTGGCTCGGGCCTGGGCGCCGACTCGCAGGACGACATGGCTGAGCGTGCGGCCGCCCGAGCCGGTGCGCCGGATGCGGACCGGCTCAGTCAGCTCGACGCCGGCCGGCACCTCCAGGACCGTGACGGCCGCCGCCTGGCTGGTGACGATGGCCGCCGCGAGATCCCCGGGGGCTGGGATACCCCAACCCTCCAGGGCGCTGCGCTCCATCCGGGACACCCGCAAGGCATCCGGCCCGGTGACCTCCCACTCGAGGGAGCGCTCCGAGGGAGCGTCGTCGAGCAGGCCGGCGAGCCGGTTCATCGGCGTGAAGCGCCACTCCTCCTCACGGCCGGACGGGCGGGGGAAGTCAGCGGCCTGGAAGGACCGGCGGCGTTCGGCCCGCGACTGGTCGGGGACGAACGGCATACCGTGACTGTGTGCCGACGCGCCGGGCAGGGGCGTGATGAGGCGAGACGAGCGTTCCAGCAACGGCATCAGCCGACCGCTCCTTCCATCTGCAGCTCGATGAGCCGGTTGAGTTCGAGGGCGTATTCCATGGGCAATTCCCGGGCGATCGGCTCGACGAAGCCGCGGACGATCATCGCCATCGCCTCTTCTTCGGTCATGCCACGCGACATGAGGTAGAAGAGCTGGTCGTCGCTCACCTTGGAGACGGTCGCCTCATGGCCCATCTGGACGTCGTCCTCGCGCACGTCGACATAGGGGTAGGTGTCGGAGCGGCTGATCGTGTCGACGAGGAGGGCATCACAGCGCACCGACGACTTGGCGCCGTTGGCCCCTTCGTTGATCTGGATGAGGCCGCGATAGGACGTGCGCCCACCACCGCGAGCGACCGACTTGGAAACGATCGAACTTGACGTGTCCGGGGCCGCGTGGACCATCTTGGCGCCGGCGTCCTGGTGCTGGCCCTCACCCGCGAACGCGATCGACAGGGTCTCGCCCTTGGCGTGCCGTCCGAGCAGGTAGACCGCGGGGTACTTCATGGTCACCTTGGACCCGATGTTGCCGTCGATCCACTCCATGGTCGCGCCCTCGTCGCAGGTGGCGCGCTTGGTCACGAGGTTGTAGACGTTGTTGGACCAGTTCTGGATCGTCGTGTAGCGCACCCGGGCGTCCTTCTTGACGATGATCTCCACGACGGCCGAGTGCAGCGAGTCGGACTTGTAGATGGGTGCGGTGCAGCCCTCGACATAGTGCACGTAGGAACCCTCGTCGGCGATGATGAGCGTCCGCTCAAACTGGCCCATGTTCTCGGTGTTGATCCGGAAGTAGGCCTGCAGTGGGATGTCGACCTGCACGCCCTTGGGCACGTAGATGAACGACCCACCCGACCACACGGCGGTGTTGAGCGAGGCGAACTTGTTGTCGCCGGCCGGGATGACCGTCGTGAAGTACTCCTTGAAGAGATCCTCGTGCTCGCGCAGCCCCGTGTCGGTGTCGACGAAGATGACGCCCTTCTCCTCCAGATCCTCGCGGATCTGGTGGTAGACGACCTCGGAGTTGTGCACGACCATGCCCTCGGCGACGAAATTGTGCGGACCGTCGACTTCCAGATCCCACACCGGCTCGACCCCGTGCTCGACAACGTCGGTCACCCGCGCAAACCCGAGGTGATCGGTGCAATGGGTGCGGAAGGTCGTGCCCTTGGCCGTCGTGTTGCCGTGGCGGTAGGCACGACGTCCAATGCGGCGCAGCCGCTTGGGGTTGCGACAGCCGAGGCGCTCGAAGGGTCCGCTGATGAGCAGCCGGAAGCCCTCGATGACACGCTCGGGATCATGCGGGTGCCGCGACGTGAAGGCATAGGCGCCGCTGGCTCGCAGGCCACTCACCAGGGCCAGGCCCGTGGCGTCCTCGAGCAGGGCTGCGTTACCACTGGTAAGCGCAACGCTGCCGGAGCGTGCGGGACCGACAGAGCCGTCGGCATCCACCCAGCCGCCGAGGAAGGCAAGCCGTTCTTCCTCAGGAAGGTCAAACACCCAGGACGGCACCTGCTTGGTCAGCGAGGTCCCGGCAAAACCGTGCGCCCACAGCCAGTCGACCAGCCGCTTGGAGTTGACCACGACCCGCGTGTCATCGGCCTCAATGACGCGCAGCCCGAACTGGTCGGCCACGACTCGCGCGATCTCGGCGCGGACCTCACGGTCCGACTGGACGGCGGCGAATTGCACTCGATGGGTGCCTCCAGCGCTGTGAGTGTTGCCGTCGCCGAGGAAGTAGCCGAGCAGCCACATCAGGTCGACCGACGAGGTTGCCGGTCCGAAGGTGCCCGGCGCCCCGGCGTCGAAGAGGCGCGACCGCCCAAAGCTCGGCAGCCCGCGTGGGACGGCCACGAGGTCTCCGGCCTGCAACTGCGCCACGGTCTTCCACACCCGGTGGTATCGGGCCCGGCGACGACCAGGCTTGCGCGCATCCTCCAGGACGAGGAAGGGATGGTTGCCCGTCGCCCGGATCGTGCGGCGGTCGACAGTGATCTCGTAGGTCGTTTTGACCCCGGTCTGCGCGGCCGCGCGCACCGGCGCCACCACAAGGGACCCGGTCGTCTCGTCCAAGGCGAAGACACGGTCCCCGGGCTCGATCTCCTTGATCGGCACCAACCCGCGCCCGGCGGTCCACACCCGGCTCTCGGCTGCCAGGCATTCGTACTGCGCGGCCACGCCCGCGATCAGGCGTTGCTTCTCGGCTTCGGGGATGCCGAGCCGGTCATAGGTGTTCTTGATGTCCTCGGGCAGCTCGTCCCACGTCGTCGCCTGCTTCTCGGTGGACCGCACGAAGTACTTGATGTTGTCGAAGTCGATCCCCGTGAGATCGCTGCCCCAGGTCGGCATCGGCTTGCGGTCGAACAACCGCAAGGACCGCAGCCGCAGGTCAAGCATCCACTGCGGCTCGCTCTTCAGGGCCGAGATGTTGCGCACGACGTCTTCGGACAGGCCGCGTCGCGCGGTCGCACCAGCGGTGTCGGTGTCGGCCCAGCCGTACTCGTAGCGACCCAGCCCCTCCAGGCCTGGGTTGAGCTGTTCGATGTCGATGCTCACGAGAGGTGGCCTTTCGATCGGTCGGGAGTGGGAACGAAGGTGGTGCAGACGTGCTGGCCGCGAGCCAATGTCGAGAGTCGCTGGACGTGCACGCCCAGTAACCGTGAGAAGGCGTCGGTCTCGGACTGACACAGCGCCGGGAACTCCGCTGCCACCTGGCGCACCGGGCAATGCCCCTGGCAGACCTGGATGCCGGCCAGTGCGCCGACGCCGACGGGTCGGGCCGAGGCCGCGAAACCGTCCCCGCTGAGCACTTCGACCAGGGCCTGGGCCCGCGCGACTGGGTCCTCGCCGGCGGCGGCGACGGAGCCGGCATACCGGCTCTCGATCTCCTGCGCGCGATGGCGCGCGAAGGCCGACACCGCCTCCGGCCCCATGGCCGCACCGAGATAGCGCAGCGCCTGCGCAGCGAGATCGTCGTAGTGAGAGGGCAATTCGTCGTGGCCCGCTGCTGCCACCACCCACTGCCGAGCCGGGCGTCCGCGTCCCCGGGTGACCGAGGTGCTCAGCGGCGCCTCGCGCTCGACGATGGTTCCGGCCTCGGCCAAGGCGTCGAGATGGCGGCGGACCGCTGCCGGAGTGAGGCCGAGGTCGCGCCCGAGCGCTGACGCGCTGATCGGCCCACGCGCCGTGACAGCGGCGAGCACGAGGTCGCGAGTGCGGCCTTCGGCGTCACCCTGACGGGTCGCGTTTCCGATAATCACTACATCAGTATGCCGTAATTCGCGGTCGCGTCCAACTGTCCCCCCGCGGCCTAGACTGGCC
This sequence comes from Actinomycetales bacterium, assembly GCA_016710385.1. Lineage (GTDB taxonomy): Bacteria > Actinomycetota > Actinomycetes > Actinomycetales > Dermatophilaceae > Phosphoribacter > Phosphoribacter freyrii. Next base: position 368,524 of record JADJVX010000018.1, read on the forward strand.
GATCGTGAGCTCAGCGCCTCCTGCCTCGACCGTCGAGACTCCTGCCGTGACCGTCGAGGCCTTGCAGCGGCGCTACGGGTCAGTGCGGGCGTGTGACGAGCTGACCTGGGACGCTCCGGCCGGGGGGATCACCGCGGTCCTCGGACCCAACGGCGCCGGCAAGACCACCGCCATCGAGTGTGCCGTGGGCCTACAGCGCCCGGACGGCGGCACGGTCCGCGTGCTCGGCACCAATCCCTGGCTCAGCACTGCTGAACACCGGGCCCGCGTCGGGGTCATGCTGCAGTCCGGTGGCCTGCCCAATGGCAGCAAGCCACTGCGGCTGTTGGCGCACCTGGCCAGCCTGTATGCCGCACCGGCGGACATCACCACGCTCGCCGGCCGGCTGGGGATCGATGCCTTCGCCGGCACCACCGTGCGTCGGCTCTCCGGGGGGCAGAAGCAACGCCTCGCCCTGGCCGCCGCACTCATCGGCGGCCCCGAGGTGCTCTTCCTCGACGAGCCGACTGCCGGACTGGATCCGCACGGACGGCTCGATGTCTACGACCTGCTGCGAGAGGTCGCCGACGGGGGGACGACGGTGGTCGTCACGACCCACTCGTTCGAGGAGGCGCAAGCCTTGGCCACCCACCTGGTCGTCATCAGTGACGGCCGCACCGCGGCCAGCGGCTCCCCCGCGGACGTGGTCGGCGACCGCACCCTGGAGAGTGTCTACTTCGAGCTCACCCGAAAGGCGCGATGATGAGCGCTCCGGCGACCCCACGGACCCGGGTGCTCTCCCAGGCCCGCTTCGAGTTGGGCACGCTGCTGGGCAACGGCGAGCAACTGCTCGTCTCGCTCATCCTGCCGCTGGGTGCCCTCGTCGGACTGGCCTACACCACCGTGCCAGCCCTCGGCGATGGCCGGCGCATCGACGTCGCCGTGCCCGGGGTGCTCGCCCTGTGCATCATCTCGGCCGCCTTCACAGCACAAGCCATCGCCACGGGATTCGACCGCCGGTATGCCGTGCTGCGCCTGCTCGGGACCACCCCCCTGGGCCGCGACGGGCTCCTGTGGGGCAAGGCGTTGGCGACCCTCGGCGTCGAGATCCTGCAATGGGTGGTCATCGGCGGGGTGGGCCTGGCGCTCGGGTGGCAACCCCACCTGCCCGGCCTGCCGATCGCTCTGGTCTTCCTCGTCGCCGGCACCTGGGCCTTCGTCGCGCTGGCGCTGCTGCTGGCCGGACTGCTGCGCGCAGAGGGCGTCCTGGCCATCGCGAACCTGGTCTGGGTGCTCCTGCTCGTCCTCGGCGGCGTCATCGTGCCGCGGATCGCCATGCCGGGCGCAGTCGCCACCGTTGCCGGCCTGCTGCCGTCGGCCGCCCTCGCCGATGGGCTGCGTGCCGCTCTCGGCGGCGGTGCCTGGGACGGTGCCGCGCTGCTCGTCCTGCTGGTCTGGGGCGCCATCGCGACGGCCGTGGCGGCGCGCACCTTCCGCTGGTCGGACTGAGGTAACTGCACTGGCGGTCGGCCCCCGCTGCCGGTATGCCCGGCCGGACGGCATACCCTTGAGCCCGTGGCTCAACCCGTAATGCGTGCGACCTGGGTCCGTCCCATCCTCGTCGCCAACCTCGTCGCCCAGATCCTCATCATCGTCACCGGGGGCATCGTGCGCCTCACGGGCAGCGGGCTGGGATGCCCCGACTGGCCAACCTGCGCGCAAGGGTCGCTCACGCCGGTGGCGGCCCAGGCCGAGGGTTTCCACAAGTTCATCGAGTTCGGCAACCGCACGCTGACCGGCGTGCTCATCGTCGTTGCGCTCCTGTCGCTGTGGGCCGTCTACACCCATTTCCCCCGCCGACGTGGGATGGTCCGGCTGGCGTGGTTCGTCATCGTCGTCATCCTGGCCCAGGCCGTCGTCGGCGGCATCACGGTCTGGACCGGCCTCAACCCGACGATCGTCGCGTTCCACTTCTTGGCCTCCGTGGTCCTCGTCGCAGCCGCGACCGCCCTGCTTCGCGGGGCCGACGACGGCGCGGACCCTGCTCCCCGCCAGCCGGTCGTGCACCCTTGGGCGGTGCGCCTGGGATGGACGGCATACGCGGTCGGCTTCGTCGTCATGGTGCTCGGGACGATCGTCACCGGCTCGGGCCCGCACTCCGGCGACGCCGACACGCCGGCGCGCACCGGATTCGATCCGCGCCTGGTCTCCTGGCTGCACGCCGACGTCGTCATGCTCTTCATCGGCCTGGCGTTGGCCACCCTCGTGGCGATCCGGGTGGGTCAGAGCGAGGGCGCCACGGGCGAAGTGACCAGGGCTCGCGGAGCCTGGCACATGGTGCTCGTGCTCACCGCGGTCCAGGGCGTGCTCGGATATGTGCAGTACTTCACCGGGTTGCCGATCGTCATCGTCGGCACGCACATGCTCGGTGCCGGGCTCCTGGCCATGACCCTGACCAGCGGCACGCTCAACCTCTATCGCAACCCGGTCTGACCGACTCGAATCCCCCGCACCGGCCCCGCCGGGAACCTGCCCCACGGCATACTGGAGCATGGCCGAGAACCTGCCGATCTCCTACCTGCCCGTGCCCGGACCCGACGAGGTGCCCGAGGCGGTGAGTGCGTTGTGGAGCAAGGCGCAGGCGGCGTTCGGCTTCGTGCCCAACGTGTTCCGGGCGCAGGCGGTCAATGGAGAGCAGTTCCTTGCCTGGTGGCGATACTTCAATCTATTGGTCAATAAAGCGGGCTACCTCAGCCTGGCCGAGCGTGAGCTGCTTGCGGTCGTGGTGTCCGCGCTCAACGGGTGCACCTACTGCGCGGTGAGCCATGGTGCGGCCTTGCGGGTCTTCCTCGAGGACGCCCAGACCGCCGATCTCGTCGGGGTGAACTGGCGTCAGGCCCCGCTGTCCGCGCGGCATCAGGCGATGGCCCGGTATGCCGAGCTGCTCACCCGGCACCCGGATCAGGTCGGTCGGGACGACCTGGCGCCCCTGCGCGAGGTTGGCCTCGGGGACCACGAGATCGTCGAACTGGTGCAGATCGTCGGGATGTTCAATATGACCAACCGGGTGAGTTCGGCCCTCGGGATGGTGCCCAACGCCGAGTACTTCAGCCAGGGCCGCAGCTGAGCCGACCGGTCAGCGGCGGGTCAGCGGCCGGTTCAGTGAACGGGCAGCGCCAGGTAGACGAGCGGGTCGATCGCGACGGCGACGAAGAGCACCGTGAGATAGGTGATCGACAGGTGGAACAGCCGCATCGGCCGCAAGACCGCCTGGGGTGAACCGAGCACGGCGTGATGGTGCAGCCGGTGCGCCTCGGCCAGAAACAGGCCACCTGACAGGACCGCGCCGAGGGTGTAGATCCAGCCCATCGGGGCGACCGGGATCAACGCCAGCGACGTGAGCACCATCACCCAGGAGTAGATCAGGATCTGCCGCGACACGACGACGAACTTGGCCACGACGGGCAACATCGGCACCGACGCAGCGGCGTAGTCGTCCTTGAACTTCATCGACAGCGGCCAGTAGTGCGGCGGCGTCCAGAAGAAGATCACCAGGAAGAGGATCCACGCCGACCAGGACACCGTGTTCGTCACGGCCGACCAGCCGATGAGGACCGGCATACACCCGGCCGCGCCACCCCAGACGATGTTCTGCGGCGTGCGACGCTTGAGCACCACGCTGTAGATGCCGACGTAGAAGGCAAAGGCCGCCAGAGCCAGCCAGGCGCTGAGCCAGTTGACCAGCAGCCCCAGCACGAGCGTCGCGGCGGCGCACAAGGCGATGCCGAAGACCACAGCCGATCGGGTGGTGATCGTGCCGGTGACCAGCGGACGGCTCGCCGTGCGGTTCATCAGCGCGTCGATGTCGCGGTCGATGACGCAGTTGAGCGAGTTGGCCGCGCCAGCCGAGAGGGTGCCACCGACCAGGGTCGCGAGGATGAGTCCGAGAGAGGGAATGCCGCGCTCGGCCAGGAACATCACCGGCACCGTCGTGATGAGCAGCAACTCGATGATCCGGGGCTTGGTGAGGGCGACGTACTGCCCGACCATGAACCAGATCCCCCGCCCGGTCGGTCCAGGCGTCGAGGCTAGTTCGGCGCGCGGATCGATAGCGGTCACGATTCGGGAGTCTACCTGGGGGTAAGGCAACATCCAGCACGAGCCCTGGGGCTCTGCGCACCGGCCACTAGGCTCGATCCCGACGCCAGTCAGCGACGACCAGCCCCACCGGAGACCGCCACCGAGGCCGTCCCCCGGCCCCCCGAGCCGTCGCCACGCACCGTTTTTCGAACGAGGAGATCCTTCGGTGACATCCGAAACGTCCAGCCCCACGTCGACCCTCACCTCGTCACTCGCTGAGCGCGACCGGACCCTGGAGCGTCCACGCGCGAGCCTGGCCGGTTGGACCGACCTCGATGTCCGCGCGGTGGACACGGCCCGCGTGCTCGCCGCCGATGCCGTGCAGCGCGTGGGCAACGGCCACCCCGGCACGGCGATGTCGTTGGCCCCGGCCGCCTACCTGCTCTACCAGCAGGTCATGACCCACGACCCGAGTGACCCGTTGTGGCTGGGCCGGGACCGCTTCGTCTTGTCCTGCGGCCACTCCAGCCTCACGCAGTACATCCAGCTCTACCTCGCCGGCAGCGGACTCGAACTTGACGACCTCCAGTCGCTGCGCACGTGGGGTGCCAAAACCCCCGGCCACCCCGAGGTCCACCACACCGCCGGCGTCGAGATCACGACCGGTCCGCTCGGCTCCGGGCTGGCCTCCGCCGTCGGGATGGCGATGGGCCAACGGCGTCAGCGCGGTCTGTTTGACCCCGACGCCCCTGTCGGCGAGAGCGTCTTCGACCACACCATCTACGTGCTGTGCAGCGACGGTGACATCCAGGAGGGCGTGTCGCACGAGGCTTGTTCGTTGGCCGGCCACCAGGAGCTCGGCAACCTTGTCGTCATTTACGACCAGAACCAGATCTCCATCGAGGACGACACCGACATCGCCTTCTCCGAGGACGTCGCCGCGCGCTTCCGCGCCTACGGCTGGGACGTGCGGATCGTCGACTGGCGCGGGGACCATGCCGATGGCTCGGGTGGCCACGGCTACATCGAGGATGTCGACGCCCTGTTTGCCGCGCTGGAGGCCGGTAAGGCGGTCACGGATCGCCCCACGCTCATCGTGCTGCGCACGATCATCGCGTGGCCCGCTCCCACCAAGCAGGACACCGGCGGCGCGCATGGTTCGGCCCTGGGCGCCGACGAGGTCGCGGCGCTGAAGGGGCTGCTGGGATTCGACCCTGAGCGCAGCTTCCAGGTCGATCCCGCGGTCATCGCCCACACCCGCGCGGTGGCCGACCGGGGCCAGCAGGCCCATGCGGCCTGGCAGCAGCGGTATGCCGGGTGGCGCACGGCATACCCGGAGCGCGCCGCACTGCTGGACCGCATCATGTCGGGCGAGCTGCCAGAGGGCATTGCCGATGCCCTCCCGACCTGGGCGCCCGACGCCAAGGGCGTCGCCACCCGGGCTGCGTCCGGGGCGGTCCTCACCGCGCTCGCCGGCGTCATGCCCGAGCTGTGGGGTGGGTCGGCCGACCTCGCCGAGAGCAACAACACGACGATGAAGGGCGAGCCGTCCTTCATTCCCTCGGACCGGCAGACGCGCACCTGGGCGGGCGGGCCCTACGGTCGCACGCTGCACTTCGGCATCCGGGAGTTCGGGATGGGCTGCATCCTCAACGGCATCGCCCTCGAGGGGCTGACCCGCCCCTATGGCGGCACCTTCCTGGTCTTCTCCGACTACATGCGCCCGGCCGTGCGCCTGGCGGCGATCCAGCAGGTGCCAGTCACCTTCGTGTGGACCCACGACTCCATCGGTCTGGGCGAGGACGGCCCCACCCACCAGCCGATCGAGCAGCTCGCCGCCCTGCGCGCGATGCCCGGCCTAGACGTCGTCCGGCCCGCCGACGCCAACGAGACGGCCGCTGCGTGGCTGACCATCCTGCGCCAGGCCCGGCCCGCCGGGTTGGCACTGAGCCGCCAGAACCTGCCCATCATCGACCGGAACGAATACGGCTCGGTCGAGGGCGTGGCCAAGGGTGGCTATGTCCTGGCCGATGCCGCGGCCGACACCCCCCTGCAGGTCGTCATCGTCGCGACCGGGTCCGAGGTCTCCCTCGCGCTGCAGGCTCGAAAAACACTGCAGGACAAGGGAATCGGCACTCGCATCGTGTCGATGCCATGCCGCGAATGGTTCGCTGACCAGCCGAGCAGCTACCGCGACGAGGTGCTGCCGCCGGCGGTGCGTGCCCGGGTGAGCGTCGAGGCCGGCGCCTCCCAGGGCTGGCGAGAGATCGTCGGCGACGCCGGCCGCATCATCGCGATTGACCACTTCGGCGCGTCCGCAGACGCGGCCACGCTGTTCCGGGAGTTCGGATTCACGCCCGAGGCCGTCGTCGCGGCCGCCGAGGAATCCCTGTTGACTGTTTCTGGAGAAAGCCGATGAGCACCGCAGACCAGCCGCTCGCCGACCTCACCGCCGCAGGCGTCTCGATCTGGCTGGACGATCTCTCCCGCGCTCGCCTGGCCAGCGGCGGGCTGGCGCAACTCACCGAGGACTGGCACGTCACCGGCGTGACCTCCAACCCGTCGATCTTCCAGGCTGCGATCACCGGCAGCGACGACTACGCCGACGACCTCGCTCGGCACGCCCGGGCCGGTCACAGCGCCGACGAGGCGGTCTTCGCCATGACGACCGACGATGTGCGCGCCGCGTGCGACGTCCTGCGGCCGGTCTACGACCGCACCGAGGGGCTGGATGGTCGGGTCTCGATCGAGGTCGACCCCCGCATTGCGCACGACACCGCCGCGACGATCGCCCAGGCGCGAGCGCTGTATGCCGCCGTCGGCCGGGACAACGTCATGATCAAGATCCCCGCCACCTTGGCTGGCCTGCCGGCGATCAGCGCGGTCCTGGCCGAGGGGATCAGCGTCAATGTCACATTGATCTTCGCGTTGGAGCGCTACCGCGCGGTCATGCACGCCTTCCTCGACGGCATGGAACGGGCCCGGGATGCCGGGCACGCCCTCGACCGGATCTTCTCGGTGGCGTCCTTCTTCGTCTCTCGCGTCGACACCGAGATCGACCGCCAGTTGCAGGAGATCGGAAGCCCCGACGCGTTGGCCATGCGCGGCCACGCTGGGGTGGCCAACGCCCGGTTGGCCTACCAAGCCTTCCAGGAGGTCGTCCAGACCCCCCGATGGCAGAGCCTGGCCGACGATGGCGCCCACCCGCAGCGCCCGTTGTGGGCCTCCACAGGAGTCAAGGACCCGGCATACCCAGACACGCTGTATGTCACCGAACTGGTCGCCCCACTCACGGTCAACACCATGCCGGAGAAGACCCTCCGGGCCGTGGCCGACCACGGGGTGATCACGGGCGACACCGTCACCGCGACCTACCCCCAGGCACAGGAGGCGCTCGATCGGTTGGCGGAGTTGGGGATCTCCTACCCGCAGGTCGTCGACACTCTCGAGCGCGAGGGCGTGGCGAAATTCGAGACGGCCTGGGAGTCGTTGCTGGCAGACGTGGCGGCGGGGCTAAAGTCCGCTTCATGAGGCCTGCCCGCATCGCCGCCGGGGTCAACCCACTACGCGACCCCAGAGACAAGCGGCTGGCCCGCATCGCGGGACCGTGTGCTCTGGTCCTGTTCGGGGTCACCGGCGACCTGGCTCGCAAGAAGCTCATGCCGGCGATCTACGACCTGGCCAACCGTGGTCTCCTGCCACCGGGCTTCTCGCTGGTCGGGTTCGCGCGGCGCGACTGGGCGGATCAGGACTTCGGCCAGATCGTCCACGACGCGGTCCGCCAATACGCCCGCACCCCCTTCCGCGAGGACGTCTACCAGAACCTCGCCGAAGGGTTCCGCTTCGTGCCGGGCAGTTTCGACGACGACACCGCATTCGATCAGCTCTCCGAGACGGTGCACCGGCTCGAACGGGAACGCGGCACCGGCGGCAATCTCGCCTTCTACCTGTCCATCCCGCCTGCCTTCTTCGCCCAGGTCTGCCAGCAGCTGGAACGCTCCGGCCTGGCTCGGCGAGATTCCGGTGGATGGCGCCGCGTCGTCATCGAGAAGCCTTTCGGCCACGACTTGGCCTCTGCCCAAGAGCTGGAGCGGGTCGTGAGCTCGGTGTTCCCGCCCGACGCGGTCTTCCGGATCGACCATTACCTCGGCAAGGAGACGGTCCAGAACATCCTCGCCCTGCGTTTCGCCAACCAGCTCTTCGAGCCGGTGTGGAACAACAACTACGTCGACCATGTGCAGATCACCATGGCCGAGGACATCGGCATCGGCGGCCGGGCCGGCTATTACGACGGCATCGGCGCCGCCCGAGACGTGATCCAGAACCACCTGCTCCAACTGCTCGCGCTCACCGCAATGGAAGAGCCCTCCTGCTTCGAGGCCTCGGCCCTGCGCGCCGAAAAGGAGAAGGCGCTCGCCGCCGTCCGGGTCCCGAAGGACATCGGCCGGCATACGGCTCACGGGCAGTATGCCGCCGGGTGGCAGGGCGGCGAGGAGGTCATCGGCTATCTCCAGGAGTTGGGGGTTGCCCCCGACTCCACAACCGAGACGTATGCCGCCATCCGGCTTGACGTCGCGACCCGCCGGTGGGCCGGAGTGCCGTTCTACCTGCGCACCGGCAAACGGCTGGGCAAGCGGGTCACCGAGATCGCGGTGGTGTTCAAGCGGGCTCCGCACCTGCCCTTCGAGGCCACCGCGACCGAGGAACTCGGTCAGAACGCCATCGTCATCCGGGTGCAACCCGATGAGGGGGTGACGATCCGCTTCGGCTCCAAGGTGCCGGGGGGCCAGATGGACATTCGCGACGTGACCATGGACTTCGGCTATGGCACGGCCTTCACCGAGTCCTCGCCGGAGGCCTACGAACGGCTCATCCTCGACGTGCTGCTCGGCGACCCACCGCTGTTCCCGCGGCATGAAGAGGTCGAGTTGTCCTGGCGGATCCTCGATCCCATCGTGAAATCCTGGGCGCGGCGTGGCCAGCCCGAGCCCTACGACCCGGGTGGCTGGGGTCCGGCGTCCAGCGACGCGATGATGGCCCGCGACGGACGCACGTGGAGAATGCCATGATCATCGACCTGCCGGGAACCTCCACCTCTGCGGTGGCGAAGAAACTCGTTCAGCTGCGCAACGAGGTCGGCGCCATGGCCTTGGGCCGAGTGCTCACCCTGGTCATCGTCGTCGGACCGGATGACGCAGAAGACGTCATCGACATCGCCACCGAGGCCAGTCGGCAACACCCATGCCGGGTCCTCGTGGTGATCTCCGGCACCAAACGTGGGGCCAGCCGCATCGACGGGCAGATCCGCATCGGCGGCGACGCCGGTGCCAGCGAGGTCGTCGTGCTGCGGCTGTTCGGACCCCTCGCGGGCCATGCCCCATCGGTGATCATCCCGCTGCTGCTGCCCGACTCCCCCATCGTCGCGTGGTGGCCGCGGCAGGCTCCTGCCGACCTGTCCGAAGATCCCATCGCACGCCTGGCTGCGCGGCGCATCACCGATGCCGCGGAGGCCGGCCGACCACGCAAGGCGCTGGCCCAACGCGCGGAGCACTACCGCCCGGGCGACACCGACCTGGCCTGGACCCGCATCACCTTGTGGCGTGGCCTGCTCGCCGCGGCCTTGGACGGCCCGCCGTACGAGCCCGTCACGTCCGCGTCGGTTTCCGGCGCCGCCGATTCGCCGTCCACGGACCTGCTGGCTGCCTGGCTCGCCCACGCCCTTCGGATCGACGTGACCCGAGTCAACACCCCCGATGGCAGCGGCATCCGCAGCGTGCGCCTCGATCGACCCAGCGGCCCGATCGAGCTCGTGCGCCCGGGTGATTTCGTCGCCACGATGACCCAACCTGGTCAACCGGAGCGACGCATCTCGTTACGTCGCCGACGCGACGCCGAATGCCTGGCCGACGAGTTGCGCCGCCTGGACCCTGACGACATCTATGACGAGGTGCTTCGGTCGGGGCTGACAACCGTTCAACCCAGCCCCGATGCCACCCCAGGCACGACGACGATCAGCGAGGCGCGCCGACGCAACGAGCGCCGCCAGCGCAATCGCGCCGCCCAACTGGTCAGCGAGTCGGTCGGGTTTTGACCGACGGTTCGTGACGCGTCGTGACGGCATACCAGCGTCCGATTCTTCTGGTCCACCGCGACCGGGAACTGCTCGTCGCGGCCTCGGGCGCTCGCTTGCTCTTAGCCCTCTCGGAGGCGCAATCGCGATCCGGCACCGCCCATCTCGTGCTCACTGGCGGCGGCATGGGATCGGCGATCCTTGCCGGCGCAGGCGCCAGCGGGCTGTTGGGGCTGGTCGACTGGGGCCGCCTGCACGTGTGGTGGGGTGATGAGCGCTACCTGCCAACCGGGCATCCGGATCGCAACGACACGCAGAACCGCGCCGCCCTGCTGGACTCGCTTCCGCTTGACCCCGCGAAAGTGCACGCTGTGGCCGGTCCGGACCGCAGCGGCTCGGTCCACGAGAGCGCCAGGGGGTATGCCGGTGAACTCGCCGCCGCAGCTGCTCCCGGACAGCCGGTGCCGGACTTCGACATCCTCCTGCTGGGCGTCGGCCCGGACGCGCACGTCGCCTCGCTCTTTCCCGGGCACGGCAGTCTGTCGGTGACCGACCGGGCCGTCATGGGGATCAGCGACTCCCCCAAGCCTCCGCCGGATCGGGTCACGATGACCTTTCCGACGCTGGCGCGGGCAACCCAGACGTGGTTCCTCGTCTCAGGGGCCGACAAGGCTGATGCGGTTCAGCGTTCGCTCGCGGGCGCCCCGACCAATCAGGCACCTGCGGGCACGCCGCACGGACGGCAACGGACCCTGTGGTTGGTCGACGCCGCGGCTGCCGGGCAGACCCTGACTACTGAATGAGCCCTCGGTCGCGCAGCGCCGAGAGTGCCTCGTCGAGGATCGCCTGACCGTCGGCGTCGGAGCGCCGCTCCTTCACGTAAGCCAGGTGGGTCTTGTAGGGCTCGACCTTCGGCGGGGCCGGCGGGTTTTCGCGGTCCTGACCGGCCGGCAGTCCGCACCGGGGACAGTCCCAGTGCTCCGGCGGCACCATGCCGGGCTCCTGAGCGAAGCTCGGGCGGGTCTCGTGGCGGTTGGAGCACCAGTACGACACGTGAACCCGCGGAGCGGCCTCGCCACGCTCGGCCTCACCCATCGGTCCGGCGCCGACCCGACTGCCACGAATTGCGTTACCACTTGCCATGATGTCTCCCCCGTCTCAGGCCGCGACGAACCGCTCGAGCAGTCCGAGGCCGACCACGGCCGCGAACCACACCACGGCGACGGCGATGGTGAACCGGTCGAGGTTACGCTCCGCCACCGTCGACCCACCCAGCGATGAGGACATCCCGCCGCCGAACATGTCCGACAGGCCACCGCCCTTCCCCTTGTGCATGAGGATCAGCAGGGTGAGGAACAGGCTCGAGATGACGAGCAGCACCTGAAGGGCGATCTTGACCGCGTTCACTGACGCTCTCTCTCGCGATGGTTGGGCGGGGGCCGACACGGCCAAGGGCCAGAATACCTCCCGACTCCAGGACGCCGAACACCTCGGGTCGGGACGCGCCATGTGCCGCGCCGGACGAAGGCGCGTCGCCGGTCATGCCGAGGTGGTCCCGGCGATCCGGGACAGCACCTCAGCGGCGACAACGGCGGGCTGGCACTCGGGCAGCCAATGGCCCGCGTCCAGGGCAACGAAACGGTACGGGGCCTGGACGAACTCGCCCGTGCGGTGCGCCCCGTAGGCGCCCAGCGCGGCGTCCTGGCTGCCCCACAGGTAGGTCGTGGGCACCGTGACGACGGTGGACCGGGGCGGCCTGGGGGGCCCGCCCCGGGTTGAGACCGCTTTGCCCGACCGGGACCGGGTTCTCGGCCGAGCGTCGCGATACCACCCGATGGGTCCGCGCAGGTCGTCGGTGGTGGCGAAGCGTGCCACGTAGTGGGCCACCCGCTCCGGCGGCAGGCCGCCGCGCCGAAGCGTCGGTCCCAGCTTGCGCAGCAGGAGCCGTTCCGGCAGCACGGGGACCTGGAAGGCGGCCATGTACCAACTGCGGCGCCGTTGATCCGTGGTGCGCAGCGCCTGCCGAAATGCGGTGGGGTGCGGGGTCGACAACGTGGTCAGCGTGGTGACCCGGTGCGGGTGCCGGATCGCGAGTTCCCAGGCAATCGCGGCACCCCAGTCGTGCCCGACGATGTGCGCGCGGTCGGCTCCGGCTCCGTCGAGCAGGGCAAGGACGTCGCCGACCAACTCGCGCACGGCATACGCGCCGGTATGCCGTGGCCGCGCCTGAGGTGAGTAGCCGCGCTGATCCGGCGCCAGGGTGCGGCACCCGCCGGCATGCAACAGCGGTTCGACCTCGCGCCAACACGTGGAGTCCTGGGGAAAACCGTGCAGCAGCACGACCAGGTCTCCGTCGGCGGGCCCACCGTCACGCACCCGGAAACGCAGCCCGTCGCGTTCGAAACCATCCACGTGACCCACGCTAACGGCATACCGCCGACGGGACGCGCAGTGGCCCCCACCCGGTGCGGGCGGAGGCCACTGTGACGTGAACGCGTGCTCAGCCGGTGACGTGGTCCTTGAACCGGCAGATCGCCGCGAACTCGGCCGCATCCAGCGAGGCACCGCCGACAAGCGCGCCGTCGACGTCCTCCTGGTCCATGATTGCCGCGACATTGCTCGACTTGACCGAGCCGCCGTAGAGCACCCGGACGCCATCGGCCAGGTCACCGCTGTAGAGGTCGGCCAGCAGGGTGCGGATCGCCGCACAGACCTCCTGGGCGTCCTCGGGGGTGGCGACCTCACCGGTGCCAATGGCCCAGATCGGTTCGTAGGCGATAACGATCGAGCGGGCCTGCTCCGCAGTGATGCCCTCGAGGTTCTTGGTCAACTGACCCACGACGTGTGCGACCTGGCCGCCGGCCTTGCGGACGTCCAGCCCCTCACCACAGCACAGGATCGGGGTGATCCCGTGACGGTAGGCGGCCTTGACCTTGGCGCCCACGACCTCGTCGGTCTCGTGGTGGTATTCACGGCGCTCGCTGTGGCCGACCGTGACATACGTGCAGCCCAGCTTGGCCAGGAACGCGCCGGAGATCTCACCGGTGTATGCGCCGGAGTCGTGGACCGACAGATCCTGGGCGCCGTAGCGCACCTGGAGCTTGTCGCCCTCAACGAGGGTCTGCACCGAGCGCAGGTCGGTGAACGGTGGCAGCACCGCAACCTCGACCTGGTCGTAGTCGTGCTTACCGTCGCGCAGCGTCCAGTCGAGCTTCTGCACCAGATGGGTCGCCTGCAGGTGGTCCTGGTTCATCTTCCAGTTGCCCGCAAGCAACGGGGTACGGCCGGAGGTGCTCACGCGTTGGTCCCTTCGCTGAGGATCGAGATGCCGGGCAGGTCCTTGCCCTCGAGGTATTCCAGGCTGGCCCCACCGCCGGTGGAGATGTGGCCGAACTGATCGTCGACGAAGCCCAGTTGCCGGACCGCAGCCGCCGAGTCGCCGCCACCGACGACCGTGAGGGCACCGTGCTCGGTGGCCTCGACGAGCGCTGCAGCGACGGCCTTGGTGCCGGCGGCATACGGGGCCATCTCGAACGCGCCCATGGGGCCGTTCCAGAAGACCGTCTTCGCGTCGCGGATGGCGTCGGCGTAGATCTGTGCCGACGCCGGCCCGATGTCCAATCCCATCCGGTCGGCCGGGATGGCGTCGGCGGCGACGACCTCGTGGTCGGCATCGGCCGAGAACGCCGTGGCTGCCACCACGTCGACCGGCAGGACGATGTCGACACCCTTGGCTTTGGCCTCGGTGAGGTAGGCCTTGCAGGTCTCGATGTTGTCCTTGTCCAGCAGGCTTGAGCCCACTTCGTAGCCCTCGGCGGCCAGGAAGGTGAAGGCCATCCCGCCCCCGATGACGAGCCGGTCGGCCGTCTTCATGAGATTGGCGATGACCGCGAGCTTGTCGGCGACCTTCGCACCGCCGAGCACGACGGCATATGGGCGGGCGGGGTCGACGGTGAGGCGCTTGAGGACGTCGACCTCGGCGGCGACCAACCCGCCCATCGCGGAGGGCAGCAGCTTGGCCACGTCGTAGACCGACGCCTGTTTGCGGTGGACGACGCCGAATCCGTCGGACACGAAGGCGTCGGCCAGAGCGGCCAGCTCCGCAGCGAACGCGGCCCGCTCGGCCTCGTCCTTGCTCGTCTCGCCGGCGTTGAACCGGATGTTTTCCAGCAGGGCGACGTCACCCTCGGCGAGGCCGGCGACGACGGCCTGGGCCGCCGGCCCCACCGTGTCGGTGGCGAAGGCGACCGACCTGCCGAGCAGCTCGCTCATCCGGCCGACGACCGGAGCCAGCGAGTATTTCTCCTCGGGGGCACCCTTGGGCCGCCCGAGGTGGGCGCACACAATGACGCGTGCACCCGCCTCGGACAGCGCCTTGATGGTCGGCACCGACGCCCGGATCCGGCCGTCGTCGGTGATATTGCGGTCACCGTCGAGAGGGACATTGAGATCCGAACGGACGAGGACGCGCTGACCGCGCAGGTCGCCCAGGTCGGCAGTGGTCTTCACGGCACCAACCTTCTTTCTTCAGGTGTTTATCTGAACTTGGCCGGTCAGAGCTTGGAGCCGACGAGGAGGCAGAGGTCGACGAGGCGGTTGCTGTAGCCCCACTCGTTGTCGTACCAGCCGACGACCTTGACCTGGTTGCCGATCACCTTGGTCAGACCGGAGTCGAAGATGCACGACGCGGGGTCGGTCTCGATGTCCTTGGAGACGATCGGGTCGGTCGTGTAGACCAGCTTGCCCTTCATCCGGCCCTCGGCCGCCGCCTTGACGATGGCGTTGACCTCTTCGACGGTCGTCTCACGCCCGGCCTCGAAGGTGAGGTCGGTCGCCGAGCCGGTCGGTGTGGGGACGCGCAGAGCGTATCCGTCGAGCTTGCCCTTGAGTTCGGGCAACACCAGGGCGACGGCCTTGGCGGCGCCGGTCGAGGTGGGGACGATGTTGAGCGCGGCTGCGCGCGCGCGACGCAGGTCCTTGTGCGGGGCGTCCTGGAGGTTCTGGTCCTGCGTGTAGGCGTGGATCGTCGTCATGAGGCCCTTGACGATGCCGAGGCCGTCGTTGAGCGCCTTGGCCATGGGGGCCAGGCAGTTCGTCGTGCACGAGGCATTCGAGATGATCGTGTGCTTGGCCGAGTCGTAGAGGTCGTCGTTGACGCCCATGACGATCGTGATGTCCTCGTTGGAGGCCGGGGCCGAGATGATGACCTTCTTGGCGCCACCGTCGACATGGGCCTTGGCCTTGGTCGCGTCGGTGAAGAACCCGGTCGACTCGATGACGATGTCGGCGCCGACACCCGCCCAGTCGAGCTTGGCCGGGTCGCGCTCGGCCCACGCGGCGAACCGGTGGCCGGCGGCCGTGATGGACTCCTCGTCGTAGGTGACCTCGCCCGGGAACCGGCCCAGGATCGAGTCGTACTTGAGCAGGTGAGCCAGGCTCTTGTTGTCGGTGAGGTCGTTGACGGCCACGACCTCGATGTCGGCGCCAGAGTCGACGACGGCGCGGTAGAAGTTGCGGCCGATGCGGCCGAACCCGTTGATACCAACCTTGACGGTCACTGTTGATCAAACCTTCCGACTGGGGGTCGTGGACACGCCCACGGGCGGTGTCCCGGCGTCCCGACGGCCGTCAGTGGCAGCCCGTGGTACTGCCCTCAACCCTAGTCCCCCACACCGTTGCGCTGCGACGCCTCCAGCCCCCTGGGCCTGCTTTGGGGACGTTCGTCCCACCCGCTTCGGTATGCCGTGCGGTGACCGGCACGGCATACCGAAGCCGCGTCGGACGACACCAGCCACCATCGGGGAACGCCGGGATGACCGGGCGTTGACCCCCGGGCAACGACAGAATGGACGGCTCAGCCGTCGAGCATCTCCGGTGTGAGATTCGCCTCGGTGTTTGGGATACCGAGGTCGGCTGCCTTCTTGTCGGCCATGGCCAGCAAGCGGCGGATCCGGCCGGCGACGGCGTCCTTGGTCATCGGTGGGACAGCGAGCTGACCAAGCTCCTCCAGGGAGGCCTGCTTGTGCTGCAGGCGCAGCGTGCCGGCTTCGCGCAGGTGCTCGGGCACCTCGTCGCCGAGGATCTCCAGCGCCCGCTCGACACGCGTGCCCGCGGCGACCGCCGCCCGAGCCGAGCGGCGCAAGTTGGCGTCGTCGAAGTTGGCCAGCCGGTTGGCGGTGGCGCGCACCTCGCGCCGCATCCGGCGCTCCTCCCAGGCCAGGACGGCGTCATGGGCACCCAGCCGGGTCAACAGGGCGGCGATCGCGTCGCCGTCGCGGATGACGACCCGGTCGACCCCCCGGACTTCGCGAGCCTTGGCGGCGACGCCTAACCGCCGTGCCGCCCCCACGAGCGCCAGGGCCGCCTCGGGACCGGGGCAGGTGACTTCGAGGGCGCTGGAGCGACCGGGCTCGGTCAATGACCCATGGGCGAGGAAGGCGCCCCGCCAGGCGGCTTCGGCATCGCACGCGCTGGCCGACACAACCCGAGGGGGAAGACCACGGACCGGTCGCCCTCGCGCGTCGACCAGGCCGGTCTGGCGGGCGAGCGTCGCACCCTCCTCGACGACCCGGACGACGTAGCGCGACCCGCGTCGCAATCCGCCGGCGGTCATGACGAGGACTTCGCACTTGTGCCCGTAGACCTCCGCGATCTCGCGGCGCAGGCGACGAGCGGCATTGGCGGTGTCGAGCTCGGCCTCGACGACAATATGGCCGCCGACGATGTGCAGACCTCCGGCGAACCGGATGAGCGCAGACACCTCGGCCTTGCGACAGCATGGCTTGGTGACGGCGAGTCGGGAGAGCTCGTCTTTCACCCTCGCTGTCATCGCCATCGAAAACCGCCTCTTGCCTCGGTACCCACGCAGTTCGGCCAGCACCCCTGGTCACGACGAACGCGCCCGTCAGCCTAACCGATCCCAGCCAAAAGGTGACCGGGATACGGGGCAGCTACACCCCGAAGACATCACGGTATGCCGCAGCAAGCCGCAACGCATCATGTTGTCCCCGCGCCCCCATCGCCGAGACGGGGACGACCATGAGGTCCGCTCCCAAGTCGCGCGCCGCCGCGCGGGCGGCCACCTGGTCATCGATTGAGCCGGGATCGGCAAGCACGACATCCAGACGCAGGTCGGGGGCATGTCGGCGCAACGACTCGAGATGGTCGACCGCCCGATAGCCCTTCGTCTCGCCGCTGCGGATATCGAGGTTGAGATTGAGCAGACGTCGGCCGGGCGTGGACTCCAACGCACGACACAGATCCGGCACGAGGACGTGCGGCAGCACGGAAGTGAACCACGATCCCGGGCCGAGGATGACCCAGTCGGCAGCCAAGACCGCTTCGATGCTCTCCGGGCAGGCCGATGGCTGCGCCGGGCGCAGGCGGATCTCCTCCACCCGACCGGGCGAGGAGGCCACGACGTGTTGGCCGCGCACGGTGAAGGTGACATCGGGGTATGCCGGGTCGTGGCCGAGGATGTCGGCCTCAATCTGCAGCGGCTGGGCGGCCATCGGCAGCACTCGCCCGCGGGCATTGAGCAGGCGACCCACCAGGTCCAACCCCTCGACGGTGTCGGCCAGCTGGTCCCAGATCGCGACGATGAGCAGGTTGCCCAAGGCATGGCCAGCGAGCGGTCCGTCCCCGCCGAACCGGTGCTGCAGGACGTCCCGCCAGGTGCGCCCCCACGCGCTGTCCTCACACAAAGCCGCGAGCGCCATCCGCAGGTCGCCGGGAGGGAGCACGTCGAACTCCGTCCGCAATCGCCCCGAGGAGCCGCCGTCGTCGGCGACCGTGACGACGGCGGTGACGTGGTCGGTGAGGATCTTCAAAGCGGTCAGGGAGGTGGCCAGCCCATGGCCTCCGCCAAGAGCGACGACACGTCGACCGGTCACGGCATCCCTACTCCCGCCCGAGGTCACGGTGCACGATGAAGGCATCGACCGCCTCCACCGCGTCGAGCCTGGCGAGCAGGGCCTCGGACATGGCGACCGAGCGGTGCTTGCCGCCGGTGCATCCGATGGCCACCGTGGCGTAGCGACGCCCCTCGCGCTGATAGCCCGCGACGACCGGTTCGAGCATGGCCACCATTCGGTCGAGGAACTCCGCGGCACCGTCCTGGCGCAGCACGAACTCGGCCACTGCGGCATCTCGCCCGTTCTGTGCGCGCAGCGACTCGACCCAGTAGGGATTGGGCAGGAAGCGCATGTCCATGACGATGTCGGCATCCAGCGGCACGCCGTATTTGAAACCGAACGAGACCACCGCCAACCGCACCCGGGTGCTGATCGCGGCCGAGAGCAGCGACGAGATCTTGGCGGCGAGCTGGTGCACGTTGAATCCGGAGGTGTCGATGATGAGGTCGGCGCTGGCGCGCAGGTCGGCCATCATGACGCGTTCGCCGGAGATGGCATCCATGAGCCGGCCTGCGCCTTGCAGCGGGTGCGGACGACGCACACTCTCGAAACGCCGCACCAAGGCTTCGTCGGTGGCGTCGAGGAAGACGACGACGGGGCGGTCGCCGTCGGCACGCAGCTCGACCAGGGTCTGGGAAAGGCTGCCCGACATCTTCCCAGCGCGAGCATCGATGACGGCGGCCAGCCGCATCGGGGCCGACCCCTCCCCCATCGCCTGGTGTCGTAGGTCCTGCAACGACCCCAACAACTGCGGTGGGAGATTGTCGACGACGAACCAGCCGAGGTCTTCCAGGACCTTCGCCGCCGTCGACCGTCCCGCCCCGCTCATCCCGGTGATGACGATGAGTGGCGGCTCCTCGACGAGCCGCGATAAAGCCCGCATCGCCAGCGTCGGGGTGGGGTCCACCGCGACGGCGGGTCTACCCGATACCTCTTCCGAGCCCACCGGCATACCTCCCGCGTCGTCCGATCGTGTGGTGAGCAGAGCCCTACTCAGCCGTGCTCAATCGAGCACCTCGCCAGTTGTCACGTTAACGGCAGCGGGGACTCCTGACGACCCCGGGTCCGCCTGAAGTGCGGCGAGGATCGTGTCAGCCAGCCGGGGTCCGATCCCGGGCACCTGCTGCACCTGGTCACGGGTCGCCGCGCGCAGCTTGCGCACCGAGCCGAAGTGCGCCAGCAATGCGGCCTGCCGGGTGGCTCCGAGGCCGGGTATGCCGTCCAGCACTGACGCGGTCATCGCCGCCGACCTGCGCTTGCGGTGGAAGGTGATGGCGAATCGGTGCGCCTCGTCGCGCACCCGCTGCAGGAGGTACAGGCCCTCGCTGGAGCGCGGCAGGACGACGGGATACGGGTCGCCCGGGAGCCACACCTCCTCCAGACGTTTGGCCAGCCCCACGACGTGGATGCCGGTGACGCCGAGGTCGGCGAGCACAGCGGCTGCGGCATTGACTTGGGGCAAACCGCCGTCGACCACGACGAGGTTGGGTGGGTAGGCGAATTTGCGGGCCTTGCCCGTGGCCGGGTCGATCGGCGATGCGGGGGTGCCCTCCACCGGGGCCCCTTCGCCCGATTCACCCTCGCCGACGAGGGTCGCCTGCAGCAGCCGCCGGAACCGACGGGTCAGGACTTCGCGCATGGCCGCGGTGTCGTCCACGACGCTACCTGGTGTCTCCTCGATGGCGCCTGTCGCGACGAGATCGTCGGCTGCGGGGACACCGCTGCGGATGACGAAGCGTCGGTACTCCGTCGGGCGCGCCAGCCCGTCCTCGAAGACCACCATCGACGCGACCATCTGGGTGCCCTGCACATGGCTGACGTCGAAGCATTCGATGCGCAGTGGTGCCTCGGCCAGCCCGAGCGCGGTGTGGAGCTCCGACAGCGCGAGGCTGCGCGCGGTGAGGTCACCTGCCCGGGTGAGCTTGTGCCGGGCCAACGACTGCTCGGCGTTCTTGCGCACGGTCTCCATGAGGGCTCGCTTGTCACCGCGCTGCGGCACCCGCAGCGCGACTGCGGATCCGCGGTGGGACGTCAGCCATGCCGTCATGCCCTCCGGGTCGCTCGGCAGGACGGGCACGAGGACCTCTTTGGGGATCGATTCGGGCGGCTGGTCACCGTAGACCTGTTGCAGGAGGTGCTCGACCAGGCCGGCGACGTCTTCGTGCCCCCGCTCGACGACCCAGCCGCGTTGACCTCGAACCCGTCCGCCCCGGACGTGAAAGACCTGCACTGCGGCTTCGAGTTCGTCGTCCACCAACGCGAAGACGTCGGCATCGGTGGCGTCTCCGAGGACGACGGCGTTCTTCTCCAACGCCTTGCTCAACGCTTGAAGGTCGTCGCGCAGCGTGGCGGCCCGCTCGAACTCCAGCTCGGCAGCGGCCGCGCGCATCGCCGCCTCGGTGCGCCGCACGAACCGGGTGGTGTTGCCGGCCATGAAGTCGCAGAAGTCGAGGGCGATGTCGCGGTGCGCCTGCTCGGTGACCCGGCCCACGCACGGTGCCGAGCATTTGTCGATGTAGCCGAGCAGACAGGGCCGACCGCTCTGCTGGGCTCGCGCGAAGACTCCACTGCTACAGGTGCGCACCGGGAAGACCCGCAAGAGCAGGTCGAGGGTCTCCCGGATCGCCCAGGCATGGGAATAGGGCCCGAAGTAGCGGGTGCCCTTGCGTTTGGTGCCCCGCATCACCTGGGCCCGGGGGAAGGTGTCGCCCAGGGTCACCGCAAGGAAGGGGTAGGACTTGTCGTCGCGGTAGCGCACGTTGAACCGCGGGTCGTATTCCTTGATCCAGGAATACTCCAGCTGCAGCGCCTCGACTTCGTTGGCGACTACCGTCCACTCGACACTCGCGCCGGTGCGGACCATCCGCGCGGTGCGTGGATGCAGCGCAGCGATGTCCTGGAAGTAGGACGACAGCCGGGGCCGCAGCGACTTGGCCTTCCCGACATAAATGACCCGCCCGCCGGCATCCCGGAACCGGTAGACACCGGGATCCAGCGGAATCTGGCCCGGAGCGGGGCGGTAGGACGACGGGTCAGCCACATGACGACTCTACGAGCAGCGGCCGACACCCGGCATACGCCGGGACGGCACCCTGGCTCGACCCCGAGAGGCCGGTATGCCGTGCGGCGCCTGCGCGGACGGCATACCGGCTGGCGGGACGAGAGCCTCAGGCGACCGAGATCTTGTCGCCTGAGACCGTCGCGGTCTTGGCCGGCAGCGCCGTCTTGGCCGGACCGCTGACCGGAGCCCCGGTGGCCGCGTCGAAGTAGCTGTTGTGGCAGGCGCAGCGGATCTTGTTGTCGGCCACCGAAGAGACCGCGCAGCCCTCGTGGGTGCACGTCGCGCTGAATGCCTTGAAGGTGCCGGCCACCGGTTGCGTGACGACGACCTTGCCGACGATCTTCCCGCCACCCACGGGGACGTCCGCCGTGGCCACCGAGACGGCGCCTGCGGCTGTGCCTGCGCCCGCGGCCGTTCCGGCAGCACCGGCGCCCGACGAGGACGTTCCGGACGAACAGGCGGACAAGCCTGCGACCGAGACGACTCCCGCGACTCCGGCCGCGTTGAGGATGGTGCGCCGGTCGATCGGTGTGGTCATGCGAAACCTCCGAGGGAATGTGCGACGACTGGAGTGGGTAGGTGCAGCATGCCCGCAACACGTCCGGGGCGCCCGGAGAACCTCCGCAGAGCGGGTGGATTCACAGCGGATTCGCGCCCTCGCGACAGGTTCGGCCATAACGACACGGGAACAACCTTGTCGACGACTCGGAACCGGCCCCGTCTTCCCGTACTCTTTCGCCCTAGCTACGCGGACGTCGCGGGCGTCCGGAGGATGCGCCGGATAGAAGGATTCACAGGAGGAACTGTGCAGCAGCGTTCCATTATTCGCTTGGGCGTGCCGCTTGCGGTCGCGGCCCTTGCTCTCTCGGCCTGCGGCAGCCGCAGCGACAGCGCAACTGGGTCGTCGGCAGCCAGCACCAAGGTCGCCAAGATCGGCGTCATCGCCCCGCTCTCCGGTGGCCTGTCCGCCATGGGCCTCGGGATCAAGAACTCGGTTGACCTGGCCATCAAGCAGGCCAACGACTCGGGCGCCGTGGCCGGCTGGAAGTTCGAGCTCTACGCCCTCGACGATGAGGCCAAGGCCGAGGTCGGCAAGAACGCCGCCACCAAGATCTCTTCGGATGACGCGGTCATCGGGGTCGTCGGCACGCTGAACTCCTCGGTCGCGCAGCAGACCGTGCCGGTCCTGGCCGCCGCCAAGATCGCCCAGGTCTCCCCGGCCAACACCAACCCCACCCTGACTCAGGGCGCGGACCTGGCCAACAAGAAGCGGCCGTACAACAACTACTTCCGCACCTGCACCACCGACGCGGTCCAGGGTCCGTTCGCGGCCCAGTACCTCCTCGGCCAGGGCATCAAGGCGGTCGCCACGATCCACGACAAGAAGACCTACGGCCAGGGCCTGGTCGACGCCTTCACCGCCGAGTTCACCAAGGGTGGCGGCAAGGTCGTCGCCGCCGAGACCGTCGGTGAGAACGACAAGGACTTCGCGACCGTCATCTCCAAGATCAAGCCGTCCGCTCCTGGCGCGATCTACTACGGCGGCGAGTACCCGACCGCTGGCCCGCTCTCGCAGCAGATGAAGGCCCAGGGCCTCACCATCCCGCTCATGGGTGGCGACGGCATCTTCGACCCGAAGTTCATCGAGCTGGCCGGCGCCACGGCCACCGGTGACATGGCGACCTCCGTCGGCGCCCCGACCGACAGCACCGACGCCGGCAAGAAGTTCCTCACCGAGTACAAGGCCGGTGGCTACAAGGAAGAGGCATCCGCGTACGGCGGCTACGGCTACGACGCTGCCAAGGCGATCATCGAGGCCGCCAAGTCGGCGCTCAAGGATGCCAAGGACGTCAAGTCCGGTCGTGACGCGCTGCTCACCGCGCTGGGCAAGGTCTCGTTCGACGGCGTGACCGGCAAGGTTGCCTTCGACGAGTACGGCGACACCACCTCCAAGGTCCTGACCGTCTACAAGGTCGACGGCGGCAAGTGGGTCCCCGCGAAGACGGACACCTTCAAGTAAATCGTTTACACGACACGCAGGGGTGGGCTTCACGCCCACCCCTGCGTGCTGTCACACTCACCCCAGCCTTTTCCAACCGGGCCGGTTGACGGAGCAGTCCGCAACGGGCCCGGACCCTACTCACCTGCACGGAGGTGACCATGGACCTGTTCTTCCAGCAGTTGCTCAACGGCTTGACCCTCGGATCGCTGTATGCGCTCATTGCCGTCGGATACACCGTCGTCTACGGCATCGTCCAGATCATCAACTTCGCCCACGGCGAGGTCTTCATGATTGGGGCGTTCGGAGCCATGGCAACATGGACGGTCCTCTTCCAGGGCAACACCAGCCTGTGGGTGCTGCCACTCATGATTGTGGGTGCGGTCGCATCCTCCGTGGTCGTCGCGGTGCTTATGGAACGCATCGCTTACCGCCCGCTGCGCCACGCACCCCGCTTGGCCCCTCTCATCACGGCCATCGGCATCTCGGTCTTCCTCCAGGAAGCCATCCGGTTGTTCTACCCCGGGGCCAAGAGCGCGCTGCCCTTCCCGCGGATCGACGTCGTGACCGGCACGGCTTTGACGTTGGGCCCGCTCACCGTGCGCCGGTCGGCGATCTTCACCATCGGTTCGCTCATCGTGTGCGCCGCGCTGCTGTGGTTCTTCATCAACCGCACCAAGCTCGGCCGCGGCATGCTCGCCGTATCGCAGGACAAGGACACTGCGCGCCTCATGGGCATCAACGTCGACCGGATTATCGCCGTCGCGTTCGGCCTCGGTGCCGCGCTTGCCGGCGTCGCCGGAGTGGCCCAGGGCCTGCAGAACAACAACATCGACTTCTTCATGGGCTTCCTCGCCGGCCTCAAGGCATTCACCGCGGCCGTTCTCGGCGGGATCGGCAATGTCATGGGTGCCGTGCTCGGCGGCCTCGTGCTCGGCGTCGTCGAGGCCATGGCGGTGCAGTTCATCCCCGGCACCTTCGGTGGCTCACCGTGGAAGGACGTCTGGGCGTTCGCGCTGCTCATCATCGTGCTCGTCTTCCGTCCCCAGGGCCTGCTCGGCGCCCGGGTGGTGGACCGCGCATGACGACATCGTCTTCGCCTGCGCCGCGCACCAAGACCGCCGTCGGCAACCCGCGGCCCAGCCCCCAATGGTGGCTCACTCTCGCCGGCGCGGTCCTGCTGGTCGCCAGCGCGTTCCTGTCCTGGTGCTATGTTCCCGCCCTGCTGGGTGACCTCAGCATCGACGCCTACCCCGGTGGCCTGCAGATGCTCATGGTCATCGTCGGGGTGATAGCGATCTTCTTCCTGGTGCTCCGTAGCGGCCGGATGCCCAGCATGGACACGCTGCTGGACAGCGCTCGGGCACTCAAGGCCCTCAGCGCCACCGCAGCAGGCTTCATGGTCCTTGTCGCGCTGGTTATCGCCCTGCAAGCACCCGGTCTGGCAAACGCCAACCCGGGCCTGTTCGTGGGCATCGTCGGCGCCGCCCTCATGGTGGCCGGCTCGTGGCAAATGGCCTCCGACCCGCTCGTCGACCCGATCACCGTGCGGCTGCCCAGTTGGGTGGAGATCCTCGTCATCGTCGTGATGATGACCATCGTGCTCTTCGGCGCCGCCTTCGCCCTCGGCCAGGAGGACGGCACGGTCTTCTGCCTCTTCCTGGTGTTCCTCGGCGGCGTCGTTACGGCGTTGGCTCGCGGTGGCCTCTTCTCGTGGATCAGCGTCATCGCCGCTCGACACCGTCAGGTGCTCATGATGGGCGCCTTGGCCGTGGCGTTCCTCTTCCCGTTCACCCAGAACGGCTCCGACGCCAACATGTCGATCGCGACGCAGGTGCTCATCTTCGCGACGACGGCACTGGGCCTGAACATCGTCGTCGGCCTGGCCGGACTGCTCGACCTCGGCTACATCGCCTTCCTCGGTGCCGGCGCCTACGTCTCGGCGATGATGTCGCACTCCGCGTTCGCCCACATCGGGTGGAAGCCTCCGTTCATTGTCGTCGTCGTCATCGGTGCCATCGTCAGCTCCATCCTCGGCCTCATCATCGGCTCCCCCACCCTGCGGGTCTCCGGTGACTACCTCGCCATTGTCACGTTGGCCTTCGGCGAGATCTTCCGGCTCACCGTCAACAACCTCGACGGCAACAACGGGCCGCGACTGACCAACGGCCCCAACGGCATACCGGGCATCCCCGACCTCGAAATCGGGAGCTTCAACTTCGGCGATACCCACACCATCCTGGGCATCCCCTTGGGCCGGTTCGCGAACTACTACTTCCTCATGCTCGTGGTCGCGGCGTTCATCATCATGGTGTTCACTCGGCTCAACAGCAGCCGCATCGGTCGTGGGTGGGTTGCCATCCGCGAGGACGAGAAAGCCGCTGAGGCCATGGGTGTCAACACCTTCGGCCTCAAACTCTTCGCGTTCGCCGGTGGCGCGTTCCTCGCCGGAATGGCCGGCACCATCAAGGCCCACCAGGACGTCTCGGTCACCCCGGACCAGTACATCTTCCTGGAGTCGGCCTTCTTGTTGGCTGCCATCGTGCTCGGTGGCATGGGTTCGGTGGCCGGCGTCCTCGTCGGTGCCACCGTGCTCAAGTTGCTGCCGGAGAAGCTCCGGTTCGTCGCCGACTACCGGCTGCTCATCTTCGGCCTCCTGCTCGTCGTCATGATGCGTTTCCGTCCTGAGGGGCTGGTGCCCAGCCAGCGGCGGGCCCTGGAGTTCCACGCCGACGACGAAGACCTCGCCGATCGCATCGAGGAAGTCCATCTGGAAATCGCTGCCGAACCTGACCCTGCGGAGGCCAAGGCATGAGCACCCAAACCCTCCAGCCGACGGCTCCGGCGCCCCGGACATTCGGCGCCCCGGTGCTGGAAGCCAGCGGCGTCGTCATGCGCTTCGGTGGCCTCACCGCCGTCAACGATGTCAACCTCACCGTGCGTGAGGGCGAGATCATGGGGCTCATCGGGCCCAACGGTGCAGGCAAGACGACCTTCTTCAACTGCCTCACCGGGATGTACAAGCCCACCGAGGGTGAGGTGAAGTTCCTGGGCACGGTGCTGCCGCCCAAACCGCGTTCGGTGGTAAAGGCTGGAATGGCGCGCACCTTCCAGAACATCCGGCTCTTCGGCAACATGACCGCGTTGGAGAACGTCATGGTGGGGCGCTACTGCCGCACCAATGCGATGGCACTCACCTCGATCATTCGGGGCCCGAAGTATCGCCGGGAGGAGGCGGAGTCGCGCCGCATCGCCCAGGAGTGGCTCGACTTCGTCGGGCTGGGGCACACCAGCGAGCACCTGGCCCGCAACCTTCCCTATGGTGACCAGCGCCGCCTCGAGATCGCCCGGGCCCTGGCGACCGACCCCAGGCTCATCCTCCTGGACGAGCCGACGGCCGGAATGAACCCCAAGGAAACCGAGCAAGCCAAGGACCTCATCTTCCGGATCCGCGACAAGGGCTTGGCCGTCGTCGTCATCGAGCATGACATGCGGTTCATCTTCAGCCTGTGTGACCGAGTGCATTGCCTGGTGCGCGGCGAGACCCTCATCGAAGGCTCGCCGCAGGAGGTGCAGTCCGACCACCGGGTCATCGAGGCCTACATCGGCCAGCCGGACGAGGACGAGGAGGAAATGGTGGCCGAGGCCCACGCTCAGGATGAGGCTGCGCCGTCGACTCCGGCCGCCACGGACGGGCGCATGAAGGAGGACCGGGCGTGAGCATGCTCGAGGTCAAGGACCTGCGCGTCGCCTACGGCAAGATCGAGGCCGTCAAGGGGATCAGTTTCAGCGTGGGTGAGGGCGAGGTCGTCTGCCTCATCGGCACCAATGGTGCCGGCAAGACGACGACCCTGCGCACCATCTCCGGGCTGATCCGCCCGAGCTCGGGCGAGATCACGTTCCAAGGCAAGCGGATCGACACCGTGCCGGCCCACGAGATCGTCATGCTCGGGTTGGCGCACAGTCCGGAGGGTCGGCGGATCTTCCCCCGCCTCACGGTCGAGGAAAACCTCCTGCTGGGGGCCTTCTCGCGCACCGACTCCGGCGTCAAGGACGACCTGCAGGCCGCTTACGACCTGTTCCCCATCCTCGGGGAGCGTGCCAAGCAGCCAGCCGGCACCTTCTCCGGTGGTGAGCAGCAGATGCTCGCCATGGGCCGGGCCATGATGAGCCGCCCCAAGTTGCTCATGCTCGACGAGCCGTCGATGGGCCTGTCACCGATCATGATGCAGCGCATCATGTCCACGGTGAAGACGCTCCAGTCCCAGGGCACGACGATCCTGCTCGTCGAGCAAAACGCCCGCGCCGCACTCAAACTGGCCGACAAGGGCTACGTCCTCGAGGTCGGGCACATCGTGCTGGAAGGCACCGGCCGCGAGTTGCTCGTCAGTGACGAGGTCCGCAAGGCCTACCTCGGCGAGGACTGACCACGCTGCCGCGAGAGGGTGGGTGGGTGACCGCGTGGTCACCCACCCACCCTTTCGCGTTCCGGGATGCCGGTGACGTGCACTCCCCTGGCCGTGACGTCCCAGCGCACCCGTAGGCCGAGCCGCGCGGCGAATCGCTCGTCGTGGGTCACCGCGATGACGCCGCCGCGCCGTGTGGTGAGCGCACCCTCCAGCTGCTGGATCGTCTCGACATCGAGGTGGTTGGTCGGTTCGTCGAGGACGACCAGGCGCCTCGGTGTATGCAGCAGGATCGCCAGCCGCAACCGCCGCGCCTGCCCCACCGAGAGCCGGGCCGCAGGGCGCGTCCAGTCGACGGCGGTCAGCCCGTATGCCGCGAGGGTCGCCTCGGTCTCGTCGGCGTATGCCGGCACCGCCGCACGCAGCGCGTCGAACGCCGTGACCTCCGCCGGGAACGGCTCATCGAGTTGATCGAGGTATGCCGTACCCGGCACCTGGGCACAGAGAGCCCGCAGGAGGGACGATTTGCCCACGCCGTTGGCCCCGGTGACCCAGATCCGGTCATCGGTGGCGAAGGTGAGGTCGACGGCATACAAGGTCCGCTCGCCTGCCGTCACGGCGAGGTCACGCACCCGCACGATCCGGCACTCGTCCTCGACGGGGTGCTGGGTGAGCTGGAGCGAGGGCCGGCTCGGGGCCGCGACCGCCCACCCGGCGGAGTCGAGCCGACGGTGCAGCCGACGTTCGTGGGTGAGCGCCTTGCGAGCCACCATGCGAGCGATTCTCCTGGCCCCAGGGTTGCGGGCGTTGGCGGCCTCGTGGCCGGCGGCTCGCTGTTTCGCCTCCGTGATGCTCTCGACCAGCCGACGCCGGAACTTCTCCTGGGCCTCCAAACGGGCCTCGAGCCGCTCGGCTCGGGCGGCCTTCTCGGCCCGAGAACCCGTCCAGCCGACCCCGGGGTAGATCTCCACTGTGGTGCTCACATCGCTGAGCTCGACGATGTCAGTGGCCGTTCGGTCGAGGAACTCGCGGTCGTGGGACGCGACGAGCACCGCCCCCGCGAACTGGGCCAGATAGGCGGCGAGCCACCGCCGGCCGTCCAGGTCGAGATGGTTGGTCGGCTCGTCCAGCAGGAGCACGTCCGGGTCCTGCAGCAAGAGAGCCGCGAGGAGCACCCGCGCCTGTTGCCCGCCGCTGAGCGATCCGATCGGCCGTTCCGGGTCGATACCCCCGTCCGTGCCCACCTGCAGCCGAGTGCGGACTTCGTCCTGACGGGCGAGGGCGTGCCACCCGCCTGCGGCGGCGAAGGCGTCGTCGGCGGCGGCCAGCTCCGCCACCCCGACGCTCAGCTGAGCCTCGTCAAGATCAGGCGAGCCCAACGCTTGCTGAGCCTTCGCCACCCATCGAGCGGAGCGACCCACATCGCCGGACGCAAGGTCCAGAATCGTTGCGACAGAGAGGGTTTCGTCAGGAAGCTGCTGCTCCTGCCAACCCACACGGACGCCGGGTTGGGCGACAACCGCCCCGCGATCCGGCGTCAAGTCCCCAGCCAGAACTCGCAACAGGGTCGACTTGCCCGAGCCATTGGGTCCGACCAACCCGATCCGGCGACCCGGGCGCACGACCAGGTCGACGCCGTCGAGGATGGTGCGGTCATGACGGTGGACGGTGATGCCATGAGCGGCCAGCATGTGATCTCCCAGAGGGTGGCAGTGGCAAGACTCGCGCCGACCTGCCGACCTCGCGAGGTGGGTCGGCAGCGGCGCAGCCACGGGAATCACATGCCTCAAGTGTGCGCGGCATCGCGCACCGATGCCAACTGGTTTTCGGAGGGGTCCTGGGCGATCAGTCCTGCAGCGCCTTGAACAGCGCGATCTGCAACGACTGCTGATCCCGCTGCCCAGCTGCGGCCTGCCAGCCGATCTGGATGCCGGTGTGGACCAAGGTCCACAGCCGGGCTTCCGTGGGATCGATCCCCGCCGCATCGGCGACGATGTCGAGCCGTCGGCGCACGGCATACCGGAAACTGCCGTGAGCCCGCAGCTGCTCGACTCGGTTGCGCAGCAATGCGTTGAGCTCGAAGCCCGGGTGCCCTGCGAGGGGTTTGGGGTCGATGGCCAGCCAGCGCTCGCGAGTCCCCGCGAAGACGTTGCCGAAATGCAGGTCGCCGTGCAGCAGCTTCCTGGGGCTTGTGTCAGCGGTGAGGTCACCGGCCAGATCGCAGGTGCGGGCCACGATCCGCCGCGGCACGGTCGCACTCGCCTGCAGGCCCCGGAGCTGCCCGGCCACCCAATCAGCCAACACCGGGATAGTCGGTGGTGCCGGCACATGCAGGCGGGCCATGAGTTCGCCGGCAAGGACGCACGCCGCGTCGACGTCGTCAACGTCCGCCAGACTGCGGTCCGGGTCGAGGCGCTCCAGGAGCAGCGCTCCCCGGCTCGGATCCGCGGCGACCAGGCTCACCGCTCCCCGGCCGGCCCAGTGTCGCAACGCCAAGTGCTCGGCTGCCGCGTCCCGATGCGGCCAGCCGACTTTCACCACCAGCGGAATGCCGTCCCGCTCGACGGGGAGGGCGATCGCCGTGTGGCCGGTCCAGGGCTGCCCCGTGACGCTGAGCCCCCACTGCTGCAGGACCTCAGCGAGGACGCGCGGCAATGCCGCCAGCCACTGCTCCCCCGATGGGCCGCCTTCAGCGGGCAACGCACCGATCCGGCCCACCCATGCCGGTGGGAGCTCGACGCTCACGAGGCCGGAGCGCCCACCCTCGCCACCGGCTTGCGCGTCCGAGCGACGCCGCGCTGCACGCTGGGGCGAGCGGACGGCATACCGGCTCCGGCTTTGGCCAAGATCGGGGCAAGGAACTGTCCGGTGAACGAGTCTGCTTGTGCTGCAACGTCTTCCGGAGTTCCCTCAGCGACGATCCGACCGCCCCGGGAGCCTCCCTCAGGCCCGAGATCGACAATCCAGTCGGCCGACTTGACGACGTCGAGGTTGTGCTCGATGACGATGACGGTGTTGCCCTTGTCGACCAGGCCCTGCAGCACCGCGAGCAGCTTGCTGATGTCCTCGAAATGCAGGCCGGTCGTCGGCTCGTCGAGGACATAGATGGTGCGACCGGAGGAGCGCTTCTGCAGCTCGGAGGCAAGCTTGACCCGCTGGGCCTCGCCGCCGGACAGGGTCGGTGCCGGCTGCCCCAGCCGCACATAACCGAGCCCGACATCGACGAGGGTGCGCAGATGCCGCGCGATGGCCGGCACGGCGGCGAAGAACTCGGCGGCTTCCTCGATCGGCATGTCGAGCACGTCGGCGATCGTCTTGCCCTTGAAGTGCACATCGAGGGTCTCGCGGTTGTAGCGCGCCCCGTGGCAGACCTCGCACGGCACGTAGACGTCGGGCAGGAAGTTCATCTCGATCTTGATGGTGCCGTCGCCAGAGCAGTTGTCGCAGCGCCCGCCCTTGACGTTGAACGAGAACCGCCCTGGCAGGTAGCCACGGATCTTGGCTTCGGTCGTCTCGGCAAACAGCCGCCGCATGTGGTCGAAGACGCCGGTGTAGGTCGCCGGGTTGGACCGCGGGGTCCGGCCGATCGGGCTCTGGTCGACGTGGACGACCTTGTCGAGATGCTCCAACCCGGTGACCGTCTTGTGCCGCCCTGGCACCTGCCGCGCGCCGTTGAGCTTGTTGGCCAGCACCGTGTAGAGGATGTCGTTGACCAGCGTGGACTTGCCCGAGCCGGAAACGCCCGTCACGGCGACGAGGTTGCCCAGCGGAAAGGACACCGACACGTCGTGGAGGTTGTTCTCGCGAGCACCGACGACGGTCACCGAGCGCCCCTCGGTCTGCGGGCGGCGAGTCAGCGGCACGGGGATCTGCTTGCGACCGGAAAGGTATTGGCCGGTCACCGAGTCGGGATGTGCGAGTAGTCCGGCGACCGTGCCGGAGTGGACGACATGGCCGCCGTGCTCCCCCGCTCCCGGGCCGATGTCGACGACCCAGTCGGCGGCGGCGATGGTGTCTTCGTCGTGCTCCACGACGATGAGGGTGTTGCCCAGGTCGCGCAGCCGGGTGAGCGTCTCAATGAGCCGGTGGTTGTCGCGCTGGTGCAAGCCGATCGACGGCTCGTCGAGGACGTAGAGCACGCCGACCAGGCCCGATCCGATCTGGGTAGCCAGGCGGATGCGCTGCGCCTCTCCCCCGGACAGCGTCCCAGCCGGACGGTCGAGCGAGAGATAGTCCAGGCCGACATCGAGCAGGAATCCCAGCCGCGCGGAGATCTCCTTGACGACGCGTTCGGCGATCTGCCGCTCACGGTCGGTGAACTCCACGCCGGCGAGAAAGGCTGCGCAGTCGCTGATGGCCAGCGCGCAGACCTGCGAGATGTTCTGGCCGCCTACCAGGACCGACAGGATCTCCGGCTTGAGGCGAGCGCCACGGCATACCGGGCAAGGCACTTCCCGCATGTAGCCCTCGTAGCGTTCCCGGCTCCAGTCGGAGTCGGTCTCGGCATGCCGCCGCTTGACGAAGGGCACGACGCCCTCGAAGCCGGTGGAGTAGGAGCGGTCGCGGCCGTAACGGTTGCGGTACTTCACGTGGACCTTGTGGTTCTCGCCGTAGAGCAGCGCATCGGTCGCCCGCCTCGGCAACGCCCGCCAGGGCGTGTCGAGAGAGAACTTGAGGTCGTCGGCCAGGGCTTGGATGACCCGCTGGAAGTAGTCGGCAGAGCCGGAACCCTGGGCCCACGGCGCGATGGCACCCTTGGCGATGGACAGGTCCTCGTCGGGAACACAGAGCTGCGGGTCGACTTCGAGCTCGGTGCCTAGGCCCGTGCACGACGGGCAGGCGCCGAACGGCGAGTTGAAGGAGAACGACCGCGGCTCGATCTCGTCGACGCTCAGCGGATGCTCGTTGGGGCAGGCCAGCCGCTCGGAGAACCGTCGGTTGCGCTCCGGGTCGTCCTCGGCGCGGTCGACGAAGTCGACGAGCAGCACCCCGCCCGCCAGCACGAGGGCGGTCTCGACCGAGTCGGTGAGCCGTCGGGTGGCCCCTGCGTCGTCGCCCTTGGCGACCAGCCGGTCGACGATCACCTCGATGGTGTGTTTGTACTGCTTCTCCAGCTTGGGCGGCTCGGTGAGAGACACGACCTCGCCGTCGACTCGCGCCCGCGAGAAGCCCTTGGTCTGCAACTCGGCGAAGAGGTCGACAAACTCGCCCTTTCGGCCCCGCACCACCGGGGCAAGCACCTGGAACCGAGTGCGCTCGGGCAGCTCGAGTAGCCGGTCGACGATCTGCTGCGGGCTCTGCCGGGTGATCGGCTCGCGACAGACCGGGCAGTGCGGCCGGCCCACCCGGGCGAAAAGCAATCGGAGGTAGTCGTAGACCTCGGTGATCGTGCCGACCGTCGACCGCGGATTGCGGTTGGTGGACTTCTGGTCGATCGAGACCGCAGGTGAGAGTCCCTCGATGAAGTCGACATCCGGCTTGTCCATCTGCCCGAGGAACTGGCGGGCATAAGCCGACAGGGACTCGACGTAGCGCCGCTGCCCCTCGGCAAAGATCGTGTCGAAGGCCAGCGACGACTTGCCCGAGCCCGACAGCCCGGTGAAGCAGACCAGGCTGTCGCGGGGCAACTCGACCGAAATGTCCTTGAGGTTGTGCTCCCGCGCGCCTCGGACCACCAGGGTGTCGTGGGACCGGCGGGCCGGCTGCAGCGCCGCGACGTCGGCCGCGCGGCTCGTGGTGGCACGACTGGTGGCGCGCGCGGACGCGCGGGAGGGCAGATCTGGCACGAGGGACAGCCTAAGTGCCGCCACCGACACCCCTGCCCACGCACCAGAAATGCTCCGCTCCGGGTATGCCGTGCGGCCCCGCGCGCGGGTACGGTGCCCTCATGAGGCACACCTGGGACCACGTGGCCGATGCGACCGACGCCCTCATGGCGACCATCGAATCGTTGCCGGAGGGTGCGCAGTTCGACCCGTCGCTATGTCGGGGGTGGACCCGCGGGCACGTGCTCACCCACCTCGCGCGCAATGCCGAAGGCCTCGGCAATCTCGTCACTTGGGCCGTGACCAAGGTCGAGACCCCCATGTATCCCAGTGCCCAAGCCCGCAACGACGCCATCGAGGCGGGCGCGCGGCGATCGGTCGCGGCGCTACGCGACGACATTCGCAATGCGAGCACGTGGCTGGCGTTGGGCGCCCGGGCTCTCAGCCCCGCCGACGACGAGACCGAGCTGGAGCTGCGCGGCGGGGTCCCGGAGCGGGCGTCGGGGCTGGCCACCCGGCGGCTCCGCGAGGTCGTCTACCACCACGTCGATGTGCAAGCCGGCTACACCTTCGCCGACGTGCCCGCGGAGTTGGTCGCCGACTTCCTCAGCGACGAGGTGGCCCGGCTGAGGTCCGATCCTGCAGCGCCACCGATGATCCTGCGCACCGCTGAGGGCGACGAGTACGTCGTCGGTGACATCGCCCTGGCAGGTGACCGGACGGCATACCTCAGTGGTTCCCGTGCCGCGTTGCTCGGATGGCTCGCGCGCGGACTCACCGACGGGGTGGAGTGCCAAGGCGGGCCCCTGCCCGAACTCCCGGAAGGATCGTGAGCGATGCCCTCGTATGCCGGCCACGTCACCCCCGGCGGCCCTTCGGCCGTGCGGGAGCTGGATGCGATGACGATCCGCAAGTGCAGCGTCGGGCCCTTCGACAACAACGCCTACCTGCTGACCTGCCGAGCCACCGGGCAGCAGGTGCTGGTCGACGCGGCCAATGACGCCCAGCGGCTCCAGGCGTTCGTGTCCGAAGGATCCGGACGGTTGGACGGGATCGTCACTACCCACCGGCACCCCGATCATGTCGTCGCGCTGGCCGAGATGGCGCGCTGGTCAGGGGCGCCGACCCTAGCCGGCTCACCCGACGCTGACGCCCTCCCGGTCGAGCCGTCCAACCGGCTCGACCACGGCGACCAGATCCAGGTCGGTGAAATCACCCTCGACGTCATCCTGCTGCGCGGTCACACCGAGGGCGGTATTGCGCTGGCCTACCCGGACCCGGCCGGTGTCACCCACCTCATCACCGGCGACTCGCTCTTCCCGGGCGGGGTGGGCAACACCAAGCAGCCGGGGCAGTCCTTCGAGCAGCTCTACACCGACGTCGTGGAGCGAATCTTCGACGTCTACGACGACCACACCTGGCTCTATCCCGGCCACGGCGACGACACCGTGCTCGGTCGCGAGCGCCCCCACCTGGGCGAATGGCGAGCCCGCGGCTGGTGAAAGGTTGCCGCGACCGTGTGAGGCTCAGGCGGCTGCGGACTCGATGAGGTCGATGATGGCGTCGACGATGACCTCGACCGCCTCGTAGGGGGTCATGTGGCCGACCCCGGGCAGCACCCGCAGGTGCGAGCTGGGGATGTGGTCGCGCAGTGCCTCGGCGTAGGTCACCGGGATGAGCCGGTCGTGGTCGCCGCTGATGATGTGCGTCGGCACCCGCACGAAGTGCGCCAGCGACTCTGCCTCGTTGTGCTGCGAGATCGCGTAGAAGAACCGTCCGATCGTCGGCATCTTGGTGCGCTTGATCTGGTCGATCGCATGCGCGACATCCTCCCGTGCAGCGCGGTATCCGAAGAGCAACCGCCCCTGCACAAGTCGCGGGACAAGCAACCGCGGAGGTATGCCGGGTGCTCGGGACGCGACCGACATGATGAGAGCCTCCAGCGGCACCGGATCGCGCCCCTCGATCGAGGCTGCCGTCGAGGCCAGGACCACCCCGCGCACCCGGTCGGTGAAGGTCTCCCCCTGCAGACCGGCATACGCCATCACCGACATGCCGCCCATCGAGTGGCCGACGAGGATGAGCGGGCCGTCCGGCGTCGTCGCGTCGATGACCTCGGCAAGGTCGTCACCGAGGATGCGGACGCTCGGGTCGTGCTCGACTCCCATCGTCGACTTGCCGTGCCCGCGTTGGTCATAGGTGACGATGCGGACATCGAGCCGGCGCAGCAGTGCGTCGATGACCCGATGCCAACTGCTGTGGTCCATGCACCAACCGTGGGCGAGGACAACCGTGGGGCCCGATGCCGGTAGACCGGCCTCGGGGAGAAACTCCTGAGCGAAGAGGTTGGCGCCGTAGGACACCGGCACGCGGTAGGCGCGGCCCACCATCTTGCCTCCAACCGTGCTGGTCACGCCGTGGACTCAGTCCTGCCCGTGAAATCTTCCATCGTGTGATAGACCCCGATGATGTTGTCGGCGATGAAGTCGCGCACGCCGATCGGCACCAAGCCCTTGAGCACCTCGCTGAGCATGACCGTCCTGGGCAGGATGACGAAGGGCACCCCGGCAAGCATGCCCTTCCATGCCTCGTCGACGACGTGATCGGGCTCGAGGATGGGCAGCAGCGGCGCCGACTTGGCCCCCGCGAACATCCCGGTGTTGACGTAGTAGGGGCACACCGTGGTCACCATGACGTGTGCGATCCCGGCCTGCTTGAGCTCGAGGCGCACCGAGTCGGACCAGCCGATGACCGCCCACTTGGACGCGGCATACACGGCCATCCGGGGGTTGGGCGTGAAGCCGGCGGCCGACGAGAGGTTGAGCACCCGGCAGTCGGCGCTGTTGGCGATCATGCCGGGCAGGAACTCGCGCGCGACGTACATCGGCGCGAGAGTGTTGACGTCGACGGTGAGCTTGGTGTCCTTGATCGAATCGGATTCCCAGAAGTAGGTGTTGCCCCGCACGACACCGGCGTTGTTGACCAGGACATCGACATGACCGATGTCGGAGCGCACAGCGTCGGCGCTCACCTTGACATCGTCGAGGTCGGAGACGTCGACGATAAACCCGCTCAGGACCACCCCGTGCGCAGCTGCCTGATCGGCCAGGTCGGCGAGGGTCTGGTTGAGCCGATCTTCCTGCAGGTCCCACAGCACCACGTGGGCCGCACCCTCGGCGATGGCCCGCTCGGCGAACAGCCGCCCCATTCCCATGGCTGCCCCGGTGACGAGGACGTTCTTGCCCTGGACCGATTTCACGACCACTCCTTACTGATGGGTAACATCATCCTGGCACGCTGGGGTGGTCTGTGGCGACGCCCGGGTGAGCGAGGACGGTGTGTCCTTGGTCGCCTGCGCGGTCGCCTACGCCGACGGCGTCGCCTCGGCGGCTTGCGCCCGAGCCGCCAACGCCGCCTCCCGCACCCGAGCGAAGTCGGCGTCGGTGTAGACACCCTTCACTCCGGAGATCGTGGCGAGCTTCATCCCGTGCTTGAGGCCGAGCTGATAGATCTCCTTGACCTTGGGCCACTCGATGCTGCGGCCCACCGTGAAGGTTTCGTATCGACCCTCCAGGGCCAGCACGACGGTCTCGGCCAGGCAGGCATAGGCGACCCCCGGCGGCAGGCCGATGTCGCGCATGTGGACATCGCCGGGCAGATCGACCTCGCCCGACTCGATAACCAATACGTCCGGACGCTTGGCGACGTCTTCTGCGGACATGTCCAGCGGCCGCGCGACATCGGTGATGACGCACCCCGGTTTGACCTTCATGATGTCCAGCACCCGGTTGCCCGCCGCGGACGTGGCCGTGACGATGAGGTCCATCTCGGCCAACGCCTCCCCCGGGTTGCCCGCCACGAAGATCTCGGCACGGGGGTTCTCCTGCTCGATCTCGTGCTTGATCGCCAGCAGCTTGGCGGTCTCCGGGGACACCAGCCAGAGTTCATCGGTCACCAGGGCGAGCAATCGGGCACAGACCGAGCCGATCGCTCCTGTGGCGCCCACGACCATCGCCTTGCCGTGGATGATGCCGTCCGCGCCCAATTCGGCGATCCCCAACTGGCGCATCGCGTCGTGGGCCGCCCACAGCGCGCCGGACGCGCTGTAGCTGTTACCGGTCGTGACCGGCAGCGGCGCCCGCTTGGCCACCGTGACCCCGGCGTCGCCGACGACCTTGGTGAAGGCGCCCAGGCCCATGACCTGCGCGCCGAGCTTCTTGGCCAGGTCGGCGGCCTCCAAAAGCCTGGAGTAGGTGAACTCAGGACTGTGCCCGAGCATCTCCTTGGGCGTGCCCCCCACTGTGATGAGCCAGCCCTCCGCTTCGGCCCCGGT
Organism: Actinomycetales bacterium; assembly: GCA_016710385.1. GTDB lineage: Bacteria > Actinomycetota > Actinomycetes > Actinomycetales > Dermatophilaceae > Phosphoribacter > Phosphoribacter freyrii. The sequence continues at coordinate 406,130 of JADJVX010000018.1, forward strand.
GGGCGAGGTGATCCCCGTGACGTGGCTGTAGACGAACGGCGGAGCGTAGGCCATGGCTTTCTCGACGACGCCGACCATGCCCGGCACCTTGGTGATGGCCCGCAACGGTTCGACGTTCTTGAAGTATTGCTGCGACAACGGGTGGATGACGAACGCGAAGCGGCTCTTGCGCTTGTCGCCATTGGGTCGGAGCAGTCGCGGGGTGAGCTCGGCGCGCTGGATGAGCTCGAGCAGGTCATCGGTGGTGAGTTCGCGATCTTCGGTATGCAGTGCCGCCGCCATCGCCTCGAACATCGCGGTCACGGCCATGAAGTCGAAGGGTTGCGGCGTCGCGTCGATGACGAGATCGACTCCCCGACGGGCGAGTTCGGCCAGCCGCGCCTCGGAGACCGCGTTGGTGATGACGGTCTTGCCGGAGAGGTCCTCGATGTCGAAGCGGATCAGCTCGGAGTAGCTGCCGATGATGACGTCGGCGTCGCGGGCCGCGCGGTGGGCCAGGCGATCGCTCATCCAGGCCACCGGTCCGGTGCTGCGGGCCTTGACCAGATTCGGTGTCATCCGCCAGGCCAGAACGCCGGCCTCGGCAGCCTTCGCGGTGAACGGGTTGACGGCCAGCGAGGTCGGCACGCCGACTCGCTTGGTGGGGTCAACGAACTCGATGTTGTCCGTGAACTCGCGCAGGACAGCGACGGCCCGCTCGTGATGGCTGCCCTCCAGGACGACCGTGCGGGCATTGCTGAAATAGCCGGGGTATTCCCGCTGTACGTGACGAATGGCCCACTCCTGCAAGACATTCGCGAGCACGGCACCATCGCGAACCGGGACCCTGGCCGTCGTGCGCAGCAGGTCGTGAATGGCGCTCACATCTCCGCGGTAGAGGCCCGCAGCGGCCGCCTCGCGGATCCCGGTCACCGCGATCGCGTCGCACTTGAGCGACCACTGCCAGACCAGCCGCTCGGCCTCCGCGACATCGCCACTGGTGCCGATCCGCACCAAACGGAACTTGCGGCCGGCGAACGTGACGACCCGATCGAAATCCCACTCCCCCGATTGCAGCGTGATGTTGACGACGACAAGACGAGTGCGACGCGACATACAGGTCAGGCCCCTTGGGACGAGGTGGGTGTGGACAGGGGTGTGGACAGGGCTGCGGAGCGGGTGCGTGCGGCGGCCATGAGACGCGTGACGTGGCGGCCGACGCCCTGGCTGATGTGGTCGGGGTCGGGGATCATCCGGCTGTCGCCGGAGACACCGACGGCGACTGATCCGTTGTAGCTGAAGACACAGATCCCGATCGGCTGGTCACCCGAGGTTGGGACGAAAGCACAGACCGACTGCACCGGTATGCCGGCAAAGCGCAGTTGGGCTCGTGGTCCGGGGACGTTGCTGAGTTGGCCGATGGTCTTGCGAGAGAAGAAGTCCGTGATCCCGCGAGCGACCTTCTTGGGTGCCTCGGCAATGACCTTCTGGACGCCGAAGGCGACGATCGGCTCTGCGCTGTGCTTGAGCCGGGTGGTGCGCTCGTGGATCTCCGCGATGAGCTCGGCCGGGTCGTCGATCCCCAGCGGCATCGAGAAGAGCACGACGGCGAAGTGGTTGCCGAGCGTGTCCGGCAGGTCTCCGTCGATCGGCTGGAGGGACACCGGCATCATCCAGCCCAGGTCGTGGATGTCCTGCACCCCCCGCTCGCGCAGATAGTCGCTCAGGGCCAGCGAGACCGCCGACATCAGCACGTCGTTGACAGTGCCCTCGAAGGCCGCCGCGATGTCCTTGACCTCCGAAAGGTCGATGCCCGAACTCCAGGCCACCGACTTCGCCGTCTGGGGGTGCCCGCTCCACGCTTCGGCATCGGCTTTCTCGGACAGCAGCAGCCGCCCGATCTCCCGCCATGAGTTGGAGACCTCGTTGTCGTCCGAGGTGTAGGACGTCAACACATCCAGGAGCTTGACCGGGTGCTTGACGAACTCGAACGCCGTCTCGACGTGCCGTGGAAGCGCCAAAGGGTCCAAGGCCGAGATGACGCCGTGGGTGACATCGCGTGCCACCTCCTTGCCGTGGCTCAGCACGTCGAGGCCGTCCTTGACCGTGGTCTCGGCCAGGTGCCGCACGACGTCGAGCGGCCCGCTAGGCCCGCCGTCCTTGTTGAGCCCCACCGCCGTGGGTGTCGCGTGTTCGCCGGCTCCTTCACAGATGCCCAGGAGCAACTGCACCAGCCGTATGCCGTCGCCCAGGCCGTGGTGGAACCGGGTCAGGAAGACGGCCCGGTCCTCGTCCGGGCCGACGATGAGCTGCATGTCCCAGATGGGGTGAGCCCGGTCGAAGGGCACCGAGAACTGTGACGAGATGTAGTCCTGCAGGGTCTCGTAGCTGCTGTCCGGCAGGTCGACGCGGAAGACGTGCCGGTCGAGCGAGAAGTCGACATCGTCCTCCCAGGTCCAATGCCGGCCGCGCTTGACCGGCACTTGACTGAGCACCCGGTACTTGGAGACCACCCGGTCGAAGACCGCAGTGCGGACGAAATCCCAATCGGGAGTGGCCTCGAGGGTGAGCAGGCCATGGACGTGCATGAGATTGTTGCGCCGGTCCATGAGCAACCAGGTCAGATCCGATGCCGCTATCGGGGTGCTCATCCAGGTTCCGCCTTCGAAGGTCGAGTCGGCCGGCCGCCGCGAACAGCGGCGAGGCATCGAGAAGCCACGTTTTCCATGAGTGTGGCGCGCTCACGATCCGGTGCACTGGACTCTCGTCCCGACGCTTTTCGTGACCGTCCTCACATCATCTCGCGCTCACCCGGCACGTGCCTACTCTTGAGTAATGAGCCCCCGAGCCAGCAAGCCCAGGGCGGCGAAGGCAGCTGCAGCGCCGCTCGACCCCGAACACGTCCTCCGCGCCACCTACGCCCTCGACCGGGCCTACGTCCGACGTCTCACCGAGCATGTGGTCCACACCGATGGCCAGGAGGTCATCGTCACCTCGCCGGCCACCGGACAACCCATCGGTTCGGTGCCGACGTCCACGGCCACGGATGTCGCAGTCGCCTTCGACATCGCCCGCGACGCCGCGCGAGCCTGGTCCCAGACGAGCTTCCAGGAGAGGGAGCGGCTGCTCATGCGGCTGCACGACCTGATCCTCGACCGCCAGGACGAGATCATGGACCTCATCTGCTGGGAGTCCGGCAAGGCCCGGATCCATGCCTTCGACGAACCCCTGCACGTGGCCCTCACCGCCCGCTACTACGCGCGGACGCTGCACAAGCACCTCGGGCCGAAGCGTCGCGACGGGGTCGTTCCCTTCCTCACCCGGATCGACGAGCACCGCGTCGCCAAGGGCGTCGTGGCGATCATCTCGCCGTGGAACTACCCCTTCACGATGGCCATGGTCGACGGACTGGCTGCGCTCGCGGCCGGCAACACGGTGGTGGCCAAGCCCGACCACCACACTCCGTTGAGCGCGTTGCTGGGTGCTGAGCTTCTGCGTGAGGCCGGCTTCCCGCCCGGGGCCTGGCAGGTGCTCGTCGGGTCCGGACGTGAGCTGGGCACACCGATGATCGAGCGCGCCGATTACGTCTGTTTTACCGGTTCGACCGCCACCGGCAAGCTCGTCGCCACCCAGTGCGCCGAGCGTCTCACCGGTTGCTCTTTGGAACTCGGCGGTAAGAACCCCATCCTCGTGCTCGCCGACGCCGACCTTGACCGCGCGGCCGAAGGGGCCGTGCGCGCCGCCTTCTCCAACGGCGGCCAACTGTGCGTGTCGACCGAGCGCCTCTATGTCGCGAGAGAGATCTATGACGATTTCGTGGCGAAGTTCGTCTCGCGCACCAAGGCGATGCGCCTGGGCAGCAGTCACGGGTGGGGCATCGACATGGGCTCGCTCATCTCGGCCGACCAGCTCGCGATCGTCCAGGAGCACGTCCGTGACGCTGTCGCTCATGGTGCGCGCATCCTCGCCGGCGGCAAAGCACGCCCCGACCTCGGGCCGTACTTCTACGAACCGACGATCCTCGAGGACGTCACCCCAGCGATGGCCTGTCATGGCGACGAGACCTTCGGACCGGTGATCTCGGTCTACCCGTTCGACTCCGAGGATGAGGCCGTCGAGTTGGCCAACAGCGGTGATTACGGCCTCAACGCCGCGATCTACAGCCGGGATGTCGAGCGGGCACGCGAGCTGGCCACCCGCATCCACTGTGGCACCGTCAATGTCAACGAGGCGTTCGGAGCAACCTTCGCCAGCATCGACGCGCCGATGGGCGGAATGCGCTCCTCGGGGATGGGACGACGGCAAGGCGCTGAGGGCATCCTGCGGTATACCGAGGTGCAGTCGGTCGCAACGCAGTACATCCTGCGGTTCGGTCCGCACTGGGGCCTGACCGACGAGGCCTATGCCGGGGCGATGACCGCCGCGGTCAGATTCCTGACCTGGCTCGGCCGCGCCTGACCGAGCGCTCGGAAGCCCGAGGTCACAGCAGGGTCGTCACCGCCTCGCCGAGGGCGGCATACGACGGCAGCACCGCTGTGCCCCGGTCGATGTCGCCGTCAAGCAAATCGGTGCCTAGTGCCGTGACGGCGACCCAGCGGCGTTCGCGCTCGATGACGGCGATGTCGTGCCGGATGCCTGGCAGCATCCCGGTCTTCGAGGCGCAGTGCACGTCTGCGGGCAGGTACGCGGCTAGTCCGTCCCGGAACTGTTGCTCCCGCATGACGGCGAGCGCCATCGCTGCACTGCGGCCGTCCACGAGGGCGCCAGCGCGCACTGCCGCGAGGAGTTCAGCCAAGTCGGCAGCCGTGGTGACATTGTCGCGTCCGGCCGCGACCGCGCCGGGGTCCATCATCGGACGACGAACCTCGGTATGCCGTGCCCGCGCCCGGGTGAGCAGCCGCGAGACCCCGCCGAACCCGACGACGCCGAGCACGGCGTTGGTCGCGTCGTTGTCCGACAGCGCCACCATGAGCCGAAGCATCTCTCCGGCGGGCAGCGTCGCGACCGACGGCAACAGCGACAGCGGCCCGCACCCGCCGACCCGCTGGGCAGGCAGCGTGAGGGGCAGGTCCCACGGCATACCGGATTCGAGGTAGGCCAGCAGGATGGCGACCTTGACCGTGCTGGCTGCCGGCACCACCCGAGCTGAGTCGTGATCCCAGCGGAAGCCGTCCCACCCGCGCACTGCGACACTGACCTTTCCTGGCGCGGCGGCGACGATGGCGGCCAGGCGATCGCTGAGTGCGGCGTGCGTCATGTGGTCAGTATCCCGGGTGGCACCGGCGCAGGCCCCGCTGTCCGGAGCATCACCAAGCTGCCTCGCCCACGGCAAGCTCGCGCGGGTAGCCTTCGGCCATGACCCGCGACGAGCTGGAGGCCTACGCCCTGGCCAAGCCGGGGGCGTGGCGTGACACGCCGTGGGAGGGCGATGTCGTCGCCAAAGTCGGTCCGAAGATCTTCGCCTTCCTCGGCGCCGACTCGGTCGGGCTGAAGCTCGGCGCCAACCGCACCGAGGCCGACGAGTGGCTGCAGCGCTATCCCGACGACGCCGCGGTGATGGCATATGTCGGACGGTTTGGGTGGAACACCCTGCGCACCACCGGCCTGATCCCGGCCGATGAGATCCATGCGGCGGTCGATGAGTCCTACGATGCCGTCGTCAGCAGGCTCCCCCGCGCGCAGCGTCCGCCGCCGCAGGCCTCGGGGTAGAGTCGGAGACACCGGGTTGCCCCGGTGGCAGCGTCTCAGAGCCCATGCCCCCACCGCGAAAGGCACGTATCCGTGCAGGTCACCTCTTTGACGTGGGAGCTCACGCTCGGAGTGCTCGCTCTGTTCTTGCTCGCAGACGTCCTCGTCGTGGCGCGCAAACCGCACACGCCCTCGATGCGGGAGTGCACGGCATACCTCGTCTTTTATGTGTCCCTTGCGGTGCTGTTCGGGCTCTTCGTGTGGCGCACCTGGGGCGGGCAGTATGCCGGTGAGTTCTACGCCGGGTGGTTGACGGAGTATTCGCTGTCGGTCGACAACCTCTTCGTCTTCCTGCTCATCATGGCGAAGTTCCGGGTGCCTGCGCGGCTGCAGCAATCGGCGCTACTCGTCGGCATCATCATCGCCATCGTGCTGCGCGGCATCTTCATCGCCTTGGGCGCAGCAGTCATCAACTCCTACGCCTGGGTCTTCTACATCTTCGGAGCGTTCCTCATCTACACCGCGGTCAAGTTGGCGCGCGAGGGTGAGAGCGACGACGACGAGTTCGAGGAGAACCGGCTGCTCAAGGCGGTCGAGCGCCGCTTCCCCGCGACCAGCTCGTTCCACGGCTCGAAGCTCTCGGTCGTGCAGGGGGGCAAGCGGCTCATCACGCCGATGTTCATCGTCATCCTCGCCCTGGGCACGACCGACCTGCTCTTCGCGCTCGACTCGATCCCGGCGATCTACGGCCTGACCAAAGAGCCTTACCTCGTGCTCACCGCCAACATCTTCGCGCTCATGGGGTTGCGGCAGCTCTACTTCCTCATCGGTGGATTGCTCAAGCGGCTCATCTACCTGAGCATCGGACTGGCTGTGCTGCTGGCCTTCATCGGCGTCAAGCTCATCCTCCACGCGCTGCACGAAAACAACCTGCCGTTCCTCAACGGCGGTCAGCCGATCCACTCGGTGCCGGACATCCCGATCTCGGTGTCGCTCGGCGCCATCGTCACGATCCTCGGGGTGACGACGATCGCCAGTTTGGCGAAGTCCTCGCGCGACCGGGCCGCAGCCGCGGCGGTTCCGGCGCAGCCGCTGCCACCCCCGAGCCAGGACGACGACAACCCTCTCGCCTGAGCCGTGCCCACCCCCGGACGGGCCCGTGAGCACGCTCCGGCTGCGCACGGGCGCGTCGTCATCCGCCGTCCACGGGGGTATGCCGGGCGCCTCCCAGCACGAGCGCGCTGGCCCCGACGACCAGGGCCATGCCGGCCAATTGCAGCGGTTCCAGCCGTTGGCCGAGCACGATGAGGCCAGCCAAGGCCGCGACGGCGGGCTCAAGGCTGAGCAGAATGCCGAATGCCTGTTGGCTGAGGCTGCGCAACGCCAGCAGCTCTAGCGAGTAGGGCAGCACGCTGGACAGCACGGCGATAGCCGCGCCCTTCCCCCAGACCCCGGCCGTCCAGTCACCAATCGACCCGACCCCGAACGGCAGGATGAAGGCCAACGCCGCAACCATGGCGATGGCCAACCCGTCGAGGTTGTCGAAGGCGGCCCCGGTGCGTTGCGAGAGCACGACGTATGCCGCCCAGAATGCGCCCGCGAGCAGGGCCAGTCCGATCCCGACGAGATCCAGCTGGGACCACGGCACCGTGAGGGCATGCGAGATGAGCAGCACGCCGAGGGCGGCCGCAGCCACCGCGACAAGGTCTTTGGCCCGCCGGGACAACACCGCGGCAAGGGTCAGCGGACCGATGAACTCGATGGTCACCGCCACTCCGATGGGCAGGCGGGCAAGCGAGGCGTAGAACGACCAATTCATGCACCCCAAGGCGAGCCCGAAGAGGACGACCGTTCTCCACGCCTCGCGACTATGCCCGCGGAGCGTGGGCCGCACCGCCACCCAGAGCACCAGCGCGCCGATACCCAACCGAAGCAGCACCGAGCTCGCCGCCCCGACGACGGGGACCAGGGTCGCGGCCACCGCCCCGCCGAACTGGACCGACACGACGGCGGCCAGGACGAGCAGCAGTGGCCCCGCCGGTGCGGGTTTCGTCGCTGCGCTCACGCGCCGGCCCGCCCACTCCGGTGCCGCGACGTCAAAGTGAGAGCGACCGGACCACGATTGGCACCGGGGCCGGGTCCGGGGGCGCCGCAGCCCGCGGTGGCGTCGGCACGGCCGGAGCCGCACGACCCGCAGCCCTGGTCGGGACAACCGCTGCCCAACGGGGTCGCGGTGAGCAGCCCGAGTCGAGTCAGCGTCTCGATGGCCGAGTCGACGACGTCCGGTGCCAGGCCGGTCCGAACCGCGACCTCGCGGCGGTCGCGAACCCCCCCACCCAGACAGCCGAGGACCTGCCGCAGCGGGCCGGCATCGCTCGAGGCGGGGGACGATGTCACCCGAACAACTTACCGATCTGGAAGACCACAACCGCGAGCACCCATGCGACGGCCAGTTGCATCCCCATCCCGAACAACGCCCAGCGCCAGCCGATCTCCCGGCGCTGCGCCGCCAGGGTGGCCACGCACGGCGTGTAGGCGAGCAGGAAGGCCATGAAGGCGAGCACTGCCGCCCCGGCATGACCGTCGGACGACGCGACGAAATCGGTCCGGATCGCCTCACCTAGCGGCGTCCCCGCCCCCTGCTCGGCGTCGGACACGGCATACGTCTGGGCCCAGGAGGAGATCACCGCCTCCTTGGCGACGAACCCCGTGACGAGCGCACCTGCCGTCTGCCATTGAGCGAAACCGGCAGGCCCGAAGACCGGGGCGACGGCCCCGGACACGGCCGCATATGCGCTGTCCTCGATGCGAGCCTCCCCGATCGCCGCGCCGCCACGCACCGGCACCGCCTGGAGCAGCCACACGATGCACACCGTGGCGACGACGACCCCGCCTGCGGTCCGGAGAAAGCCCTGCAGCCGCACCCAAGTCACCGCGGACATCACCCGCACGGTGGGACGCTGGTATGCCGGCAGGTCCAGCAGCAGCGGTTCGGATCCCATGGTGCGCCACAGCGTCCGGCGCAACCCGAAGCCGACGACGATGACCAAGAGGATGGACAGCAGGTACATCCCGAAGACGACGGTGCCGGCCCAGTCCTGGAAGAAGGTCGTTGCGAGCATGACGTAGACGGTGAGCCGGGCCGAGCACGAGGTGAAGGGCACCAGCAGCGCGGTGAGCACCCGCTGCCGGGCTCCCGAGAGCACTCGCGTGGCCGCGATCGCCGGCACATTGCAGCCGAAGCCGACGATGAGAGGCAGGAACGCCCGCCCCGGCAGACCCATCGCGCGCATCGTGCGGTCGGCAACCACCGCGGCGCGGGCCATGTAGCCGGAGTCCTCGAGCAGCGCCAGAAGCAAGAACATCAACGCCATGAGCGGAACGAAGGTCAACAGCATGCCGACGCCGGCGATGAGCCCGTCGACGACCAGACCGCGGACCAGTGTCGGGGCCTGCGCCAGAACGGAATTCGCGACTTCGGTCACCGGCCCGGAGAAGAGTCGGTCCAACACGTCCTGCAGGGGGGCCGCGACCGTGGTCGTCACCTGGAAGACCAGCCACATGACGGCCAGGAAGACGACCGGCCCGAGGACGCGGTGCATCACCAGGGCATCGACGCGGTCACTCCAGGTGCGTCGGACCTGGGCATGCCGGTCGACCGCCGCATCGACCGCAGCATCCAGCCAGGCGAAGCGCTCGTCAGCCTGATCGAGAGAATCGCCGGCATGCCCCGGACCAAAGGTCCGCGCGGCGGGGTGCGGGTGGGCCAAGACGTCGGCGATGGCGTGCGCGAGGGTTGCCAGGCCGGTGCGGGCACGCGGGTCGAGGGCCAGCACCGGGACTCCGGTCGCCGCGGATAGCCGCCGCGGGTCGACGGTGATGCCACGGCGCGCGGCGACATCAGTCATCGTGAGCGCCACGACGACACGCTGCTCACGTTCGCGCAGCTCGGCCAGCAGGTAAAGGCTGCGGCTGAGATGTGCTGCATCGGCCACGAGGACGACGATGTCCGGGCGCTGGTCGGATGGGGTGACGATCAGGTCGCGGGTGAGTTCCTCATCCGGTGAGGTGGCGTCCAGGGAGTAGGCGCCCGGCAGATCCACGAGGTCGTATGCCGTGCCACTCGGCTCCGGCCGCCACAGTCCACGGCCGACCTCGACGGTCGTGCCGGGCCAGTTGCCCATGGTGCGTCGAGCACCCGTGAGGGCATTGAACAGGGTGGACTTGCCGACATTGGGGGTGCCAGCCAGGGCGACGATCGGTGTTCCTGCCGGGGCCACTCGCGTCGTCCCGTCGGCATGACAGGACGGACCCGGGGCCTGTGGACGGCCAGCGAGTTGGGTCATGCTGTGCCGCTCGCCAGGGTGCCCACATGGTCATCCAGGGGTGTGACGGCGACCTGCCGGGCTGTCGGGCCGTCGATCGCGACCCGGACATCGCCGCAGCTCACGACCCGGCCGCCTCCGGGAGTGCGCTGGATGACACTGATCACCGCGCCGACGCGCAGGCCGAGTCGGGCCAACGACCTGCGCAAGCTGGGCTCGGCGGGCGCATCCAACCGGGCGCTGTCGTGCAGCCCGAGGCTGTGCAGGGTGCTGACGGTCACGGTTGCAGGCACGGTCACGGTCGCGATGTTAGCGGGCAAGGTTAGGCATACCTAACATGAAGGGACACGATGGACGTGCGATCGGTCACCTCGAGCGCCGAGTGGTCGGGTATAACCGGGCGCGTGGCGGCTGCTCCAGCCGCTCCGGAGGGGTCAGGGCTTGGCGCTGAGGAAGAGGTAAGCGGCCAGCAGCACGAGATGCACGCCACCCTGCAATCGGGTGGCCCGACCGGGGACGATGGTCAGCAGGGCGACGACCACCGTCATGGCCAGGAGCACCAACTCCGTCGGTCCCAAGCCCAGCAGCAACTCGCCGGGCAACCAGATCGAGGCCAGGGCCAGGGTGGGAATGGTCAGCCCGATGCTCGCCATCGCCGATCCCAACGCGAGATTGAGGCTGGTTTGCAGTCGGTTACGGCGGGCCGCCTTGGCCGCAGCGATGGACTCCGGCGCTAGGACGACCAGGGCAATGACGACTCCGACAAAGGTGGCCGGGAAACCTGCCGCGGAGACGCCGGCCTCGAGCGCCGGCGACTCGACCTTGGCCAGGCCCACGACCGCGACGAGCGCCAGCACGAGCAGCCCGAGGCTCGTCAGTGCGGCCCGGTTGCTCGGGGGCGCCGCGTGGTCGTCCTGGGCGATCATGACGGTGCCTTGTGGAGTGACCGGCAGGAAGAAATCACGGTGCCGGCGAGTCTGCGTCGAGATGAACACGGCATAGAGCACGAGAGAGGCCACCGCCGAAAACGCCAACTGTGGGCCAGTGAACTGCGGACCCGGTTCGCCCAGGGTGAAGCTCGGCAGCACAAGACAAGTGCCGGCCAGGACGACGACGGTCGCCAGAGCGCCGCCGGACCCCTCGGCATTGAAGTGGGTGATCTCATGCTTGATCGACCCCAGCAGGATGGACAGGCCGATGATGCCGTTGCAGGTGATCATCACTGCTGCGAACACCGTGTCACGCGCCAGCGTGCTCGCTCGATCGCCGCTGGACAGCATCAGCGTGACAATGAGCCCGACCTCGATGATCGTCACCGCGACGGCGAGCACGATCGAGCCATAGGGCTCACCCACGCGGTGGGCGACGACCTCGGCGTGGTGCACCGCCGCCAGGACCGCGCCGACGAGCAGCACCGCGATGAGCAGCACGGCCACCCCGGAGATCTCCCGTCCCCAGGTCGCGGCGAGGCCGACCAGGGCCAGCAGCGGAGCCAGGAGGGTCCAGTCAAGACGTCGGACGGCAAGCATGTGGCCATTCTCGCCCAGCAGCGCGCACGGGCCGGTCGGCGCCGCGGTCGGACCCCTCGTTAGCGGGTGGCCTCAGTCATCTGGCGCAGCTCACGCTTGAGCTCTCGGATCTCGTCGCGCAGCCGCGCGGCCAGCTCGAAGTGCAGTTCGGCCGCCGCCTGGTGCATTTGGTCACTGAGCTCGTGAATGAGGGTGGCCAACTCGGTCGCCGGCAACTCGCCGCGTGGTGAGGCTCCCCCCGCGGCCAGACCGGCGTCTGCGGCGACCCCGGCGCGGCCACCGGACGGCATACCGGAGCTCTTGCCCCGTGAGCGAGAGCGACCGGACCCGAGCAGCGCCTCGGTATCGGCGTCCTCGCGTCCGAGCAGGTCGGTGATGTCGGCGATGCGTTTGCGCAGCGGCTGCGGGTCGACCCCGCGGGCGGTGTTGTAGGCCACCTGCTTGACCCGGCGTCGGTTGGTCTCGTCGATGGCCTCGGCCATCGACGGGGTGACCTTGTCGGCATACATGTGGACCTGGCCGGTGACGTGCCGCGCGGCCCGGCCGATGGTCTGGATGAGCGAGCGGGCCGAGCGAAGAAAGCCCTCCTTGTCGGCATCAAGGATGCTCACCAGCGACACCTCCGGCAGGTCGAGGCCCTCGCGGAGCAGGTTGATGCCCACGAGCACGTCGTATTCGCCCAGCCGCAGCTCGCGGAGCAACTCGATCCGGCGCAGGGTGTCGACCTCGGAGTGCAGGTAACGCACCCGGATACCCTTGTCGAGCAGGTAGTCGGTGAGGTCTTCAGCCATCTTCTTGGTCAGCGTCGTCACGAGGACCCGCTCGTTGCGGGCCGTGCGCACCCGGATCTCGTGGATGAGATCGTCGATCTGCCCCTTGGTCGGCTTGAGCACGATCTCGGGGTCGATAAGCCCGGTCGGCCGGATGATCTGCTCGACCGGCGCACCGAACGGCCGGCTCTTGGCCTGTTCGTAGTCGCCCGGCGTCGCCGACAGATAGACGGTCTGGCCGATCCGCTCGAGGAACTCCTCCCACTTGAGCGGCCGGTTGTCCATCGCCGAGGGCAGCCGGAAACCATGGTCGACGAGCATCCGCTTGCGGGACATGTCGCCTTCGTACATCGCGCCGATCTGGGGCACGGTCTGATGCGACTCGTCGATGACCAGGAGGAAGTCTTCGGGGAAGTAGTCGATCAGGCAATTGGGTGCCGACCCCGACTCGCGGCCGTCGATGTGCCGAGAGTAGTTTTCGATGCCCGAGCAGAAGCCGACCTGGCGCATCATCTCGATGTCATAGCTGGTGCGCATCCGCAGCCGCTGAGCCTCCAGCAACTTGCCCTGACGCTCCAACTCGCCCAACCGGGCCTCGAGTTCGGCCTCGATGCCGCCGATCGCGCGCTCCATCCGCTCGGGACCGGCAACATAGTGCGAGGCCGGAAAGACATACATCTCCTGCTCCTCGTGGACGATCTCTCCGGTGAGCGGGTGCAGAGTGTAGAGCCGCTCGATCTCGTCGCCGAAGAACTCGATGCGCACCGCGAGCTCCTCGTACATCGGGATGATCTCGACGGTGTCGCCGCGCACCCGGAAGGTGCCGCGGGTGAACGCGATGTCGTTGCGGCTGTATTGCATCCCCACGAAGCGCCGCAGCAACTCATCGCGGTCAAGCTGCTGACCGACCCGCAGCCGCACCATCCGGTCGACATACTCCTGCGGAGTGCCGAGGCCGTAGATGCACGACACCGACGCCACGACGATCACGTCGCGCCGGGTCAGCAGCGAGTTGGTGGCCGAGTGACGCAGCCGCTCCACCTCCTCGTTGATCGAGGAGTCCTTCTCGATGTAGGTGTCGGTCTGCGGGATGTAGGCCTCGGGCTGGTAGTAGTCGTAGTAGCTCACGAAATACTCGACAGCATTGCGGGGGAACAACTCTCGGAACTCGTTGGCCAGTTGCGCCGCAAGCGTCTTGTTGGGTGCGAGGACAAGGGTCGGCCGCTGCACCGCCTCGACCAGCCAGGCCGTGGTCGCCGACTTGCCGGTGCCCGTCGCTCCGAGGAGGACCACATCGCTGGCCCCGCCGCGGATGCGTCGCGCGAGCTCGGCGATGGCCTCGGGTTGGTCACCGCTGGGCTGGAAGTCGGACACCACCTCGAAGGGGGCGACGCGGCGCTGCAGGTCGGTCGTGGGACGCATACCCCCACGGTATGCCGTGCCACCGACACCCCATCCGGCGCTAAGGTACAGGCGTCACTCAAGCCGCCAGTCGAGTAGGACGGCACCCCCATGAGCCTTGTCGGCCAGGCGGCCGTGCTGGTCGCCTTCCCTGTCCTTGCCTCCGCGATCGGCGCGATCATCGCCGCGCTCCGGCCGCCGGGACCGCGCGTTGTCAGTGGGGTTCAGCACTTCGCCGCCGGCGTCGTCATGGCCGCTCTGGTCGGCGAGATCATGCCCGAGTTGCGCGCCGAGGGGCACCTGGACTGGACAGTCGCCGGCTTCCTCGCCGGGACGGCACTGGTGTTGGGGCTGGGAGCCTACGGACGGCATACCGAAGCTCATGCCGCCGGCGAGTTGCCGCCTCACAAGCCCCGATTCGGATCCTTGCGCCGTCAGGCAGTTGCCGCCGCCGGCGCCAAGTCCCTTCCCATCGGGATGCTCGGTGCGGTCGCCGTGGACCTGCTGCTCGACGGAGTCCTGGTCGGGCTGGGCGTGCGCCTGGGCACCACCCAAGGGGTCATCCTCACCGTGGCCCTCACCCTGGAAATCCTCTTCCTCGGGCTCTCGGTCGTGTCCGAGTTGCACGAGGGCGGCCTGGCTCGCACTCACGCCGTCCTCATGACGATCGGGCTTGGGTTGGCCACGGCGGTCGGGGCGATCGGGGCCGCGCTCTTCCTCGGCGATGTGAGCACGAGCGTCATGTCGTTCGTGCTGGCTTTTGGAGCCGCCGCGCTGCTCTACCTGGTTGTCGAGGAGCTCCTGGTGGAAGCCCACGAGGAGCGCGAATCGGTGTGGCTGGGAGCGATGTTCTTCCTCGGCTTCATCCTCATCTACGTCCTCGCCTCGATGGAACTGTGAGCGACCACCCGCTCAGTGCCGCCCGTCAGCCGCGGTGACCGCGCTCGGTCCAGCCTGAACGCCCGATCCACTCCTGCACGTGCGCAAAGGTGACCTCGAAGTAGGGCTCTTTCGCGCTCGTGTAGTCGCCGTTGGCGGTCACTTCCACGTCCGCAGCGCGCCGCTTCTCGGCTCCGTATGCCGTGCGTGCCGCGGGCTCGGCGCGCAGCCAGTCGCGGAAGGCCAGCGCGAAAACGTAACCAGGAGAACCGATCTCGCGCACGTGCAGATGGACGACCTGCTCGGGATCGCATCCGCTGTAGTAGCGCTTCTCCCACCCGGCCGCCTCAGCGCCCGCCGGGTGCGGCGTGTCGAAGCGGTTGTCGGGGCGCACGAGGTAACCGGCCCGGGCCAGCGCAGCCGCGAACGCGGTGTGATCGGCATCGGCCAGCCGGCGCACGCCCACCTGAATGTCGATGACGTCCTTGGCCACCAGGTCGGCCACGCTCGTGGAACCCACGTGATCGACCTCGACGCCGTGACCGGCCAGAGCATGAGCAATCCGAGCCACGACCCTGGCACCCGCCGCGGGCCAGGTGGGGTCGGGCTCGCACAGCCGCACCGGGCGAGGGCGACGGACGGGTATGCCGTGGCGCAGGTTGTCGTCGTAGGGCACCAGCCGCTCGTGCCAGACCCGGCCGACCGCGTCCCGCAACTCACCTTGGGTCCCGTCATTGGGGAGCCAGACGTCGGCAGCCTGGCGGCGTTGATCGTCGGTGGCCTGGGCGGCGATCCGGGCCCGCGCGTCGGCTTCGAGCATGCCCCGGGAGGCGACCAGCCGACGAACCCGCTCATCGGCCGGCACGGCCACGACCATGGTCAGGTGCTCGTGGACCCACAGGCCCTTCTCCACCAGCAAGGGCATGTCATAGACATCGACCCTGTCGACCGGAACGGCACCCCGCGCCTGGGCCACCCGGGCTGCGATCGCCGGCCCGGTGATCGCCTCCAACGCCCGCAGCCGCTGCGGGTCGCGGAAGACGACGGCTGCCAGCGCCGCCCGATCCAACGAGCCATCGCTGCCGATGACGGCCGCGCCGAACTCGTCCCCGATGGCCGACAACGCCGGCTGGCCCGGCTCGACTACCTCCCGGGCGACCGCGTCGGCGTCGGTGATGTGCGCGCCGAGCTCCCGCAGCATGGCCGCGACGGTGGACTTCCCGGAACCGATTCCGCCCGTGAGCCCCACCCGCAACATGCCCCCAGCCTAGGCCGCGGGGGCGTCAGCGTCTCGCGCAGACCGGGGCGGCGGGACGCGATTCGATGCTGCTAGTGCTCGCCGGTGCGACGGCGGGCTTCGAGGATCTCCAGGTCCTCTTCCTCGAGCTGGTCGGGGTCGATGTCAGCGGTGCACCACTTGCACTTGAGCGCGTCGACCGAGACGAACTCCTTGCAGTATGGGCACTCCCGCTGCCCTTGGGCACGGAAGTTGCCCAGCCCTGCCTTCTTGAGCAGCTTGACGATCGAGAAGAGCACGATCGCCATGAGCAGGAAGCCCACGAAGTCGGTAAGGAAGGCGCCGTACTTGATCTCGGCGTTGTTGAACTCGAAGATCAGCTCACTGAAGTCGGGCTTGCCGAAGATGGCGGCGACCAACTGCATGAGGACGTTGCTGGCCAGGCTCTCGACGAGTGCCGCGAAGGCCGCACCGATGATGAACCCCAGCGCAAGGTCGAGCATGTTGCCGCCCATGGCGAAGGCCCGGAATTCTTTCCACATCTGCTTCATGGGTGGACATTGTGGAGGTCAGGACGAGATCAGCGCCACAGCACGCGCCGGATCATCGGTGACGAATGCATCCACGCCAGCAGCCAACACGGCCCGGATGTCCGCGTCCTCGTTCACCGTCCAGGGCAACACGGCCAGGCCCAGTGCATGGGCTCGTGTCACCAGCCCAGCGTCACACGATAGATAGTGCGGCGAAAGCGCTTGCGCCCCAACGGCATACGCGGCAGTCGCGAGGTCGCCGTCGTGGTCGGCGTAGTCGACCGATCCCAGCCAGACGCTGCCGGGAGCGAAGGTTTGTCCCACGACGGCGAGCGCCGACCGCAACAGGTGTGGCGCGAGCTCTCGGGAGCGATCGAGGACTGCCCAGTCGAAGGAATGGACGAAACTGCGCTCCCCGACGCCCGCAGCCTCGATGGCCGCGATGGTGCCCTCGACGAGCTGCTCGCGCGTTGCCACCTCGGCCGGATCGGTCGGGTCGACCTTGACCTCGACGGTCCACCACAACTCCGGGTGGTCTGCACAGGCGTGGAATACCTCGGCCAGGGTGGCGATGTGCTCGCCGGGTGCCGGCCGCTGCAGAGGGTATGCCGGGAGCGTGCGGCTTCCGAGGTCGATCGTCCGAAGCTGTGCGAGGGTCAGGTCGGCCACCCGCGCATCCGTATAGTCAGGCCCGGTCATGAGGCACTTCTCGGCCTGCACGGTGGGGTCGTGCCACACGACGACCTGCCCGTCGGCGGTGAGGCGCACGTCCAGCTCGATGCCCGTCGCCCCGGCGTCGATGGCGGCGCGCATGCTCGCGATGGTGTTCTCCGGGGCCAGCGCACGAGCGCCCCGGTGACCCTGCACGCAATGCGCGCTGAGATCGGGACGCCACGGCATACCGTCGCCGTGACCACGAGAGGCTCGTGGGCCGTGAGGGTCGCGGGAAGCGGCGCTCATGCCCGCAACGACTCCCCCGACTCGGTGTGGAAGAAGTGGGTGCGCTCGACCTCGGGGCGGACGTGGACGACGTCGCCGAGGGCGATCTTGGTGCGCTCGTCGAGTTTGACGGTGATGCGGTCCTTCTCGTCCCCCGCGACCGGGTGGCCATAGACGAAGGACTCGGACCCGAGGACCTCGACGAGATCGACGTGGACGGCGACACTCTGCGCAGTGTGCTCCGGGACCACCTCCCACGCCTCCGGACGCAGCCCGATGGTGACCGTGCTGCCCGCGCGAGCGGCCGTCTCCCGCGGGATCGGCAGGTCCAGTCCGTGCACCGTGGCGTGCCCGTCGCGGACCGCGGCCTCGGCGAGATAGATGGCCGGAGACCCGATGAACGAGGCGACGAAGGCGTTCACCGGCCGGTCGTAGAGGGCTTCCGGCGTGTCGACCTGCTGCAGTTTGCCGTCCTTGAGCACGGCAACCCGATGGCCCATCGTCATAGCCTCGACCTGGTCGTGGGTGACGTAGCAGGTCGTGATGCCCAGGCGCCGCTGCAGGCCGGCGATCTGCGAGCGGGTCGACACCCGCAGCTTGGCATCGAGGTTGGACAGCGGCTCGTCCATACAGAAGACCTTGGGGTTGCGCACGATGGCCCGCCCCATCGCCACGCGTTGGCGCTGCCCACCGGACATTGCGCCCGGCTTGCGGTCCAGCAACGGCTCGAGCTCGAGGATCTTCGCTGCTTCGGCGACCCGTGCGTCGGCATCGGCCTTGCTCACCCCGAAGTTGCGCAGCGCGAACGCCATGTTCTCGGCTGCGGTCATATTGGGATAGAGGGCATAGCTCTGGAAGACCATCGCGACGTCACGGTCGCGCGGCCGGACGCCCTTCTGGTCATGCCCGTCGATGAGGATCCGTCCCCCGTCGACCGGCTCAAGCCCGGCGAGCATCCGCAAGGTGGTGGACTTGCCACAGCCCGACGGGCCGACGAGCACGAGGAACTCCCCGTCGGCAATGTCGAGCGTCACGGCATCGACGGCCGGCGGGTCGTTCTGCGTGAAGCGGCGGGTCGCCTCATCGAAGTACACGGTCGCCACGGGGGCGGGCCTCCTTGCGTCGGTGGAACGGGTGCCGGTATGCCGTGCCCCTCGCCGGCCGCCCGCCCGCCGCTCGCCCCAGGTGATGGCGGGATCGGAGGCGGGGATCGGAAGCGGGGTGGCACGGCATACCGGCAGGTATGCCGTCAGGGCGTCAGGCTCACAGCTTCGGCTTGATCTGGCTGTCGATCGCGGCCTGGGTCTCCTTGTCCAGCGCGGCGAAGACGGTCGCTACGTCCTGGCCCTGGACGATCTGGTCAAGGGCCT
This sequence comes from Actinomycetales bacterium, assembly GCA_016710385.1. Taxonomy (GTDB): domain Bacteria; phylum Actinomycetota; class Actinomycetes; order Actinomycetales; family Dermatophilaceae; genus Phosphoribacter; species Phosphoribacter freyrii. The sequence goes on from JADJVX010000018.1 coordinate 424,777, forward strand.
TCCCGATCCGGGCTCCCCCACCGGGCACGAGCACGCGAGCGTTGTCCTGGCTGCGGGTCTTGGCCAGCTGCTGGACGGCGACCTTGGCCCGCGGGTTCTTCTCGAGGAAGGCCTTCTCGGCGTCGTTATTGAGGGCCGACTTGCGCACCGGCATGTAGCCGGTCGCCTGGGTGAAGGTCACCGTGCTCTCGACGTTGGTGAGGTATTCGATGAACTTCACGGCGTTCTTCTTGCGCTCGTCGGACAGCCCCGCCGGGATGGCCACGCCCGCCCCACCCGTCGGGCAGGCCCCGTCTCCGGGGAGGAACGCCGTGCCGAAGTCGAACTTCGCGTTCTTCGTGATGCCGCCGAGGGTGCCGGTCGACTGCAAGGCGCAAGCGGCGATGCCTGCGCTGAACTCGGCGTCGGGGCTCTTGGAGAACTTCACCCACTTGTTCTTGGCGAGCTCCTGCAGGAAGGTGCCGGCCGCGACGGTCTTGGGGTCGGAGGCGGTTGCCGTCCACTCCTTGGACAGCTGGCCGCCCATCGACCAAGCCATGTTCTGGAAATACCAGTCGAGATAGTTGGATCCGTCGGCCATCTGCAGCGGCACCTTGTCGGCACCGACGACGGCGGCCAACTTGGGGGCCCACTCCTTGAACTCTGCCCAGGTGGCCGGGCCACGGTCGGGCAGGCCGGCGGCCGACCAGATCGCCTTGTTGTAGTAGAAGAGCGGCGTCGAACGCGCGAACGGCAAGGCGTAGTGCTTGCCGTTGAACGTGTAGTCGTTGTAGAGCGCGTCGACGTAGTCATCGGTCTTCAGCCCGGCCGCGGCGAGCAGGTCATCCAGCGGGGCGAGCTGCTTGTTGAGCGCGAAGTTGAACCACGTGACGTCGGAGGCGACGATGACGTCGGGCAACTGGCCGCCGGCGAGGGCTGCGTTGAACTTCTGCGCGACCTCTTCGTAGTTCTTCCCACCGTCGATGAGCGACACGGTGAAGCCGGGGTTAGCCTTCTGGAACGCCTCGATGATCTTGGTCTCGGTGTCCTTGGACGTGCCCGGGTGGTTGCTCCAGAACTGGATCGGTCCCCCGCCTCCTGCGCTGCTGGTCGGAGAGCTCCCGCTGCCGGCGCAAGCCGCGAGCCCGGCTGCCACTCCGGCAGCCCCGGCCAGTCCGAGGAATCCTCGGCGAGTCAGGTCGTTCATGTGTCGTGCCTCCCGTTGGATGGGTTCTTCTCGCTCGACCGCGGGCGCGGGCGGACGTCTCAACTCTTGACTGCTCCGGCCGTCAGACCCTTGATCATCTGGCGTTGCAGGAAGAGGAAAAGGATGAGGATGGGCAGCACGGTGAGCACCGTCCCGGCCATCACCGGACCCCAGTTGTTGCCGCCCTCGTTGTTCTGCAGCAGCGTGAGGCCGACCTGAAGTGGCGCGGTCTTCTCGTTGTCGCTCATCAGGAACGGCCACAAGTACTCGTTCCACTCGTTGACCACGGTGATGAGTGAGAAGGCCACCAGGGTCGGCCAGGACATCGGCATGACGACGCGCCACAACAGCTTCATCGGTCCAGCGCCGTCGAGGCGGGCCGCCTCGATGATCTCGCCCGGCAGCGAGAGAAACTGGTTGCGCATGAGGAAGGTGCCGAAGGCAACGCCCGCCAGCGGGATGACGATGCCTTGGAAGGTGTTGCGCCAGCCGAGCTGCGCGATCAGCGCGTAGTTGGAGATCACCGTGATCTGGTTGGGCACCATGAGCGCTGCGATGACGACGAGAAAGACGAGGTTGCGTCCCGGGAACCGCAGCAGCGACAACGCATAGGCGCTCAAAACGCCGAGGGTGATCTTCGCCGCCGCCAGCAGCGCGGTGATGATGAGCGAGTTGCGGAAGTATGCCGGGAACGGGATCGAGGTCACCGTGTCGCGGTAGTTGTCGGTCGTGGCGGGAGAGGGCCAATACTGCGCAGGGCGGACGTAGATGTCTTGGCGTTCCTTGAAACTCGTGATGAGAATCCAGAACAGCGGCACGGCGATGACGAGCACCACGACGATCATCGCGGCGTAGCCGGCGACGGACATGAGCGGCGTGCGGTGCCGGTCGCCCTGGGAGACCTGCAGATGGGTGCTCATGCTGTGGACCCCCGATCCATGACTCGGACCTGGACGAAGGTGATCGCCAGCAGGATGAGGAACATGATCGTCGCGACCGTGGCGCCATAACCGGCCCGCATGTTGACGAAGGTCTCCTGATAGACCTGGAAGACCAGCGTGGTCGTGCCGGTGCCGACTGGCCCTCCTCGGGTCTGCGCGTAGATGAGGTCGAACACCTGGACCGAGTTGAGCAGCACGGTGATCGACAGGAAGAACGTCGTGGGCCGCAACTGCGGCAGCAAGACCCTGCGGAAATGAGTCCAGGGCGAGGCGCCGTCAATCTCGGCCGCTTCATCGAGGTCGATCCGGCGGCCCTGCAATGCGGCGAGATAGATGACGAAGGTGTAGCCGAGGTTTTTCCAGATGTAGGTCGTCGTCACCATGAACAATGCCCAGCCCGTGTCCTGGAAGAAGTCGGGGGTGCTGGCCCCGACCCGGGTCAACAGGTCGCGGATGAGACCGAAACTCGGGTCGAAGACGAACTGGAAGGCCACGCCGATCGCCGCTCCCGACACGACGAAGGGCGCGAAGACCAGGGACCGCACGACATTGCGCCCACGGAGCTTTTGGTCCAGCAGCAGCGCCAGGGCCAGGCCCAGAACCATCGAAATGAGCACCGTGGCGAAGGTGAAGACCACGGTGTTGCCCAGGATGGTCCGGGTGTCGTCGCGGCCCAGCCACTCGACGTAGTTGGCGGTGCCGACCGGCGTCGCACCCGTCGGAGAGGAGATGTTGTAGTCGGTGAACGAGAGCCGGAAGTTGTCGATGAGCGGCCGGTAGACGAAGAGCGTGAGCAGCGCGAGGTTGGGCAGCAGGAGCGCGGCTGCGAGCAACCACTCGCGACGGTCGGTGCCGGAACGACGGGGGGGCGGGCCGACGGGAGGAGGTGGTCCGGCGCGGACCCCGGTGGCGACCTCGGCAGCGGGCTGCATGATCCTCACCGTATGCCGCCGCACCTCCCGAACCAAGCTTTGGGGGCCACCGAGTTTCGCCGTTGCCCGGCGTCCTCTCGCGCCGAGTTCGGTCGATCCGCCTGCGGCGCCGGGCGATTCAATTCCGTTGGCGCTGCATACGCGCCCGCGCTACCAAGCCGGCATACGAGGTGGCACCGGAGTGGCCGCTAAGGTGACCGGACATGAGCGATCCGTTCCATGCCTACCCCTATCACGGGCGTTTTCCCGTGGTGCGCGCACTGCCTGAGTCCGGCCGCGACCGGTCGGACGTGCTGGCCGAGCTCGCCACCATGGCAGCGGAGGAAGACCAGACCTGGCAGAGCGGGCAATGCTCGGGGACGATCTATCTCGGGGACCAGGAGCATTACGAGTTCCTCGGTGAGGCCTTCTCGCTCTTCTCGCACCAGAACGCCTTGCAGCGCGATATGTGCCCCAGTGCGACCCGCTTCGAGGGCGAGATCCTCGCGATGGCCCTGGACCTCATGCACGCCGAGGCGATCACCGACGCCACGCCCGCTGGACTGGTCACCGGGGGCGGCACCGACAGCATCCTGCACGCCATGTTGTGCTACCGCGAGGCGGCGCTGGCCCGGGGCATCGGCCGCCCCACGATCGTCAAACCGGAGACCGCACATCCGGCCTTCGCCAAGGCTGCTCACCTGTTCGGCATGGGCCTGACGGTGGTCCCGGTCGACCCCGTGACCACCCTCGTGGACCCGGCGACCATCGCTGCCGCCATCGACGACAACACCGCCGTGATCATCGGCTCGGCCGGCAACTACCCCTACGGCACCATCGACCCGATCACCCAACTCGGTGCTCTCGCGCTCGAGCGCGGCGTCGGTTTGCACGTCGACGGGTGCCTCGGCGGGTTCGTCCTGCCCTTCGGCGAAGAGCTCGGGTATGCCGTGCCCCCCTTCGACTTCCGCGTCCCAGGTGTCACGAGCATCTCCGCCGACACGCACAAATACGGCTACGGACTCAAGGGCACCTCGACGCTGCTCTTCCGGGACAAGGGGCTGCGCAACCGGGCCTACTTCTTCGTCCCCGACTGGTCCGGAGGCAAGTACTTCTCCCCCGGCATGGCCGGCTCCCGATCGGTGGGCCTGCTGGCCTCGACCTGGGCGTCGATGGTCACGATGGGCCGTTCCGGCTACCGCGACCGCGCGGCTGGGATCTTCGCCACCGCTGCAGGGCTCGCCGCCGTGATCCGCAGTCACCCCGAATTGCGGCTCATGGGTGAGCCGACCTTCCTGGTGGCCTTCACTTCCGACGAAGTCGACATCTATCACGTCAATGACGCTCTGCGGCAACGCGGTTGGCGGTTCAACGGGCTGCAGTATCCCAACGGGCTGCACCTGGCGGTCACCGGTCCGCAGCTGCAGCACGGCGTAATCGAGCGCTTCGCCGCCGACCTGGCGCAGGCTCTGGACTACGCCCGGGCTAAGGCCGGCACCCCGGCGCAGAGTGCCGCTCTCTATGGCGGGGTCCCGGGTGGCCTGACCCCGGCCGCCACGATGTTCATCACGGCCGTGATGACCCAGATGATGGACGCTCAGCAAAGCGTCCCTGCTCGCGCGTGACCCGGGCATGACCCCCGCGGCAGGCCGCACCCTGGCCGAACGGCATACTCTCTGCGTCGACCTCGGCACCGGCGGCCCGAAGGTCGGGTTGGTGAGCTTCGACGGACGGCTGCGCTGGTCGGCTCACCGAGCCGTTCCGACGGTCCGGCGCGAGGGCGGGGTGGCGGTGCAGGACGCCACGGCCTGGTGGGACGCCGTGACCGACCTGGCCCGCGAGGGGATCCGGGTGGGCGGAGTGGAGTCGGCCTCGATCGAGGCAGTCGCCGTCACCGGACAGTGGGGCAGCACCGTGCCTGTCGACGCCGATGGCCTACCGGTGGGCGAATGTCGGCTGTTCCTCGACACGCGGGGCGCCCGGCATACCTCGTCCTTCGCCGCCGGGCCGCTGGTCGGATACCACCCGCGGGCCCTGGTGTGGTTGCAGCACACGGCCGGCGCGCCTTCACCCCAGGGGGGTGACCCGGTGGGGCACATGCTCTCGATCGAGCGCGACGAGCCGCAGGTCGCAGCACGGGCGCGGTGGTTCCTCGAGCCGGTCGACTACCTGACGATGCGGTTCACCGGTCGGCCGACCGCCAGCCACAACTCGATGACCCTGGCCTGGTTGACCGACAACCGCCACCCGTCCCGGTTGGAGTACGACGAGCGGCTCGTCCGGTGGACCGGGATCGACCCGCGTCGGTTGCCACCACTGGTGCGCACCGGTTCGGTCGTGGGTCCGGTGCTGCCCGAGGTATGCCGTGCGCTCGGATTGTCCGACCGCACGGTCGCGGTCACCGGAGTCAACGACCTGCTGGCATCGACCGTCGGCTCGGGCGCGGTGCTGCCTCGGCAGGGGCACTTCGCGGTGTCGACGACCACGTGGATCTCGGCACCGGTCGCGAAGAAGAAGACCGACATCCTGCACACCATCGCGACCGTTCCCGGGCTGACCTCGGATGCCCATCTGCTGGCCAACAACCACGAGACGGCCGGCGCCGCGTTGGCGTGGGTGCGAGACGAGCTCTTCGGCGGGTCCTTCGACGACCTCACCGCTGCGGCAGCGCGGTCTCCGATCGGGTCGCGCGGGGTGCTCTTCACGCCCTGGCTGGCCGGCCTCCGCTCACCGGTCGATGACCGCGGCGCCAGGGGTGGCTGGCACAACGTATCCCTGGCGAACGGCCGGGATGACCTGGTCCGTAGCGTGCTCGAAGGGGTCGCCTACAACACCCGGTGGTTGTTGGAACCAGTGGAACGTTTCGTCGGGCAGCGGATGGACCCGCTGCGGTTCATCGGGGGCGGCGCGCTCAGTGACCTGTGGTGCCAGATCCACGCCGACATCACCGGGCGGCGCATCGAGCGGGTCGCCGATCCGGTCAACGCTCCCCTGCGGGGCGCCGGGCTGATCGCGGCCATCGCCCTGGGGGCGACGACCCTGGCAGAGGCGGGGGCCGGGGTGGTCGTCGACCGGACCTTCGTGCCCGATCCGGCGGCCCAACCGATCTACGCGGTGGGCTACCGAGAGTTCACGGCCATGTATCGACGGCAGAAGGGTCTGTGGCGGGCGCTGTCGCGGTGACCTGGCCGACGTGGTCGACCGGGTCGCCCGGGTAGACCAGGTCGCCCGGATTGACCGGGTCGCCCGGGTCAACCGAACCGACCGCGGGAATCGTGAGCCAACTGTCGGGTGGCAGTTCGGGCTTCCCCGGCACCGGCTGGTGTTCGAGCGTCCAGGTGTGCCCCGCGACCGCAGTGGCGACCCGGGTCCAGAAGGAACGGGCACCGGGGTTGTAGTCCTGGAATCCAAGCGTCCAGCGACCGGGAGTGGCGCGCATTACGGCCGTTGCCGCAGTCAACCCGACGCCGGAGCGCCGGAGTGCGCGGACGACAAAGAAGTCGCCCAGCACCTGGCCCCCCGTGCCGTCGGCACGGGTGAGCACGAAACCCGCCGTCTGCCCGGCGACCCGGATGAGCCACCCCTGCGCCGAGGGATCGTCGGCGACGAAGAAGGCATCCAGCCGGCGGTTGTTGAAGGTGCCGTCCGGGTTGGGTAGCAAGGCCATCCCCTCCGACAGGTCATGCCGGTAGAGCTGTCCGAGGTTGGACAGCACGGCGCGGTCAGATCGCGTCAGCGCCACCAGCTCGACCGGGGTGACGGGGGGACGCGGCGGGCCGGGCACAAGGGTGGTCACGGAGGCAGAATAGGCAATCCAGACCCGGCCGCTGCCCCCGAGACATGCCGAGGGGGCCCGGACGACGGTCCGGACCCCCTCGGGAGGTGCGTGTCACGGCATACCGTGCCTTGTTTGGACGTCTGCCTGGGACATCCAGGAGGGCAGGTATGCCGTGCGGCTCAGTTGCCGGTGAGCTTCTCGCGCAGCGCGGCCAGGGCCTCGTCGGAGGCCAATGTGCCGGTGGCCGGCGAGGGGTCGACGCCCGTCGAGGAGTAGGACGAAGGGACCTCGCCCGACGCGACGGCAGCCTCGGAGTCGGCCTTGGCAGCCGACTCGACCTGGGCCTTGTGGGCCTCCCAGCGCGCGTGCGCCTCGGCGTACTGCTTCTCCCAACGCTCACGCTGAGCTTCGAAGCCCGGCAGCCACTCGTTGGTCTCCGGGTCGAAGCCCTCGGGGTACTTGTAGTTGCCCTGCTCGTCGTATTCGGCGGCCATGCCGTAGAGCGTCGGGTCGAATTCCGAGGAGGCGACCGCGCCGTCGTTGGCCTGCTTGAGCGACAGCGAGATCCGGCGACGCTCGAGGTCGATGTCGATGACCTTGACGAAGATGTCGTCACCGACGGTCGCGACCTGCTCGGGCAGCTCGACGTGCCGCTCGGCCAGCTCGGAGATGTGGACCAGACCCTCGATGCCGTCGTCAACACGCACGAACGCGCCGAAGGGCACGAGCTTGGTCACCTTGCCCGGCACGACCTGACCGATCGCGTGGGTGCGGGCGAAGTGCTGCCACGGGTCTTCCTGGGTGGCCTTGAGCGACAGCGAGACCCGCTCGCGGTCCATGTCGACGTCGAGCACCTCGACCGTGACCTCGGTGCCGACCTCGACGACCTCGCTCGGGTGGTCGATGTGCTTCCAGGACAGCTCGGAGACGTGGACCAGACCGTCGACCCCACCGAGGTCGACGAACGCACCGAAGTTGACGATGCTCGACACGACACCAGAGCGGACCTGGCCCTTCTGCAACTCGCGCAGGAAGGTGGTGCGGACCTCGGACTGGGTCTGCTCGAGCCAGGCGCGGCGGGACAGGACGACGTTGTTGCGGTTCTTGTCCAGCTCGATGATCTTGGCCTCGATCTGCTTGCCGACATACGGCTGCAGGTCACGGACCCGACGCATCTCGACCAGGGAGGCCGGCAGGAAGCCACGCAGTCCGATGTCGAGGATGAGACCACCCTTGACCACCTCGATGACGGTGCCGGTGACGACGCCGTCTTCTTCCTTGACCTTCTCGATCGTGCCCCATGCGCGCTCGTACTGGGCGCGCTTCTTGGACAGGATCAGTCGGCCTTCCTTGTCCTCCTTCTGCAGGACCAGGGCCTCGACCTCGTCGCCCACCTTGACCACGTCGGCCGGGTCGACGTCATGCTTGATGGACAGCTCGCGCGAGGGGATGACACCCTCGGTCTTGTACCCGATGTCGAGCAGGACCTCGTCCCGGTCGACCTTGACGATGCGACCTTCGACAATGTCGCCGTCGTTGAAGTCTTTGATCGTGGCGTCGATCGCCGCGAGGATGTCTTCCTCAGTGCCGATGTCGTTGATGGCAACCTGAGGGGCGGTCTTTGCGACCGAAGTGGTGGTCATGTAGTAGGAACTCCGAACGTGGACAGGGACGGTATGCCGCTGGGCCGGGTGGCCAGCGGGATGGACAGGGTGGCGCGGGTTGCGCCGATGGTGCCCGCCGCGCCGACCCGGAGGGCAGCACGACGAGTGCCCAGACCGGGCACCGGGTCAGCCTACCGGTCGGCGTCAGCCCCGACCAACCCGGTCGGCAGCAGTGGATCCCGGGAGCGCGTGCGTGCGTCTGCCGACCCGGCTCGGCCACAATGGCGGCATGGACTCCATCGCGCTGCGGCGTGCGGCGGGCAGCGTGGAGACGGTCCACGCCAATCGGCAGTGGTGGGACGCCGAGGCCGACGACTACTACGCCGAGCACGGTGGCTTCCTCGGTGACGACGATTTCTGTTGGGGGCCGGAAGGGCTGCGCGAGTCGGAGGCACAGCTGCTCGGCCCGTTGTCCGGCCGAGATGTCCTCGAGATCGGAGCCGGGGCGGCGCAATGCAGCCGCTGGGTGCGGGACCAGGGTGCCCGGGTCGTCGCGACCGATCTCTCGCTGAGGATGCTGCTGCGTGGCGTCGCGATCGATGCGGCCCGCCCCGATCCACAGGGCATCCCCGTCGTCCAATGCGACGGCCGTCAGCTCCCCTTTCCCGACGAAAGTTTCGATGCGGTGTTCACGGCATACGGGGTGGTGCCCTTTGTCGCCGACCCCGAGCGGGTGATGACCGAGGTATGCCGGGTGCTCCGGCCCGGGGGCCGGTTCGCCTTCTCGACGACGCACCCCTTCCGCTGGGCCTTTCCCGACGAGCCCGATGCCGAAGGGCTGACGGTGCGCCTCTCGTACTTCGACCGCACCCCTTATGTCGAGCAAGACGCTCACGGCCAGGCGACCTATGCCGAGCACCACCGCACGATCGGCGATCGGATCCGTGACGTCGTGGCCGCCGGGCTGAGCGTCGTCGATGTCGTCGAACCGGAGTGGCCGGCGACCAACGAACAGGAGTGGGGCGGGTGGTCGCCGCTACGCGGACGGCTCATCCCCGGCACCCTCATCATCGTGGCGGAGCGGCCCCGTCAGGGCTGAGTGCGACCGGCGACTGACGCACCCGATGTCAGTGCGCTGCGTCGTGCCACGATCGTCCGACCCCGACCGAGACATCCAACGGCACGTCCAGAGCGACCGCTGCGCCCATCTCGCGGCGCACCACCTCTTCGACGACGGCCCGCTCCCCCGGCGCGATCTCCAGGACGAGTTCGTCGTGCACCTGCAGCAGGATGCGCGAGCGCAACCCGGCCTCGGTGAGTGCCTCGTCGACCCGAAGCATGGCGACCTTCATGATGTCGGCGGCCGACCCTTGGATGGGGGCATTGAGGGCCATGCGTTCGGCCATCTCGCGGCGCTGCCGATTGTCGCTGGTGAGGTCGGGCAGGTATCGCCTCCGGCCGAGCATGGTGGCGGTATAGCCGGTGTGCCGGGCGTCGTCGACGAGCCGGTGCAGATAGTCGCGGACCTCGCCGAACCGCAGGAAGTATTCGTCCATGAGGGTCTTGGCTTCACCGGTGGAGATCGCGAGTTGGCGAGACAGGCCGAACGCCGACAGCCCGTAGGCCAAGCCGTAGGACATCGCCTTGATCTTGGAGCGCATAGCGGGGGTGACCTCGTCGGTGGGCACCCCGAAGACTCGCGCTGCGACGAAGGAATGCAGGTCCTCGCCTGACCGGAAGGCTTCGATCAGCCCGTCGTCACCGGAGAGGTGGGCCATGACCCGCATCTCGATCTGGCTGTAGTCGGCCGACATGAGTGACTCGAAGCCTTCGCCGACGATGAACATCTCGCGGATCCGCCGGCCCTCTTCGGTGCGGATCGGGACATTCTGCAGGTTGGGGTCGGTCGAGGAGAGCCGTCCGGTGGCCGCGATGGTCTGCAGATAAGTGGTGTGAATGCGGCCGTCGTCGGCCACCGACTTGAGCAGGCCCTCGACCGTCACGCGCAACCGCGACACGTCGCGGTGGCGAAGCAGTGCCTCGAGGAACGGATGCGGTTCCTTGGCATACAGCTCGGTGAGCGCGTCAGCATCGGTGGTGTAGCCGGTCTTGGTCCGCTTGGTCTTGGGCAGCCCGAGCTGGTCGAAGAGCACCTCCTGGAGCTGTTTGGGAGATCCGAGGTTGACGTCGCGTCGGTCGATCGCGTCCCAGGCGTCCTCCTGAGCCTCGCGCACACCGGCTGCGAACTCGGCCTCCAGGCCAGCCAGCTCCGGCACGTCGACCGCGATGCCGGCCCGCTCCATGCGAGCCAGCACCCCAACCAGCGGCAACTCGACCTCACTCAGCAGCCGCGTGCCGTCGGTGCGCTCCAGCTCGGCGTCGAGTGCGTCGGCGACCTCCGCGACGGCATTTGCCGTGAGCATGGCCTCCTTCGCCTCCGAGTCACCGTCGCCGAAGTCGAGCAGCCCCTGCCCGGTGTCGGTGACATCGGTGCGCAACTCACGCCGCAACAGCCGCAACGCGAGATCGGCCAGGTCATAACCCCGTTGGTCGGGCTTGACCAGGTAGGCGGCCAGGGCCGTGTCGCTGGTGAGCCCGGCGACGGCATACCCGCGAGCAGTGAGCGCCTGGATCGGACCTTTCGCGTCGTGCATCGCCTTGGGACGCAGCGGGTCGGCGAGCCAGCCGGCCAGCGCGGCGTCGGCGGTCGGGTCGAGATCCTCCAACGACAGGTATGCCGCCTCGCCGCGAACGGTGGCAACGGCCACGCCGCGCGCGTCGCCGGTGCCTCGAGCCCACCGGCCGACCACGTGGACACCCACCCGCTGGCCGGGGACGGCATACCGCTGCAACCACCCCGCGAACTCAGGCCCGGAGAGCGCCGAGCCGAGGACCTCGAACCCCGAGTCGGCCTCTTCCGGAGCCGCCTGGAAGGTGCTGAAGAGGCGCTCACGCAACACCCGGAACTCGAGGGCGTCGAAGACCGCGTGCACCCGCTCACGGTCCCAGGGGCGACGCTCCAGGTCGTCGAGCTCTACCTTCAACGGCACGTCGGTGACGAGCTGATTGAGGCTGCGGTTGCGCAGCACCTGGTCGAGGTGGTCGCGCAGCGCCTGGCCGACCTTGCCGCCGATCTGGTCGACGTTGGCGACCACACCGGTGAGACCGCCGAACTGGCGCAGCCACTTGGCCGCGGTCTTGGGTCCGACACCGGGAATGCCGGGGAGGTTGTCGGAGGACTCGCCCACCAGCGCCGCGAGGTCGCTGTAGCGCTGCGGTGAGACGCCGTACTTCGCCTCGACCGCTGCCGGCGTCATGCGCCACACCTCGGACACCCCCCGAACGGGGTAGATCAGGGTGACTTTGTCGGTGACGAGCTGGAAACAGTCGCGGTCGCCTGAGCTGATCAGGACGTCCATGCCCGCTGCCGTGGCGCGCGTGGTGAGCGTCGCGATGAGGTCGTCGGCTTCGTAACCCTCGACCTGGACGAACGGGATGGCCAAGGCGTCGAGGATCTCTTGGACGAGCGAGATCTGCCCCTCGAACTCGCTGGGGGTCGCCGAGCGAGTGGCCTTGTAGTCGGCATACGTCTCGGAGCGGAAGGTGCGCCGCGAGACGTCGAAGGCCACGGCCACGTGGGTCGGCTCCTCGTCGCGGAGCAGGTTGATGAGCATCGAGGTGAAGCCGTAGACGGCATTGGTGTGTTGGCCGGTCTGCGTGGAGAAGTTCTCGGCCGGCAACGCGTAGAACGCGCGGTAGGCGAGCGAATGGCCGTCGAGCAACAGGAGCCTGGACACGTATGGCAGCCTAGGGCCCATGTCCGACAGCGTGTCTCCCGATCGCCCCACAGCCCCCGCATCGCCGGCCTTTCCGGCGATGTCCGGCCAGGTCGACTGGTCGGATGTCGACTCGATCAACGCGGTCGGCATGGGTGCCCTGCACAACCGGATGGGGATCAGGCTCACCGAGGCCGGGCCGGATCGGGTCGTCGGCACCATGCCGGTCGAGGGCAACACCCAGCCCTACGGCTTGTTGCACGGCGGTGCATCCGTGGTGCTCGCCGAGGGTCTCGGGTCGATCCTCGCGGTCATCACCGCCGGGCCGGGCCGCGCGGCGGTCGGAGTCGAGATCAACGCCACCCATCACCGGCCGGCCACCGAGGGCATCGTCACCGGCGTGGCCACGCCGATCTCGGTCGGACGGAGCATGGGCAGCTACGAAATCGTCATCACCGACGACCGGGGCCGTCGCACCTGCACCTGCCGACTCACCTGCTCGCTGCGAGACGCTCCCCCGGTGCAGCGCGGCTGACCGGAGAGGCAGGCCGAAACCACCCCGCGGGTCGTTCGTCCCTGGGCCGACCAGGCGCCACGCTGTTAACGTGACGCCAGTCGCAGCCGAGATGGGGTGATCTCCCCCTGGAACCCAGCCAACTCACCGCGTTCGACGCATCCTTCCTGGCCTTGGATGGCCCGGTCAGCGCCGGTCATGTCTGCCTGCTCGCCCGGCTCGACGATGATGTGGCACCCGAGGAGCTGTTCCACCAGATCTCCGCCCGTCTGCATCTGGCACCGATCCTGCGTCGTCGGCTGCGCATGCCGACCTTGCCGATGGGGCGGCCGTGGTGGATCGACGACAACACCTTCGACCTCGACCGCCACCTCAGCGCTGTCGACCTCGGCGGCTCGGCCGACGACACTGCCCTGCACGAGGAGGTGGCTCGGTATGCCGCCGAACAGCTACCGCGGGATCGCCCGTTGTGGCAGCTACGACTGGTGCGCGGGCTCGCCGGCCGGCGCAGTGCGCTGGTGACCAAGATGCATCACTGTGCGGTGGACGGGGTGGGCGGCCGAGACCTGCTGGCGCTGCTCTTCGGCACCGACATTCCACCGGGCTCCCCCACCCCCGCGTGGACTCCAGGCGAAGGCCCGGGGCGCACCGAACGCTTTGCCCACCGTGTCACCGATGTCAGCAGTTGGGTGGCCTCGGCCTGGCGCCTGGAGGGCAAGGCCCTCGGTGTCACTCCCAGCACCCTGCTGCGGGTGACCCGACAGACCGCCGCCTCGTTCGCCGACGGTCTCGAGCGGCTCATCGAACACGATGACCGGCCGACCCCCATCCCGGAGGCAACGCGGACCGGGCCGGCGCCGCAGACGCCCTTCAACGCAGCGATCAGCGCCGATCGCGCCTTCGCCACGGTGACCTTCCCCCTGGCAGCCAGCCGGCGACTGCGCCGCTGCACCGGGGTCACCGCAAACGACGTCCTGCTCGCGTCGTGCGCCGGCGCATTGCGCTCGTGGCTCGCGGCCCGGGACGCCCTATCCGAGGCGCCGCTGATCGCGTTGGTGCCGATCGCCATCAGTGGTGACCTGGCTGCAGGAGGGTTCAACCGCTTCACCCTCACCCTGTGCCCGCTGCCCACCCACGTCGGCACAGCGCGGGGTCGGTTGGCCTTCAGCCACGCAGCGATGCAGCACGCCAAACGGGAACCCACGATCCCGCCGACGACACTCACGGATATCGCTGCGGTGACCGGGCCCGGACTTGCCTCGCTGCTCACCCAGGCGGCTGCCCAACTACACCTGGCCGATCGGGTGCACCTGCCCTTCAACCTGATGATCTCCAATGTGCCTGCGCCCGCCCAACAACTCAGCGTGGGTCGACGGGCAGCTGTCTTGGGCACCCACCCATTTCCCCCGTTGGTCGACGGGCTTGGGCTGACGATCTGCGCTCAGGGGTATGCCGGCGGGTTGGATGTCGGAGTGGCCAGTTGCGCGACCCTCGTGCCCGACCCGGGCGAGCTGCGCGACCTGCTGGCCGCAGCCCACGACGAACTCATCGAGCTGGACTAGCCAACCCTGGTGTGACGAGCGCCCCCGCCGTGGGGAGGAATGCCGTGACGGCGCGTGGGAAGGTTCCCGGCATACCCGGCCTGAGCTCGACGAGGAAATCGCGCTCAGTGGGCGGTGAGGCCACCGCCGGTGGCGCGCAGCCGAGCGATGCGACGACGCAACAGCACCTGGTCAAGTGCATGACGCGGGCCGACTTGGTCTCCCGCGAGCTTGCGGCGCAACGCAGCGGTTGAGGCCACCCGGCGGACGGTCAGCGGCGTGAAACCCAGTCGTGCATAGAACCGGTGGGCATCACGGACGTTGGAAGGGACCATGCAGGCCACCTCGGTTGCTCCCTGGAGATCAGCGAACGTCGCGACGGCCTGCATGAGGGCTCGAGCGACCCCGACCCCCCGGTCGTCCTTGCGCACGTAGATCTGTTCGATGCACAGGCACGAGCTCTCGCTGAACGGGTTGAGCGAGCAGTCGTCCACGACGACGTAGCCGGCGGGCCGCCCGTCACAGAACCCGACAAAGGCCAGCATCTGCGGGCGGGACAAGGCGCTGCGGATCGATTCTGCGGTGGTCTTGCGGACCCCAGAGTCGGACTGCACCGCCCCCTCGTCGCTGCGCGACTCCTCCCAGAGCTGGCACACGATGTCGACCAGCGCGGCGTCCGCTTTGCGGACCATGACGGTCGGTCGTGACACGGTTCCTCCAACGCACAATTCGGCACCGTCGCCCCGTGTGACGGACGGGCATGGGCCCGTTGTTGACTCACGACCTTACGACCTCCGGGCGGGGACGCGAAACCCCTCGTGGACCGGCCATCGTGGCGCAGTTGCTTAGGGTTAAGGTGAGCGCCGTGAATGGTGGCTTCCCGGGGCTGGGAACAGTGATCAACGTCGCGACAGTCGTTGTGGGAGCCCTGCTCGGGATGTGGGTCGGCCACCGGTTGCCCGAGCGGGTCCGTGCGGTCGTCACCGATTGCTTGGGCCTCACGACGATCCTCGTCGCTGGCCTGTCCTGCGTGTCGGTGACCGATCCTGCCCTGTCGGCGGCGGTCGGCACCGGAGTCCCGGTGCTCATCGTCCTGGGCTCGTTGCTCCTCGGTGCGATTCCCGGATCGCTGCTGCGCATCGGCGATCGGCTGGAAGGGCTGGCCGGCGTGATCCAGGACAGGGTCGCCGGCCGCAGCGCGACCACGCCCGGTGCTGCCCACGCCGCCCGGGAGCGCTTCATCGAGGGTTGGCTCACGGCCTCGCTGCTGTTCTGTGTCGGCCCGCTGACCATCCTCGGTTCCCTGTCCGACGGTCTGGGTCACGGCATCGAGCAACTGACCCTCAAGGCGGTCCTCGACGGCTTCGCGGCACTGGCCTTCGCGTCCTCGTTCGGACTGGGAGTGCTCCTGTCTGCGGTGTCAGTGGCGGTGGTCCAGGGCGCCCTCACCGTGGTGGGCGTCGTGCTCGGATCACTGCTGCCCGCCGCCCACATTGCGGCGCTCACTGCGACCGGCGGGCTGCTGCTCGTCGGGATCGGCCTGCGGCTGTTGCAGATCCGCGAGATCCCGGTGGCCGACATGCTTCCTGCGCTGCTCGTCGCTCCGATCCTCACTCAGGTCGTCGTCGCGCTGCGCTGACCGCTGCCGGCTGGCTGCCCGCCTGCGGGGCCTCCCACCCGACCTCCCGGCCTCCCGGCCTCAGGTGGCAGGCAGTCCGGTAATGACGAGATCGGCAACCTCGCGCATCGACAATCGGCGGTCCATCGCCGTTTTCTGGATCCACCGGAAGGCGTCTGGTTCGGAGATCTTCAGTTGGGTCATGAGCAGGCCCTTGGCCCGGTCGACGAGCTTGCGGGTCTCCAACCGGTCGGCGAGATCCGCGATCTCGCTTTCGAGCGACTTGAGCTCGCTCCAGCGGCTGCTCGCCACCTCGATCGCGGGGGTGAGGTCGGCCAGCGTGAACGGCTTGACGACATAGGCCATGACACCAGCGTCACGGGCTCGCTCGACGAGTTCCCGCTGGCTGAAGGCGGTCAGCATGACGACCGGCGCCAGTCCCTCGGCACCGATGATCTCGGCCGCCGTGATGCCATCCATGACCGGCATCTTGACGTCCATGAGGACGAGGTCGGGTCGTAGGGCTCGGGTGAGATCGACGGCCTGCTGCCCATCGCCCCCTTGGCCCACGACCTGGTAGCCCGCTTCGCCGAGCATCTCGCACAGGTCCAACCGGATGATGGCTTCATCCTCGGCGACGACGAGGCGCAGTGGCGCAGCGTCCATGCCGCCAGGGGTCTGCGTGGTCATGGTGGCAGCCTAGTGGCGCGACATGTGCAGGTGCCGCCCACGCCACGATCCAGACAGGAGTGCCGGGAGCGGGACTTGAACCCGCACGATCTTTCGATCAGAGCATTTTGAGTGCCCCGTGTCTGCCATTCCACCACCCCGGCAAAGGTGCGATGCACAGCATACCCAAGCTGGTGGCCGGTGCCGCCCACTTGGTATGCCGTCCCCGCTCACCACCTGCTGGTGGCGTCAATCCGAGTGGTAGAGAGCGGGATTGGCGTTATCGCCCGGCCCGCCGACGCGCAGCACCCGCATCATGTTCGTCGATCCGGGGATGCCTGGAGGTGACCCAGCGACCATGACGATGAGGTCACCTTCGACACAGCGGCCCTCGGCGAGCAGGCTGGCCTCCACCTGGGCGGCCATCTCGTCGGTGTGAGCGACCGCGGGTCCAAGGTAGGTCTCGATCCCCCAGACCAACGCGAGTTGGCTACGCGTGGCGGGATTGGATGTGAAGGCCAGCATGGGGATCTTCGAGCGGAACCGGGCCAGCCGCTTGGCCGAGTCCCCCGACGCGGTGAAGGTCACGAGGTATTTCGCGTTGATGAGGTCTCCGACCTCGTATGCCGCGAGCGTCACCGCTCCGCCGATGGTCCGCGGCGAGCCGGCCAGCGACCCCAAGCGCTCCAGGCCGTGTTCTTCAGTGTTCTCGATGATGCGAGCCAGGGTGCGGACAGCGTCGATCGGCCAGGCCCCCACGCTGGTCTCCCCCGACAGCATGACCGCGTCGGCACCGTCGAGGACGGCATTGGCGGCATCGCTGGCCTCGGCCCGAGTCGGGCGGGAGTTTTCGACCATCGACTCGAGCACCTGGGTGGCGACGATGACCGGCTTGGCCCGGTTGCGCGCGAGTTCGACGGCTCGCTTCTGCACGAGGGGCACCTGCTCCAGCGGCAGCTCGACTCCGAGGTCACCCCGGGCGACCATCAGGCCGTCGAAGACGTCGAGGATCTCGGAGAGGTTGTCGACGGCCTGGGGCTTCTCGATCTTGGCAATGACCGGCAGGCGCACGCCGACCTCGTCCATGATCGCGTGCACGTCCTCGATGTCGGAGGCCGAGCGCACGAAGGACAGCGCGATCATGTCGGCGCGCAGGCGCAGTGCCCAGCGCAGGTCCTCTTTGTCCTTCTCCGACAGCGCGGGGACGCTGACCGCGACGCCGGGCAAGGTTGATGCCCTTGTTGTTGGAGATGACCCCACCCTCGACCACCTCGGTGACGATGTCGGTGTCCGTCACCTCGACGGCGCGCAAGGTGACCTTGCCGTCGTCGACGAGCAGCAGATCGCCGGTGCGCACGTCGCCGGGCATCCCCTTGAAGGTGGTCGAGACCCGGTGCCGGTCGCCGAGGATGTCATCGGTCGTGATGGTGAAGCGGTCGCCCACGTGGAGTGTTACCGGTCCGTCGGCAAACCGTCCGGTGCGGATCTTGGGGCCTTGCAGATCCACGAGGATGCCGACGGCGTGTCCGGTGGCATCGCTGGCCTGGCGCACCGCCCGATAGACCTTCTCGTGGGCGGAGTATTCGCCGTGCGAGAGGTTGAGGCGCGCGATGTCCATCCCCGCGACGATGAGCTCACGGATCCGCGTCGGGGTCGACGTGGCAGGACCCAGGGTGCAAACGATCTTGGCGCGGCGCATGAGGGACAACCCTAGGTGGCGACGGTGGCCCGACCCAAAACGCCAGGCGGGCCACCGCCTGGGTCAGATGGTCAGCGGTCGATCGGTCGGGTTGATCGGTCGGGGCAGCTGGCTTGAGCCCATCAACCAGCTGTCGACGCCGTGCGCGGCCGCCCGGCCTTCGGCGATTGCCCAGACGATGAGCGACTGGCCGCGACCGGCATCGCCGGCGACGAAGACACCGGGGACCGAGGTCATGTAGGAGGAGTCCCGCGCCACGTTGGTGCGGGCGTCCCGCTCGACCTCGAGCTGCTCGAGCAAGCCCTCCTGCTGCGGCCCGAGGAACCCCATCGCCAGCAGGATGAGCTGGGCCGGAAGCTCCCGCTCGCTGCCGGGCACCGGTTCGAAGCGGCCGTTCTCGAAAGCCACCTCAACCAGGCGCAGCGCACGCACCCGGCCCTCGGAGTCGCCGAGCACCTCGGTCGTCGACACGGCATACACGCGCTCGCCGCCCTCTTCGTGGGCGCTGGCGACGCGATAGATCATCGGGTAGGTGGGCCAGGGCTGGTTGGCCGGGCGTTCGTCCGAGGGCCGCGGCATGATCTCCAGCGAAGTGACCGAGCGCGCGCCCTGGCGCAGTGCGGTGCCGATGCAGTCGGCCCCGGTGTCGCCACCACCGATGACGATGACGTCCTTGCCGGTGGCGAGGATCTGGCCGTCGACCGACTCCCCCAGCGCGGCGCGGTTGCCCTGCGGAAGGTATTCCATGGCCTGGTGGACCCCGGAGAACTCCCGGCCCGGCACCGGCAGGTCGCGCGGCACCGTGGCACCCATCGCCAGCACGACCGCGTCGAAACGGCTGCGCAATTGCTGACCGGTGAGCTCGCCTCCGACGTCGACGCCGCAGCGGAAGCGGGTGCCTTCGGCCTCCATTTGGGCGATGCGCCGGTCGAGAATCGCCTTCTCCATCTTGAATTCAGGTATGCCGTAGCGCAGCAGACCGCCGGGCTTGTCGGCCCGCTCGTAGACCGCGACGGTGTGACCAGCCCGGGTCAGCTGCTGGGCGGCCGCCAACCCGGCCGGCCCGGAGCCGACAACGGCGACGGTCTTTCCGGAGAGCCGTTCCGGAGGCTGCGGGGCCACGAAGCCGTGGGCGAAGCCCTCCTCGACGATCGTCACCTCGACCTGCTTGATCGTCACGGCAGGTTGGTTGATCCCCAACACGCAGGCGGTCTCACACGGGGCAGGACACAGCCGACCGGTGAACTCTGGGAAGTTGTTGGTCGCGTGCAGCCGCTCCATGGCCGGCGACCACTGACCCTTCCAGGTGAGGTCGTTCCACTCAGGGATGAGGTTGCCGAGCGGACAACCGCTGTGACAGAACGGGATTCCGCAGTCCATGCACCGCCCGGCCTGACGTTGGAGCTGGCCCAGCACCTGGGCCTCGTAGACCTCGCGCCAGTCCCGCAATCGGACTGGCACCGGTCGACGCGCGGGAAGCTCGCGCTGGCGGACGGTGAGAAAGCCTTGGGGGTCAGCCACGGGAAGCCTCCATGATCCGGTTCCAGACCTCGGTGCCGTCGACGTCCAGGCCCTCGGCCAGGGCTTGGGCGCGCACGTCGAGCACGCGTTGGTAATCACGCGGGAGCACCAGCGTGAAGCGGTCGAATGCAGCGTCACCCTCGGAAAGCAGCCGTTGGGCGACGGCCGAGTCGGTCCACCGGTGGTGCGTCTCGAGCAGCCCCTGCACCACCGCACGGTCGGCGTCCCGCAACGGCATCAGGTCGACCAGCTCGGGATTGACCAGCTCCGGTACGAGATCCAGGACGTAGGCCACTCCCCCGGACATGCCGGCCGCGAAGTTGCGGCCGGTCGCGCCCAGGACCATGACGGTGCCACCAGTCATGTACTCGCAGCCGTGGTCACCGACGCCCTCGACGACCGCGGTCGCGCCGGAGTTGCGCACGCAGAAGCGCTCACCGGCGCGTCCGCGCAGGAACAGCTCGCCGCTCGTGGCGCCATAGCCGACGACGTTGCCGGCGATGACGTTCTCCTCCGCGATGAGCGGAGCGCTACGGTCCGGCCGCACGACGACTCGGCCACCGGACAGTCCCTTGCCGACGTAGTCGTTGCTGTCGCCCCACAGGGTGAGGGTGAGGCCCGCAGGCAGGAACGCCCCGAAGGACTGCCCACCCGAGCCGGTGAAGTCGATCGTCACGGTGCCATCGGGCAGACCGCGCGGGTGTCGCTTGGTCACCTCGTGACCAAGCATGGTGCCGACCGTGCGATTGACGTTGCGCACAGCGCACTGGGTGCGCACCGACTCGGCGCCGTCGAGCGCCGGCGCGGCGGCCGCGATGAGTTGGTGGTCGAGGGCCTTTTCGAGCCCATGGTCCTGTCCGACGGACTGGTATGCCGTGCCACCAGTCGGGTCGGTCACCTCGGCGAGGATCGGGGACAGATCCAGTCCGGAGGCCTTCCAATGCTCGATCGCGTCGTCGGTGAGCAACGAGCGGGTGTGACCAATGGCCTCCTGCACGCTGCGGAAGCCGAGTTCCGCGAGCAGCTCGCGCACCTCCTGGGCGATGTACTCGAAGAAGGTCTCGACGAACTCCGGCTTGCCCGAGAAGCGCGCCCGCAACTCGGGGTTCTGCGTGGCGACGCCCACCGGGCAGGTGTCCAGGTGACAGACCCGCATCATGATGCAGCCGC
Source organism: Actinomycetales bacterium (assembly GCA_016710385.1). Taxonomy (GTDB): domain Bacteria; phylum Actinomycetota; class Actinomycetes; order Actinomycetales; family Dermatophilaceae; genus Phosphoribacter; species Phosphoribacter freyrii. The sequence continues at coordinate 445,705 of JADJVX010000018.1, forward strand.
TGACGACCAGTGGGGCGGTGGCGAAGCCGAACTCCTCGGCACCGAGCAGAGCCGCGATGACGACGTCTCGGCCGGTCTTGAGCTGTCCGTCGGTCTGCACGACGATCCGGTCGCGCAGACCGTTGATCCGCAGAGTCTGCTGGGTCTCGGCCAGCCCGAGCTCCCACGGCGCTCCGGCATGCTTGAGCGAGGTGAGCGGCGAGGCGCCGGTGCCACCGTCGTGACCCGACACCAGGACGACGTCGGCGTGCGCCTTCGCCACGCCCGCGGCGACCGTGCCCACGCCGATCTCGGAGACGAGCTTGACGTGGATCCGGGCCTGGGGGTTGGCGTTCTTCAGGTCATGGATGAGCTGGGCGAGGTCTTCGATCGAGTAGATGTCGTGGTGCGGCGGCGGGCTGATCAGGCCCACGCCCGGCGTCGAGTGCCGGGTTTTGGCCACCCACGGGTAAACCTTGTTGCCGGGCAGCTGACCGCCCTCACCGGGCTTGGCGCCCTGGGCCATCTTGATTTGGATGTCGTCAGACTCGGTGAGGTAGAGACTGGTTACGCCGAAGCGGCCGGAAGCCACCTGCTTGATCGACGAGCGCCGCGTCGGGTCGAGCAGCCGCTCCTCGTCCTCGCCGCCCTCGCCGGTGTTGGATTTGCCGCCGAGCCGGTTCATCGCGATCGCGAGGGTCTCGTGGGCTTCCTTGCTGATCGACCCGTAGCTCATCGCGCCGGTCTGGAAGCGCTTGACGATCTCCTCGATGGGCTCGACGTCCTCGATGGAGATCGGCTCGCGGCCAGTCACCTCGGGCCCGGCGAACCGGAACAGCCCCCGTAGCGTCATCAAGCGCTGGGATTGCTCGTCGACCCGCGCGGTGTATTCCTTGAAGATGTCGTAGCGACGCTGCCGGGTGGAGTGCTGTAGCCGGAAGACCGTGTCCGGGTCGAACAGGTGCGGCTCGCCCTCGCGCCGCCACTGGTACTCACCGCCGACCCACAGCGTGCGGTGGGCCGGGTGGACGCCTTCGAGCGGGTAGGCCACCGCGTGACGGGCGGCCACCTCGTCGGCGATGACGTCCAGACCGACGCCCCCGAGCTGGCTGATCGTCCCGGTGAAGTAGCGGTCGACGACCTCCTGGGCGAGCCCGATCGCCTCGAAAACCTGGGCCCCCGTGTAGGAAGCGACCGTCGAGATGCCCATCTTGGACATCACCTTGAGCACACCCTTGCCGAGCGCCTTGATGAGGTTAGCCACGCCCTTTTCCGCGGTGACCCCCGGAAGCGCACCTGAGCGCACCAACTCTTCGACCGATTCCATCGCGAGGTATGGGTTGACGGCGGCTGCGCCATAGCCCACCAGGAGTGCCACATGGTGGACCTCGCGCACGTCGCCCGCCTCGACGATGAGACCGACTTGGGTGCGGGTCTTCTCACGGATGAGGTGGTGGTGCACGGCAGCCGTCATGAGCAGCGACGGAATGGGAGCCAGGTCCCGACCCGAATCGCGGTCGGACAATACGACGAACTTCACCCCGCGGGCGATGGCCGCCGAGACCTCGGCGCACAGCACCTGGATCCGAGCCTCCATGGCCGCTGCCCCACCGGACACGTCATAGAGCCCCCGGACGACGTGAGTTGCATAACCGGGCAGGTCACCGTCGGCGTTGATGTGGACGATCTTGGCCAACTCGTCGTTGTCGATGACCGGGAACTTGAGCACGACCTTGCGGGCGTGGGTCGGAGTGTCTTCGAGCAGGTTGCCCTCCGGACCGATGACGGTGCCCAGGGAGGTGACGAGTTCCTCGCGGATGGCGTCCAGCGGCGGGTTGGTCACCTGGGCGAAGAGCTGGGTGAAGTAGTCGAACAGCAAGCGCGGCTTGGCCGAGAGCACGGCGATGGGGCTGTCGGTGCCCATCGACCCGAGCGGCTCCCCGCCGGTGCGCGCCATCGGCGAGAGCACGACCCGCAGCTCCTCCTGGGTGTAGCCGAAGGTCTGCTGGCGCCGGGCGACCGATTTGGCGGTGTGGACGATGTGCTCGCGGTCGGGCAGGTCCGCCAGACGGATCCGGCCGGCGTGCATCCACTCCTCATAGGGCTGCGCTGAAGCGAGCTCGGCTTTGATCTCGTCGTCGCGGACGATGCGACCGGCCTCGGTGTCCACGAGGAACATCCGGCCCGGTTGCAGCCGGCCCTTGCGCACGACCCGCGCCGGGTCCAGTTCCAGGACGCCGGTCTCCGAGGCGAGCACGACCAATCCGTCGTCGGTCACCGAGTAGCGCCCCGGCCGCAGCCCGTTGCGGTCGAGCACCGCCCCGATGAGTGTGCCGTCGGTGAAGGTGACGCACGCCGGGCCGTCCCAGGGCTCCATGAGCGTCGAGTGGTATTCGTAGAAGGCCCGCCGAGCTGGGTCCATCTCGGCGTGGTTCTCCCACGCTTCGGGAATCATCATGAGCACCGCGTGCGGCAGCGACCGGCCACCGAGATGCAGCAGTTCGAGCACCTCGTCGAAAGAGGCCGAGTCGGAGGCCCCGGGGGTGCACACCGGGAAGAGTCGCTGCAGGTCGCCGGAGATGAGGTCCGAGGAGAGCATCGACTCGCGGGCCCGCATCCAGTTGCGGTTGCCCTTGACGGTGTTGATCTCGCCGTTGTGCGCGATGAGCCGGTAAGGGTGGGCCAGCGGCCATGACGGGAAGGTGTTGGTCGAGAAGCGCGAATGGACCAGCGCCAACTCGGTCTCGAAGGCATCGTGCGACAGGTCTGGGAAGAACGGCTCGAGTTGGGTGGTCGTCAGCATTCCCTTGTAGACCAGGGTCCGCGCCGACAGCGAGGGGAAGTAGACCTCGACCTCACGCTCGGCCCGCTTGCGGACGCAGAAGGCCAGCCGCTCCAGCTCCATGCCGGTCTGACCACGATCGGCGGTGAGGAAGACCTGGGCGAAGTGCGGCATACATGCGCGCGCGCTCTCCCCGACGAGGTCGGCGGTCACCGGGACGTCGCGCCAGCCGATGACGGTCATGCCTTCTTGGGCTGCGATCGCCTCGATACGCGCAATCGCGACCGAGCGGGCCGGCAAGGGCACCGGCAGGTATGCCGCACCGACGGCATACGAGCCGGCCGGCGGGAGGGGGAATTCGAGGACCTCACGGAAGAAGCGATCCGGGACCTGGGTGAGGATGCCGGCGCCGTCACCGACCAGCGGGTCGGAGCCGGTCGCGCCACGGTGATCGAGGTTCTTCAGAGCGGTGAGCCCGAGCTGGACGATGTCGTGGCCGGCGCTCCCGCGCAGCGTCGCGACCATGGCGACACCGCAGGCGTCCCGCTCCAACTCCCGGTGGTAAAGACCGGTGCTGTCGGGCTGGGCCGAGAAGGGGATGCGCGCAGGCGACATGCAGCCTCACCGTCCTGACGAGTAGGTGCCCAGATGGGCAGAGGTCGACACAAACTGGACGGCGGTGGCCAGCCGACCCAGGATAGCGGCGACCCTCCTCGTCCTAAAGTGTGATACGCGTCATTCCGTATGCCGAGACGTGACCGTCTCGACAGGCGTCAGCTCCCGCGGGGCATTCCGGCGTCCGCAGCGCACATACATGACCAGGCTCACGGCGATGATGACGGCCGACATCCAGGTGTTGACCCGCAGCCCGAGGATGCGGTTGGCCTCATCGGTGCGGATCAGCTCGATGAAGAACCGCCCCAAGGAGTATCCGCCGATGACACCCGCAAAGACCTGCCCGAGCGCGGGACGCGAGCGTCGATCCCACCACACGAGCACCACCGCGAGCCCGAGGCACCACAGCGCCTCGTAGAGAAAGGTCGGGTGGAAGATCCCTTTGACGATGGGCTCCCCCGCCGCATCGCGCGCCGCGTGGCCGGCTGCTTGGTCCCACTGGTAGATCCGCAAACCCCACGGCAGGTCGGTCGGTGGTCCGTAGATCTCGTTGTTGAACCAGTTGCCGAACCGCCCCAGTGCCTGCGCCACGGCATACCCCGGCGCGGCTGCATCGAGAAACATCAGCAGCGGGATCCCGGCCCGCCGGGCCCCGATCGACGCACCGACGACGCCGAGCGCGACGGCTCCCCAGATGCCCAGACCGCCTTCCCAGATCTTGAATGCCGCCCAGGGGCTGCCACCCTCGCCGAAGTAGGGCTGCGGGGTAGTGATGACGTGGTAGATCCGGCCGCCGATGATCCCGAACGGCACGGCCCACGCGGCGATGTCGAGCACGACCCCACGGGTGTCGCCCCGTGCCGTCAGACGCCGCTGAGTGATCCAGATCGCAACGACGATGCCGAGCAGGATCGACATGGCATACCCACGGACCGGGAAAGGGCCGACGTACCACACACCCGTCGACGGGCTGGGGATCTCCCAGGGCCAGGCCAGGGCGACCGCCCCGGCGACGGCCTGCGTCACTTGGTGGCTGCCTTGACGGCGTCCGTGATGTCGGCAGGATTACCGGTGAGCTTCAGGGTCTGCCCGGCGACCTTCACGGTCGGGGTGCCGTTCACCCCGCTCTTCTCCGTGTTGGTCTCCAGGGCGAGAGTGTGCGCCTGGTAGGTCAGGCCGGCCTGGCAGCTGGCCCAGGCCTGCTGGTCGGCGACTCCTGCCTTGACGGCGAAGGACGTCAGCTGATCGGCGGGATAGCCGGTGCCCTCCTTGGCGGGCTGGTTGGCGTAGACCTGCGCCATGTACTCGTAGAACTTGCCCTGGTCGGCCGCGCAGAACGCGCCGTTGGCGGCGCGGACCGAGGAGTCGTTCTTGAGGTTGGTGTCCAGGAAGGTCATGGTGTGGACGACGAGCTTGGCGGCGTTGGCCTGCACCAGAGCCTTGACGGTCGGGCCGTAGATCTGCTCGAACTGCGCGCAGACCGGGCACTGCGGGTCTTCATAGATGTCCAGGACGGGGACATTGGCCGGCGCGCCCGGGTTGACGACCATCGGACCACCGAACTCGGTGGCTCCCTTGGGAGTCGCCTTCGCGGCCGTGGCGGCACTCTGACCCCCGGATGCGGCCGGCGTGCTGGTGTTCTTGGAGTTGTTGTTGATCCCGAGGAAGATCGCCGCGAAGATCGCCCCGAGGGTGAGGATCGCGACCAGGCCACCGACGATGAGGCGGTTGGTCTGCGCAGGTGCGGTGGCGGCGAGTTTGTCGGTGGCGTCAGGGCGCGGCATACCGGCCATTCTCCACCATGTCGACCGGCGTCAGAGGCGGGCGTCCAGTGCGTATGCCGTCGCGGGCCGCCGGACCAGCCAGCCCGCGGTCGCCAGCAGGGCCACATCGCGGGTGAGTTCCAGGGGGTATGCCGTGCGCCCCCAGGCAATCTCGCCACCACCACCGAAGCACCCGCAGTCGATCGACAGCCCCTTGGCCCACGCCCAGCTGATGCCGATGACGAAGGCCAGCATGAGCAGTCCGGCGACGACGGCGGCTGTGCGAGTGAAGAGCCCGACGACGAGCACGAGCCCGACGATGATCTCGAGCACGGGCAGCCCGTAGCCGACGTATCCGGCCAGGTCGTAGGGCAGCAGCTGGTAGGCCCGCACCGCCAGCGCGGAGGCCCCCAGGTTGGTCACCTTGAGCGCTCCGGCGACCAGCAGCACGCCGCCCAGCACCAGCCGAAGCACTGTGCCGAGCAGGTCGAGTCTGCGTCGGCGAGTCACCGACTCCCCTCTCGGACCCCGGCAGCGAGTTCTCGGGTGAGCGTGCGCACCGCGGCTGGGCCGCCCTCGCCGAGGGCCCGGACCAGCGCGGAGCCGACGATGACGCCGTCGGCGTAGCCCGCGACCTCGGCGGCCTGGGCCCGGGTGGACACGCCGAGCCCGACGCACAGCGGCAGGTCGGTGACCTCACGGGCTCGCTCGACGACCTGTGCGGCGGCCGAGCCGACCGAATCACGGGTGCCCGTGACGCCCATGGTCGAGGCGGCATAGACGAACCCACGACAGGCTGCTGTCGCGACGGCGAGCCGCTCGCGGGTCGAGGACGGGGCGACGAGGAAGACCCGGTCGAGCCCATGGCGATCCGACGCCGTGATCCACTCGGCCGCCTCGTCGGGGATGAGATCAGGGGTGATGAGGCCGCTGCCTCCGGCGGTGGCCAGGTCGGCCGCGAAACGATCCACGCCGCGGCGCAGGACGAGGTTCCAGTACGTCATGACGTATGCCGTGCTCCCGCTGTCGGCGACAGCGCGCATCGCGGTGAAGACGTCGTCGACCTGACATCCCTGGTCGAGGGCGAGTTCGGTGGCCCGCTGGATGAGGGGGCCGTCCATGAGTGGATCGCTGTAGGGCACCCCGACCTCGACGATGTCGATGCCGCCCTCGATGAGCGCCTCCATCGCTGCGATGCTCTCTCGGACGCTCGGGTAGCCGACTGGCAGATAGCCGATGAGCGCTGCGCGACCGTCCTGCCGACAACGCGCGAGGATCTGCGACCCGAGGGTCTGGTCGGGCGCAGGAGCGGAGGTCACGGCATACCGTCCTCGTCGTCGAGCAGCCCGAACCAGCGGGCGGCGGTGTGGACGTCCTTGTCGCCCCGGCCGGACAGCGACACGAGCAGCACGGCGTCCGGCCCGAGCTCCCGCCCGAGGACCATGGCGCCCGCGAGAGCGTGAGCCGACTCGATGGCCGGAAGGATCCCCTCGGTGCGGCTGAGCAGCCGGAACGCCTCCATGGCCTCGTCGTCGGTCGCCGAGCGATACTCCGCCCGGCCGCTCTCGAAGAGGTGCGCGTGCTCGGGCCCGACGCTCGGATAGTCCAATCCCGCTGACACCGAGTGGGATTCGATGGTTTGGCCGTCGTCGTTCTGGAGCACATAGGTGGCCGCACCATGCAGAACCCCGCGGCTGCCACCCGAGAACCGGGCCGCATGCCGGCCGGACTCGACCCCGTCTCCCCCCGCCTCGACCCCGACCAAGCGCACGCTCGTGTCGTCGAGGAAGCGGTGGAAGATGCCCATGGCATTGGATCCTCCTCCGACACACGCGATCACCGCGTCGGGCAGGCGCCCGACGAGATCGAGCACCTGGGCTCGGGCTTCCACCCCGATGATCCGGTGGAAGTCGCGCACCATCTCGGGGAAGGGGTGCGGCCCGGTGACCGTGCCGAGCACATAGTGGGTGTCCTCGACATTGGCCACCCAATCGCGCAGTGCCTCGTTGACCGCGTCTTTAAGGGTCTGACTGCCGTTGGTCACCGCGACCACCTCAGCCCCGAGCAAGCGCATCCGGGCGACATTGAGGGCCTGCCGCTCGGTGTCGACTTTGCCCATGTAGACCACGCACTCCAGACCCAACAGCGCAGCCGCCGTGGCCGTGGCCACCCCGTGTTGACCGGCACCGGTCTCGGCGATGACCCGGCTCTTGCCCATCCGCTTGGTGAGCAGCGCCTGGCCCAGGACGTTGTTGATCTTGTGCGATCCGGTGTGGTTGAGGTCCTCGCGCTTGAGGATCACCCGCGCGCCACCACAGTGCTCGGCGAAGCGGGGCACCTCGGTGATGATCGACGGCCGGCCGGTGTAGGTGCGGTGCAGCCGGTCGAGTTCGCCGACGAACTCCGGATCGACCAACGCCTTGCGGCGCACCTCGTCGAGTTGTTCCAGCGCCGGGATGAGGGCCTCGGGAACATAGCGGCCCCCGAAGTCACCGAACCGACCGATCCCCGGCTGCGCCGTCATCGGCTGCTCCCCTTCTCGTTCGCATGGTCCGTCGCATCTGCCCTGACCTGGCCCGGTATGCCGTTCCGGTGGCCCTGTCGATCCGGTCGAGCCCGCACGGCGGCGAACCGTCCGACCGTTTCGGCCGGCTCCCCACCGGTGACGAGGGCTTCACCGACGAGGACGGCGTCGGCCCCGGCGTCGGCGTAGTCCTGCACATCGAGCACCCCGCGAATGCCGGACTCGGCGACGGCGACTGCGCCTGCGGGGATGAGGGGTCGCAGTCGCGCGAAGACGCCACGGTCCACCTCGAGAGTCTTGAGATTGCGGGCATTGACCCCGATCACGCGAGCCCCGGTGTCCACGGCTCGACGAGCCTCGTCGGCGTCGTGCACTTCGACCAGGGCCGTCATCCCGAGGCCCTCGGCCTGCTCGCGCATGGCGACGAGTTGGGTGTCGGTGAGCGCAGCGACGATGAGCAGGATGAGGTCGGCACCGAAGGCTCGGGCCTCGAGGATCTGGTAGGGGTCGACCATGAAGTCCTTGCGCAGAACCGGGATCGACACGGCGGCCCGCACGGCGGCGAGGTCGGTCAGGCTCCCCCCGAACCGCCGCTGTTCAGTGAGGACGCTCACGGCGGTGGCGCCTCCCGCGGCATACGAGCACGCGAGAGCGGCCGGGTCGGGGATGTCGGCAAGCGCTCCCTTGCTGGGGCTCGAGCGCTTGACTTCGGCGATGACCGCTGTGCCACGGGCGTGGCGCAGAGCCGTCTCGGCGTCCAGGGCCGGGCGTTGGTCGGCGGCCCGGGCCTCGAGCGCCTCCCACGACAGGGTGGCCTGACGCGCGGTCAGATCGAGGCGCACGCCGGCGATGATGTCGTCCAAGACGGTGCAGGGAGGAGGCACCCGCCCAATCTACGTGGTGACGCTCAGACCGGGGAAAGCCAGTCCCAGCCGGGGAGATTGCGCAGCACCCAGAACGCCGCCAGCAGGCTGAGGGTCAGCCGCATAGCCCAGCCCAAGGGGTCGACCCGCAGCCGCGGTCGACCGCAGACCCACCACAGCAGGACGGCGACGACCAGGCACACCGCGCCGGGCGCCACGAGGGGGTGTCGAGCCAGTGACTCGACCAGGTCGCCGTGCAGGAGCGCATGGAGCGATCGCAACCCGCCGCACCCGGGGCAATAGGCCCCTGTGAGAGTCAGGAAGGGACACGGCAGATAGCGGCCCGGCTGATTGGGGTCGACCCACCACAGGTATGCCGTGCCGGCCGCGAGTCCCGCGGCTGCGACGGCCCCGCGTGCCGACAACCGGGCCCGATGCGGCAGCGAGCCGACCTCCGCCGGGAGGTCGGCTCGCTGTCCGTGCTCGGGCCGGGTCATCGGCTCACTTGGAAACGGTGACCACGTAGGTGTTGAGGATTTTGTCGGCCCAGGTCTGGCGCTTGGCGTCCCAGAGCGGGGCGAGATAACCGATCGGCAGACCGCAGATGATGACATCGACGATGTGCACGACATCGCGCAACAGCGCCTTGCCGGTGCCGAGCGGCTGGCCCTGGGCGTCGACCAAGGAGATGCCGGCAACCCCGCGGCCGATCGTCTGTCCCTGGCCGCCCTTCATGCCTCGGTTCCAGACCCAAACGGCCAGCAGGAGGATGGCACCCAGCAGCAACAGGATGACATTGCCTCCGCCGCTGCTGGTCGTGGACTGGCCATTGATGGTGACGACGGTGGTCTTGGGCAGGCCCACGAAGTACAGGATGCTGCCGGGAATGGTCAGCGCGTAATCCACCAAGTAGCCCAGCGCCCGGGCCGGCCACTGGGCGAGCTGCCCACCAACATTGGCGCCGGAAGACGGCATACCGTAGCCGCCGTCGCCGGGCGGAGGCGGTGGGGGGGCGCCGTAGCCACCGCCAGGCGGGGGCGGGGGTGCTCCGTAACCACCGCCTGGAGGGGGCGGGGGCGGGGGCGGAGTTCCGTAAGACATGTGAGGGCTCCCTCGAGAGTGGCGTCCTGGGACGAACGTGAAGCGACTTGATCAGCCTAACCAGACAGAGCCGGCATTGGGGGAACTTCGGGCAGGGCCACGCCGGTCGAGTCACCCCGTGCCCGCCGCCCAGGAGTGTGATTGGCCGGGGCCGCAAGACGCGACAGGGCTCCGGCGCAGATCCGCCGGAGCCGCCACGTGCTGCGAGGACTACTTGTGGGCAGCGCTCTTGTCGACGCCATAGCCGGCCATCGCCAGCACCTTGCCGGCGACGACCCCGGCCACGGCGATGACGGCGCCGATGATGAACAGCGGCTTGCTGGCCACCACGACGGCCCACGACATGACGACCGCTGCGACCAGCAGGATCGCCACGGCGGTCCACGCGGCCGTGCTCTGGCCGTGGTTGTCGTGGTGAGTGTTGTCAGCCATCGATCGATCTCCTTCAACGACCGCCAGCGGGCGGCTCCTCATCTGGTGGGGCCATTGTGGCAGGTCCGTCGGACGTCGTGGCCGTTGGCTCCCCCATCGTCGGGTCGTGTCCCTCGGAGAGCGCATCCCACGCCGACCTCACCCGGTCTTCCGGACCCGATCCGAGCGCGGGATCGCGCTCGAAACGATCCGAGAGACCCGCCCACCTCAGGGCAGCGCGCGCGGTGAACACGCCGCCCACGACTGCTGCAGCCGTGCTCACCAGTGCCAACCACCCGAGAGTGGTGGCGCTGCCGGTGGCTCCGACCGCGCCGGTTTGTCCGGTGAGTTCAGCCGCGCGCCGACCTACCGCCGCACCGGGGTCCAGGACCACCCGGGCTGCGAGGATCATCACACCGCACGCGGCGAGCACGAGCACGACACCGGCAGCTCGCCGGATTCCCGGACCGCCCGTCGCCACTGCCACGAGGGCCGCGCCGACGACCAGCGCAAGCGCGATCGCCGCCGGTGCCCCTTGGGCGCCGGTGACCGTGACGACGGCCGAGCCGAGCACGGGGTCGGACGACGCGCCAGTGGCCCAGGGCGCACCCGAGGTCAGCAGGAAGACGACGATGGGCGCTGCGACGATCGCCAGGGCGAGGCGTTTCGTCACGGCATACCTCCCGTGCTGCTGGGAGCCGACCGCATGCCCGCCGCAGCCCCGATGGCGCGGATGACAGCAGCCGCCTTGTGGTGACACTCCTCGTACTCGCGCTGCGGCACCGAATCGGCGACGATCCCAGCGCCGGCCTGCACGTATGCCGTGCCCTCGCGCACCACGGCGGTGCGGATTGCTATCGCCAGGTCCATGTCACCGGCGAAGTCGAGATAGCCGACCACTCCGCCGTAGAGGCCGCGACGCAGCCCCTCGAACTCGTCGATGAGGGCCATGGCCCGCGGCTTCGGGGCCCCCGACAGGGTGCCCGCGGGGAAGGTCGCGACGAGGACGTCGTATGCCGTGGCCTCCTCGCGCAGGTGGCCGACCACCGTGGACTCCAGATGCATGATGTGGCTGTACCGGCGGATCGTCATGAACTCCACCGTGTCGACCGTGCCGGCCCGGCAGACCCGCTGGAGGTCGTTGCGGGACAGGTCCACGAGCATGAGATGCTCGGCCCGCTCCTTGAGGTCGGCGGCGAGGTCATCGGCGTGTTCGACGTCCTGCTCGGGGGTCTTGCCCCGCGGGCGGGAGCCGGCGATCGGGTGGGTGATGGCCTGGCGATCGGTGACCTTGATGAGAGCCTCCGGACTCGACCCGACGATGTCGTAGACCGAGCCGTCGGGGTGCGGCAGGCGCAGGTAGTACATGTAGGGACTGGGGTTGGACGCCCGCAGTGCCCGGTAGACGTCGAGGGTGTCCGCGGGGCAGGCGAGGGTGAACCTCTGCGACACGACGATCTGGAAGGCGTCACCGGCCCGAATCGCCTCCTTGCACTGCTCGACGACGTCGTGGAAGGCCTCCTGGGTGTGCGAGGCAGTGACTGGCAGGTGCACGGGCTGCACCACGGCGACGGTGGAAGGAGCCGGCGCGGCGAGGTCGGCCGCCATCCGATCGAGGCGCTGGACGGCATCGGCGTAGGCCCACTCCACGCGCTCGTCGGTCGCGTCGTAGTTGACCGCGTTGGCGACCAGGAGCACGGACCCGTCGGCGTGGTCGAGCACGGCGAGGTCGGTCGCGAGGACCATGGCCAGCTCGGGAAGGTGCAACTCATCACGGCCGGTGTCCGGGACCCGCTCCCAACGGCGCACGGCGTCATAACTGATCGCCCCGACCATGCCTCCGGTGAGCGGCGGGAGGCCCTCGACTCGCTCGGTGCCAAGAATCGCGACGGTTTCGCGCAGCGCCACCGTGGGGTCTCCGCCGGTCGGGACACCAACGGGCGCAGTGCCGATCCACAGCGCCTGCCCGTCGCGCTCAGTCAACGTGGCGGCGGCCCGAGCGCCGACGATCGAGTAGCGCGACCACACGCCGCCGTGCTCGGCCGATTCCAGCAGGAAGGTGCCGGGTTCGCCCTTGGCCAGCTTGCGATAGACCCCCAACGGGGTTTCCCCGTCCGCCAAGAGCCGGCGCACCACAGGGATGACGCGGCGGGTGCGAGCCAGCTCGGCAAACGTGGGAAGCGTCGGCCACGTTGTGCCCCAGTCGAGTTCGGCGTGCAAGTCGCTCACTCTCGCCCCTCGTCGGGCGTCGGCACCGCGGCCTGGACGGCCGTCAGCGGGCGGGCGTCGAAGCAGCTGCGGTCCCCGGTGTGACACGCAGCCCCGACCTGCTCCACGCGGACCAACAGGGCGTCGCCATCACAGTCCAGTGCCGCCGAGCGCACCCATTGCACGTGGCCGGAGGTATCACCCTTGCGCCAGTACTCCTGCCGCGACCTAGACCAGAAGGTGACCCGGCCCGTGCTGAGCGTGCGCGCGAGGGCCTGGTCATCCATCCACCCGAGCATGAGGACCTCACCGGTCTCGTCGTCTTGGATGATGGCGGCCACCAGGCCGGCCTTGTCGCGGGTGAGCAGCGACGCGACGGCTGGATCGAGTCGGGCAGGCTGCGGTGGCGGAGCGGAAACGGGGAGCACCCCGCCATTCTGCCGGTCCGATCGCCGCGCGTCCCCCAGGCCGCTTCTGGCCGGTGTCCTAGCCTTGGCGCCGTGGAGGCCTTCGTCGACTTCCCGTGGTCGCCGGCCGGGCCCACGGGGCAGCTTGCTTTCGGCGAGCCGGTCGAGGTGATCCGGGCTGACTGTCTCGCCGAGGTGCGACCAGCACTCGCGGCAGTCCGTCGAGCGGCGATGGCCGGCCGGTATGCCGTGGGCTACCTCTCCTACGAGGCTGCGCCGGCCTTCGATCCGGCCATGCGGGTTCGTGCCGGTAGCCGAATCCCCTTGGTGTGGTTTGGGATTCACGATGGTCCGCAGCTTCGGAACGAGATCCGGAGGCCCACGGCATACGCCTGCTCGGCCTGGCGGTCGGGAACCAATGAGGACCGGTATGGAGCATCCGTCACCCGGGTGCGCGAGGCCATCGCCCGGGGCGACACCTACCAGGTCAACTACACGATGCCGATGCATGCCCGCTTCGCCGGAGACCCGCTCGGGGCCTGGGCCGACCTGCGTCGCGCCCAGCACCACGGCTGGTTCGCCTACCTCGACATCGGGTCGCACGCGGTCGCATCCGTCTCCCCCGAGCTCTTCTTCACCTGGGACGGCGCAGAGGTGGTGACCCGCCCGATGAAGGGCACCCGCTCACGCAGCCCTGAGCCAGCCCGTGACGCGACCTTGGCGCGGCAACTGCGCACCAGCGCCAAGGACCGCGCCGAAAACCTCATGATCGTCGACCTGCTGCGCAACGATGTGGCCCGGGTGAGTCGCCCGGGCTCGGTTCAGGTGCCCGCGTTGTTCCAGATCGAGGACTATCCGACGGTCTGGCAAATGACCTCGACGGTCACCGGACAGGGGCGCGACGGGCTGTTCGTCGACGACATCATCGCCGCGCTCTTCCCCTGCGGGTCGGTCACCGGGGCCCCGAAAGTGCGCACCATGGAGCTCATCACGGATGTCGAGGATCGTCCCCGGGGCGTCTACTGCGGCGCCGTCGGGGTCGTCTGGCCGGGCGGGACTGCGGCCTTCAACGTCGCCATCCGCACACTCATCGTCGACCGCGACGCCGGACTCGCGAGGTATGACGTCGGCGGCGGCGTCGTCTGGGACTCCGACGGCGCCACCGAACACGCCGAGGCCCTGGCGAAGGCCGCCGTGCTCGCGCAGACCCAGCGGGACGCCGGGCTCCTGGAGACGATCCGGGTCGAGCGCGCAGTGGTCGTGCTCCGGGACCGACACCTGGACCGGTTGGCCGCGTCCGCTGCCTGGTTCGGGCGGCCGTTCGACCGATCGCTGGCGGCGCGCCTTCTCGACGACCTGGCGGCCGAGACCGGCACTCACGCCGTCAGGTGCGACGATCCCGAGCCGGGCGCGACGCCCGCCGACACCGCGGCGCTGCGCGTTCGGTTGGTCCTGGGTCCGGACGGCACCCTGAGCATCGACAGCACTGCGTTGGACGAACCCTTCGGGATGCCGTGTGCCCCGCACACCGACGTGGCGCGACACGTCGCGCTGGCCCGCCGGCCGGTCGATTCGACCGATCCATGGCTGCGGCACAAGACCACTGCCCGCACGGCATACGAGCGCCTGCGACGCGAAGACCACGGCCTCTTCGACACCCTGCTGTGGAACGAACGCCGGGAGCTCACCGAGTTCACCATCGGCAACCTCGTCCTGGATCTCGGGGGCGAGCTGGTGACACCGCCCGAAGACTGCGGTCTGTTGCCGGGGACGCTGCGTGCGGAACTCCTCGAGTGCGCAGCAGCTGGTCGGCCAGTCGTCGAGCGGGTCCTCACCCGGGAGGACCTCACCGCAGCTCAGGCGATCTGGCTGGTCAACGCCGTCCGCGGCTGGGTGCCCGTGGTCTTCCTCGACTCGGGAGCATAAGGGCAGGCGGTGAGTGCGTCGGCACCAGGCCGCAGCTCAGCGACTGTGCTGCGCGGACCACGAGGCGTGCAACGCGGCATACACCCCGCCCTGCTTTACCAGGTCATGGTGCGGACCTCGCTCGACGATGCGCCCGCTGTCGACGACGACGACCTCGTCGGCAGCCTCCGCGGTCGAGAGGCGGTGCGCGATGGCGACCGAGGTGCGCCCCCGGGTCAGCCCGTCGATGGCGCGCTGCACCCGGACCTCGGTCGCTGGATCGACTGCCGAGGTGGCCTCGTCGAGGATGAGTAGGTCGGGGTTGGCCAAGTAGGCCCGCACCAGGGCGACGAGCTGGCGCTCCCCCGCCGACAGCGACTCACCGCGCTGCCCCACCGGCGTCGCCAACCCCAGCGGCAGCGAGCGCGCCCAATCGTCGAGGCCGAGTTCGGCCAGCGTGTCGCCGACGAGTTCCGCAGTGGCCTCCGGTCGTCCGAAGCGCAAGTTGTCCAGCAGCGAGGCGTCGAAGAGGAAGCCCTCCTGGGGCACCAGGACGACCCGGCTGCGCAGTGTGTCGAACCGCACACGGCGCAGATCGACTCCGTCGAGCCGAATGCGGCCCTGATCGGGGTCGACGAGCCGACTGAGGAGTTTGGCGAGTGTGGACTTTCCGGAGCCGGTCTCCCCCACGACCGCGATCCGGGCGCGCGGCGGAATGTGCAGCGAGACATCGCGCAGGACCGGCTCGCCACCGGGATAGGCGAAGGTCACCTGCTCGACATCGACGGTGATCGGACCGCGCGGCAGGTCGACGCCAGCCTCGCCCGGGTCGGCGATGTCGGCCGGGGTGTCGATAATCCCGATAACCCGCCGCCAGCCCGCCACGGCGTTCTGCAGCTCGTTGAGGATCTCGGTCGCCTGCTGCACCGGCATGGTGAAGAGGTTGACCAGGAACAGGAAGGCCAGCAGCTCACCGAGAGTGAGCCGCCCGTCGACCGCCATCCACGTGCCGACTACGAGCACGATCGCCGTCGTCAGGCCAGAGACGAACTGGCCCGCGGTGAAGGCGACGACCGCACGCACCTGAGCACCGACCGCGGCCGCCCGGTGGGCCTCGATTGCGACGTCGATTCGCGCGGCGGTGCGTGCCTGGACGGCATAGGCCCGAATCGTCGAGGCCCCGACGACGGCCTCCGCGATGGCGCCGAGGAGTTGCCCAACCCGTTCGCGCACCCGCGTGTAGGCGCGCCCCACAACGCCCTGAAAGTGCCGGATGAGGAAGAACAGGGGCACGAAGCAGGCCCACACCACGGCCGCGAGCACCGGGCTGAACCACACCATGAGCAGCGTCGCCAGGGTGATCTGCCCGATGCTGATGACGAGCATGAGGCCGCCGAACTGGACGAAGGCCGAGATCGTGTCGACGTCCGAGGTGACCCGGGAGACGAGCGAGCCGCGGCGTTCGGTGTTCTGGGTGAGCATCGACAGGTCGTGGATGTGCCGGAAGGCCCGGATCCGCAGAGCCGCGAGACCGTTCTCCGATGAGGTGAACAGTCGCACGTTGACGGCATACGCGCTGAAGGCCGTGACGACCACTCCGGCAAGGGCGATGCCGACCCACATCCAGACCCGCCCGAGGTCGGGGCCGGTCGGCGCGAGGAGGCCTTCGTCGGTGGTGCGCTGAATCACCAGCGGGACGAGCACGCGCCCGAGCGTGGATAGCAGCCCGAGTGTGATGGTCAGGGTGAGACCGCGAGTGAGTTCCGGCGACAGTGCAGCCCCGCGACGCAAGGTGGCCCAGGTCGACAGGTCGGACCCGCTGCCGATGCCGGTGTGGTCGACGATCGGCCCGGAGTTCTGGCGGCTCATCGGGTCACCTCTGCGGCACCGGTATGCCGTGTGTCGGCTCGCTCGGCCGCGTCCCGGGCGTAGGCGGTGACCAGGTCGGCATACGGTCGGCACCGCTGGATGAGCTCGTCGTGGGGCCCGTGGTCGACCACGCGACCGTCGGCGAGGAAGACCACCTCGTCGGCCAACGTGATCGTCGCCATCCGGGAGGCGATGACCAGGACCGTGGTGCCCGCGACCGCCTGGCGCAGTCCGGCGAGGATCTCCTGCTCGACGCTGGGGTCGATGGCCGAGGTGGCGTCATCGAGGACCAAGAGGCGCGGGTTGCGCACCACCGCGCGGGCCAAGGCGATGCGCTGTCGTTGACCACCGGAGAGGTTGGCCCCTCGCTCCCCGACCAGGGTGTCCAGGCCACCGGGCAAGGCGGACACGAATCCCTCAGCGCGCGCCAAGCGCAGCGCGGCCCAGACCTGGTCGTCACTCACCGCCAGCCCGAGGGTGACATTGCCGCGCACGGTGTCTTCGAATAGGAACGTTTGCTGCGGGACGAACGCGGCGGCTTCGGCGAGGGCACCGTGACGCAGCTGGCGCAGATCAACGCCGTCGACGAGGATCGCGCCCGTGTCGGGATCGACCAAGCGGACGAGCACACCGGCCAGCGTGGACTTCCCCGAGCCGGTCGGGCCGACGATGGCGGTTGTGCCCCCGGCGGTTACATCGATGGTCACGTCGCGCAGCACGGGCGCTCGCTCGCTGCCCCCGGAGGGGTTCTCGACCTCGTAGGCGTAGCCGACCGACCGGGCCGCAATGGGCAGCGCTGAGGCGCCGGGTGGCAGTGACCCGGCGCCGAACTCCATCGCGCCGGTCGCCTGCAACACGGCATTCACCCGGTCCCACCCGACCACGGCTCGCGGCACCTCGCCGAGCACCCAACCGAAGGCCCGCACCGGGAAGGACAGCACCGAGAAGAGGTAGGCGATCTGGACGACCTCGGCGGCGGAGACCTGCCCGCGACTGGCCTGCCAAGCCCCGACGGCGATGACGACGAGCGTGCCGACCGTGGGGATCGACTCGATGGCCGGATCGAAGGTGCCGCGGGTGCGTCCCACCGCGATATTGGCGTCCCGAAGCTGATAGGTCACTTCGGCAAATCGCGCGGCCTCTTGGTCTTCGCGGCCGAGAGCTTTGACGATGAGGGCGGCCTCGAAACTCTCGTGGGCGACCTCGGAGACATCCGCACGGAGTTGCTGGGCCCGGGTGACCTGAGGAGACATCCGGCGTTGGAAGAGGGCATTGGCAGCGAACAGCAACGGGAAGACGACCATGGCCACCGCTGCAAGCAGCGGGTTGACAACGACCATCTGGACGGCGCCGAACAGGAGCATGACGACGACCCCGAGGGCCATCGGCAGCGGGGCGAAGATGTTCCAGGTGGCCTCGACGTCGGCGTTGGCGTTGGACAGCAACTGCCCCGAAGGGTGCTTGTGATGCCAGCTCAACGGGAGCTCGAGATACTGCCGGGTCACCCGCTGCCGGTATGCCGCCCCGAGGCCGAACATCGCATAGCCGGCTCCGACGCGCCGCAGCACGATGCCGGCGACGTTGAGTAGCACCACCGCGGAGATCGTGAGACCGATCTGCCACAGCTGCCCGGCGGAGACGGCGCGAGCGGCGATTGCCGGCCCGATGACGGTCTCGGTCAGCCGCCCGATGACCCACGCCATGGCGCCGGTCATGATGCCGTAGACCGCCGAACCGAGCACTGCCACAGCGAACCAGCGGGGCTGCTCCCGCATGCCCCGCGCCACCACCGCAGCCCCTGCGCGGAGCGTAGAACGGGGCACTGCGGTCATGGTCGGGCTTCCTTCGGGGTGAGCTGGGATCCGCCCTCCACGATCTCACGATCCGCCGACAGCCCCGACCGGCGGACTTACCCCATGGCGGCGGGAATGAGAGCCGGCGCCATGCCGTCGTCGAGGAACCACCACATGACCTGCGGCCGGCCCCCATCAGACGGAACGCGAACCGTCACTCCTCCCCGCTGCGGGACGGTCAAGACGGCGCCGGTCGGCGAACCCCACAACTCGCGCTGCTTGTCCAGGAGCTTGGGAACCTTGGACGCCTTGGCGTAGGTCAACGTATAGGTGCAGTGGAAGGCCCCCACACCGATGATCCCTTGACCTGTGGCGGCAGCGCGCACCAGCGGTTCCCCGCTCGGGTCAGTGTCGATGGCACACGTGTAGGAGGTCTCCTTCTGGCCCCATGAAGGCGTTCCGATCGTGGCGCGTTCGGCAGGGATCGTGCCCAGGTCGACACCGGCCGAGACGTCGCGGTTCGTCCAGTAGTCCGTGACCGCTTTGACGACGGCCACGGCAGAAGCTCGCTCGGTGTCGTATGCCTGCCTGACGGTGCCCAGATCGCCCACCGAGTCGGGCAAACGGCTCGACATCTGCAGCAACCACGGCGCCGCAGCATCGGCCCGAGTCAGCACGATCAGTGTGCGGACCGCTGCGCCGCTCGACGGCGTCGCACTGGCACCCGGGGTCGCGTTGCCGGCGGGCGCGGACGCCGGGCTGGCTGCGGTCGTGGGTGCGCCCGTCGTGGGGCGCGCGGTCGCTGCACCGCGCGGACCAGCGACCACCATCCCCAAGAGGGAACTGCCCTGGCCCGAGGTGACCGGAGCGCCGAGCTGGCGAACGGCCACCATGTCGAAGGGCTCCATAGCCTTGCGATCCTTGTCGTGGCGCCGGAAGACGTTCCGCACGAGGTCGCCCTCCAGAGCCGGTCCCGTGTCGGCGAGCTTCCACTTGGACGCGTCGAGCCCATCGGCTGCCGCGATCGCGATGTTGTTGCGATCGTTGTAGTCGACCAGCGCCGCCCGCAGCAGCGCATCTGGGTCGGTGAGACTCGACGGAGCGGGAGACTGCCCCGCGGGGGAGGTGCAGGCGACGCCAGACCCGAGGAGTGCGGCCAACGAGAGAGCAGAGACGAATCGCGAAGTCATGGGGTCCATCAAGCCATGCATCGCCTCAACCCCGCAGAAGTTATCCACAGGGGCCGTCCGGAGTAGTTCGACAGCCAGCTGGTACGCCCGGGATGCAGCAGAATTGCGTTGCACAGCAACCGCATACCCGTGAGACTCGGGCGATGACCATTGCCCAGGGTGCCGTCGTGCCGGACACCGAGCCCGATCCCCGCGCCGCCCTCACACCGGCCTTCCTCGGCTCCGAACGCGACACCCTCGAGGGCTGGCTGGATGTCTACCGCGCCGCGGTCTTCGTCAAGATCGCCGGGCTCACTGCCGACGACCTGGCCCAACGGTCGGTGCCCCCCTCGACGATGTCGCCGCTCGGTCTGGTCCGGCATCTCACCGAAGTGGAGCGCTACTGGCTCACCGACGTGGCGCTCGGCGAGGACTCTCCCGACCTCTACAGTTCCCGTGCGGATCCGGACGGCGATTTCACCCTGGCCACGGCCGCACGCGCCCACGCCGACATCGCGGCATACCGGCAGGAGATCGAGACCGCACGCGAGCACGTCGCCCGAATCGCCGATCTCGACGCGCCGGTCGCGGGACAGCGGCAGGGCCAACCGGTCAACCTGCGCTGGATCCTCAGCCACCTCGTCGAGGAGTACGCCCGGCATCTCGGCCACCTGGACCTGCTGCGAGAAGCCATCGACGGCCGCACCGGTTACTGAGCCGGAAACGCCGACGGGACGGCATACCGATCCGGTATGCCGTCCCGTCTCGTTGCGTAACGGGAGAGCCGATCAGCCCTCGGTCGGAGCGCTTTCGGCGTCCGACTTCTCGCCCTCAGCTGTGACCGCTGCAAGCGAGAGCTTGCCGCGCGGGTCGATCTCCTTGAGCTCGACCTGGATCTTCTGGCCGACCTTGAGCACGTCGTCGACCGAGTCGATCCGCTTGCCTCCGACGAGCTTGCGCACCTCGGAGATGTGCAGCAGACCGTCCTTGCCCGGCAGCAGCGAGATGAAGGCGCCGAAGGTCGTGGTCTTGACGACCGTGCCCATGAAACGCTCGCCCACCTCGGGCATCTGCGGGTTGGCGATGGCGTTGATCGCGGCCCGGGCAGCCTCGGCGGAGGGGCCGTCGACCGCACCGATGAAGACGGTGCCGTCGTCCTCGATCGAGATGTCGGCGCCCGTGTCGTCCTGGATCTGGTTGATCATCTTGCCCTTGGGCCCGATGACCTCGCCGATCTTGTCGACCGGCACCTTCACCGTGATGATCCGGGGCGCGAACTCGCTCATCTCGTCGGGCGCGTCGATGGCCTCGCCCATGACGTCGAGGATGTGCATCCGGGCCTCGCGGGCCTGGGTCAACGCACCGGCGAGCACCGACGCGGGAATGCCGTCGAGCTTGGTGTCGAGCTGGATGGCCGTGACGAACTCTCGCGTGCCGGCGACCTTGAAGTCCATGTCACCGAAGGCATCCTCGGCGCCGAGGATGTCGGTCAACGCGGCATACCGGGTCTCCCCGTCGACCGTGTCGGACACCAGGCCCATCGCGATACCCGCGACCGGGGCACGCAACGGCACACCGGCGTTGAGCAGCGACAGGGTGGAGGCGCAGACCGAACCCATCGAGGTCGAACCGTTGGACCCGAGGGCCTCGGAGACCTGACGGATCGCGTAGGGGAACTCCTCGCGGGTGGGCAGCACCGGCATCAGCGCGCGCTCGGCGAGGGCGCCGTGCCCGATCTCGCGACGCTTGGGCGACCCGACCCGGCCGGTCTCACCGGTGGAGAAGGGCGGGAAGTTGTAGTTGTGCATGTAGCGCTTGCGCGTCACCGGCGACAACGTGTCGAGCATCTGCTCCATCTTGAGCATGTTCAGCGTGGTGACACCCATGATCTGGGTCTCGCCGCGCTCGAAGATCGCCGAACCGTGAGTGCGCGGCAGCACGTCGACCTCGGCCGACAGCGCACGAATGTCGCGGAGCCCGCGGCCGTCGATGCGCACCGAATCGCGCAGGATCCGCTGCCGGACGAGCTTCTTCTGCACCGACCGGTAGGCCGCCGAGACCTCCTTCTGGCGCCCGTGGAAGGGGCCTTCGGTCTGGCTGTCGCCGACCAGCTTGGCGTGCAGCGCCGACTTGATCTCGTCGAGCGTGTCCTCGCGTTCCTGCTTGCCGGCGATGGTGAGCGCCCGGGCGGCCTCGGCCGAGATCTCGGCCTCGACCGCGGCATACACGTCGTCCTCGTAGTCCAGGAAGCGCGGGAACTCGATGGTCTCCTTCGCCGCCTTGGCCGCCAGCTCGGCCTGGGCCTCGCACAGCACCCGGATGAACCTCTTGGCCGCCTCGAGGCCTTCGGCAACGATCTCCTCGGTCGGCGCCTGCTGGCCCTGGTGCTTGACCAGGTCCCACGTGGCGTCGGTGGCCTCGGCCTCGACCATCATGATCGCGACGTCATCGCCGACGATCCGGCCGGCCACGACCATGTCGAAGGTCGATCGCTCGGCATCGCTGAAGTTGGGGAAGGCAACCCACTGGCCCTCAATGCGCGCAACGCGCACGCCACCGATCGGTCCGGAGAACGGCAGTCCCGAGATCTGGGTCGACGCGCTGGCCGCGTTGATCGCAAGCACGTCGTATTGGTGGTCGGGGTTGAGGCTGTAGACCGTGATGATGATCTGGACCTCGTTGCGCAGGCCCTTGACGAAGGACGGGCGCAGCGGCCGGTCGATGAGTCGGCAGGTGAGGATCGCCTCAGTCGTCGGGCGACCTTCGCGACGGAAGAACGAACCCGGGATCTTGCCGATGGAGTACATCCGCTCTTCGACGTCGACCGTCAGCGGGAAGAAGTCGAACTGGTCCTTGGGGGTGCGCCCCGCGGCCGTCGTCGACATGATCATGGTGTCGTCGTCCAGATAGGCGACGACTGCGCCGTCGGCCTGCTTGGCCAGACGCCCGGTCTCGAACCGGATCTTGCGGGTGCCGAACCGACCGTTGTCGATCGTGGCTTCGGCGAAACTGATCTCTGGACCCTCCATGGGCCCTCCATTTCTCGTATGCATATCCATCACCGCACGCATCGTCGTTGTGCGCGGGTTTCCTTCGTGGGGAGTTGGCGTTTCACCTGCTCCGGTATGCCGTGTGACGGGCTCCCAGCGCGGAAACGGCGGCTCCTCATGCGAAGAGGCGGTCCCCGCGAATGTCGCGGTGACCGCCTGCTTCGTGGTCGTTATCGGCGCAGACCGAGGCGCTTGATGAGCGCACGGTAACGCTCGATGTCGGTGGCCTCCAGGTAGCGCAGCATGCGCTTGCGACGACCGACGAGCAGCAGCAGGCCGCGGCGGCTGTGGTGGTCGTGCTTGTGGCTGCGGGAGTGCTCGGTGAGGTCTTGGATGCGCTTGGTGAGCATCGCGATCTGCACCTCGGGGGAACCGGTGTCGCCCTCTGTGGTGGCGTACTCGGTCATGATCGACTGCTTGGTGTCCTTGTCCAACGGCATGAGGTGGGCCGGCTCCTTCGTGGTGTGTTGCGCGGTGCTCCAGGGCAGGTCCACCTGGGCTCTCTCGATCCGCGGCCGTTCCAACGGCGTCGTTCAGCTTATCAGCGCCTGGGTGGGCCTGATCACCACGGCCCGGAGCGGCCTCTATGACCGAGTTCACGCTCGATCCAGGGTCCGTCCGGCGCATGGGGACTGCAGACCCGAGACTTACCGACCGGTAGGTCGGATACTGCGGACCAGTGAGTCAGGGACGACGAAAGGGATGCCGCCATGCAGCACCTCACCGGGCTGGACCAGATGTTCCTCAGTTACGACACGATGACGACCAACGGCAACATCGGCGGCATCTGCGTCTTCGAGGGCTCCGAGAACACCGATGCCGGCCACGAGGACCGCGTCGCGTGGGTCAAGCAGCGGGTGGCCGAACGGCTGCCCACGCTGCCACCACTGCGCTGGCGGCTCGCGCCGTTCGGGATGGACACCTACTGGGTGCAGACCACCGTCGACCTCGACTACCACGTCGTGGGCATCCGGCTGCAGGAGCCGGGTGGGCAGAAGGAACTGCTCACCTACCTCAAGCGGATCATGGGCGTGCACCTGGATCGCACCCGCCCGATGTGGCGCCTCTACGTCATCGAGGGAATGCAGGACGGGCAGTACGCCTACCTGTTCAAGGTCCACCACGGCCTGGCCGATGGCAGCGCGATGTGGACGATCCTCGACCACCTTGCCGACCACCCCACGACCGGCCCGGAGGTTTCGGACACCGAGCCCGATGGGCCGTTCGAGATCATTGCGGGCGGGATGAAGGACTACCTCGACAAACCGCTCAAAGCCGTTGCGCTGCAGGCGAATATCGGCAAATGGTTGGCCGAGCGAGTCGCAGAGGAGCAGGCCGGCGCGATCCCGGCGATGTTGGCGCGACTCATCCCTGGCGAGATGGCGCTGCCCTTTGTCGCGGTCGCCAATGCCATCCGGGCCGAGGGCGTGCCCGAGATCGTGTCGCAGCGTCCGGTGCTCATGCCGCCGCCGAGCCCATTCAACGGCACGACCACACGCAACGTGGAGATCGCCCTGGTCGACTTCGCCCTCGAGGATCTGCGCCGCGCCGGCAAAGCTGCCGGCGGCACGATCAACGACGCGGTCCTGGCCATCACGGCAGGGGCATTGCGGACCTACATGGAGCGCCACGGCGTGCCGACCACTCTGCCGCTGATGGCCTCCGCGCCGGTCTCCTGGCGCAAGGGCGACGAGACCGAGCGCTGGGCCAACCAGATCTGGATGCTCTTCCTGCAATTGCCCACGCACATCGGCGACCCGGTCGAGCGGCTGCACTGGGCGCACAAGGCTGCGACCCTGGCCAAGGAGAACTGGGACCGGATGCCGCTGCACATGCTGCGTGAGGCCAGCGCGCTCATGCCCGGATCCATGGTTGCCTCTGCTGGACCGATGATGGCGGCCATGCCGGCCGAGATGATGCCGGCGATCTACAACGTCGCCGTCTCCAACGTCAAAGGCCCGCGGGAGCGGCCGACCTACGGCGGCAACCCGATGGCGCGCTACTTCGTGTTCGGATTCCTCGCGCCGACGACGGGATTGCTCGTCGGTGGGCAGAGCCTCGGTGACCGGATGATCTTCTCGCTCACCGCGTGCCGAGACATCGTCACCCACCTGGAAAAGCTCCCGGCGCTGTTCCACCAGAGCCTCGCCGAGTTGCTCAAGGCCACCGGACAGACTCCAGCGCAGCCCTCGCCGGCACGTCACACCGGCTGACTGCTCGCGGGCGGCGACACCCCCTCGGGTGGGCGGCTTTCCTGCTGGGAAAGCCGCCCACCCGTTTGGTGGAGCCGATGCACGGTGCGGCCCCTTCCCTTTCCGGGCGCGCTTCCTACACTCGGGAGCAATGACACGGGCAGGAAGGGCCGGCATGAGCACGCGGCACGATGGGGTCGACCCCGAGCGAGAGGCGACGGTGCGCGCTCTCGTAGCCCGGTATGCCGTGCACCGCACGGCACTGCTGCCGATGCTCCACGACGTCCAGGAACACCTCGGCTACATCTCCCGCCAGGACATCCTGACCCTCGCCGATGTGCTCAACCTCTCGATTGCCGACGTCCACGGGGTGGTGTCGTTCTACACCGACTTCCGCACCAGTCCCCCTCCGCCGCATCGGATTTCGGTATGCCGGGGGGAGGCTTGCCAGGCCGTCGGCTGCGAGGCTCTCTACGCGGCAACGCTCACGGCATACCGGGAGAGCGTCGACACCGAGGTGACCGAGGTCTTCTGCCTGGGCAATTGCGCGCTCGGTCCCTCGGGCACTGCCGACGGGCGGCTGCTCGGTCGGCTCACGGTCGACCGCCTCACCGCGCTCATTCCGCCGGCGCGAGCATGACCACCTTCTACGTACCGGCGGACACTGCGGCCCGTTCGGTCGGGGCTGACGAGGTCGCCGCCGCGCTGGCGCCGTTCGACGGCGTCCGCGTCGTGCGCACCGGCAGCCGCGGCATGCTGTGGTGCGAGCCGCTCGTGGAAGTGGACACGCCCGCTGGTCGGGTGGGCTACGGGCCGGTCACACCCGCCGATGCGGGTGCGCTGGCCCAGCTCGCCGGGATCGAGCCGGCCTCCGGGAACCCGCTCCGACCGGCATACCTCGGGCTGGTGGAACGGCAGCCGTTCCTTGCCGCGCAGCGGCGCCTGACCACCGCTCGCCTGGGCGTGGTCGATCCGTCGGACCATGCAGACTACGAGCAGCATGGCGGCTGGACGGGAGTGCGTCGTGCCCTTGCCCTGGCACCGGACGCGGTGATCGCGGAGGTGACCGCCTCGGGATTGCGTGGGCGGGGTGGCGCCGGCTTCCCCTCGGGAGTCAAGTGGGCCACGGTCGCCGACGCTGCCGGCCCGGAGAAATACATCTGCGCCAACGGCGACGAGGGCGACTCGGGCACCTACGCCGACCGGATGCTCATCGAGGGTGACCCCTTCGCGCTGATCGAGGGCATGCTCATCGCCGGGTATGCCGTCGGCGCCCACACCGGGGTGGTCTACCTGCGCTCGGAGTATCCCGACGCCATCGCAACACTGCGCTGCGCGGTCGAATCCGCCCGGGCCGCAGGCGTTCTCGGGGCCGATGTCCTCGGCAGCGGATTCGCGTTCGACGTCGACGTCCGGGTTGGGGCAGGTGCCTATATCTGCGGTGAGGAGACCTCGATGCTCGAGAGCATCGAGGGGCGGCGCGCCGAGGTGCGCGCCAAGCCGCCGATTCCGGCCCTGCATGGGCTCTTCGGCCGGCCCACGGTCGTCAACAACATCCTCACCCTGGCGACTGTGCCGACGATCCTCGCCGACGGCGGGTCCGCGTATGCCGCCCATGGCACCGACCGCTCCCGCGGCACCCAGGTCTTCCAGCTCGCCGGCAATGTCGCCCGCGGTGGCCTCGTCGAGGTCGATTTCGGGGTCACCGTGCGGGAGCTGGTCGAGGGATTCGGTGGCGGCACCCGCAGCGGGCGACCGGTGCGAGCGGTGCAGCTGGGCGGCCCGCTGGGCGGGTATCTGCCGGACAGCGCCCTGGACCTGCCGATGGACTACGAAGCGCTCGCCGCCGCTGGGTTCATGCTCGGCCACGGCGGGATCGTCGTCTTCGACGACACCGTCGACATGGCTCGGCAGGCGCGCTTCGCCATGGAGTTCTGCGTCAAGGAGTCATGCGGCAAGTGCACGCCCTGCCGGATCGGGTCGCAGCGCGGGATGGAGTCCTTGGACCGCTTCCTCGCGGGAGCCGATCCGGCTCGGGAACTGCCGATCCTCGAGCGGATCTGCACAACGATGGCCAAGGGGTCGCTGTGTGCGATGGGGCAGCTCACTCCGATGCCGGTGCGCAGCGCCCTCACCCACTTCCCCGAGGATTTCGCAGGAGGCCGGCGATGACCCTTGCTCCTGAACGCGACTTCGGCACCCCGCCGGTGACCCTCGACCCGGACCAGGGCGTGGCAGCCCCCGTCATGGTGACCATCGACGGCATACCGGTGTCGGTGCCGGCAGGCACCTCGGTGCTGCGGGCCGCCGCCCTTGCCGGGATCGACATTCCCCGGGCCTGCGCGACCGATTCCTTGGCCGCGTTCGGGTCGTGCCGACTGTGCCTCGTGGAGATCGACGGGGCTCGCGGCACTCCCGCCTCGT
Organism: Actinomycetales bacterium; assembly: GCA_016710385.1. Classification (GTDB taxonomy): domain Bacteria; phylum Actinomycetota; class Actinomycetes; order Actinomycetales; family Dermatophilaceae; genus Phosphoribacter; species Phosphoribacter freyrii. The sequence continues at coordinate 472,760 of JADJVX010000018.1, forward strand.
GCACCACCGCGTGCGCCGAAGGGCTGGTCGTGCACACCGACACCGAGCAGGTCCGGGATCTCCGGCGCGGGGTCATGGAGCTCTACCTCTCCGACCACCCGGTCGACTGTGTCGGCTGCGCCGATGGGCGATGTGACATCGCCCGGCTGGCGCGCGAGATCGGCCCTCTCCCCGTCGGGTCGACCACCGACCCGACGACCGACCCGACGACCGACCCGACGGTTGCGATCGACTCGGTGCGCGCGAGCCTGGTCGGGCTCACCCACGGCGACGCATCGAGGGACGACTCCAACCCCTACTTCACCTTCGACCCGGCCGCCTGCATCGTGTGCTCCCGATGCGTCCGGGCCTGCGCCGAGGTCCAGGGCACCTTCGCCCTCACCATCCAGGGTCGGGGGTTCGACTCGGTCGTGACGGCTGGCGGCACCGATTTCCTTGGCTCCGAATGCGTTTCGTGCGGTGCGTGCGTGCAGGCCTGCCCGACGTCCGCGCTGACCGAGAAGACCCGACGTGCCCTCGGGCCACCGACCCGCAGCGTCGACACCACCTGTGCCTATTGCGGCGTCGGCTGCTCGTTCCGGGCCGAAGTGCAGGGTGAGGGAGCCGCCACCGAAGTGGTCCGGATGCTGCCGCTGCGCACCGGCGGCGCCAACGAAGGGCACTCCTGCGTCAAAGGTCGCTTCGCGGTGGGGTACGCCGCCCACCCGGACCGCCAACTGCAGCCACTCATGCGAGAGCACATCGACGACCCCTGGCAACCGGTCTCATGGGAGGTGGCCATCGAGCGGGTCGCCGACGGGTTCCGGGCCCTGCAACAGGAGCACGGCCCGGGCGCCATCGGCGGGATCTCGTCATCGAGGTGCACCAACGAAGAGGTCTACGTCGTGCAGAAGATGGTGCGAGCCGCCTTCGGCAACAACAACATCGACACCTGCGCGCGGGTGTGCCACTCCCCCACGGGCTACGGCCTGGGGCAGGCCTTCGGCACCTCGGCCGGCACTCAGGACTTCGAGTCGGTCGAACACGCCGACGTGATCCTGGTCATCGGAGCCAACCCCACCGACGCCCATCCGGTCTTCGCCTCGCGGCTCAAGCGGCGAATCAGGGCCGGCGCCACGCTCATCGTCGCCGACCCACGGCGCATCGACCTGGTCCGCTCGCCTCATGTCGAGGCGAACTGGCACCTGCCGGTGCGCCCTGGTACCAATGTGGCGTTCGTCAACGCGATGGCTCATGTCATCGTCACCGAGGGGCTGGCCGACGATGCCTTCCTGGCCGAGCGCTGCGAGGACGTCGCGGCATACCTCGAGTTCATATCCGGCCCCGAGCACTCGCCCGAGGCGACCGAGGAGATCACGACGATCCCAGCCGCCGACCTACGGGAGGCCGCGCGCCGGTTTGCCGCGGGCCCGAACTCGGCGATCTACTACGGCCTCGGAGTCACCGAGCACAGCCAGGGCTCGACGATGGTCATGGGGATGGCCAACCTCGCGATGATCACCGGGATGATCGGCCGCAAGGGCGTAGGGGTCAACCCGCTGCGGGGCCAGAACAACGTCCAGGGCTCCTGCGACATGGGCTCTTTCCCGCACGAGTTGCCCGGCTATCGCCACGTGTCACGCCCGGAGGTGCGCGAGATCTACGACCGGCTGTGGGGCGTGCGCATCGCGCCGGAGCCCGGGCTGCGCATCCCCAATATGTTCGATGCGGCGCTCGCCGGCAGCTTCCGCGGGCTCTATGTGCAGGGTGAGGACATTGCCCAGAGCGACCCCAACACCCGACATGTCGAGGCCGCCCTGCGTGCCATGGACCTCGTCGTCGTTCACGACCTCTTCCTCAACGAGACCTCCCGGTTTGCCCACGTGTTCTTGCCGGGCACGTCCTTCCTCGAGAAGGACGGCACCTTCACGAACGCCGAACGGCGGATCAACCGGGTGCGTCCGGCCATGCCCAGCAAGGTCGGCAAGGACGAGTGGCAGGTGGTCTGCGACATCGCGACGGCGATGGGCTACCCCATGACGTATGCCGGTCCGGCCGAGATCATGGCGGAAGTCGCCGCGACGACACCGACCTTCGCCGGGGTGTCCTTCGAGCGACTCGACGCCTTGGGGTCCATGCAGTGGCCGGTCGAAGACACCGAGTCGACCGGGACGCCGATCATGCACGTCGACGGGTTTGTGCGCGGGCGGGGTCGGCTGATGCTCACCGAATACGTCCCGACGACCGAGCGCACCACGCGCCGCTTCCCCCTGTTGCTCACGACCGGGCGCATCCTCAGCCAATACAACGTGGGCGCCCAAACCCGGCGCACCGCCAACAGCGTGTGGCATCCCGAGGATGTGCTGGAGATCCACCCGGCCGACGCCGAGCTGCGTGGGGTGGCCTCGGGCGACACGGTCGAGCTGGCCTCTCGGGTGGGGGCCACGCACCTGCGGGCGCTGGTCTCAGAGCGGATGCCGGTCGGCGTCGTCTACACGACCTTCCACCACCCCGTCACGGGGGCCAACGTGGTGACGACCGACAACTCCGACTGGGCCACCCAATGCCCGGAATACAAGGTGACCGCCGTGCAGGTGACGGTCGCCAACGCGGCCGCTCACCGCGGCCGATAGCCCGGCGTCCGCGCGAGGGCGTGAGACGGCATACTCAGGGCTCGTGAACGGAGAGATCAAGGACTACCGGCAGCCGATGGTGACCTCGCTGGGCATCATCTTCGGGTTCCTGCTCAACTTCTTGGCCGAGTGGGGCATCAAGAACGGCCAGCCAGAGACCGCTTCTGAATGGCTGGTGCTGTGGGTCGTGGTCGTCGCGCTCGCACTCATGGCGCTCGTGCTCTTCCTCATCCTGCATCCGACCCGCGGCAGCCGTGATCCCGGCGGCTACTACCTGCGTATCCTGCGCCTCTACCTCGCAGCGATCTGCACGGCATTTGCCGGACTGGCGTTGGCTGTGTTGATGTAGCAGCCCCAGAGCCCCGGCAGAGGAACGCCCGCGGCGCACTCAGCACACCACGGGCGTCGCCTGCACTCCGGCCTCAGAAGTTAATCATGTGGCCGGCGATGCCGTGCAGCGCCTCCTTGACCGCCTCACCGAGCGTGGGGTGGGCGAACACGACCCGCGACAGCTCGTCCGCCGTGAGGTCCCAAGTCTGTGCGGCATTGATCACCGGGAGCAGCTCGGTGACGTCAGGGCCGATCATGTGGGCACCGAGGATCTCGTTGTGCTCGGCATCGGCGACCACCTTGACGAAGCCAACGGCATCGCCCAAACCCTGGGCCTTGCCGTTGGCGGCGAACGGGAAAGTGGCCGTCTTCACGGCATACCCGGCATCTTTGGCCTGCTTCTCCGACAGGCCCATCGAGCCGATCTGCGGCTGGCAGTAGGTGGCCCGCGGGATGAAGGTGTAGTCGATCTCCATCGTCTCGGCGCCGGCGATGGTCTCCGCGGCGACGATGCCCATGGCCTCGGCGACGTGCGCGAGCATCATCTTGGCCGTGACGTCACCGATGGCATACACGCCCGGCACGTTGGTGCGGCAGCGGCCGTCGATCGCGATGGCCCCCCGGTCGGTGAGCGCGACGCCGGTGGCCTCCAGGCCGTAACCCTGGGTGCGCGGGGCGAAGCCGATCGCCGAGAGCAGTCGGTCGGCCTCGAGCACCTGCTGGTCGCCACCAGCAGCCGGGGACACCGTGACCCGCACCCCTGAGCCGGTGTCCTCGACGGCCTCGACCTTGGTGCCGAGCATGACCTTGACGCCGAGCTTCTTGTAGTGCTTGAACAGCTCCTTGGAGACATCCTCGTCCTCGGTCGGGACCATTCGGTCGAGGAACTCGACGATCGTGACGTCGACACCGAAATTGCGCATGACGTAAGCGAATTCGACGCCGATGGCTCCCGAGCCGGCGATGATGATCGAGCCCGGCAGGTCGGCGTCGAGGATCTGCTCCTCATAGGTCACGACGTTGGTGCTGACCTGCACGCCCGGAATCATCCGGGTGACCGAGCCGGTGGCGATGATGAGGTTGTCGAAGGTGATCGACCGAGCTGAGCCGTCGGAACTCTTGACGTCCATCGAGGTGGGGCTGGTGAGGGTGCCCCAGCCGTTGATCTCCTCGATCTTGTTCTTCTTCATGAGGAAGTGGACGCCCTTGACGATGCCGGCCGACACCTGACGCGAGCGCGCATGGGTCGGGCCGTAGCTCATCGACGCATCACCCTCGATGCCGTACTTCGCCTTCTCGTGGGTCAGCACATGGGCCAGCTCGGCGTTCTTGAGCAGCGCCTTGCTCGGGATGCACCCGACGTTGAGACAGACACCGCCCCAGTATTTCTCCTCGACCACGGCCGCCTTCAGCCCCAACTGGGAGGCACGAATGGCGGCGACATAGCCTCCGGGACCGGCACCGAGCACGACGACATCGAAATCAGCCATGGCCCACAGCCTAGGGGTTGACCGGGTCGATTCCGACGGCCCCCGAGCCCTCGACGACCGCTTCGCGGTGCATGTCACGCAGACCCTCGTAGGTCGGCGCGCTCGCGGTGATCCGCTCGCACTCGTGGGGTCTGAGCTCGCGGATGATCCGCGCCGGGACCCCGGCCACCAAGGTGCGCGGCGGCACCTGGAAGCCCTCCGGGACGAGCGCGCCGGCCGCGACCATGGCGCCCTCACCGACGACGGCCCCGTTGAGCACGGTAGCTCCCATCCCGACGAGCGCCCCGTTGTGGACGGTGCAGCCGTGCAGGATCGCAGCGTGGCCCACGGTCACTCCGGCGCCGATCGTGAGCGGGCTGCCGGGGTCGGCATGACAGACGACGTTGTCCTGCAGGTTGCTGCCCGGCCCGAGGGTGATTGTGTCGCAGTCGGCGCGCACGACGACGCCGTACCAGATGCTGGCGCGCTCGGCGATATCGACGCGGCCGGCCAGCACTGCGTTAGGGGCCACCCACGCGGAGGGGTCCACTCGGGGGGCATTTCCGTCGATCGTCACACGCATCAGGCCAGGGTATGCCGTGAGTCGTCACCTGGCAGCGGCACACCTGGCGGGCTACCGTGACTGTGTGCCGGCTGTGAGTCAGGTCACGGCTGACCCAAACGAAGGAGTGCCGCCCATGAGCGAGGGACCCGTCTCAGCGCGCAAGATCAAGAGCGATCCAGACCTCCCGCCGGTCGCCGTCGAAGAACCCCCACCCAACAGCACCCCGAGCAAACTCACCTTCGGGGTGATCGGCGTCCTCGGCGCTCTGGGCTGGGTGATGATCGCCATCGTCCGGGGTGAGCGCGTCAACGCGATGTGGTTCGTCTTTGCGGCAGTCTGCAGCTACCTCATCGCTTTCCGGTTCTACTCCCGGCTCATCGAATACAAGGTCCTCAAACCGCGCGACACCCGGGCCACCCCAGCGGAGAAGTTCGAGAACGGCAAGGACTTCATGCCAACCGACCGGCGGGTCCTCTTTGGGCACCACTTCGCAGCCATCGCGGGCGCCGGCCCCCTGGTCGGACCGGTGTTGGCCGCCCAGATGGGCTACTTGCCCGGCACGATCTGGATCATCGTCGGCGTCATCTTCGCCGGCGCCGTGCAGGACTACATGGTCATGCACCTGTCGATCCGGCGGAACGGCCGGTCGCTCGGGCAGATGGCCCGGGACGAGCTCGGGCCGATCGGTGGGTGGGCCGCCATCCTCGGCGTGCTGTCGATCATGCTCATCCTGCTGGCGGTGCTCTGCATCGTCGTCATCAACGCCCTTGCCGAGAGCCCTTGGGGTGTCTTCTCGGTCGCCATGACCATCCCGATCGCGCTCTTCATGGGCGTCTACCTGCGCTTCCTGCGCCCGGGGAAGGTCTCCGAGGTCTCGATCATCGGCGTCGCGCTGCTGCTGCTGGCGATTGTCGCCGGCCGGTGGGTCGCCGAGGACCCGACGTTGCACCAGGTCTTCACATTGAGCAAGCCTGCATTGGCCTGGTGGATCATCGCCTACGGCTTCCTCGCCTCGGTCCTGCCGGTGTGGTTGCTGCTGGCCCCGCGTGACTATCTGTCCACCTTCATGAAGGTCGGCACCATCGTGCTGCTGGCCCTGGGCATCCTGGCCGCCCGGCCCACCGTCCAGATGCCGGCGATCACCGAGTTCGCCAGCACCGGCAAGGGCCCGGCTTTTGCCGGTTCGCTCTTCCCCTTCCTGTTCATCACCATCGCCTGCGGAGCGTTGTCGGGCTTCCATGCCCTCATCTCTTCGGGCACGACACCCAAGCTCATCGAGAAGGAAAGCCAGGCCCGGATGATGGGCTACGGCGGCATGCTCATGGAGTCCTTCGTCGCCATCATGGCGATGGTCGCCGCCGTCTCCATCGACCAGAACCTCTACTTCGCGATGAACTCCCCCGTCGGCGTCAACGGCGGCACCCCGGAGAAGGCCGCGGCATACCTCAACTCGCTCGGCCTGGTCACCCCGGGTGGTGCGCCGTTGCCGCCTGCCGACCCGGCCATGCTCGCCCAGGCCGCCAAAGATGTCGGTGAGGCGTCGATCATCGGCCGCACCGGTGGCGCACCGACCCTCGCGGTCGGCATGTCCGAGATCATGCACGGGGTGTTCGGCGGCGCTGCGTGGAAGTCGTTCTGGTATCACTTCGCGATCATGTTCGAGGCGCTGTTCATCCTCACGACCGTCGACGCGGGCACCCGAGTGGCGCGCTTCATGTTCTCCGATGCGCTGAGCAACGTCCGCGGCCTGGAGCGGTTCAAGGACCCGTCGTGGACCGTCGGTGCATGGATCGCGACGCTCATCGTCGTCGGTGGCTGGGGCTCGATCCTCGTCATGGGTGTCAACGACCCCCTCGGCGGCATCAACACCCTGTATCCGCTCTTCGGCATCGCCAACCAGCTGCTCGCCGCGATCGCCCTCACCGTCGTCTTCTCGGTCATCATGAAGAACGGCCAGTTCGCGTGGGCGTGGATTCCCGGCCTACCGCTGCTGTGGGATCTCGCCGTGACCCTCACCGCGTCCTTCCAGAAGATCTTCTCCAGCGTCCCCGCCATCGGTTACTGGGCGCAGCGGCAGCGGTATGCCGATGCGCTGGCCAAGGGCGAAGTCCTCGCCCCGGCCAAGACCACCGGCCAAATGGAGCAGGTGGTCTTCAACTCCACCGTCCAAGGCGTCCTTTCGATCGTCTTCGCCGGCCTGGTCTTGGTCGTCGTGGCGGTCGCCCTCTGGGTCGCCGTGCGGGCGGTCAAGGCCGGCGGGCTGCCGACGACCGAGGAGCCGGACACCCCGTCGCGGATTTTCGCTCCCAAGAGTTTCCTGCCGACGCCGGCGGAGAAGGAAGTCCTGGCCGAGTGGGCTGCGGCCGGCAAGACCCCCACCGCGGTCGGCAGCCACGCCCACGGGTAGCTGGACACCGTCGTGACGACCCCCTCGTCCTCGGTCTGGACGGCCCGCCTCGCGCGGGCCGTCCAGATCGCGCGCTGGTATGCCCGTGGAGTCATCGGGGCCGACGCCTATGACCGCTATCTGGAGCATCACCAGCGCTCCGGATGCCCGGCCGCACCGATGACCGAGCGCGAATTCTGGCGCGACAAGACCGACCGCCAGCAACGCAACCCCACCTCCCGGTGCTGCTGACGGCCGGTCCGATCGGGAACTGCTCCGTCGAGGTCACGACTGCCGTGCGCCGGACGACTCGGGATCGAGACGCCGTGGTTGCGAGGCTCGGCAGGTGCTCGGGCTGACCCGGCAGCCGACGACGGCCAGCCCGGCCCCCACCGCCATGGTGAGCGACACCGGCCCGAGTCGCTCGGCCAGTGTCGGCGTGACCATGGCCGCGACCATGGCGCCCCCGATCATGGCGGTGTCGGCCAGGCCCAGGACGCTCGCTCGAGCGGCATCGGGCACAGCGTTCTGCATGACCGTCGTGGCACGTGCCTCCAGGGCGACGGCTCCTGCTCCCACCAGGGCCAGCACGGCGAGCGTGCCCGGCATACCGAAGTCACCCAGGCCGCGCTCCCCCAGGGGAAGGACCGCGACGATCGCCACCATGACCCCGACGGCGACGAGGAGCGGACGCAGTCCCCAACGGTCTGCCCACCTGGCCAGGACCGGCGCAAGGAGCGCCCCCGCTCCGAGGGCGGCCGTCGCATGGCCGAAGCCCTGCGCGCCAGACCCCCACACCCGCAACGCCAGGTCGAGCAGCATGAGGCCGACGGCCGCCAGCACCGCGTTGAGCGCGACGACGACCGCCAAGGCCTGACGGGGTTCCCGACGAGCCCGCAATACCGCCACCACGCTGACGTCGGCGAGGGCGTCGCGCGGCCCCTCGGGGTCTGGTGCGGCATCTGGCGCGGGCATCGGAGTTCTCCCGAACAACCCAATGGCCAGAGCCAAGAGCACCGCGCCGGCCAAGCTGGACCGTCCGGTGGACCCGTGCCCGACCGCCAAGCCACCCAGGGCGGGACCGACCACGAACGACGAGACCTCGACGGTGACCAACAGTCGGGTTGCGCGGTCGACCTGGGCTCCGGCCAACCGCGGCATCCCGGCAGCCAAAGCCGGGTATGCCGGTGTGGCGGCGACCACTGCACCGGTCGCGCACCCGACCGCGAGGGCGACGTGGCCGACATCGAGGGCAATCGCGCACCCGAGCAGGAGCAGCAGTCGCGCCCACAAGGACAGTCGCACGATCCGGGCTCGTTCGCGGCGATCGGCCAGTCGGCCGGAGAGCCAGGACAGAGCGACATAGGGCAACAGCCGCGCGGCCGCGGCGACCCCGAGCAGGGTCGCCGAATCTGTCGTGGCTTCGACCGTCACCAGGAGCACCGGCCAGGGCAACGACATGCCGACGGCGGCGCACGCGTGGGACAGCACGACCCGGTGGGCTCGGCTCGTCATGTCCGGCTTCCGCCCACCACCATGGTCGGCATGGGGTCGAAGCCGTTGAAGCCGACCGTCGAATAGCAGGTCGTGTAGGCCCCAGCCGAGTGGAACCGGAGCTCGTCGCCCTCGGATAGCGCGAGCGGCAGGTGCACCGGCTGCTTCTCGTAGAGCACGTCGGCGCTGTCACAGGTGGGACCGGCCAGGACCACCGGTCCGGTGGGTCCGCCGTCGGCGGAGGTACTGAGCCGATAGCGAATCGCCTCGTCCAGGGTTTCGACCAGTCCGGTAAAGACTCCGGCGTCGAGGTAGACCCATCGAACGCCGCCGCGGTCGATGACCGACACCACGCTGGTCACGACGACCCCCGCGTCGCCGACGATGCCCCGGCCCGGCTCGGCGAGTGTCGCTGGCCGTCGGTCGGGGTCGGGGAAGGAGCGCCCCAGTGCGGCGCGGATGGCTGCCCCGTAGGCCGGCAGGTCGGGGTGGTCGCCCTCGTGCCCGGCCGGGAATCCTCCGCCGAGGTCGACGATCCTCGGGTCCAGACCCATGTCACGAGCCCGTGCAAACACCTCAGCGGTGGTCGCGAGCGGCGCGTCCCAGGCGCGCGGCTGCCGCTGTTGGGAGCCGACGTGGAAAGCCAGGCCCGCCGCGTCGAGACCGCGATGGGACGCCTGGCAGAGCAGGGCGAGGGCGTCGTCCGCGCTGCATCCGTACTTGCGCGACAGGGGCCAATCCGAGCCCTCACCGGTTGTCGCCAGCCGGATGAGCACGGCGGCTTCGGGAGCCACGTCGGCGAGCTTGTCGACCTCGGAGGTGGCGTCGACCACGAACAGGCGCACGCCCATTCGATAGACCTCCGCTAGATCGGCGCGCCGGGCGATGGGGTTGGAGTGGATGAGGGTTTGTGCCGCGGCACCCGCACCGAGCGCGAGATCGACTTCGGCCGGGCTGGCCGCGTCGAAGCCGCACCCGGCCGCCGCCAGCTGAGCCAGCAGCGCCGGGTGCGGGTTGGCCTTCACGGCATACCGGATGCCGGTGCCGGTCAGCGCAGTGGCGAGTTCCTCGAACCGCGCGACCGCGACCGCGGGATCGAGGTCCAGTCGCGGGGTCGGCAGGATTCCGTTCAGCCCAGCGTGGGACCGAGAGTCGGATGGGTGGGCGTCCAGGGTTGCGCTGCTATTGCGGAGAGATCGGGGCAACCCGAACAGGCCCATGGTCGGCTCCTCCGGTGCAGGTGGGGATGATCACCACCAAGGAGCACCGACCTGCGCTATTGATACGTCCCCGCCCACCGGCCAGACGCGATAGCGCCCCGGCAGCTCAGCTGTCGCTCAGCGTGTCCGAGAGGGTCGCCAGGTGCTTGTCCGCGTCGGCAGCCGAGCTCCCGGTGACGGTGAACGCGATACCAGTGACGCCGGTGGTCACGACGAGCATGCGCTGGTAGGCGGTCCGCCCTGCCACGGGGAGGGTGTACTTGAGCAGCAGCGCCTCCCCGAAGGGAATGGTCGTCCTACCGCCGGACTCGATGGCGGCCCCGAACGCCTTGAGTTGTGGCTCGAGAAGCGACTGCGGTGGAAGCGTCTTGAAGGGCACCTCGACAACGTTGATGTTGGCGGAGAAGCCCTTGACCGGCGGTGCCAAGATCATCCGCAGGCTCGACTTTGCGGCGGCCTTGAGAAACTCTTCGACCGACATACCCGCGGCGTCGGCCAGCGGTTTCAACGGCTCCTTGGCCTTGTCGGTCAATGAGTTCAGGGCCGCGGGGTCGACTTCGGTCCAGGTGTTGGGCACACCGAACTTGACCTGCTGCGCCGACAACTCCACCCAGGTGAACCCGGCCGGCAACGGCCGGGTGACCTTCTGGTCCGCCGCGGGGGTGCTGCTCGGCGGGCTGGTCGTGTCCTGAGTCAGGGTGGGGGTGGCCAGCGGTCCAGCGGCGGTCGCCGGCCCGGACGGCGAGTCGGTCTGGCCACCGCTCTGCGCACCGTTCTGCCCGACGAGCAGACAGCCCGACAGCAGGGTCGAGCAGATCATGGCAACAGGGACGAGCGCGCGCTTGCTCACGTCGCAAGGGTAGGGGAATCAGCCCTGACCGCGCTGTCACCGGCTCTCTGTGAGTGCAGGCAACGGTCCGGGATTGCCTTACCCTCGTATAGCCTGTAACTTACAAGTTCATGACAAGTGCTCGTTTCGCTGAGATCGCGCACGACGTCCGCGAGCGGATCGCGCTCGGTGAGTTCGGACTCACCGGTGCCATGGAGTCCGAGTCGGAGCTGTGCTCTCGGTATGCCGTCTCCCGCCCCACCGTGCGCCGTGCCTTGGAGCAGCTGCGAGTTGAGGGCTTGGTCGAGTCCCGACATGGCGCCGGGTGGTTCGTCATTGGCGCGGCCTTCCATCAACGGCTGGCCCTCGGCACGTTCCGGCACGCCTCGTCGGCAGTGAGTGAGGCGGGCAGGCACCTCTCCCGACGTGTCGTGGAGTTCCGCTTCGGATCAGCCCCGCCGCCGGTGAGCAGCCTGCTGCATCTGGAGCCCAGCGTCGACGTGCTCCACGCCCGCTCGGTGCGCACCGTCGACGGTGAAGGTCTGGACGTGGTTCGGGAGTGGGTGCCGGCCCAGCTCGGTCGCGAGGTCTCGCTCGCCGACGCCACCGACCCGGGCATTTGGGCCAGCCTGGCCCGCGCCGGTCAGCGCATCGCCAGCGTCCACCAGACCATTACCGCCGGGTTGGCCAGCGCTCTGGATGCGGACCTGCTCCAGACGAGCGCCGGCGTGCCCCTGCTGCTGGTGCGTCGAGTCGCCCGCGACCCGCACGGCATACCGATCGCTTTGTCCGACCACCGCTACCTCGCCCATCGGTTCGCCCTCGAAGTGGAGTTCAACTCCGGTCCCGCGGCGACCGCCTCCGAGCCTCCCGGCCTGCGCGCCGTCGCTCCCTAGTCCGCCCCGTCTCACCAGCCCGACCAAACCCATCAGACCCACCAACCCACCACAGGAGTCACTCATGAAGGTTCTCGTCACCGGAGCCGCCGGCTTCATCGGATCCAACTTCGTGCTGCGTGTGCGCGAGACCCGGCCGGACTGGGAGATCACGGTCATCGACGCCCTCACCTATGCCGGCAACCGGGCGTCGCTCGCCGCGGTCGAGGACGAGATCACGTTCGTCGAAGGGTCGATCGCCGACGCTGAGCTCGTTGACCGGCTGGTCGCCGCCAACGACATCGTCGTGCACTTCGCGGCCGAGTCCCACAACGACAACTCACTGGACAACCCGTGGCCGTTCATGGAGTCCAACATCATCGGCACCTATCGACTGCTGGAGGCAGTTCGCAAGCACGACAAGCGGATTCACCACATCTCGACCGACGAGGTCTACGGTGACCTGGAGCTCGACGACCCCAACCGGTTCACCGAGACGACTCCACTCAACCCGTCCTCCCCCTACTCGGCGAGCAAGGCGAGCGCGGATCTGCTGGTGCGGGCGTGGATTCGCTCGTTCAAGATCAACGCGACCCTGTCGAACTGCTCGAACAACTACGGCCCTCGGCAGCACGTCGAGAAGTTCATCCCCGCCAGATCACCGGCATCCTCGACGGTGTCAAGCCCAAGCTCTACGGTGCGGGAGCCAACGTCCGCGACTGGATCCACGTCGATGACCACAATGACTCCGTGGTCGCGATCATCGAGCAGGGCCGCCTCGGCGAGACCTACCTCATCGGCGCCGACGGCGAGCAGAACAACCGCGAAATCATCGCGCTCATCCTCGAGCTCATGGGCAAGCCGGCCGACTGGTTCGAGCACGTCAACGACCGCCCCGGGCACGACCTTCGCTACGCCATCGACTCGAGCAAGTTGCGCGCCGAGACCGGCTGGCGCCCGCAGTACCAGGACATCCGCTCGGGGTTGCGTCAGACGATTGACTGGTATGCCGCCAACCGCGACTGGTGGGAGGCTTCCAAGGCCGCGACCGAGGCCGTCTACACCCGACTCGGGCGCTAGGTGGACGGGCCGGGTCGGCGGGACGGCTGATCCACGGGGCGGTCAAGCCTCCGGCGGGAAGGTCGTCGACGCGTCCTCGTGTTCCAGGCCGCTGAGTTCGAGCAGGTCGACGACGAGCATCCGGGTCTGCGCCAGGAGCACCGTGGTGTGGTACTCCCCCGGCGTCAACGCCGCGCAGCGATCACCGACGGCCTGTAGCGCTGGGCGGGCGAACTCGGCGCTGCGGTTCTCCGACCACGCGCGGGCCAGGATGTCGACGGCATCCGCGAGGTCGTCCCAGACCTCGGGAAAGGCCGGCGGAATGTCGGCGTGGTGGTAGGCGGCGATGCTGACCCGGCGCACCAGGACGCGGGTGCTGCGCAGCGCCCGATCCAGCGGCTCGACCACCGAGGCCATCGTGCGCACGCTGTGGCCATCGCTGCGGCGGAAAGGGGACGAGGCGATGACCGACATCCCCTCGTCTGCGGCCCCCTGCAACTCCCGGATGAGTTCGTCGGTCTCCCGCGCCCGGGAGAGCACCTCCGCAGCACGATCGACGTCGCCGTCTTGGGCGCTGACGGCGGCGTCGCGCAGCAGCACGGCGATCCGGCGGGCAACCCGCGCGGCCTGGTGCCGAGGCCGACGCAGCGGCGCGCTCGGCACCACAGCAGCGAACACCAGCGCCACGGCACCTCCGATGACGGCATCCCACCAGCGCATGAAGGCCTGCCCGGGTGCCGGCACGAGCACGGTGACCACGATCGACTGCACCGCCGCCTGCATGACCAGCAACAACCCGGCATCCAGCAGCAGCGCAACAGTCATGGCAGCGAGGACGACCACGCTGATCTGCCAGGCGCCGGTGCCGGCCAGGCCCACAAAGGCGTCGGCGATCGCCACCCCCAGGGCGACGCCGACGGTCACCTCGGCCACCCGGCGCAGCCGCTGCTCGTAGGTCATTCCCAGGCAGATCACCGCGACGATCGGCGCGAAGAAGGGTGCCGCATGGCCGAGGAGGTCGTGCGCGATGGCCCAAGCCACTCCGGCCGCGACCGCGCATTGGGCGATGTGCCATGCCTTGGAGCGCACCCGGTCGATGCGCGTCGCGAGCGAGAGCCGACTGCGCCTCCTGCCGCGTTCGATGAGGTCCTCTACGCGCGGATCCCGGAAGATCGAGGCTGGCGTCATGGTCCCATTGTCCGACGCGCCACCGATCCGGCGCGGCAGGGTCAGGTGCTCCGCCAGGGGGCAGACTGTCGACATGGACGACCTTGTCGCGCTCGCCGAACGCATCGCCCGGGCCGCCCACGACGGCCAGACCGACAAAGCCGGTATGCCGTATGCCGAGCACCCCGCCCGGGTCGCCCGGCGCGTCGCCGACGACCCGTATGCCGTCGCGACCGCATGGCTGCACGACGTCCTGGAGGACAGTGCGGTGACGGCCGTGGACCTCCTGGCGCACGGCATACCGGAGCGGGTCGTGGCAGCCGTCCAGGCGCTCACCCGGCGCGCGGAACAGACGTCGGCGGACTACTTCGCGACCGTCGCAGCCGACCCGCTCGCCCTCCGCGTGAAATTCGCCGATCTGGCCGACAACTGCGATCCGGAGCGCCTGGCCGTGCTCAGAGCGGCGGACCCACACACAGCCGAGCGCCTGCGGGTCAAATACGCTCACGCGACAAGCGAATTGCGGCGCCTCAGTGGTGGAGTGTGAGGCGAAGTCATCCGACTCACCGCCGTCACGTGGTGATCACGCGGGTGGCGATCAACACCGCGTCTGGCTCGGCGCTCGCCAGGACGACGGCGCCTCCCCTGCTCGCGTGATCGCCCAAGAGTCCGAGCACCCGCTGTCGGTTGGGAGCATCGAGATCGTTGGTTGGGTCGTCGGCGATGATGACGTATGGGTCGAGGCTGAGCGCCCGGGCGATCGACACCCGTTGTTGCTGGCCGCCGGAGAGTTCTTCGACCAGGTGGTTGCCGCAGTCGGCCAGTCCGAGCAGCTCCAGGGCCGACACGGTGCGTTCCTCGGCGTGAGCCGATGCCGCGCCGACGGCCAGCAGAGGCAGGACCAGGTTTAGGGACCAGCACCAGCCGGCCAGCTCGCGGGCATCGCGACGTTGGCGACCACTTGCCGCTTGCGGCGGGTCGCGGAAGGTGTTCCAGCGCGCGTGGAGTCGCCGGTTTCCAGCATCGCCCCTGGCACGTGCAGCGGGTGATGCGAGTTCCCAACGGTCACACATGGTCGTACCGACCACATAGCGGGCACGGTGATGCCAGGCTGCCTCGACCAGCAACCTGCGGACGTGGCTGTTACCGGTCATGGTGATCGAGCCCTGCACCCGTGACTGCCCGGAGGAATACTCCGAGGGCACAAGTCCGACGAAGGAACCAATCGTGTTGCCCGTGAAGCGATGCTAGTCGCCGATCTCGACCGCCAGGTCTTCCCCGAGCGGCTCGCTGGCCGACGCCCGCGCTTTCGGGGAGAGGTTCTTCAGCTACTACAACCACAACCACCGCCACTGCGGGATCGGGTTGCACACCGCGGCTTCAGTGCAATTCGGCACCGCGCCCGAGGTCCGCGCGTTACGACAGCAGACCCTCAACGCCGCGCACGCAGCTCACCCCGAGCGCTTTGGGAACCGCCGACCACAACCACCAAAACTGCCCCCCGTCGCCTGGATTAACCAGCCATCACAGCAGGCCTTCATACAGACCGCGTGACAAGACGCGTCTCAACCGGCTTGACACCTTCCGATCGACCTGTCACCCGTTCGTGCAGCATTCCCCAACTCGAGGCAGGCGGCTTCAGAACCCACGCTGCTTTGGGTCAGCCAGGAAACGGTCACCCGACCGCGGTCTGGGAAAGTCGTCTGCGGTCCCGCAGCGACCACGCCCCGCAAGCGACGCCTGTCAGGCCGCTGATGATGAGACGGGAAACTCGCTCTGGGGGGCTGCCGCCCTGAGACCAGGTCACCCAAGCGAAGGCAATCACGAAGGCCCACGCACCCGTGGAAACAGCCAGCGCAATGCCTGAGCGGGTGATCAGGGCGTGACATAGCCACGCCACACAGCCGAAGATTCCCCCAGCGAGGGCAGCCGCGGGCACCATGACGATCAGCCAGAGCAGCCACCCGCCGAACCCGCCGGAAAGCCCACCCACGGCCTCGTCGCCAGCGGCACCGGAGACAAGGAAGGCCAGAAATCCGACTCCCGCGATGACCAGAAGGGCACCCATGGCACGCCGCACCCACCACCACAGCACGATCCCGTAGCGACCCATCCGACCAGTCCCTGTCCGATTCGAAGTGCTCACCTTCAGCTAGAGCAGCACACTGAACTTTCTGCTCACAGAAGGGGCGGCATTCCAACCGAACAGACACACCAGGAACGCGCTATCCGACTGATACACCGGCAACCATTCATTCCACCCCTCGACGGAGAAAGTAGATCTCGTGCAGAGGCATGTTGTCGTGGATGCCTCGAACCGTGGTGCCTCCCTCACGGAGATGGAAGGCTACGCCCGCGTCGATGGCCGGCGTCCCCGGAGGCGCCAACGGATTCGTCGCCCTAGCCGCGACAATGAAGTCGGCGGATGTGGCCCCACTGTTCACATCCTGCCACGAGAGCTGGCTCCGCTGACGACTGGACTAGCCGTCACGCTGGCACCAGCCAGCACGCCGATAGTCCTCAGCGCGGCCGCCTCAGTCCCCCCCGCGGAGCCTAAGCTCACCAGTATTGCGCCACCGATGACCGCAACTACCTTTGATCTCATCTGCCCCACTGGGTCTGTCTCCCCGATGCAAGGAGAGTGACAGAAGGGCCGCCTCCGGGCAAGGGACTGTCCGCTGAACGGTGTTTCCGGCCTGACGCGCCAGCGTGGCTGGTGAGGAAGGTTGGTCGCTGATGGCCGGGACAATCTCGAGTGTGTCCTCGGGAGACGCTTGGCGACCGGCAGCTTGGGCACTCGAAATTCCGTCGGCAATTGTGGGCAGATCGTCCAGTCCTGCCGTTCCATTGTTCAACTCGAAGGTTGCCGTGAGCCGCGGATTCACCCAACCCCGCGTGAGTGCGCCGTTTCCTGCCGCCACCGCGCGCTCGAGGTCGCCACGGAGGCCACGAACGCGTCGGACCCGGAAGATCGAGGCTGGCGTCATGGTCCCATTGTCCGGCCCGCCGACCGCCCGCCCAGACGCCCGGCAGACTACGCACTATGAACGACCTGCCCGCGCTAGCCGAACGCATCGCCCGGGCCGCCCACGACGGCCAGACCGACAAAGCCGGTATGCCGTATGCCGAGCACCCCGCCCGGGTCGCCCGGCGCGTCGCCGACGACCCGTATGCCGTCGCAACCGCATGGCTGCACGACGTCCTGGAGGACAGTGCGGTGACGGCCGAGGACCTCCTGGCGCACGGCATACCGGAGCGGGTCGTGGCAGCCGTCCAGGCGCTCACCCGGCGCGCGGAACAGACGTCGGCGGACTACTACGCGACCGTCGCAGCCGACCCGCTCGCCCTCCGCGTGAAATTCGCCGATCTGGCCGACAACTGCGACCCGGAGCGCCTGGCCGTGCTCAATGCGGCAGACCCACACACAGCCGAGCGCCTGCGGGTCAAATACGCTCACGCGACAAGCGAATTGCGGCGCCTCAGTGATGCGAGTGGGGGAACTCAGCCGGCTAAAGGCTGGGGAACCAGATCCCGATCTCGCGCGCGGCCGACTCGGGCGAGTCGGAGCCATGCACGACATTCTCGGTCGACCCCATGCCCCAGTCGCGTCCGAGGTCGCCACGGATCGTGCCCGGCAGCGCCTTGGTCGGGTCGGTGGCACCGGCAAGCGAGCGGAAACCCGCGATGCACTGGTCACCCTCGATGACGATCGCGGTGACCGGCCCCGAGGCCATGAAGCCCACTAGCTCAGGGAAGAACGGCTTCTGCGCGTGCTCGGCATAGTGGGCGTCCAGCATCTCTCGGGTGGGAGTGAGGATGCGCAACGCGACGAGCCGATAGCCCTTTGCTTCGATGCGGCGCAGCACCTCGCCGGAGAGGCCACGCTTGAAACCGTCGGGCTTGACCAGGACCAGGGAGCGCTCAAGGGTCGTCACGGGGCCAGGTTATCGGCCTGACCCTCTCGCGCGGCGGCTGCGTCATCGATCCGTTTGCCCTGCACCAGGCACACCACCCAGAGCCCGCCGAAGATGACCCCGACCAGCCCCATCATCGGGACGATGACCATCGAGGCAAAACAGGCGAGCTGCACCAGCCAGCCGAGGGTCACCCCGACCGGGGATCGCATCAGCCCCGCGGCGACGATGCACCCGACCGCGAAGAGGGACCCCACGACGAGGTATGCCGTCGGCGCACCGGTCTGGTCGGCCTTGGCGATCCCCCAGGCGACAAGTGCCCCGAAGAAGACGAGGATCGACTGCGACGCCAGGACGAGCGCGCACATCCGCCAGGTGAACTTGCCCAGCCGTCCGTAGAAGGTCAGCCCGGTCATGAATCGGTCACTCCCAACAAGAGACGGACATCGGCGGCTGTGACGACGGAGCCGGTCGCCACGACCCCACCCCCGAGACCCTCGGACTCGGCGATCGTCACGGCCGCCTCGATCGCATCCGGCAGCGATGGGATGACGCTCACCCGGTCGGCGCCGAAGATTTCTGCGGCAGTAGCGCCGAGCTCGGCCGGGTCGGCGCTGCGCGGCGAGGAGTTGCGGGTGACGACCACATGGTCGACGGCAGGCTCGAGCAGATCAAGCATGGCGCCGGCGTCTTTGTCGGCGAAGATCGCCACCACGGCGACGAGCCGGGCAAAGGAGAAGGCGTCGGCCAGCGCGTCACGCAGGGCGGCCATGCCGTGGGGGTTGTGCGCGGCGTCGACGAGGATCGTCGGTGACCGGCGCACGATTTCCAGTCGCCCGGGAGACGTGACGGCAGCCAGCCCCGCGCGGACTGTGTCAACGTCGAGCCGCCGCTCCCCCGCTCCGAGGAACATCTCGACAGCCGCGACGGCCAGGGCTGCGTTGTCGCCCTGATGCGGCCCGTGCAATGGCACGAACAGATCGTCGTAGCGATCGGCGATCCCACGCAGCGAGACGAGTTGTCCGCCGAGAGCGACCTCACGTGAGGTGATGCCGAAATCGAGTCCGGCGGCATAACGGCGGGCGCCCACCTGCTCGCATCGCTGGTCGATGAGGTCCATGACCTCGGGTGCCTGCTCGCCGGTGACGACCGCGGCGCCCGGCTTGATGATGCCCACCTTCTCCGCGGCGATCGACTCGATGTCGGGACCGAGGAAATGGGTGTGGTCGATATCGACCGGTGTGATGACCGCGACCTCGCCCGCAGCGACATTGGTGGCATCCCAGCGGCCACCCATCCCCACCTCGACCACGGCGACATCGACGGGGGCGTCGGCGAACACGGCATACGCGAGCACGACGAGCACTTCGAAGAAGGTGAGCCGCGGCCCACCCGCGGCCTGCGAAGCCGCGTCCTGCAAAGCGATGATCGGGCGCAACTCGTCCCACGTCTCGACGAGCACCTCTGCCGCCACGGGATGTCCGTCGACGCAGATCCGCTCGCGCATGGAATGCAGGTGCGGAGAGGTGAATCTGCCGGTGCGCAGCCCGTGTTCGCGCAGCAGCGCTTCGACGATCCGGGTCGTCGACGTCTTGCCGTTGGTGCCGGTGATGTGCACGACCCGGAAGGTGTCCTGCGGCCGGTCCAGCATGTCGAGCACGGCCGCGACCCGATCAAGAGTGGGCACGATGTCGTGTTCCGGGGCGCGAGAAAGGATCTCGCGCTCGATCTCGGCGATGCGAGCGGCCAGACCGGAGTCGACGGGCCCGTTCACGAGCCCTCCTGGTTCAGCGCGCGCACGACCCAGACAGAGTCCGGTATGCCGTGCCCGTTGTGTTCGCGATGCAGGTCGGTGAACCCGGCAGCCGTGTAGAACCGGGCCGCGCTGTCATTGCCCTCCAGGTAGGACAACCGGATGTCCGGATGCCCGGCCAGGGCGGCCTGGGCCAGCACGTCCTCGAGCAGCCGCTGGCCGATGCCCCTGCCCTGGTGGTCGGGCAGGACGTAGAGCCGGAAGAGCACGAGGTGGCCTTTGAGCAGACCGGTCGAGGCGATGCCGACGACATGGCCCGGACCCTCCGGCGGCCCATCCTCGGCGACCGTGGTGCGCCCGGAGTAGACCAGCGGGAGGGTCTCCTCGCGGGTCCACCACTTCGCCAGGCCCATCGTCACGTAGTCATCGCCGGCGATCGGCCCATAGGTCGCCGGCCAGGTGGTGCGGCCGACCTCCAGGACTGCGTCGAGGTCGGCGGGCACGGCGCGGCGGATCCTGATGCCGCTCACGTGGTCACCTTCGCGACGCTCACGACTGCCGTCAGGCCGTCCCCGAGGGTGACCGGCGTCATCGACGCAGCGTGTGCGGGTTCGACCCGGACCACCCGCTCGGCCAGCGTCGCCTCCGCGATTCGGGCCTCGTGGACCTCGAGGGCCGCAACGACCTCGCCTTCGGCCGACACCGAGAGGGTGATGCGGTCGGACACATGCAGGCCGGCGTCCCGCCTGGCCTGCTGCACTGCGCGGATGAGGTCATTGGCGACCCCCTCGGCAGCCAACTCCGGCGTCACGGCAGTGTCGAGGACGACGAACCCACCTCCGGGCAGCAGGGTGACAGCCCGCTCGGCGCCGTCCGCCGCCGCAGCGACGACCGTCTCGACGGCATACTCGCCCTCGTGCAGGGCGATGCCCCCTGAGGTGACCGTGCCGTCGGCGGCGATCGACCAGTCGCCGGTCTTGGCGCCCTTGATGGCGACCTGGACGGCCTTGCCCAGCCGGGGTCCCGCGGCTCGGGCGTTGACCGTGACGCGTTGCGAGACACCGAAATCGGATTCACTGGCCCCCGCGAGGTCACGCAGCACGACCTCGCGGACGTTGACCTCGTCGGCGATGATCGCCGAGAAGTCCGACAGGGTGTGCGGCGCGTCGGTGACGACCGTGAGGCGAGCCAGCGGCAACCGCGCCCGCAACCCGCCGGCCTTGCGCAGCCCGAGGGCCGCCGAGCAGACCTCCCGGGCGCGGTCCATCGCGCGGACGAGTGCAGGGTCCGCTGGCAGGGTCCTCGCGTCGGGCCAGTCCTGCAGGTGCACCGATCGGCCGCCGGTGAGGCCGCGCCAGATCTCCTCGGTCGTGAGCGGAAGCAGCGGGGCGACGGTGCGGGTCAGCACTTCGAGGGCCGTGAACAGGGTGTCGAAGGCCTGCTGGGTGGACGCCGACATCGCGTTGTCGCTATCCCAGAAGCGGTCTCGGGACCGGCGAATGTACCAATTCGTCAACACGTCGAGGAAGGTCCGCATCGTGTCGCAGGCGGCTGCGATCTCATAGGCATCCAGCTGGGCCTGCATGGTCTCGACAAACTCGCGCACCTTGGCCAGCAGGTAGCGATCGAGCACATCGGAGGATGCGGTGGAGGCCGAGGCGGCATACCCCTGCCCCGAGCGCGCCGCGTTGGCGTAGAGCGCGAAGAAATACCACGCATTCCACAGCGGGATCATCACCTGGCGCACGCCGTCGCGGATGCCCTGCTCGGTGACCACGAGGTTGCCGCCACGCAGGATCGGCGAGGACATGAGGAACCAGCGCATCGCGTCGGCGCCGTCGCGGTTGAACACCTCCGAGACGTCGGGGTAGTTGCGCAGCGACTTGCTCATCTTGGCGCCGTCGCTGCCCAGGACGATGCCATGGCTCACGCAGGCCCGGAACGCCGGCCGGTCGAACAGCGCGGTCGCCAGCACGTGCAAGGTGTAGAACCAGCCGCGGGTCTGGCCGATGTATTCGACGATGAAGTCACCCGGGTAGTGGTGCTCGAACCAGTCGGCATTTTCGAACGGGTAGTGCACCTGGGCAAAGGGCATCGAGCCGGAGTCGAACCACACGTCCAGGACGTCCTCGACGCGGCGCATCGTCGAGCGCTCGCCCTCCGGACGCGGGTCGTCCGGGTTGGGTCGAGTGAGCTCGTCGATGTAGGGGCGGTGCAGATCCGGTTCCCCCTGCGGGTTGCGCGGCAGCCGCCCGAAATCGGCCTCCAGCTCGGCGAAGCTCCCGTAGACGTCAATCCGCGGGTATGCCGGGTCGTCGGACTTCCAGATCGGGATCGGGCTGCCCCAGAAGCGATTTCGTGAGATCGACCAGTCACGGGCGTTGGCCAGCCATTTGCCGAACTGGCCGTCCTTGACGTGCTCGGGGGTCCACTCGATCTGTTGGTTGAGTTCGAGCATGCGGTCCTTGAAGCTCGTCACCGCGACGAACCAGCTGGACACCGCCATGTAGATGAGCGGCTGGCGGCAGCGCCAGCAGTGTGGATACGCGTGGTCATAGGTCTCCCGCCGCACGAGCACGGTGCCCGGCGTGGTCGACCCCAGCCCCTCGGCGCTCGCTCCGGCCTCGGCTCCACCGGCAGCGTCGTAGCGGGTGCGCGACCGCAACTGCTCGATGACCAGCGGGTTGCTCTCGAAGACGTGCATTCCCGCGAAATCGGTCACCGGGTGGGTGAAGCGCCCATCCGGTCCCACCGGCACGACGGTCTCCACGCCGAGCACATCCAGCGCGGCCTTGTCGTCCTCACCGAAGCCCGGCGACATATGGACCAGGCCGGTGCCGTCCTCGGTCGTGACGAAGTCGGCGGCCGAGATCTGGTGCGCCCCGGCATACCCCTGGTAGTAGGAGAACGGCGGGGTGTAGCGGCGCCCGACCAACTCGGCGCCCTTGAAGCGCGCGACGATCCGCTCCCCAGCGTCGGGGCCTAACTCACGGGCGTAGGCGCCCAGCCGGGCCTCGGCCAGCAGATAGCGGTTGCCGTCGCCGTCCTTGTCGCCGTCGACGACGACGTAGTCGACGTCGGGGTGCACCGCCACACCCATGTTCGACGGCAGCGTCCACGGGGTCGTCGTCCAGATGAGGGCGTGCTCGCCGGTCTCCAGCCGGTAGCCCACGGTGATCGCCGGGTCCTGGCGGTTTTGGTAGACGTCCTCGTCCATGCGCAGTTCGTGGTTGGACAGCGGCGTCTGGTCGTTCCAGCAATACGGCAGGATCCGGAAACCCTCGTAGGCCAAGCCCTTGTCGTAGAGCTGCTTGAAGGCCCAGATGACCGACTCCATGAACGAGGAGTTCATCGTCTTGTAGTCGTTGTCGAAGTCGACCCAGCGCGCCTGCCGGGTGACGTAGTCCTCCCACTCCTTGGTGTAGGTGAGGACCGACCGGCGGCAGGTCTCGTTGAACTCGCCGATCCCGAGGTCGAGGATGTCCTGCTTGGTGGTCATCCCGAGTTGGCGCATCGCCTCGAGCTCGGCCGGCAGACCGTGAGTGTCCCACCCGAAGCGGCGCTCGACGCGCTTGCCGCGCATCGTCTCGTAGCGAGGAACAATGTCCTTGACATAGCCGGTGAGCAGATGCCCGTAGTGCGGCAGGCCGTTGGCGAACGGCGGACCGTCGTAGAAGACGAACTCGTTCGACCCGTCGACGCCGGGTTCACGCGCCTGGACGGAGGCCCGGAACGTGTCGTCCTGCGCCCAATAGGCCAGCACGCGCTCCTCGATCGCCGGAAACCGTGGGGTCGGGGGGACGCCCTGGCTCGCCGGGTCGGTGCTCGCCTTGGGGTAGCTCACAGGTGGATCCGTCCTTCGTGCTCGTCGCTCGTATGCCGTGCCACGAGGACGACGTCCGGTCTCGGGTGTGGTCCAGCGACCACGCCACGGGATCGAGCACCGCGGTACCACCTCGCTTGCGGTATGCCGTCTGCTCGCCCGGGCGGGCGACGGACACGGCATACCGCCGCTCTTGTCCAGGCTGTGACGGGCCCACCCGTCCGGGTCTAGTGGGCGGGCCCACCGCGCTGGAGCGCGTGGGTCACGCTGTTCTTCCGGAGGCTCGCCGGTGATGGCCGGGTCGACGCCGCTCGGATCAGTCTACGGGAGCCCCGCGACGTCGCGTCCACAGGAAGGCGAGGACGGCCACGCCGACGGTCAGCGTCCCGCTGGCCCCCCAGATGAGGGCCGTCATCGACTCGGTGTGGGCCCGATTGGCCCAGCCCACGTAGATCGGCACCAGCCCGAGCCCGGCGACGAACCCCCACGAGGCCGGCCCCGGTGTGTGGGCGAGCGCGAGTTTGACGGCATACCCGCCGGTGATCAGCGCGATGACCCAGCCATAGCCGAGGATCGTCCAGCTGGCCCACATCGAGCCGATGCCGACCAGCGACCATTCGGCGAAGGCCCGCCACGACGTGACCGGTGGTGCGGCGACGGATGCGACGGCGCCGGGCGGGCTTTCAGTTGGCCCGTGCGCTGGGGCCGGGACCTCGGGCCGCTCGGCCGGGGTCGGCTCGGTCATGCCAGACCCAGAGCGTGGGCTTCCTCCCACAGCTCCGAACGAACGCTCGGATGCGCGGCCTTGTTGATGATCGACCAGCATTGGTGAGCCTGGTCGTTGCCGAAGATCTCGGCGATGCCCTGCTCGGTGATGATCGCACTGTGCTGGAACGAGGTGACCGGCTCCTCGATGAGGGGCACGATCGTGGAGACCTGAGCCTTGGGATGCCAGGAGCGCAGGGCCATGATTGCCTGACCGCCCGGCGAGTGCAGCGCCCCGACGATGAAGTCGGTCTGCCCACCGAACCCGGAGAAGATCCGGGCGTTGATCCGCGACGCGTTGGCCTGGCCGAAGAGGTCGACCTGCAGCGCGGTGTTGATGGACGTCATCTGCGGCTGCATGGCGATGGCAGCCGGGTCGTTGGTCGTCTCGGTGCGCAACATGAGCACCTGCGGGTTGAGGTGCATCCACTCGTAGAGTTCGGCGCTGCCCGCGGCGAAGGACGCGGTGATCTTGCGCTCAGGGTCCATCGCGCCCGCGTCGATGAGGCTCAGCACCCCGTCGCTGAACATCTCGCTCCAGATGCCCAGCCCTTTGAGCTTGGCGAGGAACGGCAGCGTCGCGTCGGGGACCATGCCGATGCCTAGTTGTAGGGTCGCGCCGTCGTGGACCCGGCTGGAGACGAGTTCGCCGATGACGGCGGCATCGCCGGTCGCGGCCTGGACCTTGGGGCGGCGCGCGCTGGTCGCGATGGGCAGGTCGACCTCATAGATGGCGTCGAAGTCCTCGATGTCGTACTCCGCGTCGCCGAAGGTGTAGGGCATCTTGGCGTTGGCCTGGGCGATGATCTTGCCGCCCCGGGCCTTGCAGGCCTCGATCGCCCCGACGATGACATTGGCCTCGATGCCCAGCGACAGCTTGCCGTTGTGGGGCAAAGAGGTGTGCGCGACCACGGCGTCCGGCAGCAGGGTGCGAGAGAAGAGCAACGGCACCATGGAGAGCCGGGCCGGCACATACGCCAGCCGCGGGCTCTTGCGCATCCCCGCGCCGACGAAGGAGGTCTCGTGGGTGATGCCCTCGCGCATCGGCAGCCCGGCGTGGGCCGCGAGCATGTTGAGGGTGAATTCCGGCAGGGTGTGGTCGATGATCCGCAGCATCTCGAAGGGGATCGCGGCGTTACCGCTGGCGACGATCCGAGGGTTGGGCGGCAGGGCTTCGAGCATGGCGACGATCTCGCCGAGTGTTGCGGACATACCTCAACTATGGCCCACCTCGTCGGTCCACCTCGACCTGACCCGCTGACAACGGTGAGGCACCTCTCAAGGGTCTCGGGCCCAAGGTCCCGGGTCCGGCACCACCGGTCTAGGGTCGAGGTCATGCCAGCACTCCGGCCGGGGCTTTCGTTCGAGCCCGCAATCGTCGCCGACCGAGATATCGCCGCCTCGTATGCCGTGGACTCCTCGTTCCGTCCTCCGGTGCCTACCGACTTCACCGTTGTGCGCGCTCGCGATGTTGCCGACGTGGTGGCGGTGCTGCAGGAGGCGCAGGCGCACGGCATACCGGTCGTGCCGCAGGGGGCTCGCACCGCCCTGACCGGCGCCTCGTGCGCGGTGGAGGGCGGCATCGTCCTCAACGTTGAAGACCTCCGCGGCATCGACATCGACCCGGTCGAAGGCCATGCCTGGGTCGGCCCGGGAGTCGTCACCGCCGATCTCAAGGCTGCCGCGGCGGAGCAGGGTCTGTTCTACCCGCCCGATCCGGCCTCGGCGGACACCTCGACCATCGGCGGCAATGTCGCGACCAATGCCGGCGGGTTGTGTTGCGTGAAATACGGCGTCACGGCCGACTACGTCAAGGCGCTGGAGGTCGTCCTGCCTGGGGGTGCGATCATGCGCACCGGCAAGCGCACCGCCAAGGGGGTGGCCGGCTACGACCTCACCGGACTCTTCGTCGGATCGGAGGGCACCCTCGGGGTGGTGACCCGCGCGCGCCTGGCCCTGCTCCCGGCGCCCGAGCCCGCCCTCACCGCGCTGGCCACCTTCACCTCCCTGGAGGTCGCCGTCGGCGCGATCCTCGCGCTGCGCGCCGACCCGCACCGCCCGTCCCTGCTGGAATTCCTCGACCAGGCCTCCATCGCGGCGATCCAGGCGATCGGTGACTACGGCTTCCCGCAGGACTGCTCGGCAGCCCTGCTCGTGCAGTCCGACCGGCCGGGACACACCGCCGAAGACGTGCAGCGGTATGCCGTGACCCTCACCACCGCGGGGGCCTCGGAGGTGGCCGTCGCGGACACCCGCAGCGAGGGTGAGCTGCTCATGCAGGGGCGGCGGATGCTCAACTACGCCCTGGAACTCAAGGGCAATCGGCTCGCCGAGGACGCGTGCGTGCCGATCGCGAGATTGGCGGACTTCGTCCACGCCGGGCAGGACATCTCGGAACGCATCGGCATCGAGATCACTCTGTCGGGGCATGGGGGCGATGGCAACCTGCACCCCTCGCTGTTCTTCGACGACGATCCCGATTCCTGGCATCGGGCCGAAGCCGCTCTCGATGAGGTCCTGCGCGCCGCTCTCGAGCTGGGCGGCACCATCACCGGCGAGCACGGGGTGGGCACGCAGAAGCGACGCCACCTGGCGTGGGAGCTCGGTGCCGACGAACTCGCCAGGCAGCGAGCCGTCAAGGCTGTCTTCGACCCCCTGGGGATCATGAACCCGGGCAAGGTCTACTGACACAATCGCCCTATGCAGGAGACCGAGACCCGCGGCGGGTGGCTCAGCCGCGAGGAGTTGCGCGATGCTCGCGACCGCCTTCCGATCCTTTACGTCAACGTCGTCCCCGTGCGGGTCGACGATCGCAGCCAGGTGACCAAGGTCGGTCTGCTGCTGCGCGCCGACGCCGAGGGCCGCATCGCCCAGGAACTCGTCTCTGGACGGGTGCTCTACCACGAGCGGGTGCGCGATGCCGTGCTCCGCCACGTCGAACGCGATCTCGGGCCGATGGCCCTGCCCCAGGTGCCGCTGTCACCCCAGCCCTTTGCTGTGGCGGAGTACTTCCCCACCCCCGGAGTGACGCCCTTCCACGACCCACGTCAGCATGCCGTGGCGCTGGCTTACATCGTCGTGCTCATGGGCGACTGTGCCCCCACCGGCGATTCGCTGGACCTGGCCTGGTTGACCCCCACCGAGGCCGCGGCCCTGGCCGCGACGTCGGAAATGTCTGGGGGGCACGGGGTGGTGCTGCGCCAGGCCCTCTCACACCTCGGGATCCCCGTGTAGCTGCGCGGTGCAGGCCCTGCCTGGCCCGGCGGCCCAGCGTCAGGCGGGACTGTGCAGGTCCAGTCGCATGAGGTCGTCGGCGGAACGGAACCCCAGACCGGCATACAACGGCCGGGCCATCTCGCTTGGGTTGAGGACCACCCGCACCATGTCCTCCTGTCGGGCCCAGTCCAGCAGAGTCACCATGAGCAGGCGGCCCAGGCCCCGGCGACGGTGGCTCGGTGCGACCCACAGCTGCCCCACGTAGGCCCAGCTGGCGTCGGGACGTCCGGGCGAGGGCATCCGGGGGTAGACCGTCGCGTTGACCATCCCGACCGGCTGCGGGTCGGCCCCTTGCGGCAGCGCCAGCCAGGTGCGGCGCGCGGCTGACGTCGCGCCCCACCAGCGCTCGAACCGCTGCGGGTATGCCGTGTCGCTCACCGCGGCGTCGCGATCGGCCCGTTCCATGGCCCACTCCCGACGGCACGCCGCTACCAGGGGCGCGTCGCCCGCGTCAGCCGGCCGGACGGCATACGGCAGGGGGTTGCTCATCGCAGCGGCCGCAGCGGGCTCGCCACGGTGAGGGGAAGCAGCGTCCGGCCGGTGGGGCCGATCTCGATGGACGTGCCCAGCTGCGGGCATACGCCGCAGTCGTAGCAGGGACTCCACCGGCAGTCGTCAACCTCGTCCTCGGCGAGCGCGGCCTGCCAGTCCTCCCAGAGCCACTCGCGGTCCAGGCCGGAGTCGATGTGGTCCCAGGGCAACACCTCGGCCTGCTCGCGCTCGCGGGTGGTGTACCAGTCGAGGGAGACCGGCTGGTCGGCGAACACCTGCTCGGCAGCCGCCATCCACCGGTCGTAGGAGAAGTGCTCGCGCCACCCGTCGAACCGGCCACCGGCGCGCCACACCGCTTCGATGACCGGCCCCACCCGGCGGTCCCCACGTGAGAGCAAGCCCTCGATGATGCCGGGCTGGCCGTCGTGGTAGCGGAAACCGATCGAGCTGCCGTAGCGACGATCGGCCCGGATCGCCTCCCGCAGCCGCAGCAACCGGGCATCGGTCGCCTCGGCGCCGAGCTGGGCCGCCCACTGGAAGGGCGTGTGCGGCTTGGGGACGAAACCACCAATCGACACCGTGCAGCGGATGTCGCGGCGACCGCTCACCTGACGGCCGGTCTCGATGACCCGGGCCGCGAGGGCGGCGATCTGCAGGACATCCTCGTCGGTCTCGGTGGGAAGTCCACACATGAAGTAGAGCTTCACCTGTCGCCAACCCGCGCCGTAGGCCGCCGCCACGGTGTCGATGAGGTCTTGCTCGGTCACCATCTTGTTGATGACCCGGCGGATCCGCTCCGAGCCACCCTCCGGAGCGAAGGTGAGTCCCGAGCGACGACCGTTGCGGGTCAACTCGTTGGCCAAGTCGATGTTGAACGCGTCGACTCGTGTCGAAGGCAGCGACAGCCCGGTCTCGGTGCCCTCATAGCGGTCGGCCAAACCCTTGGTGATCTCGGCGATCTCGGTGTGGTCGGCCGAAGACAACGAGAGCAGTCCCACCTCTTCGTAGCCGGTGGCAGCCAATCCCCGCTCGACCATGAGCCCGATGCCCTCGATGGACCGCTCGCGCACCGGCCGGGTGATCATGCCGGCCTGACAGAACCGGCAGCCCCGGGTGCAGCCGCGGAAGATCTCGACCGACATTCGCTCGTGGACCGACTCGGCGAGCGGCACAAGCGGCTGCTTCGGATAGGGCCAGGCATCGAGATCGGTCACCGTGTGCTTGGCAACCCGCCACGGTATGCCGGTCGCCCCCGGCTTCGGGGCGACTCGCTGAATGCGCCCGTCGGGCAGATAGCTGACCTCGTAGCACGCGGGGACGTAGGCCACCCCGCTGCGAGCGATGCGTAGGAGCAACTCGGCCCGCCCGCCCGGTCGGCCCTGCGCCTTCCACTCCCCCACCAGGTCGGTGAGCGCGAGGACGGCCTGCTCACCATCGCCGACGACCACCGCGTCGACGAAGTCGGCGATCGGCTCGGGGTTGAACGACGAATGCCCACCGGCGACGACGACGGGGTGAGTGTCGTCGCGGTCCGCGGCGTGCAGGGGAATGCCCGCAAGGTCGAGCGCCGTGAGCATGTTGGTGTAGCCCAACTCGGTGCTGAAGGACACCCCGAACAGGTCGAAGTCCCCTACCGCGCGGTGCGCGTCGACGGTGAGCTGCGGCACGCCGGCGGTGCGCATCAGCGCTTCCAGGTCGGGCCACACGGCATACGTGCGCTCGGCAAGGGCGTCCAGGCGCTCGTTGATGACCTCGTACAGGATCATCACGCCCTGATTCGGCACCCCCACCTCATAGGCGTCGGGATACATCAGCGCCCAGCGGACGGTGAGTTCGTGGCCTTGCGGGCCGTGACCCCCGACATTCCAGTCCTTGACCACCGAGTTGAGCTCGCCGCCGACGTACTGGATGGGCTTCTGGACCCGCTCGAGCAGCGGCTCCAACTCGGCGAACCGCGTCTGTCCGGGCATCCGGGCAGTCTACCGGCGGATACTGGGCAGGTGACCCGGCTCGAGGCCGCCTGGGCGGCCTGCCCGCGCACCGCCTTCCTCCCGAGTTCGCAGCGGCGCAACGCGGCCCGCGATGCGCCGCTGCCGATCGGCCATGGCCAAACGAACTCCCAACCCTCCACGGTGCGGCGGATGCTCGAGGAGCTGGACGTGCGCCCCGGGCAGCGGGTGCTCGACGTCGGCTCGGGTTCGGGTTGGACGACCGCGCTGCTGGCGCACCTTGTTGGCGCAAGCGGCAGCGTGCTCGGCCTGGACCGGGTGCCGGCACTCGTGGCCTCCGGGGGCGCGGCACTCGCGAACATGGGTATGCCGTGGGCAGCCATTGCCGCCGCCACGACCGGCGTGCTCGGTGCGCCGCAGCTGGCACCCTTCGATCGCATCCTCGTCTCGGCCATGGCGGCCGAGATCCCCGCGGAACTCGTCGATCAACTCACGCCCGTCGGCATCATGGTCGTGCCGGCCCGCGGGGCGCTGTGGCGGGTGACCCCCGGCGAGCCGCCGCACCGACTGGGCTGGTATCGCTTCGTCCCATTGGTGCGCAACTGACCTGCGTACACACGTCGGCGGCGCGCTGCCCGTCCGGGGAGCGCGCCGCCGACCACACGGCATACCTGGCTGGGCAGGTCAGTCGTAGAGGCCCTCCAACGCGTCCTTGAACTTGTCGGACACGACGCGTCGCTTGAGCTTGAGGCTCGGGGTGAGCTCGCCCTCGTCGACGGTGAGGTCGCGGTCGAGGATGACGAACCGCTTGATCGTCTCCCACCGGTTGAGGTGGGTGTTGAGCTCGTCGAGGTAGCCCTGCATCGCCTCACGCAGCTGCGCACTCTGGGTGATCTCGGCATAGCTCTTGCCGGCCATGCCGTTTGCGGCCCCCCAGGACGTGGCAGCGTCGGGGTCGATCGTCAACAGCGCAGTGGCGTAGTTCTTGCCGTCGCCATAGACCATGGCCTGCGAGATGAGCGGGCAGATGAACTTGAGCGTCGACTCGATCTGGGACGGGGCGATGTACTTGCCGCCTGAGGTCTTGAAGAGATCCTTCTTGCGGTCGGTGATCTTGACGAAGCCGAGCTCGTCGATCTCGCCGATGTCTCCGGTGCGGAAATAGGACTGCTCGTCGAACACCTCGGCCGTGGCGTCGGGGCGGTTGCGGTAGCCGCGCATGACGCCAGGGCCCTTGATGAGGATCTCGCCGTCGGACGCGATCTTGACATCGGTGCCAGGCACTGGCCAGCCGACGGTGCCATAGCGGTAGCTGCCGTGGACCGGACGGTTGACGCAGGTGGCCGCCGACGACTCGGTCAGGCCATAGCCCTCGATGATGAGCAGACCCACCGACCCGAACCAGCGGGCGATGTCGGCGTTGAGCGCCGCCGATCCGGAGATGAAGAACCGCACCCGCCCGCCGAAACGCTCACGGATCTTGCTGAGCACCAACTTGTCGGCGATGGCGTACTGCAGGTTGAGCAGCGCCGAGGGGGCCTTGCCCTCGGACTTGGCCTCCATCACCTGGCGGCCGACGTCGAGGGCCCAGTCCATGAGCTTGCGCTTGATGCCGGTCTCGGTCTCCACCATTCCGGACACTCGGGCATAGGCCTTCTCGAAGATCCGGGGGGCCGCACCCATGAAGGTTGGCTTGATCACCGCAAGGTTGTCGACGATCTTGTCGATCTTGCCGTCGACCGCAGTGGCGAAGCCCATCTGCAGTGGGAAGGTCAGCAGGATCTTGCCGAAAATGTGGGACAGCGGCAGCCAGAGGAACTGCAGGTCATCGTGATTGAGCAGCTTGATCGAGTCGACCGAGGCGCCCTCGTAGATGATCGCGTCCTGGGTCAGCTCGGCGCCCTTGGGCCGGCCGGTTGTGCCCGAGGTGTAGATGATGACGGCCAGGTGGTCGGGGCCGACGAGGTCGATGCGCTCGTCCACCATCGTGGGCCGGGCAGCGAGGGCCTGGCGGCCGATCGCCTCGAGATCGGCGAGGCTGATGACCCAGTCGTCGCCCTCCTCGTCACCGCTGTGTGCCTCCCCAGCGAAGGTGACGACCTTCATCACGTCCGGGATCTCGGCGCGGTGGGTGCGCAACTTCTCGACCTGACCGTCGTCCTCAGCGAAGACGATCCGGGCTCCGGAGTCGGAGAGGATGAAGGCGACGTCCTCGGCCATGGTCGTGGGGTAGACCGTCGTGGTCGCACCGCCCGAGCACATGATCGAGAGGTCGGCCAGCACCCACTCGAAGCGAGTCGTCGAGGCGATCGCGACTCGGTCCTCCAGGTGCAAGCCGAGGGACATCAGGCCGGCGGCCATGGCATAGACGCGCTCCTGCGTCTCCAACCAGGTCACGCGCTCGAGGTGGCCGTTCTTGAAATACTGCCAGGCCTCTCGATGCCCGGACTTGGCGACGCGGTCACGGAACAACGCTCCGATGCTGGGTGCGCGGTTCTCGAGGACGTCGCGAAGAACGACCTCGTCCACTGCGGACTTCATGGCCACGGGGTGGGCTCCTTCTGCCTAACGGGTGTCCCGGGATGATGCCAGGTGAGTTACTTCACAGTAAAGTCCCGGATCAACCTCGGCGTGAACAGGGCGAGTCCCCCCAACCGTATGCTGTGCGGCCGCGTTCCAGTGCTTTCCGGGACACCCATTTGCTGGGTCGGTCCACCCCAACCGGATGGGGGGACGCCGGAACCGTGGATTCAGGCGGAACCGAGGCTGATGTCCTCGGCCGTCGTCTGGCGCAGGATGCTGCGGCAGGCAGAGACGTCGAGGTGCATCTGGGCGATGAGCGGCTCGATCCCGTCGAAGCGCAGCGTGGGTCGAAGTCGGGCCACGAACAGGTAGCGAATCGGCTCGCCATACAGGTCGAGATCGGTGCGGTCCAGGACGTAGCCCTCGACCCGTCGGTCCACCCCGTCGAATGTGGGGTTGGTGCCGATCGAGATGGCAGCCGGCAGCAGTCGGTCGGGGGCGTCGGCCGCAAGACCCCGCCGCTCCAGCCACCCGGCATACACGCCGTCGGCTGGAATCATGCCCTCGATCCGGCCGCCGAGGTTGGCCGTCGGGAAGCCGAGCAGCCGCCCGCGGTGATCGCCATGCACGACCATGCCGTCCACTGCGTGCCAACGGCCCAGTTGGGCGGTCGCGTCAGCGACCTCACCTGCCGCGAGCAGTTCGCGCACTCGGGTGGAGGACCATCGTCCGTCGGTGCCGATGTCCGGCACGACGATGACCTCGAAACCGCGGCTTGCGCCGAGTTCGACGAGGGTGTCGACGGTGCCGCTGTTGCGCACCCCGAACCTGGTGTCCGCCCCGACGACGACCACCGCGGTCTGCAGCGCCTCGACAAACACGCTGTCGACGAATTCCTGCGGTGTTTGTGCAGCGAATTCGCGAGTGAATTCCAGCAACAGCACCGAGTCGATCCCGGCCGCGGCGATGGCTTCGACCCGCTGGTCGGCCGACATCAGCTCTTGGGGGGCTCGCCCCGGGTGGAGCACGGCGATGGGGTGCGGCTGGAAGGTGACGGCAACCGACTTGAGGCCACGCGAGCGCGCCACCTGCGTCACCTGGCCGAGCACAGCCTGATGGCCGCGATGGACGCCGTCGAAATTGCCGAGCGTCACGACGCTGGCACCGATCCTCGCGGGAACCTCGGCGACGCCCTTCCAGAGTTGCACGGAGGACACTCTACGAACCCGCCGGGGCAAACACGACGCGCGTCCGCGGACGCGCCCCGCTCTCGTCGAGCACCGCGACCAGGGTGCCGTCCGGCGCGAAGGCCGCCACCGCGTCGGCACGCTCCGTGCCGATGGCGATCGACTGACCAAAGGACAGCGCGCGCGCCTCGGCTTCGGTGAGCTCTCGAACCGGCAGTGCCGCACGGGCCGCCGCTGCGAGCGGGAGCAGGGGCAACTCGGCCCGAGAACCGTTGTCAGATGGGTCTCTCGGTTCGAGTTCTGGCAGTG
Organism: Actinomycetales bacterium; assembly: GCA_016710385.1. GTDB lineage: Bacteria > Actinomycetota > Actinomycetes > Actinomycetales > Dermatophilaceae > Phosphoribacter > Phosphoribacter freyrii. Next base: position 506,757 of record JADJVX010000018.1, read on the forward strand.
GGTGACACGCACGTATGCCGTAGCCGCCCACTCGGGTGCGTCGCAGTGCGGTGAGGTGACCACCGACGCCCAAGATCTGCCCGAGATCGCGGGCCAGAGCCCGCACATAGGTCCCGGAGGAGACGGTGACCTCGATGTCGAGGTCACAGACGAGCTGCCCCTGAGCGCTCTGGGCCTGACGCAGCGGTCCGACGGTGAAGCGCGACACGGTCACCGGCCTGGGCGGCAACACCACAGCCTCCCCTTTCCGGGCGCGCGCGTAGGCCCGCTCACCCGCCACCTTGATGGCGCTCACCGTCGAAGGCACTTGCTCGATGTCGCCGGTCAACTCGGCCACCGCCGCGGCAACGGCGTCCTCGGTCACTCCACGTGGATCGTGGTAGGCCAGCAGCTGGCCCTCGGCATCGTCGGTCGAGCGCACCTCACCTAGCCGCACGATCGCGACGTAGTCCTTGTCGCAACCGACCAGGAAGGTGAGCAACTTGGTGGCTTTCCCCAGGCCGAGGACGAGCACGCCAGAGGCCATCGGGTCGAGCGTGCCCGCGTGACCGACTCGTCTTGTGCCGGCGAGCCGGCGGACCCGGGCGACGACGTCGTGGCTGGTCCAGCCGACCGGCTTGTCGATGAGCAGCAAGCCATGGGGACGATCGGTGTCAGACATCGAAGGTCGGTCTCGGTCGGTGCTCAGACTTGCGGAGACGCCGACGTCGCGCCGTCGCCTGGCTCAGTATCGGCGGTCGCGTCGGCGTCGTCGGTTTCCACAGCGTCGTCGGTGTCGTCAGCCGGACGTCGGTAGGGGTCCGGATCACCGGCATACCGGGCTGCCGCGGCTGCGGCGGCGATCTGCTCGTCGCGCCGCTTGGTCGCTTCGAGGAGATCGGCCAGGTGGGCCGCGTCCTCGGGAAGCGCGTCGGCGATGAACTCCAGCGACGGGGTCAGCCGGATGCCCAGCTGCCCCAACGCCGAGCGAATCTTGCCCTTCGCCGACTCCAGCGCGGCCGCCGTGGCGGCGCGCTGGTCGTCGGATCCGAACACCGTGTAGAAGACCGTCGCATGCTGGAGGTCACCGGTGACCCGGACATCGGTCACCGTGACGAAACCGAGCCGCTCATCCTTGACTCGGTACTCCAGTTGTTCGGCGACGATCGCCTTGATGCGCTCGGCGATCTTCCGAGCGCGTGCTGGATCAGCCACGGGGCTTCTCCCGCATCTCGTACGTCTCGATGGTGTCCTCGAGTTGCAGGTCGTTGAACGAGCCGAGGTTGATACCGCACTCGTAGCCATCGCGGACCTCGGTGACGTCGTCCTTGAACCGGCGCAGCCCGGCGATCTCGATGTTCTCGCCGATGACCACCCCGCGGCGCAGGATGCGGGCGCGGGCGCCACGACGGATCTCGCCCGAGCGGACGATAGAACCGGCGATGTTGCCGAACTTGCTCGACCGGAAGATCTCACGGATCTCGGCGCTGCCGACCGACACCTCCTCGAACTCCGGCTTGAGCATGCCCTTGAGGGCCGCCTCGATGTCCTCGATCGCCTGGTAGATCACCGAGTAGTAGCGGATCTCGACACCCTCGCGGTCGGCGACCTCGGCATTCTGGCCTTCGGCGCGCACGTTGAACCCCAGGATGATGGCGTTGGAGGCCATGGCCAGGTTGATGTTGTTGAGCGTGATCGCACCGACGCCACGGTCGATGATCCGCAGGTCGACCTCGTCGCCCACGTCGATCTGCAGCAACGCATCTTCCAACGCTTCGACCGAACCCGACACGTCACCCTTGAGGATGAGGTTGAGGGTTTCGACCTTGCCGGCTGCCAGCGCCTCGTTGAGGTCTTCCAGGCTGATCCGCTTGCGGGCCTTGGCCAGCGCAGCCTGCCGGTCGGCAGCTTCGCGCCGCTCGGCGATCTGGCGCGCAGTGCGGTCATCGGGTGCGACGACGAAGCTGTCACCGGCGCGCGGCACCGAGGACAACCCGAGCACCTGGACCGGACGCGACGGCGGGGCCTCGGCGAGCGCGTTGCCGTGCTCGTCGAGCATCGCGCGCACCCGGCCGTGAGCCGAGCCCGCGACGATCGCATCGCCGACGTGCAGGGTGCCCTGCTGCACCAGGACCGTGGCGGTGGCTCCCCGTCCGCGGTCGAGGTTGGCCTCGATGGCCACGCCACGAGCGTCGGTGTCAGGGTTGGCCCGCAGGTCCAGGGCCGCATCGGCGGTCAGCAGCACTGCCTCGAGCAGTCCCTCGATGTTGACCTTCTCGCGCGCCGACACGTCGACGAACATCGTGTCGCCGCCGTACTCCTCGGCCACGAGGTTGTATTCGGTGAGCTGCTGGCGGATCTTGGCGGGGTTGGCCCCCTCCTTGTCGATCTTGTTGACCGCCACGACGATCGGCACATCGGCCGCCTGGGCGTGGTTGAGCGCCTCGATGGTCTGGGGCATGACCCCGTCATCGGCAGCCACGACGAGGATCGCGATGTCGGTGACCTTGGCACCACGGGCTCGCATGGCCGTGAAGGCCTCGTGACCTGGGGTGTCGATGAAGGTAATGGCCCGGTCGAGACCCTCGTGCTGGGTGACGATCTGATACGCACCGATGTGCTGGGTGATGCCGCCGGCCTCGGTCGCGATGACGTTGGCTGACCGGATGGCGTCGAGCAACTTGGTCTTGCCGTGGTCGACGTGGCCCATGACGGTGACGACCGGCGGGCGGGCCGCCAGATGCGCTTCGTCTTCCTCTTCGTAGTCGAGATCGATGTTGAAGGAGGCGAACAGCTCCTTCTCCTCGTCCTCGGGCGAGACGACCTGCACGTCGTAACCCAGCTCGGCACCGAGCAACTTGAAGGTGTCCTCGTCCAAGGACTGGGTGGCCGTGGCCATCTCACCGAGGTGGAAGAGCACCGTCACCAAGGACGCCGGGTTGGCGTTGATCTTGTCGGCGAAGTCGGTGAGCGAGGATCCGCGACGCACCCTGATCACGCTCGAGCCGTCGCCCCGCGGGACGCTCACGCCGCCGATCGTCGGAGCTTGCATCTGCTCGAACTCCTGGCGCTTGGCGCGCTTGGACTTGCGTCCGCGCACCGGGCGACCGCCGCCCCGACCGAAGGCACCTTGGGTGCCGCCGCGGCCGGGAGCGCCCGGACGTCCGCCGAAGCCGCCGCCGCCAGTGCCCGCGCCGGCTCCGCCGGGACGACCACTGAACCCGCCGCCACCCGGACGACCAGGGGCGCCACCCGGACGGCCGCCGGGCGCCGGGCGGGTGCCCGGACGTCCGATGGTGGCCCGGTCGGGCATCATGCCCGGGTTGGGGCGCGGACCTCCCGGACGCGGTCCACCAGGGCCGGCAGCGGCCGGCCGGGGACCGCCCGGACCGGCAGCACCGGGCCGGGCCTGCGGCCGCGGCATCCCCTGGCTGGGCGAGAACGGGTTGTTGCCGGGACGGGCACCCTCACGCGGCGGGCGACCCATTCCTTGGCTCGGTGCGAAGGGGTTGTTGCCCGGACGCGGTGCACCCGGACGCGGTCCACCGGGACGCGGACCGGGAGCTGCGGCACCACCCGCGGGGCGCTGTCCAGGAGCAGCGGGCGGGGTGGCAGCCGGCCGCGGACCCGGAACGCCGGGTCGTGGCCCGGCGGGTGCGGGCGGGGCGGCCGGTGCCGTCGAGGGCCCGGCCGCAGCAGCGGGAGCAGCCGGAGCGGGTGTGCTGGCGGAGCGTGCCGGGGCGCCCGGCGCAGGCGCTGACGTCGCAGGGGCGGCCGGCGCCGGGGGCGCCGGCGCAACGGGCGCCGGAGGAGCGGCCGCTGGGGACGCCGCAGTCGGGGGCGCCACCGGAGCAGGAGCCGTTGCCGGCTTGGGCGCAGCGGCGGACATGTGGGCCGCCGGAGCGGCCGGGGCCGTCGGGGTTGCCGCAGCCGGTGCCGCAGCAGGTGCCGCAGCCGGTGCAGCGGCAGGTGGCGCAGCAGGTGCAGCGGCAGGTGCGGGCGCCGCGGGGGCCGGGCTGGCGGGCTTGGGGAAGGTCTCGGTGACCTTACGAACCACGGGCGCCTCGATCGTCGAGGACGCTGACTTCACGTACTCCCCCATCGCGTTGAGATGGGCGAGCAGGGTCTTGCTGTCGGTGCCGAGCTCCTTGGCGAGCGCGCTCACACGGACTTTTGCCACGTTTCTCCTGTCTTCGGTCTCGCCGGACAGGCGTGAGACCGTGCTACTGCTGGGGCTTGCTCATTGCTGAGTGCTCATCGGGTGCTCATCAGCGTCTAACCCGCCTTGGTCGGTGGTGTGTCGAAAAGGATCGCTCGCAAGAAGCTCCAGGTATGCCGTGACGGCGGAGGTGTCGGGGGCCACCTGCAAGCGCAGGGCCCGCCCGAACGCCCGTCGCCGGACGGCATACGCGAAGCACTCGGGGTCCGGATGCAGCCATGCGCCGCGCCCGGGAAGCCGACGCCGGGGATCGGGAACCACCCGGGCACCGGAAGGTTCTCTCACCGCGACGAATCGCACGAGTACCGACCAGCTATCCGCGCGTCGACAGCCCACGCACGTCCGAACGGGTGAGGCCTCGGACGTGGTGAGAGCCGCCGTCCGGAGTCCAGACTGGTCGGTCGCGCCGAGTCTACCCTGTGACGACCCCTGCGCTGCGCTCACTGTCCCGTCGGTGACGTGCCCGGGCGACGAGCCGAGGTCGCCGCTGCGGGGCTGCCGCCATCGCCCGAACCTGAAGGGGCACCGCCGGCAGGTCCCCTTGCCCCTCCAGCTGCCGGGCCGGCTGCTGAACCTGCTGGCACCTCGTTGGTGTCGGGTTTGATGTCGATGCGCCACCCGGTGAGCTTCGCCGCGAGGCGGGCGTTCTGGCCCTCCTTGCCGATGGCCAGCGACAGTTGATAGTCCGGCACGATGACTCGGGCCGCACGCAGTTGCGGGTCGACGACGGTGACCGAGTGCACCCGAGCCGGCGACAGCGCCGCCGCCACGAACTGGCGCGGATCCTCGGAGTAGTCGACGATGTCGATCTTCTCGCCGTGCAGTTCGGTCATGACCGCCCGCACCCGGGCACCCATCGGACCGATGCAGGCGCCCTTGGCATTGACGCCGGCGACCTTGGCGCGGACGGCGATCTTGGTGCGGTGACCGGCCTCGCGAGCCAGTGCGGCGATTTCGACGGTGCCGTCGGCGATCTCGGGGACCTCCAGCTTGAACAGCGCCTTGACCAGCCCCGGGTGAGTGCGCGACAGGCTGATCTGGGGGCCTTTGGGTCCGCGCTTGACGCTCACGACGAAGCACCGCAGCCGCTCGCCATGCCGATAGGTCTCGCCCGGCACCTGTTCGGCGCCCGGCAACACCCCCTCGACGGTGCCGAAATCCACGAGCACAGTCCGGGGGTCCGAACCCTGCTGGATGACACCGGAGACGATGTCGCCCTCGCGACCTTTGAAGTCGCCGAGGATGGCCTCGTCCTCCAGGTCACGCAGCCGTTGGACGATGACTTGGCGGGCGGTGGCGGCCGCCACGCGCCCGAAGCCCGCGGGGGTGTCATCGAACTCGGGCCCGGGTTCAGCCCGAGTCGGACGCTCGCCGGGCTCGGTGGGCTCGATGACCTCGCCCTCCTCCCGAGCCCAGACCGTCACGTGCCCGGTCTTGCGGTCCAGCACGGCTCGCGCGACGCGGAAACTGCCCTCGGTGCGGTGATAGGCCACGAGCAGCGCCTGCTCGATGGCCGGCACGAGCACATCGAGGCTGATGTCACGCTCCCGTTCCAGCGCCCTCAGTGCCGCCAGGTCGATATCCATCAGTCGTCCTCCTCGCTCGCATCGTCACGGTCGTGCAGCTCGTCGCACTCATCCAGTTCGTCCAGCTCGTCCACTCGACCGAACTCCACTTCGACCCGCGCCCGGGTCAATTCGGCCAGCGGCAGGGTGAGCCCGGCCCCGCCTTCGACGGTCAGCTCGACCGTGTCGGCGGCCACGGCCAGAATGCGTCCGCGCACACTCGAGCCGTCCGGGCGGGTTGCGACGACCAGACGCCCGACATTGCGGCGCCAATGCCGCCAGTGCTGGAGAGGTCGGTCCACCCCAGGAGAACTCACTTCGAGCACGTATGCCGTTTCACCCATGGTCCCGGCGGCATCGAGGGTGTCGCTCACCACTCGGGTGGCATCGGCGATCTCATCGAGAGACAGCGGCGCAATCCGGGAGGTCGTGTCGTGATCGGTGAGGTCAGCCAGGTCGGCGCCGACGGCGACGCGCACCACCCGGCGACGTCCGGCCGCCTGGACGGAGAGGTCCTCGACGACGAGTCCTCGTGCGGCCAAGGGTGCGGTGAGAGCGGCACGGATGCGGTCGGCGATCACACCCCATCACCTCCTGCTCGGTTGGCGCTCTTCTCGAATGACCGACTCTGTGGTCGGCTGGTCTCCCCTCACTGTAACTGCCATCGCCCGCAGCCGCCCGGCTGTCCCACCCCGGCCACTGTCCGTTATGCCGCTCTCTCGCATCGGTGGACAGCGAGCCTGCGGCAGCCTCATGTCATGATCGGCGGGTGTCGGCCCGTCCTGCCCCCCAGCTGCAACCGGGAGTCCGGGCCGCCGCGGCTGCTCCGGCCCACCCCGGATCACCAGCCGGTATGCCGTCCCGCCGAGTCCTGCTGCGCGGCGCCATCGCCGGCGCAGTCGCAGTCGGGGTCACGGCCGCGAGTGGCTGTGGGATTCAGCTCGAACAGGACGCGCCTATCCCTTTCATCACCCGCCGGCCGATGCCGGACGAAGGTGCACTGCTCACGGCATACCGCGACGTGTCGCAGCTCGCGGCCGAGGCGGCCCGCACTGCTGGACCCCACGGCGCGGCGATCTCCGCACGGCATACCCGCCAGCGAGCCGTCCTCGAGCAGGTGCTGCGTGATGGGGGCGTCCCGGACGACGTGCTGGCCCGCGCGCTGGCCACACCCACGTCATCGACGGCCCCGACCGGATCGACGGGCGTCGCCCCCTCGCCTGCGGCTTCGAGCTCAGCGAGCGTCGGTGGTGCGACCCCGGAGGCCACCGCCGGGCGACCCGAGGATCTCGCCACAGCCGAGCTGGCCCTGGTCGCGCCGGAGCGGTTGCGCCGGCTGGCCGACTCAGGCCCGGCCCGGGGCCTGCTCATCGCGCTCTCGGTCCACGCAGGAGCGACCGGTCTGGGCCTGGGCGGCGCGCCGGCCTGGCCCGCCGACGCTGGCGGCCTCCTCCTGGACGAGGTGGCCGCCCGTCCCGTGCTCACCGCCATGGCGGGCCTGGCGTACGTCACCGAACTCGCAGCGGCGCGCACCCCCGCAGGGTCCCGCGCGCCTCTCGTCGAGCTCGTGGCCCGGGTCCGGGCCCGGGAACGTCGAATTCGCGCGATCGCGGGCCAGGGTCTGGTCGTGCCGCCCTACGGGTTCGGCAGCCCGGCAGCCATCACCGACGCCGGCGCGGGGCACAGCGCCGTCCGTGCGGCCCTCGTCGACGTGGTCGATGTCGCCTTACGTTCGATCGCGGCTCTGGCTCCGGGATCCACCGCGCTTGAGCCGCTGGTGCGGACCGCCGTGGAGGCGCTCGTGGACGCGACGGCATACGGACACCCGATGCCGACGTTCCCGGGGATGACCGACTGACCTGGAGGAGGGCCCCATGACCAACCGTTTGGCCCGTGCACAGAGCCCCTACCTGCGCCAGCACGCCGACAACCCGGTGGACTGGTGGGAGTGGGGACCGGATGCCTTTGCACATGCCGTGGCGCTCGACCGGCCGGCTTTCCTGTCGGTCGGCTATGCCGCCTGCCACTGGTGCCACGTCATGGCTCACGAATCCTTCGAGGATGCCGAGGTCGCGGCTGCCCTGAGCGCTGGCTTCGTGGCGGTCAAGGTCGATCGCGAGGAGCGGCCCGACATCGACGCCATCTATATGGCGGCGACCACGGCCCTCACCGGGCGAGGCGGCTGGCCGATGACGGTGCTCCTCACCCCGACCGGAGAGCCGTTCTGGTGCGGCACCTACCTGCCCCGGACCACTCTCCTGGACCTGCTGCAGGCGGCGTCACACGCCTGGGCCGACCGGCGTGACGAGGTCGCAGCGGCCAGCACACAGCTGCTTGCCGCCGTGACCGCTTCGGTGTCACCCCTGCCACCGACACCGATCGACGCGCGCACCCTCGATGCGGCGGTGGCGCGCCTGGCGACCCGATTCGATCGGCGACATGCCGGTTTCGGCGCGGCGCCCAAGTTCCCACCGTCAATGGTCGTGGAGTTCCTGCTGCGCCATCACGCCCGCACCGGTCATGCAACGGCCCTGGAGATGGCGACGGCGACCTTCGAGGCGATGGCGCGCGGTGGGATGTACGACCAGATCGGCGGCGGCTTCCACCGGTATGCCGTGGACGCCGGCTGGGTGGTCCCGCACTTCGAGAAGATGCTCTACGACAACGCGCTGCTGGCCCGGGCCTATGCGCACTGGTGGCGCGCGACCGGCATACCGCTGGGTCGTGAGGTCGCCGAACGCACCTGCGACGCCATATTGCGCGACTTGCGCACTCCCGGAGGTGCGTTCGCAGCAGCCCTGGACGCCGACACCGAAGGTGTCGAAGGACTCACTTACGCCTGGTCGCCCGCCCAACTCGTCGAGGTGCTCGGCCAGCCCGACGGCCGCCGCGCCGCTGCCGAGCTGTCGGTGACCGAGGCCGGCACCTTCGAGGACGGGCTGTCCACCCTGCAGCGCCGTTCGGAACCTCGCACGGACGCAGACCGGCAGTGGTGGAATGCCGTCCGCGAGCGCCTGCTGGAGGCCCGGTCCCGCCGACCCCAACCGTTCCGGGACGACAAGGTCATCGCCTCGTGGAACGGGCTCGCGGTTGCGGCCCTCGCCGACATCGGGTCTCTGCTGCACCGGCCCGACCTCGTCGCGGCTGCAGCGGCGGCGGCACGGTTCATCCTCGACCTGCATTGGATCGACGGCCAGCTACTGCGGGTGTCCTTGGCCGGCACGGTCGGCACTGCTGCCGGGCTGGCCGACGATTACGGCAACCTCGCCGAAGGCCTGCTCGCGCTGCACCAGGCCACCGGCGAGGGCCAGTGGCTGGCCGATGCGGGGCGGCTGCTCGATGCCGCCATCGCCCGGTTCGGCGACGAATCCGGGGTCTTCTTCGACACGGCCGCCGACACCGACCTGCTGGTCCGCCCGCACTCGCCGAGCGACAACGCCGAACCCTCCGGACACGCGGCCCTGACCGGAGCTTTGCTGACGTATGCCGTGCTCGCGGGATCTGCCGAGCACCTGGCGCGCGCCGACGCGGCGCTTGCCGCCGGCGGGACCGTTGCGGCTCAGGACCCTCGGTTCGCGGGATGGCTGCTTTCCGTCGCCGAAGCGCGCCAGGCCGGCCCGCTCCACGTGGCGATCGTCGGATCTGGGCCAACTGCAACCGCATTGACGCAGACGGCCCGGTCGGCCACGTCCCCAGGACTGGTCGTCGTGGCCGGCCCGCCGGACGCCCCCGACGTGCCGATGCTGGCCGGACGAGTGGCGGTCAGCGACCAGGCCACGGCATACGTATGCCGTGGCGCAGTGTGCAGTCTGCCCCTCGCCACCGTGCCGGACCTGGAGGCCGCCCTGTCCGCCGGTGCGCCGTGACGAGGCAGCGCCGAGCGACCTCGTCTCAGGATGCCGCGGCGCCCCGGGTCAGAGATCGAAGGCGGCGTAGTCCCGCTGGGCATCGAATCGTTCACGAGCCGCTGCGCCCCCCACGAACAGCGCCGTGGCCCAGATGTCTGCCCATAGCAAGGTGGGACCGATGACGGTGCTGGACCCGTCCCGCGCGGCGTAGCTGCCGGTGGCGGGGTCGTAGAGGTGGGCTCCACGGGCTGCGGTGCCCGAGGTCGCGACCGCACCGCATTCCAGGGGCACGACGCGCGCGATCTGGGCGCGGTCGCGCGGGTTCTCCACCCCGATCCGCCACGGTGCGGCATCCGGGCCGAGCGGTGGGACATGGCGGTGTCGCCCGGCGAGCACGTCGCCGCCGGCATTGACGCACCACGAGACCCCAGCCAGACCGGCAAGGTATTCCGAAGCCCGATCGACGGCCCAGCCCTTGACCAACCCGGTGGGATCGAACGAGCGGCCGCCCGCACCGTCGGGCAGATCGGTGGTGAACGCGCCGCCGGTCAGCGCCCGCCCCTGCTCGCCGATCTCCATCGCCTGGGCGACCAGCGGATCGCATTCGCCCAGGGCGATCTCCCCGCGGCGCAGCCTCGAGGTCTGCGAATCGGACCGGTAGGTCGTGAAGATGTCCTCCATCCGGGTCAATTCGGCATATGCCGCAGACACGGCCTTCTCGATATCGCGACGGGCCGGGTCGGCGGCTCGCACGTGGATGCTGATCGGCATCCCCATGAGCTGCTCGACCCAGGCCCGACGACTCACAGATTGGCCCTGTCGATGGCCGACTGCAGCGACTGGATGTATGCGACCGAGGTGACCGTGGCCCCCGAGACCATGTCGATGTCCGCGCTCTGCGCCGCGACGACCTCTTGGTTGAGGATCGGCACCGCACGGTTGTTGATCTGAATGTCGTGGCGGTCCCGATTCGGGATCTGGAGCACCGAGGCGCCCGTGATCTTGCCATCGGCAACCGTGATCTGCACCTGGACGTTGCCGAACCGGGTCGGCACGGCGGACCCGGCGATCGCGGTGCCGGAGGCCGAGCCTGCCGATCCGCCGGTGCCTGCCGAGCCACCGTTGCCGGACGAACCTGCCGACCCGCTCGACCCGGACGATCCGGGAGCTTTGGGTTGGGTGCCCGTGCCTGGCACGGTCCCGGTCGAGCCCGAGCCCTTGGCACCCGCCGCCACGTGCGTGGAGGCACTCACGGTGCTGGAGGTCGACGTGTGATAGCTGAACAGCAGCACCAGGGTGGTGATGGTGGACAGAGCCCACAGGACGATGCGTCGCATGATCGGATTCCTTCTACCGTTGCTCGCCGGTCAGTAGCCGAAGCGTTCGAGGTGGATGTTGCGCTCGGGCACTCCCCCGGCCAGCGCAGCGGTGCGGACCAGGTCCATCCATCGGTCGCCGCCACAGATGTAGACGTCATGGTCGGCGAGGTCCGGGACGAGGTGTCGTAGCGCGTCGGTGTCGCTCAGATGGCTGGCGTTCCCGGGCAGCCAACTCTCGCGGGAGGTCGCCCGCCCGCCGAGCACGGTGAAGATCCGGGCACCTCGGCGGCCGGCCAGATCCAGCAATTCGTCGGCAAAGAGCACATCACCGCTGCTGTGGGCGCGATAGACCAGGGTGACGTCACCGGACGCCTGGGGCAGTTCCTCGAGCAACGCTCGCATCGGGGTGATGCCGATGCCGGCACCGATGAGCAGCACCTTGCGCCGAGTGCGGACCCCGCCGTGCAGCCGGCCGTAGGGTCCCTCGATCATGACTCGCGACCCGAGCGTGAGGTGAGCCAGCGCGGAAGACCCGTCTCCGAGGTGGGCTGCGGTGATCCTCAGCGAGCGACCGTCCGGTGCGGCGGACAGCGAATAGGGGTGCGCGCGAGTCGCGCCCGGGGCGTCGAGGAAACGCCACTGGAAGAACTGTCCCGCAGCTGCCGGGAGCCGGTCCAGGTCACGCCCGGTGATGAGCACCGTCGTCGCGGCCGGCCCCTCGGGTCGCACCTCGGCGACGACCAACCGGTGCCGCAGCGTGCGGTAGATCGGCAGGCCGACCCGCCACACCGCCACGGACGCCAACGCCGCGGCATACAGGGTCCACCAGAACACCGTCGCTGCGAGGTTGCCGACGAAGTCCTGGCCGGCCCAGAGCTGGTGTGGCAGCGCCAGGCCGACCCCGAGATAGGCATACAGGTGCAGCAGGTGCCACGACTCGTAGCGCAGCGCCGCCCGGGCGGCCTTCATCGAGGTGACCGTCACCATGGTGAGCGCTGCGACGGCAGCGACCGCGAGCAGGATGCCGGGATAGTTGGCGACCAGGTCGACGATGGTGCCCCAGAGGCCTTGCCGGGTCTGGACGGCATACCCGAACCAGATGAGCAGCAGGTGGGCGACCATGAGGTTGAACGACCAGAAGCCCACGAGTCGGTGTCGCCGGGCGAGCTCGTCCTGGCCGTAGGACCGCTCGACGAACGGGATGCGCGCCATGAGCAGCACCTGCACGAGCAGCAACTGCGAGGCGATGAGCCCGAGCAGCCGGCCGAGAGAGGTCACACCCCCACCTGCGGTCGCCATCTCCTGGATGCCACCATTGCGGACCCACAGGGCCACAACGACGAGCATGGTCAGCCAGGTGAACGCTCCGGCTGCGTCTCGCCACCACGCTGGGGTCGGTCGGCCGCCCCGCATCGAGGGCATCCCCGGACCGGGCCGGGCACCCGGACCGGGCACGGAATGCTCGGTCATCGGGTGGAGGGTAGCGGTGCTCATGGCCCTCACCTTTTCCTCCGAAGCTGAGGGTTTGCTGTGAGTGTCGTGGGATCGAGGAATGAGCGCCGGGAGTCAGGACCAGAAGCCGAGCACTGCGCCGCCGATCCGCACGATGAAGGCCGACACCACGACGACGAACACCGCGCGCACAAAGCCGCTGCCCAGTCGCAGCGCCGAGCGTGCTCCGAGGTATCCGCCGAGCACGTTGAGAGCGCCGAGCCACAGGCCGACAGTCCAGATCACCTCGCCGTGCGGGACGAAGACCGTGAGGGCCCCGAGGTTGGTGGCGAAGTTGGCGATCTTGGCCAGCGCGCTGGCCTCGAGGAAGGCGTAACCAAGCAACCCGACGAGTGCGAAGACGAGGAAGGATCCGGTGCCCGGCCCGAGGGCCCCGTCGTAGCACCCGATCCCGAGGCCGACGAGCACCGCATACGAGGTATGCCGTGCTCGCGAGTGCCGCAGTGTGGTCACCTCCCCGAGCGAGGGCTTGAGCAGGGTGTAGGCACCGACGGCGACGAGCAGCCCGAGGATGATGGGGTTGAAGGCAGCCTTGGGGATGTGTAACCCGACGAAGGCGCCGCCGATGGCCCCGAGGTAGGCCGGGATGGCGACCGAGACGGCCGTGCGCAGGTCGGGACGCAGCCTCCGGGCGTAAGTCACTGCGCTGACTGAGGTGCCGCAGATCGACCCGAGCTTGTTGGTGGCCAGCAATTGGGCAGGCGAGGTGCCCGGCAGGCCGAGCAGGAGGGCCGGCAGCTGGATCAACCCTCCCCCACCGACGACCGCATCGACCCAGCCCGCGAGCAGCGCCGCCCCGCCGAGCAGCGCCCAGACCAGCGGCCCGTCAGGCATCCGCGCCCAGCGACCAGGCGGCGACGATCCTGGCGATGTCGGACAACTCGTACGCGACTGCGTCGGGCGTCGCCTCGTGGGATACCTGCTGCTCGGTGGGAATGTCGGAATGCGGGATCCAGATCGCGCGCATACCGGCCGACTGTGGCCCGTGAACGTCCTCGAAGGACCGGTCGCCGACGTAGACACACCGGCTTGGGTGGGCCGACACGGCCGCAGCAGCCGCAAGGAAGATCTCGGTCCGGGGCTTCACCCAGGGAGTCTCGCTGGAGTAGACGTCGCCGTCGATGAGATGCAGCACCTCGTCACGGGCAAAGATCTCGCGGTGATAGTCGCGGCTCCAGATCGTGTTCGAGAGCACACCGATGCGAATTCCCTTACTGCGCAACGCCTCCCACAGTAAGGGGATCTCGGGATGGGTGAAGGTGTGTGGTTCCCAGAACTCCCGGTATGCCGTGAGGCCGGCTCCCAGCGCCGGGTGCGCCGGGTCGAGGCCCGCCTCCTGGAGGATCTCGGACAAGCGGGCGCTGGTGCCCTCGGTGCGCCCGCGCCGCCACGCCGCTTCCTCGGCGGCATGCACGGCGCTGGCGGTGTCATTGAGCGAACAGGCAATAGCGCCCATGCCACGGGCGAAGACCCTCCACTGCTCACGCAGGTCGACCGTGTGCCAGGGGGTGATCGTGCCTCCCCAATCGAAGATGACGGCCTCGACGGCGCTGCTCTGCGACACGAGCGTCAGCGCCCAACCTCACGGCATACCTGCTCGGCCGCCTCACCAACCGGCACCTCGCGGCGCTGTCCTGAGCGGCGGTCCTTGAGCTCGACGACCCCGGAAGCCAGCCCGCGACCGACGACGACGATGGTCGGCACGCCGATGAGCTCGGAGTCCTTGAACTTGACGCCCGGGGAGACTCCACGGCGGTCGTCGTAGATGACGTCCAGGCCGGCGGCAGCGAGCTCCCGAGTCAGGGATTCGGCCGCGACGAAGACTTCCTCGTCCTTGCCGGTCGCCACGACGTGGACATCGGCCGGGCTGATCTCACGTGGCCAGCACAGCCCCGAGTCGTCGTGGTTGCCCTCGGCGACACATGCCACGGCGCGCGACACCCCAATGCCGTAGGACCCCATGACGACCGTCGCAAGCTTGCCGTTGACGTCAAGCACCTTGAGGTCTAGGGCCTCGGCGTACTTCTTGCCGAGCTGGAAGATGTGGCCCATCTCGATGCCGCGAGCAGCTTCCAGGCCTGCACCCTCGCCGCACGACGGGCACATGTCGCCGACCTTGACCTCGGCTGCCTCGATGGTGCCGTCGGCCGTGAAGTCGCGCCCGGCCACCAGCCCGATGACGTGTTGGCCGGCACTGTTGGCACCGGTGACCCAGGCGGTGCCGATGGACACCCGCGGGTCGGTGAGATAGTGGATCCCCGTCGCGGACTCGGATCCCAGAGCGGTGGGGCCGATGTAGCCACGCACCAACCCGGGGTGCTTGGCGAACTGCGCCTCGTCGAAGGCCAGGACCACGGCGGGCTCGACCTGGGCAGCGAGGCGCTTCTCGTCGACCTCGCGGTCGCCGGGCACCCCGATGACGAGGGGCTCGGTGCGTCCGTCGGGGTGCTGCAGCAGAACGACGACGTTCTTGAGCGTGTCGGCTCCGGTCCACGCCCGATCGGCCCGCGGATGGGCCTGGTTGAGGAAGTCGACGAGGGTCTCGATGGTCGGCGTGCCGGGCGTGTCGATCACCTGGGCGGACGGCATACCGGAGTGGTCGATCGCGTCGGGTGTAGGCACCCGGACGGCCTCGACGTTGGCGGCATACCCGCAGCTCGCGCAGTGGACGTAGGTGTCCTCACCATTGGCCGCCGTGGCAAGAAACTCCTCGCTCTTGGACCCGCCCATCGCTCCGGCCATCGCCTGGACGATGACGTAGTGGAAGCCGAGGCGGTTGAAGATCTTGATGTAGGCGTCCCGGTGGGCGTCGTAGCTCTTGGCCAGCCCGGCCTCGTCGACGTCGAAGGAGTAGGAGTCCTTCATGACGAACTCGCGCCCGCGCAGCACACCGGCCCGCGGCCGGGCCTCGTCGCGGTACTTGGTCTGGATCTGGTACAGGCTGATCGGCAGGTCCTTGTAGGACGAGAAGAGGTCCTTGACCGCGAGCGTGAAGAGCTCTTCGTGGGTCGGCCCGAGCAGGTAGTCGGCGCCCTTGCGGTCTTTGAGCCGGAAGATGTTGTCGCCATATTCGGTCCACCGGCCGGTCGCCTCGTAGGGCTCCTTGGGCAGCAGCGCAGGGAAGAGCAACTCCTGGCTGATCTCGTCCATCTCCTCGCGCACGATGCGCTCGACGTTGCGCAGCACTCGCAGCCCGAGCGGCAACCAGGTGTAGATGCCGGGGCTGACTCGCCGGACGTAGCCCGCGCGCACCAGGAGGCGGTGGCTGGGCACCTCGGCGTCGGCGGGGTCCTCCCGAAGGGTCCGCAGGAACAGCGAGGACATGCGCAGGACGGTCACGATCTCTCCTTCAGGGGGTCTCGGGAAGGATATCGGCCCGTATGCCGTCCCCCGACGGCATTTCTGCCGCCCCCGCCATGCCTGCCACCAGCAGGCGCTATGTCGGCGGCGGCAAGCCAGGCCTTCGCGCCTCGAGCCGCCGGGCTTGTCCGCGGGCAGCTGCAGCGGTATGCCGTGGGGCAGCTGCCGTTGGTCGCCGGCGCGTGCGTGGACTCCTGACCTCAGCCGAAGGTCTACGCCGGGCGCTATCTCTGCTCGTGGAAGTGGACGGTCTTGGCTCCTCGGGTGTCGAGGCCGCCCGGGTTGTCAGGGGTGTCGGGGTTGTCGGTGGTGGTGTGGTGTCGGTGGCGGGGGTTGTGGATCAGCCGGTGGTGGTAGCCACACAACGGGATCGCTTGGTCCAGGTCGGTGAGCCCGCCTTTCGACCAAGGCTGCTGGTGGTGCAACTCTGACCACGCAAAGGGTCGGTCACACCCGTCTGCGGCGCAGGTGTCGTAGATGAGGGCGAGGGCGGTGCGTTGCGGGTCGCTGAAGAACCGGTGATGTCGGCCGAGGTCGAGGACCTGCCCGGGTCCACCCAGGACTGCGGGGAGGATCCCGGCTTGGCAGGCGATCCGCCGCGCGGCACTGGCCGAGATCAACGTGCCGGTGTCGGTGCTGGCGGCACCACCGCTGGGGGTCATCTCCAGCAGCGTGCCGGTCGCCTCTTGGACCGAGGCTTGGATCTGGGCGGTGTGGGCGGCGCCGACGGCTTGTTCGATGGTCATCGTGACGATCACGGTGGCAGCGACTTTGCCGGTGAGTCGTTCGGTGTCCAAGTGCTCGATCAACTCAGTCAGGGCACGTCCGCGGCGGTGGGCCCAGTCGATGTCGGCCCAATCGGCGTTCCGACCCGCCCCCCGACCCACGCCAACACCCGCCGCCGTCTGCCCAGCGGCCTCAGCCGAGTCAGTGGGCGTGCCGAGGCTGAAGGCGGCGCCAGGGCCTGCCGGGTGGAGGCGTGCAGGTCGGCAGCGACCGACCCGTCACTCAGGTCACCAGCAGCAGTCTGACCGTCGGCTAATGCTGCTTCG
Organism: Actinomycetales bacterium; assembly: GCA_016710385.1. Lineage (GTDB taxonomy): Bacteria > Actinomycetota > Actinomycetes > Actinomycetales > Dermatophilaceae > Phosphoribacter > Phosphoribacter freyrii. Next base: position 523,611 of record JADJVX010000018.1, read on the forward strand.
GCGGCTTGGCGGAGGTGATCACGCCGGGGTGCGGTCATCGACTGCAACACCTTCCCCAGCATCCGCGCAGTGAACGTCGGCAACAACGCCTGCAGTCGCGTGGTCCCATCCCCCAGGTCCTGCATGGTGACCGTCGCCAACCGATACGCCCGACACTCCTGATCCACCAACTGCGCTTCGACATGCTCAGCCACCTCAGCGGCAGACCGTTCAGCGTCAGCGAGGGCGAACTTCGCCGCCCGATAGAACCGGCCCGGGTTCAACTGCTGCGCCTTCTGGACCAGGGAGGTTTCGACCTTGACCCGCTCCACATCAGTCAACGTCTCAGGGAGCTTGTCCATCGCCGCGGCGATAATCCCCACACACCGTGAAGACACGTCACCGGCATCGAACGCCGCCCGGGTCACCGCCAACCCCTCACCATCCAGAGCGGTGGCCAACTGCACCTTCCGCGCCGCATCAGCCCTCACCACTCCGGGTCGCTGACGCCACCCACGCTGAGGTCGAGGAATGCCCGGTCCGGCGATGCACCTGCTGCCGGTCAGCCCGAGCCACCAACGCCAACCGCAGTGCCTCCACCCGGCGGGCGATCCGCTCCACCTCACCAACATCCGCAGCACCCACAACCACCCCAGCAGCAGCCGGGTCAGCCAACCGGGCCTGCACCTGGTCCACCAGCGCATGCACCACCCCCGTCGGCACCCCCACCACCGACCCGCGCGAAGGCGACCCACCCCGCGACACCGCACCGGACGGCATACCGCCGCCTGGCTGCGAGTCCAACGAGGTGATCGTCATAGCACGAGTGTACTACGACAGGTGTACGAGCGCAAGGGTAATCCGGCTGAATTGGAGCCGGTCAGACAACGCGGCAGTTCAGCGAAGCGGGTCTTCCCGGCAGGTGAAGCGCAGTCAGAGCAGGACGGTGGAGAAGGTGCCGACCTCGGCGTAACCCAAGGCGCGATAGGTGGCCCGGGCCGGGACGTTGAAATCGTTGACATAGAGCGAGGCTTCGGGGGCAATCGTCGTCAACACCGCGTCGGTGACCGCCGCCATGAGCGGCTCGGCCAGCCCTTGACCACGCAGCGCCGATGCCAGCCAGACACCCTGCACTTGGGCTGCCCCGACGCCGACCGACCCGATGTCGGCCTTGAACATCACGCGCCCCCGGTCGGACCAGATGTAGGTATGTCCGGCGCGCACCAGCCCGGCGATCACCTGTCGGTAAGAGGCGGTGGATCCGACATACGGTGGATAGCCGATCTCGTCGGTGAACATCGCGGCAGCAGCGGGCAGCACGTCGTCCACCTCGTCCATGCGGGCGAGCCGGACCCGCGGGTCGGGCTGGATGCCCCAATGCTGCGGGCGGACCGTCGTGGACATGAGTGGCTGGGGATGCCGAATCGCGCGGGGACGGCCCCAACTCGGACCCAAGCGCTCCCACAAGCCGAGCACCTGATGGGAGGGTCCGAAGATCGACGCGCACTGCCGACGCCAGCGCCGCAGTCGATAGGAGAAGGCATCCAGCGCCTCGTCATCGCACTCGACAGGCACGAGATTGGCCGACGCCCAGGCCATGGACCGCAGCCCTGATCCGGTGTCGAACCCCAGCAGGGCACCGGGCATCGACAGCAGCGCGCCCTCTTCGATCCGCGCTGCGACGAAGACATTGGCGGTGGGATTGCGCGCGCACAGGGCGAGCGCCTCGTCACGGTCGGTGGCCGTAAGGGCGCGCACCGGGCTTTGAGTGCGCAGCACGGCTACAGGGTGCCAGAAGTTCGCCGCTCACAGCAGGTATGCCGTGTCATGCCCTGCCGTGCCGGACCAGTCACGCGCCGCCTGGACGCCGCCTCACAGTGGGTGCGGCGCTCATCCGACGGTGACGACCGGTCCGCCGGTCTCTTCGTCGATGGGCTGGCCCATCTCGTCAGCCAACCGCATGGCTTCTTCGATGAGGGTCTCGACAATGAGTGCTTCGGGCACGGTCTTGACGACCTCGCCCTTGACGAAGATCTGGCCTTTGCCATTGCCGGAGGCCACCCCGAGATCGGCCTCGCGAGCCTCCCCGGGGCCGTTGACGACGCACCCCATGACCGCCACACGCAGCGGCACGGTGAGCCCCTCAAGGCCCGCCGTGACCTGCTCGGCCAGCGTGTACACGTCGACCTGCGCCCGCCCGCACGAAGGACAGGAGACGATCTCCAACTTGCGCGGCTTGAGATTGAGTGACTGGAGGATCTGATTGCCGACCTTGACCTCTTCGACCGGTGGAGCCGAGAGCGAGACCCGGATGGTGTCGCCGATGCCGCGCGAGAGCAACGCGCCGAAGGCGGTGGCCGACTTGATCGTGCCCTGGAACGCCGGCCCGGCCTCGGTGACTCCGAGGTGCAACGGCCAGTCGCCGCGCGCCGCGAGCATCTCGTAGGCGCGGATCATGACGACCGGGTCGTGGTGCTTGACCGAGATCTTGAAGTCGTGGAAGTCATGCTCCTCGAACAGGCTCGCCTCCCAGACCGCCGACTCCACGAGAGCCTCGGCCGTGGGCTTGCCGTACTTCTCCAACAATCGCTTGTCGAGCGATCCGGCGTTGACCCCGATCCGGATCGAGACGCCTGCGTCGCTGGCTGCGGCCGCGATCTGCTTGACCTGGTCGTCGAACGCGCGGATGTTGCCGGGGTTGACCCGCACTGCCGCGCACCCGGCGTCGATCGCCGCGAAGACGTATTTCGGCTGGAAATGAATGTCGGCGATGACTGGGATCTGCGACTTGCGTGCGATGTCGGACAGCGCGTCGGCGTCGTCCTGGCTCGGGCACGCGACCCGGACGATGTCGCAGCCGGCCGCGGTCAACTCGGCGATCTGCTGCAGGGTTGCGTTGACGTCGACGGTCGGGGTGGTGCACATCGACTGCACCGAGATCGGCGCGTCGCCGCCGACCTCGACCTTGCCGACCTTGATCTTGCGGGAGGGACGGCGGGGGGCGACAACGGGGGCGGGACCCTGCGGCATACCGAGCGAGACAGCCATACCGTCATTGTCCACCAGGACGGCTCAGCCCGACGCCACCTCGGCTCGGCGCAGGATGGCGACGATGAAGTCGGAGTCGTCCGTCCACGGCACCAAGTCCCACGTCGCAAGGAGCAACTCGGCTTGCAGTCCGGCGCCGGTGACATGCGCGCGGAACTCGGACACGGCATACCCGCGGTCGGTGCCGAACCCGACGATCGCCCGGCCGCCGGGACGCAGGTGTCGGGCGAAGCCGCGCAGCACGTCCTGGCGCGTGGCCGGCGCGGCGAAGGGCAGCACGTTGCCGGCGCAGACGATGGCATCGAACGGCTCCGGTATGCCGTGCCCGGCCAGGTCCAGCCGGGCGAGGTCCCCGACCAGCCAGGTGACATCGGGGTGGTCGGCACGAGCCGCGTCGATGAGGGTCGGGTCGACATCGACCCCGACGACGGTGTGGCCGACCGACGCGAGGTGACCGCCGACGCGCCCGAAACCGCAGCCGGCATCGAGGATGCGCGAGCCGCGCGCGACCATGGCATCGACGGTGCGAGCCTCGCCGACAATGTCGCTGCCCTCGGCCAGCAGGGCGCGGAACCGCTCGACGTACCACCGGGAGTGGCCGGGGTCGGCAGCGAGCTTCTCCTCCCAGAGGGAGAGGATCCGGTCGCTCATCGGACCGCGATCCCGTCGGCGCGCATGGCGTCCTTGACCTGAGCCACGGTGAGCTCACCGAAGTGGAAGACACTGGCGGCGAGCACGGCGTCCGCGCCGGCGTGCACGGCCGGGGCGAAGTGTTCGACCCGACCGGCTCCCCCACTGGCGATGACGGGGATCGTCACTGCGGCCCGGACGGCACGGATGAGGGGCAGGTCGAAACCGTCCTTGGTGCCGTCGGCGTCCATCGAGTTGAGCAGGATCTCGCCCGCACCGAGTTCCTGCGCCCGGGCGCACCACTCGACCGCGTCGAGGTCGACCGGCGTGCGGCCGCCGTGCGTCGTCATGACGAAGTCGTCCGTCGGGGCACCGGCATCGTTGCGCCGGCGGCGCACATCGGCGGAGAGCACCAGCACCTGCGAACCGAAGCGGTCGGCGATCTCACCAATCACCTCGGGCCTGGCGATGGCCGCGGTATTGACGCCGACCTTGTCGGCGCCGGCTCGGAGCAGCCGGTCGACATCCGCCACTGCACGCACCCCGCCGCCGACCGTCAGCGGGATGAACACCTGCTCCGCCGTGCGGCGTACCACGTCGAAGGTCGTCTCACGATCGCCGCTGCTGGCGGTGACGTCGAGGAAGGTGAGCTCGTCGACCCCCTGTCCGTCGTAGGTCTTGGCCAACTCGACCGGATCGCCGGCATCGCGCAGGTTCTGGAAGTTGACCCCCTTGACGACGCGACCGGCGTCCACGTCGAGGCAGGCGATGACCCGGGTAGCGACCGACATGGCCCTCACTGTAGTGATCGCCCGGCCCGACTCCTCGAGGGTTCCGCCCCACCCTGGCCGATCGGGCGGCGCAGCGCGTGTCGCTTGCGCGGCTAGGGTGTCGCCTCGTGACCTACCGACCGGCTGGTGGCGCCGACCCTGGGGATGTCGCCGCGGTGCTCGCCCTGGTCGATGGCGCCGAGAATCGCCCCGGCAGCAGGACGGTCATCGCGATCGACGGGCCGAGCGGCTCAGGGAAGACCTCACTTGCCGCAGCTGTGGCCCGGCGCCTACGCGCACCGATCGTCCATATGGACGACCTCTTCCCCGGGTGGGACGGCCTGGCCGTCGCCGTGGACCTGGTGACCACCCAGGTGCTCGAGCCGCTCGCGAGAGGCGAGCAGGCGGCATACCGGCGGTGGGACTGGCACCACGGCCGGTGGGCCGAGACCGTGCCGGTGCCGGACGCGCCGAGACTCGTCCTGGAGGGGTGTGGGTCCAGTGTCCGGCCGGCCGGTGACTACACCTCGGTGCGGGTGTGGGTCGAGGCGCCGGCATCAGTCCGCTGGGAGCGAGGGATCGCGCGCGACGGTGTGGCATATGCCCCGCACTGGGAGCGCTGGATGGCCCAAGAGCGGGCCTTGTTTGCCGCCGACCGCACCCGTGAGCGCGCCGACCTCGTCATCGACACCGCGCCCACTGCCGCCAACTAGCCTGGGCCGCATGGAACCTGCGGACATGAGCGCGGCACTGGCCGCCTCGATGCGCGAGCGCACCGGGCGCTCGCTGGAGGAGTGGGTGGACCTGGTCCGGCGCGAGGGGCCAGACCCACTCGACCAACTCGCCGTCCGCCGCTGGCTCAAAGCCGTGCATGGACTGCCGCAGAACAGCCAGTGGGCGGTGGGTTTCGCGGCTGCCGAGGCTGCCGGATGGGTCCGCCCGAGTGCCGACGGCTACACCGACCGCCTGTATGCCGGCCGCTCACCTCAGCTGCGCGCGCTGCACGATTCCGTGGTCAGAGTCGCACTGGCGCTCGGCGACGACGTCGAGGCGCAGGGCCGCTCGACCTACATTCCCATCGTCCGCAAGACGCAGTTCGCTGCGGTCGCGCCAGGGCCACGCGGCGCATTGCGAGTCGGATTCCGTTACCGCACAACGGTTCCCGACGATGCCCGGCTGCAACTGGCCAAGGACTTCGCCCAGGCCACACACTGGGTGCACCTTCCGGCCGACACCGATCCGCAGTCGATCGCCGACACGCTCGGCGAGCTGCTGGCCATCGCCTACGCCCAGAACGGCTGACCGGTGGCCCCGATTCGCACAGCCGAGCGGCGACTCGAGTTGCCCTACTGGCGCGAGGTGGCTCTCGGTGGCGCGATGGGCACCGCCGCCCGGTTGGGCGTCGACGGCGTGATCGGTGCCCCCTTCGGCACGTGGGACGCCGGCGTGTTCGTCGCCAATGTCACCGGGGCGCTCCTGCTCGGGTTCCTGGCCGGACTCCCCCTCGATGCTCCCGGACACGCTCGGTGGCGGGCCTTTGCCGGCACGGGAGTCCTCGGGGCTTACACGACCTTCTCGGCGCTCAGCCTCGCCTTCGTCGACGGCAGCCCCACGTCGTATGCCGTGGGCGGACTGGTCGCCGGTCTGGCCCTCGGGGTCGCGGCCGGCTCGGTCGGCCTCGCTCTGGGCCGTCGGAGCCGACCACAGTGATCTCCCCATGGGCGTATGCCGTGGCACCCCTGGTCGGTGCCCTCGGAGCCTTGCTCCGCTATGCCCTGGTCACGGCGGGAGCGGGTGCGCGTGGGGCTGCTCGAGCAACGACGCACCAGCGACGGTGGCCATCCGGTGGGGACGAGAAGCACCCCTTCCCCAGTGGCGTGCTGGCCGCAAACACCATCGCCTCGCTCATCGCCGGGGTCGCCGCAGCACTCACGGCAGCGGGCACGACGGGTCGGCTGCTGGCCACGGCTGCGTTCTGTGGCGGACTGTCGACGCTGTCGACGCTCGCGATCGACACGGTGAGCCTGTGGCGAGCCGGACGGCATACCGCAGCCGTCGTCAACCTCGGCGTGACCGCCGCAGCCGGGGTCCTGGCCGCAGCCGGCGGCTACTTCGCCGCGCGGCTGCTGTCGGGAGGCTGACCGGCCGTCTCAGCGCTGCGGTTCGGGTGCCTCGCCCAAGCCTTGGGCGAGCGCGACCAGGCGTGAGCACTGGGCGAGCGACCGCTTGCCGTCCGAGCGCTGGATCGCCATGACGGCCAGGCTCTCGGTGTCGCTGAGCTCCATGCTCGGCCACGGCATGCCGTGCTCGAAGGTGATCGCCACGACCTGCGGCCAGGTCACCGTGCGCGTGGTGAAGAGGTTGCGCACGATCAGGCCGTTACGGTCCGGGATTGCCTTGATGGTGGCGTAGCGCCAGAACAGCACGGCGAGCACCCACCCGATCGAGGCGAAGAACACCCGGTCGATCGGCTTGAAATCGTGAGTCTTGGTCGCCTCGATGAAGAAGCCGATGAAGGTGAAGATCGTGATCACTGCCACCATGAGCCCGATGGCGACGTAGCGGCCCCGCCGAGGGCGGAAGACCTCGAAGGGATTCGCTTCGGTCGGGGTGCTCACGTGACTCTCCTTGACGTGCTTAGCTGCGACGTTACAGCCGACAGGCCGCGATGTCGGTGACGAGGATCCCGCGGGCGCCCAGGTCGTAGAGCTCATCCATGACCCGGTTGGTGCTCGACCGCGGCACCATGGCGCGCACAGCGACCCACGCGGGGTCCTTGAGCGGCGACACGGTCGGCGACTCCAGCCCCGGTGTCACCGCGCACGCCTGGTCGATGAGCGTGGCCGGCACGTCGTAATCCATGATCACGTACGTGCGCGCGGTGACGACGCCGAGCAGCCGACGGCGCAGCACACCGACCCCGTTGTCCTCGGCCACCTCGGCCACCTCGGCCCGGCGGATGAGGACCGCCTCGGAGGACAGAATGGGTTCGCCGAAGACCGCCAGGCCCTGGCTGCGCAGCGTGGCCCCGGTCTCGACGACATCGGCGATGACATCGGCCACACCCAGGGTGATCGCCGTCTCCACCGCCCCGTCCAGGCGCACGACGGTGGCCTCGACTCCGGCCGCCGCCAGGTGCGATCGCACGAGACCGGGGTAGCTGGTGGCCACCCGCTTGCCGGCGATGTCACGGACCTCGTGCAGCTCACCGGCGCGCGCGGCATACCGGAAGGTAGATCGGCCGAAACCCAGCGCCATGACCTCGACGGCATCGCTGCCCGAGTCCAGCAGCAGGTCCCGGCCGGTGATGCCCGCGTCGACTGTGCCCGAGCCGACGTAGATCGCGATGTCGCGGGGTCGCAGATAGAACAGCTCGACGTCGTTGGCCGGGTCGGCGACGACGAGTTCCTTGGGGTCACGGCGGATCGAGTAGCCGGCCTCACGCAGCATCTCGGCCGCCGACTCGGACAGCGACCCTTTGTTGGGCACGGCGATACGCAGCATGGGACTTCCTCAGGCAGGTCAGAGCATCACAGGTGGGCATAGACGTCGTCGAGGGTCAGACCCTTGGCGACCATGAGCACCTGCAGGTGGTAGAGCAACTGGCTGACTTCTTCGGCAGCGCGCTCATCGGACTCGTATTCGGCCGCCATCCAAACCTCGGCGGCCTCCTCGACGATCTTCTTGCCGATGGCATGAACGCCGGCATCGAGCGCGGCGACGGTGCCCGACCCAGCAGGACGCGAGACGGCCTTCTCGGCCAGTTCGGCGTAGAGCTGTTCGAAGGTCTTCACGGAGTGACAGCCTACCGAGCGCCGGTATGCCGTCCGCGCACCTTCCAGCGCGCGGACGGTGCACGGACGGCATCCGGCTCAGCCCGGGGGTGTCGGCCGGGCGGCGACCAGCTCAGCGAGCCGCGACCGCCTCCGGGGTCTCAGCGCGCTCGAGCCGGGTGGCCTTGACCCATTGGGTGAAGCCATACATCACGAAGATGCCGTAGCCGATGTAGAGGACCGCGGTCGGCACGTATCCGGTCGCAAACCCGAGTGGCACCCCGATGAGGTCGACGGCGATCCAGCACAGCCAGAACTCGTTCCATCCCCGGGCCATGGCGTAGGTCGCGATAACCGAGCCGACGAAGATCCAGGCGTCACACCAGTAGAACCACCACTGCGGCGTCCAGTACGGGTTGGGCGCCAGGTTCCAGAGCGCGACAAACGCCTGGTGGACGACCAGCGTGCCGACGATCCACCCACCGACGATCACGAGCCGTTCGCGGGAGGTCGCCCAGCGCGGGGTGATCGCCGGGGCTGAGGAGTCGACACCGCGAGCGCGACGCGACTGGTTCCAACGCCACCAGCCGTAGAGGCTGGTGACAATGAAGAAGACCTGCCGACCAGCCTGCCCGAACAGCGGGATCCGCTGGTCGGCACCGAAGAGAGCGCCGAGGTAGACGAAGAAGAGCATGACGTTGGCGATGATGCCGACCGGCCAGGCCCAGACCCAGCGCTTCATGCCCAGGTAGGCCGATGCCGCGCCGATGAGGATGCCGATGAGTTCGAGCCAGTGCATCTCGTAACCGGCGATGGGGAAGGTCGCAGCGATGAGCTGCTGGAAGATGTTGCCGTTGTTCATGAGTGGTGTTCGTCCTTGAGTTCGAATCCGACTGGGACGAACTCCGGGGACACCCTCGACACGCCACGACGTCAGACCCGCGCCCGCGAACCGCGGGCACGGCATACCGGCGTCGACCGCCTCGAGACGCGCTGCCTACCATCCGGACTTTCACCGTCGGCCCTGGAATCCCACCAGGTCAACCGGCCGCTGGCTGCGGTCGGGTCGCGGACTGTCACCGCCGGTTCGGAGTTACACCGACCCCGGAGCACGTGGGTCCGATTATGCCAGTGCCGAAACGGTATGCCGTGCGCGTCGACTCGCGGCCGACCGCCTCCGAGAGCCGCAGCATCGCTGGCGAGCTTGGTGACCAGGACATCCGGGAGCCTCACCGCGTTCCTGACGGCGGCCCTGAGAGCTCAGTGCCGGTGGCGTGCCGCCAACGCGCGCAGCTGGTCCACGGCGTCAGCCGCACTCGCGGCGCCATATACCGCCGAACCCGCGACGAACACATCGGCGCCGGCCTCGGCACAGGCCTCGATGGTCGACGCGCTCACCCCACCGTCGACCTGCACCCAGATCTGCCCGCCCTGACGCCGCACGGACTCACGGACCTGAGCCACCTTGGGGAGTTGATCGGCCAGGAACGACTGGCCACCGAAACCGGGTTCGACGGTCATGACCAGGACCATGTCCAAGTCGGGCAACAACTCCGCGTAGGGAGCCCAGGGGGTCGCCGGTTTGAGCGCCATGCCGGACCGCGCCCCGGCCGCCCGCAGCTGCCGCGCCAGCCGCTTCGGGTCGGCGGCCGCTTCGACGTGGAAGGTCACCGACCCCGCACCCGCCTCGGCGTATGCCGGTGCCCACCGGTCCGGGTCGGCGATCATGAGATGGCAGTCGATGGGGATCGGGCTGACCCGCAACAGGGCTTCGACGACCGGCAGCCCGAGGGTGAGGTTGGGGACGAAGTGGTTGTCCATGACGTCGACGTGCGCCCAGTCGGCATTGGCCACGGCATCGAGCTCACGCTGCAAGTTGGCGAAATCGGCGGACAAGATGCTCGGCGAGATCTGCACGACCGACACCCTATGGGACGGCTCGGCGCACGGCCGGACCCTCACCGGCACACGACGCGGCCGCGGGTGGCCACGCCACACCTCGCTGGCCGACCGCGACCATGCCTCAGAGCTTGCGCAGCAGCGCGAGGAACATCGCGTCGGTGCCATGCAGGTGGGGCCAGAGCTGGGCGGCCGGCCCATCGCCCAGGTCAGGCAACCGGTCACCGGCAGCGTCGATGACGAACTCGCGCGCGTCGAGCGCCGCCACGTCGTCGCGTTTCTTCACGACATCGGCGACCGCGAACCGGGTCTCGACCAGGTGGGGGCTGCAGGTCACATAGGCCACCACTCCTCCAGGGCGGGTCGCATCGAGCGCAGACGCGAGCAATTGGCGTTGCAGCACGGCCAGTTGCGTCACATCGGCGGGCTGCTTGCGCCACCGCGCCTCCGGGCGGCGACGCAACGCTCCAAGCCCCGTGCAGGGCGCATCGACCAAGACCCGGTCGTAGCCGTCCGGCTCGTCCGACCCGACGGCTCGACCGTCACCGACTCGCACCGTGACCTGGCCCGAGGCTCCGGCCGCAACGACCGGCCGCAGGGTGGAGCGCACCAGGTCGGCGCGGTGCTCGCTCACCTCGTTGGCGACACACTGCGCACCACGCTGGATGGCCAGCGCACCCAGCAGCCCTGCCTTGCCCCCCGGTCCCGCACACAGGTCCAGCCACCGCTCGGTCAACGCGCCGGTCATCGGCGCGGCGGGGGTCACCGGCACCGCTGCGAGGGCAAGGGCGACCAGTTGCGACCCTTCGTCCTGGACGGCGGCCCGGCCCTCCCGCACGGCCGGTATGCCGCCCGGGTCACCTCCCGGCCAGGTCGCCGCAGTCGGGGACCAGCGTCCGGCGTCGGCACCGGCGCTGATCAACTCGCCCACCGCCGCGAGTCCCGGACGGGCCACCAACGAGACCAGTGCCGCCGCGTTGTCGGCCTGCAACAGGTGCTCGAGCTGGGCATCGACCGTCGCTGCGCTGGCTGTGCCATGGCCGAGCAGGGCCGCCCGCAGCGCTTTGACGATCCACACCGGGTGCGAGTGCTCGACCGACAGGCGGTCCCCAGGCTCGGGAAGAGGCTCGGTCACCGCCGCGAGCCACTCCCCCAGGGTGCGCTCGGAGATCCGCCGCAGCACCGCGTTGACGAAGCCTGCGGCGCCGGCCCCGTTGACCTGTCGCGCCAGAGCGACGGTCTCGGCGACGGCGGCGTGAGCAGGCACTCGCATCCCGAGGATCTGGTGGGCGCCCACCCGCAGGGTGTCGAGCACGTTGGCATCGATGGCGTCGAGGGCGCGTCCGGCGGCCATGGCCACCATGGGGTCGTAACGGCCCTGCAACCGCAACGCGCCATAGGCCAGCTCGGTGGCGAAAGCCGCGTCACGGCCGGTAAGGCGCTGCGCCCGAAGTCGCTGTGGGAGTTCGAGATTGGCGTACGCCCCGTCGGCGACGGCCCGCAGCACGCTGTATGCCGTCAACCGCGCCGGGTCGGCGGTGCGCCCACGCTCGGAGGGCCGCTGCAGCGACCGCGGCCGGTGGTCACCGTGCCCTGTCCCGCGCCCTGTCCCGCGCCCTGACCCACGGCCTGACCCACCCCTGGACGGCACATCACGCCGGGGCCGGTCAGTCATTCTCGCCGAGCCGCTCCCCCGGCTCGATCCGCACGCCGCGGGCCCAGTCGGCAGCCGCCATCTCCTTCTTGCCGTGGGCACGGACCAGGCCGAGTTTGACCGGGGAGGTGACCGTCGCGGCATACACAGCGCTCTTGGTGACCAGGAGCTCACCGGGGGTGGTCGGCGCGGTCAACCCGCCGGGCAGCGGCTCCTCGACCACACTGACCGGGCCGAGGGTGACCCGCTCGCCGCGGAACGTCGACCAGGCGCGCGGGGCGGGCGTGCAGCCGCGGATCAGTCGCTCGATGGCTACCGCGGGACGGGTCCACACGATGCGAGCATCCTCGACCTGGATCTTGGGGGCCAGCGAGATGCCTTCAGTCGGTTGGGGTTTGGCCTCCAGGGTGCCGTCCTCGATGCCATCGAGGGTGGCCACCAACAGTCCCGCACCACCGACGGCGAGCCGCTCCAAGAGGTCACCGCTGGTGTCACTCGCGCGGACAGCTTCGGTCATCACGCCGTAGACCGGACCGGTGTCCAGGCCGGCTTCCAGCAGGAAGGTGCTGGCGCCGGTCACGTCATCGCCGGCCATGACCGCATGCTGCACCGGGGCAGCTCCCCGCCAGGCCGGCAACAACGAGAAGTGCAGGTTGACCCAGCCGTACCGCGGGATGTCGAGCGCGGCCTGCGGCACGAGCGCACCGTAGGCCACGACCGGGCAGCAGTCGGGAGCCAGGTCGCGCAGGGTCTGCAGAAACTCCGGCTCCCGCGGGGAGCGCGGCGTCAGCACGGGTATGCCGTGCTGCTCTGCCCGCACTCGGACCGGTGAGGGGAGCATGGACCGACCGCGGCCGGCCGGGGCGTCTGGTCGAGTGACGACGGCGACCACCTCGTGACGGGACGCGATGAGCGCCTCGAGGCTCGGGATGGCGACCGCGGGGGTGCCGGCGAAGACCAGCCGCATGGCTACAGCCCCCGCCCGAAGGTGGCATGTGGACTGGTGCGGATGACAGGGCGCTCGGCGCCCGCCCACTCCGACTCGCGGATGAGCTTCATGGCGGCCTTTCGCGCGTCGCTGTCGAGACGGTCGATGAACAGGATGCCGTCGAGGTGGTCGGTCTCGTGCTGGACTGCCCGGGCCAGGAACTCGCTGCCCTCCACCACGATTGGCTCACCGTGCTCATTGGATCCCCGGGCGACGACCCGCAGCGAGCGGGGGGTGTCGAATGAGAGCCCCGGGAACGACAGGCACCCCTCGGGCCCGTCCTGGCGCTCTTCGGAGAGGTCGAGCACCGGATTGACGAGGTGGCCCAGGACGCCATCGACGAAATAGGTGAACACCCTCAGCCCGACGCCGATCTGCGGCGCAGCCAAACCCGCACCGGGTGCAGCGAGCATGGTGTCGGTGAGGTCGGCGACGAGTTGGCGCAGCTCCTTGTCGAAGTCGACGACTTCGGCGGCAGGGGTGCGCAGGATGGGATCACCGAACAGGCGGATGTCCTTGACCGACACGGGCAGACCTCAGGGGCAGGGAAACAAGGGACGTGGGATGAGTCGCCAAGTCTAGGGCGTCACCCGTTGTGGCCCCCGAGCTGCGCGATCACTGGTCGCCCAGCCAGTCCACCCGAATGGTCAGCGGTTCGGGGTCCTTGCGCGCGCTGCGCACCGCACGCACGGCCGTGAGGGCCTGAGCCAACGCCGGCGCGTGGATCAGCGGGGTGCGGACGACGACCTGCACCTGCGCCACCGCGGCCGGATCGCCAGCACCGCTCCCGGTATGCCGGGTCGCCGGGATCGGGAGCGGGCCGAGCCGCTCCACGGCGACCGCCGCCGCGACCTCGTCGGCGGCGGCGAGGACGGCGCGTCGAGACCCGGCCAATCGGGCGACCGCGCTGGCCGGGGGAAGGCGCAGATCGATCCGCTCGGACAGTTCCCGGGCGGCCAGCCAGGCGGGATCCCACCGCACCAGCGCCTCGACGGGCGGGGCGCTTTGCCCGGCGGGCACCCCCGCCACGACGACCACCCCTCCGGCGTCGGCGGGCCGCACCAGTGCGGCCGCGGCACACCACCGACGCAGTGCCTCGATGCCGGCGTCGAGGTCGGCACGTTCGAGCAACGCCCAGGCGTCCAGCAGCAGCGCCGCGCGGTAGCCGCCCTCCGCGATGGGCTCAGCCCCCGGGGTCGCCACGACGAGGGCTGGGCGCGACGGCACCGCCGCTGTGACCTCGCCGGAGCCGGAAGTCACCAAGGGCACTCCTGGGAAGGCTCGCCCGAGCTCCTCGGCGGTCCGGCGGGCACCCACCGTCGCGGACCGCAAGGTGGTGCCCTCGCAATGCGGGCAGACGAACCCCTGGGGGCCGAAATCGCCGGCACACCACCGACATCGGCCGGACTGTCCGGGTGCCGGAATGGCCATCGGACCGTGGCAGCGCGGGCAACCAGCCGGCGCACGGCATACCTGACAGGACAGCGCTGGGAGGTAACCCCGGCGCGGGACCTGGACGAGCACCGGCCCGTCGGCCAGCGCACTCTTTGCCGCGCGCCAGGCCGCCGAAGGCAGGTGCGCCCGGGCCGCTGGGCCGTCGCGCTCGGGGTCGCTGCCTTCACCCGCGATGATCACCCGCGGTGCCGCGGCGCGGACCGTCGCTGGGGCCCCGGTTACCGAGGCATACTCGCCCGATTCGACCCGCTGCTGGATGGGCACGCTGCGCGTGAATCCCGCGCTGAGCAGCGCGGCCCCCGCCAACTGGGCTCGCAGCGCCAGCACCTCACGCACGTGCGGGTAGGGCGCACGCGGCTCCTGGTGCAGGTCATCGCCGTCGTCCCACCAGGCCACCAAGCCGAGTCGCTGCACCGGCGCGAACGCGGCGGCCCGGGTGCCCACGACCACCCGGACGTGCCCGCGGAGAGCCTTCAGCCACGCGGTGTAGCGGGCCTGCGGCCCCTGCTCGGCGGTGAGCCGCACGACGCAACCAGCGCCGAGCAGACCGATCAGCTGCGCCTCGACGCGGATCAGGTCGCGCTGGTCCGGGACGACCAGGAGCACGCCTCGACCCGCTGCGGCGGCCGTGCCTGCGGCCACGGCCAGGGCGTGCGGCCAGTCGGCCTCGACGGGTTGACCGGGCAAGGCCAGCCAGGACGCTGCCGGCGCCTCGCCCGCCGCGATCCGGCGTAGAAAGGCCGGTCCCGCTGGGTATGCCGTCCACGGCCCGGGGTCCGGGGCTGGAGGCGGATCCAGTGCCGGCACCGGGTGAGCGTCCAGCGCGCGTTCGGCGGCCGCGTGGCGCGGCGGGATCGCGAGCCGCAGCAGGTCACCGAGCACACCGGCATACCTGTGCGCGACCGCGCGGCACAGGGCGATCTGTTCCGGGGTGAGCACCGGCTCGGGGCTGACGACCCGTCGCAGCGGCGCGAGGCGGCCCTCGTGCTCGGCGTCGGCGCGACGCGCGACGACGAATCCGTCGACATCGCGTCCGGCGAACCGGACCCGCACCCGCACCCCAGGCTGGGCCGACTCGGAAAGGTCGGCCGGGACGGCATACTCGAATTCCCGGTCCAAGTGGGCCAGTCCGCTGTCGACGACGACGGCCGCGACCGGCAGCGCAGGAAGCTGCGCTGCCGGTCGCGGCCGATCGATCGAACTCATGAGGGAAACCTAGCGGCCCCCTCCGTCACCGCTCCGAGGCTCAGGCCCCGGCAGCGCGACGCTTGTTGATCAGGTCGAAGGCCACCGCGATCAGCAAGACCAGGCCCTTGATGACGTTCTGCAGGGCGGGGTTGGTGCCGATGATCGACAGGCCCATGTTGAGCACGCCCATGATGAGCGCACCGACGATGACGCCGGACACCTTGCCGACACCACCGGTGACGGCCGTGCCACCGATGAAGCAGGCGGCGATGGCGTCGAGCTCGTAGTTGTTGCCCGCTGCCGCCAGGGCAGCGCCCGCCCGGGACGTGGTGACCACCGCAGCGAGCGAGGCCAGCAAACCCATGTTGATGAAGATCCGGAAGTTCATCGTCTTGACGTTGACACCGGAGAGGACCGCCGCGTGCACATTGCCACCGATCGCGTAAACATGCCGACCGAAGACCGTGCGCCCCATGAGGAACCCGTAGGCGAAGATGAGCACGGCGACGAGGATGAGGACATACGGGGTGCCGATGGCACTCTGCGACAGGATCCACGTGAACACCGCCAGCAGCAGCGAGACGCCGACCAGCTTGGTGAGGAACATCGACCCCGGTTCGACCTTGAGGTTGTGCGAACGCATCGTCGCGCGGGTCCGCAGTTGGCTGAACACGAACGCGGCGATCCCGGCGATACCGATGACGAGGGTGAGCACGTCGGCGGCGCCCGCGAAGCCCAGCGTGCCGAGCAGGCCGGCATTGGAGATCCCGACGAAGCCCTCCGGGAGTCCGGCGATCGTCTCACCGACGATGAGGATCGCGAGGCCACGGAAGATGAGCATGCCCGCGAGGGTGACGATGAAGGCGGGCACCCCGACATAGGCAACCCAGAAGCCCTGCCAGGCTCCGATGACCAAACCAAGGGCCACCCCGACGAGGACGGCCACGATCCACGGCAGATGCCAGTTCATCATCGCGATCGCCAACACCCCACCGATGAACGCGACGATGGAGCCGACCGAGAGGTCGATGTGGCCGGCGATGATGACCATGACCATGCCGATGGCCAGGATCATGACGTAGGCGTTTTGCTGGAAGAGGCTCGCCACGTTGTCCGGCATGAGCAGCTTGCCGCCGGTGAGGAGTTGGAAGAGGACGACGATGGCGATGAGGGCACCGACGATGCCGTACTCGCGCAGGTTGGTCTTCTTGGCTGCGGCAGCTTGGGTGCCGTCGGTCTTGCCGGTCGCCGCAACGGCGTCGGCGGCGTCGGGTGCCTGGGGACCTGTGGGCGTGACCTGGGTCATCGGCCCGCCACCTCCTTCTCCTTGGTCATGAAGTGCATGAGATGTTCCTGAGTGGCTTCGGCGCGCGGCACCTCACCGGTGATGCGGCCCTGGGACAGGGCGTAGATGCGGTCGCAGAGGCCGATGAGTTCGGGCAACTCCGACGAGATGACCAGCACCCCCTTGCCTGCATCGGCGAGGGCATTGATGTGCGTGTAGATCTCGTACTTCGCGCCGACGTCGATGCCTCGGGTCGGCTCATCGAGGATGAGGACGTCCGGGTCGGTGAACATCCACTTGGACAACACGACCTTTTGCTGGTTGCCGCCGGAGAGCTTGCCGACGACCGCGTCCACCGTGGGAGTCTTGGTGTTGAGCTTGCGGCGGTATTCCTCGGCGATGCGGTATTCCTCGGCCTGGTCGACAACGCCGCGACTGGAGATCTTGCCCAGTGCGGCCGAGGTGTTGTTGTGCTTGATGTCGTCGATGAGGTTGAGACCGAACCGCTTGCGGTCCTCGGAGGCATAGGCCAGGCCGGCCTTGATGGCGTTGGTGACGCTCGATGTGTCGACCTGTTGGCCCTTGACGAAGACCTGACCCGAGATCTTGGTGCCCCAGCTCCGGCCGAAGACACTCATCGCAAGTTCGGTGCGGCCGGCGCCCATGAGGCCCGCGATGCCGACGATCTCGCCGCGGCGCACCGTGAGGTTGGCCTTGTCGACGACGACCCGCGAGGGGTCCTGCGGGTGATAGACCGTCCAGTCCACGAGGCGGAAGACCTCGTCGCCCACGGTCGGGGAGTGGTCGGGGAAGCGGTTGTCCAGGCTGCGGCCGACCATCCCGCGGATGATCCGCTCCTCGGTGATCTTCTCTGCACCGTGCATGTCGAGGGTTTCGATCGTCATGCCGTCGCGGATGATCGTCGTCGAGTCGGCGATGGCCGCGATCTCGTTGAGCTTGTGGCTGATGATGATGCAGGTGATGCCCTCGGCCCGCAGGCTGCGGATGAGGCCCAGTAGGTGTGCGCTGTCCTCGTCGTTCAGGGCAGCCGTGGGCTCGTCGAGGATGAGCAGCTTGACGTCCTTGGAGAGCGCCTTGGCGATCTCGACGAGTTGCTGCTTGCCGACACCGATGTTGACGATCTTGGTGTCGGGCAGTTCGCTCAAGCCGACCCGGGTCAACAGCTTGCTCGCCTCGGCGTTGGTCTTGTACCAGTTGATGACCCCGCGGGTGGCCTGTTCGTTGCCGAGGAAGATGTTCTCCGCGATCGACAGGTACGGGGAGAGCGCGAGCTCCTGGTGGATGATGACGATTCCGTCGTGTTCGCTGTCACGGATCGACTTGTAGTGACACGGGTGGCCCTCGAAGAAGATGTCTCCGTCGTAGGTGCCGTGGGGGTGAACCCCCGAGAGCACCTTCATGAGGGTCGACTTCCCGGCCCCGTTCTCGCCGCAGATGGCGTGGACCTCACCCTTGCGGACCTTGAGCGTGACACCCGAGAGTGCCTTGACGCCGGGGAAGGTCTTGGTGATGTCCCGCATCTCCAGGATGATCTGCTGTTCGCCGGTGGCGCTCATCGGCACGAATCCCTTCCGACACATGACTTTCGGTAGTCGCGGACCCGCCGCAGTGCGACGGGGACAGGCGGCGCGGAGGCCGGGCCGGGGTCACCGCCCCGGCCTCCGCACGCGAGGGAGATCACATCCCGAGGTCGGCTGCCTTGTAGAAGCCGGAGTCGATCAACTTGGCCTTGATCTCGTCCTTGGTGACGACGACGGGGGCCAGCAGGTAGGTCGGGACGACCTTCTTGCCGTTGTTGTAGGTCTTCTCGTCGTTGACGTCGACCTTGGAGTTCTTGACGATCTGGTCGACCATCTTGGCGACCTGGTCACCCAGCGCGCGGGTGTCCTTCCAGACCGTCATCGACTGCTTGCCGGCAACGATGTTGAGCACGTTGGCCTTGTCGGCGTCCTGGCCGGTCAGCACGGGGTAGCCGTCGCCCGGCTTGTACCCGGCGCCCTCGAGAGCCTGGGCGATACCCAGAGCCAGCGAGTCGTTCGGGGACAGCACGATGTTGACCTTCTTGCCGCCGGTGTAGAAGGAGTTGAGGCGGTTCTGCATCTCGGACTGGGCGGTGTCGGAGCCCCAACCCTGGATACCGATCTTGGTCCACTCCTCGTTCGAGGCGGGGGCCTTTCCGGAGGGAACGACAATGTCGCCGGACTTCACCAGCGGGTTGAGGACATCCCACGCGCCGGAGAAGAAGAACTTGGCGTTGTTGTCGTCGGGCGAGCCGGCGAAGGGCTCCAGGTTGACCGGCTTGGTCATGTTGGCGAGCTTGGTCTTGATGAACTCACCCTGCAGCTGGCCGACCTTGTAGTTGTCGAAGGTGGCGTAGTAGTCGACGTTCTCCGACCCGTTGATGAGACGGTCGTAGGCGATGACCTTGATGCCCTTGGTCTTGGCGGTGGCCAGGACGGGGGCGAGCGCGGTGCCGTCGATCGAGGCGATGACCAGGACCTTGGGGTTCTGGTTGATCATGTTCTGGATCTGGGTGATCTGCTGGTCGACCTTGTTGTCGGCGTACTGCAGCGTCGTCTCATAGCCGGACTTCTTGAGCAGTTCCTCAAGGTGAGCGCCGTCCTTGTTCCAGCGCTCGAGGCTCTTGGTCGGCATGGCGATGCCGATGAGGCCTCCGGCCGCACCCGAGCTCGCGCCCGGCGTGGCGGTGTCCCGGGTCGAGCTGCAGGCTGCGGTTGACGCGATGAGTGCGATCGCACCGAGGCCGGCGATGACCGGGGTGATCTTGCGGGTCATGGACGTGTCCTTCCTCGCACGGCTGGGCCGGCGTTGGTCGTCCCAGGGTGGCTCATCCCGGGACATTTGTTGTGTGACTGAACATATTCCTGCCTGGTGGCTGAAGCAAGAGACGGCAACCCGGGCTCAGGTAACGATTCGGCAACGTCTCGGCCGAATTGGGGGCGACTAGGCGCTCGGCGCCGGAGGCGCCCGATCAGCCGCCCGCGCCGACCCACTCGCTGGGGTCGGCGACGATGTGGTCGATGACCCGCAGGGCGGCTCCCGTCAGGCTCGCCATCTCGCCGCTCACAGCCCCCTCCACATGCAGGGGCAGCCAGCGACGAGAGATGACCCGACTGGTCAGCTCGGCCTCGATCCCAGGGCGCAGCAGGTCGCACAGCACGGCATACGCGCCGCCGAGAATGAGGCGGTCGACGTCGATGAGGCTCATGGCGGAGGAAGCCGTGCGACCCAGTGCCGTCGCGGCTGTGGTGATGGCGCCGATGGCTTGCAGGTCGCCCTTCAGCGCCATCCCGCGCAGCGTCTCGGTCGAGGCTTCCAAGGACAAGCCGGCGGCGCGAGACAGGGCGTCCTTGCCGGCGAACTGCTCCAGGCAACCCATCGCGCCGCAGTTGCACCGCGGCCCGTTGGGGTCGACGACGGCGTGACCGATCTCGCCACTCCAGCCATGCATGCCCGAGGCCAGTTCGCCACCGAGCACGATGGCCCCACCGATACCGACCTCACCGGCGATGAAGAGAAAGTTCTGATCCAGCCGGGAGAGGCCAGCCAGCCGCGAGCGAGTGCGGGCTTCGGCCAGAGCCCCGAGGTCGGCGTCGTTCCCGACCTCGATCAGCACGTCTCGCAGCGCGCTGGAACTCCCCAGGACGTGCGTGACATCGATGTCCTCCCAGCCGAGGTTGGGCGCATAGCGCACCACCCCCGAACCCAGCCTGGCCAGCCCCGGCACCGACACACAGGCGCCCGCCACACGCCCGCCCTGAGCACGCGCCGTCGCGACGACCGGCTCGACGAGCTTGGCCAATTGACGCAGGGTGAGGTCGGGGTCGCTGCGTCGGTAGTCACCGTGGACGACGCGCTCATACATCGTCGTGCCCTGCAGGTCGACGGCACGGACCGCGATGTGATCCACCTGGACTTCCAGCCCCAGACCCACAAAGGTCCGGGCGGCGGGGATGAGCGGCACCCCGGGACGTCCCACCCGCTCGCCGGCTTCCGGCTCGAGTTCGGTCACCAGGCGCGCCGATACGAGCAAGTCGACGAGTTCGGACACCGTGGCCTTGGTCAGGCCGGTGCCGTCGGCCACTCGGGCGCGCGTGGTCGGCACCGGGGAGTCGACGATATAGCGCAGTGCCAAAGACAGGTTGTGCTCGCGCAGCGAGGACTGCCGGGCAGGGCGAGTGAGCGCCCCCCGGCGACGGTCCCTGGGCAGCGGTCGTCGTGTCTCGGCACCGGCAGGCACGGCAGAGGTCGTGTGGTCCACGGCATTGACCATACAGGCCACGCTGATTATGTTTAGTGAGTCAACGAATCCGAAGAGGAGACCCCCATGACTCGCCGACCAGCTCCCTCTGACAAGTTTTCGTTCGGCCTCTGGACCATTGGCTGGCAGGCCCGCGACCAATTCGGCGACGCCACTCGCGCTCCCCTGGACCCGGTCCACGCGGTCCACCAGCTGGCCGAGCTCGGCGCGTGGGGGATCACCTTCCACGACGACGACCTCGTCCCCTTCGGCTCCACCGCCGCCGAGCGTGACGACATCCTGACCCGCTTCCGCGCAGCCCTCGACGCGACCGGACTGGTCGTGCCCATGGTGACGACCAACACGTTCACCCACCCGATCTTCAAGGATGGTGCCTTCACCTCCAACCGTCGCGACGTGCGCCGATACGGCCTGCGCAAGGTGCTGCGCAATGTGGATCTCGCTGCCGACCTGGGCGCCCAGACCTTCGTCATGTGGGGCGGTCGGGAGGGCGCAGAGTACGACGGCGTCAAGGACCAGCGCGCGGCCCTCGATCGCTACCGCGAGGGCATCGACACGGTGGCGAGCTACATCAAGAGCCAGGGATACGACCTGCGTATCGCCATCGAGCCCAAGCCCAACGAACCGCGTGGTGACATCCTGCTGCCGACCGTGGGTCACGCGCTTGGCTTCATTGCCCAGCTCGAGCACGGTGACATCGTCGGCCTCAACCCCGAAGTTGGGCACGAGCAGATGGCTGGGCTCAACTACACCTCGGGGATCGCCCAGGCGCTGTGGTCGGACAAGCTCTTCCACATCGACCTCAACGGCCAGCGCTCGATCAAGTACGACCAGGATCTCTGCTTCGGTCACGGCGATCTGCTCTCGGCCTTCTTCACCGTCGACCTCGTGGAGAACGGCTTCCTCAGCGGCGGACCGCGCTACGAGGGACCCCGCCACTTCGACTACAAGCCGTCCCGGACCGAGGACTACGACGGGGTGTGGGCCTCCGCCGCAGCCAACATGTCGACCTACCTGCTGCTCAAGGACCGCGCCGCCGCCTACCGCGCCGACCCCGAGGTGCAGGCTGCCATTGCCGCGAGCCGGGTGTTGGAGTTGGCCGAGCCGACGATGGCTCCGGGCGAAACGCTGGCCGACCTGCTGGCCGACCACACGGCATACGAGGATGTCGACCCGGACGCCGTCGCCGAAGCCGGTTACGCCTTCGTGGCCCTCAACCAACTGGCCGTCGAGCACGCGCTCGGCGCGCGCTGACCCCACGCCGGGCACAGGAAGCAGTCGGTATGCCGTCCCGCACCGCGCGCACGCTGGTCGCCGGCGTCGACTCCAGCACCCAGTCGTGCAAGGTCGTCATCCGCGATGCCGTGACCGGCGAGCGGGTTCGCTCCGGCCGGGCCTCTCATCCGGATGGCACGGAGGTCGACCCCGAGCACTGGTGGAGCGCCCTGCAGGCTGCTATCGCTGATGCCGGCGGACTGGAGGATGTCGCGGCCATCGCCGTCGGTGGTCAGCAGCACGGCATGGTGGCCCTCGACGCTCACGGCCAGGTCATCCGACCCGCCATGTTGTGGAACGACACCCGCTCGGCCCAGGCTGCCGCCGACCTCGTCGAGGAGCTCGGCTCCCGGGCCTGGGCCGACGCGACCGGCTCGGTGCCGGTGGCCTCATACACCGTGACCAAGCTGCGTTGGCTAGCCGAACACGAGCCCGACAACGCCGCGCGGGTGGCGGCCGTCGCGCTCCCCCACGACTGGCTCACCTGGCGGCTGGCCGGGCATGGGCCCGGTGGTGACCTCAGGGCGTTGCGCACCGACCGCTCCGATGCATCGGGCACGGGCTACTGGGACCCGGTGAGTGGCGACTACCGGCGTGATCTCCTCGTCCGCGCTCTCGGACATGACGTTGCGCTCCCCCAGGTCTGCGCACCGAATGCCATTGCTGCCCAGGGGGATCCGCAGCGCTGGGGTCACCTGATCATCGGTCCGGGCGCAGGCGACAACGCCGGTGCCGCCCTTGGCCTGGCGATGTCGGCCGGCGACGTGGCAGTCTCCATCGGCACCTCCGGGGTGGTGTCTGCGGTCAGCCCGGTCCCGGCGCGGGATGCCTCCGGCCTGGTCAGTGGATTCGCGGACGCTACCGGGGCCTACCTGCCGCTGGCCTGCACGCTCAACGGTGCACGAGTCGGTGAATCCATGGCCCGCATCCTTGGCGTGTCACTGCCACAACTGTCCGAACTCGCCCTCCAGGCACCTGCCGGCTGTGACGGACTAGTCCTGGTGCCCTATCTCGAAGGCGAACGCACCCCCAACCTCCCGACCGCGACCGGCGCATTGCACGGCCTGCGCCTGGAGACCACCTCGCCTGCGCACCTGGCCCGGGCCGCCGTCGAGGGCCTGCTCTGTGGGCTCGCCGACGGCCTGGATGCGCTCGTGGCGACCGGCGTCGACGTCGAGCGGGTCCTGCTCATCGGTGGCGGTGCGCGGGCCGAGGCCCTGCGCCGGCTGGCCCCAGGCATTCTCGGGGCTGCCGTCGACGTGCCGGCCCCCGGCGAGTATGTCGCGGACGGGGCTGCTCGCCAGGCCGCCTGGGTGCTGGCCGGCACGGCCACCGCGCCGGAGTGGCCGGACCCAGGGACCGAGCACTACACCCTGGATGACTCGGCCCGGCTGACGGGTCAGTCGGTCAGGGCACGGTATGCCGTGGCTCGCCAGCACGTCCTGAATCGGCCGTCGTGAGCACCGGTCGGTGAGTCGTCGAGGCGCTCAACGCCTCACCTTCGTGGTCAGCGAATCGCCGATCGCAGTGCGTCGACCCGGTCGGTCTGCTCCCAGGTGAACGGGCGCTCGACGGCTCCGGCCGAGGTCCGGCCGAAATGTCCGTAGGCGGCGGTCACGCCGTAGATCGGTCGCATCAGGTCGAGCTCGTCGATGATGGCTGCCGGACGCAGGTCGAACACTGCCTCGATGGCCGCCTGAATCTTCTCGGCGGCGACAGTCTCGGTGCCGAAGGTCTCGACGTAGAGCCCGACCGGCTTGGCGGCCCCGATGGCATAGGCCACCTGAATCTCGCAGCGTCGGGCCAAGCCGGCGGCGACGACGTTCTTGGCGACCCACCGGGTGGCATAAGCGGCGGAGCGGTCGACCTTCGAGGGGTCCTTGCCCGAGAAGGCACCACCACCGTGCCGGGCCATACCGCCATAGGTGTCGACGATGATCTTGCGACCGGTCAGCCCCGCATCGCCCATCGGTCCGCCCACCTCGAACCGACCGGTGGGGTTGATCAGGGTGCGGTAATCGGACACGTCGAGGTCTGACCCCGATGCCTGCAGCTGCGCCAAGACCGGCTCGATGACCTGCGCGATGACATCGGGGTGCAGCATGCCTTCCAGCGAGATGTCGGCGGCATGCTGGCTGGAGATGACGACAGTGTCCAAGCGCACCGGACGATCGCCGTCGTAGGCGATGGTCACTTGGGTCTTGCCGTCCGGCCGGAGGTAGGGCAGCGTCTGGTCCTTGCGCACGGCGGTGAGTCGCTCCGACAGCCGATGGGCCAGGTGGATCGGCAAGGGCATGAGCTCGGCGGTGTCATCGCAGGCATAGCCGAACATCAACCCCTGGTCGCCCGCGCCCTGCTTGTCCAGCGGGTCCACCGCGCCGGTGCGGCTTTCGTATGCCGTGTCGACGCCTTGCGCGATGTCGGGGCTCTGCTGGCCGATGGACACCTCGACCCCGCACGACGCGCCGTCGAAACCCTTGGTCGAGGAGTCGTAGCCGATGCCCAGGACCGTGTCGCGGACGATCCTGGGGATCTCGACGTAGGCCTCCGTCGTCACTTCCCCGGCGACGTGGACCAGCCCTGTTGTCACCATGGTCTCGACGGCGACCCGCGCCCGGGCGTCCTGCTCCAGCATGGCATCGAGGATGCGGTCGCTGATCTGGTCACAGATCTTGTCGGGGTGTCCCTCGGTGACCGACTCCGAGGTGAACAGACGCGCAGACACGATGAGACTCCAAGGGGAAGGCGAGGGAACGGCCGACTGTTTTGGCCGGTTTCCATCTTAACGTCCGACCCGGTGGGCACGGATCGCGCCCGGACGGGCGACCCGTGACGGATTCCCGGGAATCGGACGGGTCAGTGTGGGAGCAAGGTGGCTACGGCGTCCCAGAGCGCTTCGGACACTCGGCGTTTGGTGGTCGGCCCGACTGCGATATCCGAACGTCCATCGCGGAAGAGCAGGTGCACGAAGTTGGTGTCTGCGCCGAAGGTCTTGTCCGACCCGACCTCGTTTGCGACGAGCAGATCACAGCCCTTGCGCGTGAGCTTGGCTCGTGACAACTCCAGGACCGAGCCGGAGTCGTCGCCGGTCTCGGCGGCGAAGCCGACGATGACCGGCGATGGCTGCGCGCCGCGACGGGCGACGAGGCCAGCGAGGATGTCGGGGTTGCGCACGAGTTCGACGACCGGCGCAGAATCGTCGTGTCCGCTGCCGTGCGTCTTCTTGATCTTGGCCTCGGCATAGTGCTTGGGCCGGAAGTCGGCCACAGCGGCGCACATGACGACGACATCGGCCGACTCGGCCTCCCGGGCCACCGCGTCGGCAAGCTCCAGCGCCGATCCGGCCGAGAGCACCCTCATGGCCGACCTGGGCAGCACCGCTGTCTCCAGATTGCAGGCGATCAGGGTGACCTCGGCACCCCGAGCGGCGGCGACCTCCGCAAGGCCACCCCCTGCTTGCCCGAGGACCGGTTGCCCAGGAAGCGCACCGGATCCAGGGGTTCGCGCGTGCCGCCGGCGGTGACCAGGACGCGCACGCCGGTCAACGGCATACCGGGATCGTCGTCCGAGTCGGCACCCTGGGCGGCGTCACCACCGCGGGTCGCTGCAGCCGCAACCGCGAGCGCCTCAGCAGCGATGTCTGCGGGTTCGGGCAGCCGGCCGGGGCCCGTATCCGCTCCGGTGAGCCGACCGGAGGCGGGGTCAATGACATGGGCGCCCCGAGAGCGCAGCGTCGCGACATTGGCCTGGGTGGCCGGGTGCAGCCACATCTCGGTGTGCATGGCCGGCGCGAAAACGACCGGGCACCGGGCCGTCAGCAGGGTGGCGGTGAGCAGGTCGTCGGCCAGTCCGCAGGCGGCCTTGGCCAGCAGGTCGGCGGTCGCCGGGGCAACGACGACGAGGTCGGCCTCCTGCCCGATGCGGACGTGAGGCACTCGGTCGACGGCGGTCCAGACGTCGCTGGCCACCGGCTTGCCGGACAGTGCGGCCCAGGTGGG
Source organism: Actinomycetales bacterium (assembly GCA_016710385.1). Classification (GTDB taxonomy): domain Bacteria; phylum Actinomycetota; class Actinomycetes; order Actinomycetales; family Dermatophilaceae; genus Phosphoribacter; species Phosphoribacter freyrii. Next base: position 549,856 of record JADJVX010000018.1, read on the forward strand.
GGCGCCCACGAACTCCAGGGCGGCAGCGGTCGGCACGACAGTGACGTCGTGACCACTCTCGCTGAACAGCCGCAGCAGCGCAGCGGCCTTGTATGCCGCGATGCCGCCACTCACGCCGAGGACGACCCGCACGGTGGGATCAGCCCTCCGCCGACTCCGCCGTGAGCAACCCTTCGTTGATCTCGCGCAACGCGATCGACAACGGCTTCTCGTGCACCTCGGTCTCCACGAGGGGACCGACGTAGTCGAGCAGGCCCTCCTGCAACTGGGAGTAGTAGGCGTTGATCTGACGGGCCCGCTTGGCCGAGTAGATCACCAGGGCGTACTTGCTGTCGGTCGCGCGCAGCAGGTCGTCGATGGGCGGGTTGGTGATCCCGATGGGGTTGGCCACGGTTCCGGACACGTCGAGGTCTCGCTTCGATCGGGGGCAGGCTTCTAGAGCGCCGAAGGGCGCCAATCCATCAATGATACGAGTTCCTCACTGGCCCGGCGAACATCGTCGTTGACGATGACCCGGTCGAACTCGTCGGCAGCCGCCAACTCGCGGCGCGCCGTCTGCAGCCGGACCTCGCGCTCAGCCTCGTCCTCGGTGCCCCGGCCGACCAGACGGCGGACGAGTTCTTCCCAGCTCGGCGGGGAGAGGAAGACGAACAACGCCTGCGGCATCGTCTCGCGGACCTGTCGTGCTCCCTGCAGGTCGATCTCCAGCAGCGCGGGCTGACCGAGGGCGAGTGCTCGCTCGACGGGGCCACGCGGAGTGCCATATTTCGCGCGACCGTGCACGACGGCATACTCGAGAAACTCCCCCGCCGCGATGAGCCGGTCGAACTCCTGGGGTGCCACGAAGTGGTAGTGCACGCCGTCGACCTCACCGGGGCGCGGGGGCCGGGTGGTCATCGACACCGAGAGGTAGACCTGCGGGAAGTGCGTGCGGATGTATGCCGAGACCGTCCCCTTGCCGACCGCGGTCGGCCCGGCCAGCACCACGAGACGGGGCTCGTGGAGGGTCTGCGGCGTCTGGGCGGCGCTCACGACCCGTCGAATCGGGCGACGAGGGCGGAGGTCTGGTTGATGCCCAGCCCGCGGACCCGCCGGGACTCCGAGATCCCGACCTCGGCCATGATCTGGCGCGCCCGCACTCTGCCGATGCCAGGCATCGCCTCCAGGAGTGCGGAGACTTTCATTTTGCCGATGACCGGGTTGTCCTTGCCCTCGGCGATGACCTGACCCAGCGAGCCGCGTGAGGTCTTGAGCCGGTTCTTCACGGCGGCCCGCTCACGCCGGGCCTGGGCGGCCTTCTCCAGCGCAGCCGCACGCTCTTGCGGGGTCAGCTCGGGCAGCGCCACGTCATACTCCTGCGGGTCGGTCGATCATCGAAGACGAACCTACCCAGGCCCCACCAGGCACGCAACGACAGCGGCAGGGGTGTTGCTTCCCGATCGTGCGCTGCCGTCGCCTGGCGGGCTCCTTCTGCGCGCTCAACGGCGCGTGCCAATTCTGCCGGCCCGCGCGCAGGCAGCTCACCCTTGGAGACTGCGTAGCTCATCGGCCACGGCTTGTGCCCGCCGTGCCAGCTGGGTGACATCCGGTCCGGCCTGCAGCACCTCGCGACTGGAGGAGGCCAGCACCCGCGGCAGGGCGGCGCCGAAGACACGCCGCAGCGACTCGACCGTGCCTCCCTGCGCCCCCACCCCGGGGGCGAGGAAGGCCCCATTGACTCCTGGCAGGTCCAGGCCGAGTTCGGCGACGGCATCCCCGACGGTGGCCCCCACGACCAGGCCGACCGACCCCAGCTCGCCCGCAGCCGCGGCTGCCGCGTTGTCGGCCGTCGCACCGGCCACCACGTGGCCCGCGACGCTGAGCCCGTGCAGCCGCGCGTGCTGCACCGCTGGGCCTTCCGGATTGGAGGTCAGCGCCAGGACGAAGACCCCGCGCCCAGTGGCATGAGCGAGGTCGATCGCGGGCCGCAGCGAGCCGTAACCGAGGTAGGGAGACACGGTGATGGCATCCGGCGGGTCGACGGCGTCCTTGCCCAGGAATGCCTCGGCATAGGCGTCCATCGTCGTGCCGATGTCGCCGCGCTTGACGTCGAGGATGACCAGCGTGCCCGCCTCCCGTAGTGCGGCGACGGTGCGCTCGAGGATGGCGACCCCGGCCGAGCCGAAGACCTCGAAGAAGGCCGACTGTGGCTTGACCGCCGCGACCCGCCCGCCGAAAGCCTCGACGCAGGTCATCGCGAAGTGCTCCAGACCCCGCAGGTCGTAGGACAGTCCCCAGCTGTGCACCAGCCCGGGATGAGGGTCGATGCCCGCGCACAATGGCCCGAAACGCTGCATGGCCGCCGCCAGACGGACCCCGAGACTCGGTGGGGACAGCACACCGGGGTCGGCCGCGGGGATCCGGTCAGACATGCCCGCCCCCACGACGACGAGCGAGGTCGGCGTTGATCCGACGTACCCACAGCGGTCCGCCGTAGACGAAACCCGTGTAGGCCTGCACCAGCGTGGCACCGAGGTCGAGCCGGCGCGCGACATCGTCGGCGTTCGACACCCCTCCCACGCTGATGACGGTCGCGGCAGCGGGCAGTTCGGCGCGCAGCAGGCGGAGTACCTCGACCGACCGACGCGCGAGCACCGGCCCGGACAGTCCGCCGAGGCCAAACGCTGCGACCTTCTCCGGCGCGGTCCGCAGCCCGTCGCGGCCGATCGTCGTGTTGGTCGCAACGACGCCGGCGAGCCCGAGCTCGGTGACGAGGTCGGCTACGGCAACGACATCGGCATCGGCTAAGTCGGGCGCGATCTTGACCAGCAATGGCACGGGGCGACCCGCGGCAGCGTCCGCCGTCGGGCCGACGGCACCAAGGAGCGGACGCAGCGACGACACCGCCTGCAGATCGCGCAGCCCGGGGGTGTTGGGCGAACTGACGTTGACCACGAGGTAGTCGGCATAGCGGGCCAGGCGGCGAGCGCTGAGCAGGTAGTCCTCGATGGCTTCGTCGTTCGGGACGAGCTTGGTCTTGCCGATGTTGACTCCGAGCAGGACGCCGCTGTGCCGCCCGGCAGCCCGCCGCGCCAGCCGCTCGGCGACCACCTCAGAACCGTCGTTGTTGAAGCCCATCCGGTTGAGGATCGCGCGGTCCAGGGGCAGCCGGAACAGCCGCGGGGTCGGATTGCCCGGCTGCGGCTGCCCGGTCACGGTGCCGATCTCGACCGACCCGAAGCCGAGGGCGGCCAGCGCGTCGATCCCTCTGGCGTTCTTGTCGAAGCCCGCGGCCAGACCCAGCGGGCTGGCCACCCGCCGACCGAAGACCTCGACGGCCAGGCTCGGGTCGGGCGCAGCCACCCGCGACCCCACCGCGGCACCGAGGCCGGGCACGGCATACAGGCTCTGCAGTCCGCGGAAGGAGACCCGGTGGGCCAGCTCGGGGTCCACGTGGCGCAGCACGTGGTGGAAGACCGCGTCGTAGGTGCTCATCCGGCCACCACGGACGCGGATGGATGCCGCGCGTAGAGGTCCAAGGCGATGGCGTGCTGCTGCAGCGAGGTGACCTCCAGCGGCGCCGAGCGCATCGAGGCGATCCCCTGCACCGCCGCCGCCAACTCCTGCACCGTCGTGATGAGGGTGACGTCGGCGGTGATCGCGGCGGCGCGGATCGCGTAGCCGTCAGCGCGGGCATTGGACCCGGTCGGCGTGTTGACGACCATGGCAACCTCGCCGTCGAGGATGCGGTCGGCGATGGTGCGTCCGTCCTCGGCGACCGAGGGCTCCCCCGCCCGCTCGGTGATCTTGCGCACGACCTCGACCGGTATGCCGTTGCGCCGCAACACATCTGCGGTGCCGGCAGTGGCCAGGATGGTGAACCCGAGGTCGACCAGGCCGCGCACCGGGAAGAGCATGGCCCGCTTGTCGCGGTTGGCCACCGAGACGAACACCGTGCCCGAGTCGGGCAGCCCGCCATAGGCCGCGAGCTGGCTCTTGGCGAAGGCCCGCCCGAAGTCGACGTCGATGCCCATGACCTCGCCGGTCGATTTCATCTCCGGGCCGAGCAGGGCGTCGACGTTCTGCCCTTCTGCGGTGCGGAACCGCGCGAACGGCAGCACCGCCTCCTTGACCGACATCGGGGCGTGGGCAGGCAGTGTGCCGCCGTCGCCGTGCGGCGGCAGGACACCCTCGGCCCGCAACTGCGCGATGCTCGTGCCCAGCATGATCCGCGAGGCCGCCTTGCTCAGCGGCACGCCGGTCGCCTTGGCGACGAAGGGCACCGTGCGCGAGGCCCGCGGGTTGGCCTCCAGGACATAGAGGACGTCTTGCGCCAGGGCGAACTGCACGTTCATCAGCCCGCGCACCCCGATCCCTTGGGCGAGCTTGAGCGAGGACTGCCGCACCCGGTCGATCTCGGCGCTACCGAGCGTGGCCGGGGGAAGCGCACAAGCGCTGTCCCCGGAGTGGATGCCGGCTTCCTCGATGTGTTCCATGACGCCGCCGAGATACATCTCCTGGCCGTCGTAGAGCACGTCGACGTCGATTTCGATCGCGTCGTCGAGGAAGCGGTCGACGAGGATCGGGTGCTCCGGGCTGGCGATGGTCGCGCGGGTGACATAGGTGGCCAGCGTCTCGTCGTCGTAGACGATCTCCATGCCCCGCCCGCCGAGCACGTAGGACGGCCGGACGAGCACGGGGTAGCCGATGGAGCGGGCGACCGCAAGGGCGTCCTCGACGCTGTATGCCGTGCCGTGCTTGGGCGCGGGCAGCCCGGCTTCGGCGAGCACCCGACCAAAGGCGCCGCGGTCTTCGGCCAGGTGGATCGCCTCCGGCGGGGTGCCGACGATCGGCACGCCCTCGTCTTTGAGCGCCTGGGCCAGCCCGAGCGGGGTCTGCCCGCCGAGCTGAACGATGACTCCCGCGATCGGTCCCGCGGCGCGCTCCGCCGCGACGACCTCGAGGACGTCTTCCAGGGTGAGCGGCTCGAAGTAGAGCCGACTGGAGGTGTCGTAGTCGGTCGAGACGGTCTCGGGGTTGCAGTTGACCATGACGGTGTCGAAACCGGCCTCGCGCAGCGCGAAGCTGGCGTGCACGCACGAATAATCGAACTCCACACCCTGACCGATCCGGTTGGGACCGGAACCGAGGATGATGACCGCGGGGCGCTCCCGCGGGAGCACCTCCGACTCCTCGTCATAGGTCGAGTAGTAGTAGGGCGTCAGCGCTGCGAACTCGGCCGCACAGGTGTCGACGGTCTTGTAGACCGGCCGGATCCCGAGGGCGTGCCGGACCCCGCGGACGACTGCCTCCGGCATACCCCGGAGTTGAGCCAGTTGCCGGTCGGAGAAGCCGTGCCGCTTGGCCAAGGCGAGCAGGTCCGGGCGCAGCCGATCGGCCGAACGCACGACCTCGGCGACCTCGTTGATCAAGGCGATCTGGTCGAGGAACCAGGGGTCGATACCGGTCGCCTCGTGGACCTGCTCGACCGTCGCCCCAGCGCGCAGCGCCTGCTGCACCTGGACGATCCGGCCGTCGGTCGGGCGGGCGATCTCGCGGAGCAACTCGGCGAGCTGCGGCTGCGGGTCGGCCCCGGACCAGTGGAAGGTCGACTCCTTGCGTTCCATCGAGCGCAGCGCCTTCTGCAGCGCCTCGGTGAAATTGCGCCCGAGGGACATCGCCTCGCCGACCGACTTCATCGTCGTCGTGAGGGTGGGATCGGCTGCCGGGAACTTCTCGAACGCGAAGCGCGGCACCTTGACGACGACATAGTCGAGGGTCGGCTCGAAGGACGCCGGGGTCTGCTTGGTGATGTCGTTGGGCACCTCGTCGAGGGTGTAGCCGATGGCCATCTTTGCGGCGATCTTGGCGATGGGGAACCCGGTGGCCTTGGAGGCGAGCGCCGACGAGCGGGACACGCGCGGGTTCATCTCGATGACGATGACCCGGCCGTCGCGTGGGTTGACCGCGAACTGGATGTTGCAGCCGCCGGTGTCCACGCCCACCTCGCGGATGACGGCGATGCCGATGTCCCGCAGCCGCTGATACTCCCGATCGGTGAGGGTGAGGGCCGGCGCGACGGTGATCGAGTCGCCGGTGTGCACCCCCATCGGGTCGACATTCTCGATCGAGCAGACGACGACGACGTTGTCGGCGTGGTCGCGCATCACCTCGAGTTCGTATTCCTTCCAGCCGATGATCGACTCCTCGAGGAGCACCTCGGTCACCGGCGAGTACTGCAGGCCGGCCCCCGCGATCCGGCGCAGGTCGGCCTCGTCATAGGCAAACCCAGACCCGAGACCACCCATGGTGAAGGATGGGCGGACGACGACCGGGTAGCTCAACTCCGCTGCGGCAGCGACGCATTCGTCCATCGTGTGACAGATGAGAGAGCGCGCCGACTCAGCGCCACAACGCTGCACCACGCCCTTGAACTTCTCGCGGTCCTCGCCGAGCTGGATGGCCTGGACATTGGCGCCGATGAGCGGACAGGAATACTTCTCCAGCACCCCGCGCTCGTGCAGGGCCATCGCGCAGTTGAGCGCGGTCTGCCCGCCGAGGGTCGCGAGCACCGCATCGGGACGTTCCTTGGCGATGATCGCCTCGACGACCTCCGGAGTGATCGGCTCGATGTAGGTGGCGTCGGCGAACTCCGGGTCAGTCATGATCGTCGCCGGGTTGGAGTTGACCAGGATGACCCGAATGCCCTCGTCGCGCAGCACCCGGCAGGCCTGGGTGCCGGAGTAGTCGAACTCACAGGCCTGCCCGATCACGATCGGTCCCGAGCCGATGACCAGGACGCTGGTGATGTCCTCGCGCTTGGGCATCAGTGGTGGCCTTCCTCGGTGAGCAGCTGTGGGGTCTCGCGTCCCGGTGCGAGGTCCTGCGGTCCGGTCACGCGGTGCCGTTCCATGAGGTCGGTGAACCGGTGGAAGAGGTATGCCGCGTCATGCGGCCCTGCCGCGGCCTCCGGGTGGTATTGCACGGAGAAAGCCGGAACGTCCAGGCACTCCAGGCCTTCGACGACGTCGTCGTTGAGACAGACATGGCTGACCCGGACCCGGCCGTAGGGAGTCTGGGAGTCGTGCTTGGTGGGCGCGTCAACGGCGAATCCGTGGTTGTGAGCGGTGACCTCGACCTTGCCGGTAGTGCGGTCCATGACCGGCTGGTTGATCCCACGGTGGCCGTACTTGAGCTTGTACGTGCCGAATCCGAGCGCCCGACCGAGCAGCTGGTTGCCGAAGCAGATCCCGAAGAACGGGATCCGGCGAGCCAAGACGGCCTGCAGCACCGAGACGTCGGCGGTCGCCGGGTCGCCCGGCCCGTTGGAGAAGAAGACGCCATCGGGTGCCTCCTGGCCCGCGGACCGACCCACCGCGAGGATGTCCTCGACGGTGGCCCCGGCGGGCAGCACGTGGACCTCGATGCCCTCCTTGGCCATCAGCGCTGGGGTCATCCCCTTGATACCCAGGTCGACGGCCGCGACGACGAAGCGCCGCTCGCCCACCGCCGGAACGACGTATGCCGTGTCGGTGCTCACCTCTCGAGCGAGGTCGGCACCGGCCATCTGGGGGGCCGCGTGGACCCGCTCGAGCAACTGCTCGGGCCGAGCGTCGCCAGCGGGACCGCTGAAGATCCCTACCCGCATGGCACCCCGTTCGCGCAGGTGCCGGGTCAACGCCCGGGTGTCGATGTCGCAGATCCCCACGATCCCCTGCTCGAGGAGTTGCGCCTCCAGGGAGCCGCGGGAGCGCCAGTTGGAGGGGCGCAGCCCCGCCTCCCGGACGGCATACCCTGCCACCCAGATGCGCCGGGACTCGTCGTCCTCGGCGTTCCACCCGGTGTTGCCGACGTGCGGTGCCGTCATGACAACGACCTGGCGGTGGTAGCTGGGGTCGGTGAGGGTCTCCTGGTAGCCGGTCATTCCGGTCGAGAAGACCGCCTCCCCCACGGTCTGCCCGAGTGCGCCATAGGCCCGTCCGGCGAAGCTGCGCCCGTCTTCCAGGACGAGGACGGCCGGATCGCGCTGGGTGAGCAGGGATGTCACGAAAGCTCCTCGAGAGACAGGGCGCCACCAGCAGGTGCCACCCGACCGCGGTATGCCGTGCACGCCCCACGCAGGAAGGTCGCCTCGACCTTCGTGTGGACGGTGCGGCCATGCCACGGGTTGTTGCGAGACCGGGAGCGCGAGGCATCACGCTCGACGGTCCAGGACGCGTCGGGGTCGACGAGCACGAGGTTGGCCGGCTCGCCCACGGCCAGCGGCCGGCCGTGACCGCCCAGGCCGGCGATCCGGGCCGGCGCTGTCGCCATCCGGTCGGCCAGGTCGCTCCACGTCAGCTGCCCCGGGCGCACGAAGAGGTCGGCGACCACTCCGAGAGCAGTTTCCAGCCCGAGCATGCCGAACGCCGCGTCGGGGAAGGCGTGTTCCTTGTCGTGCCGGGCATGCGGGGCGTGGTCGGTGGCGACCGCGTCGATCGTGCCGTCCAGGAGTGCCTCGCGGATCGCCTCCTGGTCCTCGCTCGGCCGCAGTGGCGGATTGACTTTGAAGACCGGGTCGTATCCCGCGAGTAACTCGGTGCCCAGGGCCAGATGGTGGGGCGTCACTTCGGCGGTCACGGCGATGCCCCGCGACTTGGCCCAGCGCAGCACCTCCACAGATCCGGCCGTGGAGACGTGCGCGACATGGACCCGAGATCCGGTATGCCGGGCCAGCATGACATCGCGCGCGACGATGACGTCCTCGGCGACCCCGGGCCAGCCGGGCAGCCCCAGCCGTCCGGACCACTCACCCTCGTGGCAGCAGGCTTGGCCATCGGCCAACCGCGGGTCCTGAGAGTGCTGCGAGATGACCCCGCCGAAGGCCTTGACGTAGTCCAGGGCCCGGCGCATCAGCCGGGCGTCCGACACGCAGCGACCGTCGTCGGAAAACACCCGCACGCCCGCGCGGGACCGGGCCATCAGGCCGATCTCGGCGAGTTCCACGCCGTCCAACCCCTTGCTCACCGCCCCGACGGGCACGACGTCGACCAAACCCGCAGACCGCCCGAGCTCGAGCACTCGCTCAGCAGCCTCGGCGGTGTCGGTGACCGGCGAGGTGTTGGCCATGGCCAGGACCGCCGTGAACCCACCGGCCGCAGCAGCGGCCGAGCCGGTCGCGACGGTTTCGGCGTCCTCGCGGCCTGGTTCACGCAGGTGCGTGTGCAGGTCGACCAGCCCCGGCAAGAGCACCAACCCATCGGCGTCGATCGACGCCACGTGCGATGGGGCTGCGAGCGAACCGATCTCGGCGATGACGCCGCCTCGCACGAGGATGTCGGCGCCGGACTGCCCGAGCAGGCGGGCGCCCCGGATCAGCACGTCAGTCATCGTCCTTCTCCCCAGTTCGGTGCCCCGGTGGTCGCCGTCATCGGTGGTCCCCGTGGTCGCCGGCCAGCAAGTGGTAAAGGACCGCCATCCGGACCGCCACCCCCGCCGACACCTGGTCGAGGATCGCCGAGCTGCCCGCGTCGGCGGCTTCGGCGGCGATCTCCAGACCGCGATTCATCGGCCCCGGGTGCAGGATCGGGATCTCGGGGTTGACGGCATACAGCCGCTCCAGGCGCTCGGCGGTGAGCCCGTAGCCGACGGTGTACTCCCGTGCCGTGGGGAAGAAGCCACCGCTCATCCGCTCCTTCTGGACTCGCAGCATCATCACCGCGTCCGGCGGCGGACCGGCATACAGGACCTCGTCAAGGTCCCAGCTCGTCGCGAAGCCGTCGCGCGCCGCCCAGGCGCCGATGCCGCTGGGCATGAGGGTGGGCGGGGCGACAACGGTGACTTGCGCGCCGAGGGTGGCCAGAGTGATGACGTTCGATCGGAAGACCCGGGAGTGCGCGAGGTCGCCGACGATGACGACGTGCCGGCCGGTCAGGTCACCGAGCCGGTGGCGCAAGGTGTAGGCGTCGAGCAAGGCCTGGGTGGGATGCTCGTGAGTGCCGTCGCCGGCGTTGATGACGCTGGCATCAACCCACTGCGAGACCTGCCGGCAGGCGCCCGAGGCGTTGTGCCGGATGACCAGGGCGTCGACCGACATCGCCGCGATAGTTCTGACGGTGTCACGCAGCGACTCACCCTTGGACGTCGAGGAACCCTTCGCCGAGATGTTGATCGTGTCGGCCGACATCCACTTGCCGGCAATCTCGAAGGAACTGCGGGTGCGGGTGGAGTCCTCGAAGAAGAGGTTGATCACGGTGCGGCCGCGCAGCGTCGGCAGCTTCTTGACCTCGCGCCGCTGCACGTCGTGCATCGACGCCGCGGTCGCGAGGATCGTCTCGATGTCTTCGCGGTCCAGATCGGCACTGGAGAGCAAATGTTTGCCGATCACCGGTCGCCCCCCGAGATGCGCACGTCTTCCGCCCCACCGTCGGACTCGGCGAGCGCGACATGCACCCGCTCCGACGAGGAGGTGGGCAGATTCTTGCCGACATAGTCGGCCCGGATGGGCAGCTCGCGGTGCCCGCGGTCGACCAGGACGGCGAGGCGGACTGCGCGCGGACGTCCCAGGTCATTGATGGCCTCCAGCGCGGCCCGGATGGTGCGGCCCGAGTAGAGCACGTCGTCGACGAGGACGACGACCTTGTCATCGATGCCGCCGACGGGCACGACCGTGCGACCGGGTGCGCGGGTGGGTTGACGACGCAGGTCATCGCGGAACATCGTCACGTCGAGCGTCCCTACCGGAACGTTGACGCCTTCGACCTCGCGTAACACGGCAGCCAGCCGCTGGGCCAGCGGGACGCCGCGGGAGGGGATGCCGAGCAGGACGAGGTCGGCGGGACCCTTGTTGCGTTCGAGGATCTCGTGAGCCACGCGGCGCAGGGCCCGGGAAATGTCACCGGAACTCAGGACCACACGTGCGGCCGGGGGTGGCGGCGTTGCGCTGCTGCCCACACGGACCTCCTTCCCCGCCTCACGGGACGGTGGTTAAAGGACGTCGACTTCCCGGTCACCCTACTCCCGGCGCAGCGGTGCGCTGGACCGCGTCCAGGAGTCGGGCGCCGTGGTTCATGTCACGCCGCTACAGTCGGGGCTCGATACCCGACTCTTCGTTCTGCAATGTCGCTGAAGGAGCCGCTGTGGAGCCAGTGCATGTCGCCCCCGTCGACGCCGGATACCTGTCGATGGACGCGTCCAACACGACCGGCAATGTCACCCTCGTGCTGTCGCTCGCGGGCGATCTCACCTTGCCGGCGCTGCGCGCGCACGTCCAGGACCGGCTCCCCCTCCTGCCCGAACTGCGGAGGGTGTTGCACGAGGTCGCGTGGGGCATGGATCGACCGTGGTGGGTTGACGATGCGGCCTTCGACCTCGGTCGACACGTGGCCGAGCACCGTCTGCCCAACGCCCTCCCCGGAGACCCGGCCGACCCGGCCGGCACGAGCGGCGATATCCCACCGGCCGTGCGCGAAGCCGCCACCCGAGTGTTGATGCAGCCGCTGGACCGCACCCGGCCGTTGTGGCGGATCGACCTGGTCCGCGCGGGACGCGCTGGATCGCGGCGGGCGTTCGTCTGCGTCACCATTCACCACGCCATGGCCGACGGCACCCAATTCCTGCACGTGCTGCGCACGCTCTTCGATGCCCACTCCCACCCAGCCCCCCAGGGCGACACGTGGGCTGCTACCGCCGCGCCCGCTGACGCCGAACTGCTGCGCCGCAGCGCGACGGAGTCGATCGAATGGATGTGGCGCAACACCTTCGCCGCCGCGGGTTCGATCGCTGGCACCGTCGGCCAGCAGGCGTGGCAGAACGTCACGACCACCTCGACCCAGAGCGCGCCAGTCACGCCGTTCAACAAGACGCTCAGCTCCGACCGGGCCTGGGGCGTGGCCTCGGTCTCGATCGGGGCCAGCCAAGCGGTGCGCAGGCGCCTCGGGGTCACCCTCAACGATCTCCTGCATGCCATGGTCGCCGAGGCATTGCGGGACTGGATGCTCGCGCGGCGCGCGCTGCCGGCCACTCCCCTGGTCGTGCTGGTGCCGAAGGTGGCCGCCGGCACCAGCCCCGATCCGGGGGCGCTCAACCGCATCGAGATGGGGGTGAGCACCTTGCCGACGCACGTCACCGACCCGGTTGCCCGGCTGCGGACCATCCATGCCGCCATGCGTCAGGCCAAGGACACCCCGTTGTTCACCGAGACGGTCATGGACCTCGCGGCGCGGATGTCCACGACCTCCACCTCCCCGCTCACCCGGTATGCCGCTGACCTCGCCGTCCAGTGGCGGGTCATGGACTATGTGCCGACCGGCACCAACCTGGTCATCTCGAACGTGAGCATGGGCACTGATCGCTACGAAATCGCCGACGTCGAGGTCACCCACGTCCACCCGCTCTCGCCCTTGTCCAACGGCCAGGGTGTGTTCGTCACGACGCAGGGCTACCGCGGCCATCTCGATATCGGCGTCACCAGCTGCGCGCAGCTCATGCCCGACGTCCAGCAGGTCGTCGACGCCATGGTGGCGTGTTACGAGCGGCTGTGTGCGCTCGGGTGACCTCTGACCCGTGACGCCGCGACCCGTTGCGGTCTAGGGTCACCTCGGGCCCGCCAATCGCCGGTATGCCGTGCGGTTGCCTCGGGCGGTCACAGCACCATCAGCGGACGGAGGTGGGCACATGCAGGCCGAACAACTGCGACCCCTCGACGCGGCATACCTGGCCTTGGACGGACCCCGCACGGTCGGGCACGTCTGCCTCATGTTGCCGCTGGACGGCGCGGTGACCTTCAGCGAACTGCTGGCCCAGGTGCGCGCCCGGGTGGGCCGACTGCCGGAACTGCGGCGCCGGCTGCGCCAACTGCCCTTTGGAGTGGACCGGCCCTGGTGGGTCGATGACACCGAATTCGACGTGCGCCATCACGTCTTCGAAGACCGCGCCGGTCCAACTGGCATGGCAGCTGCCGTCGCGCGCATCGCCATGGGACCGCTGGACCGGTCTCGTCCGCTGTGGGAGGCCCACTTGGTCACCGCCACCGACGGCAGTTGTGCGGTCGTCACCAAGGTGCACCACGCGATCGCCGATGGATCCCGCATGCGCGACATCCTGCACGCCCTGCTCGGGATCGGCGACGAGGTCGGGCAGGACCGGGACGCCGACCCACTCGCGTGGGATCCCGAGCCCGAGCCGTCGCTCCCGGCACTGCTCACCCGGGGCGCGCTCGGGCTGATGAGCTGGTCGGTCGAGGCCGGCGTCTCGGCGGTGCGCCAGAGCGTCACCGACCCGAGCGGCCTGGCCCGGGCCGTCGACTTCTCGGGCTGGCCCGGAGCCCCGGCGACGATCCTCAACAAGCCCGTGAGCGGTCGCCGCTCGTGGGCCTTCGGCACGTGGGACCTGCAGGCGAGCAAACCGGCCCGCGCGAAGCTCGCGGCGACGGTCAACGACTTGCTGCATGCCGCGGCTGCCGCGGGTCTCCGGTCCTGGCTTCTGGAGCGTGACGCCCTGCCCACCGCGCCGTTGGTCGCCATGGTGCCGATCTCGGTGCGCCATCTGGCCGTCGACCAGTCCGGGGCAAACCGCATCGCGCTCACTCTGTGCACCCTGCCCACCGATGTCGCCGATCCGGCCGAGCGCGTCGTGGCGGCCCGAGAGTCGATGGCCGCTGCCAAGTCCCACCCGGCGATGAGTGAAGAGGCCCTGGCCGTGGTGTTCCGGGCCTTCGCGCCCGTGCTCTCCCCCGGTAGCACTCTGGCGACGGCACTGCGGCTGCCCGACTACGTCCACCTACCCTTCAACACGGTCATCTCGAACGTCCCGATGGGCGCCGACCTGTTCGGGGTCGGCGCCCGCCGGGTGACCGCCGTGTATCCGTTCCCCCCCATCGGCGAAGGAATGGGGGTCAACGTCACGGTCCAGGGCTACCGGGGCCGCCTCGATGTCGGCGTCAGTGCCTGCGCCGAGATCGTGCCCGACATCGAGGACCTCTTTGCGGCGATGACCCGCGAATGGGAGACCCTCTGCGCGCTGTGACCTGTGCCCGACTCCACTCCACGGCGACTAGGGAGTCGTCCCCCATCCTGGCGGCGGAGGTGGCGGCGGTGGGGCACTCGGCTCTGCTGACGGCATACCGGCCGGGGGGTATGCCGTCGAAGGCGCCGCAGCAGCAGACCCGGCAGCGCCCGCTCCTGGAGGTGGCGGCGGTGGCGCCGCCGGAGGTGGCGGCGCGCCGTAGCCGGACGGCGGTGGTGGGGCGGCATACCCCCCAGCGACCGCGCCGGGAGGCGGGGGCGCGGCGGTCTGCAGCGCGAAACTCGGGATGGCGCCCTGAGTCTCGAAACCCTGCAATGCCGCTATGAGCCGCGCGTGCTCTGACTCGTCCGCCGGACGCCCGGTGGCCTGGAGATAGGCCAGCACGCCGAGGTCGCGGAAATGACGATCGACCGCTTTGGCCGCAGCTGCCGGCCCAGCGACACCGGCAGTGTTCAACGCTTCATCCGCCTTGGCCGCAAGCTCGGTCGCCGCGGCGCGGGCCTTGTCGAGGAATCCCATGTCATGACCTTTCGATGGGGAGCGCATCCGTGACGCAGCGGGTGCGGGGATGCAGCTCCCATCGTGGCCCCTGAGCCGGCGTTTTCGCGGCAAAACGCCGTCAGGAGTCCACCCTGGGGACTAGCGTCGGTGGTGGCCCTCGACAGTGGTGGGCCCCTGATCGATCTCCCCCGGAAGGACTGCCTGATGGCCATTCACGGATCGCTGTTCACCGAATACCAGGAGAACCCGTCGGCCGATCCGTTCGTGCTGCAGAACAAGAAGATGCTCAAGATCTCGATGGCCTACGGCCCGGTGTGGGCACGCACCGGATCGATGGTGGCCTACCAGGGCGATGTGCGCTTCGAGAACACGGGTTCGGGTGGCCTGAACAAGATGCTCAAGGCCGCCGTGACCGGCGAGGGTGTCAAGGTGATGCGCTGCACCGGGTCGGGTGAGCTGTTTGTCGCCGACACGGCCAGCGAGATCCAGCTGTTCTACCTCGAGAACGACATGGTCTCGGTCAACGGCAACAACGTGCTGGCCTTCTCCGGGTCGGTGGAGTGGGACATTCACCGGCTGCAGGCTCGCGGCGGGATGATGGCCGGTGGGATGTACAACGTCTCACTGCGCGGCACCGGCTATGTGGCCGTGACGACCAAGGGCGACCCGGTCGCACTCGACGTCTCTGGAGCCCCGACTTTCGCCGATGCACAAGCGGTCGTGTTGTGGACCAGTGGGGTGTCCATGGACATCCGGGTGGACACCGGCGGCCTCGGGTCCATGTTGCGCGGCGGCACTGGCGAAACCTTCCAGATGGCCTTCGGGGGCCAGGGGTATGTCCTGGTGCAGCCCAGCGAATCAGTCGTCGACGGCGGTCACCAGGCCGCGACCGGGTCTGGTGGCAGCGGCGCTGGGGGGCTGCTCGGCGGGCTTATTCGCTAGCACCCGGGCCGGCCGACCGGCCGACCCGACCGGCTCGCCCGACTCGCTCGCCCGACTGGACGAGCAGGCAGAACGGATGTCCGGCGGGGTCGGCCAGGACATACAGCGGTTCCCCGGCATCGCCCGAACGGTCGTGCAGCAGCCGGGCGCCCAGCTGCTCGGCGCGGTGGCGATGCTGGTCCAGCGCGTCGATCGACACCACGGTGAAGTCCAGGTGCATCTGCATGGGCACCTGCTCGGATGGCCAGGTCGGTGTGCGCGTGTCAGCTTTCCGCTGGATCGCCATCACCCGGACCCCGTCGGCGTCCAGCAGCACCAGCCAGTCCGGGTCATCCGGGCTGCCATCGGTGGGCGGCTCGTCCCCGGGCCGATAGCGCAGCCCGAGTAGCTCGCGGTAGAACTCCGCCAACCCGCGACAGTCCCGCGCGTCGATGGCGGTGTGCAGCAGCTCCGGGTATGCCGGCGGCGGCTCACTTGGGCCGGTTGCTGCGGATGCGTCCGTCATCCCGGGCCTCAGAGGGTGTGGCGGATCTCTGCGATCCGGCCCAGCAGCCCGTTGATGAACGCCGGTGAGTCGTCCGTGGACAAGTCCTTAGCCAGGGCGACCGCCTCGGAGATCGTCACCGCCTCGGGCACCTCGTCACTGTGCAGGAGTTCCCACGTGGCCAGGCGCAGGATCGCCCGGTCCACAGCCGGCATCCGCTCGACCGTCCAGCCCTGCGAATAGGTCGCGAGCAGATCGTTGATCTCCGACCAGGTGCGCACGACCCCCTCGACGAGCGTCACGGCATACTCGGGCAGCGCGGTCTGCGCCATCGGACGGGCGAGCCGTTCGAGGAGCAGTCCCTGCACGTTGACGCCGCGCTGGTCGGCCTCGAAGAGGATGTCCAGCGCGCGCTTGCGTGACTTGGTGCGTGCACCCATGGGGTATGCCGTTCGGTCGAGGTGGGATGTCGCGGTGACCGGCAATCGGTCAGTCGCGGCGCACGGGTCAGTTGACCCGGCCGAGGTAGGAGCCGTCGCGGGTGTCGACCTTGACCCTGGTGCCGGTCTCGAGGAAGAGCGGCACCTGGATCAAGGCGCCGGTCTCCAAGGTGGCGGGCTTAGTGCCACCGGTCGACCGGTCGCCCTGCAGGCCCGGCTCGGTGTGCGAGATGACCAGGACGACCGAGGCCGGCAGCTCGATGTAAAGAGGCACACCCTCGTGGGTCGCGACGATGGCGTTCTGGTTCTCCAACAGGTAGTTGGCGGCGGTGCCGACGACCGTGTCGGAGACGTGCAGCTGGTCGTAGGTGTCGGTGTCCATGAAGACGAAGTCCGACCCGTCCTTGTAGAGGTACTGCATGGTGCGCTTGTCGACGTTGGAGGTCTCGACCTTGACCCCCGCGTTGAAGGTCTTGTCGACGACCTTGCCCGACAGGACGTTCTTCAGCTTGGTGCGCACGAACGCGGGGCCCTTGCCCGGCTTCACGTGCTGGAACTCGATGACGGTCCACAGCTGCCCGTCGATGTTGAGAACGAGCCCGTTCTTGAGGTCATTGGTGGTTGCCACGGGGGTGTCGCTTTCTTGCTCGCTGGTATGCCGGGCGCGCTGCACCCGTCGAAGGCCTGGTGGGATTCCGGTCGAGTCTACCGCGCAGGGACGGCGGCCCCGATGCACCGAGCAGCGCTGGCCGGGTTGGAGGTCAGCTGACCCGGTCGAACGCTGCGCGGAGCAGGTCCTCGCTCGGTCCGGCCAGGCGCCGGGGTTGCCCAAAGCCGCCGAGCACGACGAAGCGCACGGTGCTCCCCCGCGCCTTCTTGTCGCGCCCCATCGCGGTGGCCAGGACTTCCCAGCGCGCCTCCCGATCGACCCCGGGGGCAATCGGGTATGCCGTGGGCAGCCCGACGGCGGTGAGGATGCTCCGGTGCTGGTGAACCTCTTCCTCGCTCAACAGGCCGGCCAGGCAAGCCAATTCGGCGGCGTAGACCATGCCCACCGACACCGCCTCGCCGTGCCGCCAGCGGTAGTCCTCGACCTGCTCGATCGCGTGGCCGAAGGTGTGGCCGTAGTTGAGGATCTCGCGTAGTCCCGACTCGCGCAGGTCCTCGGTGACCACGGCCGCCTTGACCTCGATCGAGCGCTGGACCAGCTCGGCGAGCACCGGCCCGGTGGGGTCGCAGGCGGCCTGCGGATCGACGGCGATGAGGTCGAGGGTGCGCTGGTCACGGATGAAGCCATGCTTGACGACTTCGGCCATCCCGGCCACCAGATCGGCACGGGGCAGCGTGGTCAGCGTGTCCAGGTCGCAGATCACCCCGACCGGCGGGTGGAAGGCCCCGACGAGATTCTTGCCCTCGGCAGTGTTGATGCCGGTCTTGCCGCCCACGGCCGCGTCCACCATCGCCAGCAGGGTGGTCGGCAACTGGACGACGGCCACCCCCCGCAGCCAAGTGGCGGCGACGAATCCGGCCAGGTCGGTGACCGTGCCACCGCCCAACCCGATGATCGCGTCACTGCGGGTGAAACCGGCCAGTCCGAGTTGCTGCCACAGCTGCGCCGCCACAGTCGAGGTCTTGGCCGCCTCCGCGTCGGGCACCAACGCCTGGTGGACGATGACGCCGCGGTTCCGCAAGCCGGCGGCCAGCGGTGCGGCCCGGTGCTCCATCGAGTCTGGATAGACGATGAGCACTCGCACCACACCGGGCGGCAGCAGGCCGTGGACGGCTGCGGCGCCGTCGGTGAGCAGCCCGCGACCCACGAGCACGGCATACCGGGGGGAGGCCGGCGAACCGTCCCCGACCTCGATGCGCGCGGTCATTCGGCCTGCTCCAGCAGCGCCGCGATCTCGGCTGCGATGTCCTGCGGCGTGCGGCCGGCGGTGTCGACCCGCCAGGTGGCCACCCGCTCATAGGTCGGACGCCGTTGGGCCATCATCGCGACCCAGGATGCGCGCGGATTGACCGCCAAGAGCGGCCGGGACCGATCGAATCCGACCCGGCGCGCAGCGTCGGCGATCCCGACATCGAGGAAGACCACGCGATGGCCCACGAGTGCCGCCTCGGTCGCCGGATCCATCACCGCGCCACCGCCGAGCGCGACGATGCCGACCTCCGCGCGCAGCGCCCGGGCGACCTCGGCGCGCTCCAGGGTGCGGAAGGCGGGTTCACCGTCCTCGAGGAAGATGTCCGAGATGGTGCGGCCGGTCGCCGCGACGATCGCGGCATCGGTGTCGTGCAACGCCACTCCGAGCCGGGCCGCGAGCGCGGCGCCCGAGGTGGTCTTCCCCGACCCGGGGGGCCCGACCAGGACCACGGCCGGCTGGGCCGGCGCGCTCACCACGAGCGCATCCGTTCGGGAACAGCCTGCAGGTATGCCGCGTGGTTGCGTGCCGTCTCGCTGACGCTGTCACCGCCGAACTTCTCCAGGCAGGCCTCGGCGAGCACAAGGGCGACCATGGCCTCGGCGACGACGCCTGCCGCGGGCACCGCGCACACGTCGCTGCGCTGGTGGATGGCTTTGGCGGGCGCATCTCCGGCGATGTCGACGGTGTCCAGGGCTCGGGGCACGGTCGAGATGGGTTTCATCGCGGCCCGGACCCTCAGCACTTGGCCGGTCGACATGCCACCCTCCGTGCCACCCGCGCGGCCGGAGCGGCGCTGGATGGTGCCGTCGGCGTCGCGCTCCATTTCGTCGTGGGCGGCCGAACCGCGCCGCCGGGCGGTCTGGAAACCGTCGCCGACCTCGACCCCTTTGATCGCCTGAATCCCCATCAGCGCTGCGGCCAACCGGGCGTCGAGCCGACGGTCCCAGTGCACATGAGAGCCCAATCCCGGCGGCAGGCCATAGGCGAGCACCTCGACGACCCCACCGAGGGTGTCGCCTGCTCGGCGAGCGGCCTCCACCTCGGCGACCATCGCCGAGGACCCCGCCGCATCGAGCGTGCGCACCGGGTCGGCGTCGAGGCGGTCGACGTCGTCAGGCGTGGGCAGACCCGCACCGCCAGTGGCTGAGGATTCGCCGGGCACAGCAGCCGCGCCGATCGCCACCGTGTGCGAGACGAGCCGGATGCCATAGGCCTGCTCGAGGAAGCGCGCCGCCACCTCCCCCAGGGCCACCCGGGCCGCGGTCTCCCGGGCGGAGGCTCGCTCGAGCACGGGCCGGGCGTCCTCGAAGCCGTACTTCTGCATGCCGGCCAGGTCGGCGTGGCCAGGACGCGGCCGGGTGAGCGGCTTGTTGCGGGCGATCTCCTTCTCGGCGTTGACATCGTCAGCGGCGGCATACGCGGCGGGGTCGACCGGGTCTGGACTCATCACGGTCTGCCACTTGGGCCACTCCGAGTTGCCGATCCGGATCGCAATCGGCGATCCGAGGCTGCGCCCGTGCCGCACCCCGCCGAGGAACTCGACCTCGTCGCGCTCGAATGCCATCCGAGCCCCGCGGCCGAACCCGAGGCGGCGCCGGGCCAGGGCCGCCCCCAGATCGGCGGACGTGACCTCGACACCTGCGGGGAGGCCCTCCATGATCGCCACGAGCGCGGGTCCGTGTGATTCCCCTGCGGTGAGCCAGCGCAACATGCCCGAATCTTCCCACGCTCACTACGCCCAGCCTGCGCGGACACCGCATGGCAAGACATCCGGCGCCAGAGGTCAGGCCGCGCTCCAGGTCAGCACAGCCAGCAGTGCCCCGAGCAGCAGGAACGGACCGAACGCGATGTGACTGCGCAGCGTGACGCGCCGCCGCGCCAGCTGGACGGTCGTCCAGGCACCGGCGAGCAGACCGGCCACGAGCAGGCCGGCAGCCGCCAGCCAGGGCTGCAGATATCCCAGCGCGATCCCGAGGATCGCGCCGAGGAGCGCGTCACCGGCACCAAACCCACCGCCGGGCAGGAACGCCAGCACCAGCATCCCGAGCCCGACGAGCGCGCCGATGGCCAGCGCCCAGCCCAGCGCCGACCAGCGTCCGGTCGCCAGCGACGAGACGGCCAGCAAGACCGGCACGATCCAGGCGGTGGGATGGGTCAGGCCCTGCGGCAACCGGTGGACGTCCGCGTCGATGCGCGCCAGCGCGACTCCCACCGTCCCCAGGAACAGGTATGCCGGCAGCTCCAGGCCGCTGGCCCGTCCCCCGATCGCCCAGGCCAGCAGCCCCCAGTTGCCTGCCACCGCCACGGCCACCAACCAGAGCTTGCCGGGTATCGGATGGGTTTCCTCTTCGACGATCCGGTAGGCAGCCGCCGAGAGCCGGCGCGCGAGCACCGACCCCACGGCATACCCGAGGACGGTGGCCCCGAGGACCAGCCAGGCGGGCCCGTGCACGGCCCTAGTGTCCCTGGATGGCTGCGTGCAGCGCGGCGCGCATCTCGGCCACCGGCGGCTGGCTGCCGGTCATCAGCCGGACTTGGGCGGCAGCTTGGTGCAGCAGCATTTCGGTGCCGGGCACGGCGACACTGCCGGCGAGGACCGCAGCGGCAAGCAGCGGGCTGGGGCCGTCGCCGTAGACGCAGTCGAGCACGACCGCGTCGACGGTGGCGCTCGACGCGAGCTGGAAGCCGGCCGGATAGGCCAGAGCCGGCACGGTCCCGATGACGATGTCGACGGGATCGGCCAGGGCCGTGAGCGGCGCAGCATGCATCGCGATCCCGAGATGTTGCCCCACGAGTCGGGTTTCTTCGCGGATCTCGCTGCGCACGAGCAGCACCGCCTCGGTCACGGCGAGTTCGGCAAGCGCGGCCAGCGCCGAGCGCGCGGTTGCGCCGGAGCCGACGATGACGGCGCGACGTCCGCCGGTGCTGCCGCCGCGTACCCCCGCCTCGGTGAGCGTCGTGACGATGCCGTGGACATCGGTGTTGTCGCCGAACCAGGAGCCGTCATCTCGGCGGACCAGGGTGTTGATCGCTCCGACGACGCGGGCCAGGTCGCTCACCTGCTGGCAGACCTGGACGGCGATCTCCTTGAGCGGCATGGTGAGCGAGAGCCCACGCCAGGACGCGTCCAACCCGGCGACGTGGTCGACGAAGGACGACTCGTCGACCTCGGCCCGGTCGTAGCTCCAGTCGTCCAGCCCCAGAGCCTGGTATGCCGTCCGGTGCAGCACCGGCGACAAGGAGTGCGCGATCGGCTTGCCACGCACTCCCGCCCGGCGAGGCGCTAGCGGCTGCACTTGCCCTGGTTCTCCGGCTTCTGGCACCACGCCTGGAACTCGGCGACGTTGCGGTCGTGCTCGGCCTGCGAGGCGGTGAACTTGGTCTCGCCGAATTCCGGGTTGACTGCCACAAAGAACAGCCAGTCGCCTGCGGCCGGATTGAGCGCAGCCTGGATCGACGCCACCCCTGGGTTGCTGATCGGCCCGCTTGGCAGGCCGTTGTTGAGGTAGGTGTTCCAGGTATTGGGGTCGGCCCGCTCGGCGTCCGTCGTCGTGATCGCCCGATGCTTGACCCCGTAGCTGACCGTCGAGTCCAACTGCAGTCGCATCCCGGCCGCGAGACGGTTCTCGATGACGCGGGCGACCTTGGGTCGGTCATCGGCTCGGCTCGCCTCAGCTTCGACGATGCTCGCGATGGAGAGCACCCGGGGGGCCTGCTGCGCGGTGACGCCGAGCTTGGCCAGCTCGCTCACCGTCTTGGCGACCATGGTGCGCAGTTGCTCGGCCGCGCTGTTCTTGCTGGAAAACTCGTAGGTCGCCGGGAAAAGGTAGCCCTCGATGTTGCCCTTGGCGTCCGCGGGCAACCCCAGCGCCGCCGCATCCTTGGCTGCTGCCTCGTAGTCACTGATCGGCTTGCCGGTGGCCTTGGCCAACGCCGAATAGATCTCGGTGGCCCACAGGCCTTCCCGGATCGTCACCTTAGGCACTTGACGGTTCTTCGGGTCGACGAGGACAGCCAGGGCGTCGACGGCCTTCATCTCCTTCTTCAGCGCGTAGGCGCCCGGTTGGATGGCGGCGGACTTGGGCTCGGCGGTGAAGGCGTCGACGAAGGCCTTGGCGGTCTTGACGACTCCGGCCTTCTCCAGATTGGCACCCATGGTGCGGCCGGTGTCACCACTGTTGACGGTGAAGGTCACCGGGTCGGTGCCAGGCCCGGGATAGTCGTTCGTTGATCCACTGAACATCGGTCGGACGACGGACAGTCCGACGTATGCCGCGGCAGCCAGCAGCCCCAGCGTGACGAGCAGGACCAGCCCCCGGCGACCCTTGCGGCGATTGCGATGGTTCTTCAGCTCTCGGCGACTGGACACGGCAACCGCGGCTGGGGCCGCCAGCCCCGCCATGTGATTGGCTGGATCGTCTCCATGGTCACCCAAGAAACCATCGTCATCGCCCCACGCATGGGAGTCGACCTGGTCCCAGCCCTGCGGATCATCCAGGTCGCTCGGCTCGTAGCCGTCGTCGGCGACGACGCGACCCCAGTCGGCCTCGACGTCATAGGGCACCCCAGCCGGGTCGATGGGCTCGCCGGGAGGGCCGCTGGCGTGGTCGCTCATGAACGTTCCTTCGTTCGGGGCTTGCGGCCCACAGCTGTCACGACAACACCGGGCAGCGCTCCCGTGCTGCGTTCGGCGTCCAACGCCCCCTGCAAGATCAGGACGGCTGCGACCTGATCGACGACGGCCCGGTGCTCCCGCCCGGCCCGGCCGCTGGCATGCAACTGACGGTGGGACTGGACGGTAGTGAGCCGTTCGTCGACCAACCGTACGCTGCCGGACGGCAGCAGTCCCGCAAGCTCGCGGGCGTAGTCGCGAGACCGACGAGCTGCCTCACCTTCGGCCCCGGACAGCGACCTGGGCAAACCGACGTAGACGACCCGGGCTGTCCGATCGGTCGCGAGCCGCGCGACGGCATACAGGTCGGTCTTGGTCGGCTCGTGGTCGCGCGCGAGGGTTTCCACGGGCGTCGCGAGGATGCCGTCAGGGTCGCATTCCGCGACCCCGACCCGAGCCTCCCCGACGTCCACACCGAGGCAGCGACCGACTGGCACTCGATCAGGCCTGTCCATGGAGGAAGTCTTCGATCGCGCCCAGCGCCGGCCCCATCCGGGTGGCATCGGTGCCGCCGCCTTGGGCGAGGTCATCCTTGCCGCCGCCTCCCCCGCCGAGCACCTGGGCGGCCAGGCGCACCAAGTGCCCGGCTTTGATCCCACCCGCGCGCGCGGCCTCGTTGGTGGCCACGACCACGACCGGCTTGTCACCGGGCGCAGCAGTCATCGCCACGACCGTGCCGTGGTCCTGGCCCAGGCGGGCCCGGACATCCAGGACCAGGGTGCGCAAGTCATCAGCGGTCACGCCCGTGCCGGCGTCATGGGTCACCAGCCGGACCGGTCCGATCTGGCGAGCCCCCGCGACCAGGCCCGGCGCGACGGCGAGGGCCTGCTGCTGGCGGAACGTCGCGATCTCGCGTTCGGCCTCGCGCAGCCGGGTGATGATGCCGTTGACTCGCTCGGGGAGGTCCTCCGGGCGACCTTTGAGGACGTCAGTGAGCTGACCGACGATCGCGTGCTCGCGAGCCAGGAAGGAATAGGCGTCGGCGCCGACAAGTGCTTCGACGCGGCGGACGCCCGACCCGATGGACGCCTCGCCCAACAGCTTGACAACGCCGAGCTGGGTGGAGCGCTGGGCGTGCGTCCCCCCGCAGAGTTCGCGGGCCCATTCGCCGACCGAGACGACCCGGACCTCCGAGCCGTATTTCTCGCCGAACAGCGCCATCGCGCCGGACTCGAGGGCCTGCTGCTGGGTCATCACCTCGGCGTGGACCGGCAGGTCTTCGAGCAGGACGGCGTTGACCCGGGCCTCGATGTCGCGCAGCAGCGAGAGCGGGACGGCATGCTGAGCGTTGAAGTCGAAGCGGAAGCGCCCGGGGGCGTTCTCGGAGCCGGCCTGGGTGGCCGTGTCGCCCAGCGCCTCACGGATCGCCTTATGGACCATGTGGGTGGCGGTGTGCGCCCGGGAGATCGAGCGACGGCGCTCGATGTCGACCAGCGCGTGCGCCGCCTCCCCGACCGAGACCTCGCCGAGCACCACGGTCGCGCGGTGGACCGGCAAGCCGGTGATCGGGCTCTGGACGTCGCGGACCTCGATGATCGCGCCGTTGGCCAGCTCGATCCGCCCGCCGTCGGCGAGCTGGCCGCCGCCTTCGGCATAGAACGGGGTCCGGTCGAGCACCAGCTCGATCTGCTCCCCCGGTCCTGCCGAGCGCACGGACTTGCCGTCGCGCAGGATGCCCGAAACCCGGGCCTCCGACACCACCTCGTCATACCCGGTGAACTCCACGGCGTGCCCGAGCGCGTCGGCGAGCTCGCGGTAGATCCCGGTGTCGCCGTGCGCCGATTTCTTGGCCTTGGCGTCGGCCTTGGCGCGGTCGCGTTGCTCCTGCATGAGCCGCCGGAAACCCGCCTCGTCAACCTGGACACCCTGCTCCGCGGCCATCTCCAGGGTGAGGTCGATCGGGAAGCCATAGGTGTCGTGCAGCGCGAAGGCCTGCGCGCCCGACAGCGCGCTCGACCCGGCACGCTTGAGCCGGGATACCGCGGTGTCGAGGATCGTCGTGCCGGAGGCGAGGGTGCGCCGGAAGGCCTCCTCCTCGGCATATGCGATGGAAGAGATGCGCTCCCAGTCGGTGCGCAGCCCGGGGTAGGACTTGCTCATCCGTTCCATGCTGACCGGCAAGAGCTCGGGCAGCGCGGGACGGTCGTAGCCCAGCAGACGCATCGAGCGGACCGCGCGGCGCAGCATCCGCCGCAGCACGTAGCCCCGGCCCTCGTTACCCGGCGTCACCCCGTCGCCGATGAGCATGAGCGAGGAGCGGACGTGGTCGGCAACGACCCGCAACCGCACGTCGTCGGGATGGCTGGTCGCCGCGTCCTTGCCCGAATGGGCGCCGTACTGCTTGCCGGTCAGCGTCGCCGCCTTGGCCAACACCGGGTAGACCTCGTCGATCTCGTAGAGGTTGTCCACTCCTTGCAGCACCGAGGCCATCCGCTCCAGCCCCATGCCGGTGTCGACGTTCTTGGCCGGCAGGTCGCCAAGGATCGGGTAGTCGTCCTTGGCTCCGCCCTCGCCGCGGATGTTCTGCATGAAGACGAGGTTCCAGATCTCCAGATAGCGGTCCTCGTCGACGGCCGGACCACCCTCGCGGCCGTAGACCGGACCGCGGTCGATGTAGATCTCGCTGCATGGTCCGCACGGCCCGGGCACGCCCATCGACCAGAAGTTGTCCTTCATTCCCCGGCGCACGATCCGTTCGGCCGGTATGCCGGTGAGCTGCACCCACAGGTCGGCCGCCTCGTCGTCGTCGAGGTAGACGGTCGCCCACAGCTTGTCGCCGTCCAGGCCATAGCCCCCGGAGTCGACCGAACCGGTGAGCAGTTCCCAGGCGAACTCGATCGCCCCGGCTTTGAAGTAGTCGCCGAAGGAGAAGTTGCCGTTCATCTGGAAGAACGTGCCGTGCCGGGAGGTCTTGCCGACCTCCTCGATGTCGCCGGTGCGCACACACTTCTGGACACTCGTGGCCCGGTCGTACGGCGGGGTCTCTTGGCCGAGGAAGTAGGGCTTGAACGGCACCATGCCGGCGTTGACGAACAGCAGGTTGGGGTCGTCGTAGAGCAGCGGGGCGCTCGGGACGACGGTGTGCCCCTTGCCCTCGAAGTACGTCAACCAGCGACGCCTGATCTCGGCGGTTTCCATGAGATGTCCTCGGGTCGGTCTCGCGGCGCCGCGTGCCCGGACGGGCACGGCGCGGTGGTCGGCGGACGGGTATGCCGGACGGGGCATCCCGGCCTCGGGTCGGGGTTGGTGGGGGCGGGCCGGAGGCTCACCCCTTGGGAGCTCGCCACCGGGCCGGGTCGTCGAGCAGCGCTCGGGTGGCCTCGGGGTCCAGCCGCTGGCCGTCGGAGGCGTCGTCGAGACCCAACGCAACCCGCAGCTGTGCTTCGCGCTCGGCCATCCCGTCGGCCACGTCATGGGCGAACTCACGCACGTCGGCACGGGCCGCCTCGAAGGGCGTCGGCAGGCCACCCTCCTGCTCATAGCGCGCCAACACGGCTCGGCCGACGAGAACGGCGCCGAATCCGACCGCCGCCCCTGCCGCAAAGGCCACTGCCTTAGCCCACATCGCCGACTCCCTTCCGCTCACCGGAGGCGTGATCAGGGGTGCCAGTGGTGCGCGCGGCACGAGTGGCGCGGTCTCCCAGGGCAGTGCGCACGCCATAACTGAAGGCTGCCACCTTGACCAGGGGTCCCCCGAGGGTGGCGGCGAACAACGACGTCAACGCATTGACGTTGCTGGACATGTGGGCCAAGTTGGTCGTCACGGTGTCGATGCGGGCCAGTTGCTCATTGGTCGTGGCCACCGTCGTCGTGACCTCGCCGAGCAACGGCATACTCCCGTCGGACAGGCCCTTGACGCCAAGGCGGGTCTCGTCGAGGATCTCGCCCGCCTTGCCGATCACCGTGCCGAGGCGCCAGACGAGGTAGGCGAACGCCAGCGCGGCTATGGCACCGGCGATATCGCCCACGGTGATCGGCGCAAGGGTCACCTGGTCACCTTAGCCGACCGCGCTGCCGGGCCGAGGTTTCCCCACCGCGACGCCGGACGGCACCGGAGCCTCACGGTGACGGCTCGGTGCCGGTCCCGCGACCTCGGATCCGGTCGCGCAGCCAGGTCCAGCGGGATTGTAGCCGGCCCTCGAAGCCCCGGTCGGTGGGGTGGTAGTAGTCGGCGTTCGCGAGCCCCTCGGGCAGGTAGTCCTGAGTGGCGACGGCGTCGGGTTCGTCGTGCGCATATCGATAGACCGGCGCGGACGAGCGACCAGCCGCCGTGGCCGACGCCGACGCGACCCGCGCGGCACCGGCATACCCGCTCCCGCGCAGGTGCAGCGGCACGGGGCCGCCCAGACCCGCCCGGACGTCGGCGATCGCCGCGTTGACGGCCAGGTAGGACGCATTGGACTTCGGTGCGAGCGCGACGTGGACGACCGCCTGGCCGAGGATGATGCGAGCCTCCGGCATACCGATCTGAGCCACCGCATGCAGCGCCGCGACGGCGGTCTGCAGTGCGGTGGGGTCGGCCATCCCGACGTCCTCGCTGGCGGCGATGACGATCCGGCGCGCCACGAAGCGAGGGTCTTCCCCTGCCTCGAGCATCCGGGCGAGGTAGTGCAGGGCCGCGTCGACGTCCGAGCCGCGCATCGACTTGATCAGCGCGCTGGAGACGTCGTAGTGCTGGTCGCCGGCCCGGTCATAGCGCACCGAGGCGACGGCCACCGCGCGCTCGACATGGCCCAGCGTGATGTCGATCGGCCCCTGGTCAGCCGCGCCGACCGGACGGTCGTCCAGGGCCACCCCGGCAGCGGCTTCGAGGGAGGTGAGCGCGCGCCGGGCGTCGCCGCCCGCGATCCGGACGAGGTAGTCCCGCGCGGCGGTCTCCAGCGCGAACTCTCCGGCCAAGCCGTCCGCGTGCGCCAGTGCCCGGTCGACGACCTCGACGACATCGGGGTCGCCCAGCGGCACAAGGGTGACCAGGACCGAGCGCGACAACAGCGGCGCGATGACGCTGAACGACGGGTTCTCCGTCGTCGCCGCCACGAGGATGACCAGGCGGTTTTCCACGGCAGGTAGGAGGGCGTCCTGCTGGGCCTTGCTGAAGCGGTGGATCTCGTCGAGGAAGAGCACGGTATGCCGTCCGTACAGGTCACGCTCCCGGGTCGCCGCGGCGACGACCTCCCGCACGTCCTTGACTCCAGCGGTGACGGCTGACAATTCGACGAACCGCCGGTCGGCCGCCGTGGCCACCAGGTGGGCCAACGTCGTCTTGCCGGTGCCTGGAGGTCCCCAGAGAATCGCCGACACCGGACCGGCCGCACCGGCCGATCCCTCGACGAGGCGGCGCAACGGGCTGCCCGGCCGGAGCACCGCGTCCTGGCCACGCACCTCGGCGAGGGCGCGGGGACGCATCCGCACGGCGAGCGGAGGGTGCACGGCAGACCCGCCCGTGGGGTCGCTGGCGCCTTGGGGACCCGACGATCCGGAATGCGCCGCCGCGAAGAGGTCGTCGCCGGTCACGTCACACTCCTTCCGTGCGAGAGCAGCCCCGCGTCGGTGGCAGGCTATCGGGGTGAGCAAGAAGCCCCCGACGCTGCACACCACCCGGCTGGCGACACTGGGCCGGGCGAGCGCCCGCCATCCGTGGCGGTTCGTGTTGGTGTGGGGGTTGATCTCGGTCAGCACGTTCGCCATCGCGGTCCTCGGCGTGGCCGGCGGGTCGCTCTTCTCGCGGCTGGGCTCGGGTGAACCAGGAGTGAGCGGCGAAGCCCACGACGGGCGGGCCATCATCGAGAAGGTCGAACCCGCGTCGACCAGCCTCATGCACCAGCTCAGCGGTGTCGATCTCGGCTCTGCCGAGGTCGCCAGTGTGGCAGCCAAAGCCCTCGCCGATATCCGGGCGATCGACGGGGTGACCTCCGTGGTCAACCCCTTCGTTTTCCCCGCCGGCCCGAGCGATCCCCAGGCAGTTCCCTTCGTGCGCGCGGGCGGCGACCACACCGGCATGCTCACCGTGACGACCTTCTCGCCGGGATTGAGCAAGACACAGACCGCGGCAGCGGAGGCCGCTGTCCGAGCCGTCTATGACCGGATGGCCGCCGACCTACCCTCCGGCGCCAGTGGCGCCGTCGGCGGCGGCAACCTCTTGCTCGGCGAGATCCTCCACCAAATCGAGGTCGACCTACGCGCCGGCGAGGGCATCGCCCTGCCGCTGAGCTTCATCGTCATGGTCTTGGTCTTCGGCGGCTTCATCGCTGCCGGGATGCCGATCATCGGGGCGATCGCCTCGATCTTCGCCGCACTCGGAGCGCTGTTCGGCTTCTCCTATGTCATGGATCTGGACGCCAGCGTCGTCAATGTCGTGACGCTGCTCGGCTTGGCGCTGTGCATCGACTACGGCCTGCTCATCGTCAGCCGGGCCCGTGAGGAGTTACGGGTCCAGGCCGCCGGACGACCGGCCAGCGAGCTCACCCACGAGGCGATCCGGATCGCCATCGGTCAGGCGGTTGCGACGGCCGGTCGCACGGTGTTCTTCTCCGGGCTCACCGTCGCCATCGCGCTGTCTGGGCTGCTCATCTTCGATGCCCACGTCATCCGGGCGATCGGCGCCGCGGGGGTGTCCGTCGTGCTCATCGCGATGGTCGTCGGGCTCACCCTCGTGCCGCCGTTGTGCGCCCTCGGCGCTCGCCGCCTGCTGGCCAAGGGCACCGAGACCGCACCCGAGGACGGCGTCTTCTCCAGTCTGGCCCGCGGCGTGCACCGGGCCCCCTGGGCCGTCATCGTCGGCTGCCTGGCGCTCTTGGTGGCCCTGGCGATTCCTACCCTGTCGATGCGCCTGACCTCCTCCGGCCACGAACTCATGCCGATCGGCACCAGTCAGCGCGACTTCTTCGACCGGCTCGCCGTCGACTACCCGCTGATGTCCGCGCCCGCCGCGACCGTCGTGGGGCGCGCGAGCGTGGCCGACGCCACGGCATACGCGCAGCAGGTGCGAGCCCTGCCGGGAGTGAGCGCCGTCTCGGTGCGGCCGCTCGGCGCGGAGTATGCCGCGGTATCGGTCCGCACTACCGGCCCGCCCCTGGGCGACTCGGCCCGCAACGTGGTCACCCAGTTGCGGGAGCATCGCCCGCTCTATCAGTCCTGGGTGACCGGCCAGGCGGCTGGGCTCGCCGACTTCACGGCTTCGCTCGCGGCGCGGGCTCCGTATGCCGCAGGACTCATCGTCATCGGCACCTTCCTGCTGCTGTTCCTCATGACCGGATCGGTCATCATCCCCACCAAGGCGCTGCTGCTCAACGTGCTGTCGCTGGGGGCCTCGCTCGGCGTCGCGACGTGGATCTTCCAGGAGGGCCACCTCCAAGGCCTGCTCGGGTTCACATCCACGGGGGCCTTGGAGTCGATGATCCCGCCGCTGGCGCTGACCTTCGGGTTCGGTCTGTCGATGGATTACGAACTCTTCCTCATCTCGCGGATTGCCGAGCTCTATCACCACAACGGCCATGACAACGACCGGGCGGTCGAACTCGGGCTGCAGCGCTCCGGGCGCATCATCACCTCCGCGGCGCTGCTCGTCGTCATTGTCTTCGCGGGGTTCATCGCCGGCAAGATGCTCGTCATCAAGCAGATGGGGGTCGCCCTGACTGTCGCCGTGCTGCTCGACGCGACCGTCGTGCGAATGTTGCTCGTGCCCGCGACCATGTCGATCCTCGGCCGGTGGAACTGGTGGGCTCCGGCACCGCTGCGGCGCTGGCACGCCCTGCACGGCATCGAGGAGTAAGCGCCAGCTTGCAGCGGGCCGCTGCAACGGCCCCGAGTGGACGACGGGACGGCATACCAGGTCAGGTATGCCGTCCCGTCGAGTCGGACGCGAGCGGTCGGTTCAGCCGGCCGGGGCGGCCTCGGCGCCCGGGGCGGCCGTTGCGCCGGAGGTGACCGGCGCGGGCTTGGCGTCGACTCCGGCTTCCGCGCGCTGCGCCGCGGTGATCGGCGCCGGCGCCGAGGTGAGCGGGTCGAAACCGCCCCCGGACTTGGGGAAGGCGATGACATCGCGGATCGACTCGGTGTGCGCGAGCAGCGACACGATGCGGTCCCACCCGAGGGCGATGCCCCCGTGCGGTGGGGCGCCGTACTTGAACGCATCGAGCAGGAACCCGAACTTCTCCTGGGCCTCGTCCTCGGACAGCCCCATCACCGCGAAGACCCGCTCCTGGATGTCGCGGCGGTGGATACGGATCGAGCCGCCGCCGATCTCGTTGCCGTTGCACACGATGTCGTAGGCGTAGGCCAGGGCCGAGCCGGGGTCGGTGTCGAAACTGTCGAGGAACTCCTGCTTGGGCGAAGTGAAGGCGTGGTGGACGGCCGTCCAGGCTCCCCCGCCGACGGCGACATCGCCGGCCGCGACCGCGTCACCGGCCGGCTCGAACAGCGGCGCGTCGACGACCCAGAGGAACGACCAGGCGTTCTCGTCGATGAGCCCCGCGCGGCGTCCGATCTCCAGGCGCGCGGCGCCCAGCAGTGCGCGCGAGGATTTGGCCGCTCCGGCAGCGAAGAAGATGCAGTCGCCCGGCGCGGCACCGACGTGATCGGCCAGCCCGGCCTTCTCGGCGTCGGAGATGTTCTTGGCGACCGGGCCGCCGAGTTCGCCGTCCGCACCGACCGTCACATAGGCCAGACCCCGGGCACCGCGCTGCTTGGCCCACTCTTGCCAGGCATCGAATGCCCGACGCGGCTGCGACCCACCGCCGGGCATGACCACCGCGCCGACATAGTCGGCCTGGAAGACCCGGAACGGCGTCTCGGCGAAGAACTCGGTGCACTCGGTCAACTCGAGGTCGAAGCGCAGGTCGGGCTTGTCCGAGCCGAAGCGAGCCATCGCCTCGGCGTAGGACATCCGCGGGAAGGGGGTGGGCAGGTCGACTCCGATGAGCTTCCAGATGTTGGCGACGATGGCCTCGCCGAGCTCGATGATGTCGTCCTGCTCGACGAAGGACATCTCGATGTCGAGCTGCGTGAACTCCGGCTGACGGTCGGCGCGGAAGTCCTCGTCGCGATAGCAGCGGGCGATCTGGTAGTAGCGCTCCATCCCGGCCACCATGAGCAGCTGCTTGAACAGCTGCGGGCTTTGTGGCAGGGCATACCACGCCCCCGGCGACAGGCGCGCGGGCACGAGGAAGTCCCGCGCACCCTCCGGCGTGGATCGGGTGAGCGTCGGAGTCTCGATCTCGACGAAGTCGCGCGCGCCGAGCACCTCGCGGGCGGCGGCGTTGACCTTGGAGCGCAGGCGAATCGCCGCACCGGCCGATCTGACGCCGGGGCGCCGCAGGTCGAGATAGCGATACTTCAGGCGAGCCTCTTCACCGACCGTGACCCGCTCGTCGATCTGGAAGGGCAGCGGCGCGCTCGCGTTGAGCACCTCGATGCCGGTGGCCACGACCTCGATCTGGCCGGTCGGCAGGTCAGCGTTGACGTTGTCGGCGCTGCGGGCGACGACCTCGCCGGTCACCGAGATGCAGTATTCGTTACGCAGGTCGTGCGCGGCACCGGTGAGCACCTCGTCACGCGCGACGACCTGGGCGATCCCGCTCGCGTCGCGCAGGTCGACGAAGGCGACCCCGCCGTGATCGCGCCGCTTGGCCACCCAGCCGGTGAGGGTGACGGTTTGACCGACATGGTCGGCGCGCAGGGCGCCGGCCTGGTGGGTGCGCAACACGGTGGTTCCTTCGGTTCGGATCGATCGGTATGCCGTCGGCTCGCCCGTGGGGGCCGACGCGGCCACCCAATCCTAGGGCGGCACGGCATACCGGCTCGACCGATAATCGGCGGGGTCTGCCGGTCACCCCACCCAGCGACATGAGCCACTGTGCGGGTTCAGCGCTCGCGAAGCCGCCAAATGGCTCATGTCGACGGGCACAGTCCGAAGGGATCCGGCGAGGTCAGGCCGGTCGGTATGCCGGGTGCTGCGGCCACGGGGTGTCGACTGGGCGGAGCGTGCGCCAACCCTGGGCACGGCTGCCCCACGCGGCGAGAATGCCGATCATCGCGCCTGAGTTGTGCACCCGCCCCGCCAGCACCGCCGCATAGGCGTCATCCAATGAGACCCACCTGGGCTGCAGATCGGCCTCCTCCCCGACCCGGTCGTGCCGCTCGGGAGCGGGACTCAGGTCACGGGCCAGATAGATCCGGATCGCCTCGGTCATTCCTCCCGGGGAGGCATACGAGTCGGCGAGCACGTCCCACCGGCCCGCCACGAGGTCGACCTCCTCGGCCAGTTCCCGCGCGGCCGCCCGCCACGGCGGCTCGCCACCGATGTCCAGCAGCCCCGCCGGCAGTTCCCACAGGTAGGAGCGCACCGGGTGCCGGTATTGGCGGATCACCATGACCTCGTCGCGCCCGCCGACGGTGCGCAGCGCGAGGACGAGGACGGCGCCGGTGTGCTCGACATATTCGCGGGTCACCTCACCCCCGACAGCCAGTTCGACCGTGTCCCGTCGCACGTCCCACACCATCCCCCGGTAGACAGTGTCCGACCGCAGGATCGGCAACTGCGCGATCTGGTCCTCGATGTCGGCGAAGGTCCCGGTCGGCGCGTCCCAGCTCATCCCGGCAGTATGCCGTTCGCCCACCTCGCCGGGTGCCGTTCAGTCGACTTCGACGAGTCGCTCGCCTCGCTGCCGCTCCAGCGCCGCTCCGATCAACCCGGCGAACAACGGATGGGCCCGGTTGGGGCGCGACCGGAACTCGGGGTGCGCCTGGGTCGACACGTAGTAGGGGTGCACGTCGGCGGGCAACTCCACGAACTCCACGAGCGATCCGTCCGGCGATGTCCCGGAGAAGACCATCCCGGCCTGCGCAAGTTGGTCACGGTAGGCGTTGTTGACCTCGTAGCGGTGCCGGTGCCGCTCGAAAACCTCGGTCGCTCCGTATGCCGTGGCCACCACGCTGCCCTCGGTGAGGTGCGCGGCATACCGGCCCAGCCGCATCGTGCCCCCGAGGTCACCGGCGCCCTCGACGTAGGCCTTCTGTTCGGCCATCGTCGCGATGACCGGATGGGTGGTCTGCGGGTCGAACTCGCTCGAGGAGGCGTCGGCGATGCCGAGCACCGAGCGGGCGTATTCGATGACCATGCACTGCAGGCCCAGGCACAGCCCGAGGGTCGGCACCTGACGTTCCCGAGCCCAGGTGAGCGCGCCCAGCTTGCCTTCGATGCCCCGCACGCCGAAACCGCCGGGGACGAGCACAGCATCCACGCCATTGAGGGCCTTTTGAGCACCCGCCGGGGTGGCGCACTCGTCGCTGGCGACCCAGCGGATCGTGACCTTGGCATTGTGGTGGAAGCCGCCGGCGCGCAGCGCCTCGGTCACCGACAGGTAGGCGTCGGGCAGGTCGATGTACTTACCGACCAGGGCGATCTCGACCTGGTGGGCGGGGTCGTGAACGCGCCGCAGCATCTCGTTCCACGAGGTCCAGTTGACGTCGCGGAAGCCCAGACCGAGCCGCCTGATGACGTAGGCATCCAGGCCTTCGCTGTGCAGCACCTTGGGGATGTCGTAGATGCTCGGGGCGTCGACCGCGGCAGCGACAGCTTCCTGGTCGACGTCACACATGAGCGAGATCTTGCGTTTGATCCCCTCCGGGATCGGCCGGTCGGCGCGCAGCACGAGGCTGTCGGGTTGGATGCCGACCTGGCGCAGCGCCGCGACCGAGTGCTGGGTCGGCTTGGTCTTCAGCTCGCCGCTCGGAGCGAGATAGGGCACGAGCGAGACATGCAGGAAGAAGCAGTTCTCGCGGCCGATGTCATGACGGACCTGGCGGGCGGCTTCCAGGAAGGGCAGCGACTCGATGTCACCCACCGTGCCGCCGATCTCGGTGATGATGATGTGCGGGGCGTCCGGTTTGCCGGTGGCCAGGTCGCGCATCCGCGCCTTGATCTCGTTGGTGATGTGCGGGATGACCTGCACCGTGTCGCCAAGGTATTCCCCGCGCCGCTCCTTCGCGATGACGCTGGAGTAGACCTGGCCGGTCGTGACATTGGCCGACCCGGTCAGATTGACATCCAGGAAGCGTTCGTAGTGGCCGATGTCGAGGTCGGTCTCGGCGCCGTCGTCGGTGACGAATACCTCGCCATGCTGGAACGGGTTCATCGTCCCGGGGTCGACGTTGAGGTAGGGGTCGAGCTTCTGCATGGTGACCCGCAACCCGCGAGATCGGAGCAGGTGCCCGAGGCTGGAGGCGGTGAGGCCCTTGCCCAATGAGGAGGCGACACCCCCGGTCACAAAGATGTGCTTCGTCTGGATCGCCACGGGGTGCCAGTCTATGACAGAACGGACCGGTCCTTGGACCGCGTGCTGGCGCGTCGGCGCGTCGCCTCGTCGCGGAGCTCGCGGGCATGTTCCAGCCCGGCCGAGGTCGCGCCGCCGCCCATCATCCGGGCGAGTTCCTCCAGGCGGGCCTGGCCGGTCACCTCGGTGACCGAACTCGCGGTCACCGAGCCGTCGTCGGCCTTGCGCACGACGAGGTGTCGGTCGGCGTATGCCGCGACCTGGGGCAGGTGGGTGACGACGATGACCTGCGCGTATGCCGCGAGGGCGGCCAGCCGTGCCCCGATGTCCAGCGCCGCCTGACCACCGACCCCGGCGTCGAC
Organism: Actinomycetales bacterium; assembly: GCA_016710385.1. GTDB lineage: Bacteria > Actinomycetota > Actinomycetes > Actinomycetales > Dermatophilaceae > Phosphoribacter > Phosphoribacter freyrii. Next base: position 585,434 of record JADJVX010000018.1, read on the forward strand.
CTCGTCGAAGACGAAGGTCAGGTCGCTGCCAGCCTGGGTCGGGGTGCTTTGCCGACGCCCGCTCACGACCTCGATCGCCAGCATGACGCGGGACAGCTCGCCACCGGAGGCAGCTTTACTCACCGAGCGGGGCGCTGCGCCGGAGTTGGCCGCGAGGAGGATTTCGACCTCGTCCGCGCCATACGGTCCGGGCTCCCGTGCGGTCACCCCGACCGTCAACCGCGCCGACCCCATCGCCAACTGAGCCAACTCTGCCCCGACCTCTTCGGCAAAAACTGTTGCGACAGAACGTCGTTGCTCATGCAGACGCTCTGCCGCCTGGGTCAGCTCTGAGGTCAGGCGGGAGACTTCGGTTTCCAGCACGGCGAGCCGGTCGTCGGCACCCAGCACCTCGGTGAGCTGTTCGGCCGCAGATCGGCTCCATGCCAGGACCTCATCAACCGAGTCGCCATACCTCCGGGTGAGCCCAGCCAGCTCGGCGCGCCGCGCCTGCACGGCGGCCAGGCGGGCGGGGTCGGCATCGAGGTCGGCGAGGTAGCCAGCCAGATCGGCCGCAAGGTCGGCGACGAGGTAGCCGGCCTCGCTGACCCGACGATGCAACTCCTCCACCCGCGGGTCGTGCCGAACCTCCGCCGCCAGGGTGCCGCGCGCCGCGTTGAGCATCTCGACCGCGCTGGCAGTCTCCAGCCCGTCGTCAGACCCGACGAGCGCAGCGTGGGCGCTGGCCACGGCATACCGCAGTCCTTCCGCGTGGGCCAGCCGTTCGTCCTCGATCCGCAGCGCTTCGTCCTCGCCGGGTTGCGGGTCGACGCGCTCGATGTGTTCGAGCGCTGCCGTGAGCGTGTCGATCTCGCGGGCCCGGTCGCGATCGGCGCTGGCCAGTCGGTCGCGTTCGGCGCGCGCTGCGCCGAGGGCGGCATACACCTGCTGGTATGCCGTGCGACGCTCGCTGAGCTCGTGGCCGCCGAACGCGTCGAGCAACTCGCGGTGTTGGTCGGGTCGACGCAGCCGCCATTGATCGGCCTGGCCGTGGACGGCGACGAGTTCCTCCCCGAGGTCGGCGAGGACCCCGACCGGCGCAGAGCGACCACCCACATAGGCCCGGGAGCGGCCATCGGCCCCGACCGTGCGGGCCAGCACGAGATCACCGTCTTCGAAGTCGCCTCCCGCGTCGACCACGCGGGTGAGCGCGGGATGATCGGGCGCCAGGGTGAGCAGCCCCTCGACGGCCGCCCGGGGGGCCCCGGAGCGGACCAGGGACGAATCGGCACGCGCACCGAGCAGCAGCCCCAGGCCTTGCACGACCATCGTCTTGCCGGCACCGGTCTCCCCGGTGAGCGCGGTGAACCCAGGGTGCAGCGCCAGGACAGCGTCATCGATGACGCCCAAGCACCGGATCCGCATCTCCCGCAGCACGGGCCCAGCCTAGGCCGCGACGCGCTCAGGGCGCAGCGACCACCCACAGGGTGCCTGCGGCCTCGGGCTCTGGATGCCGCTCAGGGGGTGCGGTTGCGGACCGTGCCATTGCCGCGCCAGCCGACGACGGAGAGGTCGAACTTCTCGACCAGCCGGTCGGTGAACGGCTCCGGGGTGAGCCTCGCCAGGCGCATCGGCACCGCGGAACGGCGGACGTCGATCCGCGAGCCCGGGCGCAGGTCGACCGGGCGGCGTCCGTCGCACCACATGACCCCAAGGCCTTCGGCGTGGGGGATGACCTCGACGGCCAGCCGCGAGGTCGGCCCGACGACGATCGGGCGGGCGAAGAGGGCATGCGCCGAATTCGGCACCAAGAGAATGGCTTCCACGTCAGGCCAGACGACTGGCCCCCCGGCGGAGAAGGCGTATGCCGTCGAGCCCGTCGGCGTCGCAATGATCACCCCGTCGCAGCCCCACGTGGACAGCGGTCGTCCGTCGATCTCGACGGTGACTTCGAGCATCCGCTCGCGAGCGGCCTTCTCGATGCTCACTTCATTGAGCGCCCAGGTCGTCGTGCGGACCTGGCCGCCGTCGCTGACCGCCACCTCGAGGGTCATCCGCTCGTCGATGGCGTAGTCCCGAGCCACGATGTGCTCGATGACCGCGTCGAGTTCGCCCATCTCGGCCTCGGCGAGGAACCCGACCTTGCCGAGGTTGATGCCCATGAGCGGCACCCCACTCTCCCGGGTGATCTCGGCACCGCGCAGGATCGTCCCGTCGCCACCGAGCACAATGGCCAGCTCGCGTCCGTGAGACGGATGCTCGTCTGACACGACCTGCACGCCGCCCAGATCGACGCCCGGGAACGCAGCAGCATCAGCCTCGCTGATCACCGATTTGATTCCGGCAGAACCCAATTGAACCGCAACGCGCCGGACGACATCAATGACATCAGGACGCCGCGGGTGAGTCACCAGGAGCACCGAGCGCGTCACGGGGTCGACTCCATCTGTGCCATCACTCTTTCCAGGTCCTGCGCTGTCGTGGGTGTCGGGCCGGCTGTCATCCAGACTAGATACTCCCGATTGCCGGTTTCACCCGGCACGGGGCTGGGCATGACCTCGCGCGGGTGGAGCCCCGCCTCGACGGCTGCCGTCGTGACCCCCTCGACAGCCTTGCGGCGGTCGGCCGAGTTGCGCACGACCCCGCCCTTACCGAGTCGTTCGCGACCGACCTCGAACTGGGGCTTGACCAGCACGACGACATGGCCGTCGGGGCGCACGAGCGCGGCCAGTTTCCCGATGACCAGCCGAAGTGAGATGAAACTCAGGTCGGCCACGACGATATCGAACGATCCGCCCAGGTCGGCGAGGGTGACATCCCGGATGGACGTGCCGGATCGCTCGACCACCCGGGAGTCCTCGCGGATGGTCGGGGCCAGTTGGTCGTGCCCCACGTCGAGTGCGACGACCTGAGTGGCGCCACCCGCGATGAGCACCTGGGTGAAGCCTCCGGTGCTGGCCCCGACATCGAGGCACCGAGCTCCGTGCACAGTCAGCCCGACTGGCGCCCACGCCTCCAATGCGGCCAACAGCTTGTATGCCGCGCGGCCCACCCAGCGATCGGCCTCGCCCTCGAGGGCGAGCTCGTCATCAGGTGCGATGGCCAGGGCAGCCTTATCGACGAGCGCACCGTTGACCCTGACCCGGCCGGCAGCGAGCACGTCGCGGGCCTGTCCTCGGGAGCGCGCCAGGCCCCGCCGGACCAGCTCGGCATCCAGGCGGGCTCTGGTCACTCCGGCGACAGGTCGTGCAGCCGGGATTGCAAGGCGAGTTCGACGGCAGTCCCGGCGTCCGGGTGAGCCGAGATATCGCCACACATCGCGACGGCGAAGTCAGCCAAGGCTTTGTCCACGACCGGGTCGCCCGTGCGGGGGGGATCCGGCACCCGGGCCGCGAACAGGGTCTCCCCTGACTCATGCGCCTGGCCCTGCGCCAGGTCCTGCCGCGCGTCCGGCCTCGGAGCAGATTCGGACTCCCCGTCGGCTGCCGTCATGCATCCGCTCCATCAGCGACGGCAGGGGTGGGGCCCTCCGGCGTCGCCGGCGCGGCCGACGGTGTTGTCTTCTTCGCGGGAACCGTCTTCTTCGCGGGAACCGACTTTTTCGCGGGAACCGACTTTTTCGCGGGAACCGACGCCTTTGCAGGGACCGACTTCTTCGCACGGGCCGACTCAGCCCCTGCCGCCGCGGAGAACGACGCGCGGCTCGGTCGTGCCCCGCTGCTCGCCCGGGGCTTGACTGTCTCGATCCGTGACGCGATGGTCTCCGGTTCGGTCGTCGGCTCCTGGACACCGCCGAGCACCTGTAGGCGAAGCGACTCGACCTCGGCCGCCAGGCTGGCAACCCGCGCCTTGAGGGAGTCGAAGTCGGTGACCTTCACCAACGCTGTCGAGTTGTCCAACAGTGCGGCCAGCTCGTGACGCATCAGCGCGAGCATCGACTCCTGATTGGCCTTAGCCGAGGCCAACAGGTCGTCCGTGACAGCAGCCACTTGGCTGGCCACGTCGGCGGGCGAGGTCCGGCTGGCCAACATCAGCAGGCTCTGGGCCACCTCGGTAGCCCGTGCCCGGGTTGCCTCCCCCAGTCCGCTGGCCAACTGCACATATCCGCGAATGCCGTCCAACGACATGACGTGCCTCCTAGTTCGGGTCACTCCCACCGTACTGCCCCGGCGCGTTCTCACGTAGGGCACCCAGCACCTCGTCGAACGTCGCACCAACCTGCACCGCGTGAGGATCACCCTCCGCACGGAGCGCGAGCACCACGGTTCGCCCGAGGGCGGCGAGGGAGGCGGCGTGGACGGCATACTCGTCCGCCCCCTCGATCTGCACCATGCCCGGTCCGCGCAGGTGCGCGCTGACTCCCCCGGCCGTCCAGTGCCGCGCCGATCCGGAACCGACGCTGCAGGCTTGGGGGGGACTCAGCAATCCCCGCAGATCGGGCAGCACCCACGTGGGCACCACCGCAGTGGCCGCAAGTTGGGCGAAGCCGTCAACGCCGGTGAGCACCCACGCAGAGTCCACTCCGAGCCGCATCGCGCCGAGAATGTCGGTGTCGAGGCGATCTCCGACGGCGAGCAACCGGGAGATCGGCACCCCGACTCGCTTGGCGACCGCGTCGTAGAGCCCTTGTTCCGGCTTACCCACGACGATCGGCTCCCGGCCGGTGGCGTTCCGCACGGCTGCAACGAGTGTGCCGTTGCCCGGCACGAGTCCTGCCTCGGTCGGGAGGGTGAGGTCGGTGTTGGTCGCAACCCAGACCGCACCGGCGGCAACAGCATGGCTGGCATCGGCGAGGTCGGCCACCGTGACAGTGCGTGCCCACCCCTGCAGGACCGCTGCCGGGCGTGCCGCAAGACTTCGCACGGGCCGCAGACCAACCTCGGCCAGGGCCGAATCCACTCCGTCCCCGCCCACGGCGAGGACTGCCTCGTCCGCGCTCAGCCGCTGCAGCAGCCACGCTGCGCCCGCCTGCGCGCTGGTCACCACATCCGCCGGCTCCGCCGTCAGCCCCAGCGACCTGAGCTGCCTCGCAACCTCCGTCGGAGTCCGCGCGGCATTGTTGGTCGCGAAGACCACCGGAGTAACGCGCCGCCCCTGCTCAAGGCAGCCCACGGCATACGGCACGGCCCAGGACCCCCGGTAGACCACGCCGTCCAGGTCGCACGCGATGGCCCCGTATGCCGTGACCAGCGCCCCGGGGCCGAGACTCACTCTGTCTGTCCCAGCGCTGTCGCTGTCTGGGTCTGGCTCGCCTCGTCACCGTCGGTCCGCTCGTCCAGGTCGGCGAAGGTGACCCCGTCGAGCTCGTCGAGGCGTTCTGCAGCATCGGTCTGCAGCTCGGTGTCGGCGTCGACGGCGCGTGCAAACCAGTCGCGGGCCCGGTCCAGGTGCCCCAACGCCACCTGTGCCTCGGCGTAGGCGTAGCGAAGTCGGGCTGACCACGGTGTCGACGCCGAGCCGGCCAACTCGGGGATCTCAAGCCCAGCAGCCGCCGCGGCTGCCTGTCCGAGGTCACGCCGGATGCCAGACACGACAATGGCGAGTTCGACACGTTCGTGTTGCGTGAGCCCGCGGGACTCCGGACCCGACGCAAGTTCGAGCGCCCGTTCGGACCGGCCCAGCGCGCGCTCGCAGTCGACCATGAAAGGCAACAAGTGGGAGGACCCTGATAGCCGCCGGACGGTGCGGAACTCCGCCAAGGCCCGTGCCCAATCTCCTCGTCGGTAGGCGACGATACCCAGGGCTTCGCGGGCAGCAGCCACTCGACCGGCCCGTCGCACTGCCGTCTCGGCGTGCGCCTCGGCCGCGACGACGTTCTCGTCCAGCAGGCGCGCAACCATCACCAGATGCTGCGCGACGCCCACCGCATTCTCCTGAGACAGGGTGCGCAACTGTGCCCAGATAGCACGGTCAAGCTCCTTGCCCGTGACATCGGGATCGATCGCCGGCTCGGGGAGTCGGATGCTCTTCGGTGCCAGCCGCGAGCCGCCACGCCGCTCATCCCCGCCGCCGGCCCCTGAGGGCCGACCACCGGCTGGCGCGCCCGACCGTCCGTCGCTCGCACGCGAACCGCGCACGCCACCCCGGGCACCGCCCGACGACACGGGGGCCCCGCCTCGCCGCGATGATGTACGCCGCTCTGATCGACTCTCGTCCATCGTCCTATCCTTACGTATCTGCAGTTGAGCCCAGAAACAAGAACGCCCCGCCGGATTGCTCCGCGGGGCGTCTTGTCTAAAGTATGTCCGGCTGCGTCCTACTCTCCCACACCGTCACCAGTGCAGTACCATCGGCGCTGAAGGGCTTAGCTTCCGGGTTCGGAATGGGACCGGGCGTTTCCCCTTCGCTATGACAGCCGAAACTCTATGGAGATATCAATCGCTCCCGACCATACCTCGGGAACCACACAGTGGACGCGTAGCTTCTTTGTGTCAAGTTATCGGCTTATTAGTACCGGTCAGCTCCATGCGTTACCGCACTTCCACATCCGGCCTATCAACCCAGTAGTCTAGCTGGGAGCCTCTCGGGGTAAACCCCATGGAAACCTCATCTTGAAGCATGCTTCCCGCTTAGATGCTTTCAGCGGTTATCACTTCCGAACGTAGCTAATCAGCGGTGCTCTTGGCAGAACAACTGACACACCAGAGGTTCGTCCATCCCGGTCCTCTCGTACTAGGGACAGCCCTTCTCAAGTTTCCTGCGCGCGCAGAGGATAGGGACCGAACTGTCTCACGACGTTCTAAACCCAGCTCGCGTACCGCTTTAATGGGCGAACAGCCCAACCCTTGGGACCTACTCCAGCCCCAGGATGCGACGAGCCGACATCGAGGTGCCAAACCATGCCGTCGATATGGACTCTTGGGCAAGATCAGCCTGTTATCCCCGGGGTACCTTTTATCCGTTGAGCGACGGCGCTTCCACAAGCCACCGCCGGATCACTAGTCCCGACTTTCGTCCCTGTTCGAGTTGTCACTCTCACAGTCAAGCTCCCTTGTGCACTTACACTCAAAACCTGATTGCCAACCAGGCTGAGGGAACCTTTGGGCGCCTCCGTTACCTTTTAGGAGGCAACCGCCCCAGTTAAACTACCCACCAGGCACTGTCCCTGATCCGGATCACGGACCGAGGTTAGATATCCAGAACGACCAGAGTGGTATTTCAACGTTGACTCCACCGATACTGGCGTATCAGCTTCACAGTCTCCCACCTATCCTACACAAGCCGTACCGAACACCAATACCAAGCTGTAGTAAAGGTCCCGGGGTCTTTCCGTCCTTCTGCGCGTAACGAGCATCTTTACTCGTAGTGCAATTTCGCCGAGTTCGTGGTTGAGACAGTGGAGAAGTCGTTACGCCATTCGTGCAGGTCGGAACTTACCCGACAAGGAATTTCGCTACCTTAGGATGGTTATAGTTACCACCGCCGTTTACTGGCGCTTAAGTTCTCAGCTTCGCCGTGAGGCTAACCGGTCCCCTTAACGTTCCAGCACCGGGCAGGCGTCAGTCCGTATACATCGTCTTGCGACTTGGCACGGACCTGTGTTTTTAGTAAACAGTCGCTTCTCCCTGGTCTCTGCGGCCGTTCAGGCTAGAAGAGCAAGTCTTCTTCACCCTCTGGGCCCCCCTTCTCCCGAAGTTACGGGGGTATTTTGCCGAATTCCTTAACCACGATTCACTCGATCGCCTTGGTATTCTCTACCTAACCACCTGAGTCGGTTTGGGGTACGGGCGGCTAGAACCTCGCTAGAAGATTTTCTTGGCAGCATAGGATCACCCTGCTTCCCGCTGATGCGGTCACTATCAGGTCTCAGGCTATGTGAGGTGCGGATTTGCCTACACCTCGCCCTACACCCTTGGACGTGGACTACCATCGCCACGCGGAGGCTACCTTCCTGCGTCTCTCCATTGCTTACCTACTACGTGCTCGGGTCGCGCGCTCCACGCCGGGTCCGTCCGAAGACTTCACCAACGCTTCAGGCGCTTAGCATCACAAGGTTCGGTATGGGCGGTTCTTCGCCGGTTCCGGAATATCAACCGGATGTCCATCGACTACGCCTGTCGGCCTCGCCTTAGGTCCCGACTTACCCAGGGCAGATTAGCTTGACCCTGGAACCCTTGGTTATTCGGCGGACGGGTTTCTCGCCCGTCATTCGCTACTCATGCCTGCATTCTCACTCGTGTAGCCTCCACGGCTGGATCACTCCGCCGCTTCCCTGGCCACACGACGCTCCCCTACCCATCAACATGCTTGGACCGTGAGTCCTCAGAGTTCACGGCCGGGCTATATGTCAATGCCACAGCTTCGGTGGTGTGCTTGAGCCCCGCTACATTGTCGGCGCGGAATCACTTGACCAGTGAGCTATTACGCACTCTTTAAAGGGTGGCTGCTTCTAAGCCAACCTCCTGGTTGTCAATGCAACTCCACATCCTTTCCCACTTAGCACACGCTTAGGGACCTTAGCTGGTGATCTGGGCTGTTTCCCTCTCGACTACGGAGCTTATCCCCCGCAGTCTCACTGCCACGCTCTCACTTACCGGCATTCGGAGTTTGGCTAACGTCAGTAACCTGGTGGGGCCCATCGGCTATCCAGTAGCTCTACCTCCGGTAAGAAACACGTGACGCTGCACCTAAATGCATTTCGGGGAGAACCAGCTATCACGGAGTTTGATTGGCCTTTCACCCCTACCCACAGCTCATCCCCTCAGTTTTCAACCTAAGTGGGTTCGGTCCTCCACGCAGTCTTACCTGCGCTTCAACCTGGCCATGGGTAGATCACTCCGCTTCGGGTCTAGACCCGGCGACTAAGACGCCCTATTCGGACTCGCTTTCGCTACGGCTTCCCCTCACGGGTTAACCTCGCCACCGAGCACTAACTCGCAGGCTCATTCTTCAAAAGGCACGCTGTCACCCCACAAGGAGGCTCCAACGGATTGTAGGCACACGGTTTCAGGATCTATTTCACTCCCCTCCCGGGGTACTTTTCACCTTTCCCTCACGGTACTTGTCCGCTATCGGTCACCAGGGAATATTTAGGCTTAGCGGGTGGTCCCGCCAGATTCACACGGGATTTCTCGGGCCCCGTGCTACTTGGGATGACTCTCTGGAGTGCGCGCTATTTCGTCTACGGGGGTAGCACCCTCTGTGCCGGGCCTTTCAATGCCCTTCGACTATAACGCGCATTTTTGACTCCATGTCGGCCTGTCAGAGCCGACCAAGAGGTCCCACGACCCCAACCATGCAACGCCTGACAGCTATCACACATGGTTGGTTTAGCCTGTTCCGCTTTCGCTCGCCACTACTCACGGAATCGCGGTTGCTTTCTCTTCCTGTGGGTACTGAGATGTTTCACTTCCCCACGTTCCCTCCACCTGTCCTATGTGTTCAGACAGGGGTGACTGGACTTGCCTCCAGCCGGGTTTCCCCATTCGGAAATCCTCGGATCACAGTCTGGTTATCGACTCCCCGAGGCTTATCGCAGATTCCTACGTCCTTCTTCGGTTCCTGGTGCCAAGGCATCCACCGTGTGCCCTTAAAAACTTGGCCACAAAGATGCTCGCGTCCACTGTGTAGTTCTCAAAGTACGGGCGGTACCTCACCCGGTCCGACATGCCTGTCCGCCATCGGCGGTGGTTCATGTCGTGGTGAGGTCCTAGCCGGTATCCCGGCCCGAAGGTGAGCAGTCTGCCCGAGCCTTCAGGACCCAACAACGTGCCAGGCGCCGGCGCTGCTGCGCTCCGTTTCCACTGCCTTGCGGCTTGTACTCTGGAGACGCTCTCGCGTCGACGCCAACTAATCGATGTTCCACCCTTGAGCACCCGCTGTCAGACATTCGCTGACAGACCGGGCTCTGGATCGCTTGCGCGACCAGTGCTCCTTAGAAAGGAGGTGATCCAGCCGCACCTTCCGGTACGGCTACCTTGTTACGACTTAGTCCCAATCGCCAGTCCCACCTTCGACGGCTCCCTCCCGTAAGGGTTGGGCCACCGGCTTCGGGTGTTACCGACTTTCGTGACTTGACGGGCGGTGTGTACAAGGCCCGGGAACGTATTCACCGCAGCGTTGCTGATCTGCGATTACTAGCGACTCCGACTTCATGGGGTCGAGTTGCAGACCCCAATCCGAACTGAGACCGGTTTTTTGGGATTCGCTCCACCTCGCGGTATCGCAGCCCTTTGTACCGGCCATTGTAGCATGCGTGAAGCCCAAGACATAAGGGGCATGATGATTTGACGTCATCCCCACCTTCCTCCGAGTTGACCCCGGCAGTCTTCTATGAGTCCCCGCCATAACGCGCTGGCAACATAGAACGAGGGTTGCGCTCGTTGCGGGACTTAACCCAACATCTCACGACACGAGCTGACGACAACCATGCACCACCTGTATACCGACCTTGCGGGGCACCCATCTCTGGATGTTTCCGGTATATGTCAAGCCTTGGTAAGGTTCTTCGCGTTGCATCGAATTAATCCGCATGCTCCGCCGCTTGTGCGGGCCCCCGTCAATTCCTTTGAGTTTTAGCCTTGCGGCCGTACTCCCCAGGCGGGGCGCTTAATGCGTTAGCTGCGGCACGGAGCTCGTGGAATGAGCCCCACACCTAGCGCCCAACGTTTACGGCATGGACTACCAGGGTATCTAATCCTGTTCGCTCCCCATGCTTTCGCTTCTCAGCGTCAGTTGTGGCCCAGAGACCTGCCTTCGCCATCGGTGTTCCTCCTGATATCTGCGCATTCCACCGCTACACCAGGAATTCCGGTCTCCCCTACCACACTCTAGTCTGCCCGTACCCACAGCAAGTCCGGGGTTGAGCCCCGGATTTTCACTGCAGACGCGACAAACCGCCTACAAGCTCTTTACGCCCAATAATTCCGGACAACGCTCGCACCCTACGTATTACCGCGGCTGCTGGCACGTAGTTAGCCGGTGCTTCTTCTGCAGGTACCGTCACTTTCGCTTCTTCCCTGCTGAAAGAGGTTTACAACCCGAAGGCCGTCATCCCTCACGCGGCGTCGCTGCATCAGGCTTTCGCCCATTGTGCAATATTCCCCACTGCTGCCTCCCGTAGGAGTCTGGGCCGTGTCTCAGTCCCAGTGTGGCCGGTCGCCCTCTCAGGCCGGCTACCCGTCGTCGCCTTGGTGAGCCATTACCTCACCAACAAGCTGATAGGCCGCGAGTCCATCCCAGACCGAAAAACTTTCCAGACGGTAGAGATGCCTCTCCGTCTCGTATCCGGTATTAGCAGCTGTTTCCAACTGTTATCCCAGAGTCTGGGGCAGGTTACTCACGTGTTACTCACCCGTTCGCCACTGATCAGAGGAGCAAGCTCCTCGTCACCGTTCGACTTGCATGTGTTAAGCACGCCGCCAGCGTTCGTCCTGAGCCAGGATCAAACTCTCCGTTGATGTGTTGCTCCACGGCAAGCCGTGGAAACTGTTACCCACGAAGGGTTGTTTCACTGACTGAGCAAGAACAACTAGCCGAGCGACCGAAGCCGCTCGTGTCATTCATTGTCAACCAAAGGATTTTCGTTCGTGGTCGGTCAGGTGTGACGTAGTCACACGGTGATGACGACCTCGAGACGAGGTTATTGGCATCGATTTTTGGCACGCTGTTGAGTTCTCAAGGTTCGGACGCACACCGCAGCTGCACCGCTTTCGCGGCCTGGCTTTGGGGCAACCCTTCAATCTTACCCGCGTCCATCTTGGGCGTCAAATCCGTGTCGCGGTATCTCGTGGGACACCTGGCGTTCGGCGTGAGCGCGCTTGGCTCTCTGCGGGGTTCACCACTCTAGCAGAGTCTGTCGGTGCGTCTACCGGCCGGTGTGGCCGTGCAGCCGCCCCGGCGGACCGGTGCAGGTGGTGGGGAGTCAGTCCTCGGGACCGGCCATCTCGCGTTGCCGCGGGCGTCCGTTCCTCCCTGTCGGGCTGACGAGTGAGAACCATAGCCCGGGCCGCCGGGATCTCCAAATTGGGTGATTTTCGTGCTCGCCGCAGTCACGATGCCCGTCCGCCCAGGCCGCGAACTGCGTTGCGTCCGAGGGGAGATAGGTCACCCCGCGAGTCGGGCAGCGGCCTGGGCTTTGCGACCGCGACGCAAAAGGACGGCATACCCATGCAGGAAGTCTTCGGCTGCGAGGACCGTCTCGGGGTCGGCGACCTTGACGTTGTTGACCGATACCCCGCCCTCGGCCACCAGCCGGCGGGCACCATTGCGGGACTCGGCCAGGCCGGTGGCGACCAAGGCGTCGGTGACGCTCGCGCCCACCGACACCTCCCCGTGCGGCAGCTCCGCGGACGCATCCCGCCAGGTGTCGGCGTCGAGGGCTCCCACATCGCCCTTGCCGAAGATCGCCTCCGAGGCAGCCTGCACCTTCGCCGTGGCGGCGGCACCGTGGGCCAACGTCGTGATGAAGGACGCCAACTCCTTCTGGGCCGTGCGCCGGAACGGTTCCTGCTCGACCTGCCTCTCGAAATCGGCGATCTCCTCGCGGTCCAGGTCGGTGAACACCCGCAGCAGCGCGACCACCGAGGCGTCTTCGACGTTGAGGAAGTATTGGTAGAGCGCGTAGGGGCTGGTCATGTCGGCCGAGAGCCAGATGGCATTGCCCTCCGACTTGCCGAACTTCGACCCCGACGCGTCGGTGAGCAGCGGGGTCGCCAGCGCGTGCACCCCGACGCCCTCGACGCGATGGATGAGATCCACTCCGGCGGTGAGGTTGCCCCACTGGTCGGAGCCGCCGGTCTGCAGGGTGCAACCATGGGCCCGGAAGAGCTCGAGGAAGTCCAGCGCCTGCAGGAGTTGGTAACTGAACTCGGTGTAGGAGATCCCTTCCTGGCTGTCCAACCGCCGGGCCACCGCCTCCTTGCGGATCATCTGGTTGACCCGGAAGTGCTTGCCGATGTCGCGCAGGAAGTCCAGCGCCGACATCGGCTCGGTCCAGTCGAGATTGTTGACCAGGATGGCTGGATGCTCACACGCCGGGTCGGTGCCGTCGAAGTCGAGGAACGGCCGCACCAGGTCCTTGATCCGCGCGACGTTGGCGGCCGCCTCGTCCTTGGTCTTAAGGACCCGCTCCGAGGTCGGCTTCGGGTCGCCGATGAGACCGGTGGAGCCACCGACCAAACAGATGACCCGGTGGCCGGCCCGCTGTAGGCGCCGCAACACGATCAGCTGCACGAGGTTGCCGAAGTGCAGTGACGGCGCGGTCGGGTCGAAACCGCAATAGGCCGTGATCGGTCCGCTCGCGAGTGCCTCCCGCAGCGCGGCCTCGTCGGTGGTCAGCGCCACCGATCCGCGCCACTGCAGCTCGTCGAGGATGTCGTTCACGGTATGCGTCCCTTTCGTCTGCGATATCACCCCGCCGCGCGGGGCCGGGGTCAAGCCTGCCGCACGGCATACCTGCAATGCCAACGGGTATGCCGTGGGCCGCCTCCAGTGGCGCACGCGGTCGCCGCGAGCGCGGCGAGATCAGTCCGCAGGTCAGCTCGGGTCAGCTCGGAGGTCAGCCCGGAGTCCGTGCCCGGCGCACCTTCCCGGGGCGGTAGAGGGAGACGGTCGGGTCCCCGTCGATCCAGTAGCGCCACGGGTATGCCGTCCCGTCGCCTCCCGGCCCGCTCACCCCGACCCGTGGCCCCTGCCGGATGAGCCGTGCATCGAGCGGGTCCGCCAACTCGACGACGAACGCTGCATCGGCGGCCAGGGTGTCGATGCCGTTGTGGGCGCCGGTGAGGGCCAGGCACCGAGCCAGTCGCGCCGGGCCGCGAGCCCAGTCCCGCGGTCTCACCCCCGCACGCCGCTGGGCAGCTTTCGCTGCACCGTCGACGACCTCACCGGCCCGCAGGAGCACCGCTGCGCCGCCGCCCTCCGGGCCGGTGACCAGGTTGGCGCACCAGTGCATCCCATAGGTGAAGTAGACGTACAGGCCTCCGGGCGGACCGAACAGCACCTGGGTGCGCGGGGTCGGGCCGCGAAAGCCGTGCGACCCCGGGTCACCGATCCCGGCATACGCCTCGACCTCGGTGAGCCGGACCGTGACGCCGGCATGAGCGACCCGGGCCCCCAGCAGGCGGCGGGCGACGTCGTGGACGTCCCGCTCGTAGCACTCGGCAGTAGCGCGCGGCATACCGGGCAGTCTTCCCCATGCGCGGTCCCCCGCTTCGCGGTCACCATGCGCGGTCCTACGCTGGCGGTATGCCGTCCACCGCCAGCACCGGACAGATCACCCTGCGGTTCATGGCCGCTCCCACGGATGCCGGGCAGGGCGGCACGGTGAGCGGCGGGCGGATCCTGGAGTGGATCGACAAGGCGGGGTTCGCGTGCGCCGCGGGCTGGTCGGGGCGGTATTGCGTCACGGCATACGTCGGCAATATCGACTTCCACCGGCCGGTGCAGATCGGCGACCTCGTCGAGGTGTCAGCACAGGTGGTCTTGACCGGACGCAGCAGCATGACGATCGTCGTCGACGTGGCCTCGGGCAACCCGCGGCAGGGCACGGTCGAGCACGCCTTCGAGTGCCGGATGGTGTTCGTTGCGGTGGGCGACGACGGACGCACCGTCGCGGTGCCGCAATGGGAGCCCCAGGGCGCGGTCCTGCGGGCGGCCAAGGCCGACGCGCAGCGGCGGATCGCCCTGCGTGACCGGGTGAAGGCGCTTGTCGCTGCGCAGGATTGGGATGCGCCGACCGAAGCGCACACGGCGACCTTGCGCTTTCTCGCCGCGCCGACGGACGTCAACTGGGGCGGCAAAGTGCACGGCGGCATCCTCATGCGGTGGATCGACGAAACGGGCTACGTCTGCGCATCCGGGTGGAGCGGCGCCCACGTCGTCTCGCGGTTCTCCGGCGGGATGTCGTTCATCCGGCCGATCCGGATCGGCGACCTCATCGAGATCCACTCGCGGATCGTGCACACCGGGCGGTCCTCGATGCATGTCGCGCTGCGGGTGCTGTCGGGCAGTCCCCGCATCGGCGAGTTGGCCCTGGCCACCCAATGCACGAGCGTCTACGTCGCGGTCGGTGACGACGGGCGCCCCAGGCCGGTGCCAGCATGGACTCCAACGAACGACGTCGACGTCGCCTCCCAGGAGCGGGCGCTGGAGTTCATGGCCCTGCGGGCCGATCCGGCCTTCCGGGTCACTCGCGCCTAAACTCCCGCGCTTCCGCCAGGACCTGGCGCACCTCGTCGAGTTGCTCGGTCACCCGTGCCGGGGCGGTGCCTCCGCGACCGTTGCGGGAGGCAAGCGAGCCCGCGACCCTCAGCACGTCCCGCACGTCAGGGGTCAAGGCCGGGTTGATCGCGCCCAGGTCGGCGTCGGTGAGGTCCCACAGCTCAATGCCCCGTGACTCGCAGACCCGGACGCACTCCCCCGCGACCTCATGGGCGACCCGGAACGGCACGCCCTGGCGAACCAACCACTCAGCCACGTCGGTGGCGAGCGCGAAACCCTGGGGGGCCAGGCTCTCCAGCCGGTCGGTGTGGAAGGTGAGCGTGGCGATCATCCCCGCGAACGCCGGCAACAGCACGGCCATCGTGTCGATGGCGTCGAAGACCGGCTCCTTGTCCTCCTGCAGGTCGCGGTTGTAGGCCAAGGGCAGCCCCTTGAGGGTCGTGAGCAGCCCGGCCAGATTCCCGATGACCCGGCCGGCCTTGCCCCGCGTCAGCTCGGCAACATCGGGGTTCTTCTTCTGCGGCATGATGCTCGACCCGGTCGAGTAGGCATCGTCGAGGGTGACGTAGGAGAACTCCTTGGTCGCCCACAGGACAACCTCCTCGGCCAGGCGCGACAGGTCGACCCCGGTCATCGCGAGGACGAACGCGAACTCGGCCGCGACATCGCGGCTGGCGGTGCCATCGATCGAGTTGGCGACCGAGTCGGAGAAGCCCAGCTCGCGGGCCACCGCCCGCGGGTCCAGGCCGAGGGAACTGCCGGCCAGGGCACCCGAGCCGTAGGGCGACACATCCGCCCGGCGGTCCCAGTCGCGCAATCGGTCGACATCGCGCAGCAAGGCCCAGGCGTGAGCGAGCAAGTGGTGGGACAGCAGCACCGGCTGGGCATGCTGCAGGTGGGTGCGCCCCGGCATGGCCACCCCGAGGTGCTCGTCGGCCTGGCCGACGATCGCGTCGACGACGTCGAGCACCAGGGCCGCGATCTCGCGGGCGGCGTCGCGCAAGTACATCCGCAGCAGGGTCGCTATCTGATCGTTGCGGCTGCGGCCGGCTCGCAGCCGCCCGCCGACCTCAGATCCGGCTCGCTCGATGAGGCCCCGCTCCAGCGCAGTGTGGACGTCTTCGTCCTCGGGCAAGGGGCCGAAGGCCCCCGACTGCACGTCGGCGAGCAGGGCATGGAGTGCGGCCTCCATGCTGGCGAGGGCGTCGTCGTCGAGCAGCTTCGCGGCATGCAGCACATGCGCGTGAGCGATCGACCCGGCAATGTCATAGGGAGCCAGACGCCAGTCGAAGTGCGTGCTGCGGGACAACTCGGCCAGGGCGTCGGCCGGCCCACCGGCGAACCGGCCGCCCCACAAGCTCAGACGATCTGGGGACTGGTCGTGCGGCATACGGTCGGACTCCTTCGGTGCGCCGTGGTTGCGGTGGCGCATGGCGGGTGGCTGGGCGGGTTGGTCGGTCGGGCGACCGGGACATCAGTCGAGGTATCAGTCGAGGTATCAGTCGGGGTATCAGTCGAGGGTGCCGGCGAGGTCGAGCAGCTTGCGGGCCAGTGCCGGACCGGCCTTTGCCGAGCGAGTCACCACGAGGATGGTGTCGTCGCCGGCAATGGTGCCCAGAACGTGGGGCAACTCGCTCTGGTCGATCATCGAGGCGAGGAAGTTCGCGGCGCCGGGCGGGGTGCGCAGCACGACGAGGTTGCCGGATGCCTCGGCAGTGACCAGGAGTTCCTCCAGCGCTCGCCGGACTCGGGCCGGCACGTCGGCTCCGGAACGCGGGGCTGGGGCGCCGGGCACGGCATACACGAGGATGCGGCCGCGACGGATCTTGGTGGCACCGAGTTCGACGAGGTCACGGGAGAGGGTCGCCTGAGTGATCTCGATGCCCTCGTCGTGCAGCAGCCCGAGCAACTCGCCCTGAGAGCGCACCTCCTGCGACCCGATGAGCGCAGCAACCCGCGCCCGGCGAGCGGTCGGTGTGGTGGGGATCATGTCGCGCTCTGCGCCGGAGTGCCGAGCCCCGCCAGCAGCTCGGGCAGCGCTGCGACGAAGGTGTCCAGCTCGTGAGCCTCGATGATCAGTGGCGGGGCAAGGCGAATCGCTTGTGGGGCAACGGCATTGACCAGGAAGCCGGCTTCCAACGCCCGACTCGCGACGGTCGCGGCGACTTCCTCGCGCAGCACGATCGCCCGCAACAGACCACGACCACGCACCTGCTCGACCAGCGGGTGATGCAGCGCCAGCACTGCCGAGGCGAGGTGATCGCCCATGTCTCGGGCATGCGCGACGAGACCGTCGGATTCCACGGTGCGCACGGTCGCCAAGCCGGCCGCGCAGGCCAGCGGGTTGCCTCCGAAGGTGCTGCCGTGCTGGCCGGGGGTGAGCAACCCGGTGACTGCCGAGCCCACGGTGACCAGGGCACCGATCGGCACACCGCCGGCGAGCCCCTTGGCAAGAGTGAAGGCGTCCGGCACGACGTCGGCGTCCTGGAAGGCGAACCAGTCGCCGGTCCGTCCGATGCCCGACTGGATCTCGTCGAAGACGAGCAATGCTCCTGCGGCAGTGGTGAGTTCGCGCGCCAGACGCAGGTATGCCGGGCTGGCCGGGATGACGCCACCCTCGCCCTGGATCGGCTCGAGAATGACCGCCGCCAGCCGGTCACCGGCATCGGCGACGGCAGCCTGCAGCGCGTCCGGGTCGTCGTAGGGCACGTGGACGACGTCGGGGATGAGCGGTTCGAAGGGCTCTCGATACGCAGGCTTCCAGGTGAGCGCCAGGGCCCCCGTCGACCGGCCGTGGAAAGACCCCCGGGCGGCGATGATCCGCGACCGTCCGGTGCGCCGGGTCAGCTTGATCGCCGCCTCGATGGCCTCGGTGCCGGAGTTGGCGAAGAAGACCGCAGACCCCGCCGGCGCGTTCGAATGGCGCAGGAGGGCCTCGGCGAGTTCGACCTGGGCCTGGCTGGTGAAGAAGTTCGAGACGTGCAATAGGGCCGAGGCCTGCGTGGTCACGGCCTCGACCAGCGCCGGGTGGCCGTGACCGAGGGTGTTGACGGCGATACCGCCGAGCAGGTCCAGGTAGCGTTTGCCGTCGACGTCGACGACATAGCACCCCTGACCGTGCGAAAGCACGGTCTGCGGCACGCCGAAGACCGGCAGCAGCGATCCGGCATACCGGTCGAGCCATTGCGGAACGTGCCCACTCACGAGGTCACCGCCGCATCCGGCAGCACCATGGTGCCGATGCCGGCGTCGGTGAAGACCTCCAGGAGGATCGAGTGCGGGGTGCGCCCGTCGACGACGTGGGCCTGCGGGACCCCGCCCTCCACGGCCCGGACACACGCCTCCAGCTTCGGCACCATCCCGGAGTCGACCTTGCCGAGCAGCACCCGAGCGTCGCCGACCGACAACTGCGACAACAGCGAGGAGCGGTCTGGCCAGTCGGCGTAGACGCCTTCGACATCGGTGAGGACGACGAGTTTGCGCGCGCCGAGAGCAACCGCCAATGCCGCCGCCGCCGTGTCGGCATTGACGTTGAGCACCTGGCCGGGAGTGTCCACGTCCGGCGCCACCGTCGAGACCACCGGGATGCGACCGGCGTCGAGGATGTCCTGCACGGCCGCCGGATTGACCCGTTCGACGTCACCGACCAGCCCGAGGTCGACGTCCTCGCCGTCGACGACGGTGCCACGGCGCCGGGCGCCGAAGAGTTCGGCATCCTCGCCGGACAGCCCGACGGCGAGCGGCCCGTGGTGGTTGAGCAGGCCGACGAGTTCCCGACCGACCTGGCCGGTGAGCACCATCCGCACGACGTCCATGACTTCCGGCGTCGTCACCCGCAGCCCGCCCTTGAACTCGCTGGTCAGCCCCAGCCGCTGCAACATCGACCCGATCTGCGGGCCGCCGCCGTGAACGACGACCGGACGCAGACCGGCATACCGCAGGAACGCGATGTCCTGGGCGAAGGCTGCCTTGAGGGTCTGGTCGATCATCGCGTTGCCGCCGTACTTCACCACGACGAGGGCACCCCGAAAGCGCTCCAGCCAGGGCAGCGCTTCGACGAGCGTGCCGGCCTTGCTGGCCGCGGCCGAAAGGGCGTCGGCGCGTTCGCCGCGCAGGGATCTCATGATGCAGTTCCTCTCGTGCCGCCCAGCCGCAGACCGCCCGGGTCGGGCCTGCCGCGGCGGTCGGGCGTCAGGTGCTGTAGGCCGAGTTCTCGTGGACGTAGTCGTGGGTGAGGTCGTTGGTCCATACCGTCGCGGTGGCGTCTCCGGCGGCCAGGTCGACGACCAGGTGCAGGTGCCGAGGGGTGAGATCCACCAGGGAGCGGTCCTCACCGACGCCGCCGGCACGGCATACCTGTATGCCGTTCATCCACACCCCCAGCCGTGCCGGGTCGAAGGCCGCGCGGGTCGTGCCGACGGCGGCGAGCACCCGGCCCCAGTTGGGATCGTTGCCGAAGACCGCGCATTTGAAGAGATTGTTGCGGGCAATCGCCCGGGCGACCTCGAGGGCATCAGCTTCGCACGCCGCCGCGCGGACCTCGATCTCGACGTCGTGGTGGGCCCCCTCGGCGTCGGCGATAAGCCCACGGGCGAGATCGGCGCAGACCGCGGTGACAGCAGCGGTCAGCTCGTCCGCTGACGGCTGCACCCCCGACGCCCCCGATGCCATGAGCAGCACCGTGTCGTTGGTCGACATGCAGCCGTCCGAGTCGATCCGGTCGAAGGTGCGCGACGTGGCCGCCCGCAACGCCGCCTCCAGCTCATCCGGCGCAGCGACAGCGTCGGTGGTGAGGACCACGAGCATGGTCGCCAGCGCCGGGGCGAGCATGCCGGCCCCTTTGGCCATCCCGCTGACCGACCAGCCAGGGCCCCCAGCCCTGGCCTGCTTGGAGACGGTGTCGGTCGTCATGATCGCGGTGGCGGCGGCATCGTGGCCATCGGCGCTGAGGGCCGCGACCGCGAGATCCACTCCGGGCAGCAGCCGGTCCATCCGAAGACGCTCGCCGATGAGACCGGTCGAGCACACTGCGACATCGCCGGCGGATATCCCGAGGCTCTCGGCGACCTTCTCGGCCGTGCGGTGGGTGTCCAGGAAGCCCGGCGATCCGGTGCAGGCATTGGCGCCACCGGAGTTGAGCACCACGGCGTCGACCCGGCCGTCCGTGACCACCTGGCGTGACCACGTGACGGGGGCAGCCTCCACGCGATTGCTGGTGAAGACGGCGGCTGCGTGGTGGTCCGGTCCGTCGTTGACGATGAGCGCGAGATCGGGGCGCCCGCTTGCTTTGAGGCCGGCGGTGACGCCGGAGGCGCGGAACCCGCGTGGCAGGTGGACGGCCGGGCTGGTGCGGGTATTCACGGGGCCACTCCGACGACCGGTAGGCCGGTGGTCTCGGGCAGCCCGAGGGCGAGGTTGGCGCACTGGATCGCGCCGCCCGCCGTGCCCTTGGTGAGGTTGTCGATGGCACTGGTCACGACGACCCGGCCGGCGCGCTCATCGACGCCCAGCTGCAGGTGGACGCTGTTGGACCCAACCACGTCGGCAGTGCGCGGCCAGCTTCCGGGGGGCAGGAGGTGCACGAACGGTTCGTCCGCATACGCCGCCTCCCACGCCGCGCGCACCGCGGCGGGGTCGACGCCATCGGCCAGTTTGGCCGTGGCGGTGGCAAGGATGCCGCGTGACATCGGGGCCAGCATGGGGGTGAACGACACGGTCACCTCGGCTCCCGCAGCGGCACCGAGGTTCTGCTCGATCTCAGGGGTATGCCGGTGCACTCCCCCGACGCCGTAAGGCGACATCGACCCCATCACCTCGGCGCCCAACAAGTGCGGCTTGAGCGACTTGCCCGCGCCCGAGGTGCCCGACGCCGCGACGACGACGATGTCCTGCGGCTGCAGCACCCCGGCGGCCAGGCCCGGTGCCAGGGCTAGCGAGACTGCGGTCGGGTAGCACCCGGGCACCGCGATGCGGGTCTGCCCGACCAGGGCGTCGCGCTGCTTGCGACCGCCAGCACCGACGAGCTCGGGCAGGCCATAGGGCCACTGACCGGCATACGGCGTGTCGTAGAACTGGGTCCACGCGGCGGCGTCGGTGAGCCGGAAGTCGGCCCCACAGTCCAGGACGATCACCTCGGCCGGAAGCTGCGCGACGAGCGCCGCAGAGGCCCCGTGCGGGAGAGCAAGAAAGACCAGGTCATGACCCGCGAGCGTCTCCGGCGAGGTCGCGGCGATGACCCGGTCGGCCAGCGGGGTGAGGTGGCTGTGGATATCCCCGAGGCGTTTACCTGCCGAGGAGTCCGCCGCGAGGGCACCGATCTGGATCTGCGGATGCGCGAGCAGGAGCCGGAGGATCTCCCCTCCGGCATACCCGCTGGCGCCGACGACGGCTGCGGTGGTCATAATGCATGACTATACATGCAGAAGACTAAGTATGCGGCCGGGTCCGGTGATCGAGGACCAGCGACAGGGCCGCCCCGGTCGCTGCGCAGACCAGGCAGGCCACCCAGGTGAGGTGGAACCCCCCGGCCGCACTGGCCAGCGCGGCGACCACCGGCGGGCCGATCACCTGACCGGTCGAGGACAGCTGTTGGACCATGCCGACGGTCGTGGAAATCGTGCGCTCGTCCGGGGCGAAGAATGGCGCGGCGGCGAACAGGGCCCCTGGCACCAGACCGCCGACCATCGAGAAGATGACCGCGCCGGCGAACCTCGCGACCGGAGCTCCCTCGGTGACCGTGGCGAAGGCGAGGAAGGCGCCGAGGGTCTGGCCGGCGAAGCCCATCCCGAGCACACCCGCAAGCCGCCACCCGCGGTGCAGCAGGATGCCCGCGACGACATTGCCGACGACGTTGACCCACGGCACAACACTGGTGAGCACCGCGCCAACTGCCCCGGTCCAACCGGCTTGGACATACACCGTGGGCAGGAAGCCGATGACCGCCATCCACTGTGCGGCGTAGACGCCGAAGGCGAGAGCTCCCATCCACGGCCCGACGCTGCCCACGGTGCGGCGCACTCGGGCCCAGGCACCGGTCGCTGCGACACCTGCGGCTGCGGGGGCGGTGTCTGCGACTCCGGCAGCCACGGCCGGCCGAGGCGGATCCGGGGGCACGACGACCCGGACGGCGACGAGTGCTGCCGCCGTGAGCGCCGCCAGCAGCCACCACCACAACGCCCACGTGCCGTGCTGGATCACCCACGGCCCGATGAGGAAGGCCAGCCCCGTGCCGAAGGGGATATAGGCGCCCCAGACGCCGAGCACCCGGGTGACCTGGTGGCCGGGAACGACCCGTCTCAGCAGCCCCGGCGCCGGGACTGCCGCCATGAGCAACCCCACCCCTTCCAGGGCCCGCAGGGCGAGCAGCACGGCATACGAGGTCGCGAAGCCTCCCAGGACACTGGCGCTCGTGAGGATCGTCAACCCGGTGAGCATGGACCGGCGCAGCCCGATGCCGTCGGCGCTCACGCCGATGGCGAGCCCGGCGACCATCCCGGCGAACTGCACGAGCGAGAGCAGGAAACCGGCCTGCACGAGCGTGAGGCCCCAATCCTGGGTGAGCGCCGGCACTGCGGGCGGCAACTTGCCCACGTGCAGGGCCAACCCGACGCCGGTCGCGAGAACGACGACGGCCGCTGGCGGCACCCCGGACCGGCGAATCAGCGTTGCACCGCCCCGAACCGCGCTGCGGCAGCCGCCACCGCAAGGTCGCGGTAGCCACTGACCTCGTCGGTGCGCAGGGTGCGGTCGGGGGCCCGGAAGGCCATCCGGAACGCCAACGACTTCTCTTCGGCACCGACCTGCTCACCGCGGTAGACGTCGAACAGGGTCACCCACTCCAGATGCGCACCGGCAGCCTCGCGCAGAGTGCGCTCGACCTCGCCCGCCGCGACGCTCTCGGGCACCGTGAGCGCCACGTCGGTGAGGGCCACCGGACGGGTCGAGAACGGCGCCTGCTTGGCGGGGGTCTCGCGGGCTGCAACCAGCACCTCAAGGCTCACCTCGGCAGCGCAGGTGCGCGCGGGCAGGCCCAGGCGTTGGAGCACGGCGGGGTGGAGTTCACCGGCATACCCGAGCGGTGTGCCGTCGGCGAGGCTGAGCCGGGCGCAGCGACCAGGATGCCACGGCGCCTGCTGGGCCGGCTCGGCGGTGACGGTGAGGGAGAGCGACGAGGCGGTCGCGCGCACGAGATCGACCACGTCGGCCCAATCGGCGGGCCGGCCCTTGCCCCACCACCCGGAGCGCTCGGTGTCGCCTGCGAGGACGATCCCGAGGTGCCGCGGTTGCGGCGGGACGGCCGCGTCGATGGAGTCGATGGTCGCCGCGTCCGGGCGCTCGTGGACCCCGGGCACGGGTGCCGTGTGGGCAGTGCCCGGGACCGGTCGGGTGACCGACCCGATCTCGAACAGTGCAAGGTCGCGCTGGCCACGAGAAACGTTGCGCCGCAAGGCATCGACCAGAGAGTCGATGACTGACGTGCGCAGCAACGGCGCCTGGTCGGACAACGGGTTGGCCAGCCGGATCGCACTGCGGCGCGGGTCGTCGGACGGCAGCCCGAGGGTGTCGCCGAAATCGGCGGTGACGAACGGATAGGTCAGCACCTCGGTGCAGCCTCGGCCGACCAGCGTCGTGGCAACGATGCGGCGCACGAGTTGGCTGAGGGTCAGACCACGCCCGGCGGTGGGGGTCGGCAGCACCGATGGGATGCGCTCATAACCGTCGATGCGCGCAACCTCCTCGGCGTAGTCCGGCCCGTCGACGAGGTCAGGACGCCACGAAGGCGGGGTCACCGACACCGTGTCACCGTCGTCCTGCACGGCGCAGCCTAGATCGCGAAGGATCGCGACCACCCGCTCCCGCGAGTAGGGCACACCGACCAGCCGGGCCGGCAAGGCGGGATCGAGCGCGTATGCCGTGCGCCCGTGAGTGAGGTCGACATCAGTGCTGCCCGTGTCAGCCACTCCGCCGCCGTGCTCGACGAGCAGGTCGACTGCGAGTTGGGCAGCGGCCGCGGTGATCTGGGGGTCGACGCCTCGCTCGAACCGCTTGGATGCCTCGGTCGTCAGACGGTGTCGCCGCGAGCTGCGAGCCACCGTCACGGGGTCGAAGTGCGCCGCCTCAATGAGGATGTCGGTGGTCGAGGCGGTGACCTCGGAGGTTGCCCCGCCCATGACACCGGCGATGGCCAGCGGTTCCCTGCCACCGTCGGTGATGAGCAGGTCCTCGACGTGCAGGGAGCGCTCGACGTCGTCGAGGGTGGTGAGCCGCTCGCCTTCGGTCGCCCGGCGCACGACGATCGAGCCAGACAGGGTGTGCAGGTCGAAGGCGTGCAGCGGCTGCCCGACCAGGAGCATGACGTAGTTGGTGACGTCGACGGCCAGCGAGATGGGGCGCATCCCAGCCTGGGTGAGTCGGGCTGCCATCCAACTCGGGGACGCCGCGGTCGGGTCGACGCCCCGGACGATGCGCGCGACATAGCGATCACACCCAGGCACCCCGTCGATGGGCGCGCTGTCGGTGAGGTGCACGGCATACCCGGTGGTGGTGTCCGGGGGAATGCCGCCGACCGCACCGGGGTCGCGGAAGCCGCCCGCCGGGCTGCCCTGGGAGTGCCAGTACTCGCGGGCGATGCCCCGCATGGAGAAGCAGTAGCCCCGGTCGGGAGTGACGTTGACCTCGAGAACCTCGTCGTCCAGGCCCAACAGCGAGATCGCATCGTCGCCCGGCTGCAGGGTGGCGGACCGCTCGGCCCCGAGGTAGTCGGTGAGCACGATGATCCCCGAGTGGTCCTCGCCCAGGCCGAGCTCGTCTTCGGCGCAGATCATGCCGTTGGACACCCGGCCGTAGGTCTTACGCGCCGAGATCGCGAAGCCACCGGGCAGCACAGCGCCCGGCAGCACGACAACGACGAGATCACCGACGACGAAATTGGTTGCACCACAGACGATTTCCTGTGGTATGCCGTCGGTCACCCGCTGACCGTGCTCGCCGACGTCCACTGTGCAGTAGCGGATTGTCTTGCCGTTCTTCTGGACCGCTTCGTCGATGGTGAGAACGCGCCCGACGACGAGCGGGCCGGTGACGTCGCCGCCGTGCAGCGCCTCCTCCTCCAGACCGACGCCGACCAGCGACGCCGCGACCGCCGGGCCACGAGCGCCGGGGGCCAGGTCGACCAGCTCCGCGAGCCAGGACAGGGGGACTCTCATCTCACACCGCCATTCCGAACTGACCCGAGAAGCGGACATCCCCTTCGACGATGTCTCGCATGTCGCCGACGCCGTTGCGCAGCTGCAGCGCGCGCTCGATGCCGAAGCCGAACGCGAAGCCGGTGTAGACGTCGGGGTCGATGCCGCACGCCGTGAAGACCTTGCGGTTGACCATGCCGGAGCCACCGAGCTCGATCCAGCCCGAGCCACCGCAGGTGCGGCAGTCTCCACGGACCGCGGCCTCGGCGCCTAGGCAGGCGAAACACTCGAAGTCCGTTTCCATGGACGGCTCGGTGAATGGGAAGTACGAGGCGCGCACCCGGGTGCGCACGTCACCGAACATGGCCCGGACGAAGTGGTCGATCGACCCGCGCAAGTGGGCCATCGTCAGCCCCTTGTCGACCGCGAGCAGCTCGATCTGGTGGAAGACCGGTGTGTGAGTGGCGTCGAGGTCATCGGTGCGAAACACCTTGCCCGGCGCGACCACATAGATCGGCGGGGTGCGGGTGAGCATGGTGCGGATCTGGATCGGCGAGGTCTGGGTGCGCAACACCAGGCCCCCGTCCGGTGGGTCGACGAAGAAGGTGTCCTGCATTTGCCGCGCCGGGTGGTCCTTGCCGAGGTTGAGCGCATCGAAGTTCATCCACTCCGACTCGACCTCAGGGCCCTCGGCCACCTCCCAGCCCTGCGCGACGAAGATGTCCATGAGGCGTTCCTGAGTGAGTTCCACCGGGTGGCGCGCGCCGACGGGGCGGCGGCCGGTCGGCACGGTGACATCGACCCGCTCCTCGACGAGGATGCGCTCGGCGGCCTGCTCCTGCAGGTGCGCCTCCCGCGCCTCGTATGCCGTGCGCACGGCATCCATCGCGGCCCCCACCCGCTTGCCCGCCTCGGCCTTGGCGCTCGGTGGCAGTGCACCGATCTCGCGGCGGGCAGCGGCGACCGCCCCCTTGTCGAGGTGGGCGAGCCGGGCGGCCTTGAGTGCCTCGAGGTCCGCAGCCGCTGCGAAGGCCGCGGTCGCTGCCTCGATGGCGGCGGCCAGAGCGTCGGGTTGGAGGGCGGCGACCTCGACAGGGTCGTAGGAACTGTTCGGTGCAGACATGGTGCCTATATCGGTCGATGGGCGGGGACGCGGCGCTGTTGCGAGTGGCGGGTCATTCACGATCCGGCGCCCGAGTCTACGGCGTGGGCGCCGCCGCCCACGGGATGCCGGCACCGGCGGACCGGCGGGCTGGGCTTATCGCAGGCGCGAGGACTCGTAGAGGCACACCGTGGCGGCCATTGCGAGGTTGAGCGACTCGGCCAGGCCGTGGATCGGCACCCGCACCACCTCGTCGCACTCCTGCCGCACCGGCTCGGGCAGGCCCCAGGCCTCGTTGCCCATGACCCACGCATGCGGAGCGTCGAGGTCGACCTCGGTCAGCGTGGTCGTGCCCGCGCCGTCGGCTGCGAGGGTGCGCACCCCCGCCTCGCGCAGGTGACGCAGCACGTCTTCGATGGCCATCCCGGTCACCACCGGCACGTGGAAGATCGATCCGGCGGTCGCACGCACCACCTTGGGGGCGTGGATGTCGACGCTGCTCGCGGTGACAATGACGGCGTCGGCACCGAAGGCGTCCGCCCCGCGCAACACCGTGCCGGCGTTCCCGGGGTCGCGCACCTGGCTGAGCACGACGAGCAGCCGCGGCCGCGTCGCGAGCACCTGCGCGAGGCTCGTGGTGACCGCCCGGCATACCGCGAGCAGGCCTTGCGGCGCGTCGGTGTCGCACATGCTCGCGAGCACGTCGTCCGAGCAGCGGTGCACGGACAGCGCGCCGTCGCGTGCCGCGGCCACGATGTCGGTATGCCGTGCGGCGGCGTCCTGGGTGACGTAGAGGTCGCGCACGGTCTCGGGACGGTGAGTGACCGCTTCGCGGACCGCTTGGGGGCCTTCGGCGAGGAAGAGACCGGTGCGCTCACGCATCGAGCGCCGGGACAGAGCCCGCACCGCCTTCACCCGGTCGGAACGGATGTTGGTCAAGACGGCCACGGACGCCCTTTCCCGGCGCTCGGTCGTGAACTGAGGGTGCGACGACTCGGTCAGGCCGCGTCGCCGGCCGGCACCTGGGCCGGGACGTTGGCGCGGGCCAACTCGACGAGGGCGGCGAAGGCCGTCGCGTCGTTAACGGCCAGGTCGGCAAGGATCTTGCGGTCGACCTCGACCCCAGCGGCCTTGAGGCCCTGCATGAACCGGTTGTAGGTCATCCCGTTGGCGCGGGCCGCCGCGTTGATGCGCTGGATCCACAGCCGGCGGAAGTCACCCTTCTTGGCGCGACGGTCCCGGTAGGCATAGCCGAGCGAGTGGACGACCTGCTCCTTGGCCTTGCGGTAGAGCCGCGAGCGCTGTCCGCGGTAGCCGCTGGCGCGCTCGAGGACGACCCGGCGCTTCTTCTGGGCGTTCAACGCCCGCTTCACGCGTGCCACGTGAGTTCTCCTTCGTCGTTGGGGCGGGCGGCGTCAGATGCCGAGCAGCCGCTTGACCTTCTTGGTGTCGGGGGCGGACAGCTGGACGTCACCGGAGATCGAGCGCATCTCCTTGCTCGACTTCACCTCGAGGCGGTGACGGCCGCCGGCCTGCTCGCGCATGATCTTGCCGGTGCCGGTGACGCGGAAGCGCTTCTTCGCCCCGCTGTGGGTCTTGTTCTTCGGCATGATGTGCCGATCTCCTTCTGCGTATGGTCCCGGGCGGTGATGACCGTCGGGGTCGTGCTGGTTGGCGATGCCCGGCCAGTGCCGAGGCAGTGGTGCATCAGGCCTTGGGAGCCCGAGGGGTGGGACGAGGTGTCGGAGGAGCCGGACGAGCGGCCGCAGGACGGGGCCTGGGCGTCGGCGCACCAGGCGACGACGGAGCGCTGGGCGTGGGAACTGCCGAGGCGCGCCCACGCGGAGCCGGGGCCGGCTTGGCCGCAGCCTGCTTGGCCGGAGCAGACGTGGCCGGCGCTGACGGAGCCGCTGCCGCTGCGGTGTCGGAAGGGGACGGTGCCGTGGGGCCCGGGGAACCAGTGGCGGGCGCAGTCACTCGCTCCGGAACGGACACTTCAAATGCAGGTGTGGCGACCGGTGCAGGTGTGGCGACCGCTGCAGGAGCGGCGGCCGGTGCAGGAGCAGCGACGGGTGCGGAAGTCACCGCTGTTTCGGGTGCAGCCTCGGGCGCCGGAGGCAGGACCTCGCCACCCTCGCCAGCGCCACTGCGGGCCGGGGCGGATTCCCGGGCCCGACGCGCCTCAGCCTTGGCTTCGGCCTTCCGCTTGGTCGGCCCGATGACCATGATCATGTTGCGGCCGTCCTGCTTGGGGGCCGACTCGACGAAGCCGAGTTCGATGACATCCTCGGCCAACCGCTGCAGCAACCGGAAGCCCAACTCGGGACGCGACTGTTCGCGCCCGCGGAACATGATCGTCACCTTGACCTTGTCGCCGGCCTTGAGGAAGCGCTCGACGTGGCCCTTCTTGGTGCCGTAGTCATGCGGGTCGATCTTGGGGCGGAGTTTGATCTCCTTGATGACCGTGTTGACCTGGTTCTTGCGGGCCTCCCGGGCCTTGAGCGCGGCTTCGTACTTGAACTTGCCGAAGTCCATGAGCTTGGCGACCGGGGGACGCGCCATCGGCGCGACCTCCACGAGGTCGAGGTCGGCGTCGGCGGCCAGCCGCAGCGCCTCCTCGACGCGGACGATCCCGACCTGCTCCCCGTTGGGGCCGACCAGGCGCACCTCGGGGACCCGGATGCGCTCGTTGATACGAGGCTCGCTGATGTGGTGCTCCTTAAGAGTCTTCGTGCGGGTGACCCCGGAAACGAAAGAAGGCCTCTTTCGCATCGTCGATGCGCAAGAAGCCGTCCCGGTTCCAGGGAGTCCGTGGCCGCGTATGGCGACCGTCGGGCTCGATCCGCTCGGTCACCTGGAGATGACGGCCATTGCGCCGCACTCCGATGCCGGATCGGATCTGGACCGACCCCTCGACCTGGCGGCCGAGTGGGTGGAAGCCGGGGGCTTCTCTTTGCACACCGGGTTCGGAATCACGCCACCCGCACCCATATGGGCGCGCGCAAGGATCATCAGACCCGGTTGGTCAAGACGCAAGGTTATCAGTTCGTTCAGGGTGCCGTCGCGACGAGCCCATCGATGGACAGCGTGATCGGAGCGTTGGTCGCCGAGGCCGACAGATAGGGCACCACACCGATGGCTCCGGGGCCCTGCAGACCCACGGTCGAGTCGGTCACGGTCACCGCCCAGGCGATCGGTTCCGGACTGCCCACCATCCATGCCTTCGCGCGGATCGTGGTCGGCGCGGTCCCCGTCACCTGGACTCGCAGGTTGACCGGCACACCGGGCGAGATGGTCACCGCGGTCGCAACCTCTGGTGCCAATGTGGTTTCGACTCCCGACGCATCGGTCCGGGTCAGAGCAATCCCGAGACCGCCGGTGGGCTGGATGCGAGCCTCGGCCCGGTATTGTCCGGCCGCCGTCGATCGGCCGACCAGGCCGGCATACACGCCCTTGCCCGTCGGAGCCTTGTCGGTCGCCACCGTGACCTTGAGGTCGGCGGACGCAGCCGAGATCTGGCTCAGGAGCGCCGAGCCGCCCTTGCCGGCGGTGAGCGCGATGGACCCGACACTGCCGTTGACCGAGAACGTGCCCGGTGCGGCCTTGACGGTCCAGGCGCCTCCGGTGGTCGCCGTGCCCCAGCCGTCGGTGACGGTGCGGGTGAAGTCGTCGGTGGCCAGGACGGGCGCAGCAGGGGTCACCTGCCGGGTCGTCGTGGCGGTCAGGCCGCCGGCGTCGGTGACGGTGAGCGTCACGGTGTAGGTGCCCGCCTGCCCGTAGGCATGTGTGGTCGTCGCACCGGTGCCGGTGCTGCCATCACCAAAGGACCACTGGTATGCCGTGAGGGCACCGTCCGCGTCGCGGGACCCTGAGCCGTCGACGGTGCAGGTCAACCCCGTGCAGGCAGCGGTGAAGGCGGCCGTTGGCGGTGAGTTGGCTGGCGCAGCCGCGATGGTGAAGGCGTCGGTGAAGGAGCCGGAGGTCGGCACGAAGGATGCCTTGAGGTCCGACGCGGTGACCGTGAAGTCGAGGAAACCCCACGTCGGGTTGACATTGGCCCCGGACGAGGCGAGGAAATAGGGCGCCTCGGGGTCGGTCGCAGAGATCTGATGCAGCGCGCGACCGCCGGTGGCGACGGTCGCGAAGACCGTGCCGGCTCCCTTCTTCATCGAACTGTCGGGGTCGGCGACGCACGCCGGGTTGGCGGCGCTGCCGGGCACGATCGAGGGGCAGGTCGCGCCATGGGCCAGCTGAGCGGTGCGTTGGTAGACGTGGTCATGCCCGGTGAGCACGAGGTCGACCTTCTTGGCGACCAGCAGGTTGAGGATGTCGGCGCCCGGCTCGCAGGAGTACTCCCCGACCGACAGGCACGGCTTGTGCATCCCCACGACGACCCAGGGCACTCCTTTGGCGCGGGCGCCGTCGATGGCGGCGGCTGTCCAGGCGTAGCGAGCGGTGCCCGCGGCATAAGACCACGTGCTGTCGGTAAAGGGGATATTGGGGGAAATCATCACAAACCGCACCAGTGGTGCCTCGCGCGGCACGTCGACGTAATACTGCCGGGCATAGGAGCCGACCACGCCGGGCAATTGATTGGGAAGGCACGCGGCGAAGTCGTTGATATTGCCGTTCTGACCATTGCTCTCGTGATTGCCGGCCAGCAACTCGACGGGGAAACCCTCCCCCATTCGGGCAGTCACCAGGTCGCACCACGCTTGCTCCGAGCCGGTCAGGCCATAGGACAGGTCGCCCAGCGCCAGCGCAAGATCTGGGTTGCGCGTCTTCATGCCCGCGAACACCTGCTGGGTCAGCGTCCCTTCGCCGAAATCCCCCGCCGCCGTGATCCGCACCTGCGCCGGCGTCGTCGCCGCGTTGACCTGCGCCCCCCACGTGGTCGCGCCGGCGACAGCCGCCACGAGAGAAAGGACCAGGGCTGCCCCTACCCGTCGGTTCATAGGCCGCACAGTAGCGCCCGCACGACGACGCGAAGAACGCCCGGTATGCCGTGCCCGTTATGTCCCTCGGGTCACGGTAAACGCATCGGTGAAACCATCACCCGCAGTGGGGACAAATCGGGCGGATAGCCGATCCGTGGCGATGTCGAGCGCGAGGAATCCCCACGTCGGGCGCAGATTTCGACCACTGATCGCGGCGAAGTACGGCCCCTCCGGGTCATCGGTCTTGACGGCATACAGGTCGGCCCCGCCGGTGCCCACCGTGACGAAGGTCGTGCCGCTGCCCTGCCGCGAGGTCTCCGACGTCGAGGCGACGCAGCGGCGGTTGTACGTGCCGGGGACGAGCGTCGGGCAGTCCGCTCCCTGAGCCAAGGGGAAGGTGCGCTGATAGGTGTGTTCATGGCCGGACACGACGAGGTCGGCCCCGGCCGCGACGAGCAGATTCAGCACGTCGGCCCCGACCTCGCACGACCGCGTGCCGGCGTTGAGGCAGGGAATGTGCATCCCCACCACGGTCCACAGCCCAGCGGCCCGCGCGCTGGAGATCGCGGCGGTGGTCCACGCCGCGCGCGGCGACCCGACGGCATACGACCAGGTGCCTTCGGGGAAGGTGAGCTGTGGCGAGATCATCACCAGGCGCACCACCGGCTTGTCGCGCGGGAGGTCGAGGTAGTACTCACGACCATAGGTGCCGACCAACCCGTCGAGCCGGTTGGGCAGACAGCGCGCGAACGCGTCGATGCTGCCGTTGACGTCATTGGACTCGTGGTTGCCCGAGAGCAGCTCGAACGGGATGTCCGGGCCGAGGTGCCGGGTGACGAAGGAACACCAGGAGCTTTCCTCGCCGGTCACGCCATAGCTCAGGTCGCCCACGGCGAAAGTGGCGTCGACGCCCGCCGCCCGCATCCCCTGCAGCACCGATGCGGTGCGATCCGAGGCCCCGAAGTCGCCTGCCAGGGCGATCGAGACGCGATCGGACGTCGCGTGCCTCGACCAAGCCCAGCCACCGGCCGCGATCGCCGCGATGAGCACAGCGATCAGCGCCGGTAACGCTGCGCGGGAGCGGGGACGTGGACTCGGCACGGCAGCGAGCGTAATGCGCCGCGAGGGCAGCTCAGCGCAGGACGGCCGTGCGGGCCATCCACTGCCGCCGCGCCCGGATCGCACCCGAGCCCGCGATGGCCACGACGAGTCCGACGATCGAGACCCCGATGAACCCCCAGCCCCAACCCAAGTGGTCGATGGCATAACCGGACAGTGGTGCCCCGAGCGCTTGACCCCCGGTCATCGCCGAACCGTGCCAACCCATCGCCTCACCGCGGAAGCGCTCCGGAACGATCCGGGACAGGTGGTCGACGGTGGCTGTGATCGTCGGGGCACAGAGCAGTCCGCACACGGTGACCAGGCCGACGAACATCGGCATGCCGGTTGCCAGACCCACCGGCAAGGTGGTGATCGCCAGCCCACCCAGCAGCCAGAACACCGAGATGGAGCGATGCATCGCACCGTAAGCCAGACCCCCGATGAGCGAGCCCAGCCCCCAGAGGGAGAGCACCCAACCGATCGCGGTGGCCTGCCCCATCTGACGCAGCGCTGCGACGATCGCGACGTCGGTGCCGGCCAGGACGATCGTCGATGCGGCTGCCGCGGCATAGACCGCGAGCGCGCCGGGGGTGATCCAGGCCCGGACGCCGGCGCCGCTGGGATCGACCGGGTCCTGCGCTCCAGCCGCCGGTATGCCGTTCCCCGGCTTTCGGTCGCCGGTCGGGTCGGTCGCCGGGTGGGCAGCGGAGGACAGGATGTCGCCCTTGGCGGAGGGATCGGCCGCGGTCGATCTGGCGGCGTCCGCTGCAGCCACCGTCATCGCCGGGTCGGCCAGGTACAGGACCGCCGCGGCGACGGTGTTGGCGATGGCGAGGATAAGCAGCACCCAGCGGGTGTCATAGGTAGCCGCCGCCCACACCGCGACGGCCGGACCGATCATGAACGACAGCTCGGTGAACACCGAGTCCAGCGACAGGGCACTCCGGCGGCGTTCCTCGGGAACGACCACGATGAGAGCCTGACGCAGGATCGAGAACGACGGCACGGCGAAAGCCCCCGCGACGATGCTGCCGGGCAGCAGCACGGCATACGGGAGGAACGGCATGGCTGTCCACAGCAGACCGGTGACGACGATCGACGGTGCGACGGTGCGCCGCAGCCCGTAACGGTCGAGCAAACGGCCGCGCCAGGGTGCCGACAAGGCCAGGGCGATGGTGAAGGCCGCGCTGACCAGGCCGGCCTCGCCATAGCTGCGCCCCAAGGTGCTCACCACATGCAGGGTGAGGACGATGCCGATGGCGAACATCGGCAGACGGATCGCGAAGGCCAAGGCGAAGACCCTCCGGACCTCCCCCAGGGCGAGGATGTCGCGGTAGGGCTGCATACGCATCCCCTCAGGATCGCAGACCCAGGCCGCCGAGAGCGAACCGATATCAGTGGCCGATGAGCAGGCTCACCGCGTGGATTGTCACCCCGACCAGGCCGCCGACGATCGTGCCGTTGATCCGGATGAACTGCAGGTCGCGCCCGACGTGGAGCTCGACTTTGTCGGCGGTCTCGCGGCCGTCCCAGCGTTCGATGGTGTGGCTGATGACCGTGGTGAGCTCGTCGCCGTAGCGGGCCACCGCGAAGGCGGCCAGATCCGCCAGCTGGGTGTCCAGCCGCCGGCGGAGCAGGTCATCGGTCGTGACGGCCTCGGCGAACGCCCGCAGCTGCGCGGAGATTCGGCCCCGCAGTGGCGACTCGGGGTCGGACAGTGAGCGGATGAAGGCAGTGCGGAAGGCGGCCCAGAGCGAGGTCACAGTCGCCAACAGCTGCGGGTGATCCAGCAGCCGCGTCTTGAGGCGTTCGGCCCGTTCCATGGTGTCCGGGTCCTCGACCAGGTCCTGCGCGAGCTGGGCCAGCAGATCATCCAGGGCGATCCGCGCGTGGTGGCGCGGGCTGTCGCGAATGTCCTCCACCCAGGCGATCGCCTCGGTGTGTAGTCGCTTGATGACAACCTCATTGACCCGCTGCGGCGCCCACCACGGAGCACGCTCCTCGAGCACCGCGCTGAAGGCCTCCTCGTTGGCCAGCAGCCAACGGTGGGCCTCAGTCACCGCGAGATCGACCAGACCGTGGTGGGCCTGGTCGCGGACCACTTCGGCCAGGAAGGTGCCGGCAATGGGAGCGATCGGTTCCTCGCGCAGTCGGGGCAACACCGCCTCGTCGAGCAGGGCGGCGACGGTGTCATCACGTAGCCGTTCAAGGGCGCGGATCGAGAGGGTGACCACCTCGGCGGTGGCGCGCTCGGTGTTGGCCGGCACGAGCACCCAATCAGCCGCTCGCTGCGGGATTCGAGCCGCCATGACCCGGTCGCGGATGATCTCTTCGCGCAGGAAGTTGGCGCCCATGAAGTCCTGCAGGCTGCGAGCGAGCAGGTCCTTCTTGCGCGGGATGATCGCGGTGTGTGGGATCGGCAACCCGAGCGGGTGCCGGAAGAGTGCGGTGACCGCGAACCAGTCGGCGATCGCGCCCACCATCGAGGCTTCGGCGCCGGCATTGACAAAACCCCACACACCGGTGCGACCGAGCGTCGCGAGATAGACCACCGCAGCGGTCACCAGCAGCGCCAGGGCCACCAGCCGCATCCGGCGCAGTGCCGTGCGCCGTTGGCCGTCCAGTGCGGAGTCGACGATGACGCCGATCGGCGAGGTCGCTGTCGACACGTGCCTGTCCCTTCTGCCCACCCGGGCGGCCGGTGACCGCCCGGGGAAGGCAACGCGCGACCGGTATGCCGCGTTCCGGCCGAGTGCCGACGCCTGCGTCGGCCCTCGGGTGCCTGCGCGTCCCACGGTATGCCGTCCGGCCGGGTCGGTCCGTCCAGGGCGGCCTATCGATGTGGCACCTCAGCCGAGCAGGTCGCGCGTCTTCCGAGCGAGCAGATTTAGCACGACCTCACGCCCGATCCCGTTGCCGCCCCCGGTGACGACGACCTGGTCGGTGAGGATCATGACCGTTTTCCCTCCAGGCTGCTGCCAGCCTGGGCACGTATTCGCCCGGTGTGGTCAGTGGTCGGCGGCCTCGATCGCGAAGCTCACGGCGTCGACACGGGCGCGGAACTCACCATCGGCGGCCAGCCGCTCCCCGACCCGGGTGGCTAGAGCCGCGACGTCCTCGTGGGTGAGGCCGGCGGCCAACCCCAGGGTGATCTGCAGTCCTCCCGAACCGATCGGACGCGCCGGCCCGAGCCGGTGGAAGCGCACGATCTCCTCGTCGCCGACGGCCCGCCCCACACTGCCGGCGACGAAGTCGTCGGCGTGGCTGGGCAGCCACGGCCGTGCGAAGGCCAGCGCCCACACCATGCTGGGACGCAACGCCACGGCATACGCAGACCCGAGATCGAGCAGCATGGTCGCGCACCCCTCCGAGACCGCAGCCTGGGCGGCGCGGTCGGAGGTCATCGGCACCGGCCGAGCCTGCGGATCCCACGCCGCGAGGGAGTCGATGCCGCTGAAGACCGGTAGCGCGCTCTCGCCGTCACGGCCGGTGAGCGTCACCGCCGCCATCTCGGCGTGGCCTTCGACTCGCATGCCGTCGTGGATCTCCGTGTCGACGGGCACGGCGACGATCGGCACCAACCAGCGTGCTGCCGCCACCCGGTCCATGAGCTGCTGCTCGTGCTCCGGGGTGGGGTCCTCGGCGACGGCCTGCGCCGCGGCACGCAGCCTCTCGTCGCCCCGTCCCGTGTCAGCCTCAAAACCGCTGGCGCTCAATTCCCTTCCATGCCAGGAGAATCCGTGGCTGTCACCCTCCCACGGCAGACTGCGGCCCGAGGCGCGCCCGTGGTCATGCCCGTGGTCATGCCCGTGGTCGTGCCCCTGGTGTGGCGCGGGGCTCACGACGTTGCCTCGACTTCGAGTTCGACCCGCATCCGGGTGTCGATGAGGCCGGCGACGACGACCATGGTCGCGGCCGGCGGATGGCTGCCGAAGACGCGCTGGTGAGCCGCGCCGACCGCATCCGCATCGGCGCGGTCGACGAGGTAGATCCGGGTGCGCACCACATCCGCCACACCCGCTCCGAGGTCGGCCAATGCCGCCAACGCGGTGCGCGCAGCGACCTCGAACTGGGCCGCC
This sequence comes from Actinomycetales bacterium, assembly GCA_016710385.1. Taxonomy (GTDB): domain Bacteria; phylum Actinomycetota; class Actinomycetes; order Actinomycetales; family Dermatophilaceae; genus Phosphoribacter; species Phosphoribacter freyrii. The sequence continues at coordinate 621,978 of JADJVX010000018.1, forward strand.
GCATCGCCGGCGTCGAGCACGGCAGGGTCCCCGGCTGCCGTGCATCCGGAGACGAACACCAGGCCCGCGGACCGGAGCGCGCGACAGTAGCCGTAACCCTGCTCCCACGGCCCTCCGGACCAGGTGCGAGTGACGTCGGCAGTCATGGTCGGCCGGCGATGTCGAGCGCCTCGGGAAGGGTGAACGCGTCCTTGTAGAGCGCCGATCCGATGATCACCCCTTCGACACCTAGGTCGACCATCGTGGTCAGGGCCCGAATGTCATTCAGGGTGGAGACCCCGCCGGAGGCGATGACGGGGCGGTCGGTGCGCTCGCAGACCTCACGCAACAGGTCGAAGTTGGGACCGGCGAGCATGCCGTCCTTGGCGACGTCCGTGACGACATAACGAGCGCAGCCTTCGCGGTCGAGTCGCTCCAGGGTTTCCCACAGCTCTCCGCCTTCGGAGGTCCACCCGCGAGCGGCCAGCCGGGTGCCGCGCACGTCCAGGCCGATGGCGACGCGGTCGCCGTGGTCGGCGATGGCGCGGGCGGTCCATTCCGGGTCCTCCAAAGCCGCCGTGCCGATGTTGACCCGGCGGCAGCCGGTGGCCAGCGCGATCTCCAGGGTCTGCGCGTTGCGGATGCCTCCTGAGAGCTCGACCTGCAGATCGAGCCGGCCGACGATCTCAGCGATGATCTCGCGGTTGTGGCCGCGACCGAAGGCGGCGTCGAGATCGACGAGATGGATCCACTCGGCCCCCTCGTCCTGCCAGCGCTTGGCGGCCAGCCATGGGTCGCCGAACTGCCAGCCAGAGCCGGCCACCCCCTGCTGGAGTTGGACCGCACCTCCCTCGGAGATGTCGACGGCGGGAAGTAGCTCGAGACGGGTCACGGACGAACTCCATCGGTCGGTGTGGTGGGGTCGGGCGGCGGGGCAGCGGTCGCTGTCGGGGATGCTTCGCCCAGCTCGTCGGCGGCCTGCAGACCGGCTGCTGCGATTTCGCCGCGGTGCTTCCACAGCACATAGCCGACCCCGACGACCAGGACGAGGGCCAGCAGCCCCAGTCGGATCGGCCAGGACATGTCCAGCAGCGCACCGACGATGACCGTGCCGAGCGCGGCACCGATCGTCGAGGGCACCCCCGGCCGGCTCCGGCGCCGGGTGGGGTAACCACGTGGCCCTCGTGCGGAGCTCGACCGGCGACGGGTCGAACTGGCCGTGCGACGGGTCGTCGAAGAGCCGCGCGACGGGCGGCGCGAGGTGGCACTCACAGGGACCTCACCCAGTTCTCCAGCAGGACGGCACCGGCGTCGCCGGATTTCTCGGGGTGGAACTGGGTCGCGCTCAACGGGCCGTTCTCGACCGCGGCGACGAAGCGGGATCCGTGCTCGGCCCAGGTGACCGCCGGAGTGACCCGCTCGAAGGGGCCGTCCGGCTCGAGCAGCCACTGCTGCGCGGCGTATGAGTGCACGAAGTAGAAGCGCTCGCCTTCCACCCCGGCGAACAGCCGCGAACCCGAGGCGACCTCGACGGTCGACCAGCCCATGTGGGGCACGACGGGCGCCTCCAGCCGACTGACCAGGCCGGGCCATTCGCCCAGCCCAGACTCGGCGGACTCGGCAGGCTCGGTGGAGCCCTCGAAGAGGACCTGCATCCCGACGCAGATCCCCAGAACGGGTCGGCCACCGGCCAAGCGCACGTCGATGACCCGCGGGCCATCGGCCGCCCGGAGTCCCGCCATGCAGGCGTGAAAATTGCCGACGCCCGGCACGAACAGCCCGTCGCAGCCCAGCGCTGCGGCTGGATCGGCCGTGAGCGTCACGGCCGCACCGACGCGCTCGAGAGCGCGCACCGCAGACCGCACGTTGCCGCTGCCGTAGTCGAAGACGACCACGTCGGGCTGGTTCATCGTTGGGACTCCTCGTGCCATCGGTGGTCTTCCCGGGTCCGTCGTTCGAACCGGGAGACATCCTGCCGTTCCGGGATGACAGCAACGGCATGGGGTTGGGTGCCGGCGTGGCTGTCACCGCTGACGAACTGGGCGCCAGGCACATCCAGCGCACGGAGCAGGTCGGTGAGCACCTGGTCGGCGGTCCCCCTGCCGTCGCGCAACACCCGTGCGGCCAGGTCGGTGGTCGGGGCCTTGTTGGGTTGGCCGACCGCTGCCGCCAGGGTCGCCACAGTCGTGATCGGCAGGGTGCCAGGGCGCACCAGCCCGACGCCTGGTTCCCAGGCCAACCAAAGCCGGCGTGGTCGGATGGCCGGCGCCACGACGTTGAGGATGAGCCGCTCCCCCACCACCGCGACACCCAGAGCGGGACAAAGCCGCCGGGGGACCGGCCGCGCGAGCAGTGCGGTGAGGGCGCCGTCGTAGGGGGGCGGGGCTTCGGACCGCTCCCCCAGCGGGCAGACGACCACCCAGCCACCCTCTTGAGGGACGACGTGGACGGCGACCAACCCCCGGCGCGCCCACGCGACAGCGCGGTCCGCGTCGGCGCGCAGGAGGAGCACGCCGCGGTCGGTCACTGGGACAGCGTCCCCTTTTCACTCGGTATGCCGGTCACCCGGGGATCGCGCGCAACCGCGGCTCGCAGGGCCCGCGCCACCGCCTTGAACTGGGCCTCGACGAGGTGGTGGGGATCGCGACCGGCCAGGACCCGAACGTGCAGCGCGATGCCGGCGTGGTGGGCCAGCGTCTCGAAGACGTGCCTGGTCAGCGATCCGATGTAGGAACCGCCGATGAGGACGTACTCCTGCCCTTCCGGCTCCCCCACGTGCACGCAATAGGGCCGTCCAGCGACGTCGACGACCGCCTGCACCAGCGCCTCGTCCAGGGGCACGGTCGCGTCGCCGAAGCGGGCGATCCCCCGCTTGTCGCCGAGTGCCTCGCGCAGCGCGTCGCCGAGGACGATCGCGACGTCTTCGACGGTGTGGTGTGCGTCGACGTCCACGTCTCCGGTGGCCTGGACGGTGAGGTCGATGAGGGCATGCCGGGCAAGCGAACCCAGCATGTGGTCGTAGAAGCGCACCCCGGTGGAGACCTGCGACCGACCGGCGCCGTCCAGGTCGAGTTGCAGAGCGACGGTGGACTCGCCCGTGGCACGAGTGATCGCAGCACGGCGGTGTGTGACATCGGTCATGCCGAAACTCCTTGTGAGCGAGGCGAGTTCATGCCGGCGACGACACGGTGGGAATCGTCCAGCCTGGCCATCGCCGCGAGGAAGGCGGTGGTCTCCTCCGGGGTGCCCGCGGTGACCCGCAGGTGATGCGCGATGCCTACGTCGCGCACGAGCACCCCGTGGTCCAGCAGCGCCTGCCACGTCACCCCCGCATCTGCCAAACCCCCGAAGAGCACGAAGTTGGCATCGCTCGGCACAGGGGGGAAGCCGATGGCGGCCAATTCCTGCACCAACCGGTCGCGCTGCGCCTTGATGGCCTCGACCTCGGCCAACAGGCTGCCCCGGTGCGCCAGCGCCGCACGGGCGATCGCCTGGGTCGGCGCCGACAGGTGGTAGGGCATCCGCACCAGCCGCAACGCGTCGACCACCTCGGGCGCGGCTGCGAGATAGCCCAGCCGCCCGCCGGCCAGAGCGAACGCCTTGCTCATCGTGCGGGTCACGACGAGCGTCGGGTGCTGGGCCAGCAGGGTGAGAGCCGACGGGGTGCCGGGTCGGGCGAACTCCGCGTAGGCCTCGTCGACGACCACGAGAGTGTCGGGGGCGTCCTCCAGGAGGGCGGCCACGACCCCCAGATCGAGTGCGGTGCCGGTGGGGTTGTTCGGCGAGCAGAGGAAGACGACATCCGGCCGGCGCCGACGTACTTGCTCGAGCACCGAGCCGGTGGTGAGGTCGAACACCCCCGTCGGGGCACCGCGCAGGCCGTCGATCCACGTCGACCCCATGGTGCGGCTGATGATCGGGTGCATCGAATATGCGGGGGTGAACCCCATCGCCACCCGGCCCGGTCCGGCGAACGCCTGGACGAGGTGTTGCAGCACCTCGTTGGAGCCATTCCCTGCCCACATCTGGGCCGCATCGATGGATACGCCGGTCTGCTCGGTGAGCCACGTCGCGAGCTCGGCTCGCAACGACGTGAATTCGCGGTCCGGATAGCGGTTGAGACCCCCGGCGCACTCGCCGACGGCTGCCGTGATCGCGGCGACGACGTCCGGCGGGACGGCATACGAGTTCTCGTTGGTGTTGAGGCGCACGGGCACATCCAACTGCGGTGCCCCGTATGCCGTCTGACCACGCAGGTCGGCGCGCAACAGGCGCGTGACGACCTCCGCTCCCGACGGCGCGCCGGTCACGAGGGCACCTCGTCGCCGAATCGAGCGGTGATCGCCTGTCCGTGACCCGGCAGATCCTCGGCCTGGGCCAGCGCCACGACATGTGCGGCGATCTCACGCAACGCCGCCCGGTCGTAGGTGACGACGTGCACGCCGCGCAGGAAGGACTGGACCGACAAGCCGCTGCTGTGGCTGGCAGCGCCGGCCGTGGGCAGCACATGGTTTGAACCGGCGGCATAGTCGCCGAGACTCACCGGAGAGTAGGCCCCGACGAAGACGGCACCGGCGTTGCGGATCTGAGCAGCCACCTCGGCGGCATCTCTGGTGTGGATCTCCAGGTGCTCGGCGGCATAGACGTTGCACACCGTGACCCCGGCCGCGAGGTCGTCGACGAGCACGGTGCGCGACTGTGCGCCGGTGAGCGCGGTGCGGATGCGTTCGGCGTGTTTGGCCGCAGGGACCCGCCGCCCTAAGGCGGCATCGACGGCATCGGCGAGCGCCGGGCTGTCGGTCACCAGAACGCTTGCGGCCAGGGGGTCGTGCTCGGCCTGGCTGATGAGGTCGGCGGCGACGTGCTCCGGGTCGGCGGTCTCGTCGGCGAGGATGGCGATCTCGGTCGGACCGGCCTCGGCGTCGATCCCGATCAGGCCCTGCAGAACGCGCTTGGCAGCGACGACCCAGATGTTGCCCGGTCCGGTCACCATCGAGACCGGCTCGCACCGCACCTGCTCGGTCGTGCCGTCCGGCCGGGTGACCGTCTCGGCGAAGCCGTAGGCGAACATCGCCATCGCCTGGGCGCCACCCACGGCATACACCTCCTCGACGCCGAGCAGCGCGCAGGCGGCGAGGATTGTCGGGTGCGGGTAGCCGGCGAACACTCCGACGTTTTCCCGCTGCGGCGGCGAGGCGACCGCAAGAGACCCGACCTCGGCCAACTGCGCCGGGACGACGTTCATGATGACGCTGGAGGGATAGACCGCCAGTCCCCCGGGAACGTAAAGCCCGACCCGGTCGACGGGGATCCAGCGCTCGGTGACCGTGCCGCCGGATACGACGTGCGTGGTGACGTCGGCCCGACGCTGGTCGGCGTGGACGATCCGGGCTCTCCGGATGGCCTCTTCCAGGGCGACGCGCAGCTGGGGGTCCAGGGCCGCCCGCGCTGCATCGAGCACCTCGGCAGGCACCCGCAGGTGCTCGGGCCGGACCCCGTCGAAGCGCTCGGAGAGCTCGCGCAGTGCCTCGGCTCCGCGATGTGCGACCGCGTCGAGGATCGGGCGCACCTGGTCGGCGGCCGTTGCGACGTCGAATTGCGCCCGCGGCAGCACCTCACGCACGGTGCGCACCTGCAGGCGGGCGCCCCGCAGATCGGTCCGGGTCATCATGGTCGCCAAGTCTAGGGCGGTATGCCGGCTCACCTCCCGACGCGTCTGGGCGTTGGGCCGAGGCGGTAGCGGGAGAATGCCCTATGCATATCCCCGCCGAGGCCTTGGTGTCGATCGAGGGGACCGGCGCTCTGGTCCGGTTGGCGATCGTGCTGGCCGCGCTGACCGGCCTGGCGGCGCTGGTGACGAGATTGGCTGGGCTCGGCTACTCCCGTGCCCAGGTCACCGCGGCCGCGCGAGCGGCCGTGCAATTGACGATCGTGGGCAGCCTCATCTCGGCGGTCCTGGGCTCGTGGTGGCTCACCGCGGGTTTCGCCCTGCTCATGCTCGTGGTCGCATCGGTCACCGGCGGCCGACGAGTCAGCGGCGGCACGCTGTGGTGGTGGGCGTTCCTGCCGGTGTGCACCGGAGCGCTGCCGGTCGCCTTCGTGCTCGTGGGCACCCGGATCGTGCCGCTCGTGCCCATCTCGGTGGTGCCCATCCTCGGGATCCTCACCGGAGGCGCGATGACCGCGATGACGCTCGCGGGTCGGCGGGTGCGTGAAGCCCTGACCCGCCGCCACGGCGAGGTGGAGGCGGCGCTCGCAGTCGGGCTGCTCGACCGGGATGCCCGGCTCCTCATTGCCCGGGACGACGCCGGCCTGGCTCTGGTGCCCGGGCTGGACCAGACCCGCACGGTCGGATTAGTCACTCTCCCAGGAGCTTTCGTCGGCACGTTGCTCGGTGGCGCGACGCCATTGCAGGCGGCAGCCGTGCAGTTGGTCGTGCTTATCGCCCTCGTGGCCGTCGCGGCGATCTCGACCGCCCTGACGCTGGAGCTGGTGGCGCGAGGAATGCTGCCCGGCGAGACGGTCGGTCCCGCGCACTGACCCGGCGCTCCTCGTGTCCAGGAGCGCGAGGCAACCGCGAATCAGCCTGTTGCACAACCCAGTTGGTCGAGCAGGAAGGACCACTCCCAGGCAATCTCGCGCCACATGTCGTATCGACCCGAACGGCCTCCATGCCCGGCATCCATCTCGGTGCGAAAGACGATCGGACGGCATACCTCGTCGTCGGTCACCCGGTCGCGCAGCCGCGCCACCCACTTGGCCGGCTCGGTGACGAGCACCCGGGTGTCGTGCCAACTCGTGGTGACCAGCAGCGCGGGGTAGTCGCCCGCAGTGACGTTTTCGTACGGCGAATAGGACCGGATGAGCTCGTATGCCGTGGGGTCGCCCACCGGGTCTCCCCACTCGTCCTGCTCGGTGACCGTGAGCGGGAGGTCGAGGTCGAGCATCGAGGTGAGCACGTCAACGAAGGGAACCTGCGCGTGCACGACCCGAAAGCGCGCCGGGTCGCGCTGTAGCGCGGCAGCCACGAGCAGGCCGCCGGCAGAACCTCCTTCAGCGGCAAGTCGACGTGCATCAACCCAGCCTGACTCACCGAGATGCCGGGCACAGGCGAGGAAGTCCGTGAAGGAATTGGGCTTGTCGGCCAGCCGTCCGGCTTCATACCAGTCCCATCCCAGCTCGGTGCCACCGCGCACATGGGCGATCGCGACCACGACCCCTCGGTCCAGCAATGACAGGCGGGCCACCGAGAAGGCCGGATCACTGGGTATGCCATATGCGCCATAGCCGCAGAGCAGGCCCGGCGCAGTGCCGTCCGGCTCCACGTCGGCCCGCCAGACCAGGCTGATCGGGATCCGTGCCCCGTCGGGCGCTGTGGCCCACAGCCGCCGCTCCCGCAGCCGAGACAGGTCATATCCCGGCACTCGTCGCGACTTCAGCAGCGTGAACGACTGGGTCACGACGTCGTAGTCGTAGACCGCCGGCGGCGAGGCGAGCGATTCCAGGACCACCTGCACCGTCATCGAGGTGGGGTCGGGTGTGACCCCGGTCGCGACAACCACCGTCTCGCCCGCGACCGCAACATCGTGAGCCGGCCCGAAGCCGCCGACACCACCGACGCCGCCGCCTCCGCCGACGTCACGCACGTCTGCCGCGATGGGGACGATCCGCAGCGCTGGCCGGCCTCCGCTGCGCAACGAGAGCGCGACGAATGTGTCAAAGGCCTCCACGCCCTGGACGAGTTCGTCCGGGGCAGACCAGCCCAGATCCACCCACTCGTGCGGGTCGAGGCCCCCGGGCAGCGGCGCCCAACTCACCTGGAAGTTGGCCCGGCCACCGTTGTGGGTGATGAGCAGCCCACCGGCATACGGCTCGACGTCGGCGAGCACCCCGTCGCGTCGCGGCACCACGGACACCGGTGACTCCGTCGGTGCGGCCGCGTCCACGAGCCACACCCCGGTCGAGGTCTTCGACGACGCGGTGAGCAGGATCCATCGCTCGTCCTTGCTCGTCGACACACCGAGGAACATGCGTTCGTCGGATTCGGCCAGCACACGAACATCAGCGGACGCAGGGGTGCCCACCTCGTGCCGCCAGATCTCGTGCGAGCGCCAACTGCGGTCAAGGCGGGTGTAGAAGACCTGCCGCGAGTCGGCCGACCAGGCCAACCCCTCCCCGATGCCCTGGATGGCGGCGTCGACCTCGGCACCGGTCTGGAGCTCCCGGATCACCAGGTCGTAGCGCTCCTGCCCCGAGCGGTCCGCCGAGAAGGCCAGCAGCCTGCCGTCGGGAGACAACTCGAGATCACCCAGGGCGAAGAAGTCACTCCCCACCGCTTCGACGTTCTCGTCCAACAGCACCTGTTCACCCTCGGGAGGCTCACCAGCTACGAGCGTGGGCCGGTGCGGGCTCAGCGCGACCGGTAACCGGGCGTGCACGGCATACCCGCGTCCTTCGACGGTGCGGCTGTAGTACCACCAGCCCCGATAGCGCACCGGCACGCTGAGGTCGGTCTCGACCGTGCGCGACCGGATCTCCTCGAAGATCTCCGTCCGTAGCGCCTGGAGGTGGGCGGTGCGGTGGTCGGCGTAGGCGTTCTCCGCCTGCAGGTATGCCGTGAGTCGCGGGTCGTCGCGGTCGGCCATCCACGCGAACTCGTCGACCCGCTCCTGGCCGTGGCGCACCGTGACCACGGGGAACTGCGGTGCGCGGGGCGGCTTCACGCGACCAAGCCTATGCGCGCTCGGCAACCGGCTCGGCGACCGGCTCGGCGGCGGGCTCGGCGGCGGGCCAACCCCCCGGCAGGCGGCGGCTGACGAACCGGCGCGGTGCCCCGTCGATGGGGTCGCGGAAAGCCAGGATGTGCGCCAGCAGCCCGAGGGGTGTGCTGAAGTCGTCATCGGCAACGTCGTGGACCACGGGGTAGAGCGGGTCGCCGACCATCGGCAGGCCAAGCCAGGACATCGTCACCCGCAACTGGTGGGTGCGCCCGGTGTGCGGGATCAGCCGATAGAGCCCGACCGGTATGCCGTCCGGTCCGGTGCATCGCCGCAGCAGCTCGATCTCGGTCACGGCGTTCGGTTCTCGGTCGGGGTCGATCCGCGCCTGCCATTGGCCGTGCGGCTTGTCGATGTGCACCGCCACCTGTTGCGGCAGCGTCACCGAGGGGTCGAGGCGGGCCACGGCGAGATATTCCTTGTGCACCTCCGCGCGGGCAAACAGCTGCTGATAGGCCCCGCGCCAGCGCTGCTCGGTGGTGAGCAGCAGCACTCCACCGGTCAGGCGATCCAGCCGGTGGGCGGGGGTGAGCCGCGGCAGCCCGAGTTGCTCGCGCAGCCGGGTGACGACGGTCTCGCGCACGTGCATCCCGCGGGGCATGGTGGCCAGGAACGGCGGTTTGTCGACGACGACGATGCGCTCGTCGCGGTGGAGCACCTCGACCTCGAAGGGCACCGGCACCTCATCCGGCAGGTCGCGGTGCACCCACACGACCGATCGCGGGACGAAGGGCGCATCGGAAGCACACGGCATACCGTCGATGCCGACGAACTCCCCGGCTGCGAGCATCGCGTCGATCCGCTCCGGGCCCAGCGCCGGGATCCGCGCGACGAGGTGATCGCGCAGGGTGAGCCAGGGGCCCTCTTGCGGCATGCGCAGCCGCATCGCGTCGACCCCATGGCGCTGCGGCAGTGGTGCGGCCGGGATGCCGCCGCGTGCCATGTCGTGCTCCTCCCCCGGTCTCGCGTCCGGCCTGTGACGTCAGACGAGGCAGGCCGGACCGAGCAGCGCTTTGAGATCACCGAAGAGCGCCGGCGAGGGGGTGACCCGGAAAGAGTCATCCAGGCGCATGAGCACGGTCCGGTCGGGTTGAGTGAGGCGCACGTGCACCTCGGTGACCCCAGGATGCTGCCCGAGCACCCGGCGCAGCTCCTCAACCCGCCCGCCGGTGGCCTGACGCAGGGTCATCGCGACGACAACCGGGCCGCGCGGGCCTTCCTTGATGTCGGGCAGGGTGAGGTCCTGGGCGTAGATCGACAGCGAGTCGTCCCGCAGGTTGACCCGGCCCCGGACCGCGACGACGGCGTCGGGCGCGAGCAGCGACGCGACGTTGTTGTACATCTGCGGGAAGAACAGACACTCGACCGCGCCGTCGAGATCCTCGACAGTGGCGATCGCCCACAGGTCGCCCTTCTTGTTGCGTTTGAGCGCCAAAGATGTGACCAGACCGGCGACAGTCACCGTGTCGCCGTCGCGGCGCCGCTCCTCGCCCATGAGTGTGGCGATCGCCGTGTCGGCATGGGCAGCCAGGACGTGTTCGATGCCGAAGAGCGGGTGATCGGAGACGTAAAGGCCGAGCATCTCGCGCTCGAAAGTGAGCAGGGTCTGCTTGTCCCACTCCAGCTCTGGGATGGTCGGCAGTGCCACGAGGGCCAGCGGGGCGGTGTCGTCGTCGCCGAAACCGAAATCGCTGAACAGCGAGTCCTGCCCGATGGCCTCCTGCTTCTTCTCCTCGGCGAGAGCATCGACGTAGGCCTCGTGCACCCGCACCAGACCGGCGCGGCTGTGACCGAGCGAATCGAACGCCCCCGACTTGACCAACGACTCGATGGTGCGCTTGTTGAGCACGGTCGCCGGGCACTTGCGTAGGAAGTCTTCGAAGGACGCGAAACGCCCCTTCTCGGCGCGGGCGGCGACGATGCACTCGACGACGTTGCGCCCGACATTGCGCACCGCCTCGAGCCCGAAGCGGATGTCGCTGCCGACGGCGGCGAAGTGCCCGATCGAGGAGTTGACGTCGGGGGGGAGCACCTTGATGCCCATGTGACGGCACTCGTTGAGATAGAGCGCCGACTTGTCCTTGTCGTCGCGCACGCTGGTGAGCAGGGCGGCCATGTATTCGGCCGGGTAGTTGGCTTTGAGATATGCCGTCCAGTACGACACCAGCCCGTATGCCGCGGTGTGCGACTTGTTGAAGGCGTAGTCCGAGAAGGGGACGAGGATCTCCCACAAGGCGCGGATCGCGTCGGCGGAGTAGCCGTTGGCGCTCATGCCGGCCTCGAATGGACCGAACTCGGCGTCGAGGATCTCCTTCTTCTTCTTGCCCATCGCCCGACGCAGCATGTCGGCCTTGCCCAGGGAGTAGCCCGCGACCCGGCCGGCGATGTGTTGGACCTGCTCCTGGTAGATGATCAGGCCGTAGGTCGGCTCGAGGATGTCGGCTAGCGGCTCGGACAGCTCGGGGTGGATCGGCTGGATCTCTTGCTTTCCGGTCTTGCGCAAGGCGTAGTTGGTGTGGCTGTTGGCTCCCATCGGGCCGGGCCGATAGAGCGCGAGGGCGGCCGAGATGTCCTCGAAAGAGTCGGGCTGCATGAGCCGCAGCAGGGTGCGCATCCCGCCGCCGTCGAGCTGGAACACCCCGAGGGTGTCGGCCCGAGCCAGCAGCTCATAGGTCGCGGGGTCGTCGAGGGTCTTGGACAGCTCGTCGAGGTCGACGTCGATGCCGCGGTTGGCCTTCACGTTGGCGATGGCGTCGTCGAGGATCGTGAGGTTGCGCAGCCCGAGGAAGTCCATCTTGACCAGGCCGAGCTTCTCGCAGGACGGGTAGTCGAACTGGGTGATGATCTGGCCGTCCTGCAAGCGCCGCAGGATGGGGATGACATCGACGAGCGGCTCGCTGCTCATGATGACGCCGGCGGCGTGCACGCCCCACTGCCGCTTCAGCCCCTCCAGACCGCGGGCGGTCTCGACGACCTCGGCCAGGTGCGGCGCGCTCTCGACGAGCTCGCGGAACTCCTTGCCTTCGGCATACCGCTTGGACTCCGGGTTGAACAAGTCGGCCAGCGAGACCCCCTTGCCCATGACGTCCGGGGGCATCGCCTTGGTGAGCGCTTCCCCGACGTTGAAGGGATGGTCCATAACCCGGGCGGCGTCCTTGACCGCCTGCTTGGCCTTGATGGTGCCGTAGGTGATGATCTGGGCGACCCGGTCTTCGCCGTACTTCGCGGTGACGTAGTTGATGACCTCGCCCCGGCGCCGCTCGTCGAAGTCGACGTCGAAGTCGGGCATCGACGGGCGCTCCGGGTTGAGGAAGCGCTCGAAGAGCAACCCGTGCGGGATCGGGTCGAGGTCGGTGATGCCCATGGCGTAGGCGCACATCGACCCGGCGCCCGAACCTCGTCCCGGCCCAACCCGGATGCCCTGGTCCTTGGCCCAGTTGATGAAGTCGGCCACGACGAGGAAGTAGCCCGGGTAGCCCTTGGTGATGATGACGTCGGCCTCGAAGTCGGCGCGCTCCTGCACCTGCACCGGTATGCCGTTCGGATAGCGCCGCCGCAGGCCGCGCTGGACCTCCTTGACAAACCAAGTGGACTCGGATTCCCCTGCCGGACAGGGGAACCGGGGCATATAGCGGCCCTCCTCCTCATGAAAGGACACCTCGCAGCGCGCGGCGACGAGCAGGGTGTTGTCGCAGGCTTCGGGCAGCTCCCGCCAGGTGTGGCGCATCTGCTGGGCGCTCTGCAGGTAGTAGCCGGTGCCGTCGAAGGCGAAGCGACCGGGGTCGTTGAGCTTGGACCCCGACTGCACGCACAGCAGCGCCGCGTGCGCGGTGGCGTCCTCGGGGTGGGTGTAATGCGAATCGTTGGTCGCCAGCAGTGGCAGTCGCAACTCCTTGGCCAGCCGCAGCAAGTCCTTGATGGTCCGGCGCTCGATGTCGTTGCCGTGATCCATGACCTCGCAGAAGTAGTTGTCCGCGCCGAAGATGTCGCGGTACTCCGCGGCCGCCGCCTTGGCCAGGTCGTACTGCCCCAGCCGGAGTCGAGTCTGGATCTCGCCGGAGGGGCATCCGGTCGTGGCGATGAGGCCGCCGCTGTAGCGCGCGAGCAACTCCCGGTCGATGCGCGGCCACTTGGCATAGACCTGATCAAGCGAGGCCTGGGAATCGAGCTTGAACAGGTTGCGCAGGCCGGTGTTGTCCTGCGCGAGCAAGGTCATGTGGGTGTAGGCCCCGCCGCCGGAGACGTCGTCCTCGTCACGGATGCCCTGAGAGCGCTTGTCGCCCCACGAGACGCGGGACTTGTCGGTGCGGTGGGTGCCCGGTGTGACGTAAGCCTCGACCCCGATGATCGGCTTGACGCCGGTGCCTTGAGCCTTGCGCCAGAACTCGTACGCCCCGAAGACATAGCCGTGATCGGTCGTGGCCAGCGCCGGCATCCCCAACTCGGCTGCCTTGGCAAACAGGTCCCCGATCCGAGCCGCCCCGTCGAGCATGGAGTATTCGGTGTGGACGTGCAGGTGCACGAAACCCTCGTCCGGCGACGGCGAACCGGCACCCGACGAGGCGAGGGAGCTGACTGGGGAAGGCATCGCGAGTGAGTCTAGGCCCGCCCACCGACCCCCACCGGGCGTGTCGCGCCGGCCTGTCGCGCTGCAGAGCCACTCTCCCGCCGCCGGTATGCCGTGCGGTCACCGGAGCGCCCGGACGGGACCACCCACCGCCTCAGTGGTCGGCGGCCAGGACCTCCAGGGCGCCGTCGAGATCGGCGGGGTAGGGGCTGGAGAAAGTGACCCACTCCCCGGTGCCGGGATGCTCGAAACCGAGCCCGACGGCGTGCAGCCACTGTCGCTCCAGGCCGAGCCGCGCCGCGAGCCGAGGGTCGCCCCCGTAGAGCGGGTCGCCGCAGCAGGGGTGCCGGACGGCGGCCAGGTGCACTCGGATCTGGTGGGTGCGGCCGGTCTCCAGGCCGATCTCCAACAGCGACGCCGCACGGAACGCCTCGATGACTTCGTAATGCGTGATCGCCGGCTTGCCTCGTTCGGTCACCGTGAACTTGTAGTCGTGACCGGGATGCCGCCCGATCGGGGCGTCGATGGTGCCGACCATCGGGTCGGGCAACCCTTGGACCAGCGCGTGGTAGGTCTTGTGGACCTGCCGGGTCTTGAACGCCCGCTTGAGCCGGCTGTACGCATACTCGCTCTTGGCCACGACCATGAGCCCGGACGTGCCGACGTCCAGCCGGGAGACGATGCCCTGGCGCTCGCTGGCCCCGGAGGTGCTGATCCGGTAGCCCGCAGCCGCCAGCCCGCCCACGACGTCGGGGCCGGTCCAGCCCACGCTCGCGTGCGCCGCGACCCCGATCGGCTTGTCGACGACGACGATGTCGTCGTCGTCGTGGACGATCCCCATGCCGGGCACCGGCTGGGCGACGATCGCGACATGCGACCCCGGCGTGACAGCCGGGAGCGTGACATCCAGAACGTCGCCCCCGCGGACCCGGCCGGATTTCGAGACCGGTATGCCGTTGACCGTCACCTTGCCGGCCAAGGCCAGATCGGCCGCCTTGGTGCGGGAGAGGCCGAAAAGGCGGGCCAGCGCGGCATCGATCCGCTCCCCGTCCAGGCCATCGGGCACGAGCAGGGTGCGGGCGTCACCCACGGGCGTCGCTCGCAGGGGTCGAGTCAGGGGCGCGGCGGCCGTCGACACCGATCCCACGCAGCGCGAGCAGCGCCATGAGGATGGCTGCCGACACGATGGCGATGTCGGCGACATTGCCGATGAACCAGCCGTTGTAGTCGATGAAATCGACGACATGGCCCTGACCGACACCCGGGGGGCGCACGAGGCGGTCGGTGAGATTGCCGGTGGCTCCGCCGAGCAGCAGCCCGAAAGCCCAGGCCCAGGCGCGGCTACCCAAGCTCCGGGCGCTGCGCAGGATGACGATCAACACGACGACGGCCAGCAGGGTGAGCACCCAGGTGCTCCCGGTGCCGAGGGAAAAGGCCGCGCCAGGATTGTGGACCAGGACGAGCCGAAGTCGCTGGCCGACCAGGTCGACCGGATCGCCGTCGGCGAGCGCGCGAAGGGCCCAGGCCTTGCTGACCTGGTCGGCGGCATACCAGAGCAGCGCGAGCGAGCCGGTGAGTGCGATCAGCGGCCGACGGGCCCGCGCTGGGGCGTCGTCCGGCACGAGGCCAGGGGGTGTGGGGGTGGCGGCACTCAGAGCCGCTCGGTCTTCTCCTTGCATGACCTGCATAGGGTCGCACGCGGAGCGGCCTGAAGGCGAAACTTGCCGATCGGCTCGCCGCAGTTCTCGCACACGCCGTACCGGCCCTGATCGAGGCGCGTCAGTGCGTGCTGGCTCTGCTCAAGCTTGTCGCGGGAGATGTTGGCCAGGGACAATTCCTGCTCACGTTCGTAGGTCTTGGCCCCCGCGTCGGCCTGATCGTCGCCCGAGCCGTCGCCGGCATCCCAGATGAGCCCCTGGAGGTCCTCCTCGGCGTTGCGTAGGTCGTTCTTGGCGCGTCGGATATCGCGTTCGAGTTCGTCGCGCAGGGTGACGATCTCCTCGACCGTCCAGGGGTCCTCGCCGGCGCGGACCGGCACGGTGCGGGCCAGCGATTCCGCACCTGCGGGGCCATCCGCTGAGGTGGCGGCCGAGCTGAGGGTGTTGTCGGCGATCGGCCCATCACCAGCGGGACCGGCACGCTTCTTGGATGCCTTGGCAGCCTTGCCTTCGGGCCGCTTGGTGGCCGTCTTGCCCGACTCGGACTTCTTGGCCGCAGCCTTCTTGGCCGCCCCCGCCTTGGAGGTGCCTGCTCCGGTCTTGGACCCAGCCATGACGTCCTGTCCTTCGAGGGATATGGATGCCCGAACGCCGCGAGGATAAGGCACAACGGGGTGAGATCGGGCAGGATGTCCGTTCTCGGGCGCGCCGTTGGGCCGTCACGCCGGTCGGCAGGCCCTCAGGTCGAGCACACTATGACGGCGGGCCCGGGCGAATCGCCCGGGCCCGCCGTCATGGTGTGTCGAAAATCACTGCTCTGCGTTGGTGTTGGCGAGTTCTCCCAACTTGCTCTCGAAGTACTCCCGCAGGTGCGAGCGGTAGTTGCGCTCGAAGCCGCGCAACTCGTCGATCTTGCGCTCGATGAGGTTGCGCTGGCCCTCCAACTCCTCCAGAACCGCGGCCTTCTTCTGCTGGGCCTCGGCGACCATTCCGGTGGCGCGCTCCCGGGCCTCGGTGATCATCTGGTCCTTGAGCGAGGCAGCCTCGGCGAGCATCTCGTCGTGCTGGCGCTGGGCCGTGCCGATGAGCTCGTCGTGGCGGGCCTGGGCGGTGGTGACCAGTTCGTCGTGACGATACTGACCGGTGCCGACCAGCTCCTCGAACCGGGACTGCCCTGTCGAGAGCAACTCGCGGTGGCGGGCCTCGGCCTCGTTGACCAACTGCGAGCTGCGGCTCTCGGCGTCGGACAGCATGGCCGACGAACGGCTCTCTGCGTCGCTGACCAGCGAGGAGCTGTGGCTCTCGGCCTCGCTGATCAGGGCAGCACGGCGGGCCTCACCTTGGGCGACATGCTCGTCATGCAGGCGCTGGGCGAGTTCGATGAGACCCGCGGCGCCCGCAGCGCCACCGCCGCCGATGATGCTCATGGCACCGGTCGTCGTCGGCACCCCAGCGGCGGCCGTCTCGGTGGCCCGTGCTTGAGCCTCCTCGGCACGACGCTCGGCGTCAGCCGCCCGGGCCTCGGCCTCCGCGATCCGACGCTCGGCGTCGGACAGTGCCTGGCTGCACTCGTCGGCACGACGAGTTGCCTCGGCGGCATTCTGCTCGACCTCGCTGGCCCGGTCCTGCGCTGCCTGCACAGCCGCCGTGAGCGCCTGCACTCGGGACTCGGCGTCGGCAGCTGCCCGGCCTGCCTCGTCGGCCCGAGCCAGCGCCTGCGCAGCGGCCGCGTTGCCGGCCTCGGCGTGGTCAGCGGCAGCCAGGTCGACTGCACCGCGCAGCGACTGCAGCTTGCCCTGGAGTTCAGCCAACTCGGACTTTGCGCCGGCGAGGTTTTCAGCGGCGCGGGCGTGCTCAGTCTTGGCTGCCTCGGCTGCCTCGCCGATGCGAGTCACTTCGGCCTGCCGGTCGGCGATCTGGGCGTTGAGTGCCTCGAGGGCCGCCTTGGCGTCAGCCACCTCGCCCTCGGTCTGGGCCAGCCGCTCGCGCACCTTGGCGACATCTGCGGTGGCCGCAGCCAGATCCGGACCGGCCACGGGCGCGGCCGCTGCGACCGGCGCGTCGGCCACGGTGCCCAAGCCTCGGCCGGCCCGGCAGTCGTTCAGCTGCTGCTTGTAGTCATCGCGCTGCGCGATCAGCGAGCGCATCTCCGCCACGATCTCATCGAGGAAGTCGTCAACGTCGCGCTCGTCATATCCCTTGCGGAACTGGGTCGTTTGGAAGTGCTTGTTGAGGACTTGTTCGGGCGTGAGCGCCATGGGTCACCTCGGAATCGGAAGGAGGAACGGAGACCAACGTTACCGAACTGAGTCCATTGAGCCCAATCTCGGCGATATCGGCACCTACGGGACCAGGCCCATGAGCGTCGAGGTGAGGAAGAACAGCGCGAGAAAGGCCAGGTCGATCCGCAATCCCCCGACGGTCAGCGGCGGGATCACCCGACGCAGCAGCCGCAGCGGCGGATCGGTCACGGTGAAGATCGTCTCGGCGACGACGAGCACGACTCCGGTGGGGCGCCAGTCCCGGGCGAAGACCCGCACCCAGTCGAGGATGAGCCGCCCGATGAGCAAGACGAAGAAGACGAACAGCAGGGTCGAGACGGTCTCCCACACAGCGCGCATGTGCACCAGTGTGCGGGATGAGCGTCACTCCGCGAGACAGGGCTCGCCGAAGCCCCTCCGCGCGCGGCACCCTTGCAGACAGGTATGCCGGCCACGGCATACCTGTCGGTGGGGTGGTCCTCAGCTCTGGTTGAACGGACCGCGCACCCCGTGCGGGCTGGCGGCACCTTCGGCTGCGACCTCGACGTGGGCCGGGGAAAGCAGGAAGACCTTGTTGGTCACTCGCTCGATGGAACCACTCAGACCGAAGACCAAGCCGGCACCGAAGTCGACGAGGCGCTTGGCGTCGGTGTCGCCCATGTCCGAGAGGTTCATGATCACCGGAGTGCCGGCGCGGAAGGCTTCGCCGATGGCCTTGGCGTCGTTATAGGTGCGCGGGTGGATCGTCGTGATGCGGTTGAGCGTGCCCACCGCAGGCTCGCGGACGACGCGGGCGACCGGCGTCGGACGGGACGGCAACGGGGTGACGTCGGCGACGGGCCCCTCCGGCTCGTCGTAGCCCTCGTCGTCCGACTCGTACGGGTCGGCGTCATAGCGCGCGTCGTATCGGCCGTCGTCCTCAGCCAAACCGAGGTACACCATCGTCTTGCGTAGTGCCCCGCCCATGGTGGAACCCCTTGTCGTGTCGGCGTCACGGTGTCACTCGCCCTCGGACTGGGCGAGCGTGTGCTTCGACGTTAGCGAACGGGTGGACGCGATCCGAGGATTGCCGTGCCGACACGCACATGTGTCGCGCCGTGTGCGATGGCTGCCTCGAGATCGCCGCTCATCCCCGCCGAAATCCACTGTGCCTCGGGATGATCCGCCCGAATCCGGCGAGCGATCCCCTGCAAGACCCGAAAGGCGGGTGCCGGGTCGATGCCGAGGGGCGCGACGGCCATGACGCCGCGTAGGCGTAGCAGGTCGCTCGCGGCGACAAGATCGGACAGCGTGAGCGCCTGGTCCGGGGTGATCCCGCCGCGAGCCGAGGCCGACGGGCAGCGAGCGTCGAGATCCTCGAGATCGATCTGGACCAGGCAGTCCACCGGTCGGTGACCTTCCCGTGCGCCTCGGGCCAGCGCTCCGACCAGCCTGGGGCGGTCGATGGTCTGCACGACATCGGCATATCCGGCGACGGCGGCCGCCTTGTTAGATTGCAACTGCCCGATGAAGTGCAGCCGCAGCTCGCGCCCCTCCTCCCGCAGCGGGGGGAACTTCTGGCTCGCCTCCTGGTGCCGGTTCTCCCCGAAATCGCGCACGCCGAGGTCATGCAACCGGCGCACGTCCTCGGCCGGGAAGAACTTGGTGACGACGATGAGCGTCACGTCGCCGGCATCTCGGTCGGCTTGGGCGCAGGCCCGATCGATCCGCTCGCGCACCGTCCGCAGGGACCGCGCCAGCTCGCTCCGACGTCCCGCATTGCTCATCGGTTATCGCCTCCGTGACCAGCGTAGGACCAGCGTAGGACCCGCGGATGACCCGCGGCCGACCCGCGGGAAGCTGCCCGTCCGTCGCTAGCGCACCTGCCACGTGGCCGAGTCCGCGACCGGCATACGGTGCAGGCGGATCAGTCCGGCGAAGCGCCCGGTGCGGCCGTCGCGACGAAAGGAATAGAGGCGCGGCGACTCCCGGGTGCATCCCGGCACCCGCATGACGGGTATGCCGTGTTGCGCCAGCTGCGCGCTCACCCCGGCGGCGACGTCGACGGCGGGGGTGCCCGCCGCCGAGACGGCCCAGGCCGCGGGCGTGACAGCCGCCGCGTCGGCGCGCATCGCCGCGGGGACTTCGTAACACCGAGCGCAGACCGAGGGTCCGATCACCGCCTGGATGGACTCGGCTCCAGCGCTGGTCAGCGCCTCGACCGCGGCGTCGACGATGCGCGCGACCATCCCGGGTCGCCCCGCATGGACGGCACCGATGATGCCGGAGTGCGGATCGGCCAGCAGCACGGGGACACAATCGGCCACCAAGGCGCCCAGCACGAGGTCGGTCACTCCGGTCACCAGGCCGTCGGCGGCCATCGGGCCATCGGGCCCCCAGGGGCGATCGACCGGGAGCACGGTGCGGCCATGGACCTGATCGGCGAAGACGAGGCGCTCGGGGGCCACCTGGAGCGCCTCGGCGAGCCGGGCGCGATTGGTCGCCACCGCCTCGGGCGCATCGCCGACATGGTCGCCGAGATTGAACTCACCGTAGGGGGGCAGGCTCACCCCGCCGAGCCGGTCGGTGACGACCACCTCGACGCGCCCACAGACTGCCCGCCAGCCGATCACGTCGCACCTCCCGCCGCAGCTCTCAGGGAGCGGCCAGCGGGGGTCGGGAGGTCACTTGAGGAAGTCGGGGACGTCGAGGTCGTCGCCGTCGTCGGTCGGCACCCGGGGCACGCTCGGTGCCTGCCGCACGTCGGGGTATGCCGTGCCGCCCCCATCCGCCGCGGCGCTCGGTGCGGGTGCCATTGCGGGTGCGGGAGCCGGCGGGATGACCGGGGCTGCAGGCGTCGGGGTGGCCGGGCGGGCCGGTTGCGCTGCCCGAGTCTCCTGGCGAGGTGTCGGGTGGCCGCCGTCGAAACCGGCTGCGATGACCGTCACTCGCACCTCGTCGCCGAGGGCGTCGTCGATCACCGTGCCGAAGATGATGTTGGCCTCGGGGTGTGCGGCTTCCTGGACCAGGCGCGCCGCCTCGTTGATTTCGAACAAGCCCAGGTCGGAGCCACCCGAGATCGACAGCAGCACGCCGTGCGCGCCGTCGATCGATGCCTCCAGCAACGGCGAGGAGATGGCCGCTTCCGCAGCCTGCACCGCGCGGTCCTCACCCCGGGCCGAGCCGATGCCCATGAGCGCCGACCCCGCGCCTTGCATGACGGACTTGACGTCGGCGAAGTCGAGGTTGATCAGACCTGGGGTCGTGATGAGGTCGGTGATGCCCTGGACGCCAGACAGCAGCACCTGGTCGGCGCTGCGGAAGGCATCCATCATCGAGATGTTGCGGTCGCTGATCGACAGCAATCGGTCGTTGGGGATGACGATGAGGGTGTCGACCTCGTCGCGGAGGGAGCCGATGCCGGTCTCGGCCTGGTTGGCCCGCCGGCGGCCCTCGAACGTGAACGGGCGGGTCACGACACCGATGGTGAGCGCTCCCAGACCCCGGGCGATGCGCGCCACGACCGGCGCACCACCAGTGCCGGTGCCGCCGCCTTCACCGGCGGTGACGAAGACCATGTCGGCCCCCTTGAGGACCTCCTCGATCTCTTCCGCGTGGTCTTCGGCGGCCTTTCGTCCAACCTCAGGGTCGGCGCCGGCTCCTAGGCCGCGGGTGAGCTCGCGACCCACGTCGAGCTTGACGTCGGCATCGCTCATGAGCAGGGCCTGGGCGTCGGTGTTGATGGCGATGAACTCCACGCCCTTGAGGCCCTTGTCGATCATCCGGTTGATGGCGTTGACGCCACCACCACCGATGCCGACGACCTTGATGACGGCGAGGTAGTTCTGCGGTGTTGCACCCACGATGGTGGCCTTCCTGATACGCGCTGCGGTCCCTGCATCCCGGACCGGAGCGCCGGTGCCGATTCACGTCGTCGCGATGCCCCGACACGCCGAGCCATCACTGTCCAAGTCTGAAGGTCTAGTGGAGGTAGATTCCGAGTCCAGCTATACCATCGCCCTGACGCTATGCACTCACGCGAAGGTGGGCAAACACGTCGTCGGCGTGTCCTGCATCTCCACCTGAGATTGACTGCGTCCACCCCCCGGCACCACGGCATACCGTGTGACAGATGATGCCGGTGAGGCTCATGAGCCGGATGTGGCTGATGTGGTTGACCTGAACGGGCTACTGGTCACCGTGTGACCGGCGTGTCCGGGGCGCTGACGTCGATCGACGTGGGCTTGGTGCCCATGAGAATCGTGAGCACCCGCAACTTCTTCTCCGGATCCGAGGGGCCACCCCAGACCACCTGCACCCCCGCCAGGGTGAAGCGGACCAGGTCGGCGCCCGAGACGGTGATGTCGGTGACCTGGCCACGTTGTTCGGCCGGCATCACGCGCAGCACCTGCAGGACCGCCCGCAAACCCGCGGTCGCGGGGGCGCTGCCCTCCCGGTTGACGGGGATGACCCCGGCGGGGATCTCCGGGACGATTCGGAACGAGGCGGCTTGTTCGTCGACGAGGCTGAACGTGCCGTCGGTATTGCGCAACGCCACGAGGGCCACTCTCGGGGTCACCGTGGCCGTCAAGGTGTCCGGCCAGCTCCGGGTGATGCGGACCTCGCGCACGAACGCGACCTTCTGCACCGCCGATTCGACGGACCCGAGATCGACGCGGGCCAGTGGGGTGCCTGGTGCGACCGTGACCGCGGCCAACACCGCCGCCTTGTCGGCGTCGTCGACCCCGTCCACCCGCACCTCGCGCAGCGCGAGCACGGAACTGAAGAACACCAACCAAGCCACCACGGCAAGCACGACGCCCAGGCCGACTGCGGCCACGATGAGCCGCGCTGGACGCTGCCGGACCGCGGCAGCGCGTCGTTCGAAGCGCACCCGAGAACTGGCCAGGCCGGTACGTACGGCCCGATGACGGGTCAGCCAGGACGGAGCCATCAGCCTGGTGCCATTCCCGTCGCCGCCAGGCGACGGATCAGGACCGGACCGAGGTCGTTGACGTCACCTGCGCCGATGAAGCAGACCAGGTCACCTGGCGCTACCCAGGCCGCCAGGTCGTCGAGCAGTTCCTGGGGATCGGGGGTGAATCGGACGTCTTTGTCCGGGGCCACCGACTGGACTGCGTCGGCCACGAGAGCCCCGCTGACCCCGGGCACAGGATCCTCGCGCGCGGCATACACGTCGAGCACCCGGACCACGTCGGCAGCCGAGAGGGCTGCCCCGAAACCGGCCGCGAACTGCCTGGTCCGGCTGTAGAGATGTGGCTGGAAGACCGCGACGAAGCGCGCGCCGCGCTCGTCGGCGATGCGGCGCCCGGTCGAGACGACGGCGGCCACCTTGGCCGGATTGTGGGCGTAGTCATCGACCACGTCGACTCCCCGCACGGTGCCCTGGTGTTCGAAACGCCTTCTCACCCCACGGAACTCGCGCAGGGCTCGCATGACCTCGCGAGGCTCGAGCCCGAGACCGACTGCCCCCGCAGCGACGACGGCTGCGGCGTTGCGGACGTTGTAGTCGCCTGGAAGCGGCAGCTCGAGGGGGTAGTCGGTCGTGCCGAAGCGCACCGTGGCGCTCGAGCACAGGCCCGCACTCGTGAACTGCGTGATGCACACATCGGCCGCCGGATCAGTGCCATAGCTGACCACCCGCAACCCCTGCGCGCGAGCCCACTCCCCCAGGTCGGCCGCGCCCGGATCATCCAGACACACGACGAGGACCCCGGCTGCGGCAATCGTCGACACGAAAGCGCGGTAGGCCTCGGCGACAACCTCCGCGCTGCCGTAGTAGTCCAGGTGGTCGGGCTGCACGCTGGTGACGATCGCGACGTGCGGCCGATAGACCAGGAACGATCCGTCGCTCTCGTCGGCCTCGACAAGATAGTGGGGACCGGCCCCCGACCGCGCGTTCCCGCCGACGCTGAGGTCTTCGCCGATCAACTCCCCACCGACGACAAAGGATGGGTCCTGCCCCAGAGCGGTCAGGACGTGGGCGAACAGCGCGGTTGTCGTCGTCTTTCCGTTGGCCCCGGCCACCGCGATGCGACAGGAAGCACCGGCCATGGTCGCCACAAGAGCCTGGGACCGATGCAGCACGCGCAGTCCGCGCTGCCGGCCTGCAGCGAGTTCGGCGTTGTCCTCGCGGATCGCGCTGGAGATGACGATCGTGTCGGCCCCGTCAACGTGCGCAGCCGCATGGCCGATCCACACCTGCGCCCCCGCTTCCGCCAGCGCGGTGACCACGGCGGAGTCGCGGGCATCCGACCCGGTGACCGTGATCCCCTGAGCGAGCATGACCCGGGCGACACCCGACATGCCGGCCCCGCCGATCGCGATGAAATGCACGACGCCGAGTTCCCCGGCGTTCGGGACTGGAGCCTCGTAGTCGAAACGGCTCCTCGGCAACGTCACGACGCGCCTCCCGCGGCCACCGCGGTGCGGATGAGCTCGACCATGGCCAGATCGGCATCGCGCCGACCGACCCTCCCGGCTGCGGCGGCCATGGCGTCCAGGCGCACTCGGTCTCGAATCAACGGCACGACCGTCGTGTCGATCCAGTCCGGCGTCACGTGGGCGTCAGGCACGAGCAGGCCCCCACCGGCCGAGACGACATCGGCGGCGTTGACGTGCTGCTCGCCGTTACCGATGGGCAGAGGCACGTAGATCGCAGGCACCCCCGCGGCCGTGAGCTCGCAGACCGTGTTGGCCCCGGCGCGCGCGACGACGAGATCGGCGACCGCAAGCGCGAGGTCCATCCGGTCGACGTAGCTCACCACCCGATAGGGCACCTCGGGGTCGATGCCCGAAGTCTCGAACTCCTTGCCAGCGCCGGTGACGTGCAGCACCTGAATCCCCCCGGCCGACAGTGCGCAGGCCCGCGCCGCAAAGGCCTCATTGAGCCGTTGCGCGCCCAGCGATCCGCCTGTCACGAGCACCGTGGGCAATCCCTCGCGCAGCCCGTATGCCGTGAGCGCCTCCGCGCGCACGGCTCGGCGGTCCAGCGTGGTGATCTCGCGGCGCAACGGCATACCGAGGCATTGAGCGTGCGGCAGGACGGTGCTCGGGAAGGTCGTCGCGACGTGCCTGGTCAGGCGGGCGCCGAGCCGGTTGGCGAAGCCGGGCCGGGCATTCTGCTCGTGGACGACGATCGGCACCTTGCGCAGCCGGGCAGCGAGGTAGGCCGGTGACGAGACGTAGCCGCCGAAGCCGACGACGACCTGGGCCTGGGCGCGGTCGATGGCCGCACCCGCCGCTGACACCGCGGCCTTCAGGTCCGCCGGGAAGCGCAGGGCAGCGGCGTTGGGCCGACGGGGCATCGGCACCCGTGGGACGAACGCGAGCGGGTAGCCGCGCTGCGGGACCAGCCGGGCTTCCAAGCCGGTTTCGGTTCCGAGTGCGGTCACGAGCACGCCGGGCTGAGTGCGGACCAGGGCATCGGCAACCGCGAGCAACGGCGAGACATGCCCCGCCGTGCCACCACCGGCGAGCAGCACCGAGCGCAGCGGCACGGATGGTCCGGCTGGTTCGGGCGAACCGGATGGCGCGGATGCGGGCGGCAGCGAGGTCATGACAGGTCCTTGAACAGGTCTAGCGAGCGCGACGGCCCGGCAGGACGGCCAACGAGCGCCTCACCACACCCGGGCGGGCCGACAGGATGGCGTGGGCTCCGGGCTCGTGGCGCGCGAAGGAGACCAGCATGCCGGCGGCGAGCATCGAGGAGATGAGGGCCGACCCCCCGGCCGAGACGAACGGCAGCGGGACCCCGATGACCGGCAGCAAGCCGATGACCGCACCGATGTTGACCATGGCCTGGCCGAGGATCCACGCCATCGCGCCGGCCGTCGCGATCCTCACGAAGTGGTCGTCACTGCGCAGCACGATGCGCAGGCAGGCGGTGGCGAAGACGAGGAAGAGGCCAAGGACGACGAGGGTGCCGGGCAAGCCGAGTTCCTCGCCGATGATCGCGAAGATGAAATCGTTGTGAGCCTCGGGGAGCCAGGCCCACTTCTCCTTGCTGGCGCCCAGACCCACCCCCCACCAGCCGCCGTCGGCGAGCGCATAGAGCCCGTGCACCGATTGCCCGCACACCCCGTTGGGGTCGGTGCAGTCACCGGAGAGCCAGTTGGTGATGCGTCCGATGCGGTTGGCGCTGGTGATGACGAGCCCGGCTACGACGGCCGCTGCGACCGCCCCGGCGATGACGAACAGCCGCGCCGACACCCCTGCGACGTACAGGACGACTCCGACGACCATGAGCAGGATGAGCGCGGTGCCGAGGTCGTGACCGGCCAGGACCAGGCCAACGGTGACCGCGACGATCGGGACAAGGTAAGGGACGATCGCGGCCTTGAGGCTGCCCAGGCGGTGGCGACGGTTGGACAGGATGAGCGCACCCACGAGGACGAGTCCCAGCTTGGTCAATTCTGAGGGCTGCATGCTCAACCCGAAGATCCGCAGCCAGTTGCGGTTGCCGTTGACGACCGCACCGAGCGGGGAGAACACCGCCGCCTGCAACAACACTGCGCCGATGAGAGCCGGCAACGCCAACCGCTTCCAGGCGGGCACCGGGATGCGAGCGGCGACCACGGCCCCGATGAGTCCAAGGACGGCGAAGAGCGCCTGGTCGGTGAACACGGCATACGAGGAGCCCTCGGTCTTGAGCGCCGTGACCATGGACGCCGACAACACCATGACCAGGCCGATGAGCACCAAGGCTGCGGTCGCACCGATCAGGACGTAGTAGCTGGTCACCGGCGAGTCAACGCGCGCCGACCACGGTGCCCACCGGCGCTGCAGTGGGTCCAGCCAGGACCGCGCGTCGCGCCGCTGCCCGGCCACCGGGGATGCCCCCGCGGGTCGGGTCGTGGAGGGTCGGCGCTGACTGGTGGTCGTCATGGCCCCGAGGCCCCCGCCAGGCGGCGCACCGCAGCCTCGAAAGCTTGGCCTCGCGCGGCATAGCTGGTGAACATGTCCATCGACGCGGCTGCGGGCGCGAGCAGCACGACATCGCCGGGAACCGCCAGACCTGCGGCCCCGGCCACGATCTCCTCCATGACGGACTCGGCACCCGCGGCATCCACGCGTCCAGTGTCGGGGGCTCCGAGGTCGAGAACCGGGACCTGGGGAGCGTGTCGCGCCAGGGCGGCGCTGATCTGTGCCCGATCGGCGCCGATGACGACGACGCCCTTGAGCCGGGCGGCGAACTTCTCGACAAGGGGATCGACGTCGGCACCCTTGAGCAGCCCTCCGGCGATCCACACGATCGACTCGAAGGACGCCAAGGCGGCCTCGGCGGCGTGCGGGTTGGTCGCCTTGGAGTCATCGACGTAGAGCACCCCGCCAACGGTGCCGACCTCGGCGATGCGGTGCGGGTCGGGGCGGAAACTGCGCAACCCGTCACGCACCGACATCGGCCCGACCCCATAGGCTCGCGCCAGCGCTGCTGCTGCCAGCGCATTGGCGACATAGTGCGGTGCGACCGTGCTCGACCCACCGCGCAGATCCTCGAGGCTGGCCAGCTCCGCCGCCGAGTGCTGGCGTTGCTCGACGAAGGCCCGATCGGCCAGCACGTCCTCGACCAGTCCCACCATCGACGGCGCGGGCACCCCGAGGGTGAAACCGATGGCCCGGCAGCCCTCGACGACATCGGCGTCGATGACCAGTTGCTCGGTCAGCGGGTCGGCCACGTTGTAGATGCAAGCGATCTGGGTGCGGTGGTAAACCCGACCCTTGGCCTGCAGATACGCCTCGAAGGACCCGTGCCAGTCGATGTGATCGGCGGCGACATTGAGGCAGGCCGAGGCGACCGGCGAGACCGAGCGTTGCCAGTGCAGTTGGAAGCTGGACAGCTCGACGGCCAGCACGTCGAAAGGCTCGGGATGCAGCACCGCCTCCAACAGCGGCGTGCCGACGTTGCCGGCGCTGATCGCCCGCAATCCACTGGCCCGCAGGATCGAGGCAAGCATGTTGACGGTCGTGGTCTTGCCGTTGGTGCCGGTGACGGTGAGCCACGGGGCGGCCCCGGTTGCGGCGCGCATCCGCCAGGCGAGCTCGACCTCGCCCCACACCGGTATGCCGTGCGCAGCGGCATCCAGCAGCACCGGGTGATCCGGCCGCCACCCCGGAGAGGTCACCACGAGGTCGAACGCCGGCGAGGAGCCGGACCCGCCCTCGCGGGGCACGGTGTGGGTGTGCTGCTCGCCGAGGCGGATCTGAGCGCCGAGGATCGACAGGATCTGAGCGCGCTCGTCGACGGGGCGTGAGGTGCCCGGCGCCGAACCATCGAGGATGGTCACCTGGGCGCCGCGTTCCAGCAGCGCGTCGGCAGCGGCAAAGCCGCTGATCCCCAAGCCCGTCACGAGGACCCGAAGCCCGGACCAGTCGGCGTCGCGGTGAGTGAGGCCCGGCCGCGGCTCGTAGGGGTCCAGCTCGATCATGTCGCTCCCACCACCCATTCGGCATAGAAGATCCCGAGCCCGAGGGCGACGAACAGGCCGGCGATGATCCAGAAGCGGATGACCACGGTGATCTGCTCCCACCCGAGCATCTCGAAGTGGTGGTGCAGCGGCGCCATCCGGAAGAACCGTTTACGAGTGGTCTTGAAGACCCCCACCTGAATCATCACCGACAGGGTCTCGATGACGAACAGGCCGGCGAGGATCACCGAGAGAAACTCGGTGCGCGAGCAGATCGCGAGGCCGGCGATGGCCCCGCCGAGCCCCAGCGAGCCGGTGTCGCCCATGAAGATCTTGGCCGGCGAGGCGTTCCACCAGAGAAACCCGAAGCACGCGCCCATAGCGGCAGCGGCGACAATCGCCAGGTCGATGGAGTCGCGCACCTCGTAGCACTTGGCGCCCGGGTTGGTCTGACAGTTCTGGTTGAAGGTCCAGATCCCGATGAGGACGTAGGCACCGAAAATCATTGTCGAGGCGCCGGTCGCCAGGCCGTCGAGGCCGTCGGTGAGATTGGCCCCGTTGGACATTGCGGTGATGATGAAGTTGGCCCACAGCACGAAGAGGATGACCCCGACGATCGGCCCGAAGAACGCCAGGTCGAAGCGGGTGTCGCGCACGAACGAGATGGCCGTCGAGGCTGGCGTCCGGAACATCTGGTTGGGGAACTGGAGCACGAGCACGGAGAAGATCACCCCGACCAGGCCCTGACCGACGAGCTTCTGGGCGCTGCGCAAGCCCAGGCTGCGCTGCCGCGAGATCTTGATGAAATCGTCGAGGAAGCCGACGAAGCCGAGCCCGGTCATCAGGAAGAGGACCAACAGCCCCGAGGCCGAGGGCCCGGTCCAGGTGAACAGGTGCGAGAGCGCGTATGCCGTGAGCGTCGCCCCTACGATGACCGCGCCACCCATCGTCGGCGTGCCCCGCTTGATGTGATGCGAGGTGGGGCCGTCGTCGCGGACGAACTGGCCGTACTGCCGCGCCACGAGGAAGCGGATGAACACCGGGGTGCCGAGCAGGGTGAGCACGAGCGAGGCTGCAGCGGCGACGAGCACGCCTTTCATGCCTTCACGTCCCTCCCCGCCAGCCGGTCTCCGAGCCACCGTAGTCCCGCCGCGTTGCTGGACTTGAGCAACACGACGTCACCGGGGCGACAATCCGCGCTGATGAGCGCGTATGCCGTGTCCGTGTCGGGCACCTCGTGCACCTCGGGTCGGCTCGGGTGGGCAGTCCCCTGCCCAGCTCCCGCCGCTGTTGTGCCGGCCCCGGCTCCGGCCTCGACCGCGGCACTGGCGGCACCAGCGCCGACGGCAGCGCCAGCGCCAGCGCCCGCACCGGTAGACCGGGCACTGCGGGCTAAGGCCCGGGCGCCGGCTCCCGCACCGACGGCAACGACGACGTCGACGCAGTGGGCCGCCATCTCGCCGACTCGAGCATGGGCTACCTGGGAATCCTCGCCCAGCTCGAACATCTCCCCCAACACGGCCCAGGTGCGGCGCCGCCCGGCCGGCCCACCCCCGGCCATGACAGCCAGGGCTTGCAGGGCCGCCCGCATCGAGTCTGGATTGGCGTTGTAGGCGTCATTGACAATGCGTACGCCGTCGGGACGGTCGGTGACCTCCATGCGCCAGCGGCTCAGCGGCTGGCACCGACCGAGCGCTGCCACGGCGCGCTGCAACGGCATACCGGCTGCCATGGCCACCGCGAGCACTGCGAGCGCGTTGCCGACGTGGTGGCGGCCGTGCAGAGCCAACGCGACATCGGCGGCGCCCTCGGGTGTCTCGACCCGGAAGCTCGGCCGACCGGATTCGTCCAACCGGACATCGACCGCGCGCACGTGGGCAGCCGCACTCTCCCCCACCAACACCACGCGCGCCCCGGTGCGGTCCGCCATGGCCGCCACCGCAGGGTCGTCGGCATTGAGGATGGCGACGCCATCGCGGGGCAGCGCCTCGACGAGTTCACCCTTGGCCTGGACGATGGCCGCCTGGCTACCGAACTCACCGATGTGGGCGGTGCCGACATTGAGGACGACCCCGATCCGCGGCGGCGCGATCCGGGTGAGGTAGGCGATGTGACCGATCCCCCGCGCGCCCATCTCGGCGACGAGCACCCGGGTGTCGGGCGTGATCCGACAGACGGTGAGCGGGACCCCGACCTCGCCGTTGAGGGAGTTTTCCGGTGCCACTGTCGGTCCGATCTCGGTGAGCACCTGGGCCAGCAGGTCCTTGGTGCTCGTCTTACCGGATGACCCGGTCACCGCGACGACGAGCAGCCCGTTGGGCCCGTGCTGCGCCCGGTCGACGACCGCGCGAGCAAGGCGACCGAAGGCCACCTGCACGTCGTCAACGACAACGCAGGGCACCTCGGACACGGCCCGGCTGGTCAGCGCCGCCACCGCACCCGCATCGGCCGCGTCACCGACGAATCGATGCCCATCGGCGTGCTCGCCCACCCGAGCGACGTAGAGCCCTCGCGGGCCAGCCAGGCGGGAATCGGTGACGACGGGTCCATCGATGATGATGTCGGCCGACCTTGCGGCATCGGCCGGGTGCGATGGCACCAGCCGACCTTCGGTCACCGTGGCAATATCGGCCAGCGACATGGGCATCATGACGGTGCTCCTGCCACGTCAGTGGCTGGTGACGATCCCGGCGCCTCCGACGTCGTTGTCGTCGGCCGGTAGGCGGTGCCGTGCAAGGCCGCCACAATGGCGGCCCGATCGTCGAAGGGGTGCACGACTCCTGCGATCTCTTGACCGCGCTCGTGCCCCTTGCCGAGCACGACGACGGTGACCTCCTGCGGCTGGGGTTCGGCCCGGGCCAACCGGATCGCGGTGGCGATGTCGGCTGCCCGGCCCGACCCAGAATCGCCGCACCGGTCGGGGGCAACGCTGCGCACCCCAGCCGCCACCGCCGCACGGATCGCCGCCGGGTCCTCGGAGCGGGGGTTGTCGTCGGTGATGACCACGAGGTCAGCATGGCGCGCAGCAGCGGCCCCCATGGCCATCCGCTTGCCGGCGTCCCGATCGCCACCGGCCCCCAGGACTGCGATGAGCCGTCCAGGAGTCGTCGGGCGTAGCGCAGCCAGTGCTGCTGCCACCGCTTCAGGGGTGTGCGCGAAGTCCACGACGCACCGTGGATCACCCGGGGCACCGCTGACGAGCTCCATCCGACCAGGGACCTGTGGTGGCGGACCCATCGCGGTCGCAACATCGGCGACGGCATACCCACTCTCCACGAGCGTCACCGCGGCCATCGCCGTGTTGACGACGTTGAAGGTGCCCGGCAGGTGGCTGCGTAACTGCAGCGAGCCGGCCGGGCCGGAGAGCTCGAAGGCGCCGGGATCGGTGTCCGACGCAGCGATCCGCCAGTCGCACGGGCTGACGGAGCCGACGGTGACGACCGGCACGGCACTGCGCTGCACCAACGCCCGGCCCCAGGCATCCTCGACGCACACGACCCCGCGCCGCGACCGTTCGGGGGTGAAGAGCGCAGCCTTGGCCGCGAAGTAGTCGTCCATGTCTGCGTGATAGTCGAGGTGATCCTGGGAGAGGTTGGTGAACAACGCGATGTCGTAGACCACCCCGTCAACGCGGTGCTGCGCGAGGGCGTGGCTGGACACCTCCATGACGACCGCTTCGGTGCCGCGTTGCGCCATCACGGCGAGAATCGCATGCAGGTTGGGGGCTTCTGGGGTGGTCCGGCTGGATTCCAGCCGCTCACTGCCGATCCGGGTCTCGACGGTGCCGATGAGGCCAGTGCTTACGCCCAGCGCGCGCAAGGCGGACTCGATCAGGTATGCCGTCGTCGTCTTGCCATTGGTGCCCGTCACGCCATACATCCGCAGCCTCTGTGCGGCCTGACCGTAGACAAGCGCAGCCACCTCCCCCAGCACCGCCCGTGGCGTGGGGACGACGAGCACAGGCCCTGGGGGCCGGCCCGATTGCCTGGCTGCGGTCGCGATGAGCTGCGCCCCGGCAGGATCGGTGAGCACAGCGACCGCACCGGCAGCAACGGCGTCCGACGCGAACCGGCCGCCGTGGGCGCGGGCGCCCGGCAGGGCGGCATACAGGTCCCCTGGGAGCACCGCGCGAGAGTCGAGGCTGACCCCGGAGACGTTGGGTGCGGGGTCCGATTCGGACCTGGCGGCGGCCTCGTCGGCGCCGACACGTCGAGCCAAGACCGTGAGCGGCACCGGGTCCAGACCCACCGGGCGGGGAAATCGCACGAGAGGAAGGCTAGCCGTTGGGCTTGCTGTCGCTGATGACGCGCGGCGCCCCGGTGGCCGTGCCGTCGAAGAGGAGGGGCAGCCCCGGAGGCGTCGCGCCCGTGGGCGGCACCTGGTAGGACTGCAGCGCGTAGCTCATCACTTCGGTGAAGATCGGTCCGCACAGTCCCGAACCACTGGGGTTGTCCAGAGCGGGCTTCTGCAACGTAACGGCGACGACGAACTGCGGGTCGTCGGCCGGAGCGAACCCGATGAACGACGTCGTGTAACCGCTGTAGTCGGCGAGCCGGTCCTCATACCGGTATGCCGTGCCGGTCTTGCCCGCGACTCGGTAACCCGGGATGACGACCTTGGTGGCTGTGCCACCGGCTGCCGTGACCCCCTCGAGCATCTGGGACAACTGGGTGGCGGTCTGCTCGGACACCACCCGCTGACCCTCGGCCGCAGGTTGTGGCAGGACCGGACGACCTGGCTCGGCGGTGCCCTCGACAAGAGTGGCCGGCATCCGGACGCCCTTGTTTGCGATGGTCTGGAACACGCTGGTCGCCTGGATCGCACTGAGCGAGATGCCCTGACCGAATAGCTGCGTGTAGCGCTGCGATCCGCTCACCTGGGCGGCGGGTGTGACCCCACCGGTCGGCTCACCGGGGAACCCGACGGCCGAGGGTGTGCCCAGGCCGAAGGCGCGGTAGTAGCGCTCCATCGTCGCCGCCGGAACGCCCTCGGTGGCCAGGATGGTGCCGATATTGCTCGACTTGGCCAGCACTCCGGCCACGGTGAGGTTCTGGGTGGGGTGATCAGCGAAGTCCTTGAAGGTGCGATCGGCGCGGCGCAGCCGGTTGGGCACCACAACTCCGGTGGCGGGAGTGACCAGGCCCTCCTCGAGAGCAGCGGCCATGCTCATGACCTTGGCGGTCGAGCCGGGCTCGTAGAGGTCCTGGAAGGCGGCGCTACGCAGCTGGGACGCCTTGGCCTTGCCGACCTGAGTCGGGTCGAAGCTCGGCGCCGACGCGACGGCCCGCAGCTTGCCGGTCTTGGCCTCCATGACGACGACATAGCCGGAGATCGACCCGGTCTTGGCGACCTGCTCGGCAATGAGGTGCTGGGCGGTCCACTGCAGGTCGGCGTCGATCGTCAGCGTCACATCGAGACCGTCGACAGCCTGAACGCCGGGGCGGACCGCCCAGGGGATCTCCTTGCCGTCCCGGGCTTGTTCGTAGACCACACTGCCCGGCGTGCCGGCGAGCAGCTTCTCGGCCATCTGCTCGATCCCGCCGCTGCCCTTGATGGTGTCCCCCGATTCGCTCGTGACGAATCCGACGATCGGGGCAGCCGAGGGACCCGCCGGGTAGTCGCGCTGGTAGCTCACCTCGCTGGCGATCCCGGGGATCCCCATACCCTCGATCTCCCGCCAGACGGTGGGGGCGACGTTGCGGGCGATAACCCGGTAGTAGCTTGTGCCGAGCAGTTCGGGCAGGAGTGCCTCGGGGGTGGTGTTGAGCAGGGGAGCCAGACGCTGGGCCGCCCCGACGACACCCACCTTGACCAACTTCTTGTCGAGGGTGCGGGTGTATTCCTTGACGGCGTTCTGGTTGACCGTCACGGTACGCCGCTCGACACTGGCGGCCAGGACCTGGCCCTTGGAGTCGAGGATCCGGCCGCGCACGGCCGGCACGATGACGGTCTGCAGTCGCTTGTCCAACGCTGCCTGTTGGACGCTCGCGGCATCGAAAGCCTGCACGCGCACCAACTGAGCGGCGAAGATCGTGAAGATGAACAGCGCCGACAGGTAGATCCCGCGCGCGCGGCGCAGCGGGTGGCCGATCGCGCCCGCCCGGCGGCGACGGGCAGTGCGCTCGGCGCTGCGCGGTGAGGTGGCGGCCATCGGTCAGCCCGTGGTCGGTGGGGTCTGGACGGCGGGCGCGGGGGGTGGGGTCTGTGCGGCGGGTGCGGCGGGTGCGGCGGGTGCGGCAGGTGCCGCGGGCGCAGGAGGGGCTGCGGCGGGTTGGGCGACCCCGACGATGGTG
Source organism: Actinomycetales bacterium (assembly GCA_016710385.1). GTDB lineage: Bacteria > Actinomycetota > Actinomycetes > Actinomycetales > Dermatophilaceae > Phosphoribacter > Phosphoribacter freyrii. Next base: position 655,919 of record JADJVX010000018.1, read on the forward strand.
CCATCGGCAAGTCGGATAAAGGCCATCGACGTGGCCGGCACCATCCCCTGCGCGGTGGCTTTGGCAGCCAGATTGGCCGGTGAGCGCTGAAGGTCCATCGAGCGGTTGAGCTCCAAGGTGGCGTCGGTCAGCGAACCGCTCTGTCGCTTGAGGTCGTGCAGTGTGAACGACCCTTGGGTGAGCTGCGTGTGCAGCACGAGCAGAGCGAGCAGACCGCAGCAGAGCACGGCGAGGCAGGCAGCCGCGAACACCCCGGTGCCGGTCCGCTCGATGGCTGCCGGCACGACACGCAGGGACATCCGCCCCCCGGCGCTGGCCGTCGTGCGGCTCATCGGCCGCCCACCCGGCACGCGCAGTGCCCCGGTCGATGGACTCATGCCAGCTCCCCCTGGTCGACATCGGTGATGCGTTCGGCTGCCCGCAGCCGCGCCGAGGCGGCCCGCGGGTTGGCGTCGATCTCCTGCGCCGAGGGCACCTCGCCGCGGGTCAGCAGGCGCAGGTATGCCGCGTCCTGGGGCCGCTCCACCGGCATACCGGCAGGAGTGCGCGAGTGCGCGCCGGCCGCGAAGGCCTGCTTGGTGATGCGGTCCTCGAGCGAGTGGTAGGAGAGCACGACGATCCGGCCCCCCACCCGCAGCCGCCGAATCGCGGCCGGAAGCGCGCAGCGCCAGGCGTCCAGCTCGCCGTTGACCTCGATCCGCAGGGCCTGGAAAGTGCGCTTGGCTGGGTGCCCCCCGCTGCGTTGTGACGCGGCCGGCACCACACGCTTGAGCAGCTCCACCAGCCGGGCGGAGCTGCTGAACGGGCGGACGGCGCGTTCGGCGACGATGGCCCGCACGATCGACCGGGCGTATCTCTCCTCGCCGTACTCCTTGAGCAGCTTTTCGAGTCGAGCTGGTTCGTAGGTGTTGACGACGTCGGCTGCGGTGCGGCCGCCGCCCTGGTCCATGCGCATGTCCAGTGGCGCGTCCACCCGGTAGGCGAAACCGCGATCCGGCTCGTCCAGCTGCAGCGAGGAGACCCCGAGGTCGAAGAGCACCGCGTCGACCCGGGACAGGCCCAATCCGGCAATGACAGAGTCAAACTCGTCGTAGACGGCGTGCACCAGGGACACCCGGTCGGCGTAAGGGGCCAGCCGGCTACCCGCCAGGGCCAGCGCCTGCTCGTCGCGGTCGATGCCCACGACGCGAGCCTGGGGGCAGTGCTCGAGGACAGCTTCGGCATGGCCGCCCATCCCGAGCGTGCCGTCGACATAGACCGCCCCCGGCGTGGTCAGAGCGGGTGCCAGCACGTCCAGGACCCGGTCGCGCAGCACCGGCGTGTGGCGGTGCGCCACGGTCCGGTCGGTCATGCTGGCTCCTGGTTCGGGTCGAGCGACGGCTGGGTCGGTGCTGGGTGTGGCGAAGACGGTTCGTGGGCGGCGGCTGCGGTATGCCGTTCGGCTGGGTCGGTGCCTGCACCCAGGTCTCCCTCCGCTTGGGAACTGCTCGTGAAGCGGTGCTGCCCTCGGCCCGACACGGGGGAAGTCGCATCGGGACGGGTCAAGCGGCTGGAGACCTCGACGCAGGCCGTCTTGGCCGGCACGGCGGTCAGAACACTCCGGGCATCACCTCTTCGGACTGGTCGGCGAAGGCTGCTTCGGCGGCCTCGAGATAGTCGGCCCAGGCTTGGGCGTCCCAGATCTCGGCTCGGGAGCCGGTGCCGATGACGGCGACCTCGCGGCTGAGGTTGGCGTAATCACGCAGACTCTGCGGAATCGTCACCCGTCCCTGCCGGTCGGGCACATCGTCCAGAGCGCTGGACAAGTAGATGCGGCTGTGGTCCCGCACCCGCTTCACCGAGCTCGGGGCCGACTGGATGCGCTCCACCTGCTCGATGAAGACCGCCTTGGGGTAGACGAAGATGCAGTGCTCTTGGCCCTTGGTCATGACCAAACCCTCGGCCAACTGGTCGCGGAACTTGGCCGGCAGGATGAGCCGGCCCTTCTCGTCCAGACGTGGGTGATAGGTGCCCAGAAACATGTGGCGCCCACCTCCCCTTCTGCGCTTCTGCGCTCGGATCGAACCCCGCTCGGCAGCGGTGCCCTCGGCGCCGAGTAGTCCGTCCCCACCGGCGATCCTTAGCGCCCCACCATACTCCACAACCATCCACTAGGGGACCAATTTCCTCCCTTTCTCTCCACCAGTGCCCCTCAGCCTCCCCCACGCCCCCACCCCGCGCGGAGCCCTCCCCGGACACCCGTGCTCGCAATTCCTTCCCGCTGACGGGATCCCCACGTAGGCTCGAAGCCGCACCTGCGCGCACCAGCGCTGCGGTGCTGGAGGTTGGGGGCCCCGATGCGTCCCCACTGCAGGGATGACGGAGGACTCGTGAGTCACACGCGCACCGACCTGGACGGCCCCTCGACGGCCCCGGCCATGTGCACAGCCGAGGCGCTGGCCGAGCTACGCGAAGTGAGCGCGCGGATCCTGCGCGCCGTCGAGACGGTGATCGACGGTAAGCCTGCGGTCGTGCGCACCGTCGTCACCGTGCTCCTTGCCGGCGGTCATCTCCTCGTCGAAGACGTCCCGGGCGTGGGCAAGACCATGCTCGCCAAGGCCATGGCCCGCAGCGTCGACTGCACGGTGCGGCGCATCCAGTTCACGCCCGACCTCTTGCCCAGCGACATCACCGGCATCAGCGTGTTCAACCCCGACGTGCGGCAATTCGACTTCCGTCCGGGTGCGGTCTTCGCCAATGTCGTGGTCTGCGACGAGATCAACCGCGCCTCGCCCAAGGTGCAGTCCGCCCTGCTCGAGTGCATGGAGGAAGGTCAGGTCACCGTCGATGGCCACACCTATGCCCTGCACCAGCCCTTCCTCGTCGTGGCTACCCAGAACCCCATCGAGATGGAGGGCACCTATCCCCTCTCCGAAGCCCAGCGCGATCGCTTCATGGCGCGCATCTCGATGGGATACCCCGGGCCGGCTGCCGAGATCGCCATGCTCGACAACCACGGTGGGGTCTCGCCACTGGAGACATTGCGCCCGGTGACCGACGCGGCGACCATCGCCCGCTTGGTGGCCGTGGTCCAGGACGTCTACGCCTCCCCGACCTTGCGGCGATATGTCGTCGATCTGGCGACCGCCACACGCACCAGTCCGGCCGTGCGCCTGGGAGCGTCACCTCGCGCTGCACTCCACGTGCTGCGAGCAGCCCGGGCCCACGCTGCCCTGGAGGGGCGCGACCACGTGCTGCCCGACGACGTGCACCGGGTGGCTGCCGCCGTGTTGGGTCACCGATTGCTGCTGTCCGCCGACGCAGTCCTGGCCCGGCGGACCCCCGGCGAGGTCCTCGACGAACTCATCCGGGCCACCCCGGTGCCGGTCGGACACCGCTGAGCCTGACACCATGTCGCGCCGCCGTGAGGTGCTGACGACGCGGGGATACGCCTTCCTCGCGGCGGGAGTCACGCTGTTGGCCGCGGGCCTGCTGCTCGGATTTCCGGACCTCACCCGGGTCGGGGCCTTGCTCGTCGTGCTGCCCGCATTGGCCATGCTCGTCGTGCAGCGTCGGGTCCCCGGCCTCGAGGTGACCCGCACGAGCAGTCCCGCTCGCACCAGCGTCGACGAGCCGGTCGCCGTCACCGTCACCGTGCGCAACGCCAGCACCCGCACGAGTCCCCCGTTGCTCGCCGAGGACCGCATCGATGTGCGCATGGGCGAACGCCCGCGCACACTGTTGGGCGCCCTGGCTCCCGGCCAGGCACGCACCCTTTCGTATGCCGTGCAGCCGACCATGCGGGGCCAGCATCAGCTCGGACCGCTCTCGGTGGAAGTGCGCGATCCGTTCGGCTTGACCATCCGCCAGGCGCAGGTCGGCGACCTCAGCGACATCATGGTGCTGCCCCGGGTGCTGTCGCTGCACGGGAATCCCAGCGCCGCCGGCATGGGCGGAGTCGACGGGGACGTCCCGGCACTGATCGCCGCACTCTCCGAGATCGACCAGTCGGTGCGCGAATACCGCGACGGCGACGACCTGCGCCGCATCCACTGGCCCGCGACAGCGCGCACCGGCGAGTTCATGGTGCGCCACGAGGACCGCCCAGTGCGCCGACGGGCCACCCTCGTCCTGGACACCCGGGCAACGGGCTTTCGTGGCGAGGCGACCAGCGAGTCCTTCGAGTGGGCGGTCAGCGCCGCCGCCTCGGTGCTGCGACACCTCGCCGGACTCGGGTATGCCGTGCGCCTGGTCACGCCCGACACGGTCGTCGAGGGAGCCGCCGCGGCGGACGTCACCGTGGATGCCGGCCTCGACCTTCTCGCGGCCACCAACCTGACCCCTGCGGCCAGCCTGCCGCAGGTGCTGGCGGTGGCTCAGTCGTTGACCGCGGCCGGTGGGGTGCTCGTCGCCGTCCTGGCGGCACACGATCTCGACCTCATCCGCGACGTGGCCCGATTACGCGGTCCGGGCACAGCCGCCTTCGCGATCGTCGTCGATGCCGGCGCCGGGTTCCATCCATCCACCGCGTTGGGCGAACAGGCCGAGGCCGTCCTGCGCGGCGCCGGTTGGCGGGTCGTCCGGGCGACCGGCCCCCTCGACCAGGTGCACGGCATACCGGCCGCCTGGGCGGCTCTGAGCCGGGCTCCGAGCCGAGTCGGCCGATGACCACGCCCCGCCCGCACCCCGCCCTGGCCGCGCTGGCCACGGTGCTCGCGCTGTGGTCGCTCACCGTGCTCGTCGAGCAGCCCGGCTGGCTGGTGGGCACCGTGGGCTACCTTGCGGTCCTCGGGATGGTCGGCGCGGCGCTACGCCGCGTCGGCCGGGGCAGTCTCGTGGTCCTCGCGGCCCAGACCCTCGCCGTCGCCCTGGTCGCGACCTGGCTCCATGCCGGCGACACGACGTGGTATGGGCTGCCCACTCCCGCGACCTTGAGTGCCTTCCTCGACGTCTTCATGCAGTTCGGCCAGACCACCTACGTGAGCGCTGCACCGTTGCCGAGCACGCCCGCGGTGACGGTCACCATGTCGCTCATCGGCGCCGCTGTCGGGCTGGTCATCGATTACATCGCGGTGGGCCGGGCGGCTGCCTCTGCGGCCGGCATCCCCCTGCTCGTTCCCTATCTCACCGCGGCCGCCAACCGTTCGGAGCCGTTGCCGTGGGGCTTCTTCCTGGCTGCCGCCTTCGGCTTTCTCGTCCTGGTGAGCAGCCAGGTGCAACGCCGCTTGCGCGGCTGGCAGTCGGCCCCGGCTCGGGCGGTGCAGCCCAGCGGCATCGACATCACCGACGCGGTCTCGGATGGCTTCGGGGCCTCTGCGCGGCGACTGGGTCTGGTCGCCGTCGCGGTGGCGCTCGTTGCCGGTGCCGCGCTGCCCCACCTGCCGACGCGGTATCTCCTCGACGGGTTGGCGCGGTCCGACACGGGAGTCGGTCGCACGCGGATCGGTTTCGCCTCCAGTCTCGATGTCTCGAGGAGTCTGATCGGGGGCAATCCCAGCGTCGTGCTGCGCTATCGCACCACGGCCCCGGCACCGGTGCCATTGCGCGTCCTGGCCGCCTCGACCTACGACGGCAGCACCTGGAGTCGGCCGATCCCCACGCTCGGGTCGTCGGCTCGCCAGGACCTCGACGCCGGCGTCAGTCGCACCGAACACACCATCTCGGTGGAGGATTACACGTTGACACCTCCGGCGCTGGCAGTCCCCCAGCCGCTGGGCTCGGTCGATCTAGGCGACGTCGGCTGGCAGGTCGACGAGCCGACGGCCGACATCTACGTGCAGGCCCAACCCTCCAGTTACGCGGCCACCTACGTACAGCCCGCCTGGACCGCTGACCTGCTGAGAAATGGCGTCGACGGTGTCCCGGGGCCCGACCGGCTGCCCAGCACTCGAAGCCTCCAGACCGCCCTGCGGCTGGACCTCATGTCGGCCGCCACCGTGCGAGCCGCGGCCGCCGAGGCGATCGGTGACGCCACCAACCCCTATGACCGGGCCATCGCCATTCAACGCTGGTTGCGCGAGGGAGGTGGCTTCGTCTACTCGCTCGAGCTCGATCCGGCCGCGCCGAGTCTGGACCCGTTGACGGCGTTCCTGCAGAGTCGGCGAGGCTACTGCGTCCAGTTCGCCACAGCGATGGTCATGATGGCGCGCGCCGAGGGGATCCCCGCCCGGATGGCCATCGGGTTCCTCCCCGGCAGGATCGACAACGGCGTCTACACCGTGTCAAGCACCGATGCACACACCTGGCCGGAGTTGTACTTCCCCGGCGCCGGGTGGGTGCGATTCGAACCCACCCCGGGCTCCAGCGTCGGTGCCCCGCCGGCCTGGACTGTCCCGGCGCCGACCGGCTCGACGGCGACCTCGGGGCCGACGGCCTCCGCGACGCCAGGCGCATCGACCGCAGCCACGGCCGCCCCACGCGGGGTCGACACCGGCCCGGACGACCTCACAGTGCAGGCCCAACCGAGCCTCAACGACCACCTGCGCACCCTCACTCGTGATCCTCGCTTCCTCGGGTCGGCGGCACTGCTGGTCACCCTGCTCTCGGTGCTCCTCCTGCCGGTGACCGCGGTGCTCGTCCGGCGCCGACGAGCCACCCACGGCCCGGCGCCCGAGGTGGCGACGGCGGTGTGGTCGGATCTCACCGCCCGCCTCACCGATCTCGGGCTCCCCCCGCCCGCCGGCGGAACCCTGCGCGACTGGCAGGACCACTACACCCGGGTCGGTCATCTCCAGGAGCCTGCTCGCGACGCGCTCGCGACTCTCGCGACGACGCTCGAGCGGGCCCAATTCGCCCGGCCGGGCACCGCCATCGACGTCGAGGCCCTTCCCCAACGCAGTCACGAGGTCGTTGCCGCGGTCCGGCCCACCCGGGCCTGGCGGTATCGGGTCCGGGCGTTCCTGCTGCCCAGCGACGCCCGTTCCTGGTGGCGGCGGCGGTATGTCGACCTGCGTAGCGCCGCCCGCGAGGCCGCAGCTCGGATGATCGGTCGGTTGCGCCGGCGCCGGTGATCTTGCTGTGCCACACATGCGAGCGGCACGGCATACGCGTGGTATGCCGTGCCGCTCGCGTGCGCTGGGAGCGCGTCAGTCGAGGTAGTCGCGCAGGACCTGGGACCGCGACGGGTGACGCAGCTTGCTCATCGTCTTGGACTCGATCTGGCGGATCCGCTCGCGGGTGACCCCATAGACCTTGCCGATCTCATCGAGGGTCTTGGGCTGGCCGTCGGTGAGCCCGAAGCGCATCGAGACCACCCCGGCCTCGCGTTCGGAAAGCGTGTCGAGCACCGAGTGCAGTTGCTCCTGAAGCAGAGTGAACGACACGGCTTCGGCCGGCACCACCGCCTCGGAGTCCTCGATGAGGTCACCGAATTCGCTGTCGCCGTCCTCACCCAGTGGGGTATGCAGCGAGATCGGCTCGCGGCCGTACTTCTGCACCTCGACGACCTTCTCGGGCGTCATGTCGAGTTCGCGGGCCAACTCCTCCGGCGTGGGCTCCCGGCCGAGGTCCTGCAACATCTGGCGCTGCACCCGGGCGAGTTTGTTGATGACCTCGACCATGTGCACGGGAATGCGGATGGTGCGCGCCTGGTCGGCCATGGCTCGCGTGATGGCCTGCCGAATCCACCAGGTGGCATAGGTCGAGAACTTGTAGCCCTTGGTGTAGTCGAACTTCTCGACCGCACGGATGAGACCGAGATTGCCTTCCTGGATGAGATCGAGGAACAGCATGCCGCGGCCGGTGTAGCGCTTGGCCAGCGAGACCACCAGCCGGAGGTTGGCCTCGAGGAGGTGGTTCTTCGCCTTCTTGCCGTCCTGGGCGATCCACCAGAGCTCACGCTTGAGCTTCATGTCAAGCTTCTCGCCCGAGTTGAGCTTCTCTTCGGCGAACAGGCCGGCCTCGATGCGCTTGGCGAGTTCGACCTCCTGCTCGGCGTTGAGAAGGGCGACCTTGCCGATCTGCTTGAGATAGTCCTTGACGGGGTCGGCGGTGGCGCCGGCGGTCACGACCTGCTGGGCCGGCGCGTCCTCTTCGTCGTCGTCGCGGATGACGAACCCCGCCGACTCCTCGTCCTCGGCAGGCGCCGGCTTGGCCTCGCCATCCTCGCCATCCCCGTCCTCGATCTCGACTTCGACGACTTCGACATCGATCTCGACAACTTCGACAACTTCGACAACCTCGACAGCATCGACGACCTCGACAGCAGCCAGGTCGGCGTCGTCGTCGGGATCGATGCCGATCTCCTCGACCTCGTCGGTCACAGGGGCGGCGGTCGTGCCCTTGGCGCGAGACGTGCTCTTCCGGACGGCTGCGCCCTTGGTTGCCGCCGCCTTGGCGGCCGGAGCCGCTGCCTCGCCAGTGCCCTTGGCTGCAGCAGCCTTGGGTGCAGCATCCTTGCGTGCTCCAGTGGCGGCAGGGCTCTTGGCGGCTCGCTTGGCTGCCCCCTTGGCGTCGGCCGAGGCCGGGCGCGCCTTCTCGGCAGCGGTCGAATCCGGGGTAGCGCCCGGCTCAGCCGGTGGGGCATCCACGGTCGCAGGTGCGGCTTTGGCGACCCGCTTGGTGCGGGTCGCTGGCACCGGCGCCGCAGCGGCATCGCCCGCCGACGCGGGTGCGGCCGGCACCTTGGCCCGGGTGCGCGTGGCGCTCGCCTTGGCGGGGGCAACCTCGGTTGACTCGGCGACCGTGGCGGCGCTAGCGGCGCGCTTCCGAGCTGGCGCTTTCTTGGCCGACGCATCGGTCGTCGACACCTTGCGAGGCGCAGCGGCTGCTACCGCCCGGGTGGGGCTGGACTCCACGTCCACAGTGATCCCTTGCTCTTCGAAGGCTCGTACCACGGGCTTGAGGCGACGCGCCGAAACTCCGGCCGTCTCCAGTGCAGTGCGCAGGTCGCCCCCCGAAATGCTCCCCCGAGTGGCACCACGCGCCAGGAGTTGTTGCAGGGCGGGGTGGGAGAACTCGGTCGGCAGGGGCGCCGATGCTCTCGCCGGACCGGGGGACACGTGCGACACGGGCACCGATTACCTTTCGCAGTACACGCAGACGTCCGCGCACAGGGCACGCAAGACCATCAGGAGAGAGTCGGAGGGAGACCACCTCGGGCACATCCACGAAACCCGGCGGCCCGCTCGTCAGGCCCCCGCAGGACCGGACACCGACATTATAAGACGGGTGCCGGTATCCCGACGAATCGCCGGGTGCGCAGGTGCTCTCAGGCCTCTTTGTCTGCCTTCACGGCCAGCACCGGGCACGTTGCATCCAGGAGGATCCGCTGGGCGTTGGACCCCAGAATGAGCTTGCCCACGGGAGTGCGCCGCCGCAGACCGATGACGATGAACGCGGCGCTCTCTTCCTCGGCGACGGCGATGAGGTCTTCGGCTGGTTCGTTGCCGCGCACCAGCTGCCGCACTTCGTTCTCGATGCCCAGCTCGGTGAGCTTGGCCTGGATCCGCTCGAGCTCCTCCTCGAACTTCGCTGCCTCATCGGCATCGAAGTCCTTGCCACCGCGCTGGGAGTTGATGACGATCAGCTTGGCGTGTCGCAGCTCGCATTCCTCCGCTGCCCGGCGCAATGCCGCGCGCCCTTCTTTCGTCGCGACGTAACCGACTACGACGGCCACCTCAAACCTCCTTGTTCGCGACGCACGCGCGTCCTGATCCGACGTTACCCGATCCTGGGTGTTGCGGCGCAGACTAGCGCAGCAGGTCACTCGGGAGGCGGCCAACCTGGCCGACTTCGGTGACCCCACCCCTGGAAACGCCTACGCCGACCGGTCCCTGGCACCAGAATCGCGCGGCACCGCTCGCCCCGCTCACCCCGCCAACGGCGCTCCATCAAGCGGGCCACCCGACTCGCCACCGGACTCGCCGCCGCCTACGGCATCCGATCTGGATCGGATGCCGTAGCGGACCATCCGATCGAGCAGTCGGGCCAACCGATAATCGGGATCGATCTCCAGGGCTCGCTCCACGGCGATACCCGCAAGCGCTCCCCGACCCTCGTACCAGGCGAATGCGGCGAGCACCGACAGGACCGCCGGCGCGTCGCTGTCGGGGCAATGGTCAACGAGGACGCAGAGCCGCTCGGTCAGCCACCCCCGGATCTCGGGGTCCTCGGGTGCGGCCGCCGCTCGGAAGGTGGCCGTTGCCATGGCCACCAGGTGGGAGTCCAGCAGCCGCATCGGCGGGCAGCCGGGACAGAGCCAGGCGATCACCAGGTCTCGCATGCGCCGATCGCGCAGGGACACGATCAACCGCGCCATCTCCACCGCGCTGACCGCAACCCCACCACCGGCCGGGTATGCCGTCCAGTCCAAGTAGCGTGCCCACCACCCCACCGCAGCGGCGGCCCGAGGTCCCCGGGCACCTCCCCGGCCGCGCTGGGTGATGGCCCGGGCCACGGCAGCCCGCAGCGGCGTGTCAGCCGGACGGACTCGCGATGCGAGCGTCTCCCGGCTTGCCGCAGGTGAGTGGCCCAGCGCGACGAAAGTCGCGACGGCGGGAACCCGATGATCCGGAGGCACGGTCACTGCGTCTGCGAACGGCTCGCCCCGGCGCCGCACGCGTCCGTCCTGCACCACGACCTGATCGGCGACCCGCAGCCCGGCGGCAGTCACCGCGGTCTCCAGGGCAGAGCTGAGAGCCGCGGCCTCCCCCGCCCGGTCCTCGTAGCCGACGATGACGGCCGCCTGGCACCCGTCCCGCTGCAGGTTGGTGACGAGCACTTCGCACACCTGGCCGGTGAGTCCCGGGTCGTCGGTGGTGTCGATGCGCTGGACCACCCCCAGGACACGGTCCCGCAACCCGACGAGCACCACGGAGCGCCGCGGTCGGAAGCCGATCGTGTAGGGCAGGAGGGCGACGAGTTCGGCGGGAGAATGCAGACGGACGGTGTTCATGCCGACGATCGTCAGGGGCTGCCGACACGCCAGCTAGAGCGGACGGGCCGGCCTGTGGACTGTGGGACCTGTCCTCCGAGGATGTGGACGCCGCCCCAGCCCACTGCGGGCTGGGGCGGCGGTGGCCACGAACGCCGGGCGTCCCGGCGGTCCGGTGCGGTCAGCGCACGACGTGCGACGGCACCGTGACGGGCGACGGCGCGCCGTCTTGCCCGGCATACCCAGGGGAATACGCCTCCGAGCGGCCCGGCGCGTCCTGCTGGCCATGGCCCCGGGCGACAGCGCCCTCCCAGGCCAGGAAGGCGTCCGTGTGTTCGACGACCGAGCGGGCCAGCCAGGTGGCGACCATCGCGTCGTCAACGATTCCGAACACCCCGAAGACCGCCTCGGGGATGATGTCGACCGGCGAGAGGACATATAGCAGGGCCGCAAGCATGCCGAGTAACTGTCCTGCAGACGCGTGCCGGTAGTCGCCGCGGCCGACGGCCCGCAGCAGCCGGGGCAATGCTGCGAGGCGCTGACTCAACGACGGAGACCCTGGTGCGGTGGCAGCGCGCAACGCCATCCCGATCGTGCCGAGCAGACCCCAACGGGCCGAGCGTCCCCGATGACCTGAAGCCATGTTTCGTCCTTCTTGTGCTGCGAACTTGTGCTGCGACGCGCCCTCCGCGGGCATCGCCGGGAGGTGCGGTGCGACCGGTGCGGCCGCACCACGGAAACGACCCAGGTGGCCAGGAGATTCCTCGCCTCGCGCGGCGGATCAGGCCGTGCGCGCGGGGAATTCGACCTTGGCGTTGTCGGCGATCTGCTTGAGCAGGTAGGTGTCCAGGCCCGAGCCGAGCAGCCCACCGACGACGGGCACCGCTTTCCCGAACCGGCTCAGCGCCGAGCGTCCGACCCGCGACGCGAGCCGGAACCCGATGGCCTTGTTGACGACCATGAGGGCGGGGCCGGGCAGTCGCTGCGCAGCGAGGTTGGTGAGTCGACCACCGGCACCGGCACCGGCCACCACGCCCGCCTTGCGCAGCAGGTCGTCGGCTTCGGCACCGACGAGGGTGAGCATGATCGCGGTGCGGATGTGCGGGTCGTTGACGTCGTAACCGCGCACATGGGCGATCGCCCCGACCATGCGGGTGGCGACGACGTAGAACTCGATGACGTTGGCGGGCAAGGCGATCGGCATTGTGACGAATCCGCCAAGCCCGGTCACGAAGCCACCGACCGCCCCGGTGGCAAGGTGCCGTCTGACGATCGCGTCGACCGCGCCCTTGTGGCTCGACGTGGACCCTTGAGCGTTCCGAGCCATCTCGACCGCCGATGCGAACGGCCCCCGCCCGTCGATGCCGATGTCGAGGACCTTCTCGACGAGATCGGTCGCGAAACCCGCGATGCCGCCCTCTTGCTGCTGCGCCTGTGCGGCGTGCAGCGCCGGAGTCTTGGCGCGGTGGTCAGAGCCGGAAATCCCCACGGTGTCTCCTTCGAGGTCGCGGCGGATCTCGCCGTCGACTGCTGCTCCCCTGCTGGGGCGCAGCACGTGCAACAGCACCAGCGCATCGCACCTTCCCATCGTTCCCGCTCCGCGGTTCGACAGTCGGGGCAGCGGGACACGGTTGGATGGAGTCATGCCTCCGGCCCCAATGCTGCCCCCACCCCGGGTAGCGCTTGCCGTTTCCGGCGACCGCGCGGCATACCGGTGGCACGAGCGCACGTATGCCGGTGAACTCACCGCGATCCTGCCCACGCTGGAAGCCCTCGAACGCGAGCATTCGCCCCGCTGGGTCGTGGCCAGCGCGACGGCCGGCTTGGGCCAGCTCGTCGATCGCGGCACCCGAGTCGCCAGGTCGTGGGACGTCGCCGAGGTGCACCGGCTGATCGCCGGAGGGTGGCGAGCCGATCTGGGCGCCGCCTGGGCCACCGTTCACGACCAACCGTGGCCGACTGCTCCAGTCGACCCGGAACGCCGACGCGAGGCCACCCTCTTCGACGTCAGGGAGATCGACCCCGGTGAGGCTGCGGCGGCACCGGCGGGCTCCGATCGGGTCCCCTATCCGCTGGCGACGGGTGCCGATCCGAGCCAAGTCAGCGCCGCCGTCGAAGTCATCGACGAGGTCGCCCGCCGGCAGTATGTCCGGCTGGACGCTTTCGGGCCGCGAGCGGTCGCCACGGCATACAGCGAATCGGCCGCTGCCGTCCTCGCGCTGGAACTCGAGCGCGACGGGCTGCCGATCGACCGCGTCCGGGCCGAGGAACTCATTGCCGCCGCAGCCGGTCCGAGGCCACGCAACGCCGGCGAGGCAGCCGCGATTCGGGCCGCCCGCGACGAGCGGGTGCTCTGCCACCTGCCCGGTCGCCGGGCCGACTTGCGCAATCCCGCCGATGTCCAGGCGCTGTTGGCCGCGGCGGGGGTCAACGTGCCGTCGACCCGCGCGTGGGTCCTCGAACCATTTCGCCGCAGTCACCCCCTCGTGGCGGCGCTGCTCGACTGGCGCAAGGACGAGCGCATCGCCACGACCTACGGATACCGCTGGCTCGACGAGCACGTCGGCCCCGACAACCGGCTCCGCGGCGCGTGGACGGCGTGCGATGGCGCGGCCGGCCGGATGACGGCTCGCAACGGGCTGCACAACCTTCCCCAGCCGCTGCGCCCGGCCGTGGCCGCCGAACCCGGCCACGTCTTCGTCCGGGCCGACCTCGGGCAGATCGAACCCCGGGTGCTGGCAGCCCTGTCCGGTGACGCGGCCTTTGCCGCTGCCAGTCGGGCCGATGACCTCTATGCGCCGGTCGCGGCCACCCTCGGCGTGCCGCGCTCCGCAGCCAAGATCGCGGTTCTCGCGGCGATGTATGGGCAACGCTCTGGAGCTGCCGGAGCTGCGCTGAGGGGCCTCGAACGCGCCTTCCCTGCCGCGATGGCGTTGCTCGACGACGCGTATGCCGCTGGGCTGCAAGGGCGTTCACTGCGCACCTTCGGCGGGCGGCTGATCCAGTTGCACAGCCGCCCCGACGAGACTCCGGCCATTGCCGCAGGGCGGGGCCGCTACGCGCGCAATGCCGTGGTGCAAGGGTCGGCTGCCGAACTCTTCAAAGCCTGGGCGGCCACGGTTCGCCACGAGCTGCAGCCGATCTCCGGCCGGATTGTTCTGTGCCTGCACGACGAACTGCTCGTCCATGTCGCCGAGCGCCACGCCGAGGCGGCGGTGGCGACCGTCCACCGGGCGCTGACCGACAGCGCCCGGCGGTGGGTGGGCTCCGAGCAGGTGCGCTTCATCGCCGACGTCAGGGTCGTGCGCCGCTGGGATGAGGCCAAGGGCGGCGCGATCAGTGGGACCTGACCCCACGGCATACCCGCGGGCAGTGCGACGTCAGTCCGTCGCCGACGGCGATGCGGGCCCGGCAAAGCCACCCGGGTCCGGCGACTGCGCATCACCGGTGGAGAAGGCCCGGAGGAACTCCTCGACGTCGGCACCGATCTCGTCGGCCGAGGGCAGCTGCGAGGCGTCGGGCGCGAGCAGGCTCGGGCGGCTGCGTCCCGCCATGAAGGCGTCGTACTGACGCTCGAGCGAGCCGACCAACGCGGTGACCTCTTCGTTGCCGGCGACCTCCTGGGCGACCGCGGACCCCGTCGTCACGGCTGCCGACGCCAGTTCGTCACGGGACAGGTCAAGGCCCGTGACTCCGACGAGCGCGTCGAGGGCGACGAGCGCGGCATCGGGGTATTCGGTCTGTGCCAAGTAGTGCGGCACGTGCACGGCGAAGCCCATTGCGTCCCGGCCCTGCTCACCGAGCCGGTACTGCAGCAGCGACACGAAGCTGCCCGGCACCTGAACCGTGCCGAACACCGGCTCGGTCTCGCCGAGCAGCCGTTGGGAGGTCGCGTGCGGGGTCATCCCCAGCGGCCGGGTGTGCGGGACGGCCATCGGTATGCCGTGCACGCTGACGGTGAGGGTGACCCCCAGCGCGCTGATCAACTCGGCGACGGCTGCCGCCATGCGCTCCCACTGGTAGTCCGGCTCCGGACCGGAGAGCAGCAGGAAGGGCTGCCCTGATCGGTCGGTGACCCGGTGCAGCAGCAGGCTCGGGTCGGCGTATCCGGTCCAGCGGTCCTTGTCGAAGGTCATGACCGGGCGCCGGCCGCGGTAATCGAGCACCTGGTCGACGTCGAAGGACGCGACGACCGTCGACGGGTGGGCCGCGAGCAGATGCCGGGTGAGCACCTCCTGGGTTTGCCCGGCGTCGACGAACCCCCCGAGCGAGGCCACGAGGACGCCCGCGTGCGCGTCGGCCGGGTCGGTGTCGTTCTCGAATCGGAACAGCTGCTGGGGGTCCTGCACGGGTCGGTCCTTCCTGGCCGGCATACGGGGCCCGACTCTGGCGGTCTCGCATGCACGGGTGGTGCGGGTGGTCACCAGCCCCAACGTACCTCGCGGACTTGCCATTCCGACCGCGCTCCGGGCCGCGCCGTCAGTCGACCACGATCGCCGCGAGGGCGCGCTGGATCCGTTTGGCCGACACGGGGTACGCCGTGCCCAGCCCCTGCGCGAACAGTGACACCCGCAGCTCCTCGATCATCCAACCGATCTCGACGACGTCGGGGGCACCCCGCTGGGCAGGCCGAAGCCCTTCCAGCAGAACGGCATACGAGCTCTCCACCGTGAGCACCTCGGCCATCCGGGCACCGTCCCGAGCTAGCTCGGACGGGGCACGCTCGAGGCGGTGCTGGACCGCCCGAAGGTAGCGGTGCAGGTCGCGCAACCGCGCCATGCCGGCATCGGCGAGGAAGCCCGGGCGGATGAGTTCGGCCAGTTGGGCCCGGACATCGGCGACGAGGTCAGCGGACGCGGGTGCCCTCATCGCATCGAGCATCCGGACCACCGTCAGGTGAGTGGCAAGGATCGGCTCGACGAGATCAACGACCTGGATGACCCGCGCTGCCACATGAGCGCGCACGGCCTGGACTGCGGCGTCGAACTCGGCCCGGGTCCGAGGTGGGTGGTGAATCCGTTCCGTGACGATCGCGTCGACGGCACACGCGAGGGCGTCGTCTAACAGCGCGGGGATCGAGCCGTGCGGGTTATGGCCGAGCGCCAGCTTCTGAGTGTTGCTCAGCCGGCCGAGCACCTGCTTCCACGGCGGAATCGTGCTCAGCAGCAGCAGCCGGCGCACTCCGAGATGGTGTTCGGCGGCGGCCTCGGCGGCTGTGGGCAAGACCTCCAGCGCCACCGAGTCACCCCGGTCGACGAGCGCGGGATAGCCCCGCACCGTCGTCCCGTGGGCCTGCGAGTCGTGCACCTCGGGCACCGTGTCGATGTCCCAGCTGCGCATCCCCGTTCGGAGCAATGAGGCTGCGGCTGCTGAGACTTGGCGGCGCAGCTGGGGTGCGACGACATCCTGCAGGGCGCTGACCGAGGCGGCCGAGGCGACCGCCTGGCCGCGCGCGTCCTCGGCGACGAAGGTGATCCTCAGGTGGGCAGGCAGCCGATCGACATCCCAGTCGGTGGCTGAGATCGACACGCCGTGGGTCTGCCGGAGCACCCCGGCGAGGACCTCGGTCAATGGCCCGTCGGCAGGGCCAATGCCGCGCTCTCCCAGGACGCGCACCGTGGCTGCGGCGTGCTCTGGCACCGGCACGAGCAACCGGCGGATCGGCTTGGGCAGAGTGCGCAGCAGGGCTGCGACGAGTTCCTCCCGTAGCCCTGGCACCTGCCAGTCGAACCCCGTGTCGAGCGTGCGATTGAGCACGGTGAGCGGCACATGGACGGTCACGCCGTCGGCCGCCGTGCCCGGCTCGAACTGGTAGGTCACGGCGAGATCGAGGTCACCCTGTCGCCATGTCGTGGGGAACGCGTCGGGGTCGACGACGCCAGCAGCATCCCGGACGAGGAGGTCCTCGGTGAAGGTGAGCAGATCGGGTGTCCGCCGGGATGCCTTCTTCCACCAGGTGTCGAAATGCCGAGCCGACACCACCCCGGCCGGAACCCGCTGGTCGTAGAAGTCGACGAGGACCTCGTCCTCGACGACGATGTCGCGCCGCCGCGTGCGCGCTTCCCACTCGGAAAGCCGATCCACCAGAGCCTGATTGGCGTGAAAGAAGGTGTGCCGAGTAGTCCAGTCGCCTTCGACGAGGGCATGCCGGATGAACAACTCCCGGGCCAGATCGGGGTCGACCCTGCCAAGGGCGACGGTCCGGCCGACGACCAACGGTATGCCGTAGAGGGTCACCCGTTCGGTGGCCACCGCGCTGCCCCGGCGTGCCGACCACCGCGGCTCGGAGTACTGCCGCTTGACCAGGTGCTCAGCGGCCAGTTCAGCCCAGGCCGGGTCGATGCGCGCCACCGTACGAGCCCACAGCCGAGTGGTCTCGACCAACTCGCCGGCCATGACGACCTGCGGCGGACGCGAACGCAGCACCGACCCGGGGGCGATGGCAAAGCGGGCTCCCCGAGCGCCGAGGAAGTCGCGGCGGGCCTCGTCCCACACCCCGATCTGGCCCAGCAGCCCGGCCAGCAGGGACCGATGCACCGCATCGGGGTCGATCTCCTCCGGCCAGGCGTCACGAGCGGTCGCCAGCCCGGCCGATCGCGTGGCCTGACGAAGCTGCCCCACGAGGTCTTGCCATTCGCGGATCCGCAGATAGTGGAGGTATTCGCTCTTGCACAGTCGGCGAAACGCATTGCCGGACAGCGTCTTCTGCTGCTCCTGCAGGTAGGTCCACAGGTTGAGGAAGGCGACGAAGTCGGAGTGCGGGTCGGCGAACCGGCGGTGCGACGCGGTCGCTTGCTCCTGAGTGTCCAACGGCCGTTCGCGCGGGTCCTGGATCGACATGGCAGCCACGATGACGACGACCTCCCGCAGGCACCCGAGCCGATCGGCTGCCAGCAGCATGCGGGCCAGCCGCGGGTCGACGGGAAGCCGGGCGATCTCCCGCCCGGCAGGCGTGACCGCGCCGTCGGCATCGACAGCGCCGAGTTCGCTCAAGAGGGCCAGGCCGTCGCTGATCTGGCGGGCATCGGGCGGATCGACGAATGGGAAGGCTGCGATGTCGCCCAGATCCAGGGTGCGCATCTGCAGGATGACGGACGCGAGATTGGTGCGCAGGATCTCCGGATCGGTGAAGGCGGGGCGCGACTGGAAGTCCTCCACGGCATACAGGCGGATGCACACACCGTCGGCGAGCCGGCCACAGCGCCCGGTGCGCTGCGTGGCGCTGGCCTGGCTGACCGGTTCGATGGGCAGCCGCTGCATCTTGGTGCGCTGGCTGTAGCGCGAGATCCGAGCGGTGCCGGTGTCGACGACATAGCGGATGCCCGGCACGGTCAACGAGGTCTCCGCGACGTTGGTGGCCAGCACGACCCGGCGACCGGAGTGCGGCGCGAAGACCCGGTGCTGCTCGGCCGCCGAAAGCCGCGCGAAGAGCGGGACGATCTCGGTGTCGGGCAGTCCGAGGCCCGACAGCGCCTCGGCCGCGTCGCGAATCTCCCGCTCCCCGGACAGGAAGACGAGGATGTCGTGGGCGGGCACCTCGTCATGATCAGAGGCTTCGGTCCACAGCTCCTCGACGGCCTCGGTGATCCCAGTCACCTGGTCGACCTCGACCGGGCCGGCGTCGGCGGTCTCGCGTAGCAGCGGCCGGTAACGGACCTCCACAGGGTAGGTGCGACCGGAGACCTCGACGATCGGCGCGGGCCGCCCGTCGGCGTCGGCGAAGTGCCGGGCGAACCGCTCCGGGTCGATGGTGGCCGAAGTGATGACGACTTTGAGGTCGGGGCGCCGTGGCAGCAGTTGCTTGAGATAGCCGAGGATGAAGTCGATGTTGAGGCTGCGCTCGTGGGCCTCGTCGATGATGAGCGTGTCATAGCGGCGCAGGTCCCGGTCGCGCTGCAACTCGGCCAGCAGGATGCCGTCGGTCATCACCTTGACGAGGGTGTCGCGGGAGGTCTCGCCGGCGAACCGCACCTGGTAGCCCACGACGCCACCGAGCGGCACCTCGAGTTCCTCGGCCAGCCGTTCGGCGACGGCGCGGGCCGCGATCCGGCGGGGTTGGGTGTGACCGATCGTCCCGGTGATGCCGCGACCCAGCTCCAGGCAGATCTTGGGCAACTGCGTCGTCTTGCCCGACCCCGTCTCCCCCGCGATGACGACGACCTGGTGATCGCGGATCGCGGCGGCGATCTCGTCGCGGCGAGTGGCGATCGGCAGGTCGTCGGGGTAGCGGATCGCAGGCACCAAAGTCCGCCGCGCGGCATACCTCGCCGCACGGGTCTGGGCGCCGGCTCGGGGTGCTTCCGGAGGCGGCCGCCGCGAGCCACCCCGCCGGCGGCGGGGCTGGCGCTGCCGCGCCGTGGGCTGATCGTCGGACACGACCGCCAGGATAGGTGGCCGACGCGGCCAGGCCGTCAGCCGTCAGCCCGGTGGCGGTTGGTCGGCCGCTGGCCGGGCGATCAGCCAGTCAAACCACTGCACCACCGCGACCTGGCTGGTCTGGTCATAGTGCAGGGTCGCGTATGCCGCGAAGTCAGCCGTCACCGGAGCTGGTCGAGGGTGACGAAGGAATAGCCCGCAGCCCGCAGCCTGGTGATGATCGTCGGGAGCGCATCGGCATCGAGCGTGCTGTTGTCGCTCGGGTGCCCGCCTAGATGCATGAGGACGATCTCACCTGGCGACCGGGCCGCGACGACCCGGTCGACCACCTTGGTGACCGACTGCCCGCCCGAGGTGCCCTGCCACCCGAGGCTGTCGACGGTCCAGCCCACAGCCAGGTAGCCCTCCGCATTGACCAATGCCAAGGTGTGCGGGGAGGACTCCCCGAAGGGGAAGCGGAAGAGCGGACGAGACTCGCCGCCGCCAGAGGCGGCGATCTGATCCCGGGTCCGGGACAGCTGCGACCGGACGAGGCCGTCGCTCAACGCGGGGAAGTGCGGGTGGTCCCAGGAGTGGTTGCCGACCGGTCCGATCGCCGCGAGGGTCCGGATCAGCGCGGGATTGGCCTTGGCAAAGGTGCCGGTGACGAAGAAGGACGCCGGCACCCCCTGCGACCTAAGGATGTCGACGATCCTCTGCGCACCACGAGCATCGGCACCGCCGTCGAAGGTCAAGGCAACGACCTTGGTGGCCACCGGCAGCTTCGAGACGATCTTCCCGGCATACGCCCCCGGTCCGGCGGACGCTGGGGAGGTGGCCGGGGCGGGCGGCTGGCGGGTCGTTGGAGCGGGCGAGGGGCCCGGCGTACGGGCTGGCGATGTCGGGTCCGAGGACCGGCCGGGGCCGCTCGACGGAGAGACAGCGGGGCTCGCGGTGGGTGACTGGGCAGGGGTGGTCAGCGGCGAGGACGCAGCGGGGCTCGGGGTGGCAGCTACGTCGATGGCCCCCGGTGACGACTGCCCCGAACAGGCCACCAGCACAGCGGCGGCCGCAACCGCACCGACTGCACAGCGCATCCGACCCATGTCTCTATGATGCGCCCGGGGGCGCCATCCTCGCTGGGAATAGGCGCCCCCGGAACGCGATTCATTTCGCGACTGCCGCGAATCCCTGCTCGAGGTCGGCAATGATGTCGTCGATGTGCTCGATGCCGACGGCCAAGCGCACCAGACCGGGAGTGACGCCCGCGGCGAGCCGGTCGGCGTCCTGGCCCTGAGAGTGGGTTGTCGACGCCGGGTGGATGACCAGCGAGCGCACATCACCGATGTTGGCCACGTGCGAATGCAGGGTGAGCGCCTCGACGAAGGCCTTACCGGCCTCCACTCCCCCGACGATCTCGAAGGCCAAGACGGCGCCGGAACCCTTGGGACAGTACTTCTGGGCCTTGTCGTACTGGTCGTTGCCCGGCAATGAGGCCCAGCGCACCGACTCCACCTGCGGGTGGCCCTGCAGGTATTCGGCCACCGCGCGGACGTTCTCGAGGTGTCGCTCCAGACGCAGGCTCAGCGTCTCGACCCCCTGCGAGATGAGGAAGGCGTTGAACGGCGAGGCCGCCGGCCCGAGGTCGCGCAGCAACTGCACCCGCGCCTTGAGGATGAAGGCGAGGTTGGCCCCCAGCGCTCCCCCGACCCCGAGGTCACGGGCGAAGACCAGGCCGTGGTAGCTCTCCTCCGGGGTGTTGTAGTTGGGGTAACGCTGTGGGTCCCGCGCGAAGTCGAAGGTGCCGCCGTCGACGATGACACCCGCGATCGACGTCCCATGGCCGCCGAGGTACTTCGTCGCGGAATGAACGACGAAGTCGGCACCCCACTCCAACGGCCGGATGAGGTAGGGCGTGGCGATGGTGTTGTCGACGACCAGCGGCACGCCGACCTCGTGAGCCACGCCGGCGATCGCCTCAATGTCGAGGACCTCGACCTTGGGGTTGGAGATGCTCTCGCCGAAGAAGAGCTTGGTGTTGGGCCGTACCGCGTCGCGCCAGGACTGCGGGTCGTTGGGGTTGTCGACGAAGGTGACGTCGATGCCGTACTTGGGCAGGGTGAACTTCAGCAGGTTGAACGTGCCGCCGTAGAGGCTGGGCGAGGCCACGACATGGCTGCCGGCTTCAGCGATGTTGAGGATCGCCAGAGTCTCGGCCGCCTGTCCGGAGGCCACGAGCAAGGCCCCCACGCCGCCCTCCAGCGCGGCGATGCGCTGCTCGACGACATCGGTCGTCGGGTTCATCAGCCGGGTGTAGATGTTGCCGAACTCCTTGAGCGCGAACAGGTTTGCTGCGTGGTTGGTGTCCTTGAAGACGTAGGACGTGGTCTGGTAGATCGGCAGCGCCCGGGCTCCGGTCGCGCTGTCGGCCGACTGCCCGGCGTGGATCTGACGGGTCTCGAACTTCCAGGTGTCACTCATCGGTCGTGCCTTCCTCGTGTCGCACAGGGCAACAGCCCATCGGTATGCCGTGCCGCCGAGGGTTCGCGACGCTCTCGCGTCGAGGCACCACCCGAAGGACGGTGCGGGAGGATCCCGCGCTTGCCGGATCGCCATGAGGATGATCCTCACCGCCGACCGACCTGGTCCTCACCCGGGGCACCCCGCCGCGCAGGAGGGTTGCCGATCAGCGAGCCGGGGCTTGTCGCTGACGCTCTTGACCACTAGAGACGATACGTCGCTCTCATCTCGCTGGCAGGCACGTCTTGGATTATGGACCAGTCGTCCACATGTTGACCCAGTCCAAATTCGGGCGTCCAGCCGACGCCGACGCAGTGGCCGGCCGGCATACCTCGTCGTCTCCGGGGCCCCCCTGGGCGGCGACAATGGGGGCATGACCTTTCGAACCGACGAATACCGCGCCGCCAGCGATCGTTACGAGCGACTGCCCTACCGCCGGTGCGGGCGGAGCGGACTGGACCTGCCGGTGATTTCGCTCGGGCTGTGGCACAACTTCGGCGACGACGTGCCCCTGGAACGGCAGCAGGCCATCCTGCGGCGAGCCTTCGATCTCGGTGTTACCCATTTCGACCTCGCGAACAACTACGGGCCCCCGTATGGCTCGGCCGAACGCAACTTCGGCACCCTCTTCGCCCGCGATTTCCGGCCCTACCGTGACGAGTTGATCCTCTCGACGAAGGCCGGCTACGACATGTGGCCGGGTCCCTATGGCCAGGGCGGCGGCTCGCGGAAATACCTGCTCGCCTCGCTGGATCAGTCGTTGGCTCGGCTGGGTGTCGACTATGTCGACATCTTCTACAGCCACCGCTTCGACGCGACGACCCCACTGGAGGAGACCCTCGGAGCGCTCGACTCCGCCGTGCGCGCAGGCAAGGCCCTCTATGTCGGCATCTCGTCCTACTCCGGTGAGCGCACTCGCGAGGCCGTCGCCATCTTGGCCGAGATGGGCACGCCGTTGCTCATCCACCAACCGTCCTACTCCATGCTCAACCGCTGGATCGAGCGCGATCTGCTCGACGTGCTCGGTGACACGGGCGTCGGATGCATCGCCTTCTCGCCCTTGGCGCAGGGGATGCTCACGTCGAAGTACCTCGGCGGCATCCCAGCGGATTCCCGTGCGGCACAGGGGAAGTCCTTGGATCCGACATTGCTGACCGATGCTGCGCTGATGCATATTCGCGCGCTCAACGACATCGCCGCAGCGCGCGGGCAGTCCTTGGCCCAACTCGCGCTCGCGTGGGCATTGCGCGATGAGCGCATCACGTCCGTGCTCATCGGTGCCTCGAGTGTCGCCCAGCTCGAGGACTCGCTCGCGGCGACGTCGAAACTGGACTTCAGCGCCGACGAGCTATCGACCATTGACGGCCACGCAGTGGAGTCGGGCATCAACCTCTGGGCCTCCTCGTCGGCGCACTGACCGGGCCGGCAGCCCAGACCCTGGCACGGCTTTCCGTCGTGGCCGACGACCTGCCTGCGGATGCCCTGAGGCGGTCGGCCGCGTCCTCGGGCTGGAGCGTGAGCCCCGACAAAGACCCGACAAAGACCCGGCAAGACCACGCAAGACCACGAGAGCACTCTGGTGCTGCCGAGATCGGTGCAGCGCTCACGACCGACCCACTGACCGGGACGGTGAAGAAGGGCATCGGTCGCCGACGTCGTCCCGAGCCGCACCGGCTCGGGCGGGCTCCCGGCCGGTCAGACGTGCAGGTGCGGACGGATCGGACGCTCGCCCTGGTCGAAGACCAACTCCGGACGGCCAACCAGGAGCGGATCGGGGGTGCCCACGATGGAGTGGTCCTTGTCGGGGTAGTCGACCCGCGACAACAGCACGCGCATCGCCTCGAGACGGGCCCGCTTCTTGTCGTTGGATTTCACGACCGTCCAGGGGGCTTCCTTGGTGTCGGTGTAGAAGAACATCGCCTCCTTGGCCTGGGTGTAGGCGTCCCACTTGTCCAGGCTCGCGAGGTCGGTGGGCGAGAGCTTCCACTGGCGCACCGGGTCGATCTTCCGACGCTCGAAGCGGCGCAGCTGCTCGGCCCGCCCGACCGAGAACCACAGCTTGGCGAGGGTCACGCCCGAGCCGATGAGCATCTTCTCGAACGCCGGGCACTGCCGGAGGAACTCGAGATATTCACTTGGGGAGCAGAACCCCATGACCCGCTCGACGCCGGCGCGGTTGTACCAGGAGCGGTCCATGAGGACGATCTCACCGGCAGCTGGCATGTGCACGACGTAGCGCTGGAAATACCACTGGGTCACCTCGCGCTCGGTCGGCTTCTCCAGGGCGACCACCCGGGCGCCACGGGGGTTGAGGTGCTCCATGAAGCGCTTGATCGCGCCACCCTTGCCGGCGGCATCGCGTCCTTCGAAGACGACGACGACCTTGGAGCCGGACTCCTTGACGTACTTCTGCATCTTGAGCAACTCGATCTGCAGCAGCCGCTTGGTCGCTTCGTACTCGGCGAGCTTGAGCTTCTTGGTGTAGGGATAGTTCTGCCGCCACGCGATGGGATCCGGGTCCAACGGCTCTCCGGGGACGTAACGGATCTTCGCGTCGTCACCCTCTTGCTCCAGGAGCATCCGATTGCGCAGCTCGTCGAGTGTCTCGGTGGTGGGCGTGAACGTCGAGGTGGAGTAGACGAAAGTGCCGTCACCGTTGGCCTGGCCGAGGGTCTCTGACGGCTGGGTGGGTGCCGAGTTCTGATCGGACATCGGTGGCCTTCCTCGCGTGGTGGGATGGGGTCGATGGTAGGGGACGAGGAATAGGTATTTGCCGTCAGGTCAGGTTGACTTGGCCCATGATTCACGGCACATACGCCCCCAGCCCCAGCGGTTGGGTCCGCAACCAGGTCGAGGCCATCGAAGCAGCCGGTGACACGTCCGTTGTCGGCGTCGGAGGTGGCCGGGTCATCCTGATGACCATGGTCGGTCACAGCTCCGGACTCGTGCGTAAGGTGCCCGTCATGCGCGTCGAGGAGGACGGCCGGTATGCCGCCTTCGGCAGCCTCGGGGGCGCCCCCAAGGACCCCGTCTGGGTGGCCAACCTGCGGGCCAATCCCGACATCGAGGTCATGGACGGCACGGTCCGCACGCCGATGCGGGCCCGCGAAGTCTTCGGTGCGGAGCGCCGGCTGTGGTGGGACCGCGGGGTGGCCGTGTTCCCGGACTACACGGCATACCAGGCGCGCACCACGCGCGTGATCCCGGTCTTCGTGCTCGAACCCCGCTGACACCCTACGGAACCTAGCCGCCCTCGTGCGCGTCCTAAATGTGATATCACTTAGATGTCACATACCGTGGTCCGCAGGAGGCCCCGATGAATACTCCCCTTCCGACCCCGGCCGCTGCCGATGACCTCAACGGCGACCCCAACCTCGACCCCAGTCGCGACCCGGTTACCCAGCCACCGGCCAGCACCCCAGTTGGTCACAGCGGTGCCCGGGTCGCCGTGACCGAACGACCGGCGTTCGCCGTCGACGGCTTCGTGGCCCTGGCCGTCGGAGTCGCCCTCGTCGGGTTAGCCGTGTGGCGGGTCATCGCCTTGGCAACGGCCGGCATCGCTGCCCCGACCGGCGGTGACATCGCCATGGTTGTCGCGCCGATCCTGCTAGCCACCCTCGTCGCCAGCGCCGTCGTCGTCGTGCAACCCGGCCAGACCCAGGTCGTGCAGTTCTTCGGCCGCTATATCGGCACAGCCCGCCGCACCGGGCTGCTCATGCTCATGCCGCTCACGACCAAGAAGAAGGTCTCGGTCCGGGTCAACAACTTCGAGACCAATGCCCTCAAGGTCAACGACGCCGACGGCAACCCGGTCGAGATCGCGGCCATCGTCGTGTGGCAGGTCGCCGACACCGCCAAGGCATCGTTCGCCGTCGAGGCCTACCAGGACTTCGTCAAGGTGCAATCCGAGGCGGCGTTGCGGCACGTGGCGACCAGCCACCCCTACGACGACCCGGAGGGCCGTGGCGAGTCGCTGCGTGGCTCGACCGACGTGGTCTCTCGTGAGCTCGCCGTCGAGGTCGCCGAGCGCGTTCAGGTCGCGGGGGTCGAGATCATCGAGGTGAGGATCAGCCACTTGGCGTATGCCCCGGAGATCGCTCAGGCGATGCTCCAGCGTCAGCAGGCCTCGGCCATCATCGCGGCCCGTTCCAAGATCGTCGACGGCGCGGTCGGCATGGTCGAGATGGCGCTGTCCCGGCTCGAGGCCGACGACATCGTCATCCTCGACGACGAACGCAAGGCCGCCATGGTGTCCAACCTGCTCGTCGTGCTGTGCAGCGAAGCCAAGGCCTCCCCGATCGTCAACGCCGGCAGCCTTTACCACTGATGCCGTCGTGACGGAACCCGCCCCCACGCCTCCGCTCCCCGGACGCCAACGCCGCGAACGACGCGCGGTCCTCGTGCGCCTGGATCCGGCCGTGCACGAGGCCCTGGCGCGCTGGGCCGACGACGAATTGCGCAGTCTCAATGCCCAATTGGAGATCATCGTGCGGGAGGCGCTCCTGCAGCAGGGACGTATGCCGGGCCACTCCGGACCGCTCCCCCGCCGTGGTCGCCCTCCGAAAGCCAGTCCGAGCAACCCACGCTGAGGGCCCCGAACGCCAGTGGGGCCGGTCCCGCAGGACCGGCCCCACTGGCGTGCGTCGATGCACCGACTTAGCCGACCGACACAGACTCCCACGTCGGGGTCGTGGACCGGACGGGCTGGGCAGCGGCGTGACGCAGGCCGAGCAGTCCGAGCAGGAGCATGAGGCCGGCGCCCGCGAAGGAGGCGATGGCGGCATACCCGGCGATCTTGCCCATGGTGCCGAACGCGTAGGCGTTGAGCAGCAGCCCGCGCAGGGTCGACCCCATGAATTGGCTCATCCGCAGCTCACCGAGCTTGGCAACCTGCTCCGGGTCCGCGCCCGGGGTGGCCTTGAGCTTGTTGTACTCCGAGGAGACCTCCGCATACGTCTTGCCGCCTGCGGCCTTGTCCATGTGGACGAGGATGTAGTGGTCGGCATAGGCCTTGGCCTGGTCGCCGTTCTCCATCTTCTGGCCGGCGAACTCCGCGAGGTAGGGCTTGATGAGCGGGTCCTCGATAGCGGCGCCGGCGGGCATCGTGATCTTTTGCTCGAGCAACTGCGTGCGGACGTTGTCCGCCACGAAGTTGCTGGCCCACGTGAGCAGGCCGCCCGAGACCAAGAGCACCATCGCCATGATGAGGCCGGTCCAGGAAATGAGCTTGTCGAGTACCTTGCGCATGATGACTACCCTTCGGCTCTCTTTGTGAGAGAGCACAATTCGTGAGGTTGACATATCAACCATGCGTCGCCTGTGCAGACTGGCGCGGGGCCGAAGGTCCCCACGTGCACGAGGCGTGGGTCACATCTGCGCCCCAGGAGGGCCCCGGTCGGTGTAGGCGTCACGACCGAGTAGCGTGACGCCCATGCCAGCGACCCTCCCAGACCGGGCCCGCATCGTCGTCATCGGAGGCGGGGTCATCGGCGCTTCGATTGCCTATCACCTGGCCCTGGCAGGCGAGACGGATGTCGTTGTGCTGGAACGGGATCGGCTCACCAGCGGCACGACATGGCACGCGGCCGGGCTGATGACGACGTTCGGATCGCTCTCGCACACCTCGACGGCAATGCGGCTCTACAGCCGCGACCTCTACGCCCGCTTGGAGGCCGAGACCGGCCAGTCGACCGGCTTCCGCCCGGTCGGGCTCATCGAGGCGGCCGCCGACGCCGAGCGGCTCGAGGAGTATCGCCGGGTCGCTGCCTTCCAGAGCGCCCTTGGGTTGGAGGTCCACGAGATCTCCCCCGCCGAGATGGCGCAGCGCTTCCCCTTTGCTCGCACCGACGACCTGCTGGCTGGCTTCTGGGTGCCGGGCGACGGCAGGGTCAATCCGGTCGACCTCACCATGTCCTTGGCCAAGGGCGCCCGCCGGCGCGGCGTGCGCATCATCGAGGGCGTCAGGGTCACCGAGGTGCGGATCGAGCGCGGCGTCGTCCGCGGCGTCGACACCGACCACGGCCCGATCGACTGCGAACAGGTCGTCAACGCCGCCGGGATGTGGGCCCGACAGCTCGCCGGCCTCAGCGGCGTGGTGGTCCCTAACCAGGCTGCGGAGCACTACTACCTCATCACCGAGCCGATCGACGGGGTGAGCTCCAGCCTGCCAGTCTTCGAGGACCCCGCGTCCCACGGCTATTACCGCGAGGAGGGCGGCGGCCTCATGGTGGGGCTGTTCGAGCCCGTCGCCGCGCCCTGGCGGGTGGACGGCATACCGGAGCGGTTCTCCTTCGGCACCCTGCCCCCGGATTGGGAGCGGATGACCCCCTTCCTCGAGCGCGCCATGTCTCGGGTGCCGATCACCCAGACTGCCGGCATCCGCACCTTCTTCTGCGGGCCGGAATCCTTCACTCCCGACCTCGCGCCGGTGGTCGGTCCAGCCCCGGGCCTGCGGGGCTACTTCGTCTGCGCCGGGCTCAACTCCATCGGCATCCTCTCCGCCGGCGGACTGGGCCGGATCGTCGCGCACTGGCTGACGACCGGACATCCCGATGTCGATGTGACCGGCTTCTGTGCCGACCGCTTCCACGATTTCCACCTCACGCCTACCTTCCGGACCCAGCGCACCGCAGAGGTCCTCGGCACGGTGTATGCCGCCCACCCGCCGGGTTTCGCGCTCGCCAGCGCGCGCGGAGCGCGCCGTTCGCCCGTTCACGACCGACTGGTCGCCGCGGGCGCGTTCTTCAAGGACGTCTCGGGCTGGGAATCCCCCGACTGGTATGCCGGTCCAGGCGGCAGTCCCAGCGCGACCGCGAGCTGGCACCGGGCACCGTGGTGGGAGCAGTGGGAGGCCGAGCACCGCGCCGTTCGTGATGGGGTGGGCCTGCTGGACATGTCGTTCATGGCCAAGTTCCTCATCCAAGGCCCGGACGCCGGGCCGATGCTCTCCTGGCTGTCCACCGCCGACGTCGACGGCGCTGCAGGGCGGATCACCTACACGCAGTGGCTGTCCGACCGCGGCATGATCGAGGCCGATCTCACGATCACCAAGCTCGGTCCCGAGCGCTTCGTCGTGGTGGCCTCCGACACCGCACACGGTCGCGTGCGCGCGCTCCTGTCCGATGAGATCGCCTTCGGCCGGCCACCGGCGACCGGTCCGGGCACGCGGTGGAATGCCACGAGCACCGACGTCACGGGGGCATACGCGATGTTCGCCCTGCAGGGGCCGCGCTCGCGCGAGGTCTTGGCCGCGGCCACGCGCACCGCCGTCACCGCCGAGGCCGTCGCCTTTCGCGACGTCGTGCCGGTAGACCTGGGCCTGGCCACCGGCTGGGTCGCGCGGATCACCTATGTTGGCGAACTCGGGTACGAGCTCTATGTGCCCACCGAGATGGCGCTGCACGCCTGGGACCATCTGGTGGCGGCGGGAGCCCCGGCCGGGTTGCGATTGGTCGGCCTCAAGGCTCTGGGGAGCCTACGGCTGGAGAAGGCATACCGGGACTACGGCCACGACATCGACAACACCGACGGGTTGCTCGAAGCCGGCCTTGGCTTTACCGCCGCACTGGACAAGCCCGGGGGGTTCCGGGGACGCGAGATGGTGCTGGCAGCCCGGGCGCACGGCATACCGGTCACGCGGTTGGTGCAGGTGCTGGTCACCGACCCGGCCGCGATGCTGCACCACGGCGAACTCCTACTGCGCGACGGCGAGATCGTCGGCGACGTGCGCTCCGGCTCCTACGGCTGGTCGCTCGGGGGTGCCGTCGGTCTCGGGATGGTCGGCTGCGAAACCGGGGTCACCGCAGGCTGGCTCGCCGCGGGCGACTGGGCCGTGCAGATCGGCACCCACCGGTATGCCGTGCAGGTCGCCTTGCGTCCCCGCTACGACCCGTCGGGGGCCCGGATCAGCCAGTGATCCGGGCCCCCGTCGGGGTGTGCTGATGGCCGAGGCGGCCGGGCTCAGCCTTGCAGCTGGGCCCAGACCTCACGGTCGCGCTCGGCGGTCCAGATGGTCGGCCGCTCGACGCCCTGGAGCTCTTCCCAGGTGCGGGCCACGTCGAAGGGCAGCGTGTGCTCGAAGATCGGCCAGTGTCCATAGGTCGGCGACAGTGCCGTGTGGCAGGCGTCGAAGGCATCCTTGAGGGTGCCCCCGGCGGCCTGGGTCGCGCGCACGTTGTCGATGATCGCGGTGATGAACCCGCGGGACTGCTCGATCGCCGCGTTGACGGCCTGCTGACCACGCGGGATCTCGCCGCGACCGCCGACGAGCATCTCGGCTCCCATCGCCTTGACTGCGTCGAGCGTCGTCGAGGACCACTCCTGGTGGAAGGCGTCGCCGGTATAGAGCGCCGCCTTGGCCTCGACCAGGTCACCGGCGAACATGATCCGGTGCTTGGGCAGCCAGGCCACGATGTCGCCCTCGGTGTGACCCCGACCGAGGTACTGCAAGACGAGATCGCCCCGGTCGCCACCGAGCGGGATGGTCATCCGGTCGGAGAACGTGAGGGTCGGCCAGGTGAGGCCGGGGATGCCGTCGGGCTCCTTGAACAGCCGTGGCATACGGCCGTATTCGCTGGCCCAGTCCTGCATGCCGCGCTCCTGGATGAGGAACTGGGTGCGCTCGTGGGCGATGATCTCGTCGGCCTCGAAGGCACTCGCACCGAGCACGCGCACCGCGTGGTAATGCGAGAGCACGAGGTATCGCACCGGTTTGTCGGTGTGCTCGCGCAGCTTGACCAACCAGTCCCGGGCGGCCGCAGGCGTCGCCCGGGCCTCGAACGCCACGAGGAAGTCCTCCCCTTCGATCGCCCCGACGTTTGGATCACCCTCTGCAGTGAGGGCGTAGACACCATCGGCGAGCACCTCAAGGGTCTCGGTCTTGGCGGCCAGGTCGGTCGAGGAGGCGAACGGCTTGCTCATGAGGAGGACTTCCTTTGTGTGTCGTGACTAACTGCCGGTGGCCGGACCCGCCTTCGGTGCGACGGGAGCCGCCACACCGCTGGACGAGGTGGACGACCCACCGAGGTATGCCGCGCGGACCCGTTCGTCCGACGCGAGCTCAGCCGGGGTGCCTTCGGCGACGACGCGGCCGCGGTCCATGACCATGACGCGGTCGGCGACCTTGAACGCAGCCCGGACGTTCTGCTCGACGAGCAACACGGCCAGCCCCTTGTTCCGCAAGATGCCCAAGGCGGTCATGATTTCGCCGACGACCTTTGGGGCCAGGCCCAGGCTCGGTTCATCGAGGATGATCACCGACGGGTCGGACATCAGCGCGCGGGCCATCGCGAGCATCTGCTGCTCGCCTCCGGAGAGGGCACCGGCCGCGAGCACGATGCGGTCGTTCAATCGGGGGAAGAGGGCCAATGCCTCGGCCCGCCGTTCGGCGAAACCGCCCTCCTTGCGTCGCACATAGCCGCCCAGGACGAGGTTGTCCTCGACGGTGAGCGTCGGAAAGACCAGCCGGTTTTCCGGCACGTGTGCCAGCCCGAGGGAGGCGATCTTCTCGGCACCGAACGACGTGATGTCGGTGTCACCGAGTTTGACCGTGCCCTTGGCCGGCTTGAGCAGGCCGGAGACCGACCTCAGCACCGACGTCTTGCCGGCACCGTTGGCGCCGACCAGGGCCAAAACCTCCCCGGGAGCGACCGTGAGGTCGATCCCGTGAAGCACCTGCAAGCGGTCGTATGCCGCGTGCAGCCCGGTGACGGTCAGGCCCGCCGGGGGTCGCGCGGTCATCGGGTGCCTCCTTCGGGTGTGCTGTCGGCGGCATGCGCTGCAGCGGCCTTCTCCACCGTAGCCTCCGCCTCGTCATCGGTGCCCAAGTAGGCGGCGATGACCACCGGGTCGTTGGTGACCTCGGCCGGTGTGCCCAACGAGATGAGCTTGCCGTCGTCGAGGACCGCGACTCGATCAGCGAGCGCCATGACAGCCGCCACGTCGTGCTCGACGAGCACGATCGTCACGCCAGTGGCCTTCACCTTGCGCAGCAGCCACGAGAGGCTGTCACGCTCGGCGCCCGACAGGCCGGCCATCGGTTCGTCGAGCAGCAACAGCGAGGGCTCGAGCGCGAGTGCCCGGGCCACCTCGACCTGTCGCTGCTTGCCGAACGCGAGGTCGGCGATCGGGTGGTCGGCCAGCGCCGTGAGCGCCATCGCGTCGACGGCCGCCTGGGCCGTCGTCTCGATGTGCCGCTCCTCGGCCCGGTCGGCCATGACCATCCCCCGCAGCAAGCCGGCCTTGGAGCGCAGGTGGCGAGCCACCTTGACGTTGCCCAGGACGGTCGTGCTCTTGAAGGTCTGCAGGTTCTGGAAGGTGCGCGTCGCGCCGAGGTTGGCAGCCACGTGTGGCAACTGCCCAGCGACTTCCTTGCCGTGCAGCTTGACCGATCCCTCGGTGGGCGGCAGGACACCGGTGATCATGTTGAACGCCGTCGTCTTGCCAGCCCCGTTGGGGCCGATGAGCGCGACGATCTCACCCGCCGTGATGTCCAGACTGAGGTTGTCCAGGGCGGTGACTCCGCCATAACGCTTGGTCAAACCCTCGATCTTGAGGATCGAGGTGCCGACCGGCTCGTGGTCGGTGCGCGCGAGGATGCCCAACGACTTGTCGAGCAACTCGCGCTGCTCTTCCTGGCTGATCTCGTGCTCGTGGACCCCGTGCTTGGTCGAGTCGGGCTTGCTGAATCGGGCTCGCACACGAGACCAGAGCTGAGCCAAACCACCGGGCATGAGGATGATGACCAGCACGAGGATGACGCCAAACCCGATGAGCTGGACCTCACCCTTGGCCCCCGGGATGATGACCGGCAGCAATGCCCGCAGGCCCTCGTCGAGAGCCTGGACCGCCACAGCGCCGATGAGAGCGCCCCAGACTGTGCCGAGGCCGCCGAGCACGACCATGAGCAGGATCTTGACCGAGACCTCGAAGTGCGTGACCGACGGGTTGACGATCGTCAGCCAGTGGGCATAGAACACCCCGGCCAGACCGGCATACCCCGCCGACAGCACGAAGACCCGAAGCCGCAGGGCGAAGGTGTCCACGCCGAGACACTCGGCAGCGACTTCGGAGTCGTTGACCGCGCTGAGCGCTCGGCCGGTGCGGCTCTTGACGAGGTTGACCGCGAGCCACATCCCGATGACGATGACCGGAGTCAGCAGCAGGAAGTATTCCTGGGCGGTGTCGTAGGTGCGCCCGCCGAAGGAGAGACTCGGCAGGCCGTAGAGCCCGGACGTCGAGCCGAGAGCCTCCGATTCGGTGACGACGACGCCGATGATGATGCCCAAGCCGAGCGTCGCCAACGCGAGGAAGTGCCCGCGCAAGCGCAGCAACGGCAGACCGACGATCAACGCGACGATCATCGACGCGATGACCGAGATCGGGGCCGCAGCGATGAACGGCAGATTGGCCTTCGAGACCAGTAGGGCCTGGGTATAGGCACCCACCGCGATGAAGGCCGCATGGCCCAGGCTCACTTGGCCGGCCAGCCCCATGAGCAGGGACAGGCCGATGGCGGCCAGGCCGTAGATCAGGGCGTAGACACCGATGTCCACGACGTTCTGGGGGGCGCCGAGCGCGAAGACCACCAAGAAGATCGCCAGCGCCACGAAGGGGATCTGACGACGGATCATTGGACTCATACCCGCACCCCCGAGCTCTTGCCGGCCAAGCCGTGGGGCTTGAACAACAGGACGAGGACCAGGACGACGAACGCCACGGCGTCGCGGTAACCGGAGCTCAGGTAGCCGGCGACGAGGTTCTCGAGGATCCCGAGGCCCAGGCCACCGAGCATGGCGACCCGCAACGAGGTCAGCCCGCCGAGGGTCGCGGCGACGAAGCCCTTGAGGCCGAGCGTGAGGCCGCTGGTCCAGGAGCTCAGGTAGATCGGGCTCCCCACGACACCGGCCACGCCACCGACCAGCCCGGCGACCGCGAAGGCGACGACGGTGGCCGTGCGCGGCGAGATACCGACCAGGCGGGCGGCGACCGGCTGCTCAGCACAGGCCCGCAGCGACTTCCCGCGCACGGTGTGCTCGTAGAACCAGATCACGCCATAGGCGACCACGGCAGCAACGCCGAGCACCCATAGCTCCTGGCTGCGAATGCTCACCCCGCCCAGGACGATATCCGAACCGGGGAAGGTCGGCAGGCCTTTGGCCTCCGGCCCCCAGATGAGCAGCATGAGCGCCTTGACTGCCGTCGACACACCCAAGGTGAGGATGATCGAGGTCAGCGGCGTCATCTTCTTGACCGGAGCGATGGTCAGCCGCTCCAGGAGCACAGCGATCCCGATGGTGACGGGGATCGCGACGAGGATGGCAACAAGCAGGGGCAGCCCAGCGCCGACGGCGCTAATCGCCGTCAACCCGGCCAGGGCGGCATACTCGCCCTGGACCAGGTTGACGATCTCGCGAACCGAGAAGA
Organism: Actinomycetales bacterium; assembly: GCA_016710385.1. Taxonomy (GTDB): domain Bacteria; phylum Actinomycetota; class Actinomycetes; order Actinomycetales; family Dermatophilaceae; genus Phosphoribacter; species Phosphoribacter freyrii. The sequence continues at coordinate 690,069 of JADJVX010000018.1, forward strand.
TGGCGACGAAACCCAACGCCACCAACCCGTAGACGGCCCCCTGAGCCAGCCCGGCGAAGACCAGCTGGAGGAGGTCGATCATGAGGTGTTAGCCCGCGACCTTCCAGGCCTTGTTCTCCACCGTCACCATGACAAGGGCGTCCTTGGTCAACCCGGAGTGGTCGGTCGGGGTCATCGAGAAGACGCCGCTGACGCCCGGCCACTTGGTGATGGCCTCGAGGGCATCGCGCAGCTTGGCCGAGTCGGTGCCGGCCTTCTTGAGCGCCTCGATGGCGATCATGAAGCCGTCGTAGGCGTGCCCGGCGAAGGTCGACGGGTTGGCGTTGTACTTGGCCTTGAAGTCCGCGATGAACTTCGTGACGACCGGCTTCTGCGGGTCGTCATCCTTGAGCTGGCTGGCGACGAGCATGCGCCCGAGCGGGGCACGCAGGCCGTCGGCGGTGTCACCGGCGGTGTCCAGGAAGGCCTGGTTGCCGATGCCGTGCGATTGGTAGACGGGCACGTTGAGGCCGAGCTGCTTGTAGGCCTTCTGCGCCAGGCCGGCTGCCGGCGGGATACCCCAGATGAGGACGGCCTGCGGGTTGGAGGCGCGCAAGTTGGTCATCTGCGAGGTGAAGTCGGTGGCGTCGGGCGCGAACTTCTCGACCTTGACGACCGTGATCCCGGCGGCCTTGCCCACCTCGGCCAGCATCTCGGGGATGCCCTCGCCGAAGCCCGAGGCGTCGCGCGCCACGGCGACCTGGGTGATGCCCTTGGCCTTCATGTCATCGACCATCTTCTCCAGCACGACCTTGTCGTTCTGGGCGGTCTTGAAGACCCACTTGGAGCCGTCGACGATCTTGGCGTTGGCCGCGAGCGACACCATCGGCTTCTCGGCCTTCTCGGCGATCGGACGCATGGCCAGGCTCGGGCCCGTGCGCGAAGCGCCGAGGAGGATGTCGACCTTCTCGGTGGTCAGCAGCTTGGTCGTCGCCTTGGCAGCGCCGTCCTCCGTGGACTGGTTGTCCTCGATGTAGAGCTTGACCTTCCGGCCGTTGACGCCTCCCGCGGCGTTGACCTGGTCGGCCAGCATCTCGATGGTCTGGCGCTCCGGGACACCCAGGCTGGCGCCGGCGCCGGTGATGTCGAGAACGACACCGATCTTGATATCACCGGTGCTGGCGGCCGCTCCCGAGGCCGAGCTTCCGGACGAACCACTTTCCGAGCAGGCCGCGAGCGTCGTCGCCAAACCAACGGCGAGACCGAACGAGACCAATCGCATGCTGCGCTGCATGTCGCCTCCTTGACCGAAGGCGGGTCCCCCCGGCCTTCGCTATGGCTTTACAGGATCTTTCCGAGCTCTCTTCCCTTGCTCGTCTTCCGTCGCCTATCCTCGACAGAGTTCGATAATCGGACACCGGAATTCGATATGTGGAGAGTTCCGCTTCAGCGTAGAGGGGTGCGGGTGCCTTGGCAACGATCGTTCCGGAATCGAGATCTTCGTCATCCGACGGTCGTCCCGCGTCTCAAACTCTGGACCGCGGTCTTCGCATCCTGGAACACGTCACCGAGTCCAACGGCCCTCTGACGGTAGCGGATGTCGCAACCGGGGTGGCGATGCATCGGTCAATTACCTACCGGATGTTGCGCACCTTGGAAGACCACGGGTTGCTCTCTCGGGACTCACAGGGTCGCTACCAGCCCGGCGCCGGCCTGGCCGTCCTCGCCGGCCGGTTCACCCCGGCTCTGCGGGCCCGGGCCGGACGACACCTGCTGCGACTGGCCGTCGCCACCGACAAGACCGCGTTCCTCGTCGTCCGGCACGGCGACGAAGCGGTCGCGGTCGAAGTCGTCGAACCCCCAGCAGCCACGGCTCACGTGAGTTACCGCCCCGGGTTGCGCCATCCCGTTGACCTCGGCGCTCCGGGACTGGCCCTGCTCGCCGGTGAACCGCCGCGACCCCACGAACGGCCAGAGGTCACCGTCGCGCGCACCGAGGGGTGGGCGTACACGGAGAGCGAGGTCATCATGGGCTTCTGCGCGGTGGCGGCTCCGGTCATCGACACGGCCGGGGTATGCCGTGGGGCCATCTCGGTCGTGTATGCCGGTCCGACCGATCTGACTGCCCTGGGTGAGGTCGTATGCCGTCACGCCCAAGGACTCGGGTCCGAACTCTAGGGGCGCCCTGGGGTCGCGTTCCGCGGGCCCATTTCAGTCGCGGCCGCGGACCTCGCCCTTGTCCTTGGTCGACAGCAGGCCCTCGGTGCGCTCGCGGGTGGCCGAGGCAACCGACTCGGTGCGCTCACGCACCCGGGCAACGACATGTTCGCCATGCGGAGTGAGCATGTCGCGGCCGGCGCGCCGGGCCGGAACCACCACGGCCAGGACGACGCCGAGGCCCAAAGCCAGGCACAGGAGCATCGCGAGGACGAGAGCAGTCATGACCCCTAGGGTCGCAAACTTCCCGGCCTTCGGCGACCGCAACCCGCCGGGGTGGTGTTCCAGATCACAGGTAAGTCGGTTCCCGCGGGAGGGCAGATCAGGCGAGGTCGCGCATCCGCTGGGACACGACGGTCGTGACGCCGTCGCCGCGCATCGTCACCCCATACAACGCATCGGCGATCTCCATCGTCTTCTTCTGATGGGTGATGACGATGAGCTGGCTGGAGTCGCGCAACTCCTCGAAGAGGATGAGCAGCCGCCCGAGGTTGGCGTCGTCGAGGGCTGCCTCGACCTCATCCATGATGTAGAACGGGCTCGGTCGGGCCTTGAAGATCGCCACGAGCAGCGCGACCGCGACCAGCGAACGCTCCCCTCCGGACAGCAGCGAGAGGCGTTTGATCTTCTTCCCGGGTGGCCTGGCCTCGACCTCCAGTCCAGTGGTCAACATATTCGCCGGGTCGGTGAGCACCAGGCGCCCCTCACCCCCGGGGAACAGCCGGGAGAACACCGCCTCGAACTGTGCCGCTGTGTCGTGGAAGGCCTCGGTGAAGACCCGTTCCACTCGCTCGTCCACCTCGCGCACGATGTCCAGCAGGTCGCGCTTGGAGGTGCGCAGGTCCTCCAGCTGGGTGGTGAGGAAGGTATGCCGTTCCTCCAGCGCCGCGAACTCCTCCAGGGCCAACGGGTTGATCCGGCCCAGCGCGGCCAACTGCCGCTCCGCAGTGCGTAGCCGGCGCTCCTGGACCTCCCGGACGTAGGGCACGGGGTCCGGGACGGGAGCGTCGGGGTCGCTGGAGATCACCACGGCCGGCACCAACTGATCGGGGCCGTATTCGGCGACGAGCGTCTCAGCAGCGACCCCGTATTCGTCCAGCGCCCGGGCCTGCAGGGTCTCGATGCGCAGCCGCTGCTGGGCTCTGGCCACCTCGTCGCGGTGCACCGAGTCGGTCAGCTCGCGCATCTGCTCCTGCAGGACCGCCAACTCACGCCGCAGCACGGTCATCCGTGCGTCACGCTCAGCGCGCTCGCGCTCGCCGACCTGGCGCTGCTCGTCGGCCCGGGCCGCGCTGGTGCGCAACACCTGCACGGCATACGCTGCGCCCGCCCGCACGGCGTGGGCCGTGCGCGCCTCCCTGGCCCGACGCTCCCGGCGGGCGGCCTGCGCGGCCCGCGCCGCCTCCTCGGCCACCGCCGCGGACTCGAGGGCATCGGCGCGTTCCACCAGCGCCCGGTCGCGCTCCTCCCGGGTGCGCAGCGTCAGGCGCATTTCGGTCTCGTGGGCTCGGGCCGCGCGCGCGGTCTGCTCCAGGGCGTCGCGGCGCTCGGTGTCGGCGTCACCTTCGTCCCCCGGTTCGGCCTGCGCGGCACGCAGCCGAGCCACGAGCTCCGCGTGGTCGGCACGGTCACGCTCGAGGGCCTCGGCGCCGGCGCGGATGGCCGTTTGGGTCCGGTCGGCCTCAGCGCGGGCACTGCGAACTGCGGCGCCGAAGGCCCCGAGTTGTTCGGCCACAGCCGCCATCCGGGCATCCGAGTCGTGCAGCCGCTCCAGGGCTGCCGCGACCTGCCCGGAAATCTCTTCGGTGGTCGCGGTAAGTGCGGCCCTGGCAAACCTGGCCTGCTCCGACTCCCGGGCTGCGGCCTCGGCATGCGCCCGGGCCTCCTCCATCGCTGCGGTGATCTCCAACTGGCTGGGAGCACCGCTGCCGCCCCGCGCGAATCCCGGGGCGAGCACGTCACCGGCCGGGGTCACGGCCACGAGCCCGGCATCGGCAAGAGTCCGAGCGACTCTGACGTCGTCGGCCAAGGCGACCCGGTCGAGCAATTGGTCGACCGCCCCCCGGATGCGGTCGTCGGCCTGCACGACCGCCCGGGCCCAGCGCGCCCCGGCGGGAAGTGCGGGCCAGGTCGCCGCATCGCTCGGGCGGGCACCTGCGGCAACGAGCAGCCCCGCGCGGCCGGCCTCGGCGGCACGCAGGCGTCCGATGTGGTGCACGGCGTCGGCCATACTCTCGACGGCCACGGCATCGGCCGCCCACCCCAGGGCGGCAGCGACGGCCCCTTCGTGGCCTGGTTCGACGTGCACGAGCTGCGACAGCGAGCCCAACACGCCGCGCGAGTCCTCCCCCTGCAACAGGGCGGCGACACCGTCCTTGACCGACAGGCTCATCGCGAGGGCATCGGCGCGGGCAGCAGCGGCGGAGCGGGTGCGATCGGCGTCGCGCTCGGCGTCGACGAGGCGCGCCACCTCCGCCTGCAATCGCGACAGTTCCGCGGCCGCGGACTCGTATGCCGTGTCGAGGCCTTCTTCACCCTCCTCCTCGACAGCGATCGAGGCTTCCAGCGTGGCGAACTCGCGCTCGGCGGCTGCGGCGCGGGCCGTCGACGCGGCCTCGGTGTCGCGAAGGCGCCCGATCTCGGCCTCCCGGGCCTCGATCCGCGAGGCCCGGGCGGCGACCTGCCCAGCCAGCGTGGCGAGTCCCTCACGGCGGTCGGCCGCAGCGCGGGCGAGCGCCGCGAGGCGGTGCTGCTCGACGGCATACTCCTGCTCGGCAGCCGTGCGGGCGGCGACCGCCTCCCGCAGTTCGGCCGCGGCCTGCTCGATCTGATCGACCAGGACCGTGTGTTGCTCCCTCAGGTCGGTGGCCTGGGCGCGCAGCAGTTGGGGGTCACGCGCCGGGGTCGCCTCGGGGCCGTCGTCGTCCTCGGCGAGCAGGCGGACCCGCTCACCGGCGAAGGTCGCGATCGCTGAGAGTCGTTCCACGAGGCGTGCGAGCGTGAACCACCGGTCCTGCGCCTGAGCCAGCAGCGGGCGCGCGGTGTCCGCCTGTCGCTCCACCTGATCCAGATCGGCCGAGAGGACGCCGACCTCGTGCTCGATCTCGGTGCGCCGCGCGATGAGAGCGGTCTCGTCGGCGACTTCCTGTTCCAGTGTGGCCGTGAGTTGCACCAGGTCGTCGGCGATGAGCCGCAGCCGCGCGTCGCGCACCTCGGCCTGGATGGTCCCGGCCTTGCGGGCCGTCTCGGCCTGGCGACCCAACGGCCCTAGCTGGCGCCGGATCTCGGTAGTGAGGTCCTTGACCCGAGTGAGGTTGGCCTCCATCGCTTCGAGCTTGCGCAGTGCACGTTCCTTGCGCTTACGGTGTTTGAGGACGCCCGCTGCCTCCTCGATGAAACCGCGTCGCTCTTCGGGAGTCGCCCGCAGCACGGCGTCGAGTTGACCCTGCCCGACAATGACGTGCATCTCGCGGCCGATTCCGCTGTCAGACAACAGTTCTTGCACGTCGAGCAGTCGACAGGTGGTGCCATTGATCGCATATTCCGACCCGCCGTTGCGGAACATGGTGCGACTGATCGTCACCTCGGAGTAGTCGATCGGCAAGGCACCGTCGGTGTTGTCGATGGTCAGCGCGACCTCGGCCCGCCCCAACGGTGCCCGTCCGGCGGTGCCGGCGAAGATGACGTCTTCCATCTTGCCGCCGCGCAGGCTCTTGGCACCTTGCTCGCCCATGACCCAGGCCAAGGCATCGACGACATTGGACTTCCCCGAACCGTTGGGGCCGACGATGCAGGTGATCCCGGGCTCAAGACGCAGCGTGGTCGCTGACGCGAAGGACTTGAAGCCCTTGAGGGTCACGCTCTTGAGATACACGCTGCTGGTGGCTTCCTGACGATGGTGCGGGTCGAAGTGATCCGAGGCGGGCCCAGGTTACTCGGCGGGGGCCGGCGCTGGCTGCGCCGCCGACGCCGCAGTGGATCCCGCGATCTGTTCGTGGTGATGGATGACCTCGGCAATGATGAAGTTGAGGACCTTCTCCGCGAAGACCGGGTCCAGCCCCGAGGCAGCGGCGAGGCTTCGCAACCTGGTCAACTGTTGCTCCTCGCGGCCGGGATCGGAGGGCGCCAGGCCGAGATCTGCCTTGAGATGACCGACCCGCTGGGTGCACCGGAAGCGTTCGGCCAGCAGGTAGACCAAGGCGGCGTCGAGGTTGTCGATGCTCGCGCGCAGGGCGGCGAGTTCCGGGGGCACGGTCACGGGCACGAGGGTATGCCGTACAGCCCACTCTGTGCGCTCCCGGTGCCGCCGCGCCCCTGCGGTTCAGCGTTCGCGGAATCCCACGACGCCGTCATGGGGCTGGGCCCACTGGCAGACGACCGAGGTGACCCGGCCCGGGCGACGGTGTGTGGAGGGTTGGGCTCGCAACAGCTCGGCCAGGGCGTCCAAGGCCTGCGTGGGTCCCTGGGCGACGACCTCGACCCTGCCGTCCTCGAGATTGCGGGCGTGTCCGACCAGGCCGAGCTCCAGAGCTCGGGACCGGGTCCACCAGCGAAAGCCGACTCCCTGGACGTGCCCCGACACGAAGGCCGTGAGCCGCTCAGTGGTCACCACCGCACCTCACTCGGCAAGGTACGCGGCATACGCGTCGAAGGTGTAGGGCCGACCGAGGAAGTCCTCCACGAGGTCGGCAGCATCCCGCGACCCACCTGGGCGCAGAATCCGGTCGCGGTAGCGCGCAGCGACGTCGACGTCGAACATGTCGTCACGATCGAAGGCCGAGAAGAGGTCCTTAGCGATGACGAGTGACCAGGCGTAGGTGTAGTAGGCGCTCGAATACCCTTCCAAATGGCCGAAACTCGCTGCGAAATGGGTGTCGGGCAAGTAGGGGAAGAGGGAGTACTTCGCCTGCAGAGCGCGGGTCGCCTCGGTGAAGTCGGCCGGGCGCTCGGTGTGGAACGTGTAGGACATCGCCGCGTAGAACATCTGCGTGCGCTCGCGATAGCCCTTGCCGAAGTTGTCGGCAGTGCGCATCTTGGCCACCAGTTCAGCGGGGATCGGCTCCCCGCCGAGGGTGCGGGCGAAGGTGCGCAGGACGTCGGCGTCCCAGGCCCATTCCTCGAGCATCTGGCTGGGTGCCTCGACGAAATCCCATTCGGTCACGACGCCGGAGAAGCGCACCCAGCGCTGGTCACCGCCGAGCACGTGGTGCAGCAGGTGGCCGAACTCGTGGAACAGGGTGACGACCTGATCGTGCTCCATGAACCCACGCGGGAAGTTGCACACCAGGACGCCCTCGGGCAGCTGCCGCCCCGCCACTCCGGGACGCAGGTCGAACTGAGCCGCGTGTTTGTACTTGCCCTCCCGCGGGTGCAGGTCGAGGTAGATCCGGCCCAGGCGCGGCCCCGCGGCGTCGCCTTCATGGACGTCGTATGCCGCGACGTCGCCATCCCAGAGCGTGGCGTCGGTGGCGGGCAGATAGGTCAGCCCGAAGAGGCGGCCGGTAACGTCGAGCAGTCCTTGGCGCACCTGGGTGAAGTCAAAGAAGGTGCGCACCAATTGGGCGTCGACGTCGAGTTGCTCCCGCCGCACGACCTCCTCGTAGAACGCGGCGTCGGGCGTCGAAACCGCGCTGGCCTCCGGATCGTCCTGGCGCAGTCGCTCGAGCAGCACGCCGAGGTCGCGCTCCCCCGACTCCTGTGCGGCGGCGGAGATCCGATCGATGAACTCCGGGATCGCCTCGCCGTGCCCGATCATCTTGACTTCGGCGTCATAGTCGGCCCATGAGGCATAGCCCACGAGTCCGGCCAACTCGTGCCGTAGGTCGACCAGCTCGCGCAGCAGGGCGTCATTGGCGGGCCAGGCGCGGTTGAGGAAAGCCACCCGCAGCGCGTGCCGGGTCTCGCGCACGGTGCAAAAGGTGACGACCGGCACGAGGTCGGGGTAGTCGGTCGTCACGGTGATCAGGCCGTCTGCGCCGACCGGGTGGACATCGAGCCAGTCCTGCGGCAGGCCGTCTAGTTCGGCCGGGGTGACCGCGATCGTCTTGACGTCGTCGCGGATGTTCTTGCTGAACTCCTGCCCGACGACGAGCAGCCGCTCGTTGATGGCCCGGATGCGCGCGCGCGTCGTTTCGTCCTGGTCGACGCCGGCGCGCCGGAAGTCGAGCAGGGTCTTGTCGAGCAGGCGTCGCGCCGAGGGGTCGAGCGCAGATCCGTCGACCGCGGCGAAGATGTCGTAGAGATCGCGGTCCAGTCCGAGGTCCGTAATGACTTTCTGGACGTCTTGCATCGCCTGCTCGCCGCGGGTCCGCACGGCCTCCACCGGGTGGGCCTCGCTGAAGAACGACGCCGCGGCCGCGACATTGGCCAGTTCAATCGAGATGTCGTTCCACAGCTCCAAGGCGGTCATCGCGTCCCGCGGACGTTGTTGCTTGAGTGCGGCGACCAGGTCGGCGGCGCGGGCGAGTCCACTTCGGGCTTTGCCGGCCAGCCAGGGCTCGGCGGCGTCGACGGTCGGCAAGGAAAGGGGCGCCAGGGAATCGATCACGCCCGGAACTCTATGTCAGGGGCCCGCTCCAGTGCGCGCGTTTGGATCGAGCGCGACCTGGCCAAGCTGCCGACCCGACGTCGGTGCACACTCCCGGTGGAACGGTGTCGTCACCTGGGTACGAGGACCCCCAGCCCAGGGCGCGGGCAGGGGCGTGACCGAGGACAGCCGCCGAGAGCATCGGGACGGCCTGGCGAGGTCGGTGCCCACCATCCGACGCGGCGACCGCTGGGAGAGGACGAGCAGCATGGCGGCCCTGGCCCGCGTGTCCGAGCCCCTGATGCGACTGCGACGGAGCGCTCCCACGATGACCCCGGTCAGGACGAGCAGTGCCGAACGGCTGCCCGAGGGCCGATCTTCGGGGCCCGATACCGGTATCGCGCTGTGGTTGGGAAGACACGCTGGTTGGCCCTCGCTCGCCACCGTCTGCTGGCGACCGTGACCACGGCGAGGGACCGGTCGAAGTAGCCCCCCTCTTTCAGAACCGTACGTTCAGGTGTCACATGCTTTCCGGGCGCATCAGCCCAGCGGCTCCCACAGAGATGCCACCGACATGGCCGCCAGACGGTCGCCCGCCCGCTGCCCAGAACCCGTCGTCAGGACGACTCCGCCAAGAAACTCGCCACCAAGCCGATCTCGTAGCGCGATCAAGTGCTTGAAGTGCACGGGTCGAGCCGTGGTGCTCGCCTTGACCTCTACCGCCAGGACCCCGTGTGGGGTCTCGACGATCAGATCCACCTCTGCGCCGTGTCGATCCCGGTAATGGGACAAGGTGAAGTCAGTGGCAGACCAGCCCTGCTGCCTCAGGAGCTCGCTGACGACGAAGTTCTCCAGAAGGGGTCCGAAATGGTCCGATCCACGCGGGGAGTTCAGATGCTCCGCGCTCATCCCGGAGAGTGCCACCGCCAGTGCTGAATCAGTGAGGAATGCCTTCCGCCGCTGGACCTGCCGTTTTGTGAGGTTGCGTGACCAGCTGGGGAGTCGTTCCACCAGAAAGAGCGCCTCCAAGATTTCCAGATGTCGCTGAACAGTGGCCCGTGCGAGCCCGAGTTCCTGTGCCAGGCGCTCGAAGACCAGCTCAGCCATCGGGGCTGCAGACATCATCGCCAGCAGATGACGTAGTGCCGGGACCTGGGCGGGCGCGATGTCTGCCGCATCCCGCTCCACAAGGCGGTTGGCGTAGTCGCGCAACCACGCGACGCGCAGTTTTGGGCTAAGCCCCTGGACAGCGGGGTAGCCGCCCTTCACGACTCGCTCCACGATATCGACGCGCTCGCTGGCGACCGCCGAAGGGTTCGCGCCAGCAAGCACAGAAGTCACCCAGTCACTGGGCCGCCGGGAGAGCTCTGCCTGAGCGAACGGATGCAGGCGGATCGTCATGGCCCTGCCTGCCAAGGAGTCCTCGGCGTTCGGCAGTCTCAGCACGTTTGCTGACCCCGTCAAGATGAACCGGCCGGCTCGGCGATCTCTGTCCACCTCGGCCTTGAGTGGCAGGATGAGTTCCGGGCAGCGCTGAATCTCATCCACCACGAGGCGGCGCTCACCCGCTGATCGAAGAAATCCGACGGGATCATCTCGGGCGAACGCCCTTGTCAGGTCGTCGTCCATGGTGGTGAAAACATCAGGCCCGTCCGCCAGCACTCTCACGAGGGTCGACTTGCCCACTTGCCGGGCGCCCTCGACGACCAGAATCGGCGACGCACCCAAGACTTCGCGGGCCCACGGGTCCACAGCTCTGGGCAGCAAGTCCACACCGGGAGAGTAGCAGTTCGCCGGGCTGGGGCTGACGTTTCGCCGGAATGCAACTGACGATTCGCCACGCTTCGAAGCCTCAGACGAGCATCGTGGCCCGCGTCCGAGGCCTCGGCTGGCAGCGTGGGCAAAAGAAGGACGAGCGGTTCATGAAGTGCTCGCGCACAATCGACGTCACGCAGCGCTCACACGGACGCCCCACCTGCCCGTAGGCACTCAGGGACCGGTCGAGTAGCCCGACTAATTCGGAACCCTACGTTCACCCGTCCGGCTACGTCAGGTAGCGTCACACCCGCCCAACGGCGCAGTCGCAGCAGCCTGAAATCAGGTGACTCTTTCACTCGTAGTGCGTCCACATTCGCAGCACGTGCATGATGCGTTCTTCGGGCAGGGCCTCGTATACCAGCCGATGTTGGATGTTGATCCTTCGGGAGTAGCAGCCGGCCAGATCGCCGACGAGTTTCTCGAAGCGAGGCGGCGCGGCGAACGGATCCTGAGCCACCAGGTCCAACAACTGCTGCGCCTTCGTTTTGAGGCCCGAAGCCGCTACCTGGCGGGCATCCTTCTGAGCCTGCCGAGAGAAGACCACGGCCCACTCGGGTTCGCTCACCAATCGAGTCCTGCCGAACCAGCCTCGACGCCCTCGGCTCGTGCGACACGGATGGACTCCGCCAACCCAGGCACAGACCTAAGGAACAGCGTCTCCTGAATCGCGCGCCAGTCATCCTCACCAACCAGCACGGCGTTGCCGCGCTGTCCCGTGATGGTCAACGGCTCCGACTCCTCATTCACCTGATCGATCAGCCGGTAAAGATTCGCCCTGGCCGACGTGGCACTCACCGCAGTCATGAACCCCTCCTGAGCCCAGCGTACGTTATTGCGTACGCCAAGCCACCACATTAGGCCGACGGATCGCGTGGTTTGCGGCCTCGACATGCGACGCCTCAGCCGTCAGCTCCTGCGGTTGAGGCGTTCGAGTGAGCGGTAAACCTGAGACCGCGTCGGCGGCGCCGGGAGCGCCTGGGCCGCGTTTGCCGAGAAGGACTGCAGCAGGTAGCCCACGAGGCGGCGCCACGCATCGGGTGCTGTGTCTCGCGTGGCTGCCACTACTCCAGCGTTCGCCATCAGGATGAGTGGAACGTCTTGGTGCGTGAAGTCCGCACGAAGGTGCCCCGTGGCCTTGGCGCGAGCAATGAGCGCTCCGAGCTTGGCGCCAGCCTTCCTACGGTCGGCTTCGAGTCCTTTGGCCGACGGGAACGTCAACGTGAGCACTTCAGCGAAGCCCCGGTCATCAGCCTGCATACGACAGATCGCCTCGATGAACCCCGTGAAGCCACGCCACGGGTCCGGGTCGGCAAGCGCGGCGTCCACCGCTGTGACGTAGGAGGTCATCTTCTCTCGGAACACTGCGTCCACGAGATCGTCGCGCGAAGGGAACCGCCGAAAGAGCGTGGCGATCCCGACTCCCGCTCTGCGCGCCACTTCGTTCGTCGCGGCGTCCAACCCCTGTTCGGCGAAGACTGCGCGGGCCGCAGCCAGGATGCGTTCTCGGTTTCGCTCCGCGTCGACCCGCAGCCCTCTGCCCCCGGAGCCGTCCTCCCCTGCCATGGTGAGAGCCTACTCGACAACTGGAGTGCTCGCTCCAGTTGAGCTATCCTCTGATCAAGTGGAGTGTTCGCTCCACTTGGATGCATAAGGAGCTTGCCCGCCATGAACACTGCCCTTTGGATCGTCCAGATCATCCTCGCTCTGATGTTTGTCGTGGCCGGGATCCAGAAGTCGATGCAGCCCAAGGCGAGGTTGGTGGAGAAGCTGCCTTGGACCGAGGACTTCTCACCCTGCATGATCCGGTTCATCGGGATCGTCGAACTCCTGGCGGCAGTGGGACTTGTACTGCCCGCCGCTACCGGGATCGTCCCGATCCTCACGCCGCTCGCAGCAAGCGGCCTGGTCGTGATCATGATCCTGGCCATACTGACCCACCGGCGCCGCGGGGAGACCGGCGCCATCGTCTTCAACGCGGCACTCCTCATGGCCGCCGCATTCGTGGCTTGGGCTCGGTTCGGCAGCTTCGCATGAGGGTCACCGTTTTCGGGGCGACCGGCGGGATTGGGTCACTCATCGTGACCGAGTTGCTCGAGCGCGGTCACGACGTCTCCGTCCACGCGCGGGACACCACCAAGGTCCCTGCCCTATGGGCCAACCGGACGCGAGTGGTCACCGGGCCACTCTCAGACCCATCGGTCGTCGATGCGGCGGTCACTGGCGCGGACGCCGTGATCTCGGCACTAGGCCCATCGCTGGACCGCAAGGCGGTTGAACGACCGCTCGTCGCAGGCACTGCGAACATCCTCGATGCCATGAGACACCACGGTGTGACTCGCTACATCAGTCTCGCCACCCCCAGCGTGGGAGACCCGCACGAGAAGGCGACACTGCAGCGAAGGGCCGTCGCCTTTATGGGGCGAACCCTCTTGCCCCGGGCCTACGAGGAACTACTCGGCATGACCCGACTAGCCATGAGCCCAGACTTCCGGTGGACTGTCGTGCGTTTCACCGCACCCAAAGACGGTCCCCCTAAGGAAAGCCTGCGGGTCGGATTCTTCGGCAGCGACAAGATTGGGTTCGCCATCACGCGCGCGGACATTGCCGCGTTCACCGCTGCCCAGGTTGACGATGACCACTACGTTCACCGCGCGCCGGCGATCAGTAACTGATGGCCTCGCCCATGACGCTCAGCCATGGTCGAGGTGCGCGACCTGAGCCGGAGTCGCGAGGAGATTCTACGAGCGGGACACCCATGCGGGGAGAGCCACCCGACCCCCGGAACGGCTAGGCACGGAGTCGTTCATGGGCGCCGCTGGCAGCGTGGGCAAAGGAAGGACGAGCGGTTCATGAAGTGCTCGCGCACAATGAGCGTCCCGCAGCGACCGCACGGACGCCCCTCCTGCCCGTAGGCACTTAGGGACCGGTCGAAGTAGCCGGAGGCCCCGTTGACGTTGACATACAGCCGGTCGAAGCTCGTGCCACCCTGCCCCAGCGCCTCCTCCATCACCTCGCGGGCATGGCAGAGCAGGCGGCGCAACGCAGGTCGGGTGAGTGCGGCGGATTCCCGCTCGCCGTGGATCCCGGCCCGCCACAACGCCTCGTCGGCATAGATGTTGCCGATCCCCGACACCACGGTCTGGTCGAGCAGGCCACGCTTGATGGCGCTGCGGCGCGCCTTGAGGCGCGCAACCACCCGATCGAGGTCGAAGGCCGGCTCGAAGGGATCGGGTGCGATGTGCGCGATCGCCTCCGGTATGCCGTCCGGCCCGGCGTCGGACAGCGCCATCCCGCCGAAGGTGCGCTGGTCGACGAACCGCAGTTCCGGGCCTCCGTCGGAGAAGCCCAGCCGGGCGTGCAGGTGCTTCTCCGGGGGCGCGAGGCTGGGTTGGACGAGCAACTGCCCGCTCATCCCGAGGTGCACCAGCAGGGCGTATGCCGGTTCGTCGACCTCGACTGGATCCCCTGCGGGTTCGCCCGACGTGCCCGCCGGGCCAAGGTCGAGCCACAGGTACTTCCCGCGCCGTCGAGCGGCCAGGACACTCGCCCCGATGAGACGCGCGACGAGGTCGTCGGCCCCGGCCAGATGGCGGCGGACCACCCGTGACCCGGACACCGAAACGGACGCGATGCAGCGCCCGACGACATGCTCGGCGAGGCCCCGACGGACGGTCTCGACCTCGGGTAGCTCCGGCACGTCAGGTCAGGCTGGCAGCCTGGTCGGCGGCTGGAGCAGCTGGCGCACTCGACGCGGCGGCCTTCACTGGCGTGGCGAGTGCAGGCGTATGCCGTGCGGTGATGTCCTCCCAGGCCTGCTCGGCAGCACGCTGCTCGGCTTCCTTCTTGCTCCGGCCGCTGCCGCGGCCGAGGATCTCACGACCGACGGCGACCGACGCCTCGAAACTCTTCTCGTGATCGGGTCCGGACTCGGCCAGCCGGTACTCCGGAGAGCCGAGCGAGTGCGCCGAACAGAGCTCCTGCAGGCTGGTCTTCCAGTCCAATCCGGCCCCGAGTGAGGCCGACGTGGTGAGCAGCGGATCGAAAAGGTGATGGACCAGCAGCCCGGCAGCCGCGAGCCCACCCGAGAGATAAACGGTGCCGATGAGGGCTTCCATCGTGTCGGCCAAGATCGAGGCCTTGTCCCGGCCACCGGTGGTTTCTTCGCCGCGGCCCAGGTGCACATAGCTGCCCAGGTCGATCCCCCGGCCGACATCGGCTAACGCCCGCATGTTGACCACCGAAGCGCGCAGCTTGGCCAGCTGCCCCTCCGGGAGATTGGGGTGGACGGCATACAGGGTGTCGGTAATGACCAGCCCGAGGACGGCGTCGCCGAGGAACTCGAGCCGTTCGTTGTTCGGCAGCCCGCCGTTCTCGTAGGCGTAGGAGCGGTGCGTCAGGGCACGCTGCAGGATGTCTTCATCGACGGGCATGCCGATGACACCCTGCAGGAAGTGCCGCAAGGTGTCGACTGGCTCGCCGCGCGAGCCGCCAGACGCGGACATCGCCGGGGCGGCGATCAGCCCTGGTGCTCGCTGCGCTCGGCAGCGGCGTAGTAGCGACCCTTGTAGGTGCCGCAACTCGGGCACGCCTGGTGCGCAGGGGTGGGGTTGGAGCAGCGCGGGCAGGTGGTCAGCGCGGTCGCCACGGCCTTCCAGTTCGCGCGGCGCGAACGGGTGTTGGAGCGCGACATCTTCCGCTTCGGAACGGCCACGTCAGGTCCTTCTCTCTTCTTCGCTTCGGTCCGGCCGGTCTGAACGCAGGGTGTTCAGCGCCGCCCATCGGGGGTCGATCACGTCATGCCGGTGGTCGGGATCGGCCGCCAGCGGCGCTCCACACTCGGAGCACAAACCTGGACAGTCGGGACGACACACCGGTTGGAACGGCAGTATCGGCACCACCGTGTCCCGGAGCACGGGTTCGAGGTCGACCAGGTCGCCCGCGAGCTCGTACACCTCGTCCTCGTCCGCGTCGGCGTCCACCTCACGGTGGTGCGCCGCCCGATCGGCATACGCGAACAACTCCTGAAAGGTCGCCTCCACAGGGAGGGTGACCGGGTCCAGGCATCGCACGCATGCGCCGCCGGCCGTGGCACGGACCGAACCCGAGACGAGCACGCCCTCGGAGACGGACTCCAACCGCACCACCAGATCGACCGGCGAACCGGTCGGCACGGCGATGATGTCGGTGCCCAGCTCCTGCGGCGCTTGCACGTGCCGCGTCACTTCCTGCATCGAACCAGGACGCCGACTGAGCTCCCGGGTGTCGAACACCAGGGGGGCGCGAGGATCGAGGCGAGTCATGTCTTCCGGCAGTGTCGAAGCAACGTCGAGGTTCGGCCCTGACCAGGACGGACAGAGACCGACGTCATAGCCTAGCCGACCCTCCCGTCGGCTCCCAAAAGAGCCGGTCGGTGGCCCCCGCCGGTATGCCGGGTCAGGAGCGTGCGCGCAGCGCAGCCAGGACGACGTCGGGCACCAGACCCGTGATGTCGCCGCCCAGCGAGTGCACCTCCTTGACCAGCGAGGAAGAGACATGCTCGTATGCCGGGTTGCCCGGCAGGAAGACCGTCTCGACGCCGGTGAGGTGGCGGTTCATCAGCGCCATCGGGAGCTCGTAGGCGAAGTCGGTGCCGCTGCGTAGTCCCTTGAGGATCGCTTCGACCTGCAGTTCTTGGCAGACGTCGACCAGCAGCCGGCCGGCAAAGGCTTCGACGCGCACCCGATCGGACACCTGACCTTGTGGCAGGGACTGGCGGATGAGCTCGATCCGGCGTGCGACCGGGAACGTGCCGCTCTTGGCGGGATTGTGCAGCACCGCGACGACGACCTCGTCGTAGAGCGCGGCCGCGCGGGTGATGACATCCAGGTGCCCGTTGGTGATCGGGTCGTAGGACCCGGGGCACAGGCACCGACGCAGCACGTCGGCTGACGAGAGGGAGGGCTCCGACACGCGCGTCACGCTACCTCGTCCGGGCCAGGGGCATCCGCGAACCACACCTTGGTCTCGCCGTAGCGGCGTTCCCCCGCCTCGGCCAACCCGACCGGCCAGGCCGGCTGCGGACCGCGTGACGAGCGCTCGACGACGACGAGCGCGTCTGGAGCCAGCCAGCGGTGCCCCACCAGCAGGGCGAGCACATCGCCGAGCCGATCGTCGGGCAGGTCGTAGGGCGGGTCGAGGAAGACCAGATCGACTGGGTGAGAAGGACCCCCGAGGAGCACCTTCTCGACCGTTTCGACGCGGATCTCGGCGACCGCCGACCACCCGAGGGTCTGGGCATTGCGACGCGCAACCGCGCCAGCGCCTCGGTCGGATTCCACGAGCAGCGCGTGAGCGGCACCGCGGCTCATGGCCTCGAACGCGAGCGCGCCGGACCCGGCATACAGGTCCAGGACCCGCGCCCCGGACAGAACGTCGAGGTGATCAAGCCGGGAGAACAGCGCTTCGCGCACGCGATCGGAGGTGGGTCGCGTGCCGGCCCCGGTGGGCGTGCCCAGACGTCGGCCGCCGGCGCTACCGCTGACGATTCGGATCATCTAGCCGCGCTCCAGATAGGCCGCCTGGTCGGCATCCACCCGCAGGCGCACTCGGGCTGCGAGGTCGGCATGCTCGGGAGAGGTGAGTTCGGGGTCGCCTTCCAAGATGCCACTGGCGTCCTGGCGCGCCTGGAGGATGAGGTCCTCGTCATGCCGGTAGCCCAGCCGCAGGTGCCGGATCGAGCTGCCCCGACCACTCTGGCGCGCCCCGAGGACGTCGCCCTCGCGGCGCAATTGCACGTCGCGGCGGGCCAACTCGAAGCCATCACCGGTGGAGGCCACGGCCTCCAGTCGGGCTCTGGAGTGCGGGTTCTCGGCGTTGGTGAGCAGCAGGCAGAGCCCCTTGGCGGTGCCGCGTCCCACGCGTCCGCGCAGCTGGTGCAACTGCGAGATGCCGAACCGATCGGCGTCAAGCACCACCATCGTCGACGCATTGGGCACGTCGACCCCGACCTCGATGACCGTCGTGGCGACCAGCAGGTCGAGGCGGCCGGCCGTGAAATCGCGCATCACCTGGTCCTTCGCGTCAGGCTCAAGGCGGCCGTGCAGGATTCCGATCCGAACCCCAGCCAGCGCCGGGTCGGCCCGCAATGCTTCGGCAACGGCATACACCTGAGCGGACTCGCGGACTACACCCTCCTCCTCGGCGCGCTCCTCCCCCTCGGCATGGTCCTCGACATCCCCCCATGCGAGGTCCTCGTCGGTGCTGTCCTTCGTGAGCGCGGTGCCGTCGGCGGGCTCGCCGATCGTGGGGCAGACGACGTAGACCTGATGCCCGCGCGCGACCTCCTCGGCGACCCGACTCCAGGTGCGCGCCACCCAGGTGGGCTTCGCGGCATCGACGACGTGCGTGTCGATGGGTGAGCGACCGATCGGCAGCTCCGCCAAGGTGACCGTCTCCATGTCGCCGAACACCGTCATCGCCACCGTGCGCGGGATGGGCGTGGCAGTCATCACCAGGACGTGCGGCGGGGTGCGGCCCTTCTCGCGCAGCGCATCGCGCTGCTCCACTCCGAAGCGGTGTTGTTCGTCGACGACGACCAGTGCCAGGTCGGCGAACGTCACGTGCTTCTGGATGAGGGCGTGAGTGCCGATGACGATGCCCGCCGCCCCGGACTCGACGTCCTGCAGGGCCCGCCGACGCGCCCCCGCGGATTGGCTCCCGGTGAGCAGGGCGACGGTGGTGCCGATGTCGCTCCCCCCGAGCATCCCGCCGGCCGCGAGTTCGCCGAGAAGGGCGTGGATCGAGCGAAGGTGTTGTGCTGCGAGGACCTCGGTCGGAGCCAACAGGGCCGCCTGGCCTCCGGCGTCGATGACAGCGAGCATGGCGCGCAGGGCCACGACGGTCTTCCCCGAGCCCACTTCACCCTGCAGCAGCCGGTGCATCGGCCGATCTCGGGCCAGGTCGCCCGCGAGGATCTCGCCCACCTCGCGCTGACCCGCGGTGAGTTCGAAGGGCAGGCGTGCGTCGAAAGCCGCGAGCAACCCACCGATGCGCGGCAGCCGGGGTGTGGATGGGACCGCTGCGGCAGCCCGCCGACGCTGCCCGAGGACGACCTGCAAGACGAGGGCCTCGTCGTAGCGCAGCCGCCGCATAGCCGCCGCAAGGTCTGCGTCGATCGGAGGGTTGTGCAGGGTCCGGAAGGCGTCGGCCCGGGTCGGCAGGCCGCGGCGCCGGCGCAGGTCCTCCGGCACCGGCTCGTGGACCCGGTCGACCAGTCCGAGTGCGGTCTCCATGGCGGTACGGACGGCCAGCGACCCGACCTTGCCCGTGGTCGAGTAGACCGGCACGAGGTGGGTCGAGAGGTATGCCGTGGCCTCCTGCACTTGGTCGGCACCGATGAGTTGGTATTCCGGGTGAGCCAGTTGAAGCCGAGTGCCATAGCGGGTGACCGTGCCGGTGAAGACGCCCATGACGCCTGGCAGCAGGCGGGCCTTGTGCGGGTGCGGCTTGAAGAAGGTGAGATCGAGGGTGCTGCGCCCATCGCCGATCACGACGGTGAGCAGCTGGCCGCGGCGGCGCGTCATCGGCCGGGTCGACGCCGACTGCACCCGCGCCACGATCGTCGTCTCCTCCCCCTCGACAACGTCGGCGAGGTCGGTGGGTTCGTATGGCTTGAGATAGCGCCGGGGCAGGAACTCGAACAGGTCGGCGACGGTGCGGATGCCCTTGTTCTTCTCCAGGGGCTCGCCGAACCGCTTGCCGAAGACCCGGGTGACGAGGGTGTCCTCAGTGAAATGTGAGAGCGTCGCCGTCACGTCACTCCACGCCGACGAGCAAGGGGTAGAGCGGTTGCCCTCCCTCGATGACCGACACTTCGAGGTGGGGATGCCGGGCGCGGGCCACCTCGGCGACGTGGCCGGCGAGGTCGTCGGGGGCGTCCGACCCACTGACCAGGGTGAGCAGTTCCCCGCCGTCAGCCAGCAGGGCGAGGGCCACCTCGGCGGCCACAGCGGGCAGGCCGTGACCGATCACCGCGATCGCGCCCTCGATGAACCCGAGCACGTCACCGGGACGGCATACGCCCACGGGCGTGTCGGCCTCCTTGGAGGCGACGGACACCGCCCCGTGCCGGGTCGCCGCGACGGCGGCCGTCATCGCCGACCTCGTGTTCGCCACGTCCTCGGCCGGGTCGAGGACCGCGAGCGCCGCTATCCCGTGCACAGCGGTCGTGCTGTCGATGACCGTGGCCGCGATGCCCGACTCGGCCGCGACTGCGGCAGCGGTCGCAGCCGCCAGCCTGGTGTCTCCGTCGTTGGGCAGGACGATCACGGTGCGCGCGCCCGTAGCCCGGATGGCGTCGAGGATCCGTCCGGCAGACGCCCGATCACCCGGGCCGCTGGTGAGCACCTGAGCCCCCGCCGCACGGAAGACCTCGGCCAGCCCGGGCCCGGGGGCGCAGGCGACGACGGCCGGGGCGTCGGGGTCGCTGGGGTGCTGACCTGCGTGGGCGATCTGGTCGCCGAAGTGGGTGACGGAGATGCGATGGGGACGCCCGGCCTCGACCCCGGCTTCGATGGCGGCCCCTGGGTCATCGACATGGACGTGGACGTTCCACGTGTCCTCGCCGCCCACGACGAGCAGGGAATCTCCCATACCGGCCAGGCGCTGGCGCAGCACCGCGACCCGCTCGGAATCGGTATCGGAGAGCAAATACATGACCTCGTATGCCGGTCCGGCCGGCTCGTGGTGGTCCTCCCCCTCCGATCCGGTGACGGGCGCACGGGTGGGCCGTTCGGTCGCGGAGCTCGGATGGCCCTCGTGAAACGCCTCGACCCGGGTCCATCCTGCCCGCCGGTGGAATGGATCGGACTCGGCCTCGCCGTCTTCCCCGCTCACCACTCGATGCAGGGCCTCGAGCAGCAGCACATAGCCGGCCCCGCCAGCGTCGACCACGCCGGCCCGGGCGAGGACCGGGAGCTGGTCTGGCGTGGCGGCCAACGCCTCGCGCGCGGCGTCGACAGCGGCGCGCACGACCGACCCGAGCGTCGCGCCCACGCCGCCCGCGGCCGCCTTGGCGGCCAGGGCGGTGGCGCGCGAGACGCTGAGGATCGTGCCCATTCGAGGATCTGTCACGGCCTTCCACGCGTGCTCGTCGGCCCGATGCAACGCGTCGGCGAGTCCGGCCGCATCGAGGGTCCCCGATCCGCTGACGTGGACGTGCTCGGCCATCCCGCGGAAGAGCTGGCTGAGAATGACCCCGGAATTGCCGCGGGCCGTAAGCAACATGGCGCGGGAGGTCTCCCGACACATCGCCGCGAGGTCGGCCAGGCCACCGAACCCCAGTCCGGCCAGCGCCGACCGGGTGGCGTCGAGTGCCGCGTCGAGGGTGAGGTAAAGGTTGGTGCCGGTGTCGCCGTCCGGCACCGGGAAGACGTTGAGCGCGTCGATCTCGGCCCGAGCGCTGGCGAACGAGGACCGGGCTAGGGCTGCCCAGCGCAGGAAGGCGCCGGCATCCAGGACGGCGAGGGGCACGCGGGGCGCTGGTTGCACGGCATACCTCCTGCGGGGAACGAGACCAACGAACTCGGCGCGCCACGTCGAGTAGCGCATCCGGCGCCGCGCGGGGCATGACGCAGGCTTCAGCGTAGTCAGCGGCACCGTCACCGCAGGGTCCTGCACCTCGCGTTTTGGACCGTGCCCCGGGGCTCGGCTATTCTGTACCGGTTGCCTGCTCACGTGGGCGGCGTCGGCCTCAGTCCGGGGCCCCCGCCCTTGCTGAGACGAGCACCCCGAACCAACCGCCGGCTCCGTCGGCGCCCATTCCGAACGTGTAGGAGATCACCCGTGGCTGCCACCTGCGATGTCTGCGGCAAGGGACCGGGCTTCGGTCACAACATCTCGCACTCGCACCGTCGCACCAAGCGCCGCTGGAACCCCAACATCCAGCGCGTCAAGGCGATCATCAACGGTGTGACCCCCAAGCGGGTCAACGTGTGCACCTCGTGCCTCAAGGCCGGCAAGGTCGCTCGCTGACTGTCGCCGACGCCAGGCGCCAGACATGGCGCCACCGAGAAGGGCCGGAATCCGATGGGATTCCGGCCCTTCTCGGTGCTTGGGTGCTTGGGTGCCTGGGTGCTTGGGTGCAGCCTGCCTCAGGCAACGCCGGTGAGCAGGTAACGCACGGCGTCCGTCGCCGTATAGGTGCGGTCCGTCCCACTCTCGGTGAGGGCGACGACCCCGCGCAGGTCGGTGCCCGAGGTGACCAGCGCCGGCTCGACGACGCCGCCAGAGCGCACCTGCCCCAGTCCCGCGCTCGCCAGCAGCGCGTTGCACAGGCACGCCCGGCCCCCACGGTTGATCTCACGACCCCCCTTGCGCAGGTAGGCCGCCGCCGGTTCGGCCGGGCAGCGGAAGTCCACCTCGCCCTTCGGGGACAGGTATGCCGTGCGTAGCACCCCGAGGTCGCACACAGAGGTGCGGGCGCTGGAGACCGAAGGGTCGGACAGGGTGCCGGGGATCTGGGCCACCCGGAAGGGGAAGCCTGTGGGCGAGGCGCGCCAGTCCGAGCGCACCACGAGATCACCTGTGCCGGCAAGGGCGCGCACCTGGGCCTTGAGGTCGGGGGTAAAGCCCGACTCCTCGCAGAAAGCGAAGATGGTGCCGACCTGCACACCGGTCGCACCCATCGCCATTGCTGCGCGCAACCCCTCGTGGGTGCCGTAACCTCCGGCGAGCCAGACCGGCAAACCCAGCGCGAGGATCTCCGGCAGGTCGACCTCGTCGCGCTCGTCATAGATCGGCTGGCCGTGCTCGTCCTCGCGGTGCGGTCCGCGCGGCGGAGCGTTGTGACCCCCCGCGACCTCCCCTTCGACGACGAACCCGTCCGGGCGGGTAGCCGGGTCCTGGGCCAACCCTCGGGCGAGGTCGGTAGAGGCCACGACCGCGAGCACCTGCGGACGGGCACACTGGCCAGTCATCTGCGGCAGAACTGCCTTGGGAGAGAACGGCATACGGCCGAATCCGTCGCTCGAACGGGCTCCCATGACCCGGACGTCGAGGGTGACGTCCTCGTGTCGTGCCAGTCCGGTCACCAGCGCCGGGATCTCGCCCGGGTTGCCCGCCCCGACGAGCACCGCCTCGACCCCGGCGAGCATCGCTCCGTAAACCGTTGCGGGCAAGGGGAGTTCGATCTTGCGCAGGACATTGAGGCCGATCGCTCCGGAGTGGCCCTCCTTGGCCAGCCACACCTCACAGAAGGCCGCAGCGACCGTGAGCTCCACGAGACGGGTGGCCGAGGCGAGGGTATGCCGTGGCACCGGACGGTACTTCTGACCGGCCGCGCGGCCACCGGCGATGAAGTAGGCCTCGAGGATCCAGGCGGCGATGCGGGGGTCGGGGAACGCGGCCAGGGCCCGACGCATGTCCCCGCCGGGGTCGCCGTCCTGCAGTCGCCGGGCCAGGACGACATCGATCGCGGTGCCCGACACCACTCCGAGCTGGCCGGCACGGGACACCGCGCGGGCCAGACGCCAGCCGGAGACACCAACCCCCATCCCGCCCTGGATGATCCTCGGACGGAGCGGGGCCGGTCGGGGGTGCGCGGCGGTCCGCGGAATGGACACGTCTGCGGGCAGCACGGATCGAGCGCTCATGGCGCGGCTCTTTCGACGATGGGGGGGAGCAGCTAGGCCAAACGTGAAGTTACGCTTGCGTAGGTTACGTTACCGTAAGTTGCCGCTAACCGCGAGCGCCACGCCCGAAGTGATCCCAACCGAGCACCGGCGTCGGCTCGCCATCGAGCGTGAGCCCTTCGCCACGGCATACCCTGCCGACGACCCGCCAGCCCGGCGGAGGGGCAGCCGGGAAGGTGGCGAGCAGCGAGTGCTCCTCCCCGCCCCCGAGGACGCACTCCCAGGCGTCTGCCGGCCCGACGAACGGCACCAGGGCCGCCACGTCCGCAGCGAGCGCCTGGACGGATAGATCCAGGCGCACCCGACTGGCGCGAGCCACCCGCAAACCGTCGCGGATCAACCCGTCGGACAGGTCGAGCATGGCCGTGGCACCCGCGCGGGCCGCTTCGGGGCCGGCGTGCAAGGGTGGCTCCGGACGGCGGTGAGCAGTCACCAGGTCGGGCGCCGCGTGGCCCCGACCTGCGCCAAGCAGCTGCAAGCCGGCAGCAGAGCGACCCAACGACCCACACACTGCGAGGCGGTCGCCGATCCGAGCGCCACTGCGCAACACGGGGCCTGCGGGGTCGACCTCACCTAACGCCGTGATGGACACGACCACCGTGCCGGCCGGCGCCGAGGACAGGTCGCCGCCGATCACGGGGACCTCCGCCCGGCTGGCAGCCTGCGCAACGCCCTCAGCGAACCCCTCCACCCAGCCCAGCCTGGTCGCCGGCTCGGCCACGAGGGTGACGACGATTCCGGTCGGGACCGCCCCCATCGCGGCGACATCGGCGAGATTCTGCGCGACGAGCTTGGCCCCGACGTCTTGGGCGGAGGACCAATCGTCGCGCCAATCCCGCCCCCGGACCATGGTGTCGGTGGTCACGACCGTGCGCCCGCCGGTGCGTAGGACCGCTGCGTCGTCACCCGGTCCCACAAGGACATCCGGTCCCCCGCCGCGCATGAGCGGGAGGATCCGCGCGAGCACCGCCTCCTCGTCGACCTCGTCGAGCCTAGGCCCCGGGTCGCGGTCCACCCCCGGATCGCAAGACGCTCCCGACCCGCAGCCGGAGGCTCCCGACCCTGAGACAGGTTCTGCTGCGGTCACGGGCACCTCGCGGTCGGCTGGGACGAATGGGTCACCGGCACGGTAGCGTCTCCCGTAGACGGGTCGACACACGTCCGATCCGGAGGTCGGGGCCGATGGCTCCGCGCCCACCCGTCCATAAGCGAAGGAGTCCCGTGGTCCAGGCATTCATCCTGATTCAGACCGAAGTCGGCAAGGCCGCGACCGTGGCCGAGGCGATCCGCACCGTCGCCGGAGTCACGTCCGCCGAGGACGTCACCGGCCCATACGACGTCATCGCCCGAGTCGAGGCCCCAAGTGTCGACGAGTTGGGCAAGCTCGTCATCGCCCGCATCCAGGACGTCCAGGGCATCACCCGCACCTTGACGTGCACCGTCGTCCACGTCTGACCGGGGCGTCCACCACCCCCGCGAGACACGCTGCGACCGCGTGGGCCGAGCCGGCCGCGCGGTCGCGGCGCGTCCGGGCTGCCGCCTTCGGCGCGGCGCTCGGGTATGCCGTGTCGCTCGCCTCCTGCTCCACCCCGGCCGTCTCGGTCACCCTGCCCGATCGCGCGGGCGACTCGGCCTGTGCTGCCCTGGCCGAGCATTGGCCAGCAGATATCTCCGGGATGGCCGCGCGACAGGTGTCCGTGACCTCGCCTGCCGCGCGCGCGTGGGGAGATCCGGCGATCGTCGCAATCTGCGGCTATCCCCCGCCCGGCCCGAGCACAGCAGAGTGCGTGTCGGTCGACGGGGTGGACTGGGTCATCCAGCGCCGAAGTGACGGCGTCCAGTTCACGACCTACGGACGCAGTCCGGCGATGGACGTGCTCATCCCGTCCCGCTACGCCCCCGAGCCGCTACTGCTGCCGGCATTCGGGCCGGCCGCTCGGGCGCTGCCGGAGACCGGCCGCCACTGCAGTTAAATCCTCAGCGCAGGCCGGTGCGTCGGTCTTGCGCCAACCAGATGAGCTCCGCCACGAGGTCGTGATAGGGCATCCCGGTCTCGGCCCACATCCGCGGATACATCGAGTGCGGCGTGAAGCCTGGCATGGTGTTGATCTCGTTGATGAGCACGCGCCCGTCGTCGGTGTAGAAGCAGTCCACTCGCGCCAACCCCTCACAGCTCAGCGCTTCGAACGCAGCGGCGGCCAGCCGCCGCACCTCCTCGGCCACCTCGGCGGGCACGTCGGCGGGACACACCAAACGCACGTCGTTCTCGTCGAGGTATTTGGCCTCGAAGTCATAGAACTCGTGACCCTGCACCACCGCGATCTCGCCGACCTCAGAGGTGCGCGGCGCATCGGTGCCCCGCCCCTCGAGCACCGCGCACTCGATCTCGCGGCCGAAGATCGCGGCCTCGATGATCACCTTTGGGTCGTGCTCGCGCGCCGTTTCGATGGCCCCCTGCAGATCGGCGGGGTGGTTGACCCGAGTGATCCCCATGCTCGAACCGGCTCGGGCCGGCTTGACGAAGACGGGGAAACCCAGGGCGTGGGCTGCCGCCATCGCCGATGCGGGGTCGGCGCGCCAGGCGCGGTCGGTGACGACGGCATACGGGCCGATGGGCAGCCCATGCCCGGCGAAGATGACCTTCATGTAGTGCTTGTCCATGCCCGCTGCGGACGCGAGCACCCCCGACCCGACATATCGGACATCGGACAGGTCGAGCATGCCCTGGACGGTGCCGTCCTCGCCCCACGGGCCGTGCAAGACCGGGAAGACGACGTCGACCTCGCCGAGCTCGCGCACCACGTCGGCCTGGTCAAGAGCCCGCAGCCGACGGTCAGTTGTGGCCAGCGGCGCAAGGATGGCCTCGCCCGACCCGTCGACCTCCGGCAAGTGTCCTCGCCGCAGCTCCAGGGCCTGCGGGTCGTCAGGCACGAGCACCCACCGGCCATCGCGGGCGATGCCGATGGGCACGACATCGAATACCTCGCGGTCGATCGCCCGCAGGACACTCGCGGCACTCGAACACGACACGGCGTGCTCGGAGGACCGACCTCCGAAAAGGACCGCGATGCGGGGCTTGCGCGGGTGCTCGGCGCGGGGTTCGGTGCTCATCGGTTCGACCCTAGCGCGGGTATGGAGGGCTGCCGCATAGGCTGGCCGGGTGGATTCCCGCGCTGACTCCCCCGCCCCTGCCGCACCTGGAGGGAGATCGCTCGCGACGGTCGTCGTGAGCGCCGGGCGCCCGGCGGCCGCGCCCGGCGCACCGGTCAACGTGCCGATCGAGCTGTCGAGCACGTATGCCGTGCGGCCGGATGCCATCGGCTACGGGCGCGCTGAAAACGCCACCTGGACCGCCTTCGAGGACGCCCTTGGTGCTCTCGAGGGTGGCCGTGCCCTCGTCTTCGCCTCCGGCATGGCGGCCATTGACGCCGCCCTGCGCGTCGCTCCGGCACAGCTGCCCCTCGTGGCTCCGACAACCCCCTACAACACCACCTCGGCACTGTTGGAGGAGCGTGCTGCCGCCGGTGGCACCGTGCGGCGGGTCGCGATCGACGACACGGCCGCGGTCATCGCGGCGCTCGACGGCGCCGGCGCGATCTGGCTGGAATCGCCGACCAACCCGCTCATGCAGGTCGCCGACCTAGCGACGATCATCCCCGCTGCGAAGGCCCGTGGACTGATGGTCATCTGCGACAACACCTTTGCGACCCCCTTGCTGCAGCGCCCACTGGGATTAGGAGCCGACCTCGTCGTGCACTCGGTGACGAAGTACCTCTCCGGGCACTCCGACGTGTTACTCGGGGCGGTCGTATCGGCGGCTGCGGCGACCGACCTGCACGAACAGGTGCTGACCCATCGCACCCGGCGGGGGGCCATCGCCGGGCCGATGGAGACCTGGCTCGCGCTGCGCGGACTGCGCACCCTGGACGTCCGGCTGCGGCGTGCGTGCGACAACGCGGCCTACCTGGCGCAGCGCCTCGCCGACCACCCGGCGGTCTGTCGGGTCCGTTACCCCGGGTGGGGTGCCATGCTCGCGATCGACGTCGTCGGTGGGCAGCCCGAAGCCGACCGGGTCGTTGCGGCCACTCGGCTGTGGCTGGGGGCCACCAGCCTGGGCGGGGTGGAATCGCTCATCGAACGCCGTCGCCGATATCCGGGTGAGTCCGACCTGGTGCCGGAGTCACTGCTGCGCCTGTCAGTCGGGATCGAAGATCCGGCCGATCTCTGGGCCGATCTCGACAGCGCCCTGCTGGCGGCGGTGAGCTGACCCGACACTGACCCGAGCCGGCCCGAGCCGGCCCGACAAGCACTCGGCACCGACCGCGAGCGAGCGGACGGCATACCGGTCGGTCTGCCAAACGGTTGGTTCAGCTGCGCTCGTGCTTGCGGCTGCGCGACATGAGCAGGTCGACGAGTTCGGCGGGCGTGCGTTCACCGTCGATGACCGAGGTGACCGCTTCTGCGATCGGCATCTCGACCTCGTTGCTGCGAGCCAGAGCGAGCACCGAATGGCATGACTTCACGCCCTCGGCGGTCTGCCGAGTCACGGCGATGACCTCGGCGACCGAGAGGCCCTTGCCGAGGTTTTCGCCGAAAGTGCGATTGCGCGACAACGGCGACATGCAGGTGGCGATGAGGTCACCTACGCCGGCCAGGCCGAGGAAGGTGCCCGGATCGGCCCCGACTCGAACGCCGAGGCGGGCCGTCTCGGCCAAGCCGCGGGTGATGATCGACGCCTTGGTGTTGTCACCCATCCCCATCCCCTCGGCCATCCCGACGGCGAGCGCGACGACGTTCTTGACAGCGCCGCCGAGCTCGGTGCCGACGACATCGGTGTTGGTGTAGGGGCGGAAGTAGCCGGTCACGCACGCTGCCGCGACCCGGTCGGCGGTGTCATGATCACGGCAGGCGACGACGCTGGCAGCCGGCTGCCGGTTGGCGATCTCGCGGGCGAGGTTGGGGCCGGACACGACGACGACCCGCTCCCAGGGCACCTGTCCGACCTCGTGGACGACCTCGCTCATCCGCTTGGTGGTGCCGAGTTCGACGCCTTTCATCAGGCTGACGACCGCTGCTGCGGGAGGAAGCAGGTGAGCCCATTGCTCGAGGTTGGCGCGCAGCGTCTGCGACGGCACGGCGAGCACGACGATGTCGGCACCCTGCAGGGCCTGGGCCGGGTCTGCGGTCGCGCTGATGCCCTCGGGCAGAGCGATCCCCGGCAGGTAGTCGGTGTTGCACCCGGCGTTGATCTGGGCCACGGACTCGGGGCGACGGCCCCACATCGTCACAGTGGTGCCGGCATCGGCGAGGGTTGCGGCGAAGGCGGTGCCCCAGCTGCCGGTGCCCATCACGGCTGCTCGTGTCATGTGCTCTCCTTGTTGGGATTGCCGATCTCGGAAACGCCATGCTCCCGAGGGTCGTAGCGCCGCGCCGGAGCCGCTTCTGCGCGCAGTTGCTCCAGCAGAGTCGTGATCGCCGCCATGATGCGCTCGGTGGCTTCGCGCAGCAGTTCGGCGTCCATCGGGCGGTCGCGCAGGTCGTCGAGGTCGACCGGGGGCCCGGCCAGGACGTGGACGGTCTTGCGCGGCCACAGGTGCACGGACTTCTCGTAGGTGCCGAGCACCTCTTGGGCACCCCACTGGGCGATGGGGATGACCGGACGCCCGGTCTGCAGCGCCAGCCGCGCCGCACCGGTCTTGCCGCGCATCGGCCACTGGTGCGGGTCCCGCGTCAACGTGCCCTCGGGGAAGATCACGACGGCTTTGCCCTCGTGCACAGCGTCGACCGCAGCTCGATAGGCGCCGGCGGCCTGGCCCGTGCCGCGATAGACGGGGATCTGGCCGGACCACTTCACCAACTTGCCGAAGACCGGAATGCGGAAAACGGCCTCCTTGCCCAGGAAGAAGGGCGGATGGCCGTTGTCGTAGAGGAACAGCGCCACGACGAACGGATCGAAGTAGGACATGTGGTTGGGGGCGGCAATCCACCCGCCGTCCGCGGGCAGATGCTGTATGCCGCGCCACTCTCGGCCAGTCAGGAGCAACAGCAGCGGGCGAAGGATGATCACGACAAACCGGTATGCCGGTGGCAGCCGTCGGGGGGTCACGCGGTCTCCTTCGTCGTCGCCCGTATCCTCGCGGCACTCGATGCCGGTGTCGAGAGGGCGGGACCACGAGCACGTGGCACTGTGGCAGAGCAGGACACCCGGACCGGAGACTCCCGCAAAGTGGAAGTCCACGGCCCGGGTGTGTCGCGGATCAGCCCTTCTTCGAGGACTTCTTGCCCTTGGCGTCGGACTTCTTCGCGGACTTCTTGTCAGCCTTGGCGGGAGCAGCCTTCGCGGGAGCAGCCTTGGCAGGTGCAGCCTTCGCAGGAGCAGCCTTCGCAGGAGCAGCCTTCGCAGGAGCAGCCTTCGCAGGAGCAGCCTTCGCGGGAGCAGCCTTCGCGGGAGCAGCCTTCGCAGGAGCAGCCTTCGCGGGTGCAGCCTTCGCAGGTGCAGCCTTCGCAGGTGCAGCCTTCGCGGGAGCAGCCTTCACGGATGCGCTCGGAGCTGCCGCCCGGGTTGCCGTGCCGGCAGCCGCCCGACCAACGACCGGAGTGCGAGTCAACCGGCGGGGGTCGGCGACGACCGCACGGAACGATGTTCCGGGGCGGAAGCGGGGCACCGTGGTCTTCTTGATGTGCACCTCTTGACCGGTGCGTGGGTTCCGTCCTGTGCGGGCACCTCGCTCCACCTTCTGGAAGGTGCCGAAACCCGTGATCGAGACCCGACCGCCGCGAGCCACCTCCCGGATGATCGTCTCGAGGACCGCCTCGAGGGCGTCGTGCGCGAGCTTCCTACTGCCCAGCTTGCTCTCAAGAGCAAGTGCGAGTTCTGCCTTGTTCACCGTGCCTCCGCGGGTCTTGCCGCTGGCTGGATGCCAGGGGATGTGGGCCACGAACCGTGACGTTCGTCAGGGATGAACGTTAGGGGTTGGCGACACCGCCAGTCCATCATTTGTTGATCTGGTTTTCGTTGCGCCGCACGGAATTTGCCTCAGCCCCCTCGCCATCTCCGCCTGTGCCGCACTCACACACGCCGAGCAGGCGACGAAAATCACTGCGTGACAGGCTTATACGACGGCCGACGGACCTCGAATTCGGCGACGAGATCGGCGTGGCGCAGCGTCAACCCGATGTCATCGAGTCCCTCCATCAGCCGCCACCGGGTGTAGTCGTCGACCTCGAAGGCCACGACAATGTTGCCGGCTGTGACGGTGCGAGAGGCGAGATCGACGGTGAGTTGCGCTCCTGGTTCATTTTCGAGGTACTTCCAGATGAGTTCGATGTCGTCCTGCGGAACCACCGCGGTCAACAGGCCCTGCTTGCCGCTGTTTCCGCGGAAGATGTCGGCGAACCGCGAGGAGAGCACCGCCCGGAAGCCGTAGTTCATCAACGCCCAGACCGCATGCTCACGCGAGGAGCCCGTGCCGAAGTCCGGGCCGGCCACGAGCACCGACCCCGCGGCATACCGAGGGTTGTTGAGCACGAAGGTGTCATCTTCTCGCCACGCCGCGAAGAGTCCGTCCTCGAAGCCGTCCCTGCTGACCCGCTTGAGGTAGACGGCGGGGATGATCTGATCGGTGTCGACATTGCTGCGGCGCAACGGAACTCCGACGCCGGTGTGGGTCACGAAGCTGTCCATGATCGACTCCTCACAGATCGGCCGGCGAGGACAACGTGCCCCGAACGGCGGTGGCGGCGGCGACGAGCGGGCTCACCAGGTGGGTGCGGCCCCCGGGCCCCTGACGTCCCTCGAAGTTGCGGTTCGACGTCGACGCGCTGCGCTCCTGTGGCGCCAGCTTGTCGGGGTTCATGGCCAGGCACATGGAGCAGCCCGGCAGCCGCCATTCGGCCCCTGCCGCACGGAAGATCTCGTGCAAGCCCTCGGCTTCGGCCTGCTCGCGTACCCGCGCCGATCCGGGGACGATGAGAGCACGCACGCCGGCCGCGACGCGGCGACCCCGCAGCACACTGGCGGCCGCCCGCAGGTCCTCGATCCGCCCATTGGTGCACGAGCCTACGAACACTGTGTCGACCGCGATCTCTCGCAACGGCATACCGGCTTGCAGGCCCATGTAGTCGAGGGCCTTCTGCGCGGCGTGCCGCTCGTTCTCGTCGACGATGGCCGCAGGGTCCGGCACGCTCGCCGACAGCGGGAGTCCCTGGCCGGGATTGGTGCCCCAGGTGACATAGGGAGACAAGGACGCAGCATCGATGACCACCTCGGCATCGAACACGGCGTCGTCGTCGGTGCGAAGGCTGCGCCAATCCTGCACTGCCGCATCCCAATCCGCCCCAATCGGGGCGTGGTCGCGACCCTCGAGGTAAGCGAAAGTCGTCTCGTCAGGTGCGATCATGCCCGCCCGGGCGCCGGCTTCGATGGACATATTGCACACCGTCATTCGGCCTTCCATCGACAGCGCCTCGATCGCGCTCCCGCGGAACTCGATGACGAAGCCCTGTCCACCACCCGTGCCGATCCGAGCGATGACCGCCAGAACGATGTCCTTGGCCGTGACACCGTCGGGCAGGACACCGTCCACGGTCACGGCCATGGTCCGGAACGGCTTGAGGGGAAGGGTCTGGGTCGCCAGGACGTGTTCGACCTCGGAGGTGCCGATTCCAAAGGCGAGGGCTCCGAAGGCACCGTGAGTGGAGGTATGGCTGTCGCCGCACACGATCGTCATGCCGGGCTGGGTGAGTCCCAGCTGCGGTCCGACGACGTGGACGATGCCCTGCTCGGGGTCACCCATGGGAAAGATCGGGACGCCGAACTCTGCGCAGTTGCGGCGCAGGGTCTGCACTTGGGTGAGACTGACCGGATCGGTGATCGGCCCCGGCGTGGTGGGCACGTTGTGGTCCTCGGTGGCCAGCGTGAGATCGGGCCGACGGACGGTGCGCCCTTCCAGGCGCAGACCGTCGAACGCCTGGGGGCTGGTGACCTCGTGGAGCAGGTGCAGATCGATATAGAGCAGGTCCGGCTCGCCCTCGACCCGGCGTACCAGGTGCGATTCCCAGACCTTCTCGGCCAGTGTCCCTGCCATCGCTACCAACCCTTCCGCCCTGCTGACACACTTATGTCGAGGCCAGCCTGTCCAAGCCCTGCGCACCGCGGATTTGCGTCTCACGCCCTGAGACGTCAATATCAGTGCATGGACAATTCTAGCGGCGTCGGGGTTCTCGACAAGGCGGCGGTTGTATTGAGCGCGCTGGAAGCCGGGCCGGCCACCCTGGCCCAACTCGTCGGCGCCACCGGACTGGCCCGCCCCACCGCACACCGCCTGGCGGTGGCGCTGGAACACCACCGACTCGTGTCGCGCGACATGCAGGGACGCTTCGTCCTCGGCCCGCGCCTGGCCGAGCTCGCGTCGTCTGCTGGCGAGGATCGCCTGCTGGCTGCTGCCGGGCCGGTCCTCGGCGCCCTGCGAGACCACACCAACGAGAGCGCCCAACTCTTCCGCCGCCAGGGTGACCAGCGCATCTGTGTCGCCGCGGCCGAGCGCCCCATGGGGTTGCGCGACACCATCCCAGTCGGAGCAAGCCTGTCGATGCTCGCCGGCTCCGCCGCGCAGATCCTGCTGGCCTGGGAAGAACCGGACCGGCTGCACCGTGGTCTGCAGGGCGCTCGCTTCAACGCTACGGCGCTCTCTGCGGTCCGCCGCCGCGGGTGGGCCCAGAGCGTCGGCGAGCGCGAGCCTGGCGTTGCGTCGGTGTCGGCACCAGTGCGCGGCCCCTCGGGGAGGGTCGTTGCCGCCGTGTCCATCTCCGGCCCCATCGAGCGGCTCTCCCGCCAACCTGGGCGCCTGCACGCAGCCACCGTCGTGGCCGGAGCCAACAAGCTGACCGACGTGTTGCGGCGAGCACACCAGGCCGCCCACGGTTAAGGTGATAGAGCGAGTGGGACCGAGGGGTCAAGCGACACGCCCCCTCACGACTTCACACTCGCGGTCGGCCAAATTCTCGAGGAGTGACCCAACCCCACCCTCGAGTCGCGCGTCACACCTGGTGACGACGGCACGCCGGGCCGACCAGAGATTGAGCGAGGGACTGACGTGGACACCATCGAGACTCGACCCAAGACCAGCCGGCTCATCGGCGCGCTGGTCGCCCTCCCCCTCGTGCTTTCGGCATGCACGGCCACCGGCACCACCCCGAGCGCCCCCAGCGCTGTGGCCACCTCCACCGGGGCTCGACCTGCCACCTCCACTCAGACACCGTCCGCCACCAAGACCGTCGATCCGTCGGTGTCCGTTCCGACGCCGGTCGCGCCCTCGCTCCTGGCCGAAGGTGCCAGCGGCGACAAGGTGCGCGATCTCCAGGCTCGGCTCAAGCAACTGTCCCTCTACGAGGCCACGGTCGACGGCACCTATGGACCCGAGACGACCACGGGGGTCCGCGGCTTCCAGGTGAAGAGCTCGCTGTCCGCGACCGGGGCTCTCGACCAGGCCACCTACGACGCCCTCATCACCGCCACCAAGCAACCCAGCGCCGAGGACCTCGCGGGGCACTTGATTCCCGGTCCGGCGCTGCT
This sequence comes from Actinomycetales bacterium, assembly GCA_016710385.1. Lineage (GTDB taxonomy): Bacteria > Actinomycetota > Actinomycetes > Actinomycetales > Dermatophilaceae > Phosphoribacter > Phosphoribacter freyrii. The sequence continues at coordinate 723,850 of JADJVX010000018.1, forward strand.
GAAGTCCGGCTCCAAGGGAGCCCAGGTCCGCGACCTGCAGGCCCGGCTCAAGCAGATCGGTTGGTGGTCGGGCGACGTCACCGATACCTATGGGACCCAGACCGAGACTGCCGTCAAAGGCTTCCAAGCCAAGCGGGGCATCCCCGAGACCGGCGAGGTCGACCAGCGCACCCTCGATCGGCTCCGCGCGATGACCCGCAAACCGACTTCCGACGAACTCAACAACGTCAAGCCGAAGCCGGCTGCGGGTCTCACCAGCGACGGCCTGGACCCGAGGTGCCTCACCGGGCGGGTCATGTGCGTGTCGAAGGCCACCAACAAGCTCGTCTGGGTCGTCGACGGTGTCCCACTGGCTCGGGTCGACGTCCGCTTCGGCAGTCAAGAACTCCCGACCCGCGAGGGCTCCTTCCAGGTCTTCCAGAAGAGCCGCGACCACGTGTCGACGCTGTATCACACCTCGATGCCCTACGCGATGTTCTTCAGCGGCGGTCAGGCAGTCCATTACTCACCGGACTTCGCGGCGCGTGGCTACAACGGCGCCTCGCACGGGTGCGTCAACGTCCGCGACCTCAAGACCATCACCTGGCTGTTCGATCAGGTGCGCATCGGCGACGCGGTGATCGTCTACCGCTGACAGCGCGTCAGGGGGTTTCCCCGCAGACCGGTATGCCGTGGGGCTGGGTTCCGATCGGAACCCAGCCCCACGGCATACCGGCAGGAGGGTGATCCGAGCGGGCGACCGACCGTGGCCCGATCCCCGGGTCGGACCCGACGCGTTTCCGACCCAACGGCGATACGGACCCGGCGATGGTGCGGATACGACTGTGGCCCGGACCGAAGTCCGGGCCACACGTAGCCCCGACGGGATTCGAACCCGCGCTACCGCCTTGAGAGGGCGGCGTGCTAGGCCGCTACACAACGGGGCCCTAGCGTGTCTGCAGAGGAGAACCCTGCGGACAACGGTGGAAACCTTACCGGTCACCGGAGCCTTCCACCGAATTGTCCGACCCTGGCCCAAAGGGGCCTGCCGGAGCTGGGGTACCAGGACTCGAACCTAGAATAACTGAACCAGAATCAGTCGTGTTGCCAATTACACCATACCCCATGGGGTATCACTGCTCGCGCGCCGCACGACGAGGCGTGAGCCTTCGAGAGTGAACCGGAGAGCGATGTTACCGGTCCCGCTGAGATGCCCCAAATCGCCGAGTTGACTCATCCAAGATGCCCGCGTAGGTGCGTTCGTTGCCTCATCCGAAGGTGCCCGCGTGGACCCTTCGAGGATGGAGCTCACGTTGGCTGTTCGGCGGCAGGTGACCAAGGCCCAGGTGGAGAGATACCGCAAGGGGACCAAGAGCGAGAAGGGCGCTGTCCTGGATGCGCTCACGCTGGCCACGGGGTGGCATCGCGACCATGCACGGAAAGCGTTGCGGTCTGCACTGTCAGGGCACGAGCCGCCGGCGCGGGCGGCTCGTGCGCCTCGGTACACCTATCCGCCTGAGAGCATCGAGGCGCTGGTCAAGTGCTGGGCCGTGCTGGGCGGGCCCGCCGGGAAAGTGCTGGCCCCGGCGCTGCCGGATCTGGTCCCGTCCCTGCTGCGACACGGTGAACTAGACCTGACACAGGAGCTGGCGGCGGCGCTGGCATCCATGTCGGCAGCCACGATCGACCGACGCCTGCGCCCCTGCAAGGTCGGTCTGGTCGCCGGGAAGGGCCGGTCGATGACCAAACCGGGCACCCTGCTCAAGTCCAGCATCCCCATGAAGACCTGGCACGAATGGGACGACACCGCACCCGGGTTCATCGAGATCGACCTGGTCTCCCACGACGGCGGCGACAACAACGGCCACTTCGCCTACACGTTGAACGCCACCGACATCGCCACCGGCTGGACCGAGGCAATCACGGTGCGCTCCAAAGGAGAGCGCATCGTCAGTGCCGGGCTGGACCAGCTGCGCCTGGCATTCCCGTTCGCGGTCCTGGGCGTCCACTCCGACAACGGCAGTGAGTTCATCAACCACCACCTGCTCAAGTGGACCAGCGACCGCAAGATCACCTTCACCCGCGGACGACCCAACCACAAGAACGACCAGGCCCACATCGAACAGAAGAACTGGACCGTGGTCCGCCACGCCGCCGGCTACTACCGCTACGACACCCCCCGCGAGCTGGACCTACTCAACACGATGTGGCCCTTGATCTCACGCCTGCACAACCTGTTCACCCCGCAACAGAAACTCAAGACCAAGACCCGACACGGCGCGAAAGTCACCAAGACCTACGACAAAGCCGCGACCCCACTGACCCGCCTCACCCGCGACCACCCCGGCCTGCTCCACCCCGTCGACGCCCGCGTCCTCGACCAGCACCACACCGGCCTCAACCCCGCCCAACTCCGCCGCGACATCGACCTGATCCAAGCCAACCTGCTCGAACTCGCCCGACGCCGCGGCATCATCGCCACCCGCCGCAAAGCCAACGCCACCTACCTCAACCGCACCAAGATGACCCCCACCACGCGGGCAACCTCACACGAGTCAACGAATCAACCCACGCGGGCATCTTGACGTGAGGCAACATGATCGCCGCAGCTTCGTCGGGGTGCCTGGAGCGGGGTTCAGAGTGTGTCTCGCAGCGCTCGCAGCCGCATCAGCGTCGAGGTCTTGCCGAGGATCTCCATGGATTCAAAGAGCGGAGGCGAGATGCGTTGGCCCGAGACCGCCGTCCGCAGCGGTCCGAAGGCCACCTTGGGTTTGACGCCAAGGCCGGTGACGATTGCCTCGCGCAGCACCTGCTCGATGCCTGCGGCGTGCCACGCCGAGTCGGCACCAAGCACACCGGTGCCGTGGTCGTCGATGTCGCCCAGAGCATGCAGTGCCGCGTCGAGAACCTCGGGCGAGCGTGCATCCAGAGTCGCGCGGGCGTCGGGCGCGATCTCGATGACGTCGTCCCCGAGATAGAACGGCGCCACCAGAGGGAGGGCCTCGGTGAGCTTGACGATGCGGGTCTGGATGAGCTCGGCGATCTGCTTCAGCCGCCCCAACTCCCCGAGAGACGGGTTATCCGAGAGAATGCCCGCTGCTTCCAGGAAGGGCAGCAGACGCGAGGCGAACTCCCCCACCGGCAGGCTGCGGATCCACACCCCATTGAGCCAGTCGAGCTTGTCGAGGTTGAACATCGAGCCGGCCGGATTGACCTTGGCCCAGTCGAAACGCTCGGCGAACTCGTCGAAGGTGAACACCTCACGCTCACTGCCGTCCGCCTCGAGGATGGGCGGATAACCCTGCAGGGCAAGGAAATTGACGAGGGCCTCGGGGAGATACCCCTGTTCGCGGAACCATGTCAAACGCGCCCACGGGCTCTTGCGCTTTGAGATCTTGGCCTTCTTCTCGTCACGCAGCAGCGGCATGTGCGCGAACTCCGGGGGCGTGATCCCGAGCCAGCGATAGAGCAGCAGGTGCTTGGGCGTCGAGGAAATCCACTCCTGACCGCGCACGACGTGGGTGATACCCATCTCGTGGTCGTCGACGACGACAGCCAGGTGATAGGTCGGAAAGCCATCGGTCTTGAGGATCACCTGGTCGTCGGGCACCGGGGCGTCGATCCGGCCGGCGATGAGGTCGACGAAGCTGGTCTCGAGGTCGTCGGGTATCCGCATCCGCACGACCGGAGCCTCGCTGAAACCCGGCAACGCAGCCCGTTGCTCGCGAGTCTTGCCCAGGCATAGCCGGTCATAGCCCGTCGGCTGCTTGCGACGCTGCTGCTCCTCCCGCATCTGGGTGAGCCGTTCTGGCGAGCACCAGCAGTAGTAGGCGTGACCGTCCTCGAGCAACCGCTGCACGTAGGGTGCATACGTTTCCAGCCGCTCGGACTGCCGATAGGGAGCGCACGGGCCGCCCACGTCAGGGCCTTCGTCCCACGTCAGCCCCAGCCAGTGCAGGGTGTCGAAGATCTGCGCCTCACTGCCGGCCTGCAGCCGGGCCCGGTCGGTGTCCTCGATCCGCAGGATGAACCGCCCGCCGCGCTGGCGGGCGAAGGCGAGGTCGAACATCGACATGTATGCCGTGCCGACGTGCGGATCGCCGGTCGGAGACGGCGCGACGCGCAGACGCACCGCGCCCGGGAGTGTGCTGGAGGCTGTCATGGTCCCACCAGCGTAGAGCCTGCCGCGGCGGCGTTCGCGCGGCGCCACCGCCCCGGCGTCGTCCCTCAGCGCCGTCGGACGAAGGGGTTGTCGAGCACCCCGATGCCCTCGATGTCGACAGTCACCCGCTGTCCCGCCTCGACCGGCCCGACGCCTGCGGGCGTCCCGGTGAGGATGACGTCGCCCGGCAGGAGCGTGAATGCCGCCGATGCGTAGGCGATCAATGCGGCCACGCCGTGCACCATGTCGGCGGTTGTGCCGTCTTGCACGACTTCGCCGTCCCGGCGAGTCCGGATCCGCAACGCCGCCGGATCCAGCTCGGTCTCGATCCACGGACCCAGCGGGCAGGAGGTGTCGAAGCCCTTCGCGCGCGCCCACTGACCATCCGAACGCTGCCAGTTGCGCGCGGACACATCGTTGGCGCAGGTGTAGCCGAACACGCACGCCAGCGCCTGCTCGACGCGCACGTCCTTGGCGATCTTGCCGATGACGACGGCGAGTTCGCCCTCGTAGTGCACCTCGGTCGCACCTGGCGGGAGGATCACCGGATCTCCTGGGCCGCACACCGCTGTGTTGGGGACGAGGAACATCATCGGTTCGGCAGGCACCTCGTTGCCGAGTTCGCGGGCGTGGTCGGCGTAGTTGCGCCCGATCCCCACGACCTTGCTGCGCGGAATGACCGGCGCGAGTAGCCGCGCCTCGTCCAGCGGCACCGGCGCTCCCCCGGCGGGGCGCACCCCGACGTACAGCGGATCCCCTTGGAGCGGAAGGAGCACCGCATCGGGCCCCTCGCCACGCACGACTCCGTATGCCGGGTCGTCACCGATGGTGTATCTCGCGATGCGCACCCCCCGACTCTAGCCAGCGGCCGCGAGGTCCATGTCTTCCAGGGCGGCCACCACGGCGTCGGCCAGCACGGCATACCCGGTGTCATTGGTGTGGATGTCGCCCAAGGTGCACATCCACGTCCATTGGCAGATTCGCAGCACGTTCAGGGGCAGCTGCATGCCACCGCCAGCCGGCACCAGTGTCCAGACCGGGCTGGAAAACGCTCCCGCGACGTCCGCTCCGACGCCCCCGACGCTCGTGGCGGCCGCGACGAGACCGGCGTTGAAGGCCTGCAGTCCAGCAGTCGTGGTCGTGGCCAGGGCCTGCCCGGACGGGCCGGTGAGCCACGCCGCGAGGAACGGGTTGTAGTAGCTCAGCACGACGATCGCGGCATGGGGCGCGTCGGCGCGCAACTGGGCGAGGATCGCCTGGGCGTTGGCATGCACGGTGCCCATGGCGCGCACGAAGCAGGCCTGGTCCAGCGCCCCGCCTGCCGCGCACCGGGTGATGTCGTTGGCTCCGATGTCGAGCGTGATGACGCGCACGAACTGCCCATGTGCATGGAGGAAGGCGCGTGCTGCCGCCAGTTGAGAGCCGGTGGGGTAGGCGCATCGCCCGCCGTCGATCATCGTCACCGTGGTCTCGCCCGAGCACGCGAGGTTGACCAACTCGGTCCTGGGCGCCGTGCGCCGCACGGCGGTGAGAACCCCGCCGACGTAACCGCCGGTGCGATCGTCACCGACGCCGGGTTGGTAACCGGCCGCGAGCGAGTCGCCGAGAGCGAGGTAGTAGCCCTTGGCGTGGGCTCTGCCCTGCGGCGAGGGATCGGCGCCGGCGCTCGGGGCGACGATCACACCGGTGCCGGCGAAGAGGGCGACAACCGCGAGGACAACGAGGCGTCTCATCTGGGCAGGATGACACGGCTGCCGCCGCCCGGATGACGTTTCGGAGATTTCCACGGGCGCTCCACCGCCGCGCCCCAGCGATCCGGGCAGCGATCCGCCAGCGATGCGGCCGGGGATGGTGGTAGCCGGACTAACCTGGCGACCCGTGGAGATCGACCTGGCCCGTCATGAATGGGAGTCCGCCGCGCAGGCTCATGCCGAGCGCGCGGATCGGCTCACCGCCGGGCATCGGCAGCGCCGCCTCACCGGCACGCCCCACGCGGTCGAGGACTTCCTCTTCACCTACTACCGCTTCTCGCCGACCGCCCTGCGCCGGTGGTCGCCGGGCGCCGGCGTCCGGATGCGCGACGCGGCCGGGCACGAGATCGCACGGCAACGCTTCATGGTCGCAGCGGGGCCGGACGTCCGGGTCGATCGCACGGCATACCTGCAGGAGCGCGGCGAACTGGCGCGATTCGTAAGGGAATTGGTGATCACAACCGCTGACCGCCCCCCGCAGTGGGGGTGCTTCGCGCGTCATGAGTGGGCGATGGTCTATCGCATGACACCCGAGCAGGTGCGCCACCAGAGCCTGCCACTGCGCCTGGATCCGCGCGAGACGGATGCGGTCGTCGAGGCGGCGCCGCTGGTGTGCACGCATTTCGACGCTTATCGGTTCTTCACCGAGCCTGCGCGCCCGCTCAACACCCGCACGCTCACCCGAGATGCTGTGATGCGCCACGAGCAGCCTGGGTGCCTCCACGCCGGCATGGACCTTTACACATGGGCGATGAAGCTCGCCCCGGGGATCCCCAGCGAGCTGGCGCTGGACTGCTTCGAGTTGGCCATGCGGCTTCGCGCGCTCGACATGCGCGCCTCCCCCTACGACACCACGTCGCTTGGCTACACCCCCATCGCCATTGAAACGCCCACGGGCAGAGCGGAATTCACCGCACTACAGCGCGAGTATGCCGCGTCGGCCCAGGTGCTGCGTCGGCGCCTGGCAGACGCGTGCGACCTGGTCTTGGCCGAACAATTGGACGCTCAGCGCCAGTAGGTCGCCCGCGACCCTCGGCCACCCTGCCCAGCAGTCGGCAAGGTCTTGCACAGCAGCGGAAGGATGCGCCCAGGCACCGAGCCGAGGCGCTCACCGACGGTGACAGCGCCGACCTGCTCGTAGAAGCCGGCAGCCTGCGGGTCGGCTTCGATGTAGAGCCGGCGCCAGCCTCTCGTCAACGCGGCCGACACCGCCGCCTGGAAAAGCACCCGTCCGACCCCGGCCCCGATGAAGTCGGGCTCGACGAAGAGCATCTGCAATTCGCCTACTGGCACGCCGGATTCGACCTCTGAGCGGTCTGCTGCGGGCAGCGCACCGGTGACCGGACCGAGCAGGTAGAACCCGGCGAGGACGCCGTCGACATCGGCCACGACGGCCTGGGTGGCCTGGGCTTCGGTGAGCGTGAGTTCCTCGCGGAAAGCGGCCATGAGTGAGTCGGAATAGCCCCAGAACGCCTTGCTGCGGAAGGCCAGGTCGCTCAGGACCGCAGCATCACCGGCCTGGGCCGGGCGGAGCACCAGGCCGCCCTGGGTCGGCGGCAGGGCGGCGGTCGGAGGCATGATCGAGGTGCTCATCGGGCCGGCACCCCCTGGCGGTTGAGTCCATAGGTGATGCCGTCGACGAGGGCGCGCCAACTCGCCTCAACGATATTGGGGGCCACCCCGACGGTCTGCCAGGTGGTCCGCGCGTCGGCGGTCTCGATGAGCACCCGCGTGATCGCGTCGGTGCCATGCGAGGCGTCGAGGATGCGCACCTTGAAGTCGACGAGCTCGAGCGACTCCAGCTCCGGGTAGACCGCGCTGAGCGCCTGGCGCAGGGCGTGGTCGAGGGCGTTGACCGGGCCGTTGCCCTCACCGGTGGCCACGTGGCGGCGCCCTCCGGCGGTGAGCTTGACGGTGGCTTCCGAGGTGGCCTCGCCGGCCTCTCGGGCGTCGGTGATGACCCGCCACGACTCGACGTCGAAGTAGCTCACGGCCTGGCCGAGGTGCCGGCGCAGCAGCAGTTCGAACGACGCGTCCGCCGCATCGAAAGTCCACCCCTTGAGTTCGAGGTCCTTTACCTCGGCCAGCAGACCGGCCACGAGCGTCGGTGAATCGGCGAGGTCGACACCCATCTCGGCGGCCTTGAGCTCGATGCTCGCCCGACCGGCCATGTCCGACACCAGGGTGCGCATCGCATTGCCGATCAACGACGGGTCGGTGTGCTGGTAAAGGTCGGGGTCGACCTTGAGCGCGCTGGCGTGCAGCCCGGCCTTGTGGGCGAAGGCGCTCGCTCCGACATACGGTTGCCTGCTGTAGGGGGGCACGTTGGTCACCTCGCTGATCGCGTGCGCGATCCGGGTGGCTTCGCGCAGCCGCTCAGGAGCCACCAGCGGGCGACCCTGCTTGATCTGCAGGTTCGAGACCACGGTGAGGATGTTGGCGTTGCCGGTGCGCTCGCCGTAACCGTTGACGGTGCCCTGCACGTGGGTTGCTCCCGCGTCGACAGCGGCCATCGAATTGGCCACCGCGCAGCCGGTGTCGTTGTGGCAGTGGATGCCGATGCGCGCAGCAGTGCCGTCGATGACATCCCGCACCACGTCGGCGATCTGGTTGGGCAGCATGCCGCCGTTGGTGTCGCACAAGGCGATGACCTCCGCGCCGGACTCCGCCGCGGCGCGCACGCACTCGAGGGCGTAGTCGCGGTCGAGCCGGTAGCCGTCGAAGAAGTGCTCGGCGTCGACGAAGACGCGCCGGCCCTCCCCCCGCAGGAAGGACACCGTGTCGCGGATCATCGCGAGGTTCTCGGCCAGCGTCGTGCGCAACGCCTGCTCCACATGCCGGGTGTGTGACTTGGCCACCAGGGTGACCACCGGCGCTCCTGAGTCCAGCAGCGCCCGCACGAGGACATCGTCGGCCGCGGTGCCGCCGGCCCGGCGGGTCGCCCCGAACGCCGCGAGAGTGGCGTGGCGCAGGTCGAGCTCCCGCTGCGCCCGAGCGAAGAACTCGGTGTCCTTCGGGTTGGCTCCGGGCCAGCCGCCCTCGATGAACCCGACCCCGAGGTCGTCCAGTTGCCGCGCAATCGCCAGCTTGTCCGATACCGAGAGGTTGAGCCCCTCCTGCTGGGCGCCGTCGCGCAGCGTGGTGTCGTAGACGTGGAGGTCGGTCGGCGTGCTGGTCGTGCGGGACATGTTCTCTGCGGCTTTCGGTCGAGGCATGAATTGCGTGAGCGGGAACCCGGGGTTGATCGTTCCCCTCGCGCCGTCGGAGCCCGGCTGAGATGGTGCCGGGACCAACAAAAAGACCCCCCGGGGTGTGGGAGGTCTGCGCGACGAGGAGATCGGCTCGTCGCGCCTAGCTAATAACGATCGTGGTGACGGTAGTCACACGGGTCCCAAGGCTCACGGGCAGCAGCCTCCCACACGAGGAGACCAGACGGCATACTGTCTCGACATACGGGACACGCTGTCCAGCTTCACTCTCTGGTCACCCGTTGGACACGCGGTGTGAAGCGCCCGAGCAGCGCCTCGACCACCTGGGCGACACCGTCGTTTTCGTTGCTCGGACAGCGATGAGTGGCCTCGTTGTGCACATCGGCGTGCGCATTGGCGACGGCGAAAGACGCGCCGGCCCACCGGAGCATCGGCAGATCGTTGGGCATGTCGCCGAACGCCCACACCGCACCGGCAGGTATGCCGTGCGCCGCACACCAGCGCGCCAGTGCCGCCGCCTTGGTCACCCCGGGCGCGCTGATCTCGGCCAAGCCAGGTGCACCGGAATAGGCCAGCACTCCCCCGCTGCCGACCACGGCGCCCACGCGGGCCAGGAGCTCGTCGTCACTCAGTCCCGGCGCGGTCGCGAGCAGCTTCCCCACCGTCTCGCCGGACAGCCCCTCGATGGGGCCGGCGACAGCTCCCGCGGGATCCGACTCCGGATGCCGCGCGTGGAACACCGCCTCGATGTGTGGCCCACTCGCTCGCTCCGCGGCGAACCCGACGTCCGGCAGCGCTCGGCGCAGCCGCCTGACGAGCCCGAGGACCTGAGTGCGGTCGAACCCGCGCTCCTGGGTCACCCGACGACCGTGGACGTCATAGACCCACGCGCCGTTGCCGGCGATGACCGTGCCGTGCCCGCCCACCGCGTCGGCCACTGACGCGAGCCAACGCGGCGGCCGGGCCGTGACAAACAGGACCCCGATCCCCACCTCCTGGGCAGCGTGGATGGCAGCGCGGGTGCGCGCCGAGATGCTGCCGTCCTCGCGCAGCAACGTCCCGTCGAGATCGGAGGCCAGCAGTGCCGGCCGACCCGACGGCAGGGTCACACCAGGCGGGTCAGCCATCCGTGCACGTCCTCCGCGCGGCCGTACTGGATGTCGAGCAGCCGCTCGCGGACCGTGCGGGTCACCTCCCCGATCTCCGGGCCACCGCGGCGGTGGTCGACCGAGCCGCCCTCCCACCGCAACTCGCCGACCGGCGTGATGACCGCCGCTGTGCCGCAGGCGAAGATCTCGACGATGTCGCCGGAGCGGGCGCCCTCCTTCCACTCCTCGATGGGGATGCGGCGCTCTTCGGGATCCAACCCCAGTTCCTTGCCGAGTTCGAGGATGGAGGACCGCGTGACGCCCTCGAGGATGGTGCCGGTGAGCTCGGGGGTGACCAGACGCCCGTCCCTGGTGACGAAGAAGAGGTTCATGCCCCCGAGTTCTTCGATGTACTCCTGGGTCGCCGAGTCGAGGAAGACGGCCTGATCGCAGCCGTGCTCGATGCCCTCGAGCTGGCCGGCGAGGCTGGAGGCATAGTTGCCACCGCACTTGGCCGCGCCCGTGCCACCCGCGCCGGCGCGCGCGTAGGACGAGGAGATCCACAGCGTCACCGGTTTGAGGCCGCCGGAGAAATAGGCCCCGGCAGGCGACGCGATGACCGAGTAGGTCACCACGTCGGCCGGACGGACACCGAGGAACGCCTCCGACGCGAACATGAAGGGACGCAGATACAGGCTGGTCTCGCCGGTGCCGGCTGCCGGCACCCAGTCCTGGTCGACGGTGACGAGGGCGCGCAGCGACTCGACGAAGTCCTCGACCGAGAGGCTGGGCAGAGCCAGACGGCGCGCGCTGCGCTGCATCCGCTCGGCATTGGCCTCGGGACGGAACGACCAGACCGAGCCGTCGGCGTGTCGGTAGGCCTTGAGGCCCTCGAAGATCTCCTGCGCGTAGTGCAACACGGCCGCCGAGGGGAGCAACTGCAAGGGCCCGTATGCCGTGACCTTCGCATCGTGCCAGCCCTGTCCGCGGGTCCATGTGGCCAGGACCATGTGGTCGGTGAACGACTTGCCGAACCCCGGGTTGGCCAGGATCGCTGCACGCTGCTCGTCGCTGGCCGGGTGCCCAGAACGCGCGATGGTGAAGGACAGGGGCTCGGGGGTGGCGCTCGGGCTCATCGTGCGTACTCCAGTGCGTCTCGGGGTGGGATGGACACGGGCCAGCCAGGTCGGACCGGGCTATAGGACGAGGGTACTCGGCGCCGCCACGGCCCTCGCTGGTCCTGGACTGCGACCGTTGGGCCGAAGTGGCAGCGGGCCGGGTGCCATCTGGGTTAGCGTTAGGAACAACGCCGGGGGGCGAGATCCAGGGGAGGGCTCGAGATATGGCTATACGCATCGTGCACGTGGGCCGATCGGCCGTGGTGAGGAGGACCGAAACCGGCCGACCGCGTCGCCGCAGGTCTGGGGTCGGACGGGCCGCCGGATCGGGCTTGATGAGCCTGCTGCTGCTGGCAAGCGCTGCCATGGGCTCCTCGGCCACTGCCGGCCTGGTCGCTGGTCCGCCCGTCGTCGTCGACGACACGGTCGTCCTGGCCGCCTGGCATCCCACCAGCCCGGGCAGCTGGGCTCCCGCGGACACCGTCGACCTCGACCATCCCGACCCGGTCCCGCACGGAGCCGCGGCCTTGCCGGCACCGTCGGTGTCTGCTCTCCCGCCGGTTGCGGTCGATCCGGACCCCGCCGCGTCGGAGTCACTGCCCGACCTCGATGCCGTGCTCCTCGGGCTGTCGAGCTCTTCGCAGGTGTTGTCCTCGGGGTTCGTGCGGCCGGTTGACGGGGTGCCGACCTCCCAGTTCGGCCCGCGATACCACCCGATCCTGCACGTGTGGAAACTCCATAGCGGTCTCGACTTCGGGGCAGCGTGTGACCGGCCGGTCGTCGCCGCCAAAGCAGGCACGGTGACCAAGTCCGGACCGGCCGGGGGTAACGGGACGCAGGTCGCGATCGACCACGGCAACGGTCTGGTCACGACCTACAACCACCTCTCGGCGTATGCCGCGACGCCGGGCATGTCCGTCGCCCAGGGCCAGATCATCGGGCTGGTCGGCACGACCGGTCTCTCGACGGGGTGTCACCTGCACTTCGAGGTCATCCTCAACGGCGCGTTCGTCGACCCGGCTCCCTATCTGCTGCTGGCTCCCGCGCCGGTGGTCACCCTGCCTGCCGCGATCCCCCCGGTGAGCGCAACATCGCTCCCGACGCCGACCGAGTCCCTAGCCGCGACAGCCAGCCCCAGCACGTCGACCGCCACCACCGAGCCTTCCGCGGCCGAGCCGTCCGCGACCGAAGCGCCCAGCGTCGGGCCGGCTCCGTCGGCCACTGCGGAGCCGACGACTGCGCCACCCACCCAGACGATCCCGACGACGATCGCGTCGACGACGAGTAGCTCGATGACCGAGCCGACCACCGCAACGGCCGACCCAGAGACCGCGGCGATCGGCCGGACGCCGGTTGTCGAGCAGTCCCTGCCGGCCGCTGCAGCGTCTGAGGCGACGGCCAGCCCGTAGCACGCCCTCGTCAGGGGCCCTCGTCCGTCGCCTGCGACGGCGCACGCCGCCCAGTTCAAGGGATCAGCGCCGTGGCGGCAATCAGCCGAGTCGTGCGGTGACCGCCTCGCCAACTGCACGGGTCGAGCGCGGCGCGCTGCCCCGCTCGGCGAGATCGGCCGCCACCGCGGCTTCGATCCGGCGCCCCGCGTCGGGCAGGCCCACGTGGTCGAGCATCATGGCGACCGAGAGGATTGCCGCGGTCGGGTCGGCCTTGCCCTGGCCCGCGATGTCGGGTGCCGAGCCGTGCACCGGCTCGAACATGCTGGGCGTCGTGCGCGCCGGGTTGATGTTGCCGCTGGCCGCCAGGCCGATGCCACCGGCGATCGCGGCTGCGATGTCGGTGATGATGTCGCCGAAGAGGTTGTCGGTGACGATGACGTCGAACCTCCCGGGGTCGGTCACCATGAAGATCGTGGCGGCGTCGACGTGCTGGTATGCCGTCTCGACGTCCGGGAACTCGGCTCCCACCTCTTCGACGGTGCGGCGCCACAGGTGGCCGGCGAAGGTCAGCACGTTGTGCTTGTGCACCAGGGTCAGGTGCTTGCGCGGCCGGGCGGCGGCGCGGGCAAAGGCGTCCCGGACGACGCGCTCGACGCCGAAGCGGGTGTTGACGCTGACCTCGGTGGCGACTTCCGCAGGCGTGCCGGTGCGCAGCGTGCCGCCGTTGCCGACGTAGGGCCCTTCGGTCCCCTCACGGACCACGACGAAGTCGATCCCCTGCGGCGCGACCCGGGCGACGTCGAGCGGGCTGGCGACGCCGGGGTAGAGCTTGGCCGGGCGCAGGTTGACGAAGTGGTCGAGGGCGAATCGCAGCGGAAGCAACACGCCGCGTTCGAGGACGCCACTGGGCACGGTCGGGTCACCGATGGCACCGAGCAGGATCGCGTCGTGGGAGCGCACCTCCTGCAGCACCGACGGCGGGAGGGTCTCGCCCGTTGCGTGCCAGCGGCGCGCGCCGAGATCGTATTCCGTCGTCCGAATGCTCACCCCGGATGCCGCTGCCTCCAGGACTCGCAGCCCCTCGGCAACGACTTCGGGACCGATGCCGTCGCCGCCGATGACGGCCAGGTTGAGCGAAGTCGGGGGCGTCGGTGCACTCTCAGTCATAGCGGTCAGGCTACGGGTGCGTCTCGCCTGTCAGGATGGCTGTTCCACATAGCGAACCACCCCGGATCCGTGGGGAGCCGGGGTGGTTCGCAACGACTCAGGGACGAGTCGGCAGATCAGAGATCGATGACCGCGAAGTGCTCGGCGCCCACAGCGGCAGCGACCTGAGCAGCCACCTCTTGGGCCAGGGCAGAGTCGGCGTTGAGAATCATCAGGGCTAGGTCGCCGCTGTCATTGCGAGCCACCTGCATGGCCCCGATGTTGATGCCCGCGGCACCGAGCAACTGGCCGACCTGGCCGATGACACCCGGCCGGTCGGCATACGTGAAGGTCGCCATGTGGTCGGTAAGCGGCACTTCGAGGTCGAAACCGTTCATCCCGACGATCTTCTCGATCATCCGCGGGCCGGTGAGGGTGCCCGACACCGAGATCTCGGTGCCATCGGCCAGGGCGCCACTGAGCGTCGTGACATTGCGGAAATCGCCGCTCACCGCGTCGGTCGACATCGTCACGCCGACGCCGCGCTGCTCGGCGATGACGGGGGCGTTGACATAGGAGACCTGTTGCTCGACGACATCCATGAACAGCCCCTTGAGGGCCGACAGCGACCAGATGCTCACGTCGTGCTCGGTGATCTCGCCGTGGACCTCGAGGTTGAGGTGCAAGGGCACCGAACCGGCGATCGCCGTGAAGATGCGGCCGAGCTTCTCGACCAGGGCGATGCCAGGTCGCACCTCTTCGACGATGACGCCACCGGAGACGTTGACCGCGTCGGGGACGAGTTCGCCGCTCAGGGCCAGGCGCACCGACCGAGCCACCGAGACGCCAGCCTTCTCCTGGGCCTCCTCCGTCGAGGCGCCCAGGTGCGGGGTCACGACGACGTTGTCGAACTCGAAGACCGGAGAGTCGGTGCAGGGTTCCTTGGCGAAGACGTCCAGGCCCGCGGCGCCGACCCGCCCAGAGCGGATCGCCTCGGCCAGCGCGGCCTCGTCGACGATGCCACCCCGCGCGGCATTGACGAGCACTACGCCCGGCTTGACCTTGGCTAATGCCTCGGCACCGATCAGGCCGATCGTCTCGGGGGTCTTGGGTAGGTGAATGGAGATGAAGTCGGCGCTGGCGAGCAGCTCGTCGAGGTCGACCAGGCGGGCGCCGAGCTGGCTGGCCTTGGTCGGGGTGGTGTAGGGGTCATAGGCCACGATGTGCATCCCAAAGCCACGCAGGCGCTCGGCGACCAGCGCCCCGATGCGCCCCAGCCCGACGATCCCGACGGTCTTGTCGAGTAGTTCCACCCCGCCGAACTTGCTGCGCTTCCACGCCCCGCCCTTGAGGGCCTGGCTGGCCGGCGAGATGTGCCGCGCTGCCGCGAGCATGAGGCCGACCGCGAGCTCGGCGGCCGAGGTGATGTTGGAGGTCGGGGCGTTGACGACCATGACGCCGGCCTGGGTGGCGGCGGGCACGTCGACGTTGTCCAGGCCCACTCCCGCACGGGCGATGACCTTGAGCTTGGGAGCGGCCGCGATGGCCTCGGCGTCCATCTTCGTGGCCGAGCGGATGAGGACCGCGTCGACGTCGCCCAACGCCGGGAGCAGGGCCGACCGGTCGGCACCGTCGCACGATCGGATCTCGAAATCAGGCCCGAGGGCGTCGATCGTGGCAGGCGAGAGCTCTTCGGCGAGCAGGACGACGGGCTTGGTCACAAGCGTTCCTTAGGCTGGGCCGGCCTCGTCGCGAGGCCAGAGACGACGGATCGTCGGCACCTCGAAGTGCCGCCTCCGAGCGTAGTCGCGCGGCCTTGAGGCACCGGGCCGCGCCTCGACTCGGGCGACGTGACCTCTCGCACGCGGAATCTGAGACAACTGACTGAGAAGACCGCGCGGGTATGCCGTTCGGCTCAGGACAGGGTGAGGTCCTCGGGTGCCTCGGGCACGGTCAACAGGCGACGCCGGGCGACTCGTGACAGCCACAGGGTGAGCCCGATGCCCACGGCCCCGACCGCCAGCCACCCCCACACCGTCGAGGCGGCTCCGCCGATCCATGCCTCGACCACGGCAAAGCCGACCGTCGAGTAGATGGCGGCCCACATGATTGACCCGACGAACGCGCCGATCTCGAAGCGCCACAACGGCATACGGAGAATGCCGGCTGCCAGGTTGATCGCGGACTGCACCCCGACGGTGAGGAAGGACAGCGCCACGGCCGGGGCTCCAAAGCGCGCCACGAGGGTCTCCGCACGACGGACCAGCGGGCGGTCGAGGTGACGTGCTGCCCGGGTCCGCTCTCCCCCACGGCGCGCTCCCCAGCCGAGCCAATAGGTGAGATTGGCGCGCGCCATCGCACCCGCGAAGAACACGGCATACGTGAGGGCGAAGGGCCAGTCCGAGAACACCCGGACACTGTACGCGGCACCGCCCGCCTCCCCTGACAGCGGGAAGACGGGCGGGTATGCCGTGCCGCCCCGACGGCGTCGGTGCGGGAATGGGGCGCAGCAGAGCGATCAGTGGCGGGCGGCCGAGCCTTCGGTGTAGTCGGAGTCGCTGTCCTTGATCCAGCTCATCAGCTTGCGCAGCTTGCGGCCGGTCGCCTCGATCGGGTGGGCGGCGCCCTTGGCGCGCAGTTCCTTGAACTCCGGTGCGCCCGCGTCCTGGTCGGCGATAAAACGCTGCGCGAAGGCCCCCGACTGGATGTCGGCGAGGACGGCCTTCATGTTGTCCTTGACGCTCGGGTCGATAACCCGCGGACCGGAGACGTAGTCACCGTATTCGGCGGTGTCGGACACCGACCAGCGCTGCTTGGCGATGCCGCCCTCGACCATGAGGTCGACGATGAGCTTGAGCTCGTGCAGGCACTCGAAGTAGGCGACCTCAGGCTGGTAGCCCGCCTCCACAAGGGTCTCGAAGCCGTACATGACCAGCTGCGAGGCGCCGCCGCAGAGCACCGACTGCTCGCCGAACAGGTCGGTCTCGCACTCCTCGGTGAAGGTCGTCGTGATGCCGCCGGCACGCAGCCCGCCGATGGCCTTTGCGTAGGACTTGGCGACGTTCCAGGCCTGGCCGGAGGCGTCCTGCTCGACGCAGACGAGCACCGGCACGCCGCGGCCGTCGTTGTATTCCCGGCGCACGAGGTGGCCCGGGCCCTTGGGAGCGACCATGATGACGTCCGAGCCCGGCTCGGGGGTGATGTAGCCGAAGCGAACGTTGAAGCCGTGGCCGAACAACAGCCCCGCGCCCTCGCGCAGGTTGGGCTTGATGTCCTTGGCGTAAACGTGCCGCTGCACCTGGTCGGGGGTGAGGATGACGACGAGGTCGGCCTCCTTGACCGCGTCGGCCACCGAGAGCACCCGCAGGCCCTCGGCCTCGGCCTTGGCCTTGCTCGGGCTGCCCTCCGCCAACCCGACGCGGACGTCGACGCCCGAATCACGCAGATTGAGGGAGTGGGCGTGCCCCTGGCTCCCGTAGCCGATGACGGCGACCTTCTTGCCCTGGATGATCGAGAGGTCGGCGTCGTCGTCGTAGATCATGTCGGCCATGAGGGGCCACTCCTTCTGCGGGTTCTCGCGGGGTAGTTCGTGACGGATCGTGGGGCTTCAACAGCAGAGGGTATGCCGTGTGGTCACCTGCGCGAGGCGACCACCCGGCATACGGGCCGGGTCTGCAACCCGGCGGTGGAACTCAGGCGCTGCGCAGGGCCCGGTCGGTGATCGAGCGCGGACCGCGGCCGACCGCGACGACACCGGACTGGACGAGTTCCTTGATGCCGAACGGCTCGAGGACGGCGAGCATGGCCTGGACCTTCTCCATCTTGCCGGTCATCTCGATGGTGAGACTGTCCGTGGCCACGTCGACGACCTTGCCGCGGAAGAGCTCGGCGGTCTCGACGATGTGGCTGCGGTTGGTGGCGTCGGCGCGGACCTTGACCAGGACGATCTGGCGCTGCACCGACGAGGGCGGCTCGAGCTCGACGATCTTGAGGACCTCGACGAGCTTGTTGAGCTGCTTGGTGACCTGCTCGAGCGGTAGCTCCTCGACATCGACGACGACGGTCATCCGCGAGACATCGGAGTGCTCGGTCGGGCCGACGGCGAGGCTGTCGATGTTGAAGCCACGGCGGGAGAACAGTGCCGCGATCCGGGCGAGGACGCCGGGCTTGTTCTCGACGAGTACGGACAGGGTGTGCTTGGGCATCGGGGCGGCCTCTCTCAGTCTTCCCGCTCCCACAGGGGTGCTCCCCCGCGGGCGATGAGGATCTTGTCGTTGCTCACGCCGGCGGGCACCATCGGCCACACCATCGCGTCGCGCTGGACGACGAAGTCGATGACGACCGGGCGGTCGTTGATCGCCAACGCCTGCTGGATCGCCGCGTCCACGTCACCGGGCTGCTCGACCCGCAGGCCGGCGCAACCATAGGCGTCGGCGAGCTTGACGAAATCCGGGATGCGCACCGAGTTGTGGCTGGTGTGCAGGTCGGTGTTGGAGTAGCGCTCGTTGTAAAACAGCGTCTGCCACTGACGCACCATGCCGAGGCTGGAGTTGTTGATGATGGCGACCTTGATGGGGATGTCGTTGATGACACAGGTCGCGAGTTCCTGGTTGGTCATCTGGAAGCAGCCGTCGCCGTCAATGGCCCATACGGTGCGGTGCGGCTCGGCGACCTTGGCACCCATCGCGGCCGGCACCGAGAAGCCCATCGTGCCCAGGCCCCCGGAGTTGATCCATGAGTTGGGGCGGGAGTACTCCACGAACTGGGCGGCCCACATCTGGTGCTGCCCGACGCCGGCGACATAGGTCGCCTCGGGCCCCGGAGAGAGCGCCGATCCGCTCGATGACGTATTGCGGGGACAGGCCCTCCTCGGCCGGGGTGTAGCCGACGGGGTAGGTCGCCTTCCAGTCGGCGACGGTCTCCTGCCAGGCCTGGTATGCCGGCCGGCCGTGGGCCGCGTGCTCGGCTGTGATGGCGTCGATGAGGTCGGTGATGACGTCCTTGCAGTCCCCGACGATCGGCACGTCGGCGACCCGGTTCTTGGAGATCTCGGCCGGGTCGATGTCGGCGTGGATGACCTTGGCGTGCGGCGCGAAGGTCGACAGTTGCCCGGTGACCCGGTCGTCGAAACGTGCGCCGAGGGCGATGATGAGGTCGGACTTCTGCAGTCCGGTGACCGCCGCGACCGAGCCGTGCATGCCCGGCATACCGAGGTGCAGCGGGTGGTTGTCCGGCACCGCGCCGCGGGCCATCAGGGTGGTGACGAGCGGGATTTGGGTGAGCTCGACGAGCGCGCGCAGTTGGTCGGCCGCGCGTGCCCGGATGACCCCACCGCCGATGTAGAAGATCGGCCGTTCGGCGGCGGCCATGAGGCGGGCCGCCTCGCGGATCTGCTTGCCGTGCGGACGGGCCACCGGACGGTAGCCCGGCAGGTCGATCTGCGGCGGCCACGAGAAGGTCGTCTGCCCGACGAGGGCATCCTTGCTGATGTCGACGAGGACCGGGCCGGGGCGGCCGGTGCCGGCGATATGGAAGGCCTCGGCGATGGCCCGCGGGATCTCGTCGGGGTTGGTCACCAGGTAGTTGTGCTTGGTGATCGGCATGGTGATGCCGCGAATATCGGCCTCCTGGAAGGCATCCGTGCCGATCGAGCCGCTCGGCACCTGGCCGGTGATCGCGACGATCGGCACCGAGTCCATGTAGGCGTCGGCGATCGGGGTGACGAGGTTGGTCGCGCCCGGACCCGAAGTGGCCATGCACACACCCACCCGGCCGGTCGCCGCGGCATACCCCTCGGCCGCGTGCCCCGCGCCCTGCTCGTGGCGCACGAGGATGTGTCGCACCGAGGTGGAGTCCATCAGCGGGTCGTAGGCCGGCAGGATCGCCCCGCCGGGGATGCCGAAGACCGTGTCGACTCCCATCGCCTCGAGCGAGAGGACCAACGACTGGGCACCGGTCACGTGTTGCGGCGCGACGGGCGCCTGCGCAACGGACCCAGCGGACGGTTGCGCGGGCTGCGCAGATGCCGCTGGTGCGCCGGGGCGCGGACGCGCGTGGGCGAGGCTGGCCGGGGACGCCTTGGTCGGCGTCGGGCTGTCGGTCACGATGGTCACCACTTCTCGTTCGGTGCGGATCACTGCGGTATGGCGGTCGGTCTCGTGCGGTTCCACAAAAAAGCCCTCCGGTCCCGAGGGGACAGAAGGGCGCGCGTCGACGGGATGCGTCAGACGCGCCTGGAAACTACGAGGACCTGTGCCACGGGTCAACCGTCGCCCGCACCCGTATGCCGTGTCAACCGTGAGACGGACTGGTCTCACCATCCGGTCGGGTGACCTGCGCCACGACGGATGCCGGGCCGCTATCGTCCGGTCATGGTGACCACCCAACTGCCGGGCTCCGTGCGACGTGGGTATGCCCTCGGCGGGGTGGCGACCGGTTCGTTCGGCACCGTGCCGGGCTTGCTCCTGCTGCCCTACCTCACCGATCGACTCGGCGTGGCCGCTGGCCTGGCGGGCTTGGTCGTCTTTCTGCCCAAGGCCTGGGACGTCATCCTCAATCCGATCGCCGGGCGGATCTCGGATCGCTCCACCAACCCGGGCGGGCGCCGCCGACCCTTCCTGCTGCGCGCTGGCCTCGCGCTCGCGATCTCGTTCGCGCTGCTGTTCATGGGCCCCACCTCCCCCACCGGCCTGGGTGCCGCCTGGGTGGTTGTGCTCTTCCTGGCCTGCGCGACGGCATACGCGTTCTTCCAGGTGCCCTACGTCGCGATGCCTGCCGAACTCACCGACGACTACGACGAGCGCACCCGGCTGATGTCCTGGCGGGTTGCGATCCTCGCGCTCGCGATCCTCGTCTCCGGCGGCCTGTCGCCGATGGTTCGCGACGCGCTCGGCCCGGAGTGGGGATATCGAGGGGTAGGCATGTTCGTCGGCCTGCTCATCGCGCTCGGGGCACTCGGCGCCTGGTGGGGCACCCGGGCGGCCCCGATGCGTGACGTCGCAGCCTCGACCGCCAGTCTCGGCGAGCAACTGCGAATTGTGGCCCGCGCCAAGGATTTCCGCACCCTGCTCATGGCCTATGTGCTCCAAGCCCTGGCCACCGCTGCGATGCTCGCCGGCGTGGATTACGTCGCCCGGGCTCGGATGGGCTCGCCCGGCCTGTCGAGCATCCTCTTCGTCTGCTTCGTGGCGCCCGCGCTGGTCGTCACCCCCCTCTGGCAGCGCGTGGGGCACCGGGTCGGCAAGCGCACCGGCTTTCTCATCGCATCGCTCGCGCTCGGAGGTGGAGCGCTGGCAACCCTGCTCGGCATGCAGCTGGGCAGCACCACGCTCGCCGCCGCCGTGGCGGTCGTCGGCGTCGGGTATGCCGGCACCCAGATGTTCCCGCTCGCGATGCTCCCGGACGTCGCGGCCGTGGATGCAGCCCGCACCGGAGAGAACCGCACCGGCGTCTACACCGGGGTGTGGACTGCTGCGGAGACCTTCGGCATGGCGCTGGGCCCCTTCGCGTATGCCGGTGTGCTCGCTGCGGGGGGCTATGTCTCCTCGACCGACGGGCTGGCTCACCAACCGGAGTCGGCCCTGACCGCGATGGGCCTCGGCTTCTCGGTGCTGCCGGCGCTGCTCGTGGCCGTCTCGCTGCTGTTCCTGCTGCGATATCGCTTGGATGCCGCCGCCGTGGAAAGCTCTGTCGCACAGGAGGATCGATGACCCCGGACGAGATCCACGCCCAGCTGCAAGCCTTGCAGGCGCGGGACCTGCCCAGCCACGGCGGGCGCACCCTCGCCTATGTCTACGACTCCGGGCTGGCCGATGCGGACGCCATCGGGCGGACTGCCCTGACGATGTTCGCCGACTCCAACGGCCTCGACCCGACCGCCTTTCCGTCGCTGCTGGCGATGGAGAACGACCTCGTCGGCATGGCCGGCGCGCTCCTGAATGCTCCGCCGGTATTCGCCGGTTCCGTGACGTCCGGCGGCACCGAGTCCGTCCTGCTCGCCGTGCTCGCTGCCCGCGACGGTGCGGGCGCCTCCCCGGGCGGCTCGTCGATGGTGCTGCCGACCACCGCGCACTCGGCCTTCCACAAGGCGGCGCACTACTTCGGCGTCGAGCCTGTGTTCGTCGACGTCGATCCCGAGACCTTCCGCGCCGACCCCGAGGCGATGGCCGCGGCGGTCCGCGACGACACCGTGCTCGTGGTCGGGTCGGCGCCGTCCTACGCCCACGGGGTCCTCGACCCGGTCACCGAGCTGGGTGCTCTGGCCGCCGATCGGGGCATCCGCTGCCATGTCGACGCGTGCATCGGCGGCTGGGTCCTGCCGCACCTCGATGCCGGCCCGCCGTGGGACTTCACCGTGCCCGGCGTGACGAGCATCAGCGTCGACCTGCACAAGTATGCCTACACCCCGAAGGGGATTTCCCTTCTGCTGCACCGGGATTCGACGCTCCGGCGCGGCCACTTCTTCGCATCGGCGGCCTGGCCCGGCTACACCATGCTCAACTCGACGATGCAGTCGACCAAGTCCGGCGGCCCGCTCGCAGCAGCGTGGGCAGTCACCCGGGCGATCGGGAGCCAGCAGTATGCCGTGCTGGCCCGCACCGCGCGTGAGGCGACCCTCGCCATCGCTCGGGGCGTGGACGGCATACCGGGTCTGCGGGTCGTCGTGGAGCCCGACTCGACCCTGCTTGCCCTGGCCAGCGATGGCTCGTGCGATGTCTTCACTATCGCCGACGAGATGCTGGCCCGCGGGTGGTACGTCCAACCGCAGCTGGCCTTCCGCGGGATGCCGGCGACGCTGCACCTCACCCTGTCGGCGGCGACGGCCCCCTCAGTGCCCGACTTCCTCGCCGACCTCGGCGAATCGGTCGAGACGGCGCGCGCCGCCGGCGCGGTCCCCGTCGATGCCGGGTTGGCGGGCGCCATCGCAGCGCTCGACTCGGCTTCCCTGTCCGACAGCGACTTCGACGGGCTGCTGACCATGGCCGGGCTGGCTGGCGACGACGGATCGTTGGCGCTGCCCGAGCGGATGGCTCCGGTCAACGCCTTGCTCGACCTCGCGACGCCGGCCCTCCGGGAGGCCATGCTGCTGGCGTTCCTCGACCGGCTCTCGCGCCCGAGCTGATCGAAGGCCGGATCAGGCGACCCGATCACGCCACCTCAGGCGTGCTTCTCGCTGACATTCTTCAGGACCTCAGGCCAGTGGCCGTCGAGATGGGAGCCGCCGAGGCGGGTGCCCAGCGCCACCGAGCCCAGACCGATCCCCAGCCCCACGACGGGAGCCGCGACGGCCGCCCAGGGCTGGTCGAGCCCGATCCACGCCAAGATGACAACGGGCGCCGCGAATATCCCCGAAGCCGCGAGGGTGACCATCGTGGCGATGACCGCCTGCAGGCCACCGCCGTTGCTCGTGCGGAACGGGTTGGCCCCGGCAGGCGCGGTCGGGCTTTGCAGGATGGCGCCAACCCACGAGGCGACTCCCGCGCCTCCGAGGGCGGCGGCCAGCCCGACCGCCGTCGAGGGCAGCACGAGATCCCACCGCCCGGAGAGGGCTGCCGCGGCGACCTGCAGGACGACGAACAGCGGCCCCACGACGACCCCCAGCGCGATGAGCCGACCCAGCCGGTCGGCTCGCCCCGGCACGCTGCTGGTGAGATGGGTCCACATCGCCGTGCCGTCGTAGGCCAGGTCCTGACAGGTCGACAGGCCCACGAGCATGGCCAGCGAGAACGGCCCGAGGAACTCCCACGGCACCGGCCCGAGACCCCTGCCCGAATGGCGCTGTAGTTGCATCGACACGACCAGGACGATCGGCATGATGAGGAACATCACGACCGACGTGACGTAGCGCGGGTCGCGGCGCCAGTAACGCAGACACCGCCCGGCAACGGCACCCGCGGTGGACGACCCGGTCAGGCGGTCGATCCAGCCACTCTGGCCGACCCGTTCGCCTCCGCCGCGGGCCTCGATGGGGCTGCTCAGCCGCCGGTCCAGCAGCGTCTGCCACGCGCGCAGCAGACCGACCAGCAGAACGACCGCAAGGACGAGCTTGGCTGCTGCCGGACCCCACCGCCCGTCGGCGGCATCCGCGGGAATCGCCCAGGCCCAGCCGAACGGCGTCCACCCGGCCAGGGCGGCGAGCGAGCCGACCAACTCCGCAGCGTTCGGCGTGCGGCGGACCGCCTCCAGGCCCATCCCCAGGGTGATGCCCGACAGGCTCGCGAGCACCGCGACGATTCCTGCCGCACTGTCGCGGAACCGCCGCCCGCCCAGCAGCGCCCCCAGCGAGGTCGTCACCACTCGGGCGAGCACCACGCAGGTGAGCACCCCGAGGACTGCGCCTGCCGCGCCCGCGAGAGCCGGCAGCACCCGGGTGGCCCAGAAGACGACGGACGCGAGCGCCACGAGCACTGTTGCCAGGCCCGGCACGCCGACGAGACTCGCGACGACCAGACCCGGGAGCACCTCACCAGCCCGCAAGGGCAGCAGCGCGAACCGGCCGGGATCAAGGGTGTCGTCCATCCCCGAGGTGAGCAGTGGCATGAGGGTCCAGCCGACGGTCAGTGCGGTGAGGCCGATCACGACGACATCCGGTCCCACGGCCACGCCCGTGAAGCGCAGCGCGACCATCCCGGCGACGGCCAGTCCCACGAGGAACAGCCCGTATGCCGTGGCGAGCACTAACCCGACGACCCGCCAGGCACTCTGGCGCAGCGAGTTGCGCAGCAGCCTCAGTTTGAGTCCGACGAGGACTGCAACCACGTGAGCACCCCCTCGCTGGGCACGGCCACGCCCAACAGGTCAAGGAAGCGGCGCTGGAGGCTCTCCCCCGCGCGCACCGCATCCAGGCTCCCGGCGGCGACGACCCGGCCCTGGGCGACGACGGCCAAGTGGTCACACAACTGCTCGACCAGTTCCATGACGTGACTCGAGAAGATCACCGTTCCCCCTCCGGCGACGAACCGCCGGAGGATCCCCCGGATCACCTCTCCCGAGAGTGGATCGACCGCCTCGAAGGGCTCGTCGAGCACGAGCAGAGCGGGAGCGTGGATGAGGGCGCAGGCCAGGCCGATCTTCTTGGTCATCCCGCTGGAGTAGTCGACGACGAGGTTGTCGGCGTCGCCGGTCAGCCCCAGCGCGTCGAGCAACTCTCGCGAGCGCGTCTCGATGTCGGCGGGCGGCACGCGGCGCAGCAACCCGACATAGCGCAACAACTCGCGTCCGCTCAGCCGATCGAACAGTCGCAACCCATCCGGCAGCACACCCATGAGGGCCTTGGCCGCCGGCGGATCGGCCCACACGTCGACTCCGCCGACGAGCACCCTGCCGTAGTCGGGCCGCAACAGCCCGGTGGCAATCGACAGTGTCGTGGTCTTGCCGGCACCGTTGGGGCCGACCAGGCCGAAGAGGCTGCCGCGCGGCACGGCCAGGCTCAGGGCGTCGACGGCCCGCTTGGCCCCGAAGGACTTGGTGATCTGGTCGAGCACGAGGGCATCGGTCACTCCACCATGCAATCACGCTCGCCCATCGGGCGCTCGGCGAGTCGTCGCCGAGCGAGGCTCGCGCCCGGAGTCCGGGCCTATGACGGGACCTTGCGGGCCGCGCCCTTGTCGGCCGACTGTGCGAAGAGAGCGAAGATCCGCAGCGCCGCCGAGACCTCGCGGTGCCGGTCGACCGGCACCCAGCCCTGTGCATCCTGCTGGGCTCGCCGCAACGCCAATTCCTCGTCGCTGACCTCGAGGTGCACTGCGCGCTCCGGGATGGAGAACGAGATCATGTCGCCGTCGCGGACCAGGCCGATGGTGCCGCCGGAGGCAGCCTCGGGCGAGACGTGCCCGACCGACAGGCCGGAGGATCCGCCTGAGAAGCGCCCATCAGTGATCAGGGCGCACTTCGGCCCCAGGCCGACACCCTTGAGGTAGGACGTCGGATAGAGCATCTCCTGCATCCCCGGGCCGCCCTTCGGGCCTTCATAGCGCACGACCACAACGTCGCCCGCCTCGATCCGCCCGGCGAGGATCATGTCGACGGCCTGTTCCTGCGACTCGGCGACCCGGGCCGGCCCACGGAAGACCCACTGGTGCTCGGGCACGCCCGCAGTCTTGACGATGCACCCGTCCGGCGCGAGGTTGCCCTTGAGCACGGCCAGACCGCCATCGCGCGTGTAGGCATGCTCGACGTCGCGGATGCACCCTTGCGCCGCGTCGAGGTCGAGCGAGGCCCAACGGTTGGTCGAGGAGAAGGCCTGGGTCGTGCGCACGCCTCCCGGCGCGGCGAAGAAGAGCTCGTATGCCGTGTCGCTGCACTCCCCACCGCGGATGTCCCACGCGTCCAGCCACGCGCGCAGGCTGGGCGAGTGCACGGCGTGGACGCCGGGGTCGAGCATGCCCGCCCGGTCGAGCTCGCCCATGATCGCGACGATGCCGCCAGCCCGGTGGACATCTTCCATGTAATAGCGGTTGGTGTTGGGCGCCACCTTGACCAGGCAGGGCGTCACCCGCGAGAGCGCGTCGATGTCGTCCTGGTCGAAGTCGACGCCGGCTTCCTGGGCCGCCGCGAGCAGGTGCAGGATCGTGTTGGTCGAGCCGCCCATCGCGATGTCGACCCGCATCGCGTTGGCCAGCGCCTCCCGCGTGACGATGGAGCGGGGCAGCACGGACGCGTCACCGCCCTCGGTGCCGTCCACGGCATACCAGCGCGTGCAGAGCTCGACGACAAGGCGACCCGCCGCGAGGAACAGGTCGCGACGGGCAGCCGCGGTGGCCAGCGTGGAGCCGTTGCCGGGCAGGGCCAGGCCGATGACCTCCAGCAGGCAGTTCATCGAGTTGGCGGTGAACATGCCCGAGCACGAGCCGCAGGTCGGGCAGGCCGAGCGTTCGATGGTCTGGATGTCGGCATCGCTGACCGAGTCGTCGACCGCCTTGGTCATCGCGTCGATGAGGTCGAGGCGGGTGCTCGCCGTGCCGTCCTCGCCGATGACCGCCGTGCCCGCTTCCATAGGCCCGCCGGAGACGAAGACGGCCGGAATGTTGAGCCGCAGCGCGGCCAGGAGCATGCCGGGGGTGATCTTGTCGCAGTTGCTGATGCACACCAACGCATCAGCGGCGTGGGCGTTGACCATGTATTCCACCGAGTCGGCGATCAACTCGCGGCTGGGCAGGGAGTAGAGCATCCCGCCGTGGCCCATGGCGATGCCGTCGTCGACCGCGATCGTGTTGAACTCACGGGCCACCCCGCCGGCCTCACGGACCGCGCCGGCGACGAGGTCGCCCATGTCCTTGAGGTGCACGTGTCCGGGCACGAACTGGGTGTAGCTGTTGGCGATCGCGACGATGGGCTTGCCGAAATCGGACTCGACCAGACCGGTCGCCCGCCACAAGGCCCGCGCCCCGGCCATGTTGCGACCGTGTGTCGTGGTGCGGGAACGCAGCTGTGGCATGTCGACCTCGCGGGGCGTCTCGGGCGCGCGACGGTATGCCGCGCGCGGGCTCCCCCAGGCTAGCCGCGACCCGGCCGGGCGGCCCAGCCGTCCGCACTCCGGCGCGTGAGGAGGCCGCGGGCCCGAGCGCGGTCACCGAACCGCGCGAGCAGGGGTAGGCCGGACCGGTTGTCGTCGTCGGAGCGGAACCCACCTGCCCTTGCTTCCGCGCCTATCAGCCGCGGCCGACGACAAACTCCTGCAATGCGGCGCCGCCCTGGGCGAGTTGCTCCCACGGGCCGTCCACGGCCAACACGGCCAGCCCCGAGGTGGGGAACCCGCGATCGAAGGCAGCCAAGGCATCGGCGGCGCCGGCCCCTTCGGTGAGGATCTCGGTCGTTGCCGACATGGTCGGCTCGTGCCCCACGACCAGCACCGTCGTCAGCGCCGGGTCGACCTCCTGGACCGCAGTCACCACCGCACGCACCCCGCCGTGGTAGATCGCCTTGTCGAACTCTGTGGAGTCGCCGCGTGCACCGCCCTCCTGGGCCGAGTCCCAGGTCTGGCGGGTCCGGGTCGCCGTCGAGCAGATGACGAGGTCGGGCTCGATGCCCTGGGCCGCGAGCCACTCCCCGATCGCGCGAGCGTCGGCATGCCCCCGGTCGGTGAGCTCACGCTCGTGGTCGGCCTTGCCGAAGACGTGTTCGGCCTTGGAGTGACGCAGCAGCAGCAATCGGCGGGAGGGCTCGCTCATGGGCCGATCCTCCCCTCTAGCGCCGCACCGCGCCAGCGGCCCGGGTGCGACCGACGGATTCTCGGTCCGAACCCGTTGGGCCAGTGACGCGGAAACAGTATTGCGATACATGGCTATTTTGCTTGCCGATAGCACACCTGTCGTAGTACACTCGTGCTATGACGATCACTTCGTTGGACTCGCAGCCAGGCGGCGGTATGCCGTTCGGTGCGGTGTCGCGGGGTGGGTCGCCTTCGCATGGGTCGGCTGTGGTGGTGGGGGTGCCGACGGGGGTGCTGCATGCACTGGTGGACCAGGTGCATGCCCGGTTGGCTGACCCGGACGCTGCCGTGGTCGTGGGTGCTGCGGATATTGGTGAGGTGGAGCGGATCGCCCGTCGGGTGGAAGCCCTGCGGTTGGCGTTGGTGGCTCGGGCTGACCGGCAGCAGGTCCATCGCCGGACCGGGCATTCCTCAACCTCCGCGTGGGTCGCGTCAGCGACCCGTAGTGGTGGGGCTGATGCAGCGCGGAAGGTGCAGTTGGCCACCGCTCTGGATGGTGAGGGGTTGGCGGTGACCCGGGCGGCGTTCGACGCCGGTGACGTCTCTGGTCGGAGTGTGGGGATTATCGCTGCGACGATGGACAAACTCCCGGAGACGTTGACTGATGTGGAGCGGGCCAAGGTCGAGACGTCCCTGGTTCAGAAGGCGCAGCAATTGAACCCGGGCCGGTTGTTTCGGGCGGCGAAGTTCGCCCTCGCCGACGCGGAACGGTCTGCTGCTGAGGTGGCTGAGCATGTCGAAGCGCAGTTGGTGGATCAGGAGTGTCGGGCGTATCGGTTGGCGACGGTCACCATGCAGGACCTGGGGGATGGGACCACGCGACTGCAGGCGTTGTTGCCGACGTTCACCGCGCGGATGCTGGGCAAAGTGCTGCAGTCAATGACCGCACCCCGGCGTGATCACCTCCGCCAAGCCGCCGAAGCAGCATTAGCTGACGGACAGATCGCTGCCGGTGACTTGGGCGACGGGTCGGTCGCGGCCGACCTACACGCCCCCCCACCCGCAACGTCACTGGCAACACCACGGGGCCCCTTCGAGCAACGTCCTGGCGCCCACGGGTGCCGCGTTCGGGCTCGGCGCGGGTCGGGGCGGGGGGTGGGTCGGAATGCCGATTGGGCCGATATCGACTGGGCTCACCGCCGCGGACGTGCCCTGACCGAGTTGATCGAACACCTCGACACCGAACGACTCACCGGCAAAGTCGCCGCCACCGTGATCGTCACGATGACCATCGAACAAGCCATCGGCGCCGCCCGCACCGCACAGATCCAAGCCTCGGTCCGGGAGAGCACCGGGACGCTGTTGGAGATGACCCCCAGCGGTGGTGCCGCCAGCACCGACACCGGCACGTTGATCTCGGCCAGTGCCGCCCGGCGGATCGCCTGCCAAGCCGGGATCCTCCCCGCAGTCCTCGGCGGACCCGGACAGGTCCTCGACCTCGGCCGACACCACCGGTTCTTCAGCGACCCGCAACGCACCGCCCTCGCCCTCATCTACGACACGTGCGCTGCGGATGGGTGTGACCGGCCGTTTGCGTGGTCAGAGTTGCACCACCAGCAGCCTTGGTCGAAAGGCGGGCTCACCGACCTTGATCAAGCCATCCCGTTATGTGGATACCACCACCGGCTGATCCACAACCCCCACCACCGACACCACACCACCACCGTTAGCCCCGACAACCCGCGCGGCCTCGACACCCGACGGGCCAAGACCGTCCACTTCCACGAACAGAAATAGCGCCCGGCACAGACCGGCAACTGGGGTCAGGAGTCCACGCGCGGTCCGGCGACGATGTGCAACGGCATCTGCCCCACGGCATACCGCTGCAGTTGCGAGCGGATCAGGGCCGCGGCCCGTGGGAAGAAGGCCCGGGTCGCTCCGCCCACATGGGGACTGACGAGCACCCCGGCTGCGCCGAAGAGCGGGTGCCCGTCCGGGAGCGGTTCGGGGTCGGTGACGTCCAGCGCAGCGAAGAGACGACCCGTGCGGGTGGCAGCCAGCAGCGCCTCGGTGTCGACCACCGGTCCGCGCGCGACGTTGACGAGCAAGGAACCCGCCGGCATCGCGGCGAGGAAGTCCGCGTCGACCAAGCCTCTGGTGGTCGGCAGCAGCGGCACGACGAGCACGACGACGTCGGCGTGCGGCAACAACCGCGGCAACTCGGCCATCCCGTGCACGTGTGGCACGAGGTGGTCGCCCACCCGCGCTCTGCTCGCGACGGCGGTGAGCGACACTTCGAAAGGTGTCAGCCGGGCCGCAATCGCCCGGCCGATCCGGCCGTAGCCGACGATGAGCACCCGTTTGTCGGCCAGCCCCGACCACATCCGGATCGGGAGCCAGGTGGCCTGCTGCTGCGCATGCACAAACTCCGGTATGCCGCGCAGCGCCGCGAGCATGAGAGTCACCGCCTGCTCGGCGGTTGCGGCGTCGTGGACGCCCGCGGCATTGCAGAGGGTCACTGTCTCGGGACGATGCGGCAGGTGGGCGTCGTAGCCGGCGGTGAGCAGTTGCACCACTCGCTCACCGGGCAGTGCCCCAGCCGCGGCAACCCGGGCCGCGGGCGTGAGGTAGGGGTGCACGGCATACCCGATCTCAGGGTCAGGCAGCGGTGTGCTCATGTCCCAGGAGCGCATCTCGACGCCTGCGACAGGTCCGACCCGCTCGATCCATTCGGCATCCGGGACCGTGGCAATCCGCATCCCTGACGGTAACCTGCCAGACGGTCGCGGGTCGACCCTCGCGCGCTGGGAGCACGTCCGACAGGTCGGTCGTTAGGCTGATCGCACGGCGGCCGTCGGAGCCGCACCAGGGAGGGACCGCAACCCAATGTCCGAGATCGACCAACTCCTCGCCCAGATTCCCATCGAGCAGCTCGCCGAGCAGCTCGGCGTTGACGAAGCGCAGGCGCAGGAGGCCACCCGCGCTGCCCTGCCCGCACTGCTGGGTGGCTTGCAGGCCAACGTGGCCGACCCGGCGGGCGCCTTGTCGCTCGGGCAGGCGCTGCAGCAACACGACGGCAGCCTGTTCGGTGACGACGTCGCCGACCTCGGCGGCATCGACACGGCCGACGGCCAGAAGATCGTCGCCAACATCTTCGGCGACAACACCGACCAGGTCATCCAGCAACTCGGCGGGGTGTCCGGCCGGGGCGGCTCCTCGCTGATCAGCAAGCTGCTGCCGATCCTCGCTCCCATCGTGCTGGCCTACCTGTCCAAGAAGCTGCAGCAGTCCGGCGGCCTCGGCGACATCCTCGGCCAGGTGCTCGGCGGTGGTGCGAGCCCGTCCACCTCGACCCGTTCGGGCGGTGGCTCCTACCAGCAGGAGCAGCCCTCCGGCCCGCTCATCCCGACCGACGGCAGCAGCCCGGCCGACCAGGGATACCCACAGGACCAAGGCGGATCGGGCGGTTCGGCGAGCGACCCGATGGGGGGCATCCTGGGCGACATCCTCGGCCAGGTGCTCGGCGGCGCAGCCAGCCAGGCGGGCGGGTCCTCACGCTCCAGCGCCCCGAACGCCGGCAGCATCATCACCGACGTGCTCGGCGGCCTGCTCGGCGGCGGCCGGCGCTGATCTGGCCCCAGACCGCACGATGAAGGGGCGTCCCCACCGGGACGCCCCTTCATCGCGCTCGGGCAGCGCGGGCCACCGAGTGGGCGCAGATCAGTCCTGGCCGACCTTCTCTAGGACGAGTTCGCGGACGCGAGCGGCGTCGGCCTTGCCCTGCATGGCCTTCATGACCTGACCGATGAGTGCGCCCACGGCCTGCACCTTGCCACCGCGGATCCTGTCGACGACCTCAGGGTTGGCGGCGAGCACGTCGTCGACTGCGGCCCCCAGCGCGGCATCGTCCTGGACGAGCACCAAGCCCCGGGCATCGGCGACCGCGGACGGCATACCCTCGCCGGCCAGCACCCCCTCGAGCACCTGACGCGCGAGCGCGTCGTTGAGCCGACCAGCCTGCACGAGCCCATCGAGCTCGGCAATGGCTGCCGGGGTGGCCCCCATGTCGGCCAACTCGACGCCAGCGGCATTCGCCTGCCGGGCCAGGTCGCCGCCCCACCATTTGCGGGCCCCGGCGGGAGTCGCACCGGCTGCCACGGTGGCCTCGATGAGCTCGACGGCGCCGGCGTTGACGACGTCGCGCATCTCCAGATCGGAGAAGCCCCACGCCTCCTGCAGCCGCCGCCGGCGCTGGGCGGGCGGCTCGGGCAGGGTCGCGCGCAGCTGCTCGACCCAGGCCGGATCGGGTGCGATCGGCACGAGGTCAGGCTCGGGGAAGTAGCGGTAGTCCTCGGCATCGGACTTGACCCTCCCCGAGGTCGTGATGCCGGTGTCCTCGTGCCAGTGGCGAGTCTCCTGGACGATGGAGCCGCCGTCGGAGAGCACCGCGGCGTGCCGGGTCATCTCGTAGCGCACCGCCCGCTCGACCGAGCGCAGCGAGTTGACGTTCTTGGTCTCGGTGCGCGTGCCCAACCTGACCTCGAGCTGCTCCGGCGCGCCCGGGTCGTCGCCGACCTTCGGCCGCAGCGAGACATTGGCGTCGCAGCGCAGCGAGCCCTGCTCCATCTTGACGTCGGACACCCCGAGCGCTCGCAGCAGGTCGCGCAGTGTCGCAACATAGGCCTTGGCGATCTCGGGCGCCCGCTCCCCCAGGCCGACCATCGGCTTGGTGACGATCTCGATGAGCGGGATGCCGGCGCGGTTGTAGTCCACCAGCGAGTAGTCCGCGCCGTGGATGCGGCCCGTCGACCCGCCGACGTGGGTGGACTTGCCGGTGTCTTCCTCCATATGGGCCCGCTCGATCGGCACCCGGTAGGTCGAACCGTCGTCGAGTTGCACGTCCAGCCAGCCGTTGAAGGCGATCGGCTCGTCGTACTGGCTGGTCTGGAAGTTCTTCGGCATGTCCGGGTAGAAGTAGTTCTTCCGCGCGAACCGGCACCACGTCGCGATCTGGCAGTTGAGCGCGAGGCCGATCCGGATCGCCGACTCGACGCCCACCGCGTTGACGACCGGCAGCGCGCCGGGCAGGCCGAGGCACACCGGGCAGACCTGGGTGTTGGGCTCGGCACCGAACTCGGTCGGGCACCCGCAGAACATCTTGGTCGCAGTGCCGAGCTCGACGTGGACTTCCAGCCCGAGCACCGGATCGTATGCCGTGACGGTGTCCTCGTAGCTGCGCACCGCGTCGGTGGTCTGGGTATCGGCCATGTCAGGCCTCCTTCCTCGGCAAGGCCGGGGCCTGCGCCAGCAGGTGCCCGCCCCAGCGGGCGACGAGCGCGCGCTCGAGCGTCGCTCCCACGGCATACAGGCGATCATCGGCCATCGCTGGGGCGAGGATCTGCAGCCCCGTCGGCAGACCGTCCTCGGGAGCCAACCCGCTGGGCACCGACATGCCCGGCAGCCCCGCGAGGTTGGCCGGGATGGTGGCGACATCGTTGAGATACATCGCCATGGGGTCATCGAGCTTCTCGCCGATCCGGAAAGCCGTCGTCGGAGCGGTCGGCGAGACCAGAACGTCGGCGACACCGAAGGCGCGCTCAAAATCCTGGGCGATCAGCCGGCGGACCTTTTGGGCCTGGCCGTAGTAGGCGTCGTAGTAGCCCGAGGACAGGGCGTAGGTGCCCAGGATGATGCGGCGCTTGACCTCGTCGCCGAAGCCGGCGTCGCGGGATGCGGCCATCACCTGCTCGGCGCTGGGGGCGTCGATGCCCTCGGGCAGCACCCGGCTGCCATAGCGCATCGCATCGAACTTGGCCAGGTTGGACGATGCCTCGCTGGGCAGGATGAGGTAGTAGGCCGCGAGGGCGTAGTCGAAGTTTGGGCAGTCGACCTCGACGACACTCGCCCCGGCGTCGACGAGCAGCGCCACCGCCTCGTCGAAGCGCTGCTGCACCCCGGCCTGATAGCCCGCGCCGGTGAGCTGCTTGACGACCCCGATGCGCATGCCGGTGACATCAGCGCGCTGAGCAGCCCGCACCACCGGCGGCACCGGGGCGTGGATCGAGGTGGAGTCCTTGGGGTCGTAGCCGCCCATCACCGCGTGCAGCAGGGCCGTGTCGAGCACGGTGCGGGCGCAGGGTCCGGCCTGGTCGAGACTGCTGGCCAGGGCCACCAGGCCATAGCGAGACACGCCGCCGTAGGTCGGCTTGGTGCCGACCGTGCCGGTGACGGCCGCCGGCTGGCGGATCGAGCCGCCGGTGTCGGTGCCGGTGGCCAGCGGCGCCTGGAAGGAGGCAAGGACAGAGGATGAGCCACCGCCGGAGCCGCCGGGGATCCGGTCGAGGTCCCAGGGGTTGTGGCTCGGGCCGTAGCCGGAGTGTTCGGTCGATGAGCCCATGGCGAACTCGTCGAGATTGGTCTTGCCGAGGATCGGCATCCCTGCCGCGCGGATCTTGGCGACCACGGTCGAGTCGTAGGGCGGCACCCAGCCGGCCAGGATCCTGGAGCCGCACGTCGTCGGCAGCCCCTTGGTCGTCATGACGTCCTTGACGGCGATCGGCACGCCGGCCATGACGTGCAGGTCGGTGTCGCCGGCGGCGCGCGCGTCGTCGACGGCGCGAGCGGTCGCGAGCGCACCCTCGGCGTCGACGTGCAGGTAGGAGTGGACCGCGTGGTCGACGGCCTCGATTCGGTCGAGATGGGCCTGCACCACCTCGACCGAACTGACTTCCTTGCGGCCGAGGGCGTCGGCGAGTTCGGCGGCGCTGGCCCGGGTGAGGTGGTTCACAGATGCGACCTTCGGTTGGTTCCAGGGGATGGTTCCTGGGGTGGTTCCAGGGGCAGAACGGTGGAGTATGCCGTGCGGCCGGGACGGTGGGTGGCTGCCGACACGAGTCCGTCAGTCCTCGTCGAGGATCCGGGGGACGGAGAAGCGTTGGGACTCGGCCTCCGGTGCGCCGGAGAGCGCCTGCTGCGCGGTCAGGCCGGGGACGACCTCGTCGGGCCGGGTGACATTGGTCAACGGCATCGGATGACTCATCGGTTCGACACCTTCGGTGGGCGCCTGCTGGACCGTTGCGACCGCGTCGAGAATGACCGTCAGCTCACCCAACATCCGGTCGAGCTCGGCCTCGGACAAGTCGATACGAGCCAGCGCCGCCAAATGCGCCACATCCGCCCGAGAGAGTGAGGACATAGCGCCATCCTATGGGCGCGCCCGGTGGGTCACACCGCGACTCGGCGAGGTGACCCGAGGTCGGCCGGGGCGGTCGGACCGGACGGTCCCCGACCGTCGGACCGGCATACCGGAGCCGGTGTGTCAGGATGACCGGGTCGAGCCGGTCATCGGTTTTTCCAGGCGATGCCCGGGGACCCGGCAAGAAGATCTGCACATCGTTCTGCGGTCCACCGTGGTAGGGGCGACGTCATGGATGTCGAAGGAATGACCCGCAGGATCGAGGACCAGGTCAGGGCGGCTCAGGCACACTCCGAGCAGATGAGGGCCTGGGCCGGACGCATCGAGCAGCTCACCGACGCGGCCTGGACAGCGGCCCGGCCGCCTTGTCCGGCGCGATCCTGGCAGCTATCACGGCGGCCAAGCAGGCGGTCGCCGACGAGACCGGGCGGTCAGCCGCGGCGGAGTTCGGCCGCGAGGGCGAGGTGACCCAGCTCATGGTGGCCGATCTCAGCAAGCGCTTCGGGGTGACACCGGGCCTGGAGCCGAAGAACCCGTTTGTCGCGCGGCCCGGGCAGGTCCTCGGATCAGCGTGACCTACAGCATCGACGCCCAAGCATTGGGCGAGCACAGCGGTCGTGTTGCTCAGTGCGCCTCAGGCGTCCACGAGGGCGCCTCGGCCGCCGAGACCACCATCGACGGCAGCGCTTTCGGGGTGTTGCGCTCCCCGATCGCCCTGCCGGTCGGCCTGGTCTGCGGCGGGGCGATGGTGGCGATCGGCCATCTCGCCGAGGAACTCGACGCTCTATCGCGCAACCTGCGCACGATGGCCGCCAACTACGAGGCCGCCGACCCGCAGGCCCAACGCACGTATCGGGCCACCCGCCGCGACTACTCCACAACGCTCGGTCCGCAGTGAGCGCCAACGCCCTGGTCGCCGGACCGGACGATCCAAGGCCTAAACAACCTCGATTCTCCAAGCCAGACGGGCACCTTCGTCATCTCACACGCCGCTCACCCAACCACTACTCGCGGATCCGGGTCAGACCGCCACAGAGGTTGGGACCTGGATCAAAGATGTCAACCCAAACTACACAGGCGAGTTTGATGATCCATATTCCGTGAACTGCGGAAAGTGCGCCGAGTCCGTCTTCAACAAGTTCGAGGGAACCCCGGACGTTGCTGTTGGCCAGGGAACATACACGACTCCTGAGATGCAGGATGCAACAGGTGTTAAGCAGGTTATGATGTCGCCAGCCGAGATCGAGCAGATGCTCGTCAAAGGTGGCCCCGGGTCGCACGCCGTGATTGGAGTCGATTGGGAAGCTGGCGGCGGCCATTGGTACAATGCATACTACGTCGGCGACAAGGTGTGGGCAGTCGACGGTCAAACCGGGGAGATCAGCCCTTGGCTCGGAGTTGACCCGGGCACCGTAAGGAACTGGGATGCGGGGATCACGACGAAATGACAGTTGAAGCTTCGGAGTTCTTCGACAGGGCGCAACAGATCGCCCGGAAATACCTATCCTGCGTGAATTCTGACCTGCCCGTCGAACATCGGTTCCTTGACGACGCTGATGCGTATAGGTTCTTCCAGCCAGTGCGCGGCGGCGCTTCGATCATCGTTGCCCGTGACGGCACTTTTCTCTTCGCAAACTCGAGCGTCCCCCCGACAAGGCACGAAGAGGCGTTCGTGGCCGGCCGCCGGACTGCTCCCGAGGTGTTCGAGAGGCCTGCCAACTCGCCCCGTCCATGATCCTGCAGTTCGTGCTCGGACAGGGGTGATTGACCGTGCCAACATGTCCGAAACTGTCGGATCCGGTTCAGCAATCGCTATTCAACTGGCAAGATTCGATCGCAGGATTGGAGCCCTGATGGCGATTTCCAGCTTCTTCGCCAAACTTTTCGAAACCGACGACGAAGTCACCTATTCATTCGGGGAAGACCGGGACTGCCCCGACGACGCACTGGTCTTCGACAAGACGTTGTTCACGGCCCAGCCGGTTTCAGGGCTACGCACCTTCGGCTTCAACGCGACGGCGCGCGGCATTTACCGTCGCTACCGGGAGACGAAGGAATGGCCGGAAAATGGCTACATCGCCAGTTGATCACGAGGCACTGGCGTCGGTCAGGGCGCATCGCCGTCGGCGGCGCGCGACTTCCCGCCGCGCAACGGTCTGTACGGGAGGCTCGACGGTATGCCGGTCGCCCTCCACCGGTCCCAGGGCGACGCCTCTCTCATCGCCGGCACCACCGACCGGTGGGTCCCGGCGGAGCGCTTACAACCGATCCAGCGGATCCGCACCGTGGGTCGCGCCTTCGGCTGTCCGGTGCAGGTCCTGGAGTTCAAGGGCGACGAGGTAGAGGTCCAGCTGTTCGACTACCAGCCGTGGATCGAGGAATACCACGGCAGCTACGACCGATCGGACGGTAAAGCGCTGGTGACTATTCCGCGCTCGGCGTTGTCCGACGTCCACGAGGACGTGCGGGACTATCCCCACCCCCGCGCCTGAGCTACTCGACCCGCTCGGCCCACGATCAGCGCAGGTCTGGCGACCCGGTCGCGAGCAGGCGCACGAAGGCGGCTTCATCGAGAATCGGCAACCCCAACTCGCGGGCCTTGGCCTCCTTGGAGCCGGCGCCGGGCCCGACGACCACCCAGTCGGTGTTCTTGGAGACCGAGCCGGCCGCCTTGCCGCCGCGCGCGATGATCGCCTCCTTGGCCCCGTCGCGGGTGAACCCTTCCAACGACCCGGTCACCACGACCGTGCGACCCGCAAGAGTCCGCTCGACGGCGGCATCGACCTGGTCGACCATGCGCACGCCCGCTTGCGCCCAACGACGCACGATGTCGCCATGCCACTGGGATTGCGGGTCGTCGAACCACTCGCGCACGGATGCCGCAATGACGCCGCCCACCCCGTCGACCGTGGCCAGCTCGTCTGCACCCGCAGCCTGAATCCGCTCCATCGACCCGAAGTGAGTGGCCAGGGCACGGGCAGCCGTGGGGCCCACGTGGCGGATCGACAGCGCGACAAGCACCCGCCACAGGGGTTGGGCCTTGGCCTTCTCCACCTCCACGAGCAGCCGCTGACCGTTGGCGG
Source organism: Actinomycetales bacterium (assembly GCA_016710385.1). Classification (GTDB taxonomy): domain Bacteria; phylum Actinomycetota; class Actinomycetes; order Actinomycetales; family Dermatophilaceae; genus Phosphoribacter; species Phosphoribacter freyrii. The sequence continues at coordinate 762,121 of JADJVX010000018.1, forward strand.
ACAGCACCCGACCAGCCCGCACCTCAGCCGCATCGTCACCGGGCTTCGCCGCCCGAGTGAAGAGCGGCACCTGAATCAGGTCGTCACGGGTCAGTGAAAAGAGGTCGCCCTCATCGGTCATGACCGGTGAATCGAGCAACGCCCCGGCGCCCTCCCAGCCGAGCGCCTCGATATCGAGGGCGCCCCGGGAGGCTAGCCCGAACAACCGCTCCCGCAACTGTGCGGGGCAGGACCGGGTGTTGGGGCAGCGGATGTCCTTGTCGCCCTCCTTGGCTGGCCCAAGCACCGCCCCGCAGGACGGACAGTGCGTGGGCATGACGAACTCGCGTTCGCTGCCATCCCGAAGGGCGACCACAGGCCCGACGATCTCGGGGATGACATCGCCGGCCTTGCGCAGCACCACGGTGTCGCCGATGAGCAATCCCTTCCGGGCTACCTCCCAGGCGTTGTGCAGGGTGGCGTTTTCGACGGTCGACCCACTGACCACCACCGGTGTCATCACCCCGTAGGGGGTCACCCGCCCGGTGCGGCCCACGTTGACCCGGATGTCCAGCAGCGTGGTGTTGACCTCCTCCGGTGGGTATTTGTAGGCGATCGCCCACCGCGGTGCCCGGGACGTCGACCCGAGCTGACGTTGCAGCGCCACTTCGTCGACCTTGACGACGACCCCGTCGATCTCGTGCTCCATGTCGTGCCGATGACCGGCGTATTGCTCGACATAAGCGGTAACCTCGGCGAGGGTCGACACCACCCGCACGGCAGGTGAGGTGGGCAGCCCCCAAGCCGCGAGCACGGCATACGCCTCACTTTGCCGGGAGACCTCAAAGCCGCGCCGCGCCCCGATGCCATGGACGAGCAGCCGCAGCGGCCTGCCGGCCGTGACCCGCGGATCCTTCTGTCGCAGCGAGCCGGCAGCGGCGTTGCGCGGGTTGGCGAAGGGGGCCCGACCGGCCGCCACCAGCCCGGCGTTGAGCTCATCGAAGGCCACCACCGGGAAGAAGACCTCCCCCCGCACCTCGACCAGCTCAGGCACGTCATCGCCGACCAGCCGGCTCGGCACCCCCGCGATGGAGCGCACATTGAGCGTGACATCCTCGCCGGTGCGGCCGTCGCCGCGGGTCAATGCCCGCACCAGGCGACCCTGTTCGTAGAGGAGATTGACGGCCAGGCCATCGATCTTGAGCTCGAGCAAGTAGTGGAATGGCACCTCCCCGGCACCTCGCTCGACCCGCGCAGCCCACGCCGACAGTTCCTCCGGCGAAAAGGCATTGTCCAGGCTCATCATCCGTTCGAGATGGTCGACCGCCTCGAACTCGGTCGCAAAACCCGCCCCGCCGACCACCTGGGTGGGACTGTCAGGGGTCCGCAAACTCGGGTATGCCGTCTCCAACTCCTGCAGCCGCCGCAGCAGGCGGTCGTATTCGCCATCGCTGACCGTCGGAGCGTCCTGGACGTAATAGGCAAACTGATGACCGGTGATCTCCTCGGCCAACCCGGTCCATTCATGCTTGACCTCGGCCGGCGGGTCGGAAGGTGCTGGGGGAAGGCTCGCCACGGGCTCATCCTGCCGCACCGGTGCGACACCCGGCCCGCAGCGCTGGTGGCTGACTTGCCTCGTCGCCCCTTCCCATCGGACACTAGTGCTTCCGGCCAGGCCCAGGTCGGGCCGCCTACCCAGGGGATGCTTCGTGCGCACTCACCTCGCGACCACCGCCCGATCGCTGCGGCATGCCGCTGCCCTCACGGCTGTGGCGGCCCTGGCGCTGGCCGGGTGCACGAATACCCCGGCCACGGCGACCTCCCCGACGACCGGCGCTGCCTCGACTCCTGGCGCAGCGGCCAACACCACGACCTCTCCCGCGCCCGAGGTCGAGTTGACCCCGAACGTCACCGATGCCAACCCGGTGACCGTCGACACCATCGTGAGCGTGGCTGCCAAGGGTGGCACCATCACGAACGTCGAGATGTCCTACGCCGACCCCAAGGCGGGCGCCGTGCAGGTGGAGGGCTCGCTGGCTCCCGATGGCTCCACGTGGACGGCGCAGTCGCTGCTCGAGCCAGGCATGAAGTATTCGTTGAAGATGGTGGGTCGCAACGCCGACGGTCGGGAAACGACTCGCCAGAGTGCCTTCACAACGCAGAAGCTGTCCAAAAAGCAGGAGATCTTCCCGACCATGACGGCCAACGGCGCCACCGTCGGCGTGGCCATGCCGGTCATCATCCGCTTCGACGTCCCGGTCTCGGACAAGGCCGCCTTCGAGAAGAAGATGTCGGTGACCTCGGAGCCCGCGCAGACCGGTTCGTGGGCGTGGTATGGCAGCAGCGAGGCGCACTGGCGTCCGGAGAAGTACTGGACCCCCGGCACCAAGGTTTCGGTCAAGGTCGACATCAACGGGGTGGCCGCAGGCAACGGCACCTACGGCCAGAAGTCGATCACCGGTGGCTTCACCGTCGGCTCGGCCACGATCTTGAAGGCCGACCTGGCCAAACACCAGATGACAGTCGAGGTCGGCGGGCAGGTCGCGCGGACCATCCCCATCACCGGCGGGAAGGCCGGCTGGGTGTCCCGCAGTGGCACCAAGGTCATCATGGAGAAGTTCGCCGAACTCAAGATGGACGCCACGACCGTTGGACTGGAGAAGGACGACCCGGAGTACTACTCGATCCCGGACGTCAAGTACGCCATGCGCGAGACGTGGTCGGGCGAGTTCATCCACGCTGCACCCTGGTCGGTCGGCAGCCAGGGGCGGGCCAATGTCAGCCACGGCTGCATCGGGATGAGCACGTCGAACGCCCAGTGGCTCTACAACGAGGTGAAGGTCGGCGACCCGCTCGTCGTCAGCGGCACCAATCGTGGCCTTGAGCGTGGCAACGGGTGGACCGACTGGAACATCAGCTTCGAGGAGTTCAAGAGCTTCTCGGCGCTCGCGCCCGCCAAGTCGACGGCCGCACCGTCGTCGACGCCGGCCAGCACGACCGCCAAGACGACCGCGGCCTCCTGAACCGAGCCCCTCGGCTCAGGCCGACGCGCGGTCGGCCAGGTGGCGCGCCACATCGATAGCCAGCCGCTGCCGCGCCACGGCCTGTGCCGGGGACAGGCCAGCGAGCCCGCAGCTGGGGGTGACTGCGACGGCGCCCAGGCGAGCGGACGGCATACCGAGGTCCGACCACGACTGAACCACCGCGTCAGCGATGGCTGCGGGGCTGCCGGGCTCGCTCGTGGTCGGGACGCACCCGGCGACGAATTGCCGCCCGTCCTCGACCGCCACGGCGATTCCCTCCCAGCCGCGGGCAGTGAGCAGTGCGGTATCCACCGACAGCGCACTCGACCCGGACCGCCGAAGCACGGGCAGCGGAGGGTATGCCGCGCAACAGTGCACGGCGGTGGGGCGCCCCCCTGCCGCAGCGAGGACCCCGGCGAGGACCGGCACGGCGTCCGCGGGATCGATCGACGGCAGACGACCGTAACCGGAGGCCGTGGGCAGGGCACCGGAGAGCACGGCGGGGAGCGAGGGCTCATCCAGCTGCAGAGTCACAGCCGCCCCGGGCACCGCCCGACCGACCGTCGCGAGCAGGCCCCGCACTCCCTCACCGAGCGACTCGGCGACATCGCGGACCGCGCCGGCGTCGACGATGCAGCGGTCGCCGCGGGTCAGCCAGAGCGAGGCGGCCAGGGTATAGGGACCGGCGACGGCGACCTTGAGCGGACCGGCATAGCCGTCGAAAGTCGCGGCCAGCGTGTCGAGGTCCTCGCGCCACAGCGCGCCGGTGCGGGCCGCGTCGCGCCCCGGCCGATCGACCAGACGCCAGCCCGCCGGTTGCAGGTCGACGGCGAGGTCGACCAGCAACCCGGCCGTTCGCCCGATGAGATCGGCGCCCGGACCGCGCTGGGGCAGCTCGGTGAGGTAAGGCACGCCGCGCACGCCGTCGGCACCGTCCAGGGGCACGAGCAGGTCTCGCACCACGGTGAGTGCTTCCCGCACGTCGGTCCCCGGCCAGGAGCCGATCCCGCTGACGTCGACCACTCGGGCAGCCTAACGGGGATGGGTCGCGCGGATGGTCGCCGACCCGACCACTCGAGTGCCGGCATAGAGCACGACGCTCTGCCCGGGAGCGACCCCGCGTAGCGGCTGGTCGAGGACCACTTCCAGGGCCGGGCTCCCGTCCGGGCCGACACCCGGGTATGCCGTCGCCGGGAGTTCCGCGCCATGGGCCCGGACCTGGGCACCCAGCCGGGTCGGGCCGGTCGGCGCGTCACCGCACCAGCGCACGTGCTCGCCGTCTAGGCGCCGAACGCCGAGCAGCTCGGCCGGAGCGACGAGGACGACATTGCGCTCGACGTCGACCTCACGCACGTAGCGGGGTTGCCCGTCCGGCGCCGGGCGAGGCAGGCGCAAGCCCTTGCGTTGGCCGACGGTGAAGGCGTAGGCACCGTCGTGCTCTCCGACGACCTCGCCCTGCTCGTCGAGGATCACGCCGGGCTGGGCCCCTAGGCGTCGGGTGAGCCAGCCGCGGGTGTCGCCGTCGGCGATGAAGCAGATGTCGTGGGAGTCGGGCTTCTTGGCGACCGCGAAACCCCGCTCGGCGGCCTCCTGGCGCACCTGTGCCTTGGTCGAATCGCCCAGTGGGAAGAACGCCCGGGCCAACTGCTGCTCGTCGAGCACGCCGAGCACATAGGACTGGTCCTTGGCCGTGTCGACGGCGCGATGCAACTCACGCCTGCCTGGGTCGCCCACGGTCTGGCCCAGCGGCTCACCCAGGGTGTCGCCCCCGGGGTCAGCCACGGTGACGATCCGCGCGTAATGGCCGGTCGCGACCGCGTCGAAGCCAAGGGCAACTGCCTTGTCCAGCAGGGCGTGGAACTTGATCCGCTCATTGCAGCGCAGGCACGGGTTGGGCGTGTGCCCCCGGGCATACTCAGCGACGAAGTCCTCGACGACTTCGACGCGGAAGCGCTCGGCGAGGTCCCACACGTAGAAGGGGATCCCGAGCCGGTCGGCGACCCGGCGGGCGTCGGCCGAATCCTCCAGGGTGCAGCAGCCTCGGGCACTCTCCCGCAGCACGCTGGCCTGTTGGGACAGCGCCAGGTGGACGCCCACCACCTCGTGGCCGGCCTCGACCATCCGCGCCGCGGCGACCGCCGAGTCGACCCCGCCGCTCATCGCGGCAACGACTCGCATCAGGCTGACCCCTGCGTAGTCCAGGCGGCCCGCCGGGCTCGGTCGACGGCGGCCGGCAGGGCGGCGAGGAAGGCCTCGACATCGGCCGTCGTGGAGGTGTGCCCGAGGGTCGCTCGGAGTGCCCCGCGGGCGTCCCGTTCGGTCAGGCCCATGGCCAGCAACACATGGCTGGGTTGCGGCACGCCGGCTTGGCAGGCGGAACCCGTCGAGCATTCGATTCCCGCCGCGTCGAGCAAGTAGAGCAGCGAGTCGCCCTCACACCCCGGCACGATGAGGTGCGCATTCCCGGCCAGCCGACCCTGTCCGTCGCCAGGAGTCCACCGGCCCCCGACGCGGATCCCGAGGTCCAGCTCCAGGGCTCCCTGTAGCAGCGCATCCCGCAGGTCCACCAGCCGAGCCGTCTCCCGCTCGCGCGTCTCCACGGCATACTCCACGGCCAACGACAGCCCGAGGATCCCGGCCGTATCGAGTGTGCCGCTGCGGATCTGGCGCTCCTGCCCTCCGCCATAGACCAGCGGGACGACCGTGACATCGCGTTTGACGACCAGCGCGCCGGTGCCGACCGGGCCACCGACCTTGTGTCCGCCGAGGGTAAGCAGGTCGACCCCGGCAGCGGCAACGTCGACCGGGAGGTGACCCACCGCCTGGACCGCGTCGGTGTGCATCGGTATGCCGTGCGCGTGCGCCACCGCTGCCAGCGCCGCGACATCCTGCACGGTGCCGACCTCGTTGTTGGCCCACATCACGCTGACCAGCGCGACTGATTCAGGATCGGTGGCCAGCGCCCGGGCCAGTACCTCCGGATGCACCACACCCTCGCCGTCACAGGGCAACCAGGTGACCTGGACCCCCTCGCGAGATTCGAGCGCCGCGACGCAGTCGAGCACAGCGTGGTGCTCGATCGCCGACACCACCAACCGGGTGCGGCGCGGGTCGGCGTCACGCCGGGATCTCAGCACCCCACTGATCGCGAGGTTGTCCGATTCCGTTCCGCCCGAGGTGAAGACGATCTCCGATGGGCGAGCACCGATTGCCGCGGCCAGTCGTTCGCGGGACTCCTCGACCACCCGCCGGGCGGCCCGGCCCGCGGTGTGCAGCGAGGACGCATTGCCGACCCGGGACGCCTGCTCGGCCATGGCGGCCGCGACGTGCGGGAAGACCGGTGTCGTCGCGGCGTGGTCGAGGTAGACGGGCACGCCGGTGATCCTACGTGGGGTTGCCGCTGCGGCCGGTGCCACGATCACCGCAGGGCCCAACGGTGAAACTGCTGACGTGCGGTGACTGCAGACCGGAGAACTCGCCCCTACGATGAGGGTCCTGGTTCACGCCCCAGTCCCCCGGGAGACCCGCCATGGCCGAGACGCCCGCACCACCGCGGCGCATCGCCGCATTCTTCGACCTCGACGGCACGCTCATTCCGGGGTCGGCCAATATTCCCCTGGCCAAGGCCGCCTTCCGCGCCGGGTTGGTCAGCAAGCGCGAGCTGGCCCTCGACCTGGCCCGCAATGTCTCGTTCATGCTCCGGGGAGCCAGCGACGACAGCTCGGCCAAGGTCCGTGACCGGATTCTGCGCGGGGTCAAGGGTCACCCGGCCAGCGACGTCGAGTCGCTGGCCGATGGCTTCCTCGACGACCTCGTCGCCACGATCACCCCGACGATGCGTGCGATCCTCGACGAGCACCGTGCGGCCGGCCACGATCTCGTCCTCGTGTCCGCCTCTCCCACCGAGATCGTCCAGCGTTTCGCAGTGGCCGCCGGGATGGACTATGGCCGGGGAACGACGGCCGGGCGGGACGCAGCGGGCCGCTACGACGGCACCCTGTCGGGGCCGTTCTGCTACAAGGAGGGCAAGGCCGAGGTCCTCGCCGGTCTGGCGACCGACCACGGGTATGACCTCGCCGAATGCTTCGCCTACTCCGACTCCATCAGCGATGCCCCGATGTTCCGCACCGTCGGACACCCGGTGGCGGTCAACCCCGATCACGAGCTGCGGCATGCGGCCGTGGCCGGCGGCTGGCGGATCGTCGAAGTCGGTCGGCTCCGGGTCGGGGTCGAGTCGTTGCGCCGAGCCATCCGCGCGACTGCCGCCAGCCCCGGCGCGGCCTGGTCGCACGGTCGCCGGGTGGCTTCCCGGCGGCGCGCCCAACCCACCGGCGACGCCTGACTCAGGGCCGAGGGTCGGTGACGAGCATCCCCAGCTCGAGGGTGTCGCGCCAAAGCCCCGCCACCCGCTGCACCTCGCGGCGGCGCCCTTCGAGCACAAACCCCACCTTGTCATAGACCCGGATGGCACGCTCGTTGTCGGCAACGACGTCCAGGCTGAGTCGATGCAGGCCCAGCGGCCCGAAGGCGAAGTCGCGCACCAGCCGAGTGGCCTCGGTGCCGTATCCGCGGTCGAAGACTTCCGGTCCGACCAGGGCGATCCGAAAGGTCATCGCGTCGTGGTCCTCGTCGAGTTCGAAGAGCACCACCTCACCGATCGCCCGCCCGTCGGCGATCCGCACGATCGCCCAATCGGCCCGGTCGAGTCGCTCTCGGGCCCGCCGCAGCCCGGCCCGCACCTGCTCCCGGGTGAACTCCGCTATCGGTCCGGTGGCGGTGCGGCTCTCGGGGTCGGCGAAGAGCGGCCACAGTGCGTCGAGATGCTCGACCCCGATCGGCTCCAGGCGCACCACCGCGCCCACCAGCGTCGGCTGGTGTTCCAGGAGCGCAAGATCCACGCGCTGATCAAAGCAGCGCCGGTATGCCGTGGCAACAGCGCGCGCCGCGCGGCGGGGACTCACCTGCTGGTCGACACACAGCCGACGGGCCGCCCCTGCTGCTGCAGTGGCGGCCCGTCTCAGGTGAGATGAGGGCGGACGGCCGGTCAGCCCTTGCGGGCCGTCACCTCGCCGGTGGCCTGCGGCAGGACCGCGAACAAGTCGCCGACGACACCGAAGTCGACCAACTCGAAGATCGGCGCCTCCTCGTCCTTGTTGATCGCGACGATCGTCTTGGACGTCTGCATTCCGGCGCGGTGCTGGATGGCCCCGGAGATGCCGCACGCGACGTAGAGCTGGGGGCTGACCTGCTTGCCGGTCTGGCCGACCTGCGAGGTGTGCGGGTACCAGCCCGCGTCGACTGCCGCGCGGCTCGCGCCGACCGCGGCACCGAGCGAGTCGGCGAACGCTTCGACCTTGGAGAAGTCACCGCCGGTGCCACGCCCACCCGAGACGACGATCGCGGCCTCGGTGAGTTCCGGACGCCCGGTGCGCTCGCGCGGCTTGACCGCGCTGATCCGGGCACCGGAGGCGAGTGCGGAGGGGGTGAAGTCGACGGCCACGTCGGCTGCCGCGCCCGATACCGCTTCCGGCGCAGCCGAATTGGGCTTGACGGCGACGACCGGCACGCCGTGGGTGACCGTCGCCTTGACGGTGTAGCCACCGGCGAACGCAGTCTGGGTGGTCATGACGCCGCCAGCACCATCCGACTGCACGTCGACGGCGTCGGTGATCAGCCCCGATCCGATCTTGACGGCCAGGCGGGCCGCGATCTCCTTGCCCTCGGCCGACGAGGCCAGGAGCACCGCGGCCGGCGAGACCGTGGCGACCAGGTGGGCGAGCAACTCGGCTTGCGGGACGACGAGATAGTCGGTGAGTGCGGCAGCATCAGCGCGGTAGACCTTCTCGGCCCCGAAGGCAGCCAGGGTCTCCTTAGCGGCGTCGACCCCGGCGCCGACGAAGACCGCGGAGGGCTCGCCGAGGCGGCGGGCGATGGTCAACAGTTCGCTGGTCGTCTTGCGGCAGGCGCCGTCGACGTGGTCGACCAGGACGAGAACTTCAGCCATGTCAGTGATCTCCTTGTCGGTGGTCGGCTCAGATGAACTTGCGCTCGGCGAGGAATCCGGCGAGCTTGGCCCCACCGTCGCCCTCGTCCTTGACGATGGTGCCGACCGCGCGCGGCGGGCGGGCAGCCACGGCCTCGACCTTCGTCCAGGCGTTGGCCAACCCGACCGCACCGGAGTCGATGCCCAGGTCGGCGAGCGTCCAGTTCTCGACCGGCTTCTTCTTGGCCGCCATGATCCCCTTGAAGGACGGGTAGCGCGGCTCGTTGATCTGGTCGGTCACCGACACGAGCGCGGGCAGCCCCGCCTCGACGGTCAAGCTCGCGGCGTCGCCATCGCGGCGGGCCGACACGCCCGACCCCGACACGGTCAGCTCGGAGGCGAAGGTCACCGCAGGCACCCCGAGGCGCTCGGCGAGCATGATCGGGACGACGCCCATGGTGCCGTCCGTCGAGGCCATGCCGGTCACGACGAGGTCAGGCATCCCGATCTTCTTGATCGCCTCGGCCAGCACCAGCGAGGTGGCCAACGCGTCCGAGCCGTGGATTGCCTCGTCATTGACGTGCACGCCCTTGTCGGCCCCCATCTGCAGAGCCTTCTTGATCGCATCCGAGGCCTGGTCGGGCCCGACGGTGAGCACCGTGACCTCGCCCTCACCCGCCTCAACGATCTTGAGGGCCTCCTCCACGGCATACTCGTCGAGCTCCGACAGCAGCCCGTCGACGTTGACCCGGTCGGTGGTGTTGTCGGAGGCGTTGAACGTGCGGTCGGCTTGCGCGTCCGGCACGTACTTGACACAGACGACGATGTTCATCGGTCGAACGTCCTCTTCCGTTGGGGGTACGGGGAAGACGGCACGGTATGCCGTCCCACTGCTTCATCCTGACAGTCCGGCCGCCGTGGGCCGAGCCGGTTCTGGCGTGATGCCCACCACCTGACCTTTCGGTCGTCGGCGGGGTGGATCTCGCCGGGTTGCTGAATGTTACTTGCCGGTAACCCGGTCACCGCAATCCGTCGGAGCACGTGAGCCTCATCACTGCGGCCTCGTCGCGGCGTGGCCATACCCAGAGCCCTACTCGGACTCGGTCTCGATGATGTACAACGCCGGTGCCTCGTAGGGATGGGCACAGCAGCGCCGCGACGAGAGCGCCACCGTCAGCGCCCTTCGAACACCGCCTTGCCAGGGCCATTGGCCACGAAGGACTCCATCCCGATCTCGCGGTCCTTGGTCGCGAACATCGCGGCGAAGTAGGTGCGTTCCAGGGCCAGTCCGCTCTCGAGATCGGTCTCGGTGCCGCGGTCGATGGCCTCCTTGGCGGCGCGCAGGGCCACCGCGGGACCACCGACGAACTGCCGGCAGAACTCGAGCGACGCGGCATACACCTGGTCGTCCGGGATCACCCGGTCGGCGAGCCCGATCGCGAGCGCCTCCTGCGCCCCGACGAACCGGCCGGTAAAGCACAGCTCCTTGGCCTTGGTCGCGCCGACCAACCGGGCCAGGCGCTGCGTGCCGCCCATGCCGGGGATGACCCCGAGGAGGATCTCGGGCTGGCCCATCTGCGCCGACGCCCCGACGAAGCGGAAATCGCAGGCCATCGCCAGCTCGCACCCGCCGCCGAGGGCATAGCCGGTCACCGCGGCGACGGTCGGCTTAGGCAGCCGGGCGAGCGTCGAGACGTAGGCGTGCAGAGTGTCGACCGCACCGGCCATGTCGGTGTAGGACATCGTGCGCATTTCCTTGATGTCGGCTCCGGCGGCAAACACCCGCTCGCCGCCGTAGACGACCACGGCCGCGATGTCGCTGCGCTCACCGGCCTCCTCGGCAGCCGCCTTGATCTCGGTCTGCACCTGGAGGTTGATCGCATTCATCTTCGGCCGGTCCAGCCGGATCGTGCCGATGCCGTCGGCGACCTCGAGTCGGACGAATTCACCCATCGTTGTCCTCACTTCCCGGCGCCTCGTGGCGCCCTTGATCCCATGAGCCGAACCACGCCGACACGACCTGCATGAGCAGGTTGACGGTCAGCTGGAACAACGTGCTCAGGTCGGCGCTCTCCGTCACGACATGGTCAGCCGTGACGATGAGGTTGCCGTTGGCGATGCCGACCTTGGCGATGTTGAGTTGCAGGGTGAAGTCGTTGCAGCGCTCCAGGCGGGCGACGTCGTCGGCCGGCACCCCGTCGCCGATGATCCACTGCCCGAACACCCGCATGATGGGGAACTCCCCGTCGACACAGCGCACGAACAACTGCTGAGCCGGATCGCCGACGACGAAGGCGATGTCACCGTCGTCGTCGATCGAGGGCAGCGTGCCGAGATCCTTGATGACATCGAGCATCCGGCCCCTCAGGGGGTGCTCGTCGGCCGGCGGCGGGAAGTTCGGCAGGGCGGTCGGATCCGTCATGCCCCGAGGGTAGCGCCCCCCTATCCTGACCGTATGCCGCGCCCGACCACCCGTCGTGACCATCCTCCGCTGCCCGGTGTGACGCTCGTGCCGGGGGGCGCCGAGGTCTGCGTCTATGCCGGCCATGCCGACGCCGTGGACGTGTGCCTGTTCGACCCCGACGACCGCACCGGCCACTCCGAGCGGCGGGTCGCGCTCACCGACCGGCTCTACGGCTACTGGTTTGGGTTCGTCCCGGGGATGGGGCTGGGCCAGCGCTACGGACTGCGCGCCAAGGGTCCGTGGGTCCCCCATGCCGGGCTGCGCTACAACCCCGCCAAGCTGCTCATGGACCCCTACGCCCGGGCTCTGGAGGGCGGGCTCACCTGGACCGGCGAGCTCTTCGGCCACCGCACCAGCCCCGACCTCACCGTCGAGGACCTCCACCAACCCGACGACCGGGACTCCGCGGCATACGTGCCGCGCAGCGTCGTCGTGTCCGACCACTTCGACTGGGGCACCGACCGGCCGCCCCGGCACGCCCTGAGCGACACCGTGATCTACGAAACGCATGTGCGCAATGTCACGATGCGCCTGCCGGGGGTGCCCTCCGAGTTGCGCGGCACGTATGCCGGTCTGGCCCACCCCATGACGATCGACTACCTGCGGTCGCTGGGCGTCACTGCGGTGGAACTGCTGCCGGTGCACTCCTTCGTCACCGAGCCGGAGGTGTGGCGCCGCGGCCTGACCAACCACTGGGGCTACAACACCCTCGGCTTCTTCGCCCCACACGCCCGGTATGCCGCCGCGACAGACCCGCAAGGCGTCCTGGACGAGTTCAAGGGCATGGTCAAGTTGCTGCACGCGGCCGGCATCGAGGTCATCCTCGACGTCGTCTACAACCACACCGCCGAGCAGTCCGCGCGCGGCGCGACGCTGTCCTGGCGCGGCCTGGACAACCGGGCCTATTACCGGCTCGACGGTCGCGGCGACGACATCGACGTCACCGGCTGCGGCAACACCCTCGACACCCGCCATATCGTCGTCGTGCGCACCATCCTCGACTCGCTGCGCTACTGGGTGCAGGAGTGCCACATCGACGGGTTCCGCTTCGACCTGGCGGTGGCCATGGGCCGGGGCAAGAACGACGACTTCGACCCGGACCACCCGCTGCTCGTGGCGTTGCGCACCGACCCGGTGCTCTCCCAGGTCAAGAACATCAGCGAGCCATGGGACCTGGGCATCCAGGGTTGGCGCACTGGGCAGTTCCCGCCGCCGTTCTCGGAGTGGAACGATCGCTACCGCGACCGGGTGCGTTCGTTCTGGCTCTCGGACCTGTCTCGGCTCATCTCCGGACAGCACGCGCACGGCGTCCGCGACCTGGCCACCCGGCTGTCCGGATCGGCCGACCTCTTCCACGCCCGGGACCGCGGACCGATCGCGTCGATCAACTTCGTCGCCGCGCACGACGGCTTCACCATGGCCGATCTCACGATGTACAACCACAAGCACAACGAGGCCAACCACGAAGACAACCGGGACGGCTCGGACAACAACTCCTCGTGGAACCACGGCATCGAGGGACCGATCGACGACGGCATCTCCGCGGTGCGGCATCGCTCGATGCGCAACCTCATGGGCACCCTGCTGGTGTCGACCGGCGTGCCGATGATCAACGGCGGTGACGAGTTCGGCCGCACCCAGCACGGCAATAACAACGCCTTCTGTCACGACACCGACCTGAGCTACTACGACTGGAACCTGCAGCCCTGGCAGGAGGACCTGCTCGCCACGACGCGCTATCTCACTGCCTTGCGCAGGGCTCATCCGGTGCTGCGGCAACGGATGTTCTGGAGCGGCGGCGAGGTCCACATCGACGGCTCCAAGGACCTCGACTGGTTCGACGGCCGGGGCGACCCGATGACCCAGGACCGCTGGGCCGACGAGCGACTGCGTACCCTGCAGATGCTGCTCAATGGCGCCTGGGAGAACCAGGCATCGCTGCTCGTCGTCCTGCACGGCGGTGAGCACGATGCCGACGTGAGGCTCCCCCGCCCGCCCGGCGCGACGGCATACGAGCTGTTGTGGGACAGCGCGTGGGACCGGCCACCGGACGCCCCGATCGCCGTGCCGAACGACCAGCCGGTGCGGATGCTGCCCGCGTCGATGCGGATCTACCGCGTCGTCGACCCCACCTGATCGCCCGGTCACTCCCGACCGACTCGCGCACGACCACCTCGGGTATGCCGTCCGGCTCGCCTCAGCGTGCGGCGACGGTGGTCCACGTCGCGCCGTGGTCCGTCGAGCGTGCCAGGGTGTCGACTGAGCCGACCGTCCAGAGCGTCGAGCCCGCGGCGGCCACCTGGTCGCTCCCGGCCAAGTTTGCCGCGACCGAGGTCGTCGGTCCGGGCCAGGCCTGCACCATCCGCATCGAACTCCATGCGGTGTCGACCGACATGAACAAGGACTGCCGGTTCGTGGCGTAATCGCCCACCTGGACGACGAGGTGCCCACCGGAGGTGACGACCATGCCGATGAGTTCGACACCACGAGGCAGCGGACCCGGCTGGGAGGTCTGCTGCCCGGCCTGCAGGGTTTGGCTGCCGACGATGATCCGCACCGTGTCACCTTGGGCCATCGCCAGCGTCGTCGAAGCCGAACTCACCAACGCGCCCAAGCCAGACCCGGCGGTGAACTTCGTGCCCGTATACGTCCGACCACCGTCGGCACTGCTGAAGATCGTCACCTTCCCGTCACCGACCGCCGGCACCCAGAGCCGACCGGTCGGGTCCATCGTCGCGAGCGCCCACACTGCCCCGCCCGGCACCGGCTCATGTCCTCCCGACGCCGCGAGCAGCTCCCAGCGCTGGCCGGTCGAGGGCCGGTAGACCTCCGGGACGACGGACGTCGCCAGCAGCACATCGCCCGCTTGCGGCGCCGAGCCCTGGGCCGCCGGAGTCGGTGCAGGCAGAGGGCGGGCGACCCCGTCGGACCCGACGGTGAAACCCCAGCCACTAGCGTCGACGACGACGAACCCCGTCGCGTGTGGGATGACGCGGTTGAGTCCGCCGGTGTTGGTGAGGATGCCCCGCCCGATCATCCGGCCGCTCGCGTCGATGACCCGCCAGGCACTATCGCAGCTGTCCGTCGGGCACGAGGCGAACGCCTCGAACACCATCCCGTTGCCGGCCCCCCAGATCCCTCGCAACGCCACCGCAGCCGCGATCGCCGCATCGGCCCGCACCGAGACCGGGGCGGTGGAGGCCGACGCCGTGGGTGTAGTCGGCACCGCGCCACCCGGTGCCGATGTGGTGGTGGTCGCCGCGGAGGTGGCACTCGCGACCGTCTCGGTCGGGGCGGCCGGGATCAGCGCCCGGTCGGCGCGCGGCATCCCGAGGTATGCCGTGACGGCGGCCGTCGCGGCCACGGCCGCGGCGGCGACTGCACCAGTGCGGCGCCGGCGCCGGCGCCGCCGGACCGATGTCGCGAGCAACGTGTCGAACCCGACCGGTCGCACGCCGCGCCCCAACTCCCGCCCGACGATGCGCAGGCCCTCGAGGTCGTCAGTCATGGGATGCCTCCGATTCCACCAGTGCGGACAGCAGGGGGCGCAGGGCATCGCGAGCCCGCACCAGCCGCGCTTTGACGGTGCCGCTGGGCAGGTCCAGGGCGTGGGACACCTGCTCGACCGACAGATCGGACAGGTAGTGCAGCGCAGCGACCTGCCGCAGCGCCATCGGCAACTGCGCGAGGGCGGCCAGGACGACGGTCTGCGTTTCGCTGAGCTCAACAGCGTCGGGCGGGCGCACCACCAAACGCGGCTGGGTACGCCGCCACAACGCCATCCGACGCCATCGGCTGCGGCAGTAGTTGAGCGCCACCGTGCGCAGCCACGCCTCCGGGTTGTCCAACCGCGCGAAGGCCGCCGGACGATCGAGGGCCCGGACGAAGGCCTCCTGCAGGGCCTCCTCCGCCAGCTCTCGACTTCCGGTCATCCCGGCCAGCTGGACCACGAGACGCCCATAGCGTGCTTCGTAGAAGTCACGCACGACGGTGACATCTGCGCCCATCTGTGGCCCCTGTCCTGTCGGCAACGGCGGCCGACACTGGTGCAGACGCACACCGTATGCCGTCCGGTTGCCATCCGGGGCAGCCGCCGGACGAAACCGTTTACATGCTTGCCTCCCGAGTGCCGGTCGGGGGGCGCGGCGAGCCCCGGAACCTAGTAGCGTCGAGACCGTGAGCGCCACCTCTGCCTCTGGTCCGCGTCCCACCTCCGGCTCGGCCCACGGCCGCAAGAAATCGGCTCGCGCACCACGTGCGCAAGCCACCCCGGCGAGGGCGACGGCCCAGCCACCGAGGGCGTCCGCCGCGGTCCCACCGCTGCCCGCCCCGGGGCCGGGCAACCCGCTCCAACCCGGGGTGCTGCCTATCGGACGGATCCCCGTCGTCAACGTCACTCCATCGGTCGACGGCGGTGCCCGGCCGGCCAAGAGCGTGGTCGACGAGGAGTTCGTCATCACGGCACAGGTCTTCCGGGAGGGCCACGACGCGGTCAATGCGTCGGTCGTGCTCACCGATCCCGACGGGGTCGAACACCGCAGCGTCATGACCCCGGTCAACCCGGGGCTGTCGCTCTGGGAGAGCACCGTGAGCGCCGACCACCCGGGCTGGTGGAGCTATCACGTTGAGGGCTGGTCCGACCCCTGGGCCACCTGGGTGCACGACGGCACGATCAAGGTCGAGGCCGGCATCGACAGCGAACTCATGCTCGAAGAGGGGGCGCGCGTCATCGAGCGCGCCGTTGCGGCACTCCCCGACACGGCGCCCGACGAGGCCGCCCACACGCTGCGCGCCGCGGTGGCAGCCATGCGGGACACCGATCGGCCGACGCTGGCCCGGCTGCACGCCGGGCTGGCCCCCGATGTGACAGCCGTGTTCACGGCATACCCGTTCCGGGAGAAGGTCAGCCCGAGCCCGCGGCACCTGTGGCTGGTCGAGCGCGAACTCGCGCTCTTCGGAGCCTGGTACGAAATCTTCCCCCGCTCCGAGGGGGCCGTGCAGGACCCGCAGACCGGCGCGTGGACCTCGGGCACCTTCCGCACGGCGATGGAACGGCTGCCGGCCATTGCCGCGATGGGCTTCGACGTCGTCTACCTCACCCCGATCCACCCCATCGGCACGACCGCACGCAAGGGCCGCAACAACACCCTGGTCGCCCTGCCCGGTGACCCCGGCAGCCCGTATGCCATCGGCTCCCCCGACGGCGGCCACGACGCCCTACACCCCGATCTGGGCACGTTCGAGGACTTCGACGCCTTCGTCGCCGAGACCAAGCGGCTGGGGATGGAGGTGGCCATGGACATCGCGCTGCAGTGCTCCCCCGACCACCCCTACGTCGCCTCGCACCCCGAATGGTTCACCACTCGCGCCGACGGCACGATCGCCTATGCCGAAAACCCGCCGAAGAAGTACCAGGACATCTACCCACTCAACTTCGATAACGACCCGCAGGGGTCCTATGCGGAGATGCGCCGGATGATCCAGGTGTGGATCGACCATGGCGTCGAGGTGTTCCGGGTGGACAACCCGCACACCAAGCCGGTGGAGTTCTGGCAGTGGATCATCGCCGATGTGGCCAAGGACCACCCCGGGGTCATCTGGCTGTCGGAGGCATTCACCAAGCCGGCGATGATGCACACCCTGGCCAAGGCCGGGTTCCAGCAGTCCTACACCTACTACGCCTGGCGCAACGAGGTCGCCGAGCTGCGCCAATACTGCGAAGAACTCGCCGGTGACACCGCGGCATACATGCGCCCGTCCTTCTGGCCGACGACGCACGACATCCTCACCCCGTTCATGCAGTACGGCGGGCCGACGGCCTGGAAACTGCGCGCCGCGCTGGCCGCAACGCTCGTGCCGACCTACGGCATCTACACCGGCTACGAACTCATGGAGTCCGTGGCGCGACCGGGCGTCGAGGAGCAGATCGACAACGAGAAGTACGAATACAAGAACCGGCACTGGGCCGACTACGAGCCCGGCGGGCCCAAGGAGGGCCAGTCCCTCGCGCCCTATCTCACCCGGCTCAACGAGATCCGCCGGGCCCACCCCGCGCTCCGGTGGCTGCGTAACCTGCGCTTCCACCGGGTCGAGGACCCGGCCCTGATGTGCTTCTCCAAGTCGCGGGTCCTGCCCGATGGCACGCGGGACACGATCATCGTCGTGGCCAATCTCGACCCGCACTCAACCCGCGAGTCGCAAGTGCATCTGGACATGCCGGCTCTCGGTCTGCAGTGGAACGCCGGGATGCCGGTCCACGAACTCATCACCGACCAGCACTGGCATTGGCACGAGGTCAACTACGTGCGCCTCGGGGCCGACACCGAGCCGGTGCACATCATGTCCGTGGGCAGCTACTAGCCGGCTGAGCCCGCCCCGCCGCGAAAGGACCCCATGACTGCCCACCCCGCCGAGACGACCGCCGGGCGCCCTCCTGCCGCCGCTCCTGCCGCCGCTCTGGGCGGCGCTGTCCTGGGTGCCGCTGCCGTCGGTGTCGCCGGTGCTCCACGGCCGGGGCTGCGGGAGGACCCCGACTGGTTCCGCACCGCCGTGTTCTACGAGGTGCTGGTGCGAGCTTTTGCCGACTCGACCGGCTCGGGCTCGGGCGACTTCGCCGGGCTGATCGGCAAGCTCGACTACCTCCAGTGGCTCGGTGTCGACTGCTTGTGGATCCCGCCGTTCTACGCATCGCCGCTGCGCGACGGTGGCTACGACATCGCCGACTATCGCGAGGTGCTGCCGGAGTTCGGCACCATCGAGGACTTCCGGCTGTTGCTGCACGAGGCCCACGCACGCGGCATCCGGATCATCACCGACTTCGTCATGAACCACACCAGCGACCAGCACCCGTGGTTCCAGGCCAGCCGAAGCGACCCGCACGGCCCGTATGGGGACTACTACGTGTGGTCGGACACGGACACCAAGTATGCCGGCACCCGGATCATCTTCATCGACACCGAAGCCTCCAATTGGAGCTTCGACCCGGTGCGCAAGGAGTACTTCTGGCACCGGTTCTTCTCCCACCAGCCCGACCTCAACTTCGACAACCCAGCGGTCCAGGCGGAGATGTTCGAGATCGTCCGGTTCTGGATGGACCTGGGGATCGACGGCTTCCGGCTCGATGCCGTGCCTTACCTGTTCGAGCAGGAAGGACACAGCGGCGAGAACCACCCGCGCACCCATGAGTTCCTCGCGGCGTTGCGGGCGATGGTCGACCGCGAATACCCCGGCCGGATCCTGCTGGCCGAAGCCAACCAGATGCCGCACGAGGTCGTCGACTACTTCGGCACCGACGAGGCACCCGAGTGCCAGATGTGCTTCCACTTCCCGGTCATGCCGCGGATCTACTACGCGCTGCGCTCGCACACCGCGGCTCCGATATCGGACGTGCTCCGGGCCACCCCAGCGATCCCTGCCGGCGGGCAATGGGGCACCTTCCTGCGCAACCACGACGAGCTCACCCTCGAGATGGTCTCCGACGAGGAACGCTCGGCGATGTACACGTGGTATGCCCCCGACCCACGGATGCGCGCCAACGTCGGCATCCGCCGCCGGCTGGCCCCCCTGCTGGACAACGACCGGGCCCAGCTCGAACTCATCCACGCCCTCGTGCTCTCGCTGCCCGGCTCGCCGTGCCTCTACTACGGTGACGAGATCGGCATGGGCGACAACATCTGGCTGCCCGACCGCGACGCCTCGCGCACCCCGATGCAATGGAGCCCCGACCGCAATGCCGGGTTCTCGACCGTCGACCCCGGCAAGCTCTATCTCCCGGTCGTCTCGTCGCTCGTCTTCGGCTATCAGTCGGTCAACGTCGAGGCGCAACTGGCCGCACCGGCATCCTTCCTGCACTGGCTGCGCGGCATCCTCGCGATCCGTAAGGCCCATCCGGTCTTCGGCCTCGGCGACTTCCGCGAGCGGCCCTGCGACAACCCCGCGGTGCTGGCCTACACCCGACAGGCCGAGGTTTCCCGTGGCGCAGGCCGGCTGCTGTGCGTCGCCAACCTGGCCATCGGTGCCCAGTCGGTGACGATCGATCTTCCCGATGCGGCCGGCAAGCCACTGACCGACCTCATCGGCGGGGGCAGGTTCCCCGCTATCGGGGGCGACGGCCACGTGACCCTGACCCTGGGCGCGCGCGGCTATTACTGGCTGGCCGTTGGTGAGACGGGCGCTACGCCATGACCCGAGGTGCCGCATGAGCGGAGTTGCCGAGATCCACGTCGCCACGCTGACCCCGTCCAAGCTCGACCTCGTCCAAGCGTGGATCGGTCGGCAGCGCTGGTACAACGCGACCGGCAGCGCGCCGTCCCTGGCCCGGGTCGGCAGCTACCGGTTCGTCGACCCATCCGGCGAGGTCGGGATCGAGACCCTCCTGATCGCCGACGACAGCGTCGGGGTCGACGCGCCCGTGCTCTATCAGGTGCCGCTCACCTATCGCGGGGCTCCGCTGCAGGGTGCCGAGAGCGCCCTCGTCGGCACCTTGGAGCACAGCGTCCTGGGCACCCGGTGGGTCTACGACGCACCGCACGACCCGGCATACGTCGCCGAGCTGGTGCGCACCATCGTGACCGGCGGCCGCGAAGCCGACCGCAGCGACGGGGTGGTCGAGGTCACCGTGCGCGGCGACGGCGCCGCGCCCGACGCCGCACCCCGGCTGGTCTCCTCCCAGGTGCTGTCGGGCGAGCAGTCCAACACCTCGATCATCTGCCAGGTCGCGGATGCCGACCTGCCGCGCGATGCCATCGTCAAGATCTTCCGCACCCTGGCGCCTGGTGACAACCCTGACGTCACCGTGCAAGCCGCACTCGCTGCCACCGACCCGGGCCTGGTGCCTGCGCCGGTGGGGTCGCTGCGCGGCAGCTGGCCCGCGGGTGCGGGCGTGGGCGACAGCGCCGGCACGTTGTCAGGTCACCTCGCCGTCGCCCAGGCCTTCGTCCCCGGGGTGCGGGATGCCTGGCGGGTCGCTGTCGAGGTATGCCGGGAGGGCACTGACTTCACGCCGACCGCGCGCGCTCTGGGTCGCCTCACCGCCCGAATCCACCAGGCCCTCGCAGCCGCGTTCGGCACGTCGGTCGCAACCGAGACGGCGCGCACGGCACTGCTGGACTCGATCCGCTCCCGGTATGCCGGTGCCGCCGCCCAGGTGCCCGCCTTG
This sequence comes from Actinomycetales bacterium, assembly GCA_016710385.1. Classification (GTDB taxonomy): domain Bacteria; phylum Actinomycetota; class Actinomycetes; order Actinomycetales; family Dermatophilaceae; genus Phosphoribacter; species Phosphoribacter freyrii. Next base: position 782,727 of record JADJVX010000018.1, read on the forward strand.
AGCGCTGATGCGGCCGCTGTCGGGGCCACCCTTGAGTCCTTGGCCACGATGGAATGGCCTGCGCTGCAACGAGTTCACGGCGACTACCACCTCGGGCAAGTCCTCTATCTCGGTGCCGAAGACGTCCTGGCCATCGACTTCGAGGGCGAACCACTGCGCCCACTGGCCGAGCGCACCGAGCCCGACCTGGCCCTGCGCGACGTCGCCGGCATGGTGCGCTCCTTCGACTATGTCGCCGGAGCCGTCCGTCTAGCGGCCGATGGCGCCGAACGCCAGGACTGGGCCGACGCCTGCCGAGCGGCATTCCTCGAGGCCTACCACGAGACGATTCCCGGCGGCGCCACCGCTGCCGCCTTGCTCGCAGCGCTCGAACTCGACAAGGCCCTCTACGAAGTCGGCTACGAAGCCCGCCAACGCCCCGACTGGCTGCCCATCCCGCTGCAGGCCGTCGAACGCCTGCTGGCGGCGGCACCCACGACGCCTACCCAGGACCCCACCGTCAGGAGCACCATGGATCCCGTCCAGACGCAGGCCCTCGTCGCCGACGAGAGCGCGATCACCGCCTTCCTCGAAGGGCGCCACTCGCAACCGCACGACCTGCTCGGCCACCACCTCGGGCCCGGGGGCTTGACGGTCACGGCATACCGGCCGATGGCCCGCACCGTTCGCGCGCGCCTGGCCGACGGCACCCTGCTGGACCTCCCCCACGTGCGGGACGGCGTGTGGTCGGGCACCACCGACGTCGCCAACCAGAGCCAGGACTACCGGCTGCTCGTCGACTACGGCGACGGTATCGAGCACGAGCAGGACGACCCCTACCGCTTCATCCCCACCCTCGGCGAGGTCGACCGCTTCCTCATCAACGAGGGCCGCCACGAGCAGCTGTGGACCGTCCTCGGGTCGCACGTGCGGCATTACGAAGGCCCGATGGGCGACGTGTGGGGGGTCTCCTTCGCGGTGTGGGCACCCAACGCCACCGCCGTCCACGTCGTCGGCGACTTCAACGGCTGGGACCGGATCAGCCACCCGATGCGACGGCTGGGCGAGTCGGGCGTGTGGGAACTGTTCATCCCCGGCGCCGCCGAGGGGATGAACTACCAGTACGCCGTCCGCGGTCAGGACTCCGCCGTGCATCTCAAGGCCGACCCGATGGCCCGGTATGCCGAGGTGGCACCCAAGCAGGCATCGATCGTCCACGAGTCGCACTACGCATGGGGCGACCAGGAATGGATGACGGCACGAGCCGAGCGCGACCCGCACACCGGCCCGATGAGCATCTACGAGGTCCACCTCGGCTCGTGGCGCCAGGGCCAGACCTATCGCGACCTGGCCGAGCACCTGGTCAACTACGTCAAGGACCTCGGCTTCACCCATGTCGAGTTCCTGCCCGTGATGGAGCACCCGTACGTGCCGTCATGGGGCTACCACGTCACCGGCTACTACGCCGTCTCCTCGCGCTGGGGCACCCCCGACGAGTTCCGGCTGCTCGTGGACTACCTGCACCGCAACGGGATCGGGGTCATCCTCGACTGGGTGCCCGGACACTTCGCGACCGACCCGTGGGCGCTCGCGCGTTTCGACGGGCAGGCCCTCTACGAGCACCCGGACCCCCGCAAGGGCTGGCACAAGGAGTGGGGCTCGTTCATCTTCGACTTCGGACGGCCGGAGGTGCGCAACTTCCTCGTCGCCAATGCGACCTATTGGCTCGAGGAGTTCCACATCGACGGGCTGCGGGTCGACGGCGTCGCCTCGATGCTCTACCTCGACTACTCCCGGCAGCCGGGTGAGTGGATCCCGAACATCCACGGCGGGCGGGAAAACCTCGAAGCGGTGCAGTTGCTCCAGGAGGCCAACGCCACGGCATACAAGCGCACCCCGGGCGTCGTGATGATCGCGGAGGAATCCACCTCCTGGGCCGGCGTCTCCAAGCCGACCGATCAGGGCGGGCTCGGCTTCGGGTTCAAGTGGAACATGGGCTGGATGAACGACGCCCTGCGTTATCTCGCGACCGACCCGATCTACCGGCAGTACCACCACAGCAAGATCACCTTCGCGCTGATGTACGCCTTCAGCGAGAACTTCGTGCTGCCGATCAGCCACGACGAGGTCGTCCACGGCAAGGGCTCGCTCATGCGCAAGTCCAACGGCAGCCGCGAAGACCGCATCGCGACCCTGCGGGCCTTCATCGCCTATATGTGGACCCACCCGGGCAAGCAGTTGCTCTTCATGGGCTCGGAGTTCGGTCAGGAGTCGGAGTGGTCCGACGCCCGGAGCCTGGACTGGTGGCTGCTCGACCAGCCGATTCACTACCGGATCCACGCCCAGATCAAGGACATGAACGCGATCTACCGAGGAAACTCGGCGCTGTGGGCCTACGACCACGACCCACGCGGGTTCCGCTGGCTCAACGCCGACGACGCCGGGCACAACACCTTCTCCTACATCCGCTACGGCAAAGGCGACCCGACTGTCGATGCTCCCGCTGTCGCGGTCGTCGTCAACTTCAGCGGCCAGACGCATGAGCCCTACCGGATCGGCGTGCCGCGCGGCGGCCGGTGGCGGGTCGTGCTCGACACGGCCGGCTACCACCCCGACGCCCCGAGCGCTGCGGGGGTCCTCATCGATGCCGACGACCACGGCTGGGACGGCCAGCCGTGGGCCCTCAATGTCACGGTGCCGCGCCTGTCCACGGTGTGGCTCGTCCCTGAAGGAGAGTGATCCGACATGACCCACGAACGCGCCGGCACAGTGGCCCAACCGGGCGACCTGGTCGACATCCCCCACCTCGTCACGGCCTACTACACCCTGGTGCCCGACCCGGAAAACATCGATCAGCAGGTCGCCTTCGGGACCTCGGGGCACCGCGGGTCCGCACTGCGCACAGCGTTCAACGAGACCCACATCCTGGCCACGACGCAGGCGATCGTCGACTACCGCCGGGAGCACGGCTTCGACGGGCCGCTGTTCATCGGGCGCGACACCCATGGGCTGTCCGAACCGGCCTGGGCATCCGCCCTGGAGGTGCTGGCAGCCAATGACGTCACCGTGCTCGTCGACGCCTCCGACCGGGTGACGCCGACGCCGGCCATCTCACACGCCATCCTGCGCGCCAACCGCGGCAAGATCGGCGGGGTTGACGACCTGCCTGCGGGTATCGGCCTGGCCGACGGCATCGTCGTCACGCCGTCGCACAACCCGCCCGCCGACGGTGGGTTCAAGTACAACCCGCCGCATGGCGGGCCGGCAGACACTGACGCCACCAAGGCCATCGCCGCCGCTGCGAACGCCTACATCGCTGCAGGTTTGCACGGCGTGCGACGGATGCCGTTCGCCGCGGCTCGCGCACACGCGCAGGGCTACGACTTCGTCGGCACCTATGTGGACGACCTGCCCCAGGTCGTGGACATCGCGGCGATCAAGGCCGCCGGGGTGCGCATCGGCGCCGACCCATTGGGGGGCGCCTCGGTGCCCTTCTGGGAGGCGATCGCCGAGCGGCTGGGCATCGACCTCACCGTCATCAACCCGCTCATCGACCCGACCTGGCGGTTCATGACGCTGGACTGGGACGGCAAGATCCGCATGGACTGCTCTTCCCCCTCAGCGATGGCTTCGCTCATCGCCAACCGGACGGCATACGACATCTCTACGGGCAATGACGCCGACGCCGACCGGCACGGCATCGTCACCCCCGATGGCGGGCTGCTCAACCCCAACCACTATCTCGCGGTGGCCATCAACTACCTCTACGGCGGCGGGCGACCCGAGTGGCGTGCCGACGGCTTCATCGGCAAGACCCTGGTGTCCTCTTCGATGATCGACCGCGTCGCCGCGTCGTTGGGGCGGCGGCTGGTCGAGGTCCCGGTCGGGTTCAAGTGGTTCGTTCCCGGGCTGCTCGACGGCACCGGCCCGTTCGGTGGCGAGGAGTCGGCCGGTGCCTCGTTCGCCCGCTTTGACGGCTCGGTGTGGTCGACCGACAAGGACGGCATCCTGCTGGCCCTGCTTGCCTCGGAGATCCAGGCCAAGACCGGCGCCTCCCCCAGCGAGCACTACGCCGGGCTCACCGAGCGGTTCGGGTCTCCGGCCTATGCCCGCATCGACGCTCCTGCCAGCCGCGAGCAGAAGGCCAAATTGGGCGCGTTGTCCCCGGCCGATGTCACCGCCGACCAGTTGGCCGGTGAACCCATCCTCGCCAAGCTCACCGAGGCACCGGGCAATGGCGCCAAGATCGGCGGGCTCAAGGTGGTCACCGAATCGGCGTGGTTCGCAGCTCGCCCGTCGGGCACCGAGGACGTCTACAAGATCTACGCCGAGTCCTTCCAGGGCCCCGAGCACCTCGCCCAGGTGCAGGCCGAAGCCCGCGAGGTCGTCAGCGCCGCCCTCGGCGGCTGAGTCGTAGCGAATCAACCGGTCGGTGGACACCCCGTCCACCGACCGGTTCTCGCCGGCCGTGCCGGACACGGAGTTGACTGAACCCATGACATCCGCTGTGCAGGTCCGCTCCCTCACCAAGGTCTACGGCCCCACCCGAGCCGTCGACGGCCTCGACCTCGACATCGAGACCGGTGAGGTCTTCGCGTTGCTCGGACCCAACGGCGCCGGGAAGACCACGACCGTCGAGATCCTCGAGGGCTTCCGCACTCGTGACTCCGGGCAGGTCGCGGTGCTCGGCAGCGACCCCGCCGACGCGAGCTCCGCCTGGCGAGACCGGATCGGGATCGTCCTGCAGAGTTCCGGCGGGCTCGACCTGCTCACCCCTCGCGAGATCCTGCACGCCACGGCGCGGCTCTACCGACGGCCCCGCACGGTCGAGGAGGTCCTCGCGGCGGTGGGGCTGGAGGCCAAGGCCGACTCGCGGATCGCCGGCCTATCCGGCGGGCAGCGACGCCGCCTCGATGTCGCACTCGGCATCGTCGGCCGGCCCGAGCTGCTCTTCCTCGACGAACCGACGACCGGCTTCGACCCACAGGCACGGCGCGACTTCTGGACGCTCATCGACTCGTTGAGTGACGAGGGCACGACGATCGTGCTCACCACCCACTACCTCGACGAGGCGGAGCACCTCGCCGACCGGGTCGCCGTCATCATCGGTGGCCGCATCGTCGCCCTCGACACTCCGGCCGCCCTCGGCGGCCGCAACTCCCAGGAGGCGCTGGTTTCCTGGGAGGAGGCGGGCACCCGGCATACCGAGAAGACCGCAGCCCCCACCGCCATGGTGACCACCCTGCACGCGCGACTGGGCGGCGAGATCCCCGGCCTGACGGTCACCCGGCCTTCACTCGAGGACACCTACCTCGGCCTTGTCGCCACCCACACCGCACCGGAGCAGCTGTCATGACCCGCATCCTGTCCCTGGGCTGGGACCGCACCCTGCTGGAACTCAAGATGTACTTCCGCGAGAAGGAGTCGGTCTTCTTCTCCTTCCTCTTCCCAATCATGCTGCTCGCGCTCTTCTCGACGATCTTTGGTCCGCAGTTCGACAGCCCGGAGATGACCGCGGCCGGGGTCGACGCCGGGCGGTTCTTCCTGCCCGGCATGGTGTCCGCCGGCGTGCTGCTCACGAGCTTCCAGACCATGGCCCTGTCAGTGGCCAGCGAGCGCGACGACGGCACCCTCAAGCGACTGCGCTCGACCCCGATGCCGCCGGTCGCCTACTTCCTGGGCAAGGTCGGCCTCGTGGCGAGCACCTCGTTGGCCCAACTGGCACTGCTGCTGGCCATCGCCCGCTTCGCCTACGGGGTGGCGCTGCCGACCACTGCCGCAGCCTGGCTGACCCTCGCCTGGGTCTTCGCACTCGGCGTGCTCGGCGGCACCACGCTCGGCATCGCCTACTCCTCGCTCGGCACCGCCCGCTCGATCGGCGCGGTCGTCATCGGTCCGTTGCTCGTGCTGCAGTTCATCTCCGGGGTCTATCTCGCCTTCAGCGATATCCCCACCTGGCTGCAGCAGATCGCGGCGGTCTTCCCGCTCAAGTGGATCGCCCAGGGGATGCGCTCGGTCTTCCTGCCCGACGGTTTCGCCGCCGCCGAAATGGCCGGCGCGTGGGAGCCCGGCCGCACTGCCTTGGTGCTGGCCGCCTGGGCCGTGGTCGGTCTGGTGCTCTGCGTGCGCACCTTCCGGTGGTTCAAACGGGGCACCACCTGATGAATCTGCTTCGGGAAGAGGGGGATTCGTGCCACTGACCGGCCTACCGGGCACGTCGCAGGGCGAGTTCGCGCAGATGTGGCGGCGTCAGCTCGTGTGGTGGCACGTGTGGTTTGTCGCGGGGGTGGTGACCACCGTGGTCGCGGTCGCGAGCACCGACCCGGGCCGGTTCGGCCGGCTTCCCGAGTTCGGCCTCCTGGCGCTCGTGACGATCGCGTATGCCGTGGTCGGAGCCCCCGGAGTGGCGCAGAAGCGCCCATTGTGGGGCACGGCATACCTCGTCATTGCCTGGGTCGCCGTGCTCGGGTGTGTGGCCCTCAACCCGGACACCAGCGCGCCGATCATGTTCTTCGTGCTCTTCCCTCAACTGTGGTCGGTGGTGCGGACCCCCCGGCAGGGGATCGCCGCGAGCTTCGTCGTCGTCGGCTGTTATGCCCTGATCGGGTGGTTCCAGACCGCGGACGATCCGACGGCGCGGCTGCAGGTGCTGGTGAGCGCCGCCCTCTCGCTGGCCCTCTCCCTGGGCTTGGGTTTGTTCATCCTGCGGCTCATCGCCGAAGCCCAATCCCGAGCCACGACCATCGACGCCCTGCGCGAGGCCCAGACCCGACTCTCCGCCGCCGAGCGTGCCAACGGTGTGAGCGCTGAGCGCGAGCGGCTCTCCCGGGAGATCCACGACACCCTCGCGCAGGGCTTCACCTCGGTGCTGAGCCTGGGGCGAGCGGCCTCGGCGGCCCTGGCCCGAGGCGAGGTGGGGCTGGCCCAGGAGCGACTCGCGCTCATCGAGCGGGCTGCAGCCGACAACCTGCGCGAAGCCCGCCTCATTGTCGCCGAACTGACGCCCGACCATCTGCAGTCGCGCACCCTCATCGAGGCGATCGAGCGTCTGGTGACGACCCTGGCCCGGGAAGGCCAGCTGCCGGTGACGCTGCAGGTAGTGGGCGAGCCGGTCACCCTGGACGCTTCGGCGGAGGTGCTGGCACTGCGGGCCGCCCAGGAGTGCCTCGCCAACGCGCGGCGACACGCATCGGCTGAGACCGTGACCGTGACGGTGGACTTCTCCCCTGCCGACCGGGTGGTGCTCACCATCACCGACGACGGGGTGGGCTTCGATCCGTCCACCCCGAGCCGGGGCTTCGGGCTCGACGGCATGCGCGCCCGAGCTGATGAGATCGGGGGATCCGTGACCTTCACCTCGTCGCCTGGAGGGGGCACGTCGGTGCGGGTGGAGGTGCCGCGATGAGTGCCCGGCCGAGTGCCCGATGAGTGCCGACGAGACCTCTGCCGCCGGCCGGAAACGGGTGCGGGTGCTCGTCGTCGACGATCACCCCGTGGTCCGGGCCGGCATGGTGGCGCTGCTGTCGGAGTCGCCGGACATCGAGATCGTCGCGGAGGCGTCCGACGGGGCTCAGGCCCTCGTCGCCGTGACGCAACACGACCTCGATGTTGTCCTCATGGATCTGCGGATGCCGGTGCTCGACGGGGTTGCGGCGACGACCGCCATCCACGCGCTCCCCCACGCGCCGCACGTGCTCATCCTCACGACCTATGACACCGACGCGGACATCGTCCGGGCCGTCGAGGCAGGGGCCCGGGGCTATCTGCTCAAGGACACCCCGCCGGAGGCACTCGCCGACGCGATCCGTCGGGCCGCACGAGGCGAGACCGTGCTCGCCGCAGTCGCAGACCGGTTGCAGACCAGCCCACCGGATCCCGCCCCGACCGACCTCACCGCTCGCGAGCTGGAGGTGCTGACCTGGGTCGCCCGGGGGCACTCGAATGCCGAGGTCGGCGCGCGCCTGTTCATCGGCGAGGCCACCGTCAAGACCCACCTGGTGCGCATCTTCGGCAAGCTAGGGGTGACCGACCGCACCGCTGCGGTCACCACGGCATACGCGCTCGGGGTCCTCCCCCTGCCGGGACCCGCGTCAAAGTAGGCTCAGGCGCTGTGACGGCTGAGTTCTCGGAACGCCCGGACTGGCCCGCGTGGGGCTTGGGCATCGCGTATGCCGTTGCGGCGCGCGCCGATTGCACGCGCCGGCGGGTGGGTGCGGTGGTCTTCGACGAGGCCAATCGGATTCTCTCGACCGGCTACAACGGGGCACCCTCGGGTCGACCCGGCTGCCTGGAGGGCGGCTGCCCGCGCGGCCGGCTGGGCCACGACGAGCTGCCAGAGAATGCCCCCTATGAGGACCCTGGCTCACCGGGCTTCTGCATCTCGATCCACGCCGAGTCCAATGCCCTGCTGTTCGCCGACCCGGTGCGCCGCCGCGGTGGCTGGATCGCCATCACCCATCCGCCGTGCCCCGGCTGTCAGAAGCTGCTGGCCAATTCCGGCCTGCGGGCCGCGATCTGGCCCCGGGAGCCGGCTGCGCGACAGCCTTCGAGCCGGGTCGAATGGGAGATCAGCGCGGCGTTCCCTGCGTGATGATGTGGACTGGCTGACGCCTAGGATCGGAGGATGGACATCGCCGCCGGGGTCGCCGCCGAAGCCCACGCCCCGACCCCCGCCAGCCGTGGCCTGAGCGCCGCCGAGGTAGCCGAGCGGGTGCGCGACGGTCGCACCAACGACCTGCCCGACCGCAGCGGTCGCTCGGTGGGCGACATCGTCCGCGCCAACGTCATGACCCGGATCAACGTCATCCTGGCGGTGCTCTTCCTCTTCGTTCTCTCGACCGGGTCGCTCATCAACGGCGCCTTCGGCTTGCTCATCATCTTCAACAGCGGGATCGGCATCATCCAGGAGCTGCGCGCCAAGCGCACCCTGGACAATCTCGCGGTCATTGGGGAGGCCAAACCCACGGTGCGGCGCGACGGTGTCTCGGTCACCCTCACCCGCACCGAGGTCGTCGCCGACGACATCATCGAGATCGGGCCCGGCGACCAACTCATCGTCGACGGCGAGATGGTCGAGGCCCAGTCGCTGGAGATCGACGAGTCGCTGCTCACCGGGGAGGCCGACCCGATGGCCAAGACGGTCGGCTCGGCGGTGATGTCGGGCAGTTTCGTCGTCGCCGGCTCGGGTGCCTACCGCGCCACCAAGGTCGGCCGCGAGGCGTATGCCGCCCGGCTGGTTGCGGAAGCCAGCAAGTTCACCCTCGTGGGGTCCGAGTTGCGCAGCGGCATCGACAAGATCCTGGGTGTCGTGAGCTGGCTGCTCGTGCCCGTCGGCCTGCTGACGATCTTCACCCAGATGTTCCGCATCGGCAGCGGCTGGCGGGAGGGCGTGCTCGGCATGGTCGCCGCGCTCGTCCCCATGGTGCCCGAGGGCCTGGTGCTGCTCACCTCCATCGCCTTCGCGGTGGGCGTGATTCGACTGGGGCGGCGCCAGTGCCTGGTCCAGGAACTGCCGGCGATCGAGGGACTGGCTCGAGTCGACGTGGTGTGCGCCGACAAGACCGGCACCCTGACGGAGAACGGCATGCGGCTGGCCGAGATCCGCGAGCTCACCGCCTGCGACCCCCCGGCAGCCACCGTCCTGGCGCATCTGGCCGCCACCGAGCCGCACCCCAATGCCAGCCTGCAGGCGATCGTCGAGGGCATTGCGCCCGTCTCCGCGCCGTGGGGCGAGACCCACCACGCCCCCTTCACGTCCGCCCGGAAGTGGTCGGGTTCCACCTTTGCCGACCAAGGCACCTGGGTGCTCGGGGCGCCCGACGTGCTCGCCGCGGAGGGCACACCGGCCCGGGTGACCGCCGAAGAGATCGGCGGCACCGGCCTGCGGGTGCTGCTGCTCGGTCGCGGCACAGTGGCCGTCACCGAGGGGACTGCGCCCGGCGAGGTCACCGCGGTGGCCCTGGTCGTGCTCGAGCAGCGGGTGCGACCCGACGCCCAGGACACGCTCGCGTTCTTCGCCGAGCAGGACGTCGCCGTCAAGGTGATCTCCGGCGATAACGCCCGCTCGGTCGGGGCGGTCACCAGCGGCCTCGGTCTGGTCGGGGGGTCCGACGCCCTCGATGCCCGGATTCTCGCCGCAGACCCGTATGTCGATGCCGGTGGAGCGCCGACCGAGCAGTTCACCGAAGCTGTCGCACGGCATACCGTGTTTGGCCGGGTGACCCCCGACCAGAAGCGCAGCATGGTCGACGCGCTCAAGTCCCGTGGCCACACAGTCGCCATGACCGGCGACGGTGTCAACGATGTGTTGGCGCTCAAACAGGCCGATATCGGGGTCTCGATGGGCAGCGGGTCACCGGCGACCCGCGCGGTGGCCCAGATCGTGTTGTTGGACAACCGGTTTGCCACCCTCCCGCACGTCGTCGCCGAAGGCCGCCGAGTCATCGGCAATATCGAGCGGGTCGCCAATCTCTTCCTCACCAAGACCGTCTACTCCGTGCTGCTGGCCCTGGTGGTCGGACTGTGGCAGCTGCCCTTCCCGCTGCAGCCGATCCACGTGACGATCACCGGCTGGTTCACCATCGGCGTGCCGGCGTTCTTACTGTCACTCGCGCCCAATCACGAACGCGCCCAACCCGGTTTCGCCCGTCGGGTGCTGACGTTGGCAGTGCCCTCCGGCGTCATCGTCGCGGTGGCGACGTTCACGAGCTACCTGATGGCCCGGGCCACCGCGCTGCCGGGAGTGTCGGGTCAGGCCGCAGTGCCGGAGGACATCCGCACGCGGATTGCCACCGCAACCCTGGCCACCCTCATCGTCGCCGCGACCTGGGTCCTCGCCGTCGTCGCGCGCCCCTACGAGTGGTGGAAGGTAGGTCTGATCGCCCTCTCGGCCGCGGCATACCTGCTCATCTTCAGCTGGCCCGCCATCGCACGGCTCGTCCTGCTCGACGCCGGCGATGCCGCGATGATGACCCGCGCCGTGCTGATCGGGGTCGTGGCAGCCGTGTTTGTCGAGATCGGCTGGTGGGTGCAACAGCGCCGCAGCGCCAATCCGCGTCGGTTCTGGGCGACCGGCGACTGACCGAATCGCTCAGAACAACGCGCTCATCAGGGACCGGCGGGCCGCTGCGACCCGGGGGTCCGCGGTGCCGACGACCTCGAAGAGTCCGAGCAAGTGCTGACGGGCCTGGTTGCGCAGGTCACCGGAGGTGGCCCGCACGGTGTCCACCAAGCGCGCGAAGGCATCCTCGACATGCCCGCCCAGGACATCCAGATCCGCGACGAGCAGCTGAGCGGGCACATCGAGCGGGTCAGCGGCGGCGGCTGCCCGCGCAACCGTGAGATCGGCCCCCTCGGTGCGTTGCAGCAGTCGGACCTGGGCCAGTCCCAGCCTCGCGTCGGGATCGCCCGGCTGCTCGGTCAACGCCTGCTCGTATGCCGTGACGGCCGCATCCAGGTCGCCGCGCTCGATCGCGTCGTAGGCCACCTGGTGATAGGCGGGCAACTCCTCGACGTCGTTGGAGGCGGCCGGAGCAGCCTCGGGCACGGGAACCTGCCCGGTCACGCCGTATTGCGCTGCGAGCTTGAGCAACTCGTCGATCCAGGGCTGGATCTCCGAGGGTGGCAGCACCCCGACGAACAACGGCACCGGTTGGCCCTGGACCAGTCCGAGGACGCTGGGGACCGACTGGATCTGGAAGGCGCGCAGCAATCCGGGGTTGGCGTCGACATCGATCGAGGCCACCTGGAAGCGGCCGCCGTTGGTGCGGGCCAGCTCGCCCAGGACGCCCACGAAGGACGCTGACTCAGGAGCGCGCCCGGACCAGAGGACGACCACCAGCGGCCAGCGCATCGAGGCCGCGGCCACGTCCTGGAAGGTCGCGTCGGTGGCCGGGACGACCAGCCCCCCACCCTCTCCAGGGTGCGTTCCCGGCGCGCCCGCAGCCCCGCCCGCAGCCCCGCCTGCGCCCGCAGCAGCTCCCGGGCGGGGTGCAGGTCGCTTCAACGCGGACAGGTCGACGGCGCCGCGCAGCGCAGCAGCGGTGAATCGAGGCTCGCTCATGGCCGACATTCTTTCAGTCAGCTGCCGCTGGCCCCGACCAACTGGTCTGCGGCGGCGAGCAGGGTGACCTTGCCCGATTCCGGGACGTACCAGACGAGGAACTCGGCGGAGGTGAGCACGGCCTTCTTGTCGATGAGGGTCTTGCCCGAGAGGATCGTGAACTCACGCGATGGGGTCAGCGCATTGGTCGTCGTCTCGGTGAGGGTGTCGGCACGGTCGAGGATGCCGAAGACCAATGCCCCCCGCCCACTGGCCAGCCGTAGAGCCGCCGGCGTCGCCACCACAGTGTGCACCTGCTTCAGCGACCCGGACCGACTGAGCGACGCGGCTTGCGCACGAGCGTTCTTGAGCAGTTCGGCCGAGAAGCTGTCATCGGCCAGCCGGGCGTCGGCTGCCGGCCTCGGGAAGGCGAGCGACGCGGCATACGAAGCTGCCAGGTCCGAAGCCGTCATCGACAGTCCGACTCCGTCTGCACCTGGCAGTGATCCGGCGGCCACTGGTGGGAACTGCACGGTCGGCGCCCCCGGCAAGACAGTCGCCTGGGAGACGATCCGGTAGCCGACCGCAGCGTCGGCCGCCTGCACGAGGAGCAGAACCGGCGAATTGGTCTGGGCCGACTGCACTTTCGCGACGATGCTGCGGGGGTAGGCCTGGCCCTGCGAGATCGCGAGGATCGCGATGGTCTCGGGCTTGAGAGCGAGGTCGGCCTTCTGCTCGGCAGTCATGGCCGGCGCCAGGGCCACCCTGGCCTTGGCAGCATCCAGCGCGCGGCCGCTCAGCACCGCCTCCCGGGCCGCTGCACCGTCGGCGCCCGGGGCGAGCACCGCGCCGGAATACTGGGTCACCAACCCGGAGACGAGCGTCGAGGCCTGTGCCGGGGTCTCGGCCGATCCCGGAGTCGCCGCGGGAGCGGACGTCGTCGCGCCGGGAGAGCTCGACGAGACCGCCGTCGCGGTGGGCGAGGCCGTGGCAGTGGGCGAAGCCGTTGCGGTCGAGGCCGCGCTGCCAGACATGCTCGCGCTTTCGGGATCGTAGACCGACATCCCGGATCCACAGCGGGCGACTCCGACGAGCACGACAAAGCTCGCGACGATCGCGGCAATCGGCTTCCAGCGCTCCTGCATGAACAGCTTCACAACGGTTCCCTCACCTCAGGCAAGGAATCAGGGTAGCCACAGGCATACCCCGCGCCGCAAGTCGACCAAGCCGCAACTCAACGAAACCACCGTTGCCCTCGCCAGCGGAGGATGGCGTGACTCCGTCGTCGGCGCCGAGGGCTCAGAAGCGGGCCGGCTCGCGGTAGACGCCCCACTCGGCGCGCAGCGCGTTGCAGATCTCGCCCAGGGTGGCCTCGGCCCGCACCGCATCGAGCATCGCCGGGATCATGTTGGCCTCGGTGCGCGACACCTGGACCATGGTGTCCAGCGCGGCGGAGACCCGGCCTTCGTCGCGCGCCCGCTTGCGCTGGGTCAGCGCTGCAACCTGGTCGGTCTCGACCTCGTGACTGACCCGGAGGATCTCCAGATCGGTGCTGATCGACTCGGTGAGGCAGTTGACCCCGACGACGCGCTTGTCGCCCTTCTCCAACGCGAGCTGGTAGGTGAAGGCCGCGTCGGCGATCTCGCCGGAGAACCACCCTTCCTCGATGCCGCGCAGGATTCCGGAGGTCATCGGCCCGATGGGGTGCTCGATCTGTCCAGACGGGCCGGGCTTCCGACCGACGACGCCAAGGTCCTTGATCCGCTGGAAGATCGCCTCCGCCTCGGCCTCGATCCGGTCGGTGAGAGCCTCGACATACCAAGACCCGCCGAGCGGGTCGGCGACGTTGACGACCCCGGTCTCTTCCATGATGACCTGTTGGGTGCGCAACGCGATCTCGGCAGCCTGCTCGGTCGGCAGCGCCAGCGTCTCGTCAAGGGCGTTGGTGTGCAACGAGTTCGTGCCGCCGAGCACCGCGGCCAGCGCCTCGACGGCCGTGCGCACGACGTTGTTGTAGGGCTGCTGCGCGGTGAGCGACACCCCTGCGGTCTGGGTGTGGAAGCGCAGCCACTGGGCCTTGTCGGTCTTCGCGCCGTAAACATCGCGCATCCAGCGCGCCCAGATCCGCCGGGCCGCGCGGAACTTGGCGATCTCCTCGAAGAAGTCGACATGCGCATCGAAGAAGAAGGACAGTCCCGGCGCGAACGCCTCGATGTCCAGGCCGCGCGACAGTCCGAGCTCGACATAGCCGAACCCATCGGCGAGGGTGAAGGCCAGCTCCTGGGCAGCGGTCGCCCCGGCCTCCCGGATGTGATAGCCCGAGACCGACAACGGCTTGTATGCCGGGATCTTGTCGGTGCAGAACTCCATGAGGTCACCGATGAGGCGCAGGTGCGGCTCGGGATCGAAGAGCCACTCCTTTTGCGCGATGTACTCCTTGAAGATGTCGGTCTGCAACGTGCCGTTGAGCACGCCGATATCGACGCCCTGCCGCTCGGCGGCCACGAGGTACATGCAGAAGACCGGCACCGCGGGCCCCGAGATCGTCATCGACGTCGTGACATCACCGAGCGGGATGTCTGAGAACAGCGTCTCCATGTCGGCAGCCGAGTCGATGGCGACGCCGCAATGCCCGACCTCACCGATCGCATGCGGGTCGTCCGAGTCGCGCCCCATGAGGGTCGGCATGTCGAAGGCGACCGACAGCCCGCCGCCGCCGCGCGCCAGGATCATCTTGTAGCGCTCGTTGGTCTGCACCGCGTTGCCGAAGCCGGCGAACTGCCGAATCGTCCAGGTGCGCCCGCGATAGCCGGTCGGGTAGAGCCCACGGGTGAAGGGGAACTCCCCCGGCCAGCCGATCCGCTCCATGCGCTCGCGCTCGGCGTCCGTTTCGGACTCCGGTATGCCGTGCAGCCCGGGACCGTAGACCGGCTCGACCGGCATACCGGACAGGGTTGTGAAGTCGGCGTCGCGGACCTGACCGCGGGTCATCGCCGCGTCGAACCGTGCCTGCCAGCGTGCCGCACCCGAGGTGTGTTCCATGACCGAAATCTACCGGGGCCGCGAGCCAATTACTAGGACATCCTAGTAATTGGCTCGCCTCCCCGGGCCAGGAACTCCCCAGGGCTCACTCGCCGAGGAAATCGCCGCGAGCGTGGCGCACCTTGCGCAGCAGGACGAACAGCTGGTCCTGCTCGACGCGAGTGAGCACGGATAGCCCGAACCCCGCGGCCTCCAGGTCCGCGGTCGCCGCCTCCATGACAGAGATGCCGGAGGGAGTGATCGCGGCCAGCGCGCCCCGACCGTCGCGCGGATTCGGCAGCCGCTCCACGAAACCCGAATCTGCCAGTCTGCGAACGATATTGGTGACCGAGGTCGGATGCACCATGAGCCGCGCGCCCATCGTCGACAGCGGCAACCGACCCGAGGTGGTGAAAGCGAGCAACACCAGAGCCTCATAACGCGCGAAGGTCAGCCCGTGTCGGCCCACGATCGCGTCGAAATCGGCCAGCAGGGCTTGCTGCACCCGCATCACCGACGTTGCCGCCGCCATGGCCGGCACCGAGGAGGCCGCGGGCCAGCGTTGCCGCCACAGGGCCGCGGCCCGGCGAATCGGATCGAACGTGAGAGGAGAGCTGGCCACGATCGGAGACTACTCATCGGTCGCCCGGCCGCAGAGGGCGTGGGAGGTCCATCCACAGGCACGAGGAAGGCTGTGGATGAACTCAGCGGGGGCGGGCGGTCTGTGCCAGGCGACTGACGTCCGGTTACCGAATGGCAGGGTCCTGTCACACTGGGCCGGACGCTCGGCTGCAGGGGGCTGGGTCCCTCGGTATGCCGTGCCACGGGTTCGCTGGGCACGAGCAGGAGTGATGGATCGATGCATCGAGCAAGAGCAATCGCCACGGCGCTGTGCCTCATGGGCGCGACCGCGTGCACTCAGACCCCACCTATCTCGACACCGACGTCAAGCCCCGCCTCCGCGACCTCGATGACAACGACATCAACGCCGTCCGGTCCTGCCTCGTCGTCACCCGCCGACGAGACAGCCGCAATCCTCGACGCGACCAAACGATACTTCGAGGAGTTCTCCTCAGCGCTGCATACGCGCGACACAACCAAATTCAGAACGACATTCTTGACGCTCTGTGTCGTTTGTCTTGAAGATGCAGACAAAATCGACGCCCTCTTACGGTCGGGGCAGACTATCGAGGGTGGATCCCTGCGTTTAACTAACATGGAAATTACCGCCCTGAATGGTGACAACGCAGTAGTGGCGGGCTCATTGACAGCGGATATGACAACGGTTCTCGACGGCAGCCGCCGAGTCGTGGAGACTTACCCGACGATGACCCGTTCCAGAAATATTGCACTCAAGCGGGTGGAGGGAAAATGGTCCGTCCAAGCATTCCTCGATTAACCGCACTCGCAGTCATGTGGTTGGGAATCGGTCTTGGAGGATTTTCCAGCCAAAGCGCGGTTGCGGGCAACTGTAAAGCCTCCTGGTCGGGAGCTGTCGCCAGTTCCTGCGACAAGAACCTGCATTGGCGTTTCGGCGCAACGACACGAATCTTCTCGGAGAATGAGAAGACCATTGGTTAGTTGGACCGCCCAGGAGAGCCGCAGCACGTATACACGAAGTTGACGCGTTGCATCGAGACGGGACTCTGCGGAGCGAGCGCCTTCACGTGCCCCAAAGTTGATGGTTTGAGCGGATTTCGATATCGGGCATTAGCTTACCTACCCAGGTCGAACGGGCGAGTCAATTTCGTCTCGGAAGCTTCCATCTGCGAGTATCTTGGCCGCACCGTGCCCCTGGCCGATGTCAAGTGCGCGGTGCACGAAGCGATCAGCAAACGCATTCCGACACCCACGGTCACATCGGCCCCACCCGGCAAATCCCTGGTCAACCTCTTCACCATCTACTCGACTGCGCCAGCACCCGAACAAGCGATCACCTTCACCACCCCGGTGCCCGGCGAGGTCCGAGCCATCCCCGAATACACCTGGAACTTCGACGACGGCCGCACCGGCATCGGCCCCGGCACCCCCTTCACCGAAACCCACCTCCCCTCACGCAGCCCCGGCTACTACCTCGGCGCCACCTACACCACCCCAGGCACTAAACACGTCACACTTACCGTCACCTGGCGCGTCACCTTCCGCCTCGAAGGCGTCACCGATATCCCCCTCACCCCCATCATCATGACCGCCACAGAAGACAAACAGGTCGCGACAGCACGAGCCGTCCTAGTCAACTAGCAGCGCTATCAACTGGCGGCGACCCACGTGGCCCGTCCGCTGTCGAGGGCCAGAACGTGATCGGCGACGGCTGCCGCCTCAGGATCGTGGGTCGCCATGACGACCGTGCGCCCGGCCGCGACCCGCTCGCGCAGCAGCCGCAGGACGACCTCGCGGTTGCCGTGATCCAACTCCGAGGTCGGCTCATCGGCCAGCACGAGGTCTGGGTCGAGGGCCAAGACGCGCGCCACCGCGACCCGCTGCTGCTGACCGCCGGAGAGTTCCTCGACGAGATGGCCGCCCGACTCCCCCAGCCCCACTGAGTCCAGCGCCGCTTCGGTCCGGGTCCACGCATCGGCGCGCGGCACCCCGCGGGCCAGCAGCGGGAACAAGACATTCTCGGTGGCAGTGAGGACCGCCGCCAGGCCGTTGCCCTGCGGCACCAGGCCCACGGATGCGGCTCCTGGCGCGCGGCCGCTCCCGACCCCCCGGTATGCCGGCCCTCCCCCAGCGCCGACCGGGTCACCGAAGACGATCACCCGCCCGAGTGTCGGGGTAACCGCGCCCGCAAGCACCCACAGAAGCGTCGACTTGCCCGCGCCAGATGGGCCGGTGACGGCCAACAACCGCTGGGGCGGCAGCACGAAGCCCACATCGACCAGCGCCTGCACCAAGCCGTAACGCACGGTCACCGCGTCGGCCTGGACCGCGGGCCCAGGCGCGCCCGCACCCGCGCGCGCGTCCACGCCCACGCCCACGCCAGGTTGGACAGGACTCGACGGGTTACTCATGACGGCCTCGATACGGGGGCAGCGGGGAGTCCTCGATCTCGACATCGGCGGGCAGGATGGTCCACCACCCGTTGACCGGATGCACCCGGACCAAGGTGCCCGGTTCGAGGTCCTGCAGGGCTGCCGGCGGCAGGGCCAGCGACCCGTCTGCCGACACCACGGCATACTCCTCGCCCAGGCGCCCTTCCCCGCCGACTCGACCGTCACGGATCGTCACGGTGCGCGGCAGCCGAGAGGCCACCTCGGGGTCGTGGGTGACGACGACCACCGTCGTGCCCACCGTGGCATTGACCTGTGCGATAGCCGCCAACACGGTGTCTCGGGATTCATGGTCGAGTTGGCTGGTGGGCTCGTCGGCCAACAGCAGACCGGGGTAGGTCGCCACGCCGACCGCGAGTGCGGTGAGTTGGCGTTGCCCCGGAGTGAGCCGGCCCAGCGGAAGGTCGGCCGCAGAGCGCACCCCGACGAGCTCGAGCACCTCTTCGGAGTCCGGGACCTGCCGACCCCGAGCCACGGCGCTCTGCCCGGCGAACTCGACGTTCTGGCGCGGGGTGAGATAGGGCAACAGGTTTCGACCGGCGCCCTGCAGGACCATCCCGACCTGGGTCGACCGGTATTCGTCCAGCGCCGCGTCGTCGAGCGAGCCGAGGTCCACGCCGTCGACCTGCACCGCACCGGCACTGGGCCGCAGGAGACCGCCGAACAGGGTGAGCAGTGTCGACTTGCCCGCTCCCGAGGGCCCCAACAGGCCGACGATCTCACCCGCAGCGACCCGCAGGTCGACCCCGGACAAGGCCGCGACGTCATGGCCTTCCGAGCGGTAGATGTGGACCAGGCCCCGGGTGCTCACCCCGACGCCCGTGCGGGCACTCACTGGACCTCCTGCAATCGGTGCGGGGTGGCCCGTCGCACGAGCACCCTGGCGACGACAGTCGCCGTCACCAGCAACCCAACCAAGGCCACCGCGACGGTGCCCCACACGGCTGTGCCATCCAGCGTGAGGTCGGGTGACAGTGCCGTCCACGGAGTGGTGAAGAGCGGCAGGATCGGCAATGCCATTGCCGCAGAGGCGATTCCGCACGCAGCGCCGACGCCGATGGCGAGGAGCACGACGACCGCCTGCTCGGCCAGGCTGGCCCGACGCAGGGTCACCTCGGGCACCCCGGCCATCCGCAGCGCCGCATAGTCGCGGGCTCTGCCCCGCCAGGCGGTCGCCGCGACGAGGACCAGGACCAGGCCCGCGATGAGCAGGGCCAACGCCGCCACCCCTACGGCCAGGCGAAGCCCCCACGCGGAGGCGGACTCGTCGTAGGCGCGCTGCCGGTCGGCAGTGCGGATCACAGCGTTGACCGGCGCCCCCACCGCCTGCAGCGCCGCGCTCACCCGCGGTTCGGCACCGAGGTCCGATAGGAAGACCTGCATCCGACCTACGGCGGGGGTGGTGTGCGGTCGATCCATCAGGGCGGCCAGGCTGACCACTGCGGTATTCGCGGAACGCTCGCCCGGCGCATAGGGCAGCTCGCCGATGGAGGTGAGCGCCACGGCGACCCCGTCCAGCCCGGCGGCCTGGAACGGCATACCCGGGGTGGTCCCTGGTGGCAGGCCACCGACAACGTATGCCGGCAGGGGGTCGGAACCGCGCGCTTCCCTGGCCTGGTCGAGACCTTGCAGCGCGAAGGCATCCCGCTCCCGGGCCAGGTCGGCGACGTGGGTGAAGCTGCGAGGTTCGACGGCCATGGTCTGGATCGCTCCGCCCCCGGCTTGCAGCACCCACGCCACCGGGCTGGACACCGAACGGTCCGGGTCGGCCGCGTCGAGAGCACGCACGACGAGCGCGGGGTCCTGGGTCGCCACTGACAGCACAGCCACCGCACCGGTCTCGATCCGCGCCCGGACCTCGCGGTTGCGGGCCGCCACGAGGGCCGCATCGGTCGCGAAGACGGCCAGGGAGGTGGCCACCGTGACGATCGCGACGATCCGGCGCACGGCCGGCCGACGCGCCACCTGGACTGCGGCGAGCGCTGCAACGGTCTGCCCGTCCTGCGCGGCACGGTCGCCGAATCTGGCAGCCACGGGCGTGACGACGTGGGCGAGGGCCAGACCCACCGCCAGCGCAAGCAGGCCTGGGGTGGCGAGCGCAAGCGGTCCGGTCACGCTGCCGGTGGCCAGGGCGAGCACGGCCGCGGCAGCCACCCCGATGACCAAAGCGTCCAGCAGGGCGACCGCATTGCCGTGACGCCTGGCCGGCACCCGCCGCAACAGCTCGGAGACGGGCCGAGCCACGGTGGGTCGGACGACGACGGCTACGGCGAGTACCCCGATCGCGGCGCCCAGGAGTGCCGCGACGACGGCCGTCCAGGGCACTTCGACGGGCAGCGGTTGGGGCAGCCAGATGCGGCGCAAGAGGGCGTCGGTGCCCACCGCGACCAGCAGGCCGACCGGGGCCCCGCCGAGCACGGCGGACCCGAGCTCGGCTACGACGAGCCACGCAGCACTCGTCCCGCTGCGACCCCGAAGCCGGGCCAGGGCGATCTCCTGGCGGCGTTGCTCGACCGCCGATCCAGCAACCAGGCCCAGGACCACCACGGCGAGCAACGCCAACTGGGCCATGAGCAGCGGGACGATGAGCCGCACCTGCCGCTGACCCTCGAGGACGTCGTCGGCCAGCTCGCCGATCGCCGAGCGAACGGTGAGCCGCGGTTGGGCCCGCAAACCGGCGTCGGCCGCGGCGCTGACTAACGGGCGCAGGCGGTCCAGGCCCTCCAGCAAGAGCGCCGAGCGATCGAGCCGGAAGACGACCGTGAGCACCGAGTAGCGCCAGCCGCGCCCCTGCGTGTCGGCGGGGTGCTCGGAGAAGGTGGCCGGGACCGTGACGAACGCATCCAGCAGTGGCGTGCCATCCGGGTCCAGGGCGCTGCTGCCGGCCCGACCGTCGAGCCGAATGCGGAGCCAATGCGTGGCATCGGGCACCTGGGTGTAGGTGCCCACGATCGTCATCAGTTGTCCGGACACCGGTGCCGTCTGGGCCTCTGGACGCACTTCCCGGGCATCGAGCAGCTGCCCGACCTGCCACTGCTGGAAGCGCGCTTCCGCAGTGGAGACCAGCACCTCGTATGCCGTGCTCGGGCACCGCCCCGCATCGATGGTGAGGCCGGCGCACACCTCGGTGGCGGCATACATAGCCGGCGTGGCCGGGCCGAGGCGGCTGGCGACCCGCACGGTGCCCGACCACAGCTCACTGCCGGAGTCGTAGATCGCGGCCAGCTCGCGCGGGAAGGCATGACGGGCAGCCTCGGTCGACGGGACTGCGCCGCCGCCCGCCCGCGAAGGGGATATCTCGATCGTCGTGGCGGCGACCGGCGCCCGGTCCAGCGCCCCCCGCAGCAGGCCGAGTTCCAGCGACCGGGCGTAGAGGGGGGCGAAGGCCACCGCCCCGACGACCAGCGCGGACAGCAGCGCCAGCAGGATCGCCTGACCGGGTCGATAGCGCAGCGCTGCGCTGGTGGGAGCCGGAATCACCCCATCACCGCCTCTTCCCGGGCGCTGCGCCGCACGGCCATCAGGGCCCAGGTGCCGACGCGACCGTGCCGCACAGCAGGACGATGCTGCGCGGGGCCACGGTCAGCGATCCCCCTGCCGAGACCGACGCCGGCCCGGTGCGCGGCGCTGCCGACGTGTCGAGCACGGTGTCCCAGGACGGCCCATAGCTCACATCGGGCACGTGGAAGTCGATGGCTTCGTCGTGGGCGTTGAACATCACGAGGAACGAGTCGTCGACAATCCGCCGGCCGCGCCGGTCGAGCTCGGGGATGGCCTGCCCGTTGAGGAAGACCATGACGCTCTTGGCGAAGCCGTTGGCCCAGCTCGCTTCATCCATGTGGGTGCCGTCCGGTTCGAACCACGCGATATCGCCGATCTCACTCTCCCCGCCATGGTCAGCGCTGCCCGCGAAGAAGCGCCGCCGACGGAAGACCGGGTGCTCGCGTCGCAGGGCGACCACCGACCGAGTGAACTCCAACAGCCGCGACCCGGCCTCGTCGAGCGCCCAGTCGACCCACGACAGCTCGTTGTCCTGGCAGTAGACGTTGTTGTTGCCCTGTTGCGTGCGGCCGAGTTCGTCGCCGTGGGCGATCATCGGAACGCCCTGCGAGAGAAGCAGAGTCGTGAGGAAGTTGCGCTGTTGACGAGCTCGCAGCTCGAGCACCTGCGGGTCGTCGGTCGGGCCCTCCGCCCCGCAATTCCAGGACCGGTTGTGGCTCTCGCCGTCACGATTGCCCTCGCCGTTGGCGTCGTTGCGCTTGTCGTTGTAGGACACCAGATCGCGCAAGGTGAAACCGTCGTGGGCGACGACAAAGTTGACCGACGCGACCGGCCGGCGACCCGAGTGGGCATAGAGGTCGGAGGACCCAGTGAAACGTGAGGCGAACTCCCCGAGCGTGGCGGGCTCACCTCGCCAGAAGTCGCGCACGGTGTCGCGATACTTCCCGTTCCACTCGGTCCACAACGGGGGAAACCCGCCCACCTGATAGCCCCCGTCGCCGAGGTCCCATGGCTCGGCGATGAGCTTGACCTGGCTGACGACCGGGTCTTGCTGAATGAGGTCGAAGAAGGCCGACAGCTTGTCGACCTCGTGGAACTGCCGCGCCAGCGTCGCCGCGAGGTCGAAACGGAACCCGTCGACTCGCATGTCGCTCACCCAGTAGCGCAGCGAGTCCATGATGAGTTGCAGCACATGGGGGTTGCGCATGAGCAACGAATTGCCGGTGCCGGTCGTGTCGTAGTAGTGACCGGGATCGCCGTTGACCAGGCGGTAGTAGGCCGCGTTGTCGATGCCACGAAAGGCCAGGGTTGGGCCCAGGTGATTGCCCTCGGCGGTGTGGTTGTAGACGACGTCGAGGATCACCTCGATATCGGCCTCGTGCAACGCCTTGACCATCGTCTTGAACTCGGCGACCTGCTGGCCCCGGGTGCCGTTCGCGGCATACCCGTTGTGCGGCGCGAGGAAGCCGATCGTGTTGTAGCCCCAGTAGTTGCGTAATCCCTTGTCCAGCAAGGTGAAATCCTGGACGAACTGGTGCACGGGCATGAGTTCCAGCGCCGTGATCCCCAGGTCGGTGAGGTGCGAGATCGTCGCGGGGTGGGCGATACCGGCATACGTGCCGCGGATCTCCGGCGGCACGTCCGGGTGCAGCATGGTCAGGCCCTTGACGTGCGCCTCGTAGATGACCGAGTCGTGGTATTCGTGTCCCGGGGCGCGGTCCTTGCCCCAGTCGAAGTAGGGGTTGACGACGACCGACAACAGCGTGTGCCCGAGGCTGTCGAGTTCGTTGAGGGTCGGGGACAGTCCGCCGAGCGGGTCATCGAAGCGATAGCCGAACAACGACGGGTCACCCTTCATCTCCCCGTCGATGGCCTTGGCGTAAGGGTCCAGCAGCAGCTTGGCCGGGTTGCAGCGGGCGCCGGTCGCCGGATCGTAGGGGCCGGAGACCCGGAAGCCGTAGCGCTGCCCCGGCTGCACCCCCGGCAGGTAGACGTGCCAGACGAATGCGTCGTGCTCGGGCATCACCACCCGGGTCTCGGTGCCGTCGTCGTTGACCAGACACAGCTCGACGCGGCTGGCGACCTCGGAGAACACCGCGAAGTTGACGCCGGTGCCGTCGTAGGTCGCACCGAGCGGGTAGGGCTTGCCTGGCCAGATCTGCATCGCTGCCTTCACACTCGCGTTCACACGTCACAGGGATGAGGACGAGAGGGTATGCCGTTCGGTCGGCTCCCGGCCTCCCCGCCGAACCAGGCCATCCTGCCAGCTACCCCGGGCGCGCACCCAACCTTGCGAGGCACATCGGCGGCCTCGGGCAGGGCTCAGGAGAGCTGGGCGAGGATGTCGTCGGCCGCGGCGTAGGGGTCGATCCGACCCTCGACCACGGCAGCGGCGTTGTCGTCGAGCCCGTGTCCGGCCCGCAGATCACCCATCCGCGCCCGGAGCGCCGCCAGCGCGATGGACTCGATCTCGTCGGCGGCCCGCTTGAGCCGGCGCAGCCGGAGGGTGCCTGTGGCGTCGAGCCAGCCCTGGTGCTTGTCCAGTGCCTCCATCACGTCATCGACGCCTTCACCGCGGGCCGCGACCGTCTTGACGACCGGTGGCCGCCATAGCCCCGGCTCGGTGCGGTCCCCGAGCGAGATCATGTGCCGCAGATCGCGCACCGTGGCATCGGCGCCGTCACGGTCGGCCTTGTTGACGACGAAGACATCGCCGATCTCGAGGATGCCGGCCTTCGCCGCCTGGATGCCGTCGCCCATCCCCGGCGCGAGCAGCACGATCGTCGTGTCGGCCAGCCCGGCGATCTCGACCTCGGACTGCCCGACCCCGACGGTCTCCACGAGCACGACGTCACACCCGGCGGCGTCGAGCACCCGGATGGCCTGCGGCGTGGTCCACGACAGGCCGCCGAGGTGCCCACGGGAGGCCATCGACCGGATGTAGACCTCCGGGTCGAGCGCGTGGTCCTGCATCCGCACTCGGTCACCGAGCAACGCTCCACCGGAGAACGGCGAGGACGGGTCGACCGCGAGGATGCCCACCCGCTGCCCCCGGGCCCGGAAGGCCGCGACCAGCGCATTTGTCGAGGTCGACTTGCCGACCCCGGGCGAACCGGTGATGCCGATGACGTATGCCGTGCCGGTGTGCGGCGCGAGCGCCGCCATCACCTCGCGCAACGCAGGGTGGGCGTCCTCGACCAGGGAGATGAGCCGCGCCACCGCGCGCGGTTTGCCCTCGCGAGCGGCGCTGACGAGAGCTGGGACGTCGACCGGGCGGGGCGGCATACCCGTCCTTTCCGTGGAGCGAATCGGGGCGAGCGAGGCAGACTGGCGTCCTGCCCCCCGGCCTCGGATGAGGCGCGAGCGGCAGGACGCCAGCGTATGCCGTCAGGCCTTGGGGACCCGGATGATGAGCGCGTCACCCTGTCCGCCGCCACCGCACAATGCGGCTGCGCCGACGCCGCCACCGCGACGCTTGAGCTCGAGGGCCAGGTGCAGGACGATCCGGGCGCCGGACATGCCGACCGGGTGACCCATGGCGATCGCACCACCGTTGACGTTGACCTTGTCCGGGTCGACGCCCAGCTCCTTGGTGGAGGCCAGGCCCACGGCCGCAAAGGCCTCGTTGAGTTCGAGCAGGTCAAGGTCGGCAGGCGTGATGCCCTCCTTGGCGCAGGCCTTTCGCACCGCGACGGCCGGCTGCGACTGCAGGCTCGAATCCGGCCCGGCGACCCAGCCGGCAGCACCGATCTCGGCGAGCCACGCAAGGCCGAGCTCCTCGGCCTTGGCCTTGCTCATGACGACCACGGCTGCGGCCCCGTCGGAGATCTGCGAGGCGGAGCCGGCGGTGATGGTGCCGTCCTTGCGGAAGGCCGGGCGCAGCCCCGCGAGCGACTCGGCGGTCGTCGCCGCACGCACTCCCTCGTCGGCCTTGAACGCGATGGGGTCGCCCTTGCGCTGCGGGATCATCACCGGCACGACCTCGTCGTCGAAGAGCCCGTCGGCCCAGGCCTTGGCGGCCAGCTGGTGGCTGCGCGCGGAGAAGGCGTCCTGCTCGGCCCGGCTGAACTCGCGGTCGCCCTCGTTGGCCGACTCGGTGAGGTTGCCCATGCCCTGGTCGGTGTAGACGTCCCACAATGCGTCGTAGTCCATGTGGTCGCGCATCTTGACCGTGCCGTATTTGTAGCCCTCGCGGCTCTTCTCCAGCAGGTGCGGCGCGTTGGTCATCGACTCCATCCCACCGGCCACGACGACCTCGCATTCGCCGGCGCGGATGAGCTGGTCGGCCATGGCGATGGCGTTGATGCCGGACAGGCACACCTTGTTGATCGTGATCGACGGGACGTCCATGGGGATGCCGCCCTTGACCGCGGCCTGACGCGCGGTGATCTGGCCGCAACCGGCCTGCAGCACATGGCCCATGACGACGTAGTCGACCTGGTCTCCGGTGATGCCGGCCTTCTCCAAGGCCCCCTTGATCGCCACCCCGCCGAGGTCGGTGGCCGAGAAGTCCTTGAGGGAGCCGAGCAAGCGGCCCATGCCGGTGCGGGCACCGGCGACGATGACGGATGTGGTCGTGCTCATGTGGGACAGCCTCCAGTGCGTCGAGCGGGCGGAACGGTCGTCCCTCCCACTGTATGGGCCCGGCCCGCTCCTGGGCAGGTCAGGAGTCCCCCACCCGAGCCCCGGACCGCGCGAGGGGACGTGGCGCGCGCCACATCCGCGGACGGCATACGGTCTGGCACTGCCGCCGGTATGCCGTGCGGCCTAGGCTCGGGAGCATGGACGCTGCCGCTGCCACCTCCGGCCCGCTCGCCGGACTGTTCACGATGATCGACCACGTCGGGATCGCGGTCGCCGACCTCGACGCCGCGATCGCGTTCTACCGCGACACCTATGGGATGACCTGCCTGCACGAGGAGGTCAACGAGGAGCAGGGTGTCCGCGAGGCGATGATGGCCGTCGGTGACTCCGGCTCGTGCATCCAGTTGCTCGCGCCGCTGCATGCCGACACGACGATCGGGCGCTTCCTGGCCAAGTCCGGCCCCGGCATCCAGCAGATGGCCTACCGCGTCGTCGACATCGATGCCGTCTGCGCGACACTGCGCGAACGCGGGGTGCGACTGCTCTACGACCTGCCCAAGCGCGGCACGAGCAACAGCCGGGTCAACTTCATCCACCCCAAGGATGCCGGCGGGGTGCTCGTCGAGATCGTCGAACCCGCCGCCCACTGACGTGGGGTGAGTGGAGACTTTCGCACCGGGTGCGTGCGAAAGTCTCCACTCACCGGGTGCTCGTCCTGCGCACCACGCACTCGGTCCGCCGGCACGGTCGCGTCGCGCCGGTCCAGCCTCGAGCGCTCAGCACCTTCGCGAGGTCGGCGGCGAGTTCGCAGGGTTGGGTGGCCACATCGAGCCATCCAGCGCGAACGGTCACCCAACCGCGTCCGGCGGCGCTCCGGTCTCGACGGGCATCCGCCAGCCGGCCCGCGCCTTCGTGCCCCAGCCGACCGTCGAGTTCCACGAGCACACCCCATTGCTCGTATGCCGCGTCGGCGCGCCACCCACGCCCGGCGTGGGCCATGACTTGGAGCCTCGGGGCGGGCAGACCGTGCGGGCGCACCACCTGACGCACGAACCGCACCTCGAGCGTGCTTTCGGCTCCGTCAGCCACGACCTGGAGAGCTGCGTCGAGCTCGCGGGTCCACCGATGGCCCTTTCTGGACCGCAACTCCGCCCTCAACCGCTCCGGGGTGGTGAGCTGGCGCTGGGTAGCTCGTGTGGCGAGCGCCACAGCCGCATCGAGAGAGACCGTTCTGGCGATGTCGATGACGGTCCGCTCGAGGCCGGTCCGCCACGGCCATGCGAAATCGTCCACGCTCACCAGCGCGGCATCCGACCGAATGATGACGACGCCGGTGGGGGCACAGACGCGGCGGTGCTGCGGGATGACGACGTGGACCAGCTGTGGCGGCGGGGCGAGCCCATAGAGGTGAGCCGCACTGGTGTGGGACAACGCTGCCCCGGAGCCCGCCGCCAGCAGAGCCGCGACGGCGAAGGTCGCCCATTCGCGACGTCCGGGCTGGGTGAGGTAGACGCCTCGGTGGAGCCGCACCCACCGACCGGTCGCGACCAGCCCGTCGATCCGGCGCGCGGTGATGCCGCCCGCGAGCGATTGCGCCGTGGTCAGCACGCCGGACTGTTCCTCGGCCAGCCGCATCACCTCGGAGCGAGACATCCGCGGCTTCCACATCGGCGCGCCACTCGGTGGGGCCATCCCCACGTCAGGGGACGACCAGCGCGGACGTGCAGGGTGGTTCATGGGTCCACGATGACCGCTGCGCGCCGGACCCGTCCCGCGCTATCCACAGGCCCGGCCCAGAGCCGCGTGAGTGGAGAGAAACGCACCGTGATCGTGCCAAACTCTCCACTCACGGGCCATTGCCGGGACGCTCTGAGACCACGGTGGGCAAGGTCACGGACGACCGCCGTGGTCGACTCGCGAACTCGCCAGTAACGTCAAGAACGAGCCCCGAGCCCGTGACCGCTCCCCGCGCGCCGAGACGCCGTCCTGCCAGGGTCAGGGGCACTGTCGCAGAAAGGACGCCCACATGACCAAGCAGCTATACGACATCGGTGAGATGCCTCCCCTCGGTGAGGTCCCCGAGCAGATGCACGCCTGGCTGATCCGCCCGGAGCGGTTCGGCCCGCCCATGCAGGCCTTCCAGCAGGAGATCGTCGACGTCCCCGAGATCGCCGACGACGAGGTGCTCGTCTACGTCATGGCGGCCGGCATCAACTACAACAACGTCTGGGCCGGCCTCGGCATCCCGGTCGACGTGATCGGCGCACGCAACAAGGGCCACTCGCGCGGCGACTTCGGCGGCGATCCCGCGCCCTTCCACATCGGCGGCAGCGATGCTTCCGGCATCGTTTACCGGGTCGGCAAGGACGTCACCAGCGTCAAGGTCGGCGATGAGGTCGTCATGCACTGCGGCCAATGGTCGCGCACCTGCCCGTGGGTCCAGGCGGGCAAGGACCCGATGTACTCCCCCACCTTCCGGATCTGGGGCTATGAGACCAACTGGGGCAGCTTCGCCCAGTTCACCAAGGTCCAGGCCCAGCAGTGCATGCCCAAGCCCAAGCACATGACGTGGGAAGAGGCATCTGCTTACACCCTCGTCGCCGCCACGGCATGGCGGATGCTGCACGGCTGGGGGGAGAACGCCGTCAAGAAGGGTGACGTCGCCCTGATCTGGGGTGGCGCAGGCGGCCTCGGGTCGATGGCGATTCAGATCGTCAAGGCCGCCGGTGGCGTGCCGATCGCCGTCGTGTCGGGCGAGGACAAGTTCGACTACTGCATGAAGCTCGGCGCCAAGGGCTGCATCAACCGCAACGACTTCGACCACTGGGGGATGCTTCCGCACTGGAAGGACGACGAGGCCTACGGCACCTGGCTCAAGGGAGCCCGCAAGTTCGGGTCGGCGATCTGGGATGTGCTCGGCGAGCGCGGCGCCCCGAACATTGTTTTCGAGCACCCCGGCGAGAGCACCATCCCGACCTCGATCTTCGTCTGTGACACCGGCGGCATGGTCGTGGTCTGCGCCGGCACGACGGGCTTCAACGCCACCGTCGACCTGCGCTACCTCTGGATGCGCCAGAAGCGCCTGCAAGGGTCGCACTTCGCCAACGACGTGCAGTCCAACCAGATGAACGACCTAGCCCTCGTCGGCCGACTCGACCCCTGCCTGTCGCGAGCCTTCACCTACGACGAGATTCCGGTCGCGCACGACCTCATGTACCGGAACAAGCACCCACACGGAAACATGGCCGTGCTCGTCGGCGCCACCGACTTCGGCCAGGGGGCGTCAGCGGCAGCGCCGATCGACCTGCCGCACCCGCACCTGCCCGAGGGCGACACCCACACGACCCCGCGGATCGAGCCGCCGTCGTTCACCCCCAACTGATCTCCACACCCACCGATCCGTCGGTAGGCCACGGGGGAGCTCCGCCCATTCGGGTTGAGCTCCCCCGTATGCTGCCCGGGGAGGTGAGGCCCCGATGGCCTGGAACGGCTGGGAACGCTGGGCAGGCTTCCGCGCGCGCCAACGGGCCCGCGTGACCGAGCACGACCACCTTTCCACCGCTGAGGTGGCCGCAGTGGCCGGGGCCACCACCGGCACCGATCCCGGAGCCGACACGGCATACCAGCCGACGGCCGAGCCGGGACCCGCCGCGGCCCCGCAGACGCAAACCGTCGGCAGCGCTGCCACCTGGCACACTCAGTCGCCGTTTCGGATCGGGGTGTCGGCGGGCCTGGGGCTGTTGGCGGCCTACGCCCTGTGGCAGGCCCTCGGAAGCCTGGACACGGTGCTCACTCTCGTCGTGGTGTCAGTGTTTCTCACCCTGGCCCTCAACCCGGTCGTCGAGCGGCTCATGCGCGCGGGCATGGGCCGAGCCGGGGCGGTGACCGCGGTCTTCGCGCTGTTGATCGCGGCATTCGGGGTCATTGGGCTCATCGTCATGCCGCCGGTCGCCACCCAGAGCACCGAGTTGATGGCGGACTTCCCGGGCATCATCCGGGACCTGCGCGAGCAGCCGCTGATGAAGAACATCGATGCGTCCTACCACGTCCTGGACAAGGCGGCCGAGGAGATCAACCGTCGCCTGGCCGACGGCGCCTTCATGTCGCAGGTCTTCGGGGGCGTCCTTGGTGCCGGGATGGCCGTGCTCTCGGGCATTGTCTCGGTCTTCACCGTGCTCGTCCTCACGCTCTACTTCCTATCCTCGCTCCCGAGCATCAAGCGGGCGGCCTACGCCATGGTGCCCGCCACGCGGCGCGCCCGAGTCGCCACCCTTGCCGAGGAAATCATGCGACGCGTCGGGTCGTATGCCATCGGTCAGATGCTCGTGGCCACCATCAACGCCTGTTGCTCCTACGTCATGATGAAGATCGTCGGCATACCGTATGCCGCGGTGCTGGCGGTCGTTGTCGGCCTGCTCGGGCTCATCCCCATGGTCGGTGCCACGATGGGCGCTCTCGTCGTCGCCCTCGTCGCGTTGTTCGGCGACCCGGTGCGTGCGGTCATCGCACTGACCTACTTCCTGATCTATCAGCAGGTCGAAAACTACTTCATCTCGCCGCGCATCATGCAGCGCACCGTCAGCGTGCCGGGCGCCGTGACGATCATTGCGGCCATGGTCGGCGGAGCGCTCGCCGGAGTTCTCGGAGCACTGTTGGCCATCCCTATCGCCGCGGGACTGTTGCTGCTCTACGAAGAGGTGCTGGTCCCCCGACAAGCGGCCCGGTGAGACTACGTCTCCCCGGGACCGGCCGCACCCGGTGTGGCGCGGCTCGGGGTCGATCTCAGGGGCGACCCGCATGGCCAACACCCTGCCCATCGGCGACACTGCAGCAGTGAGCGACACGACTCCGCAAGACTCCCCGGTCTGGCCTCCCGCGTCCGGCCTCCCCCCGCAGGACCAGCCCGCAGCGGCTCAGCCTGCCACCACTGCCCCGCCGAACCCTCCGCGCCCCACCGTGCCACCCACCCGGTGGGGCATTCTCGGTGACGTCAAGCGGGGCCAAGGGTGGGTCCTCGCCGAACGTGAAGTCGTCAATCTCGTCATGGGCAACGCCCGGCTCGACCTGCGCGCCGCGACCCTGTCCGCGCCTGAGACGACCATCGTCATCCAAGGGATGATGTGCGACGCGAAGATCATCGTCCCGGACACCTGGCGAGTCGAATGCGACGGGACGGCGATCATGGGCGAGTTCGAGGTGAAGTCCGATGCTCCCGCGGCGCCAATGCCCACCGGTGGGCCTGTGGTCCGGGTGCGCGGCGGGGTGTTCATGGGCAATGTCAAGATGTACCGCACCCCAGCTCCGGTCGGTGAAGGTGGCTTCGCCGTCGACGGAATCGCCGGGTGGAAGGCACGGCGTCGCCGTCGCACGGAAGGCTGATGTCGAACCCGCCACACTGGCCTCCGGTGCCGTGGACGGTATGCCGTGACCCTCGCCTGACCTGCAAAGATGTCGGTATGACCGACGATGTCGAGCTGAGCGAGATCCGGGACTTCCTCGCCGGCGAGCACCCCTTCGACGACCTCCCGGCCGCTGTCCTGGACGCCCTGCCCGGCAAGCTCCGCGTCGAGTACTTCCGCCGTGGCACCCGGATCATCCACGTCGGCAAGGACAACAACTCGCTCTACATCGTGCGCTCTGGCGCCGTCGAGCTGCAGGATTCCGACGGCGGCTTCATGGACCGCGGTGAGGTCGGCAGCAGCTTCGGTTCCTACACCCTGGTCAACGGCAACCCGGCGACCTTCTCGACGATCGCGATCGAGGACACCCTGTGCCTGGTCATGCCCAAGGCCGTCTTCGACGCGTTGGCGTCCGAGCATGGGTCGTTCGCCACGTATTTCGACCTGCAACGCGCGAGCCGCATGCGGGGCGCGGTGGCGTCGCTGCAGATGACCTCCACCGGGGGTGCGATCCTCAAGACAAAAGTGACCGACCTCATCTCGCGTCCGGCGGTCACTGCTGCCACGACGGCGACAATCCGCGAGGCCGCCGAGATCATGAGCCGGGGCAAGGTTTCCTCGCTGCTCATCGTCGAGGACGGCAACCTCGTGGGCATCGTCACCGACCGTGATCTGCGCAATCGTGTCGTCGCCACCGGCAGGTCGAGGTCCGATCTGGTGACCTCGATCATGACCCCCGACCCCGTCACCGGCTCGGATCATGCGCTGGCGTTCGAGGTCCTCATGGAGATGCTCGCGCGCAATATCCATCACCTGCCGATCCTCAGCGAGGTCGCTCCGGTTGGGATCATCACGACGACCGACCTCATGCGCCTGGAGCAGGCCAACCCGGTCTTCCTCGTCGGTGACATCGTCAAACAGACCGATGTCGCGGGTGTGGCGGCGGTCTCGGGCCGGCTGGCCGCCATCGTCGAACACCTCGTCACCCAGGACGCCTCCGCGGATGACATCGGACGCATCGTCACCGCGGTCGGCGACGCCGTGGAGCGCCGCTTGGTCGGTCTGGCCGAGGAGAAGCTCGGCCCCCCGCCGGTGCCCTATTGCTGGGTCTCCCTCGGCTCGAGGGCCCGCCAGGAGCAGGCGCTGGCAGCTGACCAGGACAACGCCATCATCCTGAGCAACGACGCGACACCACACCACGCCGCCTACTTCGAGGCGCTGGCCCAAGAGGTCACCGCGGGATTGGTCGAGTGCGGCTACCCGCTGTGTCCGGGCGAGGTCATGGCGACCAACCCCCGCTGGCGGGTCACGCTCGCCCAGTGGCGTCAGGAGTTCGCCACGTGGATTACCGCGCCGGTGCCCGATGCGATCCTGCGGGCGAGCATCTTTTTCGACATGCGCCCGATCTACGGAGAGGCCAAGCTCTTCCGCAAGCTGCAGAAGTCGATCGTCAAGAGCACCCCGGAGGCCAACCGGTTCCAGGCCCACCTGGCCAAGCGTGCCTGCGAGAACGAACCCCCACTCGGCTTCTTCAAGGGATTCGTCCTGGAGAAGGCCGGCGACCACAAGGACACCCTCGATATCAAGCGGGGCGGCATCGGCGCGGTGGTCGAGATCGCCCGGGTGCTCGCCCTGTCGATCGGGTCTCGAGAGGTCAACACTCAGGCCCGGATCCGCGCGGCCGTCGCCGCCGGAACCTTGAGTGCCGAGCGTGGCGGTGACCTGCGGGATGCTTTCGAGTTCATCTCCTATGTCCGGGTGCGTCACCAGGCGGCACAGGTTCGCGCCGGACGCAAGACCGACAACTTCGTCCGCCCTGCCGAACTCAGCACCTTCGACAAGCGCAACCTGCGCGAGGCTTTCGCCATCGTCCGCTCGGCGCAGAGTTCCCTCGCTCATCGTTACCCGTCGACCTACATCTCCTGACAGATCTGCGCCCAGCTGACACACTCCCACCGTGTCGTTCGGGTCCTTCGGGTTCTTCGGTCGCGTCGCCTCGGCCGATTCCCGCCGCCGCAAGGCGCTGCGGTCGGTGCCAGACGGGCCGTTGCACGATTACCTCCGCACACCGCTGCCCGATCCGGGCACCGATGTCGCCGAGTTGCGGCTGCTGGCGATGGACCTGGAGACCACCGGGCTGCACCCTCGCCACGACAGCGTGCTCTCCATCGGTTTCGTGCCCATCGACGGCCTGTCCATCGACTTGTCCGGGGCACGGCGCTTCGTCATCAACGCCGGCGTCGAGGTCGGTCAGAGCGCGACGATCCACGGGCTCACCGACGACCGCATCGCCGAGGGCCAGCGCCTCGACGAGGTGCTGCCCGAGGTGCTGGCGGCGCTGTCGGGCCGGGTGCTGCTGGCCCACTACACCGACATCGAGGAGCGATTCATCTCAGCCGCCTGTGAGCGGGTCTACGGCTCCCGTATGCCGGTTGCCCGGATCGACACCCTCGAGTTGCACCGCCGACTCATCGTCGGGTGGGGCGAGTCCCCCATGCGACTGTCGCTGCGGCTTTGGAACGCTCGGACCCGATACGGCCTGCCGGTCTACCGGGCCCACGAGGCACTCGTCGACGCCCTCGCCTGCGCCGAGCTCTACCTCGCGCAGGTGGCCGAGATGCGCAGCCACGGCCCGGTGACCTTCAAGCGCCTGCAGTCCTAGGCCCGACAGGGTCGCCTATCGGTAAGACCCTGTCGGAGGACGAGTATGCCGGTTGCTCCAGCACCCGGAGTGCCAGTGCCGGCGACTGTCGAGGCCGCCGACGCCATCGGCGGGCCACACCACGACATGGGGCAGCCCAGCCCCGAGCTCCTGCTGACAGCCTGGGCAGCGATACGAGCGGGTCGCGCCCGCCCCGGTGACCTGGCGCACGAACCACTCCCCACCGGCATACCGAGCCCGAGCCGGTAAGCCGCCCGAGACCCGCCCCAGATCCACTGGTGCCTCGTCGCGGCGGCGGCGGTTGGCACGGGGCATACCGGCGATTGTCCCAGAGCCGCCCCGACGCGTCGGCCCGGCCTTACTCCCCCCGAACGCGCCGAATCCCCGGAGGATCGGCTCCGGGGATTCGGCGAGCAGCGCGAGTGCGCTGCCTGCGCAGCCCAGCAGGGGTCAGTAAGTGCGGAACCCCCGCTTGGTCTTACGGCCGAGGTAGCCGGCAGTGACCATGTGTTCCAGCAGCGGAGCGGGCGCGAAACCAGGCTCGCGGAACTCCATGTAGAGCTCACGCTGGATGGCCAGCGACACATCCAGGCCGACGACATCGAGCAACTCGAAGGGCCCCATGGGGTAGCCACAGCCGGCCTTCATCGCCGTGTCGATCTCGTCGGCGGTGGCGTAATGCGCCTCGAGCATCCGGATCGCGTCGTTGAGGTACGGGAAGAGCAGCGCGTTGACGATAAAGCCGGAGCGGTCACCGCACTGGACCGGCACCTTGCCCACCTTGCGGGATAGGGCCACCGTGGTCGCGACCACGGCCGGGTCGGTGGCCACCGTGTGGACCACCTCGACCAGCTTCATGATCTGCGCCGGGTTGAAGAAGTGCATGCCGATGACATCGCCCGGTCGGCTGGTGACATTGGCGCACTGGATGATCGGCAGGGACGAGGTCGTCGTCGCGAGGATCGCGCCCGGCTTGCAGATCCGGTCGAGATCGCGGAAGAGCTCCTGCTTGATCGCCAGGTCCTCGGCGATCGCCTCGACGACGATGTCGACGTCCTTGAGGTCCTCGCGGGTGGTCGAGCCGGTGAGCTTGGCCAGGACCGCGTCGGCAGCCTCCTGGGTGAGGCGGCCGCGTTCGATCATCCGGGCCTGACCCTTGGTGATCGAGGCAAGCACCCCGTCGACCTTGTCCTGGCCGCGCGCGACGTAGACGACGTCGTACCCGGCCTTGGCGAATACTTCGATGATGCCGGTGGCCATGGTGCCCGAGCCGACGACGCCGACCTTGGTGATCTTGGCCAGACCGGCGTCCTCGCTCGCCTCGGTGGAAGGCGTCTGAGCATCGGGCACGACCTGGGAGGACCCGGCCGAGGCGTAGGTGTAGAACCCGCGGCCGCTCTTGCGGCCCTTGAGCCCGGCGTTGACCATCTGCTTGATGATCGGGCTCGGGGCGTGCAGCCGGTCGCGGCCCTGGTGATACATCGTGTCGAGGATCTCGTATGCCGTGTCCAGCCCGATGAGGTCCATGAGCGCGAGCGGCCCCATCGGCAGGCCACACCCGAAGCGCATCGCTGCGTCGAGGTCCTCACGGGTGGCGTACTTCTGCTCATACATCGACACGGCGTGGTTGAGATAGCCGAACAGCAGCGCGTTGGCGATGAAGCCGGCCTTGTCGCCCACGACCACGGGCTTCTTCTCCAGCCGCTCGGCCAGGGCCTTGACGTCGGAGAACACATCGTCAGCAGTGACGACGGTGCGGATGACCTCGACGAACTGCTGCACGGTGGCCGGGTTGAAGAAGTGCATTCCGACGACGCGCGAGGGCTTCTTGGTCGCGACGGCGATCTCGGTCACAGACAGGGACGAGGTGTTCGTCGCGAGGACAGCCTCCTCGCCGACTACCGCATCGAGCGCAGCGAAGATCTGCTTCTTGAGCGGCAATTGCTCGGGCACCGCCTCGACGACGAGCTGGCAGGCGGCCAGTTGCCCCAGGTCGGTTGCATAGCTGACCCGGCCATGCAGGGCTGCGGCGTCCTCCGGTGAGAGCTTGCCGCGTGACACGGCGCGGTCGGTGGACTTGGCCAACACCCCTTTGCCGCGGTCGAGGGCCGCCTCGTCGACCTCGACTGCGATGACGTCGATGCCGTTGCGGGCAAAGACCTCGACGATGCCGGCACCCATGGTGCCGAGCCCGATGACGCCTACCGTGCTGAAATCGCGTGCCATTCCTGGAGTCTCGCAGACCTGCCGGGGGCGCGCATGGGGCCGGAGTCACCCGTCATTGCGATGGTCGTCACACCGGCCGAGCCCTCCGTTACAGGCCCCTGCCCCGTATGCCGTGCGACGGCATACGGGGCAGGGAAGGACGGTGCGAGCCGCGGCTCAGACGAGCTTGACGACGATGTCGCGCAGCACCTCGCCGGCCCGGGCCAGACGGTCGGCGGCGTTGGACATGTGCCGGTAGACCTCGCGCTTCTTGAAGACCTCCATGACCCGCTTGAGGGCCGCCGGACCGGTGTGCTGTTCCATCGTCTCCATGTGCTCGACCTCGGTCTCGACGTCGAAGAGCTCGGCCAGGGCCTTGCGGTAGGCCTTCTCGACGTTGCGCTCGGCCTTGCGGGCCGCCTGGGCGTGCGGTTCGGCGGCGGCCGGAGAGGTGGACAGCGACTGGTAGCCGGCGTTGAGCGACTCGGTGCCCTCCTTGAGCAGGACGGCCAGGTCACGGGTCACGTCGTCGGGAGCCACGCCGAGCACCTGCATCTCGCGCACCGTGGTCTTGGCGTAGTTCATGACGTGGTCGATGGTGACGATGCCGCGGTAGAGGTCTTCGCGGTCCATCGGCGTCGAGAACGCCTGGTTGAGCGCGTCGAGGTTGCGGTCCTTGAGAACGTCACCCTGCTTCTCCAGGTCCAGCACGGCAGCTGCGGCCTCGGGGGTGGGGTATTCCATGTAGGCGACCAAGGCGTCCATGGACTTCACCGCCAGGGCCGACTGCTCGGCCATCATGCCGATGAAGTCCGGCACCTTGGGAAAGATCCGGCCGACCACCTTGGACAGGGGGTTGTTGGCGCTTCCGCTCATGTCGTGTTGCCTCCTGGTGTGACCGGGGCACAGGCCCCGGGAAAGCGTGGGTTGAGGGTGTCGAAGGGTGTCAGCGGGTGAAGATCATGCTGATGAGGTAGCAGATGACGCCGACCAGGCCGGCGCCGGGAATGGTGATGAGCCAGGTGGAGAGGATCTCCTGGGCCTTGCCCCAGCGGACCGCCTTGGCGCGGTCGGCGGTGCCGATGCCCATGATCGACGAGCTCACGACGTGGGTGGTGGACACTGGCGCGCCGAGCACCGACGCTCCGTAGATCACGGCAGCCGACGTGAGCTGGGTGTCCAAGGCGTGCAGCGGGCGCACCTTGTAGATGCCGAAGCCCACCGTGCGCACGATGCGCCAGCCGCCGGAGAGGATGCCGAGGGTGATCGCGGTGGCACAGGTGAGGATCACCCAGAACGGCACCTTGAACTCGGTGAGCTGACCCGACAGGACCAGGACCAGGGTGATGATGCCCATGCTCTTCTGGGCGTCGTTGGCGCCGTGCGAGAAGGCCAGGAAGGCGGAGGTGAGGAACTGCGAGCGCCGGAACCACGTGTTCACGGTCGGCTTGGCCCTGGCGAAGATCGCCATCATGAGCTTCTGCAGCAGGTATCCGACGCCGAAGCCGATGACAGGTGAGATGACCAGGCCGATGAGGATCTTGGCGACGCCGTCCACCTTGCCGTGGGCCAGCTCGGCGAATCCCCACTTCACGTAGCCGGAGCCGGCCGCCAGGATCGTGGCGCCCACCAGCCCGCCGACGAGAGCATGCGATGACGAGGAAGGGATCCCGAACCACCAGGTGCCGAGGTTCCACGTGATGGCCCCGATGATGCCGCAGAGCACGATGATCATCGCGGTCTTCTGCGGCAGAGTGCCCACGTCGATGAACTTGCCGATCGTGTTGGCCACGGCCGTGCCACCAAGGATCGGCCCGAGGAATTCGAAGGTCGCGACGATGACGACCGCCTGGGCGGGGGTCATCGCGCGCGACGCAATAGTCGTAGCGATGATGTTCGAGGCGTCGTGGAAGCCGTTCGTGTAGTCGAAGATGACGACGAGAACGACCGCGACGGTTGCCAGAACGAGAACCGTGTTCATGCGCGGGTCACCATGGGCGCAACGCTCCTTTGCGTTGAGTTCCTTCGCAGTTCAGTCGCGCGAAAGTATGCCGGTCCTGCACGGTCGGATGCGGGGACGTTGGTCACCACTGGGCAACGGTTCGGTAAACGAATGAGCCGACATGCACGATGTCGCGCCGAGCGTGCGTCGCCGCAGATGCCTAAGCTGTCCGGGTGCGTCTTGTCATCGCCCGCTGCAGCGTCGACTACGAGGGTCGACTGCAGGCCCACCTCCCACCGGCTACTCGGCTGTTGGTCCGCAAAGCCGACGGATCCCTGTTGGTCCACAGCGACGGGGGTTCCTACAAGCCGCTCAACTGGATGTCACCCCCCTGCGCCCTGGCGGAGTTGTCCCCCGATCCCGACGAGGCCGCCGACGGCGTGCATGCGGTCTGGGTGGTGCGGCACGCCAAGAGCGGGGACGCCCTGCGGGTGCGCCTGTTCGAGGTCCTGCACGACTCCACCCACGATCTCGGGGTGGATCCCGGACTGGTCAAGGAAGGGGTCGAAGCACACCTGCAGGCCCTGCTGGCCGAGCACATCCACACCCTCGGCGAGGGCTGGACGCTCGTGAGCCGCGAGCACATGACCGCGATCGGACCGGTCGACATCCTGGCTCGGGATGCCGACCGGGGGCACGTCGCCATCGAGATCAAACGCCGCGGTGAGATCGACGGCGTGGAGCAACTGACCCGCTATCTCGACCTGCTCAATCGCGACCCGGCGTTGCGGCCCGTGCAAGGCGTCTTTGCCGCCCAGGAGATCAAGCCCCAGGCGCGCACGCTCGCCCAGGATCGCGGAATCCGTTGCGTGACATTGGATTACGACGCATTGCGCGGCATCGACGACGCAGAGTCACGACTCTTCTGACTCCACGGGCGACCCCGCATCCGACACCACGCGCCACCCGTCGGAGTCGACCTCCACCCGCACCAGGTCGACTCTCCGCGGCACTCCGGGCAGCCACCCGTCCGGGCCGAGGACCACGAGCACGTTGTCGCCCCGGTGACTATCGGACAGCAGCTGCAGACGGTCCGGCAGGGGGCACCCGCCTGGGTGGTGACCCGGGTCGGGAAGGGGACGCACCGGCATACCGAGCTGTTCGGCCAGGCGCGCGGCTGCTGCACCGACCGGAGCGTCAGCCGCCGCATAGACCGCCGCGATGCGCTCGCCCGCTAAGCGGGCCAGCAGCCCCGACAGGTCCGGCGCCTTCGCGGCAGCGTTCGGGACGAGGACGAAGCGCGCCGGGCATTGCAGGTCGCTCATCACCCGAGTATGCCGTGACTCACCGGCGCCCCAGCCGCCGGCGATGGATCGCCGATCCGCTCAGCGCAGCGGCTCCATACCCCGCGAGCCGCGGATGATGGTCACGAAGCGGCCCATGATGTCGTTGAGCCCGAAGTCCTTCGGGGTGAAGACCGCAGCCACGCCGGCAGCCCGCAAGGCAACGCCATCGGCCTCGGGGATGATGCCCCCGACGACAACCGGCACGTCGCCCGCGCCGTTGTCGCGCAGTCCACGCAAGACATCGGGCACCAGCTCCATGTGCGAGCCGGAGAGGATCGACAGGCCGACCAGGTGGACATCCTCGGCGATGGCCGCGGCGACGATCTGCTCGGGCGTCAACCGGATGCCCTGGTAGACCACCTCGAAGCCCGCGTCACGGGCCCGCACGGCGATCTGCTCGGCGCCATTGCTGTGTCCGTCGAGGCCAGGCTTGCCGACCAGAACGCGCAGCTTCTCGCCGAGCTCTTCACCGGTGGCCGCGACCTGGGCGCGCACAGCCGCCAGGTCACCCGACGGAGTAGCGCCTGCCCCGACCCCGACGGAACCGGAAACGCCTGTGGGAGCGCGGTATTCGCCGAACTCGGCGCGCAGGGCCTGGGCCCACTCCCCCGTCGTCACCTTGGCCCGAGCGCATTCCCGGGTGGCGGCCATCAGGTTGGCGCCGCTCTTGGCGTCCTCGCGCAGCCGGGCCAGCGCTTGTTCGGCCCGGTCACGGCCGTGCGGGTCGGAGTCGCGCGCCGCACGCCAGGCCTGCACGGCCCGGATGGCGGCAGCCTCGACCGCGGGATCGACGGTCTGGATCGCCGTGCCGAGGTCGGCGGTGAGCGGGTTGGTCTCGGTAGAGGTGAACTGGTTGAGCCCGACGACAATGTCTTCACCGGCCTCGATCCGCTGCCGGCGCTGGGCGTGCGAGGCGACGAGCGCCGACTTCATGTAGCCGGACTCGACGGCCGCGACCGCCCCGCCCATGTCCTGCACCCGCTCAATCTCGGCCCGGGCGCCGGCGACGAGTTCGGCGACCTTGGCCTCGATGACGGTCGATCCGGTGAAGATGTCGTCGTATTCCAGCAGGTCAGACTCGAAGGCCAACACCTGCTGGATGCGCAGCGACCACTGCTGGTCCCACGGCCGCGGCAACCCGAGGGCTTCGTTCCACGCCGGGAGCTGCACGGCGCGCGCCCGGGCGTCCTTGCTCAGCGTCACCGCGAGCATCTCCAGGACGATGCGTTGCACGTTGTTCTCCGGCTGCGCCTCGGTGAGACCGAGCGAGTTGACCTGCACGCCATAGCGGAACCGGCGCGCCACCGGATCGGTGACGCCGTAGCGCTCCTGAGTGAGCTCGTCCCAGATCTGGACGAACGCCCGCATCTTGCACATCTCCTCGACAAACCGCACGCCGGCGTTGACGAAGAAGGAGATCCGGGCCACGACGTCGGGGAACTTCTCCGGCGGCACCTGGCCCGAGTCGCGCACCGCGTCGAGCACGGCAATAGCCGTGCACATGGCGTAGGCGATTTCCTGGACCGGCGTCGCCCCAGCCTCCTGGAGGTGGTAACTGCAGATGTTGGTCGGGTTCCACTTGGGGATCTCGTTGACCGTGTAGCTGATCATGTCGGTGATGAGCCGCAGCGAGGGCCCCGGCGGGAACGCGTAGGTGCCCCTCGAGAGGTACTCCTTGATGATGTCGTTCTGAGTCGTGCCCGCGAGGCGGTGCACCCACTCGGCCGGGTCCTCCCCCGCGGCAGCGGCCTGCTCCTCGGCGGTGACCTGATACATCGCCAGCAGCCACATCGCCGTGGCATTGATCGTCATCGAGGTGTTCATGTCCGACAACGGGATGCCGTCGAAGAGCGCAGCCATGTCGCCGATGTGGCTGATCGGCACACCGACCTTGCCCACCTCGCCCCGGGAGAGCACATGGTCGGGGTCATATCCGGTCTGGGTCGGCAGGTCGAAGGCGACCGACAGTCCGGTCTGCCCTTTGGCGAGGTTGCGCCGGTAGAGCGCGTTGCTCGCGGCGGCGCTGGAGTGACCGGCATACGTGCGCATCACCCAGGGGCGGTCGCGGGTCGGGCGCGGAGCATCGGAACGCGCAGAAGCTGTGGCATCGGTCATGATCCGACGCTACCGGCCAGTTCACTGCGCGGTGCCCCGGATCGGCGCGTGAGTGCGGCCACAGTGCCGTGTGCGGGCGGGGGCATGCGAGAGTGGGGCCTATGGTCAACCTCACGCGGATCTACACCCGGACCGGCGATCAGGGCACGACGGCCCTCGGCGACTTCAGCCGCACCCACAAGACCGATCCACGGTTGGCGGCCTATGCCGATGCCAATGAGGCCAACGCCGCGATCGGAGTCGCCATCGCGTGCGGCGATCTCACCGACGAGGTCGGCCAGACCCTGCGGCGGATCCAGAACGAGCTCTTCGATGTCGGGGCAGACCTGTGTATGCCGCTCGCTCAGCACTATGACTACCCTCCGCTGCGCGTCGCGCAGCCCTGGATCGACGACCTCGAGACCGACTGCGACCACTATCTCGAGCAGCTGCAGCCGCTGCGGTCGTTCATCCTCCCGGGTGGGTCGGCGGGCGCGGCATACCTGCATGTCGCGACCACGGTCGTGCGGCGGGCCGAGCGCTCGGTCTGGGCGGCGCTGGGCGTCTACGGCGACCAGCCCGGTGCCGGGAAGGGCGACGGCGGGGTCAACCCGCTCACCGCGACCTATCTCAACCGGCTCTCCGACCTGCTCTTCGTCCTGGCCAGGGTGGCCAACCTGCCCACCGGCGATGTCCTGTGGCAACCCGGCGGTGGCCGGGTCGCCGCTCCGGACAAATCCGACAAAAAGGCCGGCCGTGTGACCGGCGAGGACACCGCGGACGATTCCGAATCAGGCTCAGGTGACCGCTGAGGTCGCCCCCGGCGGAGCCGACTCGACCCAGGACCGAAGCGCGGTATAGGCGGGCTCGGCCAAGGCCAGGTCGAAGGTTTCACCGTCGTGACTGCAGGCCACCCGCACAGCATTGTGAATCGCGTCCAGGCCCTCACCCGGGCTCATCGCGACGGGTGCACCGATGTCGAGCCGGCGCCGTTGCCAGGTGTGGCGCGGGCGCACCGACACCCCGCCCAGGGCGTACCACTCGATGACGTCCTCCCCGAAGCGGACGAACCCGCTGCGCCACGAGGTGCCCGGCCCCGGGCGCAACCCGCACATGGTGAGGACCTTGCCGCGGGCGATGGCCCGGCGGCGCCCGAGCATGGCGAGGATGAACCCGCCGACGAGCGCGATGAGCAGCCCAACCGCGACTTCGACTGTGAAGACGAGGTCGGTCATGGGCCGGCTGCGTCAGTTGAGGGAGTTGGTGACGGTGACGTGCTCGGCCACGATCGTGACCCGGTCGTGCTCCACTGACAGAAAGCCTTCGTCGACCGTGGCGACCTCGTTGCCGGCCGTGGTGTGGATGACGACGTCACCCGCGACGAGGATGCCCAGCAACGGGGTGTGGCCCGGCAGGATGCCCAACTCGCCGGATGCGGTGCGGCACCGGACCATGCTCGACTCGCCGACCCAGACCCGCCGGTCTGCAGCCACCAACTCGACCTTGAGTGCACTCACCATGTCCTCCGGAGAAATCGACGAGCTCTGGCCGCGAGTCTATCGGTCTGCGGCCGGCTCTTCCGACGTGGGAACAACCACACCCCCGTATGCCGTGACGATGGTCTCGGCGACGAAGCGGGCGTTGTCCGCGGCCACCTCCGCAGGCAGCCGCGGCAGATTCTCCTCCCAGTCCACGAGTG
Organism: Actinomycetales bacterium; assembly: GCA_016710385.1. Taxonomy (GTDB): domain Bacteria; phylum Actinomycetota; class Actinomycetes; order Actinomycetales; family Dermatophilaceae; genus Phosphoribacter; species Phosphoribacter freyrii. The sequence goes on from JADJVX010000018.1 coordinate 826,249, forward strand.
TCGAGCCGCGGAACTGTCCCACGCGAGCCGGCCGACCGAAGAAGAACAGATGGAAATGCGCGCCGCCGTCGCCATACCGGGCGACGTGGCAGCGCCCCACGGACGGAAGCGCTTCGACCGCTGCGGCGATCACCACCGTGAGTTGGCCGAGTTCGGCGCCCAGGTCTGCAGGGAGGTCCGCGAGGTCGTGGTGTGAGTGCGGCATGAGGATCGCGACGATGGGTATGCCGCCTTCGAGAGCCATGAGCGACCAGCGGTCATTCGACCAGATGACGCGTTCGTCCCGGCTGCTCGGCAACCCGTGCCGGCAAGAGCACTCAGCGGGATCTTCGCCTTTGCGGTCGGGCTCACGGTCGCACAGGGGCTGTAATGGCTTGAGCCGCAAGGTATCTGACTCGTACGGGAAGATGTCCCAGCCGGGCATCTGGTTGTCCAGGATCGGGAGGCGACCGTGCTCATCGGTCGCCGCCAGGACTCGGGCGTAGAACTCTTCTACCGACTCAGGCATGGCCTTCACCCTAGCCGTCGACTCCCTTCAGGAGTCCGGAACGTAACCCGGGCCGGCCACCCGCGAGGGTGACCGGCCCGGCATACCTGCTGGGGTAGTTAGAGGTTCTTCTGGATCTCGGCCCACTGGCGCTCGACGTCGTCGAGGCCACCGCACATGAAGAACGCCTGCTCACCGACGTGGTCGTATTCGCCGTCACAGATCTTGGTGAAGGCTTCGATGGTGTCGGCGAGCGGGACCGTCGAACCCTCGATGCCGGTGAACTGCTTGGCAACGTACGTGTTTTGCGACAGGAAGCGCTGGATGCGACGGGCCCGGTTGACGAGGATCTTGTCCTCTTCGGAGAGCTCGTCGATACCGAGGATGGCGATGATGTCTTGCAGTTCCTTGTTGCGCTGCAGGATCTGCTTGACGCGCACCGCGGTGTCGTAGTGCGCCTCGGAGATGTAGCGACGGTCGAGGATGCGGCTGGTCGAGGTCAGCGGGTCGACGGCCGGGTAGATACCGAGCGAGGCGATCTCACGGGACAGCTCGGTCGTGGCGTCCAAGTGGGCGAACGTCGTGGCCGGGGCCGGGTCGGTGTAGTCGTCGGCGGGCACATAGATGGCCTGCATCGAGGTGATCGAGTGACCACGGGTGGAGGTGATCCGCTCCTGGAGCACACCCATCTCGTCGGCCAAGGTGGGCTGGTAACCCACGGCAGACGGCATACGGCCCAGCAGCGTGGACACCTCGGAACCGGCCTGGGTGAAGCGGAAGATGTTGTCGATGAACAACAGCACGTCCTGCTTCTGCACGTCGCGGAAATACTCGGCCATGGTCAGGGCCGACAGGGCGACGCGAAGACGGGTGCCCGGGGGCTCGTCCATCTGACCGAAGACGAGCGCAGTCTGGCCGAGCACGCCGGCCTCGTCCATCTCGACGATGAGGTCGTTGCCCTCGCGGGTGCGCTCGCCGACGCCGGCGAACACCGACACACCACCGTGGTCGCGGGCCACGCGGGCGATCATCTCCTGGATGAGCACCGTCTTGCCCACACCGGCGCCACCGAAGAGGCCGATCTTGCCACCCTGGACGTAGGGGGTCAGCAGGTCGATGACCTTGATGCCGGTCTCGAACATCTGGGTCTTGGACTCCAGCTGGTCGAAGGCGGGAGCGGTGCGGTGGATCCCCCAGCGCTCGGTGACCTCGAGGGTCTCCCCCGGCTCGAGGTTGAGGCAGTCGCCGGTGGTGTTGAACACCTTGCCCAGGGTCACATCGCCGACCGGCACCGAGATCGGGCCGCCGGTGTCGTGCACGGCGATGCCGCGGACCAGACCGTCGGTCGGCTGCAGCGAGATCGCCCGGACCATGTTGTCGCCGATGTGCTGGGCGACCTCGAGGTTGATGTTCTTCTTCTCGCCGGAGACCTCGACCTCGGTCTTGAGCAGGTTGTACTGGTTGGGCATCTCGTCGGCGGGGAACTCCACGTCGACGACCGGGCCGATGATGCGCGAAATGCGCCCGACGCCGCCCGAGCGGGTCTCGGTGTTCTCTGCAATCGTTGCAGTCATGGTGATCGGATCCTCTTTCGCGAGTGACTAGGCGGACGCGAGGGCGTCGGCGCCGCCCACGATTTCGCTGATCTCTTGGGTGATTTCGGCCTGGCGGGCCTGGTTCGCCAGCCGGGTGTAGGTCTTGATGAGGGCGTCGGCGTTGTCGGTGGCCGACTTCATGGCCCGCTGCCGAGCCGCGAGCTCGGAGGCCGCGGCGCCCAGCAAACAGGTGTAGATGCGGTGGGTGATATACCGCGGCAACAGTGCGGTGAGCACCTCGTCGACGCTGGGCTCGAAGGCGTAGAGCGGCAGGACGTCATTCTTGTCCGGCGCCTCGCCCTCGACGACCTCCAGCGGCACGAGCCGGATCACGCGCGGCTCCTGAGTGACCATCGACTTGAACCGGGTGTAGACGATGTGGACCTCGTCGTGGCCACCCTCGTCGTAGTCCATCCGGAAGTCGGCCACCAGCCGCTCACCGATCTCCCGCGCGTGGGCGAACTGCGGAGCATCGGAGAATCCGCTCCACTGCGCCGCGAACTCGCGGTGGCGGAACTGGTAATAGGAGATGACCTTGCGGCCCACGAGGTAGACGACGACTTCTTTGCCCTCGCCGCGCAGCCGCTGGACGAGCTGTTCGCTCTCCTTGATGACCGACGACGAGTACCCACCGGCGAGGCCACGGTCGCTGCTGATGATGAGCACCGCAGCGCGGCGCACCTGCTCGACCTCGGTCGTGAGCATGTGCTCTTCGTGCGAGTAGGTCGCCAACGCCGACAGGGCTTTGGTGAGCGCGTGGGTATAGGGCCCAGACTCGACGACCCGGGTCCGGGCCTTGACGACGCGGGATGCCGCGATGAGTTCCATCGCCCGAGTGATCTTCTTGGTCGCCTGGACGGACCGGATGCGCTGGCGGTAGACCCGCATCTGCGCTCCCATGCTGTGCCGCCTCTCTGTGTTGCGTCGGTTCGTGCGTGTGGTCGAAAGTCAATGGCCAGTCGGTATGCCGTCCGGCCGGGTCCCGCTGCCGGGGCGCCACCGCGGTGGTGACGCTCCCGGCATACGAGACCGGATGGTGCCCAGCGGCGCCTAGCGGCGGGCCTTGACGATCTGCTCCTGGTGAATCTCGGTGTCGCCCAGCGGCTCCGGGGTGGCCTCTTGACCGACCTCGACGAGCTGGTCGCTGCCCTCACCCGAGAACTGCTTCTTGAACTCGGTGACCGCAGCCTCCAGGCCCTCCCGGGTGCTCGGCTCGAACTTCTGGGTCTCGCGGATCGCCGCCAGCAGCCCGCCGTGCTTGTGCCGCAGGAAGTCGAGGAACTCGGTCTCGAAGCGGCGCACGTCTTCGACGGCGACCGAGTCGAGCTGACCGGTGGTGCCGGCCCACACCGACACGACCTGCTCCTCGACGGGGTAGGGGTTGCTCTGGCGCTGCTTGAGCAGCTCGACCAGACGGGCACCCTTGGCCAGCTGGGCCCGGGAGGCCGGGTCGAGGTCGGAGGCGAACATGGCGAACGCCTCCATCGCGCGGAACTGCGCGAGGTCGAGCTTGAGCCGACCCGCGACCTCCTTCATCGCCTTGATCTGGGCCGCGCCACCGACTCGGGAGACCGACACACCCACGTCGATCGCCGGGCGGACGTTGGCGTTGAACAGGTCGGCCTGCAGGTAGATCTGGCCGTCGGTGATGGAGATGACGTTGGTCGGGATGTAGGCCGACACGTCACCGGCCTTGGTCTCGATGATCGGCAGGCCGGTCATCGAGCCGGCGCCCAGGTCGTCGGAGAGCTTGGCGCAGCGCTCCAGCAGGCGCGAGTGCAGGTAGAAGACGTCGCCGGGGTAGGCCTCGCGGCCCGGCGGGCGACGCAGCAGCAGGGACACCGCGCGGTAGGCCTCGGCCTGCTTGGACAGGTCGTCGAAGACGATGAGGACGTGCTTGCCCTGGTACATCCAGTGCTGGCCGATGGCCGAACCGGTGTAGGGGGCCAAGTACTTGAAGCCCGCGGCGTCGGACGCCGGGGCGGCGACGATCGTCGTGTAGGCCAGGGCGCCGGCGTCCTCGAGGGTGCCGCGCACGGCTGCGATGGTCGAGCCCTTCTGACCGATCGCGACGTAGATGCAGCGGACCTGCTGCTCCGGGTCGCCGGACTCCCAGTTGCGCTTCTGGTTGATGATCGTGTCGACCGCGACCGTGGTCTTGCCGGTCTGGCGGTCACCGATGATGAGCTGGCGCTGGCCACGACCGATGGGGGTCATCGCGTCGACGGCCTTGAGGCCGGTCTGCAGCGGCTGGTGCACCGACTTGCGCTGCATGACCGTGGGGGCCTGCAGTTCGAGCGCGCGGCGGGTGTCGGATGCGATCTCGCCGAGGCCGTCGATCGGCTGGCCCAGCGGGTTGACGACACGGCCGAGGAAGGCGTCACCGACAGGCACCGAGAGCACCTCACCGGTGCGCTTGACGACCTGGCCCTCTTCGATGCCGGCGAACTCGCCGAGGACGACGACACCGATCTCGTGGACGTCGAGGTTGAGCGCGATGCCCAGGGTGCCGTCCTGGAACTGCAGCAGCTCGTTGGTCATCGCCGAAGGCAGACCCTCGACGTGCGCGATGCCGTCGGCCGCGTCGACAACCCGGCCGACCTCTTCCCGGCTGGCCGCGCCCGGCTCGTAGGACTGGACGAACTGGTCCAGTGCGTCCCGGATCTCCTCCGGACGGATCGTAAGCTCCGTCATCTGCTCTTCTTCTCCTTGAGTCTCGGCGGGTGAGCCGGTCTTCGTTCAGGTCTGGTATGCCGTGTAGCTCTGGTGTGCCGGGCGGTATGCCGTGTCGCACGGCATACCGTCATTCCCGGGCTGGGGTGGGGCTAGGAACCGAAGTGGCGCCGAGCCCCCTCGAGCTTGCGCGCGATGGTGCCGTCGAGGACCTCGTCGCCGATCTCGACCCGGATGCCGCCGACGACCGTGGGGTCGATGACGACATTGAGGTGGACCTGCTTGTCATAGATCCGCGTCAGCGCCGCCACGAGCCGCTCCCGTTGGGTGGCGTCGAGGTCGACGGCGGTCGTCACGGTTGCCGACAGCTGGCTGCGGCGGGTGGCGATGATGCCGAGGTAGTCGTCGACGACCCGGTCGAAGCGACGTCCGCGCGGGGCGAGGACCGCCTGACGGGCCAAACGCACCGTCTCCGGCTGGGCCTTGCCGGTCAACAACGTGTCGACCATGGCGGCGCGGGCGGCCGAGTCGGCCCGGCGGTCGCCCACCGAGTCGCGCAATTCGCGGTTGCCCGCGACGATGCGCTCGAACCGGAACAGCTCGTCTTCGATCTGGTCGGCACGCTGCTCCGCCTCGGCCCCCGAGACCAGCGCCTGGACGGCGAAGTTCTCGATGGTGTCGGTGAGGTCACGCTCGGAGGACCACCGGTGGGACACCAAGCCGACGATCAGGTCGATGGCCTGCGCTCCGGCCTTGCCGGTCAGCAGGCGGCGCACGAGCTCACCCTTGGCGCCGGCATCGCGAGTCGGATCGGTCAAGGCCCGGCGCAGCGACACGCTGGAATCCAGTGCCGCGCCAATGCCGAACAGGTCCTCAGCGAGCGCGGCCGAGCCGGAGGCGCCGGCGGCGCCGCTCACCAAGGCGTCGAGGGCTTGTTGGCCCGCGGCGACCGCTGCACGTGAGGATCCGTGCATCAGGCGTCCTTGCCGATCGTGACCGGCGTGATTTCGCCGGCCTCGAGGTCGGCCAGGAAGCGCTCGACGATGCCCTTCTGGCGGGTCTCGTCGTGCAGCGACTCACCGACGATGCGGCTGGCCAGGTCGGTCGACAAACGGCCCACCTCACCCCGCAGCGAGACCACGGCCTGCTGGCGTTCGGCCTCGATCTGCTTCTGCGCGCTGTCGACGATGCGGGCGGCCTCGGACTGCGCCTGGGCGCGCATATCGGCGACGATCTGTGCCCCCTGGGCGCGGGCGTCCTCGCGGATCTTGTTGGCCTCGCCGCGGGCGTCGGCCAACTGCGCGTTGTAGTGGTCGAGCGCCGCCTTGGCCTCGGCCTGCGCCTTCTCCGCCTTGGCGATGCCGCCTTCGATGGCAGCGGCGCGCTCGGCGTAGATCTGCTCCAGTCGGGGCACGACCTTGGTCTTGACGATCCAGTAGAGGATCGCGAAGGTGACGAGGCTGAAGAAGAACTCAATCGGGTGGGGGATGATCGGGGCTGCGGTCGCCCAGAATCCGGTCCCCTCGCCCTCGCCGCCAGAGGCGGGGATGATCAGGACGTGCACGAGCTTCTCCTCACGAGATGGCGCACTGGGGGGTTACAGGAGCAGAAGTGCGCCGTCAGGCCTTGAAGACGAACGCGAGGGCGATACCGAAGATGGCGAGCGCCTCGGTGATGGCCATGCCGAGGAAGGCGATGGGCTGCAGCATGCCGCGGGCCTCGGGCTGGCGGGCGACACCGTTGATGTAGGCCGCGAAGATGAGGCCGACACCGATGCCGGGGCCGATGGCAGAGAGGCCGTAACCGAGGATGGCAATGTTGCCGGTCATGTCGTTTCCATTCCTTTTTCGTTGGTCCCGGCCGGGGTGAGCCCGTCGGGGTCAATCGGGTGGTCGGTGCGGTGGAGCTGTGCAGCTGGTGGAGCAGGTCGAGCGGGTGGTGCGGTCCAGGGGGTCGGGCGCCTGCGGGTCAGTGCGAGTCCGCGACGGCACCGGCGATGTAGAGCGCGGCGAGCAGCGTGAAGACGTATGCCTGCAGGAACTCGACCAGCATCTCGAACAGCGTCATGACGAACGCGAAGATCCAGGTGACCCCACCGGCGACGATGAGCACGCCGCCGGACTGCAGCATGTACCAGCCACCGGCGATGAACAGCGCCATGAGGATGTGGCCGGCGAACATGTTGCCGAACAGTCGCAAGCCGAGCGTGACCGGCCGGGTGAACAGGTCGGTGATGAGCTCGAGGATGAAGATCGCCGGGATCATGCCCTTGGGCAGACCCGCGGGGACCAGCGACTTCCAGTAGCCGAAGAAGCCGTGCTTCTGCATGCCGACGACGTGGAAGATGATCCAGATGATCAGGGCCAGCGCGAGCGGGAACCCGATGCGGCTCATCGTCGGGTAGTTGGTGAAGGGCAACACGCCGAAGAGGTTGTTGACCAGGATGAGCATGAACATCGTGAACAGCAGCGGCACGAAACGCATGAACTCGTGGCTGCCGATGAGGTCCTTGGCGATGCCGTTGCGCACCAGGCCGTAGACGCCCTCGGTGGCCATCTGTCCCTTGCTCGGGACGATCGCACGCTTCTTGGTCGTCGCCAGGAGGAACCACGCGATGAGGATCACCGACAGCACGGCGAGGAACACCGGGCGGGTGATGGCGGTGGCGTCGTGGCCGATCAACGGCTCCCAGAAGATCCCGACACCGGGAGGGGTATACCCCTCGCCGCCACCCTCCATACCGAGAGCGAGGATGCTCACAGGACTCTCCTTCGAGTGCTCAGAACCGGGCCTTCGCAGCAGGCGAAACCGGCGCGATCGTGGTGGTGGCGGACGGCCCTGACAGGCACCGTCGAACCACAGCGGAAGCGATCTGGTTTCAGTGGGTACCGTACCGGAACCAGATCAAGTAGAGCGACAGACCCATCCCCCCGCAGATGCCCAGAACGGCGATCCACGAGGTCTCCAGCCACCGGTCCAGCAACCAGCCCAGTCCGCCGTAGACGGCCGGTCCGGTCAGCAAATAGGCGATCGAGCGCCATGCGGCGTCCGCTTCGCGCTGGTTGACCCGCGCAAGCGCATCCTTGGCGGCCTGTTCCTGCTCTTTCCGGGCCGATTCTGAGGGTTCCGGGGTGGGTGGGGTGGCGTTCGTCACGACGAGTCCTTCCGACGGTCAGGGTCCGAATCGGGCCGGGGCTCGGCTGGTCCGGACCAGCAGCGGTGACCAGAATCACGCCTGCCGTCCACTCTGTGGCGTGTCGTCGGCGCTGTCCGTCGAGCTCGGGGTGAAGACGAAGATCCGCAGCCGCTTGTACGCCCGCATCTCGAAGAAGAGCCACACCAGGGTGCAGATCGTGATGGTGACGCCGACGGCATACCCGTTGACCCACGACGCGTCGCGCAGCAGGAACATCGCCACTCCGAGGGCGAGCACCTTCGCCGTATAGGTGACCATGACGATCGCCATGACGGTGGTCGGCGCGAGGTGCGCCGTGCGCTTCATCACGACCAGGCTCACGGTGAAGAACGCAATGACGAGGAAGGCACCGAAGGCCGCCGACCAACCGGCTTTGGCTCCTGAGAAGAGAGCAACCGCCACGCAGACCACCGCGACGATTCCGGTCGGGACGATCGACCCTCGGAGCAACTCCGCGAAGGCGTCGCTCTGACTGCCGGCGGACTGGCCAGAGGTCGTCCGCTGGGGCTCGTGCGTCGGGGTCATCGGCTGCTTTCGACGAAGTCGGCCAGGAGGGCTGAGTGCGGCTCACGCGGGCTGCAACAGCGCTTGTGAAAGCTATCACAAGCGCCACGGGGGCGACCACTCACGGCTTCGGAGCCTTGGGCGGGAACCACCTGGGCAGGTATACCGTGCACGCCGCCGCGATGCCTGCGGCGGCAAGGATTGCCACGACGGTGATCCACCCGCGGTAGAACGCCAACGACACCGTCCCCAGGGCCAGGACGGCTGCCCACAGATAGAGGATGAGGACGGCGCCGCGGTGCCCGTGGCCGATGGCCAGCATGCGATGGTGGAGGTGCTTGGCGTCCGGTTGCCAAGGACGCTGACCGGCCCGGGTGCGTCGCAGCACCGCCAGCAGCATGTCGAGGAAGGGCAGCGACAACACCGCCAGGGGCGCGAGGATCGGTAGCAACGCCGCGGTGAGCGAGTCGCCGCTGACCGAGCTCGGATCGACGCTGCCGGTGAGCGAGATCGTCGCTGCCGCGAGCAACAGCCCCAGCAGCAGCGCTCCCGAATCGCCCATGAAGAGCCTGGCGGGGTTGAAGTTGTGCGGCAGGAAACCCAGACAGCAGCCGAGGGTCGCCGCGGTGACAAACGTGGCGGTCGAGAAGACGTTGGGCGGGTCGTAGGTGTGCGAGAGCACGTACGAGTAGACGAAGAAGGCGAAGCTCGCGATGGCGACGATCCCGGCGGCCAGCCCGTCGAGCCCGTCGATGAAGTTGACCGCATTTGTCGTGGCCAGCACGACGAAAACCGTGACCGCCACGAGCACGGGACCAGGCAGCACCGTGCTCGTGCCGAAGAAGGGCACCGACAGCATGACGACGCCCTTGTATGCCATGACGCCGGCTGCGAGCACCTGCCCGGCGAACTTGGCCCACCAGTCGAGTTCCCTCACGTCGTCGAGCGCCCCCACCGCCACGACGATCGCGGCGCCGAGCAACACTCCGGTCATCTGGCCGCTGGCGTAGACACCCTTGAGATAGGGCAACTCCCGCGCGATGAGGGTCGCTGCGGCGAAGCCGAGAAAGATCGCCACTCCCCCGAGTCGTGGGATGGGGACGCGGTGCACGTCTCGCTCGCGCAAGGGGGTCACCGCGCCGAGCACCACGGCAAGGGCCCGGACCAGCGGGGTCGCCGCATAGGTCACCGCCATGGCGATGACGGCGATCAGCAGGTACTCGCGCACGCGCCGGCTCGGCCTTCAGCCACCGACCCCAGGTCAGGCCGGACGCGGGTATGCCGGGAAACGGGTCACCAGGTCGGTCACCTCGGCACGCACCTCGCGGCTCACCGCGTGCTCGGGGTCGGCGTCGCCGGTGGTCACCGCGGTGGCGATGAGGCGCGCGATGTCCTTCATCTGCTGCTCGCCCATGCCCTGCGTGGTGACGCACGGGGTGCCGACGCGGATGCCGGAGGCGATGCTCGGCGGCGCCGGATCGAAGGGAATCGCGTTCTTGTTCAATACGATTCCCGCGGCGTCGGCCCGAGCCTCGGCGTCCTTGCCGGTGACGCCCACGCCCTGCAGGTCGTGTAGCGACAGATGGGTGTCGGTGCCCCCGGTCGTCGGCCGGATGCCGTGGTCGGCGAGCGAGGTCGCGAGGGTGGCGGCGTTGCGTAGCACCTGCGCGGCATACGCGGCGTATTCCGGGGTCGCGCACTCCTTGAAGTTGACCGCCTTGGCCGCGATGGTGTGCATCTGCGGGCCACCCTGCATCATCGGGAAGACCGCCTTGTCGATGGCGGCAGCGTGCTCGGCCTTGCAGACAATCGCCCCGGAGCGCGGCCCCCGCAGCACCTTGTGCGTCGTGAACGACACGACGTCGGCCCACGGCACGGGGCTGGGGATGGCCTTGCCTGCGACCAGGCCGATGAAGTGCGCGGCGTCGACCCAGAAGATCGCGCCGATCTCGTCGGCCACCCGGCGGAAGAACTCGAAGTCGATGAGCCGCGGGATCGCCGAGCCACCGGCGAGGATGACCTTGGGTCGGTGCTCCTTGGCCAGCGCCTCGACCTGGGCGTAGTCGATGTCCTCGGTGTCCTTGTCGACGCCGTAATGCACGGCGTTGAACCACTTTCCAGAGAACGACACCTTGGTGCCGTGGGTGAGATGGCCGCCGTGCGGCAGGCTCATCGCGAGGATGGTCTCGCCCGGCTTGAGGAAGGCGCCGTAGACGGCCTGGTTGGCGCTGGCCCCGCTGTGGGGTTGCACGTTGGCGTGATCGGCCTCGAAGAGGGCCTTGGCGCGGTCGATGGCGATCTGCTCGGCCTTGTCGACCTCGGCGCAGCCGCCGTAGTAGCGCCGACCCGGGTAGCCCTCGGCGTATTTGTTGCTCAGCGTCGACCCGAGCGCGGTGAGCACGGCCGGCGAGGAGAGATTTTCCGAGGCGATGAGCTGTAGACCACTGCGGATGCGGCCCAACTCGGACAGCAGGACCCCGGCGATCTCGGGGTCGAAAGCGTCAAGGGCGGCATAGTCGGACCCGTAGAAGGGGGTGTCGCTCATGGGGCGGGCTCCTGGCGGACGGAAGTGGTCGGGACACGCGCCCCCAACTGTATGCCGTCCGCTCACCTGCCCCGCGGCAGTCGCCGCAGGACGGCCCGGGCGGCGCGATGGGTAGCGACGAGGGCTCGATGGTGGTCGCGGTAGGGGCTGTCCGGATAGCGCTCGGCAAAGGTCGCCAGGTCCTGCTGCTTGATCGCCGTGAACTCGGGGGCACGCGAGGTCAGCGCCATCATCGTCCCCAGCGAGACCCCGCTGAACTCGTAGTTGAGCTCCCGCTGCCGTGAGAAGAGGTAGTCGTCCCCGCACCACAGCTGCAGGTCAGCCGGGATGGGATGCCAGTTCTCCCGGCGCAGGAACATCGCGGTGCCAAACCCTGGACGGCGAAATGCAATGGGAGCGAAACGGATTCGTCCGACCCGACGCCCAGTCGCCGCGAGCGGGCCCACAGAGATCGGACTTGGCCCGACGATCCCAGCCCCCTGGTGCAGCCGCTGGGCAACCGCGGCCAGCAGGCCGTCTGGCAGCACGATGTCGTCGTTGGCGATCCAGAGCAAGGGTGCGCTGGACTCCTGCACGCCGAGGTTCCAGGACCGATTGACCAGCAGATTGCGACCCGGCGAGATCACCCGCACCCGCGCGTCGTTGGGGTGGAGGTCGGCAGGCGCGTTGTTGACCACGACGACCTCGTGGACCAGGGGGTCGGCGCAGACCGCATCCAGCAACGCAGCCAGCAGCGGCGAGCGCTGCAGGGTGGGGATGACGACCGCGAAGCGACCGGTCACCGGCGGCGTCGACCGGCGATCCGCGGGCCGGGCCGCGGCGGACGAGCCGAGGCTGGGGATCCCGGGGATCCCGGGGCTGCTGCCGACCCGGCAGGTGCGACATCGGCCGCTGGCTGCTGGGCCGGCATACCGGGCCACGCCGAGGACACCTGCTGCGCGGACTGCCGGCGGACGTGAGCCGCCACCTCGTCCACCTCTTCACCCGTGATCGGGCCGGGCCGGAGCACGATCGGATCCACGCCGGTGCAGTCGACGATCGTGGAGGCGGGCCCGCCTGCGGCGGCTCCCCCGTCGACGTAGACGGCCACCGCGTCACCGAGCTGCTGCTGGGCGGCCGCGGCGGTTGTCGCGGGAGCCGCACCGGTCGTGTTGGCGCTGGTCACCGCCATCGGGCCGACGGCGCCCAGCACGGCCAGGGCCACCTCGTCGTCGGGCACCCGCAGCGCCACGGTGCCATTGGTCTCCCCCAGGTCCCACATCAGCGAGGACTGTGCGGTGAGGACCACCGTGAGCGGGCCGGGCCAGAAGCGCTCCATGAGGGCCCGGGCATAGGCAGGGACATCGCGGGCCAGGCCGTCGACCGTCGCGACATTTGGGATGAGCACCGGCGGAGGCATCTCGCGCCCGCGCCCCTTGGCCGTCAACACCTTGCCGACCGCGGCGGCATCGAAGGCGTCGCACCCGACCCCATAGACCGTGTCGGTGGGGATGACGACGATGTCGCCGGACCGCACTGCCTCGACCGCCGCGGTGACTGCCACGTCCCGGGATCCCGGGTCGGTGGCGTCGACTACCGAACTCATGACGGCGATCCTAGGTCGGCCCGGACCGGCGCGTCGCCCCGGATCGCTGCTGAGACCCGTGGTCGGCCGGTGAGGTCGGGGTGGTCCTGGGCTCCGGTCCAGCAGCCGGCGCCTGCCAAGGCCCGCAGCAGCCCAGGCCCCTGAGTCTCGGCATGCTCCATGAACAGCCGACCTCCGGGACGCAGCAACCGGGCAGCGGCCGCAGCCATCACTCGAGGCACAGCCAGGCCGTCGGCGCTGCGTCCGTAGAGAGCCAGCTCCGGGTCGTGGTCGCGGACCTCGGGGTCGATCGGCACCTGGCCGTCGGGGATATAGGGCGGATTGCACGTCACCACCGCGGCGCTGCCCCACAACTGCGGGTATGCCGTGCAGGCATCGCCCAACTGCACCTCGACGTCCAGGCCGAGACGGTCGCGGTTGGCCACCGCCCAGCCGTGCGCCAGCGGGTCGATCTCCACGGCATACACGCGCGCCGACGGGCACTCGGCCTTGATCGCCAGGGCGATCGCCCCCGATCCCGTGGCCAGGTCGACCACAACGGGCTCGGGGTCCTCGGTCTCGGCGAGCGCGGCCAGCGCGAGCGACACGAGGGTCTCGGTCTCCGGCCGTGGGATGAAGACGCCCGGCCCGACGGCGAGGGTCAGCGACCGGAAGTGGGCCCTGCCCGTGAGGTGTTGCAGCGGAACCCGGCCGGCACGTTCGGTGACGAGCCCGGCATACCGATCCGGCAGGTCGATGCCCCCCAGGACGAGCAACCGCCGAGCCTCCCCCGGGTCGACGCCGAGCACGTGCGCCGCGAGCAGCAGGGCGTCGACGGGAGCCGAGGCGATCCCGGCCGCACCGAGCGCCCGGGTCGCCCACCGCACCGCGGCGCGGATCTCCCGGGGTGGCGCACCGAATCCGTCGAGCGGAGCAGGCGGTTCGTGCGGGATGGGCGAGGTCACGAGGACCCGCCGACTGCAGCCATCCGTTCGGCCTCGTCGGCGCCCATGCATGACTCGACCACCGGGTCGAGCTCGCCGTTGAGCACGATGTCGAGGTTGTAGGCCTTGAAGCCGGTGCGGTGGTCGGCGATGCGGTTCTCGGGGAAGTTGTAGGTGCGGATCCGTTCGGAGCGGTCGACCGTGCGCACTTGAGAGCGACGAGCCTGCGAAGCCGCGGCGTCGGCCTCCTCCTGGGCGAGTTGGCGCAGCCGTGCCTTGAGCACGCGCAGCGCGGATTCCTTGTTCTGCAACTGCGATTTCTCGTTCTGGCACGAGACGACCAGGCCGGTCGGCAGGTGGGTGATCCGCACCGCCGAATCGGTGGTGTTGACCGACTGCCCGCCCGGGCCGCTGGAGCGGTAGACGTCGATGCGCAGGTCATTCGGGCCGATCTCCACCTCGTCGTCGGCGTCGTCGAGCTCGGGCATGACGAGCACACCGGCGGCCGAGGTGTGGATCCGGCCCTGGCTCTCGGTGACCGGCACGCGCTGGACACGGTGCACGCCACCCTCGAACTTCAGCCGCGCCCACGGCGCCTCCCCGGGCCCCGGGGTGCCCTTGGCTCGCACCGCCAGGCGGACATCCTTGAAGCCACCGAGATCCGACTCGGTGGCATCGAGCACCTCGGCTCGCCAGCCGCGCTTCTCGGCGTAGCGCAGATACATCCGCAGCAGGTCACCGGCGAAGAGTGCCGACTCCTCGCCGCCCTCCCCCGCTTTGACCTCGAGGATGACGTCGCGATCGTCGTCGGGGTCGCGAGGCAGGAGCAGGTGGTGCAGCCGCTGCTGAGCCTGCTCGACGACGGCCGTCAAAGCGGGCACCTCAGCAGCGAAGGACTCGTCGAGTTCACCCAGCTCGCGCGCCGCGGCACGGTCGTCGAGGGCCACCGCCAGCGCCCGGTATGCCGCGACGGTCGGCGCCAGCGCGGCATACCTCTTGTTGGTGCGGCGCAACGCGTTCTGGTCCGAGTGCAGCGCCGGGTCGGCCAGGGCCGCCTCGAGCGCGGCGTACTCGGCGACGAGCGGCTCGGCGGACTGCAGCAGCGGATCGGTCGTGGTCATCGGGAGTCCTTGGGGCAGAAGCGAGTCCGGCGCAGCGGCGCCGAATGGAGCACACGACAACGCCGGCTCGGCTGCGCGGACCCCGAGGGGTCACACGCGCCGAGCCGGCGTCACGGTCGCTACTTGCCGGCCTTCTTGCCGTAGCGGGCCTCGAAGCGGGCCACGCGGCCACCGGTGTCGAGGATCTTCTGCTTGCCGGTGTAGAAGGGGTGGCACTGCGAGCACACGTCGGCGTGGATGACGCCGTTCTTCGCGGTGCTGCGCGTGGTGAACGTGGTGCCGCAGGTGCAGCTCACCTGGGTCTGCCCGTAGGCGGGGTGAATGTCCTTCTTCACTGGGATCTCCTCGTCGATGAATGTGGTCCGGGTCGGCTGGCGCAGCGCCGTGAACTCGCCGTGAACCGGGCCAAGGAGTAAGTGTGCCAGACCTGGCGCACACCGGCTAAACCGGCCGGCGACAGTGGGCATTCCCGCGGACATCCCGCGGGCCTTCCGCGCTGCGGCAGTAGCGTTTCTCGGATGGAGCGCTGGGTGGGTGTCGCGCACACCGGGTTCGTGCTGGCGGGGGTCTGTGCGTTCGCCGTGTCCGGTGCGCTGCAGGCGGTCCAGAAACGCATGGATGTCGTAGGGCTGGCCTCCTTAGCGGTCGTCACCGCGCTCGGCGGCGGCCTGCTACGTGACCTGCTCATCGGCGCGGTGCCGCCGGCTGCGCTCACCGACGGGTGGCTGCTCGTGGGCGCGCTGCTGGGTGCTGCCGTGGTCTTCCTCGCGCATGGCCGGGTGCGACTGCCGCGGCGACCGATGCTGGTCTTCGACGCCATCGGGCTCGGACTGTTCTGCGTCGAGGGCACCATCAAGGGCCTGGCCTTCGGCCTCGACCCGTATGCCGCGGCCGTCGTCGGCACCCTCACCGGCGTCGGCGGGGGCGTCGTGCGCGACGTGCTGTCCAGCGAGGTGCCATCGGTCTTCCGGCAGGGCTCGCGGCTCTACGTCGTCCCGGCCCTCGCCGGTGCCAGTGTCACCGCGGGGCTGGCAACGTCGATGTGGTGGTCGGTCTGGGCTTCGGTCCTCGTCGCGGGTTCGGTGTCCGCAGTGCGCATCGCGTCGCTGCGCTTCCATTGGAAGGCCATTGCGCCGCGGGACACGCCGACGGCCTGACCGTGGCGTAGCGTGGAGTCGATGCGACACGGTTGCGTCATTCCCTTTGCCACTGAACGTGAGTTTGTGGAGTTGGCCGGCCTCGCCGAATCGTCCGGCTGGGACGCGGTCTTCTCCTGGGAGGCGGTCTGGGGCCAGGATGCCTGGGCGACCCTCGCAGCAGCCGCGGTGCTCACGTCTCGGGTGCGTCTGGGCACCCTGCTCACGCCGGCATCACGGCACCGCCCGTGGGATCTTGCCAGCAGGGTCGGCACCGTCGACCGGCTCAGCGCCGGCCGCGTGACGATGTGCGTGGGATTGGGTGCGCTGCACGGGAATTGGCTGGCCTTCGAGGCCGATGAAGGACGGGCCGCCCGGGCTCGCAAGCTCGACGAGTCGCTGGCGGTCTATGCCGGGCTGATGGCCGGTCAGCCGTTCAGCTTCACGGGCGAGCACTACAGCGCTGCCCCAGTCACCGAATTGGTGCCACCGGCTCCGGTGCAACGGCCGCACCCGCCGGTCTGGGTCGTCGGCGCGCTCCACCTCGACCGTTCGGCGCAGGCCTCGCTGGACCGCGCAGCGCGCTGGGAAGGGCTGCTGCCTGCCGTGGTCGACCCGGCATACCGACCGATCACGATCCCGGAAACCCGGCGGGCAATTGATCACGTGATGACCCGCCGCGCCGAGTGGGGTCTGCCGACTGAGAGCTACGACGTGATCCTGGAAGGCGACACCTTCGGCGGACACCGATCGCCGGACGGCACTCCCGCGGATTGGGAAGCGGCCGGCGCCACCTGGTGGGTCGAGAGCTGGTGGGACCTGCCCGACGCGCCGGAAAGCGTCGCCGAACTGCGCCGCCGCATCGCGGGGGGCCCGCACCGCTGACCGCGCGACACCCGCCCACGACAGGTATGCCGTCCGCTCAGGTGAGCGGACGGCATACCTGTCGTGGGACTCCTGGCGATGAGCGGCTATGCCGCCGGGCGGCTGCCGTCAGTCGTCATCGTCGTCGAGCTTGATCGAGCTGGTGCGCTGCACCTGGACGAGGAACTCGACATTGCCCTTGGTCTTCTTGAGCCGATCGATGAGCAGCTCGATGGCCTGCTGCGGGTCGAGTGCGGAGAGCACCCGACGCAGCTTCCACATGATCTTGAGCTCTTCGGCACCCATGAGGATCTCCTCGCGGCGGGTGCCGGAAGGGTTGACGTCGACAGCCGGAAAGACGCGACGGTCGGCCAGCTGGCGCGACAGGCGCAACTCCATGTTGCCGGTGCCCTTGAACTCCTCGAAGATCACCTCGTCCATCTTGGACCCGGTCTCGACCAGCGCCGTGGCAAGGATGGTCAGCGAGCCGCCCTCCTCGATATTGCGCGCGGCCCCGAAGAACTTCTTCGGCGGGTAGAGCGCCGAGGAGTCGACACCACCGGACAGGATGCGTCCGCTGGCCGGAGCGGCCAGGTTGTAGGCGCGGCCCAAGCGGGTGATCGAGTCGAGCAGGACGACGACGTCGTGACCCAGCTCGACGAGGCGCTTGGCCCGCTCGATGGCCAGTTCGGCGATCGTCGTGTGGTCATCGGCCGGACGATCGAAGGTCGAGGCGATGACCTCACCCTTGACCGTGCGCTGCATGTCGGTGACCTCTTCGGGCCGCTCGTCAACGAGAACGACCATGAGGTGGACCTCGGGGTTGTTCGTCGAGATCGCGTTGGCGATCGCCTGCAGGATGAGGGTCTTGCCGGCCTTGGGCGGGCTGACGATGAGACCGCGCTGACCCTTGCCGATCGGCGACACCAGGTCGATGATCCGGGTGGTCAGGACGCCCGGCGTGGTCTCCAGGCGCAGCCGCTCCTGCGGGTAGAGCGGGGTGAGCTTGCTGAACTCGACGCGGTTCTTGGCCAACTCGGGGTTGGCACCGTTGACGGTGTCCAGGCGCACCAACGGGTTGAACTTGGCGCGGTTGTTGCCCTGCGCTGCCGGCGGGACCTCACCGTCGCGGGGTGCCTTGACCGCACCGGTGACGGCGTCGCCCTTGCGCAACCCCTGCCGGCGGACCATGCCGAGCGGCACATAGACGTCGTTGGGCCCGGGCAGGTAGCCCGAGGTGCGCACGAAGGCGTAGTTGTCCAGGACGTCGAGGATGCCCGCGACCGGCACGAGGACGTCGTCCTCGCTGATGTGCACGTCCTGCTCAGAAAGCTCCTGACCGGAGGGTGCCAGGCCCGTGCCCCGCCCGCGCTTACGGTCGCGACTGCGCTGGCGGCTGCGACGACGACCCGACCGGCTGTCACCGTCGTCGTCGTACCGGTTGCCCTGCTGCTGGCGGTCGCCTTGCTGACCCTGCGAGTTCTGCTGGCGGTCGCCCTGCTGCTGACGGTCGCCCTGCTGACCCTGCGAGTTCTGCTGGCGGTCGCCCTGCTGTTGGCGGTCGCCCTGCTGGCCCTGCGAGTTCTGCTGGCGGTCGCCCTGCTGCTGGCGGTCGCCCTGCTGCTGGCGGTCACGGCGGTCGTACCGGGAGGTGCGCTCCTGGCGCTCCTGGCGCTCTTGCCGTTCGCCCGCGGGTGCAGCAGCCGCGGGAGCAGAGTCCGGCTCGACGCGAGCGGGTGCGGCGTCGGTCGCGGCCGGAGCGGCGGACACGGACGACTCAGCCGACGGGCGGGCTGTCGTCACGGGAGCGCTGGCCCGCGCACGGGTCCGCCGAGTCGCGCCACCCTGAGCAGGCGATGCACCCGCCTCCGGGGTCGCCGTGGCAGCCGGCGCGGAAGTCGCGCCGGCCGCAGCATTCCCGGACTGTCGGGCGGCAATGGCCGAGACGAGGTCGTCCTTGCGCATCTTGGTGGTGCCGGTGATCCCGAGCTTGGACGCAACGCCTTTGAGCTCGGCGACGTTCATCGCGGCCAATCCGGAACGGGGCGCGCGGGCTTGCGCTACAGCCCCGGTGGTGTCTGTCACGAAGGATCCTTCCCCTCGTTCGTCGGCCCACGGAAAGGGGCCGGGTGTGCGGCCAGGTGATGCCTGGCCATGGATGACCTCATTCCGCAGCCGAGCGCAGCGCGCTCACGGCAGCATGGCTGCCGATGTCTGGAAGAGGATGCGCCCGCTATCGGAGCCGTCGGTGCTGAAGCTGAATGGCCCCTCCCGCGCGGTGCGAGCCCAATCTAACACCAAACCCACCGGCATACGGCCAGACGGCACATCCGAGTGAAGCGGAGGCACCTGGTCGCGCGGCTCACCGCGCGCTGACGGTCACCCCGTGGGCCGGTATGCCGGGCGCGAACCGGCGCCAGCTGTCGTCACCGGCGGTGACCTCGGCCGCTCGGTCGTGGGTCGTCAGGACAAGCACGCTGGGTCCGGCACCGGAGATCGTCGCCGCGTGACCGGCGGCCCGCAGCTGATCGACGAGGGCCATCGAGCCGGCATACGAGGGCCGTCTGGCCTCCTGGTGCAGCCAATCGCGGGTGGCGGGCATGAGGAGTTCGGGCCGGCGCGTGGCCGCCTCAACCAGGAGCGCGGCGCGGGCCGAGTTGAGCGCGGCATCGCGCAACGGGATGCGCTCGGGCAGCAGGGCGCGCGCCGTGTGCGTCGCCAACGTGGCCTCGGGCACGAACACGATGGCGGTGAGAGCCGGATGCAGCGGGAGCCGGACGGTCACGGTCGGGGTCACCGCTACCCCGGGATCGACGGCGTCCGGGGTGAACGAAAGCGTCATGCCCCCGAAGACGGTGGCGGAGGCGTTGTCCGGGTGACCTTCGAGTTCGCTGGCCAGGGAGTTGACGGCGTCGAGGTCGATGCGCAGGTCGCTGCCGGCGGCGTGGCTGGGTTGGCTGGACTGCTCGACCCAGGCCGCCAGGCCGTGGGCTGCCGCCACACCCGACACGATCGCGGTGGCCGACGACCCCATCCCCCGGCCGTGGGGCACCGCATTGCGGGTCTGCAGGAGCAGGCCCGCGGGCGGGTCGATCCCGAGCTCACGTAGCCCGCGCACGAGCGACCGATAGACCAGATGGGACTCATCTCGCGGCACGCCCTCGGCACCCGACCCTGCGACCTCGATGCGCAACCCCGGATCGGCAGTCACGGTGAAGTCGAGTTCGTCCCATACCCCCAAGGCCAGCCCGATCGAGTCGAAACCCGGGCCAAGGTTGGCGCTGCTCGCCGGGGTGCGGACCCGGATGGCAGCACCACTGGGGAGGACCGTCACGACGGTCAGCCTTCCAGGCCAAGCGCCGCTGCGGCGGAGTAGGCATCGACGGGGATGCGGGTGGGGGTCACCTCGGAGCCGTCGGCCCGGCGCAACGCCCATTGCGGGTCCTTGAGACCGTGCCCGGTGACCGTGCACACGATGCGCACCCCGGGCGGGACCGCCCCGGCCTCGGCCGACATGAGCAAGCCGGCCACGGACGCGGCCGAGCCCGGTTCGACGAAGACTCCCTCGTGCGCCGACAGGATGCGGTGGGCGGCGAGAATCTGTTCGTCGGTGACCGCCTCGATCCGCCCGCCCGAGTCGTCGCGCGCGGCCACGGCCTGAGCCCAGGACGCCGGATTGCCGATCCGGATCGCCGTCGCGATGGTTTCGGGCTGGTCGACCGGGTGGCCCAGGACGATCGGCGCGGCACCGGCGGCCTGGAAGCCCCACATTTGCGGCAGATGCGTGGCCGGACCACCCGTGGCCGCTGCCCCGACTCCGCCCGGTGTGCCACCGGCATACTCGCGGTAGCCCTGCCAGTAGGCGGTGATGTTGCCCGCGTTCCCGACCGGAAGGCAGTGGATCTCGGGGGCATCGCCGAGGGCGTCGACGATCTCGAAGGCGGCCGTCTTCTGACCCTCGATCCGCGCGGGATTGACCGAGTTGACCAGCTCGACCGGATAGGACTCGGCGAGTTTGCGTGCGACGTTGAGGCAGTCGTCGAAGTTGCCCTCGACCTGCAGCAGGGTCGCCCCGTGGGCGATCGCCTGTGACAACTTGCCCATGGCGATCTTGCCGTCCGGCACGAGCACCGCGCAGGCCATTCCGGCCTTGGTGGCATAGGCCGCCGCGCTGGCGCTGGTGTTGCCGGTCGAGGCGCAGATGACGGCCCTGGCGCCATTGCGAGCCGCGACCGAGATCGCCGTCGTCATGCCGCGGTCCTTGAAGGAGCCGGTCGGGTTGAGTCCTTCGTACTTGAGGTAAACCTCGGCACCGACCCGCTCGGACAGGTATGCCGCGGGGATGAGTGGGGTGCCGCCCTCCAGCAGGGTGACGGTCGGGGCTGCTGCGAGCATCGGCAACCGATCGGCATACTCGCGGATGACTCCGCGCCACTGGTGAGCCATGTCAGACACCTTCCACACGCATGACGGAGTTGACGCCGCGGACGATCGGCAGCGCGGCGAGGGCGTCGACCGTGGCCGACAGGGCCGCGTCCGGCGCGGCATGGGTGACGACGACGAGGCTGGCCCGCGCCGAGGCGCGCCCCTCGCCTGGGGCGTCCGGGTCGGCGGGCAGCTGCTGCTGGCGCACCGTCTCGATGGAGACCTCGTGGTCGGCGAACGCGGTCGCCACCTGGGCCAGGACGCCCGGCCGATCCGCGACGTCGAGGCTGATGTGATAGCGGGTGAGCGCCTGCCCCATATCCAGGACCGGCAGATCGGCATACGCGCTCTCCCCCGGGCCACGGCCGCCGCCGACCCGGTGCCGCGCGACGGCGACGATGTCGCCGAGCACCGCACTGGCCGTCGGGTCGCCACCGGCGCCCCGGCCGTAGAACATCAACTGGCCGGCCGCATCGGCTTCGACGAAGACCGCGTTGAAGGCCTCGCGCACGCCGGCCAAGGGGTGGCGGCGCGGCAGCATCGCCGGGTGCACCCGCACGGACACCCCGCCCGAGGTGGGTCCGTTGACCCCATCGTGCGCGTCGACCCGCTCACAGATCGCCAGCAGCTTGACGACGCAATCCATGTCGTTGGCCGCCTGGATGTCGGCCGCGGTGACCTCGGTGATGCCCTCGCGGTGCACATCGCGCCCCGACACGCGGGTGTGGAAAGCCAGCGAGGCGAGGATCGCCGCCTTGGCCGCGGCGTCGAAGCCCTCGACATCGGCCGTGGGGTCGGCCTCGGCATACCCGAGGGCCTGCGCCTGGCTGACCGCCTCGGCGAACCCCGCTCCCGTCGTGTCCATCTTGTCGAGCACGTAGTTGGTCGTGCCGTTGACGATGCCGATGACCTTGCGGACGCTGTCGCCGGCGAGCGACTCGCGCAGCGGGCGCAGCAGCGGGATCGCCCCCGCGACCGCAGCCTCGTAGTAGAGATCGACGCCGTGCTCGCGCGCGGCGGCATAGAGGGTGGGACCGTCCTCGGCGAGCAGGGCCTTGTTGGCGGTGACGACCGAGGCGCCGGCCTGCATGGCCGCGAGGATGAGCGCACGCGCGGGCTCGATGCCGCCGATGACCTCGACGACAATGTCGGCGCGAGTCACCAGCTCGGCCGAGTCGGTCGTGAACAGGGCGGGATCGACGCCGACCTCGGGGCGGCTGCGGCCGGCCCGGCGCACGCCGATGCCGACCAGCTGCAAGGGCCGCCCGACCCGCGCGGTGAGATCGGCGGCGTGCTCGGTCAGCAGGCGAACGACCGCTGAGCCGACGACACCGCAGCCGAGCAGCGCGACCCGCAGGGGCACGACCCCCTGGGCGCTCTGTTCATGAGTCTCATGAGTCACGGTGCACCATCATCCCCGATCACCAGACATCGAGAGCCAGGAGGTCCTCGATGGTTTCGCGGCGCACGATGACGCGGGCCTGACCGTCGGTGACGGCGATGACCGGCGGGCGCGGCGTGTGGTTGTACTGGCTGGACAGCGCCCGGCAATAGGCACCGGTGCCGGGGACCGCGATGAGGTCTCCGGGGGCAATGTCGGCCGGCAGATATTCGTCCATGACGACGATGTCGCCGCTCTCGCAGTGCTTGCCGACCACGCGAGCCACCCGCGGTGCCGCCCCACCCACCCGGTTGGCCAGCGTGCAGGAATAGTCGGCGTCGTAGAGCGCGGTGCGGACGTTGTCGCTCATCCCCCCGTCGACCGCAACATAGAGCCGGTGGGCCCGGTCGTTGACCTGCACGTCCTTGACGGTGCCGACGGTATAGAGGGTGAACGTGCTCGGTCCGACGATCGACCGGCCCGGCTCGATCGAGATCCGCGGCACGGTGGCTCCCGGCACGGCGTCGGCCAGCGGCTTGAGCTCCCGGCGCACCACCCCGGCGAGCTGGTCGCCGAGCTCGGCTGGGGTCATCGGGGTGTGCTGGCTGGTGTAGGACATGCCGTAGCCGCCGCCGAGGTCCATCTCCGGCATGAGGTAGCCGTGCTCCGTCGCCACCTTGACATGCAGTTCGACCAGGCGCCGAGCAGCGATCTCGAAACCGCTCACGTCGAAGATCTGACTGCCGATGTGGCTGTGCAGGCCCAGGAGGGCGAGCCGGTCCTCGGCGAGCACGGCCAGCACGGCCGCCTCGGCCTGCCCCCCGGCCAGGCTGAAGCCAAACTTCTGGTCCTCGTGGGCGGTCGCGATGAACTCGTGCGTGTGCGCCTCGACTCCCACGGTCACGCGCACCATCACCGGCGCCACGACATCGAGCTCGGCGGCGATGGCCGCGACCCGCTCGATCTCCTGGAAGGAGTCCAGGACGATGCGGCCCACCCCGTATCGCAACCCGGCGCGGATCTCTTCGGCACTCTTGTTGTTGCCATGCATCCCGATCCGGGCACCGGGGAAGGCCACTCGCATGGCCACCGACAGCTCACCGAGCGAGCACACGTCCAGGCAGAGGCCCTCGTCCATGACCCATTGCGCGACGGCCGAGCACAGGAACGCCTTGCCGGCGTAGTAGACGTCGGCTCCGGCCAGAGTGCGCTCGAACGGCGCGGTGAACTCGTCGCGGAAGGCCCGCGCCCGACGCCGGAAGTCCTCTTCGTCCACGATGTATGCCGGGGTGCCGAAGTCACGGGCCAACTCGGTGGCCGACACCCCGGCCACGGCCAACGCTCCCCCGGCGTCCCGGGTGACCCCCTGGGACCAGAGTTGCGGCGGCAAGGCCATGACATCGTCCGGATAGGGCAGCCACTGGGGCGCTGCCCCGTAGCCCTCGGCATGCAGGGCCCCGGCCTCGTGTGCGCGCATGGCTCATATCCTTTCGCGGGCCACGATGCCCAGGCCGGACATTCCACGCTCCAAGACACTGGCCGTCGCGCCCGCGAGCAGCCTGGGTCCGAGCCCGCCGTCGGGCAGGTGCTGGGGCACCTCCCCCTCCCAGACCAGGTATGCCGTGGCGACGGCTTCCAGCGCCGCCCAGGCCTGCTCGGGCCGGCCGGCCGGATCCAGCCGTCGGGGCGCGTCCAGCAGGGCCGCCGCGAGGTCGGCTGTCGGTCCCGGCCGATCCAGAGCATCCGAGCCATCCGAGACACCCGAGATACCCGCCGATTGGCCACAGGCGTCCGGTGCCGGAGGTATGCCGTCCGCCTCCTCCCAGCGACGTCCCACCGCGTCCCGACGCGCTCGTGAATAGGCCAACTGGAGCCGGAAGATCGGGTCGTCGAGAGTCAAGCGGGCCGCTGTGAAGGTTCCAGACGCGACTCGGGCAGCGTCCAATTCGGCCCCGGCGAGACCTTCGAGCCCTGCGACGACGGCTACCCGGGTCAGCCGGATGACGAGGGTGGCTCCCTCGGAACGGGAGTCGTCGAGCAGGAGAGCCAATGCGTCGTCGGTCGCCACGGCATACCGGAGCTGTTCGGCATCGCACCCACTCCGGCCGGGTTGGGCGGTGCGCCACTGTCGCGCTCCCGCTCCAGCGCGGCGCAACGGGGCGGCATGACGGTCCCGGGCGAGCACTGCGATGCGCTGGGCCAGGTGCTCGAGCAGGTTGCCCGCGAGCACCGGTTCCATGCCGGGCAGCTTAGGCTGATAGCCTCCTCCGGGCGCGACTTCCCAGCGGCCGAGAGAAACGGCTGATGGCGCAAGCTCGTCGGCCCCCGTAGCTCAGGGGATAGAGCACCGCCCTCCGGAGGCGGGGGCGCAGGTTCGAATCCTGCCGGGGGCACCACAGAGGGACTGAATCTCGGGCGAAGGTCACCCCGAAACCGAGTCGGCGTCATCACCGACGAGCGGCCCAGGGTCGCGCTGGGTGGAGTCGCGGACCTCACCGACCAACTCCTCCAGCACATCCTCGAGGAAGACGACGCCGCGAATCTGCCCGTCGGGATCCTGCACCCGGGCGACGTGGCTGCCCGAGCGCTGCATCGTCGCGAGCACGTCCTCCACCTCGTCGGTGCTGGCCACGGTGGCCAACTGGCGCACCCGGGCCAGGGGCACCGGCGCATCCCAGTCCTGCTCCCCGGCATACAGGACGTCTTTGAGATGCAGATAACCAGAGAGCATCCCATCGGCGTCGCGGACCGGATAGCGCGAATAGCCCTTACGCGCGACGAGCCGTTCGACACGCGCTGGAGTGGCCTTCGGCCCGAGGGTGACGAGCCGCTCGATCGGCACGGCGACATCGCCGGCCGTCTTGTCGCTGAACTCCAGCGCGCTGCGCAGCAGCCCGTGCCGGCCCTTCTCGAGCAGCCCTTCCCGCCCGCTCTCCTCGACGATGTGCGCGACCTCGTCGACGGTGAAGGCGGAGGTGATCTCGTCCTTCGGCTCGATCCGGAAGATGCCCCGCACCAGGGCCTTGGCGATGCGCTCCATGACCCGCACGAGTGGACGCAGCGTCGTCGCGACGAACAGCAACGACGGGACGAGCCACAGTGCCGCTCGGTCCGGCCCGGCGAGGGCGAGGTTCTTGGGGATCATCTCGCCGACAACCACGTGCAGATAGACGACCACGAGCAGGGCGCCCACGAGTGCCAACGCATCGACCGCCACCGGGCCAAAGGGCAGCATCGCGGTCCACGGCAACAGCAGATGGTGCAGCGTCGACTCGGCAAGCGCGCCCAGTCCCACCGAGCACACGGTGATGCCGAGCTGGGCGGTGGCGAGCATCGACCCCATATGTCCGAGGGCCTGCAGACACGCTGCGGCTCGGGCGTTGCCGGCTGCGGCCAGTGGCTCCAGTGCGCTGCGCCGGGCTGCCATCGCGGCAAACTCGGCCCCCACGAAATAGGCGTTGCCGAGCAGCAGTCCGAGCGAAATCCACAGCGAGACAGCTGTATTCACGGTGCCTCACCCGCTCCACGGGGGCCGTCGACCTCGTCCGACACCGCTTCGAAGCGCACCCGCGCGACCCGCCGCCCCTCCATGCGGATCACCTGCAGCCGCCAGCCGGGAAGACTCACCGTGTCGTCGACCGTCGGCACGCGTCCCAGCGCCGCCATGACGAAACCACCAAGAGTTTCGTATGCCGGGTGCTCCGGCACGTGCGCCCCGATCCGGTGGGTGACCTCGTCGGGTCGCCACATGCCCGGCACCGACCACGCGCCGTCGGCGAGCTGATGGGCCGGCATCCGGGTGCGGTCGTCGTGCTCGTCGAGCACCTCCCCGACGATCTCCTCGACGACGTCCTCGAGCGTGACCAGCCCGGAGGTGCCGCCGTGTTCATCGACGACGACCGCCGTCTGCAAACCGGAGTCACGCAGATGTTCCAGCAGCGGCACGAGGCGGATCGTCTCGGGGACCAGCACCGGCTCGACCATGAGCGCCGACGCGGGCACGGTCGCCCGCCGCTTGCGGGGCACCGCGAGCGCCTTCTTGACATGCACCAGCCCGTCGACGTCGTCGATGTCCTCCCCCACGACCAGGAAGCGCGAGTGACCGGTGCGCCGGGTCAGCTCGATGACCTCCTGCGCCGACGCGGTGCGCGCGATCGAGACCGTGCGCACCCGCGGGGTCATGACATCGGCGGCGGTGCGCTCGAAGAAGGACAGCGAGCGGGTCGCCATGAGGGCCGTATCGGCGGCCATGGTGCCGACCTCGGCCGAGCGGCGGATGAGGCTGGCCAGCTCCTGCGGGGTGCGCGCCCCGGACAACTCCTCCTGCGGCTCGATGCCGATGCCGCGCAGGAAGCCATTGGCCGAACCGTTGAGGGTCGCGATGAGCGGCTTGGCGATGATCGAGAAGGCCCGCACCGGCCCCGCGACGACCTTGCCGACCTCGAGCGGGGCTGAAATGCCGAGGAACTGCGGGAGCAACTCCCCGAACACCATCGAGAAGAGCGTCACGAGCACGAGTGCCGCCGTCGTCGCAGTCGGCTCCACCCAAGCGGCGGGCAGGACGGCCGCCAACGGGCCCGTGAGCATCAGCCCCAGGGAAGGCTGGGCGAGATAGCCGACCAGCAACGTGGTGAGGGTGATCCCCACCTGCGCGGCTGAGAGCTGAGTGGAAAGGGCTCGGAGAGAACGCAATACGCTGCCCGCGCGGGCGTCTCCGGCATCCAGGGCCCGCTGCACCGTCGGCCGGTCCAGGGCCACCAGCGAGAACTCCGTCGCGACGAAGACCGCGGTTCCGACAGTCAGGACGACCGCAGCGAGCAGGAGCAGCCACTCCACCATCAGCGGCCCTCCGTCGCGTGTCTGTTGGTTCGGTCGGGGCTGCGTGATGTTCGCCCCGCGACACGATAACCGGCCCTGGCGACTGGGGCGTGTCCCTGAGCGCACCCTGAAACCACCCCGATATGCCCGGCCACCCCGGGCGGGCGCGCCCCAGCGGTGGTTGCATGGGACCTATGCCCGCTACCCAGATCGGTTCTCTCCCATGACCGCCACTGCCGTTGCGCCCTCGACGGCCCCCAGTGCCGGCGTCGTTCTCGAGGTCACCGACCTCACCAAGATCTTCGGCCAGTTGGCAGCCGTCGATCACCTGACCTTCACCGTCCAACCCGCCCGGGTGACCGGATTCCTCGGCCCGAACGGTGCCGGCAAGACCACGACGATGCGCATGCTGCTCGGGCTGGTCGCCCCGACCTCGGGCACCGCGCTTATCGGGGGGCAGCGTTACCGCGACCTGCCCAACCCGATGCGCGTCGTGGGATCGGCCCTCGAAGCCACGAACTTCCACCCCGGCCGCAGCGGCCGCGACCACCTCCGCGTCCTGGCCGACGCCTCGGGCATTCCCACTCGCCGCGTCGACGAGATGCTCGACCTGGTCGGCATCCCGGCAGCGGCCCGGCAGCGTGCCGGCGGCTACTCGATGGGGATGCGCCAGCGGCTCGGGCTGGCCGCCGCGCTGCTCGGGGACCCAGCCGTCCTCATGCTCGACGAGCCGGCCAACGGCCTGGACCCCGAGGGAATCCGCTGGTTGCGTTCGTTCCTGCGCTACCTCGCCCACCAGGGCAAGACCATCCTGGTCTCCAGCCACATGCTCGCCGAGGCTGACCAGATCGTCGACGACGTCGTCATCATCGCCAACGGTCGCAGCGTGGCTCAGGGCTCGATGGCCGAGCTGCGCGGCGAACCCACAGTGTTCGCCCGGTCCTCGGACAACGCCGCTCTGGCCAGCGCCTTGACCGCCCGCGGGGTCCTGAGCACGCCCTCCGACGGCGGTCTCATCGCCAAGACCGCCGACCCAGCGCGGGTCGGGGACATCGCCCTGGCCGCGGGCCTTCCGATCCACGAGTTGCACCCGTTGGCCTCCGACCTCGAGGACCTGTTCTTCCGGCTCACCGACACCGTCGCCAATCGCAACCGCGGCGGCGACAGCGGGCCCGGCGGACCGCCGCCTTGGCAGCCACCGACGTCTAGCGCCAGTGCTCAGCCGCCCCTGCCCGTTGTCAGCTCGGAAGCCGGTGACCCCCGATGACCGCCGCCATCACCTCGGAGTTCCGTAAGTTCTTCACTACCCGGCTGTGGTGGGGCATGGCGATCGGGGTCTTCCTCGCCGGGGCCGCCTTCGCTGCCCTATTCGCCCTGCTCGACCCGACCCCCGAAATGACCGGCGGGGTCGCTGTCCCCGACTTGAGCAATGCCAGCCGGGTCAACTCCGTCTACACCGGCGGGCTCTCGGTGTCTTACCTGATGACCTTGGCCATCGGCGTCATGACCATAGGCAGTGAGTACCGCCACAAGACGATCACCAGCACGTTCCTCGCCACCCCCAAGCGAGCCAAGGTCATGGTCGCCAAGGTCGTGTCCCTGGCCGGCATCGGTGCCTTCTACGGCCTGGTCAGCCTGCTCGGGGCCGTCGGCATCGGTGCCAGCATCATCATCGCCCGGGGCTTCTCGCCCTTCCCCACCACGTCCATCTGGCGCACCCTGGCGCTGAGCCTGCTCGTGCTCGCCGTCTGGGCCCTCATTGGCCTGGGCGCCGGCATCCTCATCCCCAACCAAGTGGCCGCTTTGCTCGTGTCGATCGGCCTGGCGTGGATCGTCGAACCCCTCGTCGGCTTCCTCGTCGGGATGCAGAGTTGGGGCAAGGGCATCGCGCCCTACTTCCCCACGAATCTCACCACCGCTGTCCTGGACACCGGCTCGGCAGGGATGTCCTTCACCCCGCTCAGTTGGTGGACGGCGGCCCTCGTCCTCATCGGGTACGCCGCCGTCACGACCCTCATCGGGTCCTTCCTCACGGTGCGACGCGACGTGAGCTGAACGGCATACCGACGGAGGTCAAGACCACAACGCCCCCGGCCCTGCGGCCGGGGGCGTTGTGGTCTCACACACGCGCGAGACCCGTTCGCCCGGAAGTGGCCACGGGCTAGGCTGGTGCGAGCCGACAGACCAGGTGGTCTGTCGTGCGCTGTCCTGATGCGCGGCAGCGATGTCCAGTGTTGTCCACGTCAACGTCGACGAACGAAAGAGGCGAGGCACCAGTGCCTGACCAGGCCAAGACCGGCGACCCGATGGGGGCTTTCGGGCCTAACGAGTGGCTCGTCGACGAGCTCTACGAGCAATACCTGCAAGACCGCAACTCAGTCGACCAGGCGTGGTGGGAGTTCTTCGCCGACTACAAGGCCAAGTATGGCTCCACCACTGCGCGGCCGTCTGCCGCGGCCGCCCCGGCTCCTGCGCCAGCTCCCTCCGCCCCGGCTCCTGTTGCGGCCGCTCCCGCCCCGGCTGTTGCGCCAGCTGCCCCCGCCCCGGCCCAGCCCGTCGCGGCCGCACCCCCGAGGACCGCTGTGCCTGCCCCGACGCCTGTCACGGCGGCTCCCGCCGAGCCGGCAGTGCGCCCGGCCGCCAAGCCCGGCGCCCCGGCGCTGGCCCCGACCCCCCGTGACATCCCCACTCCCGCTGCGCCGCCACCGCCGAGCGAAAGCCAGACCCGCCCGCTGCGCGGCCCTGCCGCCCGGGTGGTCGCCAACATGCAGGCATCCTTGGACGTGCCCACCGCCACCTCGGTGCGCTCGGTGCCGGCAAAGCTGCTCATCGACAACCGCGTCGTCATCAACAACCATCTGGCCCGCTCGCGCGGCGGCAAGGTGTCCTTCACGCACATCATCGGCTACGCCCTGGTCAAGGCCCTGGGCATCCTGCCGGCGATGAACCAGTCCTATGCCGAACTCGACGGCAAGCCACTCGTCGTCGAGCCGGCCCACGTCAACCTCGGCCTGGCGATCGATCTGGCCAAGCCCGACGGCACTCGCCAGTTGCTCGTCCCCTCGATCAAGTCCGCCGAGACGATGGACTTCGTGGCCTTCTGGACGGCATACGAGGACATGGTCAAAAAGGCGCGCAACGGCAAGCTCGCCGTCGAGGACTTCGCCGGGACGACGATCTCGCTGACCAACCCCGGCACCATCGGCACCGTCCACTCGGTACCGCGCCTCATGCAGGGTCAGGGCGCGATCATCGGTGTCGGCGCAATGGAATACCCCGCCGAGTGGCAGGGGGCGTCCAACGACACCCTCAACCGCAATGCGGTGAGCAAGATCCTTACGCTCACCTCGACCTACGACCATCGCATCATCCAGGGCGCCCAATCCGGGGACTTCCTGCGGATCGTCCACCGTTTGCTGCTCGGCGAGGACGGGTTCTACGACGAGATCTTCGCCTCGCTGCGTATCCCCCTACGAGCCGGTGCGCTGGGTGCAGGACATCTCCGCGAGCCACGACGACGACATCAACAAGGTCGCCCGGGTCCAGGAGCTCATCCACGCCTACCGGGTCCGCGGCCACCTCATGGCCGACACCGACCCGCTCGAATACCGCCAGCGGCGCCACCCCGATCTCGACGTCACCTCGCACGGCCTCACCCCTGTGGGACCTCGACCGGCACTTCGCCACCGGCGGTTTCGGCGGTGCGCCATTCCTCAAGCTGCGCCAGATCCTCGGTATCCTGCGCGACTCGTACTGCCGCACCGTGGGCATCGAGTACATGCACATCCAGGACCCAGAAGAGCGCCAGTGGATCCAGGACCAGGTCGAGGGCGGCCACCCCAAACCCAGCCGTGACGAGCAGATGCGCATCCTGCGGCGGCTCAACGCCGCAGAGGCGTTCGAGACCTTCCTGCAGACCAAGTTCGTCGGGCAGAAGCGCTTCTCTCCTCGAGGGTGGCGAATCCGCCATCGCGCTGCTGGACCGCATCCTGTCCCGCGCCGCCGAAGAGCGCCTCGACGAGGTCTGCGTCGGGATGCCCCACCGCGGTCGACTCAACGTCCTGGCCAACATCGCCGGCAAGTCCTATGGGCAGATCTTCCGGGAGTTCGAGGGCAAGCAGGACCCCACGTCGGTGCAGGGCTCCGGTGACGTGAAATATCACCTCGGCACCGAGGGCACCTTCACCAGCGAGGGCGGCTCGCAGACCCGGGTTTACCTCGCGGCCAACCCCTCCCACCTGGAGGCGGTCGACCCGGTGCTCACCGGCATCGTCCGCGCCAAGCAGGACCGACTCAACCTGGGTGGCGAGGCCTTCACGGTGCTGCCGATCCTCATGCACGGGGATGCGGCGTTCGCCGGCCAGGGCGTCGTGGCCGAGACACTGCAGCAGTCGCAGCTGCGCGGTTACCGCACCGGCGGCACCATCCACATCATCGTCAACAACCAGGTGGGCTTCACCACCGCGCCGTCGTCCTCGCGTTCGTCGGTCTACTCCACCGACGTCGCGCGGATGATTCAGGCACCGATCTTCCACGTCAACGGTGACGACCCCGAAGCGGTCGTGCGAGTGGCCGAGCTGGCCTTCGAGTTCCGCCAGCGCTTCCACAAGGACGTCGTCGTCGACATGATCTGCTACCGGCGCCGCGGCCACAACGAGGGCGACGACCCGTCGATGACGCAGCCGCTGATGTACAACCTCATCGAGGCCAAGCGTTCGGTCCGCAAGCTCTACACCGAGTCGCTCATCGGCCGGGGGGATATCTCGGTCGAAGACGCCGAAGCCGCGTTGCGCGACTACCAGCAGCAGTTGGAGCGGGTCTTCCTGGAGACGCGCGAGGCGACGACCCACGCCGCCGCGAGCGATGCCGGCAAGAGCCACGGCCTGGAGAAGCCAACGGCACAGGTGCAGGACGACGCCAGTCGACACCGCGACCCTTACCACACGGGCATCTCCCAAGAGATGCTGCTGCACCTGGGCGACGCCTGGGGCAAGGCTCCGGCGGGCTTCACGGTCCACCCCAAACTCAAGGCCCTGCTCGACCGGCGCGTGGCGATGGTGCGGGAAGGCGGGATCGACTGGGGCATGGGCGAATTGCTCGCGTTCGGCTCACTGCTCATGGAGCAGACGCCGGTGCGGCTCACCGGTCAGGACAGCCGCCGCGGCACCTTCGTGCAGCGTCATGCCGTCCTCATCGATAAGCACAGCGCCGAGGACTGGACCCCCTACCTCCACCTCTCGCCGGACCAGGCAAAGTTCTGGGTCTACGACTCGTTGCTGTCCGAATACGCCGGGATGGGTTTCGAGTACGGCTACTCCGTCGAGCGACCCGACGCCCTCGTGCTCTGGGAGGCGCAGTTCGGTGACTTCGCCAACGGCGCCCAGACGATCGTCGACGAGTTCATCTCCTCCTCCGAGCAGAAGTGGGGTCAGCGCTCGTCGGTCGTGCTGCTGCTCCCCACGGCTACGAAGGACAAGGACCGGACCACTCCTCGGCGCGCATCGAGCGCTACCTGCAGCTGTGGGCCCAGGACAACATGACGATCGCCTACCCCTCGACGCCGGCCTCGCACTTCCACCTGCTGCGTCGCCAGGCCTACGCCCGGCCGCGTCGCCCGCTCATCGTCTTCACCCCGAAGTCGATGCTGCGCCTCAAGGCCGCGTCATCGATGCCCGAGGAGTTCACGACGGGGGGCTTCCGGCCGGTCCTGCCGGACCCGGCCACTCTCGACAGCCAGGCGGTGACCCGGGTCATCCTCTGCTCGGGCAAGGTGGTGTGGGAACTCGAGGCCGCTCGCGCCAAGCGCGGGGACACCCAGACGGTGATCCTGCGCGTCGAGCAACTGGCGCCGATCCCGGCGCAGGAGATCGCGGCCGCCTTGCGCGCCTATCCCAACGCCGAGATCGTCTGGGTGCAGGACGAGCCGCAGAACCAGGGCGCCTGGCCGTTCATGGCACTCAACCTCCCCGAGTTGCTCGCCGCCCAGGGCGAGACCCGGGGGTTGCGGGTCGTGTGCCGGGCCGCGTCCGCCTCCCCGGCCACCGGCTCGCACAAAAAGCACGAGATCGAGCAGGCCGACCTGCTCGAGCGCGCTTTCGCCCGCTGACCCACCACGCACAAGCAGGTATGCCGTGCGGCTCACCCACCCGGGTGGACCGCACGGCATACCTGTCGCGATAACCTCCGAAGCGTGTACTTCACTGATCGAGGCATCCGAGGAGTTGGCCGGCCGCCGCGGCCAGGACGTGATGGGCATGGAGCGGCTCGCCGACGCGCTGCGGACCTTCGTCGATGAGCACCCGGAGTTCGAGACCGCCATCGATCGGCTGGCCACCTGGCTGGCGCGGCTCGACGACGATGAGGCCTGGCACGCGGGCGACGATGACGGCGAGTTCGACGAGCGCGACCCGCTCGACGAGCCTCACGAGAAGGAGTGACGGTGGATTCCCACGCAGCGGGCGCGGGACCGGCCTGGCCCAGTGCCACGGACGGCAACCTCGGTCCGGAGTTCACCCCAGCGCCTCCTTCAGCATCGACGAGGACGGCCGGCGCGACGTGGGCTTGTGCTTCGTCGGCGATTCATTCACCGCCGGTTACGGCGATCCCAAGGCGTTGGGCTGGGTCGGTCGCGTCGTCCACCGCAGCCAGCACGCGGACCTCGACCTCACGGCATACAACCTCGGCGTGCGCGGGCAGGACTCCGGTGACGTCGTGGCGCGCTGGCGCGCGGAGTGTATGCCGCGCTGGTCCGAGCGCCACGAACGGCGGCTGGTCGTCTCGGTGGGCCACAACGACATCTGGCACGGGCTGTCGACGGCCCGCTCACGGCTCAACCTCGCCAACGTCATCGACGAGGCCACCTCGAGCGGGATCAGCCCGTTCGTCGTCGTCGGCGTGCCCCAGCCGCCGACCCGGAGCTCAACGAGCGGATCCGCGTGCTCGTCCAGGCCCAGTCCGACGTGTGCTCACGGCGAGGGGTGCCGTATGTCGACTGTTTCGCTCCCCTCGTCGGCCACGACCAGTGGCAGACCGATCTCGCGACCGGCGACGGCGTGCACCCAGGCCAGGCAGGCTACGGGTTGCTCGCGTGGCTGGTCCTGCACGGCGGCTGGGGCGCCTGGCTGCAGGTCAGCTGAGCTCACCGTCATCGGCGCGTTCGGCTGCGGCTGAGTCCTGTGCGGCGGCCGTGGCCTCGGCGCCGGCCGTGACGGCAGCCCAGATCGACGCGACGATGGCCAGGCTCAGGGCAGCGCAGATGAGGTACTGACGGGATTCCCACATGCCCCACGCCACCGGGATGAGCAGCACGTGCCAGACCACCGTGGGGTGCCGGGCCAACCGGAGGTGCCCAGCCAGAGCTTGGCCAGCAACGCCGCCCCCCGCCGCGAACAGCAAGACGAGGACGCCCTCGGTGAACACTCGCATCGGATCGTCCAACCCGCCACCGGCCAGTCGCACCAGGGCGTAGACCCCGAAGACCCCATGACCAAGGCCTCGACCGCACAGATGAGCGCCGCGGTGCGCCGGGCGGTGCTGGGCGAAGCTGATGATGAGGCTGACGTCACGCCCGCGATCCTACGTCCCGCCCGCGACGGGGCGTATCGTCACCCCGGGTCACCGGCGATCCCCGGGTTTGATCGGCTCGGGAACAAACGTGATGCATGTCCCGTTGCCTTGGCGTGCCCGCATGGGCCAATATAGGACGGTTGGCCTCCGAAGGACGCGAGTGCCAGGTGAGCGCCACATATGAGTCTGCGTTGGGGTGGGTTGTGATGGATCGCGCACGGCCGCAGTATCGGTATCAGGACACGTCATCGGCACGACCGGCTTCACCTCCGGCTAAGAGCCGGGCCTTGCCCACTGACGCACGACCTCGAACAAGGAGCACGATCCTCATGGACTGGCGCGACCGCGCTGCCTGCCTCGATGAAGACCCGGAGCTGTTCTTCCCGATCGGGAACACCGGCCCGGCGCTGCTTCAGATCGAGGAAGCCAGGCGGTCTGCCGTCGCTGCGAGGTCATCGACACCTGCCTCAAGTGGGCCTTGGAGTCCGGCAAGACGCCGGAGTGTGGGGGTGGCCTCTCTGAAGACGAGCGCCGTGCGCTGAAGCGTCGCAACGCGCGAGCGCGCCGAGCCGGCTGACCTCACTGATCGTCATCGCGCCGTTTGGCCTCCTACGCGGAGGGCAAACGGCGCAGTCGTGCGGTGAACTTCACGACCGTGCCCTCTGGCTGGGGCTGGACCAACTGATCTTCCCGCGCAGATCCTGCACGAGCGACTGGACGATCTGGGTGCCCAATCCCGACCCGGCGATCGTTCTCCGGTCGGGAGCTTCCCGCCGGGTAGCCCCGCTCCGTCGTCACTGACGGTAACCGTGAGCACGTCGTCGCCATCCCGGCTCGGCTTGCGCCGGGGCATCAACGCGGACCGTGCCCCCGGTGCCGCCCCCCCATGCTCGACGGCGTTCTGGACCAGCTCACTGACGATCATCGCCAGCGCTGTGGCATCCTCCGCGCGGACCCGTCCGAAGGACCCCACCCGGGCCGCGTCGACGGTGCCGCTGTGCGTGGTGACCTCCACGACAGCGCGAACCGCTCGGTCGGCGACCTCGTCGAACTCCACCGTCTCGTCCAGCCCACGGCTGAGGTGTCTCGTGGACCAACGCGATGGTGCCCACTCGGCGGACCGCTTCGGCCAGCGCCGCTCGGCCCTGGCCGTCGGGCATCCGCCGCGCCTGAGGCGCAACAGCGCCGCCACGGACTGCAGGTTGTTCTTGACCCGGTGATGGATCTCGCGGATCGTCGCGTCCTTGGTCATCAACTCCCTGCTCGCGGCGCCGCAATTCGCTGATGTCGCGCACGAGAAGGATCGCCGACCCGCTGTCCCAGCTCGGTGAGTGGGATGGCCCGCATCGAGATCCACCGCCCCAGCGTTGCTCACCTGGTGCGCCGGCTGGCGCCCGGTGAGCACGAGCGGCATCCCTCGTCGACCGGCGAGGTGTCGCGCAGCACCGAGGTGACGACCTGCGCGAGCGAGGCGCCGAGGATCTCGCCGAGATGGCCGATTCGGTGCAGAGCCGACACGGCGTTCGGGCTGGCGTAGCTGATCTGCCCATCGACATCCAACCGGATCACGCCGTCACCGACCCGCGGTGCCCGCGACGCAGCCCTGTCGGGGCACCCAGGTGCGGGAAGTCGCCGGTGGAGACCATGCGCAGCAGCGAGTCGGCGGTCGCGAGATAGGTCAGCTCCAGCCGGCTGGGGTGCGCATCATCGCCAGATTTGTATGCCGGGTGATGACGGCCAGCACCCGACCGTTGCGGACCACGGGGATGGACTCCTCGCGCACCGGCTGGTCCTCGACCACTCGGTATCTCGATCGCGCAGCACCCGCTGGGGTGACGCAAATTTCTGAAGATCTTGGCTCTTCCGGACCAGAAAGCCCGGACACGACCTGGTCCTTACGGCACTTTTTTTTTTGGTCTCGCCGGTCGTCGGCCGCACATGGGCCGGCACGCCAGACTCGACGTCACTACGCACCCAGAGAACGAGGTCGGCAAAGGACAGGTCGGAGACCAGCTGCCAGTCCGACACGACGAGTCGGACCTCAGTCCTCCTCGGGCCGGGTGAGTGTTTCGGCAGCTCGCGGACGAGTCCTGAAGGGGTCGGCTCTGCCAGAGCCTGCCGTGCCTACACTTGCCGGGACCGACGCATAGCCGGCCCCACCAACCAACCACCAGTCGCAGAGCTGCACGAACGCTCAAGAGCGTCTCGCAGCGCCACCGACAATGCGGCGATGTTGGGGCTCTCCAACCGCAGGATGGCCCGCAACCCCGAGCGAGCCCGGTCCCGCCTCGGCATTTAGCCGCTGGTCCACTCCCCGAACCGGGTCCAGCATCTGCTGCTCGGATTATCGTCGCCAGCACTGCACGCGTGATGCCGTCGAGCACGGCATACAGGTCATCACGCAAAGCGCTCACAAAGAAACAGGCGTCCTTTTAGCGGTTCTTCCGCGGCAGCTGGACACCCGGAAGAGCATGTCGTCGATACCGAAGCGCTCGGAGGCGTGGTAGTAGACCCGCAGGAATTGTCCTCAATGGGCGTGGCGGGTCGTGCGCGATCAGGACGATATCCAACAACGAGAAGACATCCACAGCACACCGCCGCTCGCAGGGCGAGCGCCTCTGGAATGCCACCGTCGACTTGGCTCCCTTGGCGCGGCGCTCGAGCCGGCGCCGTTCCGATCCCACGGCTGCACCGGTAACCCCACCCGGCATACTGCGCGATCGGCTCCTGGAAGAGCGCGATCTCGACGCAACATCAGCAACTGCCAGACCAGGTGAGAGGAACCACTGGAAGCCCGGTCGCAGGAGGCGCAATTCAAGGTAGAGGGGTCCCTGGGCGCGTCGGTCGTCACCCGGTTGTCCAGCGACTCGACCGCCGCCGAGAGGGTCGGCCCAGCCCGGGAGACCCCCGGTGATGACCAGGGGCGCGCGTGATCTGGGCGGGGTCGAGCCCCGTCTCTGCCTCGGCCGCCCGGAAGGCGAAGGTCAGCCCGCACCGGGTTGACCAGCTTGTTGACCCACGGCGTTGGTGTGATCTCCGCGGACGCAACGGGTGCTTGTCGAGTCCGCGCCAGAGGTGTTTCCGCTGGATGCGGGTCGGGAAGTACTCCGCCAACGTCCCCTCGAACCACGGGTCGTCCGGCACGGGTCGAGGCCAGGATCTTGGCCTTGGGGGTCGAGCTTGGTATGGGCGACGACCACGGCCAGCTCAGGCGGAGCAGCCCCTGCCGATGGAACAGCCGGCCACCGATCTCGGCATCGCTGGGAAGGAACCCAGGCCCCGGTCGAGGTCGGCGTGGACTCCAGGTGGTCGATGAGTCGCTGGAGCACCGGCGCCATCCTTAGGCCTGGGCGCGGGCGTTGCCCAGCAGGACATTCTGCTCATGTGTAAAGATTGCGCACGCAGCACCGATGGGGCGACCTCGTCGGTCATCGACGCGAGCACCGGGCGTCGCGCTGCTTGACGGATGATGGCGCGCGCACGAAAGAGCGGGTCCGAGCGGAATCTTGATGTTCACCTCGTGGTCGGTGGCGTTGACGCCGGCGGAATCGTCGATGGCGTCGGTGCTGAGTCGAACACCCGCGATGGCGTCGGCGATGCGCACCAGCCGTGACAAGGCGAGGTTGGCGCCCTCGCCGACGACCTGGGCGCGCAACTGGACCGCCGTGCCGACGGACCATCATCATTGGCGCGGTCGCCAACCTCGACAGCGCCCTCGTACTCGGCCTTGACGTAGGTGCCGATGCCACCGGAACCAGAGAAGGTCCACGTGGGGCCTGGAGGACGGCCTTGAATGTCCCGGCCGGGGTCACTCGTCGTGCCGTCCGGCAGCCGAGCACCGAGCGCCTCGGGGGTGGTAGCCACGGACTTGTGGCCGAGCGGGCGAAGACGCCGCCGCCGGCCCGAGACGAGCCCGGGGCGTAGTCCGCCAGGCCGAGCGCTCGAGCTGGCCAGCCGCCGCTGTTCGGCGTGCGAACGTCGCCGGGTCGGGATGCGGGTCGATGAAGACGTGACGGTGGTCGAACGCCGCGATGAGTTTTCCGGATGCCGGAGCGGCAGCGTGCCGTTGCCGAAGACGTCACCACCATGTCCGCGTCGCCGACGACGCCGACGTCCGTAGCGGCTGCGTGATCGCGTCGCGCCCCATCTCGCGGAAGGGGCGCTTGACCGACTCCCAGGCGCCGCGGGCCGTGATGCCCAGCTCTCTGTGGTCATAGCCGACCGACCCACCTGACGCGAAGGCGTTGTCGAGCCAGAAGCCACGTCCTGAGCCACGGCGTTGGCGATGTCCAGAGAAGGTCGCGGTGTCCTTAGTGGCTGCGACGACGAGGTAGGAGTCGTCACCGTCGCGCGCACCATCTGCCGGGGCACGATGCCGTCGCCGACCCGATTGTCGGTGAGGTCGATGAGGTCCGAGGTGACCACGTGGTAGGCAGCACTGGCCTCGGCCAGCAAGGCGTCACGACCGTCGGCGAGTCGGGCAGGGCACGGGCACGAAGGCGCCCTTTGAGCCGACGGGCACGATGATGGCGTTCTTGACCACGCTGGGCCTTTGAATGGCGATGACCTCGGTACGGGAAGTCCCCCCGCCGGTCCCCCCACCGCAGCCCGCCCCGCGCACCTTGGAGCGAAGCGCATGTGGACGCCCTCGACCCGAGACTGTAGACCCAGCTCCCGAACACCGGCCGAGGGGCCGGTAGGTCGATGCACTACCGTCGAGCGGGCAGCGAGAAAGTTCGGCTTGGGGCCCCGGATGCGTCGCAATTTCGGTGGTAGCTGGTGGCGCAGCGCGGCGTTGATGACCGTGAGCAGCGAGCGGATGATGCGGCTGTGGTCGAGCGGAGCTCAATTTCGACGAGGGCGTTTCTGCGGATCCGCTGGATGACCGCTCGGCAGCTCTCGGCGCGACGGTACCGGCCAGGCCGGCATACTGGCTGGGGTCGGAAGCGGGTCTCGAAAAGGTTCACGAGCATGCGGGCAATGCGGTGCTGGCGACCAGCGCTCGTTTCGACGTAATCCTGAGAGAAGGTGGCCTGGCCGGCGCAGGCTTCGCCAGCCTGCAGGATGCCCACCTGCCGCCATCAGCCCGGCCTGAGCACGCCAGGTGTTGGAAGCCATCGGATCCCGGCGCGTCACCACGCCAGACCGCGGAGTAGCGCATCCTGGAAGCGGCGCCCGATCGGTGCTCGCAGTTCGGCACTCCGCCAAGCCTTCAGACTGCTGCCGAGGCGGCCCGCAGCCCGAAGTCGTAGATGTAGACGTCACGGCTCCCCGCCGCGGGTCAATCCGGTAGGGTGCTCATCGGTGACCTCCAGGCCCATATGGTGAAGGCACTGCCGTGAGCGAGAGCGGCTCTGCCGATAGACC
>JADJVX010000019.1 GCA_016710385.1 Actinomycetales bacterium
CGATGACCGCCGCCATCACCTCGGAGTTCCGTAAGTTCTTCATCACCTGGCTGTGGTGGGGCATGGCGATCGGGGAGTCTTCGCCGGGGCCGCCTCGCTGCCCTATTCGCCCTGCTCGACCTGACCCCCGAAAATGACCGGCGGGGTCGCTGTCCCCGACTTGAGCAATGCCAGCCGGTCAACTCCGTCTACACCGGCGGGCTCTCGGTGTCTTACCTGATGACCTTGGCCATCGGCGTCATGACCATAGGCAGTGAGTACCGCCACAAGACGATCACCAGCACGTTCCTCGCCACCAAGCGAGCCAAGGTCATGGTCCCAAGGTCGTGTCCCTGGCCGGCATCGTTGCGCTTCATACGGCCTGGTCAGCCTGTTTCGGGGCCGTCGGCATCGGTGCCAGCATCATCGCGCGGGGCTTCTCGCCCTTCCCCACCACGTCCATCTGGCGCACCCTGGCGCTAAGCCTGCTCGTGCTCGCCGTCTGGGCCCTCCTTGGCCTGGGCGCCGGCATCCTCATCCCCAACCAAGTGGCCGCTTTGCTCGTGTCGATCGGTCTGGCGTGGATCGTCGAACCCCTCGTCGGCTTCCTCGTCGGGATGCAGAGTTGGGGCAAGGGCATCGCGCCCTACTTCCCCACGAATCTCACCACCGCTGTCCTGGACACCGGCTCGGCAGGGATGTCCTTCACCCCGCTCAGTTGGTGGACGGCGGCCCTCGTCCTCATCGGGTACGCCGCCGTCACGACCCTCATCGGGTCCTTCCTCACGGTGCGACGCGACGTGAGCTGAACGGCATACCGACGGAGGTCAAGACCACAACGCCCCCGGCCCTGCGGCCGGGGGCGTTGTGGTCTCACACACGCGCGAGACCCGTTCGCCCGGAAGTGGCCACGGCTGGGCTGGTGCGGGCCGCCAGGCGAGGTGGTCTGTCGTGCGCTGTCCTGATGCGCGGGAGCGTTGTCCGGTGTTGTCTTCGTCGACGTGGTGGAGCGAAAGAGGCCCGCTGCGCCGCCACCGCCGAGCGAAAGCCAGACCCGCCCGCTGCGCGGCCCTGCTGCCCGGGTGGTCGCCAACATGCAGGCATCCTTGGACGTGCCCACCGCCACCTCGGTGCGCTCGGTGCCGGCAAAGCTGCTCATCGACAACCGCGTCGTCATCAACAACCATCTGGCCCGCTCGCGCGGCGGCAAGGTGTCCTTCACGCACATCATCGGCTACGCCCTGGTCAAGGCCCTGGGCATCCTGCCGGCGATGAACCAGTCCTACGCCGAACTCGACGGCAAGCCACTCGTCGTCGAGCCGGCCCACGTCAACCTCGGCCTGGCGATCGATCTGGCCAAGCCCGACGGCACTCGCCAGTTGCTCGTCCCCTCGATCAAGTCCGCCGAGACGATGGACTTCGTGGCCTTCTGGACGGCATACGAGGACATGGTCAAAAAGGCGCGCAACGGCAAGCTCGCCGTCGAGGACTTCGCCGGGACGACGATCTCGCTGACCAACCCCGGCACCATCGGCACCGTCCACTCGGTACCGCGCCTCATGCAGGGTCAGGGGCGCGATCATCGGTGTCGGCGCAATGGAATACCCCGCCGAGTGGCAGGGGGCGTCCAACGACACCCTCAACCGCAATGCGGTGAGCAAGATCCTTACGCTCACCTCGACCTACGACCATCGCATCATCCAGGGCGCCCAATCCGGGGACTTCCTGCGGATCGTCCACCGTTTGCTGCTCGGCGAGGACGGGTTCTACGACGAGATCTTCGCCTCGCTGCGTATCCCCTACGAGCCGGTGCGCTGGGTGCAGGACATCTCCGCGAGCCACGACGACGACATCAACAAGGTCGCCCGGGTCCAGGAGCTCATCCACGCCTACCGGGTCCGCGGCCACCTCATGGCCGACACCGACCCGCTGGAATACCGCCAGCGGCGCCACCCCGATCTCGACGTCACCTCGCACGGCCTCACCCTGTGGGACCTCGACCGGCACTTCGCCACCGGCGGTTTCGGCGGTGCGCCATTCCTCAAGCTGCGCCAGATCCTCGGTATCCTGCGCGACTCGTACTGCCGCACCGTGGGCATCGAGTACATGCACATCCAGGACCCAGAAGAGCGCCAGTGGATCCAGGACCAGGTCGAGGGCGGCCACCCCAAACCCAGCCGTGACGAGCAGATGCGCATCCTGCGGCGGCTCAACGCCGCAGAGGCGTTCGAGACCTTCCTGCAGACCAAGTTCGTCGGGCAGAAGCGCTTCTCCCTCGAGGGTGGCGAATCCGCCATCGCGCTGCTGGACCGCATCCTGTCCCGCGCCGCCGAAGAGCGCCTCGACGAGGTCTGCGTCGGGATGCCCCACCGCGGTCGACTCAACGTCCTGGCCAACATCGCCGGCAAGTCCTATGGGCAGATCTTCCGGGAGTTCGAGGGCAAGCAGGACCCCACGTCGGTGCAGGGCTCCGGTGACGTGAAATATCACCTCGGCACCGAGGGCACCTTCACCAGCGAGGGCGGCTCGCAGACCCGGGTTTACCTCGCGGCCAACCCCTCCCACCTGGAGGCGGTCGACCCGGTGCTCACCGGCATCGTCCGCGCCAAGCAGGACCGACTCAACCTGGGTGGCGAGGCCTTCACGGTGCTGCCGATCCTCATGCACGGGGATGCGGCGTTCGCCGGCCAGGGCGTCGTGGCCGAGACACTGCAGCAGTCGCAGCTGCGCGGTTACCGCACCGGCGGCACCATCCACATCATCGTCAACAACCAGGTGGGCTTCACCACCGCGCCGTCGTCCTCGCGTTCGTCGGTCTACTCCACCGACGTCGCGCGGATGATTCAGGCACCGATCTTCCACGTCAACGGTGACGACCCCGAAGCGGTCGTGCGAGTGGCCGAGCTGGCCTTCGAGTTCCGCCAGCGCTTCCACAAGGACGTCGTCGTCGACATGATCTGCTACCGGCGCCGCGGCCACAACGAGGGCGACGACCCGTCGATGACGCAGCCGCTGATGTACAACCTCATCGAGGCCAAGCGTTCCACGCGCAAGCTCTACACCGAGGCGCTCATCGGCCGGGGGATACTCTCGGTCGAAGACGCCGAAGCCGCGTTGCGCGACTACCAGCAGCAGTTGGAGCGGGTCTTCCTGGAGACGCGCGAGGCGACGACCCACGCCGCCGCGAGCGATGCCGGCAAGAGCCACGGCCTGGAGAAGCCAACGGCACAGGTGCAGGACGACGCCAGTCGACACCGCGACCCTTACCACACGGGCATCTCCCAAGAAATGCTGCTGCACCTGGGCGACGCCTGGGGCAAGGCTCCGGCGGGTTTCACGGTCCACCCCAAACTCAAGGCCCTGCTCGACCGGCGCGTGGCGATGGTGCGGGAAGGCGGGATCGACTGGGGCATGGGCGAATTGCTCGCGTTCGGCTCACTGCTCATGGAGCAGACGCCGGTGCGGCTCACCGGTCAGGACAGCCGCCGCGGCACCTTCGTGCAGCGTCATGCCGTCCTCATCGATAAGCACAGCGCCGAGGACTGGACCCCCCTACCTCCACCTCTCGCCGGACCAGGCAAAGTTCTGGGTCTACGACTCGTTGCTGTCCGAATACGCCGGGATGGGTTTCGAGTACGGCTACTCCGTCGAGCGACCCGACGCCCTCGTGCTCTGGGAGGCGCAGTTCGGTGACTTCGCCAACGGCGCCCAGACGATCGTCGACGAGTTCATCTCCTCCTCCGAGCAGAAGTGGGGTCAGCGCTCGTCGGTCGTGCTGCTGCTCCCCCACGGCTACGAAGGACAAGGACCGGACCACTCCTCGGCGCGCATCGAGCGCTACCTGCAGCTGTGGGCCCAGGACAACATGACGATCGCCTACCCCTCGAC
This sequence comes from Actinomycetales bacterium, assembly GCA_016710385.1. Classification (GTDB taxonomy): domain Bacteria; phylum Actinomycetota; class Actinomycetes; order Actinomycetales; family Dermatophilaceae; genus Phosphoribacter; species Phosphoribacter freyrii. The sequence continues at coordinate 3,868 of JADJVX010000019.1, forward strand.
GCCGGCCTCGCACTTCCACCTGCTGCGTCGCCAGGCCTACGCCCGACCGCGTCGCCCGCTCATCGTCTTCACCCCGAAGTCGATGCTGCGCCTCAAGGCCGCGTCCTCGATGCCCGAGGAGTTCACGACAGGGGGCTTCCGGCCGGTCCTGCCGGACCCGGCCACTCTCGACAGCCAGGCGGTGACCCGGGTCATCCTCTGCTCGGGCAAGGTGGTGTGGGAACTCGAGGCCGCTCGCGCCAAGCGCGGGGACACCCAGACGGTGATCCTGCGCGTCGAGCAACTGGCGCCGATCCCTGCGCAGGAGATCGCGGCCGCCTTGCGCGCCTATCCCAACGCCGAGATCGTCTGGGTGCAGGACGAGCCGCAGAACCAGGGCGCCTGGCCGTTCATGGCACTCAACCTCCCCGAGTTGCTCGCCGCCCAGGGCGAGACCCGGGGGTTGCGGGTCGTGTGCCGCGCCGCGTCCGCCTCCCCGGCCACCGGCTCGCACAAAAAGCACGAGATCGAGCAGGCCGACCTGCTCGAGCGCGCTTTCGCCCGCTGACCCACCACGCACAAGCAGGTATGCCGTGCGGCTCACCCACCCGGGTGGACCGCACGGCATACCTGTCGCGGTAGCCTCCGAAGCGTGTACTTCACTGATCGAGGCATCGAGGAGTTGGCCGGCCGCCGCGGCCAGGACGTGATGAGCATGGAGCGGCTCGCCGACGCGCTGCGGACCTTCGTCGATGAGCACCCGGAGTTCGAGACCGCCATCGATCGGCTGGCCACCTGGCTGGCGCGGCTCGACGACGATGAGGCCTGGCACGCGGGCGACGATGACGGCGAGTTCGACGAGCGCGACCCGCTCGACGAGCCTCACGAGAAGGAGTGACGGTGGATTCCCACGCAGCGGGCGCGGGACCGGCCTGGCCCAGTGCCACGGACGGCAGCCTCGGTCCGGAGTTCACCCCCAGCGCCTCCTTCAGCATCGACGAGGACGGCCGGCGCGACGTGGGCCTGTGCTTCGTCGGCGATTCATTCACCGCCGGTTACGGCGATCCCAAGGCGTTGGGCTGGGTCGGTCGCGTCGTCCACCGCAGCCAGCACGCGGACCTCGACCTCACGGCATACAACCTCGGCGTGCGCGGGCAGGACTCCGGTGACGTCGTGGCGCGCTGGCGCGCGGAGTGTATGCCGCGCTGGTCCGAGCGCCACGAACGGCGGCTGGTCGTCTCGGTGGGCCACAACGACATCTGGCACGGGCTGTCGACGGCCCGCTCACGGCTCAACCTCGCCAACGTCATCGACGAGGCCACCTCGAGCGGGATCAGCCCGTTCGTCGTCGGCGTGCCCCCAGCCGCCGACCCAGAGCTCAACGAGCGGATCCGCGTGCTCGTCCAGGCCCAGTCCGACGTGTGCTCACGGCGAGGGGTGCCGTATGTCGACTGTTTCGCTCCCCTCGTCGGCCACGACCAGTGGCAGACCGATCTCGCGACCGGCGACGGCGTGCACCCGGGCCAGGCAGGCTACGGGTTGCTCGCGTGGCTGGTCCTGCACGGCGGCTGGGGCGCCTGGCTGCAGGTCAGCTGAGCTCACCGTCATCGGCGCGTTCGGCTGCGGCTGAGTCCTGTGCGGCGGCCGTGGCCTCGGCGCCGGCCGTGACGGCAGCCCAGATCGACGCGACGATGGCCAGGCTCAGGGCAGCGCAGATGAGGTACTGACGGGATTCCCACATGCCCCACGCCACCGGGATGAGCAGCACGTGCCAGACCACCGTGGGTGTGCCGGGCCAACCGGAGGTGCCCAGCCAGAGCCTGGCCAGCAACGCCGCCCCCGCCGCGAACAGCAAGACGAGGACGCCCTCGGTGAACACTCGCATCGGATCGTCCAACCCGCCACCGGCCAGTCGCACCAGGGCGTAGACCCCGAAGACCCCCATGACCAAGGCCTCGACCGCACAGATGAGCGCCGCGGTGCGCCGGGCGGTGCTGGGCGAAGCTGATGATGAGGCTGACGTCACGCCCGCGATCCTACGTCCCGCCCGCGACGGGGCGTATCGTCACCCCCGGGTCACCGGCGATCCCCGGGTTTGATCGGCTCGGGAACAAACGTGATGCATGTCCCGTTGCCTTGGCGTGCCCGCATGGGCCAATATAGGACGGTTGGCCTCCGAAGGACGCGAGTGCCAGGTGAGCGCCACATATGAGTCTGCGTTGGGGGTGGGTTGTGATGGATCGCGCACGGCCGCAGTATCGGTATCAGGACACGTCATCGGCACGACCGGCTTCACCTCCGGCTAAGAGCCGGGCCTTGCCCACTGACGCACGACCTCGAACAAGGAGCACGATCCTCATGGACTGGCGCGACCGCGCTGCCTGCCTCGATGAAGACCCGGAGCTGTTCTTCCCGATCGGGAACACCGGCCCGGCGCTGCTTCAGATCGAGGAAGCCAAGGCGGTCTGCCGTCGCTGCGAGGTCATCGACACCTGCCTCAAGTGGGCCTTGGAGTCCGGCCAAGACGCCGGCGTGTGGGGTGGCCTCTCTGAAGACGAGCGCCGTGCGCTGAAGCGTCGCAACGCGCGAGCGCGCCGAGCCGGCTGACCTCACTGATCGTCATCGCGCCGTTTGGCCTCCTACGCGGAGGGCAAACGGCGCAGTCGTGCGGTGAACTTCACGACCGTGCCCCCTGGCTGGGGGCTGGACCAACTGATCTTCCCGCGCAGATCCTGCACGAGCGACTGGACGATCTGGGTGCCCAATCCCGACCCGGCGATCGTTCTCCCGGTCGGGAGCTTCCCGCCGGGTAGCCCCGCTCCATCGTCACTGACGGTAACCGTGAGCACGTCGTCGCCATCCCGGCTCGGCTTGCGCCGGGCATCAACGCGGACCGTGCCCCCGGTGCCGCCCACCCCATGCTCGACGGCGTTCTGGACCAGCTCACTGACGATCATCGCCAGCGCTGTGGCATCCTCCGCGCGGACCCGTCCGAAGGACCCCACCCGGGCCGCGTCGACGGTGCCGCTGTGCGTGGTGACCTCCACGACAGCGCGAACCGCTCGGTCGGCGACCTCGTCGAACTCCACCGTCTCGTCCAGCCCACGGCTGAGTGTCTCGTGGACCAACGCGATGGTGCCCACTCGGCGGACCGCTTCGGCCAGCGCCGCTCGGCCCTGGCCGTCGGGCATCCGCCGCGCCTGGAGGCGCAACAGTGCCGCCACGGACTGCAGGTTGTTCTTGACCCGGTGATGGATCTCGCGGATCGTCGCGTCCTTGGTCATCAACTCCTGCTCGCGGCGCCGCAATTCGCTGATGTCGCGCACGAGAAGGATCGCACCGACCCGCTGTCCCAGCTCGGTGAGTGGTATGGCCCGCATCGAGATCACCGCCCCAGCGTTGCTCACCTCGGTGCGCCACGGCTGGCGCCCGGTGAGCACGAGCGGCATCCCCTCGTCGACCGGCGAGGTGTCGCGCAGCACCGAGGTGACGACCTGCGCGAGCGAGGCGCCGAGGATCTCGCCGAGATGGCCGATTCGGTGCAGAGCCGACACGGCGTTCGGGCTGGCGTAGCTGATCTGCCCATCGACATCCAACCGGATCACGCCGTCACCGACCCGCGGTGCCCCGCGACGCAGCCCCGTCGGGGCACCCGGGTGCGGGAAGTCGCCGGTGGAGACCATGCGCAGCAGCGAGTCGGCGGTCGCGAGATAGGTCAACTCCAGCCGGCTGGGGGTGCGCATCATCGCCAGATTTGTATGCCGGGTGATGACGGCCAGCACCCGACCGTTGCGGACCACGGGGATGGACTCCTCGCGCACCGGCTGGTCCTCGGACCACTCGGTATCTCGATCGCGCAGCACCCGCTGGGTGACGTAACTCTCCTGAAGCATCTTGGCTCTCCGGACCGAAGCCCGGACACCGACCTGGTCCTTGACGTGCACGGTCTGGCCGGTCGTTGGCCGCACATGGGCTACGGCACGCCAGGACTCGACGTCAATACGCACCCAGAGAACGAGGTCGGCAAAGGACAGGTCGGAGACCAGCTGCCAGTCCGACACGACGAGTCGGACCCAGTCCTCCTCGGCCGGGGTGAGTGCAGCATGCTCGCGGACGAGTTCGGCGAGGGTCGGCACGGCCAGAGCCTAGCCGTGCCGACACCTGCCGGGACCGACGCAGCGCCGGCCCCACCAACCAACTACTCAGTCGCAGAGCTGCGCACGAACGCTCGGAGCGTCCGCAGCGCCACCGACAACGCGGCGATGTTGGGGCTCTCCAACCGCAGGATGGCCCGCAACCCCGAGCGAGCCCGGTCTAGCGCCTCGGCATTTGCCGTGGTCCACTCCCCGAACCGGGTCCGCGCATCGTTGCTCGGATTGCTCGTCGCTAGCACCGCACGCGTGATGCCGTCGAGCACGGCATACAGGTCATCGCGCAGCGCTCCCCGAGCCAAGGCGTCCCAGCGGTCTTCCCGCGGCAGCTGCGACACCCGGAAGAGCATGTCGTCGATGCCGAAGCGCTCGGAGGCGTGGTAGTAGACCCGCAGGGTGTCCTCGATGGGCGTGTCGGTGTCGTGCGCGATCAGGACGATGTCCAACAACGAGAAGACATCCAATAGCGCTGCCGCTCGCATGGCGAGCGCCTCTGGAGTGCCACCGTCGACGAGCTCCTTGGCGCGGCGCTCGAGCCGGCGCCGTTCCGATCCCTGCAGCACCTGCGGGACCAACGCGGCATACTGCGCGATCGGCTCCTGGAAGAGCGCGATCTCGGACGCAACATCCAACTCGCCGGACCGGGTGGAGAGGAACCACCGGGCAGCCCGGTCGAGCAGGCGGCGCAATTCCAGGTAGAGGGTCGTCTGGGCGTCGGTCGTCACCCGGTTGTCCAGCGACTCGACCGCCGCGAGATAGTCGGCCAGCCCGAAGACCTCCCGGGTGATGACATAGGCGCGCGTGATCTGGGCGGGGTCGGCCCCCGTCTCCTCGGCCGCCCGGAAGGCGAAGGTCATGCCCGCCCGGTTGACCATGTTGTTGACCACGGCGTTGGTGATGATCTCGCGACGCAACGGGTGCTTGTCCAGTCCGCCGGAGTGTTCCCGCTGGATGCGGGTCGGGAAGTACTCCGCTAACGTCCCCTCGAACCACGGGTCGTCCGGCACGGTCGAGGCCAGGATCTTGGCCTTGAGGTCGAGCTTGGTATAGGCGACGACCACGGCCAGCTCGGGCGAGGACAGCCCCTTGCCATTGGCCAGCCGGCCACCGATCTCGGCATCGCTGGGAAGGAACTCCAGGCCCCGGTCGAGGTCGGCGTGGTTTTCCAGGTGGTTGATGAGTCGCTGGTGCACCGGCGCCATCTCATAGGCCTGGGCGCGGGCGTTGCCCAGCAGGACATTCTGCTCGTAGTTGTCGCGCAGCACCTGATGGGCGACCTCGTCGGTCATCGACGCGAGCACCGTGTTGCGCTGTTTGAGGGTGATGTCGCCCTCACGCAACAGCCGGCCGAGCAGAATCTTGATGTTCACCTCGTGGTCGCTGGTGTCGACGCCAGCGGAGTTGTCGATGGCGTCGGTGTTGAGCCGAACTCCCTTGTTGGCGGCTTCGATTCGGCCCAACTGTGTGAAGCCGAGGTTGCCGCCTTCGCCGACGACCTTGACCCGCAACTGACCGCCGTCGACGCGGACCGCATCGTTGGCGCGGTCGCCAGCGGCAGCGTTGCCCTCGGACGACGCCTTGACGTAGGTGCCGATGCCACCGTTCCACAGCAGGTCGACGGGGGCCTTGAGGACGGCGTTGATGAGGTCGGCGGGGGTCATGCTCGTCGTGCCGTCCGGCAGCCCGAGCACCGCGATCATCTCCGGGGTGATGGCCACGGACTTGGCCGAGCGGGCGAAGACGCCGCCCCCTGCCGAGATGAGCGCAGGGTCGTAGTCAGCCCACGACGATCGGGGCAGGTCGAACAAGCGGCGCCGCTCGGCATACGACGTCGCGGCGTCGGGGTGCGGGTCGATGAACACGTGCCGGTGGTCGAACGCCGCGATCAGCCGGATGTGCTCGGAGCAGAGCATCCCGTTACCGAAGACGTCACCGCTCATGTCACCGATGCCGACGCAGCTGAAGTCCTGGGCCTGGGTGTCCATGCCCATCTCGCGGAAGTGGCGCTTGACCGACTCCCAGGCACCGCGGGCGGTGATGCCCATGCCCTTGTGGTCGTAGCCGACCGACCCACCGGAGGCGAAGGCGTCGTCGAGCCAGAAGCCGTAGTCCTGAGCCTTGGCGTTGGCGATATCCGAGAAGGTCGCGGTGCCCTTGTCGGCTGCGACGACGAGGTAGGAGTCGTCGGGGTCATGCCGCACCACGTCGGCCGGCGGCACGATGCCGTCGCCGACCCGGTTGTCGGTGAGGTCGATGAGTCCGGAGATGAACCACTGGTAGGCACCCTTGCCCTCGGCCAGCCAGGCATCACGATCGACGGCGGGGTCGGGCAGGTGCTTGGCGAAGAAGCCACCCTTGGATCCGGTGGGCACGATGACGGAGTTCTTCACCATTTGGGCCTTGACCAGACCGAGGACCTCGGTGCGGAAGTCCTCGCGCCGGTCGCTCCACCGCAGCCCGCCCCGGGCGACCTTGCCGAAGCGCAGGTGGACGCCCTCGACCCGAGGACTGTAGACCCAGATCTCGAACATCGGCCGAGGGGCCGGTAGGTCGGGGATGGCCTTGGGGTCGAGCTTGAGCGAGAAGTACGGCTTGGGGGCCCCGGATGCGTCGCACTGGTAGAAGTTGGTGCGCAGCGCGGCGTTGATGACCGTGAGCAGCGAGCGGATGATGCGGTCGTGGTCGAGCGAGCTCACCTCGACGAGGGCGTCGAGGATCCGCTGGACGACTGCCTCGGCAGCCTCGGCGCGATCGGCACCGGCCAGGCCGGCATACTGGCTGGGGTCGAAGCGGGTCTCGAAAAGGTCCACGAGCATGCGGGCAATGCGGTGGTTGGCGACCAGCGCCTGCTCGACGTAATCCTGAGAGAAGGTGGCCTGGGTCTGGCGCAGGTACTTCGCCAGCGCCCGCAGGATGCTCACCTGCCGCCAGGTCAGCCCGGCCTCGAGCACGAGGGTATTGAAGCCATCGGACTCGGCGTCACCACGCCAGACCGCGGAGAAGGCATCCTGGAAGCGCGCCCGGATCGGCTCGCGTTCGGCACCCTCGCCCCAGACTGCCGCCGAGGCGGCCCGCAGCCCGAAGTCGTAGATGTAGACGCCGGCTCCCCCGCCGCGGGTCAATCCGTAGGGGCGCTCATCGGTGACCTCCAGGCCCATATGGGTGAAGACCGGGAGCACTGCCGTGAGCGAGAGCGGCTCATGCCGATAGACCTTGATGCGGCGCTCGCCGGAGCCCAGCCCCGGCTCGTGGTAGAGGTTGAGCTCGATCGACTGCGGGGTCTGTAGGGCCTCCACGCGCTTGAGGTCGGTCACGGCCACCCGCGCCGTGAAGTCCTCCTTGTATGCCTCGGGGAAGGCCCGCACGTACTTTGCGGACAGCCGGGCTCCGACCTCCTCACCGTGCTCGGCCCGCACCGCCTCGACGAGGTCTTCCTCCCACGTGCGCGTGGCATCGACGATGTCGCGCTCGAGGGCCTCCACGTCAACCATGGGCAGCGCCGATCCCTTGGGCACCCGGGCGACGAAGTGGACCTGCGCGAGGGGGGATTCGCTGACCCGCGTCGTGAAGTCGACGCTCTCGGCCGCGAAGGCAGTGCGGAGCAGGTTTTCGATGCGCAGCCGCACACCCGTGTTGTAGCGATCGCGCGGCAGGAAGACGATCGCCGACATGAAGCGGCCGTAGGTGTCGCGGCGCAGGTAGAGCTTGGTGCGCAGCCGCTCCTGCTGGTGCAGAACCGACTCGGCCACCTCGACCAACTGGTCAGTGCTGGTCTGGAACAGCTCGTCGCGGGGATAGCTCTCCAGGACCTGCATCAGGTCCTTGCCGGAGTGGCTGTCGCTGCCGAACCCGACTCGGTCGAGCACCTCCCGCGCCCGGTCGCCGAGGATCGGGATGGCAAGGATGGACTCCGTGTATGCCGCGGCGGCCAGCAATCCGAGGAAGCGGTGTTCGCCGGTCACCTGGCCCTGTGCGTCGAAGGTCTTGATTCCGACGTAGTCGAGGTAGACCGGCCGGTGGACGGTGGCCCGCGAGTTGGCCTTGGTGAGGATGAGCAGTTCTTTGTCGCGGGCCCGAGCCTGCGCCTCTGGGTTGAGTCGCGCGAACCCGCTCGACGCCGAACTGTCGTAGCGCAGCAGCCCCAGGCCTGAGCCGGTGTCGGGCACGAGAACCGTTTCGCCCTCGGCCTGGTCCAGGTGGTACTGGCGGTAACCCAGGAAGGTGAAGTGGTTGTCGGCAAGCCATTCCAGGAAGCGGATGCTCTGCTCGACCTCGGCTGCGGGCAGCCCCACCGGTGCGTCTGCCCGCAGTCCGTCGGCGAGCTCCCGGCAGTGCGCGCGCATCTTGGGCCAGTCCTCGACGGCGACCCGGACATCGTCGAGCACGGCGCGCAGTTCCTCGGCGATGGCGGCGCGCTCGGCGGGGTCGCTGACCCGGTCGATCTCCAGGTGCATCCACGACTCGGCGCCGACGCCGAATGCGCTGTCGGGTTTGCCATCGGTGTCGCGCACCTGGACCAGGTGTCCGGCTGCGTCGCGCTCAACGATCAGCTGCGGGTGGACGACCAAGTGCATGGCACGGCCGCGGCGCGTCAGGGCCATCGCCACCGAGTCGACCAGGAAGGGCATGTCATCGGTGACGACCTGGACGACGGTGTGTCCGGAACTCCACCCCTGGGTCTCCACGGACGGGTTGTCGACGAGCACCTTCGCGGTGCCGACCGGCCGCTCCCGGGCCAGGTCCTCGTGCGCGAGGGCTGCTCCCAGCAGGTCCTCGGGGGTGCGGGCCAGCAGATCCTCCGTGGCCACATGCCGGTAGTAGCGCCCGAGGAAGGCTTCGATTGCCTCCCGGGAGGACTTTTTAGCCAGGCCCGCTGCGGTGGTCAACGCATGGGCACGCGACTGCTCAAGCGACGTGGTCATCGTGTGAAACCCTGTTTTCTCGTCGTCGGGGCACCTCGTTGTGCCCCCATCCGCCGAGCCTATCCGCAGTGACCACCGGGCAGGGATGGCCAAGGTCCCAGCCGGCATTAGGCTCGACGCACCGCGAATCCCTGCGCCAGGAGAAAGTGCCCATGCCGTCGTCGACCTGTGTGGTGACCGGCGGCGCCGGCTTCATCGGATGTGCGATGTCCCGCGGTCTGGCCGACCGTTTCGATGGTGTCGTCGCGGTGGACAACCTGCACCCTCAGGTGCACCCGCGGCAGGAGCGACCTGCCGCGCTCGATCCGCGCGTCGAGCTCCTCGTCGCCGATGTCACCGACGCCGCCGCCTGGGACGCTCTGCTCGGCCGGCATACCCCGCAGGTCATCATCCATCTCGCCGCTGAGACCGGGACGGGGCAGTCGCTCACCGAGGCCAGCCGGCACGGGATGGTCAACGTCGTCGGCACCACCCGCATGCTCGATGGGCTGGTCCGGCATGGGCAGCGGCCTGAGCGCATCCTGCTGGCATCCAGCCGCGCCGTGTATGGCGAGGGTGCGTGGACGGACGCCTCGGGAGCGGTCCACTACCCCGGCCAGCGCTCGCGCGCGATGCTCACCGCGGGGCGCTGGGATTTCCCCGGACTCACCCCCCAGCCGCATGATTCGGGCCGCGTCCACCCAGCGCCAACCAGCGTGTATGCCGGGACGAAGCTTGCGCAGGAACACCTCGTGACAGCCTGGTGTCTGGCGATGGGGGTCCGGCCGGTGCTCTATCGCCTGCAGAACGTCTACGGCGCAGGCCAGTCACCGACCAACCCTTACACCGGCATCGTCACCCTCTTCGCGCGATTGGCTCGCTCCGGGGCGACCATCCCGGTCTACGAGGACGGGCTGATGCAGCGCGATTTCGTCTATGTCGACGATGTCTCGGCGGCGCTGCTGCGCGGACTCGACGTCGCTCCGGCCGAGCCAGATCCGCCCTACGACATCGGGTCGGGGTCGTCCGTGACCGTAGTGGAGCTGGCGCGGGCCCTGGCGGCGCACTTCGGTGCCCCCGCACCTCGGGTGACCGGGCAGTTCCGGGACGGGGATGTCCGACACGCCAGTGCCACCATCGCGGCGGCGCAACGGGCCCTGAACTGGACTCCCCGAGTCGGATTGCCCGAGGGGATCGCCCGCCTGGCCGAATGGCTGCCCGGTTAGCCCCAGACCTGGCAGACCGGGCTTGTGGACAGCGCCCCGCCTCGTCCGGGCGACTCACCTACACTCGCCGCATGCGCCGCACTCCCGCCAGTCGCAGCCGTGACGCCGTCCGCCTCGCGGTGGCCGCGGAGGCCAGGGAGGCCGCCCGTGAGGTGTTCACCCTCGATCCGATCCTCGGCGACGACTCGGCCCAACGGGCAGCGGACGCCTTCGTCGAACAGGCTGCGATGTCCTTGGTGGTTCTGGCCACTGTCGCGGAGGAGAGAGCGTGACCGGGATGCCGGCCGGAGACCCGGCCTCGTGCTCCCACATGGGGGGCACGCTGCGGCGACGAGCAGCGGGACTGGCCCAGGCGGCATACCCTCTCCCCGCCGACAGTGCGACCGGGCGCCTCGCCGGGGCGGTCTGCGCCCAGGTCGACCGGGCCGGCCGCGCACTGCAGGGCTACGCGCAAGATCTCGCCGAAGCACTGGCCACCCACGAGCGGCTCGCCGTGCGGGCCGCGGCAGCCGGTCTCGATGTGCAGGGCTGGCGGGTCGTCGAGCCCTACGGGATCGTCACCGTGCCCACCATCCAGGCCCGGCGCGAGGCTGCCCCCGATCTACAAGCCGCCCTCGACCGCGGCAACGCCCGCCTGGGTCGCGCCCGGGCCGCCGTGACGCGTGAGTTGCAGGCAGCCCACGCGGCCCTCGCGCAGATCGCGACGCGCGCCGAGTTGCCGACCTGATCAGCAGGCGGCACTGCAGCCAAGTAGCCTGCGGGGATGCAGATCTCGGAGTCCTTCACCTACCCCGCGCCCGTCGAGACCGTCTTCGCGATGATGACCGACGAGGAGTTCCAGTCCCGCAAGTGCGAGGCGACCCACGCGATCGCTCATTCGGAGTCGGTGACGGTGACCTCGACGGAAGCCACCGTCGTGACCACCCGCGAACTACCGACCGACGGCTTCCCGGACTTCGTGCGCAGCTTCGTCGGCCAGACCATCCAGGTGGTCGAGACGATCAACTATCACCCAGTGGCACCTGACGGCTCGCGCATCGGAGACCTGCACATCACCATGGGCACCGCACCCATCGGGCTCACCGGCACGATCACGCTCGAGCCGATCGGCGGCGACACCCAGGTCACGGTCGACGGCGAGCTCAAAGCACGGGTGCCGTTCATCGGCGGCAAGGTCGAGGAGGCGGCGGCACCCTCAGCGCTCGCCGGCATCCGCAAGGAACACAAGGTCGGGCTGGCCTGGCTGGCCGAGCAGCACTGACAGCCGCAGGAGCAGTGCCTGGTATGCCGTGCACTCGGGTGAGTGCACGGCATACCAGGTGGGCAGCAGGTGGTGGTCAGCCCATCGAGGGGTAGCGGTAGTCCGTCGGCGGCACGAAGGTCTCCTTGATCGAGCGGACCGAGGTCCAGCGCATGAGGTTCTGCGCGGCACCGGCCTTGTCGTTGGTGCCCGAGGCCCGGCCGCCGCCGAAGGGCTGCTGGCCGACTACGGCGCCGGTGGGCTTGTCGTTGATGTAGAAATTGCCCGCGGCATAGCGCAGCACGTGCATCGCGTGGGCGATGGCGACCCGGTCCTGGGCGATGATCGAGCCGGTCAGCGCATATGGCGCGAAGGACTCCATCTGGGCGAGCATCGCGTCGTAGTCGTCGTCCGCATAGACATGGACCGACAGGATGGGTCCGAAGTACTCGACCCGGAGGCACTCGTCGGTGGGATCGGCGACCTTGAGGATCGTCGGGCGCACGAAGAAGCCCTCCGAATCGTCGTAGGTGCCACCGGCCACGACCTCGATGCCGGGCGTCGCGTGGGCCCGGTCGATGGCGGCCTTATGGTCGGCGAAGGCACCGGCGTCGATGACCGCGCCCATGAAGTTGCCCCAGTCGGTGACATCGCCTTGGCTGAGCGAGTTGGCCTCGTCGCATAGCGCCTGACCCATCCGCCGCCACAGCGACTCCGGGATATAGGCGCGCGAGGCCGCCGAGCACTTCTGCCCCTGGAACTCGAAGGCGCCGCGGATCAGCGCGGTGCGCAGCACATCGGGGTCAGCCGACGGGTGCGCGACGACGAAGTCCTTGCCGCCGGTCTCGCCGACCAGGCGGGGGTAGGTGCGATAGGTGCCGATGTTCTTGCCCACCGTCTCCCACATCGAGTGGAAGACCGAGGTGGACCCGGTGAAGTGCAGGCCGGCGAAGTCGGGTGAGGACAGCACGGCATTGGAGAGCGTCGCGCCGTCGCTGGTCACCAGGTTGATGACGCCCGGAGGCAGACCGGCTGCCTCCAGCAGCGCCAGCGTGTAGTGCGCGGCGAGCTGCTGGGTGCGGGCCGGCTTCCACACGACGGTGTTGCCCATCAGAGCGGGTGCGGTGGGGAGGTTGACCCCAATGGCGGTGAAGTTGAACGGGGTGATCGCGTAGACGAATCCCTCGAGCGAGCGGTAGTCAGAGCGGTTCCACACGCCGCGCGAGTTGAGCGGCGGCTGCTCGGCGAGCAGCTGCTGGGCGAAATGGACGTTGATCCGCCAGAAGTCGATGAGCTCGCACGCCGAGTCGATCTCGGCTTGCGGCGCGGTCTTGCTCTGCCCAAGCATGGTGGCGGCGTTGAGCGTGGCGCGCCACGGGCCGGCCAACATGTCGGCGGCCTTGAGCAGGATGCTCGCGCGATCCTCGAAGGCCAGGTCTCGCCACATCGGGGCGGCCGCCACGGCGGCGTCCACGGCCGACTGGGCCTGGTCGGCGCTCACGAGCTTCATCCGCCCGAGCACTTTGGCGTGCGCGTGCGGCTGGACGACGCTCGCCTCACGGCCGTCACCCATGACCTTGCGGCCGCCGATCGTGCTGGGCAGGTCGATGCACTCGGAGCCGATGCGGTCGAGTTCGCGCTGCAGGGTCGCCCGTTCAGGGCTTCCGGGGGCGTAGCCGAGGACCGGTTCGTTGACCGGTGCCGGCACGCGGGATTGGGCATCCATCGAGGGATCCTCCTCGTCGAGAGCTGATGGCCCTCATGGTGTCACCTTCCGGCCCCCGACTCACATACCCTGCGCTCCCCTGTGCGTCCTCGTGTACGTCCCCGTGCACGTTCCGCGCGCGTTCCTCGCCGTGAGCCGGTATGCCGTGCCACGCTTGCCCCCGTGAGTGACACTTCCGCGCGTCCCCAGGTGGCCGTGTTCGGCACCGGGAGCTGGGGCACGGCATACACCTCGGTCCTGGCCGCTGCAGGGTGCACGGTGCGAATGTGGGGGAAGTTCCCCGACGAGGTCGAGGACATCCGGCGCACCCACACTAGCGCCCGATACCTGCCCGATCTCGTTCTCCCGGAATCGGTTTCGGCGACTACCGACCCGGGTGAAGCCCTCGACGGGGGCGCAGATCGCGGTGCTCGCGGTGCCGGCCCAGACCTTGCGCGCCAACCTGGCCGAGTGGGGCCACCTGCTGCCCGATGACGTCATCGTCGTCTCGCTCATGAAGGGGCTCGAGAAGGCGACCTCGCTACGGATGAGTCAGGTCATCGACCAGGCCTGCCACATTCCGGCCGAGCAGATCGCCGTCGTGTCCGGGCCTAATATCGCGCGCGAGATCGCGGCACGCGAGCCGGCGGCCACGACGGTCGCTTCGAGCCACCTGCCCACCGCACACACGGTCGCGGCCGCCTGCCACACGGCATACTTCCGGCCCTATGTGCACGACGATGTCGTCGGGGCGGAGCTCGGCGGATGTGTGAAGAACGTCAGTTGCCCTGGCCTCCGGGATGACCGAGGGCCTCGGGATGGGTCACTCGGTCACCGCTGCGGTGATCACCAGGGGCTTGAGTGAGATGCGGGCGCTCGGCGAGGCGATGGGGCGCATCCGGCGACCTTCGCCGGTCTGGCCGGCGTCGGCGATCTCGTGGTCACCTGCCTCTCACCGCACTCACGCAACTCGACGTTCGGCCGCAACCTCGGCAAGGGCTCACCGTCGAGGAGGTCGTCGCGGTGACCCACCAGACCGCCGAAGGGTGGCTTCGTGCGCGGCGATGCTTGCTCTCGCCCAGGCCCATGGGGTCTCGATGCCGATCGTCGCCAACGTCACGGCCGTCGTCCACGAGGGGCGCACCGCGGCCGAGTTCGGTCAGGTCGTCCGCGACTTGCTCACGGCGGGCGAATGACGTTCGGCCACCGTCCCGCCAGGACTTCCCCTACTTCGACGCGCCCCCGATCGGACTCGCGCATCGCGGCGGGGCGCTGCATCCCCGACAACCGCGGCCGGGAGAACACGCTGGAGGCGTTCGCGACCGCAGTGGGGCTGGGCTTGCGCTATGTGGAGACCGATGTCCACGCAACCCGGGACGGCGTCGTCGTCGCCTTCCACGATGCCTGCCTGGATCGGGTCACCGACGGCTCGGGCAGCATCGCGGACCGCACCTGGGCGCAGGTCTCCCAGGTTCGGGTCGACAGGCCGGTATGCCGTGCCGCGCCTGGACCAGTGCCTGCTCGCCTTTCCGCACACGCGCTTCAACATCGACATCAAGGCACCGGGCGCCGTCGCCCCGCTGGCGGCTGATCCGGGAGCACGACGCAGCCGACCGGGTCTGCGTCGGGTCCTTCTCCATGCAGCGGCTACGGGCGTTCCGGGCGTTGGCCGGCGATCGCGTGGCGACGGCCGCCGGGCCGCCGAGGTGGCCGCGCTGCGGTTCCGGCCGGGCCGGGTGCCCCCAGGTCGGGACATCGGCCAGGTGCTCCAGGTGCCTGAGACGGTCACCTGGCCGGTCCGGCACACGGATCCCATGGCGCCGGGCGCACCGTCACCAGGCTCGTGACACCAGCCTTGGTGTCCCGAGCTCATGCGCGCGGAATGCAGGTGCACGTGTGGACCGTCGACGACGCCGACGCGATGCGCCGACTGCTCGATCTCGGGGTCGACGGGCTGGTGAGCGACCGGATCGATGTCCTGCCGAGGTCTTGGCCAAGCGTGGGGCCTGGCCACCCAGGTCCTGAGCCGCGTTGGGGTGCGAGAGCCGGTCACCCGCCCAGGGGGTGCAATCTCGCGGAGTGACCGATCCCTCCCAGCGCCCCGCACCGAGTGCGCAGCGCACGGGACCCATGTCACCGGCCGGGTCGTCACCATCGCCCTCTTGCTGCTCCACGACGATGATCGCTTTCGAAGCGATGGCGGTCTCCACGGCCATGCCGCGCGCTGCCGAGGAACTCGGTGCCATCGGCGGCTACGGCCTGGCCTTCTCCTCGATGATGACCGCGATGCTGGGCATCGTCGCGGCCGGATCTGGGCCGATCGGTTGGCCCGCTGCCAGCCCTGTATGCCGGTCAGGGGCTCTTCGCGCTCGGCACCATCGGCTGCCTGCTGGCGCCCTCCCTGGGGCATGCTCATCGGCGGCCGGGTGGTGACGGGCGTCGGAGCGGGACTGGTCATCGTGTCGGAGTTCGTCGCGATCGGGCGGGTCTTCCCGACGACGCTGCGTCCGCGGGTCTTCAGCTGGCTCTCCGCCGCCTGGGTCATCCCGTCGGTCGTCGGGGCACCGGTAGCGGGGTGGCTCACGACCGTCGCGTCGTGGCGCTGGGTCTTCGGCGTCGTCGTCGTGCCTGCGGTGGTGGCCAGCGGATTGGTCTTCGCGCGGCGGGGAGGCCATCGGGAGTCCCGGCACCGACCGAGCAGGCCGCCACCGCGGTGGGCTGGCCGATCACCGTCGCACCGCCCGATTGGGCACGGTCGTGGCCCTGTCCGCCGGGCTGGTCAACTGGCCATCCACGAGCGCGAAGGCGGCTCGCAGAGTCCGGGTGCCGCGTCCCTCCCTGAGCCTGGTCCTCACGCTTGCCCCTTGTCAGCGTCGTCGGATTGGTATGGGCCACACCGCGATTGCTGCCGCCGGAACCTTGGTCGCGCGCCGCGGGCTCCCTTCGGTCATCGCCTCACGCGCGCTGTTCAACGGCTCGTTCATGGCGACCGTCACCTTCCTGCCGCTCATGCTCGTCCAGCGCTGCTGGGATCACAGGCCTCCGCCATGGCCGGTGCCGTGCTGGCGACGCCGGGTCACTCGGGTGGAGTACCGGATCATGGCTGCAAGGCCGGGTGCGCAGTGGGGGTCTGGCGCGCCGTGTCCAGCTGGTGTGGGGCGGCGCTGTGGTGCTGACCCCGGGCACCCTCATCCTCTTCCTGGCTGTGGTGACCCAGGCCTCTGCGTGGTCTTCGCCGCAAGTATCGCCGTCTCCGGCCTGGCCATGGGAGCCGGCTCGGCGACCCTTTCGGTGCTGGTCCTGGATCTACTCACCGCGCACGAGCACGGTCGCGCGTCGGCCGCCCTGCAATTGTCCGGACGTGCCCGGATCCGGTCTCGTCAGGATCGGGGCGGCCACCGCGATCTTCGCCGGAGGCGGTCCACTCCGGCCGCGCGGTCTACCTGGCGATCTACGCTCTTCTGGCGGTCATCGCGGCCGCCGCGGTGGTCACCGGACTGCGCTGTATGCCGTCGCACTTTCACCTGCCGCTGTTGCATCCGCCAGCCGAACACCCTGACCGACCGCGACCTGCCCGTGGGACC
>JADJVX010000020.1 GCA_016710385.1 Actinomycetales bacterium
GCGTTGCCGAGCAGGATGTTCTGGTTCGTAGTTATCGGACGGTCAGAACGAGGTCGGAGACCTCGTCGGTCATCTCGGCCAGTAGGCGGTTTTGCGCTGCTTAGCGCCCGTGAGATCACTGCGTCGAGCCACCGCAGTCGGTCCAGGCAGGATCTTGATGTTGACCTCATGGTCGGAGCAGTCCCACGCCCGCGGAGTTGTCCACGGCGTCGGTGTTGATGAGCACACCGCTAGGCGCCGCCTCGATCCGGCCAAGCTTCTGGGTGAATCCGAGGTTGCCACCTCACCCACGATCCGGGTGCGCAAAAGTCGCCGGCCGTTCACCCGGATCGCATCGTTGGCCTTGTCGCCGACTGCAGGTCTACTCTCACCAGGCCGCCTCGACATAGGTGCCGATGCCCGCCGTTCAGAACTGGAGGTCGGCCGGGCCCGGAGCAGGATCAGCCGCAACAGTTCCGGTGGGCTGAGCCGCTCAACGCTCCCCATCGATGCCACGCAAGGGAGCCTCCCGCGCACCTCGCGCGAGATCGGTATCGGCTTTCCCTCAGGTTCGGGCGAAGACGCCGCCGCCTTGAGGGAGATGAGCGCCACGATCGTAGTCAGCCAAGCTCGATCGCGGCATTTCAGACAGCCGGCGACGCTCGGCAGAGGAGACGGCCCGCATCCGGGTGGGGTCAAAGAAGATGTGCCGATGGTCGAAAGCGGCCCACCGTTGGATCTGTTCACTGAGACCAGCATCCCGTTACCGAAGACATCCCCACTCATATCGCCGTCCCCGAAACACCGTGAAGGGGGTTTCGGTCTGGCAATCCACCCCCGAGTTCGCGGAAGTGTCGTTTGACCGATTCCCAAGCACCACGGGCGGTGATGCCCATGACCTTGTGGTCGCAGCCAAGCGATCCCCCGGAGGCTGAGGCATCACCGAGCCAGAACCCGTACTCGGCCGAGATCGAGTTGGCCGGGTCGCCCAGAGTGTGGCGGTCCCCTTGTCCGCCGCCACCACGAATAGGTGTCATCGCCGTCGCGGCGAACCGTGCACTCAAAGCCGGAACGACCGCAGCCATCCACCCGGTTGTCGGTGAGATCGAGCAGGCCACCAAGATGATGTCCGGTAGCAGTCACTTACCCTGGGCGAGCACACTCGTCGCCCGGGTGTCGACGATCGGGTTCTTCACCACGAAGCCGCCCTTGGAACCCACCGGCACGATCACCGCATTCTTGACCTCCTGCGCCTTCACCAGTCCGAGGAACCTCGGTTCCGGAAGTCATCACGACGATCAACTCCAGCGCAGCCCACCTCAGGCCACCTCTCCGAAGCGCAGATGCACCTGCCTTCACCGCGAGGACACATAGATCTCGAACTGCGCGGGCGCGGCTCGGGCATCCCCGGCACATCCCCACGCGGTGCAGCTTGAACGACAGCCACTCCTTCGCATTGCGCAGCGCCGCGTCGGTTGGAAGGCATTGGTGCGAAGGATCGCCGACCAGGCCGATAGGAGTTGGCGCAGGATGCGGTCATGGTCTGGCAGCTCCGCAACCCGACAGTAGAGTTCCGCCAGCTAGCGCCTCATTTTCGCTCCGCGGCGCGAGCACATCGGCCTCGCCGGCGAAGGGTCGAGGGTCGATGCAATTCTCTCAAGACAACTCTGACCAACGCTGATCCAGCTTCGCCGGTGGGCCATGAGCGCCGGCCCGAGATACTGGTGAGGCTGAATGGGGAGCCGATCTGGCGACGTGTAGTGCGCCCACGCCTGCAGCATAGGAGGGCCTGACGCCAGTTCAGACCGGCCACGGGTCACCAAGCCATTTGATGCGGTCGGCCTCAGGAACCAGTGAAGCCGGCCACAAACGCCTCACCAGAACCTGTCCGGCAGGCTGCTCAGCCTGCGGCACCGTATCCCACCGCGCGCAGCCGTAGACCGAAGTCGTACAGGTGAGCCGTCCGTACCGTTCCGGGCGCGGGCACCGCGTCACAGGTGCACTCGTCGATCACCTCGACATCAGCGAAGTGTACAACACCTCGAGCGGCGACACAGGCGAACCCCCCGTGCGGAACAGTTTCAGGCGTCGGTCGCCGCCGACGCCTGTCGATCGCTCGTGGGGACGACCAGTTTGGCCGTTCGTCGCCTCCGATCGCCTCCACCGCTGGATGTCTTGGGCGGCTCGCCCTTGGCGAGAACATCTCCCCGGTAGGCGGGCATCCCTGCGGCGTACCCTGCGGGTGAACAGCTCACTGATGCCGCCTCCTCCGCCACGGCCTCAGCGACCAGCGCGTCGGCGAGGTCGTCGTCCCCATGAGCGAGACAGCCGGGCGCACCCGCATCTGCAACGCCTCGAGGTCAACCGGGCAGTGGCCGGTCCCCGAACGACCCGGGCCGAGGTGGACCTGCGCGAGTTCGGAACTTACGCTGACCCGCGTGGTGAAGTCGACGCTGCCCGGCCGTCGAGAGGCGGAGCGAACGGGGTCTCCTCGATTCGAAGCCGCACGGCTAGTTTTGCTTAGCGATCGCGCGGGGGGAGAAGATGATCGCCGACATAGAAGCGGCCGTAGGTGTCCCGGCGCAGGTAGACGCTCGTCCGAAGCCGTTCCTTAACTGGCGCAGCACCAAGGTCCGTGCCACCTCGACCAACTGGTCGGATACGGTCAAAAAAAATCGGAACAGCTCGTCGCGCGGGTAGGTCTCTCTCCCGAACCTGCAGAAGGTCCTTGCCCGAGTGGGTGTCGCTGCCGAACCCGACTCAGTCCGGACACCTCCCGCGCCCAGTCGCCGAGGATCGGGATGGCAAGGACTGGACTCCGTGTAGGCCGACCCGTGCGTGCCAAACCGAGGAACCGGTGTTCGCCGACCACCTTGCCTATCAGCGTCGAAGGTCTTGATTCCGACGTAGTCGGGTAGTCCGGCCGGTGGACGGTGGCCCGCGGTTGGCCTTGGGCCGAGGATGAGCAGTTCTTTTGTCGCGGGCCCGAGGCCTGCGCCTCTCGGGTTGAGTCGCGCGAACCCGCTCGACGCCGCACTGTCATAGCGCGGCAGCCCCAGGCCCTGAGCCGGTATCGGGCACGAGAACCGTTTCGCCCTCGGCCTGGTCCGGTGGCACTGGCGGTAACCCGGGAAGGTGAAGTGGTTGTCGGGAACACATTCCAGGAAGCCGGATGCTCTGCTCGACCTCGGCCTGCGGGCAGCCCCACCAATGCGTCTCCCCGCAGTCCGTCGACGAGCTCCCGGCAAGTACGCGCGCATCTTGAGCCCGGTCCTCGACGGCGACCCGGACATCGTCGAGCACGGCGCGCAGTTCCTCGGCGATGGCGGCGCGCTCCGGCCGGGGTCGCTGACCCGGTCGATCTCCGGGTGCATCCACGACTCGGCGCCGACGCCGAATGCGCTGTCCGGTTTTGCCATCGGTGTCGCGCACCTGGACCAGGTGTCCGGCTGCGTCGCGCTCAACGATCAGCTGCCGGGTGGACGACCAAGTGCATGGCACGGCCGCGGCGCGTCAAGGCCATCGCCCGAGGTCGACCAGGAAGGGCATGTCATCGGTGACGACCTGGACGACGGTGTGTCCGGAACTCCACCCCTGCCAGATTCTCCACGGACGGGTTGTCGACGAAGCACCTTCGCGGTGCCGACCGGCCGCTCCCAGGCCAGGTCCTCGTGCGCGGGGGCTGCTCCCAACAGGTCCTCCGGGGTGCGGGCCAGCAGATCCTCCATAGCCACATGCCCGGTAGTAGCGCCCAAGGAGGCTTCGATTGCCTCCCGGGAGGACTTCCAGCCAGGCCCGCTGCGGTGGTCAACTGCATGGGCGCGACTGCTCAAGCGACGTGGTCATCGTGTGAAACCCTGTTTTCTCGTCGTCGGGGCACCTCGTTGTGCCCCATCCGCCGAGCCTATCCGCAGTGACCACCGGGCAGGGATGGCCAAGGTCCCAGCCGGCATTAGGCTCGACGCACCGCGAATCCCTGCGCCGGGAGAAATTGCCCATGCCGTCGTCGACCTGTGCGGTGACCGGCGGCCACGGCTTCATCGGATGTGCGATGTCCGCGGTCTGGCCGACCGTTTCGATGGTGTCGTCGCGGTGGACAACCCCGCCCTCAGTTGCACCCGCGGCAGGAGCGACCGGCCGCGCTCGATCCGCGCGTCAGGCTCCTCGTCGCCGATGTCACCGACGCCGCCGCCTGGGACGCTCTGCTCCGCCAGCATACCCCGCAGGTCATCATCCATCTCGCCGCCGAGACCGGGACAGGGCAGTCGCTCACCGAGGCCAGCCGGCACGGGGATGGTCAACGTCGTCGGCACCACCCGCATGCTCGATGGGCTGGTCCGGCATAGGCTGCGGCCAGAGCGCATCCTGCTGGCATCCAGCCGCGCCGTGTATGGCGAGGGTGCCTGGACGAACGCCTCGGGAGCGGTCCACTACCCCGGCCAGCGCTCGCGCGCGATGCTCACCGCCGGGCGCTGGGATTTTCCCCGGACTCACCCCCAACCGCATGATTCGGGCCGCGTCCCCAGCGCCAACCAGCGTGTATGCCGGGACGAAGCTTGCGCGGGAACACCTCGTGACAGCCTGGTGTCTGGCGATGGGGGTCCGGCCGGTGCTCTATCGCCTGCAGAACGTCTGCCGCGCAGGCCAGTCGCCGACCAACCCTTACACCGGCATCGTCACCCTCTTCGCGCGATTGGCTCGCTCCGGGCGACCATCCCGGTCTACGAGGGACAGGCTGATGCCAGACGCGCGATTTCGTCTATGTCGACGATGTCTCGGCGGCGCTGCTGCGCGGACTCGACGTCGCTCCGGCCGAGCCAGATCCGCCCTACGACATCGGGTCGGGGTCGTCCGTGACCGTAGTGGAGCTGGCGCGGGCCCTGGCGGCGCACTTCGGTGCCCCCGCACCTCGGGTGACCGGGCGGTTCCGGGAGGGGGATGTCCGAGACGCCAGTGCCACCAGCGAGGCGGCGCAGCGGGCGCGGGAGTGGACTCGCCGAGTCGGGTTGCGCGAGGGGATCGCCCGGCGGGCCGAATGGCTGCCCGGTTAGCCCCCAGACCTGGCAGACCGGGCTTGTGGACAGCGCCCCGCCTCGTCCGGGCGACTCACCTACACTCGCCGCATGCGCCGCACTCCCGCCAGTCGCAGCCGTGACGCCGTCCGCCTCGCGGTGGCCGCGGAGGCCAGGGAGGCCGCCCGTGGTGTTCACCCTCGATCCGATCCTCGGCGACGACTCGGCCCAACGGGCAGCGGACGCCTTCGTCGAACAGGCTGCGATGTCCTTGGTGGTTCTGGCCACTGTCGCGGAGGAAGGCGTGACCGGGATGCCGGCCGGAGACCCGGCCTCGTGCTCCCACATGGGAGGCACGCTGCGGCGACGAGCAGCGGGACTGGCCCAGGCGGCATACCCTCTCCCCGCCGACAATGCGACCGGGCGCCTCGCCGGGGCGGTCTGCGCCCAGGTCGACCGGGCCGGCCGCGCACTGCAGGGCTACGCGCAAGATCTCGCCGAAGCACTGGCCACCCACGAGCGGCTCGCCGTGCGGGCCGCGGCAGCCGGTCTCGATGTGCAGGGCTGGCGGGTCGTCGAGCCCTACGGGATCGTCACCGTGCCCACCATCCAGGCCCGGCGCGAGGCTGCCCCGATCTACAAGCCGCCCTCGACCGCGGCAACGCCCGCCTGGGTCGCGCCCGGGCCGCCGTGACGCGTGAGTTGCAGGCAGCCCACGCGGCCCTCGCGCAGATCGCGACGCGCGCCCGAGTTGCCGACCTGATCAGCAGGCGGCACTGCAGCCAAAGTAGCCTGCGGGGATGCAGATCTCGGAGTCCTTCACCTACCCCGCGCCCGTCGAGACCGTCTTCGCGATGATGACCGACGAGGAGTTCCAGTCCCGCAAGTGCGAGGCGACCCACGCGATCGCTCATTCGGAGTCGGTGACGGTGACCTCGACGGAAGCCACCGTCGTGACCACCCGCGAACTGCCGACCGACGGCTTCCCGGACTTCGTGCGCAGCTTCGTCGGCCAGACCATCCAGGTGGTCGAGACGATCAACTATCACCCAGTGGCGACTGACGGCTCGCGCATCGGAGACCTGCACATCACCATGGGCACCGCACCCATCAGGCTCACCGGCACGATCACGCTCGAGCCGATCGGCGGCGACACCCAGGTCACGGTCGACGGCGAGCTCAAAGCACGGGTGCCGTTCATCGGCGGCAAGGTCGAGGAGGCGGCGGCACCCTCAGCGCTCGCCGGCATCCGCAAGGAACACAAGGTCGGGCTGGCCTGGCTGGCCGAGCAGCACTGACCGGCCGACAGCCGCAGGAGCAGTGACTGGTATGCCGTGCACTCGGGTGAGTGCACGGCATACCAGGTGGGCAGCAGGTAGTGGTCAGCCCATCGAGGGGTAGCGGTAGTCCGTCGGCGGCACGAAGGTCTCCTTGATCGAGCGGACCGAGGTCCAGCGCATGAGGTTCTGCGCGGCACCGGCCTTGTCGTTGGTGCCCGAGGCCCGGCCGCCGCCGAAGGGCTGCTGGCCGACTACGGCGCCGGTGGGCTTGTCGTTGATGTAGAAATTGCCCGCGGCATAGCTGCAGCACGTGCATCGCGTGGGCGATGGCGACCCGGTCCTGGGCGATGATCAGGCCGGTCAGCGCATATGGCGCGAAGGACTCCATCTGGGCGAGCATCGCGTCGTAGTCGTCGTCCGCATAGACATGGACCGACAGGATGGGTCCAAGTACTCGACCCGGAGGCACTCGTCGGTGGGATCGGCGACCTTGAGGATCGTCGGGCGCACGAAGAAGCCCTCCGAATCGTCGTAGGTGCCACCGGCCACGACCTCGATGCCGGGCGTCGCGTGGGCCCGGTCGATGGCGGCCTTATGGTCGGCGAAGGCACCGGCGTCGATGACCGCGCCCATGAAGTTGCCCCAGTCGGTGACATCGCCTTGGCTGAGCGAGTTGGCCTCGTCGCATAGCGCCTGACCCATCCGCCGCCACAGCGACTCCGGGATATAGGCGCGCGAGGCCGCCGAGCACTTCTGCCCCTGGAACTCGAAGGCGCCGCGGATCAGCGCGGTGCGCAGCACATCGGGGTCAGCCGACGGGTGCGCGACGACGAAGTCCTTGCCGCCGGTCTCGCCGACCAGGCGGGGGTAGGTGCGATAGGTGCCGATGTTCTTGCCCACCGTCTCCCACATCGAGTGGAAGACCGAGGTGGACCCGGTGAAGTGCAGGCCGGCGAAGTCGGGTGAGGACAGCACGGCATTGGAGAGCGTCGCGCCGTCGCTGGTCACCAGGTTGATGACGCCCGGAGGCAGACCGGCTGCCTCCAGCAGCGCCAGCGTGTAGTGCGCGGCGAGCTGCTGGGTGCGGGCCGGCTTCCACACGACGGTGTTGCCCATCAGAGCGGGTGCGGTGGGGAGGTTGCCCCCAATGGCGGTGAAGTTGAACGGGGTGATCGCGTAGACGAATCCCTCGAGCGAGCGGTAGTCAGAGCGGTTCCACACGCCGCGCGAGTTGAGCGGCGGCTGCTCGGCGAGCAGCTGCTGGGCGAAATGGACGTTGATCCGCCAGAAGTCGATGAGCTCGCACGCCGGAGTCGATCTCGGCTTGCGGCGCGGTCTTGCTCTGCCCAAGCATGGTGGCGGCGTTGAGCGTGGCGCGCCACGGGCCGGCCAACATGTCGGCGGCCTTGAGCAGGATGCTCGCGCGATCCTCGAAGGCCAGGTCTCGCCACATTGGGGCGGCCGCCACGGCGGCGTCCACGGCCGATTGGGCCTGGTCGGCGCTCACGAGCTTCATCCGCCCGAGCACTTTGGCGTGCGCGTGCGGCTGGACGACGCTCGCCTCACGGCCGTCACCCATGACCTTGCGGCCGCCGATCGTGCTGGGCAGGTCGATGCACTCGGAGCCGATGCGGTCGAGTTCGCGCTGCAGGGTCGCCCGTTCGGGGCTTCCGGGGGCGTAGCCGAGGACCGGTTCGTTGACCGGTGCCGGCACGCGGGATTGGGCATCCATCGAGGGATCCTCCTCGTCGAGAGCTGATGGCCCTCATGGTGTCACCTTCCGGCCCCCGACTCACATACCCTGCGCTCCCCTGTGCGTCCTCGTGTACGTCCCCGTGCACGTTCCGCGCGCGTTCCTCGCCGTGAGCCGGTATGCCGTGCCACGCTTGCCCCCGTGAGTGACACTTCCGCGCGTCCCCAGGTGGCCGTGTTCGGCACCGGGAGCTGGGGCACGGCATACACCTCGGTCCTGGCCGCTGCAGGGTGCACGGTGCGAATGTGGGGGAAGTTCCCCGACGAGGTCGAGGACATCCGGCGCACCCACACTAGCGCCCGATACCTGCCCGATCTCGTTCTCCCGGAATCGGTTTCGGCGACTACCGACCCGGGTGAAGCCCTCGACGGGGCGCAGATCGCGGTGCTCGCGGTGCCGGCCCAGACCTTGCGCGCCAACCTGGCCGAGTGGGGCCACCTGCTGCCCGATGACGTCATCGTCGTCTCGCTCATGAAGGGGCTCGAGAAGGCGACCTCGCTACGGATGAGTCAGGTCATCGACCAGGCCTGCCACATTCCGGCCGAGCAGATCGCCGTCGTGTCCGGGCCTAATATCGCGCGCGAGATCGCGGCACGCGAGCCGGCGGCCACGACGGTCGCTTCGAGCCACCTGCCCACCGCACACACGGTCGCGGCCGCCTGCCACACGGCATACTTCCGGCCCTATGTGCACGACGATGTCGTCGGGGCGGAGCTCGGCGGATGTGTGAAGAACGTCATTGCCCTGGCCTCCGGGATGACCGAGGGCCTCGGGATGGGTCACTCGGTCACCGCTGCGGTGATCACCAGGGGCTTGAGTGAGATGCGGGCGCTCGGCGAGGCGATGGGGGCGCATCCGGCGACCTTCGCCGGTCTGGCCGGCGTCGGCGATCTCGTGGTCACCTGCCTCTCACCGCACTCACGCAACTCGACGTTCGGCCGCAACCTCGGCAAGGGGCTCACCGTCGAGGAGGTCGTCGCGGTGACCCACCAGACCGCCGAAGGGGTGGCTTCGTGCGCGGCGATGCTCGCTCTCGCCCAGGCCCATGGGGTCTCGATGCCGATCGTCGCCAACGTCACGGCCGTCGTCCACGAGGGGCGCACCGCGGCCGAGTTCGGTCAGGTCGTCCGCGACCTGCTCACGGCGGGCGAATGACGTTCGGCCACCGTCCCGCCCGGGACTTCCCCTACTTCGACGCGCCCCCGATCGGACTCGCGCATCGCGGCGGGGCGCTGCATCCCGACAACCGCGGCCGGGAGAACACGCTGGAGGCGTTCGCGACCGCAGTGGGGCTGGGCTTGCGCTATGTGGAGACCGATGTCCACGCAACCCGGGACGGCGTCGTCGTCGCCTTCCACGATGCCTGCCTGGATCGGGTCACCGACGGCTCGGGCAGCATCGCGGACCGCACCTGGGCGCAGGTCTCCCAGGTTCGGGTCGACGGCCGGTATGCCGTGCCGCGCCTGGACCAGTGCCTGCTCGCCTTTCCGCACACGCGCTTCAACATCGACATCAAGGCACCGGGCGCCGTCGCCCCGCTGTGGCGGCTGATCCAGGAGCACGACGCAGCCGACCGGGTCTGCGTCGGGTCCTTCTCCATGCAGCGGCTACGGGCGTTCCGGGCGTTGGCCGGCGATCGCGTGGCGACGGCCGCCGGGCCGGCCGAGGTGGCCGCGCTGCGGTTCCGGCCGGGCCGGGTGCCCCCAGGTCGGGACATCGGCCAGGTGCTCCAGGTGCCTGAGACGATCACCTGGCCGGTCCGGCACACCGGATCCCATGGCGCCGGGCGCACCGTCACCAGGCTCGTGACACCAGCCTTGGTGTCCCGAGCTCATGCGCGCGGAATGCAGGTGCACGTGTGGACCGTCGACGACGCCGACGCGATGCGCCGGCTGCTCGATCTCGGGGTCGACGGGCTGGTGAGCGACCGGATCGATGTCCTGGCCGAGGTCTTGGCCGAGCGTGGGGCCTGGCCACCCACGTCCTGAGCCGCGTTGGGGGTGCGAGCCGGTCACCCGCCCAGGGGTAATCTCGCGGAGTGACCGATCCCTCCCAGCGCCCCGCACCGAGTGCGCAGCGCACGGGACCCATGTCACCGGCATACCGGGTCGTCACCATCGCCCTCTTGCTGCTCACGACGATGATCGCTTTCGAAGCGATGGCGGTCTCCACGGCCATGCCGCGCGCTGCCGAGGAACTCGATGCCATCGGCGGCTACGGCCTGGCCTTCTCCTCGATGATGACCGCGATGCTGCTGGGCATCGTCGCGGCCGGGATCTGGGCCGATCGGTCCGGCCCGCTGCCAGCCCTGTATGCCGGTCAGGGGCTCTTCGCGCTCGGCACCATCGGCTGCCTGCTGGCGCCCTCCTGGGGCATGCTCATCGGCGGCCGGGTGGTGACGGGCGTCGGGGCGGGACTGGTCATCGTGTCGGAGTTCGTCGCGATCGGGCGGGTCTTCCCGACGACGCTGCGTCCGCGGGTCTTCAGCTGGCTCTCCGCCGCCTGGGTCATCCCGTCGGTCGTCGGGGCACCGGTAGCGGGGTGGCTCACGACCGTCGCGTCGTGGCGCTGGGTCTTCGGCGTCGTCGTCGTGCCTGCGGTGGTGGCCAGCGGATTGGTCTTCGCGCGGCGGGAGGCCATCGGAGTCCCGGCACCGACCGAGCAGGCCGCCACCGCGGTGGAGCTGGCCGATCACCGTCGCACCGCCCGATTGGGCACGGTCGTGGCCCTGTCCGCCGGGCTGGTCCAACTGGCCATCCACGAGCGCGAAGGCGGCTCGCAGAGTCCGGGTGCCGCGTCCTCCCTGGGCCTGGTCCTCACGCTTGCCCTTGTCGGCGTCGTCGGATTGGTATGGGCCACACCGCGATTGCTGCCGCCCGGAACCTTGGTCGCGCGCCGCGGGCTCCCTTCGGTCATCGCCTCACGCGCGCTGTTCAACGGCTCGTTCATGGCGACCGTCACCTTCCTGCCGCTCATGCTCGTCCAGCGCTGGGATCTGAGCCTCACCATGGCCGGTGCCGTGCTGGCGACCGGGTCGCTCGGGTGGAGTACCGGATCATGGCTGCAAGGCCGGGTGCGCAGTGGGGGTCTGGCGCGCCGCGTCCAGCTGGTGTGGGGCGGCGCTGTGGTGCTGACCGCGGGCACCCTCATCCTCATCCTGGCTGTGGTGACCCAGGCCTCTGCGTGGGTCTTCGCCGCAAGCATCGCCGTCTGTGGCCTGGCCATGGGAGCCGGCTCGACGACCCTTTCGGTGCTGGTCCTGGATCTCACCTCCGCGCACGAGCACGGTCGCGCGTCGGCCGCCCTGCAATTGTCGGACGTGCTCGGATCGGTCGTCGGGATCGGGGCGGCCACCGCGATCTTCGCCGGAGGCGACCACTCCGGCCGCGCGGTCTACCTGGCGATCTACGCTCTTCTGGCGGTCATCGCGGCCGCCGCGGTGGTCACCGGACTGCGCTGTATGCCGTCGCACTCACCTGCCGCTGTTGCATCCGCCAGCCGAACACCCTGACCGACCGCGGCCGTGCCGTGGGACCCTGGCGCGATGACACACAGCCATCCTGGGCGGGTCGGCCAGCGGCAGCACCGCTACACCCATGGCCACGACGCGGCCACGATCGCATCTCACTCGGCGCGCACGGCTGCCGACAGCGCGGCATACCTCATGCCGATCCTCGCCCCCGGGATGCGCCTGTTGGATGTCGGGTGCGGTCCGGGGAGTGTCACGCTCGACCTCGCGAGACTGGTGGCCCCCGGTCAGGTCGTCGGCTGTGACAATGCCACCGATGCGCTGGATGCAGCACGGGAAGCGGCGGCGCAGCGCGCTGACCTCGAGACCCGGTTCGTGGTCGCCGATGCCCTGGACCTGCCGTTCGACGACGGTAGCTTCGACGTCGTGCATGCCCATCAGGTCCTGCATCACGTCAGCGACCCGGTGCAGGCGCTCCGTGAGATGGCCCGGGTGGCCCGGGTGGGTGGATGGGTCGCGGCCCGGGAAGCCGACTACGGCGCTATGGTCTGGTTTCCCGACGTGTCCGGCTTGCGGGAGTGGCGGAATCTCTACCAGGTCGTGGCACGCGCCAACGGCGCCGAGCCAGACGCCGGACGGCGGCTGCGCTCCTGGGCAACGGGGGCGGGGCTGACCGATGTCACCTTCTCGACATCGGTCTGGACCTATGCCGACCCGGAGCGGTGCCGATGGTGGGGTGAGAGTCAGGCGCTGCGCTACAGCGGCGACGCATTCGCCCAACAGGCCAGGGCGTCTGGGGCCAGTCGAGCCGACCTCGACCGAATCGCCGCCGCCTGGCGCACCTGGGGTCTCTCCCCGGAGGCGTGGTTCGCCCTTCCCCACGGCGAGATGCTCGCTCAGGTCGGATGAGTGTGTCGGGAGAGTCAGTGACCCAGCGGGGGCCCAGATCTGCCGGGAAACCTTCCGACCCGCCGTTAAACCCCCACCTGCGGGCCCAGATCTGCCGGGAAACCTTCCGACCCGCCGTCAATCTAGGCGCGGGCGAAGACCTGCCCGCGTTCGAGGCGGATCCGGGCCCAGCGCCCGCAGCGATATACCTCGGCGACGTCACCGGCGTCCGGAGGGCCACCTGCCGCCCCGATGGCCGTGCCCGCCGAGCCGCGAGCCCCCCGCGGGAGCAGCCCGAGGACCCAGGCCGCAAAAGCGGCCCCAGTCGGGACCACCCACCCAGGAGACTGCCCCGGCTCGTCCGCTTCGGCGCGGTCGACGTCACGTTGGACTGGCAGCGCCGCAGCCCAGACCCGGTGCCGCACCGCATCGACAGCGGCCGACCCGACGGCGTCGGGGACGGCGCGCGCCACCGCAGCGATCCCGTCGGCGGCCAGCTCGGCCAGCACCGACTCTGCGATGGTGCCCACCGGCTCCCAGGGCCCCGCCAGCGGGAGCTGTCCGGCCCAGGGCGCGTGCGCGGCGGTCGGAGGCACCGACAGGACGGTGTCGCCCGGCATTCGGGCGAAGCGGTCGGTGAGCGCGCTCGCCGACACCACCACATCACAGTCCGCGCCGACCGGGCCTGCCAGGGCGAATCCGCGGTGACCGACAGCCGCCCCGGTGGCGAACAGGCCCGATCCGGCCAGCACCCCGGCCCATACGCCCAGGACGGCCCCCCTGGTCACGAGTCGGACCGCGGCGTCGGCATCCGCAGCCCGGGCCCGGCGCACGAAGGTGGCGAGATCGGCATACCCCTGCGGGTCGGGGAACTCCAGGCTGACCGTCACAGCGAGCGCCGGCTGCGCAGCGGCGCGGGATCCCCGAGGTGCACCTCAAGCTGGGAGCGCTCCTCCCCCGACATCCGCCGTGGTGCCCCGTCGCGCAGGTTGAACAGCGCCAGCGTCGTCTCGGCGACGGCATACCGGGTGTGACCAGCCGCCTGCGGGTCGCGGATGACATAGCCGATGTCGTAGCTCGCTCCGCCGATGCGGGTCACCCAGACGTCGACCGCGACCGGCTCCGGGCGGTAGCTCAACGGCGCCAGGTAGTCGATCTCGTGACGGGCGACGACGATCCCGCGATCCAACTGCTCGAGCCCTTCCGGGAACCACTGGAGCAGCATCGCCACGCGAGCGTCCTCGAGCAACCGCACGAACTGCACGTTGTTGACATGCCCATAGGCATCCATGTCCGACCAACGCAGCGGGACGAGGATCTCGGTGACCTGACTCATGGGGCCATTGTCCTACCCTCAAGGTTATGACCGATGCGCCGTTCGAGCCGGTGAGTGACCTGCTGGACCTGCTGCACCTGCGGGAGGGCGGGTCGGTGACGATGACCGTCCACTCCGAACACGAGGAACCCCACACGGCGCTGCCACCCACTGCCGCAAGGGTTTTCATCGGATCCAGCCAGAAGCAGCGTTATCGGCGGATCTTCGGTGGCCAACTCCTCGCCCAGGCGATCGTCGCTGCTGCCCGCACGGTCAGGGCCGACCCGGCCGGCGCCGGGCGCCCGATCCACTCCTTGCACACCTCGTTCCTCGCCTCCGGTTCGGATACCGCCGACGTCCACTACGTCGTCGAACCCCTTGGCGATGGACGCTCCTTCTCGACTCGCCGCATCCTCGCCGTGCAGGACGGCCGACTGCTCGCGACCCTCATCGCGAGCTTCCAAGAGGCAGCCCCTGGCCTCGAGCACCACGACCCGATGCCCGCGGTGACCGCGCCCGAGCAGCTCCCCGACGTCGCGGGGGCGCTGCACGGCATACCGGGCCCGTATGCCGTGGTGTGCATCCTCGAGGGGCCCATTGAGCTGCGCCACGTCGAGGGCAACCTGTATGCCGCGCCCGGGCCCGAGCAGACTCCCGACCAGAGCGTGTGGCTGCGCTCTCGGCGGACGCTGCCGGACGACCCGGCCATCCACGCGGCCTTCCTGGCCTATTCGACCGACTACTCGATCCTCGAACCGGTGCTCCGCGCCCACGGGGTGAGCTGGGCCGACCCCCGGCTGCGCCAGGCGAGCTTGGACCACGCCATCTGGTTCCACCGGCCGGCGCGCGCCGACGAGTGGGTGCTGCACGCCGGTCACAGCCCCTCCGCCTCGGGTGGGCGGGGGCTCGGGATCGGGAGCCTGTATGCCGCCGACGGCCGGCTCGTGGCCACCGTCGCCCAGGAGGGGATGCTGCGTCTCAAGGGCTGAACGCCCTGGGCTAGTTTGGGGGGCATGACGACCCCTCGCACTGCCATTGTCACCGGCGCCGCTCGCGGGATCGGTGCTGCGACCGCGCAACACCTGGCCGCTGCCGGACATGCTGTCGGAATCCTCGATCTCGATGAATCGGCCTGCGAGACAACCGTTTCAGCAATCCGCGCTGCCGGTGGGCGGGCTATCGCCGTCGGCGTCGACGTTGCCGATGCCGCGGCCGTCGAGGCGGCCGTCGCCCGGGTGACTGACGAGTTGGGCGCCCCGACCATCCTGGTCAACAACGCCGGCATCACCCGTGACAACCTGTTGCACAAGATGAGCGAGGCCGACTGGGATCTCGTCATGAGCGTGCACCTGCGCGGTTCCTTCCTTATGGCTCGGGCCTGCCAGGCGCACATGGTCGGGGCGAAGTTCGGCCGGATCATCAACCTGTCGTCCACCTCCGCGCAGGGCAACCGCGGCCAAACCAACTACTCCACGGCCAAGGCCGGACTGCAGGGCATGGCCAAGACGCTCGCCGTCGAGCTCGGCCGGTTCGGCATCACCGCCAACGCCGTCGCGCCCGGGTTCATCCAGACCGAGATGGTCCGCCAGACCGCCGAACGGATGGGTATGCCGTTCGAGGAGTTCCTCGCCGCAGCCGCCGCCAAGAACCCCTCCGGCCGAGTCGGGCAACCCGAGGACATCGCCGCGTTGGTCACCTTCCTGGCCAGCGACGCGGCCGGATTCGTCAATGGCCAGGTCATCTACGTCGCCGGTGGCCCGCGAGACTGAGCCGCCGCACGGCATACCGGGGCATGCGGCTAATCTCAACAGGTGTGACCCCCCTGCACCCTGGATCCCCCGACTCCGTGCGTGACCTGCTCGAGGTCCTGGACCTGCAGGAGATCGGCCAGGCACGAGTCCGTTACGAAGGGATGCCCGGCGACGACGAGACCGACCTGGGCGAGTTCTCGCCGCTGGTCTTCGTCGGCCGCAGCCAGCGAATGCCGCACGGCCGGGTCTTCGGCGGACAGGTGCTCGCCCAGTCGCTCGTCGCGGCATCGCGCACGGTCGGTGAGATCAATGGTGTGACTCGTCCGATCCACTCGCTGCACGCCTACTTCGTCCGTGGTGGTGATGACAGCCACCCGATCAAGTTCCTCGTCGAGAAGGTGCGCGACGGTCGGTCCTTCTCGACGCGCCGGGTGCAGGCGGTGCAGTACGGCCGCACGATCCTGTCGATGGGGTGCTCGTTCATGCAGCCCGCCGACGGCATGGAGCACCACGACCCGATGCCGCCGGTGCCCTTCCCGGAGGACGTGCGCTCCCTCGACGAGGTGCTGCGCGACAGCACCGACCCGGCGGTCCGCTCCTTCTTCGCGGTCGAGCGTCCGATCGAACTGCGCCACGTCGAGGGCAACATCTACACCAAGCCCGGACGCAACCACATCGCCCGGCAGAACGTGTGGCTGCGCGCCCGGCACGAGCTGCCCGACGACCCGATCATTCATGCGGCGGTGCTCGCCTATGCCTCCGACTACTCCCTGCTGGAGCCGGTGCTGCGCCGCCATGGCGTGCACTGGATGGACCGCCGGCTGCGACCGGCCAGCCTCGACCATGCGATGTGGTTCCATCGGCCGGTGCGCGCCGACGATTGGGTCCTCTACACGATGAGCAGCCCCTCCGCCCAGGGCGGTCGCGGCCTCGGGGTGGGGCGGATGTTCGGCCAGGACGGCACGCTCATGGTGACGCTCGCGCAGGAAGGCATGCTGCGGATCAAAGAGCCGGGTATGCCGCACCCGCCCGCAGGCGCGTAGGCGCCGCTCCCGTCGGCGGTCGGCTACAGACCGACTCCCAGCGTGACGCCGCCATCGACGACGAGAGTCTGGCCGGTGATCCACGCCGCATCCGCACTGAGCAGGAAGGACGCCGCGCCCGCCACGTCGTCGGGCACGCCGAGTCGCTTGAGCGGGTAAGCCTGGGCGACCTGTGGCTCGCGGCCGGCATACAGCGCCTGCGCGAAGCGGGTCTTGACGACCGCGGGCGCCACCGCGTTGACCCGGATATCCGGCCCGAGTTGCAGGCCGAGTTCCATGGTGAGGTGGATGAGGGCCGCCTTCGATACGGCATACCAGCCCAGGGCTCCGCTGGCGCCGAGCCCAGCGATCGAGGCGATGTTGACGATGGCGCCCCGGTGCGCGGTCCCGCCGAGCCCGCGGTCGACGGCGGCCTTGACCCAGGCCGCGGCCGCGACGACATTGGTGTCGAGGATCTTGCGCGCCACCTCGGGTGGGGTGTCGAGCAGCGGCCCGTATGCCGGGTTGATCCCGGTGTTGTTGACGAGGTAGTCCAAGCCCCCGAAGCGCATGTGGGCCAGCTCGATGGCCGCGTGCTGGTGGTCCGGGTCGGCCGCGTTGCCCGCCAGCGCCACGGCATACTGCTCGCCGCCCAACTGGGCGACGGCGTCAGCGAGCGGCTCGGGAGTGCGAGCGGTCACGACCACCCGAGCGCCCTCGGCGACCAGACGTGCGGCGATCGCGAGCCCGATGCCGCGGCTGGCGCCAGTGACGAGCGCGACCGCGCCCTCGTGCTTTCGCACGATCGGCGCGGTCGCGGATCCCGGTGCGGGCGAGTCGCTCACAAGCCCAGATCGCGGCCGATGAGTTCCTTCATGATCTCGTTGGAGCCGGCCCAGATCTTGGTGACCCGGGCGTCCCGCCAGGCGCGAGCGGCGCGGTATTCGTTCATGAAGCCATAGCCGCCGTGCAGTTGCACGCACTCGTCGAGCACTTCACTCTGCACCTGGGCGCTCCACCACTTGGCCTTGGCGGCGTCGATCGGCGAGAGCTTGCGCTGCGAGTGGGCCAGCACGCAGTCGTCGATGTAGGCCTCGGCGACTTCAAGCTTGGTGATCATCTCGGCGAACTTGAACTTGTTGTGCTGGAAGGTGCCGATCGGCTGGCCGAACGCCTTGCGCTCCTTGGCATAGGCCAGGGTCTCGACGAAGATCTGCTTGGCGTGCGCGATGTTGGAGCAGGCGGCGCCGATGCGCTCCTGAGGCAGGCGCTGCATCATCGCGATGAAGCCCAAGCCCTCAGCGCCCAACCGGTTGGCGTCGGGCACCCGCACGTTCTCGAAGAACAACTCGGCGGTGTCGGACTCGTCCTGACCGACCTTGTCGAGCTTGCGGCCGTTGACGAAGCCCGCCATGCTGCGTTCGACCATGAACAGCGTGATGCCCTTGGGGCCCTTGCTGGCGTCGGTGCGCGCGGCGACGATGACCAGGTCGCACTGGTAGCCATTGGTGATGAAGGTCTTGGAACCGTTGAGGATCCAGTCCCCGGAGCCGTCGTCGGCTCGGACGGCGGTGGTCTTGAGGGCCGCCAGGTCGGAGCCGCCGGAGGGCTCGGTCATGCCGATCGCGCAGATGAGCTCGCCGGAGGCCATGCCCGGCAGCCAACGCTCCTTCTGCTCCTGGGTGCCCAGGTCGACAATGTAGGGCGGGCAGACGTCGGCGTGGATGCCGAAGCAGGCGGCCGTCGCGGCATTGAAGTGAGCCCACTCCTCGGCCAGCACCGCGTTGAAGCGGTAGTCCTCGGCGCCGGCTCCGCCGAACTCCTCCGGGATGTCCAGGCCGAAGAAGCCCTGCTTGCCGGCCTCCAACCAGATGTCCCGCGGGATGGACTTGAGGGAGATCATCTCCTCGACGCGGGGTTTGAGGCTGCGCTCGACGAACTCGCGCGCTGCGGCGCGGAAGTCCTCGTGCTCCTCGGTGTAGAGAGTGCGCGGCATGTGGTCCTCCCGGGGACAGACTGCGGTAGCGAGCACGGCGCGTCCGAGCGAACCGGACGCGCGCCAGGTCAGCCCTGATCGGCTCTGACCAGCCCAGATCGGGCCCGATCGGGCCTGTCCGGGGCCTGGTCATCACAGATCGACCGCTGACTAAGCGCTTGCTTAGTCTTGCATAGGTGCGGCATGCTGTCCACATGTCGGCGCCCGCGAGCACGCTCTGGCCGCACGTCAGCGAAACAGCCGGCCGGCTGCTCAATGCCGCGGCAGCGGCCTTCGCCGACAAGGGTTTTCACGCGACGACCACCCGGGACATCGCCGCCGGCGCCGGCCTGTCCCCCGCCGGCGTTTATGTGCACTTCTCGTCCAAGGAGGACGTCCTCTTCCAGCTCAGCCGCACCGGCCACGAGGAGGCGCTCGAACTCATCCGGCAGGCCGTCGCGAGTTCTCCGCACCCGCACGAGCAACTCGCTGCCCTCGTGTCGGACTTCAGCGCATGGCATGCCCAGAACTACGCCATCGCCCGGGTCGTGCAACATGAGTTCCCCCACCTGTCTCCGGAGCACCGTGTCGAGGTGCTACGGATGCGCAAACAGATCGACGCGGCAGTGCGTGGGGTCCTGCGCGCCGGAGTCGCCTGCGGCGCGTTCACAGTCGACAACCTCGGCGACACCTCCCTGGCGCTGCTGTCGATCATCGTCGACGTCGCCCGGTGGTTCGCCCCTTCGGTCAAGCGCAGCCCCACCCAGATCGGCGCGACGAACGCCGCGCTCGCCCTCCGATTGGTCGGCTACCGGCCGACGACTGGCTGAGAGCCGGTATGCCGGTGAGTCCCGACCCGCGCGAAGGGCACGGCGCGCTCGTCGTTCCGGTCGCTGCACTGGAGGAGTTCGTCCGGGGCCGACACGCGCACTACGACCCGGCATACCTGTCGGCAGACCCGAGCTTCGCGCACGCACACATCACCCTCTTGTCCCCCTTCCCCAGCTTGGAGCAGATGCCCTCCGAGAGGGACATCGTCGGCCAGATTCTTTCAGCGGCAACACCTTTCGCGTTCACACTGGAACGAGTGGCCACCTTCCCCAATGGCATCATCCACCTCGTCCCCGAGCCGTCCGAGCCCTTCGCCGCGCTCACCCGCGCGCTCGTGGCGGCGTTCCCGGCATACCAGCCCTATGGCGGGCAGTTCGGGACGGTGAGCCCCCATCTCACCCTCGACGCCGTCGGGCCGGGGGTGAGTGAGCAGCGCGTGCGCGAATGGGTGGCACCGCTGCTGCCGGCCGCCGGGTATGCCAGGCGCGCGCACCTGTCGTGGTATCAAGCTGGCCACTGCCGCACCCTGGCGGGCTGGGAGATCGGGCCGGCGCGTGACAGCATCGGCGGATGACCAGCCGGACCTCATCGCGCCCGACGACCGACCCTGCCGCTGCCGCTGCCGCTGCCGCCGCCGCTGCCGCCGCCCACGACGGGCATGTCGCCGACAGTCATGACCTCATCCGGGTCCACGGGGCGCGCGAGAACAACCTCAAGAACATCTCCGTCGAGCTGCCCAAGCGGCGGTTGACCGTCTTCACCGGCGTGTCCGGGTCGGGCAAGAGCTCGCTGGTGTTCGCGACGATCGCAGCCGAGTCGCGCCGGATGATCAACGAGACCTACAGCACCTTCATCCAGGGGTTCATGCCCACTCAGGCTCGACCCGACGTCGACGTGCTCGACGGGCTCACCACGGCGATCATCGTCGGCCAGGAGCGGCTGGGTGCCAACCCGCGCTCGACCGTCGGCACGGTGACCGACGCCAATGCGATGCTGCGGATGCTCTTCAGCCGGTTGGGTGAGCCGCACATCGGGTCGCCGAACGCCTTCTCGTTCAACGTGCCGACCGTGCGCGGCAGCGGGGCCGTGACCGTCGAGCGCGGCGACAAGACGCGCGCCACCAAGGCGACCTTCTTCCAACTCGGCGGGATGTGCCCACGGTGCGAGGGGCGCGGCGCCGTGAGCGACTTCGACCTCACCGCCCTCTACGACGCCGAACGCTCGCTCAACGAGGGCGCGCTGACCATCCCCGGCTACACGATGGACGGGTGGTATGGCCGGATCTACCGCGGATGTGGGTTCTTCGACCCGGACAAGCCGATCAAGGACTTCACCCAGCGGGAGCGCCACGATCTGCTCTATAAGGAGCCGACGAAGATCAAGGTCGAGGGCATCAACCTCACCTACGAGGGCCTGATCCCCAAGATCCAGAAGTCGATGCTCGCCAAGGACGTCGAGGCGCTCCAGCCGCACGTCCGGGCCTTCGTCGAGCGAGCTATCACATTCCAGACCTGCCCCGAATGCGAGGGCACCCGGCTGACCCCCGAAGCGCGCTCGGCCAAGATCATGGGGATCAACATCGCCGACGCGTGCGCGATGCAGATCAGCGACCTGGCCGCTTGGGTCCGCACGCTGGATGAGCCCACCGTCGCGCCGCTCACCGCCGGCTTGGTGCACCTGCTCGACTCCTTCGTCGAGATCGGGCTGGGCTATCTGTCGCTGGAGCGCCCGTCGGGCACCCTCTCCGGCGGTGAATCGCAACGCACCAAGATGATCCGCCACCTCGGGTCCTCGCTCACCGACATCACCTATGTCTTTGACGAGCCGTCCATCGGGTTGCACCCGCACGACATCCAGCGGATGAACGAGTTGTTGCTGCGGCTGCGCGACAAGGGCAACACCGTGCTCGTCGTCGAGCACAAGCCCGAGGTCATCGCCATCGCCGACCACATCGTCGACATCGGTCCCGGTGCCGGCACGGCCGGCGGGTCGATCGTCTTCGAAGGCGATGTCGCGGGGTTGCGCGCCAGCGACACCAGCACCGGCCGGCACCTGGACGACCGCGCCAGCCTCAAGCCGGTATGCCGTCCGCGCACCGGCGCATTGCCGGTGCGCGGCGCCTCGACCCACAACCTGCAGGACGTCGATGTCGACATCCCGCTGGGCGTGCTGGTCGTCGTCACCGGTGTTGCCGGGTCGGGGAAGAGCTCGCTCATCCACGGGTCGGTCGCCGACCGTGAGGGTGTCGTCGTCATCGACCAGGGCGCGATCAAGGGCTCCCGGCGCAGCAATCCCGCGACCTACACCGGGCTGCTGGAACCGATCCGGAAGGCCTTCGCCAAGGCCAACGGGGTGAAGCCCGCACTGTTCAGCGCCAACTCCGAGGGCGCCTGCCCGACGTGCAATGGCAACGGCCTGATCTACACCGAGCTCGGTTTCATGGACACGGTGACCTCTGTGTGTGAGGACTGCGAAGGCAAGCGGTTCCAGGCTGCGGTGCTCGACTACCACCTCGGCGGCAAGGACATCAGCCAGGTGCTCGCCATGCCGGTGTCGGAGGCCGAGGAGTTCTTCGCCACCGGGCCGGCCCGCACCCCGGCCGCACACACCATCCTGTCGCGGTTGCGCGATGTCGGTCTGGGCTATCTCAGCCTGGGCCAGCCACTCACCACCTTGTCCGGCGGCGAGCGCCAGCGGCTCAAACTCGCAACCCATCTGGGTGAGAAGGGCGGGGTCTACGTCCTGGACGAACCAACCACCGGACTACACCTGGCCGATGTCGAGCAGTTGCTCGCCCTCCTGGACCGCCTTGTCGACTCCGGTAAGTCGGTGATCGTCATCGAGCACCACCAGGCCGTCATGGCCCACGCCGACTGGATCATCGACCTGGGCCCAGGCGCCGGGCACGACGGTGGCCGGGTCGTCTTCGAGGGCACGCCGACCGACCTCGTGGCGGCGCGGGAGACCTTGACCGGCCAGCACCTCGCCGCCTACGTCGAGGTCAGTCGCGGGTGAGCTTTCGATAGGTGACCCGATGCGGCCGGGCCGCCTCTGGGCCTAGCCGGTCGAGCTTGTTCTTCTCGTAGGCCTCGTAGTTGCCCTCGAACCAGTACCACTTGGCTGGGTCGTCCTCGTCACCCTCGTAGGCCAGGATGTGAGTGGCGACCCGGTCGAGGAACCACCGGTCGTGGCTGATGACCACGGCACAGCCGGGGAACTCCAGCAGCGCGTTCTCCAGCGAGGCCAGGGTCTCGACGTCGAGGTCATTGGACGGCTCGTCGAGCAGCAGCAGGTTGCCGCCCTGCTTCAAGGTCAACGCGAGGTTGAGCCGGTTGCGCTCCCCACCGGAGAGGATCCCTGTGAGCTTCTGCTGGTCGGGCCCCTTGAAACCGAACTGCGAGACATAGGCGCGGGACGGGATCTCGACCTGGCCGACCTTGATGAAGTCCAGACCGTCGGACACCACCTCCCACAGCGTCTTGGCGGGGTCCAGTCCCGCGCGGGACTGGTCGACGTAGGAAATCTTCACCGTCTCACCGACCTTGACCTCGCCCGCATCCGGCTGCTCCAGCCCGACGATGGTCTTGAAGAGGGTCGTCTTGCCGACACCGTTGGGGCCGATGACACCGACGATGCCGTTGCGCGGCAAGCTGAAGGAGAGCCCGTCGATGAGCACCCGGTCGCCGAACCCCTTGCGAAGTTTGCTCACCTCGATGACCTGCGAACCCAGCCGCGGACCGGGCGGGATGGTGATCTCGTCGAAGTCGAGCTTGCGGGTGCGCTCGGCCTCGGCAGCCATCTCCTCGTAGCGCGCCAACCTCGCCTTGGATTTGGCCTGCCGACCCTTGGCGTTGGAACGGACCCATTCCAACTCCTCGGCCAGCCGCTTGGCGAGCTTGGCGTCCTTCTTGCCTTGCACCTTGAGGCGCTCGGCCTTCTTCTCCAGGTATGCCGTGTAGTTGCCTTCGTAGCCGTAGAGACGGCCGCGGTCGACCTCGGCGATCCACTGGGCCACGTTGTCGAGGAAGTAGCGGTCGTGGGTCACGGCCAGGACTGCGCCGGGGTACTGCGCGAGGTGCTGCTCCAGCCACTGCACCGACTCGGCATCGAGATGGTTGGTGGGCTCGTCGAGCAGCAGCAGGTCGGGCTTCTGCAAAAGCAGCTTGCACAGCGCGACGCGACGGCGCTCACCACCGGACAGCACCGTGACGTCGGCGTCCGGGGGCGGGCAACGCAGCGCGTCCATCGCCTGCTCCAGCTGCGAGTCGAGGTCCCACGCGTTGGCGTGGTCGATGTCATCCTGCAACGTGGCCATCTCGGTGCCCAGCGCGTCGTAGTCGGCGTCCGGCTCGGCCATCTCGAGCGCGATCTGGTTGTAGCGGTCGAGCTTGGCTTTGATCTCGCCGGCGCCCTCTTCGACATTGCCCAACACCGTCTTGCTCTCGTTGAGCGGCGGCTCCTGCAGCAGGATGCCGACCGAATACCCGGGCGACAGGCGGGCCTCCCCGTTGGAGGGTTGATCCAGGCCGGCCATGATCTTGAGGATCGTCGACTTACCGGCGCCGTTGGGCCCGACGACGCCGATCTTGGCGGTGGGATAGAACGCCATCGTCACGTCGTCGAGGATGAGCTTGTCGCCCACCGCTTTGCGCGCTTTGGTCATGGTGTAAATGAACTCGGCCATGCGCCGAAGGCTATCCGCAGCAGGGTATGCCGTCCGAATCGCCGAATCGCCGAGTCGCCCGGGTAACGGGCCAACCCCGCTTGCCGGCCAGGAGAACCGCGGCGCGCCCTGTGCCGGGGGCACGCCGCGGTCGTCTCGGGGGGGGTCAGCCGACCTTGGCGAGGTATTCGTCGGTCTCCGGGTCGGCGGTGGCCAGGTCGAAGCGAACGGCACCCTCCTCGGCCTGCTCCTGCTGGGCACCCATGACCGCGGTGAGCGCCGGGCGCTCGGCCTCGAAGTCTTCGAAGTCGGGGGTCTCCAGCGCAGCCAGCGACGCCTGCACCTCCGGGGCTCCCATCCGATCGTTGGGATCGAACTGTGCCCGCACCGGCTTGCTGAACAGCGCCTGGCCTTTGGTCAGGTCATGGCCGACGGTGTGGGCATCGACCTCGACCGAGATCATCGAGCGGCCCTCGGCGGTCGCCCAAGAGTTGACCCGCAACCGACCGTGGACCACCACCGGCTGGCCCTTGTGGACGCTGGCCACGACGTTGGCGGCCAGGGCGTTGAAGGTCACCACGGACACGAAATTGGTGCCGGCGTCGATGAAGCCGCGGGTGCCGGGGTCGTAGCGCCGGGCCGTGGAGGCGACCCGGAAGGTGGCGAACGGTCGTCCGTTCTTGGTCTCGCGCAACACCGGCTCGGCGGTGACATTGCCGACGACGGTCACATAGCTCTCGTTCATCTCAGCTCCCCTGTCTCTATCGATCCTGTGGCGGACCGGCATACCGGCAGCTTGCTAGGAAGCAGAGGCCACCACGAGAGGCGACCGCACGGCCTGTGGATGGTGGGACTCGCGCGCAGGGGCTGGGGACAAGTCCGCCGGTGACGACAGCGTCGGTCAGCGCGTGCGACGTGCTCGGTCGAGAGCCTCGCGCACGACCCGATGGCGCTCTAGGACCGCCAACACCGGAGCGACGATCCGGGTGTCGGCCACCTCGGCTATGGCGTCGTGCAGTCTCCGGGCGACCACCCTGGCCCGCCGCCGGGATCCCACTCGGACGAAGCCCCGGTTGATCGTCGCGGCAAGCAGACCGCCGACGATGCCGCCGGTCAACAGCACGAACGGCACCGGAAGCTGGCCGATCGTCGGTGTTGGCAAATCGGGCAGCTGCAGCCACCCGACAACGAAAAGGGCTGTGAGCCAAAGAAATCCGGCGAGAGTCACCAAACCGAAGAGCCACTGGACCACGTCCATCGCCCGCCACCACACGGGCTGTCGTGCCCGTAGCGGCGTATGGATGACCGCCTGGTCGAGAGCGTCGGACAGTCCCGCCGTTCCAGGGTCGGCGGCATCGACCACGGCATTGGCCCAGCGGACCGGCATACCGTCGGCGGCCCGATCGGCGAGTTGCCGGATGGCCAGGGACACGGCGGCCCGGGCGGCCGGTGACGGTGGCGGGATCGACGAGCGCCCGACGACGGCGCGGACATCGGTCTGGTCAATGCCCTTGATCTTGACGATGGACTTGTCCAACCTCAGCCGAGCCAACGGGTCAGCGCGGAAGCCCGACACCCACCGGGTGAACAGCCAGCCGCCGTGGGAGGTCGCTTCGCGGCGGTAGTCCTCGGCGACGGCTTCCAGCACGACCGGAACGCCGGCAGATCGCGACAGCGCCTCGACCAGCGCATCGTCGGCGGAGCCCCGCACTTCGGGCTCCGTGTCGGCGACGCCCGAGCGCAGGCGACTGGCCACGGCGACGACATCGGCCGAGAGCCGTGCCCTGGTCGCATCGGCACCGGCAACGGCATTGGCCAACCGCTGCCGCAGCTCACCGACCCCCGCCCCGGTGCGTGCCGAGGTGACCATGACCTTGGCCGCACCGAGCCCGTCGGCGGCCAGCAGGCGGGTCAGATCAGCGCGGCAGGTCTCCACCGCGTCGGGCGTGAGCCGGTCGGCCTGGTTGAGCACGACGATCGTCACCGCGTCGTGCCCCGACAACGCGGCGACGTAGTCGTCATGCAACAGTGCGTCGGCATATTTCTGCGGATCGGTCACCCACACAAAGACGTCAACGAGCTCCAGCACGCGCTGCGCCTCGGCCCGGTGTGCGGCCACTCGCGAGTCGAAGTCGGGCAGATCGAGCAGCACCAGCCCGTCGAGACGGCCGAAGCCGGCACCGGCCGGTGCGCCGCCGCCGTCCTGGGCGCCGTCCTGGGCGCCGTTGTCGGGACCGAGCTGGTGACGGGTCGCGACGCCGAGCCAGTCGAGCAATTCGGTGGCGGCAGCCGGGCCCCAGATCGCCGCCGAGGGCACTGACGTCGTGGGACGGCGGGCACCGATCTTGGCCAGCGGCCGGCCGACGATGGCATTGAACAACGACGACTTGCCACTGCCGGTCGCACCGGCCAAGGCCACGACGGTGTGGCCTCCGGCGATCGAGGTGCGCTCGCGGACCTTTTCGATGACGTTGACGGCATGGTCGACAGCCGAGGGGGTCGAGGTCACGACCGCCGGACTCGCCCGCTGCAGCCAACGCATCGGCCTGCTCGGCCAATTCGACCGCGGCGACGGTGAGCCGAGCGTTGCCGGCCCGAATGGGGCTCATCGTGCTGCCCTGACGTTGAGCGCAGCGGCACTCAGCCGCCGCCCTTGATCGCGGGTCGCTT
Organism: Actinomycetales bacterium; assembly: GCA_016710385.1. Lineage (GTDB taxonomy): Bacteria > Actinomycetota > Actinomycetes > Actinomycetales > Dermatophilaceae > Phosphoribacter > Phosphoribacter freyrii. The sequence continues at coordinate 26,609 of JADJVX010000020.1, forward strand.
CGACACTCTCGACGGCATTCTGGTAGCGCAACGCCTCGTCCCCGAAGAGCTGGTCGACTCGGTCATGCAGCGCGGCCCGTGCCTTCGCGGCCAGCGTCCGCACGGCCTGGTCACCGAAGACCGCCTCGAGCAGTTTCTGCCCGAGCAAGGCCGTGCCGCCAGCAATCCCGGCCTCGGTGCCGGTCAGCCCGGCTGTATGCGCAAAGGTCACAAGCATGAGCACCACACCAAGGCCGTTAACCCCGTATGCCGCGACCTTGGCGGTGGTGCGCCGGTCGCGCCCTTCGGTGCGCACCAAGGCCAGCACGTCGTCCTGCCACTCGCGGACGAGTCGAGCGATGCGGTCCTCGAGATCCGGGGACGAGGCGGCCAGCTGCGGATTCCGCCCGACGAGAAGGGAACCACCCGGCATACCTCGCCAGGAGCGCGCAGTCGTCGAGGCGGCCGCGTGGGCCTCGGCGGTGATGAGCGCCGCCACCCCGGAGTGCAGCGCCTCACCGAGCTCATGCGCTGGCGCGGGCTGTCCCTTGACCATCGCGACGAAACGGTCGCGCCAGCGCGACACCGCTGATTCGACCTGCTTGAAGAACTCGCCGGTGCCGACGAACTCCTGCCACCGGGCCAGGACTTCACCACGCAACAGGGTCCCGTCGCTCATCCCCTTTTCGACCCCCGACCGAAGCCTGCGCGTATGCCGCGTCGGCCACCTTCGACAGCGCCCGAGTCGCGGCATGTTGCTCGGCTGTGGCGTCGGTGAGCACGCCGATCCGGCCGTCGATCGAGTCGAGGGCCCCGCTGAGGGTGTGGCGCACGACCATGGCGCGCGCCCGGGCGTCGTGGGCCAGGGCAGTGAGCCAGTCGCGCAGGCCGGCGATCTCGGCGATCGGCAGCAGCCCGTCCGAGCCGAGCGCGACTTCGCGGACCGGGAAGACCGGGGCCAACGACAGTCCCTGCTCCTTGAGCATCCCCGCCAAATGCTCGCGGATCTCCTCGACGGCCTCCGGCGGCACCCGGTCGAGCACGACGGCGATCGACGTGCCTCGTTCGGAGGCCTGCCGCAGCGGCGCCCACGGGACGGCATCGGCATACCGAGCCGCGGTTGTCACGAAGAGCCAGAGGTCAGCGGCCGACAAGAGTTGCGCCGCGAGATCGCGGTTGGCGGCGACGACCGAGTCGATGTCCGGCGCGTCGAGCAGGGCCAACCCGCAGGAGAGGGAGGGCGAGGCCACCAGACGCACCGCTGACGGGTCTTCGGCCGTGCTGGTGCCGCCGGTCACCCGGGCCAGGCTCGGCAGCACCCGGTCGTCTTCGAACCAGCGCGCATCCTCGGGGTGATGCACCAGGACCGGGGAGCGGGTGGTCGGCCGCAGCACGCCCGGACGCGACACCACCTCACCCACCAGCGAGTTGACCAGGGTCGACTTGCCGGCCCCCGTCGAGCCGCCGACGACGGCGAGCACCGGGGCGTCGAGCGAGCGCAGCCGTGGCAGGACGTAGTCATCGAGTTGGTGCAACAACTCCAGGCGAGTCGTGGATGCGGCGCTGGCGCCGGGCAGGTCGAGCGGCAACTGCGACCCGGCGACCACGTCACGCAGTGCCGAGACGGCGTCCAGCAGAGCAGTGAGCTCCCCGGCCGGTCCGTCCTCTCGCGCCACGGCTGTGCTTCCTTCCACTGGTGCGTCCCCAGCGGCCGAGCGACTGCCCCGGCCGCCCCGACGCCGTCATGTGCCGGGGTGCGCAGCAGCACCTTCCGGTCAGACCCGAACCTACCGCGTTGACCCGAAAAGTCCGGGAGGACGGCCCGGTCAAGCCTATGTTGCGCTGCGCCGGAAAAGAAAGCCACTCGCCCGGGCGGAAACCCGGCGAGTATGCCGTGGTGGCGGGTTCGGGGCGGTGGTTCGCGGCGCCCCCGGCAGGACTCGAACCTGCAACCTGCGGATTAGAAGGCCGCTGCACTATCCGTTGTGCTACGGGGGCCGAGGTCGGGTGGACCCGCCGTCGTCAGCGCCCCAGTGTAGGCGTGTGCGCCGCCGCCAGAAGCTCCGCACGATGGGCTGCGATCGCCTCCAACAGCTCCTGCTCACGGATCACAGCATCGGGCTCGGCGGCTTGCCTGGTCATCCGCTGGCGCAGCAGAGCCAGGTCGCTGGCCTGGCTCTGGAACGCCTCCATCGCTCGTTCCCCGCGCTCTCCGATCCACGCGTGGGCCCACTGTTTGGCCTGTCGGCGGGCCGGCACCGACGCGAGCATGGCGACCTCGGGATAGGTGAACCAGCCATGGTCGGCGTAGGCGGTGAGCTGTCGCCGGATGGTTTCGCCCTCGCGCCGCTTGAGCAGGAACAACAGGGCGAGGAACCCGATGAACAGGGGCACCTGGACGATGAGGTAGACCTCGAAGTAGGCGTCGAGGGTGGCACTGAGGTTCCACACGGCGTGCAGGAGCATCGCGCAGGCGTACCCGAGCGCTGCGTAACCGAATTTGCCCCAGACCGTCCTGGCCACAGACGCCGCCAGCCCCAGCCCGATGCCGATGCACGCGGTGAATAGCGGGTGGGCAAACGGTGCCATGAGGCAGCGCAGGATGAACGTTGCACCCAGCCCCTCGTTGCCGTACTCCGCATACGCGTGCCCGAGATAGAGGATGTTCTCGCTGAAGGCGAATCCGGCGCCAGCCATCCCGGCATACACGATGCCGTCGATGACCCCGTCGAACTCGCGCCGCCGCACTAGCAACAGGAGCAGCACCGCCAGCCCTTGAGGCCCTCTTCGACCGGTGGCGCGCTGAGCACGGCGGCGGCCGAGTCGGGGTTCGAGACGCCGGACATCAGGAGCATGGTGTGGAACGCCGTGTTGAGCAGCAGCGCTCCGAGCGGCGCACAGAGCGCTCCCCCAGAGGAAGGCGAACCAGAGATAGCGGGCCGGTTCGGCTTCGAGTTGGTCGACCCAGCGGTAGAGGGGTACGACCACAGCAGCGGGACCGCCGAGACGGCGGCCATGAAACTCGCCGTGCGCCAGCCCAGGTCGACGTTGAAGACCCACAACAGCGCTGCCGAGGCGAGCAGGAAACCGGCCACCACCAACCCGGTCACTATTCGGCGTCCAGCAGCCGAGCGCGTGGTCGGGACAGCCGCTCGGGTCCACGCCGGGGTGTCACCGGCGGGGAGTATGCCGTCGCAGGGGGTGGGTATGCCGGGTGGTCGACCGATGGCGGCATATCCCCTGGCACCCCCACAGACATGTCCCAAGGGTAGTGCAGGAGCCTCGAGAGTTAACCGCACAGGCGGCTGCAGGGCGGGCTCAGCCGGACAGTGACTAGGCTGACTCGGGTGACCATCCCGAACAACGGGTCGCCCACCATCGACGCCGCCAACGCGGCCGCCAGCCTCTCCACCGAGACAGTGCGGCCGAGCGAGCGTTCCCTGGCCGACCGCATCGTGTGGATCGACTGTGAGATGACCGGGCTGTCGCTGCAGCACGACGCCTTGATCGAGGTCGCTGCGCTGGTCACCGACTATGAGCTCAACATCCTCGGCCCCGGTGTCGAGGTCGTCATCCGCCCGCCCGACGAGGCGCTGGCGCAGATGGACCCCTTCGTTCGAGACATGCACACCGTCTCCGGGCTACTCGACGTCCTGGCAGCCGGCACCACCATGGCCGCCGCGGAGTCGTTGGTGCTCGGCTACGTCAAGGCGTGGGTGCCGGAGCCGCGCAAGGCCGCCTTGGCCGGCAACTCGGTCGGCACCGATCGGGGCTTCCTCGCCAGGGACATGCCCGAGTTGGATGCCTGGTTGCACTACCGGGTCATCGACGTCTCCTCGATCAAGGAGTTGTCGCGACGCTGGTATCCCCGGGTCTACTTCAACTCCCCGGTGAAATCCGGCGGGCACCGGGCCTTGGCCGACATCCGCGAGTCGATTGCCGAACTGCGCTACTACCGCGAGGCAGTGTTCGTGGCACCTCCCGGACCCGATACGCCGACCGCCCGGGCTCTTGGCGAGCGCCACGTCGTGCACCACGCCGCCCCTGACAAGCCGGTCACGACCCCGTCCGCGGACCGGGGTACGATAGGCCGCTGTGCGCGGCGGTTGCCGCGTCATGGTGGGTGTAGCTCAGCTGGTAGAGCACCTGGTTGTGGTCCAGGACGTCGCGGGTTCGAGTCCCGTCACTCACCCCAAACGGGTCAGGTGTGAACTCGCGACCAAGGGTCCGCCCTTGGTCGCGGTTCGCGCCTGGCCCATTTTCTTCGCCTCGGCGGCCCAGCTCAGGGCGTCGGCGTGGAGGCCGGAGAGGCTCAGCCCGTCGTACGGGTTGCGGTAGCCGACGCGCACGTCGTTGTCCTCGTCGATGTAGATCGTCTTGAACAGCGCCTGATTGATGAGCCGCCGGTTCGCGTCATCGGCGTGCTCGTAGATGTCGGCGGCGTTGGACAACAGTTTCAGGGAGTCGTCGAGGTTCTCTCGCGCAGCGGCGTAGTGGCCGTGGTGCGCGGTGATCCGGTGCTCGATGGTCTCCAACGACGCGGTGATCCGGTCCTGCTCCCGCTTGAGGAGGTCGAGCGGGATCGCCCCGGCGTAGTGGGCTTGGAGCAGCTTCTGCTGCTCGCCTTCGAGCTGGGTTCTCCGGGACGCGAGGTCGGCGAGTTCGGCGGCTCCTTCGGCCATCATCTCGTCGAACCGGGCGTGAATCATCGCCGAGACCGCCTCGATCGTTTCCGGGTCGATCTGCACCTTGGCGTAGAAGCGCTCGATGAGTCGTTCGACCTGCTCGATCAGCATCGCCTGCCGGGTGCAGTCGCCTCTGCCGCCATGCCGGCTCGCGCACACGAAGTACGGGTAGATCGTGCCCTGACTGCTCTTGGCGTTGCACACCAGTAGCCGCGAGCCGCACTGCCCGCAGAACACCGTCCCCTTCAAGTAGTGCTCGTGGACTTGCGTTGCATCTGCTGCCGAGCGGTGCGTGCCGAGCACGGTCTGCACCTGGTCCCACACCTCGTTGGGGACGATCGCCTCGTGCACTCCCGCGTACGTGACTCCCTGGTAGCGGACGCTGCCCTTGTAGTACGGGTTCGTCAGCATCCGATGCACCGACGACTTGCCGATGGGTCGGGATGGTCGCCGCGGCGACGCCGCAGTCGTGAGGCCGCGCGCCACGAGTTCGTGGTGGAGCTGGCTCGTCGTCCAGTCGCCGGATGCGAACACCTGGAACGCCCACCGCACCAACGGGGCTCGTTCCTCGTCGATCTCGACGGTGCGTACCTCCCGCCCGAACTCGTCGCGCACGCCGACGTTGCGGTAGCCGATGGGTGCCTTCGTCACGGTGCCGCCCTGCGCGGCCTTCTGCGACAGACCCTTGACGACCTCGGTGGCGAGATTGCGGGAGTAGAACTCGGCAATCGAGGACATGATGCCGTGCAGCAGCATCCCCGATGGGGTCTCGTCGATGTTCTCCGTGGCCGACACCAGCGTGACGCCGGCGTCCTTGAGTGCGAGGTGGATGGTCACGTCGTCGGCTCGGTTGCGGGCGAGCCGGTCGACCTTGTGGACGATGCAGTAGTTCGTCTTGTGCTTCGCGACGTACTGGATCATCCGCATCAGTTCGGGCCGGTCGGCCTTGCGCGCGGACTCGCCCGCGTCGACGAACTCCTCGATGATCGTCGCTCCGAGCTGGTCGGCCTTGCGCTGGTTCGCCTCGCGCTGCGCCGGGATCGAGAAGCCCTCCGCCTGGCCGCCCTTCTCCGCCTGCTCCTTCGTGGAGACCCGCAGGTAGGAGACGGCGAATGATCCGGGGAACGGGGTGGGCGCTACGAGGCTGTCTATCGCGGTTCGGTCCGCGTCGATGATCGTCATGGCTCTTCTCCACAGTCACTGGTCCTGCCGACGCGGACTTGTGACGGCGGATGTTGATCGTGAGAAGAGCCCGAAGGCTGTAGGACTAGGCCGAGTCGGCCACGTTTACTTTGCCTCGCCGTGGCGGCGAAGCGCTAGGACCACAACATCCGCCATCCGCGACGGATGCCTACATTCTACGACGACGCGCTCGCCGTGGCACGAGGGCGCTTCGGTCGCGTCGCACCCTCCGAGCGGCACGAGCCCGACTGCTGGAGCGCCAGGCGGATCAGCAGCTCGCAGAGCTTGTCCAGGTCGGGCGGCTCGTGGAACTCGGCGCGGATCGTCAGTTCGCGCTCGTTCTGCTGACGCTGACCGGTCTTCCGTTCATAGCGACGCGCCACGATTCACACCTCGCCGGTCTCCGGGTCGACGCCCGCGAAGAAGGCATCTTCTGCCTCCTGACGCGCGTCCACCATGTCGATCACGAACCGCACGAAGTCCTCATCGCGATCCGTGATCGGTGAGTCTTCGATGGGCTGACAGGGGTCTTCACCCGGCCAGCTCGTCTGGCGAGTCGGGCGGTCCCGGTCGAGCCGAGTGCCGCAGGCAGCTACCCAATCGCGAAGCCGGGCGCGGGCGTCGGCGAAGTCGCGGTGCCAGCCCAGCGGCGCGGACCCGTTCTGCTCCGGGTCGTACGCGCACAGCCAGTGCAGGTGCAGCGCGGACAGCTCCCAGAGGAGTTCGGGGTGACGGTGCCAGTAGGGCGGCACGACGCTGGCCGGAAGTCCGTAGGTGTGGCGGAGCCAGTCCACCCAGCGGTTCAGTTCGAGCAACTCGGCTTCGAGATCGTTGGCGGTCAGCAGGTTCCAGTTGACCGGGTGCGGCGGCTCGGGCACGTCGAATCGAGGTGATGCCGGGCCTGCCTCGGGCGGCGTGTCGTCGTGCTCGGGGAAGAACTGATCGGTCATGGCGAAGTCGCTCACATTCCGATGGCCGTCGCGGTGGACGGCGCGACCTGCTGCGGAGCGGCGAAAGCAGTTGCGTCGCGGCCGGAAGTGCGTTCGCTGCGGTCCACCTCGTAGCGGGTGCGGGCGAGGTCGTGTCCGATGCGCGTCGCGATGAACTCCTCGCCCTCGTACCGCTGGCCGTTGCGCTCGTAGGAGTAGTCGCGCACCCGTCCGTCGGCGATGATGTTGTCGCCCTTGGCGAGCCGCTCGGCTCCCTGCTCAGCAGCACCGCGATACGCGATGAGATCGTGGAAGGTCGTCTCCAACTGCGTGAAGGTGTTGTCGGGCTCCTTGCGGTAGTGCTCGATCCCGACCTTCATGTACAGCCGCGCGTCACCGCGCTCGGTGTAGCTGAGCTGCGGGTCCGAGGCGACGAAACCGGAAATGGACTGGTGGGTGCGAATGGCCATGATGGCGTCCTCCTGAACTCGGGCGACCAGCCGTGTGTGGCCGCTGTGTCAGGCAGGTGCGCTTCCGCCTCCAACCGCCGTGGTCAGGAGGCTGGACGGTGGCGTAGGAGGGTTTCGAGTTCGTCGCGGTCGCTGCGGAGCTGCGCGGCATCGGGCCGAGTTGGCCAGGCGCGCAGATCGGTGACGATGGGTGGCGCGGAGCGCAGCATCGTGATGCCGGTGCCGAACGGCAGGGTGCGGATGCGGTCTGGCGGCAGGATCGGGACGCGGCGGATCGAGCGCTGGTTGGAGCGGGTGCCGTGGTCGCCGAGGGTCACGCTGTCGGTGTACTCGTCGCGCTCTCCGATGAGCGTGGAGAGGTCTTGGAGGTCGCGGCTGTTCGATGCGCCGCCGAGGATGATCTTGACGATGCTGGCGTCCCAGATCGCGCCGGCCTGGTGCTCGCTCCACCTGTCGCGAGCCTGGGCGAGGGACTGCAAGACCGGCATGGTCGTGATCCCGGTGCCGCCGCCTTCGGCCATGAGCGTCGGCAGTGACGGCAGCGGTGCGAGGTTCCCGATCTCATCGAGCGCGAGCAACAGCGGCGGGTCGAGCCGGGCTCCGGGTGAGCGGGCGGCGAGTCGGCGGGCGGTTTCGATGAGGTCTTCGACGAACGCCGCGACCAGCGATGCGGAGGCTCCTGCTCCGGCACCGGTGGCGAGTAGGTAGAGGGTGCCTTGCTCGGTGAGGAAGGTCTCGGGGTCGAAGTGCTCGTGCGGGCCTGGCGTGACGGCATCGAGCACGCGCGGGTCGGCCAGTGCGGCGAGTGCGAGGGAGACGCCTTGCCAGATGCTGTCGCGGGTCTTGGGGTCGGCGTCGATCATCGCGGCCAGGGAGTCGTCCCAGCCCATCGCCGCGTTCGGGTGGGAGTTGAGGATCGCGACGGCCTCGGACGCAGCGCTGGGGTCGAGGTCCACCTGAACAGCTCGGCGGGTGGGCGGCCGTCGAGCGCGGCGGCGTGCAGCAGGCTCTGGAGTGCGGTGCGGGTCTTGCCCTCCCAGAACCCGCCGGACTCAACCCCTCCAGCGCTGAGGCCAGTGGCGGCGGCGAGTCCGTTGGCGCGGATCATCGCGGTCAGCGGATCGTCGCAGCCGCGAATGGGCGACCAGCGCAGCCCGGCGGGGATGCCTTCGGCGAGGTGTTGGGGGTCGAACACGGCGACCGGCCCGCCCTTGCGGCGTCGGGCGCGGAGGGTCGCGGTGAGGTTGTCGGGCCTCGTGCTGGTGGTGACGACCGCGCCGGGTGCGTCGAGGATCGCGTTGATGACGACGTGCAGGCCCTTGCCCGAGCGGGGCGGGCCGATCAGCAGGATCGAGTCCTCGACCGATGCCCAGACCTTCGTGCCACGACTGGCACCGAGCAGGTAGCCGACATCCTGCGGTGCCGGCGACTCCAAGGAGGGCCGCAGCGTGGCCGCGCGGTGAAGCAACGCTTTCGCGGATGCTGCGGTCTTGACTTCATGGCTGGTCGCGATCCCCGCAAGCCGGTGCGGGTCGGTCTCGGTCTTCCGTGTATGTCGGCGCAGCACGATCCACACCCAGACGATCCCGGTGGCGAGTCCGCCGAGCAGTGCCGCGCTGACGAGCCAGTAGACGACCGGGTTGAGCCCGTCGGCACCGAGCGCGGTCGCAGGGTCGCCGGGGTTGAACAGCACGGCGAGCCCCGCCGCTGCGCCAGCGTCGGGCTGCGGCGTGCCGGTGAGGAACGCGGCGACGCTGCCGGCGGCGCGGAGGACGAGAGCGATCCCGAACATGCCGATCAGGCCAATGAGGGCGGCGTTGGTGAGTTCGTCGCCCATGCCCCCGGCCTGCCGCTGGTTCATGTCAGCCGCCGCACCGCGAGCGTGCCCGAGATGCGCCCGAACAGGATCACCTCGTGCGTGCTTCCGTCGGGCAGGTCGCCGAGGTCGATGAGTGCGCGGGCCTCCCCGGTTCCGGTGGCGTCGGTGTGGGAGACGATCGTCGCGACGGCGACATCCTCGCCGGGCACGAACCCATCGGCGGTGACCTCCGCCAGGCGCGGCACTCGTCGGGCGTGGCGACTCCGACGAGTCTCTGGCACCGGGGTCTCGGACGGTGCCACTGCGCGGCGGGGCTTGCGGGTGCGGAGGATGTCGGTGAAGACACTCCCGTCGCACTCGCGCACTTCCACTCGGACCGCGATCGTGCGGTCCTGGGTGATGGCATCCATGAGCGGCCCGAACGTCGCCCGCGTCCACGCGCCCGCGTCCGGCGACGGGAACGGTGTTCCATCGACCGTCGCGGTGAGGGTGCCGTCGTCGGCGACGGTGACGAGGACGTGCGGCAGCTCGACGGGAGCCGTCGTCTCGTCGTCGTTCGGGGTGGATCGGCGCGGGCCGGTGAGGTTCATCGGTGGCCTCCCGCGGCGCGGCTGCTGGTGTCGAACAGGGCGAGTTCGTCGGGGTGGAGCTGGTGTTGGCAGACGAAGCTCCTGGCCTTGATCCGCCACAGGCCTTGGCCGACGCCGAGGTTCGGCAAGAGCTGCTGCTCGGTCCCGGTCAGCCCGAGGGCCTTCGCGGTCGGCCCGAGCTGGTCGGACTCCTGCCGGTACACGATCCGCGTCTCCGCATTCGCGAGCAGCGAGTTGGCCAGGGACCGCATCGCGGAGCCCTGGTCGCCCACGTTGTCGAGATCGGTGAGCTTGTGGAAGATCAGCATGTTCGCGATCCCGTAATGCCTGGCGAGTCGCCAGTGCGCATCCATCCGCCGCAACAACGCGGGATGACTCATCAGCCGCCAGGCCTCGTCGTAGATCACCCACCGCTGCCCGCCGTTCGGGTCGAGCAGCGCGGACTCCATCCACGCCGACGAGCACGTCATCAACACCGAGATCAGCGTCGAGTTCTCGGTGACCCGCGAGAGGTCGAGCGAGATCATCGGCAACGACGGATCGAACGCGACCGTCGAAGGCCCATCGAACAGCCCGGCCAGGTCACCGGCCACGAGACGGCGCAGCGCGTGGCCGACGAGCCTGCCGTCCTCGGCCAACCGGCCGTCGGCATCCGCGCTCGGGGCGAGGATGCGGTCAACGACCATCGGCAGGATCGGCACGTCGTTCTCCCGCACCGTCTGGGTCAGGGCGATGTCGATCGCGGTGTGCTCCAACGGCGACAAGCCCCGCGCGAGCACGGTCTCCGCGAGCGCGCCGATCAGGTCACGCCGCCGCGCCGCGACGGTCGAGGCCCACTGCTCATCCGACAGGCCGCTCGGCCGGTGGCCTTCGTCGAGCGGGTTCAGGCGAGTGTTGAGGCCGTGCCCGAGGACGATGGCGCGTCCGCCGACGGCGTTGGCGACGGCGGTGTGTTCGCCCTTCGGGTCGCCGGGCACGTACACGCGCCGCCCGAACGGCAGCGACCGCGTGTAGAGGGACTTGGCCAGCGAGGACTTGCCGGAGCCGACGATCCCGGCCAGCACCACGTTGGGTGCGGTGATGATCCCGCGCGCGTAGAGCACCCACGGGTCGTAGACGAAACTCCCGCCCGAGTAGAGGTCTTGGCCGACGAACACACCATCGGCACCGAGCCCGCCCTCGGCGACGAACGGGTACGCGCCCGCCAGCGTCGCCGACGTGTCCTGATGCCGCGTCAGATGGAACCGGCCCGGCGTGCGCAGCCTCGCACGGCCAGGCTCACCCGCCTTCGGCAGGTAGACCGTCGCGCGGCGCTCGGCACGCTCCTCCTCGGCCTTCGCCTTCGCTGCGGCGAGCGCGGTCCTTCGCTGCTCGGCGTGGAGGCGCGCCTCGGCCTTGCGGCGCTGCTTGCGCAGCTTCCGCCGCTCTCTCGACGGTGCCACCAGAACGGCGGTGTGCAGCCGCGCGCGATCCTCGGTCACAGCACCAGCCCCGCGCCTGCTTCACCGCAGTGATCTTCGCCGGCTCAAACCACGACCCATCCGACTTCGAGGTCGGCAGGTCGGCCCGCTTCGGAGCACCCGGCGACGAGTACGACACCAGCAACTCCGGCCCAGCCTGTACCGGAGCGGACTCGACCTGTTCGGCATCCTGGGGCTCTGCCTCCGGTTCGGTGTAGCGGCGCAGCAGCGAGACGGGGCCGACGTGCGGGTTGACGACCAGCGCGTAGTCGGAGATCGCCACCCGGTCGTTGGTGCCCTCGCCGGGTTCGTCGTAGACGTACCCGTTCTCCAACGCGGCCTGCGTGGTCTCGTCGCCGTAGTCCCACTGCGCGAGGAAGTCCACCGCATCGACATGCCCCAGCTCGCCGAGGATGCGCAACGGCCGGTCGGCCTCCTCGCCCTGGAGGAACACCACGCTGACCCACCGCGACGGCGCGGCCTCCTCGACGGCCGGGTCGGGATGCCAGGCGATCCGCCCCGCAGCGATGAACCCCTCCGCGAGCCGGTCATACGCCCGGTCGACGAGATTCGCCGCCTGATGCAGTTCCTCCGCAGCAGCGAGTGCGTCTCGCGCCCCTGCCTTGTGGCTCCCGGCGTCGTTGAAGGCGTGCGCGGCCTTGCGCTTGTGAACATCGGCGATCTGGTCGAGTGCCTGCCGCAGTGAGCGCATCCCCGAGGACAGATCACCGATCACCCCATACATCTCGGCTGGCTGATCGAACCCCCGGCTCGCGTGGGCCAACCCCCGCAAGGCTTCGGACGCCTCC
>JADJVX010000021.1 GCA_016710385.1 Actinomycetales bacterium
CGCGGCGCCCAGCTCGGCATCCTCATCAAGGGCCCCGAAGTGCTCGAGTCCACCCGCCGGGTCGACACCGTCGTGCTCGACAAGACCGGCACGGTCACCTCCGGTCAGATGGCGGTCACCGACGTGTATGCCGTGCCCGGCGCCTTTGAGGGTCAGATCCTCATGCGGGCCGCCGCGGTCGAGGCAGGGTCGACCCATCCGATCGCCAAGGCCGTCGTCACCGCGGCCACCCTGGAGCGGTCGACCCAGCGGGACACCCGGCATACCGTCACTGCCACCGATTTCAGCGATACCCCCGGGCGCGGGGTGAGTGCCACGATCGCCGGGTCGGTCGTGTCGGTGGGCACGTTCGCGTGGCTCACCAGCGCAGAGCAGGGGTATGCCGCCCCGGACGCCACCCTCGGTCAGGCCGCCGAGCGGGCCATGACCGCGGGCCAGACCTGCGTCTGGGTCGCGTGGGGCGAGCAGATCAAGGGGCTCATCACGGTCGCAGACACGCTCAAGCCGACCTCAGCGGCGGCCGTCGCGGCGTTCCGGGAACTCGGGTTGCGTCCGATGCTGCTCACCGGCGACAACACGGCGGCGGCGCGGGCTGCAGCGTCATCGACCGGCATCGCCGCCGAGGACGTGCTGGCGGAGGTGCTTCCGGCTGAGAAGGTCGCCGAGGTCGTCCGGCTGCAACAGCAGGGCCGGGTCGTCGCGATGGTCGGCGACGGGGTCAACGACGCGGCGGCGCTCGCGCAGGCCGACCTGGGCATCGCCATGGGGTCGGGCAGCGATGTCGCGATCGAGGCGTCCGACCTCACCGTCGTGCGCGGTGACCTCGTGGCGGCGGTCGACGCGGTGCGGCTGAGCCGGGCCACGTTGCGCACGATCAAGGGCAACCTGTTCTGGGCGTTCGCCTACAACGTCGCCGCGATTCCGCTGGCGGCGTTCGGGTTGTTGACCCCGATGATCGCGGGGGCCGCGATGGCGTTCTCGTCGGTCTTCGTCGTCACCAACTCGCTGCGCCTGCGCCGCTTCCAACCCAGCTGATCGCACGGCCAGGTTCTGGCGCAGGTCCCAGCAGCGGGCGAGCAGGGCAACGTGGTCGACCCGCTTGATCGGGAGATCCTGCAGATCATTGAGGGCTGCGGGCGCTCGGGCGTCGCGCCAGTTCCTCGCCCGTCAGGCGCTCGCGCAACGCCTCGCCGTCCTACCCTCCCGCACGGGCGAGGTCGTGGCTAGGCTCGGGAGGCATGAGCATCCCGCAGATCACGGTGGGCCACGGCCCGCACCACGTCTACGTCCTGCACGGCTGGTTCGGCTCCGCCGACGGGTGGGGGCTGTTCCCGACCTACCTCGACGGTGAGCAGTTCACCTATCACTTCTTCGACAACCGTGGGTATGGCGCCCGGATGGACGAGCGGGGCGACTACAGCCTCGACGAGGTCGCCGGCGACGTCATGGCCCTGGCGGATTCCCAAGGGGTGCAGACCTTTTCGTTGATCGGCCACTCCATGGGTGGCGCCGAGGTGCTGCGGGTGTTGGCCAAGGCTCCCGGTCGGGTGCGCAAGATCGTCGGCATCACGCCGGTCGGTGCCAGCCCGACCCCCTTCGACCAGGCCGGCCACGACCTCTTCTACGGGGCACCGGACAACCGCGACTTGCGCTTCGGGATCATCGACTTCACCACGGGCAACCGCAATACCGCCACCTGGGTCAACTCCGTGGTGGAGCACTCGCTGTCCCACTCGACCGTCGAGGGATTCCGCGGCGCGCTGGTGGCCTGGGCGACCCCCGACTTCCTCGCCGAGATCGCCGGTGACGAGCACGAGATGCTCGTCATCCCCGGCGAGCACGACCCCGCACTCGGCGAGGCCGCTGTCCGCCAGACCTGGGAGCCGCACTTCCCCAACTGCCGCATCGAGGTCATGCCCAACGCCGGGCATTACCCCATGTTCGAGACGCCGGTGCAGCTGGCCACCGTCATCGAACGCTTCCTCGCCGACTGAGGTGTCGCAAGAGGACCTCGCCGACCTGCCCGACCGCGCCGCCGCGCGCGGTCGGGTCGACGCGGCATACGCGCTGTTGTCCGAGGACGATCGCGCGGCGACGCGCCTGATCCACGACCCGGTCACCTACACCCGCGAGGTCCCGTATGCCGCCCTGGCGGCACTGCGCGACCGGCAGGGTGTCGTCCCGGTCGCCGAACCGGAGTTGCCCGGCTGGCCCGAGGGCACCGGCTACTGGCTGGTGCTGCGCCATGCCGACGTCGATCGGGTGCTCAAGGACCCGGGCACCTTCTCGTCGTCCTTCGGCGGCACCCAGATGCGTGACCCGCGCACGGTCGAAGACCTGCGCTATGTGCGCCGGATGATGCTCAACATGGACCCACCAGAGCACTCCCGGCTGCGCCGGCTGTTGGCAAAGTCGTTCACCCCCAAGGCGATCGGGGCACTCGAGACGCAGGTTGCCGGCCATGTGACCGGCATCGTCGACCGCATGCTGGCCGCGGGTGTGAGTGCCGACGGCAGCGTGAGCGGCGAGTGTGACTTCGCCAAGGACGTGTCGGCCGACCTGCCGCTGCTCACCCTGGCCGACGTCATGGGGGTGCCGCTGGAGGATCGCTGGCTGATGTTTGACTGGGCCAACCGGGTCATCGGCTGGCAGGACCCCGACTACCGGGTCAGCGCCCACTTCGACCCGGCCGGTGCCACCGACCTCGGCCGCACGGCATACGCGCTGCGCCCCGAGCCGGGACCGGACGGCCTGATGCCCGACCCACGATCCCGCGCCGGGATGCCCGACCTCTACGCCTATGCCCACGCGCTCGGCACACTGCGTCGCGAGCAGCCCGGCGAGGACGTCATGTCGATCCTCATGGCCCAGCGCGACGACGGCGAGGGGGGCGGCTCGGTCTCGGTCGAGGAGTTCGAGAACCTCTTCTGGCTCTTCGCGGTCGCCGGCAACGAGACGACCCGCAACGGTATGCCGGGTGGCCTGGTGGGTCTGCTCGGCGACCCCGCGGCGCAACATGCCCTGCGCGCCGACCCCACACTCATCCCCAACGCCATCGAGGAGATGCTGCGCTGGTGGACGCCGGTCATGACCTTCCGGCGCACCGTGACCCGCGAGGTGGAACTCGCCGGGCGGACGCTGCACCGCGGCGACAAGGTCGTCGTGTCGTTCGCGTCGGCCAACCGCGACCCGGCGGTCTTCACCGATCCCGACGGCTTCGACATCGGGCGCGACAATTCCCGCCGCCACCTGGCCTTCGGGGCCGGGCCGCATGTGTGTCTCGGGGCCTTCCTCGCGCGCTCGATGATGACCCGGATGGTCACCGAGTTGCTGGGCCGCACCGCATGGATCGAGAGTGCCGGCGACCCGGTGTGGCTGCAGTCCAACTTCCAGCGTGGGGTCAAACGCCTGCCGATCGCCTGGCGCGCCTGACTGCCCGGGATGCACGGCAACGATCGACAGATGGACTGGTCTGAGACTAGTCTGAATGACATGTCAGTGACGACTGTTGGTGCCTACGAGGCCAAGACCCACCTGCCCGCCCTGCTGGCCAAGGTCGAGCGGGGCGAGACCGTCACCATCACCCGGCATGGTCGACCGGTGGCGCGACTCGTGCCCGTGGACGTCGTCCGACCTGTTGAGGAGATCATCGTGGACCTCCGTGCCCTCCGTGAGCACGTCCGGCTCGATGGGACGACCATCCGCGAGCTCATCGATGAGGGCCGGCGGTGACGTTCGTCCTTGATGCGTCGGTGGCGCTTTCGTGGGCCTTGCCGGAAGCCGACGCGGCTGCTGACGCAGTGCTCGATCGGCTCGTGGCAGAGCGGGCTCTGGTGCCTGCCCTGTGGCAGTACGAAGTGGCCAACGTCCTGGCTCAGGGACAGCGTCTCGGTCGGATTGACGCTGCGCGGGCGTCGGCTGCCAGTCAATTGCTCGCCTCGCTGCCCATCGATATCGCTCCGAGCGCGCAGATCGCCGATCTCGTCACGTCGGCGACTCGCCACGACCTCACTGCCTATGACGCGGCATACCTGCTCCTGGCGGCCACCACCGGCACGCCGCTCGCGACCCTGGACCAGAAGCTCGCTCGGGCCGCACGCGATGCCGGGGTCACGCTGCTGCTGGCCTAACCTTGCGGGCCGCATCTAGAGTCGACGCCATGACCGAGGCGAGCCACCCGACCCAGCCGACCACCTTCGCGGTGCCCACCGACGAGGCGACCGTGCGCGCCGCCGACCGCGCCCATGTCTTCCACTCCTGGTCAGCGCAGGGGGCGATCAACCCGCTGCCGATCGCCCGCGCCGAGGGCAGCCGGTTCTGGGACTACGACGGCAAGGGCTACCTCGACTTCACCTCCGGCCTGGTCAATGTCAACATCGGCTACAACCACCCGCGGATGATCGCCGCCATCGCCGAGCAGGCCGGCCGGATGACGACCCTCGCCCCCGGGTTTGCCGTCGACGTCCGCTCCGAGGCGGCTCGCCTCATCGCCGAGCGCGCACCTGCGGGTCTCAACATGGTGTTCTTCACCAACGGTGGGGCCGAGGCGACCGAGAACGCCATCCGGATGGCCCGGCTGCACACCGGCCGGCACAAGATCTTCGCCGCTTACCGCTCCTACCACGGGGCGACCGCGGGCGCCCTGACGATGACCGGCGACCCGCGCCGGGTCGCCAGCGAACCCGGCATACCGGGCGTGGTGCACTTCTGGGGTCCCTACCTCTACCGGTCGGCCTTCCACGCCGAGACCGAGGCCCAGGAGACCCAGCGCGCTGTGGCGCACCTGCGTGACCTCATCACCGTCGAAGGCCCCGGCTCGGTGGCCGCGATCATCCTCGAGACAATCGTCGGCACCAACGGCATCCTCGTGCCCCCGGAGGGCTACCTCGCCGGAGTGCGTGCGCTGTGCGACGAGTTCGGCATCGTCATGATCGCCGACGAGGTCATGGCCGGTTTCGGTCGCATCGGGCAGTGGTATGCCGTGCAGCACTGGGGCGTCACGCCCGACCTCATCACCTTCGCCAAGGGGGTCAACTCCGGCTACGTGCCGCTCGGCGGCGTGGTCATCTCGGACGCCATCGCCCAGACTTTCCGCGACCGGGTCTACCCCGGTGGGCTCACCTACTCCGGCCATCCGTTGGCCTGTGCGGCCGCCGTCGCGTCGATCCAGATCTTCGAGGACGAGGACGTTCTCGGTCATGTCCGGATGCTCGGCGAGGAGGTCATCGGTCCCGAACTGGCCAAGATCGCCGACAAGCATCCCTCGGTCGGCGAGGTGCGCGGCCTCGGGGTCTTCTGGGGGCTCGAGCTGGTGACCGATCGCGACACTCGGGCGCCCCTGGTGCCCTACAACGCCAGTGGGGCAGCGGCCAAGCCGATGCTCGACTTCGCGGGGGCCTGCAAGGCGCAGGGGCTGTGGCCGTTCACCCACTTCAACCGCACGCACGTCGTACCCCCGTGCACGACGAGCGTCGAAGAGGTCCACGAGGGCCTGGCCATCCTCGACGATGCGCTCACCGTCGCGGACTCCTACTACACGGGCAGCTGAGCGGGCTCGACCGGGGAAGGTGCCTGCCGGCGACGGCGTGCGGTGAGCCACAGCGACTCGGCGGTATAGAACGCGATGTAGCCCAGCGACGCCGCGATCACCCAGGCCGGGGGCGTGGGCAAGGAGGCGACGATCACGGCATACGCGAGCAGCCACAATCCGGCGCCGACCATGTTGGCGACCCACCAGGTCTGGGTGCGCGAGGGATAGACGTAGCCGATCGGCACGAAAACCAGTGCGGTGCAAGCCAGCACGAGGGCGCTCGTGGCGACCGGCCCGAGCCCGAGGACGACGACATAGAACGCGACGACGTTCCAGTAGGACGGGAAGCCGAGGAAGAGGTGATCGTCGGTCTTGGCGTCCGTGCGGGCGAACTGGAAGCACGAGGCCAGCAGCGGGGCGCATGCGACCACCCACCCGAGCGGCCCGGTGGGCAGGTAGCCCCCGAGCCAGAGCAGGGTCACCGGCGCGAAGCAGTAGGTGAGGTAATCGACGATGTTGTCCAGCAACGCCCCGTCGAACCCCGGCCAGAGCTCCTTCACCCGGAAATGGCGGGCCAAGAAGCCATCCGTGCCGTCGACGATCATCGCCGCGAGGAACAGCCAGAGCGCCATGGTGATCTCTCGCGCCTGGATCGCGACGACCATCAGGAAGGCGAGCACCGCGCCGATCGCGGTGTAGACATGCACCAGAGCCGCAGCGAGGCGGCTCCCTGAGGCCGGCGGCACGGGCAGTCACCTTCGCGTTCGGGCAGTGAAGTCGCCCAAGTATGCCGTGCCGCCCGCCTGTAGTGCGGTGTTTGGGCCGCTTCGTGAGGCAGGATGGTCCGGTGCCCAGGACTCCGGTGAGCGTGGAGGTTGTGGAGCCTCGCATCGCTGATCGCGTCCGGCGTGGCGCCGACCTCTATTGGCTGGTGATGTATGCCGCCCTGGCCGTGCTCGCGATCAGCCTCGGAAACCTCGCCGTGGGCACGGCGGGCGCTCTCGAAGCAGATCTCGCCGGCGCCACCAGTGGGGTGCCCAGGCTGATCCTCGCGCTCATGGCGTGGGTCTCCGGCACCGGCGTCCTGCTGCTGCCGATCGCCGTGGGCATCGACCTCGTGGTGCGGCAGCGGGCCTGGCAGTTCGTGCAGTCGCTCGTCGGGGCAGCCATCGCCGCGGGGATCGGGCTGGCGATCAAGACCGCGATCAGCGACGGCCAGCTGACCACTGTTCTGGCCGTGTTGACCCGGCCGGTCCGCAGCTCGGGGCGCACCAATCCGCTCGACCTCGTCGTCGTCGCCTTGACCGCGCTGGTGGTCGTCGCCAACATCTCCGGGCGCCGCTGGTTGGTGCCCCTGGCCTCGCTTGTGCTCGCCTCGATGAGCGTGACGAGCTTCCTGGCCGGATCCAATACCGCGCTGGCGCTGTTGTGCTCGTTCCTGCTCGGCGCGATCGTCGGACACGCAGTGCGGTTTGCCTTCGGCACAAGTGCGACCCGGGCCCCCGGCACCGACGTGGCCCGCGAGCTGATGCTCGCGGGGACCCCCTTGCACACCCTCGTCCTGGTCGACGACTATGACGAGGGCGCCCGGCTCTATCACGCCCGCGGGCCGCGGGGCTCCCTCGATGTGCATGTCTTCGACCGAGACACCTTCGGATTGGCCTCGGGGCGGCGGCTGTTGAGTCGGCTGCGGCTACGCGGCGCCACGACGCGGGCACCGTCCTTCACCCTCCGCGGCGCAGTGGAGCACCGAGCACTCCAGGCATTCTCCCTGCAGTGGGCGGGGGTGACCGCCCCGGTGCCGGTGGCGATTTGCGACGTCGGCGGGGTGTCGGCGGCGATCGCGACGACGCGGGTCGAGGGGCGCACGCTGCGCGAGATCGGCGACGGGCTCACCGACGATCAGGCACGGGCGGTGGTGCAGATGCTGCTCACCCTGCAGCAGTACCGGATCGCCTTCCGAGGTTTCAGCCGTGACACCGTGGCGATCCTGCCCGATGGCAAGGCCGGCCTGGTGGCCACCGGAGACGGCGACGTCGGCAGCGATGATCTGTCGCGACGCACCGACGCTGCCCGCGTCATGGTCATGCTGGCCCTGGGCATGGGGGCTGAGCGAGCCGTCCAGGTCGCGGTGCAGGAGGGCGGTGCGAAGTTCGTGTCCCGCACCCTTCCGCTGCTGCAGCCGTTGGCCCTGGGCCGGGGCCTGCGGCTGGACCTGGCCAGTCGCAAGAAGCTGCTCGACGAGTTGCGCGAGCAGGTGCTCACCCTCGCGCCCGCCCAAGAGGAACCCGCGAGCATCCAGCTGCGGCGAGTCTCGCCCAAGGGCCTGCTCACCCTGGTCGGTGGCGCGGTCGCGGCATACATCGTCCTGCCCCAACTCGTGCAGGTGGACTTCGGTGCGGTGCTGTCGCGGGCGGAGTGGGGCTGGGGGCTGGCCGCGCTGGCCAGCGCGGTCCTCACTTTCGCGGGGGCGTCGCTGGTGCTGCACGGCTCGGTACCGGTACGGCTGCGTTTCGTGCGGACCTATTTCACCCAGCTTGCCGTCGCCTTCAGCAGCCTCATCGCCCCGGCGACGATCGGCAATATCGCGCTCAACACCCGCTATCTGCAGCGCGCGGGCATCGCTCCGACGGCAGCCGGGGCGAGCGTGGGGCTGGCACAGGTCTTCCAGTTCACCTCGTATGCCAGCCTGTTGGCGCTTGCGAGTGTCGTGGCCGGGACCGGACCGCAGGCGTCCTTCCAGCCCCCGGCGAAGGTCGTCGCGGCGATCCCGGTGGTCCTGGCTGTGATTGCTGGGTTGTTCGCCATTCCGCGGGTGCGTCGGCTGTTCCGCGAGCGGGTGCTGCCGCAGTTGCAGGCCGTCGTTCCGCAGATCCTCGGGGTGTTGCAGCGCCCCGCCAAGCTGGCCGAGTTGCTCGGTGGCGCCCTGCTGTTGGACCTGAGTTTCGTTGCGGCGCTCTACTTCTCGTGTCGGTCCTTCGGCGCGCAACCCGCCGTGGCGGCGGTCGCCGTCGTCTACTTCGCCGGTGCCATCATCGGCTCCGCCGTCCCGACGCCCGGTGGCTTGGGCGGGATCGAGGCCGCCATGTCGGCGGGCCTCACCATCGCCGCGGGCGTTGATGCCTCGACCGCCTTCTCGGCTGTCCTGCTCTACCGCATCGTCACCTACTGGCTGCCCATCCCGGCCGGCTGGTTCGCCCTGCAACACCTGCAATCTCGCGACGCCATTTGAACGAGTACGAGATCGCGAGAGATGCTGATTGGGGTGGTTCTTCGCCAACGGCACTACGTGGTTACGGCTGACCTGGGGACGCACTCCCTGTTCGCCGCCGTAACGCGCTCCTCGCCGGCCGCAGCGGCCTTCTCGTCCTTCGGTCGCCTTGCCGGCCACGATGCGGGTCCACGCGCCGACGTAGATGCGGTCGGACTCGTCGAGTTTGCGCTTTGGCCCCACCTCGATCGGGTCCTCGAGCAGCGGTCCCGCCGTCTGGCCCACGAACGTGCCGTTCGATGAGCCCAGGTCCTCGACGAACCCCCTCCTGCCCTACGTGCCACTCCGAGTCCACCCACACCTCGGCGACCCATTCTGGGGCGACAGCAGGGGAGGTATGCCGGTGCCTTCACTTGAGGCGCCGTCGCGTCCGGTCTGGTTCCCTCCCAGGCCCGGGCGCCCGTTTGGCGCCGGGATCACCCACCCAGGGCCAGGAACCGCACCGCGTCGATGAGGGTGTGGGCGACGACGGCTGCCAGCACGCCGAAACGCTTCATCAGCCAGGCGAGCGGCATACCGAACACAGCGGCGAGCGCGATGGTTCCGGCCACCAGCCCCTCGAAGGACTGGAAATGCATGGCTGCGTGCGGGACCACGAGGACGAGGTAGGTCAACACCTCTTGGCCCCGGGTCGACGGCCGCCGACCAAGGACGACCAGGGCGCAGGCCAGGAGGAACAGTCGCATGCCGATCTCTTCGGACAGGCCGGCCCGGGCCGTACCCAACAGCCCGAGGACCGGGCCGCCCACCTCTGGCGCGACGCCCGAGGCGCGCGCGGAGGCGACATTGATCCCGGCCAGGACACCACCCGCCGCCGCTACGGCCAGAGCGGTCACCCACCACCGGCGCCGCACCCACCAGGACAGGCCGAGGCCACGCGATCGCAGCAGCAGGACGGCGCCCGCGCCTCCGAGGAAGGTCCACGCGCCGAAGAGCGGCCCGGACGGCAGACAGGCCAAGGCGGCCACCGCCAGCAGTGCCGTCTCGCGACGGCTAAGACGCGCGCCCCGGCGCCAGGCCACCGCTGCCGCGGCCGCTGGCGCGCCGAGCGCGACCAGATGGACGGGCCAGGTGCTGCGCAGGGC
The DNA here is from genome assembly GCA_016710385.1 of Actinomycetales bacterium. Classification (GTDB taxonomy): domain Bacteria; phylum Actinomycetota; class Actinomycetes; order Actinomycetales; family Dermatophilaceae; genus Phosphoribacter; species Phosphoribacter freyrii. The sequence goes on from JADJVX010000021.1 coordinate 9,887, forward strand.
GATCCCGATCAGGATCGGGGCCAAGGCCGCCGCGAGCAACACCCCGAGGTGCCGGATCGACGTAGCTGCGCGCGTGGGGCTGCATGCAAGGTCGGTATGCCGCACCACTCGCCACCCAGCCTCGCCTCGCCAGGCCCGGGTGGGTGGCGCGCTGTGAGCGCTTGGCCCATCGCGTCGGTCTGCGGGTCCGAGACCGTTCCCCTGACCGGCGATCGGCCGGTCCTCGACACCAGCCACGGGGACGAGCCTAGCCCGGATCGTTCACGGCTCGGCGGTGTGATCGGCGTGGGGTGCGACAACACGGCGGAGTTCCGCGCGGGAAAGGCACGGCCCCGGGAACGCCGGATCGACCTCGCCGGCGGACCACACCCATGATGAGAGACCGGGGCTAGCTGGCGGCGGCGGCCTGCTCGTCGGCAGTGGCCCTGCGCACGACGATCCGGGTCCACGCGCCCACGTAGATGCGGTCTCCGTCGTCGAGTTCGCGTTTGGGACCCACCTCGATGGGGTCCTCAGGCAGGGGTGCAGCGATCTGGCCCACGAAGGTGCCATTAGAGGACCCCAGGTCCTCGACGAACCACCGGGTGCCGTCGGTCGTCAACTGGGCATGCCGTCGGCTCACGCCACTGTCGGTCGTGCAGTCGATGTCGGGGACGATGTTCTTGCTCGCCGACACGCGCCCGATGAGGGCGCTGCGCACCGTGAGCGGCACGACGACCGGCAATCCAGGGGAGGGCATCGGCTCGTCCGCTTCCTGCCCGGCATACCACTCCGGGTCGACCCACACCTCGGCGACCCATTCGGGGGCGACGGCAGGGGGTATGCCGGTGCCTTGCGTCGGCGTCGGCACCGGCAGCGGCGCTGCCCCGACTCCGCCCACCTCGGCGCTCTCGCCGGGGGCCCCCGGCGCTCCTGGCGTCGACCCGAGCCCAGCTTCGGGCGCAGCCTCGGGAGCAGTCGCGGAGGCGGGCTGGGCGGCGGACGGGACGCCACGGGGCATCGCCCCGGTGGTGAAGTCGTAGCCGCATGCCTCGCAGAACAGCGAGTCGGGGCTGCTCTCGACGGAGCAGTTGGGGCAGACCTGAGTCGCTGGTGCGGGTGCCGACGATTGGCCTGACGACCCGGCAGCGCCAACAGGGGCGGGCGTGGGGGCTGGGCTGGCGTCGGGCGCGGCAGCAAGGTCGGCGCCACACGTGTCGCAGTAGTCGGTGGCCTCGGACGTGTGGCCGTTGGGGCAGATCTTGCTCACTTCTTCACCCTCCGAGTCTTCGTCGAGGCAGTGTCCAGTGCCATCTCGTCGAGTCGTTCGACGGCCTTCTTGAGGCGCACCGTGCCGGTCTCGGCGTTGTCGATCTCCACGACCTTCTTCAGCCGTGAGGTCATCTCCTCGTCGCCGGTTTGGGTCGCGATCTGGACCGCGCGTCCCAGCTTGCGGGTGGCGCCCTCCTCGTCACCGGCGGCCTTGGCGGCCAAACCGTCCTGGATCGCCGCGGCGAGTTCGGCCTGGCCGGTGTAGCGGGCCACCTGGTCGTCGATCCGTGTGGTCAGCGACTCGTCGCCCGACCAGGTCGCCTTGACCAAGGCCTGGGCCTGCACGGCGTCGCGCACGACGACTTGCACCCGGGAGGCCAGCTGTTCCTGCCCCACGCTCTTGGCCGGCAACCGGACCGCCACGTGGTAGTCACGGCTCTCGTCGGCCCACGCCCCGGTGGGGAACGAGGCCGTGAGGGCGTTGACCAATGAGCGTTTGGCAGTGATGTCCTCGAGGTCGGGGGCGACCTGCTTGACGAACAGCACTTGCGCACCCTGGGGCGCCCAGACCCGCAGGTCGACGGCCGCCACGCCGCGCGCCATGGAGGCTCGCACCAGCGCGGCGAACTCTTGCGCCATCCGGTCCGGGGAGGGGATGAGGTCGACGGTGCCGAGCAGGGCAGAGGCGATGCGGCGTACCTCGTCGACCTGCCACCGGTCGCCCAGCCCTCGACAGTCGCACTGGAAGAACCCCGTCGCCGACTGGATCGCCCAGGTCAACTGCTCGGGCGTCTCGTGTTCGTTGGCGCCATCGGTGAGCAGGATCGCGTGCCGCTGGGTCACCTGTGGCACCGACAGGAAGACCTCCTTGGCCTTGGTCAGCCAGGTGCCCATCGCCGTGCCGCCATCGGCCTGGAACCGCTGCACGGCGGCGATGGCCTCAGCCCGGGTACGCCCGTCCATCCGCACCATCTGCTGTGTCGAGCGCCCCGGGGGGTAGACCAGCGTGCCCACGTGGTTGCCCGCGATGACCGCGAACCACGTGCCGTCGGTGATCTCCTGCAGGGCGACCGACGCGGCATACCGGCCTTGTGCGATGCCGGTCGGCCCCATCGACCCGGATGTGTCGACGATGACGATCTCGGCTGCCTCAGTGCCCGCGTCGGCTCCGGCCTGCCCGGCTCCCTCACAGGTGACGCGCACGATGGCATGCACATCGGTGCCGCCGTCAGGCAGGAACTCGTTCTGGAAGACCTCAGTGCGGAAGGTTGCCATCGGCGCCATCCTCTTCGGGTGCGGGTGCGGGTGCGGGTGCGGGTGCGGGTGCGGGAACAACAGCGGTCGGTATGCCGTCAGGGCCAGGCACGCGGGCCAGGGCTGCGGTGATGTTGTCCATCCCACCACAGCCGTTGGCGAAGTCGACCAAGGCTTGCGCGACCGCGGCCGGCGACGCCTGACTCGGCGAGCCGACCGGGCTGAGCGCAGCAACCGTGCGCCCCACGAGGTCGCGCAGGTCGTGCGCGTCGGAGCAGTAGTTCCAGAGCCCATCGCTGCACACCAGCAGCCAGCCGGGTTCGGCGAGTTGGACCTGGTCGGTGTGGGGGGTGAGATCAGCCGGTGAGTCGACGCCGAGCCATCGGGTGATCGCGTGGGCTTGCGGTCCCGTCTCGGCCTGCTTTCGCGGGATGCCTTCACGGATCTGCTCGGCGGCGAACGAGTCGTCGGTTGAGAGCTGTCGAGGCTCGGAGCCGGGGGCATCGGGCAGCCAATAGGCGCGGCTGTCACCGACGTTGCCGACGACGGCCAACCCGTCGTGGATGAGCGCCGCGACGAAGGTGCACGACGGCGGAGTCTCGGTCGCGCCTGGACCTGTGGCGGGGGTGGTCTCGACCACTGCCCGGCGAGCGGCAGTCACGGCGTCACCGAAGCGGCGACTCACCGCCGCGAGCAGCGCTTCGCGCAGCCCCATGGCGTGCGGGATCGGGGCGGCGAGCACCTCCCGTGCGGCGCGGGCTGCGGCCAGGCTCGCGATGTGGGAGTCGGTCGTGTTGGACACCCCGTCGCACACGACGATCACCGCGTGGGAGAGGGTCGGCTCCTGCGCCAGCAGCGCCATCCCGTCCTCGTTGCGGGTATGCCGTTTGCCGATGTCGCACACCCCGGCCACCCACGCTGCGGGCGTCTCGGAAAAGTGGTCACGAGGATTGGGTTCCTTGCCGCCGCACTGGTCGCAGTAGCCGTCGAGGTAGGACCCTTCGCCGCATTGCGCGCAACGCACCCCCTCGGGGGCTGCGACCGACACGGCGACGGCGCCACCGGCGACCGGACCGGTCCAGCCCACGTCCAGTGGGGACTCTTCCCCCGCGGCAGCTGTCTCCAATCGCACTGGTGCGTGCCGAGATTGGGTCTCGCCAAGCGCGACCGGCGGAGCATCGGGACCGCCGGCAACGGGCGCCCCAGCCGCGGAGGATGCCGTAGCCGCACTACCGGGCCCCGGGGGAGCCGCCACGACAGGTGAGCTGCCCGGCATACCAGGCAGGGCACCTGCGGTCGCGAAGTCAAGCCCGCACGCCTCGCAGAACGCCGCGTCCTCGACGCGCTCGGCACCACACGCCGGACAGAGCAGCCGGGCGGCGGGGGCGCTCACCACGTCGTCCACGGGCGCACCTCGTTAGCCTTGTCGACGAGCGCGACCCGCGCTTGCTGATCGGGGGTGAGGTTGGCTAGGCGGCGATAGGCCGCCTCCAACCCCTGGCGGATGCCCGGTTCGGTTGCGACCACGCCGCCGGGCAACTGGCTCACCGCGGGCTTTGCTCCCTGCGGCGAGCGGATCCAGGCCAATGCATTGGTGAGGACGTCGACCTCCAGCTCGGCCTTCGCGATGGGCTCGACGGTGACCCCGTCGAGACTGCGCAGTGCCTCGGAGAGGTCGTCGATGCCGCTGCCGTGGGTGGCCAACAGCCGAGCCCGCTTCTCGCGCGCCAGCGGGTAGGCCCGCGACGTGACCGGCACGAGGTCGAGAGCTTCGACTGCTGTGCGAACATCGTTGCGGTTCAGTCGGATTCGGGCCATTCCGAACGCGCCGACCGGCGTGTATGCCGCGTCGGTGCGGGCACACACGGCATACAGGCTCTCGGCGACATCGGGCTCACCGCTGACCTCGCACGCGTAGGCGAGCGCGAGCTTGGGGGCGAGTTCGCCTGGGACTTGGCCGTAGACGGCATTGAAGGCGCTCTGCGCGCTGGCCGCGTCGCGTTGTTGCAGGGCCCGCAGGCCCTGCAACCACACCGCGCGCCACTCCCAGGGATCGTCGCGCAGCATCTCGCCGGTCGCCATGTCGACTACACCGATGTCGCCGCGTTCGAGACCGACGCGCGCGAGTTCGAGCCGCACGTCGGGGGTCGGCGGGTCGGCGGCGCGCAGCGCGTCGGCGCGCTCGTGCGGCCGCATCGCGCGGACCTCGCGGATGAGTGCCGCCTGCCGGTCGTGCGGGTCGGGCCGCAGTGCGGGCAGCGACCACCAGTCGAGCTGGTCGCTGGCGATGGCCGGCTCCTCGAAGAGCACCGACACCGCTGAGGTGGACGCGCGGGTGGCTCCGGAGTCCTGGGCAGCGACCTCGCGGAGCACGCCGATGAGCTGGACACGCAGCTCGTCTGCCGAGGCAAAGCGGTCGTCCGGCGAGGTCGCCGTGGCCTTGAGCAGCAGCCGATAGAACGAGTCGTAGTGCTGGAATACCGGCGTCTGGTCGACCGGCGGCAGCGAGTCGACATAGGTCGTCTGATAGCCCTTGAACTCGGTCGTCAAGACGACCAGGGTGCGCCCGATGGTGTAGATATCCGAGGCCACCGAGACGCCCTCGGCCGCTACCTCGGGCGCCTGGTAACCCACCGTGCCGAAGATCGCCGAGTCGTCGTCATCGGCCCGGCGCACCCCGCCGAGGTCGATGAGCTTGATGTCATCGCCGATCTGGATGAGGTTGTCAGGTTTGAAGTCGCAGTAGATGAGCCCGAGGTCGTGTAGGTACTGGAAGGCCGGCAGGATCTCGATGATGTAGGCCAGCGCCTGGTCGACCGGCAGCGGGTCGTAGCGCCCGCTCTTGCGCATCCGCTGCTTGAGCAGGGCCTTGAGCGAGGTGCCGCCGACATACTCCATGACGATGTAGCCGGCACCCTCGAAGGTGACGAAGTTGTAGATCTCGACGATGTGTGGGTGCTCGACCTGGGCGAGGAAGCGCTGCTCGGCGATGGCCGCCGCAAGCGCGTCGGGGTCGCCGGAATTGAGCAGGCCCTTGAGCACGACCCAGCGGCCGGAGACATTGCGGTCCTTGGCCAGGTAGATCCACCCGAGGCCGCCGTGCGCCAGGCACCCGGCCACTTCGTACTGTCCGGCAACGAGGTCACCCGGCTTGAGCTTGGGGTCGAAGGAGAACGCCTGGCGGCACTTGGGGCAGAAGCCCGTCGTGCGGCCGGGCTTGTCGCCGGTGCTGCGCCCGACCTTGGTGCCACAGGCCGAGCAGAACCGCTTGTCCTCGGGCACGACCGGGTCGGTCATCAGGGCCGCCGAGGCGTCGATCGCCGGCAGCGGCGGCACGGTCGTGATCCCGGCGCCCAGGCGAGCGGCGCGCATCCGCTGCGAGGACGAGGACAGCCGACGGGTGATCTTCGAGCCGGACTGCCGCGCTCTCGCGGAGCCGATGACGGTGGCCGACAGGCGGTTGCTCGCTGCGGTGCGGCTGGAGGCGATCGGGCTGCTCACCGGCGACTCGGTGCCGGGGGGAGGGGCGTCGGCCGAGCTGCCGCACACATCGCAGTAGCCGTCGAGGATGGTGCCCGAGCACCCCGGCTGGGCGCAGGGTGAGCCGTCAGCCAGGGCCGCGGGAAGGGTGTGACCGGGGGCGGCTGGGGCGGGGCTGGCACCGCCAGCCGGCGCGGGCGTGGCAGCTGGGGCGGCGGCGGGAGTCCCGCACACGTCGCAGTAGCCGTCCAGGATCGTCCCGGTGCAGCCGGGTTCCTGACAGGTCGCAGGTGTGGTCATCGGCGGCTTCCTGAGGTGGGGAGGGCACGGTCGAGAGCTTGGTATGCCGTGAGCAGCGCCTTCGCGCGCGGCACGTCGGTGGGCGTCGCCGCGAGGACGGCATCCAGGCGCCCCCGCAGGTGATCGAGGTCGGGGTCGGTCTTTCCGGCGGCGCGAGCCTGGGCAGCCAGGGCGCCGGCCAGGCCGATGATCTCCTCGCGGGCCGCCAAGGCGTCGCCGTATGCCGTCTGCACTCGGGTCAGCGCGCGGGAGACCGCGTCCAGCTTGACCAGGTAGGCATCAACCGCAGCCGGGTCGGTGGGCACCTCGCCGAGCGCCCGCACATCAGGCACACCGAACCGTGGTGCGGGCGTCACGAGTGCGACGACCCGGGTCACGAGGTCACCAATGGCCGCACCGCGGGCCAGCAGCTCCTCGCGTTGGCGTCCGGCCCGCTCGGCGTCGCGCGCGTCGGTCAGGCGCTCGCCCGCTCCGACGATGAGGTCACGTTCGGTGCCGGCCGCGTCGTGCTCCAGGGGGGCGAGCAACCCGCCAACCTCGGCCCCGCGCTTGGCGCGGTCGGTGACATCGAGCAGGCGCTGCTCCAGCCGGGTGAGCAGTCGCCGGGCCGCTTCGCGATCGACCCCGGCCGGCACCAGGGCGACCTGGTCGCGGATCCGCTCGACCGTGGCCCGCACGTCCTTGAGCCGTGTGCCGACCTCGGCCCCGGACGGCTCCAACGACAGCCGCGCGCGCAACGACGACGTGAGCGCATCCGAGAGCCGGCAGGCCTCGGGCAGCGACAGGGACAGCGCACCTGAGGTCGAGGGCGCCACGCGGGCGGCGGGGGAGTCGGGCGCCACGTCAAGGCGACCCCACACGAGGGTCGAGAGCCGGGCCGCTTCGGTCGGTCCGACCCGGCCGGAGTCGAAGGTCACCGACAGCAGGTCATAACGGTCGGAGATCGCCTTCCACAACGCCATCGACATCGTCAGATCACGACTGAACGCATCGGCCTCGCTGGACGCCAACGCGGCCGAGTCGAGGGCGTCGAGCTCGGACTTGCGCTTGTCGCGCCATACGCCGAGGTCGCGCAGATAGACGAACGCCTCTTGCCCCGACAACGGCATACCGAGCCGGCCGGGGGCCTCGGGCGCGACGGTGCCCGACGGCACGCCCCGCGACCCCCCGGACGGGGCGTTCCCACCGGCACCGGGTGAGGGCACCGGGTCATCCAGCGACAGACTCATCGGTTCACCGCCCGTAGACCGCCACCGGCGGCGCGGGAGCCGGCCCGAGCGGGCCGGCGAGCCAGGTGTCGTAGATCGCCTTCCACCGGCCGGTGCTGCGCAGCTGCTCCAGGACCGTATTGGCGTACTTCACGAAGGTGACGTCGTCCTTGTTGAACCCCAGCCCGTAGGGCTCGGCAGTGATCGGATCGGACTTCGGCACCACGGCATACGGGTCCTGCGCGGCCAGCCCGGCCAGGACTGTGTCGTCGCCGGTGATGGCCGCGACCTGTCCCTGCTGGAAGAGGACCAGACACCCGGTGTGGGTGTCCGAGCCGACGGCCTTGATGTCGGGGTACTTGGCCAGGACGGCCATGCTCGATGTGCCCAACGGCGCGCAGACGGCCTGACCGCCGAGGTCCTCGAGCTTGGTGGCCGTGGAGCCCTTGCGCACGAGCACCTTCTGGCCGGAGTGGTAGTACTCGCTGGAGAAGGCGATCTGTTGCCAGCGCGCACAGGTCATCGTCATGTTGCGGGCCACAACGTCAACAGTGCGATCCTGCAGGGCCGGGATGCGCTGGGCAGCGGTGATGACGGTGAACTTCACCTTGTTCGGGTCGCCGAAGATCGCCCGCGCGAGCTCGCGGACGATGTCGATGTCGAAGCCCTCGATGGCATTGGTCAGCGGGTTGCGGGATCCGAGCAGCAGGCTGTCGCTGGACACCCCGGCGACGAGATAGCCGCGCTGGACGATCTCGCCGAGGCGCCCGCCGAGCGTGCCGGCTTGGGGCAGCGACGGCAGCGGCGAAAACGAGGTCGTCGCGTTGTCGCACGTGACAGGGGCTGCGGCGGTCGTCGGGGCCGGCGAGGTGGTGGCGGCCGCGCTCGCAGCCGGGGTGGGCAGCGGCGTCGGAGCGTATGCCGTGGAGCAGGCGGTCAGCACGCCGACGAGGGCGAGGGCGGCTGGCCATCCGGAGCGGAACCTGGTCACTCGTACTCCTTGGTCCGGGCCGCGAAACCTCGCCGGGTCGCGGCAGCGGCTCCCAGGCCGAGCAGCGCCGTGGCGAATGCGGCGAACGCGAGCTGGCCCTGGGGTGCGTTGATCTCCTGCTGCAACGATTGGTCGAACTGCCCCAGTGCCGCGGCCGAGGCCTTGTCGAAGGCCGAGAAGGTGACGGTGGGACCTCCGGCGGCACCGGTGACCGCGGCGACTGCGCCGTCCCAGTCGCCCTTGTCGTCGAGACTGCGCGCGAGCTTGTGCGCCTCGACGTAGGCCGACCACGGATTCGTGACGTCGTTCAGCGTCCCCGATCCCGCCGGCCAGGTCAGTCGGCCGAGGCGCTCGAAATCAGCCGAGATTTGGGTCTGCCGGAGCTTGACCTGGGCTTCATAAGGAGCAGCCTGACCGCGGGCAATGAGGCCCAGGCTTTCGTTGGACCGGGCGTCATAGGCCGCTGAGCGGATGGCCGTGAGGCTGAGGGCCCCTTGGACGCGGTTGTTACGGACCTGTTGGGCCGTTGATGCCGCCGACATCGCGAACGCGGTCCCCGTGACCAGCGCGGCGACAACCGCAGCAGCCGCGAGCACCAATCCTGAGTTGAGCCGCCGACGGGTGCGACCGGCGAGCCAGACGCTTGCCCAGGCCAACGCCCCGAGCGCCAGTAGCCCGGTGACCAGGAGCGGCCAGGACGACCCGGCATCGTCGATCTCGCCGCCGACCCGGTCACGGTTGGCTGTGATGAGGTTGTCGAGAATGGGCAGGGCCTGCCCGCGCAGGGTCGTGCTGGCGACCTTGAGGTATTGCGCCCCCACCGGCAGGCCCTCGCGGTTGTAGGCCCGCGCGGATTCGATGCCGGCCGCGTAATCGGTGACCAGGCCGTTGAGCGCCGCCAGCGCCGTGGCGTCGGCCGGCTGCGCCGCGGCTGCCGCAGCGATCGCTTCGCTCACCCGACCCATCGCAGCTTCGTAGTCGGCGCGCTGCGCGGCATTCTCCAAGCCGCCGACGAGGAAAGCGTTCGTGGCGTTGGCGTCCGCCCGCAGCAGGTCGCCGTAGATCGACTGGACGGTGACGACTTGCGTGACATTCGCGCCGGCCCGGCCCAGCGCCGTGCGGTTGTCGACCAGGGTCACGCCACCGACGACCGCGAAGACCGTGCACACCGTTGCGACGAGCAGCGAGATCCGCCGCATCAGGGTCGGGGTGTCGGCGCCGCTGCGGGTCGTGGGACCGGGAGTCGGTGCCGGCACCGGCATACCGGTGGGTCGGGCCTGGCCGGGCGCGGGCGCGCCGCTGGGCACTGCCGGCGCTGGGACCCCGTATGCCGTGCTGCCGGCCCGCGGAGGGGGCGCGGGAGCGGCGGCAGCTGCGGGCTGACTCATGCCTGGTCTCCTTGCTCGGTGGCGTCGGAAGCGTCAGTGGGCTCGGCGGCTTGGCTCGGCGCGAGGGCGTCCGGCTGCGGGTCGGGGCGTTCGATATCGACCAGGTCTACCGAGGCGGGTGAGGCTGCTGTGGGCTCCGGGGCGGCGGATTCCTCGGTGGCCTCGTGGATGGCCTCGTCACTGCGGAAGTCCTGCTCCAGCAACTCGCGCAGTTGCGCCTCGGTGGGATCGCTCACCGAATGCAACCGCCACGCCTGCCGTGCGATGGCGTTCTCCAGGTGGTTGCGCGCGAAACGGCCGTTGCCGAAGGACTGGTCACGCGGGGTGGCCGCCAGGACCTCGCGGAAGTAGGCGATCGCCGGGTCGGTGACGTCGTAGTCGCCCGCCGCCGCGAGTTTGCGCAGGATGGCGACGATCTCGTCGTTGCTGTAGTCCTCGAACTCGATGACGGTCTTGAAGCGGCTGGCCAGCCCCGGGTTCTGGGCGACGAAGACGACCATGGGGTCGGGATAGCCGGCCACGATGACCACGAGATCGTCGCGGTGGTCCTCCATCTCCTTGACCAGGGTGTTGACCGCCTCCTGGCCGTATTGGTCGCCGGAGAGCGAGTAGGCCTCGTCGATGAACAGCACCCCGCCATAGGCCTTGGCGCAGGTTTCGGCGGTCTTGATGGCGGTCTGCCCGAGGTATCCGGCCACCAGCTCGGACCGATCGACCTCGACGAGTTGACCCGTGGGCAGCAGCCCGAGCGCTCGGTAGATGCCGCCGATCATGCGCGCGACGGTGGTCTTGCCGGTGCCGGGGTTGCCGACGAAGACGAGGTGTCGGGTGAGGTCAGGGCTCTTGAGGCCGGCCGCCGTGCGTTTGGCGTCGATCTGCAGCATGGCCACCTGCTGGTGCACCTCGCGCTTGACGCGCTCGAGGCCGATCATGGCGTCGAGCTCGGCAAGCAGCTCGTCGAGGGACTTGACCGGCTCGGCCGGCACCTCGGGAGCCGGTGCTGGGCTGCCATTTCCGGCAGTCGCAACCGGGGCGGCGGCCGGGCCGGTCCCGTTGGTTGCCCCGTCAGTCCGGGGCGATCCGTCGCCGGGCAGCGGCGACAGTGTCGGCGTGGGCCAGACGGGCGGCATACCGGCTGTCGCGGGCCACGGGGGGAGCGAGCGCGCGTCGGGCGGTGCGCCGCCGGTCGGCGAGGCGGCCTGCAGTTGTGCCGCCGCCGCGCCTGCCGCGGTCGCGGTTACCCGCATGGTCGGCTCCCCGAGTGACGCCGCGGCGGAGGCCACGTCGGTCAGGGCTGTCGCGTATGCCGTGGCGTGCGCGCTCGCGGTGTCGAGCAGGTGGCGCAGCAGCGTCGTCGCGCCGACTCGGAAGCGTCGGCCGCGGGAGGCTGCGTCGAAGAAGGCGGTGTGGATCTGGTGTGCCTCAGAGCCGGCTAAGCCACCCGAATCTGCCTGGGCTGCAGCCCAATCCGCAGCCGCCCGGGGGGCGGCCTCGGCGATCGCGGCAGCGAAGCTCATCGCCTCTTCGCGGGCCGCCTCGGCCGGTATGCCGGCCTGCTCGGCGACCGTGACCAGGGCGTCGACCGCCGTGCGCAATTGCGACATGCCCGTGATCCTCCTCCACACCTGGGGACCAGGCCATCGGGGAGTCCCCTGGTCGTTCCCGCTCCGAGACCCCAATCTACGAGGTCAGCCAGGGTGCAGCCACCTCCAGCCGCCGCGCGTCGACGCCGGTCAACGGCCGATGGGTGGTTGCAGTCGGATGTCCGGCTGCGGCGGAGGTGAGCTGGACGGCATACCGGCTGTCTCTCCTGCGGCCGGTGGGCCAGGCGGCCCCGGTGGCATCGCGGGGACTGGAGCGTTGGGACCGAGCGCGAGCTCGCCGCCGGTCGAGGCGTGCCCGAACTTCTCCTGGAGGAACCGGCCGTGGACCACGAGCGCTTCGGCATCGGCTCGGTTGATGGCGTCGAAGACCTTGTCCATCGTCGCGGCGAGCAGGTCGAGCTGGTCGACGAGGATCATCAGTGAGGTCTTGCCGCGGTCGACCGGGCGGGTGTCGGCCCAGTGGCGGGGCAGGCGCAGATAGCCGCCGAGCGCCTCGGGGAGGTAGTCCGTTGCGGTCGCCATGACGCTGTAGCCCTGCAGGCTTGAGGTTCCGACCCGGTCGAGCCGGGGGATGGTCTCGCGGACGATTCCGGTCACCCGCAGCAGCCGCGAGAGCACCAGCGCCGGCACCTTGGCATCGCGCGCGGTCTGCTCGACCCGCGCGACCGATTCCAGCAGGTCGGCGGCCGTGGGGGCACGCCGCACCGGGGGTGCGGGTGCCTCCGGCTTGCCGCCGAACAGCCAGTCCCCGATGCCCATCGGCCTATCGACCGATGTCGAGCGAGCCCATGGCGACGGTGGGGTTGGCGCGGTTGGCCCGCTCGAGGTAGGCGCGTGACTTGGTGACCTCGTTCTCCAGGGTGCCGATCGTCGCGGCCATGGTGTCCAGGGCCTGCACCTTGAAGGTGTCGATGGCGTCCATGGTCTGGTAGATGTTCGCGAACGCGTTCTGCAGCTGTTCGATGCCGATCGTCGAGGAGGCCGCCTGCTCCTGGATGCGCACCGAGTTGTCGCGGAGCATCTCGGAGGTCGACTGGATGAGCCCCGAGGTCGTCGTGTTGAGGGCGGTGATCTGGTCGAGGACGAGCTTCTGGTTGCCCAAGGCCTGGGCGACGATCACCGCGGTGCGCAGCGCCGACACGGTCGTCGTCGAGGCCCGGTCGACACCCTTGATCAACTCGATGTTGTTCTTGATCGTGATGTCCAGGGCCAGGTAGTTCTGGATCGACACGGCGAGTTGGGTGAGCAGGTCTTGGTGCTTCTGGCGCACGTAGAACAGGACGTCCTGCTTGAGCGAGCTGGCCTTTTCGGGGTCGGACAGCTCCAGAGTCGCGATGTGCGCGGCGAGCTTCGCGTCGAGCCGCTCGGCGATGTAGACGTATTGGTTGAGCCGGCCCATGGCGTCCCAGAGGTTCTGCTTCTCCAGGTTGAGGGCGGCGTTGTCCTTCTGCAGCTCGTCCTGGCCTTGGCGCAAGGAGTTGAGGATGCCGTCGAGGTGGCTCTGTGCCGATTGGTACTTGCGGAAGTAGTCGGTGATCTTGTCGCCGAACGGGATCATCCCGAGGACCTTCTTGACCCCGGTCGCCTGGCTCGGGTCGAGGTCTTCGACGGTGCGCCGCAGGTCCAGCAGGGTCTTACCGATCTTGCCGCCCTCGGACAGCCCGCCCTCCTGCAACGCCCGGACCGGTGACTTGAGCAGCCGGTTGCTCGACTCTGCCGCGCGGCGGATGTCCTCGTCGCCCATGAGGCGCACGTCGTTGGCCTTGGCCTCGAACTGCGGCGACTTGGGGGCTGCGGTGAGCAGCGAGGTGACGTAGGACTCGACCTTGGCGTCCAGGCCCGGCAGCGCCGCCTCGGGGACCGCGGGGGCCATCCGGGGGGCCGCCGTCGTGCTCACCGGAGTTGCGGCTGGGGCAGGAGCCTCCAGCCGCAGTTCTACCGACGGAGCCGGCGGTGCGAGCGGGGTGACGGCGGCAGCGGCGTCCTGGAAGGACCCGGTCGTGGGCTGGTCGGTCATCGTGTCTTCTCTCCCTGGGCTTTCCTCACCAAGACGTGCGGACAATCTACGCGGTTCCCCGCGCCCGGCGCAGGCACGCCCCAGGTCCGATCGCAGCGGCCTCGGTGGCGCAGCGCTGCGGGTCCTACCGGTGCACGATCGCAGAGACGAGCATGTATGCCGCCACAACAAACAGCAACGTCGCAAAGCCTCGCTTGAGCACGGCGGGGGAGGCGCGCCGCCCGGCATACCCGCCGAGCAGGCTGCCGAGGATCGCTCCGGCCGTGAAGGTGACCAGCAGCGGCCCGTCGAGCTGCACGCCCTGCCCGAGCCGCGAGATAAAGGCTGTCGCGCTGTTGAGGGTGATGACGAGCAACGACGTGCCCACGGCGGTGGCCATGGGGTAGCCCAACACCAGGGTGAGGGCTGGGACGATGGCGAAACCGCCACCGACTCCGAAGAATCCGGTGAGGGCTCCGAGCCCTATCGCCAGTCCGCTCATCCGTCGCCAGTGGCTCGCGCCGCCGACTGGGGCGATGGTCGGCTCGGACCCCAGGCCGGCGGGAGTCGGCCGCAGCATGAGCGCAGCGACGACGGCCAGCAGGGCGGCGAGCAGCACGAGCAGGATCCGTTGGTCGACGGCCGCCGAGGCGGCCGAACCGGCATACGTGCCGAGCGATCCCACGACGGCCAGGATCATGGCGTCGGCGACCCGCACTCGGCCGGCCCGCAGGTGTCCGATCGTCGCCGCGAGCGCGCTCAGCCCGACGATGACCAGGGACGATGTGGTCGCCTCGTGCGGCGACTGCCCCAACACATAGATGAGGACCGGGATGGTGAGAATCGCTCCGCCGCCACCGAGGGCACCCATCACGACCCCGGTGAGGGCTCCGAGCGGCAAGGCGATCCACGGCATATCGGCCATGGTACGGGAAACGGCGAGATGCCCCGGGGGGTATGCCGTGGACCGGGCGAGGCGCCACACGGGGCGCTGATTTCTGAGTCTGCCGGGCGAACGTGTACTCTCTGCGGTGCACCAGGCACCCGTGCGAGCACGGCGCCTGGGCCCCAATAGCTCAGTCGGCAGAGCGTTTCCATGGTAAGGAAAAGGTCTAGGGTTCGATTCCCTATTGGGGCTCTGACTCCCAGCCGCGGCCGACCCCAGGGTGCGGCTGCACCGGGGTCGCGGCGGGATAGCTCAGTTGGTCAGAGCGCACGACTCATAATCGTGAGGTCGCGGGATCGAGCCCCGCTCCCGCTACCACGTGCCAACGGCGCCGCGGGACGGGATTTGCAGGGCACCCCCTGAGGTCCCGTATCCTTGAGCGTTGCCTCGCGCCCGAGCGATGTGGCACGAGACCGAAGCCGCACGAGCAGTTCGTGCCCAGTGAGCGAGAGCAGGGAGCCCCGTGGCCAGCAAGACGACCGATGTCCGGCCGAAGATCACCATGGCCTGCACGGAGTGCAAGGACCGCAACTACATCACCAAGAAGAACCGGCGCAACGACCCCGACCGGCTCGAGATGAACAAGTTCTGCCCCAAGTGCGGCAAGCACACGGAGCACCGCGAGACCCGCTGAGCGTCGCCGACGTCGGCCGACTCCCGCGCCGCCGGTCCGCACGCGACCAAGCGGCTCACCGAAGCCCGCTGCCCCCATGGGGTGGCGGGTTTTGTGCTGTCATGGGCTGCCCGATCGCGAACCCCGGAAGAAACTTCTACAGAAGCTCGACGATCCGGGAATGCCCTGATGTCGCCATCTGTTCATCGCGATGACACGCTGTACGGTCGAAGTTACGACGAAGTGCCCTTGACAGTGGGTCATCAGTCAGTATTATGAAGAAGTTGCACATCGCGAGATGAACAGCTAGACTGACACAAGTGAACACAAGGTGAATGAGTCGGTAACGACTCAGACACTTGCGCCACGAGTCGTGAGCCACCAGGGCCGCGGCCTGAGGACCCATAGGGGGAACCACCATGCGCAAGCTCTTCAAGCTCTACCAGAACGACTTCAAGAACACTCCGTGCATCGCCTCGCTCGCAGTTCTGCCGAGCCGCAAGGCCTGATCGCACCACTCGAGGAAGCCCCGACCGATGGTCGGGGCTTCCTCGTTTTCTCATCCGCGGTTTGCGCCAGCAGGGCAAGCCGGGGTGTCGGTCGAGCTGCGCCGCCGGCCTCGCAGGTGTTCTAGGGTTCCGGTATGCCGGTCAACGAGCAGTCTGCGGGGCGGGTCTATCCGCCCACCGCGCCCTACGGCGTGAGCGCCGCCAAGATCCGTGAGTTCGCCGAGGCGGTCGGAGCCGGCGATCCCGCCCACGTCGATCCGGCTGCCGCTCGCGCCCTCGGCTATCGCAACGTCATCGCACCGCCGACCTTCGCCGTGCTCATCGCCCAGCAGTGCGACGCCCAGTTCGTCGCCGATCCGCAGATGGGCGTCGACTTCTCCCGGGTGGTCCACGGTCAGCAAACCTTCGTCCACCACCGGCCGCTGACGGCAGGCGACGAGGTGATCGGCGTCCTGCATGTCGACGCCGTCAAATTGGTCGCGGGCAACGCCATGGTGACCACGCGCACTGAACTCACCGTCGCCGACGAGCCGGTGTGCACGTCGACCTCGATGCTCGTCGTGAGAGGAGAGCAGCCATGACCCCGATCCGCCGCGCCGCCGACGTGGCCAAGGGGGACCTGCTGCCAGAGCGAGTGCTCCAGGTCGACCGAGCGATGCTCGTGCGTTACGCGGGAGCGTCGCTGGACCGCAACCCCATTCACTGGGACGAGCGCTTCGCCCGGTCGGTCGGGCTGCCCGATGTCATCGCCCACGGGATGTTCACTATGGGTGCTGCCGCCAGCCTGCTCACCGAATGGGTCGGAGACCCCGGCCGGGTCGCTCGCTATACGACGAAGTTCGTCGGCCCGGTCGTCGTGCCGTATGACACGGGTGCCGAGGTGGTGCTGGGCGGCAAGGTCACGGCGGTCGACCCCGACACTCGCGAGGTGACGGTCGAGCTGAGCGCGGTCTGCGAGGGGGCCAAGGTGCTCGGTCGGGCGTTGGCCACCGTCGTGCTGGACTGACCCCCGATGCAGGAATCCGAGACCGCACTCATCGCCCCGCTCACGACCATCCGGGTCGGTGGCCCGGCGGACCGGCTCGTCGTCGCCGAATCCACCGATGAGCTCGTCGACGCCGTGCGCGAGGTCGACGACGCCGACGAACCCGTGCTGGTCATCTCGGGGGGCTCCAACCTCCTGGTGAGCGACGCGGGCTTCCGCGGCACCGTCGTGCTCGTGCGCAGCACGGGCATCACCGTCGAGTCGCTCGACTCCTGCAGCGGCGCGTCCGTGCGGGTCGCGGCCGGTGAGGTCTGGGACGACTTCGTCGGGTATGCCGTTGCGGCGGGTTGGTCGGGCGTCGAGGCCCTCGCGGGGATCCCCGGGCGGGTGGGGTCGACACCGGTGCAGAACGTCGGGGCCTACGGCCAGGAGGTCGCCGACACCATCGCTGCCGTCCGGGTGTGGGATCGCACCCTCGAGCAGGTGCGCACCCTGACGGCCGCCGATCTGCGCTTCGGGTATCGCGAGTCGATCCTCAAGGCCGCGCGCGGCCGGTTGGTCGTGCTCGACGTGCTCTTTCAGCTTCGGCTCGCCGACCTCAGCGCGCCGATCCGCTACGCCGATCTGGCCGGTCAGCTCGGGATCTCGCTGGGGGAGCGGGTGCCGATGTCGCACGCGCGCGACGCTGTGCTGGCTCAGCGTCGGGCGCGTGGGATGGTCCTCGACGAGAGCGACCATGACACCTGGAGTTGCGGCTCATTCTTCACTAATCCGCTTGTCCCAGAACGCGACTGGCCCGATGTGCAAGCCCGCATCGCGGCTCGGCTCGGGGCGCAGGCCCTTGAGGGTATGCCGCGCTGGCCGGCCAGCGCGGTGGCCGGTGATCCCCTGGTAAAGCTCAGCGCAGCGTGGCTCATCGAGCGGGCAGGGTATGGCAAGGGATACGGGATGCCGGGGCCGGCGGCACTGTCCACACGGCATACCCTCGCCGTCACCAATCGCGGGGGAGCGACCGCGGCGCAGCTCGTCTCGCTCGCGCGCGAGGTGCGCGACGGGGTGCAGCGGGCATTCGGGGTGACTCTCGTCAACGAACCCGTGCTCGTGGGACTCACCCTCTGAGGCAGCCGTGCTGGGTCAGCCGACGAGCGGCAGGGGGTAAACCTTCTTGGCGAGAGTCTTGTTGGTGTCGAGCACCTTGAGTGTCGGCCGGGTGTATTCCAGCCGCATCGTCGGAGCGTTCTTGGGGTCGACCTTGAAGACCATCCAGCCGGTGGTTTCCTGGCCGGCGGTCAACTGGTCGGGCAGCTTGGTCCAGCCGGCGGCGACGAGCGCCGGGTCGAGGATCGCGTCGGGGCGGTTGGGATAGGCCGAGCCGGTGATCACGGCGAAGTCGATGGTGCGGATCGGCGCGCTGTAGGTGGTGCCCGCCGTCCATTTCATCTCGATCATGACCAGCTCAAACGCAGCCGACTGGGCGCGCTGCCCCTCGGGCCAGGAAACATTGCGCGCCAGCTTCGTCACCGTGATCGTGTGACCGACGGTGGGGTCTTTGATCGTCTTGGCGACGGTCACGAACTCCGTGGGCAGCGCCACCGCTCCGGGCGGCGGCGCGGCCTCCTCGCCGGTGGCCGTGCTCGTCGCGAGGGCCGTGCTCGTCGTCGTTGCCGCGGGTGGGGTGGGGCTGGCGGCGTCGGAGGCGGTGGCAGAAGATGTCGGGTCGCTGGTCGCGGCCGTCCCGCTAGGGGCTGGGGCGCTCGAGCCGACCGAAGCCGTTCCCGGCGTGGCCGAGGAGTTTGAGCAGGCGACGACGCCGCCGAACAGCACGACAACCAGCAGCCCGCAAGCCTGTGCGGCGGTGGTACGACCGGCGATCATCGGGAGGCCTCCCGCATGGTCGCCGCACGCCCGGTGGTGAGGAACCCGGCATACCAGTCTCCGCTGTCCTTGCGGGTGCGGCGCTGAGTGGCGAAGTCGACGTGCACCAGGCCGAAACGTTGCGCATAGCCGTGCGACCACTCGAAGTTGTCCATGAGCGACCAGGCAAAGTAGCCGCGCAGGTCGACGCCTTCGGTGATCGCGTCGAGGCAAGCGCGCAGATGCGCGACCAGGTATGCCGTCCGGTCGGGATCGTGGACGGCTCCGTCGTCGCTGACGACATCCGGCCAGGCCGAACCGTTTTCGGTGACGACGAGCGGCAGTGGGCCATAGTCACGGGTCACTCGGGTGAGGGTCTTGGTGAGGCCGCCGGGGTCGATCTCCCAGCCCATCCCGCTGCGCGGTCGACGTCGGTCGGCGATCCCGATGGCTGCCGAGCCGGGGTAAGCGCCGGAGGTGACCACGAGCGGCGAGTAGTAGTTGACGCCGAGGAAGTCGATGGTCCCGCTGATGATCTCGAGGTCGCCCTCGAGCACATAGCTGTGGTCGGTCACGTGGGCGGTGTCGCTGAGCATGTCCGCGGGGTAACGACCGCGCAGCAGCGGATCGAGGAAGATCCGGTTGGTGATGGCGTCGGCACGCCGGATCGCCTCGGCATGCAGGGGCCGGTCGTCCGGACCCTCGACGTGGGTGAGGTTGAGCGTGATGCCGACGTGGGCCGCGGGACGGGCGGCGCGCAGGGACTGCAGCGCCAGGCCGTGGCCGAGCATGAGGTGGTGGGCCGCAGCCAAGGCCGCCGCGTGGTCGGTGCGCCCTGGCGCGTGCAGCCCCGAGGCGTAGCCGAGGAAGGAGCTGACCCAGGGCTCGTTGAGTGTGATCCAGTGCGAGATCCGGTCGCCGAAAGCCTGCGCTGCCACACCGGCATACTCGGCAAAGCGGTATGCCGTGTCGCGTGCCGCCCAGCCGCCCTCGTCCTCGAGGGACTGGGGCAGATCCCAGTGGTAGAGCGTCGCCCAAGGGGCGATCCCGGCCGCGAGGAGCTCGTCGAGCAACCGGTCGTAGAACGCGATGCCGGCGCTGTTGGGCCGCCCGCCGGGGGGCAGGATCCGAGGCCAGGCGATCGAGAATCGGTAGGCGTCGATCCCGAGATCGCGCATGTCGGCGACGTCCTCGGCATAGCGGTGGTAGTGGTCGCAGGCCTGCTCGCCGGTGTCGCCGTTCTCGATCGTGCCGGGGGACGCGGTGAAGGTGTCCCAGATCGAGGGGACCCGTGCATCGGCGGTGACCGCACCCTCGATCTGGTAGGCCGCGGTGGCCACTCCGAAGCTGAAACCCTCGGGGAAGTCGGCACGCTGGAGGGCACTCATGTCCTCCACCTTAGGTCGACAGCCAGGCTGCCGTGTCGTGTGCAGCGGCGGCGCGCACGCTCTGCGGGGCTCGGCTGGCCGCCAGCGACTGGCTCGCGAGCGCGGCCAGCTCGAGGTCGCTGAAGCCCAGCTGCCCGCGCGCCAGTTCGTACTGGGCGACCAGCCGCGACCCGAACAGCAGCGGGTCGTCGGCCCCCAACGCGATGGGTATGCCGTGCTCCACCAGCGCGCGCAGCGGCACTTCGGACGGATCGGCGAAGACCCCCATCGCGACGTTGCTGCCGGGACACACCTCCAGCGTGACTCCGGAGTGGGCGAGCTCCTCGAGCACCCGGGGGTCCTCGACGGCCCGCACCCCATGGCCGATCCGGTCCGGCCGCAGCGACCCGAGCGTCTGCTGCACCGCGGCCGGTCCGAGCAGTTCCCCGGCGTGCGGGACCGACGCCAGACCGGCCCGGTGGGCGATGGCGAATGCAGCGGCAAACTCGGTCGTGACCCCGCGGCGTTCATCGTTGGACAGGCCGAAGCCCACCACAGACCCGGGGCCGTCACCGGCATACCGAGCCGCCAAGCGTGCGAGCACGCGAGCGTCGAGGGGGTGGCGGATCCGCGAGGCTGCGACGACGATGCCGACTCCTGTGCCGGTGGCGCGCGAGGCGGCGGCGGCCTCGTCGAGGATGATCTCCAACGCCGGGGTGATGCCCCCGACCGGACCGGCATACGAGGTCGGGTCGACCTGCAACTCGAGCCAGCGCGACCCCTCCGCAGCATCGTCCTGGGCGGCCTCCCGGACGATGCGGCGCAACGCAGCCTCGCCTCGGACACACGCTCGCGCCATGTCGTAGAGCCGCTGGAATCGGAACCAGCCGCGTTCGTCAGTGGCGTGCAGGTGGGGCGGCCAGTGCGAGGTCAGCGCCTCTGGCAGCCGGATGCCCTGTTCGGCGGCGAGCTCCGCGAGGGTGTGCAGCCGCATCGACCCGGTGAAGTGCAGGTGCAGGTGGGCCTTGGGGAGTCGGTCGATTGGCCGGGCTGGTGGCGCGGGAGCGCTCAGTCGAGATCGTCCTCGGTGTCGATGATGTGCATGGCAGCCTCTTCGGCCGATGCGGCACCGCCGTCGATGCCGACGTCACCGGCATACACGTCGTTTTCGAAGGCGTCATCGCCATCCTCGCCCGCCGCCACGAGCCGACCGCTGCGGCGCCGTCCCGCCTCGCCGATGAAGTCCTCTTCGGCAAAGATCGCGTCGGGGTCGTCGCCGCCGATCCGCTCGAGGCTGCGGGCGCGCTCGCCGGACTCGTCGTCGGGAGCGCCGTATGCCGTGTAGGGGTCGGGCTCTTCCTGGCGGATCCGCTGCTCGATCGTCTCGTGCCTGCTCTGCTCGTAGGCGGTCGTGCCGTAGGCATAGGCGCCCCGTGGACGATCGGGTGGGGAGTAGCCCTCATCGAGCACGTCGTCGACGCCCCGGTCGATGAGGGTGTCACCCGGTTGCAGTTGGGTCTCGTCGTCGACCGACCACACCTCCAGGTCGTCGCCAATGCTCTCTCGGTCGTTGGCAAGGTCGTCGGTGCTCATGTGGCAACTCTGCCACTTCCGCCTCAGGAGGTGAACGCGTCACCGGCTGCGGTACTGGTGCCGAACCTCACGGGACGGCCCCGTTGACGGCGGCTGGCGTGGGGGCGCTGGTGTGCCGGGAAACCTTCCGACTCGCCGGCCCACGCCGCGCGGGGGGCCGCGGGGGGCGGGGGAAAACCAACCCGCCGCCAAAAAAAGGGGGGGGGGGCCGCACTGTCACCCCCGGGGTATGCCGGGAAACCTTCCGACTCGCCGTTCTTCACGACGCGCGGGGGCGCGGCATGCCGGGAAACCTTCCGACTCGCCGTTCTTCACGGCCCGCGGGGCCGCGGCATGCCGGGAAACCTTCCGACTCGCCGTTCTTCACGGCGCGCGGGGCCGCGGCATGCCGGGAAACCTTCCGACTCGCCGTTCTTCACGGCCCGCGGGGGCGCGGCATGCCGGGAAACCTTCCGACTCGCCGTTCTTCACGGCGCGCGGGGCCGCGGCATGCCGGGAAACCTTCCGACCCGGGGTATGCCGGGAAACCTTCCGACTCGCCGTGAAAGTCGGCCTCAGGCAGCTCGACGGCCGGGGAAGTGGCGTCGCCACTCGGTCGATCGCATGCGCACCCCGGCGGCCCCGGCGTGGCGGAGTGCAGCGACGACGCGCTCAAGAGTTCGTTCCGGCTCGGTGAAGATGCCGTCGGAGATGACCACGACCGAACGCCATCCCCAGTCGTCGAGGTCGGCCCGCCGTGAGATGTCGCCGCGCCACTGAGCTCCGTCGACGGCATGGTGTCGGCCGTCGTACTCAAGCGCGACTTTCCACCGCTCGAAGCCCAGATCGAGGCGGTACGCGACTCGGCCCGAGGCGTCGCGAAGCAGCACGTTGACCCGAGGCTCGGGCAACCCCGCGAGGACGACAAGCAGGCGCAAGCGAGTCTCCATCGGTGAGTCGACGTCACTGCGCACCAGGCCGGCAGCACGTCGCACCATCGCCGCCCTCGGACCGCGGTATTCGCGCGCTGCCTCGATCAACTCAGTGGGCGTGACCAGGGTGCGTCGCACCAGCGAATCGCCAAGGACCACCAGGTCGACCAGCCCCAGATCACCCAACTCCAGGAAGGTGCGGATCGGATCCGTCAGGCGCAAGCCTCCGACGGCCGTCACACGGGTCATGTTCCGGGACCGGTGCACCACGACGCCGCTGCGTGTCATTCGCCGGTTATCGGGGATGACGAGGTGCAACTCGGCAACATACGGGACGACTCCGCCCCACAATGCGGCAGCCGTATGCCGTGCGACCGCCGCGCCGGCTGGTGCTACGAGCAGCAGGGCCTCGGCTCTGACCTTGATGTCGACCTGGACGTGGGTCGCGACGTAGACGCCACGCAGAACTCTGGCGACGGCGCGAGATTCGACCGACGGCACGCCATAGAGGTGGGCATCGCGGCCACGGAACGGGCGGCCCGGTAGCTGATCACGGCTCATGCCAGCAAGCCTGCCCGCTCACGGTGGATGACGTCGGAACTTATCCACAGCGGGCTCGTTCGAGGCGGGGGGCGTTCGCGTTCTACGGCGGGTCGGAAGGTTTGCCGGCCGGCAGTACGGCGGGTCGGAAGGTTTGCCGGCATACCCGGGTGGGGCGGGTCGTGAAGTGCGGCGGGTCGGAAGGTTTGCCGGCATACCCGGGCCAGGCGGGTCGTGAAGTGCAGCGGGTCGGAAGGTCTTCCGGCGAACCTGCCCGCGAACGGGCCTGCGGCAGGGCGTGCAGCCCACCGGCCTCTTGTGCCGGCGTCAGTGCGCTTCGCGGAGCAACGACTGAATGCGCGAGACACCCTCGACCAGGTCGTCGTCACCCAGCGCGTAGGACAGCCGCAGATAGCCGCTCGGGCCGAACGCCTCACCGGGCACCACGGCGACCTCCACCTCGTCGAGGATGAGCGCCGCGAGATCGGCCGACGTCAGCGGGCGAGAGCCACGGATGGTCTGGCCGAGCACGCCCTTGACCGACGGGTAGCAGTAGAACGCACCGGTCGGCGTCGGGCATTCGACGCCGGGAATGGCGTTGAGCATTTCGACCATGGTCCGACGTCGCCGGTCGAAGGCCGTCTTCATCTCCTCGACAACCGACAAGTCGCCGGTGAGCGCGGCGATGGCAGCGCGCTGAGCGACATTGCTGACGTTGCTCGACAGGTGGCTCTGCAGGTTGGTCGCGGCCGCGATGACATCGGCGGGGCCGATCATCCAGCCCACCCGCCACCCGGTCATCGCATAGGTCTTCGCGACTCCGTTGAGGACGATGCACGTGTCGGCGAGCTCTGGTACCTCGACCGGCATACTCGCTGCCCGCACTCCGTCATAGGTGAGGTGCTCGTAGATCTCGTCGGTGATGACCCAGATCCCGTTGGCGTGCGCCCAACGCCCGATCTCACGCACCTGCTCGGGCGAGTAGACCGCGCCGGTCGGGTTGGACGGTGAGCAGAACAACAGCACTTTGGTGCGCTCGGTGCGCGCGGCCTCGAGCTGGTCGACCGTCACGAGGTAGCCCTGGTCCTCGCCGGCGAAGACCTCGACCGTCGTGCCACCCGCGAGCGCGATGGCCTCGGGGTAGGTCGTCCAATAGGGCGCCGGGAGGATGACCTCGTCGCCCGGGTCGACGATCGTCGCGAAGGCCTGGTAGACGGCCTGCTTCCCGCCATTGGTGACGAGCACCTGCGAGGCCTTGACGTCGTAACCCGTGTCACGCAGCGTCTTGGCCGCGATCGCCTCACGCAACTCGGGCAGCCCGGCGGCGGGGGTGTAGCGGTGGTTCGCCGGATTGCGCGCGGCCTCGACCGCCGCTTCGACGATGTAATCGGGCGTCGGGAAGTCGGGCTCACCGGCCCCGAAGCCGATGACCGGCCGGCCTTGGGCTTTGAGTGCCTTGGCCTTGGCGTCGACAGCCAGGGTGGCGCTCTCGGCGATGGCGCCGATGCGGCGTGAGACTCGGCGGGGGGCGAACGTGGGATCCGTCACGGCGTCCATGCTCCCATTGCTGCGGTATGCCGTGTGGCAGCCGTCCGCACTCCGGTCGCGACCGTCAGGAGCCGGACCGAACTGCGGGGATTTTCCTCCGGTTTCCCCCGATGCGGGACGTCCCGTATGCTGGGTCTTCGGTTGCTCTCGCGGCCATGCTCCGGCATGCCCGAAGCGACGCCCCCGGATCCCCATCCGGGTGAAGGGCAATAGCTCAATTGGTAGAGCACCGGTCTCCAAAACCGGCGGTTGGGGGTTCGAGTCCCTCTTGCCCTGCTGGTGTAGCCCGACACCGGTGGCCTTGCCGCTGGACAGAGGTTGCGACAGTCCACGGACATCCCGTCCATACCGTTACGAGTGAAGGATCGATCGCGTGACCGAGTCCAGCACCGCGAAGACCGGGAGCCGGGCCACCCAGAAGCGGTCGGCCCCGGGTAACCCGGTCAGCCGACTGTTCGCGGCGATCGCGCTCTTCGTGCGCCAGATCATTGACGAGTTGCGCAAGGTCGTGCGGCCCACCGGCTCCGAGCTGCTCAACTACACGATCGTCGTCATCCTCTTCGTGCTGGCGATCATGGCGATCGTCTCGGGGCTGGACTTCCTGTTCCACCGGCTGATCCTGCTGGTCTTCGCCGGCACCTGATCAGCGCCGCCTGAACGTTCGCTTCGCCCCGTAGGAAAGAGGTCTTCACCGTGTCCGACCAGGACGACGTCTTCGACGCAGCGCTCGCCGACTCTCGGCGCGACGCGCAAGCCGCCGAGCCCGCGGCACAGGAGTCTGCCCTCGCCGCCGAGGCTGACGAGGACGCTGCCATCGACCCGGTCGCCGAGTTCAAGGCGACGCTGCGGGCCAAGCCCGGAGACTGGTATGTCATCCACTCCTACGCCGGTTACGAAAACCGGGTCAAGGCCAACCTCGAGACCCGCATCGTTAGCCTCAACATGGAGGACTACATCTTCGAGATCGAAGTCCCCATGGAGGAGGTCCGCGAGATCAAGGGCGGTCAGCCTAAGCTCGTGCGGCGGGTGCGGATGCCCGGATATGTCCTCGTCCGGATGGACCTCACCGACGAATCCTGGGGTGCCGTCCGGCATACCCCTGGCGTCACCGGTTTTGTCGGCAACGCCCACCAGCCCATTCCGCTGACCCTCGACGAGGTCTACGGCATGCTTGCCCCCGACCTGGCCCCGGCGGCCGGGGCTGCGGCGGCCGGTGGGGCCGGATCGGGCAGCAAGCCCAAGGACGTGCGTCTGGTCGACTTCGAGGTCGGCGAGTCCGTCACGGTCATGGAAGGTCCGTTCGAGACCATGCCGGCGACGATCTCCGAGATCAACCCCGACACCCAGAAGCTCAAGGTCCTCGTGTCGATCTTCGGTCGCGAGACACCTGTCGAACTCTCCTTCAGCCAGGTCGCCAAGCTCTGAGGCTGCCGATCTGATCGAAGGAAACCCGCCGGTCGTGAACCCACGACCGACACTGCAACCGGGTCATCGCCCACGGCGTCGGCCCACAACGAAGGAAGAGGCTCATGCCCCCCAAGAAGAAGAAGATCACCGGGTTTATCAAGCTGCAGATCAACGCCGGCGCCGCGACCCCGGCACCGCCGGTCGGCCCCGCGCTCGGTCAGCACGGTGTCAACATCATGGAGTTCGTCAAGGCCTACAACGCGGCCACCGAGCACCAGCGCGGCAACGTCATCCCGGTGGAGATCACGGTCTACGAAGACCGCTCGTTCACGTTCGTCACCAAGACCCCGCCGGCCGCCGAGCTCATCAAGAAGGCCGCTGGCGTCGCCAAGGGCTCCTCCGAGCCGCACAAGACCAAGGTCGCCAAGCTCTCCGCTGACCAGATCCGTGAGATCGCCCAGCAGAAGATGGAAGACCTCAACGCCAACGACATCGAGATGGCCGCCCGCATCATCGCCGGCACCGCCCGGTCGATGGGCATCACCACCGAGGGCTACTGATCGGCTCACACTGATCGGCTCGTGCTGATCAGCCAGCCATCCGGCATACCAGAACAAACACGGCATACCACCTGGTATGCCGTGCGTGGGAGGGCCTCGCGCGGGCCCGTCAACCACACTCCACCCCGCAGTAAGGAGCAGCAATGAAGCGCAGCAAGTCCTACCAGGCCGCCGCGGAGAAGATCACCCCGGGCAAGCTCTACGCGCCGCTCGAGGCGGTGCGGCTGGCCAAGGAGACCTCCTCCACCAAATACGACGCCACCGTCGAGGTCGCCCTGCGGCTCGGGGTCGACCCCCGCAAGGCCGACCAGATGGTCCGCGGCACGGTCAACCTTCCGCACGGCACGGGCAAGACCGCGCGCGTGCTGGTCTTCGCCAACGCCGACAAGGCCGACGCGGCTCGTGAGGCCGGCGCCGACTACGTCGGGTCGGACGACCTGCTGGCCAAGATCCAGGGCGGTTGGCTGGACTTCGACGCCGTCGTCGCGACCCCGGACATGATGGGCAAGGTGGGTCGGCTCGGTAAGGTGCTCGGCCCGCGTGGCCTCATGCCCAACCCGAAGACCGGCACGGTCACCATGGACGTGGCCAAGGCCGTCACCGAGATCAAGGGCGGCAAGATCGAGTTCCGCGTCGACAAGCACGCCAACCTGCACTTCATCATCGGCAAGGTGAGCTTCGATGAGAAGGCGCTGGTGGAAAACTACGCGGCCGCCTACGAAGAGGTGCTGCGGCTCAAGCCGTCGGCCTCCAAGGGCCGTTACGTCGAGAAGGCCACCATGGCCACGACGATGGGCCCCGGCATCCCGCTGGACCCGGCCCGCACCCGCAACCTGCTCTCCGACGACGAGTCCTGATTCGCCGCCGACGGCACATTTCGCGCCCGGCCCCGTCACCACGGGGCCGGGCGCGAGGCATTTGCCGACATTTCGGGGCGTATGTCCGGGATCTCGGCGGTTCGGTGGGTGCTAAGCACTAGCGTGGGGCGTTGTCGTCACCACCACCTCGGGAGTATGCCGTGAAGCTCACCTCGTTCAGCCCGCTCGCCCTCGCCGCAGTCCTTGCCCTCGCCGGGTGCGGAGGCGGCAGCGGCACTGCGACCGCCCCGGCCACGGGTGCCAGTGCCGCAGCGCCGACCACTGCTGCGGTCATCGCCATCACCGACGGCAAGGTGCTGGCCCAGCGGCTCAACGATGGGCTCACCAAGGCGGGCAGCGGCAAGGCCGTCATGACGATGTCGGGCATGAGCAGCGCGGCGGCCTCTGGCGCGATGGAGGGCTCGACCGAGTTCGTCGTCAAGGGCGACCACATGGACACCAAGGCCACCATGACGGTCATGGGTAAGTCGGTCGAGGTCCGCAGCATCGGCGGCATCATGTACATGAAGGGGCTCTTGCCGGCCGCAGCGATCGGCGGCAAGACCTGGGTGAAGATCGACCCCAACGGCACCGACGCATTCAGCAAGCAAATGGCTCCGACGCTCAAGCAGTCCGGTGACGTGCGCGCCCAGATCGACATGTATGCCGGGGCCAAGGTCGCCGTCGTCGACACCACCAATGGCGTCACCCACTACAAGCTGACCGGTCTGACCGCGGCCCCGGCTGCGAGCACGGGCACGGCGAGTGCCGCCCCGCAGAGCGTCGACATCTG
The DNA here is from genome assembly GCA_016710385.1 of Actinomycetales bacterium. Classification (GTDB taxonomy): domain Bacteria; phylum Actinomycetota; class Actinomycetes; order Actinomycetales; family Dermatophilaceae; genus Phosphoribacter; species Phosphoribacter freyrii. The sequence goes on from JADJVX010000021.1 coordinate 37,842, forward strand.
GATGGACGCCCAGGACCGGCCCACCAAGATGTCGGTGACGACCCCGGAGGGCAATGTCCAGGTGACCTACTCGGACTTCGGTGCCCCGATCACCGTCGAGGCGCCCCCGGCTGCCGAGGTCGGCACCTTCTCGATGCCGTCCTGAGGCTAGACCTGGTCAGGCGGGCCGCCGCGGCGTAGCGTCCGCTCATGATGCGAATCTCCCGCGCCGCACTCGGCGCCGCATGCGCCCTCACCTTCGGCCTCACGGCATACGCCGGTATGCCGGCCACCGCGGCCCCGGCCGCGCCCTCCATCCCGCTCACGGCGGAGGGCGCGCCGGCCGCGAGCCTGGCCTGGCAGGACCTCTCCACGGGATCGACCGCGCGCCTGCGCGGCCTGGCCGTCGTCTCCCGCGAGGTCGTCTGGGCAGCCGGCTATGACGGCACCATCCTGCGCACGGTCGACGGCGGCGCGACCTGGGCTTCGGTGGGACCGACCGCGGCGGCTGCCCTGCAGTTCCGCGACATCGAAGCGACCTCGGCGTCGCACGCGGTGGCGATGACGGTCGGCTCCGGCGAGGAATCGCGGATCTACGTCACCGACGACGGCGGCGCGAGTTGGGTCGAGGCGGACCGGATGACCGATCCGTTGGGGTTCTACGACTGCATGGCCTTCACCGACCGCTCCCGCGGGGTCGTCGTCAGCGACCCGGTGGGGGGAGTCCTCACCCTCAAGGCCACGACGGACGGCGGACACACCTGGACCCCGGTCGACACCTCGGCCGCCCCCACGCCGTTGGCCACCGAGTACTACTTCGCGGGATCCGGCACCTGCCTGTCGGCAGGGGTGGGTGGGCGACTGGCGATCGGCACCGGAGGAGCCGACCGGGCGCGGGTATTCCTCTCCGACGACCGTGGCGCCTCGTGGTCGGTCGTCGACACCCCTGTCGCCGCCTCCGGATCGGCGGGCATCTTCTCGGTGCGCTTCCTGGACGCGCGCCGCGGGGTCGTCGTCGGCGGTGACTATCTGGCACCGGACTCGCGCGACGCGATCGCGGCCTGGACCGCAGACGGCGGTCGGACCTGGTCGCTGCCCCAGACCGCCCCGGGCGGCTATCGATCCGGCGCGTCCTTCGCCGCGGTCGGCGGGCCGAAGGCCGGCGTCGCGGCGATCGCCGTCGGTCCGACGGGATCGGACGTGTCGTGGGATGGCGGGCGCACTTGGGCGCCTATCGACGCAGGCTCGCTCGACACCGTCCAGTGTGTCGCCGGGCGGTGCTATGCCTCGGGTGCCTCGGGTCGCGTGGCAGTCCTTCAGGTGGGCTCGCGCTGAGGGTCGTTCTCGTCGTGCCGACCGATGCAGGAAGGCTTGGTGAGACCTGCGTCTCATTGAGCGATTCGATGGCCGGCATACAGGGAAACGATTGATCTCGCCGTGCTAAGTGTGGGGTTTTGATATAGACTGACTATCGGACGTTGAGGCCTGGGTCCCTGATCCTCGCCCGCACTTCCGACCCCATACCTGACACGACACAGCGAGGTGTACCCGCACATGGCACTCATCGGGACCGAGATCAAGCCCTTCGAAGCGACCGCGTTCAAGAGCGGCGAGTTCGTCGGGGTCAGCGATGCCGACCTCAAGGGCAAGTGGTCCGTGGTGTTCTTCTACCCGGCCGACTTCACCTTCGTCTGCCCCACGGAGCTCGGCGACATGGCCGACCACTACGCCGAGCTCAAGGCCATGGGCGTCGAGGTCTTCTCGGTCTCCACCGACACCCACTTCACCCACAAGGCCTGGCACGACTCGTCCGAGACCATCGGCAAGATCGACTACTACATGGTCGGCGACCCCACGGGCACGATCACGACCAACTTCAAGGTCATGCGTGAGGGTCAGGGCCTGGCCGACCGCGGCACCTTCGTCATCGACCCCGACGGCATCATCCAGATCATGGAGGTCACCTGCGAGGGTGTCGGCCGCAACGCCGCCGAGCTGGTCCGCAAGGTCAAGGCTGCTCAGTACGTCCGCAACCACCCGGGCGAGGTCTGCCCGGCCAAGTGGGAAGAGGGCGCCTCCACCCTCGCGCCGTCGCTGGACCTGGTCGGCAAGATCTGACGTCCGCGCACCTCGCGCACACCGCATGAGGTATGCCGGGTGCGGGCGTCCGCACCCGGCATACCGATCTGGTCTTTCTGTCTCGTTCTCTCCCAAGCCGATTCGTTCTGCCACTGTCTGCTTCGCCGGTCTGGACCGGCACACCCAGGAGCCACGCCATGCTCGACGCCACCCTGACCGCCACCCTCAAGACCTACCTCGAACGCGTCACCGAACCCATCGAGCTCGCCGCGGCCCTCGACGACAGCCCCGCCGCGGGCCAGACCCGCGAGTTGCTCGACGAGATCGCCGCGCTCTCGGACAAGATCACCGTGACGACGCAGGCCGACGAGCGCACGCCGTCCTTCGCGATCGCGCGACCCGGCACCGACATCGCGGTGCGCTTCGCCGGGGTGCCGCTCGGGCACGAGTTCACCTCGCTGGTGCTCGCGTTGCTGCAGGTCGGCGGCGTGCCGCCGAAGATCTCCGACGAGCTGGCTCAGCAGGTGCGAGACCTGCCCGGCGAGCACCACTTCGAGACCTATATGTCGCTCACCTGCCAGAACTGCCCCGACGTCGTGCAGGCACTCAACGCCATGAGCGTGCTCAACCCGCGGATCACCCACGTGGCGATCGAGGGCGGGGCCTTCCAGGACGAGGTGGCCGAGCGCAAGATCCTGGCGGTGCCGACCGTCTACCGCAACGGTGAGCTCTTCGGTCAGGGCCGGATGACCCTCGAGGAGATCGTTCGCAAGCTCGACACCGGTGCCGAGGCCCGCGACGCCGAGCGACTCGCGGCGATGGAGCCCTTCGACGTGCTCGTCGTCGGCGGTGGCCCCGCGGGCGCGACGGCCGCAATCTACGCAAGCCGCAAGGGAATCCGCACCGGCATCCTCGTCGAGCGCTTTGGCGGCCAGGTCATGGACACCATGTCGATCGAGAACTTCGTCTCGGTGCAGCACACCGAGGGACCGAAACTCTCGTCCGCCTTGGAGGAGCACGTGCGCTCCTACGAGGTCGAGGTCATGGAGTTGCAGACCGCCAGGTCGCTGCGGCCGACCGCCGAGGCAGGCGGCCTGGCCTCCGTCGAGTTGACCAACGGCGCGGTGCTGCAGGCCCGGTCGGTCGTCGTCGCGACGGGAGCTCGGTGGCGGCACATGGGCGTGCCGGGTGAAGAGGAATACCGCAACAAGGGCGTGACCTTCTGCCCACACTGCGACGGGCCGCTCTTCAAGGGCAAGCGGGTCGCGGTCATCGGCGGCGGCAACTCCGGCATCGAGGCGGCGATCGACCTGGCCGGCGTCGTCGGGCACGTGACCGTTATCGAGTTCCTCGATGAGTTGCGCGCCGACGCGGTGTTGCAGCGCAAGCTGCGCAGCCTGCCGAATGTCGAGGTCATCCTCGGTGCCCGCACCACCGAGGTGCTCGGCAACGGCGAGCGGGTCACTGGCCTCACCTACGAGGACCGCGCGACCGGCGAACTCAAACATCTCGACCTCGAGGGCATCTTCGTCCAGATCGGTCTGCTGCCCAACACCGATTGGCTGGGTGAGTCGCTGGCGCTCAGCCCGCGCAAGGAGATCGTCATCGACGACCGCGGAAGCACCTCTGCTGCAGGTATTTTCGCGGCGGGCGACTGCACGACGGTGCCCTACAAGCAGATCGTCATCAGCATGGGCGCCGGAGCGACATCGGCGTTGAGCGCTTTCGACTACCTCATCCGGACCTCCGCCCCCGCTGAGGAGCCAGCCCCGGCAGCCGTGAAGGAGTCCGCCAAGGAGTCCGTCGCGGTGTCATGAACCTGCGCGATTTGCAGTACCTCGTCGCCCTGGCCGATCAACGCCACTTCGGCCGGGCCGCCGAGGCCTGCTTCGTCAGCCAGCCGACGCTCTCGACCCAGATCAAGAAGCTGGAGGCCGAGCTCGGTGCCGAGTTGCTCGAGCGCAGCCCCCGGCAGGTCATGCTCACCGCGGTGGGCGAGCAGGTCGTCGCTCATGCCCGCACCGTCCTGGCCGAGGCCGAGGCGATCCGTGGGATCGCCCGGCACGCCCAGGATCCCCGAGCCGGCACGTTGCGGGTGGGCGCGTTCCCGACCATCGCGCCCTACCTGCTGCCGCATGTCATCCCGGCCCTACGGCATACCCTGCCCGATCTCGAGTTGCTCCTTGTCGAGGAGAAGTCGGCCGTGCTGCTGGACCAGGTGCGCACCGGGCGGCTGGACGCCGCCGTGCTGGCCCTGCCGGTCGACGACGACACCCTGCACGTGCAGCCGCTCTTCCGCGAGGACTTCGTGCTCGCCGTGCCGGCCGGGCACCGGCTGGCCGCGCCGACCAGCGCTGGGTCGGACGGGGAGCCGATCGGCCTGGAGTCACTCGCCGACGAGCGCATCCTGCTGCTCACCGACGGTCACTGCTTGCGAGACCAGGCGCTCGCGGTCTGTCAGCTCGCCGGAGTCGCCGAGAAGGAAGGGTTCCGGGCGACCAGTCTGGAGACGCTGCGTCACATGGTCGCGGCCGGCGTCGGCGTGACCCTCCTGCCGACCCTCGCCGTCAGCGCTCCGGTGCCCTCCTCCCCGGCAATCGCGTTGCGCCAGTTCGGACCTCCCGCCCCGCATCGGGATGTCGCCCTGGTCTGGCGGCGCACCAGCGTCTTTCGCGAGGTGCTCCCCGAGGTTGCGCACGTGCTCGCGACCCTGCCGCAGGGCCTGGTCACTCCGCTCTCGGGCTGACCGGCCGCGGCACCCGCGGGCGCGACAGGAGCGGTCCGGCGTGCGGGAGAGGGCGGAGTCAGTACGTGATTTGGGTCGGGTCGCGTCCGCAGCGTAAGATCCCGGTTGACCAATGACCGCCGGTCGTCTGATCGCCCACCTGGGTGAGCAGACCGAAGGCCCCGCACCACGCGGGCGACCCGCGCAGGACACGTGCTTCACGGCATACAAGCTTGAGCGTGTATGCCGTCCCCAGCCCCGTGCGCCTGCGCCGGGGCTGCTCTCGTGTCACGGGTCTTCGCCGGCGCAAAGCTACGGAAGGAGGCCCGATGGCCACCGCTGCCAAGTCAGCAGCCATCGCCGAGCTCGCGGAGAACTTCCGCACCTCGGGTGCGGCCGTGCTCACCGAGTACCGCGGTCTGACCGTGAAGCAGCTCACCGAGCTGCGCACCTCGATTCGCGAGCACGCGACCTACGCCGTGGTGAAGAACACCCTCACCGAGCTTGCCGCCAAGGAGGCCGGAGTCTCGGCCTTCGACGGGCAGCTCACCGGCCCCTCGGCCATCGTCTTCGTCACCGGAGACGCCGTCGAGACGGCCAAGAAGCTGCGGGACTTCGCCAAGGCCAACCCCCTGCTCGTCATCAAGAGCGGCATGCTCGACGGCAAGCCGCTCAGCGCTGACGACATCAAGAAGCTCGCGGACCTCGAGTCCCGCGAGGTTCTCCTGGCCAAGTTGGCCGGGGCCCTGCAGGCCTCGCTCAGCAAGGCCGTCTACCTGTTCGCGGCCCCGCTTTCGCAGGCTGCTCGCACGGTCGACGCACTGCGCGCCAAGGTGGCCGAGGCCGGCCCCCAGGGCGCGGCTGCGTCGGACGCGCCGCAGGACGCACCTCAGGATGCACCGCAGGACAGCGCCGCTGCCGATGTGCAGGACGCACCCACCGAAGACGTCGCCACGGGTGGCGACCAGGCCTGAGCCTCGGCTCGGACCATCCACTACACACGCCACTCACGGCACAGATTAGGAAGGAACGCCAACCATGGCGAAGCTCAGCACCGACGAGCTCCTTGAGGCCTTCAAGGAGATGACCCTGATCGAGCTCTCCGAGTTCGTCAAGCAGTTCGAGGAGACCTTCGGGGTCACCGCTGCCGCGCCGGTCGCCGTCGCGGCCGCCCCGGCCGCTGGCGGCACCGACGCCCCGGCCGAGGAGGAGAAGGACGAGTTCGATGTCGTCCTCGTTGCCGCCGGCGACAAGAAGATCCAGGTCATCAAGGAGGTCCGCGCCCTCACGTCGCTCGGCCTCAAGGAGGCCAAGGACCTCGTCGACGGCGCCCCCAAGGCGGTCCTCGAGAAGGTCGACAAGGCTGCGGCCGACAAGGCCAAGGAGCAGCTCGAGAGCGCCGGCGCCACCGTCGAGCTCAAGTGAAGTCTTCCGGTATGCCGTGACCCGGCAGACCGGATCGCTGCAAAGCCAGCAGGCCCGACCGCACATCCGCGGTCGGGCCTGCTGGCTGTCTCAGCCGGTGTGAAGCGGTCAGTCGACCCGCACCAGGCCTCCGTGTGCGGGGTCGACGGTGACCGGGATGGGGTCGGACAGTTCGCCGATGAACCCGTCCGCACCGATGTTGCGGAAACCGATGAGGTGCCAGCGTCCGGCGTGCGCGACCAGCCGCGCGGCATACAGGTCGTCGTGGTCGAAGCGGCGGGCTGCGGCGATGTCGAAGGGTCCGAGCAGCGACGGCCCCGTGACACTGAAGACGCCACCCCGCCCGTGGCGGGCGAGCCCGTCTGCGTCCAATTGCGGTGTGTCACAACAGAACAGCAACGTCGGTATGCCGTCGACGATCTCGACCTGGTTGACCTCCAGCTGCCCGAAGCCGGTGTGCGGCTGCGTGATGGGTGGCAACACGTCCCAGGAGAGCAGGTCGTCGGACACCGCATGCCCGACGACGCCTCGCCCCGCGTCGGGGCCGTGCGTGGCGCGGGCGGTGATGAGCATGTGCCAGCGGCCGTCGGCCGAGCCGTCGGTCGAGCTGTTGGTCGAGCTGTCGGTCGAGCCGTCGCCTGGGTCGGCGTGCCGGAAGACGAACGGGTCGCGCCAGGCCTCGTCGCCCCACGCGGCGGTGCCGTACTGCTCGTACCACCGTGCGTCGCTGCTGACGAGAGCGTCGGACGAGACCTTGTCCCAGGTCAGCAGGTCGGTCGAGCGGGCCGCTCCGATCCGCTGGACCAGGCCGTCATCGGCGTGGCGGGAGCCGGTGTAGAACATCCACCAGGTGCCCGCGTCGTCGCGGACCACGCTGCCGGTCCACGTGGTCCAGTCGTCGAAGGCGTCCTCGGTCGACGGCGCGAGCGCATCGGGAAGGACCTCCCAGTGACGCAGGTCGTCGGACACCGCATGTCCGATGCTGGGGTGGCGGTGTCGTCGCTCGGGATCCACGAGCGACCGGTCGGCCTGCAGATAGAACACGTGATGGCGGCCCTCGTGCACGGCATACCAGGAGTCCCAGATCCAACGGTCGGTGAGCCGCAGCATGGTGAAAACGCTATCAACAGCCCGCCCGGCCGCCCGCGATCAGTCGCCGAGCGCCCGCTCCAGCAACTCGGCAAGGTGAATGACCTGCACCGGCACGCGGGAGCGTTTGACTCCGGTGGCGAGCTGGCGCTGGCACACGACGTTGAGCGACACGAGGTAATCCAGCCCGGCCTCCTGGGCCTGCACCATGGTCGGGGCCAAGACCGCCTGCGACATCGCCGGCTGCAGCATGGAGTAGGTGCCGGCACCCCCGCAACAGGTGCCGGCCGACGGCAACTCGACGTAGTCACCGATCTCGCGCAGCAAGGCCCGGGGCTGGGCACTGACGCCCATCCCGTTGCGCAATTGGCACGAGTCCTGCAAGCCGATCCGCGCGATCCGTCCGTCGATCATGATCGGGCGCAGCCGGGGCTTGGAGCTCGGGTCGGCCGCCCAGCGCGCGACGAGGAACTGCGACAGCTCCTGCACCCGCCCGTGCCCGAGTTGATGGTCCAGGTATGCCGCGCAGCCGCCCGAGGTCGACACGATGGTGCCCGGCATGGTCTGGCCCAGCGCCGCCGCGAGCCGGGCCCCCTCGACCGAGCCGCCATTGTGGGCGTGCAGGGCGCCACAACAGCCCTGACCGGAGGGCACGTCGGCATCCGGGACCAGCCGCAGCACCGCCTTGCTGATGCCCGGGTAGAGCGAGCGCTCCATGCATCCGAGCATGATGTGCGGTCGGCTCGGGTCTGCCGGTCCGGTGGTCCGGGCCGCCCCGCGCACCAGGCCACCCGCGGCCAGCGCGGCGGTCACCCGCACGCCGGCGCGCAAGCCCCCCGCGACAAGCGGGGTATGCCGTCCGCGCCACTGATGGTCGCGCCACTGTTCGAGCAGCTCGCCGTATTTCACCCCGGCGGGGCACACCGTCTCGCAAGCCCGGCACCCCAGACAGAGACCGGCCTCGCGCTGGAGGGTCGGGTCGTCGGGATCGAGGCGGCCGTCCTCCAACGCCCGCATGAGGGTGATCCGTCCGCGGGGGGAGGAGTTCTCGAGCTTGGTCTGCGCGTAAGTGGGGCAGGCCGGCAGGCAAAAGCCGCACGAGATGCAGGCGGACAGCGTCTGCGGGTCGAAGATGCCCCGGGGCGTGGCCGTCGCGCTCCCGCTGCCCAACTCCGGCTTCCGATCGGGCTGCTGCCGCGGGTCTGGCTCCTGCTCCGGTTGGGAGAAGGCGCCCTGCGGCCCAGCGACAGTCATGAGCCGAGCTTGCCGGGGTTGAGGATTCCGGCCGGGTCGAAGGCCGCCTTGAGCCGGCGCAACAGCGCCATCTGGTCGGCGCCGAGACGGCGCTCCAGATAGGGCCGTTTGGCCGCCCCGACCCCGTGTTCGCCGGTGATGGTGCCGCCGAGCTCGATAGCCGTATCGAAGACGTCGGAGAAGGCTGCCTCGGCGCGATGGCGCACGTCGCCGTCGGCGGGGTCGAAGACGATCGTCGGGTGCAGGTTGCCGTCGCCGGCGTGCCCGAAGGTCGCGCAGACGACGTTGTGCCGCGCGGCGATGGCATCGATCCGGTCGACCATCTCGGCCAGCCGGGTGCGCGGCACCGTGGCGTCCTCGAGCATGGTGATGGGTGCCAACCGGGCCAGTGCCGGCAGCGAGCAGCGGCGCGCGGTCAGCAGCGCCTCCGACTCGGCGATGTCGCGGGCCATCGTCACGCCGCGGGCGCCCTCGCGCTCACAGGTGTTCGCCATGATCGCCAGCGACCGCTCGACCGCCTCTGCGGTGCCGTCGTCGCCGAAGAGCAACAGTGCCCCGGCTTCGCGGTCCAGTCCGAGTTTGGCGAAGTCCTCCACAGCATTGATGCACCGGTTGTCGAGGAACTCCAGGGTCGCGGGCACGATGCCGTCGTGGATGACCCCGGCGACGGCTCGGCTGGCATGGGCCAAGGTGGGGAAGTAGGCCACCCCGGTGCGGGCGATCGCGGGCATCGGCAGCAGCGCGACCGTCACCTCCGTGATCACGGCGAGGGTGCCCTCCGAGCCGGTGAGCAGCCGGGTGAGGTCGTAGCCCGCGACGTCTTTCCAGAGCCGCCCACCGGTGCGGATCACCTCGCCGGTCGGCAGGACCGCCTCCAGCCCGAGGACGTAGTTGCGGGTGACGCCGTACTTCAACCCGCGCAGCCCGCCGGCACACATCGCGACATTGCCGGCCACGGTCGACACGGTGCGCGAGCCGGGGTCCGGGGCGTAGAGCAGGCCCTTGGCAGCTGCCGCATCGGCGAGTTCGGCCGTGGTCACCCCGGCCTCGACGACGGCGAGCAACTCGTCGCCGCTGATCTCCTTGAGGGCTGTCATCCGGGTAAGGACCAGGACGATGCCGCCGTGCTCGGGGATCGTCGCAGCGGCCAGGTTGGAGCCTGCTCCCCGAGGCGTCACCGGTATGCCGTGCTCCGTCGCCAACCGCAGCACCTGGGCCACTTCGCTGGTGGTGGCTGGGAGCAGGACACATCCAGGTCTGGACCTGAACAATGGCGTCGCGTCTCGAGCGTACGGCTCGACGTCACCGTCGCTCACCAGCACGTGGTCGGCCCCGACGATCGAGCGCAACCGATCGAGGATGTCGGGCGGCACCGGCCGACCGGCTCCGGCGGGAAGCCGCGGGGCCGTCGGGGTCAGGTCCGAGGAGGATGTGGGGGAGGGGGTCAGGGCAGAGACCGGCAGACCAGACATGGCTGCTCCTTTCGGGAGCGGGGCGGCTGACCACGTCCCGCCATCCTCACCCCTGGTGGGCGTGGCGTCCAGATGCAGGGGGCCGGCGATAGCGGACGGCCACCATGACGACGATCAGTCTGAGCAGCGCCACGACCCCGGCGACGGCCCCGGGGAGGGCCTCCCACGGCATACGCAAGGTGCGCTCGGGTGGCCCGACAGCCAGCGGCTCGTGAAACGGCACGTTGATCAGGTCCAGTGACGTCGACCGAGAGACGTCTCGGGCCAGTGGGCCCATGGCCCAACAAACACGCCGCAGCGAGGGCAAGCGCCGTAAGGAGACCGGCCTTCGAACCGCACTCCCGGGGTAGCCGGCGGCATCGAGCTTCATCGGGACCCGATCGGGCATGGCGATCGCCGCCCACAACAGCAGCACCGCCAACGCCACCGACACCGCGGCCCAGAGGGCCCGCGCAACCCACGGCATACCACCAATGCGTGCCGTGACAAGCCTTCTTACGCCCCCGGTGGAAGCGATGATGTGACGTGTCGAACCGTGTGCCGTCTTGACGATCCGCGCTCGTCAGGCCATCCTCATTGCATCGGTTCCAGCTCGACGACCCGGTGCAGGCGTCTTTGAGGACGCCCCAGACCTGAGGTCCGCGCGATGTCTCGCGTGTCTGAGTTTGACTCGACTGGACAGTCATGCCTTCAATGACGTAAGCTCCCCTTTTGCGCTGCCTATGCCCTGAACCCTCCTCTCCCGCCGAGCGCTCACCGACGTCATGTCCAGGTGGCTACCGGCTGGAGGACTGTGTCGGGGCCTGATCGGGCGGTGCGACGACCAGACAGCACGCCTGTGGAAGGACCCCCGTTGGCTGCCTCGCGCAACGTGTCCCAGAACGTCACTCCTGCAGTCACGGCTCGGACGGCCTCTGGTCGCCTGAGCTTTGCTCAGATCCACGAGCCGCTCGAGGTTCCTGATCTGTTGGCGCTGCAGACCGAAAGCTTCGACTGGCTGCTCGGCAACGAGCGCTGGCAGGCGCGAGTCGCGGCCGCCAAGGCCGAGGGCCGCACCGACGTCCCCGACCGGTCCGGGCTGGAGGAGATCTTCGACGAGATCTCGCCGATCGAGGACTTCTCCGGGTCGATGTCGCTGTCCTTCCGCGACCACCGCTTCGAGGAGACCCGCAAGACCATCGAGTCCTGCAAGGAGCGCGACCAGACCTACGACGCTCCGCTGTTCGTCACCGCGGAGTTCATGAACACCAACACCGGCGAGATCAAGAGCCAGACGGTGTTCATGGGTGACTTCCCGCTGATGACCGAGCGCGGCACCTTCATCATCAACGGCACCGAGCGGGTCGTCGTCAGCCAGCTCGTCCGCAGCCCGGGCGCCTACTTCGAGCGCACCGCCGACAAGACGTCCGACAAGGACATCTTCACCGCCAAGATCATCCCGAGCCGCGGTGCCTGGCTGGAGTTCGAGATCGACAAGCGCGACATGGTCGGCGTCCGGGTCGACCGCAAGCGCAAGCAGTCGGTCACCGTGCTGCTCAAGGCGCTGGGCTGGACCAACGACCAGATCCTCGAGGCTTTCGGCGACTACGAGTCGATGCGTCTCACCCTGGAGAAGGACCACACCCAGGGCCAGGACGACGCGCTGCTGGACATCTACCGCAAGCTGCGCCCGGGCGAGCCCCCGACCAAGGAAGCCGCCCAGACGCTGCTCGACAACCTCTACTTCAACCCCAAGCGCTACGACCTGGCCAAGGTCGGTCGCTACAAGCTGGGCAAGAAGCTCGGGGTCGAGGCGCCGCTGTCGGCCTCCACGCTGTCGATCGACGACATCGTCGCGACGATCAAATACATCGTCGCGCTGCACGCCGGCGAGACCACCATCGCGGGTCGCCGCAACGGCGAAGCCGTCGAGTTGATCGTCGAGACCGACGACATCGACCACTTCGGCAACCGTCGCCTGCGCAGCGTCGGCGAGCTCATCCAGAACCAGGTCCGCACCGGCCTGTCCCGGATGGAGCGCGTCGTGCGCGAGCGCATGACGACCCAGGACGTCGAGGCGATCACGCCGCAGACGCTCATCAACATCCGCCCGGTGGTCGCGTCCATCCGCGAGTTCTTCGGCACCAGCCAGCTCTCGCAGTTCATGGACCAGAACAACCCGCTGGCCGGTCTGACCCACAAGCGTCGTCTGTCGGCGCTCGGCCCCGGTGGTCTCTCGCGCGACCGCGCGGGCATGGAGGTCCGTGACGTCCACTCCAGCCACTACGGCCGGATGTGCCCGATCGAGACCCCGGAAGGTCCCAACATCGGCCTGATCGGGTCGCTCGCGTCCTACGGGCGGATCAACGCCTTCGGGTTCGTCGAGACGCCCTACCGCAAGGTGGTGGGCGGCCGCGTGACCGACGAGGTGCACTACCTCTCGGCCGACGAGGAAGACCTCTACGTCAAGGCTCAGGCCAACGCCGCGCTCAACCCCGACGGCACCTTCGCCGAGGAGCGCGTCCTGGTCCGCACCAAGGGCGGCGAGCTCGAATACATCCCGGGCCTCGACGTCGACTACATGGACGTCTCGGCCCGCCAGATGGTCTCGGCGGCCACCGCGCTCATCCCGTTCCTCGAGCACGACGACGCCAACCGGGCCCTCATGGGCTCCAACATGCAGCGCCAGGCGGTGCCGCTGGTCAAGAGCGAGGCCCCGCTGGTCGGCACCGGCATGGAGCACCGCGCCGCCATCGACTCCGGTGACGTCGTCATCGCCGAGGCCGCCGGTGTCGTCACCGAGGTCTCCGCCGACCTGGTGACGGTCGCCCAGGACGACGGCACCAACCGCACCTACCGGATCGCCAAGTTCAAGCGCTCCAACCAGGGCAACTGCTACAACCAGGTGGTCCGCATCACCGAGGGCGACCGGGTCGAGAAGGGCGGGCTCATCGCCGACGGCCCGGCGACCGACGGTGGCGAGATGGCCCTCGGGCGCAACCTGCTCGTGGCGTTCATGCCGTGGGAGGGCCACAACTACGAGGACGCGATCATCCTCTCCCAGCGTCTGGTGCAGGACGACGTCCTCTCCTCGATCCACATCGAGGAGCACGAGGTCGACGCCCGCGACACCAAGCTGGGCCCGGAGGAGATCACCCGCGACATCCCCAACGTCTCCGAGGAGGTCCTCGCCGATCTCGACGAGCGCGGGATCATCCGCATCGGCGCCGAGGTGCGCGACGGCGACCTGCTCGTCGGCAAGGTCACGCCCAAGGGTGAGACCGAGCTGACCCCCGAGGAGCGGCTGCTGCGCGCGATCTTCGGCGAGAAGGCCCGCGAGGTCCGTGACACCTCGCTCAAGGTGCCCCACGGCGAGACCGGCACGGTCATCGACGTGCGCGTCTTCGACAAGGAGGACGGCGACGACCTGCCTCCTGGGGTCAACCAGCTGGTGCGGGTCTACGTCGCCAACCGGCGCAAGATCACCGACGGCGACAAGCTCGCCGGCCGCCACGGCAACAAGGGCGTCATCTCCAAGATCCTCCCGATCGAGGACATGCCCTTCCTGGAGGACGGCACGCCGGTCGACGTCGTGCTCAACCCGCTCGGTGTCCCGGGCCGGATGAACGTCGGTCAGATCCTCGAGTTGCACCTGGGCTGGGCCGCCTCGCGCGGCTGGCAGATCGAGGGCTCGCCGGAGTGGGCGGCCAACATCCCGGCCGACAATTACCACGCTCCGGCCGGCACCCGGGTCGCGAGCCCGGTCTTCGACGGCGCCAAAGAGGACATCATCACCGGCCTGCTCGACTCGACGCACCAGACCCGCGACGGCGTGCGCCTCATCGACAAGTCCGGCAAGACCCGCCTCTTCGACGGCCGCTCCGGCGAGCCGTTCCCCGAGCCGGTGTCGGTGGGCTACATGTACATCCTCAAGCTCCACCACCTCGTCGACGACAAGATCCACGCGCGCTCGACCGGGCCCTACTCGATGATCACCCAGCAGCCGCTCGGCGGGAAGGCCCAGTTCGGTGGCCAGCGCTTCGGTGAGATGGAGGTCTGGGCGCTCGAGGCCTACGGCGCGGCATACACGCTGCAAGAGCTGCTGACCATCAAGTCCGACGACGTGCCGGGCCGGGTCAAGGTCTACGAGGCGATCGTCAAGGGCGAAAACATCCCCGACTCGGGCATCCCGGAGTCCTTCAAGGTGCTCCTCAAGGAAATGCAGTCGCTGTGCCTGAACGTCGAGGTCCTCTCCTCCGACGGCCAGACCATCGAGATGAAGGAAGCGGACGAGGACGTGTTCCGCGCCGCCGAGGAGCTCGGGATCGACCTGTCGCGGCGCGAGCCGAGTTCGGTCGAAGAAGTCTGACCAGACACACCGGTATGCCGTCCCGCCCGCCGCAGCGGTGAGCGGCACGGCATACCCCACGGACATCCTGACGAGACTTTTGTAACGAGAGAAGGAACCACGTGCTCGACGTCAACTTCTTCGACGAGCTGCGCATCGGCCTGGCCACGGCGGAGGACATCCGCCAGTGGAGCTACGGCGAGGTCAAGAAGCCCGAGACCATCAACTACCGCACCCTCAAGCCGGAGAAGGAGGGGCTGTTCTGCGAGCGCATCTTCGGCCCCACCCGCGACTGGGAGTGCTCGTGTGGCAAGTACAAGCGGGTGCGCTTCAAGGGCATCATCTGTGAGCGCTGTGGCGTCGAGGTCACCCGCGCCAAGGTGCGCCGCGAGCGGATGGGCCACATCGAGCTCGCCGCTCCGGTCACCCACATCTGGTACTTCAAGGGCGTCCCGAGCCGGCTGGGTTACCTGCTGGACCTCGCCCCGAAGGACCTCGAGAAGGTCATCTACTTCGCGGCATACATGATCACCTCGGTCGACACCGAGGCGCGCCACAACGACCTGCCCTCGCTCGAGGCGCAGATCCAGGTGGAGAAGAAGGAACTCGAGAACCGCCGCGACGTCGACATCGACGACCGGGCCAAGAAGCTCGAGGCCGACCTGGCCGAGCTCGAGGCCGAGGGCGCCAAGGCCGACATCAAGCGCAAGGTCAAGGACGGCGCCGAGCGCGAGATGTCCTCCATCCGCCGTCGCGCCGAGCAGCAGATCGAGCGGCTCGAGCAGGTCTGGGATCGCTTCCGCCTCCTCAAGGTCCAGGACCTGGAGGGCGACGAGATCCTCTATCGCGAGATGCGGGACCGGTTCGGGCTCTACTTCGAGGGCGGCATGGGTGCCGCGGCGATCAAGAAGCGCCTGGAGACCTTCGACCTCGAGGCCGAGGCCGAGTTGCTGCGCGAGATCATCGCCACCGGCAAGGGTCAGCGCCGCACCCGTGCGCTCAAGCGCCTCAAGGTCGTCTCGGCCTTCCTCACCACGACCAACAGCCCGGTCGGCATGGTCCTGGACTGCGTCCCGGTCATCCCGCCGGACCTGCGCCCGATGGTGCAGCTCGACGGTGGCCGCTTCGCGACCTCCGACCTCAACGACCTCTACCGCCGCGTCATCAACCGCAACAACCGGTTGAAGCGACTGCTCGACCTCGGCGCGCCGGAGATCATCGTCAACAACGAGAAGCGGATGCTCCAGGAGGCCGTCGACTCGCTGTTCGACAACGGCCGTCGTGGCCGTCCGGTGACCGGCCCCGGCAACCGCCCGCTCAAGTCGCTCTCGGACATGCTCAAGGGCAAGCAGGGCCGCTTCCGGCAGAACCTCCTCGGCAAGCGCGTCGACTACTCCGGCCGTTCGGTCATCGTCGTCGGCCCGCAGCTCAAGCTGCACCAGTGCGGGCTGCCCAAGCAGATGGCGCTGGAGCTGTTCAAGCCGTTCGTCATGAAGCGTCTGGTCGACCTCGACCACGCCCAGAACATCAAGTCCGCCAAGCGCATGGTCGAGCGCTCGCGCCCGGTCGTGTGGGACGTCCTGGAAGAGGTCATCACCGAGCACCCGGTGCTGCTCAACCGGGCGCCCACGCTGCACCGCCTCGGCATCCAGGCCTTCGAGCCGCAGCTGGTCGAGGGCAAGGCCATCCAGATCCACCCGCTGGTCTGCACGGCGTTCAACGCCGACTTCGACGGCGACCAGATGGCCGTGCACGTGCCGCTGTCGGCAGAGGCGCAGGCCGAGGCCCGCATCCTCATGCTGTCGAGCAACAACATCCTCAAGCCGGCCGACGGCCGTCCGGTGACCATGCCCACCCAGGACATGATCATCGGCCTCTACCACCTCACCTGTGAGACCGGGCCGGCGTATGCCGTGGGCTCGGCCGACGAGGAGGGGCAGCGGCCGCTGCGGGCCTTCGGCACACCGGCCGAAGCGCGGATGGCCTTCGATGCCGGCCAGATCGAGCTCGGCTCGCTGGTGCGGATCCGGGTTATGGACACCGTCCCGCCGATCGGTGGCCGGGTCCCCGAGGGTGCCGAAGTGACCGAGGACGGTCGCGTCGACAGCCAGATCCTCGAGACCACGCTCGGGCGCACCCTGTTCAATGAGGCGCTGCCGATGGACTACCCCTTCGTCAACGAGCCGGTCGACAAGAAGCGGCTCTCGATGATCGTCAACGACCTCGCCGAGCGTTACACGAAGGTGCAGGTCGCGGCGAGCCTTGACGCCCTCAAGGAGGCCGGCTTCCACTGGGCCACCCGTTCGGGCACGACCGTCGCCATCACCGACGTCATCACGCCCCCGCGCAAGGCCGAGATCATCGAGGAATACGAAGCCCGCGCCGCCAAGGTCCAGAAGCTCTACGACCGTGGTGCGATGACCGACAACGAGCGACGCGAAGACCTCATCGAGATCTGGAACGAGGCGACCACCGAGGTCGCCAAGGAGATGGTCGCCAACACGCCCAAGACCAACACCATTTACCGCATGGTGTCCTCGGGTGCTCGCGGTAACTGGATGCAGTTGCGCCAGATCGCCGGCATGAAGGGCCTGGTGTCCAACCCGAAGGGCGAGATCATCCCCCGTCCGATCCGCGCGAACTTCCGCGAGGGTCTGTCGGTGCTCGAGTTCTTCATCTCGACGCACGGCTCGCGCAAGGGGCTGGCCGACACCGCGCTGCGGACCGCCGACTCCGGCTACCTCACCCGGCGGCTCGTCGACGTCTCGCAGGACGTCATCATCCGCGAGGACGACTGTGGCACCGAGCGCGGGCTGGTCCTGCCGATCGCCGCGTCCGACCCGCGGGGCGAGCGCACGCCGCATGAGGACGTCGAGACCTCGGTCTATGCCCGCACCCTTGCCGAGGACGTCGTCGGCTCCGACGGCACCGTGCTCGCCGAGGCGGGCATCGACTTGGGCGACGTGGTCATCGATGCCCTGTATTCCGCCGGCGTGGACACCGTGCGCGTGCGCTCGGTGCTCACCTGTGACAGCAAGGTCGGCACCTGTGCGCGCTGCTACGGCCGTTCGCTTGCGACCGGCAAGCTCGTCGACATCGGCGAGGCGGTCGGCATCATCGCGGCCCAGTCGATCGGTGAGCCCGGCACCCAGCTGACCATGCGGACCTTCCACATCGGTGGCGTGGCCGGTGACGACATCACCCAGGGTCTGCCTCGTGTCGTCGAGCTCTTCGAGGCCCGCACCCCCAAGGGTGTGGCGCCGATCGCGGAGGCCACTGGACGGGTCCGGGTCGAGGACACCGACAAGACGCGGCGCATCGTTCTGGTCCCCGATGACGGGTCCGAGGAGCACTCCTACCCGGTGAGCAAGCGATCCAAGCTGCTCATCGGCGACGGCGACCACATTGAGGTCGGCACCCAGCTCATCCAGGGTGCCATCGACCCCAAGCAGGTGCTGCGCATCCTCGGCCCGCGTGCGGTCCAGATGCATCTGGTCGACGAGGTTCAGCACGTCTACCGCCAGCAGGGTGTGTCGATCCACGACAAGCACATCGAGGTCATCGTCCGTCAGATGCTTCGTCGGGTCACCGTCATCGAGGCCGGCGACGCCGATCTCATCCCGGGTGACCTCGCCGAGCGCAGCGCGTTCGAGACCGAAAACCGTCGCGTCGTGGCCGAGGGTGGGCGTCCCGCCGCGGGTCGTCCCGACCTCATGGGCATCACCAAGGCGTCCTTGGCGACTGAGTCGTGGCTGTCGGCAGCGTCCTTCCAGGAGACGACCCGGGTGCTCACCCAGGCCGCTATGGAGGCCAAGTCCGACCCGCTGCGCGGTTTGAAGGAAAACGTCATCCTCGGCAAGCTCATCCCCGCCGGCACGGGACTGCCCCGCTACCGGAACATCACGGTGGAGCCGACCGAAGAGGCCAAGGCCGCGATGTATTCCATGCCCAACTACGACTCCTACGACTACTCCCACTTCGGGAGCGGGTCGGGCGAGGCGGTCCGCCTCGACGACCTCAACCTGGACGACTTCGGCCGGTTGTAGTCCGCTCGTCCTCGCGCGGCCGCCGCGCGCGGTCACGCACCACAGCGCAGTATGCCGCCCGCTCACCGCACGGTTTCGACCGGATGCTGAGCGGGCGGCTTGGTGCATTTCCGCAGATACCCGGCATCCCGGTAGCATCGTGCCGAGTCGCCCAAATGGTCGAGTCGGACGTCCCGGGGGAATGACCCTTGCAACGGAATCGGTTCCGCATGACCGCCACAGATCTGGCCCGGACCGCTCGACACGTTCGGGTCGCCGCGTGGCACCTGCGAAGCGGTGGGATCTCCCAACTGCGCGCGTGGCGGGCCCGCCAGGCGCGCAGCGGTCGGGCCTCTGCGCGGGGCATACTCGACCGCCGTGGACGGCTGACCTTCCCCGACTGGCCCGTCCGTGAGCACCAGGTCCGACGTCCGGGCCTGCGTGCCGGCGTGATTCTCGACGAATTCTCAGCCCTGGCGTTCGGTTTCGAGTGGGACCAGGTGCCGCTCGATCCGGAGACGTGGTCCGCGCAACTGGCTGACCCGGGCATCGACCTGCTCTTCGTCGAAGCCGCGTGGAATGGCAACGGCGGCGCCTGGGCCTATCAACTCACCGGTTCCCAGGCTCCCTCACCCGCACTGCGCGGGCTGGTCGAGGCCTGCCAGGCACGCGGCATACCGACCGTCTTCTGGAACAAGGAGGACCCTGCCCATTACGCGGACTTCCTCGACACAGCCCGGCTGTTCGATGTGGTCTTCACCACCGATGTGGACTCGCGCGAGCGCTACCTCCAGGACCTGGGCACCGATCGGGTCTGGGTGTTGCCCTTCGCCGCCGCGCCCGATCTGCACAATCCGGTCCGCGAACTGGCCAACGCCGCAGACCGTGACCTCGCCTTTGCCGGCACCTACTATGCGCACCGGTTCCCGGAACGGCGCGCGCAGATGGACCTGCTGTTGGGTGCGGCCGTGCGCGCTGGCGCTCGGATGGAGTCGGGGCTGGACATCTTCTCCAGGATGCTCGGGCGCGAGGATCGATATCAGTTCCCGGCACCGTTCGATCACTATGTGCGCGGCGCACTCACCTACGCGCAGATGCTCACGGCATACCGGGCCTACAAGGTCTTCCTCAATGTCAACTCGGTGACCACCAGCCCGAGCATGTGTGCCCGCCGGATCTTCGAGATCACCGCGAGTGGCACTCCCGTGGTGTCGACGCCCAGCGCCGCCATCGGTGAGTTCTTCGCCGCGGATGAGGTGCTCGAGGTGAGCGACGCAGCGACGGCCGAGCAACTCCTGCGCGCCCTGGTCGAGAACCCCGCGTTGCGCGACCGGATGGTGCACCGAGGTCAGCGTCGCATCTGGGCGGGTCACACCTACTGCCACCGGGTCAACGAGGTCCTCGAGCGGGTGGGGTGCTCCTCGTCGGTCGTCGCGGATCCGACAGTGTCGGCCTTGGCCGTGACGAATCGTCCGCACCAGGTCGAGCATGTCCTTCGGCAGCTGGCCGGGCAGCGCGGATGTCGGCCTCAGGTCATCCTGCTCACCCATGGCTTCGAGGTCGAGCCGGCCCTGGTGGATCGGGCTCGGGAGTGGGGACTCGACCAGCTCGTGACGCTCACCGGCCCGGCCGATGCCAGCCTCGGCACCTGCCTCAACCTCGCGATCGAGGCGGCCGATGGAGACCTGCTGGCCAAGGTCGACGACGACGACCTCTACGGCCCGCACTATCTCGCCGACCAACGGGCAGCGCTGGGCTACTCCGGAGCTGACATTGTCGGCAAGGCCGCGCACTACCTCTATCTGGCCGACCTCGACGTGACGGCGCTGCGGTATGCCGAGCAGGAACACCGGCGCACCGATTTCGTCCCGGGGCCAACTCTGATGATTCGCAACGTCCTCGCCCACGCGGTGCCGTTCGCGGATCGCACGCGCGGCGAGGACACCCAGTTCCTGCGGGACGCGGTCGCGGCGGGAGCCGAGATCTACTCCGCCGACCGGTTCAACTTCGTCCAAGTCCGGGGGAGCTGGGGGCACACCTGGACCGTCTCCGATGCCGAATTGCTCTCCGCTGCCCGGGTGGAGTTCTTCGGTCGCCACGACAGCCACACCTGGGTCTGAAAGGAACGCTCATGTCGCTGGAAAGCACCGTCGTCGTTGTCGGGTTGGGCTATATCGGACTCCCGACGGCCGCGATCCTTGCGTCCCACGGAGTACGCGTCACCGGCGTTGACGTCAACCCCCGGCACGTCGAAGCGGTGTCCCGCGGCGAGGTCCCCTTCGTCGAACCGGACCTCAGCGACCACGTCGAGCGGGCCGTGGCCAGCGGCGCCCTCACAGCCCAGGCGACCGTGCCCCCCGCTGACGTCTTCATCGTCGCCGTGCCCACCCCCTTTGCCGACAACCACAGTGCCGACCTGAGCTATATCGATGCGGCCATGGCCGCAATCGCCGGCGTCCTGCGCGGTGGGGAACTCGTCATCCTCGAATCCACCTCGCCGCCCGGCACGACGGGGCGGATGGCCTCGCACCTGGGCCTGTTGCGCCCCGACCTGCTCACCCCCGAGGGCGAGCTGACCGTGGAGTTTGCGCATTGCCCGGAGCGGGTGCTGCCCGGGCGGATCATGACGGAGTTGGTCACCAACGACCGCATCGTCGGCGGGGTCACTCCCGCAGCAGCCGCACGGGCCGCCAACCTGTATGCCGTGTTCTGCAGGGGCGAGGTGCATCTGACCGATGCCCGCACCGCCGAGCTGGCCAAGCTCGTCGAGAACTCCTTTCGGGATGTCAACATCGCGTTCGCCAATGAGTTGTCCTTGATTTGCGAGCGACTCCACGTCGACGTGTGGGAACTCATCGACCTGGCCAATAAGCACCCGCGGGTCAACATTCTGTCCCCAGGTCCGGGGGTCGGCGGCCATTGCATCGCCGTCGACCCGTGGTTCATCGTCAGCGCCGCGCCGATGGAGAGCCGACTGATTCGAACCGCACGGGAAGTGAACGACAGTAAGCCTGGCCACGTCGTTCAGCGGGTCGCCGAGCACGCGGCCCGACTCCGGGACCCGGTCATCGCGTTGCTGGGTCTGGCGTTCAAGGCCGACATCGACGACTTGCGAGAATCACCGGCGCTGCAGATCGCCGCCGAGGTCGCCCAGACGGTTCCGGGTGCCCGGCTGCTGGCGGTTGAGCCGCACATCGAGCAGCTCCCTCCAGGGCTGGCGTCCTTCGACTCGGTGCGACTCACCTCGGCCGAGGAAGCCCTGGCGGTCGCCGATATCGTCGTCCTGCTGGTGGACCACCGGCAGTTCCGGTCGATCGATCCAGCTACGCTGGCGGAGAAGGTGGTCGTGGATACCCGGGGGCTGTGGAGCCAGGCCCAAAGCCTCGCCGGTGCGCCTCGGGGCCTTGCTGACGCTCGTCAGCTCGTCGCGGCCACCTGACCCACCTCCCAGTAACGAGAGGCTCATGCGTATCCGGCCGTCCGGCATACCCCTGCCGAATCCCATCGATCACGCCGTCGTCTGCGCCGACGACCATCACCGCGCCACCTACGGGTTGACCGCCCTGGGTGGGACCTGCTCCGTGGTGAGCACGCTGAGCGACCTCGTCGCCGCAGCAAGCACGGCCGAGCGCCTGGCCCTCATCGACACTCGACCGGAGGCGATCCTTGACGCGTGTGCCCTCGTGGGCGCTGTGGTTGCCTCCGATCAGCCATTCCACATCATCGTGCCGCAGGTGCAGGTCGGACTACTGGACGTGCTCATGGATGACGTCCGGACCGATGTTTGGGCCCTCACGGGCCTGCACTGTGATGCTGCGTCGATGCATCTCGAGATGGTGCAGAGCCAGGAGGGCGACCGTGCCGGTGCCGATCTCGTGGCCGGCTTGCGGTGGGGGAGTGTGTCCACCTGGGCGTCGGAGGCATCCCCTGACGTCGGTGAGGTGTCGATCCTGCGCGGCAAACTCGCCAGCGCACTGTTGCTCCTGCGCGACCTCACCGCCGGTGAAGTCGCGCCGACGCCGGATGTGGCACCCGTGGCACCGCCTCTGGACCTGCAGGCGCGCAAGGACCTCGAGAATCGAGTCGTCACCCTGCAACGCAAGCTCGACGTCCTCCAGCGCAAATACGACGCGCTTGCGGGCTCACGACTTGGCCGATTGACCCTGGCTCGCTGGGAACGGAATCGACCGAAGGCAGCTCAGTGATGGTTACCGCAGCCGACTTCGACCGCGACTATGCGCGCCGACTCACCCTCGATCCGCAGGAGCTGACCGCCGAACTGTCGGCGCTCGGTATCGGCCGAGACGGTCTGCCGACAGAGCCCGTGGCACCCGGACAGGTCCCCGAGCCCGGGCAGCTGCTGCCCGGAGTGTCGGTCATCATTCCGACCTATCGCGGAGCCGGCCGGATCATGGGCGCGCTCATGAGCTTGGTCGACCAAGATCTCGACCCGTCCCGCTTCGAGATCATCGTCATCCCCAACGGACCGGACGACGGCACCCGAGCGCAGTTGGCGGCGTTTGTCGGCTCCCAGCCCGAACTCACCGTCCGGGTCATCGCGACCGCTCCTGCGAGCGCCGGGGGTGCCCGCAACGTCGGGCTGGCCGCAGCCCGGTTCGCGAACGTGACCTTCGTCGACGACGACGACCAGGTGGAACGCAGCTATCTCTCGAGCGCGCTCGCGATGGCGGCACCTGAGGTCATCGTCGTGTCGCCGCTGGTCGATATTCACCGTGACGGCCACCGGGACGCCAACACCATGGTGAGCACGAGGTTGGCGGCCTTGCGGGGTCGCCAGACCCCGCTGCATCAGGTGGCGTGGGTGCTGGGACTCAACGCCTGCAAACTCGTGCCGACCGGGCTGGCCAAGGCCTATCGATTCCGCGAGGACCTGGCCAGCGGCGAAGACCTCGTCTACTTCGCCAACCTGCTGCACCACCCTGAGCTGTCCGTGGTTGCCGCGCGCGAGGGGGCCGACACGGCATACCTGCGGGCTTTGCGCGAGGACTCGATCTCCCGTCGCGAACTCGATGTGGATTTCGCCGTTGACCAGCGATTGACCTGTATTCGAGCACTGGCTGGTGTCGACGTGGCCTCCGCCGAAGGACGTGCCGCGATCGAGTCACTACAGCTCGCCCAAACCGGTCACATCCTGCGCTTCTTGGAGCAGTATCCCGACGAGCGTGAGAGTGTCATGGAGCGCGTCGAGCACACGGCGCCGAATGACTTCCCGTGGGAAAGCCTCAACCGCGGCAAGGCTCGCGACCTCGCGTTCGTCTATTGCTTCGCTCCCTATTCGGACACCAGCGCTGTCGTGGCCGCCAAGGCGATCGCCGAGCGAGGACTGGTCGTCGACGTCGTCACGAACGACATGAAGGCCGTGCGACGCCTCGACCCTGCCGTCGCATCGCTCGCTCGCCGCTGGATCGACGAGAGCACCGTCATCGGTGCGACCCCGTCGTTCGCCGGGTGGGAGCCGATCAGCGATTTCGCCACCAAGGCGCTCGCGGCTGCCGAATTGCGCAATGCGACCAAGGGTCCCTATCGAACGGTCTACAGCCGCGCGTTGTGGGTGGGCTCTCACGTCGCCGCTGCGCTGTTCAAGCTCCACCATTGGCAGGTGCGGTGGTCGGCGGAGTTCTCCGATCCGTTGCGGCGGGGTGCCGACGGGGTGCCCAGAGCTGGAGCCCTGACCGACAACGATGTGGCCCGTCGGCTCAGGGCCGGGCTGCAGTCCCGCGGCTTTGGGCACCTGACCGTCGACACCCTCTTCGATTTGGTCGAGCAGGCCACCTTCGTGCTGGCCGACGAGGTGATCTTCACCAACACCAACCAGTTCGACTACATGCTCAGCTTGACCCGTGATCCGCGGCTGGCCGAGGTCGTGTCCGCGAAGGCCCGGATTCGGGAGCACCCGACGCCGAGGCCGGCGGCCTACCACGCGGTTCCGACCTCCTATCAGGTGCCTGACGGCGTCGTGAACATCGGCTACTTCGGCAGCTTCTACCCCAACCGCGGCATCGGCGACGTCCTCACCGCATTGCTCAACCTGCCGATGGACCTGCGGCGACAGGTGCGGATTCACATCTTCTGCAATGTCGCCAAGGATGTGAAGGCGCAGGTGGCTGCCTTGGGGTTGGGCAACGTGGTCTACGTCAACAACTACCTGTCCTACATGGAGTTTCTCAACGCGACGACGCTGTTCGACGTCCTGCTGGTCAACGACGTGACGCGCGACGAACGGCTGCCGATCAACCCGTTCCTGCCCTCCAAACTGTCTGACTACCGCGGCTCGGGGCGCTCGGTATGGGCTTTGATCGACGAGGGGTCGGCGATGTCCCGGATGCCGCTGACGTACGTCACCCCGGTGGGAGACTCCGCGCGCATCGCCCACGATCTGGCAGAGATCATCGCTCAGGAGAGCCGCCACGCGACCGTTCAACCCGTCAAGGACCCGACCCTGGAAGGACACCCACGTGACCAGTAAGCCGACGCTCAACGACATCGGCTTGGTGCACGGGACCGACAAGTCGACGCGATATCACGGCTACTTGCCCGTATATGCCCAGGCGCTGGAGCACCTGCGCGAGGAGACCTTCACCCTCATCCGCGACACCGTGGAAAGCGTGGTGCTGCTCAAGCACGCGGTGATCGTCCGCAAGCGACCCGACGCTGGTCGCACCTGGCGACGAACCGACCTGAAAGACATCCAGGAGGCGGAAGACTCCTGGATGGTCGGCGAGCCGGAGAGCTACCGCCGCATCGAAGGCGAGGTGGTGGGCGCAAGCGACTACGTGGGAAAAGCCCTTGCGGCCCTCGTTGACGAGGGCCGCGTCGACCTCGCCGCGCCAGTCAGTGCCCGCGTGCACGATGTCGTCGTGTCAACTGGAGGCTTGTGCTTGACCGCATCGGGCGAAATTCTCGAGAAATCGCTCAACAGCGCCCGCAACCTCGCCTCCGTCGACGGGCTACACCGCATCGGCAATGGGCAGCGATGGTATGCCGCACCTGCCCTCCAGCCCATCGACGTCGCTGCCGAACCCGGCGTGGAGCACGTCCTGCTCAAGTCCTGCTGGGACGCGAACTACGGACACTGGCTGATTGACGTCGTCCCCAAGCTGCGCCTGCTCGAGCAGTTGCCACTGCGCGGCACCCCCCCGCTTGGTCCTCGCCCGCCGGGGTGGCGCGATGGAGGCGGTGGTCCGCGACACGCTCGCCCTGGCCGGTTACCCCGACCCGGAGCTGCACTATCTCGATGCCCTGACCCGATTCGAGCGCTTGATCGTCTTGGGAACGGTGTCGCACCACCCGCTCGTCAAGGCTCCGTCGGCCATCCGCTACCTGGAGGGGCTCGGGCGCGAGGTGCCGGCCGGGCCGCATCGTCGGGTCTACGTGAGCCGCAACCTCGGCGCACGGCGGCGGCTCACCAACGAGTCAGATCTGCTCCCGCTGTTCACCGCCCGCGGATATCACGTGGTGTCCCCGGAAACGCTGAGTCTCGTCGAGCAGATCTCGATGTTCAAGGGTGCGCAGATCGTTGCGGGCAATCTCGGCGCAGGTCTGGCCAACCTCGTCTTCTCCCCGGCCGGCGTGACCGTCCTGGCGCTCACGACCCCGAGAATGGCGCACGACTTCTTCTATGACATCGTCTGCCACAAAGGCGGCCACTACCGGGGTCTGCAAGGGATCAGCACCGACCCGCAGCCCGATATCGGGTCCGACTTCTCCGTCGATCCAGCCATGGTCACGGCCGGGTTGGACTGGGCAGAACTCGCGTGTGGTGACGACTGAAGCCAGACCGGTATGCCGGGTCGGCCCCGATGTGGTCGGCCGCGCCGCCGGTTCCCATGCTGCGGCGCGGCACCGAGGCCGTCGGAGCCGAACGATCCTCACGCTGGTGGTGGCCGGGTTGGTCGCCACGATGGTGGGGTGCAGTGAGGCCGGTCCGGAGCAAACCTCAGCCGGACCCTCGGCTACGCGTTCCGATCCAGTCCCTCCCGCCACCGCACGCCCGGACGGGTCGGTCGACCCGGCCACGTCACCGCCACAGATGGCTGATCTGGTGCCGGGGATGGCACCTGGACACGACTCGCGGGCCCTGAACCTCGGGCTGCGTCCAACCGGGCCGGCTGTGACAGTCACCGTCGGTGCGGGCACGGCCGTCACCAGTGCGTGGCGCGCCGGCAACATCGGGCTGTCCTTCGAACTCGCGGAACTCGTCGATCCCCGCTGGGAACCCGGCTCGGACCTGGCCATTCTCGTGGCCGGGCTCGGGCGACCCACCCTCCGGTTCGGCGGCAACTCCGCCGATCGCCGGGTGTTCTGGACCTCCACGGCGGAGACTCCACCCGCCTGGGCCGAGGTCACCATCACGCCTGCCGATGTGCAGCGGCTGGGTCGATTCGCTCGCGCCACCGGCGTCGATGTCGTCATGACCGTGGACCTCGGCCACAACGATCCGCCGCGCGCCGCCGACTTCGCCGCCCAGCTGGCCGCAGCCCTGGGCCAGCGGCTGGCGGCAGTCTCCATCGGCAACGAGCCCAATGGGTTCAACCTGGCCAGCCAACCGCAATACCGCATCCGCGACGATGCGTGGGGGCCGGCTGCCTTCCTGGCGCAGGCCCGGGCCTACGAGCGCGCCATGCACCAGCGCACCCCCTCTGTGCCGTTGGTCGGTCCGGGCACCTTCGACGTCGCGTGGATCCGGGCCTTCGCCGCAGCCCGCCTGCCGCAGACCCGTGCCCTAACCCAACACTGGTATCCACTGTGGGCATGTGCTGGTCAAGACCCCGCGGCGACACCCACGGCCCGCAACCTGCTCGACCCGGCCCTGTCACGGCATACCGCGGAGTTTGTCGGTGCGGCTGTGGCACAGGCTAGGGCCGCCGGCCTGGCGCTGTGGATGGAGGAGACCGGTCCCACGTCGTGCGCAGGCACCAACCCCACCTCGCGGACCCATGCCCACACGCTCTGGACGGTGGAGTACCTCCTGCACCTGGCGGCCCTGGGCGTGCAACGGACCGCGCTGCATTCCAGTCTGGCCCCGTGCCTGGGTGGGGCGCCGATGAGCCCGCTGTGCCTCCGGAGTGCAGCCGGCACCTCGCCCACTCGGCTGCAGGGCGGCGTGGGGTTGCTCGGGGCGGCGTTTGTCGCCCAGGTGCAGCCCGGCTCGTTCGTGCCGGTGCGGGTGTCCGGCCCGGATTCCGGGGCGGTTCTCGCGTATGCCGTGGCCGGTCCCTCCGGCACCGATGTCGTCGTCGTAGACCTTCGCGACCCGGCGACCCTGACGGCCCGTCCGCTGGTGGTCACCGGACTACCGGGTCAACGGGTGGTCGCGGCGTCGCGGCTGTCGCGAGCGGGGAAGGGGGCGGCGGACGCAGGCACGAGCCCCAGCGTGCTCGTGCCCCTCGCCCCGGCCACACCAGCGGTTGTCGAGACCACCCTGCCGGAGTCGGCGACGCTCGTGAGGTTTGCCGCCAACCCTGGGTAGGGCATCGCTTGGGCACCTGCGTGACCGGTCGGAGCTGCCCGAATCCCGTCACGGCGTACCGGCATACGAGACCCGGGGACGTAGGTCCCCGATGGTGTGCCAGCGCGGATGGAAGGGTCCAAGATGGACCAAGGTGCAATGGCGCACGACTGCTGCTGACGAATGCCTGATGACTGCGGAAGGACCCCACCGACATGACGACGCGATATGTCTACGACTTCTCCGAGGGTGACAAGGAACAGAAAGATCTCCTGGGTGGGAAGGGGGCCAACCTTGCCGAGATGGTGAAGATCGGTCTGCCGGTGCCGCCCGGCTTCACCATCACCACAGACGCCTGCCGGGTTTACCTGCAAAGCGGCAAGGCCCCCGAGTCACTGGCCGCCGAGGTGACCGAGCACCTGGGCCACATGGAGAAGGCGATGGGTCGCACGCTGGGTGACTCGGCCAACCCGCTGCTGGTGTCGGTGCGGTCCGGGGCCAAGTTCTCCATGCCGGGCATGATGGAGACCGTCCTCAACATCGGCCTCAACGACGAGTCGGTCTACGGCCTGGCCGACGTCGCGGGCGAGCGCTTCGCGTGGGACTCCTACCGCCGGTTGCTGCAGATGTTCGGCAAGACGGTGCTCGGCATCGATTCCGAGGTGTTCGAGGCGCGCATCGAGCAGATCAAGCACTCCCGTCACGTCGAGCAGGACACCGACCTCAACGCCGCCGACCTCGCGATGCTGTGCGTCTACTTCAAGACCGCCATCGAGAACGCCACCGGCAACCCCTTCCCGCAGGACCCGCGCGAGCAGCTCAACGCGGCCGTCGAGGCGGTCTTCCGCTCCTGGGGTGGCGACCGCGCCGTGCTCTACCGCCGCCAGGAACGCATCCCCCACGACCTGGGCACCGCAGTCAACGTCCAGACCATGGTCTTCGGCAACATGTCCGACGACTCGGGCACCGGCGTCTGCTTCACCCGCGACCCCAGCACGGGGGAGAAGGGTGTCTACGGCGACTTCCTCATGAACGCCCAGGGTGAGGATGTGGTGGCTGGCATCCGCAACGCCCGCCCGTTGGCCGAATTGCACGGTGAGTCCCCGGACGCCTACGGGCTGCTGCTGGACAACATGAAGCGGCTCGAAGACCACTACCGCGACCTGTGTGACATCGAGTTCACCATCGAACGCGGCAAGCTCTGGATGCTGCAGACCCGGGTCGGCAAGCGCACCGCCGAGGCGGCCTTCCGGATCGCCGGCCAGCTCATCGACGAGGGCGTGATCTCCGAGGAAGAGGCGCTGACCCGGGTCACCGGTGCCCAGCTGTCCAACCTCATGTTCCCGCGGTTCGACGCCTCGGCGAAGTCGGCGCTGATCACCACCGGTGTGGCGGCTAGCCCGGGTGCCGCCGTCGGCAAGATCGTCTTCAGCTCGGCCGCGGCCAAGGAATGGGCCGACCGCGGCGAGGACGTCATCCTCGTGCGCACCGAGACCAACCCCGACGACCTGGTCGGCATGATCGCGGCCAGGGGCATCCTCACCTCGCGCGGCGGCAAGACCTCGCACGCGGCGGTCGTCGCCCGCGGCATGGGCACCACCTGCGTGTGCGGCGCCGACGAGCTCGTCATCGACTCGGCGCACAAGTCAATTTCGTTGCGCGGCAAGGCCGAAGGTTCGCTGCGCGAGGGTGACCTGATCTCCATCGACGGGGCCACCGGGCAGGTCTTCCGCGGCGCGGTGCCGGTCGTGGCCAGCGCCGTCGTCGACTACTTCGAGGGCAACGTCGACCCCGCGTCCGACGCGGCATCCGACACGGTCAAGGCCGTCGACCGGATCATGAAGATCGCCGACCGGGTCCGTCGGCTGCGGGTGCGCGCCAACGCCGACACGCCCGAGGACGCGGCGCGGTCGGTGCGCTTCGGCGCTGAAGGCATCGGCCTGTGCCGCACCGAGCACATGTTCCTCGGTGACCGGCGCGAGCTGGTCGAGCGGCTCATCCTCGCCGAGACCGACGAGGCCCGCACGGCCGCTCTCGAAGGGCTGCGTCCGCTGCAGCGCAAGGACTTCGAAGAGATCTTCCAGGCGATGGGCAACCTGCCGGTGACGATCCGCCTCATCGACCCGCCGCTGCACGAGTTCCTGCCCAACATCGTCGAGATGACGGCGAAGATGGCAGTCGCGGAGGTCAACGGCACGGCCTCGCAGGCCGACAAGGTCATGTATGCCGCGGTGCAGCGCCTGCACGAGTCCAACCCGATGTTCGGGTTGCGTGGGGTGCGGCTGGGCCTGGTCACCGAGGGCCTGTTCGAGATGCAGGTCCGCGCGATCCTCGAGGCATTCCAGTCGGTGCGTAAGTCCGGCATCGTCGGCACCGCCGAGATCATGGTCCCGCTCATCGACACCTACCAGGAGCTCGACCTGGTGCGGAACTCGGCCCTCAAGATCGCGCGCGAGAAGGGCGAGCAGGTCGGCCCGGGCCACAACGTGCTCATCGGCACGATGATGGAGTTGCCGCGAGCCTGCCTCACCGCCGGCAAGATCGCCGAGTCGGCCGACTTCTTCTCGTTCGGCACCAATGACCTCACCCAGACGACGTGGGGCTTCAGCCGCGACGACGTCGAGGCGTCCTTCTTCTCCAATTACCTCGAGCAGGGCATCTTCCAGGTGTCGCCGTTCGAGACCATCGACGAGGACGGCGTGGGCCAGTTGGTCAAGCTCGCGGTGTCCACGGCGCGCGCGGTCAAGCCCAACCTCAAGGCGGGCGTCTGTGGCGAGCACGGTGGCGACCCCGAGTCGGTGCACTTCTTCCACAACGCCGGGCTCGACTACGTGTCGTGCTCGCCGTTCCGGGTGCCGGTCGCTCGCCTGGAAGCCGGCCGCGCCGCGGTCATGAACGCCTCCTGACGGTTTGACCCTTCTCGACACCGTGGCCGACGCCCCCGGAACCTTTCTCCGGGGGCGTCGGCCCGCGTTGGGGCCAGGGGAGCGCTCCCGCCGGGGGCGGCGATCTGGTCGATTTGGCCGGCTCCAGTCTGGGCGGTAGATTTGGTCGCTGTGTCTGGGCTGGCCCGGACACACGAGTGTGGGCACGCCCGGGCGGCGGCGACCGGAGACGGACCGCGGCGGCACGGCATACCCTCCCTCACCCGCTCTCGCCGGGCAGTCCGGCGCGACCCACTTCCTCGTCCCCGACGAAGGTGGGCCGTGCTCGGAAAGTGCAGGGGAGGGCACCCCGATCGGGCTCGACGCGATCGGCTCACGGGGTGACTCGCGGGCCGTCACGTCATCAGGGACCGGTGGGGAACAACCAAGGAGTTCGCCCACCGGCGGACTGACGACATCGACACCGTTCGGAGTGAAGGTTGCCAACGATCAACCAACTGGTGCGCAAGGGCCGCCAGGACAAGGTCGGTAAGACCAAGACGCCCGCGCTCAAGGGTTCGCCCCAGCGCCGCGGCGTGTGCACCCGCGTCTACACGACCACCCCCAAGAAGCCGAACTCGGCGCTGCGCAAGGTTGCGCGTGTCAAGCTCACCTCGCAGATCGAGGTCACGGCCTACATCCCGGGCGTCGGCCACAACCTGCAGGAGCACTCCATCGTGCTCGTGCGCGGTGGCCGCGTGAAGGACCTCCCGGGTGTGCGCTACAAGATCATCCGCGGCACCCTGGACACCCAGGGCGTCAAGAACCGCAAGCAGGCTCGCTCTCGCTACGGCGCGAAGAAGGTGAAGTAATGCCTCGTAAAGGTCCCGCGCCCAAGCGTCCGCTCGTCGTCGACCCGGTCTACGGCAGCCCTCTGGTGACCCAGCTGGTCAACAAGATCCTCCTGGATGGCAAGAAGTCCATCGCCGAGACGATCGTCTATGGCGCCTTGGAAGGCTGCCGCGCCAAGACGGGCACCGACCCGGTCGTCACCCTCAAGCGCGCCCTGGACAACATCAAGCCCGCTGTCGAGGTCAAGTCCCGCCGCGTCGGTGGCGCCACCTACCAGGTGCCGATCGAGGTCAAGCCGGGCCGTTCGACGACCCTGGCGCTGCGCTGGCTGGTCGGCTACTCGCGCCAGCGTCGCGAGAAGACGATGACCGAGCGCCTCATGAACGAACTGCTCGACGCCTCTAATGGCCTCGGCGCCGCGGTCAAGCGTCGCGAGGACACCCACAAGATGGCCGAGTCCAACCGCGCCTTCGCGCACTACCGCTGGTAAGAACCACGCGAGGTATGCCGTGCAGCTCACCTGCCGCACGGCATACCTGCAGGTTGGACCAGTGCTTGCAGCACCCCGACACGCACCGCACCCGCACGAGCTGAGACGAGACAACGAACGTGGCACTCGACGTCCTGACGGACCTCACCAAGGTCCGCAATATCGGCATCATGGCGCACATCGACGCCGGCAAGACGACGACGACGGAACGCATCCTCTTCTACACCGGCATCACCTACAAGATCGGTGAGGTCCACGACGGCGCAGCCACGATGGACTGGATGGAGCAGGAGCAGGAGCGCGGCATCACCATCACGTCGGCCGCGACGACGACCTTCTGGAAGGGCCACCAGGTCAACATCATCGACACGCCCGGCCACGTCGACTTCACCGTCGAGGTCGAGCGGTCGCTGCGTGTGCTCGACGGTGCGTGCGCGGTGTTCGACGCCAAGGAGGGTGTCGAGCCGCAGTCCGAGACGGTGTGGCGGCAGGCCGACAAGTACGGCGTGCCCCGCATCTGCTTCGTCAACAAGATGGACAAGCTCGGCGCGGACTTCTACTTCACCGTCAAGACGATGGTCGACCGGCTCGGCGCGACCCCGCTCGTGCTGCAGCTGCCGATCGGCCAGGAGAGCGCCTTCACCGGGGTCGTCGACCTGCTGCGGATGAAGGCCCTGATGTGGCGCGGCGAGACCCAAAAGGGTGAGGACTACACCGTCGAAGACATCCCGGCCGACCTGCAGGACAAGGCCGAGGAATACCGGCACGCGCTCGTCGAGATGGTCGCCGAGTCCGATGACGCACTCATGGAGAAATACCTCGAAGGTGAGGAGCTCACCGTCGAGGAACTCAAGGCCGGCATTCGCGCGCTCACCATCGGGGGCACGGTCAACCCCGTGATCTGCGGCACCGCGTTCAAGAACAAGGGCGTGCAGCCCATGCTCGACGCGGTCGTCGACTTCCTGCCCTCGCCGCTGGACGTGCCGCCGATGATCGGCCACAAGCCCAACGACGAAGAGGTCGAGATCATCCGCAAGCCTGACGCCAAGGAGCCGTTCTCGGCGCTGGCGTTCAAGATCGCGGTGCACCCGTTCTTCGGCAAGCTCACCTACGTCCGGGTCTACTCCGGCGAGGTGCCCTCCGGCGCCCAGATCGTTAACTCGACCAAGGGCAAGAAGGAGCGGGTCGGCAAGCTCTTCCAGATGCACTCCAACAAGGAGAACCCGGTCGACAAGGCCTCGGCCGGTCACATCTATGCGTTCATCGGTCTCAAGGACACGACGACCGGTGACACCCTGTGCGACCCGACCAACCAGGTCGTCCTGGAGTCGATGACCTTCCCGGAGCCGGTCATCTCGGTGGCCATCGAGCCCAAGACCAAGGGCGACCAGGAGAAGCTCGGCGTCGCGATCCAGAAGCTCGCCGAGGAGGACCCGACCTTCCAGGTCGAGCAGGACCAGGAGACCGGCCAGACCATCATCAAGGGCATGGGCGAGCTGCACCTGGACATCCTCGTGGACCGCATGCGCCGCGAGTTCAAGGTCGAGGCCAACGTCGGCAAGCCGCAGGTCGCTTACCGCGAGACGATCCGCAAGGCGGTCGTCAAGCACGACTACACCCACAAGAAGCAGACCGGTGGGTCGGGTCAGTACGCCAAGGTCCAGGTGACCATCGAGCCGCTGGACACCGCCGAGGGCAAGCTCTATGAGTTCGACAACGCCGTCACCGGTGGTCGCGTCCCGCGCGAATACATCCCGTCGGTCGACGCCGGTATCCAGGACGCCATGCAGTACGGCGTGCTGGCCGGCTACCCGCTGGTCGGCATCAAGGCGACCCTCGTCGATGGTGCCTACCACGACGTGGACTCCTCGGAAATGGCGTTCAAGATCGCCGGCTCCATGGTGCTCAAGGAGGCGGTGCGGCGGGCCGACCCGATCCTGCTCGAGCCGATGA
The DNA here is from genome assembly GCA_016710385.1 of Actinomycetales bacterium. Classification (GTDB taxonomy): domain Bacteria; phylum Actinomycetota; class Actinomycetes; order Actinomycetales; family Dermatophilaceae; genus Phosphoribacter; species Phosphoribacter freyrii. Next base: position 71,845 of record JADJVX010000021.1, read on the forward strand.
TGGCCGTCGAGGTCCGCACGCCCGAGGACTACATGGGTGATGTCATCGGCGACATCAACTCACGTCGCGGTCACATCCAGGCCATGGAGGACGCGGCCGGTGCGAAGGTGGTCCGCGCCCTGGTCCCGTTGTCGGAGATGTTCGGTTACGTCGGGGACCTGCGGTCCAAGACCCAGGGCCGGGCGAACTACTCCATGCAGTTCGACTCGTATGCCGAGGTGCCGCGTGCGGTGGCCGAGGACATCGTGAAGAAAACCCGAGGCGAGTGAGTCGGGTAAACTCCCGTAGGCTTGCCAGCAACCCCAACAAGCAAGCGCCACGTCCTACCTGACAGGCGATCGGCGTACCACCAGAGAGAGTCCTGAGGAGGACACCACAGTGGCGAAGGCAAAGTTCGAGCGGACCAAGCCGCACGTCAACATCGGCACCATTGGTCACATCGACCACGGCAAGACGACGCTGACTGCTGCGATCACCAAGGTTCTGCACGACAAGTTCCCCAACCTGAACCCCTTCACGCCGTTCGACCAGATCGACAAGGCCCCTGAAGAGCGTCAGCGCGGCATCACCATCTCCATCGCGCACGTCGAGTACCAGACCGAGACGCGCCACTACGCGCACGTCGACTGCCCTGGTCACGCCGACTACATCAAGAACATGATCACCGGTGCCGCCCAGATGGACGGCGCGATCCTGGTCGTGGCCGCCACCGACGGCCCGATGCCGCAGACCAAGGAGCACGTGCTCCTGGCCCGCCAGGTGGGCGTCCCCTACATCGTGGTCGCGCTCAACAAGACCGACATGGTCGACGACGAGGAGATCCTCGAGCTCGTCGAGATGGAGGTCCGTGAGCTGCTCGCGGCCTACGAGTTCCCGGGTGACGACCTGCCGGTCGTGCGGGTCTCGGCGCTCAAGGCGCTCGAGGGTGACGCCGAGTGGGCCAAGACCGTCGAGGAGCTCATGGACGCGGTCGACTCCTACATCCCGGAGCCCGAGCGCGCCACCGACAAGCCGTTCCTCATGCCCGTCGAGGACGTCTTCACCATCACCGGTCGTGGCACCGTCGTCACCGGCCGTGTCGAGCGCGGTGTCCTCAAGGTCAACGAGGAGGTCGAGATCGTCGGCATCCACGAGAAGTCGATGAAGACCACCGTGACCGGCGTCGAGATGTTCCGCAAGCTGCTCGACGAGGCCCGCGCGGGCGAGAACGTCGGCCTGCTGCTGCGTGGCATCAAGCGCGAAGAGGTCGAGCGCGGCCAGGTCGTCATCAAGCCGGGTTCGATGACCCCGCACACCGAGTTCGAGGCGCAGGTCTACATCCTGTCCAAGGACGAAGGTGGCCGTCACACCCCGTTCTACGACAACTACCGTCCGCAGTTCTACTTCCGCACCACGGACGTGACCGGCGTCGTCAAGCTGCCCGAGGGCACCGAGATGGTCATGCCCGGTGACAACACCGAGATGGACGTCACCCTGATCCAGCCCATCGCCATGGACGACGGCCAGCCGTTCTCCATCCGCGAGGGTGGCCGCACCGTCGGCTCGGGCAAGGTCATCAAGGTCAAGAAGTGACCTGCTGCTGAGCAGCGTCGAAGGGGGCCCGGACGTCGTCCGGGCCCCCTTTGCGTTGTCGGCCGGACCCCGGGGTATGCCGTTCGGCACGAGTCCGGTAACACCCGATACGCTGGTGCGACGCCCGGCTTGTCAGCTGCTGGGAGGTATTGCCGGCATCGGGAGGGTGAGGCATCCTTCGTGAAGGTCATGCTGCTGACCCACTACTACCCGCCGGAGGAAGGCCCGCCGCAGCGTCGCTGGGGGGCGCTGGTCGCGCGGTTGACCATTGATCACGAGGTCCTGGTCCTCTCGCCGACCCCGCATTACCCCGTCGGCCGGCGCATCTTTCCGAGCTATCCCGCGTTCGACGTCGGCTCCACGGGGGCCGGTGAATACGGTGAGCACATCGTGCGGCTGCCCTATGTCCCGCACGGGCGGGGCCTGGGCCTGCGGACTCTCGACCAGGCGGTCGCCGGGATTGCAGCGATGGTCGTCGGCATCCGCCATGGCCTGCCGCGGTCGCGGCGTCCCGATGTCATCGTCGCCTCGGCCCCAGCGCTACCGATGGCTCTGGCCGGGTATGCCGTGGGTGTCGTCCTGCGTCGACCGGTGGTCCTGGAGTTCCGCGACGCGTGGCCCGATCTCATCGACCATCGCAAGGAATGGGATGCCTCGACCACGTCGATCCGCTGGCGGCCGCCGGCGCGGGTTGGTGACGCACTCGTCCGCGCCCTCACCCACGTTCAACGGCGCTGCGCTGCCGTGGTGACCACGACCGAGTCCTTCGCTGCGGTGCTGCGGCGGCGCGGTGTGGATCGGGTGGTCGTCATCCGTAACGGTCCGCGACCCGCCGGGACCCGGGTCGGATCCGGTCGGCGCGGCCACCGCGCCGCAGGTCGGTGCGGCCACCGCGCCGCAGGTGGTCACCGCATCTCCGGTGGCCGTCACCACCGCCGTGGAGGATGAGACAACGCCCGAAGCGGTGCCGGCCCTGCGAGCCATCGCGGATGGTCCCCTGCGGGTGGTCTACCTGGGGACGACGGGACGGGCGCAGGGGCTCGACGATGTCATCCGGTCTGTCGCGCGGGCCGCTGAACTCGGGGTGGCGGTGCACCTGCGCATTGTCGGTTCCGGCGCTGCGGAAGGGGCGCTGCGGGAGCTTGCCGCGCAGCTCGGCACGCCGGTCGAGTTTCTCGGGCACGTGCAGCAGTCGCAGGTCCGCGACCATTACGCCTGGGCCCACACCGCCGTGGTGTCGCTGCGGGATTGGAAACCGCTGGAATGGACGGTCCCTTCCAAGCTCTACGAGCTCATGCAGGAGGGCGTGTATGTCACGGCCGTGGTCCGCGGGGAGGCCGCGGAGATCGTGCGCCAGACGCTGGTGGGATCGGTCGTGCCGCCCGGCGACGTCGAAGCGCTGGCGGCGCTCTGGGTGACGCTGAGCGAATCCGGGGTGCCCCTCCCGGCGACCGATCGCAGCCGGGCCTGGCTGGCCGAGCACACGGCATACGATGCGTTGGCCGGGGCCTATACGGCGCTGTTGCAGCAGGTCAGGATCCGGCGTGGCTGACCGCAGAGTGCGTGAGCTGGTCGCCAATGTGGGTCTGGTCGCGACGACAACGACCACGCACCTCACCCTCGATGCAGTGCATTTCCTCGTCCTCGTGGCGCGCCGTTCGCCGGCCCCGCTGCGACAGCGCGTTGCGCGGGGGCTGGGGCGCGCGCCATGGCCCGAGGCGGCTGCCCTCGGTGAGCTGCTCGCCGATCGCCCCGACGCGGCGCGTACCGCACTCCAGCGCGGCGCAGCTCATCCCAGTCACCCCGGTCGGCCCGGTCGGTTGCGCCGCCGGGTGCGCGCGGCGGTCGCCGGGCAGCTCGGGGCGCTTCCAGCCGGCGAGGTGGAGTTCCCCGTCGTCGCGGCTCGCCGCGCGTGGGCCGAAGGCGAGGACGAGTATGCCGTGCAACTGCTCAGCCGTGCCCCCTCCCGCGCCGCGGCATCGCTGCTCACGGCATACCGGGGGGAATTGGCCCTGCGAGAGCGGGGGTTCCGGCTACCGGATGCCGGGCGGCCCTATCGTCCGGCCGCGGCGACCTCGTCCGTGCACCTGTTGGTCAACTCGGTGCCACACACGCAGTCGGGCTATTCCCTGCGGTCCCATGGACTGCTGCGTGCGCTCCGGGCCGCGGGGAGCGACGCTCACGCCGTGACCCGGCTGGGCTATCCCGTGACGATCGGCGTCGTCACCGCCGCCCACTGCGACGAGGTCGATGGGGTGCCCTACCACCGCCTGGTGCGTGCGCGACCGGCGCCGGAACACGCCCAGCGGTTGGGTCAGACGGCGCACCTCTTGGCCGAGATCGCCGGCCAGCTGCGACCTGCGGTGCTGCACACGACCTCGCCCTTCCAGAACGGGCTCATCGCCTCGGCGGTGGCCCGGGGCACCCAGCGTCCGTGGGTCTACGAGGTGCGTGGGCGGCCAGAGCTGACCTGGGCCGCGCGACCCGACCTCACCCACGTCGATCCCGCACCCCTCGCGCGGCGGGTGGCCGCCATCGCGGCGAAGGAGATCGAGGTCGCCCGGCTGGCCGACCGGGTCGTGACGACCTCCGAGACGATGCGGGCCGATCTCATCGCGCGCGGGGTGGCCGCCGCGCGGCTGGTCGTGGTGCCCAACGCCGTCGACGCTCGACTGCTGACGCAAGGCCCGACTCGTGCCCAGGCCCGCGCGGCCGTCGGGATCCCCGACGAGGACGTCTGGGTCGGGTCGATCACCTCGGTCGTCGACTACGAAGGGCTCGACACACTGGTGCGGGCCGTCGGGCTGGCCCGTGGCCGAGGAGTGCCGGTCCGGTGCGCCATCGTCGGCGATGGGGTGGCCCGGCCGCAGCTGCTGCAGCTGGTATCCGACCTGCGCCTGCGCGATGCGGTGATCCTGCCCGGGCGAGTCCCTCCCGATGTCGCGCAGGCCTGGCACCGGGCCTTGGACATCTTCGCCGTCCCTCGCCGTGACCTGCCAGTATGCCGGCTGGTCACCCCGCTCAAGCCCGTCGAGGCGATGGCCGCCGGGCGGGCGCTCGTCGTCAGCGATGTGCCCGCCCTGGCGGAGTTGGTCCAGACGGGTGCCGGACTGCGGGTGCCAGCCGATGACCCGACAGCGTTATCACTGGCCATCGAGGCGCTCGTGGCCGACCCAGCCCAACGGCATACCTGCGGGGAAGCCGGGCGGGAGCTGGCCAGCCGTCGGACCTGGGAAACTGGGGCGCGAACGATTCTCGATGTGTACCAGGACCTGGCCCGAGAGGGGTGAGCATGAGCACGTGGGACAGCCCGACCGACGAGCCGACGCGCGAGCGGGTGCGTCGCACTCAGGTGTCGCTCGCCGGGCTCCATCCCGTGGGCCGCCGCCTGCCGTTGGGGGCCTATCTGCGGGAGTTGGCGCGGTACCGCGCGTTCATCGCCTTCGAGGCCCGGTCCCGGTTGCTCACCGCGAACCGCGGGATGATCCTGGGGAACGCCTGGCTGGTCGGGCGTCCGCTCATCGACGGGGCGACCTACTTCCTCTTCTTCGGGGTGATCCTGCAGGCATCCCGTGGTATGGCGAATTACCCCGGGTTCCTGATCATCGGAGTGTTCCTCTTCGCGTTCACCGCCTCCAGTATGCGGGCCGGATTGGGCGCCATGACCGGCGGCCGCAACCTGTTGCGTGCGTTCGCCTTTCCCCGCGCGGTGGTGCCGTTGTCGATGGCTCTGCGCGAGACGCTCAACCAGATCCCCGCGTTGGTGTCCATGGCCGTCATGCTCATCGTCCTCCCGCCGCACGCCCTGCCGCGCTGGAGCTGGCTGCTCGTCCCGGGTGTCGTGGTGCTCGCCACCCTCTTCAACTCCGGGCTGGTGCTGTTCCTGGCCCGCCTCACCTCCCATGTGCCCGACCTCTCGGTCGTCATCGGCATGATCACCCGGCTGTTGGTCTACGGCTCGGGGGTGATGTTCTCCCTCGATCGGTTCATCACCCATCCGCAATGGCTGGCCGTGCTCACCCTCAATCCGGTCTATGTCATCCTCGACCTGGCCCGTCAGCTGTTGCTGGACGGCATCATCCCGCCGGTGCACCAGTGGGCGCTGCTCGGGGTGTGGGCCGTGGGGTCGCTGGTCGTGGGCTTCGTCTACTTCTGGGCCGGCGAGGAGGGCTACGGCCGTGACTGAGCCAGCTGGCCCGCGCGATGCCCTCCGCCCCACCGTTGTCGTCGACTCCGTGAGCGTAAATTACGTCGTGCGTAGTGAGAGCGGCCACCGCCGTCGTCGGCTGTTCGCCGGGTCGGGCAGCACCGAGGTCATCCATGCGCTGCAGAAGGTCAGCCTCGTGGTGAACGCCGGAGAGGTCGTCGGCATCGTCGGGCAAAACGGCTCCGGCAAGAGCACCCTGCTTCGCATCATCGCGGGACTGGAGACACCCGCCTCAGGACAGGTGTATGCCGTCGGATCTCCGATCCTGCTCGGGGTCAATGCGGCACTCATCCCGGAGCTGTCTGGTCGTGACAACGTCACCCTGGGCTTGCTCGCGATGGGAATGTCTCGTGCTGAGATCGCCGAGGCGACTCCTGACGTGCTGAGCCTTGCCGGCATCGGGCGGGCGATCAACCGGCCGATGAAGACCTACTCCTCGGGGATGGGCGCCCGGCTGAGGTTCGCAATCGCCGCAGCGGCTCATCCCGAAATCCTGCTCATCGATGAGGCGCTGGGCACTGGCGACGCCGCGAGCAAGGGCCGCAGTGCCGAGCGCATCGAGCAGCTCCGGGAGCATGCCGGGACGGTGTTCCTCGTGTCCCACGCGGCTCAAACGATCGAAGAGTCCTGCTCCCGGGCGGTGTGGCTGCATGATGGAGCGATCATCGATGACGGACCGGCGCCTGACGTCGCCCGGACCTATCGCTGGTGGGCCTGGTGCGTCGCCAAGGGGGAGCACGCAAGAGCCGAGCAGGTGCTCGCGGATCGCCGAGCCGCGTGGGTGCCGGTCCAGGTGGTGTCACGCCCGGAACGCCGTGATCGATCCGCGGCCATCGTGAGGAGGGAGCGGTCATGACTGTGCGCGCGATGTCGATCTACGGCACGCGGCCTGAGGCGATCAAGCTGGCCCCCGTGGTCAACGCCCTGCGGGCCGAGCCGGGCATCCAGTCCCGCACCGTCGTCACCGGACAACACCGCGAGATGCTCGACCAGGTCAACCGGGTCTTCGGGATCGTCCCCGATCACGATCTCGACGTCTTCGGCAAGGGGCAAAGCCTCAACCGGCTGATGGCCAAGGTTCTCGAGGGCCTGGATGGCGTCCTCGCCGAGGTCAAGCCGGACGTCGTCGTGGTGCAGGGCGATACGACCACGGTGACCGCGGCGGCCATCGCGGCCTTCAACCGGGGCATCCGGGTGGTCCATGTCGAAGCCGGGTTGCGCAGCGGAGATCTGCAGTCGCCCTTTCCGGAGGAGGCCAACCGCCGGCTCGCCTCGCAGGTCACGTCCTTGCACCTGGCCCCGACCACCAGCGCTCGCGACAACCTCGTGCTCGAGAACGTCGACCCGGCCTCGATCGTCGTCACCGGTAACACGGTGATCGACGCCCTGCACTTGGCGCTCGAGGCCCCGGTGTCGTGGACCTCTCCGGAGGTGGCCCGGGTCGCCGCGGCCGGCCGACCGGTGCTGCTGGTCACCACCCACCGCCGGGAGAACTGGGGTGCTGCGATGTCCGGATTCGGCCGCGCGCTGCGTCGGATCGCCCTGGATCATCCGGACCTGGACATCATCATTCCCACGCACCGCAACCAACTGGTGCGCGACGCCCTGTGGCCGCATGTTGCGGGGATCGACTCGATCCTGCTCACCGAACCCATGGACTACGGAGAGTTCGTCCACCTCATCGATCGGTCGTGGGCGGTGCTCACCGATTCCGGGGGCATCCAAGAAGAGGCGCCGGCCCTGGGCAAACCGGTTCTGGTCATGCGGGACAACACCGAACGTCCCGAAGCGGTCGAGGCAGGGGTATGCCGTCTCATCGGCACTGACGAGCACCAGGTCGAGGCCGAGGTGCGCCGACTGCTCACGGACTCGGATCACTATCGACAGATGGCCCGTGGCGTCAGCCCATATGGTGACGGTAAGGCTGCGGCTCGCATCGTGGCTGCCATCAAGGCGATGTTCGGACAGGGCGAACGGCTGCCGGAGTTCGATTCCGCATGGATGGCCAAGACCAGGTGAGACGACCCCGCAGGCTCGCGATCTACGGCAGTTGTGTGAGCCGGGACGCTGTGCCCTACCTGGATTCCGAGGACTGGACCTTGACGGCATACCATGCCCGGCAGTCTGCTGCCGTGCTGGCGCTGCCCTACCAACGCCCTGACCTGGACCTGCGCGGTATGCCATCGGCGTTCCGGCGGCGGGTCGTGACCGGTGACCTCACGCGCAGTGCGGTGTGGGCCCTGCCGCACCTGCCGGCCGATGTGCTGCTGTGGGATCTGACCGACGAGCGGCTCGGGGTGGCTCGGCTGCCCGGGGGCCACCTGGTCACCCGGTCGGTCGAAGTGACGGACCTGGGGCTTCCAGCCGTGGCGGACGCCGAGTGGATCGAATTCGGCAGTGACGAGCATTTCGACCTGTTTCGGATCGGGACGACGCGCTTGGTCACCGCGTTGCAGGAGAGCGGGCAGGTGCAGCGATTGGTGCTGCTGGACTGCCCGTTCACCGCGAGGGTCCGTCGGGCCGGCCAGCGCCGTCGTCGGTACGGCCCCGGTCGGGGTCAGCGGCGGGCCCACGGCCCGGACGACACCTCGCAGGATCGCCCCACCCGGGAGGTGTCGCCGGAGCGGCTGGCCTGGATGGCCGGGTATGCCGTCGATGCCAATGCTGCCTACCGGCGCTATGTGCACTTCGTCCGCGACGTGCTGGGCGTGGCGACAATCCACGTGTCCGCCCGCCACCTGGCGCTCGACCCCGAGCATCGCTGGGGACTGGCTCCGTATCACTACAGCGCGAGCACCTACCGAGCCATCGCCCGTCGCTTCACCCGGGTCGCAGCCGCGCCCGAGAGCCTCCTGAGGGCACCGAGAGTGGGTGAGCCCGCCCGCAGCCTCGTCGTCTCGGTCGGCCGGGACGCCCCACACATCCCGCAGGGCGAGCGAGTGACGCCACCCACGCATCCGGAGCCCGCATGGGTGGTCGGCGCTGCCGCGGACCTGGCGCAGCGGGCCTACTCGCAAAGGGTTGCCCGATCGGGGGTTCTGGTCGCCGGCGCAGGCGCCGATTCCGGTGCGGCGTTCGCGCTCGCCGGAACACTCGGGTGCGGGGCGGTCGTGTTGGACCAGCCCAGCGGCGACGTCGGGAAGTATGTCGACGCGGCCCGCACCGTGGGTGCATATCCGACGGTCGGTCTCGTCGGGTCGGGGGAGGCGCCATCCACGTCGCGGGACCTCGGCAGGGCGCTCGCAGAGCTCAGGCTCGAGTTGCTGGCCGCCGGCCCGGTGACCCACCTGGACGCCGTAGGTGCCGGTGACGCAGCAGGCGCGGCGACCCGCTCGGTCGTGGCCGACTGGGAGCGTGGCACGGGAGCGCTCTGGGATCGCTCCTGGGGGGGCCAGCTGCCATTGCCGTCGGCTGCCCAACCTCCGGCGGATGCACCGACACAGTATGCCGGGCAGCAGCTGCCGCTCACGCCGATCCTCACCTGGGTGCGCTGCCCGAGCCTGGTGACCGGCGACATCGAGGTCGCCATCGACATCGACAACCCGGGGGCGAGAACTCCCCGGGCGGCGCTGGTGTCGCTGGCTCTCACCGACGGATCCCAGGCGGTTGCCCAGGCCGTGGGCGCCCATGTCTCACCGAACGACCAGGTGGGGACCTGGCGCTATCTCAGCCCGGATCCGGGTCGCTCTCATCACGAGATGCGGTTCACCGTTCCGGCAGGAGTGGGTCTGGCCGGTGTCGGTGTGCGCAGTTGGGAGCAGTTCGATCTCACCCTCGTGGGGTTGCACGTGTCATCGGCCGGCGCAGGGCCGAGCCAGGTGGAAGGAAGTGCGCCGTGAGGCCGACAGCGGCGGTCGCCGCGAAGGACGTGTGGCTGGGTGTGCTCGCGACGGTGGTCGTCGTCGCCCTCAGCGTCGGGACGGCACTGGCGATGGGTTGGCGGCTGGACGGTGGTTTCCGCGGCGGCCCGGCGGCGGGCCAGGCGGGTGCGACCGCTAGCCGATCGGCCACCCCGCCCACGACGTCAGCGACATCGGCACCGTCCGGGACAGCTGCCCCCGTCAGGTCGACTTCTGCCCCGCCCAGCGGGTCGACGGCGGGCGCGACGGCGTCCGGAGCGACCTCGGCCCGTCCGGCGCTGCCCACCCTCACCTGGTCCGATGGGGCGACGATCATGGTCCTCGGCGACGGCACCGCAGATTCGGATCGGACGTGGATATCGGTGTGGGCGCGGGCTCTCGGGGCCACCCATCGAGTCACGTTGGCCAGCTGGAACGCCGACTCGCAGCGGTGGGTGCCCACGATCCGCTACGGCCAGGCCGGCAGCGTTGTGACGATCCGGGACGGGTCAGCGCCGGGGGTCAACCTGCGCACGACATTGCGGGGCAGCGTCGCCCTCACCGATCCGGCGACCGAGCCCACCCCCGACCTGATCCTCGGGTGCGTCGGGCGCGCGGAGACCGAAGAGAGCATCGCTGCCTCCCTCGACGCCCTTGTCGCGACCGCCGCAACGTATTCGCCAACGCCTCCGGTGGTGTTGGTGGCCGCGCCGACCGCGCCGACGAGCGTCCTGGAGAGCGTGCGGGTGCGCAGCCTGCAATGGGCCGACGAGCGCGGCATACCCGTCATTGATGTGCGCGCAGATGCCGAAGGCCGAGGCACCGACCTGCTCACCAGCGATCCGGCGGAGATCGGTGACCCCGGGGCGACCTTCTGGGGCCGGGCGATCCGGGACCGGCTGGGCTCCTGACCGGACGCCGTCGACGCCTAGAGTCAGATCGTGACGAACCCCGACTCCGCGGCCACGACACCGGCGCCCACACCTTCGGCGCCCGCACGTTCGGCGCTCCAGCGACTGATGGCCTACCTGGATGCCAGCCCCACCCCCTTTCACGCGGCGGCCAACGCCGCGGCACGGCTGGTCGACGAGGGCGACTTCGAGGTCGTCGGCGAACACGACCCCTTCCCGACCCGGCCCGGCCGGTATGCCGTGCTGCGAGACGGCGCGCTGGTGGCTTGGGTCCAGCGGGAGGGGGATGCGCGGCATACCCCGTGGCGGATCGTCGGTGCCCACACCGACAGCCCGACCTTCCAGGTCAAGCCCCGGCCCGACCTGGTCAAGGCGGGCTGGCAGCTGCTTGGAGTGGAGCCCTATGGGCCGCCGATCTACGCCTCGTGGCTGGATCGCGATCTTGGGCTGGCCGGTCGGGTCCTCGTGCGCGATCCAGCGGGCCGAGGGGGCGTGCGGGCCGAGCTCTTCGATGACACCCGGGCGCTGCTGCGGCTGGCCCAGCTGGCCATCCATCTGGACCGTGCGGTCAACGAGCGCGGCGCGCAACTCAACCCGCAGACCCACCTGGTCCCGCTGTGGGGGGTGGACGATGCGCCGGCGAACTTCACGGCATACCTGGGGGAGCAGGTGGGCGCTGCGGAAGGCGACCTGCTGGGTTGGGACGTGAGCCTGCGCGACACCCAGCCGGCCGCCCTGCTGGGCCGCGACCGCGACCTGCTGGCGTCTGCGCGACTGGACAACCTGGTCAGCTGCCACGCGGCGGTGGAGGCGCTGCTGGCCACCGCCGGCGAGCACGCGGCATACCGGCCGGCGATTGTGCTCTTCGACCACGAGGAGGTCGGGAGCCGGTCCGAGCGAGGAGCGGCATCGCCGCTGCTGGGCAGCATCCTCGAGCGGGCTGCGGGCGGCGACCGGGAGGACTACTGGCGAGCGCTGGCCGGCAGCATGGTCGCGTCGGCCGATATGGCGCACGCCACCCACCCCAACTACGCCGAACTGGCCGAGCCGGCGCATCAGGTGCGGATGCACGGCGGGCCGGTGCTCAAGGTGCACCGCGAGCTGCGCTACGCCTCCGACGGGCGGGGGATCGCTGCGCTGCGGTTGGCCGCCGAGCAGGCCGACGTGCCCGTGCAGGTCTTCGTCACCCGCTCGGACCTGCCGTGCGGGAGCACGATCGGACCGATCACTGCCGGCCAACTCGGCGTGACCACCGTCGATGTCGGGGCTCCCATGCTGTCGATGCACAGCGCCCGCGAACTCGCCGGGGTGCCGGACCAGCAGGCGTATGCCGCGCTGCTCACCGCCTTCCTCGCGCCTGCTTGACCCGGTCACCGCGGAAGGGCTAGGCCACCCTCTTGCCCTGCGCGGCTGCCCACTTGGCGAAACTTGCTCGTCGTCCCGACCCGGGTCGGCGAGAGTAGCCCGGTGACTCCCCGCGACATCGTCTTGGCCGTGCTCGTGACGGTCGTCTGGGGTGCCAACTTTGTCGTCATCGAGTGGGGCCTGGCCGGCGTGCCGCCGCTGGTCTTCGTCGCGCTGCGCTTCCTTGCTGTCGTCTTCCCCGCGGTGTTCTTCGTCGCGCGCCCGCGCGGTCGGTGGCAGGACGTGGCCCTCGTCGGGCTGCTCATGAGCGTCGGGCAGTTCGGTTTCCTCTACTCCTCGCTGGCTACGGGTATGCCGCCGGGGCTGGCCTCGCTCGTGCTGCAGGTGCAGGTCGTTTTCACGGCCGTCTTCGGTTCGGCGTTGCTGCGCGAACACCCGACGGCGGCGCAGGCAGTGGGAGCCGCGCTCGGCCTGGCCGGCCTCGGCGTCATCGCCGTCGGCCGTGGGGCTGCCGTTCCGCTGCCCGCGCTCGCGCTGTGCGTGGCCGCCGCGGCGTGTTGGGGGGCCGGCAATATCGCCGCCCGGCGGCTGCGCGGGGTCAACGGTCTGTCGCTCACCGTGTGGTCGGGTCTGGTGGTGCCGGTGCCCCTGCTGCTGCTCGCCGGTGCGCTCGAGGGCCCGTATGCCGTGGGCCAAGCGCTCACCCACCTCACCGCCGCGAACTGGGCGTCCACGGCATACACGGCGGTGTTGGCGTCGCTGTTCGGATACGGAGTCTGGAACTCGCTGCTGTCCCGGCACCCGGCCGCGCAGGTGGCGCCGTTCTCCCTGCTCGTGCCGGTCGTCGGCCTGGCGACGGCATACCTGGCCCGCGGCGAGCGCCCCAGCGGATGGTCGATCGTCGGGGGAGCGTTGCTGCTCGGCGGAGTCGCCGTCACCGTGCTCCGCCAGCGCCGCCCGCCGGTCGGTGCCGGAGTGGCGGGGGACGGAGCCGGCGCAGGAATGGGTGCGGGTGGCCGGGTCGGCTGAGGTGGTGCGTCAGGCCGGAATCCGGCGCGATTTGGCCTGGGGAAGCCACCTCTGGCACACTAGACCGGTTGCTTGACGCGCGGCGTCGTGCCCTGGGTGGAACCAGGACAGACACCGCCGCCCCCCGGCTGACAAGCGGATCCCCACGGGTCCTCAGCGGCTCGGACACCACGTGTGGCCCGGGGGAAGCGCAAGCGCCGGCCACGGCCGGATCGACGACCCCGACTCGGGCACGAGAGTGCCATGGCCGGGCCGCGAAGCGGGGCACGACACGCCCGACCGCGGGGGTCTATCCGGTGGTAGCCACCCAGGCAGGTGTTGGCGAGAGAAAGACGGAACTTTCGATGGCGGGACAGAAGATCCGCATCCGGCTGAAGTCCTACGACCACGAGGTCATCGACAGCTCGGCCCGCAAGATCGTCGACACGGTGACCCGCGCGGGTGCCACGGTTGTCGGCCCGGTGCCGCTGCCGACGGAGAAAAACGTCTTCGTCGTGATCCGGTCACCGCACAAATACAAGGACTCGCGCGAGCACTTCGAGATGAGGACGCACAAGCGCCTCATCGACATTATCGACCCCACGCCGAAGGCTGTCGACTCGCTCATGCGTCTCGACCTGCCCGCCGACGTGAACATCGAGATTAAGCTCTGAGGACTCGACAGACATGACTGTGATGAGCACCGCTGCGCGGGAGCGCACCGTGAAGGGGGTGCTGGGCACCAAGCTCGGCATGACCCAGGTCTGGGACGCCGACAACCGGCTGGTCCCGGTGACCGTCATCCAGGCCGGGCCGAACGTGGTGACCCAGGTCCGCGGTGACGCGGACGGTTACCCCGCCGTTCAGCTGGCCTACGGCGACATCGACCCCCGCAAGGTCAACAAGCCGATGAAGGGTCACTTCGAGAAGGCCGGCGTCACGCCGCGCCGGCACCTCGTCGAGCTGCGCACCGCCGACGCCGCCGACTACTCGGTCGGCCAGGAGGTCACCGCCACGACCTTCGAGGCCGGGCAGAAGGTCGACGCCACCGGCACGACCAAGGGCAAGGGCTTCGCGGGCGTCATGAAGCGCCACGGCTTCGCCGGTGTGAGTTCCTCGCACGGTGCCCACCGCAACCACCGCAAGCCCGGTTCGATCGGCGCCTGCGCCACCCCGGGCCGCGTCTTCAAGGGTCAGCGCATGGCCGGCCGCATGGGCGGTGTGCGCCAGACCACCCAGAACCTCATCATCCACGCCGTGGATGCCGACAAGGGCTTGCTGCTGGTCAAGGGTGCCGTTCCCGGCCCCCGTGGCGGCGTGGTCCTCATCCGTTCCGCCGCGAAGGGAGCCTGATCTTCATGGCGACCACGACCGTCCTCCCCGCGGAGATCTTCGACGTCCAGGTCAACATCCCGCTGATCCACCAGGTTGTCGGGGCCCAGCTCGCGGCTGCTCGGCAAGGCACGCACGCGACGAAGACCCGTGCCATGGTCTCCGGTGGCGGCAAGAAGCCCTACCGTCAGAAGGGCACCGGCCGCGCCCGTCAGGGCTCGACCCGCGCCCCGCAGTTCGCCGGCGGTGGCGTCGTCCACGGGCCGCAGCCGCGTGACTACTCGCAGCGCACCCCCAAGAAGATGAAGGCTGCCGCCTTGCGTGGCGCCCTCTCCGACCGGGCCCGGCACGGCCGCGTGCACGTCATCGACGCGCTCGTCTCCGGCGACGCCCCGTCGACCGCTGCGGCTGCCAAGGCCCTCGCCGGTGTGACGACGCTGCCGAAGTTGCTCGTCGTGATCGAGCGGGGCGATGTGGCCGGCTTCAAGTCGGTGCGCAACCTGGGCAACGTGCACGTGCTCATGGCCGACCAGCTCAACACCTACGACGTGCTGTGCTCCGACGAGGTCGTCTTCACGCGCGCCGCGCTGGAGGCGTTCGCCGGTCGCGCCGGTGTCGACCTGGCCGAAGCTGCGCCGGCGAAGGCTGACAAGGCTCCCAAGGCGGAGAAGGCCGAGAAGGCCGAGAAACCGGCCAAGAGCCTGGTGGAGGAGGCCGACGCGGCCGAGGCCCCGAAGGCGACCAAGGCCGCCAAGGCCGTCGAGGTGCAGGCCCCCGCAGCCCCCGCAGCCGACGCCGCCGAGGTTCGCGACTTCGGTCCCGACTCGGCCGCTCCGCTGGCCGATGGGTCGGCTCCCGAGGGCTTCGACATCAAGGGCAACGCCGACTCGATGCTCTACCACGAGCCGGACGGCCGCTGGTATGACGCGACGGTCGCCGAGGTGTGGTTCCGCACCGCCGAAGCCGCTCAGGCCGCCGGCTTCACGAAGGCCGGCAGCCGCGCTTCCAAGGAGGAGAGCAAGTGAGTATCCACGAGAAGAACCCGCGCGACATCCTCATCGCGCCGGTCGTCTCCGAGAAGTCCTATGCGCTCCTGGACGCCGGCAAGTACACCTTCGTCGTCGACCCGCGAGCCAACAAGACCGAGATCAAGATCGCCGTGGAGAAGGTCTTCGGCGTCAAGGTCGACTCGGTCCACACGCTCAATCGTCCCGGCAAGGTGCGCCGCACCCGCTTCGGGCTGGGCAAGCGCAAGGACACCAAGCGCGCGATCGTCACCCTCCGCGAGGGCTCGATCGACATCTTCGGCAGCGTCTCCTGACGCCGGTAGGACTAAGAGGAAACACACATGGGTATCCGTAAGTTCAAGCCGACCACGCCGGGCCGCCGTGGCTCGTCGGTGGCGGACTTCGTCGAGGTGACGAGGTCCACCCCGGAGAAGTCGCTCGTCCGTCCGATCGCCAAGACTGGTGGCCGCAACAACGCCGGGCGCATTACCACCCGGCACATCGGTGGCGGCCACAAGCGCGCCTACCGGGTCATCGACTTCCGTCGTCACGACAAGGACGGCGTGCCTGCGACGGTCGCTCACATCGAGTACGACCCCAACCGCACCGCCCGGATCGCGCTGCTGCACTACGCCGACGGCGAGAAGCGCTACATCCTGGCCCCGAACAAGCTCAAGCAGGGCGACCTCATCGAAGCCGGCCCCGCGGCCGACATCAAGCCCGGCAACAGCCTGCCGCTGCGCAACATCCCGACCGGTACGGTCATCCACGCCATCGAGCTGCGGCCCGGCGGCGGCGCGAAGATCGCCCGTTCGGCCGGTTCGCGAGTGCAGCTGGTCGCCAAGGATGGTCCCTTCGCTCAGCTGCGTATGCCGTCCGGCGAGATCCGCAACGTCGACGCGCGCTGCCGCGCGACGATCGGCGAGGTCGGCAACGCCGAGCAGAGCAACATCAACTGGGGCAAGGCCGGCCGGATGCGCTGGAAGGGCAAGCGCCCGACCGTCCGTGGTGTGGCCATGAACCCGATCGACCACCCGCACGGTGGTGGTGAGGGCAAGACCTCCGGTGGACGCCACCCGGTGTCCCCGTGGGGTCAGCAGGAGGGCCGCACCCGCAAGGCCCACAAGGAAAGCGACAAGCTCATCGTGCGTCGCCGCCGGTCCGGTAAGAAGCGTTGATCAAGGAGCCGTTGACAGATGCCTCGTAGCCTCAAGAAGGGCCCCTTCATCGACGATCACCTTCAGAAGAAGGTGGACGCCCAGAACGAAGCCGGCACCAAGAACGTCATCAAGACCTGGTCGCGCCGTTCGGTCATCAGCCCGGACATGCTCGGCCACACCTTCGCCGTGCACGACGGCCGCAAGCACATCCCGGTCTTCGTGACCGAGTCGATGGTCGGCCACAAGCTCGGTGAGTTCGCCGCGACGCGGACCTTCAAGGGTCACGTCAAGGACGACAAGAAGGGTCGTCGCCGCTGATGGCCACCAAGGAGAAGCAGATCGTGGAACCCGCCGTCGAGGCGTATGCCGTGGCTCGCCACGTGCGCGTCACCCCGATGAAGGCCCGCCGGGTCGTCGACCTCATCCGTGGCAAGTCCGCCACCGAGGCCGTGTCGACGCTGATGTTCGCCCCGCAGGCGGCATCGGAGCCGGTGCGCAAGGTGCTGCAGAGCGCCATGGCCAACGCCCGGGTCAAGGCCGACCAGGTGTCCGCCGCGTTCGACGAGCGCGCGCTGGTCGTCTCGGCCGCCTTCGTCGACGAGGGCCCGACCATGAAGCGGTTCCGCCCCCGGGCGCAGGGCCGCGCGTCGCGCATCAACAAGCGCACCAGCCACATCACTGTCGTTGTGTCGCAGCCCGAGATTGCTGCGGCGCGGAGCCGGAAGGGAACCCGCTGATGGGACAGAAGGTCAACCCGCACGGCTTCCGCCTCGGCATCACGACCGAGCACAAGAGCCGTTGGTTCGCGGACTCGACGAAGACGGGTCAGCGCTACCGCGACTACGTCAAGGAAGACGTCGAGATCCGCAAGCTCATGGAGAAGGGCATGGAGCGCGCCGGTATCTCCCGTGTGGAGATCGAGCGCACCCGTGACCGGGTCCGTGTCGACATCCACACCGCGCGCCCCGGCATCGTCATCGGTCGCCGTGGCGCCGAGGCTGACCGCATCCGCGGCGAGCTGGAGAAGCTCACCGGCAAGCAGGTCCAGCTGAACATCCTCGAGGTCAAGAACCCCGAGATCGACGCTCAGTTGGTCGCCCAGGGCATCGCCGAGCAGCTCTCGGCCCGAGTCTCGTTCCGTCGCGCCATGCGCAAGGGCATGCAGTCGGCCCTGCGGGCCGGCGCAAAGGGCATTCGGGTGCAGTGCTCCGGCCGACTGGCCGGCGCCGAGATGAGCCGCTCGGAGTTCTACCGCGAGGGCCGGGTCCCGCTGCACACGCTGCGCGCCAACATCGACTTCGGCTTCTACGAGGCCAAGACGACCTTCGGCCGCATCGGCGTCAAGGTGTGGATCTACAAGGGCGACCTCACCGCCCGCGAGCTTGCCCAGCAGCAGGCTGCGGCACCGCGCGCCCCTCGTGGCCCGCGGCGCGACGGCGGCGACCGCCCGACGCGCGCTCGCCGCGGCGACCGTATGCCGTCCACCGACGCTCCCGAGGGAGCGACCGAGTCGGCCGAGGCGACCCAGGCCCCCGTGGCCGTCGCTGTCGGCACCGAGAATGAGCAGGCCTGACCATGTTGATTCCACGTCGCGTCAAGCACCGTAAGCAGCACCACCCGGACCGCCACGGCATGTCCAAGGGGGGCAACACGATCGCTTTTGGTGAATACGGCATCCAGGCTCTCGAGCCGGCCTACCTCACCAACCGGCAGATCGAGTCTGCGCGTATCGCCATGACCCGCTACATCAAGCGTGGCGGCAAGGTCTGGATCAACATCTACCCGGACCGTCCCCTCACCAAGAAGCCGGCCGAGACCCGGATGGGTTCCGGTAAGGGTTCGCCTGAGTGGTGGATCGCCAACATCAAGCCCGGCCGCGTGCTGTTCGAGCTGGCCGGTGTGCCGGAGCCGGTGGCCCGGGAGGCCATGCGTCTGGCCATGCACAAGTTGCCGATGAAGTGCCGTTTCGTCCGTCGTGAGGGTGGTGACATCTGATGGCTGTGGGTACCAAGGACCTGGCTCCCGACAACCTGCGTGGGTTCGACGACGAGCGCCTCGTCGACGAACTGCGCAAGGCCAAGGAAGAGCTGTTCAACTTGCGCTTCCAGTCCGCCACTGGCCAGCTCGACAGCCATGGACGGCTGCGCGCGGTGAAGAAGGACATCGCCCGGATCTACACCGAGATGCGCGAGCGCGAGCTCGGGATCTCGGCTGCGCCGGCACCGAAGGCCGAGCCGGTCGACACCAAGGCTGACAAGAAGGCCGCCAAGGCGGAGAAGAAGGCGAAGGCATGAGCGAGCAGGACCAGGTCGAGCAGAGCGCCACCGCCGCTGCGGCAGCCGAGCGCAACGACCGCAAGACCAAGCAGGGCTACGTCGTCAGCGACAAGATGGACAAGACCGTCGTCGTCGAGGTCGAGGACCGCGTCAAGCACCCGCGCTACAGCAAGGTCATGCGCCGTAGCAGCAAGGTGAAGGCGCACGACGAGGCCAACTCGGCCGGTGTCGGTGACCGCGTGCTCATCATGGAGACCCGTCCGCTGTCGGCCACGAAGCGCTGGCGCGTCGTGGAGATCTTGGAGAAGGCAAAGTGATCCAGCAGGAGACCCGACTCAAGGTCGCGGACAACACGGGAGCCAAGGAGCTACTGTGCATTCGGGTCCTCGGCGGCTCCGGCCGTCGCTACGCCGGCATCGGCGACACGATCGTCGCTGCGGTCAAGGACGCCATTCCCGGTGGCAACGTCAAGAAGGGTGACGTCGTCAAGGCCGTCATCGTGCGCACCGTCAAGGAGCGCCGCCGGCCGGACGGCTCATACATCAAGTTCGACGAAAACGCTGCCGTCATCCTCAAGAACGACGGCGACCCGCGAGGGACCCGCATCTTCGGCCCGGTCGGGCGCGAGCTTCGCGAGAAGAAGTTCATGAAGATCATCTCCCTCGCACCGGAGGTGCTCTGACCATGGCCACCGTGAAGGCGAAGATGAAGATCAAGAAGGGTGACCTCGTCCAGGTCATCTCCGGGCGCAGCCAGAAGAACGGCGGCGACCGGGGCAAGCAGGGCAAGGTCATCGCGGTCTACCCCGACACCCAGCGCGTGCTGGTCGAGGGCATCAACCGCGTCACCAAGCACGTCAAGGCCGGTGCCACCACGCGTGGCACCCGCACTGGCGGCCTGGTGCACGCCGAGGCCCCGATCCACGTGAGCAACGTGGCGGTCGTCGACCCCGACAAGAACGTGCCGACCCGGGTCAAGACCCGCGTCGAGACGGTGGAGCGTGACGGACGGCCCAAGGCCAGCCGGGTGCGCGTCGCCGTTCGCTCCGGTAAGGACCTGTGAGAGACACCATGGCTGAGACCACTGAAGTGAAGACCCCGCCGCGCCTCAAGGCCCGCTACCGCGCGGAGATCAAGCCTGCCCTGCAGGACCAGTTCTCCTACGCCAACACCATGCAGGTCCCCGGCGTCGTCAAGGTCGTCGTCAACATGGGTGTCGGTGACGCCGCCCGGGACAGCAAGCTCATCGAAGGTGCGGTCAAGGACCTCACCGCGATCACCGGCCAGAAGCCGGTGGTCACCAAGGCGCGCAAGTCCATCGCCCAGTTCAAACTGCGTGAGGGTATGCCGATCGGTTGCCACACGACGCTGCGCGGCGACCGGATGTGGGAGTTCCTCGACCGGCTGGTGAGCGTCGCGCTGCCGCGGATCCGTGACTTCCGCGGGCTGTCGCCCAAGCAGTTCGACGGGCGCGGCAACTACACCTTCGGCCTCAACGAGCAGTCGATGTTCTACGAGATCGACCAGGACCGCGTCGACCGGGTTCGGGGCATGGACATCACCGTCGTCACGACGGCGGCCAATGACGACGAAGGCCGGGCACTGCTCAAGGCCCTCGGCTTCCCCTTCAAGGAAAACTGAGAGGACTGACGAGACATGGCCAAGACTGCTCTCGTGAACAAGGCGAACGCCAAGCCGAAGTTCAAGGTTCGTGCCTACACGCGCTGCCAGAAGTGCGGACGTCCGCACTCGGTCTACCGCAAGTTCGGCCTGTGCCGGATCTGCCTGCGCGAGATGGCCCACGCCGGCGAACTGCCCGGCGTGACCAAGAGCTCCTGGTAAGCCGCACGGCATACCAGCACCAGACCACCCACCCACGCACCACCGAACTACACCGTAGGTCGACCCCGGGAGCCGCGGCGGCGGGCGCAAGCCAGCCGGACGGCATACCGACACAGGGTTGAAACCCCGGTGAGGAAGGGCACGAAGCCCGATGACGATGACCGACCCGATTGCGGACATGCTCACGCGCGTGCGCAATGCCAACTCGGCACACCACGACAGCGTGGCCATGCCGTATTCCAAGCTCAAGGCGAACATCGCCGAGATCCTCCAGCGCGAGGGCTACATCGGCGGCTGGTCCGTGGCCGACGCCGAGGTCGGCAAGACGCTGACCGTCACGCTGAAGTACGGCCCGAGCCGCGAGCGCTCGATCGCCGGCCTGCGGCGAGTGAGCAAGCCCGGTCTGCGGGTTTACGCCAAGTCCACCAACCTCCCGCGGGTGCTCGGTGGCCTGGGTGTGGCGATCATTTCCACCTCGACCGGCTTGTTGACCGACAAGCAGGCTCACGAGAAGGGCGTCGGCGGGGAAGTCCTCGCCTACGTCTGGTAAGGGAGGACTGACATGTCGCGTATTGGACGCCTCCCCATCACCGTGCCCAGCGGTGTCGACATCGCCATCGACGGCCAGGCGGTCACCGTCAAGGGACCCAAGGGTCAGCTGGCTCTCACCGTGGCCGAGCCCATCCGGGTCGCCACGGCTGACAGCGGCGCCGTCGAGGTCTCGCGGCCCGACGACGAGCGCTCCTCGCGCTCGCTGCACGGTCTGACCCGCACGCTCATCGCCAACATGGTCGAGGGCGTCACGTCGGGCTACGAGAAGAAGATGGAGATCGTCGGCACGGGGTACCGCGTCGTCGCCAAGGGTGCCAACCTCGAGTTCGCCCTCGGCTACAGCCACCCCATCACCGTCGAACCCCCGAGCGGGATCACCTTCGCCGTCGAAACGCCGACGAAGTTCTCGGTCCAGGGCATCGACAAGCAGCTCGTCGGCGAGGTCGCTGCCAACATCCGCAAGCTGCGCAAGCCTGACCCGTACAAGGCCAAGGGCGTGCGCTACGCGGGCGAGCACATCCGTCGCAAGGTCGGAAAGGCCGGGAAGAAGTAAGCCATGGCAATGATCATCAAGCGCGGCAAGAGCAAGGCCGCTGCCCGGATCCGTCGCCAGGTGCGCGGCCGCAAGAAGCTTCACGGCACGACCGAGCGTCCGCGCCTGGTCGTGTCCCGCTCGACGCGTCACCTGTTCGTCCAGGTCGTCGACGACACCGTGGGCAAGACCCTCGTGTCCGCCTCGACGATGGAGGCCGACCTGCGCGCGTTCGACGGCGACAAGACCGCCAAGGCCAAGAAGGTCGGCGAGCTGGTGGCCGAGCGGGCCAAGGCTGCCGGTGTCGAGGCCGTCGTGTTCGACCGTGGCGGCAACCGCTACCACGGCCGCATCGCGGCGATCGCCGATGGTGCCCGCGAAGGTGGGCTGGCCCTGTGACCGTGACTACGCAGATGGACGCAATGACTGAGATGAGGAACCTCTGATGCCCGGACCCCAGCGTCGAGGCACCGGTACGGGTACCGGCACCGGAAACGAGTTCGGTGGCGACCGCGAGCGTCGCGGCCGCGGAGGCCGTGACGGTCGTGACGGCCGCCGCGACTCGCGCGAGCAGGAGAAGAGCCAGTACCTCGAGCGCGTCGTGACGATCAACCGCGTCGCGAAGGTCGTCAAGGGTGGTCGGCGCTTCAGCTTCACCGCGCTGGTCGTCGTCGGCGACGGTGACGGCACCGTGGGTGTGGGCTACGGCAAGGCCAAGGAAGTGCCCGCCGCCATCGCCAAGGGCGTCGAAGAGGCCAAGAAGGCGTTCTTCAAGGTCCCGCGGATCGGGGGCACCATTCCGCACCCGGTCCAGGGTGAGGCTGCTGCGGGCGTTGTCCTGCTGCGCCCGGCCGCTGCCGGTACCGGTGTCATCGCCGGTGGCCCGGTGCGTGCAGTCCTGGAGTGCGCCGGCATCGCCGACGTGCTGTCCAAGTCGCTCGGCTCGAGCAACGCCATCAACATCGTCCACGCGACGGTCGAGGCGCTGCGCCACCTGGAGCGTCCGGAGGCCGTCGCGGCTCGTCGCGGCCTGGCCGTCGAGGACGTCGCCCCCGCCGCCATGCTGCGTGCCCAGGCTGCTGCCAAGCCGGCCGCGAAGGTCGGTGCGTGATGGCGCGCCTCAAGGTGACTCAGACCCGTGGCCACGTCGGCCAGCAGCGCTTCGCCCGGGAGACTCTGCGGTCCCTCGGCCTCAAGCGCATCGGCGACGTGGTCGTCAAGGAGGACCGCCCCGAGATCCGGGGCATGGTCCGTGCGGTCACGCACCTCGTGACCGTCGAGGAGGTTGACTGACCATGGCTGACAGCAAGACCGACGGCGCAGCCCTGAAGGTCCACCACCTGCGTCCGGCCCCCGGAGCCAAGACCCCCAAGACCCGTGTGGGTCGCGGTGCGGGCTCCAAGGGCAAGACCGCCGGTCGTGGCACCAAGGGCACCAAGGCCCGTTACCAGGTGCCCGAGCGCTTCGAGGGCGGCCAGATGCCGCTGCACATGTCGATGCCGAAGCTGCGCGGTTTCAAGAACCCGTTCCGCACGGTCTACCAGGTCGTCAACCTCGACCGGCTGGCCGCGCTCTACCCCCAGGGCGGCGAGGTCACGGTTGCCGACCTCATCGCCAAGGGTGCCGTCCGGGACAGCGCTCCGGTCAAGGTGCTCGGCGACGGCGAGATCACCGTCGCGCTCACCGTGACCGCGGCTAAGTTCTCGGCTTCGGCCAAGGAGAAGATCGAGGCCGCCGGCGGGAGCGTGACGGTCGCCTGAGCGACCGGCCGCACGGCATACCTCCCACGGGTATGCCGGTTGACCGCCAACCGGTGTGAGTGACACCCCGGGCCAGGAATTCTCCGGGCTCGGGGTGTTATCTTTCACCGCACGCACGCATCACGCCGCGCGTTTCTTGCGCGAGGCTACGAGGAGGACCAGTGCTCGGAGCTGTCGCCCGTGCGTTCCGCACGCCCGATCTGCGCAACAAGCTGCTTTTCACCCTGCTCATCATGGGGATCTTCCGGCTGGGTTCAGCCATCCCCACTCCAGGGGTGAGCTACACCAAGGTCGCCGAGTGTCTGGCTGGAGCCGACCCGGCCCAGGGGTTCATCGGCCTGGTCAACCTCTTCAGCGGTGGCGCTCTGCTGCAGCTGTCGATCTTCGCGCTCGGGATCATGCCCTACATCACTGCGAGCATCATCATTCAGCTGCTCACGGTCGTCATTCCGCGCTTCGAGACCCTCAAGAAGGAGGGCCAGGCCGGGCAGACCAAGATGACGCAGTACACGCGCTATCTCACCATCGGTCTGGCGGTCCTGCAGTCCTCGACGCTCATCACCTTCGCCCGCAACCCCAGCGCGATCTTCGGCCCGCAGTGCACCCAGATCCTCGCCGACGACTCGATGGGCACCATCGTCATCATGGTGCTCACGCTGACGGCAGGCACCGGCCTGATCATGTGGCTGGCCGAGTTGATCACCGATCGGGGCATCGGCAACGGCATGTCGCTGCTGATCTTCACCTCGATCGCGGCCGGCTTCCCGAGTTCGCTGTGGGCCATCCAGCAGGCCGAGGGCCGATGGGACATCTTCATCGGGATCATCCTCGTCGGCTTCCTCGTCATGGCTCTGGTCATCTTCGTCGAGCAGTCTCAGCGCCGGATCCCCGTCCAATACGCCAAGCGTCAAGTCGGGCGCAAGATGTATGGCGGTTCCTCGACCTACATCCCGCTCAAGGTCAACATGGCCGGCGTCATCCCGGTCATCTTCGCCTCGTCGCTGCTCGCGTTGCCGGCGTTGGCCGCGCAGTTCGCCGCGCCGCAGGACGGCTCCGCACCGCCGGGATGGGTGGTGTGGATCCAGCAGAACCTCGTGCGCGGTGACCACCCGATCTACATGGCGATCTACGTCGCGCTCATCCTGTTCTTCACGTTCTTCTACGTGTCGATCACCTTCAACCCCGTCGAAGTCGCGGACAACATGAAGCGTTACGGCGGATTCATCCCCGGGATTCGGGCCGGGCGACCCACGGCCGAATACCTCGAGTACGTCCTCAACCGAATCACGGTGCCCGGAGCGCTCTACCTCGCCGCGATCTCGCTCATTCCGCTCATCGCCCTCAAGCTGTTCAATGCCAACCAGAACTTCCCGTTCGGTGGCACGTCGATCCTCATCATCGTCGGCGTCGGGCTCGAGACGGTCAAGCAGATCCAGGCCCAGCTGCAGCAACGCAACTACGAAGGATTCCTGCGATGAGACTGGTCATCATGGGCCCCCCCGGGGCCGGCAAGGGCACCCAGGCAGAGCGGATCGCCGAGCGGTTCGGCATCCCCGCGATCTCCACCGGCGCGATCTTCCGTTCGAATGTCAAGAACCAGACGCCGCTGGGCCAGCAGGTCGAGAAGATCATGGCCGCCGGCGGCTATGTCTCGGATGAGCTGGTCAACGAGTTGGTCCGGGACCGGCTGGCCCAGCCCGATGCTGCCGAGGGCTTCCTGCTCGACGGATATCCGCGCACGGCCGGTCAGGTCGCGGCCCTCGATGCATTGCTGGCCGAATCGGGCCACCGGATCGGGGCCGCGGTCGAGCTGACCGTTGACGAGGATGCCGTCGTCGCCCGGTTGCTCGCCCGCGCTGCCGACCAGGGCCGCGCCGACGACACCGAGGAGGTCATTCGCGAGCGGATGGCCATCTACCGGGCCGAGACCGCGCCATTGACGGCGATCTACCGCGAGCACGGCGTGCTGCGTGAGGTCGACGGCATGGGCAGCGTCGACGAGGTGAACGACCGCATCGCCGCTGTCCTCGACGCCGTGCAGGACTGAGCTGTTGTTCGGTCGCCGCAGCACGGTAGGCCGCACCGACGAACAGCTGGCGCTCATGCGAGCAGCCGGGCTGCTCGTCGCGGGAGCCCTGTCGACCGTCGCTGGTGCCGTTTCTGCCGGCGTCACCACCGCGCAGCTCGACCGCCTCGCCGAGACCTTCATCCGCGATCACGGCGGGGTGCCGTCCTTTCCCGGGGTGCCGGGCTACCGGCATACCCTCTGCACGTCGGTCAACGAGGAGATCGTCCACGGCATACCGGGCTCACGGGTGCTGCAGGATGGTGACCTAGTCTCGGTCGACTGCGGGGCGATCGTCTCCGGCTGGCACGGCGACGCCGCCATCAGTGTCTTCGTCGGCGGCGAGTCGGCTGCGCGACCCGAGGACGTGAGCCTGTCCCGCGCGACCGAGCAGTCACTGTGGGCGGGCATCGCGGCGATGCGCGTCGGCGGTCGCTTGTATGCCGTGGGGGAGGCCATCGAGGACAGCATCCTGGCCGCGGGTCGGGCGGACGGACGTGACTACGGCATCGTCGAGGACTACGTCGGCCATGCCATCGGCCAGGAGATGCACCTGGACCCGCAGATCCCCAACTACGCGGTGCGCGGCAAGGGCCCGCTGCTGGCGTCGGGGTTCACCGGCGCGCTCGAGCCGATGGTGACCCTCGGCGATGCCCGTAACCGGGTCCTCGACGACGGGTGGACCGTCGTCACACTCGATGGCTCCCGCGCCGCTCACTGGGAGCACACCGTTGTCGTGCGCGATGCCGGTGTGTGCGTGCTCACCGCGGCGGACGGGGGAGCGGCTCGGTTGTCGGCACTCGGCGTCCCCTTCGCTCCCGTCTCGACCTGATCAGGAGGCGCCGTCATGGGCACTGTCACCGACTATCTGGCCACCGTCGACGCCGCTCGTCGGCCGGCCCTCGAGCGGGTCGTCGATCGCGCCCGCGAGCTGGTGCCCGACCTTCAGGAGGGCACGAGCTACGGTATGCCGGTGCTGCTCTACCGCGGCAAAGGCCTGTTGTCGGCGATGGCCGCGACCAAGCACCTGGCGATCTATCCGCACAGCGGCACGCCGGTCGGAGTCGTCTCGCCCATGCTCGCGGGGTTCTCGATGTCCCCCGGCACAGTGCGTTTCACCGCGGACCGCCCGATCCCCGACGACGCCCTCGACCTGCTCATCCTCACCCGCCGCGACGAGATCGACGCCCAGTTGGCCCGCAAGCGCTGACTCGGCCCCTCGCGCGGTCCAAGCCACCCGGCATACCGAGAGCGATTTCGGGTATGCCGTCCCGCTGCCGTAGGATGGAGCGTTGCGTGCCCACCTGCTGGGCGATCAACGCGTTCAGCATGTCCTTGGTTGGCACTACGTGCCATCCGGGACGGTCAGACCAGCACACACGGATCGACGGAGGATATGGCAAAAAAGGACGGTGTCATCGAGATCGAGGGCACGATCGTGGAAGCGCTCCCGAACGCAATGTTCCGGGTCGAGCTGTCCAATGGTCACAAGGTGCTCGCGCACATCTCGGGCAAGATGCGTCAGCACTACATCCGGATCCTCCCCGAGGACCGGGTCGTGGTGGAGCTCTCGCCGTACGACCTGTCTCGCGGCCGTATCGTCTTCCGCTACCGCTGACCAGCTGATCGAACAGGCCCCACCCAACCGCCTCGTCCACGGGGACGCTCGCCTGCGAGCGCGACCACGGCCGGGCACAACGCGAAAAGACACGAGGCAATGAAGGTTCAGCCGAGCGTCAAGAAGATCTGCGACAAGTGCAAGGTGATTCGCCGCAACGGGCGGGTCATGGTGATCTGCGACAACCTGCGCCACAAGCAGCGTCAGGGCTGAGCACCACCCGAGCACGACCCGCGGACCTTCGAGTACGCATCTAAGTGAAGAACGCAGCACCCGACCCCGGGTCCATGATGGACCAGGATGTCACCCCCGGCACGGAGGCCGAGGACCGGATGCGCACCGCTTGACCACCGGGGAAATCCCGAGCAGCCAGCGGCACGGCATACCGGAACGGCGCTGCATCAGACCTCCGCAACCGATCAGGAGCACAGCACCATATGGCACGTCTCATCGGCGTGGACCTCCCGCGTGACAAGCGCGTCGAGGTCGGCCTGACCTACATCTACGGTGTGGGCCGCACTACCGCGAGCCAGGCCCTCGCGGCGACCGGGGTCAGCCCGGACACCCGGGTCAAGAACCTCTCCGACAGCGACATCGTCGCGCTGCGTGATTGGCTCGAGGCCAACGTGAAGATGGAAGGTGACCTGCGCCGCGAGGTGGCAGCTGACATCCGTCGCAAGGTCGAAATCGGCTCCTACGAGGGCATTCGGCACCGTCGTGGCCTGCCCGTCCGCGGGCAGCGCACCAAGACCAACGCGCGCACCCGCAAGGGCCCGAAGCGCACCGTCGCCGGCAAGAAGAAGGCCGGCAAGTAACCCTCGACGGGTTGCCAGCCCCAGTTACGTAGAGACGTAGGAGAACAATGCCTCCCAAGAGCCGTCAGGCTGCGGGCGCTGCCAAGAAGGTGCGCCGCAAGGAGAAGAAGAACGTCGCCCACGGGCACGCTCACATCAAGAGCACGTTCAACAACACCATCATTTCGATCACCGACCCCACGGGTGCGGTGATTTCGTGGGCCTCGGCCGGCCAGGTCGGCTTCAAGGGCTCGCGCAAGTCCACGCCGTTCGCCGCGCAGATGGCTGCCGAGGCAGCCGCGCGTCGTGCCATGGAGCACGGCATGCGCAAGGTCGACGTGTTCGTCAAGGGCCCGGGATCCGGTCGCGAGACCGCGATCCGCTCGCTCACCGCCACCGGCCTGGAGGTCGGCGCGATCAGCGATGTCACGCCCTCGCCGCACAACGGTGTCCGCCCGCCCAAGCGTCGTCGCGTCTGAGCGCCGGATAGGACTTTAGGAGACCCACCATGGCTCGTTACACCGGCCCCATCACCAAGAAGTCGCGTCGGCTCAAGGTCGACCTCGTCGGCGGCGACAAGAACTTCGAGATGCGCCCCTTCCCGCCCGGCCAGCACGGCCGTCGCCGGGTGCAGGAGAAGGAATACCTCACCCAGCTGTCGGAGAAGCAGAAAGCGCGTTTCTCCTATGGCGTGATGGAGAAGCAGTTCATCCGCTACTACAAGGAAGCCGCCAACCGTCCCGGCAAGACCGGTGACAACCTGCTGCAGATCCTCGAGTCGCGCCTGGACAACGTCATCTACCGCGCTGGCCTGGCCCGGACCCGTCGGCACTCGCGCCAGCTGGTGACCCACGGTCACTTCGAGGTCAACGGCGTGCGCGTCGACGTCCCGTCCTATCGGGTCGAGCAGTTCGACATCATCACCATCCGCAAGCAGTCGATCGAGTCGTTCCCGTTCGAGCTGGCCCGCCAGACCTACGGTGAGCGCCCCGTCCCGGCCTGGATGCAGGTGATCGAGGGCTCGCTGCAGATCCTCATCCACCAGCTGCCCGTTCGCGAGCAGATCGACACCGTGCTCACCGAGCAGCTCATCGTCGAGTTCTATTCCAAGAACTAGCCGGGCTTCGCTCCGTCTAATTCTTGGCTCCACAAGAACTGACAACAGCTTCACGCGGTATGCCGGGTGGCTGGGTCGGGTGCGACGCACCCGCCCAGCCCACCGGCATACATGGACTGCGTCTGCAGACAGAGGCGACGTGGTCAGCGGGGACATCAGGCCCCGCGTCACATGAGGCGTCAAATAGCGGTCGCCTTGTGAGAAAGGAATCACCGTGCTTATTGCACAGCGTCCCGTGCTCACCGAAGAGGTCGTGGCCGACAACCGCAGCCGCTTCGTCATCGAGCCGCTCGAGCCTGGCTTCGGCTACACGCTCGGCAACTCCCTGCGGCGCACCCTGCTGTCCAGCATCCCCGGTGCCGCGGTCACGTCGTTGCGGATCGACGGCGTGCTCCACGAGTTCCAGACGATCCCGGGCTGCAAGGAAGACGTCACCGAGATCATCCTCAACGTCAAGGGTCTGTTCGTCTCCTCGGAGCACGACGAGCCGGTCGTCATGTATCTGCGCAAGCAGGGCCCCGGCCCGGTGACCGCAGCCGACATCGCGCCCCCGGCCGGTGTCGAGGTGCACAACCCCGACCTGCACATCGCCACCCTCAACGCCAAGGGTCGGATCGAGATGGAGTTGACCGTCGAACGCGGTCGTGGCTACGTCTCGGCGCAGCAGAACAAGTCCGGTGACCAGGAGATCGGCCGCATCCCGGTCGACTCCATCTACTCGCCGGTGCTCGCCGTGACCTACAAGGTTGAGGCGACCCGTGTCGAGCAGCGCACCGACTTCGACCGGCTCATCGTCGACGTCGAGACCAAGTCGGCCATGGCCCCGCGTGACGCGATGGCCTCGGCCGGTAAGACCCTCGTCGAGCTGTTCGGCCTGGCCCGTGAGCTCAACGTCGAGGCCGAGGGCATCGACATGGGCCCGTCGCCGACCGACGCCGCGCTGGCCGCCGACCTGGCGCTGCCGATCGAGGACCTCGACCTCACCGTCCGGTCCTACAACTGCCTCAAGCGCGAGGGCATCCACACGGTGGGCGAGCTCGTCGGGCGCAGCGAGGCCGACCTGCTGGACATCCGCAACTTCGGCGCCAAGTCCATCGACGAGGTCAAGGCGAAGCTGGCCGGGATGGGCCTGGCCCTTAAGGACAGCCCGCCCGGATTCGACCCCGCCGCCATCGTCGACACCTACGCCGACGACTTCGACGACCTCGACGAGGGCCGCGCGCTGGCCGAGGACGAGCAGTTCTGACCCACCCGCCGCTGACCGGCGCCGGCGCGTAACACGCACGGCATACGGTCGCACCGACAAGGAGAAACACCCATGCCTACCCCTTCCAAGGGTCCCCGCCTCGGTGGCGGGCCGGCACACGAGCGGCTCATGCTGGCCGGTCTGGCCACGGCGCTGTTCGAGCACGACCGCATCACGACGACTGAGGCCAAGGCCAAGCGGCTGCGTCCGCTGGCAGAGCGGATGGTCACCTTCGCCAAGCGTGGCGACCTCGCCGCGCGCCGGCGGGTGCTGACGACCGTGCAGGACAAGGGCGTCGTGCACCGGCTCTTCACCGAGATCGCGCCCGACATGGCCGAGCGTGAGGGCGGCTACACCCGCATCACGAAGATCGGAGCCCGCAAGGGCGACAACGCGCCCATGGTCGTCATCGAGCTCGTCCGCGAGCGCGTGTCGGCCAAGAAGGCCACCGTCAAGGAGGCCGAGGCGGCGACCAAGCGTGCCGCCAAGGCCGCTCCCGCCCCGGCTCCGGTCGAGGTCGAGGACGAGGTCGTCGAAACTGCCGAGGTCGCCGAGCCGGTGCAGGACGCCCCGGTTGCCGATGCCGAAGCAACCCCGGACGGCAGCCCCGACGACGCGCAGGAGAAGTGACCTCGCGCTGAGTCTTTCCAGTGGCCCCCGTCCGATCCGGACGGGGGCCACTGTCGTACGTCCGGCAGGCAACACCACGCGGCCAGCGGCACGTGGCGGCCCGGGCCGGTGGATGCGGGAGGATGGGCCGGTGCGGCTGCGTCTGGATCTCGGCTACGACGGCACCGACTTCTCCGGCTGGGCAACCCAACCGGGGCGGCGGACCGTCGAAGGTGTGCTATCTGACGCACTGACGACGCTGCTTCGGTCGCCCGATCCGGTGCGGCTCACCGTCGCCGGACGCACCGACGCGGGGGTCCATGCCCGCGGCCAAGTGGCGCATGCGGACGTCGACGACACGGCATACCTTGCCTTGCCGGGACGCTCGGACCGCAGCCCCGAGCAGGCGGCGAGCACGCGGCTTGCGGGGCTCCTGCCTGCCGATGTCGCCGTGCATCGGGTATGCCGTGCACCGGACGGTTTCGACGCGCGCTTCTCGGCGACGAGTCGGCGCTACCGCTATCGGATCGCCGATGCGCATGCGGTGCACGATCCGCTCCGGCGACGAGACACGGTCTGGCTGCGCGACTCCCTCGACGTGGGCGCGATGGACGCGGCGGCCGGGCAACTGCTCGGGTTGGGCGACTTCGCGGCCTTCTGCAAGCGCCGCGAGGGCGCGACCACGGTGCGGACGCTGCTGGGTTTCACCTGGACGCGCGATGCTGCCAGCGGGGTCGTCGAGGCGAGCGTGGTCGCGGATGCGTTCTGCCATTCCATGGTGCGAGCGCTCGTCGGGGCAGTGGTGCCGGTGGGGCTGGGGCGAGCGGACCTGGAGTGGCCGCGCCGAGTGCAACTGGCCGCGGTGCGTGACCCGCATGTCAAGGTCATGCCCGCGCACGGGCTGTCCCTCGAGGAGGTCACCTACCCTCACGACGACCTGTTGGCCGAGCGGGCTCGCATCGCGCGGTCTCGCCGTGACGCATCCATGCAGCAGGACCAGAGTGCGATGCTGGCATGCGTAGGACGATCACCTTTGACGACGACGTCCTCCGATTGATCCAGGACGCCGCCCATCGCGAGCGCCGCAGCATGAGAGAGGTCGTCAACGGTGCGCTGCGGGCCGCCTTTCGTGAGCCGAGGTCGACGGAGTTCCTCGCGAGCGTGCATCGCGCTGTGCTTCGACCCGGCGTCGAATCCGGCCGCCTCAATGCGCTGGTCGACGAGTTGGCCGACGATGCTGCCGCTGCAGCGATGCGGGCGGACGTGACCCTCATCTCACGACCGATGCGAAGATCGCCGCGCATGCGCTGGAATTCGACGCCGTCGTCGTGACCCGCGACACCGACTTCGGGAGGTTCCCGGGCGTGCGGGTCTTCGACCCTCTGCGATAACGCTTCGCCGAGGAACCGGCCATGGGCAAGGATGGTCGCCGTGGGCCATGTCGACGTCAACCAGGTGAGCTTTGACCTACCCGACGGTCGCCCGCTGCTGCGCGAGGTGAGCCTTCGGGTGGGGGAGGGCGCCAAGGTCGCCCTCATCGGCCCCAATGGCACCGGCAAGACGACGCTCAGCCGGATCATCAGCGGCGACCTGTCCGCGCACGGCGGTGCGGTGACGCGCTCGGGCGGCTTGGGGGTGATGCGGCAGTTCATCGGCTCGGTGCGTGACGATTCGACGGTGCGCGACCTGCTCGTCTCGGTGGCCCCGGGCAAGATTCGTTCTGCCGCAGCGGAAATCGACCGCACTGAGCTTCTCGTCATGGAACACGACCGAGAGGCCGACCAGTTGGCCTACGCGCAGGCCCTCATCGACTGGGGCGACGCCGGGGGCTACGACCACGAGACCCTGTGGGACACCTGCACCGTCGCGGCACTGGGCGTGCCCTATGAGCGCGCGCAATATCGCGCTGTCGCAACGCTTTCCGGAGGCGAACAGAAGCGACTCGTGCTCGAGGCGCTGCTACGCGGACCGGACGAGGTGCTGCTGCTCGACGAGCCGGACAACTACCTCGATGTGCCCGGCAAGCGTTGGCTGGAGGAGGCCTTGAGAGAGAGCCCCAAGACCGTGCTGTTCATCTCGCATGATCGAGAGTTGTTGGCGCAGGCCGCGACTCGTATCGCAACGTTGGAACCAGGTGCAGCGGGCTCGACCATCTGGGTGCATCCGGGCTCGTTCGCGACCTACGCTGCGGCCCGCGCCGACCGTAACGCGCGACTCGAGGAGTTGCGCACCCGGTGGGACGAGGAGCACGCCAAGCTCAAGGCCCTGGTCGTCATGTATTGCACCAAGGCGGCCTACAACTCCGACATGGCCGCGCGGTTGCAGGCGGCCGAAACCCGACTGCGGCGGTTCGTCGAGGCGGGACCCCCAGAGGCCGTGCCCGTGCCGCAGCGGCTGCGGATGCGGCTGCAGGGTGGCCGGACCGCCAAACGGGCCGTCATCTGCGAACGGCTCGAACTCGCCGCAGGTCCTGTCCACGACGGTGCAGCATCGCCTGGCGAGGCCCGCGACTCGGACGGGAGCGCGCTCACCGGGGTGCTCATGAAGCCCTTCGACGTCGAGATCTGGTTCGGTGAGCGCCTGGCCGTGCTGGGCTCCAACGGTTCCGGCAAGTCGCACTTCCTGCGACTTCTGGCTGCTGGGGGCTCCGACCCGGACCTCGAACACCGCCCGGTGGGAGACACCGCGGCAGCGGCAGCCGAACCGGTCCGGCATACCGGCGTGGCGCGGTTGGGCTCCCGGGTGCGGCCGGGCTGGTTCGCCCAGACCCACGACCAGCCGCGCCTGGTGGGGCGCACCCTGCTGGAAATCCTGCACCGGGGGGACACCCACCGCGACGGTATGCCGCGCGAGCTCGCCTCGCGCACACTCGACCGGTACGGCCTGGCCAAGAGCGCCGAGCAGACCTTCGAGTCGTTGTCCGGGGACAGCAGGCCCGGTTCCAGATCCTGTTGCTGGAGTTGTCGGGGGCGACCCTCCTGCTGCTGGACGAGCCGACCGACAATCTCGACCTGGAATCGGCCGAGGCCCTGGAGGCGGCGCTCGACACCTTCGAGGGGACTGTCGTGGCTGTCACTCACGATCGCTGGTTCGCTCGGTCCTTCGACCGCTTCCTCGTTTTCCGTGCCGATGGGGCCGTGGTGTCCAGCGACGAGCCGATCTGGGACGAGGGCCGGGTCGCCCGTCCCCGGTGACAGGATCCGACCCGATTCTTGGGTCAGACTGGCTCATCACCTCGGCTCAGGCATGGGCGCGCGATCGACGTCGAGCGGGTGGGTCAGGGCATAGACGGCGACCCGTCGGGCCGTCGGATTCCCTTGTCCGACACGGCGATACCGCGCCAGCAGATCGGCGATCTCGGCTCGCAGGCTCACCAGTTGGTCGCTGGTCACGATCACCGTGCCGTCGGTGACTCCTGCCGCGTCGCGCCAGCGTGTCGGCCAGGCGGCAGACGCTTCCAGCCACCGATCGGCCTGGGACACCAAGTGCGCCAGGTAGTCCCGTTCCAGCCAGAGCGCCGCCTCCTGGTCGTCGTGGCGGGGGCGCTGTTCGTATGCCGTGGCCGGGCTCGGGGGGGCCCACAGGGCCGGCTGTTCCTGGGCGACCCAGCGGCGCTGGCGACCCGTGTTGTCCGTCGCGTCGGCGACCAGTCCGGCGTTGGCGAGGATTCGCAGGTGATAAGAGGTCGCCCCGGAGTTGGTGCCGAGCAGCCGAGCCAAGGCGGTGGCCGTTGCCGGTCCGCCGGTCCGGAGTAGGGCGTAGAGCCGGGAGCGCAGCGGGTGCGCGAGAGTCGCCAACGGCGCACGTGAGGGGGACGGCATACCGAGGATTTTTGCATAAAATCTTTGCACAGTCTCTTTGCATAACGGTCACCGTTCGGCATTCGCAGCCCACCGACGGGGCATCGTCGCAGGTCAACGGCCCGGTATGCCGTGCTCTCACGTCGATTGGGAAGTGGTCTGCCGCCCCCGTAGACTTGAGGACTGTTGTGCCAGTGCTCCGATCTCCGGGTCGGGCACCCGGGGCCGCCGTCGCGCGGTCGGGACCACACGGCATACCTCTATCTGGAGAAGGAAAGACGAGCACATGCGCACGTACACCCCCAAGCCCGGCGAGGTCACTCGCACGTGGCATGTCATCGACGCGACGGACGTCGTGCTCGGCCGGCTGGCCACGCACACGGCGGTCCTGCTGCGCGGCAAGCACAAGCCGACCTTCGCGCCGCACGTCGACACTGGTGACTTCGTCATCATCATCAATGCCGACAAGGTTGCCCTCACCGGCGCCAAGGCCGAGCAGAAGCGCGCCTACCGGCACTCCGGGTTCCCGGGCGGTCTGTCCTCGCTGACCTACGCCGAGCTGCTCGACAAGGACCCCCGCCGGGCCATCGAGAAGGCTGTGCGCGGCATGCTGCCGAAGAACAGCCTGGCCCGCCAGCAGCTGACCAAGCTCAAGGTCTATTCCGGCCCTCCCACCCGCACGCGGCTCAGAAGCCCGTCCCCTTCGACTTCACCCAGGTCGCCCAGTAAGGCCCCGGCCCGCACTGGCACCGACGGCATACTGACAAGGAATCACCGTGGCTGACACGCAGAACCTGGACCTCGAACTCGAGGCCGACGAGCCCGCTCTCTCGGAATACACGACCGAGACCGACACCACCATTGCGGCGGCATCCGCCCGCAAGCCCTCCGCCTCCGCCCCCGGCGCGGCCACCGGTCGGCGCAAGCAGGCCATCGCCCGCGTGCGCATCGTCCCGGGCAGCGGCTCGTGGACGATCAACGGCCGGACGCTGGACTCCTACTTCCCGAACAAGGTGCACCAGCAGCTGGTCAACGAGCCCTTCAAGGTGCTCGACCTCGACGGCGCCTACGACGTGCTCGTCCGCGTGCACGGCGGTGGCCCCTCGGGCCAGGCCGGTGCGGTGCGCCTCGGCGTCGCGCGTGCGCTCAACGAGGTCGACGCCGAGCTCAACCGTCCGGCGCTGAAGAAGGCCGGCTTCCTCACCCGGGACGCCCGCGTTCCCGAGCGCAAGAAGGCCGGTCTCAAGAAGGCCCGCAAGGCCCCGCAGTACAGCAAGCGCTGATCCACAGGTTCCACTGTGGCGCCGAGGGCGGCCCGGAGACTCCGGGCCGCCCTCGGCACGTCCCGCCCCGGCCGCACGCCGGAGGGGAGTACCTTTCACAACGGCGGGTATGCCGCGCGGCATACCTGAGACTGACAGCGCGTCAGCCACGGCGAGCGGCCGGGGCGCGGCGACGCGCACGGAGGGACAGAACGTGGGTCAACTGTTCGGCACCGACGGGGTGCGAGGCCTGGCCAACGGCAAGATCACCGCAGAATTGGCCCTCGACCTGTCGGTCGCAGCCGCACATGTGCTGGGTGAGAAGGGGGAGTTCGCGGGGCACCGACCCTTTGCCGTCGTCGGCACCGACGGCCGAGCATCCGGCGAGTTCCTCACGGCCGCCGTCATCGCGGGCTTGGCCTCGGCGGGCGTCGACGTCTGGGATGCCGGGATGCTGCCGACGCCGGCGATTGCCTTCCTGACCGCCGACCTGGGAGCCGACCTCGGGGTGATGCTGTCAGCGTCGCACAACGCCATGCCGGACAACGGCATCAAGTTCCTCGCCCGCGGCGGACACAAGCTCGACGACGCGGTCGAGGATGCCATCGAGGCCCGGGTGGGAGAGCCGTGGACCCGGCCGACCGGTGCCGATGTCGGCCGGGTGCGCCGGTTGACCGACGGGTCCAGCCGATACATCCAGCACTTGTTGTCGGCGCTGCCGCACCGGTTGGAGGGGCTGCACGTCGTCATCGACGCGGCCCACGGCGCGGCCTCTGCCGTCTCCCCGCTGGTCTTCCGCGAGGGCGGGGCTTATGTGACGGTGATCGGCGCCTCTCCGACCGGCCTCAACATCAACGACGGCTACGGCTCGACCCACCTGGAGCGGTTGCAGCGCAAGGTCATCGAGGAGCAGGCTCACCTGGGGATTGCCCACGACGGCGACGCCGACCGCTGTCTGGCGGTCGACGCCCGGGGTGAGGTCGTCGACGGCGACCAGATCATGAGCATCCTTGCGCTCGCGATGCGCGAGCGGGGTGAACTCGCGCAGGACACCCTTGTCGCCACCGTTATGAGCAACCTCGGGATGCTGCAGGCGATGGCTCGCGAAGGGGTCACGGTCCGCCAGACTAGCGTCGGCGACCGCTACGTCCTGGAGGACATGAAGGCCGGCGGCTACTCCCTCGGGGGCGAGCAGTCCGGTCACGTCATCATGCTTGGCCACGGCACGACCGGCGATGGCGTGCTCACCGGCCTGATGCTCGCCTCACGTGTGGCGCAGACCGGGCGGTCGCTGGCCGATCTGGCGTCGGTCATGGTGCGGCTGCCGCAGATCCTCGTCAACGTCAAGGGCGTCGACAAGGACGCGGTCGACTCGGATGCGGTGGTGCAGGCGGCCGTCGCTCGGGCGGCTGAGGCCCTGGGTGGCTCAGGTCGAGTGTTGCTGCGCAAGTCCGGCACCGAGCCGCTCGTCCGGGTCATGGTCGAGGCTCCCGATCAGGAGCAGGCCGACGCGGTGGCTCACGAGCTGGCCGATGTCGTGCGCGCCCAGTTGAGCCTCTGACCGGTATGCCGGCTGGCCGGCTCGGTGCCCTCGGGCATCCTCGACCCCGCTGCAGTTCCCTGTGGATAACGATGGGCAGGAGTCGGTTGCCGTTGCCATACTTGGGTGCGGTCGGCAGTGCTCCCGCTGTCGTCGGATCGATATCAGGGGCTGCAGCATGGATCGTTGGGGTAGGGGACTGGCGTCACTAACGGCGCCGTTGGTCGTTGGTCTGGCAGTGGCTGTGGCCTCAGGGTGCACGACCTCCGGTGGGACGTCGACGCCGTCGGGGTCGACGGCCACCGTGACGGCTTCGGTGACGAATGGCAGCTCGGATCCGTCGCCGTCCACATCGCCGGTGGCCACGCCTTCGGGATCGGCGACCGTTGCGCCGTTGCCGTCTTCGGTGCCGGCGGCGGCGCGAACCCGCGACGGTGCTGGCGCGGAGGCGTTCGTGCGGCACTTCTACGACCAGGTGAATGTGGCCTGGACGCTCCCGAAGGCCGGGCTCCTGCCGCCGTTGTGCCTGGCCACGTCAAAGAGTTGTGCCAGCTTCGAAGCCGAGGCGGCTGGCCTCGTGTCCAAGCACCATCGCTACTCCGGAGCACCCGTGACACTATCCAGTGTCGTAGACCTCGGAGAAACCGATGGGCTTCGGGTGGTGGACTACCGAGCTGTTCAAGAACGTCGAGACGTCCTGGACTCCTCCGGCCATCCAGTCCTCACGGATGCTCGCAAGGAATTGCACGGCGAAGCCGCGCTGACGTGGGTGGGTGACGGTTGGCGAATCGCCACTTTGAAGAAGGTGGTCTAGGACAGAGCCCCGCAGGGTGGTGGGCTTTGAGGTGGTCCTCGGTGCCCTACTCGCCGCTGTTGATGGCGGCGTGTGTACCAGTATCCACGGCATTGTTGAGCAGCGCCATGGACTCTTCTGAGAGGTAACGGCGGTCGCCGGCGATCCATTCGTCGTGCATGTCGATCAGGACCGCGCCAACGAGGCGGATGACGGCGGCGGCGTTGGGGAAGATCCCGACCACGCGGCTGCGGCGCTTGATCTCCTTGTTGACCCGTTCGAGGGGGTTGGTCGACCAGATCTTGCGCCAGTGGGGCTTGGGGACGCTGGTGAACGCGAGGACTTCGGTCTTGGCCTCGTCCATCAGCGGTCCGACTTTCGGGAAGGACTTGCCGAGCTGGTCGCGGACCTCGTCCCATGCCTTGCTGACGGACTCGGGGTCGGGTTGGGCGAAGATCGTGCGGAACACCGCGGCGACCATGTCGGCGTGGCTCTTGGGGACGTGAGCCAAGAGGTTACGGGCGAAGTGGACGCGGCACCGTTGGTGTGCCGAGCCCTGGAAGGAGCGCCTGAGTGCCTTGACCAGGCCGCAGTGTTGGTCGCTGATGACCAGCTGCACGCCGGCCAGGCCGCGCTGTTTGAGGCTGAGCAGGAAGCTGCGCCAGAACGTCTCGTCCTCGCTGTCCCCGACATCGAGCCCGAGCACCTCCCGGGAGCCGTTAGCGGCGATCCCGTGGCCACCACGACCGCCATCGAGACGACTTGGCCGCCCTTGCCGGGCTTGTTGCGGACGTGGAGATAGGTCGCGTCGAGGTAGACGTAGGGGAACTCGATGTGGTCCAGGGTCCGCGTGCGGAACTCCCCGACCGACTCGTCGAGCTGTTCGCAGATCCGAGAGACCTCAGACTTGCTGATCCCGGAGTCGGCGCCGAGCGTGACGACCAGGTCATCGACGCTGCGGGTCGAGATGCCGTGCACGTAGGCCTCCATCACCACCGCGTACAGCGCCTGGTCGATGCGACGGCGGGGTTCGAGGATGGAGGGGAAGAATGAACCCTTGCGCAGCTTGGGGATCCGCAGCTGGACATCGCCCGCCTTCGTCGTCAACAGCTTGGGACGCGTGCCGTTGCGTTCGGTCACGCGGTCCTGCGTGCGCTCGTAGCGCTGCGCGCCGATCACGCCCGCAGCCTCGTGCTCGACGAGCTCTTGGAGCACGGTGCGGACCGACTCGCGGATCATGTCGACGCCGTCGCCGGTGCGGAAGGCCTCCAGCAACTCGGACAGGGCAGACTGGGACAAGGCCATCGGTGGTCTCCTTCAGTGCGTGACTTGGTCGTTTCACACCGAAGATCCCGCCGATGGCCGCCTACTTCACGCAGCCCCGCCGTCGACCCTCAAAGCCCACCACTCCACGGGACTCTCCTTGGTCTAGTGAGCCACCTGCGGCTCAAGGCAACCCTCGTCGGGCTCGCGCTCTGCTGTCTGCATGCACCCCCTGGCTGGGCAGACGTTGGCGGTAGCTACGGGGACGACGGCGCGACCGTGCGCATGAACGAAGAGGAGACGGCCGCGTTGCCGACAACGGCTCAAGTTGCCGGTTCGACGGTCCGGTATGTCTATGACTTCCGGGTGCACTGCGACCAGTCGGCGGCGGGTGCAGTTGAGAACAACTGCCGGGCGGCGATCATGGCCTGCGACGGGACCAACGGTCCGGGGCCGTTGACCGATGTCCTCCGGCGTGAGGTCTCCGCGGCTGGCGTTGCGGGGCCATGGCGGCTGATCGGCACGACGTGCTATCCGCCGGCGTCGATCCGACCCCAGGTGACCCTGACCATGATCCGCAACGCTTTCCACCTCACGCCGTGGGCCAAGCCGGTCGTCGACACCCAGCCAGCGGGGAATGTCACCTTGGTGAATCTCAAGACCTACTACCGCATCGTGTGGTCGACCGACGGTTTCCAGCCAGGCGAGGTCAACGTCATCGACCCCACGACGATGCTCGGGCACCGAGTCGAGATCCGCCCCAGAGCGCAGAGCTACAGCTACAACTTCGGTGACGGCCAGTCCTCTGGACCGACGATGTCGGAGGGTGGCGTCTACCCGACCGGAGACGTCGTCCACCGGTACCCGAAGGCCGGCCAGTACGTCGTGAGCGTCACCACGACGTGGAGCGCCGACTTCCGGGTGGACGGCGGGGCTTGGGCGCCGATTCCTGATTCTGTGGTCGTGCCAGGCCCGGACACC
This sequence comes from Actinomycetales bacterium, assembly GCA_016710385.1. Taxonomy (GTDB): domain Bacteria; phylum Actinomycetota; class Actinomycetes; order Actinomycetales; family Dermatophilaceae; genus Phosphoribacter; species Phosphoribacter freyrii. The sequence goes on from JADJVX010000021.1 coordinate 112,295, forward strand.
ACCGTCACCGTGAAGGCCGCAAGGGGCGTCCTGGTCAACGAGTGACCACTTGAGCGCCCACGTTCAGGATCATGCTCAGGGTCTCGTCACCCCGAGAAGCGGCTATTCGGCCGAATCCACCATGGTCGGTGCCGGAGGGGTCATCCCGAGGGATTCGACGATGTTTGCCTGCCCCTCCCGCAACCGGTAGGTCGCCCCGACGATGGCCAGGGTGCCTGCGGCGAGCTTGTCAGCGACGACTGTCGAGCGCGACGCCAACAACCACGCGGTATTCCGGACATGCTCGGCTTCGATCTCGTAGGTCGACGTCTCGCCGCGTTTGCGAGCCGCCAACACGCTGGGCGTGACCCGCTCGACGATGTCGCGGATGTAGCCCGTGGGCATGTCGCCGGTCTCGACAGCGGTGACGGCAGCCTTGATCGCGCCGCAGGAGTCGTGACCCAGCACGACGACAAGGTGCACATCGAGCATCCCGACGGCGAACTCGATCGAGCCGATGACACTGGAGTCGATGACGTGCCCAGCGGTCCGGACGACGAAGAGATCGCCCAGGCCCTGGTCGAAGATGATCTCGGCGGCCACTCGGGAGTCGGCGCAGCCGAAGAAGACCGCGAAGGGCATCTGCTTGTTGGCCAACCGGTGCCGCAACTGCACGTCCTGGTGCGGGTGGGCGCGTTCGCCGGCCATGAAGCGGATGTTGCCGGCCTCAAGGCAGGCCCAGGCCTCCTGCGGGGTCGAGGGGCGCGTGCCGGGCTGTGCGCGGTGCCGTTCCATGGGTCTCCCTCGGTGGTGCGGGCCAGCCGGGTCGAACCGACTCTATGACAGGCCGGGCCGCGCTGTGATGGTGAGCACCGACGGAGCGGTGACCGAGGCGAAAAAGTCGTTGCCCTTGTCGTCGACGACAACGAAAGCCGGGAAGTCCTCGACCTCGATCTTCCACACGGCTTCCATGCCGAGCTCGGGGTATTCCAGCACCTCGACACTCTTGATGCAGTCTTGGGCCAGCCGAGCTGCCGGGCCGCCGATCGAGCCCAGGTAGAAGCCGCCGTGCCGGGCGCAGGCGTCGGTGACCTGCTGTCCACGGTTGCCCTTGGCGAGCATGACCATCGATCCGCCAGCGGCCTGGAACTGGTCGACATACGAGTCCATGCGCCCGGCCGTCGTGGGCCCGAAGGACCCCGATGCCATGCCCTGCGGGGTCTTGGCCGGGCCGGCGTAGTAGACCGGGTGGTTCTTGAGGTAATCCGGCATCGGCTCGCCCGCGTCGAGGCGCTCTTTGATCTTGGCGTGCGCGATGTCGCGGGCCACGACGAGGGTGCCGGTCAGCGAGAGCCGGGTCTTGACCGGGTGCTGGGTGAGTTCGGCGAGGATCTCGGGCATCGGCCGGCGCAGGTCGATCTTGACCACGTCCGCTTCCGCCTCCTGCGCGCCCTCGGCCGCGCGGAGCTGCTCCGGGGTGGTCTCGGGCAGATGGTGGCCGGGTTCGAACTCGAGCTGTTCGATGAAGACCCCCTCGGGAGTGATCTTGCCCAGGCACTGCCGGTCGGCCGAGCAGGAAATCGCGACCGCGACCGGCAGCGAGGCGCCGTGTCGCGGCAGCCGGATGACCCGCACGTCGTGACAGAAGTACTTGCCGCCGAATTGCGCGCCGATCCCGAAATTGCGGGTCAGCTCAAGGATCTGCTCCTCCAGCTCCACGTCCCGGAACCCGTGCCCGGTCGCGGCATCGCCGGAGGTGGGGATCTGGTCGAGGTATTTCGCCGACGCGTATTTCGCTGTCTTGAGCGCGTATTCGGCGCTGGTGCCACCGATGACGACAGCGAGATGATAGGGCGGGCAGGCTGCAGTGCCCAGGCTGCGCAGCTTCTCGTCGAGGAACTTCACCATGGCGGTGGGGTTCAGGATGGCCTTGGTCTCTTGATAGAGGTAGCTCTTGTTGGCCGAGCCGCCGCCCTTGGCCATGAAGAGGAACTTGTATGCCGTCTCGTGTCCGGTTTCGGTGTCGGAGTAGAGCTCGATCTGCGCCGGGAGATTGGACCCGGTGTTGCGCTCGTCCCACATGGTGACCGGTGCCATCTGGCTGTAGCGCAGGTTGAGCCGCGTATAGGCGTCGAAGATGCCCTCGCTCAGCGCGCGCTCGTCGTCGCCGTCGGTGAGCACGTGCTGGCCGCGCTTGCCCATGACGATGGCGCTGCCGGTGTCCTGACACATCGGCAACACGCCGCCGGCTGCAATGTTGGCGTTCTTGAGCAGGTCGAGCGCGACGAACTTGTCGTTGTTGCTTGCCTCCGGGTCATCAAGGATCCGGCGTAACTGCGCCAGGTGCGCCGGGCGCAGGTAATGGGCGATGTCATGCATGGCGGTCTCGGCCAGCAGCCGCAAAGCCTCGGGGGCGACCTGCAGGAAGCGCCGGCCGGCCAGAGCGCCCTCGCCCTCGACCACGCTGATCCCCTCGGTCGTCAACAGTCGCCACGGGGTCTCCTGAGCTCCATTGCCTCCCGCGCCGGGAAGCAGTTGCTCGAATGCGAAGTCGGCCATGGTGTTTCTCCTGAGGACGGCGGCACAGGGGCACGGCGGTCGGGTCCGAGCCCGGGTGGGTCGGTCGCGACGGCGCGTTCCCAGCATAGGAGCGCGGGCCGCACGGTCACCGCCCAGGACGGGCAGCGCGGCGTATGCCGTGCGCCACGCCATCGGGACATACAGTTGCGGCATTTCCCACGACGCAAGGAGAACGGCCATGAGCGACTGGAACCGGGGGATCATCGAGGAGTTCCGCGCCAACGAGGGCCGGGTGGGCGGGCCGTTCGCTGGAGCGCCGTTGTTGCTCTTGCACACGGTCGGCGCGAAGAGCGGCCAGGAACGGGTCAACCCGATGATGTATCAGGACCTCGGGGACGGCAGCCTGGCGGTGTTCGCTTCGTATGCCGGGTTGGACGTCAACCCCGCGTGGTTCCACAATCTTGTGGCCCATCCCGAGGTGTCGGCGGAGGTCGGCACCGAGACCCGGAACTTCCTGGCCCGGGTGGCCGCCCCGGCCGAGCGCGAACCGATCTGGACCACGCAGAAGGCCGACTACCCCGGCTTTGCCGACTATGAAGCCAAGACCGACCGAGAGATCCCAGTCGTCATCCTCGACCCCCGCTGACCCTCCCGGCCCGGGCCGACACACGGAGTCAACCGGTCAGGCGCCGATCTCGGCGCGGCTCGGGGCGTAGGCGCCGGTGCGAGCCACGGTCGCGGAGGACGTCGCCAGCGCACGGTCGATCGACGGGCGGATGTCATCGATGCCGGCCGCTGCCAGACGCTCCCGCGCCGCGAGGCTGCCGAGATAGCCGGAGTCGAGCAGCCCCGACACCAATCCCGCCATGAACGAGTCACCCGCTCCCACGGTGTCGATGACCTCCACCGGGCGGGCCGCGACCGTGGTGACCTCCCCGGGAGCCGCCGACCGCACGGCATACAGGGCGCCCTTGCCCCCGCGGGTGATGACTGCGAGCGAGGGGCCGGCGTCGAGCCATGCCCGGAGCACGTCCGGCTGGTAGCTGCCGGGGTAGAGCCACTGGATGTCTTCGTCGCTGGCCTTGACCACGTCGCTCAACGCGAGGATCGCCTCGACGCGCTCGCGCACCTGGTCGGGCGATCCCATGAGTGTGGGGCGCATGTTGGGGTCATAAGACACCGTGCCCCGCTGGCGCAGGGTGCGCACCGCGTCGAGGACTTGAGTGCCGCCCGGCTCGATGGTCGCGGCGATGCTTCCGGTGTGGACATGGCCGACGGGATCGATGCCGGCGAGGTCGGGCACCGACCAGGTCAGGTCGAAGTGGTAGGTGGCTTGACCCTGAGCGTCGAGAGTGGCCTGCGCGACCGAGGTGTGGACCGCGGCATCGCTGCCCTCGACAAGCCGCACCGACCGAGCCGCACATGCGGCAGCGATGCGAGCGCCCCGCTCATCCGGGCCGAACCACGTCGCCAGGCGCACGTCATGGCCAAGCGACCCCAGGCCGAAGGCCACATTTGCCGGGCTGCCGCCCACGTGCTCGGCCGGGTCGCTGCCCGCGCGGCGCACAGCGTCGATGAGGGCCTCGCCGATGACAAGGACGGCGGAATCCGAATGGCTCACGGTGACTCCTGGGATCGGGGCGCTGGTCCAACCCTAGAGTCGCGCGCCGATCCAGCGCGCGGCGGCTCACGAAGTGGCCCATCGAATGCCTCACCCGGCCTCGACCCGGGCCTGGTTTGGTCTCTCGGGTCGCGATCGGCGACCATGGCCAGGTGACGACGACCCCTGCGCCTCCCGTGCCACCTTCGCCTCCGCGCAGCCGCTATTCGATGGGGTCGCTCGCCAACATGGGACGGTCGCTGTTCGTCATTCTCGTGCTCGTCGGCGGGTTGGTGGCGATCGTGCCGCGGGTGTCCGAGGTCCGGCAGCCAGCCGTCGACGCGGCCGCCGTGGTCGGGTATGCCGTGAAGTCCACCGGCACGCCGTTCTGGTTCCCCTCACCGGTGCCCGACGGGTGGGTGGCGACCAACGCCCGGTATGCCGGGTCAACAGACTCCGTGCCGACCTGGCAGGCCGGGTGGACCACGCCAGACGACCGGTATTTCTCCCTTGCCCAGGCCAAGGACGCCACCTCCGGCTGGTTGGCGTCGGCGACGAACAAGGCCAAGGCCACCGGGTCGACCCAGATCGCCGGTCGCACCTGGACGACCTACGTCGATGACCGCAAGCAGGCGATCATGTCGTCGGCCTCGGATGGGCTGACCACCGTGGTCGCGACGACTGGGTCGATGGAGGACCTATCCGGGTTCGTGACCCGACTTGGCCCGGCGCAACCATCCGGCTGATCCCGCGCACCCCGCTGCGCTGTCAGTCCGCTGCGCTGTCAGTCCGCTGCGCTGTCAGTCCGCTGCGCTGTCGCTTAGGGAGGTCGCCGCGTTGATGCGGGCCTGGGCGCCGTCCAGCCAGGCCGTGCAGTGCGCGGCCAAGGCTTCCCCTCGCTGCCACAGCTGGAGGCTTTCCTCCAAGGGGACCTGTCCGGCCTCGAGGCGCGCGACGATCGCTACCAATTCGTCGCGGGCCTGTTCGTAGCCGAGCGCGGCAATATCGGCCGGGATCTGAGGTTGGCTGTCGGTCACGGGCGCTCCTGCTTTCGGCGGCGGGTCGATGGTCTGGACGCAGATCTGGGTGCGTCCGGTCGAGTGGGCTCGGTGATGTGGGGCGTGACCTCAGCGGTTGCGACCTCGGGGGAGGCGACCGTGGCGGGACCGTCCGAGACAGTGACGTCGAAGTCGCCGGTGGCGACGAGCACCTGCAGCGGCTGTCCAGGCCGCACCTCGGCTGCCTGACGGACCACCTGCCCGCTGAGGTGCCGGACGACGGCATACCCGCGGTCGAGCGTCGACTGAGGTGAGAGGAGTCGCACTCGCGCCCCGAGGTGGTGGGCGCGGTCGGCCTCGCGAGTCACCCTGGCGCGCAACACTTCCCGGCCGCGAGCGTGGAGCGCGGCGAGGTGGTCGCGGTGCGGGCGCAGCCATGCGCGCGGGTCGGTGAGGACCGGGCGGGTGCGGGTCGAGAGCAGCAGGCGGCGTTCGGACTCCAGCCGATGCGCAATGGACCGGCGAGCCCGGTGCCGCAGGGTGAGCACGCGCTCTCGCTCCACCGCCGCGTCGGGCACAACCCGACGCCCAGCATCGGTCGGCGTCGACGCCCGCACGTCGGCGACGAAGTCAAGCAGTGGGGTGTCGACCTCGTGACCGATCGCCGACACCACCGGGGTGCGTGCGGCGACGACAGCCCGCAGCAAGGTCTCGTTGCTGAACGGCAACAACTCTTCGACCGAACCGCCACCTCGGGCGATGACGATGACGTCGACCTCGGGGTGGGCATCGAGTGTGGTCAGGGCCTGGCACACCTCGGTCACGGTGGTGGTGCCCTGCACAGCCACCTCGCGGATGTCGAATCGCACAGTGGGCCAGCGACGCCGAGCATTCTCGACGACGTCGCGGGCGGCCGCGCTGTCTCGTCCGGTGACGAGGCCGACGACGCGCGGGAGGAACGGCAAAGGTCGCTTGCGCCGCGGGTCGAATAGCCCTTCCGCCGCGAGCCGGGCCTTGAGGATCTCGACCCGGGCCAGCAAATCGCCGACTCCGACGGGCCGAATCGAGCGTGCTTCGAGTTGAAGGGTGCCGCGCTTGGCCCAGAACGTCGGTTTGGCGTGGACGACGACCCGAGCGCCGTCGACGAGCGGGGCACCCATCGCCGCCAGGGCGTGCACCGAGATCGTCACCGACAGCGACATGTCGACCTCGGGATCGCGCAGGGTGAGGTATGCCGTGCTGGCTCGCTTGGACAACTGGACGACCTGGCCCTCGACCCACAGCGGCACCATCTTGTCGACGTAGTCACTGATCTTGAGGGAGAGCACGCGCACCGGCCAGGGTGCCTCGGCGCTGGTGTCGGCGGCCTTTGCCGGCAACTCGCGCCCAGCCGTCGGCGGGCTTGGCGCGGTGCCCGGGGGCGGACCCAGGCCGAACGGCATACTCACGGGGTTGACTCTAGCCACGGGTCGGTACGCGCCCCTGGAAGTCGAACGGCCGGATGGAGGGCGGATCGTCCGGCCCAGGCGTGGGTGGGCGACGCGGAATCGGCCGCGGTGCAGTCCCGCACGTAGCATGGCTGCCATGTCCGAGGCCGAGTTGACCCCCGCCGAGACCCCCACCGAGACCCCCGCCGAGACCCCCACTGAGACCGTCGCTGGCGGTACTGGCAAGCGAGTCCTGCTGGCTGCCCCGCGCGGCTACTGCGCCGGCGTCGACCGAGCCGTCGTCACGGTGGAGAAGGCACTGGAGCTCTACGGCCCGCCGGTCTACGTGCGGAAAGAGATCGTCCATAACAAGCACGTCGTGCAGACCCTGCGCGCTCGCGGGGCGATATTCGTCGACGAGACCGACGAGGTGCCCGAGGGCGCCACGGTGATCTTTTCGGCGCACGGAGTGGCCCCGGTCGTGCACAGCGAGGCGGCCGCGCGGTCGCTGAAGACGATTGACGCAACCTGTCCGTTGGTGACCAAGGTGCACCGCGAGGCGGTGCGCTTCGCGGCCGAGGACTACGACATCCTGCTGATCGGCCACGAGGGGCACGAGGAGGTCGTCGGCACGTCTGGCGAAGCCCCTGAGCACATCACCATCGTCGACGGGCCCGCCGATGTCGACAACCTCACCGTCCGTGACCCCTCGAAGGTCGTGTGGCTCTCGCAGACCACGCTGTCGGTCGACGAGACGATGGAGACCGTGCGCAGGCTGCGCGAACGTTTCCCGGCGTTGAGCGACCCGCCCAGCGACGACATCTGTTACGCCACCCAGAACCGCCAGCTCGCGGTCAAGCAGATGGCCCCGGACACCGACCTCATGATCGTCGTGGGTTCGCGCAACTCGTCCAACTCGGTGCGCCTCGTCGAGGTGGCGCTGGAGCACGGCGCGCGCGCCGGGCACCTGGTCGATTTCGCCGAGGAGGTCGACCCCGCGTGGTTCGAGGGCGTGCAGACCGTGGGGGTGACCAGCGGGGCGTCGGTGCCGGAGATCCTTGTGCGAGACGTGCTCGCGCTGCTGGCCGACCATGGCTATGCCGACGTGCGACCGGTAGTGGCGGCGCAGGAGAGCCTGCTGTTCGCATTGCCCAATGAGCTGCGCCGCGACCTCAAGGCCCGCAAGGGCGTGGAGGCGGCCTCGGAGCGCCACGACGGCAGTTACGCCGACCACTCGTTGCACTGAGCAGAGGCAGCTGCACCTGTTGCGGCCGAGCCGCCAGCGTCGGCGGGTGGGCCCAGCGCGCCGGCGCGAGCGATAGTGGGCGTGGGTGTGAGCGGATCGACCAACTGCGGTCGTGCGACCTCGGCATCAAGGACGTCGAGCAACTCGGCGGCCGTCATGGGGCGCGGCGCCTCCTGGACCACCCGCGGTGACTCGACCGCCTCGGAGTGCACCCCCAGCTCGTGCATACGCCGTGCGGTCACCAGGACGCGGTTTTCCATCGATCCCACGAGCAGGTTGTAGGCCTCCACCGAACGCTTGAGGGCCTGTCCGACCTGGTCGGTATGCCGTCCGACGACCCCGATGCGCGCGGTCAGCTCGCGACCCAGGGCCAGCAACTCTTTCGCACCTTCGGTGAGGGCGTCGTGCTGCCAGACGACTGCCACCGTGCGCAACATGGCCAGCAAGGTGGCCGGGGACGCGAGCACTACCTTGCGGCTCATCGCGTGCTCGTGCAGTGCCGGATCGGCCGACAGGGCCGCCGCCAGGATCGCCTCACCGGGGACGAAGCACACGACGAATTCGGGGGATGCCGGCAGCGCCGACCAGTAGTCCTTGCCGGCGAGGGCATCGACATGGCCGCGCAGCGCCTTCGCGTGGGCTGCCATCGCCGTGGATCGCTCGCTGGTGGGCAGGCCGTCGGCCTGGGCGGCGAGGAACGTGGTGAGCGGCACCTTGGCATCGACGGCCACGTGCTTGCCGCCGGGCAAGTTGACGACGACGTCGGGACGCACGGCAGCACCGTGGTGATTGCGGCTGCTGAACTGGGTGTCGAAATCACACCGGGCCAGCATTCCGGACAACTCGAGGACGCGGCGCAGGGTCACCTCGCCCCACGAGCCGCGGACGTTGGCCGACGCCAGCGAACCGACGAGCGAGGCCGTCTGGTCGCGCAGCCCGTCGGTGCTGCTCTGGACCCGCCCGAGCTCGAGGGCCACGCGCGCAAATTGCTCGCCGCGGTCGCGTTCGAGGGCGTGGACCTGGGTCTCGACCCGCACCAACGTCTCGCGCAGGGGAGCGACCAGCTCGACCGTGTCGGCGTGGCGTCCGGCCTCCTGGTCGGCCATCGTCGTGAGGTGGTCGACGCGGGCGCGCAGCAGGTCGCGCTCGGTGGCCGCGGCGGCGAGCGGCACGGCATACCGGACGTGCAGCAACAGCCAGGTGAGCAGGACACCGAGGGTGACCCCGATGACGGTTCCGATGAGGAGGGTCGGCCAGTTCTGCATGGTGCGACCCTGACATCGACCACTGACACCCTCCCGAGAGGCGGGTGTCTCAGGTGCGGGTTAGCCTTCCAACATGACCTCGACCAGGCGTCCGAAACGCCTTCGCGCGGCGCTCTGGTCGCTGGTGGTGGTCGTCGTTGCCGGTGCCGTCGTCCTCGTGGGGCATGGGCCGGAGCGCCCCCCGGAGCGCGTGGTCACGGTCGCGGGCTCCTTCCAGAAAGGCTTGGGCTGCGCCACGGATTGGCAGCCCGACTGCTCACTGACCCGACTGACAGCTGACCCCGGTGCTGCGGCTGTGAGTGGTGGCCACACGGCATACCAGGTCTATCGCGGGGTGCTCACCCTGCCGGCGGGGATGCACGAGTTCAAGGTGGCCCTCGATGGGGGGTGGACCGAGAGCTATGGCCGTGCCGGGGCACCGGACGGGGCCAATATCCCGCTGCGGCTGGCCGCCCCGACGCGGGTCGAGTTCGGTTTCGACCCGCAGACGCACATTGTCGCGGTCCGGGCAGTGGCTGCGCAGGTGTTCGGCGCGCCGCAGTCCGCCGCGCCGACGGCTCCCGTGGCGCTGGGGCCGGCCTCGCACGAGCAGTTCTATTTCGTCATGACCGACCGTTTCGCCAATGGCGACCGAGGCAACGACAACGGTGGCTTGGCGGGCGATCGCACGGTCACGGGGTTCGACCCGAGCGACAAGGGCTTCTTCCACGGTGGCGATCTGGCGGGGCTGACCCAGCGTCTCGACTACATCAAGGGGCTCGGCACGACGGCGGTCTGGCTCACTCCGGTCATGCGCAACCAACCGGTGCAGGGCGCGGGCACCGACGCGAGCGCGGGCTATCACGGTTACTGGATCACCGACTTCACCACGGTCGACCCGCATCTGGGGTCCGGGGCCGACCTCCGGGCGCTCGTAGCTGCCGCCCACGCACTGGGGATGAAGGTCTATCTCGACATCATCGTCAATCACACCGCCGACGTGATCCACTCCGCAGACGGGGGCACAGCCTACGTCTACACCGGAATGGCCCCCTACCGAGATGCATCCGGAAAAGCCTTCGACCCCAAGGCTTTCGCCGGCCAGGCAACCTTCCCGACGCTGACGGCCGGGGGATCCTTCCCGCGGGTGCCAGTCGTGGATCCGGCTGCAGCACAAGCGAAGACGCCCGCGTGGCTCAACGACGTGACGATGTATCACAACCGCGGTGACTCGACCTTCGAGGGTGAGTCGAGCGAATACGGCGACTTCTTCGGCCTCGACGATCTCTTCACCGAGCGCCCGGAGGTGGTCGAGGGCATGACCGCCATCTATCGCGGCTGGCTGGACCAGGGCGTCGACGGCTTCCGCATCGACACCGTCAAGCACGTCAATCTCGGCTTCTGGCAGGCATTCTCGCCGGCGATTGAAGAGTATGCCGCGGCAGTTGGGCGGCCAGACTTCGCGATGTTCGGCGAGGTCTTCGATGCCAGCACCCCGGCGCGGTCGGTCTACACCACCGCCGGCAAGCTGCCCGCCGTGCTCGACTTCGGATTCCAGCAGGCCGCCGTCGAGTGGGTCTCCGGCAGGGCGGGAACGCAGTTGGCAGATTTCTTTGCCGACGACGATTGGCTCACCGATGCCGACTCCAGTGCCTATCAATCGCCGACCTTCCTCGGCAACCACGACATGGGCCGAGCGGCGATGCTGCTCAAAGACGGCGCCGTCGACGACGAGGCATTGCTACGCAGAATGCGGCTGGCCACCGAGTTGCTCCTGCTCAGTCGGGGTCAACCGGTCGTCTATTACGGCGACGAGCAAGGGTTGGTCGGCAGCGGTGGCGACAAGGATGCGCGGCAGGACCTCTTCGCAAGCCAGACGCCGGAGTATGCCGGGCAACCCACCCTCGCCGGGCCGACCGGCTCCCTCGACCGCTATGACACCGCTCACCCCCTGTATCGCCACATCGCACACCTCGGCGCCGTGCGCGCAGCCAACCCGGGCCTCACCGACGGGGCACAGGTCATGCGTTATGCGGCGCCCGATCGGGGGCTGGTCGTCTTCTCGCGGGTCGACCGGTCCACCGGGGTGGAATACCTCGTGGCGCTCAACAACAGCGATCAAGAGGCGAGTGTCGATGTGTCCACCTTCGGGGCCCCGGCCTTCGATGCCATCTATGGACGGGGGGCGCAACTGCAGCCCGACGCGGCCGGATCGGTCGGTGTCCAGGTGCCACCGATGAGCACCCGAGTGTGGCGCGCCTCCCGACCCGTCCCTGAACCTGCCTCTCTTGCAGTCGTTCTCACGGCTCCCTCCGATGGTGCAGCCATCGGTGGTCGGGCCATGCTCAACGCCTATGTCGAGGGCGGCGGCTATGCCGAGGTGACGTTCTCGGTGCGCCCGGTCGGCGCCCGAGACTGGACCGTCGTCGGCACTGACGACGCTCCGCCCTACCGCGTGTTCCACGACGTCACGGCATACCCTGCCGGCACCCTGCTGGAATGGCAGGCTGTGGCCAGCACGCGCGGTGGCCGGCAGGCGCACGCCGGCGCGAGCGCTTTGGTCGTGGGCGGCGATTGATCGCCTAGGCTCCGCCCATGTCCTGGCTGAGCCCGGTCGAGCTCATCGGCTACCTTGCCTCTGCCCTCGTCGTTGCGTCCCTGGCGATGACCAGCGTCGTGCGACTGCGGACCATCTCGCTTGTGGGCTCGGTCACCTTCGTTGTCTACGGCGTGCTCATCGGGTCGATCCCGATCGTGATCACCAACGCCGCGATCGCTGTGCTCAACGTCTACTTCCTGCGCCGTGAGTTGGGCGGCGGTCGGGCGCTTGGGGCCAGCCCGATCGCCGCCGACGCGCCCTTCCTCGGCGACTTCCTCAGCTCCCACCTCGAAGACATCCACCAGAGCCAGCCGGATTTCCAGCGTGCCGAGGCGGGTGACTGGTGCCTGGTGCTCACCCGCGACGGCCTGCCGGCCGGGGCGCTCGTCGGTCGGCGAGAGGGCTCGACCCTCGAGGTCACGCTCGACTACGTCATGCACGCCTATCGCGACTCGCGGTTGGGGGAGTGGCTTTACGGCCCCGGGGCCAAGGTGTTCCGGGAGGCGGGGATCGGCACGGTGCGGGCCCACCCCACGACAGCCGTCCACACGGCATACCTGCGGGGGGTCGGGTTCGGCGACGATCGGGCGGCGACCGGGGTGGGTGGCGCGCTCATCCGCACGGTCGGGTAGTGCCAGACTCGGACCATGACAGACCCGGCCGTCCCGGTGTACGCCTTCGATCATGCGCTCGCGCTGAGGCCCGGGTCACGACCGGGGCAGAGGTATGCCGGGTTCGACGACCTGTGGCGGATCGGCAACGGCGTCCATGGCGGTCTGCTGTTGGCTCTTGGAGCTGCCGCGCTGCGCGCCGAGCTCGATGGTCGGCATCCCGATCCGGTGGCGTTCAGCGCGGTCTTCCCGACGGCTTCGGTGCCTGGTGACGTGACGCTCGAGTCGGAGGTGCTGCGGGCCGGCGCGTCGTTGTCGCAGGCCCAAGTCCGGCTGCTCCAGCCGGCAGCCAATGGTGGCGACCTCGCGGAGCGGATGCGGGCGGTGGCCTTGTTCGGCGATCTGGGCAAGCGTGCTGAACCTGTGCTCAAGACCGCCGCCGCGCCGGCGATCCCCGCGCCAGACGAGTGCGTCGGCAGCGAAGGTGCGATCGACTTCCTGGCCCACTCGACCCTGCTGGACCGAATGGAGATCCGGCTCACCCCGCAGACGGCAGGGTGGGCGGCTGGACAGCCATCCGGCGCAGGCGTTCTGCACGGCTGGGTGCGGTTTTCCGATGGGCGAGAGCCCGACGTGCTTGCGGTCCTCTGGGCACTGGACGCGATGCCTCCGGTCGCCTTCGACCTCGGGCTCTACGGTTGGACGCCGACGCTGGAGTTCTCGGCGCACTTGCGGGCTCATCCGGCGCCGGGCTGGCTGCAGGTCGAGCTGACGACCCAAACCGTTGTCGGCGGCCTCATGGAGGAAGATGCCCGGATCTGGGACTCCACCGGCCGGCTGGTCGGGCAGTCGCGGCAGATGTGCGGCTGGCGGGTGCCGCCGCCTCGGTAGACTCTCGCTCTTGTGGCTCTCACTATCGGCATCGTCGGCCTGCCCAATGTCGGCAAATCGACCCTGTTCAATGCGCTGACCAAGAACAACGTCCTCGCGGCGAATTACCCGTTCGCGACGATCGAACCGAACGTGGGGGTCGTGCCGCTGCCCGACCCACGGCTGACCCGGCTAGCGGAGATCTTCGGGTCGGAGAAGATCCTGCCCGCGACCGTGTCGTTCGTCGACATCGCGGGCATCGTCCGCGGGGCATCGGTGGGGGAGGGGCTAGGCAACAAGTTCCTCGCCAACATCCGCGAGGCCGACGCGATCTGTCAGGTGGTGCGGGTCTTCGCCGACGATGACGTCGTGCATGTCGACGGCAAGATCAGCCCTACCGGCGACATCGAGACGATCAACACCGAGCTCATCCTCGCCGACCTGCAGACCCTCGAGAAGGCGGTCCCGCGGCTGGAGAAGGAAGCCCGGATCGTCAAGGAGAAGCGCGCGGCATACGAGAATGCCGTTGCGGCCCAACGTTGTTTGGAGGCAGGGGAGACCCTGTATGCCGCCCACACGGCATACGGTGTCGATCTTGCCGAGGCGCGTGGCCTGCAACTGCTGACCACCAAGCCGTTCATCTATGTCTTCAACCTCGACGAGGACCAGCTCACCGACGAGACCTTGCACTCGTCGCTCAAGGCAGCCGTGGCGCCAGCCGATTGCGTCTTCCTCAACGCCAAGCTGGAGGCCGACCTGGCTGACCTGGACGCCGAGGAGGCGCGCGAGTTGCTCGAGTCGGTCGGGGTGAGCGAGCCGGGGCTCGACCAGCTGGCCCACGTGGGGTTCCACACCCTTGGGTTGCAGACCTACTTGACGGCCGGGCCCAAGGAGTCGCGCGCTTGGACGATCCGGCAGGGCTGGACCGCCCCCCAGGCGGCCGGGGTCATCCACACCGACTTCCAGCGCGGGTTCATCAAGGCTGAAGTGGTGTCCTTCGCCGACCTCGATGCGTTCGGGACGATGGCGGCGGCGCGGGCCGCAGGCAAGGTGCGTATGGAGGGCAAGGACTACCTGATGAACGACGGCGACGTGGTCGAATTTCGCTTCAATGTGTAGGACTTACCCCTGCGTCTGCTGGGCTCGAGGGAGCAGTCGGCATTGGGGCAATCGCCAAGGTGTTGGTGGCCAGTTGTGGTCGCGCGCTCACGGCATGTCGCACGGCTCCCCTCCCGGCGTAGCACGGCGTGCTCGCTCGGAGAGTGAGTGGGGTCATCAGCCAACGAGTTGCGCGACGACAGCGGCCGCATCATGCGGGCGCTTGACGAAGGTCGCTCCTTCGTGCTGACCAGAAACTCAGTCCCCGAGGGTGGTTTGCGGCCCCTCCGCCGGCAGCGCATGGTCGACACACGACTAGTGAGCGAGATGTTCCGCCGCGCCCCACGCATCGACCGCGAACTGTTCCTCCGCGACCTCGACAACGGCGTCGATCAGGGTGTTGAGCCCCGTGCCTGAGCGTCTGGGGAGCGGGCAGATGGACACGTCGGTCGTTATCGATCTCGACAGGATCGACCCCGAGCAACTCCCGCGAAAGGTCGCGGTCAGCGCCATCACCCTGGCGGAGCTGGCGGCCGGTCCGGCCGCGACACTGGACCTGGCGGAGCGAGCACGCAGACAGGATCGGCTGCAACGGGCCGAGGCTGCCTTCGAACCGATCCCGTTCGGGAGTGAAGCAGCTCGCGCCTACGGCGAGGGTGCACGCCGCTGTGACGGCGGCAGGGCACCAACCTCGCAGGAGGTTCGCGGATCTGCTGATTGCCTCCGTCGCGGTCGCCGAGGGTTTGCCGCTGGTGACCAGGAACGCTCAGGACTTCGCTGGGCTGAGTGACGTGCTGGTGGTCGTTCCGGTCTGACTGATCACTCTGTAGCACGTTCTGCGACGAGCGATCCGGCCACGAGTTCTTTGTCGGCGGCGTGGGCTGTCGGTGGCATGGCTTGCCGTGTCTATCCGGCCCGGGTCACAGCTGCAGATGGAGCCGCAAGGCCTTGTCGAGCTCCGCCATCAGGGTCGGGGGGACTCGACCGACTGCAGAGCCCACGTGTTCAACGGCTACCGAACGCACTTGTTCAGCCGCGGCTTTGGAGTCCAGCCGCAGTCCCGTCTCCTGTGCGGGCAGCAGCACCTGGAACGGGAAGGTCCGTTCCACGTTGCTGGTGACCGGAACCACGGTGACGACTCCGCGACCGAGGCGCTGCGCCACGGCGTTTGCCCCGTCATTGCTGACGAGCACGGCCGGGCGACGCTTGTTCGCTTCACTGCCACGCGTAGGTTCGAGATCGACGAGGACTATCTCACCGCGAAGCATCGGCTAGACCGTCCGAGGATGCGACACCCCAAGCCTTCTCGTCTCCCGAATCGGTCCATTCCTGCCAGGCGTCTGCATACGCCGCCTCCAGGTGACGGTCTCGCAGGCGTCGAATCGCCTGTTGGACTCCCGCCGACCGCGACTCAAGACCGGCCTGCTCGACAAACCGGTCGAGGGCTGCGAGATCTTCCGCGGTCACGCTCACGCTCAACTTCATGACCTGATCCTACTTGAGTAGCAAACATCGATGCTACCCAAGTAGGATCACGCGTCCCCGTGGGGGCTGCGATTCTGGAAACCAATCGGCCATCACCGAGGCAAACCGACCCCCTTTGCGCCAGGCAGACGCATCGAGAAAGTTATCCACAGAGGTGGGGACTCTCCGGATGCGGATTTGCGCATGCTCACTACTCTTGGCCCAGGGCACAGGGGAAGGGGTAGCAGTGGCTGACGCACTCCGTCAGGTCGAGGGTGAGGTTCGTGAACTCATCCGCCGATCCGGCGTGGATCCCACTCGACACCCCGCGGTCATGGACCGGCTGGTGCGGGATGCCGTGCGCGACTACGACGAGAGGTCCATGGTCAGCGGCTTGCCGGCCTTGGCCAACGCCGAGGACGCGGTGCGATCAATCCTCGACACGGTCGCGGGTTTCGGCCCGCTGCAACGCTATTTGGATGATCCGCAGATCGAGGAGATCTGGCTCAACGCACCGGATCGGGTGTTCGTGGCCCGTGGCGGCGTGTCCGAGCTCACCACGACAATCCTCACCGCTGACGAAGTGCGCGACCTGGTGGAGCGGATGCTGCGTTCGTCGGGTCGACGCGTCGATCTCAGTTCGCCCTTCGTCGATGCCGTGTTACCTGACGGGTCACGACTGCACGTTGTCATTCCCGACATCACCCGCGAGCACTGGCACATCAACATCCGGAAGTTCGTGGTCAAGGCCGATCACCTCGACGACCTCGTCGCGCTCGGCACCCTGACACGTCCGGCTGCGACCTTCCTTGAGGCGGCCGTCATCGCCGGTCTCAACATCCTGGTCGCCGGAGGCACCCAAGCTGGCAAGACGACCCTGCTGGGGTGCCTGGCCGCCGCGGTCCCCGCCCGGGAACGCATCGTCACCTGCGAGGAAGTCTTCGAACTCAAGATCCCGTTGCGGGACGTTGCCTCCATGCAGTGCCGCCAGCCGTCCCTGGAAGGCACCGGCGAGGTGCCCCTTCGTCGTCTGGTCACCGAGGCGCTGCGCATGAGGCCGTCACGGATCATCGTTGGCGAGGTGCGGCAGGCCGAAAGCCTCGACCTGTTGATCGCGTTGAACTCGGGCCTGCCCGGCATGTGCACCCTGCACGCCAACTCGGCCCGCGAGGCCATCACCAAGATGTGCACCCTGCCGTTGCTGGCCGGGGAGAACGTCTCCCCGCGCTTCGTGGTGCCTACCGTGGCCTCGAGCGTCGACCTCGTCGTGCACATCGCGCTCGACTACGACGGCGTCCGACGGGTCCGGGAGATCGTCGCGGTGCCAGGTCGCATCGAGGGAGACGTCGTCGAGATGGCCGATCTCTTCACCACCCGTGATGGGCGGCTGCGCCGTGCCGACGGCTTCCCACCGCATACGGAGCGCTTCGAGCGCGCGGGCTATCGGGTGGCTGCGCTGTTGGCTCAGGAGGTGTCGTGAAGCCGCTGGCCATCGGGTTGCTCTTCGGCATGGGCCTGTTCTGTGTCTACTGGTCGTGCTGGCCGGCAACCGAATCCTCGGCGAAGCCGCGCCGCGTCTCGCTGCGCGATCGCATTCGCGACGAGATCGCCCAAGCGGGGCTCGAGGGAGTGGCCCCACGCCATCTCGTCGTCGCGTCCGTCATCGCGTTTCTCTTCGTGCTTGCCGGCGTCTTCAGTGCCGTGAAGGTGCTGCCGGTGGCACTGTGCTTTGCCGGTATCGCGGGCTATGCGCCGCGGGCTCTGGTGGTCATGCGGGCGCGCCGGCGCCGCACTCAATTGCGAGACGTGTGGCCCGATGCCGTCGACAACCTGGCGTCGGGCGTCCGGGCCGGGCTGGCGCTGCCTGAGGCGCTGGCCCAGCTGGCCGTCCGCGGCCCCGAAGAGTTGCGCCCGGCCTTCGCCACGTTCGCCGAGGACTACCGCGGGTCGGGCAGCTTCCAGGAGTGTCTCGATCGACTCAAGGATCGCCTGGCCGATCCGGTGGCCGACCGGCTCATTGAGTCATTGCGCATTGCCCGGGAGGTCGGGGGCTCTGACCTCGGCCGGGTGTTGCGGACCCTGTCGAGCTTCCTGCGCGAGGACGCCCGGACCCGGGCCGAACTCGAGACCCGTCAAGGCTGGACCATCAACGCCGCCCGGCTCGCGTCGGCAGCGCCCTGGATCGTCCTGGGCATGATGTCCTTCCAGCCCAACTCACTCACGGCATACGCCTCGCCCGCCGGGGCAGCCGTGCTCGCGATCGGCGCGGCGACGACCGTGGTCGCCTACCGGCTCATGGTGCGCATCGGCCGCCTTCCCGACGACCAGCGGGTGCTGCGATGACCGGTATGCCGTGGTGGACCGGTGCGGCCTGTGGCGCGTTGCTGGGTCTGGGCCTGGCCCTCGTGCTGTTGCGCCTGCCCGCTGCTCGCCAGCCCGGCCTCCAAGAACGCTTGGCGCCATACCTTCGCGATGCCGCGCCCCCGTCCGGGCTGCTCGTGCGGCAGGGCGCGCAGCGCAGTCCCCTGGCCGCCTTGGCCGCACCCATTGTCTCGGCGTTGGCGGGATGGGTCGACCGCGTGCTCGGCGGCACGAGTTCGGTGCGCCGCCGTCTTCAGCGCGCCGGGCGTAGTCCCGAGGTCGAGTCGTTCCGCGCCGAGCAAGTGGTGTGGGGCGCGGTCGGAGGACTCATCGGACTCGGTCTGGGAGTGGTGGCCATCCTGACGCGTGGTGCCGCCGTGTTGACGGTCGTGATGCTCGTCCTCATGGCCGTGGCGCTGGGGGTCATCGCCCGCGATCAATGGCTCAGTCGGGAGGCGCAGCGGCGCGAGGCCCGCATGTTGTCGGAATTCCCCACTGTCGCAGAGCTTCTCGCCCTGGCTGTGTCTGCGGGGGAGGGAGCTACCGGTGCCCTCGACCGGGTATGTCGGCTCTCGCACGGTGAACTGGCCAACGAGCTCGGCCGCTGTCTGGCCGACGCCCGTGCCGGAGCCAATCTGCCCACCGCACTTCAAGGGCTAGCCGACCGCACCGGCCTGCCCAGCCTCGCTCGCTTCGTCGACGGGCTCATCGTCGCCGTCGAACGCGGCACCCCGCTCGCGGAGGTCCTGCGCGCCCAAGCGCAGGACGTTCGGGAAACCGGTCGCCGGACCGTCATGGAGGTCGGCGGCCGCAAGGAGATCGCCATGATGATTCCGGTGGTCTTCCTCGTCTTGCCCGTCACCGTGCTCTTTGCGGTCTTTCCTGGCTTCACGTTGCTTCGACTCACCATGTGACGGCTGCGTCACCACACAAGGGGAAACTAATGAATACTCACTTCACCACGATGAGCGCCCGAGTCGCTGCCACCGTTCAGGCGCGTTTGCACGTCCGGTATGCCGGCCGCAGGGACCGGAGAGATCGCGGAGATGTGCCCGGCTGGGTCCTGATCACGGTCATGACCGCGGGGCTCGTCACCGTGCTGTGGGCCTTCGCGGGCCCCGCCCTTCTGGCCATGTTCAAGGACGCGATCAGCGGCGTCACGGGCAAGAAGTAGGCGCCGGGTGGCCGCCCGCACTCGGCGGCGCTGGACGGTGCTCGAAGCGCCCGGCCCACGGGACCGGGGTTCGGCCGTCGCCGAGTTCGTCATGGTCTCCGCGCTGCTCCTGCTCGTCGCCGTGGGAGTGTTCCAACTCGGGCTGACCCTGCACGTGCGAAACACCCTGATCGCCTGCGCGGCGGAAGGGGCGCGAGCGGGAGCCCGGGCCGACGCCACCGAGGGCGAGGCGGCCGCGCGCACCACCGCGCTCATCACCGACGGCATTTCGCCCGCGTATGCCGTGCAGGTCACCGCGCGCCGAGTCACGGCCGATCTGGGCGTGCGGGTCGTCGAGGTGACGGTGACGGCTCCGACACCGATCATCGGGCTGCTCGGCCCGAGCGGCACCATGACGGTCACCGGTCGCGCCTTTGACGAGCGTCAGGTGGCGGCTCCGTGATCCGCCAGGTCTACAGATGGGGCCGGCGCAGAGTGGGTCGGGCCGACGATGGGCGGGCGATCGTCGAGTTCGTCTTCCTCGGCGTGCTCATGATCGTCCCGCTGATCTACCTCGTGCTGATCCTCGGCCGGATCCAAGCGGCGGCCTACTCCGTGACCACGGCTGCCCGGGAGGCAGGTCGGGCCTACACCAGCGCGGCGAACGAAGCCGAGGCGGCCGAGCGTGCCCAAGCGGCCGCTCGGATCGCCTTCGCCGATTTCGGCTTCGACTCCGGAAGCACGGTGCGCGTGGTCTGCGACGGCTCACCGTGTCTGCGATCCGAGGGCCGCGTGTCGGTCACCGCGTCGCTCGTTGTGCAGCTGCCGCTGGTGCCGGCGTTCCTCAGCGATGCCGTGGCAAGCGCAGTGCCCGTGTCGGCGACCCACGTCGCGAGTGTCGACCGGTTCGGTGGGCGGTGACCCGGATGTGGTGGGGGATCAGGCTGAGTAACGTGTCCCGGCGGGCGAGGGCGATGAGCCGGCGCCGTGACGCCGGGCAGATTACCCCGTTGATCCTCGGCCTGTTCGTCATCTGCGCATTGCTCATCGTCGGTGGTGTGGATGTGACAGCGACCCAGTTGGCCAGGATCCGGCTGGTCGACGCGGCCGACGCTGCGGCACTTGACGCCTCCGACGCACTGGACGAATCCGTCGGCTATGGGCGGGGCTTCGGGCAGGGGGTGGCCCTGTCCAACGACAGCGTGCGCAGGGCTGCTTCCGATCACCTCGCTGCCGGCCCCAAGCCCACCGGAATCACAGGCTGGCAGCTGGTCGACGGCACGGGCACGCCCGACGGCCAGACGGCGGTCGTGGTGCTCCGGGCAGACGCCGAGCTGCCGATCACCGGTGGTCTGTTGTCGGCTCTGGGGCGCAGCGTGACGATCACAGTCCAAGCCGGGGCCGGGGCGGGGGGGGGGGGGGGGGGGGGGGGGGGGGGGGGGGGGGGGGGGGGGGGCGCGGGGGGGGGGGGGGGGGGGGGGGGGGGGGGGGGGGGGGGGGGGGGGGGGGGGGGGGGGGGGGGGGGGGGGGGGGGGGGAGGGGGGGGGGGGGGGGGGGGGGGGGGGGGGGGGGGGGGGGGGGGGGGGGGGGGGGGGGGGGGGGGGGGGGGGGGGGGGGGGGGGGGGGGGGGGGGGGGGGGGGGGGGGGGGGGGGGGGGGGGGGGGGGGGGGGGGGGGGGGGGGGGGGGGGGGGGGGGGGGGGGGGGGGGGGGGGGGGGGGGGGGGGGGGGGGGGGGGGGGGGGGGGGGGGGGGGGGGGGGGGGGGGGGGGGGGGGGGGGGGGGGGGGGGGGGGGGGGGGGGGGGGGGGGGGGGGGGGGGGGGGGGGGGGGGGGGGGGGGGGGGGGGGGGGGGGGGGGGGGGGGGGGGGGGGGGGGGGGGGGGGGGGGGGGGGGGGGGGGGGGGGGGGGGGGGGGGGGGGGGGGGGGGGGGGGGGGGGGGGGGGGGGGGGGGGGGGGGGGGGGGGGGTCGCCGGCTCGCGTAGGCTTGAGCGTTATGGCCATCGACTTCCCCGAAGAGCTCAAGGCGCTGCGCGCGACGATGGATTCGGTGCGTGAGGTCACGGGTCTGGACGCCCTAGCCACACAGATCACCGAGCTGGAGCGGCAAGCCAGCGTCCCCAACCTCTGGGACGACCCCGAGGCTGCGCAGCAGATCACCTCGGCCCTGTCGCGTGCCAACGCCGAGCGCGACCGGGTGGTCGGCATGGACGCACGCATCGAAGACCTCGAAGTGCTCGTCGAGATGGGCACCGAGGAAGGCGACGCCGACACCCTGGCCGAGGCCGAGGTCGAGCTGGCCAAGATCAAGAAGGACCTCGACGCCCTCGAGGTGCGCACCCTGCTCTCCGGCGAATGGGACGCCCGCGAGGCGGTCGTCACGATCCGCGCCGGTGCTGGTGGGGTCGACGCCGCCGACTTCGCCGAGATGCTCATGCGGATGTATCTGCGCTGGGCCGAGCGGCACGGCTACCCGACTGCGGTCCTGGACACCTCCTACGCCGAAGAGGCAGGACTCAAGTCTGCGACCTTCGAGGTCAAGGTGCCCTATGCCTTCGGCAACCTCTCGGTCGAGGCGGGCACCCACCGCCTGGTGCGGATCAGCCCCTTCGACAACCAGGGCCGCCGGCAGACCTCCTTCGCCGCGGTCGAGGTGGTGCCCCTCATCGAGCAGACCGACCACATCGACATCCCCGAGAACGAGTTGAAGATCGACGTCTTCCGGTCCTCGGGGCCTGGTGGCCAGAGCGTCAACACGACCGACTCCGCGGTGCGGATGACCCACATCCCCACCGGCATCGTCGTGTCGATGCAGAACGAGAAGTCCCAGATCCAGAACCGCGCCGCCGCGCTGCGCGTCCTGCAGTCGCGCCTGCTGCTGCTCAAGAAGCAGGAAGAGGCGGCCACCAAGAAGGAGATGGCCGGCGACATCAAGGCCAGCTGGGGCGACCAGATGCGGTCCTACGTGCTGCAGCCCTATCAGATGGTCAAGGACCTGCGCACCGAGCACGAGGTCGGCAACCCCAGCGCGGTCTTCGACGGCGACATCGACGACTTCATCGAGGCCGGCATCCGCTGGAAGCGCCACGCCGAGAAAGCCGACGCCTGACCTCCCGGTGGGTCGGCCGAGCCACCCAACTGACCGACCAGCCGACCGGCTGACCGACCCGCAGGCCGACCAGTTGGCCCACAGCTCCGGTATGCCGTGTGGTCACCGCAGCCCGTTGGCCCAGAGGTCACGTAGCAGGGCGATCTCGGCGGCGTGATGGATGACCTCGCGCTGGATGTGCAGCACGAGGGCCGAGCGCGGCAGCGCGGCGAACGGCCCCTCCGCCGGGCCCACCGGTTCGGCGAGGTCGGCCTCAGACCACCCGCGCACCCCAGCCAGCCACGCGGCATACCCGGCATCGAGCTGCCCGAGCGCCTCGCGCGCCGTCGCGGCATACGGGAAGGTCTCGTAGCTCAGGGGCGGACCCCCGAAGTGCGACGCGACCCGCATGCCGAAACACCCGACAATGACGTGGGCCAGCCGCCACGCGATCGTCGTCACCGGAGCGGGCACCGGCTCGGGGTAGGCGAAGTCGATGGTCACCGGCCCGGAGCCGAATTGCGTGGGCGTAGGACCGCCCCCGCCGACATGCAGGTTCCACGCGCCGGGCACGGGCTCCCAGAGATACTCCTCGTCGCTGAGCCCCTCGAGACGGGCTCGCAGCTGGTGGTCCCAGTGGAAGGTGAGCTGGGCGGTCAGCTGCTCGTTCCAGTCCAGATCGCTCATGGTCAACACTCTGCCAGGCACCCACACGCCACGCCCGTCACACCGGAAACATGCGTTTCTCAGGTCTCACCCGTACCCTCGGAACGGCGACGATCGACGTCTCGCACCCGTCGGTATGCCGTCACCCGCCCGACCCAGCGTCCCCGAGCTGCAAAGAAGCCCCATGATTTCGTTCGACACCGTCACCAAGACCTATGTCAAGGCGACCCGTCCCGCCCTGGACGCGGTCACCCTGGAGGTCGAGCGCGGCGAGTTCGTCTTCGTTGTCGGTCAGTCCGGATCGGGCAAGTCGACGCTGCTGCGCCTAGCGATCCGTGAGGAGCGCGCCACCAGCGGCCAGGTGCATGTCTCCGGCTTTGACCTGCGCACCCTGCCCGACCGCAGGGTGCCCTACCTGCGCCGCGAGATCGGCACCGTGTTCCAGGACTTCCGGCTGCTGCCGACCAAGACCGTTTTCGAAAACGTTGCCTTCGCGCTGCAGGTTATCGGCAAGTCGCGCGCGGTGATTCGCCAGACCGTCCCCGAAACGTTGCGCATCGTCGGACTGGAGGGCAAGGACAAGCGGCTGCCCCACGAACTCTCCGGTGGTGAGCAGCAGCGGGTGGCCATCGCCCGAGCCATCGTCAACAAACCGACGATCCTGCTGGCCGACGAGCCGACCGGCAACCTCGACCCCGACACCAGCCGCGGCATCGTCGCCCTGCTCGACCGGATCAACCGCTCGGGCACGACCGTCGTCATGGCCACCCATGACGCCGGGATCGTCGACGACTTCCGCAAGCGGGTAGTCCGCCTCGCCCACGGCAAGATGGTCAGCGACATCGGCAGCGGCGACTACGGCGAGTCCGTGGGGTCGGTGGTCCCGGACACGGGCCTGCCGCCCGGCTCCGGTATGCCGTCGGGTTCCGGTATGCCGTCGGGTGGCGACACCCCGACCCGCACCATGAAGCTCCCGCGGCTGGGTCGCCGCACCCCTGAGCCGGAGCCGCCACCGCCGGTGGGTCAGGACCGCGACGAGGCGGGACGGCATACCGAATGAAGCTGAGTTTCGTCCTCGGTGAGATCGCCGCCGGGTTGCGCCGCAACCTGTCCATGGCGGTCTCGGTCGTCCTCGTGACGATGATCTCGATGTACCTGCTCGGGCTCGGCCTGCTCGCCGGACGCCAGGTCGACACGATGAAGGACTACTGGTACGACCGGGTGCAGGTGTCGATCTTCCTGTGCGTCGAGGGCAGTCAATACCCCTCCTGCGGTGGCAAGGCGACGACCCCCGACCAGCGCGAGCAGATCCGCAGACAGCTTGACCAGATGAAGCCGCCGGTCAAGGACATCTATTACGAATCGCAGGCCGAGGCCTTCAAGCGGTTCAAGGAGCAGTTCAAGAACTCGCCGCTGGCCGAGCAGGCGACCGAGCGGGCCTTCGCCGACTCCTTCCGCGTGTCCTTAACCGATCCCGGACGGTTTGCGGTCATCAGCAGTTCCTTCGAGGGGGCTCCCGGGGTCGGGCGGGTCCAGGACCAGAAGCAGTTGCTCGACAAGTTCTTCACCTTCATGAACGTCGTGTCCTGGGCGGCCATCGCATTGTCGGCCCTCATGGTGCTGTGCGCCATGCTGCTCATGGCCACGACGATCCGCCAGACCGCCTTCTCGCGGCGACGGGAGACGACGATCATGCGCCTGGTCGGCGCGAGCAATGCCACGATCCAGACCCCCTTCGTCATGGAGACCGTCGTCGCGTCGCTGCTCGGCGCGGGTCTGGCGATGGGTCTGCTCTATGCCACCGTCCGCTACGGCGTCGAGGGCTACCTCAGCCGGGCCTTGCTGGACACCGCGTTCGTCGGGTTGTCCGACGTGCTCGCGATCGCGCCATGGGTGCTGGGCGGGGTCACCGTCTTGGCTGTCCTCACCTCATGGTTCACCCTGAGGCGTTATCTTCGAGTCTGACCACGTCGCGTGCCCCGGCGCAGCGTGCGTCGGGGGTGGACCTGGGGAAGGAGAACGATGCTCGGCCCGATAGGCGGTGCCCGCCGCCGATACGCAACGGCCACGGCGGCCATCACCGCCGTGCTGTGCGCCGTGTCGTTCGCCCTTCCCGCTACCGCCCAGGCCGACACCGGCGACGAGAAGAAGAAGGTCGACGCGCAGATCGAGCAACTGCACGACGCGCTCGAGGGCACCTCGGCCGAACTCGCCCAGGCCTATCTCGCGCTGCAGACCGTGCAGGCCCAGTTGCCCGCCGCCGAGGCGGCCCTGGCCGATGCCCAGACCAAGGCACGCGCGGCGGAGAAGTACAACACCGAAGTCGGCATCCAGCTAAGCGTCGCCCAAGCCAACGAAGCCCGGGCGGGAGAGAACCTCGTCCGCAACGAAGCCGCCCTGGATTCCACCCAGCGGGTCCTCGACGCCTTCGCCGCCGACATGTTCCAGGGCGGCGGCGGCAGTCAACTCTCGGTCGCGCTCGGCGCGGTGAGTGCCGACGACTTCGCGACTCGGCTCGTGCTCGCCGACACCGTCACCGCCATGACCAACGAGGCGCTCGACCGGCTAGCGGCCGCCCGGGCCGACGGCGAGGCGACCCGCGGCTACCTCGTCGCCGTCCGCGCCGAGGTTGCCGCCCTCAAGGCGCGCGCCGAGGAAGCCCTGGCCGCCGCCAATGCGACCAAGGCTGCCGCAGCCGCGGCGAAACAGGCGCTGGACTCGCTTGTCGCCGAGAAGGCGACGTATGCCGGTCAGGTCGAGAGCCGCAAGGCCGACGAGCTGGAGCGGTTGCGCGCGGCCGAGGCCGAGCAGGCCCGGTTGCAGGCCCTGCTCGTCGAACAGGCCCGCAAGGCTCGGGAAGCCGACGAGGCTCGGAAGAAGTCGGAGGCCGCTGCAGCAGCCGCAGCTGCCGCGGCGGGCCAGTCCTACACCCCGCCGGCCCGCGACGCCAACCCTTCCGGCGGTGGCTTTCTCAACTACCCCGCTAACGGCCCGATCACCTCGGAGTTCGGGATGCGGTTCCACCCGATCCTGCATGTGTGGAAGTTGCACAGCGGCACCGACTTCGGCATTCCGTGCGGCACTCCGGTGTATGCCACGGCCGCCGGCACCGTGCTCAGCGCCGGGTGGGGTGGCGGCTACGGCAACCGCATCACCATCGACCACGGCATCCAGCGTGGGGTCGATCTCGTGACGACCTACAACCACCTCTCGTCCATCCTCGTCCACAGTGGCGACGTCCGGCGCGGTCAACTCATCGGCTACGCCGGCACCACGGGCTACTCCACCGGGTGCCATCTGCACTTCGAGACCCTCGAGGACGGCAGCTTCGTCAACCCTCGCACCTGGATCTGATCGAGCCGACCGCTCGACCGACTGACCTAAACCGGATCCCGGTTTTGCGGCAGCCGGGGTACCGTGGGGGCGCTGCCCGGCCAGGGCGGCACAGGTGAGAAAGGGACGCGGGCTCGTGGGCAAGGACACTGGGCGCAAGCTCGTCGCGAGCAACCGCAAGGCTCGGCACGATTACCACATCGAGGACACCTTCGAGGCCGGTCTGGCCTTGTGGGGCACCGAGGTCAAGGCATTGCGTGCCGGCCGTTGCTCGCTCATTGACGGCTTCGCGCAGTTCACCGACGGTGAGCTGTGGCTGGAAGGCGTCCACATCCCCGAATACACCCAAGGCACGTGGACCAACCACGCCCCGCGACGCAAGCGCAAGCTGCTGTTGCACCGCGAGGAACTCGACAAGATCGAGGGCAAGATCCGCGAAAAGGGCCGCACCATCGTGCCGCTCGCGGTCTACTTCAAGGACGGTCGCGCCAAGGTCGAGATCGCCCTCGCAACCGGCAAGAAGCTCTACGACAAGCGCCAGGCGTTGCGCGAACGCCAGGACAAGCGTGAGGCCGACCGCGCCATGCACTCCAGGAGCAACCGATGATCCGGTATGCCGTCCGCTCACCACTGCGCCGCGCGTTGCTGGCCCTGGTGGCGGGTCTGGCGGCACTGGTCCTCCCCGCAGGGGTGGCCGTCGCGGCGGGCCCTCCAGAGGCGACGTCCACGGCATACCCGAGCGCGGATCTCATGCCGTCGATGGACTCGGTGTTCGTCCTGGACAAGGACGGCGGGGTCAGGGTGACCGAGACCATCCAATACACCTTCGACTCCTCAGCCGGGGCCCGGCACGGCATCTACCGGTCCATCACGGTGCGTCAAGGCGTGGCCGACCGCCCCGAGGTCTACCGCTACTACGCGATGAGTGATGTGTCGGTGAGCAGCCCGACGGGCGCCAACACCGACGTCGCGCTCGCCGACAACGGCTCGACCGTGACGATCAAGATCGGCTCGGCCAAGGAGACGGTCCGCGGGACGCAGACCTACATCGTCACCTACCACTTGGCCAACGTGGTCAACCCGTTCACCGACAGTCAGACGGCCGAGTTCTACTACAACGTGTTCTCCGGCGACGCGATCGCCAAGACGCGTGCCACGGTGAGCGTGACCGGTCCCGCCGGGGTGAGCGCGACCGATGTGCGCTGCGCTCGGGGCGTCAACGGCGAATGCGACACGGCCACCGCGGGCGCGACCTCGACCTTCGCCGTGAGTGCCCTGCAGAGCAACGAAAACCTGACGGTCGCGACGCGGTATCCGCTGTCGGCGTTCGGCATCATCGCCCCGGATATCCGTGCCGGCGGGTCGCCGCTGCAGGAAGGCCCCGCCAAACTGGCGGCGCTGGCATCGGTGGCCGGTGGTGTCCTCGCACCAATTCTTGCCCTCGTCGGGATGGGCACGCTGTTGCTCACCCGGGGCCGCGACGAGTGGTATGCCGGTCTCACTCCAGGTCTCACTCCCGGCCGCACTCCCGGGCTCCCCGGGGACGCCGCCGACCCAGCGGCTTCGGCAGCAGGCCGTGGCGGCCGGGTGCCGGTCCGGCGCGGCGGCAGACCCACCGTTGCCGTGCAGTTCAACCCACCGCCGGGGGTGCAGCCGGGTCTGGTCGGCACGGTGATCGACGAGTCCGCCGACACCCTCGATGTGTCCGCGTCCGTCATCGACCTGGCGGTCCGTGGCTTCCTGCGCATCGAGGAGGTCGAGGCCGGCGGGATGTTCTCACGCACCGACTGGCAGCTGACCCGGCTCGTGCCACGCTCAGGCGAGGTGCTGCGTCCTTACGAACAGACCCTCCTGGAGGGCATCTTCCGCGATTCCAACCCGGTGTTGCTGTCCGACCTCAAGAACCATTTCGCCTCGACGTTGAGCAAGGTCAAGGACCAGCTGTATGGCGAAGTGCTCGACCGTGGCTGGTTCCGGTCCTCGCCGCAGACGACCCGGGGTATCTGGATGACCCTGGGGTCGGTGCTCTTCGGGGCCGGGGTCATGACCGCGTTCTTCTGGGGGGCTCCGAGCCGGGGAGTCGACCGCACCGCAGGCCTAGGGCTGCCGATCGCGTCGGGGTTCATCCTCGGGGTGGGCCTGGCCATCGCGGGCATCATCGTCGCCGTCGCAGGCAGCAAGCTCGTGGCCAAGACCGCCGAGGGTTCGGCCGTCTACGCGCAGTCACTGGGCTTCAAGCAATACCTCGTGACGGCCGAGGCGGGCCAGATCCGCTGGGAGGAGGCGCAGGATATCTTCAGCCGCTTCCTGCCCTACGCGATCATCTTCGGCGTCGCCGACAAGTGGGCCAGCACCTTCAAACAGGTCGCCGAGGCCGCTGCCGCCGCCGGGCAGGTCATCCTCATGCCCGACTGGTACATCTACCACGGGTCGACCTTCCCCGACTTCGACAGCATCACCGACGGCGTCGACAGCTTCTCGACCTCGGCCAGTGGCACCTTCCAATCGACCCCCGGCTCCTCGGGTGGCTCTGGTTTCAGCGGTGGGGGCTCCTTCGGCGGCGGCGGCGTCGGCGGCTCGAGTTCCGGCAGCTGGTGAGCGCGCCCCGGCCCGGTGGGGCGCGCGTGGCGGATCGGCCGGTCGACGGGGTCCAACGCCGCACCATCTCGACCCTCGTCGCGACCCAAATGCTCGGTGGCCTCGGTGTCGGGGCGGCGATCTCAGTCAATGCCCTGCTGGCCAAGAGCGTCTCCGGCTCGGAGCAGTTGGCCGGGCTGGCCCAGACTTTCGCCGTGCTCGGGGCAGCAGTCATCACCCTGCTGCTGGCCCGGATCATGGACCGCGACGGCCGTCGGCCCGGGCTCAGCCTCGGCTATGCCATCGGGGTCGGGGGCGCGGCGATCTCGATCGTCGCGGGGGTGCTCGGGGCCTTCCCGCTGTTGCTCGTCGGGGCCACCCTGCTCGGAGGCACCACCGCTGCCAACAACCAGAGCCGGTATGCCGCGACCGACCTCTCCCACCCGGCTCACCGCGGGCGCGACCTCAGCCTCGTGGTGTGGTCGACGACCGTCGGCTCGGTGATCGGGCCCAACCTCACCGGGCCCGGCAAAGCCGTCGCCGCCGTCGTCGGCATTCCGGCGCTGACCGGCGCCTATGTCATCGCCGGCATCGGGATGCTCGCGGCCATGGCGGTAATGGTGACCCGGCTGCGTCCCGACCCGCTGCTGCTGGCGCGGGCACGGCATACCGAGCAGGAGCCGCTTGCCGCGGGGAGCACCCCGGCGGTCCGGGTCTCGGGCTGGGCCTTGCTGCGCGAGAACCGGATGCTGCGCCTGGCCGCCATCGGGCTGGCGCTGTGCCACGCGGTCATGGTCTCGGTCATGGTCATGACCCCATTGCACATGGACCACGGGCACGCCGAACTCGAAATCATCGGCCTGGTCATCAGCATCCACATCCTCGGGATGTTCGTCTTCTCGCCCCTGGTCGGCATGGCCGTCGACCGCTGGGGCAGCGGCATCATCCTGCTCGCCGGGGGCCTGACCCTGCTCGTCTCGCTCGTGCTCGCCGGCACCTCGCAGCCCGGCTCGTCGTGGTCGCTCGGGGTTGGGCTCTTCCTGCTCGGGGTCGGCTGGTCACTCGGCACCATCGCCTGCTCGACCCTCGTCACGGCGGCCGCGACGCCGACGACTCGCCCGGCCATTCAGGGCGTGACCGATCTCATCACCGGGGTCACCGCGGCGGTCGGCGGCGCGTTGGCCGGGGTGATTGTCGCGACCCGCGGGTATGCCACGCTCAACCTGCTCGCCGGGTTGCTCGTGCTCGGCGTGCTCGCCGCTGCCGTTGCCGTGCGCACCGCTCCCGCGACGCGCGAGGGTGACCGCAGCTAGGCTGAGGTCACGGTCGTCGACCCTGGGCGACTTTCTCCTGTCCCGACGTGCAAGGAGTGCGGATGTCCGACTCAGGTCGTGACAGCTCCGCCGGACCTGCCCTCGGGGTGGGTGCCCGGGTGGGCCGCGAGATCGCGGAGATCCGGTCCGCCTGGGCCGACTCCAACACCCGCCGCGGCACCGCTGCGATGGTCCTCGTCCTGGTCGGCACGTTCGGGGTGGGCATGCTGCCTCCCGACAACGTCTGGCGCGATGTGCCGGGGCTGGGCTGGTTCCAGACCTCCCGAGCGGGCCAGATCATCGCCGTCGCGCTGCTGCTCTACGGCGTGATCCTGCTGCTCGACGCTTGGCTGCGGATGCGTCCGACGGCCAGCAGCCGCCCGGTCACCCGAGGAACGCTGTGGTGCTGGAGCCTGCCGCTGCTGCCGGCGCCGCCGCTGCTGTCCTTCGACGCCTATTCGTATGCCGCGCAGGGCGAGATGGTCCACCGCGGCTTCGACCCCTACTCCGACGGCCCAGCCGTGCTCGGTGACCTGTTCCAAGCCCAGGTCGACCCCATCTGGCAATTCACCCCAGCGCCCTATGGACCGTTGTCGCTGCAGGTGCAGCACCTCGTCACCGACGTCTCGGGGCACAACGCCTATCTGGCCGCCATTCTCATGCGCATCCCCGCCCTCATCGGCGTGCTGTTGCTGGCGATCTATCTGCCGCGGTTGGCGCGGGCGCTGCGTTATGACGGCGAGATAACGATGTGGCTCGCGGTGCTCAACCCGCTGGTTGTCCTGCACCTGGTCGGGGGAGCCCACAACGACAGCCTGATGATCGGGCTGATGATCCTGGGGCTCTGGCTCGGGGTGACCCACCACCTCGCCGTCGGAGCGGTGTGCATCGCGGCCGCGGCCTCGATCAAGCAGCCCGCGGCGGCGGCGATTCTCGCCGTGGCGGCCCTGCATGCCTGGCGGGGGAATGACTGGGGTCGGCCCAGCAAGCTCGACGTGGTGCGCAAACTCGTGCCCGCGACGGCCATCTTCGGCGTCGCCTTTGCTGCCATCGGCCTGCTGTCCGGGCTCGGCTTCGGCTGGGTCACCGCACTTGGAGTCCCCGGCGCGGTGCGGTCGATGCTCGCGCCCTTCACCGCTGTGGGTTCGGGGCTGGAGTGGATCGCCTATCGTGCGGGCGCGACGGCCCTGGGCGATGCGATGGTCCCGACGGTCCAGCGCATCGGGCAACTCATCGGACTGTCGATCATGTGCTATTTGGTGTGGCGCTATAAGGCCAAGCACCCGGTCCGCACCCTCGGCTGGATCCTCATCGCGTTCGTCGTGACCGGTCCGGTCATCCACCCCTGGTACATGCTCTGGGGTGGGGTGCTCTTCGCCATGACCGAATTCTCGGTGCGCCGGCGCCAGGCGGTGCTGTGGGCGACCGTCGGGTTCGTCCTCTACAGCGCCTTCGACTTCGGCTGGTTCAAGAACTCACAGACCGCGTTCGTCGTCTCGGCCATGCTCGCCCTCATGTGGATCGCCACAGGGCACGACAAGGGGCTCAACCGCGACGTCGACCTGGGCCGACACCGCGCCTGAACCGATCACTTCCCGGTGTCCGCGGGAATGGGTTCGACGCGAAGGTGCGTTGCACGGCATACTCGAGTGCTCGGGACCCGTGAGGGTGACCCGAGCTTGACAAGTACACAGCGTGTCGTGGGAGCCCCCTAGCACCACTCTCGGGGGTGATCGGTTTCGACGGTGGTCGTCACCGCAGGAGAAGCGGGCCGAGGACGCACGGTTATCTCGCTAACGATCCGTGCAAACCAATAGGTGCCAACGCAAAGCGCACCGACTTCGCCCTCGCCGCCTGAGCGAGCCTCGAAGTCCGTCAGCCTGAGCTAGTTTCCGACTCAGTGTCTGGCGTCAGCTAGGAGACTTACCACGCCGTCATGTCGGGGGGCGTCGTGGGACATGCACTCGACTGGGCCTGTCAGGGAACGTGTGCGCGCGAGCCCTGGGGCCGAGAAAATCCATAGCGCACTGCGCCCGGAGAAGTCCTGTCGTCACGTCATCGGACGCGGGTTCGATTCCCGCCACCTCCACCGGTTCCGGCAACGGAGCCGCTGGGCGATCGCACGGAACAGGCCTGCCAACAGGTATGCCGTGCCCCACGACGCGCTGTCAGGCCACCGGCACGATCTGCTTGCCGAGTGGCATCAGCGAGACCGGGATGAGTTTGAGGTTGGCCAGGGCCAGCGGAATCCCGATGATCGTGCAGGCCTGGGCGATCGCCGTCGTGAGGTGACCCAAGGCGAGCCACCAGCCGATGAAGACGATCCACACGATGTTGCCGATCGTCGAGGCAGGACCGGCGTCAGGACGAGCGACGATGGTGCGACCGAACGGCCACAGGGCGTAGTTGGCCATCCGGAAGGCGGCCAGACCCCACGGGATGGTCACGACGAACAGGCAGGCGATGACACCGGCCAGGAGATAGGTGAGCCAGAGCCACAGGCCGGCGAAGACCACCCAGATGATGTTGAGCAGGGTGCGCATGTGATGTTCGAACTACTTTCGTACGGGCCGGAATTGAAGTGCGGTCAGCCCTTGCCGCAGCCACAGTCGCCGCACCCGCCACAGCCGCCGCCACCGTTTTCCTCGGCGTGGGCCCGGGACGCGTCGTTCATCTTCTGCCGCACCTCGTCCATGTCGAGGGCCTTGACCTGCGCGACGACATCCTCGAAGACCGGGCCGGGCAGGGCACCGGGCTGGGCGAAGACGAGGATGCCCTCCCGGAAGGCCATGACCGTGGGGATGGACGTGATGTCGAGCGCCTGCGCGAGCAACTGCTCGGCTTCGGTGTCGACCTTGCCGAAGACGATGTCGGGGTGCTTCTCGCTGGTGGCCTCGAACACCGGCCCGAATTGGCGGCACGGCCCGCACCATTCGGCCCAGAAGTCGACCAGGACGATGTCGTTGTCCAGGACCGTGCGCTCAAAGGTGTCGGTCGTGAGGGTGGTCGTTGCCATGCCGGGGCAAACCTCCTGGCGGGTAGGGCTATTCCGGGACGAGTTCCCAGCTCACAGACACAGTAGCCGTCACCGTGTGCTCGCCGGATTCCACCGGCAGGCCACCCCCGTCGGATGCGCTCATGGCCAGACGCACCTCACGCATCGGTCCACCGCCGAATGCCACCGCGCCCTCGGTCACCGAGAGGACGCGACCGAGGCGCGCGCCGGACAACACGGCATACTGCTGCGCTTTGGCCTTCGCGGCGGCGAACGCTGCTTCGCGCGCGGTGACCTCGAGTGGGGCCCGGTCGGACACGTCCAGGGAGATGCCGTCGATGACCAGGCTGTTGCCCGCGGCGGCGGCAACCTCGTCGACGAGCCCGTTGAGGTCACCGAGCGCCCGCACCCGAACAGCGACCGAGTGGTATGCCGTGTAACCCACCACCGCAGTGCCGTCCTTGTCCCAGCGCGGCTGGACCGACGCGCTCTGGCTGGCGATGTCACGATCGGCGACCCCGTGGCTGCGGGCCGCGGTCGACACCGCACGCAAGGCACTGGCGGCGGCCGTGAGAGCCGCGGCCACGCCGTCGGCGTCGCAGCGGATGCCCAGGGCGAGCCGCACGACGTCAGGGGTGGCGCTGACCGACCCCGACCCGGTGACCTCGACGCGCGCGGGGCGGGGCCGGTGTTCGCTCGGGCTCGTCATGGGGTCACCATAGGGGTATGGACGTCACGGGTCAGGCCGATCGGATCCGGCAGTTTTGGGATGGCTACGCGGCCGACTACGACGCCGAGCCCGACCACGGCTTGCGCGGACCGGGGATGCGGCGGGCGTGGCGAGACCTGCTGTCCGAGGCGTTGCCGCCGGCGCCTGCCCTTATCGCCGATTTGGGGTGTGGCACCGGCAGCCTTACCGAGGTCGTCGCGGCGCTCGGACATCGGGTCTGGGCCTGCGATTCGTCTGGGGCCATGGTCGCGCTGGCGAGGCAGAAGGTCGCACGGTTCGCCGATCGGGTCACCGTGCGCCAGGCTGATGCGGCCGATCCACCCCTCACCCCGCGGTCGGTCGATGTAGTCCTGGCCCGGCATGTGGTGTGGACCATGCCCGATCCGGTTGCGGCACTGCGCCGTTGGCTGAGCCTCGTGCGTCCGGGTGGACAGGTCGTGCTCATCGAGGGCCGCTGGCAAGCCCATCCCGACGCCTCGTATGTCGGTGGGCCCGCCTTGCCGTGGGACGGGGGAGTGTCGGCGGTCGACCTGGCCCAAGCGCTCGCGAACCTCGGGGTGACTGATCTGGCCGTCACCCCGCTCGACGATGACGTGCTCTGGGGCCGCGCCATCGAGGACGAGCGCTACCTCATCGTCGCCGCAGCCCCTGACGGGCAGTCATGACGCCCTCGTGCGCCCGCGAGCAGTCGGGGCCAGCCCCGTGTTAGCCCGGTCCCGAGGGTCGTGGCGGTTCTGGTGGGCGGCGTTTGCGGCGCTGCTGCTCGTGCATCTGCTCGCCCTCTACTGGCCGCGTATCGAGATCGAAGGCGCCCCGCAGGACGCCGACAAGTGGACCCATCTCTTCCTGTTCGGTGCGCCGGTCGTGGCGGCCTTCCTCGCGGTCGGC
Source organism: Actinomycetales bacterium (assembly GCA_016710385.1). GTDB lineage: Bacteria > Actinomycetota > Actinomycetes > Actinomycetales > Dermatophilaceae > Phosphoribacter > Phosphoribacter freyrii. The sequence goes on from JADJVX010000021.1 coordinate 147,051, forward strand.
TCGATGCGGTGGCTCAGGTGGCTGGTGGTCCTGTTCCTCCTGCACGCGCCGGTCAGCGAGATTCTCCAGGCTCGCTTCCTGCCTGGTCGCTCGGGCGACGTGCGGGACGCGCTCTTCGATGCGGCAGGAGTGGTCCTCGGGGTGGGGCTGGGGACGCTGTTGCGGCGTCGGGCCACCCGACCGCGCGCTGGTAGAATCGACTGACTCGAATCGGGTGCATCGCATCCGTCGCAGCGCTCTATTCCTCGCGGCGCCCATCTGGATCGGTGGGTCGAGATCCACCAGCCACCCGAGAAGAGCCGCACACCCATGCCGAAGAAGCCCGGCACCGCCAAGAAGCCCCGCTGGACGACCGCCCAGAAGGCCGCCGCCAACAAGAAGCCGCACCGCGGGCGCTCACTGCCCGATGCCGGCCCGCGTGAGTCGCGTGAGTCTGCTGAGTCGCGCAGCTCCAGCTCCCGCCCGTATGCCGGTGGGTCACCGCGGGTCCGCGACGAGCGGCCCAGCCGCGGCGCCCGGCCGGCGCAGGACGACCGCGGGCGGTGGGATCGGGACCAGCGACCCGCGCGGGATGATCGCCCGCGGTCGAACCGTGATCGTGACGAGCGACCTGCGCGTGATGATCGCCCGCGGTGGAGCCGTGATCGTGACGAGCGGCCCGCCCGTGATGATCGCCCGCGGTGGAGCCGGGATCGTGACGAGCGGCCTGCGCGGGATGATCGGCCGCGGTGGAGCCGGGATCGTGACGAGCGGCCTGCGCGTGATGATCGCCCGCGGTGGAGCCGTGATCGTGACGAGCGGCCCGCCCGCGATGATCGCCCGCGGTGGAACCGTGATCGTGACGAACGACCTGCCCGCGACGACCGCCCCCGCTGGCACCAGGATGACCGTCCCGCTCGGCCGTCCCGCCCAGTGCGCCCCGCGGGCCACTCCCGTGACGAGCGCATCCTCGCCCGTGAGGATCGTCGTCCGGAACGCGCACCGCGCACCGATGATCGTCCATACGTCCGACGTGACGAACGCTTCGACCGTGGCGACGAGCGTCGCGGTGACCGCGGCACGCGAGGTGAGCCGACGGCATACCGAAGTGAGCGGGACGAGCGCAGCGACCGCCACGACAGCCGTGGACCGCGATCGGCAGGACAGCGACCGGCATACGCCGGAGAGCGTCGTCCACGCGACTTCGACCGCGGTGGTGACCGCCCAGCCTTCCGTGGCGACCGGCGCCCCCCACGTGAGGTGGTGACCGATGCGTGGGTCGACCCCGAGCAGGAGCGGATGGCCGCCGACACGTGGACGAGTTCCGCGCGGCGACCGGTTGCGACCGGCCAGGTCGAGGTCGGCGCAGACAACGGCTTTGCCGCGCTGGAGCTGCCGCACGTGCTCGTCGAGCGGCTGGCCCGCGACGGCATCACCGCGCCGTTCCCCATCCAGGACGCCACGATTCCCGACGCCCTGGCTGGCCGCGACGTGCTCGGGAGGGGTCAGACCGGGTCGGGCAAGACGCTCGCATTCGGGTTGCCAACCCTCACCCGGCTGCTCGCCTCTGGGACTGCCCGGCAGGCCCGCCGCCCGCGGGCGCTGGTGCTGGTGCCGACGCGCGAGCTGGCCATGCAGGTCTCCGACGCTCTCGAGCCGCTGGTCCACGTCGGCGGGCTGCGGCACAAGCTCGTCGCCGGGGGACTGTCCTACACGACCCAGATCTCGGCTTTGCAGCGGGGCATCGACCTGCTCATCGCGACGCCCGGCCGGCTCATCGACCTGCTGGACCGTGGCGCCGTGGACCTGGGTGCTGTCGAGGTGACCATTCTCGACGAGGCCGACCACATGGCCGAGATGGGGTTCCTGCCCGAGGTGACGACGATCCTCGACCAGATCCCGTCCGGAGGGCAGCGACTGCTCTTCTCCGCGACCCTCGACAACGGCGTCGACAGCCTGGTCGAGCGCTATCTCACCGACCCCGTGACCCACTCGACCGACGACGCCACGGCGTCCGTTGCCACGATGCGGCACTTCGCCTTCCTGCTGGACCCGCAGCACAAGAAGCCGGTGACCGCTGAGCTGGCCAACCGGCCTGGCCGCACCATCGTCTTCGTGCGCACCAAGCTGGGGGCTGACCGGGTGGCGATGCAGTTGCGCGAATCCGGGGTGCTGGCTGCCTCGTTGCACGGTGGGCTGAGCCAGAGTGTCCGCAACCGGGTGCTCGGCGGGTTCCGCGACGGCACCCTGCCGGTGCTCGTCGCCACCGACGTTGCCGCGCGCGGCATCCACGTCGACGACGTGTCTCTCGTGCTCCAGGTCGACCCGCCTGCCGACCACAAGGACTACCTGCACCGCTCCGGACGCACGGCCCGTGCCGGCGAGGAGGGCAGCGTCGTCACGCTCGTGCTCCCGCACCAACGCAAACCGATGGAGCGGCTGCTCGGCGCCGCGGGTGTCGACATCGCCGCCACTCGGGTGGCCCCCGGCGGAGAGCTCGTCGCAGCTGCCGGTGGTCGCGCGCCATCGGGTCAACCGATTTCGGACGAAGCGTTGCGCCACCTGCTCGAGGGCGACAAGGCCCACCGTCGAGGGCCGTCAGGATCACGTGGTGGCCCGCGCGGAGGCGCTCGAGCACCGCGAGCCGGCGGCCCGCGGGGCTTTGCTCCCCGACACGGAGGCTCCGCGCGACGGTGGGAGGAGCGCCCCGGCGTGTCACACTGACGACGTGGCGTCCGCACTCAGCCGACAGCCGGCCCTGACCGGTTCTTTGTTGGTGGCCTCCCCGCTGCTGGATGACCCCAACTTCGCCCGCAGCGTCGTCCTCATGCTGCATCACGACCTCAACGGCGGTCAGGGCGTGGTGCTCAATCGCCAACTCACCGATCCCGTCGACGCCGTATTGCCCGGTTGGCAGGCGGTCACGACCGCTCCGCACACCCTCTTCCAGGGCGGGCCGGTGCAGACCGACTCGGCGATCGGCATCGTCACCGTGCCCGGTGATGGCGACGAGCCGCTGGGCATCCGCAAGTTGTTCGGGGGCATCGGGGTCGTCGACCTCGACGCTCCGCCGGTGCTCGTGGCGCCGGAGGTGGCCGGGATGCGGGTCTTCGCCGGGTATGCCGGCTGGGGCGCAGGTCAGCTGGAGCGCGAGATTCGCCGGGGTGACTGGTCGGTCGTGGAAGCCGAATCCCGAGACGCCTTCTGCGACCAGCCGGACCAGTTGTGGGAACGCGTATTGCGGCGACAGCGGGGTCCGCTGGCCTTCCTCGCCCTCTATCCGGACGATCCGAGCCTCAACTGAACGGCGTCGTTACGCTGGCGGCATGAGTTATGCCGGTGACGTCTCCCCGAATGATGCGTATGCCGCCCTCGCGGCCGATCCGGACGCGGTCCTGGTCGACGTGCGCACGCACGCCGAGTGGTCCTATGTGGGCGTGCCCGACCTGGCGACCCTGGGCAAACAGGTCGTGACCGTGGAGTGGCAGCGCTACCCCAGCGGGGCGGTGAACGACCGCTTCATCGACGAGGTGCGCGACGCCGGAGTGGGCGCCGACCAGCCGATCTACTTCCTCTGTCGCTCGGGGGTGCGGTCCAAGCACGCGGCTGCGGCCGCCACCGCGGCCGGGATGGGACCGGCATACAACATCCTCGAGGGCTTTGAAGGCCCCCACGACGCCCACCAGCACCGCGCCGTCGCGGGCTGGAAGGTCGCCGGGCTGCCGTGGAGGCAATCGTGATCCGCGAACTGCACTCCGACACCTATGCCGTCCGCGGCGGGCTCACCCGCTCGGCGTTCGACGAGACCTCGGAGGCGCTGTATCTGAGTTCCGGGTTCGTCTACGGCACCGCGCAGGAGGCTGAGGCGGCCTTCAACGAGGAGCTCGACCGGTTCGTCTACAGCCGTTATGGCAATCCCACCGTCGCGATGTTCGAGGAGCGAATGCGACTGCTGGAGGGGGCCGAGGCCGCGTTCGCCACGGCGACCGGCGTCTCGGCGGTCTTCATCGCGTTGGCCGCGCTGTGCGGCAAGGGCGACCGCATCGTCGCCTCGCGGGCACTGTTTGGCTCGTGCATGGTCATCATCGACGAGATCCTCCCGCGGTGGGGCGTCGAACGAGTCCTCGTCGACGGCGCGGACCTCAACCAGTGGCGCGAGGCGTTGTCCGAGCCGACGACCGCCGTCTTTTTCGAGACTCCGAGCAACCCCATGCTCGAACTCGTCGATATCGCCGCGGTGTGCGAGCTCGCGCACACGGCAGGCGCCAAGGTCGTGGTCGACAACGTCTTCGGCACCCCGGTCTTCTCCCGACCGCTGGACCTCGGGGCAGACATCGTCATCTACTCGGCCACCAAGCACATCGACGGTCAGGGGCGGGCCCTCGGTGGGATCATCCTCGGGCCGGCCGACTACATCGGCGGGCCGGTCAAGAACCTCATGCGGCACACCGGTCCGGCGATGTCGCCCTTCAACGCCTGGGTCATGCTCAAGGGCCTGGAGACGATGCGGCTGCGGGTCGAGCGCCAGCACCAATCCGCGGTGGCCATCGCCGATTTCCTTGCAGCGCACCCCAAGGTGACACTCGTGCGGCACGCCTGGCGCGATGATCACCCCCAGATCGAGCTGGCCCGCCGTCAGATGACCGGTGGCGGCACGATCGTGACCTTCCAGGTCGACGGCGACAAGGCTGAGACCTTCCGGGTCATGAACGCTCTCGAGATCATCGACATCTCCAACAACCTCGGCGACGCCAAGTCGCTCGTCACCCACCCCGCCACGACGACACACCGGCGGCTCACACCCGCCGAGCGAGCCGCCGTTGGGATCACCGACGGCACGATCCGGCTCTCAGTGGGGCTCGAGGACGCGCGTGACCTCATCACCGATCTGGAGGTGGCTCTCGGATGAAAACCGTTGTCGCGCAAGGTCACCCACTCGGGACAGCGTTGCGTATGCCGTCCGCCTCCCTCCCGCAGGATCCGTTCGAGCCGCTCCCGATGCCGTCGGAGCCCAGCCCCGGCACGCGGACCAGCGTGCTGGAGCGTGCGGAGACGGTCCCGCAGGTCGCCGAGCCCGGTGATCACGAGCGCTTCTCGCACTACGCGCACAAGGACAAGATCATGGAAGCCATGGTCATGGGCACCCCGTGCGTCGCCCTGTGCGGCAAGGTGTGGATCCCCAGCCGCGACCCGCAGAAGTTTCCGGTGTGCCCGACCTGCAAGGCGATCTACGAAGACGACAACGCCGGATGGCTCCCCGAGGACGAGTGACCCCGGCGATCGCTCAGCGGAGCAGCTCCGAGGGCCGGAAGGCGACCGGGAAGGGCGTCTGCGTCGTGAAGGTTGCCTCTCCGGTGATGTGCTGGGCCTGTCGGTAACTGCCCTCGTGGAGTTTCCAGGCTGTGATCGACGGGCCAGACGGGTCGATCACCCAGTAGGCCGGGCATCCGGCCCGCTCGAACGCCGACTTCTTGGTGTCGAGGTCATAGCGCCGGGTCGAGGGCGAGAGGATCTCGACGGCGAGCAATGGTGCGCCGAGGACGTGGCGCTCGGTGAAGGTCGCGGGGTCGGCGACGAGGATGTCGGGCTGCAGGACCGTGTCATCCGCCAGCACGACGTCCAGCGGGGCGGTCAGCACCCGCAATGTCGACGAACAGGCCAGGCGCAGGCGGAAGAAGAGCTCCGCGCTGACGCGCTGATGGGCCGGGCTCGGGGACGGGGTCACGACGATGAGCCCGTCAACGAGTTCGTAGCGGTTGCCGTCGTCGGGCATCGCCTCGAGATCCGCGTGGGTGAACATCCGCCCGTCCGTGAGCGCCGTCATGACTCCCATGGTGCCTCCTTTGCCGCATGGAGCCAACCATGCCGGTGTTGCCCTACTCGGCGCTCACGTCATCCACCGGCCTTCAGTCAGCGGAGCAGCTCCGAGGGCCGGAAGGCGACCGGGAAGGGCGTCTGCGTCGTGAAGGTCGCATCTCCGGTGACGTGGTGGGTCTGGAGGTAGCTGCCCTCGTGGAGCTCCCAGGCTGTGATAGATGGGCCGGACGGGTCGATCACCCAGTAGGCCGGGCATCCGGCCCGCTCGAACGCCGACTTCTTGGTGTCGAGGTCATAGCGCCGGGTCGAGGGCGAGAGGATCTCGACGGCGAGCAATGGTGCGCCGAGGACGTGGCGCTCGGTGAAGGTCGCCGGGTCGGCGACGAGGATGTCCGGCTGCAGGACCGTGTCATCCGCCAGCACGACATCGAGGGGGGCAGCGCGCACCCGCAAGGCTCGGGGACATGCCTCGCGCAGCCGAAGGGACAACTCGAGACTGACGCCCTGATGGGCCGGGCTCGGGGACGGGGTCACGACAATGAGCCCGTCAACGAGTTCGTAGCGGTTGCCGTCGTCGGGCATCGCCTCGAGATCCGCGTGGGTGAACATCCGCCCGTCCGTGAGCGCCGTCATGACTCCCATGGTGCCTCCTTTGCCGCATGGAGCCAACCATGCCGGTGTTGCCCTACTCGGCGCTCACGTCGTCCACAGGCTTGCGGTCAGCGCAGCTACTCGATCGGTGCGAAGGTGGCCGTGAAGTGGCGCAGCTGGGCGGGCTCGTCGACGATGCGGTAACCCGGCAGCGAGTCCTTGATCGCCATGACCCGCTCGGCGACCTCGACCACGTAGTCCATATGGCTCTGGGTGTAGGTGCGTCGCGGGATAGCCAGTCGCACCAGCTCCATCGCAGCGGGGGACTCCGAGCCATCGGGGTGCCGGCCGAACATCGCCGAACCGATCTCGCATGACCTGATGCCACCCTGCTCGTATAGGGCGACCGCCAGCGCCTGACCCGGGAACTGCAGCGGCGGGATGTGCGGCAGCAAGGCCTTCGCATCGATGTAAACCGCGTGCCCGCCCGCAGGCTTGATGCACGGCATACCGAGGGCTTCGAGGGCATTCGCGACGTATGCCGTGGAGGTGATCCGGTAGCGCAGGAAGTCGTGCGAGACGACCTCCTTGAGCCCCTGCGCGAGCGCTTCCAGGTCGCGGCCGGCGAGCCCACCATAGGTGGGGAACCCCTCGGTGAGGATGAGCAGATTGCGCGCCTGCTGGGCCAATTCGTCGTCGTCGAGCGCCAACCAGCCGCCGATGTTGCCCATCGGGTCCTTCTTGGCTGACATCGTCATGCCGTCGGCGAGGGAGGACATCTCGCGGATGATGTCGGGGACGTCACGTTCGCTCTGCCCGGCCTCCCGCTCCCGGATGAACCACGCGTTCTCGGCGAACCGGCAGGCATCGAGGAAGAGGGGCTTGCCGTGCCGGTGGGCGATCTCACTGACCGCCCGAAGGTTTTCCAGGGAGACCGGCTGCCCGCCGCCGGAGTTGTTGGTGATCGTCATCATCACGCACGGGATTTCCGAACCACGTTCTGCCAGAAGGGCTTCCAGCTTCGCGGTGTCCATATTCCCCTTGAAGGGATGGATCGCGGCCGGGTCCTTGCCCTCGGCGATGACCAGGTCGAGAGCCTCGGCGCCGGTGAACTCCACATTGGCGCGGGTCGTGTCGAAGTGGGTGTTGCTCGGGATGACCTTGCCGGGCCCGGCGAGCGCCTGGAAGAGGATGCGCTCGGCCGCCCGGCCCTGGTGGGTGGGGATGACGTGCCGGTAGGGGAACAGCTCCTGCACAGCGTCCCGGAAGATGAAGTAGGACGGTGAGCCGGCATACGACTCATCACCGTGCTGAATGGCCGCCCACTGATCGCGGCTCATCGCCCCGGTGCCTGAGTCGGTCAGCAGGTCGATGATGACGTCCTCGGCCCGCAGCTGGAACAAGTTGTAGGCCGCCTCGCGCACCCGCTCGCGGCGATAGGCAGCAGTGGTGAGTCGCAGGGGCTCCACCGAGTGGATGCGGAAGGGCTCGATGACGGTGCGGAAAGGGGCGTCGGTCACGGAAGCCGACTGTATGCCGTGCGGCGGCTCACGCGTCAGACCCTGCGGGGAGGTTTCTTCGCAGCCTGCCACGGCGGCGCGGGAGTCGACGCTCCTCGCATGGCAAGGTAGACCCTATGAGCCAACCGTCCGGGTGGTACGACGACCCACAGAATCCCGCCAACCTGCGTTACTGGGACGGTGTCCTGTGGACCGACCACACGGTGCCCAAGCAGGCGCCGGCCCCCGAGGCGGGGCAGTCAGCAGGGCAGGCACCTCGGGACGCCGGAGCGTGGACCGACCCCTCGTGGCACGGCGGGCCGTACAGCGAGCCGCCCTCGAACTACGGCTACGGCGCCGCCCCGCAGCCTCCCGTCTGGGCACCGTTGGGGCGGGTGACGCCCGACGGGCGCCCGCTGGCCGAACCCTGGCAGCGGCTGCTCGCCTCGATCCTGGACAACTTCATCCTTGGGATCGTCACCACCGCGATGACCTTCCCGCTGTGGAAGGACTTCGCTTTCGCTTACCTGCGGTGGATCGGCGATCTCGTCGAGGACCCGACCGCTCCCGAGCCGGATTTGGCAGAGGTGACCGCGATGGTGCAGGACACCTTGGGGCCCAACATCATCTGGATCACGCTCATCACGCTGGGGATCTCGCTGGCCTACCAGACCTTCTTCCTCGTCCGTTCGGGCGCGACGCCGGGCAAAATGGCCCTGCGGATCCGGGTCCGTCGCGCGGCCCGGCCCGGGCCGCTCACGGTCGGTGAGGCGTTGCGGCGTCAAGTGCTCGATGTGGGGTTGCAGGTGTTGGGCGCGGTCCCGGTCATCTCACTCATCACACCAGTGGTGTCCATCCTCGACAAGCTCTGGCTGCTCTGGGATCCCCGTCGACAAACCCTGCACGACAAGGTCGCCGACACCCTCGTGGAGCAGAAGCCCAAGCCCGGTATGCCGTAACTGCTCTGCGACTCAGGCGAGGGGCGGCAGCGAGGTCCGGCCGGGATGGCTGCGGAAGACCAGTGAGGTCTGCACGTGAACCACGCCGGCATGTCCGGACAGGTGGGTGAGCACGACGTCCCGGAGCGCGTCGGGGGACTGGGCGACCAGATGCACGAGGAAGTCATCCGACCCGCTGACGTTGTAGGCGGCCAGCACACCCGGTAGGCCGCTCACATGGTCGCCGAAGGCGTCGACCTGACGACGGTCCTGGCCGGCCAGCCGCACGGCGACGATCGCCTGGATCGGGAAGCCCAGCCGGGCGAAGTCCAGCTGCGCGGCATACCCGGTCACCACCCCGCGCTCCTGGAGCGAGCGCACCCGAGCCAGGCAGGTCGACTCGGCGATCCCTGCGCTGCGGGCCAGCGCGACATTGGACGCACGGCCGTCGGCCAACAGGGTCGCGACGAGGGCGCGGTCGATGTCGTCGAGCGCGGGAGGGACGCGCTGCGGCGGCCCGGGGGGTAGTGGGGTCTTCGGCACGAGCCCAGGGTATGCCGTCGAGTACCTGAGTTCTTCGGTATTAGAAACACTAGACCGAGGAATCTGCGGAACTATGGTCATTTGACGCGGCAAATTGCACACTGGAGGCATGTCTGAGGAGACGATGACGCACCAGTTGGACACCGCCGCTGTGCACGCTGGGCGGGAGGACCTCACGGCCCTCGGTCTGCACGTGCCATCGATTGACCTGTCCACGACCTACCCGCTGCCCGATCTCGATGCCGGGGGGCACGCCTACGAGGTGCTTGCCACCGGCCAGCGTCCGGAAGCGGGCGCGGCCAGCCTCGTCTACCAGCGGCTGTGGAACCCCAACGTCGATCGTTTCGAGCGCGGGATGGCGGCGTTGGAAGGGATGCCGGAGGCCGTCGCTTTCGCCACCGGGATGGCAGCGCTCACCGCCACCTTGCTCGCCTGCGTCTCGGCCGGCACCCCGCATGTCGTTGCGGTGCGGCCGCTATATGGCGGCTCCGACCACATCCTGGCCACCGGATTGCTTGGCACCGAGGTCAGCTTCGTGACTGCCGACCAGGTGGCTTCGGCGATCACCGACCGCACCGGGCTGGTCATCCTCGAGACGCCGGGCAACCCGACCCTCGATCTGGTCGATATCGCCGCCGTGGTCGAGCAGTCGGGCTCGGTGCCGGTGCTGGTTGACAACACCTTCGCGACCCCCATCCTGCAGCGTCCCGGGCAGCACGGGGCCACTCTGGTCATGCACTCGGCGACGAAGTACCTCGGTGGCCACGGAGACCAACTCGGAGGAGTCCTGGTGACCGATGCGGGGTGGGCCGCCCGGCTGCGGCAGGTGCGCGCGCTCACGGGCGGGCTGTTGCACCCGATGGCCGCGTATGCCCTCCACCGAGGGTTGCAGACCCTGGCGGTGCGGGTGCGGGCCCAACAGCAGAACGCCCAGGCGCTTGCGGAGTGGTTCCTGGGCCACGAGGGGATCGCCGGCGTCCGTTACCCGGGACTGCCGGGCCAAGACCCGCACGGTCTGATCGGACGGCAAATGAGTGGCGCGGGGTCGATACTCGCGATCCAGGTCGAGGGCGGGTATGCCGCCGCGAGCACCGTCCTCACGGCGTTGCGGCTCGTGGTGCACGCCGTCTCCTTGGGTGGGGTGGACACCCTTGCCCAGCATCCGGCTAGCCTGACCCACCGTCCGGTCGCCGACAGCGCCAAGCCGGGCCAGGACTTGCTGCGTATTTCGGTGGGCCTGGAAGACCTGGCCGACCTGCAGGCCGACTTCGATCAGGCGCTGCGGGCCGTGCGCCGCTGACGGCTGGCGTGAGCGGCCCGTGAGCGGCCGGTCAGCGGCCCGTCAGCGGCCCGTCAGCGGGCGGTGCCAGTGGGCCCTGGCGCCGGCGGGGTGGCAGTGCCGTCAGCGGGTGGGAACGATCCGACCGGTGACCTCACCGAGCCCGATGATCGCGCCGTCCGGTCCGGGTGCCCACGCGGTCATCGTCACGACATCTCCGTCGAGCAGATAGCTGCGCGTCGAGCCGTCGGCCAGGGCAAACGGTTCGGTGCCGCCCCAGGACAGCTCGAGGAAGGAGCCCCGAGTGCCCTTCTCCGGACCGCTGATCGTGCCGGACCCGTAGAGGTCGCCGGTGCGCAGGCTGGCGCCGTTGACCGTCATGTGGGCGAGCATCTGCGCGGGCGACCAATACATGGTGGCGTATTCCGGGCGCGTGACGACGGTGCCGTTGACCTCGACCGAAAGGTGCACGTCGAGGCCGAATGCCCCTGTGCCAGAGGCTGACTCGAGATAGGCCAGGAGCTTGGGATCGTCCTGTCCTGGCAGCGGCACCCGCGCGGCGTCGAAAGCTGCCAGCGGCGTGACCCACGCCGAGATCGACGTCGCGAACGACTTGCCCAGGAAGGGACCGAGGGGGACGTACTCCCAGGCTTGGATATCGCGGGCGCTCCAGTCATTGAGAATGACGACACCGAAGATGTGTTCGGCTGCCTCGTCGACGCTCACCCGGTCACCCATCGTCGTGGCCCCACCGACGAGGAAGCCGAGTTCGGCCTCGATGTCCAGCCGAACGCTCGGTCCGTAGACCGGTGCCGGATCTTGCGGGCCCTTGCGCTGCCCGCTGGGGCGCACCACGTCGGTCCCGCTCACGACCACCGTGCCGGCCCGCCCGTGATAGCCGATCGGCAGGTGCTTCCAGTTCACCGGCAATGCGGGGGAGTCGGGGCGGAAGATCTTGCCCACGTTCATCGCGTGGTTGGCGCTGGCGTAGAAGTCGACGTAGTCGGCGACCTCCAGCGGCAGGTGCATCGTGACCTCGGTCAGCGGGATCAGGTGGGGCTCGACGGCCGACCGGTAGGCCGGGTCGGTGAGCACCGTCGTCACCCACTGACGAGTGCTGGCCCATGCGCCTGGGCCGGCGGCGAGCAGCGGGTTGAGGGTGGGTCCCGAGAGGGCTGGCACGGCATACTCGCAGCTCGACGACGCGGCAGCGGCCGCAGCGTCGAGCACGGAGTCGCCGATGCGGACCCCCACCCGATGCTGCGGGTCGGCGGCGGTGCTGAAGATGCCATAGGGCAACGTCGCGAGGCCGAAGGGGTGGTTCGCCGGCACGTCCAGCCAGGTCATCAGTGCTCCTCCTTGAGCAGGCCGAGCTCGACGAGCTCGCCGATGGGGTCGGTCACGGTGCAACAGCCGTAGGCGCGGAAGACCGCGCGCACTTCGGCGACTTCTTCGCCGGTCATCCCGAGCAGCACATCGGCCAGCGGCGTGGTGGACCGCTCGGCCAGGCACGCGGCGATCTGGTCGGGCATCGCCCCGGCGGCCGCCGCATCGACTGCGGTGAGCACGTTGAGCAGCCCGTGTTGCGGGCCGTCGACGCGGTCGGCTCGGATGACGTGGTGCAGCCCACCGGTGAGTTTGAACGGCAGCCGACGGGCGACGCATCCGTGGATGAAACGCGCCAGCTCGGCTTCGTCCGGCCAGGCCCACACGTCGGTCGCACCGGTGCGGAACTTCGCCTGGATGTCGGGACCGCCGGCCAGGGCGTAGTCATGCGCGGCTGCGGCCACCTCGTCGAGCGACTCGTCGAACCCCTCGCGTGGGATCTCGACCGTGATGGTGACGCCGAGGTCATCGAGGGTGCGCCAGGCCGACCTCGCCCCGACCTCGACGCCCGACACGAGCACGGGTGTGCCGATGCAGGCGATGACGCCCTCGCGGACGGGTTCGATCGGCATACCGGGTCGGGCGATCAGGCCGACTTCGATGGGCGCCTCGCCAGCGAGATCGAGGACGCGGTCGGCGGCCGTGGCAGCCACGAGCAGCGGTCCGACGAAGTGCCGGTATGCCGTCCGGGCCAGGTGTGCGGCCACGGCATCGGGCAGCGGTGCACTTCCCGGGGGGAAGACGGCGGCGTCATCGATCAACCGCTCCAGCAGGGAGTCCGACAGCCGAGCAGACATGGATGTCAGGCTATCCGACCGCAACGCGGCCGCGACGGCGACTGCCCTCTTTGGCCAGGACGCTCGCGCCGCGGCGCTCAGCCGGCAGGCTGGGTCGCCGAAGCCGGGCTGGTGGACACCGAGCGGAAGGGCACCTGGGTGATCGCCAACGGATCGCGCAGCCCGCCGACACTCCCGAGCGAAGAGAACGCTGGCCCCGCGCCGGCCTCCTCGGCTGGGAGGCTGAAACGCAGCCAGCCGGTCGCTTTGTCGGACCCGTCGACGGCGACCTGGATGATTGAGGGAGCCGGCCGACTGAGCCCGTAGGTGGCCAGCCACTGCGATCCAGACTCCAGCGGACGGGAATGCGCGAACGTATGCGATCCACCGTTGACCAGGTAGATCGGCCCGGGATAGCGCGCGGCTCCGGCTGCGAGGGTCTGCACCAAGGCCTGGTATGCCGTGGGGTCGGTGATCTCTTCCTCACCGGCGGCGAACATGTCGGCTTGCAGGAAGAACACCACTGCCCGGTCGTTGGCTCGCGCCGCGGCGTCGATCGTCGTGTCGACCAGGGCGCGGACGGCGCTCGATCGGGCGGTCTGCTCCGCGCGCTGAGCGGCAGTCGCGGTCTTCTCGCCGCGTCCGGTCCACGGCCGCAGGCCATCGTCGCTGCCGACGACGTGCAGGGCGGCGAAGGAGACGCCGGCGGTGCGCCAGCTGGCGATCTCGGGCATCCCCTGACCGGCGAGCGAGGCGACATCCAGCGGAGCCTGCCCCAAGGTGCGGCCGGGCGTGGCGAAGAAGATGGATCGGAGTGTCGCGAGCCGCTCCAACGGGTCGAACTCACCGGCGGGGGTGCGGTGACAGTCGGTCCATTCGTTGTCTCCGGGAGTGAAGACCAACGGCCCCCGGAACCGATCGAAAGCGCTGCGCACGGCTCGGAAATAGTCGCTGGTGCACGGTGTCGACCCGGCCTTGATGTCGCCGAGGTGGACCGTGAAAGCCAGCTTGGGATCGGCGTTGATCTGGTCAATCCAACCGGGAAGCGCGGCCAATTGGGTTGGGCTGTAAGGAACGTCGCCCATGACGCCGAACGTGAGCACCGGCTCGGCGGTGACCGGACGGGTCGCGGTGACTGATGCGGTGGACGTCGTCCAGCCTCGCTCGGCTGCGTTGATCGCCATGGCCAGGACGGCAAGGCCGAGGGTTACCGCGACGACGACGGTCAAGGGGGCAGCACGCAACCACCTGTTCACACCCGTCCACCCGTCCCTTGCGGCAATTCGGGATGGTGCCCAACCACCCGTCATCCGGACCTTACCCGGGGTGCACCGCCCCGACGACCTCGGCACCGACCTCGATCATCTGGGCGATCGCGCGCTCGGTCGTCTCCGGGGCGACTCCTGCGGTCAACGGCAGCAGGACCCGCACGGCGAAGCCGGCGGCCCTGGCCTCAAGCGCGGTGGCGCGCACGCAGTGGTCGGTGGCGATCCCGACGACATCGACCGCGTCGATGTCATGGTCACGTAGCCAGCTGCCCAGGGAGGTGCCGTCCACGGCATACCCCTCGAATCCGCTGTATGCCGCGCGGTCGCGCCCCTTGCGGAAGACGGCGTCGGCCCCGGCGAGGGCCGCGGCGACGGTCGGGTGGAAATCGGCGCCCGGTGTGCCCGCCGCACAGTGGACCGGCCAGGTGTCGCGGAAGTCCGGCTCGGCGGCCCAGTGGTTGCCCGGGTCTTCGTGCCAGTCGGCAGTGGCGACGATGGCCGCGTAGTCCTCGCTGTGGTCGGTCACCAGGGCGGCGATGCCCTCGGCCACAGCGGAGCCACCGGCGACGGCCAGCGACCCGCCCTCGCAGAAGTCGTTCTGCACGTCGACGACGATGAGTGCGGTCCGGGGGGTGCGCATGCTGCCATTATCACCGGGCCCCGAGACGTGGCGGCTCACGGCTCGTAACGAGTGGGGATGCAGACCTCGCCACGCTGCAATTGGGTTGCCTGCCGCGGGAGTTCGGCGCGAGAGGCGGCATGCCGGGCCCGCGCCGCCGAGAGGTCACCCGCGTCGATGCGCTCACCGGCGCGGACCAGGTCGACCATGAGATTGCGATCGTTGCCGTCGTCGAGGGGCCGCTCGCCGATGCCGACGATCTCGGCCTCCGCCCGGCCGTTCGTCCCGATGCGACGCAGCGCCCACTTGCGGCCTCCGACGCTGAGCTTGTCCTTGCTCTTCTTCGCCACTGGCGTCATCGTGCCCGCCGCATCCTCGCGGGACACCAGCTTGTAGACCATGCTGGAGGTCGGCGCGCCGGAGCCCGTGACGAGTGCCGTGCCCACCCCGTAGCCGTCGACCGGTGCTGCCTGCAGGGCGGCGATGGCGTATTCATCGAGGTCTGACGTGACGATGATCCGGGTGTCCGTGGCCCCCAGCGAGTCCAGCAGTGCACGCACCTCGTGGGCCTGGACGATCAGGTCGCCGGAATCCAATCGAACTGCGCCCAGCTGCCGTCCGGCCAACTCGACCGCGGTGCGGACGGCAGTCATCACGTCATAGGTGTCGACGAGCAGGGTCGTGCCGGTGCCGAGCGCTTCCAGCTGGGCTGCGAAGGCTTCGCGCTCGCTGTCGTAGAGCAACGTGAAGGCGTGTGCGGACGTGCCCGTGGTCGGCACGCCGTAGCGGCGGCCCGCCTCGAGGTTGCTCGTGCGCTCGAACCCCGCAAGGTAGGCCGCCCGAGCGCACGCGACGGCGGCCTGCTCATGGGTGCGCCGCGAGCCCATCTCGATGCACGGCCGGTCACCGGCCGCCGAGGTCATCCGCGAGGCGGCAGAGGCGATCGCACTGTCGTGATTGAGGATCGACAGTGCGAGAGTCTCTAGCACGACGCCTTCGGCGAAGGTTGCCTCGACCACGAGGACCGGCGAGCCGGGGAAGAAGCACTCGCCCTCGGCATACCCGCTGATGTCGCCGGAGAACCGGAAGCCCGCGAGCCACTCACAGGTGGCCGTGTCGACGACCTTGCGCGAATGCAGGTCGGCAATTTCTGCCTCCCCGAACCGGAAGTCCTCCAGCGCGTCGAGGAAGCGTCCGGTGCCGGCGAGCACGGCATACCGGCGTCCCTCGGGCAACCGGCGGGTGAAGGTCTCGAAGACACACCGCCGGTCGGCCGCACCCGAGCGCAGGGCCGCCTGCAGCATGGTGAGCTCGTAGTGGTCGGTGAGCAGCGCGGTGCTGGCGGACGCGGCCGAGGCGGAAGGGGTCACCACGACAGCCTAAAGTGAGCCTGTGTCCATCGCTCCTGTGCAGGAACGCCAGTCGGAGACAGCCGACCTGGCCGAGCCCGCAACGCCGTGGATCACCTTGGTGTGGAACGACCCGGTCAACCTGATGAGCTATGTGACCTATGTGTTCCAGAGCTACTTCAACTACCCGCGGGCCAAGGCCGAGAAGCTCATGATGGATGTGCACACCCTAGGCAAAGCGGTCGTCTCCAACGGGTCGCGTGAGGAGATGGAACGCGACGCCATGGCGATGCAGGGCTACGGGTTGTGGGCGACCTTCGAGAAGGACGAGTAGCGCATGGCGCGGGCCTTCAAGCGCAAGGGGGAGTTGTTCGTCGCCAAGCTCGACGCGGCCGAGCGGGCCGTCATCGCGGGCTTGCTGGACCAGACCCGCGCGCTGCTGGCACCCGCCGAGTCGTTGACCGACACCGGTGATCCGTTTGCCGATCTCGTCGCCAGCCTCGGACCGGATTTCGGCAGTTCGTTCACCGGCGAAGATCACGAACACCGGCGCGCCGATCCCGACCCCGAGCGCGATCCGGCGTTGGACCGTTTGCTCCCCGATGCCCATCGCGGCGACCCCGCGATCGCAGCCGAGTTCCGCCGGCTGACCGAGCAGGACTTGCGCCGGCGCAAGAGTGACAACCTGGCTCGTGCGTCGGCGGTGTTGCGCGCCGCCGAGACTGAGCGCGTTGCCCTGCCCAAGCCGGATGCGGAGGCCTTGCTCGTCGCGCTCACGGACACCCGGTTGTTGCTCGCGGAGCGCCTGGGGATTCAGACCGAGTCGGATGTCGAAGCGGTCGAGGGCGTCGTCGCTCGGGTGCCGGATCACCCCCTGGCGTATGCCGTCGCGGTCTACGACTTCCTCACCTGGCTGCAGGACTCGCTCGCCGGTGCACTCATGGGCCGGCGCCACTTCGGCTGACCTACACACGGTGTATTCCGTGTGATCGACCTGACCGCCGACACGTGCGGGGCAGCGTCGTCGGACTCTTATCCTTGCCTGATGGCCGACGCACCGATCGGGATCTTCGACTCCGGCTACGGTGGCCTCACCGTCGCACGAGCGGTGCTCGACCAACTCCCGCACGAGAGCATCGTCTACTTCGGTGACACGGCGCGAACTCCCTACGGCCCGAGGCCGATCGCGCAGACCCGGGAGTTCGCCCTGGAGTGTCTCGACGGGCTCGTCGACCGGGGAGTGAAGGCCCTGGTCATCGCCTGCAACACCGCCAGCGCCGCGGTCTTGCACGATGCGCGGGAGCGCTATGACGTGCCAGTCATCGAGGTCATCCGCCCAGCTGTGCGACGTGCGGTGCGGGCCACCCGCAACGCCCGGGTCGGCGTCATTAGCACCGTTGGCACGCATACCTCACGGGCCTATCCGGACGCCTTCGCGGCGGCACCTCAGGTCGAGCTCGTGTCGGTGCCGTGTCCGCGCTTCGTGGAGTTCGTCGAGAGCGGGGTCACCTCCGGACCGGACCTGCTCGAGGTCGCGCGTGACTATCTGACGCCTTTGCAAGAGGCCGACGTCGACACCCTGGTGCTGGGCTGCACCCACTATCCGCTGCTCACCGGTGTCATCTCCTACGTCATGGGCGAGGGGGTCACCCTGGTGTCCTCGGCCGAGGAGACCGCCAAGGACCTCTTCCGACTGCTGGCCGACACGACGTCGCTGCGCCCCGACCATCTGCCGCCGCCACGACATGACTTCGTCACGACCGGGGATCCCGATGTCTTCAGCCGGCTGGCCCGACGCTTTCTGGGTCCCGAGGCCGCGGTGCAGGCCCATCGCGAGGAGGTTGCACAGCCATGAAGCTCACGGTCATCGGATGCTCGGGCTCCTTCCCCGGCCCCTACTCCCCGGCATCGTGCTACCTGCTGCAGGCCGAGCACGAGGGCCGGATCTGGTCGATCGTGCTCGACCTGGGCAACGGCTCGCTCGGGGTGCTGCAGCGTCATATCGACCCCACGACACTCGACGCGGTCATCCTCAGCCATTTGCATGCGGATCACTTCCTCGACCTGTGCGGGCTCTACGTCATGGCGAAGTACGGCCCCGGCCCGCGGGAACGCACGCCCATCCGGGTCCTCGGCCCCGCAGACACCCCCCAGCGGGTCGGCCTGGCCTACTACGGCCACCCCACTGACGAGGTGCCGGAGTTCGACTTCGACGCCGTGGTTGACTCGTCCCGCTTCCAGATCGGGCCTTTCGTCGTGTCTGCCCGACGGGTCAACCACCCGGTCGAGGCCTACGGCTATCGGGTCGAGGCCAACGGACGGGTGATCACCTTCACGGGTGACACCGACACGTGTGCCGCGTTGATGCCGCTCATGCGCGGGGCGGATCTCGTGCTCGCCGACTCGGCGTTCGTCGACGGGCGCGACCCCGAGCGCGACATCCACATGACGGGTTCGCGGGTCGCTCAGGCCGCGTTGGACGCCGGTTTCGTCAAGCGCCTCATGCTCACACACCTCCCGGCGTGGAACGACGTCGAGGTATGCCGTGCGCAGGCCGCCGCGGTATGGCCGGGTGAGGTCGAGGTAGCCACCCCGGAACTCGTCGTCGAGCTGTAGGCGCCGGCCGCCGTCGGCCGAGTGGTGGGCGGACGGCATACCTGCTCGGGGCAGCTAGCCTGAACCCGTGACTGACGCTCCCCGCCATGACGGCCGCGCTCCCGACCAGACCCGACCGGTGCGCATCACGCGCAACTGGCTCGACCATGCCGAGGGCAGCGTCCTGGTGGAGTTCGGTCGCACCCGGGTGCTCTGTGCGGCCTCGTTCACCGAAGGGGTGCCGCGGTGGCTCAAGGGGCGGGGGACGGGCTGGGTGACGGCGGAATACGCCATGCTGCCGCGCTCGACCAACACCCGCTCGGACCGTGAGTCGGTCAAGGGTCGCATCGGGGGGCGCACCCATGAGATCTCGCGGCTGGTCGGTCGGTCGCTGCGGGCGGTCATCGACACGAAGGCGCTCGGCGAGAACACCATCGTCGTGGACTGCGATGTGCTCCAGGCCGACGGCGGCACCCGCACGGCCGCGATCACGGGGGCCTTTGTGGCCTTGGCCGATGCCATCGCCGACGCGCAAACGCGCGGTCTCATTGCACCCACTGCCCGGCCGCTCACCGGCTCGGTCGCGGCGGTGTCGGTGGGCGTCGTCCAGGGACGCTCCGTGCTCGACCTGGACTACCCCGAAGACTCGACCGCGCAGACCGACATGAACGTCGTCATGACCGGTGACGGGCGCTTCGTCGAGGTGCAGGGAACTGCCGAGGGTGAGCCGTTCGAGCGCGCGGTCCTCGACGGGCTGCTCGCCTTGGCGGCCAAGGGCTGCGCCGACCTCACCGCAGTGCAGCAGGCCGCTCTTGCCGAGACGCCCCGGGAGCGCACGTCGTGACGCGGCGCATCGTCCTGGCCACCCGCAACGCGCACAAGGTGCAGGAGTTGCGCGAGATCCTCGGCGATGTCCTGACCGATCTCGATCTCGATCTGGTGGGGATGTCGGAGTTCCCCGACCTCGCCGACGTCGTCGAAGACGGGGTGACCTTCGCCGACAACGCGGCGCTCAAGGCCCGGGCCGTGACCGCCGCGACTGGACTGCCGGCACTGGCCGATGACTCCGGACTCGCCGTCGACGTGCTCGGGGGCGCGCCGGGCATCTTCAGTGCGCGCTGGGCCGGCCGCCATGGTGACGACCGGGCCAACCTCGAGCTGCTCTTGGCCCAAGTCCGCGACGTGCGCGACGAGCACCGGGGCGCGGGATTCGTCTGCGCTGCCGTGCTGGCGCTGCCGGATGGTCGGGTGCGGGTGGCCGAGGGGCACTTCCGGGGGACGCTCACCCGGGCGCCCCGGGGCCACAACGGTTTCGGTTACGACCCGATCCTGCTCGTCGAGGGCGACACCCGCACGGCAGCCGAGTTGACGTCGGCCGAGAAGAATGCAATCTCCCACCGCGGCAAGGCATTCCGCGCTCTCGCCATCGGCCTGCGCGAGGAGCTCTCGGGGTGAGCTCGCGCAACGGTCTGGCCGCCGGAGCGCTGGGCCTCGGCGCAGCTGCTGCCCTGGCCTGGATCGTCGACGGGTTCACCGGGGCCGCGAGGTCGGTTGACCCACTCGCCGCCGTCGGTGGGTGGGTTGTCGACGGTGTGCCGCCTGCCGTCAAGGCTGTAGCGGTCAACCTGTTCGGCACATCCGACAAGATCGCCCTGTGGTGCGGCCTGGCGCTGGTCGTCGGTGTGACCTTCGCGGGTCTGGGCCGGTTGGCTGCGCGAGCACCGCGGGCCGCGCTCGTCGGAGCGGCGGCACTCGTCGGCGCGACCGCCCTCATCGTCGACACCCGACCTCAGGCCACGCCGATCGACATCCTGCCCACCCTCGGGGGAGGAGCCGTCTGGATGGTCCTGCTCTGGGGATGGGCCGTTGACCGTCGGGACGCTGGCCCCACACCGACCACCCATGAAGGGAGAGCGCCGACCACAGATCGGGGAACACCCGACCGGAGGTCGATGCTCCGCCTCGTGGCGGGAGCCGCCGCAGTCTCTGCCGTGCCGGTCGGACGAGCCCTGTCGTCCGGGTCGAGCACCCAGACCGCGCGGGCGGCCCTCGTCCTTCCCTCCGCTGCGTCGACGGCGCCGGTGGCGCCGGCTGCCGACCTGGCCGCCGCCGGCGCCCTGCCGTGGCAGACGCCAGCGACCGCCTTCTTCCGGATCGACACGGCCTTGCGGGTGCCGACGGTCGATCCGGCGACGTGGTCACTGCGGGTCACCGGGGAGGTCGAGCGCGAGGTCGTCCTCACCTGGGCGGAACTCCTGCGCAAGCCGCTCGTCGAGCGGTGGGTGACCCTTGCGTGCGTCTCCAACGAGGTCGGCGGCGACCTCGTGGGCAACGCCCGGTGGCTCGGATGGCCGGTCCGGGAGTTGCTCGCCCAAGCGAAGCCGCGGTCCGGAGCCGACATGGTGCTCTCGCGCAGCGTCGACGGCTGGACTGCCGGCACGCCGCTGACGGCGCTCACCGACGGCCGCGATGCGCTGTTGGCCATCGGCATGAACGGTGACCCCTTGCCCGCCAAGCACGGTTTCCCCGTGCGGCTGGTCGTGCCCGGCCTCTACGGCTATGTCAGCGCGACCAAATGGGTGACCGAACTCAAGGTCACCAGGTTCGAGCAGGATCAGGGCTACTGGACGCCCCGCGGCTGGTCGCCCTTCGGTCCGGTCAAGACCGCCAGTCGCATCGACGTGCCCCGGTCCGGTCATGAGGTGACGGCCGGCATGGTCGCCGTGGCCGGCGTTGCGTGGGACACCGGACGGGGCATCCGGGCCGTCGACGTCCGGGTCGACGACGGCCCGTGGCGGTCTGCGCGCCTCGGCGAGGAACCGGCAACGAGCGCCTGGCGGCAGTGGGTCTATCCCTGGGAGGCGATGCCCGGGTCGCACACCATCACCGTGCGCGCCCAGGACGGCACCGGCCAGTGGCAGGCCGCCGAGGTGCGTCCGTCCGACCCCGACGGGGCGACCGGGCTACACACCGTGACGGTGCGGGTCGTGTGACTCGTTAGAGTGGGCGCCGCGCGCGCGTGGCGGAATTGGCAGACGCGCTGGATTTAGGTTCCAGTGCCTTCGGGTGTGCGGGTTCGAGTCCCGCCGCGCGCACCGTTATTCGCGGCCCCGACCAGCCACAGCCGGTATGCCGTCTCAGACCCGTGTGGGGTCGAAACCGAAGGGCAACTCCAGCCGGTGCGTCGCCATGAGTGGGGCGTTGGAGAGCAGCTCACGGGTCGGACCGTCGGCCACGATGACCCCGCCCGAAAGCACCACCGATCGCTCGCACAGCTGCATGGCATAGGGCAGGTCGTGGGTGACCATGAGGATCGTGACGTCCAGCGCAGTGAGGATCTCGGCCAGTTCACGGCGCGAAGCCGGGTCGAGGTTTGACGAGGGCTCGTCGAGCACGAGGATCTCCGGCCGCATCGCCAGGACCGTCGCCACAGCCACCCGCCGGCGCTGGCCGAAGGACAGGTGGTGGGGCGGCCGGCCGGCATACTCGCTCATTCCCACGGCCTCGAGGGCTTCATGCACCCGCGCCTCCACCTCGGCAGGGGTGAGCCCGAGGTTGCCCGGGCCGAAGGCCACGTCGTCGCGCACCGTCGGCATGAACAACTGGTCGTCGGGGTCTTGAAAGACGATGCCGACGCGGCGCCGGATCTCGGCCAGATTGGTCGGCTCGACCGGCATACCGGAGACACTCACGGTGCCCGCAGCGGTGCCCGACCGTGCTGCGGCACCGAGGATGCCGTTGAGGTGTAGCACGAGGGTGGACTTGCCGGCGCCGTTGGGTCCGAGCAGCGCGACCCGCTCGCCGCGGTGCACGTGCAGATCGACCCCGAAGAGCGCCTGGTTGCCGTCAGGGTAGGCGTAGGCGAGGCTGGTGACTTCCAGGACCGGGACGCCCATCAGCGTCGCGATGCCTGCGGCCGGTAGCCGCGCGAGACCATCGCCAGGTGCACCCGCTCGCCGCGCTCGTAGGACCGCACGAACAGGGCGCCCAAGGCGCGGGCGAGGACCGGCCAGTGCCGCGGTGAGCGTGGGTCGAACCCCCGAGAGAGCAGGGCCACCCGCATCCGACGCAACTCGCCGCCGACGACGTCGAGGTAGCGGACCATGAACCCCATGATCTCGACGAGGGCGGCCGGCATCCGCAGACGGCGCAGACCCTCGAGCAGGTCGCGCACGTCGGTCGTGGCCGCGAGCAGCAGCGCGGTGAGTACTCCGAGGGTGCCCTTGGCCAGCAGCCCGCCCGCCGCGACCAGTCCCGCCTCCGAGAGTGACAGGCCAGCTACCTCCATCCGGGGTCCGGTCGCGACGAACGGCAGCCACAGGGCGAAGACGACGAATGGCACCTCGACGACCATCCGCCGGGCCAGGTATGCCGGTGGGACGCGGGAGAGGGCAACCGCCCCGATCAGGAGGGTCGCGTGCACGGCATACGGCCAGAAAGTGCCTGCGGGGGTGGCGACGATGAGCAGGACGAAGCCGACCACGAGCAGCACCTTGTGGTGAGCCGCCATCCGGTGCAGCGGGGAGTCGCCGTGGACGTGCAGTTGGTGGCCGTGCTCAGCGCCCACGGGTGCGCACCGCCCAGCTCAGAGCGCTGGTGAGCACGAGAACCAGACCCAACCCGAGCAGGGTCGTGGCGCCGCCATAGCTGAGCAGTCCGACGCTCCCGACGGCCTGCTCAGCAATGCCGTGATCCTCGGTGACCCGCTCCAGGCCATCGGGTGCACTGGAGGCGAACCGGCTGATCACCCCGGCGACGAATAGGGCAACACCCAGACCGAGCACCCACCAGGTCCGGCCGGCGCGAGTCGTGGTGGTCGACACGTCGGGCGAGTGACTCATGAGACGGCCTCGGCATGGCTGACCAGGGTCCTAGTGGGCAGCAACCCGCGGGCGCCGTGGACGAGGTCGGGCCGCACGGCGAGCACGCTGCCGACGACGAGTGCGGTGATGACCGCCTCCCCGACGCCGATCGCCAGGTGGACGCCGACCATCGCCGACAGCAGGGTGGACAGCGCGATGGGTGCGGTGCCGCCCACCGCGAACAGCAGGGCGAAACCGGCTGCGGCAGCGGGCACCGACACGAACGCCCCCACGCCCGCGGCGAGGGGCACGAGCGGTCGGTGTCGGGTCGCAGCTGCGGTCATGGCTCGCGCGGTGAGGCGGAACACGGCATACCCGACCCAGACACCGATCACCCCCATGAGGATGACATTGGTACCCAGGGCCGTCAGGCCGCCGTCGGCAAAGAGCAGGGCCTGCACGAGCAGCACCACCGTCAAGCACAAGGTCGCGGTCCACGGCCCGACGAGTACCGCGGCGAGGGCGCCTCCCAGCAGGTGCCCGGACGTGCCGGCGGCGACGGGGAAGTTGACCATCTGACCGGCGAACACAAATGTCGCGACCAGACCGGCCAGCGGCGCGGTGCGGTCATCGAGTTCGCGGCGGGCTCCACGCAGCGCCAGGGCAACCGCGCCAGCCGCCACCACGCCGGTGGCCAGCGACCAGGGCGCGGAGATGAAGCCATCCGGGACGTGCACTCGGGCCTCCTGTGGTCAGCGCGCGGCTGGTTGGGGCGGGGTAGCGTGTCAGACACGATCGGTCGAGGATCCACTCGACCTTATTGCACACTACTTGCAATAACCAACCACATCCGGCCTCGGAGGACTCGATGACAAACCGTCTGCAGCCCGGCGACGCTGCCCCCGCCTTCACGCTCACGGACGACTCCGGCGCCGAAGTGTCGCTGTCGGACTACGCCGGACGCAAGGTCATCGTCTACTTCTACCCCGCCGCGATGACCCCCGGGTGCACCACGCAGGCGTGCGACTTTTCCGACTCTCTCGACGCGCTGGCAGCCCAGGGGTATGCCGTGCTCGGCATCTCCCCGGATGCTCCCGCCAAGCTCGCCCGCTTCCGCGAGCGCGACGGGCTGACGATCGCGTTGCTGTCCGACCCCGACAAGGCGACGCTCACGGCATACGGGGCCTTCGGCGAGAAGACGATGTATGGCAAGAAGGTCACCGGAGTCATCCGCTCGACCTTCGTCGTCGACCAGCAGGGGCGCATTGCCGATGCCCGATACAACGTCAAGGCGACCGGGCACGTCGCGAAGCTCCGGAAGGACCTCGGTCTTTGAGGCGATTCCCACCGACGACGGGGAGCTAGTCTTGCGCCAAGAGAAGGGACGGACATGAGCGACGCGACACCCTCGATTGCCCAGCTACAGGCCGAGATCGAGGCTGCCCGGGGGCGCCTGGCCGACACGGTCGACGAGCTCGCCTATCGTGCTCAGCCGCAGGAGATCATGCGGCGTCAGACCGAGTCTGCTCGCGCGTCTTTCCTCGCCGCCACGCACGACGAGACCGGAGCGCTGCGCACCGAGCGCATCGCCGCCGTCCTGGGTGCGGTCGCCGTCGTCCTCGTGGCCATCGGCCTGCTGCGCCGCCGCAACTCCTGATCCGGCCGGGATCGGGTATGCCGTCTCGCCCTGCCATTCGCCCAGTGCGTTCCGACGCTGAGCGACTGCCCATTCGCATGCTTGCCGACCGGGTGTTGGTCTCCGTCGACGCCGAGTCCGGAGATCGCACGTCAGGCGGGGGCATCCTCATCCCGGCGACGGCCTCGGTCGGCAAGCGGCTGTCCTGGGCGACCGTCGTCGCGACCGGCGGCAACGTCCGCCACGTCGAGACCGGTGATCGGGTGCTCTTCGACCCAGAGGACAGGCATGAGGTGGACCTGCAGTCCAGGCCGTATATCTTGTTGCGGGAGAAGGATATTCATGCGGTAGCAGCGCCTCGGGTCGAGGCGGGGACTACTGGGCTCTACCTCTGAGATGACCCGTGAGACGTGACGAGGCCCCTGACCTGTGGTCAGGGGCCTCCGTGGTGCGCCGCCAGGGATTCGAACCCCGAACCCAGTGATTAAGAGTCACTTGCTCTGCCATTGAGCTAGCGGCGCAACGAGCGGAAACGATACACGCTCGCCGGGCACCGGGCGAAATCGGTTTGCGGGCCACGCGGTGGCGCGAGTGACCGGCGTGGGCCGGGCGACCGTGGTGGCGCAGGCGAGCCGTTACGTCATTCAGCAGCACGCCCTCGCTGGCCCAGCTGCGCCCCGGGTCAAACTCGGGTCGCTTGCTTGACGCGAGTGAAAGTGGACGGTCTTGGCTCCTCGGGTGTCGAGGCCGCCCGGGTTGTCAGGGGTGTCGGGGTTGTCGGTGGTGGTGTGGTGTCGGTGGTGGGGGTTGTGGATCAGCCGGTGGTGGTATCCACACAGGGGTATCGCGAGGTCAAGGTCGGTCAGCCCGCCTTTCGACCAGGGCTGCTGGTGATGCAGCTCTGACCACGCGAACGGCCGGTCACACCCATCCGCAGCGCACGTGTCATAGATCAAGGCGAGGGCGGTGCGTTGCGGGTCGCTGAAGAACCGGTGATGTCGGCCGAGGTCGAGGACCTGCCCAGGTCCACCCAAGACTGCCGGGAGGATCCCGGCTTGGCAGGCGATCCGCCGGGCGGCACTGGCCGAGATCAATGTGCCGGTGTCGGTGCTGGCGGCACCGGCGCTCGGGGTCATCTCCAACAGCGCGCCGGTCGCCTCTTGGACCGAGGCTTGAATCTGTGCGGTGCGGGCGGCGCCGATGGCTTGTTCCATGGTCATCGTGACGATGACGGTGGCGGCGACTTTGCCGGTGAGTCGTTCGGTGTCGAGGTGTTCGATCAACTCGGTCAGGGCACGTCCGCGGCGGTGGGCCCAGTCGATATCGGCCCAATCGGCATTCCGACCCGCCCCCCGACCCGCGCCGAGCCCGAAGGCGGCACCCGCAGTGCCAGTGAAGTTGCTTGAGTGCTGGGTGGGTCGGGTGGAGGCGTGTAGGTCGGCAGCGACCGACCCGTCGCCCAAGTCACCGGCAGCAGTCTGACCATCAACCAGGAGCGCTTCGGCGGCTTGACGGAGGTGATCCCGGCGGGGTGCGGTCATCGACTGCAACACCTTCCCCAGCATCCGCGCAGTGAACGTCGGCAACAACGCCTGCAGTCGCGTGGTCCCATCCCCCAGGTCTTGCATGGTGACCGTCGCCAACCGGTACGCCCGGCACTCCTGATCCACCAACTGCGCTTCGACATGCTCAGCGACCTCAGCGGCAGACCGTTCGGCGTCGGCGAGGGCGAACTTCGCCGCCCGATAGAACCGGCCCGGGTTCAATTGCTGCGCCTTCTGGACCACGGAGGTTTCGACCTTGGCCCGCTCCACATCAGTCAACGTCTCCGGGAGTTTGTCCATCGTCGCGGCGATGATCCCCACACTTCGTGAAGACACGTCACCGGCGTCGAACGCGGCCCGGGTCACCGCCAACCCCTCACCATCCAGAGAGGTCGCCAAGACCACGTCCCGCGCCGCGTGAGCCCCATCGCCACGGGTCGCTGACGCCACCCACGCTGAAGTCGAGGAATGCCCGGTCCGGCGATGCACCTGCTGCCGGTCAGCCCGAGCCACCAACGCCAACCGCAGTGCCTCCACCCGACGGGCGATCCGCTCCACCTCACCAATATCCGCAGCACCCACGACCACGGCAGCAGCCGGGTCAGCCAACCGAGCATGAACCTGGTCCACCAACGCATGCAGCACCCCCGTCGGCACCCCCACCACGGCAGCCGACCCCCGCGAAGGCGACCCACCCCGCGACACCGCACCGGACGGCATACCGCCGCCTGGCCGCGAGTCCAACAGAGGGATCGTCATAGCACGAGTGTACTACGACAGGTGTTCGAGTGCAAGAGTAATCTGATAGCAAGCGAAGGCCGGCCAACGATCAGGCTAGGTGTCCGCAGCCACCGGGCTCCTAGGGTAGATCGGGCGTTTCACAGATCCGACCCCTCGCGCCAGCTCCTAGCCTCCGGGACTGGCCTGACGCCGGCGACGGTCCCACCAGAGCAGAGCAACGGCGACAGCGACGAGCCCCCCGCCGATGAGGATGCCGGGGAGGTGGTTGGCCTGCGACTCGGTCGGCTGCCGCGTGCCGGCAGCCGCCGCGCTCGGCGGGCTCGTGACGGTGCCGGGAGGGGTCGGCGTCGTCGCTGCAGTCGTCGTCGCTGCAGTCGTCGTCGTGGACGGCGTCGCGACCGCACCCCGGACCGTGTAGTGGCTCTCCCCGGAAATCGGGTGTCCGTCGGCGCTCACGACGCGGAAGGCCACTCGATAGCCACCGGCGGCCGTCTCCGCCAGCGGCACCCGGATGACCTCACCGGTGACGACCGGCTCGGCGATGCTCAGGGCGGTGCCGTCCCGGCTGAGGATCAACTGCGCGTATTGCGGGGAGATCTTCTCGTTGAAGGTCAGCACGATCTCACGTGGGGCCCGGTCCAGCACCGCGCCGTCGGCGGGCACGATGCTCAACACGGCTGTATGCCGTGGTGCCACCAGGGTCTGCTCCTGCGTGTGCGCCGGGGCGACGGCATACCCCGAGCCTGCGAACGCGAGGATTGTCGCAGTGGCGAGCCGGGCCAGTCTCGTCGACGGTTTGGTGAGCAGAGCCATGCGACCTTCCTCGCCTCGACAGAGTCCTGACCTGAGGAACTCTCGCGGAGGTTTCAGGCTATCGCGGCGAATGTGGGGCCTCGTCCGGGGCGCGGCCGGCCACGTCGGCCCGAGTGAGTCTTCCCCTTGACTCGCCGGACCGGCGAAGGGCACGTGAGGACCGCGCCCGTTGGGGTGAGTGACGGGACTCGAACCCGCGACGTCCTGGACCACAACCAGGTGCTCTACCAGCTGAGCTACACCCACCATGACGCGGCAACCGCCGCGCACAGCGGCCTATCGTACCCCGTCCGCGGACGGGGTCGTGACCGGCTTGTCGGGGGCGGCGTGGTGCACGACGTGGCGCTCGCCAAGAGCCCGGGCGGTCGGCGTATCGGGTCCGGGAGGTGCCACGAACACTGCCTCGCGGTAGTAGCGCAGTTCGGCAATCGACTCGCGGATGTCGGCCAAGGCCCGGTGCCCGCCGGATTTCACCGGGGAGTTGAAGTAGACCCGGGGATACCAGCGTCGCGACAACTCCTTGATCGAGGAGACGTCGATGACCCGGTAGTGCAACCAGGCATCCAACTCGGGCATGTCCCTGGCGAGGAAGCCCCGATCGGTGCCGACCGAGTTGCCGGCCAAGGCGGCCTTGCGCGGCTCCGGCACCCACGCCTTGACGTAGCCGAGCA
Organism: Actinomycetales bacterium; assembly: GCA_016710385.1. Lineage (GTDB taxonomy): Bacteria > Actinomycetota > Actinomycetes > Actinomycetales > Dermatophilaceae > Phosphoribacter > Phosphoribacter freyrii. Next base: position 175,897 of record JADJVX010000021.1, read on the forward strand.
CCAACGACTCCGCGGCGGCCATGGTGGTGCCGGCTGCCAGGACGTCGAGTAGCCCGGAGACGGTGTGCATGTCTCGAACGAAGGGGTCCATCTGCGTCAGCGCCTCGTCGGGCGGGCGGATGACGACCTCGACACCGGGGCCGAGGATGTTGAGCTCATAGTCGGTGACCAGCGCGGCGACCTCGATCAAGGCGTCGTGCTGTAGCGACAGCCCGGTCATCTCACAGTCGATCCACACGATGCGGTCGGCCAGGGAACGCTCGCTCGGCCGCACTGTCTCGGTGGAGAAGCTGGCGGCCGCGTTGGCGGCGTCGGTGGTGGGCGACCCGTTGTTCGGGATGGTCACCCGAGTCAGCCTAGTCACTGTCCGGCTGAGCCCGCCCTGCAGCCGCCTGTGCGGTTAACTCTCGAGGCTCCTGCACTACCCTTGGGACATGTCTGTGGGGGTGCCAGGGGATATGCCGCCATCGGTCGACCACCCGGCATACCCACCCCCTGCGACGGCATACTCCCCGCCGGTGACACCCCCGGCGTGGACCCGAGCGGCTGTCCCGACCACGCGCTCGGCTGCTGGACGCCGAATACTGACCGGGTTGGTGGTGGCCGGTTTCCTGCTCGCCTCGGCAGCGCTGTTGTGGGTCTTCAACGTCGACCTGGGCTGGCGCACGGCGAGTTTCATGGCCGCCGTCTCGGCGGTCCCGCTGCTTGTGGTCGTACCCCTCTACCGCTGGGTCGACCAACTCGAAGCCGAACCGGCCCGCTATCTCTGGTTCGCCTTCCTCTGGGGAGCGCTCTGTGCGCCGCTCGGAGCGCTGCTGCTCAACACGGCGTTCCACACCATGCTCCTGATGTCCGGCGTCTCGAACCCCGACTCGGCCGCCGCCGTGCTCAGCGCGCCACCGGTCGAAGAGGGCCTCAAAGGGCTGGCGGTGCTGCTCCTGTTGCTAGTGCGGCGGCGCGAGTTCGACGGGGTCATCGACGGCATCGTGTATGCCGGGATGGCTGGCGCCGGATTCGCCTTCAGCGAGAACATCCTCTATCTCGGGCACGCGTATGCGGAGTACGGCAACGAGGGGCTGGGTGCAACGTTCATCCTGCGCTGCCTCATGGCACCGTTTGCCCACCCGCTATTCACCGCGTGCATCGGCATCGGGCTGGGGCTGGCGGCGTCTGTGGCCAGGACGGTCTGGGGCAAATTCGGTTACGCAGCGCTCGGGTACGCCTGCGCGATGCTCCTGCACGCCGTGTGGAACCTCAGTGCCACCCTCGACGCCTACTTCGAGGTCTACCTCATCGTCCAGGTGCCCCTGTTCATCGGGTTCCTCGCCCTGTTGTTCCTGCTCAAGCGGCGCGAGGGCGAAACCATCCGGCGACAGCTCACCGCCTACGCCGACCATGGCTGGTTCACCTATCCCGAGGTCGCCATGCTCGCGTCGGTGCCGGCCCGCCGACAGGCCAAACAGTGGGCCCACGCGTGGATCGGAGAGCGCGGGGAACGAGCGATGGAGGCGTTCCAGAGCCAGGCCAGCGACCTGGCTCTGCTGCGCCAGCGGATGACCAGGCAAGCCGCCGAGCCCGATGCTGTGATCCGTGAGCAGGAGCTGTTGGAGGCGATCGCAGCCCATCGTGCGGAGCTTCTGGCGGCGGCGCACACGCCTACACTGGGGCGCTGACGACGGCGGGTCCACCCGACCTCGGCCCCCGTAGCACAACGGATAGTGCAGCGGCCTTCTAATCCGCAGGTTGCAGGTTCGAGTCCTGCCGGGGGCGCCGCGAACCACCGCCCCGAACCCGCCACCACGGCATACTCGCCGGGTTTCCGCCCGGGCGAGTGGCTTTTCTTTTCCGGCGCAGCGCAACATAGGCTTGACCGGGCCGTCCTCCCGGACTTTTCGGGTCAACGCGGTAGGTTCGGGTCTGACCGGAAGGTGCTGCTGCGCACCCCGGCACATGACGGCGTCGGGGCGGCCGGGGCAGTCGCTCGGCCGCTGGGGACGCACCAGTGGAAGGAAGCACAGCCGTGGCGCGAGAGGACGGACCGGCCGGGGAGCTCACTGCTCTGCTGGACGCCGTCTCGGCACTGCGTGACGTGGTCGCCGGGTCGCAGTTGCCGCTCGACCTGCCCGGCGCCAGCGCCGCATCCACGACTCGCCTGGAGTTGTTGCACCAACTCGATGACTACGTCCTGCCACGGCTGCGCTCGCTCGACGCCCCGGTGCTCGCCGTCGTCGGCGGCTCGACGGGGGCCGGCAAGTCGACCCTGGTCAACTCGCTGGTGGGTGAGGTGGTGTCGCGTCCGGGCGTGCTGCGGCCGACCACCCGCTCCCCGGTCCTGGTGCATCACCCCGAGGATGCGCGCTGGTTCGAAGACGGCCGGGTGCTGCCGAGCCTGGCCCGGGTGACCGGCGGCACCAGCACGGCCGAAGACCCGTCAGCGGTGCGTCTGGTGGCCTCGCCCTCCCTCTCCTGCGGGTTGGCCCTGCTCGACGCGCCGGACATCGACTCGGTCGTCGCCGCCAACCGCGATCTCGCGGCGCAACTCTTGTCGGCCGCTGACCTCTGGCTCTTCGTGACAACCGCGGCTCGGTATGCCGATGCCGTCCCGTGGGCGCTGCTGCGGCAGGCCTCCGAACGAGGTACGTCGATCGCCGTCGTGCTCGACCGGGTGCCGCCGGAGGCCGTCGAGGAGATCCGCGAGCATTTGGCGGGGATGCTCAAGGAGCAGGGACTGTCGTTGGCCCCGGTCTTCCCGGTCCGCGAAGTCGCGCTCGGCTCGGACGGGCTGCTGCCGACCGCCGAGATCGCCGGCCTGCGCGACTGGCTCACTGCCCTGGCCCACGACGCCCGGGCGCGCGCCATGGTCGTGCGCCACACCCTCAGCGGGGCCCTCGACTCGATCGACGGCCGGATCGGCGTGCTCACCGACGCCACAGCCGAGCAACATGCCGCGACTCGGGCGCTGTCGAAGGTGGCCGACGCGGCATACGCGCAGGCTTCGGTCGGGGTCGAAAAGGGGATGAGCGACGGGACCCTGTTGCGTGGTGAAGTCCTGGCCCGGTGGCAGGAGTTCGTCGGCACCGGCGAGTTCTTCAAGCAGGTCGAATCAGCGGTGTCGCGCTGGCGCGACCGTTTCGTCGCGATGGTCAAGGGACAGCCCGCGCCAGCGCATGAGCTCGGTGAGGCGCTGCACTCCGGGGTGGCGGCGCTCATCACCGCCGAGGCCCACGCGGCCGCCTCGACGACTGCGCGCTCCTGGCGAGGTATGCCGGGTGGTTCCCTTCTCGTCGGGCGGAATCCGCAGCTGGCCGCCTCGTCCCCGGATCTCGAGGACCGCATCGCTCGACTCGTCCGCGAGTGGCAGGACGACGTGCTGGCCTTGGTGCGCACCGAAGGGCGCGACCGGCGCACCACCGCCAAGGTCGCGGCATACGGGGTTAACGGCCTTGGTGTGGTGCTCATGCTTGTGACCTTTGCGCATACAGCCGGGCTGACCGGCACCGAGGCCGGGATTGCTGGCGGCACGGCCTTACTCGGGCAGAAACTGCTCGAGGCGGTCTTCGGTGACCAGGCCGTGCGGACGCTGGCCGCGAAGGCACGGGCCGCGCTGCATGACCGAGTCGACCAGCTCTTCGGGGACGAGGCGTTGCGCTACCAGAATGCCGTCGAGAGTGTCGAAGCGACCCGCGATCAAGGGCGGCGGCTGAGTGCCGCTGCGCTCAACGTCAGGGCAGCACGATGAGCCCCATTCGGGCCGGCAACGCTCGGCTCACCGTCGCCGCGGTCGAATTGGCCGAGCAGGCCGATGCGTTGGCTGCAGCGGTCGAGTCCGGCGGTCGTGACCTCGACCCCTCGGCTGTCGACCATGCCGTCAACGTCATCGAAAAGGTCCGCGAGCGCACCTCGATCGCCGGAGGCCACACCGTCGTGGCCTTGGCCGGTGCGACCGGCAGTGGCAAGTCGTCGTTGTTCAATGCCATCGTCGGCCGGCCGCTGGCCAAGATCGGTGCCCGCCGTCCCACGACGTCAGTGCCCTCGGCGGCGATCTGGGGCCCGGCTGCCGCCACCGAATTGCTCGACTGGCTCGGCGTCGCGACCCGTCACCAGCTCGGTCCCGACAACGGCGCCCAGGACGGCGCCCAGGACGGCGGCGGCGCACCGGCCGGTGCCGGCTTCGGCCGTCTCGACGGGCTGGTGCTGCTCGATCTGCCCGACTTCGACTCGCGAGTGGCCGCACACCGGGCCGAAGCGCAGCGCGTGCTGGAGCTCGTTGACGTCTTTGTGTGGGTGACCGATCCGCAGAAATATGCCGACGCACTGTTGCATGACGACTACGTCGCCGCGTTGTCGGGGCACGACGCGGTGACGATCGTCGTGCTCAACCAGGCCGACCGGCTCACGCCCGACGCGGTGGAGACCTGCCGCGCTGATCTGACCCGCCTGCTGGCCGCCGACGGGCTCGGTGCGGCCAAGGTCATGGTCACCTCGGCACGCACCGGGGCGGGGGTCGGTGAGCTGCGGCAGCGGTTGGCCAATGCCGTTGCCGGTGCCGATGCGACCAGGGCACGGCTCTCGGCCGATGTCGTCGCCGTGGCCAGTCGCCTGCGCTCGGGCGTCGCCGACACGGAGCCCGAAGTGCGGGGCTCCGCCGACGATGCGCTGGTCGAGGCGCTGTCGCGATCTGCCGGCGTTCCGGTCGTGCTGGAAGCCGTCGCCGAGGACTACCGCCGCGAAGCGACCTCCCACGGCGGCTGGCTGTTCACCCGGTGGGTGTCGGGCTTCCGCGCTGACCCGTTGGCTCGGCTGAGGTTGGACAAGTCCATCGTCAAGATCAAGGGCATTGACCAGACCGATGTCCGCGCCGTCGTCGGGCGCTCGTCGATCCCGCCACCGTCACCGGCCGCCCGGGCCGCCGTGTCCCTGGCCATCCGGCAACTCGCCGATCGGGCCGCCGACGGTATGCCGGTCCGCTGGGCCAATGCCGTGGTCGATGCCGCCGACCCTGGAACGGCGGGACTGTCCGACGCTCTCGACCAGGCGGTCATCCATACGCCGCTACGGGCACGACAGCCCGTGTGGTGGCGGGCGATGGACGTGGTCCAGTGGCTCTTCGGTTTGGTGACTCTCGCCGGATTCCTGTGGCTCACAGCCCTTTTCGTTGTCGGGTGGCTGCAGCTGCCCGAATTGCCAACACCGACGATCGGCCAGCTTCCGGTGCCGTTCGTGCTGTTGACCGGCGGCATCGTCGGCGGTCTGCTTGCCGCGACGATCAACCGGGGCTTCGTCCGAGTGGGATCCCGGCGGCGGGCCAGGGTGGTCGCCCGGAGACTGCACGACGCCATAGCCGAGGTGGCCGACACCCGGATCGTCGCTCCGGTGTTGGCGGTCCTAGAGCGCCATCGGGTCGTGCGCGAGGCTCTCGACCGAGCACGTCGCACGCGCTGACCGACGCTGTCGTCACCGGCGGACTTTGTCCCCAGCCCCTGCGCGCGAGTCCCACCATCCACAGGCCGTGCGGTCGCCTCTCGTGGTGGCCTCTGCTTCCTAGCAAGCTGCCGGTATGCCGGTCCGCCACAGGATCGATAGAGACAGGGAGCTGAGATGAACGAGAGCTATGTGACCGTCGTCGGCAATGTCACCGCCGAGCCGGTGTTGCGCGAGACCAAGAACGGACGACCGTTCGCCACCTTCCGGGTCGCCTCCACGGCCCGGCGCTACGACCCCGGCACCCGCGGCTTCATCGACGCCGGCACCAATTTCGTGTCCGTGGTGACCTTCAACGCCCTGGCCGCCAACGTCGTGGCCAGCGTCCACAAGGGCCAGCCGGTGGTGGTCCACGGTCGGTTGCGGGTCAACTCTTGGGCGACCGCCGAGGGCCGCTCGATGATCTCGGTCGAGGTCGACGCCCACACCGTCGGCCATGACCTGACCAAAGGCCAGGCGCTGTTCAGCAAGCCGGTGCGGGCACAGTTCGATCCCAACGATCGGATGGGAGCCCCGGAGGTGCAGGCGTCGCTGGCTGCGCTGGAGACCCCCGACTTCGAAGACTTCGAGGCCGAGCGCCCGGCGCTCACCGCGGTCATGGGTGCCCAGCAGGAGCAGGCCGAGGAGGGTGCCGTTCGCTTCGACCTGGCCACCGCCGACCCGGAGACCGACGAATACCTCGCCAAGGTCGGCTGACCCTCCCGAGACGACCGCGGCGTGCCCCCGGCACAGGGCGCGCCGCGGTTCTCCTGGCCGGCAAGCGGGGTCGGCCCGTTACCCGGGCGACTCGGCGATTCGGCGATTCGGACGGCATACCCTGCTGCGGATAGCCTTCGGCGCATGGCCGAGTTCATTTACACCATGACCAAAGCGCGCAAAGCGGTGGGCGACAAGCTCATCCTCGACGACGTGACGATGGCGTTCTATCCCACCGCCAAGATCGGCGTCGTCGGGCCCAACGGCGCCGGAAAGTCGACGATCCTCAAGATCATGGCCGGCCTGGATCACCCCTCCAACGGGGAGGCCCGCCTGTCGCCCGGGTATTCGGTCGGCATCCTGCTGCAGGAGCCGCCGCTGACCGAGGGCAAGACGGTGTTGGGCAATGTCGAAGAGGGCGCCGGCGAGATCAAAGCCAAGCTCGACCGCTACAACCAGATCGCGCTCGGAGATGGCCGGAGCCGGACGCCGACTACGACGCGCTGGGCACCGAGATGGCCACGTTGCAGGATGACATCGACCACGCCAACGCGTGGGACCTCGACTCGCAGCTGGAGCAGGCGATGGACGCGCTGCGTTGCCCGCCCCGGACGCCGACGTCACGGTGCTCTCCGGTGGCGAGCGCCGTCGCGTCGCGCTGTGCAAGCTGCTCTTGCAGAAGCCCGACCTGCTGCTGCTCGACGAGCCCACCAACCATCTCGACGCCGAGTCGGTGCAGTGGCTGGAGCAGCACCTCGCGCAGTACCCCGGCGCAGTCCTGGCCGTGACCCACGACCGCTACTTCCTCGACAACGTGGCCCAGTGGATCGCCGAGGTCGACCGCGGCCGTCTCTACGGCTACGAAGGCAACTACACGGCATACCTGGAGAAGAAGGCCGAGCGCCTCAAGGTGCAAGGCAAGAAGGACGCCAAGCTCGCCAAGCGGCTGGCCGAGGAGTTGGAATGGGTCCGTTCCAACGCCAAGGGTCGGCAGGCCAAATCCAAGGCGAGGTTGGCGCGCTACGAGGAGATGGCTGCCGAGGCCGAGCGCACCCGCAAGCTCGACTTCGACGAGATCACCATCCCGCCCGGTCCGCGGCTGGGGTCGCAGGTCATCGAGGTGAGCAAACTTCGCAAGGGGTTCGGCGACCGGGTGCTCATCGACGGGCTCTCCTTCAGCCTGCCGCGCAACGGCATCGTCGGTGTCATCGGCCCCAACGGTGTCGGCAAGACGACCCTCTTCAAGACCATCGTCGGGCTGGAGCAGCCCGACGCGGGCGAGGTCAAGGTCGGTGAGACGGTGAAGATTTCCTACGTCGACCAGTCCCGCGCGGGACTGGACCCCGCCAAGACGCTGTGGGAGGTGGTGTCCGACGGTCTGGACTTCATCAAGGTCGGCCAGGTCGAGATCCCGTCCCGCGCCTATGTCTCGCAGTTCGGTTTCAAGGGGCCCGACCAGCAGAAGCTCACAGGGATCCTCTCCGGTGGGGGAGCGCAACCGGCTCAACCTCGCGTTGACCTTGAAGCAGGGCGGCAACCTGCTGCTGCTCGACGAGCCGTCCAACGACCTCGACGTCGAGACCCTGGCCTCGCTGGAGAACGCGCTGCTGGAGTTCCCCGGCTGTGCCGTGGTCATCAGCCACGACCGGTGGTTCCTCGACCGGGTCGCCACTCACATCCTGGCCTACGAGGGTGACGAGGACGACCCAGCCAAGTGGTACTGGTTCGAGGGGCAACTACGAGGCCTACGAGAAGAACAAGCTCGACCGGCTAGGCCCAGAGGCGGCCCGGCCGCATCGGGTCACCTATCGAAAGCTCACCGCGACTGACCTCGACGTAGGCGGCGAGGTGCTGGCCGGTCAAGGTCTCCCGCGCCGCCACGAGGTCGGTCGGCGTGCCCTCGAAGACGACCCGGCCACCGTCGTGCCCGGCGCCTGGGCCCAAGGTCGATGATCCAGTCGGCGTGGGCCATGACGGCCTGGTGGTGCTCGATGACGATCACCGACTTACCGGAGTCGACAAGGCGGTCCAGGAGGGCGAGCAACTGCTCGACATCGGCCAGGTGTAGTCCGGTGGTCGGTTCGTCCAGGACGTAGACCCCGCCCTTCTCACCCAGATGGGTTGCGAGTTTGAGCCGCTGGCGCTCGCCGCCGGACAAGGTGGTGAGTGGCTGGCCCAGGCTGAGATAGCCCTTGACCGACATCGCGCAACCGCGACAGGATGGTGTGTGCGGCCGGGGTGCGGGCCGGCCCGGTGGCGAAGAATTCCTCGGCCTCCGACACCGGCATGGCGAGCACCTGGCTGATGTCCTTGCCGCCGAGGTGGTAGTCGAGCACCGCAGCCTGGAACCGCTTGCCTTCGCAGTCCTCACACACAGAGGTCACCGTGTCCATGAAACCGAGCTCGGTGTAGATCAGGCCGTTGCCATTGCACGTCGGGCAGGCGCCCTCGGAGTTGGCGCTGAACAGTGCGGGCTTCACCCCGTTGGCCTTGGCGAAGGCCTTCCGGATCGGTTCCAGCAGCCCGGTGTAGGTCGCGGGATTGCTGCGCCGGGAGCCACGGATGGCGCCCTGGTCGATGACGACGACACCCTCACGGTCGGCGACCGACCCGTGGATGAGCGAGCTCTTCCCCGACCCGGCAACACCGGTGACGACGACCAGCACGCCCAGCGGGATGTCGACATCGACGTCCTGCAGGTGTGGGTCGAGGCGCCGCGCACCGGCAATGCGCCGGTGCGCGGACGGCATACTCGGCTCGAGGCTGGCGCGGTCGTCCAGGTGCCGGCCGGTGCTGGTGTCGCTGGCGCGCAAGCCCGCGACATCGCCTTCGAAGACGATCGACCCCCCGGCCGTGCCGGCACCGGGACCGATGTCGACGATGTGGTCGGCGATGGCGATGACCTCGGGCTTGTGCTCGACGACGAGCACGGTGTTGCCCTTGTCGCGCAGCCGTAGCAACAACTCGTTCATCCGCTGGATGTCGTGCGGGTGCAACCCGATGGACGGCTCGTCAAAGACATAGGTGATGTCGGTGAGCGAGGACCCGAGGTGGCGGATCATCTTGGTGCGTTGCGATTCACCGCCGGAGAGGGTGCCCGACGGGCGCTCCAGCGACAGATAGCCCAGCCCGATCTCGACGAAGGAGTCGAGCAGGTGCACCAAGCCTGGCGGTGAGCGGCGCGACGGTGGGCTCATCGAGCGTGCGGACCCAAGCGGCCAGGTCGCTGATCTGCATCGCGCACGCGTCGGCGATGTTGATCCTTATGATCTTGGCCGAGCGCGCTTCGGGGGTCAGCCGGGTGCCCTCGCATTCGGGGCAGGTCTGGAATGTGATGGCTCGCTCGACGAAGGCCCGGACGTGCGGCTGGAGCGCCTCGACGTCCTTGGCGAGCATCGACTTCTGGATCTTGGGGATCAGGCCCTCGTAGGTGAGGTTGATGCTGTCGACCTTGATCTTCGTCGGCTCCCTTAGAGGCAGATCTGGCGCTCCCGCTGGGTGAAGTCCTTGATCGGCTTGTCCGGGTCGAAGAACCCACATCCGCGGTAGATCCGGCCATACCACCCGTCCATCGTGTAGCCGGGGATGGTCAGCGCGCCCTCGTTGAGCGAGCGTTCGGCGTCGTAGAGGGCGGTGAGGTCGAGTCGCTCACGGCGCCGCGCCCCTCGCACCGTGGGCACATCCCGCCGAGTTGGAAGAAGGTCGCCTTGGTGGCGCGCGTCTTGTCGCCGCGCTCGACGGTCACGGCCCCGCTGCCGCGCACGGTCGGCACGTTGAACGAGAAGGCGTTCGGCGACCCGATGTGCGGCTCACCCAACCGGCTGAAGAGCATCCGCAGCATCGCATTGGCGTCGGTCACCGTGCCGACGGTCGAGCGCGGGTTGGCGCCCAGCCGCTCCTGGCCGACGATGATCGCCGTGGTGAGCCCGTCGAGCACGTCGACGTCGGGTCGAGCCTGAGTGGGCATGAACCCCTGGATGAAGGTGCTGTAGGTCTCGTTGATCATCCGGCGCGACTCGGCTGCGATCGTCGCGAACACCAGCGAGCTCTTGCCCGACCCGGACACGCCGGTGAAGACGGTCAACCGCCGCTTGGGCAGCTCGACGGAGATGTTCTTGAGGTTGTTCTCGCGCGCCCCGTGGACCCGGATGAGGTCATGACTGTCGGCGACATGCCCGCCGTGGGCAGCGGCAGCGACAGCGGCAGCGGCAGCGGCAGCGGCAGCGGCAGCGGCAGGGTCGGTCGTCGGGCGCGATGAGGTCCGGCTGGTCATCCGCCGATGCTGTCACGCGCCGGCCCGATCTCCCAGCCCGCCAGGGTGCGGCAGTGGCCAGCTTGATACCACGACAGGTGCGCGCCTGGCATACCCGGCGGCCGGCAGCAGCGGTGCCACCCATTCGCGCACGCGCTGCTCCACTCACCCCAGGCCCGACGGCGTCGAGGGTGAGATGGGGGCTCACCGTCCCGGAACTGCCCGCCAGGGCTGGTATGCCGGAACGCCGCCACGAGCGCGCGGGTGAGCGCGGTGAAGGCTCGACGGCTCGGGGACGAGGTGGATGATGTCCATGGGGGAAGGTGGCCACTCGTTCCGAATGTGAACGCGAAAGGTGTTGCCGCTGAAAGAATCTGGCCCGACGATGTCCCTCCGGAGGGCATCTGCTCCAAGCTGGGAAAGGGGGACAAGAGGGTGATGTGTGCGTGCGCGAAGCTCGGTCTGCCGACAGGTATGCCGGGTCTTAGATGCGCGTGTGTCGGCCCCGGACGAACTCCTCCAGTGCAGGGACCGGAACGACGAGCGCGCCGTGCCCTTCGCGCGGGTCGGGACTCACCGGCATACCGG
>JADJVX010000022.1 GCA_016710385.1 Actinomycetales bacterium
CGCCGTCGGCGTGCAACAGCCGGCAGACGTAGTGGTCGGGGCTGGCAGCAGCGAGGTCGGGTCGTGGAAGGGCAGGTCCTGGGCGATCCACTCCGGCGGCACGTGGCCGTGCGGGAGATGATCGGCAGGTCCCCTGACGTGACTGTAGAGCCGCCGGGCGATGGCCCGCTCGGTGGGTTCGGCGGGCAGCATCCGGTCGGGGTGCAGCGTCCAGGCGGCGGTCGTCTCGGCCATGTCAGCCATCGTTCGCTGCTGGCTTGCGGGCCCGGCAACCGGTTGCCAGGTGTTGCCATCCGGTCTTGCCGGGGCGGCCGAGCAGGTCGCACAGTGGAACCGCGACGATCGTCCGAAGCCCCCGCCCAGAACTACCGGGCCGCCGTCCGCCTCGGCGGGGCGGACGGCATACTGACTGAACATCAGGTGCGAGACTTCATTTCGGCCCAACTGGATGCGACCGATCTCGACGGCAAGGCGGTCTGTCTCGTCATCCCCGACGACACCCGGTCGTGCCCGCTGGCGATGTTGGTGGGAGCGGTCCACAGCGCGCTGCACGGCCGGGTCAACCGGCTGACTGCCCTCGTCGCGCTCGGCACCCACAAGGCGATGACCGAGGAAGCACTGGGCGCGATGCTCGGCTTCGAGCCGGGCCAGCTGGAGCAGACCTATCCGGGGCTGCGGCTGCTCAACCACGAGTGGTGGGACCCATCGACCTTCGTGGACCTGGGCACCATCCCGGCCGCGCGCATCGAGCAGCTGTCCGAGGACGGCTGTCGCTGGACGATGCCGGTGCTGCTCAATCGCGAGATTGTCGAGCACGACGTGGCGATTGTCGTCGGTCCAGTGCTGCCGCACGAGGTGGTCGGCATCTCAGGTGGCAACAAGTACTTCTTCCCCGGGGTCGCCGGTCAGCAGATCATCGACGTCTCGCACTGGCTCGGTGCGCTCATTACCTCGGCCGAGATCATCGGCACGACCGGCCTCACGCCGGTGCGCGCGCTCATCAACGAGGGCGCCGCGCTCGTGCCGGCCGAGAAGCTCGCGCTCAAGGTCGTCGTCGAGGCCGGCAGCGACGCGCTGCACTCGATCTCCTATGGCGACACCATCTCGGCATGGGCCGACGCCGCCGAGGTCTGCGCGGCGACCCACGTCGAATACCTCGACGCGCCGGTGCGCCGCGTGTTGTCGCTCATCCCGCCGCTCTACAAGGACATTTGGACTGCCGCCAAGGGGTTCTACAAGCTCAGGCCGGTCGTCGCCGACGGCGGCGAGGTCATCCTCTACGCCCCCGACATCACCGAGATCGCCCAGATGCACCGGAGATCTACGAGATCGGCTATCACTGCCGCGACTACTTCGTGAAGCAGTGGGACCGGTTCAAGGATGTCCATTGGGGTGCTCGCGCACTCGACCCACCTGCGCGGCGCGGGCAGCTACGACGCGGCGACCGGGCAGGAACGGTTGCGGGTGCGCGTCACCCTCGCGACCGGCATACCGGAGCAGGTATGCCGTGCGGCGAACCTCGGCTACCTGGACCCGCGGGACGTCGACATCGCGGCCTTCGAGGCCGATCCCGACACCTTGGTCGTGCCCCAGGCGGGCGGGGTGCTTTTCCGCTTGCGCTGAGCGGTGGACGCGCGCGACGAGCTTGGTCGGCTAGCACGAGCGGCTCCTGCGAGGTTTGGCGCCCTTGATCATCGCCACGACGTTGCCGACGGCGATCGGGCCCTGGGAGTGCAGCGGGGCGGCCACGGTCGTGAGCGCGGGCGTGACGATGTCGTCGAGCAGGATGTTGTCGGAAACCGACGACGCTGACCTCGTCGGGGATCTTGACCCCCATCGCCTGGAAGCCCTTGATGAGGCCGATCGCCATCTGGTCGTTGTAGGCGAGCACGGCGCTCGAGGGCGTTCGGCGAAGTCGCGGGCGGCGCGCAGGCCGGCGCGGATCGTCGGCATGTAGGAGCCGAGGCGGCGGACCTTGAGGTCGAGCTCGTGCCCCCGCCTCGAGGACGGCGCGCCACCGGACGCCGTCGGCCCAGCTTGCCTCTGGCCCAGCGATGTAGGTGATCGTCGAGTGGCCCAGGCTGCCGAGGTGCTCCATCGCGCGGCGCACCCCACGCGGGTTGTCGGTGACGACCGAGTGGACGTCGGGCAGCACCCGGTTGAGCACGACGGTCGGCACCTGTTTGGCCATCATCCGGATCGCGGAGTCACTCATCCGGCTGCTCGACAGGACGATCCCGTCCACGGTGCCGAGTGCTCGCTCGACCGCGACCCGCTCGGCCCGGCTGGATTCCTGGGTGTCGCAGAGCATGAGGGCATAGCCGTTGACCGACGCGGAGTCGTGGGCCCCGCGGATGATCTCGACGTAGAACGGGTTGCCGATGTCGGACACGAAGAGCGCCAGCGTGCGGGTCTTTTTGTGGCTGGGTGCACCCGGGGCCTCGGTCGTCGCAACGCGGTAGCCGAGCTGCTCGGCCACCGCTCGGATGTGCGCGGCCGTCTGGGAGCTCACGCGTCCCGGGCGCGAGAACGCCCGGGACACCGTCGATGGCGCGACCCCGGCCGCCTTGGCCACGTCGTAGACGGTCGGGCGCTTCTGCATGGTCACACGGTAGGACGTGGGTGGGGCGCGCGGGCCTGACAGCGCCCGGCAACACCATGGCAACACGCGGCAACTCTGGCAATTGTGGGCACGGCCTGACTGCCCCCGGTATGCCGGGTGGTCGCCTACGCCTGTGGGTTGGGCTTCCCGCTGGGGTCTGCCCTTGGGCCTGATCGCCTGACCTGGACGGAAGGGGCTAGGCGTTTAGGCGTTCAGACGCTCGAGAGGCTGCCCGGTGAGGGCCGCGATGAGCTCGAAGTCCTTGTCCAAGTGCAATACCGTGAGACCGGCGAGTTCGGCGGCGGCCGCGGTGACCAGGTCTGGGATCGACGGTGCCCGGTGATGTCCTTCGCGGGCCAACAGCAGCTGGACCTGCACGGCACGGTCCTCGACCGCGGGCGTGAGGTGTTCGACCGGCATCGACGACAACGGGGGGCGAGTCAACATCACCCGAGCGTCGTCCCAGCTGCGCGCGGAGTAGCCGACCTCCAGCCGCGTCATCGAGGTGACCCGCACCAAGCCGCGTTCGATCCGCTCGGCCCACGTCACCGCGTCCGGGCTCTGGCCAAGTCGGACCAGTGCTGACTTGTCGGCAAGCCACTGGGTCACTGCCACGCGGCGCCCATCACCTCGGGGTCGCCCAGGTCGCCAGCCAAGTCGGCGAACGCGGTCAGATCTGCCGCCGAAACGGCACTGTTCGCCGTTGCTGCGTCCGCCGCCAGCCGGCGACGGATGTACTCAACCCGGGATAGGCCCAACCGTGCCGCGTGCGCATCGACGCCGGCCAGGACCACATCCGGCACGTCTCGGATCAACACGTCAGCCATTGCGACCACCTCCAGATATCTCACGATATCAACGTCTTCCTATCACCGACTGGTGCGCCGCCCTGCCCGGGCCGCCCCCACCCTCCTCCCGGCAAGGGCGGTGAGTAGCACTGTGTCGTGCAGCCCGGCCAGCGACGCCTGCGGGTGGCTCCCTTCCGGCACGTGGTAGGTGGGCAGCTCGGCGATCAGGCGGTCGACCTCGTGCGCTGTCAAGGGACGCACATCTCCGTCCTTGGGTCGCTCCCCAGCCCTCGCTTGCTGAATGCAGATTCGACACCGACCACGTGCTGGCGGCCTGGACGACTTACCCCTTGCGGTGAAACACCCCGCCCGTAACGGCGCATACCGCTCCTCCTCCGCACCACCGGCCGTCAACAACAGATCGGCGAATCATCAGTACCAGTGAACCCATACCGCACCGTCGAGGCTTCCACACCCGACGCCGTCCGTGCCGCGACTCGACCCAACCCATCCCGCGCATACGTCACCATGTGAGTCGGGCAATCCCCGCGGTCGTCGTGCCGGCAGCCGATCCGCGCCGTCATAGGAACACGACTGAGACCCAACCTGGGTTTGCGTTCCGTTGCCCGTCAAACACAAGCGGTTGACGGGATGCCTATATCAACATAAAATGGCACACGCTCAAGGACCGGATGGTTACGACTGCAGTGCTGTTGGGCCTTGCGCCGGCATGAGGGCTCCTCGGCGCTCCGCCCTCATATTCTTATGCCACGTTCAATAACCACAAACTCGCTTTTGGTGTTGGCGACTGGGGCCGCACGCCCAATATTGCTGGGTTGACTCCTCTGCTTCCGGCTATTCTTTCGACTGTCGCTTCAGCAATGTACGATTGGGTCCACACGTCGCCCTACTTGGGCGTGGGGAATCCTATCGTGTATTACCGAACAACAACGAAGAGTGCTAGTCGCATGGATACCTATAGAGTGTCCTCAGTGAACCCTTGGTGGGGCCTCACGCAAATGTACGTAGACACCACCCAGGTCGATCCTTTTGCTCAGAACTGGTGGTGGGCGAAGATACTGCTCGATGGGGAGTTCGCGAATTGCCCCAACAAGAAGGGGGTTATTGGTCACGAGATGGGGCACGTGTTTGGCTTGGCCCACGTCAGCACATCCACGTCACTGATGTATACCGGCATTGGCTCAACAAACGTCACCCGAGCGACAAAGGACGACAACGATGGGATCAATTTCCTCTACTAGTCTCTTAGTCGCAGTCGTGGTGGCGGCGGGAGCGAGTGCTAGTTGCACCTCTCCGCCCAACTCGACGAGCACGTTGACACAGATTAGAACCACGGCGACCTCGCCCAATGTGGGCGCCGATGTCGCACCAAGTCCAATCGTGGGGACGGTGCGCCTGGATGCTGCGTTGAAAGATGTCTTCCCCACCATTGATGCACTCGCACGTTCAGCACGCTCAGAGCTCGTGGTGCGGGGGATCGTGACTGACGTGGCCTATGTGTTCGACGGACAGCTCGCTAGGACCAAGTTGACTGTGTCGGTCGAGCAGTCCTGGCGCGGGCCGGCTGCGCCGCAAGTCGTTGTCTGGGAAGACGGTGGCTTTGTGCCTGCGGCCGATTTTGCCGCCGCGAACGCTGACAAGCAGCTCGCATCCCGCGTTACCGGCTGGATCGATGTGCGATTCGAGGGGGCTTCGCATCCGCATGTCGGTGACCATGTGGTGCTCTTCCTCGCGCGCAACCCGAATCCAGGTCAACAGGGCACGTACCAGGAAGTCAGCTCAGTCTACGGCCGGCTGACGCAGGACCCTGGAGGGGCAAGCTATTCCCGTGCCGTGGCGGAGTCGCGCTGGCAACGCACGATGTCGGTTGCCGACCTGGGAGTGGCTCTCCCGGGACTCTGACGACTGGCGGCACCATCTCCGGGCGCGACTGCAAGAGCGCGGGACTGGAGTGAGATGTTGGGCGTTCAGACGCTCGAGAGGCTGCCCGGTGAGGGCCGCGATGAGCTCGAAGTCCTTATCCGAGTGCAATACCGTGAGACCGGCGAGTTCGGCGGCGGCCGCGATGACCAGGTCGGGAATCGACGGTGCCCGGTGATGTCCTTCGCGGGCCAACAGCAGCTGGACCTGCACGGCACGGTCCTCGACCGTGGGCGTGAGGTATTCGACCGGCATCGACGACACCGGAGGGCGAGTCAACATCACCCGAGCGTCGTCCCAGCTGCGCGCGGAGTAGCCGACCTCCAGCCGCGTCATCGAGGTGACCCGCACCAAGCCGCGTTCGATCCGCTCGGCCCACGTCACCGCGTCCGGGCTCTGGCCAAGTCGGACCAGTGCTGACTTGTCGGCAAGCCACTGGGTTACTGCCACGCGGCGCCCATCACCTCGGGGTCGCCCAGGTCGCCAGCCAAGTCGGCGAACGCGGTCAGATCTGCCGCCGAAACGGCACTGTCCGCCGTTGCTGCGTCCGCCGCCAGCCGGCGACGGATGTACTCAACCCGGGATAGGCCCAACCGTGCCGCGTGCGCATCGACGCCGGCCAGGACCACATCCGGCACGTCTCGGATCAACACGTCAGCCATTGCGACCACCTCCAGATATCTCACGATATCAGGCGACCACCCACGACCACCCCGCCTACGGTTAACAGCAGAGTCGCCGAGTCAGGGGAGTTCACGGAAGGAAGGCCCAGTTGCGCCGCCTCCTCGTCAAGCCAGTTCCGCGGCGGAATCCCCTGAAGATCACCTGGCACCAAACATACGTGACCGGAACCAGGGCGTAGGTAGGCCAGATCACGTCCTCGGCCCCCGGTTCCACAGATGTCCTTACCGCACTGACGCCAACCGAGACGCAGCAGATGAGCGATACCAGTCCCGCCACCACCGTGAGGAGAATCCCGTATGAATCAACTTTGGTGCTTGTCTCTTCTGTCATGAGACCTCTTTGCTCTGCTCCTGTATGCCGTTCGGCCCGCGTCCAGACGCCCTGCCAGCAGGGGATGCTACTGATGGCACTCAGCCCGCGCTTGCTGAATGCGAACTCGATGGACAATTGCGGGAGGGATACTGCGCCGAGAAGTCTTGTGTGCTCAGCACCTGGTACTCGTTGCTTGCAAAGACGAGAATCGCGCCATCGGGAATGTCGAGCCTGCTGGTAGCATCGGGATTCCACATCGTCGCGCCATGGCGGAAATTGGTGTAGGCCGTAAGACGGAAAGGGCTTGCCAAAGTATAATGCCCGGTTTGCGTGTGCCAATCTTTGAGATGGATCAGATTTAATCCAGGGTTGGCCGATCCGGTGTAGTCAATGCCGACCCACACCGTTTCACCAAGCTTCCCGTCGGGCGCCACGTCTATCTCTATCTTTGTCGGCACCTCGCCGGGACAGAGGTTAATCGCAATCGCCTCGTCTCCCAACGTGAATCTCATTCCCACGTCAACCGGACGGTTGGGCGTGAGCGTGCACGAACCTAGGGCCACGAGTGCGGCAAGGATCGCCACACCCCTTGAGTTAACCTTCAACACTGGTAGTTGCCTGCCGCCAAGCCCGCCTGGATCTCGTACATGTTGAAACATGCGTTGCTTCCAGTCTTCATCAGCTCGTGCATGTAGCTTGTGGAGAAGAAGCCCGGCCCAAGGATGAGCCACTGCATCATATGCACGGATTCATGTTGGATTTCGGCGCGACTTGCGACCCCAGGGTGCTTCTTGAGATAGATGTTTCCAATAGTTATTCCTGCATAATCTGCACCCAGAGGAACCCACTCTGCATCGACAACGACCAGGAAGTTTTCGCGTTCAATTGCAATCTTCCCGGATTGAGAATATTTCATTGGATCGATGCGTGGCGGGATGTAGACGCTGTTGCCTGGGGTATTTCGTCGGTCGCCTTTGGGCGCCTTTGACGTGCCGGTCTTCGCAGCTTTCGTGGGGTTGAAGGGTTTCCATCCTGGCAGGCTGAGGGGGATGTTCAGAGTGGACCCAGACGGTCCGTCGCTGAGCATCGTGCCGGTGTAGTCTCGCTTGTTGATGGGGTCTTGGGGGTAGGTGTAGGTCGTGGTGTTACCACCAGCGACCGGGTCGGTGGCGGTGAACATCCCCAACGCCGGCAGATACGTCCTGGCACCCATCAAGGTCTGGCTCAACCCTCCCGTGTGTTCATACCCCCGCTGGAACACCCCAGCCCACCCATCAGTGGTCCCAGTACCCGCCCGGGTAGCCGGCACCGCCGTCGTATCCACCACCCCACTGGCAGGGTTGAGCGGTTGACCGAACGGGTCATACACACACCCCGCCGTCACCGCCCCACCCGACACCGTCGCGATCACATCACCATGCAGGTTCGACACCGACCACGAACCGGTCGCGCCCACGGCATACCCCTTGCGGTGCAACACCCCACCCGGCAACGACACATACCGCTCCACCACCGCACCACCAGCGGTCAACAACAAATCCGGCGAATCATCCGTACCCGTGAACCCATACCGCACCGTCGAGGCCTCCACACCCGAAGCCGACCGTGACGCGACACGACCCAACACATCCCGCACATACGACACCGTTTGCGACGGGGTCCCCCCGGTGGACGTGCCGGTCACCCGATCCGCGCCGTCATACCACCACGACTGAGACCCCACCTGGGTCGCGTTGCCATGCCCGTCATACACAATCGTCGCCGGATCCACACTCAACCCACCCGTACTCCTGGTGACACCAGCGCTGCTCCCCCGAACCCTCCGCCGCCGCGGCACGACACCCCAGCACCTTGTATGCCGTCGGCAGCCCAACCCCTGCGGCACAACCTTCGCGAACGCGTTGCACGCGAGTCTCAACGGTCACGTTTGGCCCTGACTGTCCCGTTCCGCGGCCCACGCCTTGAGGTCGACGTCAAAGGGCTCGAAGTGGAACGCCTCGGGTCGTGGAGTGACCGCGGTGCCCTTCACCCACACCGACGAGGCGAACTTCGGCTCGAACTTCAGCCGCCCATGGACCAACCGGATCGTCTTCATCACCTGAGTCAAGGCGAACAGGTCAGCCCGCGCAGGGAAATCCTCTCCCAACTGCTCCCACTCGACCCGGTCAAGTGATGCCTCGATCCGTGTCCGCGCCACACCCCCTTCATCGATGTCGGCAACCACCCGAGCCCACACCTTCGACTGACGATCCTGACGCTCCTGAGACACCCAACGATAGGCACCGAAATTGCGGCGTAAATAGTCCGCCAGCGACGCAGCATCCGCGCCAGAGAGCCCGCCGACAGCACAATTGACGACATACACCCAGGTCGCGATGAGACATTGTCGATTATCCTCAGGCGATAGCACGATCCAATCGTTGCGAACTTTGACGAATATGTTACCGTCGAGAGGCTTGCCATCGAACCCCCCGACCACTGACGCCTGAAGGGGCGCGCCGGCGGGGTACACCGAGATTCCGCGGTTCGACCATTCACTCACTCCGTTGTACTCAAGGTCTGAGAACAGGACTGCCATTCGTGCTCGGCTAGCCATTTGTGCGTGGTTGACACACCACGCCGCGGACCACAGAGACAAATGTCGGGATGCCTGCACGAATCGGGTTAGGCAATGCGTCTGGTCTATGATAGAAGTTTCAACAAAATTGTAGACGACAGGTGTTGGCCAGACAAAAAAGCCCTGAAGCTTGGTGGCTTTCACGTGCCGGTCACCCGATCCGCGCCGTCATACGACCACGACTGAGACCCAACCTGGGTCGCGTTCCCATGCCCGTCATACACAATCGTCGCTGGATCCACCGTCAACCCACCCGTGCCACTGGCGACCCCAGTCAACCGCGACGCACCATCCGTGCAATACGCCGACACCGCAACCGTCCCGCCGCCGACCTGACGCGTCGTGCTGGTCCGAGACCCATTCCCCGCGGCCGGGTCAGCACCACACCCACCCACACCGACATACCCATACCCCAACGTCACCACCGGCCGCGTCCCCACCGCAGCCAACACCGCTGAAGTGAGCCGACCCACCGCATCAAACGAATACGACCAATCCACCGCATTCACTGCCGCCGCCGAATCAGTCGCCTGAACCCGAGTCACCCGCCCAGTCTGCGACCGCACCACCGTCTCAGACAACACCCGAGCCCCCACCGACCACGACTGTGCCTTCGCCGCCCCGGCAACAGTCCGCACCAACGACCCCGACCCGATCACCGGCGACCCCACCGGCCCATAGGTCACACCCGACACCTCCGCCGCCGCGTCATACCCGACCGCAGCAACCTGTATGCCGTCCAACGACACCATCGACACCCGACCATCATCCAAGAACGCATACCCCACAGTCGAGACCCCGCCACCAGCAGGTCCTTCCTCTGCCGCGTCAGGTCACCTCAGCACCTTGTATGCCGTCGGCAGCCACGTCCCGGCACACTTTTCGGGAACCCGATGCACGCGAGTCTCAACGATCACCGTGTATACAATTGGCCCTGGCGCTTCGTTGCAGGTCCTTCGCATTCCCTACCTGCCCTTCTTAACAGGAAGCCTTAGCCAATAGATAGTGAACCCGATCAGGCCCGCACCACCGACAATGAAGCAGGCACCCCGCCCTGACTCTTCTGAGCGCATGAGTTGAAACCCGAGGATAGGCGCCATGATCTCGACGGCAGCGATGGTTATGTATATTCGCCAGTAGCCTATGTCGAAGAGCGACCTCCTGGTCGGCCGTCCCTTTTCAGCCTTGTTCATGTGACTACCATCCGCAAGTCGGGCAGGCGATAAGACTTCCCGACACACTGTCGCCAGCACCCGCTACCCACACGTATTGGTCTACGAATGGCCCATGTGCATTAGGTGGATCCATTGCATAATCAACGAGCGTGGCGAAAAAGCCGATCACTACGGTTCCTTTGGTCGCATGGACGATGGACGGATAGAACTCACGGTGACGTCCTTGATAGGAAGGTGAGGATGCGTACTGCGCCGCGACGTAAGAGTCAACAGTTCCGGCGCCAAACTCCTGGAGAGATTGGATAGCGAGGTCGGCCTCTCCTTTGGCCCAGCCACCCTATACTCGAAATCAACGTCCTGAAACTGTAGACCCCCACGGCGGCTTGAATTATCTTATACGTTCGCGACTCTTGGAAGGTTCCGCGCTTAGAATCGCCCCTCTGGGGTTGAAGGGTTTCCATCCTGGCAGACTGAGGGGGATGTTCAGAGTCGATCCAGACGGTCCGTCGCTGAGCATCGTGCC
Source organism: Actinomycetales bacterium (assembly GCA_016710385.1). Classification (GTDB taxonomy): domain Bacteria; phylum Actinomycetota; class Actinomycetes; order Actinomycetales; family Dermatophilaceae; genus Phosphoribacter; species Phosphoribacter freyrii. The sequence goes on from JADJVX010000022.1 coordinate 10,643, forward strand.
GGTGTAGTCGGCGTGGTTGATGGGGTCTTGGGGGTAGGTGTAGGTGGTGGTGTTACCACCCGGAACCGGATCGGTGGCCGTGAACATCCCCAACGCCGGCAGATACGTCCGGGCACCCATCAAGGTCTGGTTCAACCCTCCGGTGTGTTCATACCCCGCTGGAACACCCCGGCCCACCCATCCGTGGTCCCGGTACCCGTCCGGGTAGCCGGCACCGCCGTCGTGTCCACCACCCCACTGGCAGGGTTGAGCGGTTGACCGAACGGGTCGTACACAAACGCCGCCGTCACCGACCCATCCTCCACCGTCGCGATCACATCACCATGCAGGTTCGACACCGACCACGAACCGGTCGCGCCCACGGCATACCCCTTGCGGTTCAGCACCCCACCCGGCAACGACACATACCGCTCCACCACCGCACCACCAGCAGTCAACAACAAGTCCGGCGAATCACCGGTACACTCTCACCACCCCGGATCACCATTCAGGGCATACGAACTGGTCACGGTCGCGGGCGTGTCGGTCCCGAACGCCGGGGCGGTCACCGACGTGACACGGCCCCGGACGTCGTTAAACGGTGCACGCCCACACCCTCGGGTAGGGCTGGCCGTTGTGGCAAGGCCTGACTGCTGAAGCAGGTTGACAACTTCCGGGCAGTCCTCCTCCGGAACTCCATCTGTACACCCTGGGTGCCACAAGACCAGTTTCAGTCGCGAGACCAGCACGATCCGGGAAGACTGAGGACAGTTCACCTACAGCCACAGGCCTTGGCTGGCGAGGAGTCGTTGACCGTCACCGTCCAGCAACGACTTGGCCAAAAGCCTCTTTCCGACGCTCGTGGTCAGGCCGACGAGAGTCTGGCCAGCTTCAACATACGGGCGGACCTGCGAGGACAGGGCTTCGAGGAGTTCCCGCTCGTGAACCCCCGGTGCGCGACCATTCCCCACCGCCAATAGCTCCTCCAACCGCGGGCGATCGGCTTCCTCAAGCAGAGTCTCGGCGCGAGCCTGGAGGTGGCAATGGGTCGGCTTGGGGTCCTTCGCCAGGCCCAGTCCCGTGAACCAAACCCCGATGTTGATGTAGTACCGGCTCGGAGTAACTAGACTTCTGCAGGTTGAGGACCACGATCGAATCTGGGCCCGCGAGGTACCATGATCCTGACTTCTTTCGAGCTCCTAACGTCTTTGCGAATTGATCGAAGGTCGACTGCACGATATTCGCAATGGTCATGACCCGTAATTCACCACATCTCCACTCAAGGGTTCGCCGGGGGAACTGGACATCACGTAGCTTAAGACACCTCTCAATCTGGTTTAAGCTCGAAGATGTGCCTTGACTAAAGTTGATCGCATCGACGCGGACACCTGACCGCAGTCGAAAAGCTTTGACGTACCCAGTCCCGTAGTCCATTTGCTGATACATTTGGCATCACGTCAATGCGCTCCGCGCGCGTAACTTGGATCGCTTGCCAAGCGCGTTCAGCTCTCACAGCAGAAGCGCGAGCCGCTCTATTTGCTTTCCCGATGTTGGGCACACCCTTTGGCGGCAGCGATCGCATCTGCCTTCCGTATTTTGCCCACCACGGCGAGCGCCCTCGCCGTTCCAAACGGTAGCAGCAGAAACCATGTCGAGAATCCCCGAATCGTCGTGATCCACGGCGACCTTGTATACCCCTCTAGCCTCGATCTTTCGTCGGTGGGGTTGACCCGGTTTCGTGGACATCGGTTAGCGGCTTGTGCCGCGGTGGTGAGCTGGTGCTCGTAGGCTACCGGGTTGGTCTGGCCGAGGCTTGAGTGCCGGCGGCGTCGGTTGTAGATCTGCTCGATCCAGGTGGTGACCGAGGCGATGGCCTCCGCGCGGGTGGCGAAGGTGTAACGGTTGTAGTGCTCGGTCTTCAAGGTGGACCAGAAGCTTTCCTGCTGGCTGTTGTCCCAGCACACCCCGGTCCGTCCGACCGAGAGGCGTACATCGAGGTCTTCTGCGACCTGGGCGAGTTGGGCGGAGGTGTACTGGCAGCCGCCGTCGGCGTGGAAGATCACCCCGGCGGTCCGACCCTCGCGGAAGGTGACCGCGCGACGCTGCGCGGACTCGACCAGGTCGGGGATGGTGTGCACGGTGGTATCGGCGATGGTGGTCACGGGCCGCCACGGGCGAGGGCTGATCCCGCGGATCTCGTTGGCCCGCATCAGTTTCGCCACCGTCTTCACCGAAACCACCTCACCGGTCTCGCGCAGGTCCGCGGTGATCCGCGGGGCCCCGTTGACCCCGTCGGACGCGTCATGGGCGACCTTGATCTTCACCAGCAGATCCTCCCGCTGCGCCTGCCGCGGGCCCAGGGGCGCGTCCTGACGCGCCGACCACGCGTAGAAGCCGGAGCGGGACATCCCCAGCAACTCAGTCATCCGCCCGATCGTCATCCTCGTGGTGGCCTTCTCCGCGTCGATCACCGCGAACGCCCGCTCGGGCTCGAGGTCTCCGCGGCGAAGAAGGCCGCCGCCTTTTTCAGGAACTCCCGATCCATCCGCAACTCGGCATTCTCCCGACGCAACCGCTCCAACTCGGCCCGCTCGTTCACGTCGACCGCTGGCGGCGGATCGTCCATCCGTGACCGCTCGATCGCCACCCACCGACCCAGCAACTGCTCCCGACCCCGATCTCCCGCGCGACCTCAACGATCGTGCGACCGGTATCGATCACCAGACGAGCAGCTTCCTGCCGGTACTTCGGGGTGTAACTCTTCCTCTTCGCACCCATGAGGGCATCCTTCCCTGCCACGCCGAACCTGGCGATCAAGATGTCCACCCAACGGGGTCAACCTCACAACCCGATGACTGGCGACCCCACCGGCCCATAGGTCACACCCGACACCTGCGCCACGGCGTCATACGCGACCGCAGCAACCTGTATGCCGTCCAACGACACCGTCGACACCCGACCATCATCCAAGAACGCATACCCCCAGTCGAGACCCGCCATCAAGCCTACTGGGAGATACTCGTACTGCTCTTTGTCGGACAGCCGCTTATTTTCGCAAAATCCGCTTCGGTGATGTAAGAGGGGTTACCATCATCATCGAACATGACTAGTGTATTGTCCGCGACCTGCCTTTCAGGCAAGCGACGGCCATACCAGAAGCCGATCTCATAGAATCCGTTCTTATCAAAGACTTGTACCATTAGATTGTTCTGTACGTCATAGCGTCCATTGACTTCTTTCCAAAAACTACCATTCAAAGGAATCCGAGTCCGCGAGAGGCCAAGATAGTTGGAGGCCGTCCACGACGGTTCAGCGAAGTTCCCGTCGGAGGCCTGCTCAGCTATTTTTGCCCGAGTCGGCGACCATCCTGCACACGCATTGACGACAACAGAGATTCCTTAGACTCCAAGGAAAACGCGACTGGTCGACTCCTGGGTAGAGTGGGAACGCAAGCGGCCAGGGGAGAGGACTGTAGCTAGGAGTGCCCAGCGGCGAGCAGCGGACGCGGCTGCGCGGGCAGCGCTTAACATGCGTAGGCCCCATCGGCAAGTCCGGCCTGGATCTCAAAGTAGTTCGCACAGGCATTTCCTCCGGTAGCTGCATATGCGATTATGAAAGAGACGGACCCTGCCGGCTGTGTCATGAAATGCCACCACTGAAGCGTGTGCACAGATTCGTGATTCTTCTCTTCCTCGCTTAGCTTCTTCCGAGCGAAGACAACCCCATTGACTAGCCTCCACCCGGTCGGACAGGCGACACGGTTTCGCCCACCGGGTCCATCGTTCATGATACTTCTACCGTTGCATCCGATATCTCAAATCGCCATTCTCCTGTTTCGCCGAGATAGCATTTCCCGAGCGTACGACGCTGGAGGGGCAACTTGTTGGCAGATTGGAGACGATCCTGGACTGTCCGAACGGCGTCTGTGCATGAACCTCGGGTCACTTCATAGACAACGGTCGGCCGCGAGGACGAACTCATGCATGGGTCTGTGACTGAGATCGCTCCCCACGAGGCGTCTGGTCCTGACGCCCCCCCTGAGTAGATCACAGCGCCGGCCCATGCAGCATACTGCTGACATCGGCCGTCTTCACGCCATATCCACAATACGGGGAACATAAGTAGGTTCAGAATGAGTGCGAGCAGGATGAGCAATGGAAGGCGACGCTTACCGAACAGCATAGATGCCCCAATCCATCATCATCCGCGCGCTCTCAATGGCGTCATAAGTCGTCGATTGCGACGTGAGGCATATTCCGACAGCCCGTCCTGTTGCGTTATTCAATCTATCGGCAGCTGAGTCGATCGACCTGCCCAACCCCTCATGGGCTTCGCCCCATTGCCTCGCTTCGTCAACACCCAGCCTTTGCGTCAGAATCGCTTGCCACATGATGTGGCGAACCGCCTGATACTGATCGTCATTCAGCCCGCTATACCCACGATTTGCGTCAGCGTAACTCTTGGCCTCGAACTAGGTAACTGGATAAATGGCGCAGTTTATGATATTTCTGCGACACTTGTCATCCTCTGTAGGATTTATGTCGTGAGGCCCCTCAGCGCGAATGCGCGGCCTCACCTTCGCGCGTGGGGCCCCTCTCAGGCCGACAGTCGTCTCAGTCGCCCCGTCCCACAATCTCAAGCCACTGAAGTCCTGACAGTTCATGGGGTCTTGGGGGTAGGTGTAGGTGGTGGTGTTACCACCAGCGACCGGGTCGGTGGCCGTGAACATCCCCAACGCCGGCAGATACGTCCGGGCACCCATCAAGGTCTGGCTCAACCCTCCCGTGTGTTCATACCCCCGCTGGAACACCCCAGCCCACCCATCAGTGGTCCCAGTACCCGCCCGGGTAGCCGGCACCGCCGTCGTATCCACCACCCCACTGGCAGGGTTGAGCGGTTGACCGAACGGGTCATACACACACCCCGCCGTCACCGCCCCACCCGACACCGTCGCGATCACATCACCATGCAGGTTCGACACCGACCACGAACCGGTCGCGCCCACGGCATACCCCTTGCGGTGCAACACCCCACCCGGCAACGACATACCGCTCCACCACCGCACCACCAGCGGTCAACAACAAATCCGGCGAATCATCCGTACCCGTGAACCCATACCGCACCGTCGAAGCCTCCACACCCGAAGCCGACCGTGACGCGACACGACCCAACACATCCCGCACATACGACACCGTTTGCGACGGGGTCCCCCCGGTGGACGTGCCGGTCACCCGATCCGCGCCGTCATACCACCACGACTGAGACCCCACCTGGGTCGCGTTGCCATGCCCGTCATACACAATCGTCGCCGGATCCACACTCAACCCACCCGTGCCACTGGTGACCCCAGTCAACCGCGACGCACCATCCGTGCAATACGCCGACACAGCAACCGTCCCGCCGCCGACCTGACGCGTCGTGCTGGTCCGAGACCCGTTCTTCCCCGCGGCAGGATCAGCACCACACCCACCCGCACTGGCATACCCATACCCCAACGTCACCACCGGCCGCGTCCCCGCCGCAGCCAACACCGCTGAAGTGAGCCGACCCACCGCATCAAACGAATACGACCAATCCACCACATTCGCCGCCGCACCACTATCAGTCGCCTGAACCCGAGTCACCCGCCCAGCCTGCGACCGAACCACCACCTCAGACAACACCCGAGCCCCCACCGACCACGACTGCGCCTTCGCCGCCCCGGCAGCAGTCCGCACCAACGACCCCAACCCGATCACCGGCGACCCCACCGGCCCATAGGTCACACCCGACACCTGCGCCGCCGCGTCATACGCGACCGCAGCAACCTGTATGCCGTTCAACGACACCGTCGACACCCGACCATCATCCAAGAACTCATACCCCACAGTCGACACCCCACCACCAGCAGCAACACTCGAACTGGCCGTCACCCGCCCAGCAATGCCATAACTCGTGGTCCTGGCCTCGCACAGTGCTCCGACCACGTACGCCGTTAGGCGCTCGCGAATTGGCGAGTCAAGTCACGGTATAAAGATGAGATTCTTCGGTTCAAAGTGCTGATTGGCTATCGTCCGCGGTAGAACCAAGAAGAGTTGAAGAATCACATAGCATGCAGGTATTATGGCCAATTCCCATAAGGCGCGCGCGCCGCCAAGTATTTCCGCAACTACCCATGCGCCCTGCAGAATGAGCACGACAAGGCCAGCCGCATTAGCCATCCTATAGCGATTCATGGCATTCGTCACTGTCCACCCTTTCTGGATCGATCAAAGAGTTGCACTTACTATGCTTCCGCCCCTGACGCCATCACCAAAGTCCTCATCGAATTCTGCTAGCTGATCTCCGTTCAGGGTCTGGAGGCTCATCAGAATCCAGTCAACACCGCCTCCGTCGACACCCGACCATCGTCCTGGTACGAGGACCCCACCGTCGAGACCCCGCCACCAGCAGACGCACTCGACCTGGTGGCCACCCGCCCAGCAATGTCGTAACTCGTGGTCGTGGCCCCCTCCGCTGGCATCGGCGTAAGTGACCGGTCGGCGCTCATTGATTGGGGAATCAAGTCAGGGGATAAAGGCGAGATTCTGGGTCTTGAATTCCTCTTGAGCCACGTACCGGGGGAAAGCAAGATAGACCTGAACGATCAAGTAAAAGGCGGGAATGTACGACAGATCCCAAAATGTGCGCGATCCGGCTGCTACTTCGACAATAGTCCATATTGTGGAGATGGCGAAGATTATTGCACCCGTGAACATTGAAAGTCTATAGGTCTGCTTAGCATTCAAGTGCTTCATCCTTGGCTCGTTTTGACACCGACCATCGTGCAGGTAGACATACCCCGCTGTCGAGACCCGACCGCCAGCAGCCGTGAGCAGGTCGACGAGTTGGGCAGGAGGCCGCTCGATAGTCGCGCAAACGAGCTGGGCACCACATCGATCCCTGACCTCACTCGGGGGCGGCCCTCCCGCCTGCCTTGACTTGCGACCTGCGATACAGACCGATCATGAGATTCCCCGTGCCGACCGTGAGCCATGCTCCCCAGACAAACGGCATATCGGGGTAGAGGCGATAACTCACCGCCGTGGCCGCGACGGTCGCTGCCAAGATCTTGGCCCCTCGCCTGAGATGGCGACGACCGTCGTCCGGAGCGGACTCAGGCGACGCGGTGACGGCCAGGTCGGGCTTCTCGAATCGACTGCTCTCTGGCGTCAAGCGCAGATCGAGATAGTGTTCCCGCTCGTCGAGAAGCGCTAGCAGCGATCCATTGGTGACCTCCAAGTGCGCCACGTCATGGTCGGACAGGTTCAGGATGATGGTGCGCGAACCCAGCCAGTCTATGACGGCGCGAACGCGGACAGGGCCGGGCGACACCCCGGAGAAGGTCCTTGTTTCGCCTCGCTTGACCTTGCCCACGATCTTGCCATTGACCAGTATTGTGAATTTGCCAAAGTGATTGATCCAGAGCTCGCGAGGACGGTGCACCACGATGACTGACATGTCCAAGCCCTCCCTCGCGGATCGCTGGCACTGCTTAACGAGAAACAACTCTGAGAGGCCTCAGGAGACCTCGACCGTAGAGTTCCACACCTCGAAGCGCGGCTGCCCGTCCTCACTCGAGTAGCACTTGCCAATCCTACGACGCTCTGGGGCCATTTTGCTGATGGATTCGAGGCGAACGGCCACCGCCCGGGTAGCCTCAGCGCATGAGCCCCGAGTCACCTCATAAACAACGGTCGGGGGTGCATCAGAAGTCATGCACGGCCCGGTAATACCAATCACTCCCCACGAGGCGTTTGAGTCTGATGCTCCAACCGAGTTGATGACGTCCTGGGTCCAAGCGGCATATTGTTGACATCTCCCATCTTCTTGCCAAAGGAACAGTATTGGAAACATGAACAGGTTGAGAATGAGGGCGACGAGGATGAGCGACAGAAGGAGTCGCTTACCGGACAGCATAGATTCCCCAAATCCCGATCACCACGCCGGCACCAACTAGCCGCCGCTCGACCCAGGCAAGCCTTTCGATGCCAGGCGACGCTTTCGATGAGAGCTAGTGAATAGAGTCAAGGTCCTTTGCTTGGAAGTGACGATTGACCACCCGGTGGCGACTCAGGGAATTCAACACCATCCACTCGTCTCACCACGTTACCAAAGAGTCGCAAACGTCGGCAGTCAGCGTGACGGGGAAATGGCGCTGGCAAGGTGCCTGGCGGTAGCCCCCGACGGCGAGCCGGGCCCAGGCGACCACCGCCCATGACAAGACCTGGCAACTGGTTGCCGCACGGCATACCGGGAGCGCCTACTGGGGGGAGGACTCGACGGAAGGACCTCCCATGCTGCGCCCCCAGGACACTGCGACCCGCGAACGCCGCAAGCTCGACGGCCTGTGGGATTTCGTCTTCGACCCCGAGGGCGTGGGCCGCACCGAGGGATGGTTCCGCGAACGTCTCGCCCTGCGCCCCGGCGCCCTCCAGATGGCCGTCCCAGCGAGCTACAACGACCTGTTCACCACCCGCGAAGCCCACGACCACATCGGAGAGGTGTGGTACCAAACCACCGTGCGCATCCCCCGCGGCTGGGACGGCCGTCGCGTCCTCGTGCGCTTCGAATCGGCCACTCACGGCGCCACGGTCTGGGCCGACGACGTGGAGATCGTCTCCCACCAGGGCGGTTATCTGCCCTTCGATGCCGACCTCACGGCATACCTCGCCTCGCGCGCACCCGGCACCCCGGTGCGCCTGACCGTGGCCGTCGACAACCGGCTGTCCTTCCAGACCATCCCGCCCGGCGTCATCGAGTCGACCCCGGCCGGCCCGCGCCAGGTCTACTGGCACGACTTCTTCAACTACGCCGGCATCCATCGCTCGGTCTGGCTCTACAGCACCGCGCCCGCGCACCTCACCGACATCACCGTGACCACCGGTGTCGAGGGCAGCACGGGACACATCGGGTATGCCGTCCAGTCGACTCCCGCTGACAGGCTCACCGTCACTGTCGAGTTGACCGACGCCGAGGGGGCCCTCGTCACGAGCGGTACGGGCGCCGAGGGCACGCTCACCGTCCCCGGCGTGCACCTGTGGGGCCCGGGCGACGGCTACCTCTATGACCTGCATGTCCGGCTGCTCGACGGCGACGACCTCCTCGACGACTATCACCAGAGCGTCGGCGTGCGCACCGTCGAGGTGCGCGGCACAGAGTTCCTCATCAATGGAAAGCCCTTCTATTTCAAGGGTTTTGGCATGCACGAGGACCACATCACGATCGGCAAGGCGCACTGCGACGCCAGCATGATCCGCGACGTCGAGCTGCTGCAGTGGGTCGGCGCCAACTCGTTCCGCACCTCGCATTACCCCTACTCCGAAGACGTCATGGACTACGCCGACCGGCATGGCCTGGTCGTCATCGACGAGACGCCCGCGGTCGGCCTCAACCAGGGTCTCGGCGGCGGCATCTTCGGCGGCCAGGGCTATGTCACCTTCAGCCCCGAGACGACCAACGACGTCACCCGTGAGGTGCACGCCCAGGTCATCCGCGACCTGATCGCCCGCGACAAGAACCACCCCTGCGTCGTGCTCTGGTCGATCGCCAACGAGCCGGAGTCCGACACCCAGGGCGCCGAGGACTATTTCCGGCCCCTCTTCGACGTCGCCCGCGCCGCCGATCCGACCCGCCCGGTCGGCTTCGTCAACGTCATGCTCGCCCCGCACGGCCGCTGTCGAGTGACCCAGTTCGCCGATGTCGTCATGATCAACCGCTACTACGGCTGGTATGTCCAGACCAACGACCTCGCCAACGCGCGCATCGCCTTCACGCGTGAGCTCGATGGGTGGGCCAGCGACGGCAAGCCGATCATCATCACCGAATACGGCGCCGACACCTACGCCGGCCACCACCAACTCCCGGCCCAACCCTGGTCGGAGGAATACCAACTCGCCTACCTCGACATGAACCACGAGGTCTTCGACGCCTGCCCCGCCGTCGTCGGCGAGCACATGTGGAACTTCGCCGACTTCATGACGACCGCCGGCATCATGCGGGTCGGCGGCAACAAGAAGGGCGCCTTCACCCGCGACCGCCAGCCCAAGATGGCCGCCCACCACCTGCGCGCCCGGTGGCTGCCCGGCATACCGAAGGAGCGCGCATGAGCGAAACTTCCGGTATGCCGTCCGCCCACCCTCCCGAGGCAGCCTTCGACATCGATCTGGACGCCAAGCTGGACGCCAAGCTGGACGCCAAGCTGGTCGCCAAGCTGGCCCGCGCGCAGGCCTGCCTCGCGGGAGTCGGTCGCCTCGGCGTCGCCTACTCCGGGGGCGTCGACTCGGCGGTGCTCCTCGCGATCGCGGTGCGCACCCTGGGCCCGGCGGGCGCTCTCGGCATCCTCGGCGTCTCACCCAGCCTGGCCGCCGACGAGCGCCGCGCAGCCCATCAGACGGCGGCCCTGATCGGCGCCCGGGTGATCGAGGCCCCGACCCGGGAAGGCGACCGGACGGCATACCGGGCTAATGGCCCCGACCGGTGCTTCCACTGCAAGGACGAACTCTTCACCGTCACAGCCGCGCTCGCGGCCGAGCACGGTCTGACGGCGCTCGCCTACGGGGAGAACGCCGACGACGTCTTGCGCCGCGACCGGCCCGGCTCGCGCGCGGCGACCGCCCACGGGGTGCTGCGCCCGCTCGCCGACGCCGGGATGACCAAGGCCGACGTGCGCGCGATGGCCGCCGCGTGGGGTATGCCGTGCGCCGACAAGCCCGCGGCCCCGTGCCTCGCCTCGCGGATCCCGCACTTCTCGGAGGTCACGCCCGAAAAGCTGGCCCAGATCGAGCAGGCGGAATCGGCACTGCGCGAGCTGGGGTTCGCCGACTCGCGGGTGCGCCATCACGGCGAGGTCGCCCGGGTCGAGCTCCTCGACACCGACCTGCCCCGCGCGGTCGCCTCGCCGGTGCGCGAACTGTTGCTCGGGGCGGTGCGAGCCGCGGGGTTTCGGTTCGTCGCGCTCGATCTCGGCGGCATCCAGTCCGGCGCGTTCACGCTGCCCCTCGTCGAGGTGACCCATGCCCGCGATTGACGGCCCCGATCACGTGCTCGACTTCGCGCGGAGCGCCCGCCGCGGCTACCCGGAAGCGGTCTACTGCGAGGGCAAGTCCCCCGCCCAGGTCGAAGCGATCGCCCGGGAGGTGGCCTCCCGGGCGGTGCTCGCGCGCGCCGACTCGGGCGCTGACGCCGGAGCGAGTTCCGGCGCCGGCTCCCGCGCTGGCGCTGGTGCCGCTGCTCCTGCCGGTATGCCGTGCACCCTCTTCACCCGCGCGGGGGCCGACCACGCCGCCGCGGTCACGCGGGTGCTGCCCGACGCCTTCCACGACGAGGTCGCGCGGCTGCTGGCCTGGCCGCCGGTGCGACCGCAGCCGACCGGCGGGCTCGTCGTCGTCGTGTGCGCCGGCACCTCCGACCTGCCCGTGGCGCGGGAGGCCCTGCTCACCGCCCGGCATCTCGGCCGCGAGGCCACGCTCGTGGCCGACGTCGGCGTGGCCGGATTGCATCGAGTGCTCGGCCACCTGGACCTGCTCCGCTCGGCCCGGGCCATCGTCGTCGTCGCCGGGATGGACGGGGCATTGCCCGCCGTCGTCGCGGGCCTGGTCTCGGCCCCGGTGGTGGCGGTGCCGACGTCGGTGGGTTATGGAGCGAGTTTCGGCGGGGTCGCGGCGCTGCTGTCCATGCTCAACGCCTGCGCTCCCGGCATCGGCGTGGTCAACATCGACAACGGTTACGGCGGCGGCCACCTCGCCGCCCAGATCGCCGCCGACCCGTGTTAGAGATGTGCTGATAGGTCAGATAGGTCTTGCAGTCGAACACCTGTCGTAGTACACTCGTGCTATGACGATCACTTCGTTGGACTCGCAGCCAGGCGGCGGTATGCCGTCCGGCGCGGTGTTGCGGGGTGGGTCGCCTTCGCGTGGGTCGGCTGTGGTGGTGGGGGTGCCGACGGGTGCGCTGCATGCACTGGTGGACCAGGTGCATGCCCGGTTGGCTGACCCGGACGCTGGGGTGGTTGTCGGCGCTGCGGATATTGGTGAGGTGGAGCGGATCGCTCGCCGGGTGGAGGCACTGCGGTTGGCGTTGGTGGCTCGGGCTGACCGGCAGCAGGTGCATCGCCGGACCGGGCATTCCTCGACTTCAGCGTGGGTGGCGTCAGCGACCCGGAGTGGTGGGGCTGATGCGGCGCGGAAGGTGCAGTTGGCCACCGCGTTGGATGGTGAGGGGTTGGCGGTGACCCGGGCGGCGTTCGACGCCGGTGACGTCTCTAGCCGAGTGTGGGGGATTATCGCCTCGACGATGGACAAACTCCCGGAGACGTTGACTGACGTTGAGCGGGCCAAGGTCGAAACCTCCCTGGTCCAGAAGGCGCAGCAATTGAACCCGGGCCGGTTCTATCGGGCGGCGAAGTTCGCCCTCGCCGACGCCGAACGGTCTGCCGCTGAGGTCGCTGAGCATGTCGAAGCCCAACTGGTGGATCAGGAGTGTCGGGCGTACCGGTTGGCGGCGGTCACCATGCAAGACCTCGGGGATGGGACCACGAAGCTGCAGGCGTTGTTGCCGACGTTCACTGCGCGGATGCTGGGGAAGGTGTTGCAGTCGATGACCGCACCCCGGCGTGATCACCTCCGCCAAGCCGCCGAAGCGCTACTCGTTGATGGTCAGACCGCTGCTGGTGACCTGAGTGACGGGTCGGTCGCTGCCGACCTACACGCCTCCACCCGCCACCCAACCCCGGGCGCCGCGACGCTGCCCCGCCTCGGCACGCCCAGTGACTCGGCTGAGGCCGCTGGGCAGACGGCCGTTGGTGTCGGTGCGGGTCGGGGGGCGGGTCGGAACGCGGATTGGGCCGATATCGACTGGGCGCACCGCCGCGGACGGGCTCTGACGGAGTTGATCGAGCACTTGGACACCGAACGGCTCACCGGCAAAGTCGCTGCCACCGTGATCGTCACGATGACCATCGAGCAAGCCGTCGGCGCTGCACAGGCGGCACTGGTGCAGCAATCGGTCCGGGAGAGCACCGGGACGCTGTTGGAGATGACTCCCAGTGCCGGTGCCGCCAGCACCGACACCGGCACGTTGATCTCGGCCAGTGCCGCGCGGCGGATCGCCTGCCAAGCCGGGATCCTCCCCGCAGTCCTGGGTGGACCCGGGCAGGTCCTCGACCTCGGCCGACATCACCGGTTCTTCAGCGACCCGCAACGCACCGCCCTCGCCCTCATCTATGACACGTGCGCTGCAGATGGGTGTGACCGGCCGTTCGCGTGGTCAGAGTTGCACCACCAGCAGCCCTGGTCGAAAGGCGGGCTCACCGACCTGGACCAAGCCATCCCGTTGTGTGGCTACCACCACCGGCTGATCCACAACCCCCACCACCGACACCACACCACCACCGACAACCCCGACAACCCGGGCGGCCTCGACACCCGAGGCGCCAAGACCGTCCACTTCCACGAACGCGCAGCAAGCGAGCAACGGGTGGAGTCTGCCCGGCAGTCGCCGGCGTATCGGTGACCTGGGGGATCGTCGCGATGGCTGGAGGTGCGGCTGGACTAGGTGCGGCTGGACTGGTTGCGGCTGGACTGGTTGCGGCTGGATTGGTGCGGGTGGATTGGGTGCGGATGGATTGGTTGCGGCTGGACTAGGTGCGGTGAGCGGCCGGTCCGCGCGACCAGCCACCGTCGACCACGGGTCACGGGTCACGGGCAGGAGGATCTACTGCCGGTAGCTGGCCAGGAAGATCCCGATCCTCTCGATGGCCTCCTCCAGATCCTCGACGTGAGGCAGGGTGACGATCCGGAAGTGGTCGGGCGCGGGCCAGTTGAAGCCGGTGCCCTGCACGACGAGGATCTTCTGAGCGCGGACCAAGTCGAGAGCGAACCGCTCGTCGTCCTGAATCTTGTGCACCGCAGGGTCAAGGCGCGGGAAGAGATAGAGCGCCCCGCCCGGCTTGGTGCAGCTCACGCCGGGAATCTGGTTGAGCAGTTCCCACGCCCGGTTGCGCTGCTCGAGCAGGCGCCCCCCCGGCAACACCAGTTCGGTGATCGATTGATAGCCGCCCAGCGCGGTCGCAATAGCGTGCTGCGAGGGCACATTGGCGCACAGCCGCATGTTGGCCAGGATGTTGAGACCCTCGATGAACGACCGCGCGTGGTGCCGGGGGCCCGAAATCGCCATCCACCCGGACCGGAAGCCCGCGACTCGGTAGGCCTTGGAGAGCCCGTTGAAGCTCAGGCAGAAGACATCCGGCGCGAGTGAAGCGAGCGACACGTGGACCGCGTCGTCGTAGAGGATCTTGTCGTAGATCTCGTCGGCCATGAGAACGAGTTCGTGCTGTCTGGCCAACTCGACGATCTGCAACAACACCTCACGGGGGTAGACCGCTCCCGTGGGGTTGTTGGGGTTGATGACGACGATCGCCTTGGTCCGCGGGGTGATCTTCGCCGCGAGGTCGGCCAGGTCGGGCAACCACCCGCTGGCCTCGTCACACAGGTAGTGCACCGGTCGGCCGCCGGCCAGCGCCGCGCTCGCGGTCCACAGCGGATAGTCGGGCGCGGGGATGAGCACCTCGTCGCCGTTGTCGAGCATCGCCTGCATCGCCATGACGATGAGTTCGCTCACGCCGTTGCCGAGGTAGACGTCCTCGGTGCCGACGCCCTCGACACCCTTGAGGCGGTAGTACTGGGTCACCGCCCGACGTGCGGAAATGATCCCCTTGCTGTCGGAATAGCCTTGCGCAGAAGGCAATTGGGCGATCATGTCGACGAGGATCTCGTCGGGCGCTTCGAAGCCGAAAGGCGCCGGGTTGCCGATATTGAGCTTGAGGATGCGATGGCCGTCGTCCTCGAGGCGCTTGGCCTCCTCGAGCACCGGCCCACGGATGTCGTAACACACCTCGGCCAGCTTCTTGGACTGTGTCAGCTCTCGCATGGGGCTAGCCTCCCACGGCCACCTCCGGGAGCTGCCACCGGTTTTCACTCCTCGGGCAGCACGCCACGAGACGACGGTATGCCGGTGGGCTGAGACCGCGGCGATGGGTTCAGACCCGGGGAGGTGAGGGGCACCGCATACCGGCTGTCACGGAGTGCGGTCGCCCCAGCGGTGCACGTGCCAACCCTGCCGCGGGTCGCCCTCGAGGTCGATGACGATCGTGTTCTCGATCGGCGCAGAGCGGACGAACTCGGGGGTGAGGTTGCGCGCCCGGGTGATGGTCCAGGTGCGCAGCATCGCGCCGTGGCTCACCATGGCGACGGTGTCATGACCTTCACCATGCGCCTCCGCGACGACCTCGTCGAAGCGGGCCAGGACCTCGACGAGCGTCTCGCCGCCCGGCATCCGCAGCTGCGGGTCCTGGGTCCAGCCGAAGATCGTCGCGACATAGCCTGACCAGTCGGGCGAGAGCTCGTAGTCGCCCGCCTGGATCTCGCGCAGCCCAGCGCGGATCCGCGGGGTGAGCCCACGCAGCGCCGCCAGCGGGGCAGCGGTCTGCTGGGTGCGGATGAGGTCGGAGACGTAGATCGCGTCGATCGGGTGCTCGGCGAGGCGCTCGGCCACTGCCCGGGCCTGCTCGTGGCCGGTCTCGTCCAGGGGCGCGCCCGGGTATGCCGTGTCAAGGAGCCGATCGACGTTGTGGGCGGTGCGGCCATGCCGGACGAGCAGGAGTCTCACGGGGGGAGCCTAACGGCGCTGGTATGTCGTGAAAGGCTGGGCTTCATGCGCGTTGCCATGATGCTCGCCGACCACGCCGTCGTCGCCGGCGGGAAGCTCTATGTCAATGGAGGCGGGTGGTCGATCCGCAGTGCTGGGCCGCTGGAGACCTATATCGCGCTCAAGCTCGAAGTCCCGTGGGATCAGACCGACCAGACGCTGGAGATCTCGCTCGCCCTCGTGGACGAGGACGGCCACCCGGTGCGGGTCGGGGTCGGACCGGCTCCCGACTGGGCCGCACCGGACGCCTCCGGTCGGCCGGGTCGACCCCCCGAGGGCGAGGCCTTGCCGGCTCCGCTGCGGCTGACCACTCGGATCACCGTGCAGCGCCCGCCTGGGCTCGTGCCGGGCGCTCCCGCCGACGCCTTGTTCGCTTTCCGGGTGCCGCCGTTCCCGCTGCCGGCCGGGTGCCGATTCTCCTGGCGGTTGGCCATCGACGGCCGCGAACGCGAGGACTGGGTGCTGCAGTTCGCCACAGCCACCGGCAGCTGAGCGGCTGAGCAGCTGGGCAGCTGGGTGGCGAGCGGACGGCATACCCCCGGCGGCGCGAGGCCCGCCTGGCTGCCGGTGCCGGCTATGTGTATGCCGTGTGCGGCGAGATGCGCCCCATGCCGGGACTGTCCCGACACCCCGCAGCCGAACGCATCGACCTCGACGCCGACGGCCAGATCATCGGGCTGTCCTAGCGGGGCGCGCCGCCACCGCGGCAGCCGGAATCGGCGGCAGGACCAGAATCTGCGCCTGGCTCATGGGTCTGCGCCGAGGTCACGACTCGCCGCTTGGCGGCCCATCGCCGACGCCACGCAACCTCCGCGCCCGCTCACCCGGTGGCGTCCCCACGGGACGCCCACCGCTGCTGCCCTCGCGGAGAACCTCGGTCGGTATGCCGTCCAGCTCACCTTCGCCGCGCGCATTGGCAGCGTCGATCGCCCCGGATGAATCAGCTTGCCCCGCAAACTGATCGGCCTGGCTAGCCGCGGCACCCGGTGCGGCGGCGCCCGGTGCGGCGGCACCCGGCGCGGCGGCACCCACTGATCCGGCAGTACTCGTCGATCCGGCGGCACCTATCGATCCGGCGGCATTCTGGGCTGCGCTCGACCGGTTCCGCGCGGCCCGCCAGGACCGGAACGCCCGTCCGCCGAGCAACGCCGCCATCGCCAGGCCGGCCCACCAGAGGGCCGTGGCTGCGGTCTCCTGCAGGCCTGCCCCACCGAAGAAGTGGACGAACCCCGCGAAGCCGAACACCCCGCAGACCAGGATGAAGGCAACCCACCAGAGTCCGAGAGCCTCACCCGTCGTTCCGCCGCGGCGGTCGCGAGCAGCGGGCAATGACCGCGCCCGGAAGGACTCCTGGGCGCCGGAGGCCGAGGTGTCGGACTGGACGGCCGCTGGTGACGCGGACGCTGACCCTGGTGGCACTGACAACGGTGCCGCTGAACCTGGCGACGGAGTCGCTGGCGATGCAGGCACCGACGGCGTCGCTGGCGATACAGGCACCGACGGAGTCGCCGGCGATGGAGGCGCCAACTGCGACGAGGCTGCCGAGAGCGCCTCAGCGCTGCCCTGCGGCGCGAGTTCCGGCACCTCGTCGGGAGCCTCGCTGACGGGCGTGACCACGACCAGATCGGCGTCGGCTGCGGCCGCGTCGGCGTCTGTCCGCGCGTGGGTGCTCTTCCCCGCCGACACCCGGGGCGGTCGCACGCCGACGATCCGGTCGGCATACGGAGTCAGCCCCCCATCGTGGGTGGTAACCAGCACCGCGGAACCCGCCGCGCGCAGCGATTCCAGAATGCCGGTCACGGCAGCCCAGCCGTGCCGGTCTTGTTCGACGGTGGGCTGGTCGGCCAGCAGCAGCGCGGGTTGGTGGATCACGGCCCCTGCGAGCGAGAGCCGGCGCGACTCCCCGCTGGACAGGGTGCGGGGGTCGGCGACCGCCAACCGGGTCAGGCCGAGTGCCTCGAGCAGCACGTCGGCGCGACGCGACGCGAGGTCGGGCGCCAGACCCGCCGCAAGCGCGGTCGTCAGCAGGTCGTCGCGCACCGTCGCGCCGAGCACCGTGCTCGACGGGTCCTGCGGCATCCACCCCAGGGCGCGCACGAGGTCGCGCGAGGTGAGCTGGTGGGGAGCGACTGGCTGGACAGACGGCATACCGGCAGCTGCGTCGTCGTCTGCGTCGGCGAGGGGCGCTCCGACCGCGCCGGTGTCGGGCAGCCGCCCGCCGCGCTCGGCGTTGTCGACGTGCATGGCCGCACCGGACCACGAGATCGTGCCGTCTTCGGCAGCCGCCACTCCGGCCAGCGCGGAGAGCCAGGACGAGCCGCCAGCACCGGTCGGCCCGACCAGCGCGACGCACTGTCCCGAGAGCAGGTCGAGGTCACCGTCGCGGATGGCTGTGACCTCCCGGCGCAGGCCGGGCAATCCCTCGGCGACGAGGTCGGCGTCGTTGTGCCGCACCGTCACCGACTCGGCTCGCGCGATGACCGCGCGGCGCTGCACGGCGGGTGCATCCCAGGCGATGCCGATCGCGTCGGGGGTGGGGTCGGCCCGCCCCGGCACCCAGATGCCCGCCGCGAGCAAGGCTTGGGTATGCCGTTCGAGCACCTGGGCGGTCGGCCCGTCGGCGATGATGCGGCCGGTCGCATCCATGACGACGACCCGGTCGACGTGGGACAGCCAAGGGGTGAGGCGGTGGGCTGCGACGACGAGGGTGGCGCCGCTGCGGGCGGCCGCCGCGCCGATCGCGGTCGTGGCCGTCGCCACGGCCCCGGGGTCGAGCATCGAGACCGGCTCATCGAAAACCAATAGTGGTGGCGCGGCGGCCAATTGGCGTGCGATCCGCAGGAGCTGGCCTTGCCCGCCCGAGACCCGATCGTCGAGGACCGATGGAGCCAGGCCGCGCAGCCCGACTGCGACAAAGGCAGCCTTGAGAGCTTTCTTGGTGACCTTGACCGGCTCGGCCATCTCGATGGCCGGGGTCGCGTCCGGGTCACTCGCGGTGGGGTCACTCGCGGCCGGGTCACTCGCGGTGGGGTCGGCGACGGTCACGGCGCCGAGCCACTCACCCGCCGTGGGATCGGGCACGGCCCCCTGAATGGCGTTGAGCAGCACCGTCTTTCCGCAACCGTTGGGGCCGGTGAGCAGCACCCGTTGCCCCGGTTCGATGTGCAGGGAGAGGTCGGCAAACACCGGGGCGACTCGGGTGCGCGGCCACCAGGTGGCCCCCTCGACGGCGACGCGGCGTGGCGCTGCACCGGACTTACCGCTCACGCTGACCTCCTTCCCCCAGGATCACGACATCAGAGCGCTTCACCTCGAGCGTGACGCGATCTCCCACCCGAGTGACGACATCGGCGGCGGCGATCGCAGGCACCCTGCCGATCCCTTCGATCAGTACCTCTAGGTGCCACCCGTCACGCGCTGCGCTGACCCGATCGACCGTACCCTCCAGTCCTCGACGATAGTCCGGGTCGGCGATCGGCGCAGCCTGCAGTGCCGCACGTCGCAGCGCCACGGAGTGCCCCCGCACGACCACCGGCAGGTATGCCGTGAGGCGCTCCGCTTCTGGTGGCGCGAGCACCGTTGAGTACCCAAGGAATTGGGCGGTCTGGGCGTCGGCGGGCTGTCGGAAGACGTCCAGGACGGTGCCGTGCTGGATGAGACGCCCTGCTCGCATGATGGCCAGGTCGTCGGCCACGGCGAAGGCTTCGTCGTGGTCATGGGTGACGAGGATCGCCGTGGCATGGGTCACCGTGAGAGCGGTGCGCACATCGGCCGCCAGGCGCTCCCGCAATGACCGGTCGAGGGCGGACAGGGGCTCGTCGAGCAGCAACAACCTCGGCCGCGCGGCCAAGGCCCGGGCCAGCGCGACCCGTTGCTGCTCGCCGCCCGAGAGCGTGCCGGGACGGCGCACGGCATACCCCTGCAGGTCGACCAGGGCGAGCAGCCGGGCGACCTCCTCGTCTCGCGCCGAGCCGCGAATCCCCTTGAGCGACAAGGGGTAACCGATGTTGCCCGCCACGTCGAGGTGCGGGAACAGCTGACCGTCCTGAAACATCATGGCGAACCCACGTCGATGGGTCGGCACCCCGGCGAGGTCCTCGCCGTCGAAGTGGATCGAGCCACCCGCGAGCTCCTCGAGGCCGGCGACGGCCCGCAATAGCGTGGACTTGCCGCAGCCGGACGGCCCGAGCACGGCCAGCACCCGACCGGGCTGCAGGGTCACCGAGACGTCGTCGACGGCGGTCGTCGGGCCGAAGCTGACGGTGACCGAGCGCACGTCCAGGCCGGATCGGCCGCCGACCTGCCCGGCAGTGGCGGCCATGTCAGAAGGCCCCGACCGAGTCGACCCGGAGCCGCTCCACCCCCGCCATGACGGCTCCGGTGAGCACGCTGAGGACGACGGAGGCCGCCAGCGCCATGCCGAAGTTCTCTGCGCCCGGGCGCCCGACGAGCTGGTAGATCACGACGGGCAGCGTAGGTCGGTCGGGCCGACTGAGAAAGCTCGTCGCGCCGAACTCGCCCAGCGACACGGCCAGCGCAAAGCCGATCGCCGCGAGCAACGGACGACGCACCACCGCGAGATCCACCACCCGCAGCACCTGCCACGGAGTCGCCCCGAGGGTCGCGGCGGCCTGGCGCTGCCGGTCGTCGATTGCCCGCAGCGCTGGAGCGATGGTGCGCACGACCAGCGGCAACGCGACCATGGCCTGGGCGATGGGCACCAGGGCCACTGAAGATCGCAGGTCCAGCGGCGGCCGGTCGAGCGTGATGAGGAAGCCGAACCCCACGGTGACGGCCGAGATGCCCAACGGCAGCATGAAGACCGCATCGAGCACGCTGAGCGTGGCCCGCCCGCGCACCGAGGGCGGGCGCCGCGACACGACGACGGACACGAGCAAGCCCAGGGCCACAGCCAGCAGCGCGGCGACGATTGCGACTCGCGCCGACATGGCCAGCGCGTTCCAGACTGTCGTCGTCAGCGCATTCGCTCGGGTCACCTCGCCCAGGGCCGTGTAGTTGGCCAGCGTCCACTCGCCGTCGCGGCGCAGCGAACCCACGACGAGCGAGACGATCGGCCCGAGCAGAAAGGCGAGGGCAAGAGCAGCCACTGCCAAGGGCGCCGCAGCGGCGCGGGTCACCTTCCGGGGTTGCGGCGAGGCCGTTGCGCCGGAACGCGATTGGGTGGCCTCCGCGCGTTGCTGCAGGTATGCCGTGACCGCCAGCATCGCGGCGACCGCCCCGAACTGGACCACCGACAGGACAGCGGCCGCCCGCAGGTCGAGCAGGGTCGTCGTGAGCAGGTAGATCTCGGTTTCGACCGTGCCGTAGCGCAACCCACCGAGGGTGAGGACCACCCCGAACGCCGTCGAACAGAAGAGAAAGACCACACTTGCGGCGGAGAGCACCGTGGGGGCCAAGGCCGGCCAGGTCACGGTGCGCCAGACCGTCCAGGGCGACGCGCCGAGGGTGGCCGCGGCGTCCTCCGCGCGCCGATCGAGATGCTCCCAGGTGGCGCCGACGGTGCGCGTGACGACGGCGAGGTTGAAGAAGACGAAGGCGGCGAGGATCGCGGCCCAATGCCCGTCCAGGCCCAGCCACCCGAGGGGGCCGCCCGAGGCGAGCAGGGACCGGAACATCACCCCAACGACGACCGTCGGCATGACGAAGGGGATCGCCACGACCGCCCGCAGCACGCGGCGACCGGGCAGCGCCAGCCGGTAGAGGACATAGGCCACCGGCAGGCCGACCGCAGTGGTCACCACGGTCGCCACAGCCGAGGTCCACAGCGTGAACCACAGCACCCGGCCGGTGCGTGCCCGCCCGAAGACGTCGGCGAACCCCCCGAAATCGACGCCGCCGCTTTCGGTCACGAAGCCGCGGGTGAGCATCCCCGCGACCGGCAGCACGAAGAAGACCGCGAGGAAGGCCAACGGTAGGGCCGCTGCGGCAGCGAGCACCCAGGGGCCGCCGCCCCCGGTCGCCCGCTGCCGCATCGAGGCCATGTCAAATCGAGGCCATGTCAAATCGCCGTCATGTCAGATCGCGGCTCTCTCAGATCGAGGTCGGCTCAGCTCAGCGGGCGGCCAGGTCGGTCCAGTCGCGCAACCAGGAGTCCCGGTTGGCGTTGATCTGCTCGGGAGCCACGGTGAACGGCTTGGGCGCGACCTTGGCCCACTGCGCCCACAGCGCCGGCAGAGCGGCCTCGCCGGAGACGGGGAACATATACATCGCGTCCGGGATCGACTCCTGCACCGGCTTGCTGA
This sequence comes from Actinomycetales bacterium, assembly GCA_016710385.1. Lineage (GTDB taxonomy): Bacteria > Actinomycetota > Actinomycetes > Actinomycetales > Dermatophilaceae > Phosphoribacter > Phosphoribacter freyrii. Next base: position 32,608 of record JADJVX010000022.1, read on the forward strand.
GCAGGTAGGAGACCAGGGCCTTGGCACCCTCCGGGTTCTTGGCACCCGCGAGCACGCCGGCATACTCGACTTGCCGGAAGCAGGTGTCCAGCAGCGCCGCGGTGGTGGGCGCCGAGCCGCCCTTGGGGATGGTGAACGGCGGTGAGGACGCATAGGACAGCACGATCGGGCGCGAGCCCTTGCCCCCGGCCGTGAAGTCGACCTCGTAGGCGTCGGTCCAGCCCGAGGTGATCTTGGCGCCATTGGCCATGAGGGCCTTCCAGTAGTCCTTCCACCCCTCGCCCTTGGCGCCGATTGTGGCCAGCAGGAAGGCAAATCCGGGGCTCGACGTGCTCGCGCCCGGGGTGACGAACAAGCCCCGGTATGCCGGTGTGAGCAGGTCCTCGAGGGTGGCCGGCGGGGCGACCTGGTGGCTGGTGAACCATGCGGTGTCGACGTTGACGCACACGTCGCCGAAGTCGACCGGGGTCAACAGGTCGGCACCGGCACCGGGCAGCGCGTAGCCGTCGGCGCCCTTGGGCAGCACCGGCCGGTAGGGGGCGAGGATGCCGGCGCTGACCGCCCGCCCGGCGAAGGCGTTGTCGATGCCGAAGACGACGTCGCCCAGCGGGGAGTTCTTGGTGAGGACGAGTTTGTTGGTCAGCTCTCCCGCGTCGCCGCTCTTGACCAGGCTGACCTTGCACCCGGTCGCCGCGGTGAACGCCGCGAGCAGGTCGTCGCTGAGCGAGAACGAGTCGTGGGTCAGCAGGGTGACCGCGGTGTTGGCCGTGCACCGGTATGCCGTGGGGTCGGGTGCCGCACTCGACGCCGGTGCGGGAGCGCTGCCGCTCGCCCGGCTGGAGGAGCTGGTCTGGGTCGATGTCACCGAGCAGCCGGCGAGCGCAACGGTCAGCGCCGCGACAGCCAGCACGGCGCCGCCGGTGCGGCTGGCACTGCTGGTGCGGCTGGCACTGCTGGCGTAGCTGGCACTGCTGACGCGGCCGGCGCGGCTGGTGCGGATTCGGCTCGATGGGTTGGTCTGGGTGCTATGGGTGGTGCGGGACATGTGTCCTCCTATGGATGAGGAGGGGCCTGCTGCCGGCCGGCGCCGGTCGAGCCGGCGAGGCCGACAGTGGGCGAGAGTTCGACTTCCTTCGCCGGTGCTAACCGGAGCAGGTTCGAGGGTCTGCGGCGAACCGCACTCTCAGCGCTCGGGGCGCTCCCCTGTCGTGACGCCACGACTCTACCTCGCGGGCGTGGGGGCCGGTGTGCGAGAGTCGTCCTGTCCGGTGCGCGGGCGGGTCGCGAGGAGGTTGGCATGGGTTCGATGGTGTGGAAGGTGCTCGGCACGGGTTCGGCCGTGATCGCGGCTGCGGTCGCCCAGAAGCTCGTGAGCAAGGGGTGGGAGATCTCGACCGGCAAACCGGCGCCGGACGACCCGACGCACCCAGAGGACACCTCGTGGCAGGAGGCCGTGCTCTTCGCGGCCATCACCGGGCTGGTCGTGAGCGCCGCCCGGGTCGCCGCCCAGCGCAAGGCCGCGCAGTACTACGCCCAGTCGGCGGGGCACCTGCCCGCCGCGCTGCAGAAGGCCACCGACTGACCCGTATGCCGTAGCGCACCCCCGCCCGACGGCATACCGGCCACTGCGGCACCCGCCGGAGGTCGGGCCCGGGCGCTGGCCGTCGCCGATCCTCAGTGGGGGGTGCGCAGCCCCGAGGACTGCAGCGGCTGACCACGGAACGCAAGCAGCGCCCGGCGCATCAGCTGGCCGGGATGGCCGAGCGCGTGATGGCCGTCGCGGACGATGACCCGCCCGCCGACGACGACCGTGCCGATATCGCTGGCCGTAGCGCTGTAGAGCAACTCCCCGGACTTGCTGCCGACGGTGCGCGCCGATGACGAGTCGATGGTGACGAAGTCAGCCAGCCGCCCGGGGGCGATCATGCCGCCGCCGTACCAACCTAGGCTCTGATATCCCGCCAGCGTGCCGCAGTTGACCAACTCGGTATTGGTCAGCCGGCCGCGCTCACCGGAGTCGACCCGCTCGTGGTATTCGATCTCGCGCAACTCGACGAACGGGTCGATCGACGTGTGACTGTCCGACCCGATACCCACCGGCACACCTGCGTCGAGCAGCTTGCGGATCGGGCCGAGCGGCTCGGCCATGTCGCGCTCCGACGTCGGGCAGACGACGACCTGACACTCGGTGTCGCCGAGCAGCGCAATATCGTTCTCGGACAAGTGAGCTGCGTGGACGGCCGTCAATTCCGTGCCGAGAGCGCCGATTTCGGCAAGCAGTTCGGTGGGCGTGCGGCCGTAGTACATCTGGCAGGCGAGGTTTTCGGCGTGCTGCTCGGAGACATAGACATGCAGCGGCTGCTCGGTCGCCACCTGGGCGATGAGGGCGGCGTCCTCGCGAGGGACGGTCTTGACCGAGTGGATGGCAGCGCCCCGACGGAGCATCTCGTTCTGCTCGATGCGTTCCATGCGCTGCAACCAGGCGTTGACCGACCCGTCGACGAAACGCTCCTGCACCTGGTTGAGCGGCACGTGCCCATCGGAGGTCAACCCGCCATGGCGGTAGTAGCCGTCCAACAGGGTGAGCCGGATGCCGACCTCCTGCGCGGCCTGGATCACGGCGTGCCCCATGGCATTGGGGTCGGCATAGGGCCGGCCACCGGGGGCGTGGTGCAGATAGTGATACTCCCCGACGAGCGTGAATCCGGCCAGCACCATCTCCAGCAGGGTCGCCCGCGCCAGGTCAAGGTAGAGGTCGGGGGTCATCCGGTCGGCGGCGGCATACATCCGCGCCCACCATGCCGGGCCATGCCCTGCGACGGAGTGCGTGCGCCCCCGCAAGCTGCGCTGGAAGATGTGGCTGTGGGCGTTGGCGAAGCCGGGGTAGGCCACGCCGGGCAGTCGCTCGTCATCGGGCCGACACGGGGTGCGGGTCTCGATGCTGACGAAGCGGCCGTCACCCACGACGAAACGCACGCCGCCGCGAGCCAGGCCGCTGGGCAGCCAGGCGTGTTCGACCCAGAACGACCCCACGAGACTCCCTCGAGTCGACGATGACCAGCGAGCTCATCCTGACACCCCGGGTTGACCTTTGGGTGGCGAAATCGTTTGCAGCTGCTGTGCGTCCGGGTCGGAGCGGTCATCTGGGGGGTTCCGGCCCCCCACAGGAAGGTGGCCGCACGGCATACCCTGGCCGGGTGAGCGAGACAGAGACACGCGCGCTGGCGGCACTGGACGCGCTGGGAGTCGCGTATGCCGTGACGCGCCACGGTCGGGTCGGGTCGCTCGCCGAAGCTGCGGCGCTGCGTGGGGTCGAGCCGGGCGACATCGTCAAGACCCTCGTGGTGCGGCGGGCGGAGGACGACTACCTCTTCGTGCTGGTGCCGGGCGACCGGGAGTTCTCGTGGCCGAAGCTGCGCGCGCTGCTGGGCACGTCGCGGCTGTCGATGCCCGACGCGGCCGGCGCGTATGCCGTGACGGGTTACGAACGCGGGACGATCACGCCGTTCGGTGCGCAGGTCGCGTGGCCCGTGGTGGTCGACGCCTCACTGGCCGCCGTGCCCGGGCGGCGGGTGTCGATGGGCTCCGGGGCGCAGGGGGTCGCGGTGACGCTGTCGGCGCAGGAGATGATCGCCGCGCTCGGGGCGCAGGTCGCCGACGTCGCCGACTCGCCGGGGTGACTCTCGACCCGGCGGCTGGGTTGGCGCCAAGTCGGTGCTCAGCCGGCGCGCTGTCAGCCCTCGTCGACGGGCGTAGGGCGACCGGGATCGCGGGCGAGGCGCGCAGCATGAGCCGCCGCCGACTCGAGGACGCAGAAGTGGTTGCCTTCAGGATCGGCGAGGACCACCCAACCCTCGTCTCCGACCTGGCCGACGTCGGCAAGCGTGGCCCCGAGTGTGACGGCGCGCGCCACTGCGCGGTGTTGGTCGTCCGGACGCAGGTCGAGATGGATGCGGGCAGTGTGGATGGGGGCCGCGTGGATGCGGTCGGCGTGGCTGCGGTCGGCGTGGGATCGGTCGGCGTGGGATCGGTCAGCGTGGAATCCGCCGACGTCGTGCGCGGGGTCGGCGGGAGGCTGAGCCCCGGCTGTCGCCGCCGGGTGCGAACTCGGCTGGACAAGGATCGCCGGGCCGTGACCCGCGGGATCGGCCAGGTGCGCGGAGTCGGAATGGTTGGGAACCACGACATAGCCGAGCAGATCGCGCCAGAACCGAGCCACCCGAGGGACGTTCTGCGCCTTGATGGTGATCGTGGCGACGGTCACCCGGGGCTCAGGCGCGGTCATCGCAGGGCGGACATAAGGGCGTTGAGGATGGCCTGCGCCTCGGCAACCGGCTTGGGGAGGGTGGCGGCCCCGGCAATTGTGATGGTCTTGCCTGCGGCGACGATCACGTAGGTGGTGCGGTCGATGCCGTGGTTATGCCCGTATTGATTTGCTGCAGAAGCGAATTCGCGCGTGGCGATGAGCCGGGTTAGGTCGGCCACCTGCGTCGCCGTGGCCGTGCCTCGCGCCTCGGAGCCGGGGCGGAGCTCGAGTGCCGTGGCACCGTCGGCGCAGACGGTGAGGGTGTCTCGCACGCCCGCGAAACCGCCCTCGGCGCGATAGATCGCCACGACCCGCGGGGCATCGTCGGCGGGGTCGCCCGCGACTGGTTTCTCCGTCGCTGCCGGTCCAGTCCTCGCGGCACCTTCGGCGCTCTCGGCACCCTCGCCGGCGCGGGCCTTGCCAATGTCTCCGGTCGCGCCACCAGTCGCCGCAGCCATGAGGCTGCCCAAATTCGCGGGTGTCAGCTTCGATGTGGTCATGCCCAGCCTCGCAGTCGGGGTTGCCTGGTCCAGGGTCGCGGTCGTGCCATTGCACAGGGCGCGCGAGGCCGACGATTGGCAGATCGGCGGTCGCGCCCCGCACCTCAGCATCATCGCGGCATCGGGCTCCTGACGCACCCCGAGCCCGGCTCTCCAGCACCCCCGCACCCCTCACCTCTCGCCCCTCGCCCCGCACCCCGCCGACACCCCGGCGCACCCGCAAAACCCTCCGACTCGCAGAGAAGCCCGCGTCGGCCACCCCGCACTGACACGTTGTGCTGCTTCCCGACGCCCGAACCAACCACACGCGTCAGTGCGGCCCTCACGTCGCTCCGAGGACTCAAACGACGACGATGACAAGAGATCAGAGCCTGCCGACCACCCACGGCATACCCGCCTCCGCCCCCGCACTGACACGTTGTGCTGCTTCCCGACGCCCGAACCAACCACACGCGTCAGTGCGGTCCTCACGTCGGTCCGAGGACTCAAACGACGACGATGACAAGAGGTCAGAGCCTGCCGACACCCCACGGCATACCCGCCTCCACCCCCGCACTGACACGTTGTGCTGCTTCCCGACGCCCGAACCAACCACACGCGTCAGTGCGGCCCGGCGCCGGCTGGGTGAGCGGCACGAGGAAACCCTCGACTCCTCCACGAGCAGGACCGCTATGGTTGTGGATAACTCAACCACTCTGTGGATAACGACTGGATCCCGCACCTCAGCGCGCCACCATGAGCTCATGCCCACTCCGCTGCGTCCGCTCCCTGGGTCGCTGGAGGGCCGGCCGTTTGCCGTCTCAGCCGCTGTGCAGGCAGGTGTTGGTCGGGCGCGCCTTCGTCACGAGCGTCTCGTCCGGCCGGCCCATGGCTTGCGGACACCCACCCCTCCGCGCACCCTCGCCCAAGCGACGGCCGCCTTGGCTCTCGTGCTCCCGCAGCCCTGGGCGTGGAGTCACCTGACCGCGGCAGAGCTGCACGGCCTCCCGGTCCGGCATCCGTGGCAACCGGGCGACCGACTGGTGGTCACGCGCCCCACCCACGCTGGCCCAGTGCGTCGTCCGGAGATCCACGGTCGGCTCGGCATGGAGCGACGGGCTCTCACCCTGGTTGGAGGTATGCCTGTCGTCAGCCCCTACGCCACGTGGCGCGACCTCGTCGAAACGCTCCCTCGCGATGACGCGGTCGTCATGGGCGACGCTCTGGCCGCTTGGCCGCACACCGCCGAGGAGGACCAGCTCGGCCTCACATCACTGGTCCGTCTCGAGGCTGAAGTCCTCAACCGCACCCACAACCACGGTGGGCCAGCAGCTCAGCGCGCCTTTGCGTTGGTGCGGGCCGGGAGCCGTTCGCCCATGGAGACTCGCGCCCGATTGGTCTTTGCCGATGCCGGGCTGCCCGAACCTGAGCTCAACGCCGCGATCTTCGACGAGGGCCAATGGGTGGCCATGGTCGACTTCCTCTGGCGGGGGCAACGGGTCATCGTGGAATACCAGGGTGACCACCATCGCTCCAGCCGGTCTCAGTGGATGGCCGATGTCGACCGGATGGAGATGCTCCGCGACCTGGGGTGGCTGGTCATCCCGATGACGGCGCGCCACGTCTCACACCTGGACGCCAAGGGCGCGTTCCTGGCTCGCCTGCGCGGCGAACTGCTGCGCCGAGCCTGAGCACCGGCGAGCATATGCGACAAACCAGGCTCACTGAACCCACGCGACGGCAGCCGGCCGACCCAAGCTGACACATATGGCTGGTTGACCTCGACCCAAGCAGCCAAACGCGTCAGTCTGGGTCGGAGGCACCCTCCGAAGCCGCATCCAGGACGCAGCAGGGAGGAATGGAACGCACGAAGCCGCACCCGCGAAACAGCACGCGGGAAACAGCCCGCGCGAAACGACCCGCGACAACGGTCGCCGCGGGGAGCAAAGCGTCAGTATGCCGTGACGCCTTCGTCCTCCACGGGGGGCTCAGCCAACGTCGGGATGTGCTGCAGCCACACCCCGAGGCCCACCCCCACCAACAGCAAGGCCCCGGTCATCTCGACGACCCGCAGCCAACCACCCGTCGACCAGGCCGCGCCCGCCACCGAGCCGAACACCGACGACCCGAGGTAGTAGCAGAAGAGATAGAACGCCGTCGCCTGCCCGGTGCCCCCACCCCCGGCATGAGCCCGGGCCGCGACCCAGGCCGAGGCCACCCCGTGCACTGCGAAGAAGCCCGCCGCAAACACCGTGATCCCCACGGCGACCAGCCATAACGGTGCCGCCAGCGTCACCAGCAACCCGATCAGCGTGATCGCGAGCGACACGGGCAAGACGGTGCGCCGGCCCAGGCGATCGGCCAGCCGCCCGGCATACGCCGAAGACACCGAACCGGAGACGTAGGACAGGTAGATCAGCCCGGAGACAGCGACCCCGAGCAGGTAGGGCTCCCCGCGCAGCCGGAACCCGATCGTGTTGAAGGTCGCGACGAAGGACCCCATCGCCGCCGCCCCGACGAGGTAGAGCGCGACGAGTCCGCGATCGGACAGCAGCCGCCGTGTGGTTGCCACCAACTCTTGCCGCGACGCCACCGCCGGCCGGAAGAACCGCGACCGTGGCAGCAGCAGGTGCACGCACACCGCGCACGCCAGCCCGAGCAGCCCGACCGCGGCCAGTCCCCACCGCCAGCCCGCGAGGTCGGTGACGCCCCCGACGACGAGCCGGCCGAGCATGCCGCCGATCGCGGTCCCGCCGATATAGACGCCGGTCGCCACCCCGTGCGCCGCGTCCGAGATCTCCTCGCGCAGGTAGGCGACGACGACAGCCGGTATGCCGGCCAGCGCCACCCCTTGCACCGCCCGCAGTCCCAGCAGCACCGGCCACGACGGGGCCACGGCGACGAGCACCCCGACGATCGACGAGACGAACAGCGAGGCGATGATGATCGGAGTCCGTCCCAACACCTCGGTGCTCGGCCCCACGACGAGCAGCCCCAGCCCGAGCGCCAAGGTCGTCCCCGACACCGCGAACGCGGCCACCGCAGGCGTCACCCCGAACTCCCCGGTGAAGTCCGGCAGCAATGGCTGCGCGGCATACAGCAGCGCGAAGGTCGCCACCCCGGCCGCGAAGAGCGCGACGATCACCCGCCGGTATGCCGTCTCGCCGGGTCGATAGCCGCTGCTCACCTGGGCGCTCCCGCTAGCCCGCGACCCGATCCGCGACCCGATCCGCGACCCGAGCCGATCGGCACCTCGGCGGATTCGGCGGGCTCGGCGGGCTCGGCGGCGGGAACGGTCACGGGGGCAAGCCTCCCACCTGGCCCCCGCCCCCCGGCCACGCCTCGGCCCCGTCCACCGTGCCTCGCTAGTCTCGAACCATGCGCGCAGTCACCGTTCCCACCCCTGGGGGCCCGGACTCCCTCGTCGTCGCAGATGTCCCCGCCCCCACCGCCGGCCCGGGCGAGGTCGTCATCGACGTCGTCGCAGCCGGGGTCAACCGCGCCGACATCCTGCAGCGGATGGGCTTCTATCCCCCGCCGCCGGGCGCACCGGCATACCTGGGCTTGGAGTGCAGCGGGCGGATCGCCGCGCTCGGCGACGGCGTGAGCGGGTGGCGCGTCGGCGACGAGGTCTGCGCGCTGCTCGCCGGAGGCGGGTATGCCGCGCAGGTGGCCGTCCCCGCCGGGTCGGTGCTGCCGGCGCCGGCGGGTGTCGATCTTGTCGATGCGGCGGCGCTGCCGGAGGTCGCGTGCACGGTGTGGTCCAACGTCTTCCTCACGGCTGCGCTGCAGCCGGGCCAGACCCTGCTCGTGCACGGCGGCTCGTCGGGGATCGGCACGATGGCGATCCAGCTCGCGCGCGCGGTGGGGGCGCGGGTCGCGGTCACCGCGGGCACGGCAGACAAGCTCGAGGTATGCCGTGAGCTCGGCGCCGAGATCCTGGTCAACTATCGCGAGCAGGACTTTGTCGAGGTGCTGCGCGAGCAGACCGACGGCCACGGTGCCGACGTCATTCTCGACAACATGGGCGCAAAGTACTTGGCGCGCAACGTATCCGCCCTCGCAGACTATGGCCGGCTGGTCGTCATCGGCCTGCAGGGTGGGGTCAAGGGCGAGCTCGACCTCGGCCTGTTGCTGCGCAAGAAGGGCGCGGTCATCGCCACCTCGTTGCGCTCCCGGTCCGACGCCGAGAAGGCCGCGATCGTCGCCGCGGTGCGCGAGCACGTCTGGCCGCTCGTGAAGGCCGGCACGGTGCGGCCGATCGTCCACGGGCGCTGGCCGCTTGCGGAAGCCGCCGAGGCGCACCGGGTCATGGAGGCCTCCACGCACGTGGGCAAGCTGCTCCTCACCCTCTGAGCCATCAAGCCTTGGTCACCGACCGGGAGTGCGCGGCGCGCGACTGCTCGTCACTCTCGACGGGGCGCCGCTCGGGATGGTGATCGTCGTCGCGCTCCAGGTGGGGCTCCCGCCGCCGCGGCGGCGACCTGCCCGGCAGGTCTGACGGGGGACTGTCAGCGGGTCTCTTGCGAGCCTATATATACTGGGTATACCCTCGCTGAGCAGTGGGAATACTGAGTATTCCCATAGAGGAACCCGCGCAGAGCAGGGAGGACGAGCCGTGTCGGTGCCGCTCAGCCTGCTCGCGCTGCTGTCCCAGGGGCCTGCCTACGGAGCCCGGATCAAGGCCGAGTTCGAGGCGCGCACCGGTCACGCCTTCCCGCTCAATGTCGGTCAGGTCTACACAACGCTCGCCCGGCTCGAGCGCGACGGCCTGGTCGTCCCCGACGGCGGGCCCGACGACGAGGGCCGCATCCCCTACCGCCTGACCGATGTCGGCGCGCAGCAGGTGAGCACCTGGTGGGAGAGCCCGGTGGACCGCAGCGAGCCGGCCCGCGACGAACTCGTGATGAAACTCGCCCTCGCCGTCGCCACTCCCCGCGTCGACGCCCAGGCGGTGATCCAGCGTCAGCGGGCCGCTGCGATGTCCCACTTGCAGGGTCTCACCCGCGCCAAGCTCGCGCTCACCGCTCCCGGCCAGCCGCCCCAGCCGGCATCGATCCCGACGCCGACGACCCTCTCGGACCAGGTCGTCCTCGAACACCGCCTGTATGCCGTCGAAGCCGAGTTGCGCTGGCTGGACCACGTCGAGGAGCTCTTGCACCGGGCCGGGCCGGCGCCCGCCGCGTCGGCCGGCCCGGCACCAGCCGCAACCCCGCCATCCGGCCCGCCCTCCGCCGCACCTGCCAGCCCGAACTTCGCCCGTCCAGCACCATCCGATACCAGGCACTGACCAGGCCCGCACCTGGTCGGTCGCAGACAGGGGACGTCATGACCGAGCCCATCCTCCAGCTTGTCGATTGCACCCGAGTGCACGGCCAGGGCGAGACCGTCGTGCGAGCGCTCGACGGGGTCAGCGTCCAGATCCTGCCCGGCGAACTCGTCGCCGTCATGGGCCCGAGCGGCAGCGGCAAGTCCACCCTGCTCAACCTCGCGGGGGCGCTGGACCTGCCGACCTCCGGTCATGTCGTCATCGAGAACCAGTCGACCTCGACCCTGCGCCCGGACGAGCTCGCCGCGCTGCGTCGGCGCCGGGTCGGCGTGGTCTTCCAGGACCTCAACCTCATCCCGTCGCTCACCGCCGCCGAAAACATCGGCCTGCCCCTCGAACTCGATGGTCGCCGGGTCAGTGAGGCCCGCCGCGCCGCCGTCGGGGCGCTGCACGAGCTGGGCCTGGACGAACTCGCCGACCGCTACCCCGACCAGATGTCCGGCGGCCAGCAGCAGCGGGTCGCCATCGCTCGGGCACTCGTCGGGGAACGCCGCCTCGTGCTCGCCGACGAACCCACCGGCGCCCTCGACTCGGTCACCGGCGACGGCGTGCTCGCGGTGCTCCGGGCCCGCTGCGATGCCGGCGCCGCAGGCCTGCTCGTCACCCACGAGGCCCGCCACGCCGGGTGGGCCGACCGGGTCATCTACTTGCGTGACGGCAAGGTCGTCGACGAGGCGGTCGCCCGATGACCGACACCCCGCGTCCCGAGCCGGTCCCCGCGGGCCCACCACCCGCTAGCCCGCCACCCGCAACCACACCGCCCGCAAGCCCACCACCCGCGGGCGGCAGCCGGCCACCCGGCATACCGGAGCGTCGGTATGCCGGTCCGCCGCGTTCGCCGTCGCCGGTCGCCGGACCGTCGCGGTGGGAACGCCTGGTCGCCTCCTGGCGTATCGCCCTGCGGCTGGGCCGGCGCGATGTCGTCCGGCACAAGGGCCGCAGCGCCCTGATCGTCATCATGGTGGCGCTGCCGGTCGCGCTGCTGGTGGCCGGCAACCTGCTCTACTCCACCCAGGACCTCACCGCGGTGGAGAAGCTCGACTACTCCCTGGGGCGAGCGCAGGCCCGGATCACGCCGACCGGCAGCAAGGTGACACCGACGCCGTACTTCGACATGGGCTTCTTCGGTGGTGAGGCCACCGCCAAGGCCATCCCCGGGTGGGGCACCGACGCCGCCAGCCAGCGCGAGGCGTTGGCCCGGCTCACCGGCGGCACCGTCGTCGAGATCGGCCAGTCCGGGCTCGAGGTGCGGATCGGCAAGAAGATGACGGGCATCTCGGTGTTGGGCATCGACGCGGCCGCCCACCCGCAGATCCTGCCCGGGATCGCCCGGCTGGACTCCGGGCGGTGGGCCACCACCGACACCGAGGTCGTCGTCACTCGCGCCGGCGTTTACAAGGGCCTGCCCGAGAGCGGCACGTTCTCGGCCAACACCTACGGCACCAACGGCGAACGGGTCGCCAAGACCTTCACCGTCGTGGGGGTCGGCGAAGGCTACCTCGCCGACTACGGCGTGATCGCCGCCGACGTCATCGGCCTGCCGCCGGCGGCAGGATCCAACGGCACCGACCGGCCGAACGGCAGCTTCCTGGTCGACCGCGCCACTGCGGTGAGCTGGGCCGAGGTGGTCAACTGGGCGGACTACGGCATCCAGACCATCAGTCGCTCGGTCGTGCTCGACCCGCCCGACCCGAGCACCCTCAACCTGCCCGACGGCCTCGTCCAGAGCTACCAGCAGCAGGGCTTCGCCCAGATGCTCGTCGCCACGCTCTCGGCCATCGCGCTGCTGCTGGAAACCACCCTGCTCGTGGGACCGGCCTTCGCGGTGAGTGCCGCCCGGTCGCGGCGCACCCTGGCGCTCGCGGCGAGCAATGGTGCCACCGGCGCCCAGTTGCGGCGCACCGTGCTCGGCCAGGCCGTCGTGCTCGGCGCCCTGTCGGCGCTCGTCGGCGGCGCCCTGGGATTCGCCGCGGCCCTGGGCATCCTGGCCTGGCTGCGGGTCTATCGCCCCGACACCATGGTTGGTCCCCTGGACATCCCGGGCGGACCGATCGCCCTCGTCGTCGGGTGCGCCGTGTTGGCATCCCTCATCGCTGCTCTCATCCCAGCGCGCGGGCTCGCCCGGCTCGACATCGTCGCCGTCATGCGCGGCCAATCCGTCTCTCCCCCGGCGCGATTCCGTATGCCGGTCGCCGGGCTCATCCTCGCGGGTGCCGGCGCAGTCGGGGTCTTCTGGTCCACGGCCCAGACCCCCCGGTGGAACGACCAGCTCATGCTCGTCGTCGTCCCGGTCGTCGCGATGCTCTCGGCGGTGCTCTTGGTCGTCGGGACCCTGCTCCTGGTGCCCATGGTGCTCGTGGGCGTGGCTCGGCTCGGCCGATCCGCCCCGGTCGCCGTCCGGATGGCGCTGCGCGACGCGGCCCGGCAGCGGGGGCGGGCCACCTCGACGGTCGCGGCGATCCTCGCCGGCATGTCCGTCCTGGCGGCGGTCCTGGTGACGATGCAGAGCGTCGCGGTCTTCGCGGGGCGTCAGTACGTGCCGCAACGACCTGAGGGTCAGGGCCTCGTGGTGCCCTATATCGACCCCTCGGCCGGCCCCTCCGCCGAACGATCCGAGACCCGCGTTGCCCCAGCGATCACCTCGGTCGTCCAGCGCGTCGACCCCGGCCTGACGACGGCGACGGTCCGGATCGTCGAGACCATGGGCGACGGTGCCGACGTCAAACAGGAGGCCGCGCCACAGGGGCCGTTCCTCGTCGCGCTCCGGCAGGGCTGCACTCCGCTGGACGCCCTCACGGCCACCCCCTTCGGACCCGACATGACTCAGGTAAAGCCGTGCGCGTCGCTCATGGGGTCCTCCTTCATCGGCGGCTTCGGGCGGTCGACGATGGTCGTCGGCACTCCTGAGGTACTGACCACCAGATACGGTCTCGATGCCGCGGCTGCCGCGGTCCTCGCCGCCGGCGGCCTTGTCGTCAGCGACGGCAAGGGCCACGAGCCGAAGTGCACTGCGCTCACCGACCCTGGCGAGCCCACCGGTGGATACCAGTGCAGTGGCAACTTCGTCGGGCAGGTCGACGTCGTCGACGGAATGGTCACCTTGGCGACCGGCACGGCGAGCCTCGATGGCCCCAAGCTCATCGGTGAACCCACCATCCGCAAGGTCCCGGCGCTGGCGGTCAACGACAAGCTGCTCAACGCAAACGTCGGGTCGGAGCAGACCTTCCCCATGAACAACGGCGTCGGTGCGCTGCTCACCCCGGCGACTGCCGCCTCGCTCGGCGCCGCGACGCGAGTCGTGGTCGTCGAGGTGACCGACCCCCGTGGGCCGATCTCCACCGAGGTGGAGGACAAGCTCCGTCAGGCCATTGACGAAGAGCAACTCGGCCACGCCTACGTCGAACGCGGTTTCCAGGCCTACCCGTGGATCCTCGTGGCCGCGCTCATCGGCACCGTTGGCCTCATCATCCTCGTCGCGACCCTCGTGTCGACCGCCCTGTCGACCGCCGAAACCCAGGCCTTCATGGGCACCTTTGCCGCCGTCGGCGCGACCCGCCGCACGAGACGCAATCTCGCTGCGGCCCAGGCCGCCTCCTTGGGAGTGGTCGGTGCCCTGCTGGGCACCGTGGTGGGACTCGTGCCGGGCATCGCGTTGTCCCGGGTGGCGACCGGCTACGCCTACGGGGGCGCGATGGCAACCTTCGACGCCGAGGGACCGGAACGGCTCGATCCGACGATCGTCATCCCGTGGCTGCAGTTGGCCATCCCGGTGCTCGGCATCCCGGCTGTCGCGGCGGCCCTGGCGTGGATCTCGATCCGCCGCGCCCCACACGTCACCCGGCGGATGACCTGAACCCGATGACATGAGTCCGATGACATGAGTCCGATGACAAGAGCCCGATGGCAAGAGCCCGATGACATGAGTCACCGTCGGGGCAGGTGGGGCAAGATGGAGCAATGAGCGAGCCCACCCAGGAGCAGCCCGAACGCCAGCGCGTCGTCGTCATCACGCCCGACGGGATGGGCGCCGCCGACGCTCCCCCCGCCAGCACCGAGCCGGATCGTGGGGCCTCCACCGAGCGTTCCGACAACCCCGCCGACCTCGTCGAGCAGCCCGCCAAGGTCATGCGGATCGGGTCGATGATCAAAAACCTCCTCGACGAGGTGCGCAGCTCACCGCTGGACGAGGCCGGCCGCCGTCGCCTCGCTGAGATCCACCGCCGCTCCATCGACGAGCTCAAGGACGGCCTGGCCCCCGAACTCGTCGCCGAGCTCGACCGCATCGCCCTCCCGTTCGGCGAGGGCGCGCCATCGGATGCCGAGCTGCGGATCGCTCAGGCCCAGCTCGTCGGGTGGCTGGAAGGCCTGTTCCACGGCATACAGACCGCTCTGGTCGCCCAACAGATGGCCGCGCAGCAGCAGTTGGCCGGGATGCGGCGGGCGCTGCCGGCCGGGCAGGGTGACGGCCCGCAACAACCGGGTATGCCGGCCGGTCCGATCCCGGGACAGGGCCGAGTCGTCGGGGAGACCGGCTCGGTCGGCCCCACCGGGCAATATCTCTAGGTGTTCTAGGGCGCGCCGCAGGTGTTCAAGGCTCTCCACAGATCTTGATGGCGCTTCCCGTGTGTTAACGCGGCGGACGCGATGTGAATAGTGAAAAATGTTCACATATCGCCCGGTGAACTTGGACTTTCACGCCGCGAGGCCATGCCACGGTTGTGTCAAGGACCCCCTCCCCGAGCGACGATCACGCAGCCGCCCAGCCCGGCTCGTGGATCCCATCCCCCGAGGATGCTGTACGCCGACTCGGGCGGGGCTTGTGAAGAAAGAGTGGGCATGCACGGTACGGGGCAGACGTTTGCGGAGGTCCTGCGGGACGCGATCCGAGACCGGGGGTTACCGCTGGACCGCCTCCAGCAGCGGCTCGCCGCTTCTGGCACCCCCGTGAGCATCGCGACGCTCAGCTATTGGCAGACCGGACGGTCGATTCCCTTCCGATCGGCGTCGTTGGCAGCTCTCATCGAGCTCGAACGTGCCCTTGAGCTCGCTCCTGGACATCTCAGCCGACTCCTGGAAGACGCCCGGTCCGCGCGCTCGCTGCAGAAACTCGAAGGACGGGCGCGGACCCTGCCGCTGTCCGGCCTGGCAACCAATCTCGCGCAGTCTCTCGGACTGAGCTTCGCCACGACGCTGCGCAACGTGTCGGTGCACTGTCGGCTCTTCGTGAGCAGTGAGCGCATCGAGGTCCGCGAGGAGGTCCGCCTGGTCCTCACCGCCCACCGAGCCGACAACCAGGCCTACCCCGTCGTGCAGCGTCAGCTCACCGAAAGTCGCATCACCCCGCGAGTGGTCGCTGGCACAGGCTTCACTCTCGGGCGCACCGTCGCCGTGCCGGAACGTCAGCTGCTCCTCGCCGAACTGCTGCCGATGCGTCAGCTGGAGCCTGGCGAGAACCTCATGGCGGAGTACACAGTCCACTGGGCACCGGTCCAGGTGCCGACGACGGCACACGAGCGGTCGAGCACGCGCGGGTTCCGTGAACTGGTCCTGCAGGTCGATTTCGACCCAGCGGCGGTCCCGCGGACGGTGTCTTATCGGTCTCGCGCCAACAACGACGAGCCGGTGCCAGACACGGGGATCACGGTGCCGATTGTCGACGGCGTCGCCCAGTTCGTGCGACTGAACGTCCCTCCGGGGGTCCACGGACTGTATTGGTCCTGGGACTGACCCGAGCCGATCATGCCGGGCTGCCCGACAGCAGCCCGCAGGTGCGTCTCACGGCATACCGGCAGACAACCGTCAGAGCGCTGCGGCGGCAGCGCGCCCGGCCACCCGCCCGGAGAAGAGACAGCCGCCCAGGAAGGTGCCCTCCAGGGCCCGGTAGCCGTGCATCCCGCCGCCGCCGAACCCGGCGACCTCCCCCGCGGCATACAGCCCGGGCAGAGGGGTGCCGTCGGCGCGCAGCACCCGGCCACTGAGGTCGGTCTGCACCCCGCCGAGGGTCTTGCGGGTCAGCGCCCGCAACCGCACCGCGATGAGCGGCCCGGCGGCGGGGTCGAGGATCGGGTGCGGCGCGGCAGTGCGCAACAGCTTGTCGCCGCGGAAGGCCCGGGCGGCGCGCAGCGCCATGAGCTGGAAGTCCTTACCGAAATCGTTGTCCAACTGGCGATCTCGCGCCTGCAGCAGCCCCTCCAACGCGGCGGCATCGATCGGGGCCTCGGGGGTGAGCTGGTTCATGTTGGCAACCAACTCGGCCACCGTGGCGCCCTGCACGAAATCGTCGCCCTTGTCCAGAAACGCCTGCACGGCATCGGGCATCCCGCCACGCGCCCGGCCCAGCACGTCGACGACCGACTTGGCGGTGATGTCGGGGTTCTGCTCCGAGCCGGAGAGGGTGAACTCCTTCTCGGCGATGCGCCGGTTGAGGACGAACCACGAGTGATCGTGGCCAGTGCCGCGCAGATAGCGCAGGGTGCCCAGGGTGTCGAAGCCGGGGTAGAACGGCGCGGGCAGCCGTTTTCCGTTGCCGTCCAACCAGATCGACGACGGGCCGGCAAGAATCCGGATGGCGTGACCGGGCCAGATCGGATCCCAGTTGCGCACCCCCTCGACGTAGTGCCACATCCGGTCGCGGTTGACGATGCGGCCACCAGCGCGCGCGGTGATGCCAAGCATCCGCCCGTCGACATAGGCCGGCACACCGGTGAGCATGTCGGCCGGCGCATCCCCCTGCGCCACAGGCCAATTGGCCCGCACGAGGTCGTGATTGCCGCCGATGCCGCCGCTGGTCACCACGACGATGGGCGCTTCGTGCTCGAACTCCCCCACCGGGGCGCGGTTGGTCGCCACCCCGCGGTCGACGTGCGTCGGCGCCAGCCGAGTGCCCCGTATGCCGGTCACCGCACCGCCGGTGAGCACGAGATCGTCGACACGATGCCGGAAGGCATAACGCAAGCGCCCCGAGACCTCGAGTTCCTTGGCCTTGCGGACGAACGGCTCCAGCAGGCCAGGACCGGTGCCCCAGGTGACGTGGAAACGCGGCACCGAGTTGCCGGGGCCGCCCGCCTCGCCCGCGCCGCGCTCGGCCCAGCCCACGACCGGAAAGAACTTCACCCCGTGCTCGGCCAGCCACGCGCGCTTTTCGGTCGCCGCGAACTCGACGTAGGCCCGCGCCCAGAGTGCTCCCCAGTGGTCCTCGGCGGGCGCCCGGCCCGCGCCGACGGCACCCTCGCCGACAGCACCGCCTGCACCGCCTGCACCACCGCCGGTTCGGTCGAACTGCGCAGTGTCCTGCCAGTCCTGCCAGGCCAGTTCGAGCGAGTCCTTGATCCCCATCCGGCGCTGCTCCGGGCTGTCGACGAGGAAGAGCCCACCGAAGGACCAGTACGCCTGGCCACCGAGGTTTTCCCGGGACTCCTGCTCGACGACGACGACCCGCTTGCCTGCGACCGCCAACTCGGTCGCCGCGACCAGCCCGGCCAAGCCCGCTCCGATGACGATGGCGTCAGTCATGGCCCTACCTTCCTCGGCGGCGCCGGTTACTGGCAAGTCCTCCTACCCCCGGTCGCCACCCGCGGCCGCCGCCCCCGGTCGCCACCCTCGGCTACCCACCCCCGGCTACCTGCCCCGGCCGTCGTCGGCCCGCTCGATGGCAAGTACCGTAGGAGGGTGATGTCCAGCGTGAACCAGCCCCACGGCATACCCGCCGATGCTCCTGCCGCCGCGCGGGAGGTGCCTCTCGCCGCGATCCCGTGGTGGGGTTTGGTGTCAGCGGCACTGGCCCCGGTGCTCTTCCTCGCCGGCTATCTGTATGCCGCCTCGCTCACCTCCTCCTACGCACTGGTGACGACCACCGTGAGCGACCTCGGCGCCGTGGAGACGCCGACCCGCTGGCTCATGACATTCACCCTGGTCTTCGTCGGAATGGCCCACGTGGCAACGGCTTTGGCGCTGCGGCCGGTCGATGTCGCTGGGCGTTGGCTGCTGGCCGCAGGGGGCATCGCGATGATCGTGCTCGCCTTCGTGCCCAACAATGTCGTCGGCAAGTCCTACATGCGGCACACGCTGGCCTCGGCGATCGCCTTCGGGCTGCTGGCGTTCTGGCCCGCGATGAGCGCCCGGATGGGGTCAGGCGTGCCGTGGCCGCTGCGACGCCGGGTCGCCGTGGTCATTTCCCTGGTGTCCTTCGTCCTCATCCAGGTGACGCTGTGGGGGATGATCCTGCGGGCCTCCACGGACGGCATCCGCGAGCTGGGGCTGTATGCCTTCACCGCGAGCTGGCCGCTCGTCCTGGCCCTTTGGGTGCATCTGCGCGGGGGCACGGCATTGCCGCTCACCCCGGCGCGACGAGCCGCGTAATCGAGGCAGCGCAGCGCCGCGCTGCATGATCGTCGCCCGGGCGCGGGGCAGTCAGTTGGCCCGGGTCGCGCTGTAGTAGACGGTGCCCGCCTTGGCCGATCCGAGCAACTGCGGGATCGTCACGAGGGTGTAGCCGCGTTGCATGAGTGCGCTCACCAGCGCCGGCACCGCATCGACGGTCGTCGCGTGGATGTCGTGCATGAGGATGATCGACCCTCGCTTGACGTCGGCGAGGGCGCGGCGGGTGACCTCGGCGCTGTCGCGGTATTTCCAGTCCAGCGTGTCGACGTCCCACATGATGATCGCCTGGCCCAGACCTCGGACGCTGTCGTTGAACGAGCCGTAGGGCGGACGCATCAAGGTCGTCGGCACTCCGGTGGCCGTGCGGATCGCGTCTGAGGTGGTCGAGACCTCGCTGGCCTGCTGGCTTGCCGTGAGCTTCTTGAGGTCGCGGTGGTCCCAGGTGTGATTGGCGACCACGTGGCCGGCGGCGGTGGCGCGGGCCACGATGTCGGGTCGCACCGTGACGTTCTGGCCGAGGACGAAGAAGGTCACCTTGGTCCCCGACGCCGCGAGCGAATCGAGCAGCTTGCCGGTGTAGGCGCCCGGCCCGTCGTCGAAGGTCAGCGCCACGCACTTGAGGGTGGAGCAGTCGACGGCCTGACCGGGTGGGGCTTGCACAGGTGGGGGTTGTACAGGCGGGGGTTGCACGGGCGGGGCCGCCTCGGTCGGCTGCGCGGGTGGCGCGCTCGGTGCGGCTGGGACCGGCGCAGGCCCGGCATACGGGACGCCGGAGGCGACCGCCGACTGGACCGCCCGACCGAAATCGGACAGCAGCGGGGTCACCTGCGCGGCGGGCAGGGTGACGGTGAGATTGCCGGCGGAGTAGGCGGCCACCGCGCCCTGGTCGAGGTATGCCGTGAGAGTCCCGTCCGGCGCGGGCACCAGGTCGGTGAGCAGTCGGGCAGCGTCGGGGCCGGTCGGGGCTGCCGGCTCGACGGGGTCGGCGAGCTTCGCCGCGGCCGCCCAGACCAGCCCGGCGAGCCTGTCGGCCTGCCCCGCTGCGACAAGGTCGACCGCCTGGTGCACTGCGCCCGTCGTGACGTCGCCGTAGAAGACGTGATTGCTGGATTGACCTGAAGCGCCGGCGAATTCGCGCTCATGGACGCGCACGCCGATGAGCGATGCGTTGGCCATGGCGACCTGCCAGGTGATGTTGAGCTCGGGTGCACCCTCGGGACTGGGCAGGTAATTCTGGCGGAAGGCCTGCTCCTGGGCATCGGCCCAGGCCTTGATTGCGTCGGTGAGCGCGGCCTGGCCGGGCACGATCGGGCGGCTGATCGAGATCGGCAGAGCGGGGTCGTTATTGACCGACTGCGCGATGTCCAGGCCCGGGATGGTCAGGCCGCCCTCGGGGATGCCCGACCGGCCGGTCGGCTCCGCGGAGACGCCCGGCGTGGTTGATCCGGTCGGCCCTGTCGGCGTCGGCGTCGACGATCCGGCCGAGGTGCAGGCCGCCGGCGCGAGCAGCGCTGTCCCGACGACCAGTGGCACGACGATCCGGCGCGCACGGGCCACCCGGTGAACAGCAGCGGTCAGGGTCCCCGAGAGTGAGTGAAGCACGTCCGTATTGTCGCAAGACCGAACGACATTCGGGCAACCCCGGGCGAGATTGCGACCTCACGCAGCGCGTCGTTCGCTTCCGGCGCGGTCCGAGTGGCCGTTCACGCTTCACATCGCGTCGCGGCCGGTCCTACCCCTACTTTGACGACCTGACATATGCCGCGAGGCGATCCATCGCTTCGGTGAGGTCGGCACCATCGCCGGCGAAACACATCCGGACGAAGTGACGGCCGTCGTGCCGGGGGGCCGGGTCGGTTGCTGACGCTCTTGCTGACGCAGTTGCGGACACTGACGCAGTTGCTGGCGCGGGAGCCGGCGCGAAATCGACGCCGGGAGTCAGCGCGACCCCGGTCGCGTCGAGCACCTCGGAGCACCAAGCCAGCGAGTCGTCGGTATGCCGGCTGACATCGATATAGAGGTAGAACGCTCCGTCAGGCGGCGCGAGTTCGTCGACGCCGATGTCCGGCAGGCGCGCGAGCATGAGGTCACGGTTGACGGCATACCGAGCGACGTGGCTGTCGAGTTCGGCGCGTGCCTCGGCGCCGAAGGCTGCGACAGCCGCGGCCTGGGCGACCGCCGGCGCGCAGATGTTGAGGTTGCCCAAGAGCAACTCGACCGGGCGCACCAGGTGCGGCGGGAGGACCAGCCAGCCCACCCGCCAGCCGGTCATCGAGAAGTACTTGCTGAACGACCCCACGAGCACCGCCGCACGCGAGGTCTGCCAGGCACTCGGGGTGGGGCGGCCGTAGGAGATGCCGTGGTAAATCTCGTCGCTCACCAACAGCGTGCCGTGGGCCTCGCACCAGGCGGCGATGGCGGCCAGCTCGGTCGGATCGATGATCGTGCCGGTCGGGTTCGACGGGCTCGCGACCACCAGGCCTGCCGGCGGGCGGCCGAGGCTCGCGGTGAGCTCCTCGAGCATGGCGACGGTCGGTTGGTAGCGCGTCTGCGCGGTGCAGTCGAGTTCCACGACGCGGCAGCCGAGGGCGGTCAGCGTGTTGCGGTATGCCGGGTAGCCAGGTCGCGACATCGCCACGACATCGCCGACGTCGAACGCCGCCAGGAAGACGGCCGTGAACCCACCCGAGGAACCCGTGGCGACGACCACCTGGTCAGGGTCGATGGCCAGGTCATAGCTGTCGGCGTAGTGCTGGGCGATCGCCTCGCGCAGCGGCCGGATGCCGGTGGCTTCGGTGTAACCCAGCACGTGTCCCTCGATGGCGCGGACGGCGGCGTCACGGACGGCCTTCGGTGCCGGCGTGGAGGGCTGTCCGGCGCAGAGCGAGATGACGTCGCCGTGGCTCGCGTGCCGGATGGCGGCGGCCTTGATGAGTTCCATGACGTGGAACGGCTCGACCGCCCCCCGGGTGGACAGTCGGGGTGACTGAGTTTGGGCGGCAGGCCAGGAGGGGGGCTGGGAGGAGGCGGACGGCATACCGGAAGGCATGCCGCCAGGGTAGTTGCGCCCCGCCGTAGGGTGGCCGGATGGGAGTGCGGGCGTGGGTCGGACGGTATGCCGTGTCGCTGGCGGCTTTCGTCGTGCTCGACGTGATCTGGCTCGGGGTGGTCGCCAACACCTGGTATGCCGTGCAGTTGGGTCCCCTGCGCGAGACGTCGCCGAATCTCGGTGCGGCAGTGCTGTTTTACGCGATCTTCCTGGCGGGGCTGGGCTATTTCGTCATCAGACCCGCGGTGGCAGAGCGCTCGGTGCGCCGGGCGGCGGGAGTCGGGGCGTTCTTCGGGCTGGTGAATTACGCGACCTGGGACTTGACCAATCTCGCTGTCATCCAAGGGTTTCCGGCGATCATCGTGCCCATCGACCTGGCCTGGGGCATGGCGCTGTCGGCTGCGGTGAGCGCCGTGACGACGTGGGTGGCGTTGCGGGTGCCGACGCTGCGTTGAGGGTGGCGGTTAGGGGCGCGACGGGGAGCCGCCGCCGGCTGCCCGACGCTGCGAGTCCTCCTCGATGAGCCGGTTGATGAGTTGCTGCACCTCGTCGCTGCGCGGGATGTTGCGCAACAGCTCGTCGGCGGAGTCGCCGGCCGACTCGATGGTGAGCGTGCCTGACCGGATGATCCGATCGATCAGCGACTGGTGGAAGGACACGTCGGTGATCTTGGACAGGGTGATGTCCTTGCCGGCCTTGGCGAGGATCCCTCGGCGCACCATGACCCGGTGGGTCGTCACGACATAGTGCGTCGTCCGCCAGCGCAGGAACGGCACGAGGACGAGCGGCAGCGCAATGAGCACGAGCACCGCGACGGCCACCCATTGGATGGTGTTGCCCTTGCTGTCGTCCGGGGTCACCCAGACCGTGGCCAGGGCCAACGCCCCAAGGACCACACCGAGCAGGGTCGGGCCGAGAACGGTGAGCCAATGCGGATGCAGACTGCGCTCGACACGTTCACCGCTGGCCAGGACGTTATCCGGGAAACCCATGCTCGTCAGGGTAGCGACGCTGACCGCCCAGGCAGCCGTCATCGTGGGCTGACTCTGACTCGGCGTGGGATTCGGGCGCCCGGGGGGTGTCAGTGGTCAGTTCTAGGGTGAGATTCATGGACGCAGCCGCCACCACAGCCTCGGTCTCTGACCGCGCGGCTGCGCTGCGTGCTGCTCGGGAAGCGCTCACGGGTCTGGCCGGGGTGTTGTGGCAGGCCTCCGGCGCCGAGCTCGCACCCCTGATGGGCCTGCTCGATGACCTGTCCTCCCTGGCCGGGGCGGGGCGGGTCGCCGTCGCACAGGAGGCCCTCATCCGCGGCGAGGTCACCGCGAGCCAAGCCGGGTCGCTGCGTGCGTGGATCGATGCCCACGCCCCGTCGCTCGCGGTCAGCTATGGCACCGCCCAGGTCGCCGCGGTGGTCGAGGCCGGTTCCCGTCCCGCGACGGCCGCGGTCACCCACGCGGTCTGCGACGGTGTGGTGCCCGTCTCGGTGGGCGTATCGGTGATTCGTGAGATCGATCGGTTGCGGCCCCGCCTGCAGCCCGACGCGATCCCCACCGTCGTCGACGCCATGCTCACCGTGGGCGCAGGTTTCGGCACCCGTGCGGTCCGCGAGCTCCGGGCCCGGCTGCTGGCCGAGCACGGGCGACCCGGAGAGTTCCAGGCCGACCAGGACGCCGCTACGGCGCTGATTTCGCTCTCCGGCCCCGTTGGTGACGAGTTGGGAGCGTTCAGCTACCAGCTCACCCTCGACGCCGAAGGCAAGGCGGTCCTGGAGGCCGCGATCGGGCCGCTCAGCGCGCCCGCTCCCGCGCCCGATGGCACGCCTGATCGCAGGTCCGCGCGACAACGCCGTGGACAGGCACTGATCGAGGTATGCCGTCGGGCCACCACCGCTGCCGCCACACCCCCGGTGGGGGCGAAGACCACTCTGGTCGTCACCATGGACTGGCGCCACTTGCGCGACGGCCGCAACGCAGGGCGAGTCTTGGGTTCGACCGCCGATGGCGACCTGCTCGCCCCGGACACCATGCGCAAGCTCGCGTGCGACGCCGACCTGATCCCCGCGATCCTGGCTGGGCCAAGTCACGTCCTGGACCTCGGCCGCACCACCCGGTTGTTCAGCTCAGCCCAGGTCAAGGCGCTCTGGCTGCGCGACCGAGGCTGCACTTTCCCCGGCTGCGGCATTCCCGCCCACTGGTGCCAAGCTCACCACCTCCGCCACTGGATCGATGGCGGCCCGACGTCGCTGGCCAACGCCGGCCTGCTGTGCGCACGGCACCACACTGTCGTCCATCGCGACCACCTCTGCGCCCGCATCGACGCGGACACGGGTCAGGTCGAGTGGGATGTGAGTCCCGGGTCCTACGACCGCGCGCTCGCAGCCAGCGGCGTCAGCCGGTTCACCCGCAGACCTCGTGACGGGTTTGCCGACGCTGATCTGGCAAGGGGCACACATCCGTCCGCCGACCCGGCGGCCGGGCCGATCGAGCGACTGTCCGACGGGTCACTCCAGCAGCCCCCCGAAGGTCCACTCAACAGTCTGCGAGAGAGTCCGCGAGAAGGTCCGCGCGCCCAGCTACCCGCCGGGCATCCCGACGCCCCACTCGACGAGCTTCCGAGCAGGCTGCGCGACGAGCCATTCGGCACGTCCATCGATCCACATGGGCCACTTCGGGCGCGCAATGACGGCACAGCCACCGACCCCAGCCGGGACGGGTCCGCCGGGCGGGGCGGGCGGGGGGGGGGGGGGGGGGGGGGGGGGCGGGCGCGCGCCATGGGACAACGCCCAGCCGGGACCGGTCTGCCACGCGCCCTCGGACGCCCGGCGGACCGAACGAGCCACCGCCCCAGGTTCTGAGCGCCTGACTTTTGGACGTCGATGCAGCCTCAGCGTGGCTGGTGCGTGCCCCCCGCTCGGCAACGTGCGACTGAACTCGACGGGCGGGGCACCAGGGCGGGGCACCTGGGCGGGCCTCGGCGCGCGACTGGACCTGCCGAGCTACCCGCCCCCGCGGGGCGCGACCTACCGGCTGCTGTGGCATCCAGGGCTGGAGCAAGGGGGTGCAATAGGGACGTAGCAGACGCAGCAGGGATGCTCGCAAGGAGCACCGAGGCCTTGGGCACCGGTCGGCGTGGCAGGCTGTGCACTATGGGCCAACGGATGTTTGTCGCCGTCGTGCCACCGGAATCCGTGCGCGACCACCTCGCAGACTTCCTCGAACCACGATCGCGTGAGGCACTCGGCACGTCGGGGTTGCGCTGGATCGCCCGCGAGCAGTGGCACATCACGCTTGGCTTCTTCGCCTCTGTGCCCGATCACCGCGTCGACGACCTCACTGACCGCCTGTCGACCTCCGCCGAGCGGCACCAATCCTTCGACCTTGCCCTGTCCGGAGCAGGGGCCTTTCCCTCCGTGGCACGCGCGTCGGTGCTGTGGCTCGGCGTGGATGCCGGTCACGATGCCCTCGGCGTTGTCAGTGCGTCCCCAGTCGCCGAGGCCCGGGAAGCCGTCGAGGGCTTCGAGGGCGCAGGGGCCGTTGGTGGCTTCGGCTACCTCACACCGAGCGGCACGAGCGCACGCACTGGCGCGCCGCTCGAACCGCTACAGCAGCTGGCCGTCAACGCCCGTGCCGCCGGCTCCGTGGTCGGGGCCGCGCCCGACGGCAAGACCTTCCATCCCCACCTCACCGTCGCCCGCCCGGCCCGGCCCATCGAGGCAACCAAGTGGCTGTGCATTCTCGACACGTACCGCTCGCCGACCTGGACGGTCGACTCGATCGAACTCATCGCCTCTCACCTGGGCGAAGGCGCCCACCGCCGCCCTCGCTACGAGACGATCGCGTCCATCCCCCTCGGGGGTATGCCGTGACAGCCGAACGCCCACACCCGGCATACCCGGGTAATACGGCTTTTCGTATATATGCCTCAGATCACGACAAATCCCCCCAACTGGCCAACTCGGCGGCCCCAGCTGCGTTGGATGCGATGCCGCGCTCCGTCGAGCCACTTCTGGCCGGGCTGCTCACCGCAGGGCACCCCGACACACCCGCCTCTGCGACACAATCCGTGAGCGTCGAGGGAGTCACGCTCTCCTATGACCAAGTCCGCCACCTCGCACTGATTGCCGCGAACACGGTGTCGGCCGCCCAGGTCACGCGGGTCGCCGTTCACGCCGATCCGACCTGGTCGACGGTCCTGGCGGTCATCGGGTCGGTGCTCGCCGGGGTCACGGTCGTGCCGGTCCCCGCCGACGCCGGCCCCGGGGAACGCCGACACATCCTCACCGACTCCGGCGCGACGGCGTGGCTTGGCCGGGCCCCTGATCTGGACGATTCCGGCCTCCCTGTCCTCCCGACGCCCAGCGCCTGGAGCGTCGACACCATCGATGGGGACGCCGACGAGTCGCGCTCCGAGCTGCCCCCGGTGGACACGGCATACCCGGCGTTCATCCTCTACACCTCGGGGACGACAGGCCCGCCCAAGGGTGTGCAACTGTCCCGGCGAGCGTTGGCAGCAGGTCTCGATGCGTTGGCCGATGCCTGGGAGTGGACCGCTCAGGACGTCCTCGCGCACGGGTTGCCGCTGTTCCACGTGCACGGCCTCATCCTGGGAGTTGTAGGACCGCTGCGGCTGGGCAGCGGACTGATTCACGTGGGTAAGGCGACAGCTACGGCATACGCACAAGCCGCCAAAGCCGTTGCCCCGCAAGGAGACTGGACCGGACGACCGGCTGCGACGATGTTCTTCGGGGTCCCGACGATCTGGTCGCGCGTTGCCGCCGAACCCGAGTCCGCGGCCGCGTTACGCACCGCACGTCTGCTCGTGTCCGGGAGCGCGGCGCTGCCCGCGCCGGTGTTCGAACGGATCCGGGAGCTGACCGGGCACGAGATCTGCGAGCGTTACGGCATGACCGAGACGCTCATCACGGTGGCGACGCGGGCCGACGGACGCCGCCGGGCGGGCTGTGTCGGTATGCCGGTCGCGGGGGTGCAGACGCGCCTGCGCGATGACGCCGGCCGCGAGGTGCCGCACGACGGGGAGTCGGTGGGGGACCTGCAGGTGTGCGGTCCTACCCTCTTCGACGGCTATCTCGGCCGGCCCGAGGCGACGGCGGCGGCGTTCGCGTCGGATGGCTGGTTCAAGACCGGCGATGTCGCGACGATCGCCCCCGATGGCACGCACCGGATCGTCGGGCGGGCATCCGTGGACCTGATCAAGAGCGGCGGTTTCCGGATCGGTGCCGGTGAGATCGAGTCGGTGCTCCTCGGTCACCCGGCGGTGGCCGAGTGCGCAGTGATCGGACGGCCCGACAGCGACCTCGGCCAGCGCATCGTGGCCTACGTCGTCCGGGCGGTCGATCGGACTGATGAACGGGCCGGCGAACGGGGCACCGACCCCGACCACGGGGCTGGCTCCGCGAGCGACGCCGAGAGCGACGCCACTCTCGCCGCCTCGTTGACCGAGTTGGTGGCGCAGGAACTCTCCGTCCACAAGCGCCCGCGCGAGGTCGTGTTCGTCCAGGCCCTGCCGCGCAATGAGATGGGCAAGGTGCAGAAGACCCGCCTGGCCTGAGCTCTGCCGCGACTCGGCTCAGGACTCACCTCGGTATGCCGTGTCCCCGTATGCCGTGTCCCCGTATGCCGTGCCCCCGCCTGGTCCGCGGAATGCGTGGGAAGCACACCACACTCGATCAGCGACCGGCGGGGGCCGCGGGGACCCGAGCATTGCCGCCCCCGACCCCGCCGATCCCACCAAGCCCACCACCCAAGCCCGGGATATTGCCGTTGGTCGGCAGAGGTTGGGTCGGATCGCCGATGACCACGATGTCCCCGGCACTCAGCCCACCGACGACCTCGATCGTGCTGCCTCCGACAGCGCCGATCTGCACCGTGACCGTGGTCACCACCGCATCCCTGACCCGCTGAGCAACACCGGTCCCGGTGGACAGCATCGTCACAGCCGAAGCGGGCACGATCAGCGCGTTGTCGACCCGTTTGGTCACCAGCGCGACCGTGGCCTTGCCGCCGCTGCCCACCCGTTCCGGGAAGCCCGCGACGAGCAAGTCGACGGCATACGTGGGGCTGCTCGAACCGGCCGCCGCCGAGGTCGAGGCGGAAGCAGTCGGCAACAGCGCGATCGCGGTCACGACCCCGTCCACGACCGGGCTCCCACTCACGGTGACGTGACCCACTTGGCCGAGGGAGATGGTCGACAGATTGGCTTGTGGGACCTGGACCGTCACCTTCGAGGCACCAGGGCCGACGATGACGAAGCCGGTGGCCGTCGTCGCCGTGTCGCCCACCGAGAAGGGGACGGTGCCTATCACTCCACCGATCGGGGCCGTGAGTGTCGCGGCGTCCAGGAAGTGCTGCGCCTTGGTCAGCGCGGCTTCCGCTTGAGTGACGGCTGCCCGATCGACGATGAGCTTCGCGTCTGTGACCGCGCCAGCGCCTGCCGAACCGCCGTTGGGAGTGGCCGCCTTCGCGGCCGCCGCGAGGCGTGCGGACAACGCCTGAGACTGCTCCGCGAGGGCCGCCTGGGAGGCGGCTATGGCCGAGGCTGCCTTGGTGAGTTCGCCGCCCGCTGTGGCCTGAACGGCGGTTGCCGCGCGGAGTGCGTCGAGACAGGCCTGCAACTGCGCGGACGTGCTCGTGGGCCCGGCAGTGCCCGTCGGGCCAGTAGTCGCCGTCGGGCCCGCAGTGCTCGTCGGGCCCGCAGTGCTCGTCGGGCCCGCAGTGCTCGTCGGACCCGCAGTGCTCGTCGGGCCCGGAGTGGTCGTTGGAGCGGCAGTGCTCGTCGGGCCCCCAGTAGTCGTTGGAGCGGGAGCGCCAGTGGGTGCCATCGAGGAGGGTGCGGGGCTCAGCAGAGGGGCGCAGGCTTGGTCCGCCCTGCGCTGGGCGGCTGCGGCTGCCGTGACTGCGGCAAGCGCTGCCGAGGGACCCGCGGCAGACCCCGATCCCCCTGCACCTCCCGCACCACCGGTCGAGCCCGAACCGGCACCAGACTGCCCCGACCCGGAGCCCGAGGTCGCCGACCCTGAGGTCCCGGAGCCTGAGGTCGCCGACGGACTCCCCGCGCTCGTGCTCGCACTCCCACTCGAGGAAGCTGCGAGCGCCGCGGTGTCGTTGGCCAGGTTCGCGCGGGCCTGGTCCAGGGTCACCTGGGCATCCAGGACACCCTGTTGGAGCGCCTCGCGGTCCATGGTGGCCAGCTGCTGACCGGCTGAGACAGCCTGTCCGACCGTCACGTCGACGCTGGTTACCCGCCCCGATGTCGGGAAGGCAGCAGTCACCTGCGCCACCCGACTCACCGTGCCGGTGAGCGTCAGGGTCTGCTCGACCGCGCCCACGGTCGCGGTCGCGGTACGCAGTGCCGTGGTCGGCATCTCGCCGGCCGTGGCGGCATACCGGCCACCCGCCAGGACGATCGCCACCGCCCCGACAACGACGGCGGTCGGCAAGGTTCGCGCTCGCGAGCGACGGCGGGCGGGTGGACGCGCTGCGCCACGCGGTGAACCGGAGCCGAGAGCCTCGCCGTCGTCAGCCATGCGACACCCCTGTGCTGCTGCGCTGTCCCACGCCCACGCCCACGCCCACGCACGCGCCATCAACGGCCTCGCGGACCACGATCGACGTCGCCGTCATCGCCCCGGTCTCGTCGGTGGTGCCGAGCGCGGTGGCACACCGCCCGACAGCCAGATCGACGGCGGTGGCGGGCGCTGTGACCGAGACGGTGGTTGCCGTGGAGGTGATCACCGTGACGGGCACGGTTGCCGCAGTGGTGGCCGCAGTGGTGGCCGCACCGTCGCCGTCGGGACGCACGACCGCCGCCACGGTGAAGCCTCCGCTGGACACGGCCGTCACCTGCCCGGCCGCCCCCAGACCGCCCGGTATGCCGTTCCCACCCGGGCCAGCCGTTCCTCCCGGACCGGTCGCCGCGCCCGCACCAGCCTGAGCACCCGGGGCCGCCGGATTCCCCCCAGCGCCGCCCGGACCCTGGCCGGACGGCATACCTGCGGGGCGAGAACCCGTGCCGTCGCCGCCCCGGAACCCACCACCGAACCCACCCAGACACGTGCCGTTGGTCGGCTGCGTGACCTGGATGCTGGCCGCGTCGATGGGACCACCGAGCGCGCCATCGACCGAGCCGCCGGTCGGGCCGCCCGAGGGCGCGACTGCCGTCGGCCCGCCTGCCGACGCAGCGCGGACGACGACACAGGATCCAACGGTGACGTCGGCGAGTTTCCCCGCCGCGACACGGGTGAGAGCCGTCGTCGAGGTGACCGTGACCGCGGTCTGTTTCGTCGTGGATTGCACCTGAAGCACACGCCCATCGACGGCCGCGATGAGCCCACTGACTGCGGGCGTGCGCTGGCGCGTCGACGGGGTCGCAGCACCCGTGGGCGCGCCGGCTGCCCCACCGAGAGTGGGCGCCGGGGTTGCAGTGCCGGTCGCTGCGGGCGCGCCACAGGCCGCCAGCAGCCCGGTGACGAGCACGCCGAGGGCTGCGGTCCACCACGCCTGGCCCACCCGGGGCGTCGAGCCGGGGGTCAGGTATGCCGGTCCGGTCGCAGCCTTGCTCGGCCGGATCTGGATGTGGGCAGCATCGGGACGACGGGTCATCGCTACTCGCTTCTCAGTGCTTCGATCGGTGCCAGCCGAGCGGCCCGGCTGGCAGGGTAGACGCCGGCTCCGATGCCGATGGCCAGGGATACTCCCAAGGCCGCACCGGCAGCCAGCGGCGAGATCGTCACCGGTTGACCGATCCAGCCAGGCAAAACTGCGGCTCCCAACAACCCGAGCGCCAGCCCCGCGACGCCGCCGACGAGACCGAGCATGCTCGCCTCGACCAGGAACTGGCGCAGGATCACCGACGGGGTCGCCCCGAGGGCCTTGCGCAGCCCGATTTCCCGCACCCGTTCGGTGACTGAGACGAGCATGATGTTCATGACGCCGATTCCCCCGACGAGCAGCGAGATGGCCGCGATTCCCGCGAGCAGCACGGTCAGCACCCGGGTGATGGTCGTGGCGCTCTCGACGATCGCCTGCTGACTGCTCACGGAGAAGTCCATCGTCGCCGCCGTGACCCCGTGCGCGGCCAGGAGGATCTTCGTCGTCTGCTGGTAGGCCGCCGACAAGCTGGCTTGGTCCCGCCCTTCGATGTAGATCGTCGACACGGCCCGTGGGTTGGCCGTCGTGGACAGCCGGCTCGCGTAGGTCGACTGCGGCAGGACCGCGAGATCGTCCTGGTCGCCGCCGGCCGTCGACCCTTCCGCGGTCAACAACCCGATGACGGTGAGGTTCTGACCACCCAGGGTGACCAGCTGCCCCACCGGGGATCTGCCACCGAGCCCGCCGCCACTGGACACACCGAACAACTGGGTGGCCGTCGTCTGCCCGAGCACGACGACCGGGCTCTCGGCCGCCACCTCCGCTGCGGTGAAGAAGCGGCCCTCACTCACCGACCGGGCCCGCACCTGGACCCACTCGGGCGTCGTCCCCACGGCGGTGGTTGTCCAGTTCGCCGTGCCGGCCAGCACGCTGAGCGAGGACTGGGAGGTCGGCGCCACCCTGGCGATGTCGGGGGCCGCAACCGGGTCGGCCAGCACCGCTGCGTCATCCATGGTCAGGGTGGTCGCGGTCCCCCGACCTCCACGCACCCCCGCCGACGACGTCGCGCTTCCCGGAGTCACGATGAGCAGGTTGGATCCCAGCTTGTTGATCTGATCGGTCACCTTGGACTGCGCGCCCTGCCCGAGACCGACCGTGAGCATCACCGCGGCGATGCCGATGAGGATGCCCAGCACGGTGAGCAGAGAGCGCATCCGCCGGGTCCGCAATGCCCCGTATGCCGTCCGAACGGTCTCCAACCAGCTCATACGCGCACCTCGCTGATCGCCCCGTCACGCATGACGACGACCCGACGCGCTTGGTCGGCGACGTCGTGTTCGTGGGTGATGATGACAATGGTCCGACCCTGGTCGTGCAGGTCACCGAAGAGGGCCAGGACCTCCGCCGTCGAGGCCGAATCGAGGTTGCCGGTTGGCTCGTCGGCGAGGATGAGATCCGGTTCGGTGACCAGGGCGCGGGCCACCGACACCCGCTGCTGTTGCCCACCGGACAACTCGTTGGGCCGATGGTCGACCCGGTCGGCCAGCCCCACCCGATCTAGGGCGGCGCGGGCCCGGGCTCGGCGCTCGGGACCGGACACCCCGGCATACACGAGAGGCAGCTCAACGTTGCGCTGAGCCGTCAAGCCGGGCAAGAGGTTGAAGGACTGGAAGACGAAGCCGATCCGCTGGTTGCGCACGTGGGCCAACTCCTGCTCGCCCATGCCGGCGACATCGACCCCCGCGAGCCGGTAGCTGCCGGCCGTCGGGACGTCGAGGCATCCGATGATGTGCATGAGTGTCGACTTGCCCGAACCGGAAGGCCCCATGATCGCGACGTAGTCGCCGGCGAGCACCTGCAGGTCGATCCCGCGCACCGCATCGACCTGCAAGCTGCCGCTCTGATAGGTCTTGCGGACTCCGCGCAGGTCCAGCAGCACCTCGCGCGGCTCGGGGTCTGGCGCCACCCCCTGGTATGCCGGTTGGTCACCGAAGATCGCCTCCGGGAGAGTCACTGGCCACCGCCCGGAGCGCCCGCAGGGGCACCGCCCCCGGGGACTCCACTGCCCTGACCGGCCCCCGACCCGGTGCCGCGAGTGCGCGTGCCGGTGCTTCCGGAGCCGCCGCCGGTTCCGAATCCGGTCGCAGACTCCACGACGACCTGGTCGCCTTCGGCGACACCCGCAGTGACCTGGGTGAGGGCCCCCTGGACCATGCCCAGCTGCACCGGCACGACCACCTGCTGACCGTCGACGACTTTGACGACCGTGGTCTGCCCGGCTGCGGTCCGGATGGCGCCAGTGGGCACGGTGAGGGCATCGGTCACCTCACGGACGATGATGGCCACCGTGGCGGTCGCACCGGCATACAAGCCCGGCGGTGACCCGGTGACCGCGATGGTCACCGGGAAGCTGGCCACCCCGTTACTGGTCGTCGCGATGACCCCGACCGTGGACACCGTGCCGAAGACCGGTTGGCGAGCTCCGGTCGGAGTGATCTGGGCCTGCAGCCCCGGCTTGATCGAGGCCAGGTCGGCCGAGGACACCGACGTCGCGACCGTCCACGCACCGGTCGAGATGACGACGACCTGCGCGTTGGAGGCGGTTGCCGCGTTGCCGCCGGCCGCGCCGCCACCGGCCGCGTTGCCGCTGTTGCCGCTGTTGCCGCTGGAGCCAGAACCGGATGTCGTCCCGCCGCCGCTCACCTGGTCTCCCACGGTGACGTTGACCGCCGCGACGGTGCCGTCGATCGGCGAGGTGAGGGTGGCGCTGGCGAGTGCGGTCCGGGCGGTGGCGAGCCGGGCATTGGCTGCCGCGACCTGAGAATTCGCCGCGGCCAGTGTTGTGGCCGTGGCAGTGCCGCTCGCTTTCGCGCTGCTCAGGGACGCCGCCGCCGAGTTCGCGTTGGCCTGAGCCAGGTCCAGCGCGTTCTGCAGATCAGTCGGGTCGATGGTGGCCAGCGGCTGCCCGGCGACGACCGCGTCGCCGACCTTGACGTTGACGGCGGTCACTGCACCGGGGGAGGTAAATCGGACGGCCGATTGCACCTTGGGGTTGATCGTCCCGGACGCACTGACCGACTGGCTGAGCGTCGAGGTGCCCACCGTGACGATGCTCTGCTGGGTGGCCGTCGACACGGCTGGACTTCGTCGAATCCACCACAGCGCCAGAATGGCGAGGATTGCGAGGCAGCCAAACACCAGGTAGGTCCGACGCGAGCGCATCCAGGTCATATCAGCACAGTCGATGCCCGCAACCTGTTGGGTATCGGGGCACAGGCTGTGGAAACGCTGTGCGTCGCACGACGGCGAGCGAGCAGAATGGCGACCATGGACTCGCGCGGATGGGACGACCGGTATGCCGCCTCCGAGCTGATCTGGTCGGCCGGCCCCAACGCAACGGTTGCCGAGCTGACCGCCGACCTACCGCCTGGGCGAGCACTGGATCTGGCCGCCGGTGAGGGCCGCAACGCGATCTGGCTCGCCGAGCGAGGGTGGGATGCCACGGCCGTCGACTTCTCCTCGGTCGCGATGGAACGCGCCCGCCGGATCGGCACCGAACGCCTCGGCGCAGCTGCTGCGGGCCGGCTGACAACCGTCGCGGCCGACGTCCTGGAGTGGGCGGCGAGCGGCACGGCATACGACCTCGTGCTGGTGATCTTCCTGCATCTGACGGCTGCCCAACGCCGGGGCGTCCACCGGCGGGCCGCCGACGCCCTGGCCCCCGGCGGGATGCTCCTCGTGCTCGCGCACGACCGGTCCAACCTCGACGGCGGGGTCGGCGGCCCGCAGGACCCCGCGATCCTGCCCACTCCCGAGGAGATCGTCGGTGACCTGGCCGGCATACCGGGTCTGCTGGTGGACCGCTCCGAGGTGATCTTGCGTCCGGTGGTGACCGACGACGGTGAGCGGATGGCGCGGGACTGCCTGGTCGTCGCCCACCGGCGTCGCGGCTGAAAAGCGGCCTTCGCCCGGTTACCACCACACCGCCATCTCATTCTCTGAGATTTCCGGTCAGATTCGAAAGAATTCTCAACATCCCTGTCATGGATCGCGTCCCACCTCGTCTCCTCATCACGCTGGTTCCAACCTGACCGCAGGGGTACGCCCCGGGGGACGCGGGGGGGGAGGTTGGAGCACGCGAATGGTCCGGAGGATTCGGAGGGGATTCGCCGGGCCGGTATGCGCACGGAAGTGGACAGGCGGGAGGCGTCAAGCCCCCCGCCAGTCCCATTTCTGGGCATCGTCACCGCCTCGAGGGCCGCTATGTGGTCGCTCTCAACGCTCGCCGATACAGGGGACCAGCCAGCCGCTTGCCCCAGGAGAGCACCCGCCCCATCGCGTCGGTCAGCACGAGAAACCGCCCGGCC
Source organism: Actinomycetales bacterium (assembly GCA_016710385.1). Classification (GTDB taxonomy): domain Bacteria; phylum Actinomycetota; class Actinomycetes; order Actinomycetales; family Dermatophilaceae; genus Phosphoribacter; species Phosphoribacter freyrii. Next base: position 67,123 of record JADJVX010000022.1, read on the forward strand.
TCGACCGCCCTCATCGCTCGCCGCACGATGACCTCGGGAGTAGCGCGCGCCCCGTCGACATAGTGGCGCGCGGCAGCCAGCGCAGCGGGGTCGGCGCTGCGCATCGAGTTGGCGATGTTCGTCCGGACGAAATAGGGACAGACGACCGACACCTGTATGCCGTGCGGCGCGAGTTCGTGGCGCAGCGTCTCCGACAGCGCGACGACACCCGCCTTGCTCACGTTGTAGGACGCCATGCTCGGAGCGTGAACAAGCCCTGCCACCGAGGCGACGTTGACGATCGTGCCGCCGCGCTGCACGCGCAGGAGCGGGAGCGCCGATCGGCAGCCGCGGACCACGCCGAGCAGGTTGATGTCGAGCACCCGATGCCACTCGTCCATATCGATGAGGTCGAGGCGACCGCCGGCCGCCACCCCCGCATTGTTGACGAGCACGTCGAGCCCGCCCCAGGTCTGCTGCACCCACTCCATGGCCGCTGCCCAGTCCTCGTCCCGGGTGACGTCGAGCAGTCGATACGTCGCGCCGTCCGGGAGGAGTCCGGCGGGGACATCATCCGGCGCGATGCGGTCGGTGGCCAGGACGCGGTGGCCTCGCACGGCATACCAGCGCACGAACTCCAGCCCGAGACCGGACGCCGCCCCCGTCACCAGCACCCGCCGCGGCGCGCGGCTGCTGTCCTGCGGGTGTGCGGCCATGGGCGGACCCTACCGCGCAGCGTGACCCGGAGCCTGCCCCGGAAGCCGGTCGCCGGAGCCGGTCGTCGGAGACGAGGGGCAGCGCGGGCACCGAGAGCGCCCACCGATCAGAGCCCCGATAACCTGACGGGATGACCAACGGCGTGACCAACGGCGTGACCAACCGCTCGGATCGTGAGTTCGACATCGTCCTGTTCGGCGCGACAGGCTTCGTCGGGCGGCTCACCGCGGCCTACCTCGCCGAGCACGCCGGTCACGAAGTGCGCATCGCGCTGGCCGGCCGCGACCGACGGCGGCTCGAGGCGCTGCGCCGGCAACTGCCCCGCGGTGCCAGTGAGTGGGGCATCGTCGAGGCCGACGCCACCGAACCCACGACACTCGCTGCCATCGCCGCCCGCGCCCGGGTGGTGGCCACCACCGTCGGCCCGTATGCCGTGCTCGGCATGCCGTTGGTGGAGGCGTGCGCGAGCGCCGGGACGCACTACTGCGACCTCACCGGCGAGTTGCTCTTCGTGCGGGAGAGCATCGACACCTGGCACGCCACCGCCGTCGACACCGGCGCGCGGATCGTGCATGCCTGTGGCTTCGATTCGATCCCCTCCGATCTCGGCGTCCTCGTCACGGCTGACCGAGTCGCGGCTGACGGCGAGGGCGAGTTGACCCGTACGACCCTCGCGGTGCGCTCGCTCAAGGGCGGCATCAGCGGCGGCACGATCGACTCGCTGCGCCAGCAGACGATCATCGCGCGGCGTGAGCCGGCGGTCCGCACGATCCTCGCCGACCCCTATGCGCTCAGCCCCGACCGGATGGCCGAGCCCTCCTCACCGCGGGTCGACGACGGGCCCGCGCCGGCGACCGGTGCGGTGGCGCGCGCGTGGGGACAGGTGACCGGAGTCGTGGCCGCGGCGCGCAAGCGGATCCCCGTCGAGCGCGACCCACAGACCGGACGCTGGACCGGCCCCTTCGTCATGGGGCCCTTCAATGCCCGCATCGTCCGGCGCAGCAATGCCCTGTCGCAGTGGCGCTACGGACGGGCCTTCCGCTATCGCGAGGTGGTCGATTTCGGTTCTGCCGCAACGGCCCCCGTGTTGGCCGGCGGGATGGCCGCCGGAGCGGCCGGGCTGGTCGCCGCGATGTCGTTCGACACCTCACGCGCGGTCGTCGACCGACTGCTGCCCAAGCCCGGCGAGGGGCCGACCGAGGAAGCCCGGGCGGCCGGGCGCTTCCGGCTGGTCATCTCGACTCGCACCTCGACGGGCGCCGACTACCTGACCCGGGTCGGCGCCGACTATGACCCGGGGTATGACGGCACCGCCGTGATGCTCGGCGAATCGGCGCTCGCGCTGGCATTCGACGAGGATCGGCTGCCGGCCGCGGCCGGCGTGCTCACTCCCGCAACGGGCCTCGGTATGCCGTTGGTCCAGCGCCTGCGCGAGCGCGGCTTCAGCTTCGACTGCGACCGCGGGGTGCTCGCCGCGGGCTGAGCCTCGACCACGATCGTGTCGGGAGGACCCCGCGATCAGCGGCGGTGGACGCGCGCTTCCCAGGGGAGCAGGTGACCCCACGGCATACCCGCCTGATCGCGACCGTCTGTCAGGTCGCGCGAGGCCGCTTGATCTCGCGAGCCTGCCTGGGCCGGCATACCGGTCCGAGCCGCGACGGTGGCCTCACCGGGCGCACTGGCCAACACGGTCTCCGAGCCCTCCCAACCCTCCGGCAGCTCGACGTCGACGGCGTCGTCGCTGAGGTTGGCCACGACGAGCAGTTCCCGCGGCGCATCCGGATCGAGGGCTGCCTCGGCGGGCACGCGGCGCAGGAAGGCGAACACCCGCGGGTGCTCGGGCAGCAGCAGCGTGAAGTCGCCGTCGACCATGAGCGGCTCCTCGCGGCGCAGCCGGATGAGTCGCTGGTAGTGAGCGAACACCGAGTCAGGGTCCTGGACCTGCGCGGCCGCATTGATCGTCGGATAGTTGGGGTTGACCGGCAGCCACGGCGTCCCGGTCGTGAACCCGGCGTGCGGCGACGCGTCCCACTGCATGGGGGTGCGGGCGTGGTCGCGGCTCTGGACGTTGACCGCCGCGAGGACCTGCTCGAACGGCATACCGGCAGCGAGCGCCTCGCGCGACCAGTTGCGCGACTCGACGTCGTCGAGGTCGGCGAGGTCGGTGAACGGGTAGTTCGTCATCCCGAGTTCCTCGCCCTGGTAGACGTAGGGCGTGCCCCGCTGCAGGTGCAGCACCGTGGCCAGGGCCTTCGCAGACGCGATCCGGTATGCCGGGTTGCGGCTTCCGTAGCGCGAGACCGGCCGGGGCTGGTCGTGGTTGCACCAGTAGAGGGAGTTCCAGCCGACCTCGGCCAAACCCGTCTGCCAGTGGGCGAGAACGCGTTTGAGCGCGACGAGGTCGACGGGCCGGATGTCGTAGCGGCCGGCAGGACCGTGGTCGACCCCCATGTGTTCGAACTGGAAGACCATGTCGAACTCACCGCGTGCGGGGTCGGTGAACAACTGCGCGTCGGACACCGTGGCCGCAGGGCACTCGCCGACGGTGATGATCGGGGTCTGGCGATCGCCCCACGCCTTCGCCGCGAGCTCCTGGACGAACTCGTGAATCCGCGGCCCGTTGGCATAGCCGCCGGTGCCGTCCGGGTGCAGCTGCTTGGACACCAGGTTGATGACGTCGAACCGGAAGCCGTCGACGCCGCGCGCCAGCCACCAGCGCAGCATGTCGGCGACGGCCGCGCGCACGTCGGGGTTTTCCCAGTTGAGATCGGGTTGCTTGGGGTCGAATAGGTGCAGGTAGTACTCCCCGGTGGCCGCATCGGGAGCCCACGCCGGCCCGCTGAAGAACGCCGTCCAGTCGGTTGGCTCGGCGCCCGGCTCGCCCATCGTCCGGCCCGCGCGCGGCGGTCGCCACCAATACCAATCGCGCTTGGGATTGGTCGTGTCCGACCGTGATTCGACGAACCAGGGGTGCTCGTCGCTCGTGTGGTTGACGACGATGTCGATGACGAGTTTCATTCCGCGAGAGTGCAATTCAGCGATGAGCCGGTCGACATCGGCCAATGTCCCAAAGAGTGGGTCGACATCGCGGTAGTCGCTGATGTCATAGCCGTTGTCGGCCTGCGGCGAGGGATAGAACGGCGACACCCAGAGCACGTCCGCGCCGAGGGCGTGGATATGGTCCAGCCGGTCAATGAGGCCGGGCAGGTCGCCGATCCCGTCACCGTTGCCGTCGGCGAAGCTGCGCGGATACACCTGGTAGACCACCGATGTCTTCCACCACGGCTCGGTCACTGCGCCACCCTCCTGGACTGGGGTTGTTGTGCTGGGGTTGTTGTGCTGGGGTGCTGAGCTGGGGTTGCTGTGCTGAGGTGCAGAAAGCGCTTACATCGCACCTTCGTCGATAGCCTGGCAGACATGTCGGCACCGCGCACCCCTGCCACGTATGCCGTGGCGTGTGGCGCCGCCCTCGCTTCGGCCGCAGCGACTTTCGCGATGACGCTCGCCCTCACGGCCTGTTCGCCCGGACCTGACCCCACCGCTGCGACGGTCACCTCGTCTGCGACGGTCACCTCGACTGCGACCGTCACCTCGCCCTCGCCTTCGACCGGCGACCCACCCTCGACCGCTGCGACCACCACGTCCACGACCAGCGCGACCACTCGCGTGGCGACACCGACCGGCACACCGAGCGCCACCGCCAAGCCCACCCGGTCGCTGTCCAGCGCGCCGACTCCACCACCCGCGGGGGCGAGCGGCACCGGCATACAGCTGACCCAGAACCCCATCCCCTACCCGCAGACCCGTCAGGACCAGATGGCTGCGTATTCGCAGCGGCACTATGGCATCGCGAGCTCCGCGCTCACCCCAAAGGTCATCGTCCTGCACTTCACCGCGGGCGACAGCTGGCAGGGCGCATGGTCGACCTTCGCGGCCAACACCAGCAATCGCGGCGAATACCCGGGCACCTGCGCCCATTACGTCATCGACTACGCCGGCGTCGTCCACCAACTCGTGCCGCTCACGCTGCAATGCCGGCACACCATCGGGCTCAACCACGTGGCGATCGGCATCGAGATCGTCCAGTCGCTGCAGGGCCACTCCAGCCTGTGGGCCGAGCAGCAGATCCTCGGCCGGCCGGCGCAGGTCAATGCCGCCCTGGCGCTGGTGCGGCAGCTGCAGGCCACCTACGGCATCGCCAGCAGCGATGTCATCGGCCACGCCACCGCCAACTCGCACCGCCTCTTCCTCGACAAGCAGGGCTGGACCAACGATCACAGCGACTGGTCCGCCGCGTCGGTCGCGACCTTCCGTTCCAGGCTCTGAGCCTCGCAGAGCCGGCCACCCGGCATACCGGCCCACCCGAGGGGGGAGTTTGGGGTTCCCCTCGCATCGGGGTGCCGGATCTGTCAGAGTTCGTCACGGCGGCAGGGCCGGGGAGCGCGCTGCCACAAGGTCGCATCACCGTCGATGGGAGCCCACGTGTCCACGCCCATGCCCCTACCCATGCCGGCGCCGGCCGCCGCCACGCGCCACACCAGCCGCTCGGGTCGCCTCGCGCGGCTCCGGTATGCCGTGACCGGCCTGCTCATGGCCGCGCTCGGCAGTGCAGCGCTCGCGACCGCGACGCCGGCGTCCGCCGACGGGCCTGGAGTCGGCACGCCGTATGTCGCCACCCTCGGCGATTCGTACATTTCCGGGGAGGCCGGCCGATGGGCCGGCAACACCAACAACGGGTCGAGCCTCATCGACGCGCTCGGGTCGACGGCCTACTTCGACAATGCGAGCCGCACCGCCGAGCAGATCGTGCGCTGCCACCGGAGCTGGTCGGCGTCGGCATACCTCGGCGGTGGTGTCGGCGGAGTCGACCTCGCATGCTCGGGCGCGACGACCGCGACGGCGACCTCGTCGGATGGCTACTTCAAGCCCGGACTGGATTTCGCCGACCTCGGCAGCGGCCAGGTCGGTCAGGCCAGGATGCTGCAGACCTTCGCGACAACGCACAACGTGCGGATGGTCGTCGTGAGCATCGGTGGCAATGACTTCAACTTCGCCAGTGTCGTGCAGTCGTGCGTCACCGACTTCCTCACCTCGCCGTCCTGGTGGCCGGACTACTGCTACGACGACGCGTCGGTGAAGGCCAACTTCACCTCGACGAACGTCGCCGCGGTGCGCGCCAAGATCACGAACGGGTTGCTCAACGTGCGCCAGGCGATGCGTAACGCCGGCTACCCCGACGCGGGGTGGACCCTGGTCGTCCAGACTTACCCGTCACCGATCCCGTCGGCGTCCGGATTCCGATACAGCCAGAGCGGCTACACCCGGCAGAACACCGGCGGTTGTGGCTTCTGGAACAAGGATGCCGACTGGGCCAATGCCACCGCCTTGCCGACGATCAACGGCGCCGTCCGCGGCGCGGTCACCGACTCGGGCATCGCCGGAGCGAAGATCCTCGAACTGCAGTCGGCGTTCAACGGCCGCCGGCTCTGCGAGAACACCGTCGGCCTGCTCGAAGAGAAGGGCCTGACCTCATGGACCAACGCGGGAGCGGTCGACAAGACCGAGTGGATCGACCAGATCCGCACGGTGTCGACGGCGACGAGCAGCTACTTCATCCAGGAGTCCCTGCACCCCAACTACTGGGGCCAGCTCGCCGAGCGCAGCTGCGTGCGGATGGCCTACAACGGCGGCGCGGTCAAGGGCGGAACGTGCACGATCGCCGGCACCGGCCTGCTCAACGGCGAACCGAGGATGAAGCTCGCCTGATCTGACTGACCGCCAGTCCACCGGCCGTCGGGAAAGGCGCTAAGCCTCGGCTCGCTGTTCTCCGGCTCGCTGTGCCCCCGGCGCCCTATGCGTCGGGGGCGCTGTCGGGGCGGGCCTGACGGCACAACTCGAGCAACTCGTGCCAGTTCGCGATCTTGGTCCGGGCCCGACCGGCAGCGACACCCCGGGCGATCTCGGCCGCGTCGATGGCGCGCCAGTCCGCGAGGCTCGTCGCCCGGAATCCGCGCGCCGCCCACACCTGCTCGATGTCGGGCCGCTCATCAGCAGCACCAGCACCGGCACCAGCACCGCCAGCCACGAGGTCGGCGATCAGGTGTCGCACCGTCTGCGCCGCGTCGCTCTTGTTGGTGCCGATGACCCCGACCGGTCCGCGTTTGATCCAGCCGACGACATACTCCCGCGCAGCGACCGACCCGTCCGGGTGGACCACTCGCCCTTCGACATTGCGCACCACTCCGGCCCGCTCGTCGAAGGGCACCCCCGGCAACGGGATCGAGCGGTAGCCGATCGACCGCAACACCAGCTGCACCGGCAGCCGCTCCAGCTCCCCCGTTCCCACGACCCGGCCGTCGGCGTCGAGCCGGGTACGCTCCAACACGAGCGTGTCCACCGCATCGACGCCCTCAAGCGCCGCCGGGCGCCGCCAAAACGCGAAGTGCAGTCGGCGCCGGGCATCGGGCACGTCCCGCGCAGCCGCCTCGCGCAACACCTCGACGTTGGTCCGCGACCGCCGATCGAGATCCTCCGGTATGCCGTCGAACGAGTCGGGGTCACGGTCACCTGCACGCCGGGCGTGGCCACCAGCTCCCGCAACTCGACCGTCGTGAAGCTCGCGTGGTGCGGCCCGCGCCGGCCGATCACCCAGATGTCGTCGACCTCATGCCGGTGCAGTTCGGCCAGCACCGAGTCGGGCATGTCGGTCGTCTCCAAAGCCGTCGCGTCCTTGGCGAGGATCCGCGCGACGTCGACCGCCACATTGCCCACCCCGATCGCGGCGGTGGCGCGCACTCCGGCGAGGGACTGCGGCCGTGCGTCCGGGTGCCCGGAATACCACGCGACGAACTCCCGCGCCGAGCCCGAGCCCGGCAGGTGCTCCCCTGCGACCCCGAGGTGCATGTCCTCACTGGCCCCCACGGCATACACGACTGCGTCGTAGCAGGCGAGCAGCTCCTCACGGGTGGTGTCCGTGCCGAACTCGACGTGCCCGAGGAAACGCACGCCCGGATGGTCGAAGGTCTTGGCCAGCGCGGTCGCGACCGATTTGATGCTCGTGTGGTCGGGCGCGACGCCATAGCGCAGCAGCCCATAGGGCGTGGGCAGCCGGTCGATGACATCGACTGTGACCGGCACCTCCTGTTGGGCCAGCAGCGCCTGCGCGGCAAACAGCCCGGAGGGTCCCGCACCGACCACGGCAATCCGAGCTGGGTATGCCGTGCGGCTCACCTCCCCAGCCTCGCGGCGGTCTGCGGCCGCGCCATCGTCACGGGCCGTCGGGTCGGGCGTCTGCGCGTCCATACAGCTGACCTTCTCTCGTCACACGTCGTCGTGCGGGTCATCCGACCGGAGCCTAACGAGACCAGCGCGCCGATGGGGGCCAAGCGCTCGCCGGCGATCCGAGCGAACTCAACGACAAGATGAGGTGAACTCTCCGGCCCACAATCGGGTAACACAGGGTTGAATAGCGCCCGTGAGTAACATCCGGCGCTTCGCGCTTGCCATCGGTGGCCTGGTGGCCGTCACGGCATACGGCGTGGTCGGATACATGATCTTGGGTTACACCTTCCTGGATGCGCTCTATCAGACGTGCATGACGATGACGACCGTCGGCTACGGCGAGGTGCACCAGCCCACGACGGCCATGAAGGTCTTCTCGACGAGCCTCATGATCATGGGTGTCGGGATCGCGCTCTACAACCTCACCGTGATGGTGGGCACCATCACCGAGGGCGAGGTTCGTCGCTACTTCGAAAGGCGCAGAATGGACAGGCGCATCGCCGCCATGAGCGGCCACGTCATCGTGTGCGGCCATGGCCGGGTCGGTCGCTCGGCGGTCGAACACCTCAAGGCCATGGGTGCCCAGGTCGTCGTCGTCGACACCGTGCCGGAGCGGGTCGTGCAGCTGCTCGACCCGCACCTGGTCGGCGACTGCACCCGTGACGAGGTGCTCATCGCGGCCGGCGTCCACCGGGCGAGGGCGCTTGTCGCCACCCTCGAAACCGACGCCGACACGGTTTACCTCACCCTCTCGGCCCGTGCCCTGCGCCCCGACCTGGTCATCATCTCCCGCGCGCGCACGGTCGATTCCAAGGAGAAGCTGTCCCTGGCCGGTGCCACCCGGGCAGTCAATCCCCAGCTCATCGGCGGCCGGCGGATCGCGGCCTTCGCGCTGCAGGCCCATGTCGCCGAGTTCCTCGACGTCGTCATGCACGACGACGAGCTCGACTTCCGAGTGCAGCAGGTGCGCGTCACGGTGCACTCACCGTTGGCCGGCAAACGTTTGGGCGACCTCGACCTCGAACACCGATCGGGGGCGCGGCTGCTGGCCTATCGCCCCGGCCCGCGGCTGCCCTTCCAGCCCAACCCGGACGACGACACGGTGCTCGCGATCGGGTCGGTGCTCATCGCCTTCGGCTCACTCGACCAGATCGACGCGCTCGGCGGCATGGCGGCGGCTCCAGTCACCGCCTGATCACTGCCCGTCGAGCAACCGCACGACGAACCCGGTGCGCAGTTTCGGGGTGAAGAAGGTCGACTTGGGCGGCATGAGCAGCCCCTCCCGCGCGGTGCGCTCGATCTCGGCCAGACTCGTCGGCCGGATGAGGATCGCCGCCGCGGCGCGGCCCGCCTGCAGGGCCGCGAGGGTCTCGGCCACGCCGTGCTGGTAGTCCAGCACGGCCGCGGAGCCGCCCAGGGTGTGTTCCAGCCACGCACCATCCAGAGCCCGTATGCCGTCGAACGCACCATCGCGCGCGGTCAGCCAGGTGACCTCGCCATCGGGGGTGAGCAACGCCAGGCGGGCCTGGTCCACGAGGGTGGCGAGCACCTCGGCCGCGGCCGCACCGGCTGCCCCGTCGAGAGTGAGCCGAGGCCCGGCAGTGCGGACGAAATCGCGCTCCAGGCGGGAGCGCAGCTCGGCGAGATCGATTCCGCTGATCAGCCGGTGGATGGCGTCGATCGACAGCTGGTCGGCGACCAACTCGCCGACGAACGCGAGGGTGGACCCGACCCCCGCCCATGACTGCACCACCTCGTCGCGCAGCTGCCGGGCGATGCCGTAGCGGTGGTGCCCGTCGGCGATGAGCACGTCGTCGGCGGCGATGATCGCGCTGATCCTGGCGATCCGCTCCGGATCGGTGACTCCCTCGACGACATGACGCACCCCGTCGACGGTGACCTCGCCCAGCGGTGCGCCGGGTGCGGCGAGTTCGGCAGTGAGGCCGCTGGCCAGCGACAGCCCCCAGACCGGCGACAGGTTGGCCCGGGTCGCGCGGGTGAGGTCGAGGCGATCGGTCGACGCTTTGGGCGTGGTGCGCTCGTGCGGCAACACCCGTCCGGCGCCCGCGTCGACGACCTCCAAAGCACCGAGCACACCGACCAGGTCACGGGCCCGACCCACCTCGTCGACGAACTGCATCCGATAGATCGTGAACGACGGCTCGTCGTCGCGCACGAGCACGCCCTCGCGCAGCCACGCGTCGAGGAGGTGAGCTGCGACGGCATACCGGTCGGGCGTGGTGGCGCTGGGAGCCGGGACGTCGATGTGGACAATGTTGTGCTCGTGGCGGGCCCGCAGCGCCGCGACATCGGCGTCGGACAGCACGTCGTAGGGCGGGGCGAGCAGGTCGCCGAGGTCACCGCCGCCGGAGCCGGCGGTGTCCCGGCCGAAGCGCACAGCACGGAAGGGCGCGAAGGTAGCCACGACCACTCAGCCTAGCCAGCCTCGGCAGGCGACCCACCCGCGCTCCCCCTCGGTGCGGCAGGTGGCCGGGTTCGGAACGGAGGGGGCCTCCGGCCAAGAATTGCCTTCAGTTGACCTCACGATGGTTGAAATTGAAGATTCCTTGACTGTTTTGCTCTGGCGTCCGGGCCCGTCACTAAGGGACACTTGCCGCGTATGCCGCGCTTCGGTGATCGGTGGCGGTCCCCCTCCCGTCCACTGGTTTTGGTCCCTGCCCCGGACTGACCGAGCGCGGCGTACCTATGTCTCGGCGCAGTTATGTCGGGCCCAGACGCCGCCTGATGCGCAGCACGTCGAGGCGTATGCCGTGTCAGACTCGGGGGCAGCGAACCGGCGAGCGGGAGAGGCGCGGACGGCATACCCCATGGAGTTCTTCTCGATCTACGACCAGGGTTTCGCGCGGGTGGCGGCGTGCACGGTGCCGCTCGCGCTCGTCGACCCGGCAGCCAACGCCGCCACGACCCTCGCCGTTGCGCGCGAGTGCCATGCCGAGGGGGTCGCGATCGCGGTCTTCCCCGAGCTCGGGCTGACCGGCTACTCGCTCGAGGACCTCGTGCTGCAGGACCCGCTGCTGGATGCTGTCGAGGTGGCCCTGGCCGAGCTGGTGTCGGCAAGCGCCGAGCTGCTGCCGGTGCTCGTCGTCGGGGCACCACTGCGCGCCCGCGGCCGGGTCTACAACTGCGCTGTCGTCATCCACCGCGGCACCGTGCTCGGTGTCGCACCGAAGTCCTACCTGCCGACCTACCGCGAGTTTTACGAGTCGCGCCAGATCGCGGCCGGCGCCGACGCGACCGGGTCGATCCGTCTGTTGGGCGCCGACGTGCCGTTCGGGGCCGACCTCATCTTCCGGGCCGCCGACCTGCCCGACCTCGCCCTGCACGTCGAGATCTGCGAGGACATGTGGGTGCCAGTGCCACCCTCGGCCGAGGCCGCCCTCGCCGGCGCGACCGTCCTGGCCAACCTCTCCGGCTCCCCGATCACGGTCGGCAAAGCGCGCGACCGCGCGATGCTCTGCGAGTCGGCGTCGAGTCGCTGCCTCGCGGCATACCTGTATGCCGCTGCCGGAGAAGGCGAGTCGACGACCGACCTGTCGTGGGACGGGCAGACCATGGTGTGGGAGAACGGCACCCTGCTCGCCGAGAGCGAACGCTTCCCCGCTGGGGCGCGGCGGTCGGTCGCCGACATCGACCTCGGGCGGCTGGGCCAGGAGCGGATGCGCCAGGGGACTTTCGACGACAACCGGCGCGCGCTCGGCGACCGGGCCGGTCGGTTCCGGGAGGTCCCGTTCGAGCTGGACCCGCCGCGAGGCGACCTCGGGTTGCGGCGCGCCGTCGACCGCTTCCCGTTCGTGCCCGACGACGCCGACCGGCTGGCGCAGGACTGTTATGAGGCGTATTCGATCCAGGTGTCAGGGCTGGAACAACGGCTGCGCGCGATCGGCCAACCCAAGATCGTCATCGGCGTCTCCGGTGGCCTGGACTCGACCCACGCCCTCATCGTCGCGTGCCGTGCGCTCGATCGCCTCGGTCGGCCGCGCACCGATGTGCTCGCCTTCACCATGCCGGGGTTCGCCACGAGCGACCACACCAAGTCCAATGCCATCGCGCTGATGGAATCGCTCGGGGTGACCTGGGCCGAGCTCGACATCCGCCCAGCCGCGACCCAGCTGCTGCGCGACATGGGTCACCCGTTCGGGTCGGGCGAGCCGGTCTATGACGTGACCTTCGAAAACGTCCAGGCCGGGCTGCGCACCGACTACCTCTTCCGGATCGCCAACCAGCGCGGCGGCATCGTCCTGGGCACCGGCGACCTGTCCGAGCTCGCCCTCGGGTGGTGCACCTATGGGGTCGGTGACCAGATGTCGCACTACGGCGTCAACACCGGGGTGCCCAAGACGCTCATGCAACACCTCATCCGCTGGGTCATCGCATCGGACCAGTTCTCCGAGGCGGTCGGGCGCACCCTGCAGTCGATCCTCGACACGACGATCACCCCCGAGCTCGTCCCCCACCAGGAGGGCACCGAGCCGCAGTCGACCGAGGCGATGATCGGCCCCTATGCACTGCAGGACTTCACCCTCTACTACCTGCTGCGCCACGGCCTGCGCCCGTCGAAGATCGCCTTCCTCGCCTGGCACGCCTGGCATGACGCGGCGGCCGGACAGTGGCCGGCGGGTTACCCCGAGGGTGCGCGGCCGGCATACTCGCTGGCGGAGATCCGGCACTGGTTGCAGGTGTTCTTGAAGCGGTATTTCGCCAACCAGTTCAAGCGATCGGCGCTGCCCAACGGGCCGAAGGTCGTGCGCGGTGGCTCGCTATCGCCGCGGGGTGATTGGCGTATGCCGTCCGACGCCTCCGCGCGGGTCTGGCTGGCCGAGCTGGAGCGCACTGTGCCTGCGGGTGAGCCGGATCACCCGTCAGATCAAGGTCACTGACACCTCGACGGCCACGCCCTCGGCGAGTCCCTCTGCGGCGCGGACGGACTTCTTGACCGGCAGGATGAGCGAGCGCGCCTGCACGCTCGGGAACAGCGACGTCCGCCAGAGCGATCCGCCGACGGTGACCTCGACGCGGATCGACCCGAAGCCGCCGCGCATCGAGGTAGCTTCCTCGATGTCGTCGCACACGTCGAACGGCACCGTGACGAACCACCACGCCCCACCACCGCCGTCGTGGCGCCACAGGGGGGCGCGGAACGCGAAGGTGCGGGCCGACGGCATACCGGCGATTGTGCACCCTCGCCGCACGTCGTGTTGTCACCCTCGCGAGTTCTTGACTGATCGTTCTTGACTGATCGTTCTTTTTGCCTCATCCTGGAGATGTGGGACGCACTCGGAGCTTTGTCGAAAGCGAGGTCGTGGCGGCCGCGCGGCGGGCGTTCCTTGCGACCGGCTACGAGGGGACGTCGGTCGACGACCTGGTCACGGCGACGGGGCTGCACCGCGGGAGCCTCTATGGCGCGTTCGGGAGCAAGCGTGGGCTTTTCGTCGCGGCTCTGCGCCAGGCATTGGGCGATGCGACGCAGCACTGCACAGGGCCCCACTGCACAGGGCCGGCCGCAGGGGGCCGCGCGCTCGATGACGAAACCCTCGATCTCGTGCTCGTCGCGCTCCTCGAACTCGCCCCTCGCGACGCCGAGGTGCGATCGCTCGTCGCCGGATGCCTGGCTCCCCTCACCGCCGATCACGAGGGCGATTCCGGCGGCGACTACGGCGGCAGCGCAGGCCCGGCAGCGAACAGCGCGGCAGGCACCCCGGCAGGCAAAGGCCCAGCCACCGGGACGGACCACACCCCATCACGCACGGCAGCCCAACTGCTCGGTGCGCGCCTGCTCACCCGAGCACACCTGCCCCACCTCGCCGAGCCGACGACCCCGACCACGCCTGAGACCACGACCCCGACTACGCCTGAGACCACGACCGAGGAAGCGGTGCCATGAGCACGTCCGTGACGATCACCGACAGCACGCTGCGCATCGAGCCGCGCGGCCTCGACAGATTCTGGTCGTTGACGCGGGCCATGGAGTTCCCGCTCAGCCACGTGCGCGGGGCGACCTTCGATCCGGGTGCGAGCCGGGAGTTCAAGGGCTTGCGCAACCCTGGGCTGGCGGTCCCGGGCTACAAGTGGTCGGGCACCTTCATCCGCGAGGGCGAGCGGTCATTCTGGAATGTCACCGGGCACGGCCCGGCCGTCGTCATCGAGTTGGCCGACGAAGAGTTCGCCCGGCTCTATCTCACCGTCGCTGAGCCTCGCGCCCTCGTCGACGCCATCAACGCAGTCGCCGGCGGCGTTTGACCACGACAGTTCAGCGCAGGACCGCAGTGGAGGTCGGCAGCGCAGGTCGGCAGCGCAGGTCCGCAGCGCAGGTCCGCAGCCCAACTGACGCGTTTGGTTGCTTGCCTCGAGTGGAAGCAGCTACATGCGTCAGTGCGATGGGTGACTGCGCTCAAAGAGGTCGCGACGTCGCGGGCAGGCGAGGGCGGGCTCGTCACCAACTGCCGAGAAACCCTCCGATCCGCCGACAAACCCGCCCCCGCCGGGCCACAGGTCGGCACCCGCTCGCCGGACCGGGCGGTCGGACGTCGGGAAAACCTCTGACTCGGCGGGGTGCCGGGGTCAACGGCCGGTCAACTGATGTTCGAGGTCGGCGAGCAGCCGGTGACCGTGCGTCTCGAACTCCTCGTCGCCCACCTGGTAGGCCCACACCGCCGTGCCGACCGCTTCGCGGACCTGCCATCGACACCACGCCGCGGGTTCGCGCGGATCGGTGCCATAACCGTCGAGGAAGGCCGCCTCCAGATCGGGGCGCCCGCGAAACTCCCGGCCCGCCATCCGCACGAAGTCGGTCATCGCAGGTCGCAACGCCGCCCGGCCGAAATCGATGACGCGCACCTGGCCGTTGTGGACGAGCCAGTTGCGGGGCTGGTAGTCGCCATGGGTCGGGACGATCGGCACCGGCGGAGTGGGCCAGCCCCGGATCGTCCGATCCAGGGCGTGAGCCAGGCCCGGCCGGATGCGGTGCGGTCGGGCCAGCCACGCCAGGGTGTGCTCATTGGCCAGCTGCTCGCAGTGCTCGTCGACGACGGCGCACCCGACCCGATGAAGCTGGGCGAGCAGCGCGCCCGCCTGCCGATAGACCTCCGGATCGCGCGCAGCCTCGCTCCCCAACACCAGCTCGCCCTCGAGGTAGCGGGTGACGACAATCTTGGCGTCGGCGTCCGCGACCACCAGCTGGGGCGCCAGACCCGCGCTGACCAGCGGCCCGATCCACTCGCGATGGGCCCGCACTTCGCGCGCCATGTGGTGGTCCTGCGGTCCGCCCGCCTTGACGACGAACCGTTCCCCCGCGCACGACACCTCCAGGACCGTGGTCTCGACGAGCCCCCAGCTGAGGTCACGCAGCACGGCATACCCGGGTAGCCATCCCTCGAGGAGGGCACTCTGGGCCGGGGTGAGTGAGGTCGGCATCGGCCGATGCTACGCCGGCGGCGACGGGCAGCCGCTGGTCGCCGGCACCGGGCACAAGCCGAGGGTAAAGGGGACGACGAGTTCGCCCCGGACCCCGGCGTCGTCGGTGTAGCTGAGCGTCAGACCGCGCCCGTATGCCGGGCCCGGCCCGGTCCACGCCGCCTCCATGAGCAGCTCGTCGAAAGCACTCCCGCCGCAGGGTGCGGTGACGGTCCGCCCCAAACCCTCCAGACCCAGCGCGGCGAAGCTGCCCGGTTGTGAGCCGATGCCCTTGGGTCCGCCTGGGCGGGTGCGCACCGGCAGGGTGAGAGTGCCCTCCGTGAATCGCGCCTCGGGACCCAAGGTGAGCGGCCGGCCGGCGGTGCACAGCGAGATTCCGCCCACGACGAAGGGGCGGCCCTCGGTCGCCTGGGCGACACCGAAGCTCAGCCCGGGTTGCCCGCCCTGCCACTGCAGTTGCGGCGGCGCCGGATCTCCCCCACTCCTGGGCGCGCACCCGCTGACGAGCAGGGCCGCCCCGAGCAGGGCCGCCCCGAGCAACCCGACTGCGCGCCCAACCCGCACCTTCCCCGGCGCACGAAGCGCTCGGCGCACGGTCTCCGTCCCGCCGTCGATCTCACCCACGTTCGTCCCCGTCCGCCCATTCCAAGAGGGTGTCGAGCCGGTATGCCGTGTCGTCGATGCCCGCATGCGGGTCACCCTGCGCCGCAAACCGGGCCGGCACCGTGGCCATCGTCAACTCGCGCGGCTGCACCGACGCGACCTCGTCCCAGGTGATCGGCGTCGACACCGTGCCGTCGGGCACCCCACGCACCGACCACGCGGCGGCGATGGTGTGGTCGCGGGCGTTCTGGTTGTAGTCGATGAAGACGTGCCGTGGGTCGCGGTCCTTGCGCCACCAGGTGACCGTGGCGTCGTCGGGGACCCGACGGCATACCTCGGTCGCGAAGGCGAGCGCCGCCCGCCGCACGTCCGCGAACTCCCACTCGGGCGCGATCCGGACATAGACGTGCAGCCCGTTGCCGCCGGACGTTTTGGGATATCCCACGATGCCCAGCTCGGCGAGCACCTCGCGCACGACACCCGCCACCCGTCGCACCCGGTCGAAATCGCACTCCGGCATGGGGTCGAGGTCGATGCGCCACTCGTCGGGCCGGTCGACGTCGGCGCGCCGGACGTTCCACGGGTGGAACTCGACGGTCGACATCTGCACCGCCCAGAGCACCGCGCCGAGTTCGGTCACGCACAGCTCGTCGGCCGAGCGGTCGAACCGCGGGAAATGCAATCTCACCGTCTCGATCCACGGCGGCGCTCCGGCCGGGATGCGTTTCTGGTGCACCTTGGGTCCGGCCAAGCCCTCGGGGGAAGCGATGCATCATGCACGGCCGCTCGCGCAGCGCCCGCACGATCCCCGGGCCCACCGCGAGGTAGTACTGCGCGAGATCGAGTTTGGTCCAGCCATGCGCCGGGAAGTAGACCCGATCGGGGTTGGTCAGTCGCACGGTGCGCCCGTCGACGTCGAGCTCGACGGCGGGGGTGCTGGAGCGGATCACCATTCCCGCACGCTACGCCAGCCACGCCCCGCGTGGAGCCGCGCAGACACCCCCACGCCAGATACGCGAAACGGGCCTCCGTCAGGGGGTACGGAGGCCCGTTCACGGGTTGTTACCACCGATCAGTCTACCGGGCGGGTGGGAGGCTGCAGAGCGTCAGCGGTCGCCGTGTCGTGCTCCCGTGAACACACCGACCGGTCATCCCGCCGATCGATCAGCCTCGCCAGCCCGGCGAAGACTCGGTCAGAGGGCGCTGACCTCTTCGTTGATGGCGGCCACGACGTCGGAGCCGATCATGCCCCCGGCCATGGCCATCGCCTGGCTTGCGGGCATGGCCGCGGCCATCCCGATCATCGGGTTGCTCGTGAGTCCCGGCGCGTGCTTCTCGAGGATCGCGACGACGTCGGGGTCGGCCAACAGCTCGCCGAGAGTGGTGGTGGAGGGGTCGTACTTGGCCATTGACGGCACACCTTCCCGTGAGGGCGGATCGGTACTCGGGATTACCCGCGAGTAGCAATCATCCCCCCGCAACCACCCCAGCGCAAATGGCCAACTCGAACCCCTGGGCGTGACTCACGCGTGCGTGAGGGTCAGCGGGCGGCGGCCCGAGCCTTCCGCTTGGCCTTGCGCGCCGCCCATGCCTCGCCGGCCGCTTCCGCGACGACCGACAGCCGCGAGCGGTCGGGCTGCTTGTTGGGCAGCGCCAGGACGATGACCTTGGCCCACGCCGAGGCGACCTGCTTGGGGTAGGACCCGGTGACGTAGTGCAGGCCGTAGCGCTGGCAGATCTCGCGGACCTTGGGCGCGATCTCGTAGTAGCGGTTGCTCGGCAGGTCGGGGAAGAGGTGGTGCTCGATCTGGTGCGACAGGTTGCCGGAGAGGAAGTGCACGATCCACGGGCCGGAGATATTGCCCGAGCCGAGCATCTGCCGGACGTACCACTGGCCGCGGGTCTCGCCCTCGATCGAGTCGGTGGCGAAGGTGTCGACGCCGTAGGGGAAGTGCCCGCACAGGATGACGCCGTTGGCCCAGAGGTTGCGCAGGATGCTCGAGGTGGCGTTGGCGGCCATCGTCGTGAACGCCGACGGGCCGGACAGCAACGGCCAGAGGACGTATTCCTTGCCGATCTTCTTGATGATCTTCGTGCGCAGCGCGTGCCAACGGGCGTCGGCCTCCTCCTTGGGCAGCTCGCCCTTGAGGATGCTGTGCAACTGCAGGTCGTAGGACGCGATGCCCCACTCAAAGAAGATCGCATTGAGCAGGCTCCAGAGCGGCTGGGCCAGCGATTTGAGGGTCCACTCCTGGTCGGGGTCGACCCGGAAGAGGCCGTAGCCGAGGTCGGAGTCCTTGCCGAGCACGTTCGTGTAGGTGTGGTGGGTGACGTTGTGCGTCTCCTTCCACTGCGCCGCCGGGGAGACGAAATCCCACTCCCAGGTCGTCGAGTGGATTGCGGGGTCGCGCATCCAGTCCCACTGCCCGTGCAGGACGTTGTGACCGATCTCCATGTTGTCGAGGATCTTCGACAGGGTCAGCCCCGCGGTGCCGAGCAGCCAGGCCGGCGGGAAGATCGAGAAGAGCAGCACAGCGCGGCTGCCGAGTTCGAGGTAGCGCTGCGCGGCGATGGTGCGCCGGATGTATGCCGCGTCCTTGGCTCCGCGCGAGTCGAGGACCTCCTGGCGCAGCGCGTCGAGCTCGCGGCCGAGCGCCTCGAGGTCGGCCGCGGACAAGTGCGCCGTCGGGTCGGGCCGGCCGGAGGGCTTGGGGTGCAGCACCCGGGTCGGGCTGCCCACGACGGACAACCGGGAGCTGCGGGCGAGCGCCGCCACCTGCTTGTCGTGCGGGTGCACCGAGTGGTCGTGCGCGTCGATGTCCAGGGTGGGCTCGGCGACGAGAGTCATCGGTGGGCTCCTTCGGTGCCGGCCGGACGGACGGCGAGACGGGTCGAACAGGTGGCGGGGCGGGTCGAGGGTGCCGTGCCGACCGGCGCGGCGCAGGAGGATCGGTGCATCAGTGCGCGATCTCGCAGTTGCCGGCCGGGGCCGAGATGCAGGTCTGGACCACGACGCCGTCGCCCGGGGCGGCATACGTGATCTCGCCGGTGCGCAGGTCGCGGACCGCGCCTTCGGTCAGGGGGAGCACGCACTTGAAGCAGATGCCCATCCGGCAACCAGACGGCATGAGCACGCCGGCCGCCTCGGCGGTCTCGAGGATCGGGGTGTCCCCGTCGCCGGCGACGCTCAGTTTGCTGCTGGCGAAGGTGAGCATCCCTCCTTCGCCGCCGCGGTGTTCGATGACATGCGGCCGGAAGCGCTCGAGGTGCAGTGCGTGCTCGAGTCCGGCAGCGGCATACCAGGTCTGGGCCGCGTCGAGCATGCCGCCGGGGCCGCACACCCACACCTCGCGGTCGAGCCAGTCGGGCACAACCGCGGGCAGGTCGACGAAGGCGAACATCCCTTCGGCATCGGTATGCCGTTCGACGTAACGCATCCGTCCGGTCGCCGCGAGGTCGCGCAGCTCGCCGGCGAAGATCACGTCGTGCTCGGTCGGCGCCGAGTGCAGCAGGACGACGTCACCGAGCTCGTGGAGGTGGTTGCGCAGCATGCCCATGACCGGGGTGACGCCGCTGCCGCCGGTGACGAAGAGGACCTTGCGCGGACGGGGAGCCGGCAGGACGAAGTCGCCCTGGGCCTGGTCGAGGTGGACCAGCTCACCGACGGCGATCTCGTGGACGAGGTAGCCGCTGACCAGGCCACCGGGGATCGCCTTGACGGTGATGGAGATGCGTCCGTCGGGGCTGTCGACCAGCGAGGTCAACGAATAGGTGCGCCAATGCCGGACGCCGTTGATGTCGACACCGAGGCGGACGTATTGGCCGGGCACATGGCCCTGCCAACCCGCGCCGGGATGGATGACGATCGTCGCCGCGTCGGCGGTCTCGAGGTGCACCCGCTCGACCCGTCCGGCCAGCACTGTGGCCGTGGGCCGCAGGGGCGCGAACACATCGAAGGTGTCGGGCGGCAAGAGGGGCTTCGCGACGGCTTCGGCGACCTTCCAGGCTCGGTCTCGGAGGAACTTGAGGCGTCGAGCAGGGGCGACCGTCACGGACATGTGGTCAATTCTCCCGTGTTTGGGGGTGAGAACCCTGACGACTCCACGTGAACTTCACTCGACTTTTTGTTCTGAGATGACAAAATGCCGGGATGACCGAACTCAGTCACCATCGATGGCTCGACGAAGCCGCTTTCGCCCGACTGCGCGACTCCGTGCCGGCCGTCGCCGATGAGGCGGTGGGGACCATCGTGCGCGAGGTGCCGAGCTACTCGCGGGCCTTCACCGGGGCCATGGGAGCGGCGATCAGGTCTGCGGTGCAGCTGGCTCTCGTCAACTTCCTCGACCTGGCCCGCTCCGGAAACGCCGGCTCGGCCGCCGAGCCGATCGCGCCGAGCACGGCCGGCGCCTACGAGTTGGGCCGGGGTGAGGCGCGCAGTGGCCGGTCCATGGATGCCCTGCTGGCGGCATACCGGGTCGGCGCGCGAGTCTCGTGGCGCGGCCTGTCGCATGAGGCGGTGGCGGCCGGGGTGTCGGCGCAGACGCTGGGGTCGTTCGCCGAGTTGGTCTTCGCCTATATCGATGCCCTGTCGGCCGCGAGCCTGGCCGGGCATGCCGACGAGTTGCGGCTGCTCGGCCGGGCCCGCGAGCGGGAGCGCGAGCGGCTGGCCGTCATGCTCGTGCGCGGGGCGCAGGAGACGGCGCTGGCCGAGGTCGCGGTGCGCGCCGAATGGACTCCCCCGCGCACCCTCACGGCGGTGCTTCTGCCGGAGGGCCAGGCCCGGGCTGTCGTGGGCTCGCTCGATGGACGCACCCTCATCGCCTCGGCCGACCTGCCCGGCGTGGGCGAGGGCCAGGCCGTGCTGCTCGTGCCCGACCTGGCCGGCCGGGACCGCGAGCGCCTGCTGCGCCAGCTCGACGGGCGCGGCGCGATCGTCGGGCCGGAGCGACCCTGGCTGCACGCCCAGTCCTCCTTCACCCGGGTGGTGCGCGGGCAGTCGCTCCCGCGGCCGCCCGGGCGGGCCACCCTCGACACCGACACCCAGCTGGTCACCCTGCTGCTCAATGCCGACCCCGAGGCATTGGCCGACCTCGCCGACCATGCCCTCGCGCCATTGGCGGGCCAACGCCCGGCCACCCGGGCCCGATTGGAGGAGACGCTGCGGGCCTGGCTGCTGCTGCACGGCCGCCGAGATCTCGTCGCGGGCGCCCTCTTCGTCCACCCGCAGACGGTGCGATACCGGATGGCCCAGCTGCGCGAGCTCTTCGGCGACCGCCTCGATGACCCCGAGGAGGTGCTGCGACTCACCCTCGCCCTGGCCGGCACTCGGCCGGCCACCCCGACCGGACCGGTGCTCCCCGCGGCACCTCACCCGGCCACCACTGCCCATGCCCAGGCGACTCAGCTCAAGACGTCCTTGCGCCGGAAGGTGCGGTAGGCCAGGGCGGTGAACACCACGGCATACAGCAGCGACCACAGCGTGCCGTGCCGCATCGAGGTCCAGTCGATGGCCGGGGTGAACAGGTCGAGGAAGGCGCGCTGATAGTAGAGCGGCAGCCCGTGCCGCAGGTCACCGAGCGGCTCGATCTGCGCGAGGATCGACGTGACGATGGTGACGAGCACGGCGCCGCCGACCGCGGCCAGCGGCGCGTCGGTGCGCACGCCCATCCAGAAGGCGAAGGCCGCGACCTGCAGGTAGGTGACGAACAGGTATGCCGTCGCAGCCGCCACCCGGGGCAGCAGCTCTCGCCACTCCAACACGCCACCGGCGGGGTTGGTGAACGGGGCCGTGCCGTAGGCCACCGTGCCGACGAGCAGCGACCAGGCGACCAGGGCGAGCAGGGCCACCGCGATGGTGACGATGGCGACGACGAGTTTGCTGGTGAGCAACCGGGCGCGCGGCACCGGGGCGACGAGCAGGTAGCGCAGCGTCGACCAGGACGCCTCGGAGGGGACCGGGTCGCCGGCGAAGAGGGCGACGAGCACGAGCAGGAGGAACTCGGACGCCGCGACGAGGGTGAAGAGGGTGAAGTTGGCGCTGCCCAGGGTCGCGAGGTCGACCAGGCGGGTGCCGGTGGCCGGACCGCTGGAGCGTCCGATGGCAAAGGCGACGACGAGGACGAGCGGCAGCGCGAGGAGCAGCACGAAGGACCACACCGTGCGACGCCGGCCGGTCTGGCGACGGAGTTCGGCGCGCAGGCTCAGTGGCGGGCGGGTGTGGGCGATATGCCGGCCCCGGGTGGCCGCGGCGGGTCTGGTCATCGGTCCCTCACCTGTCGCAATCGGTCGCTGAGACTGTGCTGCGCCCCAGACGTCGCGCCCCGGACGTCGACCCGGACGTCGACGCGGGCGTCGACCCGGCCGTCGACCCGGGCGTCCGTCCGGCCGTCGACCTGGATCGTCGCCGGCCCAGTTCTGCGTCCCCCGCAGCGGCGATGACGCCGAGGAAGGCCTCCTCCAGGTGCCTGCGACTGCTCAGGCCCACAATGTCGGCGCCCTCATCGGTGAGCAGACGCACGAGGTCGGCGCGCGGCATACCGGCCGTGACCACGAGGCGCGGCTCCCCCTCGTCGGCGACCACCTCGACGCCCGCGACCCCGGAGTGCGCCCGCAGCCGGCCGGCGAGCGCACCCACGGCATCTCGCGGCGTCTGTGGGTCCAGCCACACGACGGTCGTGTCGGCCGAGTCGACGAGTTCGGCGACCGTGCCCGAGGTGACCACCCGCCCGGCATGCATGACAACGACATGGGAGCAGGTCTGCTCGACCTCGGCGAGCAAGTGACTCGAGACGACGACGGTGCGGCCGGCGGCGGCGTAGCGCTGCAGCATCGGGCGCATCGCGGCGATCTGCGGCGGGTCGAGACCGTTGGTCGGCTCGTCGAGGATGAGCAGGTCGGGCAGCCCGAGCATGGCCTGGGCGATGCCGAGGCGCTGCTTCATGCCATGGCTGTAGGAACGCACCGGGCGGTCGATGGCTCCGCCCAGGGCGGCGACGTCCAGGACGTCCTCTAGGTGGGACTCGGCCGGATCGCGGCCGGTCGCGGCCCAGAACGCGTGCAGGTTCTGCCGCCCGGTGAGATGCGGCAGGAAGCCGGGACCCTCGACGAGCGCGCCGATGTGTCGAAGCGCCCGCGAACCCGGTTGCACCGGAACGCCATTGAGGTAGGACTGACCCTCGTCGGCGGCGATGAGCCCGAGCACCATCCGCAGTGTTGTCGTCTTCCCGGCACCGTTGGGGCCGAGCAGGCCGACGACCTGACCGCGATCGGCCCGCCAGCTCACATCGTCGACCGCCCGATGCCCGTCGGCATAGGTCTTGACCAACCCGTCGACGACGAGCGGCACCCCGACCAGGTCGGAACGCTCCGGCAGGTGGGTGCGCCGCCGCCGGGCCAGGTATGCCGTGACCCCCCAGACCGCGAGCACGGCCAGCAACGCCCCGGCGACGCCAAGGGCTTCGGTGTCTCGGTCGCTCTCGCCGGGCAGTCGCGTGCCGTCCAGCGCCGGCAGGTCGAGGGCGGCGCCGACGATCGAGATCTGGTCGGCGCGGGCCGCTCGCGGACCGGCATACGCGGTGTCGGTCGTGCTCACGAGCAGCCGCAACCGCGAGCCCGCCTCGACCGTCCACGTCGCCGCGGGCAGGTCGATGTCGACCGTGGCCGGTTGGCCCGGCGTCGTGGGGATCGTCACCGGCGCGACGAGCTTGCGCGCGAGGGTCGCCGCGTCGCCGGTCACCTGCCAGAGGCTGAGGAAGAGGGTCACCGAGGTCCCCGTCGAGGTGACCGTGAGGCGCACCCGGGGGGAGCCGGCCAGGTCGCGGCGACTCTCCAGCTGCTGAGTGTCGAAGGCCACCGATTGCCCTGGCAGAGAAGCCAATTGGTATGCCGCCCCGGCACCTCCCGGGATCGTCGCACCGGCGAGTGTGGTGAGTGCCGCGGGCTGGCCCCCGGGTGGGTTGAGCAGGGCGCGCGGGCCGCCGCTGGCCAGGGCGACCGTGGACCGATTCGCCTGGGCCAGACCGGGATAGGCCGGCATGGAGAAGAGCGGGGCGATGGACTGGCGGCGGGGGACCGGCACGGCATACACGAAGCCGGGGACGGCCGCGATGCCCAGGCGAGAGGCGAGCGCGCCGGCGAGGAATGCCCTGAGGGCGGCCTCGTCGGCCTCGGCGGTGCTGCTGGGGCCGTCGTGTCCGCCGTCGATCCAGCGGACCGCGACCGGAGTGCCCTGAGCCTGCAGGGTGCGGGCTGTGGCGTCGGCGTGTTCCAGGCCGAAGAGGGTGTCGGACATGCCCTGCACGAGGTAGGTCGGCGCGCGGAGGTCCGTGAGCAGGGGTGCCGGGCTGTGCGCTCGCAGCAGGGCGAGCAGCTCTGGGCTGGGCTGGCCGGTTTCGGCGGCCTGGAGGAAGAGCCGACAGACCGTCGGGTCGAAGCGACCGCACAACCTGTCGGCGCCTGCCGCACCTGGGGCTTTGGTGCCTCCGGCCGAAGGATTGGGCGCCGGCGGTGGTGGCGCCGGCTGCTGTGGTCGGGCTCGGGGTGGCACCCGTGGCGCCGGGGTTCGACCCAGCGGCGCCGGGCGTCGACCCCGCTGCTGCGGCCAACGATGCGCCACCGAAGAAGCGCGAGGCCCACAGCGCCTTGAACGGTCCGGGCTGGTCGCTGCCGACCACGTGCTGCGGGAAGAACGCGTCGGCCAGGTCGTGCCACGTGACCACCGCAGCGACGCCGTCGATGCGAGGGTCGGTCGCGGCGAGCATGAGCGCGAGCGCCCCGCCGTAGGACGCACCGACCACGCCCACCCGCGGGTTTCCGGGAGCCTCCTGGATCACCTCGGGGTGCCCGACGAGCAAGTCGACGAGAGCGCGCGCGTCGGCGACTTCGTAGTCCGGGTCGTCGAGATGGATTCGTCCGCCCGAGTCTCCGGCACCGCGAGCCGACCAGCCGAGGACGACATAGCCCGCCCCCGCGAGATCGCTGGCCCGCTGCACAAGGTCGGCCTTGCTCCCACCGAAGCCATGCGCCAACAGCACAGCCGGGTGCTCGCCCGGACTATCCGGGCGCCAGATCGAGACGTCGAGCGAGACCGGCGTGCCGTCCGGTTCGGCCCGGACCGGCACCCAGCGTTGGTCCTCGACGACGGCGGGCACTGCACCCGATCGGGGCGCGGACGGCATACCGAATGCAGGCAGACCGAAGGCAGGCAATCCGAAGGCGCTCGCGGTGGCTGCCACCGCGAGCGCACGTCGGACCTGCCGGGCGATCATGCAGCGGCGACCTTCTCGGCGATCCGCTGGGCCTTGTGCTGCTCGGCGCGCTGGAGCACTTCGAGGGTCTCGTGCAGCTCGGCGAAGGGGGTGCGGTCGAGCTGGGCGTTGAGCAGCTCGCCCTCGGTCTCCATGACCCAGAGCCGCGCGTAGTAGAGCGCGTCCTCGGACAGGTGGGCCAGGACGACGAGTGCGGTGAGGACGGGGTGGTTATTGGTGACATTCGTGCCGCGGTAGCGGCCATGCTCGAGCTCGACGGCCAGGGCGTATTGCCACTCCCAGAGGTGGCCGAGGCACTTCTTGCCGCGGTAGGTCGTGCCGGCAGGCAGGAAGTCGTTGAGGATATGCGGCGCCGGCGTGCCCTCATCACTGGGCGCGAGCTTGCCGCGGCTGAACATCACCTTGACGCAGGCGAGGATCTTGGCGGCCTCGTCGGCGGGCACGACCTTGGCGCCGGTCTCGTCCTCGGGGGAGATCTCATCGAGCGGGAGCGCAGCCCAGTTGCGCTCGGCTGCGAAACCGAGGGCGCGGCAGAACTCCCCCACCGCCGCACGGTCGAGGAAGTCGATCGTCGCATTCTTGCCCTCGCCGAGCAGCCCGACCTGCTCGACGACGTACTTCACGAGGTCGTTGGTCGTCGCTTTCTTCGAGATGGCCTGTGCGTCCGTTGCAGGTGCCATGACTGTGCTCCGTTCTCGTCGCCGCCGTGGACCATCGTGCCCCTGGCGTGCCCACTGTGGCTCGTTCCCGATGAACTCCCGATAAGCGGGAGCGTATGCCGTGCCGAGCCGGGTAGGGCGCCGGCAAACCTTCCGACCCGCTGCACTTCTCCGGCTGGCGGACGCAGGGGACGCCGGCAAACCTTCCGACCCGCCGAGTTCCCCGGCTTCGATGCGCGGAGAACGCCCGCAAACCTTCCAACCCGCCGACAAACCCGGACCGCGGGGCTCCCAGACGTCGGGAAACCTTCCGACCCGCCGTGTCCCCCGGCTTCAATGCGCGGAGAACGCCCGGAACCTTCCAACCCGCCGACAAACCCGACAAACCTTCCAACCCGCCGAGTTCCCCGGAGCCGGCTGGCGGACGTAGGGGACGCTGGCAAACCTTCCGCCCCGCCGAGTTCCCCGGCTTCGATGGGCTCGAATCTGCCGGCAAACCTTCCGACCCGCCGACAAACCCGGACCGCGGGGCCCCGAATCTGCCGGGAAACCTTCCAACCCGCCGTGTTCCCCGGCTTCGATGCGCGGAGAACGCCCGCAAACCTTCCAACCCGCCGACAAACCCGGACCGCAGGGCTCGAATCAGCCGGCAAACCTTCCAACCCGCCGAGTTCGGCCAGGGAGCCGGCTGGCGGACGCCCTGCGCCAGGCAGGGGAAGCCCAGGACGATGCCCACCCGTCCGGGGGTGGCCTGATCCGCTGCGCAAACCGCCGCGGGAGGTGGGCGAACGGCATACTCGCGGGCATGACCGGAACGTCGAACTGGATCCGGCGGGCTGTTGCCGCCGTCGTGTGCCTGGCCGTGGCGGGGCTGTCCTACACCTGGGCCACGGCGATCATGGACTCGCTCTACGACTTCCGGGCGCCGTTGACCGCGACCGTGGCCCACTCCGCGACCAGCCCCAAGCCCGCGCCGCCCTCGACAGCCCTGGCCCGCAGGGTCGTCATGGTGCTCGTGGACGGATTGCGGGTCGACACCGCGGCCGACACTGCGGTCATGCCGTTCCTCGCCCAACTGCGGGCCAAGGGTGCCTCCGCGACGGTCCACTCGCACACCCCGTCCTACTCCGTGCCGTCGTGGACCGTGCTGCTCACCGGCGCCTGGCCGGACCGGCACGGCGCCCCGGTCATGAACCCCACCGACCCGCAGACCTCCCCGGCATGGCCAGTCGACAACATCTTCGCCGCCGCCAAGGACGCCGGGCGCCGCACCGCGGTCGTGGGCTCCGACTGGTTCACCCCGCTGGTGCCGTCCAGCGCACTGACGACCGCTCATTTCGTCCACGAGGAGACCGACGCCGCTGACCAGGAGTCGACCGACGCGACCGTCGCGATGCTGCGCGCCGATGCCGCCGATTTCGTGCTGCTGCACCTCAATGAGGTCGACCACGCCGGCCACCACGCGGGCGGCGGCACGAGCCCGGCGTGGCGCACGGCCGCGACCAAAGTCGACGCGCGCCTGGCCCAGGTCGCCGCCGCCCTCGACTTCACCCGCGACACCATGCTCGTCGTCTCCGATCACGGCCACCTCGACCAGGGCGGCCACGGCGGGCCCGAGGAGATCGTCGTCACCGAGCCGCTCGTCCTGGTCGGCGCAGGTGTGCGGCCCGGGGCTGCCCCCGACGTGCAGCAGGTCGACATCGCTCCGACGCTCGCCGTGCTGACCGGCGCCCGGGTGCTGCAGGCTGCGCAAGGCGAGGCGGCTCTGGCCATGCTCACCCTCGACGACGCCGCCCGCACCGCGCTCGGCACCGCCCAGGTGGCTCAACAGGATTTGCTCCTCGCTCGCTATCGGGGCGATCTCACCCGATCGACTCAGCCCGTGGCAATCGGCACCGCGCCCGCGCCCGCGCCCGCGCCCGCCGGCGATGGCCAGCTCAGCAAGCGCAGCCCCACGCAGTACGGCCAGGACGCCGAGACCGAGATCCGCGCCGCGACACTCGGCCAGGAGCGCTCCAGCCGCGCCGCCAATCTCATCCTCCTGGCCCTGATCGCGATCCCCGGTCTGGTCCTGTGGGTCTTCCGCCACCGCCGCACGGCACTGTGGGCTTTCGCCGGCGCCACGGCATACCTCGTTGTCTGGCAGGCCTATTGGAAGGTGACCGGCAAGACGTACTCACTCTCCTCGGTCATGTCGGCCGGCGAGATCGTCAACGCCACGGCGACCGGCACTGCCCTCGGGCTGGCCGCCGCGCTGGCCGTCATGTGGCGCGGTCGGCGCCCCACGCGGACCGACGCGCCCTGGGCGGTGTGGTGTGTCGGCGTGGCCGTCGCGACCCTGCTCGCGCTGCCGATCGCGTTCTACGCGTGGCAGTGGGGCCCGACGGTGACGTGGACCGTCCCCGATGCGCTGCCGATGTACCTCGCCTTCAGCGCGCTCGTCCAACTCCTCGTGGCTGCGGTCCTCGTGCTGCTCGTCAGTGCCGCCGCCACGCTCAGAGCGCGAGCCACGCGGGCGTGACGCACGCCTCCTCGTACTCCCACGCTCCGTCGCGCTGGCCCGCTTCCAGCCAGTCGCGCACCCGAGCCAGGCCGCTCGAGGCATCCCCGGCAGCGAGATCGGCGGTCAGGTCTGGGGCCACCTCCGGGGCGAGGTCGATGGCGACGAGCGAGTATGCCGGCCCGGCACTTTCCCACCGCACCCCCGGCCCCAGCGCGCCAAGGCCCTGGCTGAGCGCGCTCAGCAACGCCTGAGTGCTGCCGAGCAGTGCGCCGTCCAACAACGGAATGACCCGGATCGTGCAATGCCCGCCGGCCGACTCACGCCGCTGCGCCCACAACCGGCCCTGCTCGTCAGCAGTGGCCACGACCACGTCACCCACCGCAAGATCCGGCACGAAGAACGGCACCGAATCGACCCGATAGCGCCCCGCTCCCAGGGGTTCGGTCCACAGTGTCTCGGACCCGATCGGCGGCCAACCCTCCTCGTCGGGGGTCATCCCGAAGGTGACCTCCACGCATCCGGGACCGGACGGCATACGGGCGGGAGGGGCAGGTGCTGGCACGCGGATGAGTATGCCGTGCGGCTCAGGGGCGGGGTGTCCCCGGCGCATCCGCGCCGACTGTGCCGGACAAGTCGGCGAGTCGGAAGGTTTCCCGGCACAACCAGGGCTGGGGGGGGGGCGGAGGGGGGGGGGGGGGGGGGGCGGGGGGAGGGGGGGGGGGCGGGGGGGGTTTCCCGGCCCATCACGAGCTGAGGCCCTCAACAGCGGCCCCGACCCGCCTACGTCACCACCTACGTCAGCTCAGTGTTGGGGCACCCGCAACCTGCGCGCCTCGTCGACGATCCACTGGTCGATCAGGCCGTGGAAGTAGTCGAGGAAATGGTGGTGCTCGTGCGGCGGATAGGTCGCGACGACCGTCTCCTTGAGCACTCGGTCGAAAGCCGTCGAGCTCACCCACTCGAGTACCTGCTCGTCCAAGTGTGGGAGATGCTCGGCGCACCACTGCTGGTAACGCTCTGTGTCGAGGTATTCCTCGGCCAAGGCGCTGTATGCCGCGAGCTTGGCCCGGTAATCCAGCGCCGGGTCGTCGGCGATGGCGAAATAGCGCTGGGTCTGCAGATCGGCCGGGGAGCGCCGCCGCCCGGTCGCCAGGCAGTAGACCGACCAGCGCACCAGCGCGGCGATCGCCCAGGGGAAGTAGTAGTGCAGCGAGGTCACGGCCACGTCGGGACAAGCGTTGGCGTAGTCGATCGGATAGACCTCGTCACCGGCGACGAGCATCTCGGCCGAGTTGAACTCCCACCCGAAGAACGCGTTGACGATCCGGCTGATCGCGCGCGTCTCGTCGGCGGCCGACGGGGAGAGGAAGTCCGACGTCACGGCATACCGGGCATGCATCGGCTTGTCGGGCCGGAAGTCGAGCACCATAGTCTCCGCGCCGATGGTGAGCGCGCGGGCGAAGTGTTCGTACTCCACGGTCGCCTGCAGGTGCATGAGCATCTCGCCCGACTCGTCGTAGGCGCGGTGCAGCTCCTCGGCGTTGGTGATCCGGGAGACCCCGCGCCAGCCGCCGCCGTCGAAGGGCTTCATGTAGAGCGGGTAGCCCAGGTCCTCGGCAATCGCGCTGAGGTCGAAGGGAAGGTTGTATTTCGCCGACGTGTAGGCCCACCGGTCGTTGTCGACGGGGTTCTTGTAAGGCACGAGCACGGTGCGCGGCACTTTGAGCCCGAGCCGGATCATCGCGCAGTAGGCGCTGTGCTTTTCCATCGACTGGAAGGTGAAGGGGCTGTTGAGCAAGTAGGTGCCGTTGACCAGGGCAGCCTTCTTGAGCCACTCGCGCGGGTGGTAATACCAATGCGCCAACCGGTCGATGATGAGGTCGGCGCGCACCGGGTCGGCGAGGTCGAAGGGCTCGATCGTCAGTCGCTCGGCGTCGAAGGTGTGCGTCACCCCGTCGGCAGTCACCGGCCCGACCCGCCGCAACAGCGCGTCGAACGCCTGTGGCCAGTCCTCCTCGACTCCGAGCAGGAGCCCTACGAGGTGCCTTCTGGTCTGCTCCATGTGGTCACTTCCTCAGCGAGGGCACGCGCCGCACCGCGCGACGATGCACCCAATTCTCATCGTGCCCGGCCACACGACCATTCGGTATGCCGTTAGTCCCGCTCCCAGCCCGGCCGTCAGTCCAGCGCCAAGACCAGTGCCAAGGCTCGATCGACCTCGACCATCTCGGCGTAGCACAGCCGCCCGACCCAGGCTCCCAGTCGGCGAGGATCGACGGCAGTGGTCTGCTCCACGAGGACGTGCGTCGTTCTGCCACCGATGTCGACCGCGGGCCGAAAGCTCGTCGGTCGCGCGGAGGTGGACGTCGGCGCGACGAGCAGCGTCGACAGCGCGAGGTCGTCGGATTGGAGGATCACGGCATACCTGGCGCCGCGCTGCTCATGACCTTTCACGCCCCGCGGCGCCGCGAGGACATGGATGTCACCACGCACGGAGCGGGTCCAGGTCGGCACGCACGGCCCGGGATTCGGCGAGGTCGGCGGCATCGTCGACCAGGGCGCGCGCCTCGGCGCGCATCTGCTCGCGGCGACGCAGCCGAGCGGCGTCCAGCAGCGCCCGACGGATGGTGTCGGACCGGCTCTCGCCGTCCCGAGCGAGCGAATCGAGCAGCGCCTCGGTGGCATCATCGCATCGGAACGTCACACTTGTCATACATTCAGCTTACATCTGTACGTCAACGCTCATTCTGGTGGCGGGCCAGCACGACCGACATCGGATCGTCGGCGTCGAGCAGCACGCTGACGATCGAGTCGCCGGTGCTCATCCGGTGATCGGACCACACCAGCTCGATCCCTGCGGCCGCAAACGGCGCCGCCGGGTCCGACCCCATGTATGCCGCCCCGCCCGTGCCCGACAGATAGCCGGTGCCGCCCACCAGGCCCACCTGCTCGACCAGACGGGCGACGCCCGCGTGCACCGGCGGCGCCGTCACGACCAGCGGGGTGGTGATCCCGAGCAGCTCGCGCACCACGCCGATGAGCGCCAGGTTGACCTGGTCAAGGGTCTGCGCCCCATCCACCTGGCACGCGGCGATCCGCTCCAGCAGGTCCACCCCGCGCGTGCGCCAGTGCCGCGCCACGGCATACCGACCGCGCACCACGTCGCAGAGCCGACCTTGCCAGCCCTCGCGCACCAGCACGGAGGTGATCGGCACGAGGGCCGGCTTGCCGACGAGTTCGTGGGAGCACCAGCGCTCGCGCATCGTCACGCGGCGCTGATAGCCGTGCTTCTGGAACTGATCGTGCACCGCCACGATGAAGACATCGGACACCGCCATCTTGAACCAGAACCCCGAGTAAGGCAGCAGGTCGGGTTGATGGATGCCGACCAGTCGGGGCTGACCGGGCGCGAGGGGCGGGAGATCGGCCGGCGTCACGAACGCACCAGGCGCACCAGCGCGTACTGCTCGGCGAACTCGGTCAGGCGCATGTTGCCGACCGCTCGCGCGATGTCCTTGACGGAGTTCATCGGATGCGCGCCGCCGGGGCTCTCGGATTCGTATGCCGCGCACGCCCGACGCTTGAGCTCGGCCTGTTCGGCGGTGAGCGCCTCGAAGACGTTCCAACGCAGGTCGGTCGGATAGAGGTTGAGGTCATACGCCGCGATGTCGTAGACCAGCACGGTCGGCGGGAACCAGTGCGACGAACTCATCGACGCTCGGGACGCCCGCATCCCCGCCTCGTAGACAGCGATGTGATCCTGGTGCAGCGACGGATAGGGCAGATAGACCTCGTCCGGTCGGAATTCGCCGAACTGCCGGTCCAACTCGCGCACCAACCGCGGCATGTCCTGGCCGAGCGCCGTGTCGGGCAGGCCCAGCGCCACCGAGTCGGTCACCCCGAGCAGGTCCAAGGCACGCGCGTGTTCGGCGGCGCGCACCGGCCCTGAGTCGGCCACGGCCACGACCCGGCACTGCGCGGCGTATTTCGCGAGCAGCCCGCCACATCCGAGGGATTCGTCGTCCATGTGGGGGGCGATGACCAACCGGCGCATGATCGCGGAGTCTAAGGCGTGTCCCGATGCTCGGCTGGGACCGCAACCGATCCCGTCGACCCAGGCGATCCAGACAAACCGGCCAGTCCCGCCGCCGGTGACGACGCCACCCTGCGCGCCGACCACACCTCCGACGCCCACGCGCGGCTCACCGTCATCGCGCCGTGGATCCACACCCGCACCCGCCGCCCCCGGACGATCCGTCTGCTCGGGCGTGCTTCGGCCTGTACGGGGCATCACCGGATGCCATGCGGGCGGCACTGGGATGAGCAACCCGAGGGGTGTCAACTTTTCTCTGGATCCGAACAGGTAGCAGATGAGTGCCGCTGCGACCGGCCGCGCTCCGGACCCGGAGGGAAGAGAAGATGAAGCGAGCCGTGATGGCGCTGGCCGTCGTCGTGTGCTGCGGGACGGCAATCCCGGCGTCCTCTGCCCAGACCTTAGGCGCGCAGACCGTCGCCCTCGAGGCCGTGCGCGAGGTTGGGGTACCACTGGCGATCGCGACACCTGGCCCCACCCCCGTGGACCTGGGCAGTTCCACCCCCGTTGACGACGCGATCCCGCCAGTCGCCGAACACATCTTCGAGCTGGGCACAGGCCGCGGGTTCGTCAGCCAGCGGACGGACTACGCCTCGCGCAGCATCACTGTGTTGTGGAAAGGCGACGTGCCGGCCGAGGTTCGCGAGTACATCGCGACCAAGCCATCCGGGGTCGCGGTCACCGTCTCGACCGGTGCGAAATACTCCCGCGAGGAGGGCAACGCCGCTCGGAACCGCATCCTCAACGACGCCATCGCTCAAGAGGTCGGCATCATATCCACGTCCGTGAACCAGGACGGCTCCGGCCTCACGCTCGGCGTGACAAACACATCGGTCAGCGACGACCAGGCAGCGAGGCTGCTGAAGTTGGCGGGCCTCGCCCCGGGCGACATCACCATCAACACAGGACTTCAAGCGAACGACGGGTACGCCTCACGCCAGAACGACACCAGCCCTTGAACAGGAGGAGGGCGTAACCGAGCACGCAGGCTCGCTTTGCAGCAGCGGCTACGCCGTGTTGATCGGCTCATCAGGACGGCTCCCGACTGCGCGACACTGCGATCCGACAGCCGACGCTGTCGTCACTGACGCAGTGGATCAGCAGATCGCACCGGCGGTTCGTCGGTTTCCGGCGCGCCGAGCGTGGACTCCCTGCTGATCGACCCAACCGCATCACCCGCCACCATCGCGCGGGTGGATGTCGGTGACTGGACGAGCGGGACGACGGCTGTGGTCAAAGAAGCTGGTACTCGAACTGGCCCGGTGACCCTGTGCGCATCGGGCGCAGCGCGGGGCGAGCATTGCGGAACTGTCTAGCTAGGGCGTGTCCCGATGCTCAGGCGGGGCCGCAGCCGATGCCGTCGCTGCAGCCGAACCTGTCGAGCCAGTCAAGCCGGTCGATCCAGTCGACCCAGGCGACCCAGGCGACCCAGACAAACCCGCCAGTCCCGCTGATTCGACGACGAGGGCCACGGCTTTCTCGCCGACCGGACGGGGCAGCACCGGCAGCACGCGGTCGACGAGACCGGCATACTGGCGCACCCGCGAGGGGGTGAGGCCGCGCGCGGCGGTGCGCACCAGCGCGGACCACGGGTCCTGCCGCACACGCTGCACGTCCGCGTCCGCGGCGGCGACATCGGCGGGAGAAGCAGATGCTCCGTGCCGCGCCGCCAACGGCCCGGTGCCGTGCTTGCGCTCAAAGGCTCGCCGCGACGCCCCCGACGAGAAGGCTCGGGTCGCGCGCTCGACGGTGGTCATCGCGGTCGAGTGGTGGGCGCACGCGACATCCGCCGCGATGTGCACCGGCACGCCGACCCGGTGCAGCCGATAGCCCCAGTCGATGTCCTCCATGCCATAGGCGCGGAACGCCTCGTCGTAGGGTCCGATCCGGTCGTAGGTAGCGCGCGAGGTCGAGACATTGCCGCACCAATAGCGCCAGGTTTGGTCCGCAGGAGCCTGGTATGCCGTCGCGCGGATCCGCCGGTCGGCCGCCTCGCCATAGGCCCGGCTATAGGGCGTGGCCGGGAAGACGTCCCAACACATCCCGACGATGCCGACCTCTTCGCCGCGAGCCCAGGCCGCCTCGTGATGGGCGACGTGTCGCGCGACGTAGTCGGTCCCGGGCTCGAGGTCGTCGTCGGCGCGGATGAGCACATCGCCCTCGGCAGTGGCGAAACCGGCGTTGAGCGCGGCGGCTCGACCCTGGTTCTCCGGGAAGACGACCGCGCGCACGGGGTGGTCGACGGCATACCGGGCCACCACGGCCGCACTGTCGTCGATATCGCCGTCGAGCACGACGACGGCCTCCCAGTCGCTGCCCTGCTGCGCGACGAGCGCGGCGAGGATGCGCGGCAGGCGTTCGGCTCCCCCGCGCGACGGGATGACCACACTCCCCCGCGTCATAGAGCGCACGTTAACACCCGCGCCGGTCCTCCACAGACACGGGTGTCGACAAAACGCCCCTCAGTCGTCAGAAAGACCGTCAGCAGAACCGCGGCACGTGGTGGGCCGCCTGGCGCTGCCACCACGGCCAATCGTGAGCCACGTCGGGGCCCCACACATCGAGGTCGACCCGCAGCCCCTGGTCCCGCAGCAACTCCGCCATGTGCACCGTCGAGGCCAGCGCCCCCGTCGTGTCCTCCCACTGCCCCTGCCCGACGGTGAACACGACGTGCAGCCGCGCGCGCAACCACTCCAGATGGTCGCCACTGAGGTCCGGCACGAACCACGTGGGATTCGTCGCGTATGCCGTGGGGCCGGGTTCGCCCCACGCCCGCCACTGGGTGGGGTCATAGCACCCGGACAACCCCAAGACATCGGGGAACAGGTCGGCCCGGCGCAGCGCGATGGCCAGCGCCCGATACGCCCCGAGGCTGGCTCCCATGACCAGGGCGCTGTCGGCTCCGGGACTGTCGGTGCCGATCCACTCGCACACCGTGCCGATGATCCAGTCCTGATAGGCGATCTCGCGCCGGGCCCGCTCCTCGAGCGGCAGCCAGGGGTCCGACCAGCCCTGCTCGTCGAAGGCGTCGACGCCATAGAGCTTGATCCGGCCCGCGTCGATCAGGGGCGCCAGCGCCGAGATCAGCCCCTTGTCCTCGGCCTCCCAGGCTCGGCCGTATTCGCTCGGGAAGACGATGACCGGACGCCCCCAATGGCCATAGCGCAGCACCGAACCCGCCCGCCCGAAGGGCGTGCCAAGCTCGACGTAGACGCGCTCCACGCTCAGCCCTCCTTCGGCCAGGCCGCGGCCACGACCTGGGGCAGCAACGGGTCGAGCAGGTTGCGCCAGCAGGTGAAGGTGTGGCCGTCGCGGCGGGTCGCCTGCTTCACCGGCACCCCGAGACCCGACAGCCGCGCGGCCATGGCGAGGTTGTTGTGTCGGTTCTCCTCCGCCGTGCCCCAGCCCATCGCGACGGCCGGACGGCTGGGCGGCGACCCCACGGCATACACCTCGTCGATGAACCCGCGAAGCCGCACCCAGTGCTCGAATCCGCTTTCGTGCGAGTCGAATTCGTCGGTGAAGAAGGACCCCGAAAGCAGCAGTAGCCCCGCGAAGGTGCCGGGATACAGCCACTCGGCGTGCAGGGCCGCGAGCCCGCCAAGGCTGGGGCCGGCGAGGATCGGGCGCCCTCGGGTGGGCAGGGCCTCGCGCAGCGCGGGCACCGCCTGCTCGACCAGCCAGGCCGCGTATGCCGGGTTGGCGGCATACATCGCGGTGCGGTGTTCCGGGGGCAGCAGCGCGACCCGCAACGCCGGCAATCGGCCGGCCGCCCCGAGCGCCGCGACCGCGTCGGTGAGCGCACCGAGGCGGTCGAACTCGGGACCGTCGTGGGCGATGAGCAGCGGCACCTCGGCACCGTCGGCGTCTGGCGGCGACCACACCTGGACCTCGAGCCCGCCGCCGTGGGCCTGCTCGGTGGGAGCGAGCGCGGGCACTTGCACGGTCTGGGAGACCATCGGCCGGCGGGCTCCGGCGAGCCACGCGGGTGGCGTATAGCCGGGCAACGGGAGCCAGGATGGGCCGCTGAACGGGCCCGAGACGCGCCGCGGATTGCCCGGGTCGGCGACCATGGTGCGCTCGCCGGGCGCATCCGGGTGGCTCGCGGTGAACTCGTACTCGAGCCGGTCGAGGTCGAGGCCGCCCAGTGGCCAGTTGCGCTCCCACCCGCCGGGCACCGGCTCCAGGTGATCGGGTGGGGGCGGTTGCGTCCCGCGCCGCCCGTCGGGGGTGGGCAGATCGAGGTAGTACCAAATCCGCGGGTCGATGAGCTCGTGCCGCGGGTCGGGGTAGCGGAAGACGATCGCGTCATGGGTGAGCGTCGTGCGGAAGGCCCCCGGCACCGGCGACCCGGCTGGATCGGCAGCGACAGCAGCATCGGGCCAGCTGCCGGCGGCGCGCTGCGGCGCAGGGAGGTCGGTCACCCGCAGGAGGTTAGCCGCCCGGCGCGGCCACGGTCGGGTCGTAGGGCCCGTCGGTGTGCCGCTCCACCCGGCGGACCGACGGCACGAGCAGCACCAGCAGCAGGGTGCCGACGATGACGGCGGCGACGACCCACAACCAGGCGTGGTAGCCGAACGCCTCGGCGACCGGGCCGGTGAGCGCAAAACCGATCGGCCGGGCGACGAAGGACCCCGCCACGTCGAAGGAGAACACTCGGGCCAGTTTGTCGGGCGGGATGTTCTGCTGGATGGCCAGATCCCAGTTGACGCTGAAGATCTCCAATCCGAACCCGTGCAGGAAGGCCCCGATGAGCACCCAATGCAGGCCGGCTTCGGCAGCCAGCGCGGCCGGGAAGCATGCGGTGAGGGCGAGCAGGATCGTGCCGGCATACACGAGCCGTCGCGGCCGCCACCGCAAGGTGACCAGCCCCCCGATCATGAACCCGACCATGAGCACCCCGAGCGCCCAGCCCCACGCGGCCTCCCCGAAGTCGTCCTTGACGACGATCGGGCCGAGCACCCCCTGCGCCCCGCCGTAGAAGAGGTGGTAGATCAGCGCCTGCGCGATGAGGGCCCACAGCCAGGTATGCCGGAACACCTCCCGCGCGCCCGCGATCGCCTCGCCGAGCATCGACGGATGCTCGGCAGCCGTCGCCGCCGGTGGCAGCCGCAACAGCGAGAAGAAGAGCGCAGCCACCGCGTAGGTCGCGGCGTCGACCGCGACGGCCCACCCCGGCCCCACTGCGGCGACGACCATGCCTGCGGCACTGAAGCCGAAGACCATCGCCGTGTTGGTCAGCAGCCGCCTGATCGTCACGGCCCGGGCCAGCAACTCCGGCGGCACCACCTGTGAGGTGGCGGCCTGCGAGCTGGGGCTGGACAGGGAGGCGACACACCCGGTGAGCACCTGGCTGATCGCCAGCAGCTGAATGCTCGACCAGCCGCCGATGAGGCTCGCGGCGACGATGGCCTGGATGACCGCCAGGACCGCCGAGGAGCCCTGCATCATGAGCGAGCGCGGCAGCCGGTCCCCGAGGACGCCTCCGACCAGCGTGGTCACCACCTGGGCCAGCGCGTATGCCGCCAGGACGATGCCGAGGTCGGTCGCCGATCCACCGAGATGCAGGACGGCGAAGGCCAGCGCCACGGGCGAGAAGGCATTGCCTAAAGAACTCGTCGCGTGACCCACAGTGAGGTTCCGGAAGGCCGTGTACTGCCAGGGATTCGACAGCACAGGCTCCTCGGCGACGAGAGGCATGGGAGCTACCGTAGAGCGTTGGCCCGCGAAGTGCGCGCCGAAGCGGCACACCCGGGGCCGAATTTCGGCGCCCCTGCGGGGCGCCGGGCCGACACGCCGCGACAACACGGCCCGGTCGGGGAGCTGATTTTGACCTACGCCGTGGTGAGCAACTCGGCGATGCGCTCGAGTGTGCGGTTCATATTGCGCTCGGTCATCGGGGCCATCCGGCGGACGGCCAGCTTGCTCAGCGGCCCCTCCTTGCGCAGGTCCCAGCTCTGCTTGACCAGGGTGCCGCCCTCGACCGGCTGCAGCTCGTAGCGCCAGATGCGGCCGGTGATGAGCCGGTCCAGCGGCGCCGCGGCGAGGGTCTGCCAGGCGATCCGCCGGTTTTCGTCGAACTCGACGACAACATTGCGGGTGCTGTAGGCGACCCCGAGCTTCATGTCCATCCCGAAGGAGTCGCCGAGGGTAAGTCGACGCCCACCACTGCGGGCGGCTTTGAGGGTGCCCGACCCGTCGATGTCG
Organism: Actinomycetales bacterium; assembly: GCA_016710385.1. GTDB lineage: Bacteria > Actinomycetota > Actinomycetes > Actinomycetales > Dermatophilaceae > Phosphoribacter > Phosphoribacter freyrii. The sequence continues at coordinate 105,862 of JADJVX010000022.1, forward strand.
ACATGCCGGGCCGGGTCGGCCAGCAGGTCGAAAATAGCCACCGGCGACGCCGGGATCACGCGTTGCACGGTGAGGACGTCGCCGGTGAGACTCATAGCACCAACCTAGTGGGGCCCGGCCGTGGGATCAGACCTTGTCGGTGGCGCGAGCCCAGTCCTGGTCGGTCGCGTCGGCGACGACCGGGCCGGGACGCTTGGCGGCCAGCTTGTCGACGCCGGTCTCGACCTGGGTGCGGACCTTGGTGACCTGGTCGCGGTACTTGCCGTCGGTCTTCTCGTCGATGACGGCGCTGGCCTTGTCCAGCAGGGCGCTGACCTTCTCGCGGTTGTCGTGGGCGAGGTCGCCGGCGTGGGCAACCGCCTTCTTGACCGCGTCTTCGGTGGCTCGGGTGAGCTCGTCGAGGCGCCGGTCGAGGTCGAGTTCGTCGAGCTTGGCCTTGAGGGTCTCGGTAATGGTGGACATGTGGTCCCCCTACTGCTTTCGGGATGGTGCGGATGGGTCGTGATGCGTGCCACACCTGGTGGTGTGACCGGAAGCGCGGTGTGCTTGCGCGTCATCGGGGGCAACGAGAGGGCCGACGAGGGTGTTCCCGGCCGTGCCCTGGTCGGCCTTCCGTTGCTCGCCATGCGGGCTGGACTCGACGGTGGTCGACGCGGCCGAGATCCATGCCCAGGTAAGCGCGGCCCTTGCCGCGGCGGCCTTCGGGCGGTTCTTCCGCCCCATGCTCGACCGGCGGGGTGTGGATTGTGGGATGTCCCTCGCCCCCGAAACCCCTGTCAGGATTGCGCCGCTGTCAGGATGAGCCATGCCGGTCTCCCCCCTGCGCATCGGTGTCGTCGACGACCACCGCGCGATTTCCGCCGGTCTCCCGCTCGGGCTCGCGGCCCATCTGCCCCCGAGAAGCACCTTCACCGACGCCCTGACCGTTGCCGAATTACTCTCCGCGGGAAGGGCTTTCGACGTCGTCCTGCTCGACATCAATCTCGCGGACAGCAGCGTCCCAGAGGACAACGTGCGCGCGGTCGTCGCTGCGGGATGCCCGGTGCTGCTCTATACGGCCGTGGAACAACCTGGCCGACTCGCGCGGTGCCTGCGCGCGGGCGCGCTCGGCGTCGTCGGCAAACACCAGGAGTGGCCGACCCTCGCCGAGGCCATCCTGGTGGCCGCCCGGGGGGAGCCCTTCCTCAATGCCGACTGGGCGGCGGCGATGGAAGCGGTGTCGGGCACCGGCATACCTCACCTTGCGCGTCGGGAAGCCGAGGTGCTGCGCCTGTATGCCGCCGGGTTGCCGCTACGCGTGGTCGCCGAACACATGCACATCGCCGAGGACACCGCCAGGGAGTACCTCGGGCGGGTGCGGGCGAAGTACGCCGAGGTGGGCCGCCCGGCCCCGACGAAGACCGACCTCTACCGCCGGGCCGACGAGGACGGCCACCTGGACCCGCCCTCCGGTGGGTCCACCGGCTGAGCATCCCGCGATGCGGCGGTTCGGCGGGCCAGCCCCGCGCCATCCCTCGCACCACTCCCCGCAGAACGCGGCGGTGCGGCGGGTGCGGACGGCGCTCTACCGCGCCGGCACCGGGTTGGGGCTGGTCAACCTGGCGCTCACGGCAGTCAACCTGGTCCGCCTGCCGGACATCTATCGCTTCGGATTCGGGTGGATCGCCGCCGCCGTTCTCGCCGTGGAATTGGCCTGGTGCAGCCGTCAATGCGTGAGCACCGCCCCCCGCCGCCTGCCGATGCGGGTGCTCGTGGCCACGTCCTACCTCGTCTTGGCCCTGCATCCGCTCATGCTCTGGCCCGATCTTCGGGGATATCCGCCGCTGTTCCATGTGCTCGGAGCCGCGATGAGCCTCACCGCGCTTGCGTACGGGCCGCGCGCGGCGACCCTGGGAGTGCCGGCATTCGCGGCATACGTCGGGGTGTTGCGCGCCCCCACGCTGGGGCCGACGCAGGCCGCCGTCGAGGCGAGCCTGCAGGCCCTGGGTGGGCTCGTCGTTGCCGCCGTCGTCTTCCTGTTGGAGCGGGCGGCCGGCCAGGTCGAGCAGGCCGTGGAGGCCGAGTGGCTGGCCCGGGAGCAGGCGACCCGTGCGGCGCGGCGGGCGATCGAACGGGTGCGCTGGGACGGCCTCATCCACGACAAGGTGTTGGGTGCGCTGCTGGCTGCCGGGCGCGCACCCGAGGGCCCGGTGCCGCCGGCCGCCCGTGAGCTGGCCGAGGCAGCCACCGCCTCGATCAACGGCGACGGTGATCGGGGCAGCGGATCAGCCGACCTGGTGCCCGTCTGGCGCGAGCAGGCCCGCCGGCTCGGTCTGCAGGCCCGGTTCGCGGTGACCGGTGAATTGACCGAGCCCGACGTCCATGCCGCGGTCGTCGAAGCAGTCGGCGAGCTGCTGGTCAACGTCGCCCGCCACTCCGGACAGCACGAGGTGCTCGTCGAGGGCTCGGTGACGCCCACTCACGTGACCCTCGTCGTGCGCGACGACGGCAGCGGTTTCAGCCCGGACAACGCCTCGATGCGCACCGGCCTGCGCACCGTCCGGGCCCGGCTCGCCCTGGTCGGCGCAGCTATGCGCTTCTGGTCGGCCCCCGGGCTCGGCACGCGCGTCACGATCACCTGGGATGCTCACGTCTCGAGCACCCTCAGCGCTGCCGAGGAACTGTCGCGAGCGCAGTGGTCGCTGCGGGCCTTCACCCCGATGATGACCCTCGGTGCGGGGGTCGTCGTCATCACCGTGCTGCTCGGGTCACGGCATTGGCTCGCGGCACCGGCCCTGGGCTGGGCGTTCGTCGCGGTGGCGGCTGTGGTCGGGGTGACGGCGGCGGTCTCGCTGCTGCCTGCGACCTCGCGCGGCATGCTGGCCAGCGCCGCGGTCATCGCGGGCCTGCCCGCCCTGGTCGCGATCAACCACCCGCCAGACGCCGGCCCGGACTGGCGTTACTGGCAGCTCAGCGCCCTAACCCCCGCGCTGGGTGCGATCGCCTTCCGCTCCTGGCCCGGGCTGGGCCTGGCGACCGCGGCCGTTGCCGTCACCGGCGTCGGAGTGGTCGATGCCCTGCACGGCCGCAACTTCTTCAGCGCGTATGCCGGGCCGTTCCCGGTCCTGCTCGTGACGGTGATCTCGGGCCACCTCTTGCGGCTGACCCTGGATGACTCCTGGGATCAGGTCGCCCAGGCCACCCGGACCGCGGCCGACTGGCGGCTGGCCGAAGCGGTCGAGCAGGAACGCACTCGGGAGGCGCGCCGCAGGGTCGCTGCCCTCGAGCGGCTCGCCGCTCCCGCCCTCATGCTCGTGCAGCAGGCTCAGGTCCTCACCGGTGCCCAGCGCCGAGAACTGCTCGTCGTCGAGGCCACCATCCGAGACCATCTCACCGCTCCCGGCCTCGTCGATCCCCCGACGGAGGCGGCCCTGCACGCTGCCCGCACTCGCGGGGTGCGCATCGAACTCGTCCGCACCGACATTGACGAGTTCGGCCAGGTGCCGACCGTCCCGGAGGCCGCGCTCGGGTGGGCGCGACAGTCCCTACAGCTGGTCTTGGGTGAGGCTTCCGACGCCGGCGTCGTGCGGATGCAATGGCATCCGGGCCGTTCACCTCGCTCGGCCACGATCAGCTATGTCGGGTCGAACGCGCGCGCGGTGGAGCACGCCGTCCTGCGCTCGGGGTCGGCACCGCGTGACGTGCAGGTGGCCACCTATGACTCGGCCACGCTGCTCGAGTTCTGACCTGAGCGTGCGGTGTGTCGGCGGTGTGCCGGCGGCGTGCGGTGTGCCGGAGGCGGCCTGCGGGGCGCGCCAGGGGCACGACCCGCAGGCCATCACGATCAGAACCAGCCGCAGTTCGACCAGGTGCCGTAACCGTTGAACCGGTCATTGAGCCAGGAGATCTGCGCCGGGTAAGACGTCAGCGAGGCGCCGATGTGCGTGGCCATCCCGAGCGGCCGGAAGGTGACATTGGCACCCTTGCTGCACCACGACCGGCCCAAGTTGCGACCGATCGAGTAGGGAATGACGTCGTCCAGCAGCGAGTGGGACACGAAGACCGGCATACGCGGCTTGATGTTGCCGATCTTGTTGTCCGCGAGGATGGCGTTCCACGGGGCGGCGGCGAAGTAGGCACTCGCGCTCTGCCCGTTGACGGTGTAGTTCGACGTGCGCTTGAACGCCCCGAGGCCCAGCCCGTCGATGACGCAGCTGTCGCGCACCTGGGTAAGCAGGCTCAGCCCCGAGGTGTTGAGGTAGGTCGACAGGTTGACGTCGTACGACGTCGCGAGTCCCGACACCGCGTAGAAGAGGAACGCGGCATACGCGCCACCGTCGAGGCTCTGGGCCACCGCGGCGAGGTCGGCGGGCACGGCACCCATGGCCACCCCCTTGATGTTCAGCGACGGGGCGTAGCTCGCGGCCAGCTCGGCGGCAGCGGCGGCGGCGCCACCACCTTCGCTGTAGCCCATGATCCCGACCGGGCTGGTCGTCGTCAGGCCGGTCATCGAGAGCGACTGGGCGGCGCGGATGAGGTCGAGGGTCGCATAGGCCGAGGTCTTGCGGACCATGTAGGCGTGCTCGATCCCGGGGGTGCCCAAGCCGTAGTAGTCGTTGACGGCGACCACCCAGCCACGGTCGAGGGCCGCCGAGGCGAACCCACCTTCCTCCCACGAGCCGTTCGTCATGCCGCGCGACGGCGCACACCGATCGGCCATGCCGACGGTGCCGGTGTCATACGCGACGACCGGACGAGCGCCCGACCCCCACCACCGGGCGTTCGGCAGCAGGATCGCCCCGGTGACCGCGATCGGTCGGCCGAGGGCGTCGGTGCTGCTGAACATCACTCGCACTCCGGTGCCGTTGAACGGCAGCAGGCCGACGCTCTTGGGCGAGAAGGACTGGGTGCGGATCACCGTGCCGGGCGTGCTCGGCACGGTGGCGGGCGGGGTGTAGAACGCGGTGAGACTCGGATCGGTGGGACTGGATGCCGTCGATGCTGCGAAGACCTGCACGCCGGAGTCGTCGGCGTGGGCCGCCGGCGCCAGCGTCAGCCCGGCGATCCCGGTGAGCCCTGCCAGCGCGGCGGTCGTGGTCAGGGTGATGGTCGTCTGCACGCGCCGAAAGATGGCACGACGAATGGACATGATGCGTTACCTCGTATTCCCCTCATGGGCGCCCCTCCCGAAGGCCCCCGTGAACTGATGCGAGCCCATCGTGCCCGGTGTTCACACCCAGCGCGAGATCTAAACCTTGATTGACCTCGGACAATCCGGATCAAAGCCCGTTTTGTCGTTTTTGCCGGCACATTGTGAGCAAAACGTGAGGGCCTGGGACCGACGGTTGGCGTCGTCCCAGGCCCTGCACACGGCATACCGACGGGTATGCCGTCCGGTTCAGACGGTCACGCGGGTCACCGGCTCGGACGGCCAGTCCGAATCCGAACCCGGCAGTCGAAGGACCTCTTCCTCACTGCGGAACAGGCCGCCGGGCACCTTGACCCGGGCCATCACCTCGTCGACGAGGCGCAGCGCACAATCGGTGCCGTAGATCGGCTCGGCGACCAGCTGGTCGCGGTGTCGCGAGGCCGCGCTCACGACCTCGGCGACGAACCCAGCCGACACCGGCGGGGCCAGCACATTGCCGCCGGCCAGCAGCGACTCACCGCGGTCGGTGCCGAAGCGCATCGTCACGCACGGCACTCCGAGGGTGTTGGCCTCCTCCTGCATCGAGCCGGAGTCGGTGGCGATGAGCGAGCACTTGAGGAAGGCCGCGATGACATCGGAATACTCCGGCCACACCGACGTGACGATGAGCGTCTCGGGGAACTCCTGCGCCAGGGCATCGAGGCGGCCCTGCAGGTCCCAGGCGTTCAACGCCCACTCGGTGCCCTTGAGCGACACCCACAGCACGCTGTGGCCACGCCGCAGCAGCATCTCGACGGCATCGAAGTAGCAGGTGAACCGCGCGCGGTCATTGGTGTTTTCGCGGCGGTGCAGACAGACCCGGATGAACTCGCCGGAGCGCAGCTGCGGGAACCGCTCGAAGATCTTCGATGACGCCGCCCGCTCTTTGGCCTCCAGCGTGGCGTCGACGACGGTGTTGCCGACGACGGCGATCGCGTCGGCCGGGTAACCCTCGTTGAGCAGGAACCCGCGGACCAATTCGACTGGGGCAGCGTGGAATCCGGTGCCCGCATCGGAGACCCGGGTGTTGAACTGCTCGGGGAAGGGTTCCTTGCTCCCGAACGCATAGGTGTCGAGCTCACGGTGCCCAGCGAGATAGGCGTCCCAGTCGAACCGCCCGGCCTCGAAGTCGGCGATGTGCCGGGTGAGGAACTCGCGCTTGGGCGTCATGGTGCGGATGCCCGCCTCCACGTGCACACAGGCCACCCGGTTCATGTATGCCGCGACGGTCACGCCCATCGATGTGGCGGTGTCACCGTGCGTGTAGGGCACGATGGTGTGACCGGTCTCGCCGGCGGTGAGAAAGACCGAGTTGGCCGATGTGATGAGCGCGGCCACCCGGGCGCCCAGGTCGAGGCCGTCACCCATGACCAACCGGATGTCGACCGGCATACCGAACTCCTGGAGCATTCCCTCGGAGTAGGCGTAGTCGGTGTGTTGCCCGCTGTGGCAGACCGCGACCTGCTCACCGCGGCGGGCGAGTTCCTGCCAGACGGGGTACTGCTTGATGATGTCGGGCTTGGTGCCGATGAAGACCATGTGGACCGGCCGTTCGACGCTGAAGCGCGAGAGCAGGGCCGTGATGCCGTCTCGATCGATTCCCGAGGGGGTGTACCTGATCTCGAGGCTGGTGTGACTCACTGGATATCCCTCTCCGGGCCGGCGACTCCGGCGCAACGCTGCTGCAACTGGGCAATGGTCTGGGGGTGGTCCTCGAGGGTCGCGATCGGCGCGACGAGCACGACGGCGTCGGACACGATGACCGCCAGGCCCTCGATGCCGGCGGTGACGACGGTCATCGAGCTGTCGTTGACGACCAGACCGGAACTCGAGTCGAGGTCGACATGCGCGCCCGAGGTGACCAGGTCGGTGCCCTTGCTGTCGGCCAGGGCGCGATAGAGCGAGGGCCAGGTGCCGATGTCATACCACCGGAAGTCCGACTCCACGACCCCGATCGGCCAGCCGCAGTCGACGAAGGGCAACAACTCGTGGTCGGGTCCCGGATCGCCGCGATAGTCGGCCGGGTCGCCACTGCTCACGTATGCCGTGATGGCGGCTCCCAGCTCGGGCGAGGCCTGCGTGTAGGCCTCGGTGAGGGTGGCCACTGAGAAGCAGTAGTGCGAGGTGTTCCAGAAATAGTCGTGCGCGGCGAGGAACTCCTCGGCCACGGCATGGCTCGGCTTCTCGAGGAAGTCACGAGCGACCCGTATGCCGGGCACCCCCATCGCATGCCCGGTCGCCCGCACATAACCCAGCGAGGTGTCGGCGTGTGTCGGTGCGATCGCCAGCAGCGTGGTCCACGACGGGTGAGCCTCGACGAAATCGAAGGACCGGTCGGCGGCCGCCTGGAATGCCTCCAGCGGCACGATCGAGCTGTCCGATGCGGCGCTGAGCACGACAGCGGCCGGGTCGACGGCAGCGATGCGGTGGGCGATCAACAGGAAGGCCGCCGGCTTGCCCTCGGGTCGCGGCTCGACGACCAAGTGGGCAGGGTTGAGTTCGGGGAGCGAGGCCAGGACGTCATCGGCATACTCGGCCGTCGTCGAGACGAAGATGTGGCTGGCCCCGACGCACTCCTTGAGCCGGTCGAAGGTCTGGGCGATAAGCGGGCGGGTGTCGCCGAGGGCCTGGAACTGTTTGGGCTGCTCCTGGGTGCTGATCGGCCACAATCGGGTGCCGCGACCGCCGGCGAGAATGACGGCATACCGATGCGAGGTATCGCTCTTCACGCCCCGTGCTCCTTCGCTGTCACACGATCCAGGACCCTGGTGACCGTCTCCGCCGTCAGCCGGCTCGCGATGGTCACGCTATCGCGCAGCCGGTCGCCGCGGTCGTCCCGCAGCAGCGGCACAAGGTCGGCGAGCCGGAGCCGGCCCTGCGGGCCGTCACTCTCGGGAGCGAACCAGACACACTGCATCCCGGCATTGACGGCCGCAGCCACCCCCACCGGAGAGTCCTCGATGGCTACCGCCAGACGACCCGGCACCTGCAACCGATCCAGCGCCAGCTGGTAGACCAGCGGATCGGGCTTGCCGTGCGGCAACCCCACGGCCGAGACCCGCACAGGGAAGGCGTGCTCCAGCCCGATCGCGGCGAGCGCGGCGTCGATGAAGGGGGCTGCCGAGGACGAGGCGAGTGCCATCCGCACCCCGCTCTGGGCCAACTGCCGGGCGGTGTCGACGGCATCGGCGATCGGGGTCGGGTCGGCGGCGAAGGCACGGGTCACCGAGGTAATGACCTCGGCGACCACGACATCCAGCTCCGGGCCGCGCAGGGTCTGGCCCAACCCCAGCCAGTCGACGATCTCGGCGACCGTGTCGGGCACCCGGCCGCCGCGGAAGCGCGCCATGTCGGACTTGTCGATGCGGTGCTCGCCGTAGCCGCGCTCTCGCAGGATGCTCGCCAGCCCGGTGGAGAAACCGGCCGCCCAGAAGGGCTCGCTGTCCACGAGGGTCCCGTCGAGGTCGAAGATCACTGCTCCAGGGGTATGCCGTGGTGTCGGCTTCATGCCGGGGATATCCCCTCGGCCGTGTTGACACCCTCCTGGCCGGTGATGACGGTGCCGGAGGTCTGGCGCATCTTGTCCTCGGTGACCCGCTCGAAGCCTCGGTAGATCGACTTGCAGTAGCGGCCGAACCTGGCCTCCACGAGGACGCTCATGATGACCAGGCCACCCAGTGCCCACCCGGCTGCGGTCCAGGATTGCCGACCGGCCAATGCCAGGGTGGTGACGAACAGGCTGAGCGCGAACACTCGCTCCAGCCGGAGCCGCTTGAGCTGGGCTTGCACGTCCTCGTACAACGAGACATGCCACGTCATGACGGTGGAACGCTGGCGTTCGCGCTCCTCGCGGGCGCTGGAACGGTCCTGGATGGTGAACTGCACCTTGGGCTCACCCGGCGCCAACGGGTGCGCCCCGAGGGCTCGGGCGACGATCCACTCCCGCAGCCGAGCCCGCCCGGTCGTCGGCGCGTCGACTGCGGTCACCACCACCCGGGACGGGAGGAACTGTCGGGTGCGGACGGTGATGCGGTCCAGCAGCCATTCGAAAGTCCAGCGGGCCATGCTCTCCGCGGCGACCCCGACGGCATACGCAATGGCGATCCCCATGAAGAACAGCAGCGAGGAGTTGGCCGACAGGAGCGAGACCTGAGCCGGGGTGAGCCGGTCGGCATCGACGTGGTCGACAATGAGGACCACCAAGGCCAACGAGAAGAGGATCCCACCGACGAGGAACTCGACGGCATTGGCGATGAAGTCGGCGAAGGAGTCCATCGCGACTCCTCTCCCCTCGCTCCCGACGGCAGCAGGTGCACGCTCGCAAGCCCGCCCCACAACCCTCCCAGGTTACACGAGCGGGCCATCACGGCAGGTAAGCCAGATCCCGTCGCGAACGGTGCCCGGGCTCGCCCGGTCATGCCAAGTGCGTCAGGGGTGACGCGGTGGGCATGACCTCAGGTGGTGGGCGGCACGATCCAGACCGCGACCCGGGGGGTGTCCCGCATCCGTGTGGCGAGCTTCTCGATGGCCATGAAAAGGCGGTATTCCAGTCCATATTTCGCGCGCAGCAACGAGCGCAGGTGCTCGATGTCGGCGGGGTCCTCGCTCACCGTCGCCGCACCCGTGACGGTCTCGGCCCCCGCCTCGACGACGCCCCGCCGGGAGCAGCGCGCGACGGTCACTCGCGGGGTGTGGGCCAGCCGCTTGACCTTGCCCGTGCCGGCGGGGGTGAGCACGCCGAGGCGTTCGCCGTCGTGCACCACCCAGACGGCCGTCGACACCGGAGCGCCGGTGCGCCGGAAGGTCGTCAGGGCCACGAAGGGCGCCGTTGCGAGCGAAGCGAACGGTGGCTGCATGCGGTGAGGCTATGCCAGATGGGCCGGGTCGGCAGCCCGACGACAACTGCGGTTACGTCGCTGGCCTGCCGCACGGCGTCTCGCGCCCACCGAGCCCGTGGAACACGGCGAGTCGGAAGGTTCCCCGGCACATCCCGCCCACCGAACCCGCGGAACACGGCGAGTCGGAAGGTTCCCCGGCACATCCCGCCCACCGAGCCCGTGGAACACGGCGAGTCGGAAGGTTCCCCGGCCCACGGGGGGGGGGGGGGGAAGATTTCCAGACATCCGCCCACCGAGGCCGCGGAACACGGCGAGTCGGAAGGTTCCCCGGCACATCCCGCCCACCGAGCCCGCGGAACACGGCGAGTCGGAAGGTTCCCCGGCCCATCCCGCCCACCGAGCCCGTGGAACACGCCGAGTCGGAAGGTTCCCCGGTCAGGCAGATCCGGGCACCCGTCATTAGGCTGACCTCTCGCCCAGCGGTCCGAGCGGAACCGCCCAGCGGAACCGCGAGAGGAATCCATGAGCGGCCCCACCGACGTCAAGCCGGCGCTCACCGCGCCCGAAGAGGAGTCGATCGGGCCGCGCGACCTCACCCACTGGCGCACCCGCGTGGGCGCCCGGTTGGTGGGCCTGGTCAACCATGTCATCGGCGCCTATGCGCGCTGGACCCTGGCCGTCATCGCCGCAGTCGGCGGCCTCGCGGCGGTGATCACGACGGCGCTGGCCGCGCAGGTCTACGCATCGGTCACCGACGAGGGCGAGCTGGCCGGGTTGGACCAACCGATCCTCGAGTATGCCGTGGGGACGCGAACGCCGTTCCTGGAACGGACCCTCACGACGTTTACCGACATCGGTGGCCCGGTGGGGATGCCCATCCTGGCCAGCCTCGTCGTCGCGGTCATGGTGTGGCGCTGGCGCTCTCGCACCCCACTGGTCCTGGCGCTCGTAGCGGCGGCCGGGTCACTTGCGATGACGACGGTGGGCAAACGTCTCATCGGGCGGTCGCGTCCACCCCGTGAGCTGGCCGTCCCGCCGTTCGAGAACTCGCCGTCCTTCCCGAGCGGGCACACGCTCAACGCCACGGTGATCATCGGCGTTCTGGTCTACCTCTGGTTGCTGCACCTCACCAGCGCCCGGGCGCGCACCTGGGCACTCGTCGGCGGCGCCTGCTTCGTCCTCTCAATGGGCCTGAGTCGGGTCTATCTCGGCCACCACTGGCTCACCGATGTGGTCGCCGGGTGGCTCATCGGGTTGGGCTGGCTCGCGACGGTCATCACCGCCCATCGGCTGCACCTCACCGTGCGCCGACGGCGGGAGGCGAGCGGCGCCGGGGCGGCGAGCGGCGCCGGGGCGGCGAGCACCCGGCATACCGGCTCTGCCGCAGGTCAGTAGGTGCCGCGCAGGTCGGCGCCGAATCCGCGCTTGTGGCGGGCGCGTTCGAGCAGCAGGTAGAGCGCCGGCACGATGAGCAAGGTCAACACGGTCGAGCTGAACAGTCCGCCGATGACGACGAGCGCGAGCGGTTGGCTGATGAACGCGCCGCCGCCGGTGAGGCTCATCGCCATCGGGGTCAGCGCGAGGATCGTCGCGAGCGCGGTCATGACGATGGGCCGCAGCCGATGCCGGCCGCCTTCCAGGACGGCCTCCTCGATGCCCAGGCCGCGCCCGCGGTATTGGTTGACCAGGTCGATCAGCACGATCGCGTTGGTGACGACGATGCCCACGAGCATGAGCAGGCCGATCATCGACGCGACACCCAACGGCTTGCCGGTGATGAGCAGCAGCCCGATCGCCCCGGTCGCGGCGAAGGGAATCGACACCATGAGCACGAGCGGCTGCAGGAGGCTGCCGAAGGTCGCGACGAGGATCGCATAGGTGATGGCGATCGCCACGAGCAGCGCGAGCCCGAGCTGCCCGAACGCCTCGGCCTGATCGGCGCTCACCCCACCGACCTTGGCAGTGGCGCCGGCCGGCAGCGGGGTGTCGGCCAGCACTTTGGTCAGCGCGGTCGTGAGTGCCCCGAGGTCCTCGCCCGTCGGCACCGCGCTGATGACCGCGGTGCGCGCGCCGTCCTGCCGGGTGAGGCTCGCGGGCGCGTCCTGCCGGGTCACCGTGGCCACGTCACCGAGGGTCAGCGGTATGCCGGTCGGCCCCACTCCCAGCCGCAGCGCGGTGAGCGCATCGAGCCCGACCGGGGCGCTGCCCTGGCGCAGGGTCACCGGGTGACCGACGCCGTCGATGGTGATCTCGCCGAGCGACGTGCCGCGCAGCTCGCCGGCGACCATCCCACCGACGACGGTCTCCGAGAGCCCCGCCTGACGAGCCTTGGCCCGGTCGACCTCGACGGTGACCGTCGGGATGAGCACGGCGAGGTCGTTGGTGACATCTCGGGCACCGGGCAGCTTGGCCACAGCAGCCGTGAGTGCAGTGGCCGCCGTGCGCAGGGTGGCCTCGTCGGGGGCCTTGACGATGACCTGGGCCGTCGACGCTCCAGTGGGCCCGCCGCCGCTGCTGGCCGTGATGGTGCCGAGTTCGGGGTGCTGGTCGGCGAAGCGACGCACGTGCTCGGTGAGCGAATCGACACCGCCCTTGGTCGTCGTGATGTTGAAGGTGGCCTTGTTGGCACCGCCCCCGGTGAAGGCGGCCAGGGGGCCGGTGCTGCCCACGGTCACCTGATAGGTGACCACGTCGGGCCGGCCGTTGAGGCTCGCCTCGACCTGCTTGACGGCCTCGTCGGTGACCTCGAGCGAGGTGCCGGCCGGCAGCTTCTGGCTCACCGTGAGCGTGGTGCCGCCGGAGTTGCCGATGAAGTCGGTCTTGAGCAGGCTGGCGGCGCCGCCCGACATGACGAGCACGAGCAGGCCGAGCAGCACGGTGACCACCGGTCGGCGCACCACCCAACGCAGCGTGGGCAGGTAGGCGCGCTGGAGCCGGGTGACGGGTTCGTCCTGCTCGGGGATCCGCACGCTCGACTGGGCTGGCGGTGCCGGCGCCTCCTCGGTGAGGGCCTCTCTGGCGAGGGCCTCCTTGGTGAGGGCCTCCGTGGTGAGGGCCTCCGTGGTGAGGGCCTCCGTGGTGAGGGCCTCCTCGGTGAGGGTCTTGCGGTGGCGACCGGACGGCATACCGGCGCTCTTGGCGGCAGCGTGGGCCCGGCCGCGGCCGGCGAGGAACCAGTAGCCGAGCACCGGCACGATGGTGAGCGAGACGAACAGCGACGCGATCATCGCGAGCGTGACGGTGAGGGCGAAGGGACGGAAGAGCTCGCCGACCTGGCCTCCCCAAGAGCCAGCGGGATGAAGACCGCGACGGTCGCCAGCGTCGAGGACGTGACCGCGGTCGCCACCTCCCGGACGGCCGTGGGGATGGCCTCGCGGCGGGACTGGCCCATCTGCAGATGTCGTTCGATGTTTTCGATGACGACGATCGAGTCGTCGACGACCCGGCCCACCGCGATGGTCAGCGCGCCGAGGGTGAGGATGTTGAGGGTGAACCCGCCCACCCGCAGGCCGAGCAGCGCGATGAGCAGCGACAGCGGGATCGACACGGCAGTGACGAGGGTGAGCCGCACCGACAGCAGGAACACAAAGACGACGAGCACCGCGAAGGCCAGCCCGAGCATGCCCTCGGTCGTGAGGTCCCGGACCGATTCGGTGATGAACGGCGCCTGGTCGTAGACCACGGCGGTCTTGCCGTTGCTCACCAGTCGCTCGAGGTCGGGGCGCAGCTTTTCGAGTGCCTGCGAGATGCCGACGGTGTTGCCGTCCGGCGTCTTGGTGATCGCCAGGGTGAGGCTCGGTATGCCGTTCGTGCGAGACCGCGACGTGACGTCGGCTTCGGCGAGGGAGACCTTGGCGACGTCACCGAGGGTCACCGTGGCGGGGTTCGCGGGCGTGGTCGGGGGCGTGGTCGTTGGTTTCGTGGTGGCCGCGGCGGTGGCCGCGGGGGTGGCCGCGGGGCTCGTCGCGGGGGTGGCCGTGCGGGGCAGCGGTAGGGCGGCGAGCTGATCCACCGAGGTGATCGGACTGCCCACCTGGACGCTCAACTCGGACCGACCCTCGGCGAGCTGCCCCGCCGGGATGACCAGGCCGTTGACCTTGAGCACATCGCTCACCGCGGTCGGAGACACCCCGGCAGCAGCGAGCTTGGCCCCGTCGAGGTCGACGACCACGACCTGGTCGGCCACTCCGCTCACCTGCACGTCACGCACTCCGGCGATGCCCGCAATCTTGGGCACGACCTGCGCGCGCACGGTCGCGAGCAGCTGCTGCTGGTCGGCTCCGCCGGACATCGACATCTGGATGATCGGGAAGTCACCGATGCTGCCGGTGATCACCTGAGGCGTGGCGCCATCGGGCAGGCCGCGCAGGTTGAGCACGGCCCGCTGGGCATCGGTCTGGGCGGTGCCGAGGTCCTCGCCGTAGGCCAGGGTCACCATGACGGTCGAGACGCTGTCACTGGAGGTCGAGGTCACCTTGGTGACCCCGCGCAGCCCGAGCACCGCGCCCTCCATCGGGCGGGTCACCCGGGCCTCGACGACCGACGCGCTCGCGCCTGGCACCGGCGTGACGATCCCCATGATCGGGAACTGGATCGAGGGGATGAGCTCCTGCTTGAGCGAACCCATCGCGATCACCCCGCCCACCATGAGGAAAACGGTCAGCAGCGCGGTAAGCGCGCGATTGCGCAGGCTGAGGCGGGAGAGCGCGTTCACTGAGATCCTCCGGTTCCGCCGGACCCCGCGTCGGAGCGGTGGCGATGCGATAGCACCGGTCAGGTTACGCCCGGTTCCCTTCGATCATCGAACCTCTCCTACACCCCGGCACACCCACTCCGGTATGCCGTTCGGCCGCTCCCGGCCGGAGGCTCGTTAACCTTCTCGCCGGTCGAGAGGTTCGTTCCCCTTCTCGAGCACAGCCAGCCACCGGACTGACACGATTCGCTGCTTCCGGTCACGGCAACCAACCAAACGCGTCAGTTTGGGGTCAGCGGACCGTGCGATCACACGGGTGTGGGTGATCGTTGGGGGAGCACGAGTTGAGCGGAGCCACGGCCGGTCAGGCCGATCTGTCGACGGCGCTTGAAAACTGAGCTGTGACGGCGCTCGAAAAGTGAGCACTCTTCGACGATTGGAGTGTGATCACCATGGAGGACTGGGCGCTGATCAGGAGGCTGGCCGCCGAGGGTGTGCCGAAGGCCAAGATCGCCAAGAGGTTGGGCCTCGCGAGGAACACGGTCGCCAAGGCTGTGGCCTCGGACGGTCCGCCGAAGTACGAACGCAGGCCGGGGCCGACGTCGTTCACGCCGTACGAGGCGCGGGTGCGTCAGCTGTTGGCGGACACTCCGGACATGCCGGCCACGGTGCTGGCCGAACGTGTCGGGTGGACCGGGTCGATCCGCTGGTTCCGCGATAACGTCAACCGGGTCCGGGCTGACCACCGCCCGATCGATCCAGCCGATCGGCTGACGTGGACGGCCGGGGACGTGGCTCAGTGCGACCTGTGGTTCCCGCCGCGCAAGATCCTGCTCGAGGATGGCTCGCGGACGCTGCTTCCGGTGCTGGTCATGACCTGCGGGTACTCCCGCTACATGCTCGGGCGGATGATCCCGACGCGGAAGACACCGGACCTGCTGCTCGGGACGTGGGACCTGCTCAGTGAGCTGGGTCGGGTGCCGCGCCGGTTGATCTGGGACAACGAGCCTGGCATCGGACGGCGCAAGGTCACCGAACCGGTCGCGGTGTTCGCCGGGACGCTGGCCACGAAGGTGGTGCTGCTGCCGCCGCGGGACCCGGAGTCCAAGGGCATCGTCGAGCGGCGCAACGGCTTCTTCGAGACTTCCTTCATGCCCGGCCGACACTTTGAGTCCCCGGCCGACTTCAACGCCCAGTTCACCCACTGGCTGACCACCGCCAACGCGCGGACGGTGCGCACCCTCAAGGCACGGCCGACCGATCTGCTCGCCGCGGACAAGGAGTCGATGCTGCCCCTACCGCCGGCGGTGCTGCACCTGGGCTGGCGCAACCACGTCCGCCTGGGCCGGGACTACTACGTGCGCGTCGACACCAACGACTCCCCCCCGGGCCCCCGGGGGCGGCCCGCCGCCGGGGGGGCCCGGGCCCCGGCCCCCCCCGCGGGCCCCCCCCCCCCCCCCCCCCCCCCCCACAGGAGGTGAGTCAGCCATGACACCCAAGGCCCACCGCCGGGAGCGAGTCGCTCAAGCAGATCACCCACCTGGCCGCCGCGCTGAAGGCACCGCGGATCACCGAGGCCGCCGCCCGCCTGGCTGACCACGCCCGCGACACAGGGTGGACCCACGAGGACTACCTGGCCGCGGTCCTGGAACGCGAGGTCGCCGCCCGCAACGCCTCCGGCGCCCGGCTACGCATCCGCGCCGCCGGCTTCGGCGCGGTCAAGACCCTGGACGACTTCAACTTCGACCACCAACCCGCAGCCCGCACCCCGGTCCAGGCCCTGGCCTCGGGTGCCTACCTGGCCGAGCACCGCAACGTCGTCCTCCTCGGCCCGCCGGGCACGGGCAAGACGCACCTGGCCACCGCCCTGGGCGTTGCCGCCGCCCGCCAAGGACACCGGGTGCTGTTCGCCACCGCCACCGACTGGGTCACCCGCCTGACCGAGGCCCACGACCGCGGCCGCCTCCCGACCGAGCTGACCCGCCTGCGACGGTACGGGCTGATCATCGTCGACGAGGTCGGCTACCTGCCCTTCGCCCAGGACGCCGCCAACCTCTTCTTCCAGCTCGTCTCCTCCCGGTACGAGCACGCCTCGCTGATCCTCACCAGCAACCTCGCGTTCAGCTCCTGGGCCGGCGTCTTCGGCGACCAAGTCGTCGCCGCCGCGATGATCGACCGCATCGTCCACCACGCCGACGTCATCGCCCTCAAAGGCGCCTCCTACCGGCTACGCGACCGCGGCGTCGACACCCTGCCCAGCATCAAAGCCGAGCAAGAATCCCTAAACTGAAACCGCTCACTCTTCGACCGCCGAAAGTGCTCACTCTTCGAGCGCCGTCGACACGATCAGGCGGTCAGGCCGGCCAGGCGGTCAGGCGGTCAGGCCGGCCAGGCCGGCCAGGCGGTCAGGCGGTCAGGCCGGCCAGGCGGTCAGGCGGTCAGGCCGGCCGGGCGGCCAGGCGGTCAGGCCGGCCAGGGCGGCCAGGCGGTCAGGCGGTCAGGCCGTCACGCAGGGCGACCGCTGCGACGGGAGCGTTTGGCACCTTGTCGAGGACAGCCAGCCACCGGACTGACACGATTCGCTGCTTCCGGTCACGGCAACCAACCAAACGCGTCAGTTTGGGGTCAGCGGACCATGCGATCAGAGGGCATGGGTGATCGTTGGGGGAGCCACGAGTTGAGCGGAGCCACTGCCGGTCAGGCCGATCAGGCGGTCAGGCCGATCAGGCCGTCACGCAGGGCGACCGCTGCGACGGGGGCGTCCGGAGCCCCCACGTGAGCCCGCGGAGAACGCCGCGGCACTCGGGGTCCGCCCACCGGTGCGCGACGAGACCGACCGGCCCGCCGCAGCTCGTCCCGCACCGCCCGACCCGGTGCGCGAGGAGTCTGATCGGCTCGCCGCAGCTCGTCCCGAGCCGCCAGGACCGGCGACCGCTCGGCCATTTCCGGTCCGGCTGCTCCCCGCACGATTGCTCCCCGCGCGATTGCTCCCCGCGCGGCCCGAACCGCTTCGACCTCCACCCTGACCGCTGCCCCGGCCCGAGCGGGACTCGGCGGACACCGCGGGAGCCAGCCCACCGGCATACTCGCGCTCTCCCGGCGCCAACTCGCGCAGCAGCGGGTGGCGGTCGGTGACGCGCGTGGTCGTCGCTCGCACGCCGGCCTTGCGGGTGAGGTCATGGACGTCGCGAACCTGATCGTCGGTCATCAGCGTGACGACGGTGCCGCTGTTGCCGGCGCGGGCGGTGCGCCCGGACCGGTGCAGGTAGGCCTTGTGCTCGGTGGGCGGGTCGGCGTGCACGACGAGGGCGACGTCGTCGACGTGGATGCCGCGAGCGGCGATATCGGTCGCGACCAAGGTCTGCGCTACCCCGCTGCTGAAGGCCTCCATAGTGCGGGTGCGGGCACTCTGGGAGAGGTTGCCGTGCAACTCGACGGTCGGTATGCCGCGCGCATTCAGTTGGCGGGCAAGGTTTTTCGCGCGGTGCTTGGTGCGGGTGAAGACTACGGTGCGCCCCGGGGCGGCAGTCAGGTCGACGAGGACCGGCAGGTGATCGGCCGCTGCGACGTGCAACACGTGGTGGGTCATCGCGGCGACCGGCGACTGCGCCGAGTCGGCCTCGTGGGTGACCGGGCGGACGAGGTAGCGGCGCACGAGCACACCAACTGCGGCGTCGAGAGTCGCGGAGAAGAGCATCCGCTGGCCACCCGTCGGCGTGGCATCCAGTAGCCGGCGCACCGACGGCAGGAAGCCGAGGTCGGCCATGTGGTCGGCCTCGTCGATGATCGTCACCTCGACGGCCGCGAGGGAGACGTGACCCTGCGCGATGAGGTCCTCCAGCCGGCCGGGACAGGCCACGACGATGTCGACTCCGCGCCGGAGGTCGGCGACCTGCGGGCCCTGTCCCACGCCGCCGAAGACGGTGCGGCTGGTGAGGCCCGCGCGGGTCGCGAGCGGACGCAAGGCTTCGTCTATCTGGGTCGCGAGTTCGCGGGTCGGCGCGAGGATGAGCGCGCGGGGCCGCTTGGGCTGCGGACGCCGGGTGCTGACTCGCGCGGCCGAGCCGGCCAGACCAGCGGAGCCGGCCAGACCAGCAGAGCCGGTGCCGCCCACGAGCCGGGCGACGAGCGGCAGGAGGAAGGCATAGGTCTTGCCCGAGCCGGTGCGGCCCCGGCCGAGCACATCGCGACCAGCCAACGAGTCGGGCAGGGTCGCGGCCTGGATCGGGGTGGGCGTGGTGATGTCGAGGTCGGCGAGGACGTCGACGAGGAAAGCCGGCACGCCGAGCGCGCCGAAGCTGGCTGAAGACAAGAGAAAACTCCGAAGAATGAGGTGTGTTCCGCCCGGCGCGACAACGGTCGCGGCGCAAGGGCTACCACGGTGCTGCGAACGGCCCGAGGCGAAACTGAGCGGGCCAGTCCGCCCAGTCTACCGGCAGGGCGGCACCACTCGGCACCGTCTCGACCACGCGCGGGTGTGCCGCCGCGAAGCCGGCCCACCGGCATACGAGGCGAAAGGGGGATGAAAGCACCCGGCGCGACCGATCGGAGTTGTCCAAACCTTGGGATTTCTCCGCCGCTGTGGTGTCATGTCCACGAACGCGGGAAGAGCTATCCCGGTTCGGGGGCACATCCATCGACGAATGGGGCACGACGTGTTCAACTCACTGCGACGCGTGGCCGCTGCGGCTGCGCTCACGCTCGGCCTGGTGGCGGCATCGACCGGCCAGGCCGTGGCAATCACCGGGGCACCCCGGACGGCAATGGTCACCCGAGCGTCGGGATGATCATGTTCTACGAGGGCGGCGGGCGCTATCGCTGCACGGCCACCCTCGTCACGCCGACCGTCCTGCTCACCGCGGCCCACTGCACCATGGGCACGGCCGGCAAGACGCTCGTCACCTTCGACTCGGTCATCGCCGAGGCCCCGCCGAGCGGCATTCCGGCCGCCGCCGACCCGGCCGCGGGTTACGTCTCGAGCGACGTCACCAAGGACCCGACCCGCACCTGGTATGCCGGCCAGTCCGCCTACCACCCGCAGTACAGCGACTTCACCGACATGGACAACTGGAACGATGTCGGCGTGGTCGTCCTCGATACGCCGGTCACGGGCGTCACGCCGTCGAAGATCGCTCCGCTGAACTACCTCGACCGGTTCGCTCAGCCCAAGCTCAACAGCACGCTCTTCACGATCGTCGGTTACGGCACCGAGGTCCGCATGATCGTCACGGTGACCAGCTATGGCTACACCCAGAACTGCCGCTACCTCGACGGCCTCCAGCGCGTCGACATCAAGGGCGTGCAGTCCTGGCTGATGGGTTACGGCGTCATGCCCTGACCTCTCCTCGCACCGCACCGCACGGGACGGGCACGGCATACCAGCGAGGTATGCCGTGCCCGTCACCTTTCGCGCCCGGCTCCGAGCCGGGATCGTGCAGCGTCAGGCCACGGGTTCCGCGGCCTGGTCGTCCGGCTCGTTCGCCCAGGTAACGCTTGATGCGATGGCGTCGCACAAGGTCACCAACCCCTCAGACTCCTCCGCCAACGGGCTGGCAAAAGACATGAGGAACGCCCGATCATGCATGGGGCCGAAGAACCAATAGTCAATGGTGACCTTGCTCAACGGTGCGGCTGTCGCGTCGCCCTGATCAGGGTCGGCGATGACCTTCGTCTTGAGCACTCGCACCACGCCGGCGGAGTCGGAGTCCAAGACCTCGACTGCGGCATCGGCCCAGGAGCGGGAGGCGCGCGCTGCAAAGGCCATGGCAGCGGCTCCCGGGCCCGCGTGCATGCTGACAGTCTCCGGGACCCGCGGCCACGCCACGCTCAGGGACAGCGGCACGCGCCCGCCCGGAACGATCTCGATGGCGAAGTAGAAGTCCTGACCTCCCACCGACTTGGCATCTCGAGCTGCGGCGCCCAGCATCTGGGCCAACTCACGACGACGGGTCGCGAGTTCGTCGGCCTTGCCGAAGGCCTCTTCGGCCAACCGCTTGATCTTTGCCTTCACCGTGGCATCGGAATCCAAGGGAATCCGCCACCATGTGCCCGGCAGGACGAAGTCGACTGTCGGATTTCGAGAGTCCATCCCTACCTACCTTCTTCGACGCCGGTATGTGCGATGACCTGCCGACACAGGTGCTTGAGGGCGTCGATATACCGACCGTCGAACGTGACGAGGTCCACGAAGGCGGCGGTTCCGTCGTCGTTGAGCGGCACAACGCCCCACGCCCGGAAGGCGACCCGCGCCCCGTCCTCATTCACCGGGCCGACATGGGTCTCGAAGACCACGAGTCGTCCAGACCCCCCGGGCTGCGTCTCCACGAGGATCGAGTTCCACGGGGCCGTGTGGGTGGCGGCCCAGGCCTGCAGAGCAGGTGCCAGAGCGAGCGGATCGGGAAGCATGACGATCCCCATCGAACCCGCGATCTCAGGCGCGTGGACAAACTCCGCAAGCGACTCGGGTTGGACGCACATGATGATCTTGGACTCGAGATTGGCCTCCGGATCGAATGCAGTGGCACCCAGGGGGGCTGCGCCTGAGGTGAGCAGAACCTCCCAGGGCCCGCCCTCAAACAACTCCGCGGCTGCGTCGAAAGCCAGCAGATCCCACTCCTCAGCAATTCCGAAGGCGGCCGTGGCGATAATCTCCATCATCGCGCCGCCGCCATCGAGGAGCTGTACTGGGAACACCCAGCCGCCGACGGGGAGTCCGTTTGTTCTGTTTTGAGATAGTCGATCGTGCGGTCAATACCTTTTTGGATTCCTTTGCTGATTATGAATTCGGACATGTCGTTGACCACCTTGAACGTCGTCTTGTTGATCACGCCCGATCTGATGAGCTTCTTGCCACTCCCCAGCATCGAGTGCTCCTTCAAGAAGAAGTTCTGAAAAACGCTCTTCTCGCTCTTCGATATTCGCCGAGAGGCGTTGACGAACCATTTCGCCTTCCATTTCGGGAACTGAGACGGTTTGAATACATTCCTCAACCTGGCCCCCTGGAGTCGGAACACTCTGGCCTTACCAAGGAGACGCACAGCCTTCACCGCACCGATCACGGAGAGCACCGCGAAGGCGCCCTCGATGAAGACTTCGCCCCACGACTTCTCGCCGTTGGACGCCTGGACGATGGATACCACCAGCGCCGCGAGCGCGACGAGGGCGACGGCGATCAGGAGGATTTGCCCCAAACCAGGGACCCAACACAACAGAATCGATGCGATGGTGAGGACTGTCCCGAGATTGTCGAGGACATCGTGCCACCAATTCAGGGTGCTGTCCTTGCCGGTCCGATTGAGTTGGCTTGTCTCGTTCGTGCTGGAGATGGATTGGGCCGTCTTCCGCGCCAACTCGTTCCAGTCCCTATAGGCGACGTCATAATCTGCCTTGGCATTGGACCACTGATGTTGAATGCTGGTCAAGTGCGACTCAGCATCCCGAGCTCGCTTTCGGACGGAGTCACTGTCCGCATTGTCCACCTCGAAGATGAGCATTTGCTCATCTGCTTGGGCGGCCCTCACAGCCTTCGCGGCCCCCTCGACGTCGACATGACTCGCAGCCGTGATGGCACCATTCGCTTGATCCTGGAGGGGCCGGAGCGCGCGTCCAAAGTTCTCGAGCGCCACCCCCGCCCCTCGATATCGAGCGCTAACCTTGGTCAGGGTCGCCGAGAGCGTGTTCGCAGAGTCCTTGACCGCATCCGTCGCCAGACTTTGGTATTCGCCGCACGAGACTTTATTGAGCACCCGGACAGCATGGTCCAATTGGTCAGCGGTAGTGGACATCTTAGAGGCCTCTGCCTGGATGACGTCCGGGTTGCCAGGAATCGTTTCCCAACTCACGAGCGACTCCCGTCCAATGCCTTCTTGAGTTCGCTATCCGTCGAACGCAACGTCTCCTCGATTGCCTTGAGGTTGCCCCCCATGGTGTCCATGTCCACGATCAGCGCCCCTCGGGTCTTCTCCCACAGGGTGGCAAATTCGCGAACCTTGCCTTCGAGTTCACGATGACCGATCGCATCGACGATCCGGCCGACCGAGGCGTCAACGTCCGACAGCGTTCCGCTAGCCGATTTCAGCTCACTCCACAACGTGGCGAGCTCGTCGAGATCGACACGGATATTCTTACCGTCGCTCATCATGTGCCCTTCTCATCTCGTCCTGGGTCGGGGCACCTCGTCGGGATGCCCCGACCCCACGGTCGCCTCAGCCCTTAATGGCGTTGGCGAGCTCGGTGTCGGCGTTCTGGAATGCTTCGGCAGCCTTGTCCAGGTAGGTCGCCATCCCTTCGAGTCCCTCGACAGCCTGCTGCGTGCCGGTCCGGAACTGAGAGAACTGCTCGTGGTATTGCCCCGAGGCCTGGTCGGTGTTGAAGCCCTGCTGGACGAGCGTGTCGATGACGCCCATGAGTTCGGTGAGCTTACTGAGCATGTCTTCCTTGCCGTTGCGCAGCTTGGTCGCGGCCTCAGTCATTTCGCCATACGTGACATTGAGATTTGCCATTTTCTGATCCCTTCCAATAGTGGTGAGCTAGATGTCTACCGACGCTCGGGTGTGGGCTCCGGCAGTGGCCCCCTGGCCGTCAGGGGGAGCTGGTGTGGCCCGTCAGTCGGGCCAGCTGAATGCGTTGGGCTCGGCCGGCCTTGATGAGGTACCCACGGCCCGGGGGGAACTCTGATCGAGGCAGACGGGGGATCCCCGCCTTGAAGATGACGTCAGCCTCGAGGGGCTCCGGTTGGAGGATCAGACCGGTGCGGGCGGCCTTCAACTCGCCGTACAAGCCGTACGACGAGGACCACGTCGTGGTCTCACTCTCCGCGACGATGAGTTGACTGGTGCGCCGCGCTGCCTTGAACAACGTGACGAGCGGCCCGTCTGCTGGCGTTTGCAGGAAGTCCGAGAGGGATTCCACGACGAGGGCCCAGGACCTTGCTTGCGGTTCCCTCTCCAGTTCCGCCGTGATCCTCGCGGCGGCCTCCTTCACTGCGTCGACCCCGACGAGGACTTCGTGGAAGAGGGGCTCGCTGGCCACGCCACTGGGGCGCGCGGTCAGGCACACGAGACGCATCTCGGGCATGGCCCGATTGATCGCAGAAACAAGGGTCACCAGCGCCGTCGAGCGGCCCGATTGGGGTCCGCCGGCCACGACGAAAGGCCCCTGCGGCTCGAAGGTCACCGGCCCGAGCGTGTCGTCGGCGATGCCGATGACCGGCTGGCCGGCCAGTTGACGTGGGAGCTGAATCAGGTTGACGTCCTCAGGAAGAGCTTGAATCGGAGGCGCGGGTGCGCGCCCCTCCGCTCGAACGAGGTCACTCAACCGCGACATGGCAGCATCCTGCGAAAGCGCCCCCGAGTCGCCGCCGAGAATCGCAACCTGCGCCTCTTCCTTGTCGACCAGGGCCCGACCAGGGGGCGAGTTGCCGTCAAGCACATCAGTGGGGACGTCAAGAACCGTGTACATCCCCTCGTCAGCCATTCGCAGGACCACGCGCCGAGACACATTCGCGGCGACTGCACCCGGCACGCTGGCGGGGCGGTCAGCGCTCATGACGACGTGTATCCCGAGCTGGCGTCCCTCGGTGAGGATCTGTTGGAACGCGGCATACCAATTGGCTCGCCCGACCCCCGTCTCGTAATCGTTGCGGAAGGCTGGATAGCCGTCCAGGAGAACGACGATGCGAGGTTCAGCCACCATTCCGGCGATCGAGCGGTAGGACACGATCGAATCCGCGCGAACCGCGGAGTAGTCCCTGCGGCGGCGGTCCAGTTCTGCGGTCAGGGTGCGCAACAACCGAACCGTCCGGTCGTTGTCGTCTGAGGCGATGACGGCGCCGACGTGGGGGAGATCCTCAAGCATCGTGAGTCCGCCACCGGCGAAGTCGAGTCCGTAGACATGGACGGGGCCGCCGAGGGGGGTCACGCCGGCAGCTGCGGCAAGCGAGCGCAGTAGAACCGACTTGCCGCTCCCGCTGGTGCCGTACACGAGCAGGTGTCCATCCCGATCCGGCTCGAAAGCAACCGCCTGCTGGTCCTGCGCCTTGGGCAGGTCCACCCAGCCGAAGATGAGCTGCTCGTCGCTCAGCGGGCCCTCTTGCAGGAGAGCCTGCAGGTTGTAGGTGTCCTGCAGTTCCTCGTGCCACGGTCGCCGAGGGGGTGTGATGCCCGAATGCTCAGCCGCCGAGATGATCGTGTTGACCAGACGTACCTCGTCGGTGGGACCGTTCTCAGGCACCTCTTCCTCATCTTCGGGTCTCTCCCACGCCTTCTCAGCACCGAATCGCAACGGGGTGACGGTGGTGACCGGTTCGGGCACCACGTCTGTCGTCCAGCCGCCGACATACGCGGACTGGAACGGCTGCGGCTGTCCAGGCCCAGTCTTGGCGAGGGCACGCCCCTTGATTGAGGGATCGAACTTGGCGGCGTCGGGGATGTCGACGACATCCGTGCTCTCGCTGGTGTCTGACATCCGCAACGCCACGCGAAGGTTGGTGTTGGCACGCAATGCCGGGGTGATCACGCCCGCTGGCCGCTGTGTCGCCATGATCAGATGGATGCCGAGCGACCGGCCACGCTGCGCGATGTCGATGACCCCGTCGACGAACGTCGGCACCTCGCGGGCCAGAGCTGCGAACTCGTCGATGACGATGACAAGCGCGGGGGGACAATCGGGGTCCGAACGCTCCTCGAGATCGAGGATGTCTTTGGCACCCTTGTCATTGACGAGATGTTCGCGCTTCTTGACCTCAGCCCCCAGGCTGATGAGCGCCCGCCGCGCCAGGTGTGGGGTCAGGTCGGTCACCACCCCCACCTTGTGAGGAAGCCGGACGCACTCGGCGAAGGCCGAGCCCCCCTTGTAGTCGACGAAGAGGAACGTCACCCGGTCGGGGCTGAACTCGGTCGCCATTCCGAGCACCCAGCTCTTGAGGAACTCGCTCTTACCTGCGCCAGTCGTCCCGGCCACAAGAGCATGCGGTCCCTGTCCACGCAGGTCCAGGTGCATCGAGTTGAGCGCGCCTTTGCCGACCAGGGCTCGGAGGTTCGGCTCACGGCGACGACGCCCCTTGGGACGATCCTGGCCTCGGAAGGAGAGATTCTGGCGCCACCGGTCGATGATGGATGGAGGATTCATCGCGTACTCAGACCCGAGCAGGGTGACGAGCGAGACCGAACGCGGCAAATCCGAGTTGGCCTCGGTCGGAGCGCCGACGTCAGTGAGTGCCGACATCGACTTGGCCAGCGTGAGGGCATCCTCTCTACTCACCGTTTCGACGGCGAGATCCGGGACGACCCGACCATGTCGCACGAAATGGGCGGCGGCTCTGAGCTGCGAATCCTGTGGGCGCACCTCGAGGAACGTCCGGCAGGCGGCGGGCAAGGCATCGATGGTCGGCGCGACGACAACTGGCACGATGCCGCTCCCGGCGGCATGCTCCAACAGAGTGATCACGCGGCCCTTGTCGACAAGCGCATCGCTGGTCACCACACACAGGATGGCTGGCAGCACACGAGCTTCAACGGAACCATCCGACTCGGATTGCCCGACCTTGGCCCCTCGATGGACTGCTCGCAAGCTGTCTTCCAGCGGCGGAAGCACTGAAAGTCCGTCGATCCGGGCCGACTTGAGGCGGTCCGCCAGGAGTTGCTCCAACTGCGTGATGAGTCCGAGGTTGCTCGGCACAGTGTCAGCGAGATGGTTGCCTGAGATCGGGCTTTGAGTGGACGAGGTGTGTGGCAGCCACTTCAGCCAGTCCAGTTCTGCACCAGCTGTTGGGCCACCGAGGACAGTGACGACCAGTTCCGCGGGCGAGTGCAAACCCACCCACTGCAGCAGGAGGCCACGCAGCAACCCGAAGGCGGCCTCTTGTGGACCCACGACTCCAATGCAGCCGGCGATATCGGGGGACTCCAGGATAGGAACGCCGTCAACCACGGCGAACCGGTCGATTATGGCGTCGACCTTGTCGGCATACTCCAGGAGTGCGGCGGCACCCTCCCGGGACTTGACCACGGTGTTGCGAGAGCGGTCGGAGCCGGTCCCGAGTCGCACGTTGAGGAAGGACCAGTGTTCGGGGCGGCGCGTCCATAGAAGTGACGACCGGTTACGCATAGCCTGCTGCACCTCAGCGCAGGTGGGTGCCTCCTGGACGCGGATGCTTTGCTCCAGCGGGAGTTGCTCGGCAAGTTCCTGTTCGAGTGAATCGAGCTGTCGAGTGAAGACCGCGACCGCGGAGTCGCCATCCTGCCTGAACTTGCGGCGGCTCATCCAATAATTCCCCAACATCATCATTGGGGACATCACCACGAAGAGCAGGGAGGCGGCTCGCTGCGTCATGATGAACATCGCGACTCCGAGCACCACCGGCATCACCATCATGATCCATGGGAAGGTCGGCTTCTCGAGTTCGGACGGCACTTCCGGGGCCGTGTACTCCCTCCCTGGGTAACGGCTCTCCACCCGGGGCGACCGGTTGAACGGGATCGAGGCACCGAAGATCTGGGAGGTCTCGTTCAGGTCCCGTTGGATTCTGAATTCGAGGGTGGTGTCACCGATAGTGACCTGCTGGCCGTCGGTGAGTCGCAGCCGAGGAACCAAGGCGCCGTCCACGAGAATCCCGTTGGCCGAGTTGAGATCGACCAGTTCGGGAGTCGAACCGACAATGACCCGGGCGTGGATGCCTGACACCAGAGGATCGTTGATGACCAGGTCGTTGATCGGCTTCCGCCCGATGGTCCGAGATCCGGGAGGAAGGGTGAAGGTCTGGCCATTGAGGTCGCCCGAACGGATGACCACAGTGATCGACGTCGTCTGTGACTCGAACCGGGAAGGCTGCTGGCCGCTGACCTGGACGACGCGCACGGTGAAGCCCGATGCCAGGTGCGATTCGCCCAAAGGCTTGTCCGGAGTCAAGACTTCAAAGGCTTGGGTTTGCGGTGGAGCCACTGCGAGCGTGACTGCCCCGCGCACTTCGCGTCCGGCCAGGGTGCGTGGGTCGCTGCAGATCAACTCCTCGGCGATCGAGCCAACCGGGCAGCTCAGCTCAGCGCTGAGTTGGACGTCCTCGACAGTCCGGTCTGGACGCTCGTAGCTGACCTTGAGCCTCATGCCGACCTCCTCTCACCCTTCCTGCGGTGCAGATTCGATGAACCGAATAGGCGCCCCGTGTACATGCCCGGGTACCGCGCCCCCGCGGTCGAGGCTAAGGCGCGATCCCAGCTGAGGGAATGGGGAGCACTCCCCTCTGGCCCAGGCGCATTCCAGCCGCCGTTCACCCGCCCGTGAATCGCCACGACGAGGCGTCCTTCCATTCGATCCACAACCCCATTGGACACGCGCTTCAGGGCGTCCTTGAGCGACGCTCAACGCGCCAGATCTGCGTGAACAACCGTTCACCCGCACCATCCGTGCTGGCGGGTGGAATCTAGCTCTCCCGTGTCGCAGACATGTCGCGACCGGTGTTGGTGAAGGGGGCGAGAGCAACCACCACAATGGCCGCAGTGGCCACTCACATCGCCTGGACTTGCACCCTCACAACATCCGCCAAACTGAAGATCGCGCCTGGCCCGAGCACCACAGGTACCCCCGCCTTCAGTTGTGCCGACCCTCCGGACCCATCTGCCACGAACGTACCGTTTGTCGAGCCCAGGTCGATGAGCGTGATGGACCCATCCTGGACGCGAACGTAGGCGTGCAGTCCGGAGATTCCCCGGGATTCGTCAGGGATCGTGACCAAGGCCGGGCTCTCGGCTTCATAGCCTGGTGGGATAGATGGTGAGCGGCCGAGCACCAGCGATCGCTCCAAGGTGAAGATCTCCCCGCGATGGGAAACGAGACGGGCAATAGCCGGTCGAGGCATCGCCGGACGACTGGTTGTCGCGGTGGCAGCAGCCTCGTCCACAGCGTTGTCGGCCGCCGACCCCGCCGGGCGGGTTGCCTCCGGGCGAGCTCCGGGCGGCGACGGTGGCGCTGGTCTCGGCTCTGCCCCGTGCTCCGCGGCCACGCTCTCCTCGACTCCTAAGGTAGGCCTCTGTTGGACCGGAAGGTCGAGTGCGACCGCAGGCAGCACCGTGAAACCAAGCTCCAGGGAGATCGTGGAGATCGAAGACGCGGGCGGTGTTGCCGGCAGGGATGAGGGAGGAATCGGAGAGAGGAACTCTGGCCGTGGGCTCTCATGCGGCCCCGACGTTGAAGTGCCCGCACCCACGATCGCCGCCGACTGCGCCCCTTCGGGTTCAACGGATCCGTTCTCCGCGGGCGAGTCGATCCGCCGACCCGCACTGCCAAGCCGCGAAATCCAGGTGAGTTCCAGCTGGCTGGCCAGGACGGGGGAATGCATCAGGGGTCGCAACTCCTGGATCCCCGTTCCTGCCCGTGGTGCGCTGAGCAAGATCCGCCTCGCAACAACGTGGCGGTCTGACCAGAGCGACCCTTCTGAACCCGTCACCACGGCGGACCCGGGACCGCCTTCCGCACGTGCAACAGCCTCGCCACGAACGATCAGACGTGCGCCGTCAGAAGACGTCTGTGCGATCGCGAAGTCAGGCACCACGCGCAGCCCCTCGGCGACGAGAGCCTCGAGCACCGCATCGGCGTCACCCTCGGCGGCAGCCGCTCGCGCAGCGCTGACGATCGGAGAAGTGGCTTCGACCGAGATGAGCGCCCACGTCTGCGCGCCAGCCACCGCGACCGCACGTCCGCGCGAGAACGCTGCTGACCAGCTCTCCATCACTGCCTCTCCTGGCCTTCCCAGCGGGGACGCCACACCTCAGGCGCCACGCGATAGTCGAGTGCACCGACTCGGCGCCCGGCATCGAGGGTCAAGACGAGTCTGCCCAACCCTCGTCGCACCCATGTCGCACACGGCTCCCACCTATGCTGCCAGGTAGGTATGTCGTGAGGCGCCCCTTTCCCGAGCAATCGCTGAGCCGCATTCGTCGCGTCGGCACCTCCCACGCATGCACGCGGCGTGCCAGGCTGAGGCATGGACAGCACCATGCAGCGCACCCCTTTGCTCATCTCATCTCTGCTTCGCTACGGCACCCTGGTCCACGCCGACCAGAAGGTCATCACCTGGACCGGCGAGGGCTCGCGATCGATCACCTATCGACAGGTCGGTGAGCAGGCCGGGCAGTTGGCGCACGCGCTGCGCTCGCTCGGGGTGACCGGCGACCAGCGGGTCGGCACCTTCATGTGGAACAACGCCGAGCACCTCATCACCTACCTCGCGGTGCCGTCGATGGGTGCCGTGCTCCACGCGCTCAACATCCGGCTGTTCCCCCCGCAGATCATCTACGTCGCCAACCACGCCGACGACCGCGTCGTCATCGTCGACAACACCCTGGCCAAGCCGTTCGCCGGGCTGCTGCCGCACCTGCCTCGCGTGCAGCACGTCATCGTCAACGGGCCGATCGACGCGGAAACCCATGCGGCACTGCAAGATCCGGCTCACGTCGAGAGCGTGCACGACTGGACCGAGCTGCTCGCGGGCCAGCCCACGGCATACGACTGGCCGTTGGATCTCGACGAGGACTCGGCGTCCTCGATGTGTTACACCTCGGGCACGACCGGCAATCCCAAGGGGGTCGCCTACTCGCACCGCTCCAACTATCTGCACGCCGTGACAGCTGCGCTCGCACTCGGCGCACGCCAGGACGATCGGCTGCTCGTCGTCGTGCCGCTCTTCCACGCCAATGCATGGGGCTTCCCCTACCTCGCCATGGCCGCGGGCGCATCGCTCGTCATGCCCGACCGGTTCCTCCAGGCGGCGCCGCTCGCGGCGATGATGGAACAGGAGAAGGTGACCTTCGGCGCCGGCGTCCCGACGATCTGGAACGACCTGCTGCGCCACCTCGACACCTCGCCCGCCGATCTGTCGGCCTGCCGCGGCCTGGTCGTCGGCGGCTCCGCCGCACCGCCCGCGCTGATGAAGGCGTTCCAGACCAAGCACGACGTGACGATCATCCACGCCTGGGGGATGACCGAGATGTCGCCCATCGGCACCGTCGCGACTCCTCCGGCTCACCTCGAGGTGGGGTCGGACGACTACTGGCGGTATGCCGCGTCGCAGGGTCGCCTGGTGGTGGGCGTCGAGGGTCGGCTCGTCGGGCCGGACGACGAGGTGGCCCCGTGGGACGGGGAGAGCGTCGGCGAGCTGCAGGTGCGCGGGCCGTGGATCACGGGGTCCTACTACGCCAACGGCGCCGAGTCCGAGGTCGAGCGGATGGAGATGGAGTCGAAGTTCCAGGACGGCTGGCTGCGCACCGGTGACGTGGGCACGCTGACGCCCGACGGCTTCCTCGTGCTCACCGACCGGGCGAAAGATGTCATCAAGTCCGGCGGCGAGTGGATCTCGTCGGTCGACCTCGAGAACGCGATCATGGCCCACCCCAACGTTCAGGAGGCGTCGGTCGTCGGCGTCCCCGACGAGCGGTGGGGAGAGCGGCCGTTGGCGTCGGTCGTCTTGCGACCGTCGGCGACGGCAGGCGTGGCCGAGATTCGGGAGTGGCTGGCGACCCAGCTGCCCAAGTGGATGCTGCCCGAGCGTTGGGCGGTCATCGACGAGGTGCCCAAGACGAGCGTGGGCAAGTTCGACAAGAAGGTGCTGCGCAAGCAGTATGCCGCCGGCGAGCTCGAGGTCCAGTCGCTCGACTGAGCGCGCGCGGGTCTCGGAGCGAGGCTGACTGACGCGTTGTGCTGCTTGACCCGCGGGGAAGCAGCACAACCCGTCAGTCAGGGTGCGCGATCAGCCCTTGAGGTCGGGGAACATGTCGTCGCGCCACTCATTTCCGTCGGGCTTGATCTCGCCGCGCGCCAGCTGCTCTTCCCGCGAGCGCAGCTCGACCCGGCGGATCTTGCCAGAGATCGTCTTGGGCAACTCGGCGAACTCGATCCGCCGCACCCGCTGCCAGGGCTGCAGGTGCGCTCGCGCATAGGCGAGGATCGACTTCGCGGTCTCGGCGTCGGCGACGTGCCCCGGCGCCAGCATGAGATAGGCCTTGGGCACTGCCAGCCGCACCTCGTCCGGTGCCGGCACGACCGCCGCCTCGGCCACCGCCGGGTGCTCGATGAGCACCGACTCCAGCTCGAACGGGCTGATCTTGAAATCGCTGGCCTTGAAGACGTCGTCGGTGCGCCCGATGTAGGTGATGTAGCCCTCGCCGTCGCGGCTGGCGACATCGCCGGTGTGATACCAGCCGCCCTCCATCGCTTCGGCGTTGCGCTCGTCGTCGCCCTGGTAACCGGTCATGAGCGCCAGCGGCTGCACCGAGAGGTCGAAACAGATCTCGCCCTCGCCGACGCCGTCGACCCGTTGGTTGGTCAGCGGGTCGACCAGGACGACCGGCATACCGGGCAGGGGGTGTCCCATCGAGCCGGCCTTGACCGGCGAGCCGGGCGCATTGCCCACTGCCGCAGTCATTTCCGTCTGTCCGTAGCCATCACGCAGGGTCAGCCCCCACGCCGAGGAGACCTTGTCGATGACCTCCGGGTTGAGCGGCTCGCCGGCCCCGATGACCTCGCGCAGCGACCCCGGCCCGCCGGACAGGTCGGCGTTGATGAGCATCCGCCACACCGTGGGCGGCGCGCAGAAGCTTGTCACGCCGTTACTGCGGATCTGGTGTAAGAGCGCCGCCGCATCGAAGCGCGAGTAGTTGTAGACGAAGACGGTCGCCTCGGCGATCCACGGCGCGAAGAACAACGACCAGGCGTGCTTGGCCCACCCTGGCGAGGAGATCGTCAGGTGCACGTCGCCGGGTCGCACGCCGAGCCAATACATCGTCGACAGATGCCCGACGGGGTAGGACACCTGAGTGTGCTCGACGAGCTTGGGCCGGCTGGTCGTGCCCGAGGTGAAGTAGAGCAACAGCCGGTCGCCGGGGGCGGTCTCCGGGTGCGGGGTCGGAGGGACCGGACCACCCTGGTATGCCGTGCGCAGATCCTCCCAGCCCTCAGCGGGGCCGATCGAGACGCGGCCGTAGTCGCCGGGCACCTCGTCGAACTTGCCGGTCTCCGACGGGTTGGTGATGACGAACTTGGCCCCGCCGCGACGGATGCGGTCGATGAGTTCGGTCGGTCCGGCCGCGGTCGTCGTCGGCATGATGACGGCACCGAGCTTCATGACCGCGAGCATGGCTTCCCAGAGCTCGACCTGGTTGCCGAGCATGAGGAGCACCGAATCACCTCGCTGGACACCGACATTGGCCAGCCAGGTGGCCAATGTGTCTGAGCGGGTGGACATTTCGTCGAAGGTGCGCTCGGTGCGCTGACCGTCCTCCTCGACGATGATCAGCGCCGGGCGCGAGTTGCCGCGGGCATAGGCGTCGAACCAGTCGACCGCCCAGTTGAATCGGTCGCCGAGTGCGGGCCAACGGAAGGTCGCCACCGCCTCGTCATGTTTGCCGCGCAGGGAGAGCAGCAGGTCGCGCGCTTCTCGGTAGGCCTGGGTCGCATTCGTCATAGGGCAAGCGTGCCGCGTCGACCCTGGCTGGGCCACCGGAGCAGACGTGGCCTTGCCGACAGGACGAAACGCCCGCTCCGTCACCGCAGACGGTAGGTGGCCTTGGCGATGTCGAACCCGTGGCCGGTTATCGCATGGGCGCTGCCCGCCCTCGGTGTCACCCAGCCCGGACCAGCGGCTACGCGTGCGCCGAGGGAGGCTGGGGCTCCTGGTGTGGTGACGGCTCCGGAGGAGCCACCGGCTGCGCAGATTGATGTCCCGGGGGGGAAGCCCATGGCGCAGCTTGCGGCGGCCAGGGGGCCTGCGACGGCGCAGCCTGAGCCTGCGGCGGAGTCCCAAACGGAGACGGGTACTGGGCCGGCGCAGCCTGAGCCTGCGGCGGAGTCCCAAAAGGAGACGGGTACTGCGGCGGGGCGGCATACGGCGGCTGCTGGACCCCCCACGGGGCGGAAAGCACCGATGCCGGCGTAGGAAGCAACGTCGGCAGGTCTGGATTGGGCCTGATCCGTGAGACAGCTGCCGCGAGCGCACCGACGAAGGGCGTGACGTAGGTGCCGATCACCGGGATCAGCGCCCCGGCGAGGAACATCATGAGGAAGCCGAGTCCGGCCTGGATGCCACCGCTGACGCTCCCGCCGAACAGTCCCAAACCGCCGTTGAGGTCGATCTTGGTGTAGAGGTTGACCGGCAGGTAGATCGCCGTGAGGAGGGCACCGGTCATCAGACTGTCGCGCCAGTCGACCCGGCCGGACGACTGTCGCATGGTGCCGTGCCGCAGGCCGACGGCCAGAAGGACGGCGAGGGGCACCAAGGCCAACACCAGAACCCACGGGGGAATGATCGGCGAGACCACGGTGACGAGTTCGCTGCGGGAGGTCCGCGAGGACCCGAGTCCTGATCCACTCCCGCTCAGCGGCACTCCACCGACGAATTCGGTGGCGATCATGCCGCCGAAAGGCAACAG
Organism: Actinomycetales bacterium; assembly: GCA_016710385.1. Taxonomy (GTDB): domain Bacteria; phylum Actinomycetota; class Actinomycetes; order Actinomycetales; family Dermatophilaceae; genus Phosphoribacter; species Phosphoribacter freyrii. Next base: position 139,975 of record JADJVX010000022.1, read on the forward strand.
CCAGACGAATGCTGCGAGCCCGGTCTTGACGTCGAGCGTGAGGCCATAGATGAGAAGCATGAGCGAGCCGGCGGCGGCCGACAACACGGCATACGTCAGGACCGACCGCGCCGATCCGCGGATCCGGGCCTGCGCGAGCGGCGAGAGCTTGTCGGCAAGGGGCTTGGGCGAGCCGACCACGGTCCAGCGACCCAAGATGGCCGCGAGCGACACCCAGAACAGCGCACCGAGGAATCCTAGGAGAGGGTGTGCACCGGTCGTCACCCTGTTCAGACCGCTGCCCTCGCTGATCCGGCCGAAGAAGGTCAACGCCATCGTCAGCAGGCCGGCGATGGCGCCGGGCACCAGGGCGGCGGCGACCGCGGCCCGTGCCGACGTACTCGGCTTCCGTCGTTCGAGTCGGCGCGACCACCACAAGGCGAGCCCGAAGGACAGCGCAAGAGCGATGGGCACAGGCACGGTGACGCTCAGCCCGCCAACGCCAGTGTCAGCCTCCAGCGGCGCACCGAAGGCCATGCCGACAAACGTCAAAGCTCGCTGAAACGGGTTGCCGAAGGATTCGAGTGTTGAGTTCGATCCCTCGATGAGGACCAGGAGCAGTCCCACCACGAACGGGACCGCGACCGACACCGGACCGATGGCCAGTATGCCGGGGTCGACTTGAGGTGGCGTGAAGGCAGGAATACCGGGAGCGCCATGCTGCGGAGGCACCGCAGCACCCGGCTGGTGGGCCCACGGCAGAGGGCTCGAGGGCTGCGGGTATGCCGTGTGCGGGCTGGGGTGCGGCATGCCTGCCTGTGGGATCCCTGACTGCGGGGAGTGGCTCGCCGGCGCTGCCTGTGGTGCCCACCCAGGTACGGGTGGCGGCGTCGGAGAAGCTGGGTTCCAGGGCGCCGGAGGCGGAGCCGTGGCCCACGGCGCGACAGGCGGAGCTGCCGCCGCACCGCTGGCTTCCGGCGTGGCGGCGGGTCTGTCGAGGCCCTGAGCCTCGAGCTGGGCTCGCAGCGTGGCGCGGTTGACCGTGCGTTCCACCGGCGGAGGTTCGCTGGCGGGGGCCAGTGACTCAGCACCGGCCTGCGCGGGGCTACCCAGGAAGGGGCTCTGAGGATGTGCGGCAGGTATCTCAAGGCCGCAACGAGGGCACCTCCCGAGCTGTGCGTGAAACTCGCAGTTGCACGAGGAACACCGAATCACAACATCCTCCAGTTCACATACTCCGGTCCGCGCGGCCCCACCGGCCGCACGCCCCCACCAGCCCTGCACCCACCGCAGTCATCGTCATGAAGCGGCCCACGCGGAGGGCCAAATGAAGCGGTCGCGCAGAACCACAGACCATGGTGACAGAGGATTGGGTCGGAAGTGGACCTGGCAGAGGTCCGATTCGGCATGTTCGAACGCCTTGCCATCCATCCAGACACGTTCCGCTCCGTCAAGAGCTCAACGCAATGATCCGCGCATTCACCGACGCTGGATCGTCGGCAGACACGGCCACTAGGTTGCGCGACCCTTGAACGCAAGCGCTCCCTTGATGAAGGCAAAACAGTTGAACGCGAGGACCACCATGGCATACAGCGAGACGAAGAGGTAGGGGCTCGCCCCTAGCCACTTGGCGACGGCAACCAATCCAATGACAGACAGCAGGAAGGTGACCGCGTTGACTGCCGCGCCGATGAAGAGGAGCACCATCCAGGCCGTCGCTGCAGTCGGCCTCGGTTTGACGACCTGTAGGCCGGCGGCAACGGTGAGCGCACCTCCCACCAAGCCGGTCCAAGCGCTCGAAATGGACTCGGGGTCCATCATGAGGTTGACCACGAACGAGACGACGCTCAGCACCGCGACGACGAAGAGCAGTCGTTGTGCAGTGACATACGAGCCTTGGCGCGATGGGCCGTCTCCCAGCGGTGGAGTCGTGAAGCTCGGCATTGTTGACTGGCCGGGGGATAGATCCGGCAGCGCAGAGGCTTGCGGCCCCCATCCGGCTCCCGATGAGCCAACCGCCTCCCATGAAGGCCTCGGTGGCTCTGCGGACGAAGTCGGCCCCGACATGGATGCCGATGCCTGGCCACCCGGCGGGTATCCAGGTGGCGCGCCTGAACCGACAGCCCCGGTCGGAGCGATGCCCATCGCGCGCAGGGACGCCCGGTTGACGGTCCGCTCGACGCTGCCCTCGCTCACGACCGGACTGGGGGCCACGGGGGCTGCTGGACGATCACTCATCGATGCACCACAACGAGGGCACACCGGAACAGTCAGCTGGGACAGGTACGAGCACGAGGGGCAGGTATGGGGCATGAGGAATCACTTTCGGCGGAGGCCCACGTTTCAATGGAGCGAGGCACGGCGGGAACGCGAAAGGCGGCACTGCCGCCCCGCCCATACGGGCGAGCGACAGTGCCGACCGCAGGGGTCACATCGAGCCGCTGACCTGTTGAGCCGACTCGGACAAGCAGGTGGCCCCCATCTTGCCGACATTTCCGGAGATGGTGGTGAGATGCCCGCGATTGCCCTGCCAGGTGGCCTGGAACCGGCCCTGGTCCAAGCCCCCCCAGTTCTTGGCAAGGGAGGACACGACGTTGTCCACGCCGCTGATGACCTGATTGAGCTGCTGCTGGATCATGAGGAGCTTGGCTCCTGCGCCGGCGACCGCGACGACATCCATGCCCTGATCGAAGACTGCCATTGGAATTCCTTTCGTAGAATGTGCTGGGGAGCCTGGAGCGGTCAGTGCGAGGTCTTGGCCTGCTGGGCAATCTCGTTGTTCAGCTGGGTCAGCAGGCTGTTGAGGAACTTGATCGACGCCTGAATCTGGGCCTTCTCCTTGTTTCGCCAGTTGTTGACAAAGCGCGTGGAGTCGTCACCATTCCACGATTTGTCGATATTGTTGACCTCGCCGTCGAGGTCATTCATGATGCGGGTGAGGGTCTTGATGTGCGTTTGGAGGTTGTGCGCCTCCGCCTTGACCTGCTTCTCATTCATTCCGAGCCACATGAGCGATTCTCCTTATCTCGTGAGCGGCCTGTTATGGTTCCGCCCTTATGCTCTCTCTGCGATGTAGAAACAATACAACTGCCTCTTGCATGGTGTCGATGGGGAGGACTCCCCATCGACATGCCGTGTGCTCAACGCTCCAATCTCGTTGAGAAGCAAGGCGACTCAATCTCTACACTACGGCGCACCCACTTGCACCAGTTCCACACTGCCCCGTTCGATGACGAAACCACGTCCCGGTGGCATGGATCGACGATCCGTTTCCGGGAGGTCGACTCGGAATATCTGGAATCCTTCAGTCCCCTCGGGATGCAACACCAATCCGGCCCGTGAGGTACGCGCCCGAGAGGGCAGTCCGAAGTTCGTCCCGTAGAACTGCGCATCGCCTTCGGTGATAACAAACAGCTCGTGATCGACGCACGCCTTGACAAGCGCCTCGAGTTCGTCCTCCCCGGCGTCGGCAGTGAGGTCGTCGACCCGCTCACAGACGACGACCGAGTAGCGGCCGGTCGGACTGGCGCGGATCTCCCCGGCCAGCGCTCTTGCGCGGGATATCGCGTCAGCGGACCCCACGGATACTGAGTTCCAGATACCCAACCCGACGAGAGGCGAACTCGCTCGAGGCGTGAACAGATGCATATCGGCTAATGGCATCGCGCGGCGCGTCGAGATGCACATTGTCATGAGGGCGGTCGTACGCCCGCTGCCTGAGGGCCCCGTCAAGACGAAAGTGCCCTTCGGAGTGAAGACATGAGGGGCGAGGGTGCTCGAAGCGACCCCAAGGACAGGTTTGCCGCCCACCACCGCGGGCAATTCCCGGAGGTCGACCCGCTCGGCCAGGCTTTCGATTTTCGGCGCTTCGCGAACCCCCGCCTTACGAGCCGCCGCCGCGAAAGCACTGATCGCCGCCGCCTGGACCGTTGGATCAGATGAGCCCCCGAGAACGGCGAACTGCACCTCGTCCTTGCCGATCAACCCACGCCCCGGAGGAGTCTCCGCGTCGAAGACGTCAGCCGGAACGCCGAGAGTAAGGCAGTCGTCGGCCGACATTCGTTGCACCACTCTGGTCTGAATCGCGGGAGCGAGCGCGGACGGCATACCCGCCTTCTGGTCCACCGAGACGACCAAGTGGATACCGAGCGGGCGACCTGCCCCGGCCACCGCCCCAAGCCGGTCCAGCCAGTGGAACTTCGAGGACACCTCGTAGTTCTGTTTGAAGGTGCTGGCTCCGTCGATGAGGACGATGATCCGGGGTAGGTCGGGCTGGCCCGCCAGACGGCGGTACGCGGTGATCGTGCTGGCGTTGACCTTGGCCCACGCCTCGCTGCGCACCGTGACCAGCTGCTCAAGGTAGGTGATGAGCCGAGCCACGCGCTCATCGTCGGAGCCGTTGACGATGGTGCCGACGTGGGGAAGAACGGTCAGTCCGTCCAGGCCTCGATTGCCGAAGTCGAGGCCGTAAACGTGACACGGGCCGCCCTTGATGGTGTAGCCGGCAGCGATGGCGACGGTACGCAATGCTGCCGACTTACCCGAGCCGGAGATCCCATAGACCGCGAGGTTGCCGTCCTGGTCGGGGTGGAAGGTGAAGGTGGGCTGCTCCTGCCGATCGGGCAGGTCGATGACCCCGAGCGACAGTTCCTCGTCGGTGCGGCGGGACGGCAGGTTCGCCACGTCGTAGACGTCCTTGAGCGCCGCCAACCACGGGATCCGGGGAGCCGGCAGTTGCGCTACGGCCGCTGCCTCCTTGATCGATGAAACCAGTCGCTTGATGTCTGTCGGCCCCGGGTTCTCGGCCACGGCATGGGCCTCTTCGTAGACCCACTCCTCGACCCCCCCGAACACCAGGGTATTGACGAGGATCTTGGGCGGAGGCGGGGTGTCCGAGGTCCAACCACCGGCATACCCGGTCTGGAAAGACGTCAGGCGACCAGGGCCACTCTTGCTCATGGCGCGGCCCGGGATAGCCGGGTCGAACAGCGCTGCGTCCTTTGACCCGAGCACGTCGTCGCTATCCGCTTCGTCAGCCATCCGCAGGGCCAGGCGAAGGTTGGTGTTGGCCCGCAGGTTGTCTTTGATGACACCGGCAGGACGCTGAGTGGCGAGAATGAGGTGCAGCCCCAAGGAGCGGCCCCGCTGCGCGACGTTGACCATGCCGTCGACGAAGTCCGGAACTTCTTGGACCAGGGCGGCGAACTCGTCGACCACGATGACCAGACTCGGTGGGGTGTCGGCCTCCCCACGTCGCTCGAGTTCGACGAGGTCCTTGGCTTTGTAGGTCGCCAACAGATGCTCCCGATACCGCAGTTCCGCGGACAACGAGATGAGGGCCCGCCGGACCAAGTGCGGCGACAGATCAGTGACGACGTCACCGAGAGTGTGCGGCAGGCTTGCGCACTCTCGGAAGGCCGATCCCCCCTTGTAGTCGACGAGGAGGAAGGTGACCCTCTGCGGCGAGTGCGCCGCGGCCATCCCGAGGATCCATGCCTGGAGGAGTTCGGACTTGCCTGCGCCAGTCGTCCCTCCGACGAGAGCGTGCGGGCCTTCAGACCGTAGGTCGACGCTGAATGCTCCCAGCGCCGACTGCCCGATGAGCGCGCGGAGATTTGCTGGACGCCGGTTGGGTTCACCGGCATACGGGCCGGTGAGGATGGAGCGTGATTCCGTCCACCGTTCGATGACGGCTTGCGGCGATGTGGCAAGTTCGGGGCCGGCGAGGGTGACGAAGGAAACGGCGCTGGGCAGGTCGCTGTCGTCTTCGCTGGGAACGCCGGCATCGACGACGGGCGACAGCAACCGGGCTGCCGTCGCCGCGGTGTGCGCATCGCACGACTCGAGCCGCACAGGTGTCACCGACTCCTGTTGGCGAACATAGCCGACCGCACCGTCGCCCTCGACGACGACGTAGGTGGAACACACTGCCGGTAGACGGGGCTGCCCTTCTGCCACCCAGAGCACCGCAACTCCCCGGGTGGCGCCCCGCTCAGCCAGGTCGACCAAACGGCTGCGATCGATCGGCGCGTCGCCTTCGATGACCACGAGGACGAAGGAGGAAGGCCGGTCGTCTCGTCCGAGTGAGCGACGAGCCTCGATCAGCTCCTCCACCTGGTCGGCCAGCGCGACACAGGCCGGTCCCGTTGCCGCCAGATGCTCGGCCTTCAGGGGGGAGTGAGGGGAGTTCACGTGGGGCAGCCACTTGAGGTAATCCCAGTCCGTCGCCGTCTTCGTCGAGGCGAATGACGCGACACTGAGTTCGGCGGGTGAGTGGAGGGCAACTGCCTGTAGCACCAGGGAACGCGCAACCCCGAGAGCGTGCGGACGCGGCCCCGCCACGCCGATCGCTCCTTCCACCAGTGGACAGACGGCCACCGGCACGTCCGAGATCTGGTCGAGCCCTGCCAGGGCCTGCTCGAGTTCCAGCCACGCGTCGGCTCGAGAGCGACCGACCTTCGGCATCTCCGTCGTGCACCGCGAGGCCAGTGTGCCAAGTCCCGCTCGCAACTCGAGATAGCGCGGTCCGTCCATTCGTCGGAACCACAACCGCGGCGAGCGCGACACGATCGCCGTGACGCACTCCGCGCCAGACAGGTGCTCCTCCTGGCGCACGGCCTGCTCGATCACCTGCTCCAGGCGGATTCGCTCGGCGATCTTCCCGATGTCCTCCCGGAATTCCTGCATGAGTTCCTTGAACTCACGTTTGTTGTGCATGCTTTGCTCAAGAGCGTTGCCAAGGACCATGAGCGGCATCATGAGGAAGAAGATGAGAGACATCAGGTTCTGAGTCATGACGTACATCACGCCGGCGAAGACCAGCGGAAGTGCAGCCATGAACCACGGCAGGGGTTGGCGGCGCGGACGTTCGGGAAGCTCGGGAAGCGGGAAGTCACGCCCTTCGAAGACCGGCCCCACCTGTGGCGACCTGGAGTAGAGCACCGTCGCGCCGTCGAATCCGAGCACTCCGTTGACGGCCGCTTTGACCCCGGCCTCGTGGTGCTCGTCCTTCCACCTCACGTGGAACTGGGTGTCTCCGATCTGTACCCGATCTCCAGGCAGCAGTTTCGCTCGCGTGCTGACCTTCCCGCCGACGACGGTGCCGTTGGTGGTTCCCAAATCGACGATCTCGACAACGTCGGACACGATGAGCTTGGCGTGTTCCCGAGAGGCCAGCGGGTCGGTGAGCGTAACCTCGCAGCCACGACCCCTGCCGATGTAGGACGTGCCGCTCGTGACAGGGAAGGAGCGCCCGCGGTCTGGGCCCTCGACAACGACGAGGTCGAGCACCGCGCGCTGGGCGCTGCCGAATTGTTCACTCGCCCAGGCCAACCGGACGTGGGCTCCAGACCTCAGGCCGCTCTCACCGACAGCCGCACGCGGGTCGAGTGACCCGCGATCCCCGTCGAGGAACTCCAGGGTCTGCACGCCGGCCGCGGGAGGGGCCGTCCGTCCCTTCTTGGGGTCGGCGACAGCCAACCGTGCGGCTAGATCCCCCACCCGCACCGTCGCATCGACGGTCGCCACCAGATCGACATCCCGGCCATTGGCGTTGAGGGTGAGTTTGAGTTTCATTCGCCGGTCTCTCCGTCAGGTAAGCGCGGTGGATGGGTGGTGATCCACGCCGATGCAGTCGATCCGAGGACGACCAGGGGGTTGGTGGCAAGCTCGACGACGATCGACTCTCCCGCCTCCAGTGCGACGCCGGGGCTGCCGGGCACGAAGACGAACGATCCGTTCTTGCTCCCCACGTCCGTGATGACGACTTCGTCATCGACACGTTCGATCCGGAGGTGGTTGCGCGACACCGTCGAGTCGCGTGGGGCAAGTCGCACCGCGCTGCGTCGCGGGTCCGGCGAACCGTCGACGGTTGGGGCGCGCCCCAGAACGACGGTCCCGGCGAGCGAAAGGACGGCTCCCGAGGAGAGCACGAGGTATGCCGCCGCATCCGCCTTGGGCGTGGACGAAGGGTTCACCCTGCCCGTCGGCTGTTGTTGCGGTGGCAACTCGGACGCGACATCAACGGCGCCCGGGGCACTGATTCCCGGTTGGTCTCGCGGCTCGGGCTCAGGCTCTGGCTTAGGCTCTGGCGCCAGCCAGCGTGACCGTCCTCGCGCCGTCGGAGTGGGTCGTGCGTGCGGGGTGTCGGGCACCACGCTCCGGCCGTGTTCACCGTCGGTCGCGTGGGCGTCGAGTCCGACCCTTGGCTCTTCAGCCGCTTCTTCCGCGCCGGCCGACGGCTGATCGTCCTCGGCCACACGTTCTTCCGCAGAGTGACTCAACTCGCGCAACCACCAGGCGTCCGGTGCGGCCGGAGGCGGCGGCGCCCAGGCCTCCGGCTGCGAGGGCGCCGGCTGCTCATCGGGTGCCGAATCGGTCACGGCGACGGCCTCCGACTCGCCTCCCAATGCGAGCCCAGCCAGCACCTCGTCGGGGAGCTGGACACCGAGCTTGGCCATCACCTCGGGGGTCAAGTCGACCGGGCCACGTCTCGCGGGTGCGTCAATCTCGGTCACGATGGAGCCGTCAGCGGGCTCGAGCCGCACTTGACGCACACCCCAGTCGACCACCTGGTCGAGCTTCTCCTCCTCGACGCATTCGAGGGTCTCGGTGCGCTCACCGCCCCTGAGGACTACCCGGGCCGGTCCCCGCACGACGGCGCGACACTTCGGAGCGGACTCCACACCCGCGTATGCCGGTGGGTCTGGCAGCGCCCCGGCAGCGGCTTCCAGCGTCGCCAGGACCACGTCCATGTTCGCGGTATCGGCCAGCGTGCCGATGACCTTGACCAGCGGGTGGGCACGCGGCATACGGATCAGGGCCTGAAAGGCGGCACCGCCGATGTGACTCCAGCCCTGCGCAGCTGGGACGTCGTAGGTGATCCGTGCCATGCGCGTCCGGTTTCCGCTCTTCCGTCGATCGATGGGCCGCCGAGGTTCAGCTCGCTGTCCAGGGCGTGACGACCACACTCGACATGACCTCGCGCAGCTTCGGGATGTCCTGCGCCTCACGAGCGGACAGGCACGAACCGGTGACCTGCACGAGGAACGGCAGGGCACCGTCGACCGGCGCGTCGATCACCGTGAAGAGATGCAACTGGACGAGTCGGCCCGCACGTGGGTCCTCCCACTCCAAGTCGCATCCGCTCCAGGCCCGCCCGTTGAGGTCGACCTCGAACGGCTCTGATACCGAGCCTTGCGGGCGAAGCTGCGACTCAGCCGCGATCTCGTCGAGTGCCACTCCCACCACCATCCCCGACGGACGGCGATTGACCACGACGATGACGTTGGGTCGGAACCCGTCGACTTCGGGTGCGATGGCTGCGATATCGGTCGTCACCGTGGCCACCGGACGCCAGTCGGACGGCACGGCGAGGGAGACCTGTGGCTTCGCGGGGAAGAGGTCGCTGGGGAAAGCGAGGGTGGTCATGGTCAAAGCCCTTTCACTGAGAGTCGAGGGTATGCAGGGGCCAGGACGCCATTAGAAGCGCATCCACATGGGCAGGTGATCCCCGATCGCCTTGACGACGTCGCCGGCGCCCTTGACGATCTCCACTGTGTCGATGGACACCTCCACCTTGTACCCGAAGCCGAGGCCGACCGCAGCGCCCATGTCGACGCTGGCCTTGATCTTTCCGTCCTTGAATTCGGCATTGGCGTCGAAGTGGGCGCCGGCACCGGCATACCCTTGCAGGCCGCCCTTGACCTCGCCTACCCCCAGGTCCACGCCGGCTTCGACTTCAGCCTTCGCGCCGACGAATGCCTCCGCATGTGCACTGCCGGCGACCCCACCTGGGCCCATGGACAGCTTGCCGTCAGCATTGACTTCGGCACCCGCCGTCGCAGAAGCGGAACCGGATGCAGGTCCCAATTCGCCATGCACCGAGGCGCTTCCCAAGTACGCCGATGCCCCCGCAGCGACGCTCGCGTTCACGGCCCCGTCGTTGATGCTCACCGAGCCACTGACCGAGGCGTCAGCGCCGATGGCCTTGACGTCGTAATGGTCTCCAGACCGGTGGTACTTGGAGTTCTCCCAGGATGCCTCTCCCTTGACAATCGTCACCGAGGCATCCGGTCCCTCGCTCTCGGGCCGCTTGGTGAGGTCATCCAATGCCGAATGCTCGACGCCGGCGCCCGTTGTGACGTCGGGCCCCCCGGTGTCGCCCCCACCGGGAACCGGGGTTCCACCGCCTGCTGCATTCCCGCCGTCAGGGCCAGGCCCTGCAGCGCCGTCGGCACTGCTGCCCACGCGCTGCTCCTCCACCTGGCGGCCTAATTCCTCACCCATCGTCCGGGTGTGCTGGGAGATCAGCCGGAGGGTGGGCTGGACCTGGGATTGGTGTTTGGCGACGAACCGGTCGAGGTCATGGCCGCCCCACGCTGCCTTCAGCCGAACGATCGAGGCCGCGACAGCGGTGTCGACCTCGACCAGTTGTTTCGCCAACTCAGCCAATCTGGCCACTGAGAGGACCAGTGCCTCGACGTCAGCACCTTCAGTAAATGACATGTGGACCTCCTTCCTCAGGTCTGGTCGTCGTCCGATGATCCGCCACGCTAGGACCACCCCCCGCACCGGGGAATGGGGAGCACTCCCCGGCCTTCAGACCCCGACAGGACTCAGCCGACTCGTTCCATGGGTGCGGCGACCTCGGCCAACAGATCATCCACAATCCGCTCAACCGACACCCCCGTGAACAACGCCTCCGGCTCCAAGATCAACCGATGCGCCAAGATCGGCAACGCCAAATCCTTGATGTCATCCGGCAACACAAACGACCGACCCTGACTGATCGCCCACGTCTTCGCACACCGCACCAACGCCAAACACCCACGCATCGACAACCCCAACCGCACCTGAGTATGCCGCCGCGACTCCTGCGCCAAATGACTCACATACGCCAACACCGCAGGATCGACATGCACCTCATTCGCCAACGTCGCCATCTGCGCCACCGCATTCGCCGAAATCACCGGAGACACCGCAGCCGACCGATCCCGAGTCGCCGCCTGCCCCAACAACTCCACCGTCACATCATGATCCGGATACCCCAGATTCGTCTTCATCAAGAACCGGTCCAACTGAGCCTCCGGCAACCGATACGTCCCCGCCTGCTCAATCGGATTCTGCGTCGCAATCACCATGAACGGCCGACCCACCGCATGCGGCTGACCATCCACCGTCACCCGACCCTCCTCCATCACCTCCAACAACGCCGACTGCGTCTTCGGACTGGCCCGGTTGATCTCATCCGCCAACACAATCGTCGCGAAAATCGGACCCTGATGGAACGTGAACGCCTGCTTCGCCTGGTCATACACCGTCACACCCGTGACATCACTGGGCAACAGATCCGGAGTGAACTGAACCCGAGAATGCGACCCCTGCACCGTGTTCGCCAACGCCCGCGCCAACTGCGTCTTCCCGGTACCCGGATTGTCCTCCAACAACACATGCCCCTCGGACAACAAACACGTCACCACCAACCGGACCGTGCGCTCCTTACCCCGCACCGCCACCTTAACATTACGAACCATCTGATCAAACGTCCCAGCAAACCACTGAGCCTGATCACTACTAACCGGCATGACATCTCCTTCGGTGACGCTTGGTGCTCGATGTGGCGAAATGACTGGTGACCTTCGCGTTGATCGCACGCTGGGCTTCAGGACCCGGGCGCCTTGGACAGCTTGGGGATCGACATTCGGGGAGAGCGGGGCATGCGGCCGGCGAGCCGCCGGGGCGCCAACTCACTTACCTTCGGTGCCGCGACCGCGAAGGACCGGAGGCTCACCGCACCACGCACACGCTGCCATCGGCTACGCCCCGCGACCATCTGCTTGCGAGCGGACTCCACGTCCGCCCAATAGGCGGCCACGTCCGCTTCCTCGGGGTCGCCGGCCCCAAAGACGCCGGCGTCAGCCCGATCAGCAAGAGTCGCCACACCCAAGGACTCCAGGGCCCGACCTTGCTCACGACGGGTGGCCCCAGCCGCCGGTGAAACGCCGAAGTCCACCGCGCGGTCGACGACCTCCCGCCAGCCACTGGCCAGGCGAGTCGTAGCCGTCCCGCGGCTCTTGCGGCGGCGCCTGCGGACGGCCTTGGCCACCAAGACGATGACGACGAACCCCAGCACTGCGGTCACCGGAATCCCGGCGATGCGCAACGTCGTCATCACCCAGGCGGGGAGGATGAAACCCTCCTCGCTCGTGCGGCCCGGTCGGATCGCACCGGCATCAGTGTCGAAGAGCAGATCCGCCGAGGCAGGGGGCTTGGCCGCCTGGGGCGGCGGCACCTGCGCGGCGTTTCGGTCTTGCACTGGGTCGTCCTGCAGCTGATCGGGCTTCTTGTCCCGGGGCGGCATGAAGGTCGTCTCGGGCACGGTGACCCACGACCCGTCTGCCGTGCGCACTTCGGCCCAGACGTGCACGTTCTCGCCCTTGACCTTGCCGTCCTCCGGAACGACCGCCCCGAGGATGACGCGAGTCGGCACACCGACCTGGTTCGCCATCAGCGCAAACGTCGCGGCATATTGTTCGTCGTTGCCGACCAACTGCTTGGCATTGACGAAGGCAGACAGTCGGCCCAGGCTGTGTCCGGGTAGATAGCGTGCCTCGGCCGCTGCCGTCCCATCGCTGTAGGCCCCACTGGCCTTGAGATGATTCGCGATGGCGAGCACCTGCTTCCACCGATCACTCTGTCCTGCAGCCCATTTCGTCGCCTGGGGTGCGAGGAACTCGCCTGCAGACGTGAGCGCATCGGCAGCCACCTGCGTGCTCTCCGACGCCGCTTCGAGCTGGGCGCCGGTGATCGTCAGGGTGTCCCCGGCGCGCAATCGGTCCGGCACGATGCCCTGGTTGGCGGTGAGGTTGTATCGGAAGGTCGCCAAGTGCTCGGCGCGGGTCGCCTCCGAGAACTCCACGGTCGAGATGGCCCCAGCGGCCGGGAGCCACGGATTGAGGGCACTGACAGCTGCGTATGCCGGCTCGACGGTCACCGTGTAGGTCACCGGAGCGGCAATGCCACCTTGCTCGATGACCGAGCCCACCCGCTGGTAGCCGTTGGCGCCCTTCCCGCCGAACGCGGGTCCCTGAGCGGACCAGACAGTGCCGTTGTAGTCGTCCATCGTGGCGAACCGAAGACGGGCCCCCTTGGGTAGCCCGGAAACGCTGAGTAGCGGCTGGTCCCACAGCACCTTGGCGCCCTGGGTGAATCGACGGAAGCTCGCGGCCGGACTCGCATAGACGGCCGGGTCGAACGGTGGCTCGACCACGCTGCGCAACACGAAGCGTTCGCGGGCATCCGCGCCAGGGAGCAGCCCTGACAACAGGGAAGCGGCCAGGCCCGCCAGAACGACGAGAATGGTCCCGGTAGCCAGCCGCACGGCTCGGCCATTCGAGGCCGACGTGGCGATCTGCACGAGGCGGCGCTGTGAACGGATGACGAGCCACAGGACCGCAACGACTGCCCAGCCAAGGCCGAGGACAAGCGGGAAGGTCGGATGCAACGTGCCAAGGAGGATGACCAGGGCGACCATGGCCGCCATCGGGAGCAGGGCCCAGGCAGGTCCTCGAGTCTTCCGGGCCAGGGTGAACCCGATCGCACCGCCGAGCAGTCCGAGCAGGTAGGGAAGCGCGACCAAGGAACTGCGTGCATCGACCGGCGGAAGCGTCGTGATGAGGTCCTTCCACCCACCGATCGCGACCTCCGACAGGGTGCCGACGACTGCGGGTGTCGGGAGCACCCCGCCGAGGGCCGACTCTCGAACCGCGAAGGCACCCCCGACAAGGAAGTAGGCAACGATGACCAGGACTGCGAGCAGCACCAGCGGTTGGCGCAGCACGATGGCCAGGTGCGCAATGGCGACGCCCAGCAGCAGACCGACTAAGCCGGGGACGAGATAGACCGGGCTGTCGAACGTCGACCAGAATCCCAGCATCGCGAGCAGGCCCAGGGCCATGACAAAGGCCGCGTCGATGCCGTCGGGGCGGGACGGGGCCAGAGCTTTGACCCGATCGCTGGCCCGAAGCGAGGCGACGGTGGCGGCGGCGGTGGTCACGAATCCACTCCTCGCAGGACGATCGGAAGATCTGCCAATCGGGACATGGTGAGCAGCGAGATGGCCCCGATGTTCGAAAGCCCCACCCGGGCCGCCGAGTCGACGCGGATCGCCACGACATTGACCTGCGGCGGGAAGTGCGCAGCGGCCTGCCGGAGGCCCGCTGGCTCCCGCCCTGGTCCGGTGATCATCACGACGACAGAGATGTCGGGGGCGTGTTGGGTGAGACGACGGGCTCCGGACATGAGGCTGGTTTCGCCCAGCAGGGCCCGCGAGAAGATGTCCAGCGCCATGGGGGGATCCGGGTCGAACACGGCATGTTCACCAGCCGCGATGCTCAGATCCATCTCGTCACGCACCGCTCGGACCGCGATCGACGCACCGGCCGCGACGGCGATCTCGAAATCATCGGGCACGGCATACACCTGCTCGTCGCAATCCACGAGGACCGCGATGTGCGACCGGCGAGTGTCGAGGAACTGCCGCACGAGAAAAGGGGACCGGGTTGGGGTGCCGGCAAGCTTGGCCGAGGATCGCCAGTGGATATAGCGGCGGTCGTCCCCGGGGGCGTACTCGCGCAGGGTGTGGAAGGCCAGGTCGGTCATGGAGATGTCGTTGGTGGCGTGGCCTTCCAGGTCGCGCAACAGCCCGGAGCCGACTGGGTCGACCGGGACGGTGCGCGGGTGGACGAACAACTCCGTGACTTCGGTCCAGGTCACCCGGCGCGAGACCAGCCCGAAGGGATCACCGCGACCGGTAGTCACTGGCCCGACGGGCAGAACGGCCCGCCGGTTCGTCGGGATGACGACGAACTCCTCGTAGGACTCCCCCGGCGAGAGGGTCGGCAGGTGGAACTGCGCCCGACTCTCACCGATGGGGACATCAAGGACCAGGGGCAGGACGGGACGCCCTCCGGAGTTGTCGACGACGACTCGCGCTGCCGCCCCGTCGCCGACGCGCACTCGTTGAGGCTGCAGCTCAAGGCGCACGTCCAGGCGCATCCGCCCCAAGGTCAACAGGCTCGACAGCAGCACGAGCACCAGCGCGAAGACCGCGACGACGGCCGCCTCTCGCCATCCGAATGCCCACGCGAGCAACCACGCAGCGGCGCACAGCGCCAGGACGGTCCACCCCAGCGGCGTGATGGCCCGCACGAGCGGCGTCACCTTGGAGGTGATCGGGTCGAGTTGACGCCAGATGGCGCGGGCGGTACCCCAGACCTGAGCAGCCACACGAGCGCCGGCACTGGAGATCCGACGGAAGCCGCTGGCGAACCCAGACGGCATACCGGTATGCCGTGCCGCTCGCCGCTGCGCCGGTGCCGCGGCCGACTCCACGAGTGCATCGGGCTCGGTCCGCCGGCTGCGGCGCAGCCCTCCAGTCAAGCGCTGGCGCGCGCCGGCCTTGGCCGCTCGATGGCTTCCTGGCGCCGTCATGACTCAGCCGACTCGTTCCATGGGTGCGGCGACCTCGGCCAACAGATCATCCACAATCCGCTCAACCGACACCCCCGTGAACAACGCCTCCGGCTCCAAGATCAACCGATGCGCCAAGATCGGCAACGCCAAATCCTTGATGTCATCCGGCAACACAAACGACCGACCCTGACTGATCGCCCACGTCTTCGCACACCGCACCAACGCCAAACACCCACGCATCGACAACCCCAACCGCACCTGAGTATGCCGCCGCGACTCCTGCGCCAAATGACTCACATACGCCAACACCGCAGGATCGACATGCACCTCATTCGCCAACGTCGCCATCTGCGCCACCGCATTCGCCGAAATCACCGGAGACACCGCAGCCGACCGATCCCGAGTCGCCGCCTGCCCCAACAACTCCACCGTCACATCATGATCCGGATACCCCAGATTCGTCTTCATCAAGAACCGGTCCAACTGAGCCTCCGGCAACCGATACGTCCCCGCCTGCTCAATCGGATTCTGCGTCGCAATCACCATGAACGGCCGACCCACCGCATGCGGCTGACCATCCACCGTCACCCGACCCTCCTCCATCACCTCCAACAACGCCGACTGCGTCTTCGGACTGGCCCGGTTGATCTCATCCGCCAACACAATCGTCGCGAAAATCGGACCCTGATGGAACGTGAACGCCTGCTTCGCCTGGTCATACACCGTCACACCCGTGACATCACTGGGCAACAGATCCGGAGTGAACTGAACCCGAGAGTGCGACCCCTGCACCGTGTTCGCCAACGCCCGCGCCAACTGCGTCTTCCCGGTACCCGGATTGTCCTCCAACAACACATGCCCCTCGGACAACAAACACGTCACCACCAACCGGACCGTGCGCTCCTTACCCCGCACCGCCACCTCAACATTACGAACCATCTGATCAAACGTCCCAGCAAACCACTGAGCCTGCTCACTACTCACCGGCATAACTTCTCCTTGACACTGGCCTGGCACGGTCGGGGGGCCGAGGTCGGCCTACGGCGGTGACCCGCCCGACCAATGCGCACTCTGGGCTCCGTTGTCGCAGGCAATCCACACGGATTTGCCGGTGTTCGACGCGCCCCACCAGTTGATCGTGGTGTAGGCACCGTTGCCCTGGTTCCAATACGCAAAGGTGGGTGGGTTGTTCGAACCCGAAGCCGAGCTCGGGGTTCCGTCGCTGTCGTGGACATAGCAGCGCACGGACCCTTGGAAGTTGCTCGCGGTCGACACGATGGTCCGCCCCGAGGCTTTGTACCCGCCCCAGCTCAGGGCGACCGTGGGTGGGGGTGGGTCGGCTGTCTGGGAGTTGGAATCGACCTGTCCGGGCACGCCGCGGCCGGCGCTGTCCGTGATCGTCACGTGCGCCCTATCGCTCTGCGAGTAGTTGACCCCGTATCCGCCGAAGTTCCAGTTGCCTGCCATCGTCGTCGACACGTCGTAGACGTGACCGGTGTCCGTCCACACGTGGACCTGGATCGAGCGGCCGTTGCCGTCGGCGCTCACGTGCACCTGGAAGGTTGTCGGACCGTCCTTCGACAGCGAGATGGAGGGCGCCGGGATCGGACCGTAGGTGTTGACGTTCTGCGGACTTGACGTCGTGCACCGGTTGGCCTCGTTACAGACCCGCAGCGCGATCGTGTAGTTCGTTCCGTCCTGAGGCACCGAGATCGCCTGGCTGGAGAACGACTGACCCGCTGTGCTGGCCGCCGGCAGAGCACCGGCCGAAGATCCGTTGAGCAGCCAGGTGACGCTCGAGGTTGCGCCTCGGGAGGCCGGGACCGTGTAGTTCATCCGGGCCTGGTTGTCACTCCCTGTCGGGGCGATCGTCCAGCTGCCCCAGGCGGCCGGGGTGCCGGTCGCCTGGAAGCTGCGGGCCGGACCCGTGCTGGAGTGCGCTGAGCCGCCGGTCGCATTGGTGGCGGTCACGGCATACTGGTAGGTCGTCCCGTCGTAGACCACTCCGCTGTCCTGGCACGTGGTGGCCTGGACGTTCGCGCAGATCACCTTCGGGCCCGAGCCGCCGGTGCGGTTGACCGTGTAGGTGACTGGTTTGGGGCCATTGGGGTCGACCGCGGCCCAACTGAGCGTGACGACCGCTTGGGCGCCGCCCGCCGTCTCGGTCGAGCCGATCGTCGGTGCCACAGGCGTGCCCGGGGCACCCGAGCTCTGCCCCTTGGTGGTCGTTGCCGGACCTATGCCGGCCGCGTTGACGGGGACGACCGTGAAGTCGTAGACGTTGTTGTTGACCAGCCCGCCCGGGGCTGCACTCGTCGTGCCTCCCGGCACGGTCATGGATCCGCCACCCGTCCACGAGACTCGGTATTGCTGAACCGGGGTGCCGTCGACAACTGCTGCCGCCCAGGTGAGGGTCAGACCGTGGTCGACAGGGTTGGACGCCGTCAATCCGGTCACCGCATGCGGCACCTCGTTCGGTGTGAACGGCGCCGACGGAGCGCTGGGCTTGCTCCACCCTGCCTTGTTGTGGGCTTCCACGGTGAAGGTGATGGGACTGCCGTTCGGAACCCCCGTGATGGTGCACGGCGATGCCTGGCAGATCTTCGTCTGGCCGCCGCCGGTCAGGCGGTACTGGTCGATGGGCGCACCGTGGTTGTCAGGGATATTCCACGCCAATGTCGCCGCATGGCTCTGCAGCGCGGGGTCGGGGCGCACATTTGCCGGAGCGTCGGGGATGCCGTAAACGACGAGAGTCACGGTGCCGTTGACCTGTCGGTCGAGCCGGGTCGTATCCGTGATGTCCGTCGCGAGCACTTGGAAGGTCATCGTTCCGAAGGACGTGCCTGCGGGAGTGAGCTTGACGGTGCCGCCGTCGAAGGTCGAGGTGGCCGGCTGACCCGCGGTCTGCCGGACCCCCACCACCTTGTAGACCGGGTCGATGAGTTGCGAGCGCATGTACTGCGCGAGTTGCACCGTCGCGGTGTCGCCTTGCTTGATGCCTTCGAGTTTCACCGGGGCGAAGGTGGGCTTCGGGGCGCCCACGACGACGATCGGGATGAGCGCCGGGACCGACTTCGAGCCGGCCACGGAGACCTGGATCTGGCCGGTGGCCCCCGGCTTGGCGGCACCCGCAGCCACCACCTTGATGCGATGCTCACCGGAGCCGAGGATGCGCACACTGTCGATCGGGGTCTTCCACTCGGCGGAGTACCCCAACGTGGGCAGCGTCGTCGGGTCCGGCACCCACACGTGACACAGCGAGGTGACGTCGAGGGTGACCGGGTTGCCACCTTCGACCACCTTGATGGGGTCGGTGGGGCAGCGCAGCACCGGGGTGAGCGGCCCGACTTGGACGGGGATCGTCACAATGGCCCGCTTGCCGGCGGGATCGTCGAGTGCGGCTCCATCGGTGACTTCGAGGGTGATCGCCCCCGGACCGATGTAGTCAGCCAAGCCCTTGACCTGCAGGGTCGTGGGGGACTCTGCCGCGACCCCGACGCCACCCGCGGGGGAGGCCCACATCCGGTCGTTGGTGGTCGCGATCACCGGGCGTCCGGACGGAGACACCACGTAGTCACCGATCGCCTTGGAGACCTGGCCGTTCTGCGGCACCTCGATGAGAGTGCCCAGCTTGACGAAGGGCAGGCCCGAGCCGGCGCCCGGAACGTAGATCAAGGCTGCGCCGGTCGCTCCGTCGGAGTCGGTGACCTCGTAGGGGATGGCTTGCGGGGCCGAGGTCACCGGAATGGTGACGCTCCCTCCGGCGATGACCGCCCCCGGGGCGGTGACTTTGGTGAGCTTCAGGCCGGATTCCGGTCCGTCGACGTCGTAGACCCGCGAGAGCACATCGACGGTCGTAATCGGCGTGGCTCCGTCGACCTTCGCGACGGCATCCACAGCCACCGGCGGGTTGTTGAAGCCCTCCCGAGACCGGATCGTCACCGTGGTCGGAGCGCCTTGGCCGCCGTTGCCGGACAAGGCATAGCTGATGACCTGGGCCGGCGCAGCATTATCTTGGGTCGTCGCGAGCAGGGGGCCTTGAGCGGTCTCCAGCGCGACCCCGGGGGGGAGCGTCGGATTGAAGCGCTCCAGCGGCACCACCTCGGCGGGATCGCCCGCCCCCACTAGGTCGTTTCCGAAGATATTGATGTTGAGCTTGGCTCCCGGCTTGGCCGTGACGACATCAGGCACCGCAACAGGCGGCTGGGTCTCGCCGGCCGGCACAACAGAAATCCTGACGACGGCACTGCCGGTCTTGCCATATCGGTCGGTCACCACGTAGGTGAACTGGTCTGTTCCGGCGCTGGTGGGATAGGCCTCATAGGTGAACGACGTCGGCGAGGAGCCCTTGATCCGGCCCAAGACCGGGCCCGATCCCACTCCGGCGACGGTCGTGCTGTCGCCGTCGGGGTCCTGTCCCGAACTCGGCACGGGAATGGTGATCTGGTCCCCGGCGGTCAGCCGCGCTTCCAGGGTCTGGGGCAACGGGGCCTGGTTGACGACCTTCTCGCTTGGCTGCGGCTTCACCGTGACATAGGCACTGCCCGTTGTCTGGTCGCCGTCGTAGGTCTCGGCGACATATTCGATGCGCAGTGCTCGGTCGGTCTCCACCTTCACGGGCGCGACATACCGCACGCTGTCTCCCGAAAGATAGGCCGTCCCGAGGTCTGTGCCCACGCCACCGTCGCGCAGCGCAGGGTCAGTGATCCGGAACTGCCCGGCGTTGGGGCCGTCCACGACGTTGGAGGCCAACCGCAGCGGCGCCCCGCTCTCGGTGGAGTCGTTGGACAGCACCGGGATCAACACCGAGTCCCCGTCACGCACGGTCGCGATGTCGTCACGGGTGCGCGGCGCATCAGGGGTGACGGCGCCGAGTTGCGTTACCGAGATGTCACCACTGACCGCTTGCGACGAACCGTTGCTCACCGTGTAGTGGACGATCTGCGGCGAGGGGCTCAGTCCTTCATGCAGCGGCGTGATCCGCACCCATCGGCCGCGGATCACCGCCACTTCGAGCTGCTCGGCGTCAGCCACCGACGCCGACTGCACGGTGAGCATCATGCCTGCCGGGTCCACGTCGTTGGCCAGGACGTCGATCATCGCCGGCACTTGACCTCGCAGGGCGGCCATGTCGGGCATGGCCACCGGCGGCAACGGTTGGGCCGGCGGGTTGGCGACATCGACACGAATCTGGCCCTGGGCGAACGGCGAACTGCCGAAGGCGACCGAGTACTCAAGGAAGAAGGTGCCCGGACGTGACCCAGTCAGAGTGGCCGTGCCCGTGCGAAGGTCGGTCTCGACCTCCAGCCCCTCCTTGGGGGCGATGTTGCCGGCCAGGGCGAGCAGGCTTTGAGCCGTGTTGGGATCGGACCCGGGCAGATCGTTGACCAGAGGTGAGACGACGAATGCCTTCCCCACTTCGCCCCGCACGACATCGGGCAGGGTGACCGCAGCGACAGCTGTTGCCGCCGCCGGCGCCTGGGTGACGACCTTCAACTCACCGTCGGCGGGTTCACCGACGCCGTCGGTCACCTTGAACTTGATGGTCTGGGTCCCATTGCCGTCCAGGGGCGCCCCGAACTCGATCCTGCCGTCGGGTGAGGTCGAGGCCGCACCCTTCTCGACCGTTGCGTTGACCACGGTGAGCGAGTCACCGTCGTAGTCGCGCCAGTCCCCCACGATCGGCACCGACACGGTGCGCCCGGCCACGACGGTGGGGATACGCTCGGTGAAGCCGGCCCTGATCTCCGGCTTCTTGTTGTCCGTGACCTGACGTGATTCGACGCTGAGGGTGGCCTGCGCGGTGTTGCCGGTGCCGTTGTCGACCGTGTAGGTCATCGACAAGTCTGGTGAGGCCGGCGGCAGGGTCACGAGAATGGTCTGGCGATCCGGCGAGACCGTCGCCGAGGCCCCGGGGACGCCAGGATCAGAGACAGCGCTGATGGCGAGCACTCGACCGGCCGGGTCCGAGTCGTTGTCCAGCACGTGCATGACAGTGGCGCGACCCGGCCGCGCTCCCAATCGGTCCGGCGACGCCTTCGGCTTCGGGTCCTGGGTGGCGAGCGGGTTCTGATTTTCCGGTGCCTTGTCGCTCTGGTTGTCCTTCACCTGGGGTTTGACTTGGTCCCAGTTGTCCAAGCTACGCGAGGACTCGACATCAAACAGCCGCCCCGTTGCCGAGTCGTTGATGACCATGAGATCGCGATTGACCCGGAAGACCGGACGCGACAGGGTTCCGGCGCGGTCGACGGTGATCGGGGTGGCCTTCTGGCCGTCGCAGGATCGCACGACCGCGCCCGGCGTGCCCGCCCACGCGGCATACACGCAATCACCCAGCACAACTGGAGCCGCGGGCGTCCCCGTGCCACCGTCGAACAGGGTCACGAGCGGGTCACCGTTCAGCGGCGCCGCGAAGAGTGCCTTGGGCGTCGCGATGATCACCGCGCTGCGGTCAGGACTGGGGGCCTGCAGGAATGCTTCCGGTGTCGCCTGCGGCAACGACGACCCACGATCGCCGAAGGACAGCGCCCCGCTGGCCCGGTCCAAGACCACGGTGCGCGTCCCCACACTCGTGATAGCCAGATCCTTGGACCCGGTCGGACCCGACCCGATGACCGCCTCACCGAAACCCTCGCCGACGGCCGGAACCGTCAACACCTTCCCGGAACTGCTGACTGCGTGGATGCCGCCGTCGACCCCGAGCGACATGGCCATCGACCCGCCGACCGCAGCAGCTGAGCCGGCGGCCGCAGCGGGCGAACTCGCCCCAAGTTCGGCAAGCGATGGCATGTTGCTGTCGAGGACGGCCAGGGACGCAGTGGTTGCGTCAGGGGCGTAGCGGGTGGCGCGGATCTTGCCCGACTTCACGTCGAGGACGGCCAAGGACCCACCCCTCAGGTCGACCAACCCGTCCGGCGAGATCGCCACGGCGCGATCGGCCAGGGCGACCCCGAGGGACACGTCGACCGGCAGCAATCGGCCGCCCGACCGATCCCACGCGACGACGACCGACCGGTCTTGGCGCACGTCCAGGTCGTAACTGTTCTGGGCTCCGCCGGGCGGCATGAACACGCTGTCCAGGGCTTCCGCCGACTTGTTCAGGCGTCCGAACAGGCCGTCATGGTCGTTGGTCACCCAAACGCCTGAATCGTGGAGATCGACCTTGCGGGTTACGTTCCCGTCTGAAACGGCTGCGAAGAACACCAGAGCGGCCACCGATACCACTGCCGACGCGACAGCAGTGAACAGGCGCCAACGACCACGACGCAACATCGATCAAGACCCCCATGACGCTGACGGACGCACGCTTGGTGACGAACCGGTCATATCCAACTGGCCTGAACCGAGGGCTCGCAACCCCCTGAATAGGGGGGTGGCACGATCCCCCGTTATGCCCGATCCTTGAGCTTCCGCTACGTTATGAGGCGGTTGTCGCACCAGTGTCGCGTTTTGACCGCATCTTGGATGCTTGGGGGGCCAGGCGGATCGACGAGACGCGTCGTCAGTCCGAAAGGGGGGGCCGTGGGAACATATACGGCCGGCACATACTTGGCTCGTCTACTTGACGACGATCCGCGCTATCGGAAGGTCTGGGAACGGCATTCCCTCCGCCCAGGACCTGGGGTGAGTGAGGCAGCCGTCTGCCGTGCCCTTGCGTGCCATCTGTGGGACGCCGGTGAACGCCCGGACTCAGATACCGAATTGCCTCGCCGACTGCGCGACCTGGTGTCCCGTGCGCTCGCCGGCCGCGTGCTCACCCGTAGGACGTTGATGTGGTTTGTCGAGGCTTTCACAATGCGGGGAGCGGATCGGGACGCCCTGCTCAGTCTGCTCAGCACTCCGGACGCTGGGGATGAGAACGCGCTCGGGAACCACCGGGCCGACCCGCCTCACTCCCGCGCGGGCAGGACCCTGTCCCAGTCCCTCGACGGCGGCCAATCCCCCACGGCAGCAACGCATTCTCAGATGTGGGTGTCCACCCGCCAAGGCCCCGCCGGCAACGCGGGAATCATCGTGACGATGGTGCTCCCGCCGGATGCTGCAACCGCGGCGGGTGAACACCTCGACGTCCTCGTGCGTATCGGTGTGCACGAATATCACTCACGTGCGAGTCTTGCTCACATGGCACACCTGCACAGAGGGGTCGGCGTCGCACTCGGACTCGACGTGCCGATCAGCGAGAGGCGTTCGGTCGCGGGTTGAGTGGCGGCAGCAGGGCGAGGTCGTCCCTGGTGACCAGCCTGGAGGCCAATGCATATTCCACCAGCCGGGCTCGCCGCGATGATGCTAACTTTTCACTGCTGCCGTGCAATCCACGCACGCCAGCGGAGTCCAACTTCTGACAGACGTTGTCGAGTTTGCGGTTGAAACGCGTCAAAGCCCAACCCAATCGAGCTGCGGCGTCGCTGGATTGCGGGATGGATGAGCCGCCGAGTTCCCCCTTGCGCAAGGCCGGCTCGCAGAGCGCGACGACCAACAACCGTTGGTCGGGGGTAAAGGCCACCCGCCCCACAGTGATATCCCCGGATGCCGCCTCGACCATGGCAGGTGGTGCGAAAATCCCTCTCTCGTAACGAATATCGAACTCGTACGTCGTGGGTCCCGCCGAGAACCAGACCGTGGTGTCTCGGAAGACGATCGGCATCCGCGAGCCCGGCGGCAACCAGGCATTGAGTCCCCCGGTCGGATCAGCGATCGTCGCCGTGAGGTGGGATCCGACGTTGCTCACCCACCACATCCCTTCGAGAACGAAGATCTCGAGGAATCGCCGGTGCAGGAATGGGTTGTCGTCGATGACGACATCTCCTTCCCGCCCCAAGGTCAGTGACGCGCCAGGCTCGACGGTGAAGTCCTCACCGCAGAAGGAGACCCGCAAGGCCGTGGGCTGGGCCCCGATCAGCGGCCTCTCGTCTGCTGGCAGGCTCATGGCACACACCCAGGGATGCTCCAGTCCAGGGCCGGGTTGCTTCCGTCTGCGCGCACGACCTTCACCCGGATGCAGACCTTGGTCCCCGTTGGCACGGGAAGCTCCAGTGTCGCCACCTTGGACACGCCGGTGCTTGTCGCATCGTCGGTGCGCCACTGGAATGTGTCGCCCGGCTGAGCGGCCGAATAGCTCCAACTGAACCCGACCTTCGTGTCATCGACACGGGCGCCCCGCACGGTCACCGGACCGGGGGGAACCAGATCGCCGCTCAGCGCCGTGTTTCCCTTCGCCGTGGAGGACGGCACGGCTGCGGGCTTGGCCGTCGAGTTGCCCCGGGTCAAGAAGAAGCCGATGGCTACGGCAACCACCAATACCGCAGCCGCCAGCGCGAGGACCCCATACCGAGGCGTCTTCTTGACGTTCTTGGCCGGCTGGTCGGACGGTTGGACGCTGGCGGCGCCCACGGGTCCGGTGGGGTTGACCGTCCGACGAATGGTGGCATTGGACTCGATCCCGCGATTGCCCTCGGAGCGAGAGTATGAGGATGACACGACTTGGCTCGGGGCTCCGGTCGGCATACCGGGTTGTGCCACCGAGTGGCGCATCTTCGTCCTGGCCTCAGAGACCTGCTGAACCGACTGTGGCAGTCCACCGCTCTGGTGCACCACGGGGGTCTTGAGCCGGGTTGCATCAGGGCGCCCGCCCGGCGCGCGGTGAGGCACAGTGACCGCCCCTGGACCGCTTTCACCTTCAATAATCGGCTTGGTGGGCCGGAGCCGCAGCTCCTGTTCGACTCCGTTGAGCGCAAGAACGAAGTCACGCACCCGGCGAGGTCGTTGGTTGGGGTCCTTGTGCATCGCTTGACGCATCAGCCGGTCCAGGGAATCCGGGATCGGTAATCCGGTGGAGGGCGCGGGGAGATCCCGGATCCGCTGCATCATCTCCCATTGGCCGTTGTGTGCGCCGACGTTCTCGAACGGCGAACGCCCCACGAGAAGGTGCCAGAGGGTCGCAGCCAGGGAGTAGACATCGCTGGAGTAGGACGCCGGGGCGGTGGCGAAGACGACCTCCGGGGGAGCCCACGGCAGGGACAGTCCCTGGTCTTCATCGTCGGCAACCTCGGCCATTTGGCCGGCGATGCCGAAGTCGGTCAGGCTTGGCTCGCCATACTTGCTCACCAGAATGTTGGCGGGCTTGATGTCGCGGTGGAGGATGCCCGCCCGGTGGGCGGTCTCCACGGCACTCCCGATCTTGACTCCGATGGACAGCACCTCGGCCACCCCGATTCGCTCGGCAGCCGCACGGTGACCCAGGCTTTGCCCGGGGAAGTACTCCATGACGATGAACGGTCGACCATCTGCGGCCAAACCCGCGGAGAAGACCGGGACGATGTGCGGATGCGCCAGCTGGGCCATGGCGTCGGCTTCGGACTTGAACTGGCGGCGCACCCTGTCGTCCAGATGCTGGTCGCGCAACACCTTGACGGCAACGCGGCGGCGCGGGGTGTGCTGCTCATACAGAAATACATCACCGTATCCGCCCTCACCGCTGATCTGCTCGATCGGCGACATTCCCGGCAGCTCGGGAAAGGCCGCCATCACCACACCTCGAAGGTCAAAGTGAGCACATCGGCCAAGCTCACGACGGCCCCTGGCTCGAGCAACTCGGGGACGCCGGGGACTAGCCGCACCGGCTCTCGGCCCGGGGCCCGCACGTCGGTGCCATTCGTCGAGCCGAGATCGATAGCAAGGACCATCCAGTGATCCAGCCTGATCTCGACGTGTTGACTGGAGATCTCCAAGGTGTGGTCGACGAGCTTGACCAGGTTGGGTACATCGCCCTGGTGTCCGTCAGGGATGACAGGAGACCGACCCAGGACCAGCCCACGATCGAGGACGAACACGTCTCCATTGCTGCAGACCAAACGCCCCAGGACCGGCCGCGGCGTCCAGAAGACATGGGGGTTGGGGGGCATCGCCGAGCGACAGACGCGGCAAACCGCGGCATGGGCTGGACTCAAATGGCCTGCAGGGCACTGGGCCGCCTGTACCTGCGGCGGTGCGGCCTGGGATGTGCCGACGGGACCAGCACGGTGCAGCGCCGACCGGTTCACCGTGCGGTTGGCATCGGGAACGACCGGTCGTGGGGCTGCCGGAGGAATCGACCCCTGCCCGCCTGCGCCGGGCGGGGGTGGCTGGTATGCCGGGCCACCAGGTCCCGGTTGGGCCGGAGCGGCGGGGGCTGCCACCGGTTGAGGAGACCAGGCACCAGGCAAGTGGGCCGTCGACGGCGGCGCGGGGGGCCAGGCCGGGGCGGCCGGGGCAGCCGGGGCGTCATAGGTGACCGGAGGCCGGACGGATGGCTGGGCAGGAACAGGCCCGCCAGGTGCACTGAAGTCGGGGACGGCGTCGATGATCGCGCCCACCGCGGGCGGAGGAGCCATCGCGGCCGGTGGCGGGGTCCAACTCGGGATCGGCGGGGGTGGTGGGACGGAAGGGTGATTCGCGTCCCCCCAACTGGCTTGGTTGCTGCCGCGGTCAACGGCCTCGCGGGGCACGGGGGTCTGTTGCTCACCTGGCATCAACGTGCGGTTGAGGGGGTCTACCCCAGTACCCCACCCCGTGGATTGGGGGGACAGCGATGGCGCTGCGGCTCCCGATTCGGGCCAAGCCGCAGCAGCAGTCGACTGCGCTGCATGTGGCCCTGAGACCGGCTCGTGCATAGCCACAAAACGCCCAACCGTTGTCTCATCCGGATCACCCGGGTCAGACAGGTGACGAGATTCTCCGAAACTCGGGCGGCCGTGCATGGTGTGAGCGAACATGCCTTGGTACGACCCCGCATCCTCGTGCCCCCCGGAACCGGCTGCGGTTGTCGTCGACGACGATGCGGCAGCGCTCCCAGACGCAGGAGTGAGCATGATGTGACTCGCGGCGACCACGCCCGCATCAGGACTCAGTGCGCCCTGATCGCCTGACCCGGCGACGCCCCCGACAGACAGGTCCAGTCCAGTCGCCGCAAGCGTCCGATCGGTCCACATCCCGTGGCCTTCACCGGTGACGGTTCCAACGGGGTCGGCACCTCGGGTCACGGCGCAGCCGCCCCCTCGTGCGAGGACCCGGAAACCTCCCGGCACGACGGCAGCCATGACGAAGGAACCCACTGACCGCAGGCCTTCCTCGACGATGGTCTCGGTGACCGCGTCCAACCCCCGCCCAACGGCCTCATGAATGGCGGGAATTACGGCCGCTGTCGGTGCCACAGCGAACAACAACCACATGTCGGAGCCCGCGATGGCGGTCCCTTCTCCTGCAACATAGGCAGCCTGAATCGCGCACACAGTCATTCCCTCCCCGTCCCGAGTCGGTCGCGTGGCACCGTTGCAGCGCTGCCCATCACTCCCTCATGGTCATCGGGAGTCGTCAGAACCTGCACCACCACGATCGATACGTTGTCACGAGCCCCTCGGTTCAGGGCCATCGCCATGAGCTGGTCGACGGCCATCTGGGCCGTCTCACCCGATCCCAGGACTTGCGCCATCTCCCGGTCCTCGACCTCGTTGACCAATCCGTCAGAACACACCAGATAGCGCTCACCCTCAACTGGAGGCACCATCCATAGATCGACCTGAGGCGGCGGGAAGGTGCCAAGGGACCTGGTGATGATGTTGCGATCCGGATGGACACGAGCCTCGGCCTCGGTGATCTGACCAGCAGCGATGAGTTCCTCGACCTCCGAGTGGTCGACAGTGCACCGAGTGAGCTGGCCCTCGACGAAGTGATAGACACGAGAGTCACCCACATTGAATATCCCCCAGTGCTGGGCTCCCCCGATCGTCACGAGCGCAAGGCCAGTCACGGTCGTGCCCATGCCCCAGCGTTCCGGCTCTGCCTCTGCCCGGTGGGCGATCAGGTCACTCACGTTGACCAGTGCGGCGACGATGTCCGTCGGTCGGAGAACGGTGAGGGAGTCCAAGGCCAGCAACGCGTTGGCAGTCATCTGGCTGGCTATGTCGCCGGCGGCATGGCCCCCCATGCCATCGGCAACTGCAAGGATTTTGCCGCCGACGATGACAGAGTCCTCGTTGAGCTGGCGCACCGCTCCCGCATCGGTGGCCCACCCTACGTCGATGACGACCACTGTGGCTTCCCTTCCCCAGCCCTGCCGACGAGACGCTCCGCGGCCGTGTCACTCCCGCCGCAAGGTCTCACATTCACGTCGCACCCATGTCGCAGCCGTGACCGGACCGCCCATCTTCGCGACATCGTGTCATCGGCCCGCTCAGTTGAGACGGTAAGTGGCCATGGCGATGTCGAACCCGTGGCCGGTCTTCGCATCCGTGCAGTGCACGCCGTCGGTGTCGCTCAGGCAGGTGACGGTGCCCAATCGTAACGACGATCCGTAAGCCAGCGCTGCCAACGCACCCCGACTGTCGACAGCGATCCGTTGCGAGCCGGGCCGCCCGAGCCACCACGTCGACGTGTTGTCGACAGCGGCTTCGGAGGCGACCGTGTCACTGGAGCAGGTGAGACTCGACGACCCACCCTCGAGATAGACCCCGTGGCTCCAGTCGAACTCACAATCGACCGGCTTGGGCGGCAGGGTCCAGGTGTGAGCCAGGACGTCGCAGCGCACGCTGTCGTGGGCCGCGGTCTCACCCTTAGTCAGCACGCAGACGATGTTGCCGCTGGGCGATGCGAAGGCCGCCGACGCCTTCGAGCCGGCGTCGATGATCGGCCCGCCCCCGGTCGAACCGGTGCCCTCACCAGACGACGTTCCAGACGACGTTCCAGACGATGCCCCGGCGGAGGGTCCACCGCTGGCGGATGTCGCCGCCGCGTCGCCCGGCATACCGGCGCCTGCCGACCCACCACCCGCGGGGATCGTGACGACCACCGTCTTCGGTGCGACCGGCTCGGCGCCGGACCCGCCGCATGCCCCCAAGCCGAGCGGAATCAGGAGCACCGCGAGGGCAGGCAACGCCGGCACGCGCCGCGCCGGCGAGACACCAAGCCCTGGCATGGCGTGAGTGTGACTGCTCAGACGAGAAGTTCGGCGATCTGCACGGTGTTGAGTGCCGCACCCTTGCGCAAGTTGTCGTTGCTCACGAAGAGCACCAGCCCGCGCCCGCCGTCAACCGAAAGGTCCTCGCGGATCCGGCCCACATAGGAGGGGTCGGCGCCGGCGGCCTGCAGCGGCGTCGGCACGTCAACGACCTCGACCCCGGGCGCACCGGTGAGCAACTCGCGCGCCCGCGCCGGCGTGATCGGCCGCTCGAACTCGGCGTTGATCGACAGCGAGTGCCCGGTGAAGACCGGCACCCGCACGCACGTGCCGGACACGCGCAACTCGGGCAGGTCGAGGATCTTGCGCGACTCGTTGCGCAGCTTGCGCTCCTCGTCGGTCTCGTCCGTGCCGTCGTCCAGCAGCGAGCCGGCCAACGGGACGACGTCGAAGGCGATCGGCGCGACGTACTTCACCGGCATACCGAGCTCGACGGCGGAGCCGTCGTGGGCCAGACCTTCGATGTCGCCGGACGCCAGCCCCGCGCGCACCTGGCCCGCAAGCTCGCTCACCCCGGCCACGCCGGAGCCCGACACGGCCTGATAGGTCGAGACGACCAGGCGGGTCAGCCCGGCCTCGTCGGCCAGCGGCTTGAGGACCGGCATGGCGGCCATCGTCGTGCAGTTGGGGTTGGCAATGATGCCCTTGGGGGTATGCCGTGCCGCCTCCGGATTGACCTCGGAGACGACCAGCGGCACCTCGGGGTCCATCCGCCAGGCGGAGGAGTTGTCGATGACGGTCACTCCGGCAGCGGCGAAGACCGGAGCCAGCGCGCGTGAGGTGGTCGCCCCGGCCGAGAAGATCGCGATATCGAGGCCGCTCGGGTCGGCGGTTGCGGCGTCCTCGACGACGATGTCGCGGCCCTGCCACGAGATCGTGGTGCCCGCCGACCGGGCCGACGCGAACAGGCGCAACTGTCCGACCGGGAAGTTGCGCTCGGCGAGAATGCGCAGCACGACGCCGCCGACCTGGCCGGTCGCGCCGACGACCCCGACATTCACCTGACGCCCAGCAGCAGCACCCACAGCAGCACCCACAGCAGCCTCGCTCATCGGCCCGTCCCTCCGTAGACGATGGCCTCTCCCTCGGTCGAGTCCAGCCCAAACGCCGTGTGCGCCGCGCGCACCGCCGCTTCGAGCTGGTCGGCCCGGGTGACGACCGAGACGCGAATCTCGGAGGTCGAGATCATCTCGATGTTGATGTCGGCGTCGGCCATGGCCCGGAAGAGCTTGGCCGAGATGCCGGGGTTGGTGCGCATGCCCGCACCGATGACCGACATCTTGCCGATCTTGTCGTCGTAGAGCATGTCGGCGAAGCCGATGGTCGTCTTGACCGCCTGCAACACCTGGATCGCCTTCGGGCCGTCGCTCTGCGGCAGGGTGAACGAGATGTCGGTGAGCCCGGTTGCGGCGACCGACACATTCTGGACGATCATGTCGATGCTGATGCCGGCGTCGGCGACCGCGGTGAAGATGTCGGCGGCCTTCCCCTTTTCGTCGGGCACTCCGACGACGGTGATCTTGGCTTCGCTCACGTCGTGGGCGATGCCGGTGATGATCGGGGCTTCCATACCGCTTCCTTCGTCGTAGGGGTTGTCCACGATGAACGTGCCGGGGTGCTTGGACCACGACGACCGCACATGCAGCGGTATGCCGTAGCGGCGCGCGTATTCGACGCAGCGCAGGTGCAAAATCTTGGAGCCGCTTGCCGCCAGGTCGAGCATTTCTTCGCACGAGACGACATCGAGCTTGCGGGCGCTGGGCAGGATGCGCGGGTCGGCGGTGAAGACCCCGTCGACGTCGGTGTAGATCTCGCAGACATCGGCGCGCAGGGCCGCCGCCAGCGCGGCAGCGGTCGTGTCCGAGCCGCCGCGACCGAGCGTGGTGATGTCCTTGGTCGTCTGGCTCACTCCTTGGAACCCAGCCACGATGGCGATATGACCGGCGCCGAGCGCCTCGGTGATCCGGCCCGGGGTGACGTCGAGGATGCGCGCCTTGCCGTGGTCTGCGTCGGTGATGACCCCCGCCTGTGACCCGGTGAACGACCGCGCCTCCATGCCGAGGTCGGCGATGGCCATCGCGAGCACCGCCATCGAGATGCGCTCGCCAGCCGTGAGGAGCATGTCGAGCTCGCGGGCGGGCGGCGCGGGGCTCACCTTGTTGGCCAGGTCGATGAGATCGTCGGTCGAGTCACCCATCGCGGAGACGACGACGCACACGTCGTGCCCGGCCCGCTTCGTCTCGACGATGCGACGCGCCACGCGCTTGACGCCTTCGGCATCAGCAACCGACGATCCACCGTACTTCTGGACGACGAGACTCACGACAGGGCTCCCGCGGGGACTGGTCAGGGACCCGCAGAGTTTATCGACGGCATACCGGAGCCTGTCCCATGCCTCACATGGCGAGACGCGCGAATCACATCGTGAGACCCGAAGAACGCGGGCAGCAGCACGACGGCACGGCAGGGTATGCCGGGCAGCTCACCTCACGGGTGCAGGGCCTCGAACTCGGCGTCGGCGACAACTTCGTCGTCGGCGTCGAGACGCAGGTGGGCAAGGATCGACTGGAGCACCCGCAGCGATGCCGCGGCCCGCTCGCCCCAGGTGGACAGGTAGGAGAACTGCCACCACCACAGCGCTTCGACCCGGCGGCCGGCGTCGTAATGACGCAGCCCGTGGGACAGCGCCAGGGAGATCTCGGTGATGTCGTTGGAGAGCAGCCCCTTGGTCAACTCGGCGGCGGTCACCGGGTCGACGACATCGGCGTAGTCGTCAATGCCCTCGAAGAGATTGGCCAGGTTGTCGCGCAGCGGCTCGACGTCGGCGTCGGGACCGGGGTCAGCCTCGAAGCGGTCGAGCAGGACGACGTCTTGGATGGCGCCCAGCCGTGAGCCGGCCAGCAACAGTTGCGCGGAGGCCAGCAGGAGCACGGGGATGGCGATGTCGGGCGAGCCCCCCGAGGCGACCTCGGTGACGGCGCCGAGATAGGCCCGGGCCTGCGCGGCGGTCTCGTCGGCAAACGCCGCGAGCTCTTCGCCGATCGGCATGATCTGGTCAGGCATGGACGGTGCGCCTCCCTTCGAACGCTCGGCCAAGGGTCACCTCGTCAGCGTATTCCAGGTCACCACCCACCGGCAGGCCCGATGCGAGCCGGGTCACGCGCAGCCCGAGCGGCACGAGGGTGCGCGAGAGATAGGTGGCGGTGGCCTCACCGGCGATATTGGGGTCGGTGGCGATGATGACCTCGGTGACCGAACCGTCGGCCAGGCGGGCCATGAGCTCACGGATGCGCAGGTCACCCGGCCCGACGCCGTCCATCGGCGAGATGGCACCGCCGAGCACGTGGTAGAGCCCGCGGAACTCGCGGGTGCGCTCGATCGCGGACACGTCTTTGGGTTCCTCGACGACGCAGATCGCGGTGCGGTCGCGCCGCGAGTCACCGCACATCCGGCACAGCTCGGCCTCGGCGACATTGCCACACTCGCGACAGAACCGGATCTTGGCCTTGACCTCGCTGAGTACCTCGACCAGGCGGGTCACGTCGGCGGCGTCGGCCTGCACGAGGTGGAAGGCGATGCGCTGGGCGCTCTTGGGGCCGATCCCGGGCAGCCGCCCGAGCTCGTCGATGAGGTCCTGCACGATGCCTTCGAACACCCCAGCAGACTACGGGGCGCTGCCGACATCGGGTCGGACGCCCGTCACGCGCCCCTGCGTGTCTCGCTGCGCGGGTGCCGCTCCCGGCGGGTGTCACGCCCCGCGGGTGTCACGCCCCGCGGGTGTCACGCCCCGCGGGTGTCACGCCCCGCGGGTGCCACTGCCGGCTTTCAGCTCTCGGCGCCCAGCTCTCGGGTGAGGGCGTGCAGCAGCGGTTCGACGAGGTCTCGGGCGCGCAATGCCTCGCGCCACCGCAGCGGTATGCCGTGCTCCCCCACGACCAGCCCTGCGATCCCTCCCGCAATGCACGCGGTCGTGTCGGTGTCGTCTCCCAGCGCGATTGCTCCCCGGATAACAGTCTCAAACTCCAGGTGTGTACCTGCATTTGAGCCACCGTCTCTCAGCGAGCCCACGGCCGCGGGAGCTGCTCCCGGCCTGCTGACGGCACCGGTGAGGGTGAGCGCCGCGCGCAGGCTGTCGACGACGTAACCCGTGCCGCGGTCCTCCCACCCACCATCGGCGGGCACCGCGAGATCGAGGGCGGCGCGCTCGGGTGACCCCACGGCATACCGGCTCTCGAAGGCGCCGCGCGCGCCCTGCCACGCGCGCTCGACCGTCGATCCGTCGAGGATGCGCCGAGCCCAGAGGCAGTAGACCGCGCAGGCGACCTGGCAGCCCGGGTGACCGTGGGTGAGCGCCGACTGGGCGAAAGCGTCGGCGATGAGGCGGTCGTCGTCGGAGGCCTGCGGGGTCAGGGCCAACGGCAACACCCGCATGAGGGAGCCGTTGCCCATGGCGTGAGGGTCGGTGGAGCCGGCGCTCGCCGCCGGATGGCCGCTGCGGATCTTGCGCAGCGCCTGGCTGGTCTGGATGCCGACATCGAAGACGCGGCGGTCGACGGCATACCGGCCCTGGTCGAGCCACGCGACGAGACCGGAGCCGAGGTCGGCGACGTCGAGCCCACCGCAGCGGATGAGGGATTCGAGCAGGACCAGCGCCTGCGCGCCGTCATCGGACCAGGTGCCTGGCGGCACGCCGGCGTGGGCGCGGTGGAAGCCCGGCGGCGGGCTCATCTCGATGGCCTCGGGGGGCGGAATGCTGGAGGCGGGGTGGAACTCGTAGGGAACCCCCAGCGCATCGCCGACGAGCAGCCCATAGACGCCGCCCCGGACGCGTTCGATGCGCGAGGGCATGCGCTCAGTCGGCGTTCGGGGCGCCGGGCGGGGAGTTGAAGTCGTCGGCGCGCTCCTGCCCACTCAGGGTGGCGATGGCGTCCATGACATCGTCGGTGAGTGCGCGGCGGGCCCGGCCCTGCGGCATACCGGAGTAGGACTCGGGGTGGATCGGGGGGCCGAAGGCGACCGACACCTTGGCCAGCCTCGGGTAGGAGGCGCCGACCGGTTGGATGTTTTCGGTGCCGCGCAGGCCCACCGGCACGACCGGCACGCCAGCGGTGAGCGCGAGCCAGGCCACGCCGGTGCGGCCGCGATAGAGCCGGCCGTCGCGCGACCGGGTGCCCTCGGGATAAATGCCGAACGCCTTGCCCGCCCGCAGCGCGGCGAGCGCGACGTCGAGCGATTCTTGCGCCGCCCGGCTGGAGTCACGGTCGACCGGGATCGCGCCGACCCCTTCGAAGAACGCCCGCTTGGCCTGCCCGAGCACCCCGGGACCGGTGAAATAGTCGTCCTTGGCCAGGAAACTCACCTGTCGCGGCGCCACCAGCGGGATGGCGAACGAGTCGATGAACGACAGGTGGTTGCTCGCGATGACCACACCACCCTCGCGCGGCACATTGGCCAAACCAGTGACCCGCGGTCGGTAGATGAGGTGGGTGAGCGGTTTGAGCACCAGCGACCCGACTTCGTAGATCACCGCTCACCTCGGCTTCCGTCGTCGTCAAGGATGCGTCCACCGAGCAGGCGTTCGATGACCGCTTGACCCATCTCGAGGTCGGGGGTGACGTCTTCGTCGTCGAAGCTCACCTCGGCCGCGTCGGGGCCGGTTGGGTCGTGGGTCAGGGGCGCTGCGCCTCCTGCCGGGCCGCCGGAGTCAGCTCCGGTATGCCGTGCCCCAGGGCGGTGGCGCTCCTCCAGCGAGCGTCGGGTGGCGGCCTTGGCGCGGGCGAGCTCCTCGCGCACGGCGCGGGCGGCTTGGGGTGACTCGAGCGGTCTGGACGTCGGCTCCGGGTGCGGTGTCGACGCACGGGGCGTGGATTCGACCTGTGCAGGAGCCTCCGGCGGGGCGTCGGTCGGCGCTTGTGGGACTGATGTGGGCGTCGCTGAAGGGGGGGCAGCCTGCGTGGGTGTTACCGGAGCGGGTGTCACCGGAGCGAGTGCCACCGGTGCGGGTGTCGCGGGTGCGGGTGTCTCGGGTGCGGGTGGCACTCTGCGGGGTGGCACTCTGCGCGGGCGTGCCTGGCTCGGGTTGGGCCGTTGGCGACGTGATCTGCGAGGGCTCGAGCGGCGCTGCAGCGGGTTGGTCGCGAGGAGCCGCGACGCCTTCGACGATGACGTCGAGGCCGATCTCGTCGATGAGCGCCTGGCGGACCACTTCGGCGTGGTTGCCAGCCCGGAAGGT
This sequence comes from Actinomycetales bacterium, assembly GCA_016710385.1. Taxonomy (GTDB): domain Bacteria; phylum Actinomycetota; class Actinomycetes; order Actinomycetales; family Dermatophilaceae; genus Phosphoribacter; species Phosphoribacter freyrii. Next base: position 175,650 of record JADJVX010000022.1, read on the forward strand.
GTTGGTGAGGCCCACCGTCGCAATACCCAGCACGAGGCGTCGGCCGTCGTAGTCGAGCACCGAGGCATGTTGCGAGACGAAGGTCCAGGTCACTCGGCGCCGGGTGAAGATGCGGCCGAGCACCTCGGGCCAGACCCGGCGGATGCCGACGATGTCGAGATCGGGCGGCGCGGTCACGACCTCGACGGGAGGAGCAGTCGGCCGGGACACCGACGGCGGCGCGGTGGGGGTCGCAGGCTGGGGATCGGCCGGGCCAGACTCACGAGGTCCCCCTGCTGGGGGATATGCCAGGCCAGCCAGAGTCTGGGGGATATGCCGGGCCAGAGTCGTGCGGTGCCGCCGACCGGGCCGGTGCACCGACCTGCCGACCATCTGCCGCCGGTGCGTGATGCCCGGCCGCAGCCTGACCCGGAGGCGGTGCCTGACGAGATTCCGGCGCCGGCTGCCGATCCGGTGCCGGACGCGGACCCCGGGCCTGATACCCGGCCGGTGCCGGCTCGGCCGGGGACGTCGCCGGCCCGACGACCGGTCGCGGGGCCGATTCGGCGACCGCTCGGGTGAGCGTGGGCGGCATACCGGGTCGTTGGAGGGCTGCGGCGACCTCGGGCGAGTGGGCGGCCGAGCCGGTGGCCGCGAGGTCGAGGCGACGTTCGAGCCGGTCGAGCCGCGCGGCATACCCCTGCTCTCCCGATGCGGCTGGGAGCAGGACGCGGGCGCAGATCAATTCCAACTGCAGGCGCGGAGAGGTCGCGCCGGTCATCTCGGTGATGCCGGTGCTGACGATGTCAGCCGCGCGGGACAACTCGCCGGCGCCGAAACGGGACTGCTGACCGCGCATCCGGTCGAGCTGGTCTTCGGGGACGCCCCGCAACACCTGCGCCGCGCCATCGGGCACCGCGGCGACGATGATGAGGTCGCGCAGCCGCTCGAGCAGGTCCATCGCGAATCGGCGCGGGTCATGCCCCGACTCGATGACCTTGTCGATCTGGCCGAACACCGCTGCCGCGTCGCGGCCGGCGATGGCGTCGATAGTGGCATCGAGCAACTCGACGCTGGTGAAGCCGAGCAGCGCGGCCGCGCCCTCATAGGTCAGCCCCTCGGGCCCGGAGCCGGCGATGAGCTGGTCGAGCACCGAGAGCGAGTCGCGCACCGAGCCGCCGCCGGCCCGGGTGACGAAGCCGAGCACGCCCGGCGCAACCGCAACCCCCTCCTGCGCGGCCAGCGTCTCGAGATAGACGGTGAGCTTGGCCGGCGGCACCAACCGGAAGGGGTAATGGTGGGTGCGCGAGCGGATCGTGCCGATGACCTTCTCTGGCTCGGTCGTCGCGAAGACGAACTTCACGTGCTCGGGCGGCTCTTCGACGATCTTAAGCAGGGCGTTGAAGCCCTGCGGGGTGACCATGTGGGCCTCGTCGATGATGTAGACCTTGTAACGACTCTGCGCCGGGCCATAGGACGCACGCTCGCGCAGATCGCGGGCGTCGTCGACACCGCCATGGCTCGCGGCGTCGATCTCGATGACGTCGACACTGCCCGGGCCGCCGCGGGCGAGCGCCACACACGACTCGCAGTGCCCGCAGGGCGTCGGTGTCGGGCCCTGCTCGCAGTTGAGGCAGCGGGCGAGGATGCGCGCGCTGGTCGTCTTGCCGCACCCGCGCGGCCCGGAAAAGAGATAGGCATGCCCGACGCGTTGCGTGCGCAGCGCCTGCATGAGCGGCTCGGTGACGTGCTCCTGCCCGATGACGTCGGCGAACGTCTCAGGTCGGTAGCGCCGGTACAGAGCGGTGGTCACGCCCCCCAACCTAGCGGGGAGGGACGACAGCCGGTATGCCGTCCACAGCCCCATCCGCGGCACGTCGGCGCCATCGCAGACCCGAGGGCGGGATGATGGCCGGTATGCCGCCGACGCCCTCCGACCAGCCTTCTCCCGCCGGACCTGCCGCTGCAGTTGGCGCGGCAACGGGCGATGCCGTCCTGCACGCCGATGGGGTGAGCAAGCAGGTCGATGGCGCCTGGTTGCTGCACCCCACCGACCTCGTCGCCGGCCCCGGTGAGTGCGTCGTCGTCCGCGGTCCGAACGGCACCGGCAAGACCACCCTGCTGCGCATCGTCGCCGGCCTGTTGGCGCCCACGTCGGGCACGGTGACCTATCGCGGCCGGCCGGTCGATGATCGAGACCCGGCCACCCGGGCAGCCCTGGCGGCGCTGGTGGGCGCCCCCACGGCATACCGGGATCTCACGGTGACCGACCACCTCGTCCTCGTGGACGCGACCTGGGGAGGCGACCCCGCAGGCTGTGATGCCCGCGCCGCCGCGACCCTGGAATCACTCGAAATCGGCCATCTAGCAACGCGATTCCCGCACGAGTTGTCCTCCGGACAACAGCAGCTCTTCCACCTGGCCCTGTTCCTGCAGCGGCCTGCTCAGGTGCTGGTCCTCGACGAGCCCGAGCAACGCCTCGACCCACACAAGCGGGCGATCCTTACCGAACTCCTCTCTGCGAGAATCGAATCCGGCAAGACCTTGGTCATCGCGACTCACGACGAGGACTTGTCCGACGCACTGGCCGATTACGTGCTGGAGTTGACCGCGTGGTGACGCAGCAACGGCATCCTTCGGGGCCGCTGAGCAGCGACGCCGTCAGATTGGGTCGGGTCCGCGAGGTCTTGGCGCGTGGCGGGCAGCGCGGCTCTTGGCAGGGCGTCGGGTATGCCGTCTATGTCGCCGCTCTCTTCGGGCTCGCCTGGGGGTTGCCGTTGGCGCAACAGGCGCTGCGCGCCGTCGACCCGGGGCCATTGCGGGCCGCCGCCCAGGGGTCCTCACCGGTGGCCGTGACAGCCTGGTTTGCCGGCATCGTCGCCACGCTCGCCGCCCTGGCCTGGCTGGTCGGGCGGGTCCGCGGGCCGATCGCGCCCGATCTCAGCTACATCGATCTCGTCGTCGCGAGCCCGCTCGACCGGCTGCTGACCGTGCGGCCGTGGTGGCGGCTGGCGTTGTTCGGCAGTGTCGTCGCCGGAACGCTGCTCGGCCTGGTCCTGACCGGCGCGATGGCCTTCCTCGACCTGGCCGGCGTCGGTGTGCTCGCGGCGGGAGCCCTTGCCGGAGCGTCGGCCGGAGTCGCCGTGGCCTGGGCCTGGCTGCTCGGCCAGACCAGCGCACGCGGGGCCGGACGCTCGCCCCTCGCGGTGCGCTCTGGCGGACAGCCGGTGAGCGCAGGCTTTGGCGCGGGACGGTCCGGCACCGGAGGGCATCCGCTCCGCCGACTCACCGTGCCCGCCCTGCACGACCAGGCGATCACCTCACGCACCATGGGTGGCGCGGCCCTCATGGGTGACCTCCGCGGTGCCCGACTGGCGGCGGGTGGTCGCCCGATGACCGGGCGCGCGCTGCGGCTGCGCCCGGACCGGGCCTTCCAGGTCATCGTCCGGCGCGATGTTATCGGCCTGCGCCGCAACCCAATTCGCTTGGTGACCGCCATGCTGGCGATGCTCCTCGGCAGCGGGCTGCTGTGCCTGCGCGTGGGCGGTGTCGCCGCGGCGCCGTTGTGGACCTCGCTCCTCGGCGCACTCGTGGGCTCGGCCGGCCTGCTCGGGGCCGCAGAGGGGTTGCGCCTGCAAGGCGACAACACGGGCACCCCCGCGCTGCTCGGTATCCCGCCCCGGCACGAGGCCATCGCTCACCTCGCGCTCCCCGCCCTGCTGTATGCCGTGAACGTCACCTTCGCGGGTGGGGCGCTGGCCCTCGCCGGGTTGATCAGCCCGGAGGCTCTGCCGTGGGTCACCGCGCTCGGCGGGATCATGCTCGGACAAGCTCTCATCGGCGCCTTCCGGGGACTGGCACCCGTGCCCGTGTTCTCCCCGCGGATGGGGATCCCGGCGCTGATCGGCTGGGCCGTGGCGCCGGGCCTGTTCGCTTGGCTGGCCCTGTTGATCTGCGTCGAGCGAGCGCGGGCCGCGGTGCAGGCGGTTGTTGGCGGAGCGGCCGCCGAGCCGGCCTCTGGCGCTGCGGCACACGCCGTCGTCTCGCTGGATGCCGTCGCTGGTGCCCTGAGCCTGCTCGGAGCCCTCACGGTGGGCATGCTCGGGTGGGGATTCCACCGCCAACAGGTCCAGACCGACGCTCACCGCGGCTGAGTCGGCGTCGAGATGCGGGACCTGCCCTCGGTCCCGATCGTGGGACGCCCGCTCGCGCTAGCCCACCCACACCCCTGACCCGCCCCACCTAGGACGCGGTCAACCGGGTGACGGCGCCCGCCGAAACAACCAAACGCGTCAGTACGGTCCCAGAGATGAAGCCAGACCACCGGACGACACCGCCCGCGGCCTGGCTCGACCAGCCGCCCGGCCCGCCGTCTGACCCGGCCCGCGCCGACGGACGAGACCCGGCCACTGATGACGCGGTCAACCGGGTGACGACGCCCGCCGAACCCCAGGCTGACGCGTTTGGCTGCTTCCTGAGCACGAAGCAACCAAAGGCGTCAGTACGGTCCCAGAGATGAAGCCAGACCACCGGACGACACCCGACGATGACGCGGTCAACCGGGTGACGACGCCCGCCGAACCCCGGGCTGACGTGAATGGCTGCTTCCCGAGGCACGAAACAACCAAACGCGTCAGTGCGGTCCCAGGGATGAAAGCCGGACCACCCGACGACCGCGATCGACCGAGGTGACACCGTCCGCGGGCCAGCCCGGCCCGCGCCAAACGACGCGACCCGGCCCACCTGATGACGCGGTTAACCGGCTAACGGCGCCCGCCGAACCCCCGGCTGACGCGTTTGGCTGCTTCCCGAGGCACGAAACAACCAAACGCGTCAGTACGGGTCCGTGGTGTCAAAGGTCGACTCGGCAGGTGTCCCGGCCGACCGGGTTTGAGCCACGCTCTCCCGAGTCGGCGGCGTTGCCTCGCGGACTCGGAACCGCGCCCGGCCAACACGGCGACGGGGCGCCACCTGGAGAGGTGACGCCCCGTCGCGGAGCTGGCCACACGGCATACCGGGCAGGGGGTATGCCGTGTGACGGCTACCCGACCACGAGGATCCGGCTCATGTTGACCGCCGCGAAGGCGTCCTTGGCCAGGCCCTGAGTGGTCTTGTTCTGGGCGTACCAGATGCTGCCGGCGACGTTCGACTGCGAGGAGGCGTACTGCAGCATCTGCAGCAGGGTCATCGTGGTCGCGCCACCGAACGCCCCACTCCACGGCGAGATATCGAAGACCATCGTCGACAGCGACCCGGCTGGGGCACTGCGGCGCGGTTCGATCGTCGTGTAGTAGTAGTTCAGCGCCGCCGCCAGCATCTGGGCCTTGAGCATCGCGTTCATCGTGGCGCCGGAGGCATTGGCGGCCTTGATGACGTTGAGCACGTAGGTGCCGACCTGGGCGCAGGTCGCCGTTGCCGACAGATCCTGGAACGGCGCGAACTGCCGCAGCCACGTCGTCACGTTGCACACGTTGATGTACTTCGTGCCGACGAGCGTCTTGGTGTAGGCGCCACCGGTGATGATCGCCTGGCCGTTCTTGTTGGACCAGAAGCCGATCGTGCCGTCACCGATCCACGGCGGGCCACACACCGACACGGTCACGGCGTCGCTCTGCCCGGTCTGGGTGATCGTCGCGGTGTTGGTGTAGGAGGTGCAGCCGTTGGTGGGCACGGCATACGTGTTGCTGTAGCGGAACTGCCAGCCACCGATCGCGCCGGTCACCCCGCCGGCCGTGTTGACCGTCGTGATGCCGGTGGACCAGTTCACCGTGCCGAGCGTCTTGACCGTGGTCGATCCGGTCACCTTGTCGGTGACGGTGATGACCTTGTTGACTTCCTTGGTCATGACGTAGGTGACGCCAGCCGAGCCGGTCGCCGAACCCGAGGCGGTAAAGGCGGCGGCCTTGTCCCACGTCACGGTCGCGGTGTTGGTGCCGGTGTAGCTGGACGGCTGCCCGGTGCAGGTGTAGTTGACCGTCCTGCTCTCGCCGGCGGCGAGGGTCAGGGTCGTCGTGCCACCGTTGACCGTGCAGGTCGGGCCGCTGATGTCGAGCGCGTCGGCGATCGACACCGTGACCGACTGCCAGTCGTTGGGGTTCTTCACCGTGATGGTGCCGGTGACCGTCCATGCCGAGTCGACATATCCGTTGGGCAGGACATCGACGGTGTAGGGCACGGAGACGCTGGTGGCGAGGGTCGCAGCCGGGCTGGTGCCCCGCTTGTCGATGGTCCACAGGTAGGTCCGGGTGAAGGACGCCGTCGCCGTCTTGCTCACCGTGAGGTCGGCGCCGCCACAGAGCGTGGCAGTGACCGAGTCGCTCTCACCCGTCTGGTCGATCTTCGCGGTGTTGACGAAGGTCTCGCAGCTGCCCGTCTTGGCAACATGCGTCAGGGTGTAGGTGAACGGCGTGGAGTCGGCCGCGGTGAGGTAGTCCAGCGTCCACGGGGTTGCCGGGGTGTACTGGGTGTCGCTCACCGTGATCGCCTGGTCGGTCGACTGGTCGAGCGTGAGTTCCACCGGGACCGTCGTGGCAGCAGACCCCGTCGCGGTGTGAGCCGCCGCGGCGTCCCACGTCACGGTCGCGGTGTTGGACCCGGTGTATGCCGGTTGGCTCGCGAACGTGCACGAGTAGTCCAGCGTCACCGACTGGCCACGGAGGACGACCACGGAGCTGCCGCCCGCCACCGTGCAGGCCGCGCCGCCGCCGAGACCGAGGGTGTCGGTCACCTCCGCGGTGATGTCCTGCCAGGTGTTGGGGTTGGTCACGGTGATCGTGCCGCTCAAGGTCCAGCCCGAGTCGACATAGCCGGTCTTGGTCACCGTCACCGTGTAGGGGAAGTCGACCGAGGTGCCGCCGACGACCTTCGTGGGGACGCCCGCCGCGAGGGACTTGTCGATGTCCCACGTGTAGAGCCGGTCATAGCTGCCCGTCGCGGTCTTGCTCACCGTGAGGTTGGCGCCCACGCAGGCCTGGACCGTGGTCGAGGCCGACGGGTCGCTCGCCGTCGCGAGGTCGATCCAGGCAGTGTTGGTGTATGCCGTGCAGGCCCCGACCGCGGTCGGGTGCTGGGTCACCGAGTAGGTGAACGTCACCGGGGTGCCGGCCGCGTTCCAGTCGGCGGTGCCCAGCGAGGTTGACGCCCCGGGGACGGTCTTGTCGTCGAGCACGGTGACGCTCTTGTCGACCGACGTGGCCTCGGTGAAGACCACCGGCGCAGCGCTCGAGGTGACAGCGGCAGTCGAAACAGTGCCCGACGTGACCGTCGCGGTCGCCGTGTTCGTGCCTGCGGAGTAGGACGACGGCATACCGGTCAGGGTGCAGGTGTAGTCGCGCGAGGCGGACCCACCAGCCGGGACGATCACGCCCGCGCCGTCGGTGACGGTGCACACTGCGCCACCGCCGACGTTGGGGACGTCGGTGATGTCGACGGTGACCGGCTGGAAGTCGTTGGGGTTGGTCACCGTGATGGTGCCGCCCATCGACCAGGCCGAGTCGACCGGGGCGCCCGGGATGGCCGCCACGGTGTAGCTGAACACCGCGTCGCCAGCCGGAGTGGTCTGCACCTGGGTCTCCGCGGCCGACTTGGTGATCGTCCACGGGTAGGTCCGGGTGAAGGTGCCGGCCGCCGTCTTGCTCACCGTGACATCGGCGCCGACGCAGACCTCAGTGGACGCGGTCGCGCTGCGTCCCGGGATCTCGGTGATGCTCGCGGTGTTTTCGTATGCCGTGCACGTCCCCGCCACGCCGCCGAACTGCGCGGAGTAGGTCGGGAAGGTGTGCGGGCCATCGGCCCAGGTGGCCGTGCCGAGGGTGACCGTCGGCTGGCCGGCCGGGGTGTCGGTCACCGTGATGGTGTCGTTCACCGCGGTCTGGGTCAGCGCCACGTCGGCCGTGCCGGACGCCGTGCCGGTCGGGGTGGCCGCAGCCGCCGCGTCCCACGTCGCCGTCGCGGTGTTGGTGCCGGTGTAGTCGCCGGCATAGTCACCCGAGCAGGTGTAGTGGACCGTCGCCGTGCCGGACTTCGGCACCGTTACGGCCGCACCTTCGGTGATCGTGCAGGTCACGCCGGCGATGTCGACCACGTCGGTCACCGTCGCGGTGATGTCCTGCCAGTCGTTGCTGTTGGTCAGCGTGATGGTGCCGGTCAGGGCCTGCGCCGAGTCGGTGTAGCCGTTCGGGGTCACCGTCACGCCGTAGTCGACCGTCGCCAACTGGCCCGCCGCGATCGTCTGGGTCGCCGGGCTGGCCGACTTGGCAATCGTCCAGTCGTAGGTGCGGGTGTATCCGCCGGCGGCCGTCTTGGTCACCGTGAGGTCGCGCCCGACACAGACCGTCACGCTCGCCGAGGCGGACTGGCCGGTCTCGGTGATGGCAGCGGTGTTGTCGTATGCCGTGCACGTGCCGGCCACGCCGTCACGGGTGATCGTGTCGGTGTAGGTCGTCGACGCAGGCGCGCTGAGGTAGTCCAACGTGCCGAGCGTCTTGGCCGAGCCGCCCGCCGGAGTGTCGGTCACCGTGATGGTGCGGTCGCTCTCGGTGGTGGGGGCCCCGAAGTCGACGGTTGCCGACCCGGATGCCGTGCCTGTGGCGGTGTGAGCCGCCGCTGCGTCCCACGTCACGGTCGCGGTGTTGGACCCGGTGTATGCCGGCTGGCTCGCGAACGTGCACGAGTAGGCCAGCGGCACCGACTGCCCGGCCGCGATGACGACGTCGCTGCCGCCGGACACCGTGCACGAGGCACCGATGTCGGTGAGGTCGACGACGTCAGCAGTGATCGACTGCCAGGTGTTGGGGTTGGTCACCGTGATGGTGCCGGTCATCGTCCACGTGGAGTCGGTCGAACCGGCCTTGGCCACGACGATGTCGTAGGACGAGGTCACCGGGGTGCCGGCTGGAGTCGAGACCTGCGGGGCGGCCGCAGTCTTGGTGATGGTCCAGTCGTAGTCACGGTGATAGCTCGTCGCGACCGTCTTGGTCACGGTGAGGTCGGCACCACGGCAGGCTTCGACGGTGGCGCTGTCCGAGCCGCCGGTCGAGAGGGTCGCGGTGTTCTCGAAGGTCTGGCAGGTGCCGGCGGTGCCGACGTTCCAGACGTGCGAGTAGGTGAGCGTCGTCGCCGATCCGTCACCGGCCGAGACGACGGTGGCGTCGCCCGCCCAGCCGGCGACCGGGTCGGTCACCGTGGTCGTCGCGTTGGTGACCACGGGGGTCACGGCGGCGAAGTCGACCGAGGCGCTCGGCGTGAGCTGTCCCGCGGCGACGTAGCCGGTGGCCGGCCACGACACCGTCGCGGTGTTGTCGACCGAGCCGGTCGGCACGGCGTCGAGCGCGCAGCTGTAGGTCACCGTCAGCGTCCCCTTGGCCGGCAGGACCCGGTCGTCCGAGGTGAGCTGGCAGGTCGCACCAGCCATCACGTCGGACACGGTCACCGTGAGCGCGACGTCGTTGGGGTTGGTCACCGTGATCGATCCGGTCACCGTGGCGCCGGTGTCGTGCTTGGTCGGCGTGACGACGACGCTGTATGCCGCGGTGACATCACCGGTGGCCGGGTCGGCGTAGAGCCGGTCGGCCGGGCCGGTCTTGTCGACCGTCCAGGTCCAGTCGCGGGCGTAGGCACCCGTGGCGGACTTGGTGGCGGTGATGGCGGCGGCACGGCATACCTGCACCGTGGCGTCGTCGGAGCCGCCGGTCGAGAGGGTCGCGGTGTTGGTGAAGTCCACGCAGGTGCCGGCGGTGCCGGTCCAGGTGTGGGTGTATTCGACCGACTGCACCCCGTCGGCCGCGGCGAACGGGCCGTAGCTCGAGGCCGGGGCGTTGGGGTCGGTGAAGGTCACCGTGTCGTCGGTCTCGGTCGGGACGACCGCACCGAAGTCGACCGTCGCGCTCGGGCTGAGCTGCCCGGCCGGCACATAGGACACCGCCGGCCAGGTGACGGTCGCAGTGTTGGTGACCGTGCCGGTGGGCACCGACGCCAGGGTGCAGGTGTAGTTCACTGCGACCGAGCCGTTCGCCGGGACCTCGACCGTGGCCGGGGTCACGGCACAGGCGACATCACCGAGCGCGTCGGTCACGGTGGCCGTGAGCGCGACGTCATTGGGGTTGGTCACCGTCACCGAACCGGACACCACGGCACCCGAGTCAGTCTTGCTGGGCGTCACCGTCACCGTGTAGGTGGCGGTGGCCGCACCGGTCGTCGGGTCGGCGACCAGCTGGGTGGCGGCAGCGTCCTTGGCGATGGCCCAGTCCCAGTCGCGGGCGAAGGAACCCGTGGCCGACTTGGTCGCCGTGACCGCTGCGTAGCCACAGACCGTCGCGGATGCCGTGTCGGTGGCACCGGTCTCGATGATCGTCGCCGTGTTGTCCACGGTGAGGCACGAGCCGGTGGGCGCTGTGACGACCTTGCTGTAGCCGAACGTCTTGGGCGACTCGCCGATCGCGGCGGTGCCCAGAGTCGTCGTGACCCCGTCCATCGTGTCGGTGACAGTCACCTCGGCGTTGGTCTCGTGGGCCAGGTCCATCGTGTACTTCGTCGTGCCGACGGCCGAGCCGTGGGCGGTGAAGGCAGCAGCCTGGTCCCAGGTCACGGTCGCGACGTTGGTGCCCGAGTAGGACTCCGGCGCAACGGCATACGTGCAGGTGTAGTCGAGCGTGACGGTGCCACCGGCTTCCGCGAGGGTGGCGGTCTGGTCACCGGTGATCGTGCAGCTGGCACCTTCCTCCGTGAGGGAGTCGGTGACACCGGTGAGCGTGACGGGCTGCCAGGTGTTGAGGTTGGTCACCGTGATCGTGCCGGAGACCGTCCAGCCGGAGTCGATCTGGCCGGTCTTGATGGCGGTCACCTCGTAGGGGATCGTCACCTCGGTGCCGGCGGCAACCGACCCAGGGAAGTCGAGGAAAGTCTTGTCGACGGCCCAGGTGTAGGTCGTGTCGTAGCTGCCGACCGCGGTCTTGTCGACCACGAGGTCGGCACCGACGCACATCTGCACGGTGGCCGTCGCCGTGTCGGCGTTGGCTGCCGTGTCGAACGACGCGGTGTTGTCGTAACTCGTGCAGCTGCCGGGTGCGGAGTCGCTCGCAGGCTTGGTCACCGAATAGGTGATGGTCTGCGAGGCGGGGTCATCCCACACCGCGGTGCCGATTTGCACCGGGGTGTCGCCGGTCTTGTCGTCCCAAACGACGATCGACTTGTCGACCGAGTTGGTCTCGGTGAACACAACCGGCGAGATCGAGGCCGATGCCGTGCCGCTGACCGGCTGGCCGGAGACCGGCTCGGCCGTCCAGGCGACGGTGGCCGTGTTGGAGGCGACGGCCGGGGGCGCACCGAGCCCGGTGCACGCGTAGGCGACGTCGGCCGAGCCACTCGCCGAGACCGCGACCGTTGCCCCGTTGGGGTAGGTGCACGCAGCGGCTGCGCCATAGGGCAGGTCGGTGACGGTGGCCGACACCGGGAAGGCGTTGGGGTTGGTCACGGTGACCGTGCCCGTCATCGCCCAGTCGGAGTCGGTGGTGGCGCCAGGGGTGGCCGTCACCGTGTAGGTGAAGGTGGCGGTGCCGTCGGGAGCGACCTCGACCAGGGTGTCGGCCGCGGACTTGGCGATGGTCCAGTCGTAGGTGCGGGTGAAGGTGCCCGCTGCCGTCTTGGTCGCCGTCGGCGCCTTGACGATGCACAGCTGGACACTCGCGCTGTCGGACTGGCCGGTCGAGCTGATCGTCGCGGTGTTGTCGATCGTCTGGCACTGACCGACCGAGCCGGTCAGGGTGACGTCGTAGCTCGCGCTGCCGGACTCGGTGAAGGTGCCGACGACGCCATTCGGCGCCATCGGGTCGGTCACAGTGATCGACGCGTCGACCGAGCCGGTCAACGTGCCGGTGACACCCGCAGAGCCGGTGGCGGTGCCGACGGCCGTGTGGGCCGCCGAGGCATCCCACGTCGCGGTGGCCGTGTTGGTGCCGGACAGGGTGCCCAGCGTGGCCGGGTCCGCGCCCGCCGCAACCGAGCAGGTGTAGGGCAGCGTGGCGTCGGCGCCGGGCAGGATCGTCACCGTCGCGTCACCGGTGATCGAGCAGGTCAGCCCGGCAATGTCGACGGTGTCGCTCACCGTGGCGGTGATGGACTCGAAGGCGTTGGGGTTGTGCACGACGATGTCGCCCGAGAGCGTCCACGCGGTCGGCGTGGGAGTGCCGCGGGTGACGTCGACCGTGTAGGTGACGGTGGTGTCGCCGCCCTCGCCGACGACGATCGAGGTCTTGTCGACCGACTTGGCAATCGTCCACGGGTAGGTCTGGGTGTAGCCGGCATTGGCGGTCTTGGTGACCGTGAGCGGCGAGGCTCCACACAGGTCCTGCGAGACCGTGTCGCTGTCGAGCTCGACCGCGTTGTCACCCACGACCGCGGCGGTGTTTTCGAAGGTCGTGCAGCTGGCCTGCGGGGCCGTCCGGGTGAGCGTGTAGCTCAGGTCGGTCGATGAGCCGGCCGTCGCCCAGTCCAGCGTCCACGAGTCGTGCTGGGTGTCGGTGACGGTGACGGTCTTGTTGGTCTCACCCGCAAGAGCGAGCGTGTATGCCGCGCTGCCGCTCGCGCTGCCGGCGGCGGTGTGCGCCGCGGCGGCAGCCCAGGTGGCAGTCGCGGTGTTGCTGCCCTCGTATGCCGTGGGTTGCGCGGCATACGTGCAGGTGTAGCCGAACTGCGCCGACCCGGAAGCCGGGATGGTCTGACCCTGGTCGCCGGTGACGACGCAGCTCGCGCCGCCGACCGAGAGGGCGTCGCTCACGCCGGTGAGCGTGACGGCCTGCCAGGTGTTGGGGTTGGTCACCGTGATGGTGCCGGTGACGACCCAACCGGAGTCGGTCTGGCCAGCCTTGGTCACGGTCAGCGTGTAGGGGTAGTCGACCGTCGAGCCGGACGGGATGACGCCGGGGACGTCGCCGAGCTTCTTGTCGATCGCCCACGCGTAGGTGGTGTCGTAGGAGCCGGTCGCGGTCTTGGTGACGGTGAGGTCGGCCGCACGGCATACCTCGACCGACGCGGAAGCGCTGTCGCCGGTCACCGATGCGGTGTTGTCGAACGACTGGCACGTGCCGGGGTTGGGGTTGGTCCACGTCGCGGTGACCTCGTAGCTGCCACCCGCGGGAGCGGTGGCGGTCGCGGGCAGCCCGGTGGTGGCCTGCGGGTCGGTGACCTCGGTCGTCGTGCCGTGCTCGACCGTCGGGGCCAGGCCCGCGAAGGTCGTCGACGCGGTCGCCGAGATCGAGCCGGCCTTGACATAGCCACTGTCGGCCCAGCTCGCGGTGACCGTGTTGGTCAGCGTGCCGGCGCCGGGGTCGCTCGCGAAGGTGCAGGTGTAGGAGACCGTCTCGGTGGCTCCGGCGGCGATGCTGGAGGGCACGGTGCCGGTGGAGCAGGTCGCGCCAGGGAGGCTGTCGGTGACGGTGACGCCGGTGATGGCGACCGAGTTGGGGTTGTGCAGGGTGATCGTGCCGGTCACCGTCCAGGCCGAGTCGGTCTTGGTCGGGGTGGCCGTCACGGTGTAGCTCGCGGTCGCGGTGCCCGAAGTGGGGTCGGCGATGACGCGCGGGGCGGCGGCAACCTTGGTCACATCCCAGGTCCAGTCACGGGTGAAGGATGGGCTGGCGGTCTTGGAGACCTCGAGCGCCGAGCCGCCGCAGATCGAGGCAGTCGCAGTCGCCGGGTGGGCGGTGTCGGTGCCGAGCCACGCGGTGTTGGTGAAGCTCGTGCATCCGCCGGCCGGAGCGGTCTTGGTCAGCGTGTAGGTGAAGACCTGGCTGGAGGGCACGGTCGCGTCGGCGGTGCCGAGGACCACCGGGTGGGCCGGGTCGGTCTTGTCGTCGGTGACGGTGATGGTCTGGCCGGTGACCGCGACATTCGCCTGGGCGAAGTCAGCTGTCGCGGTGCCCGAGGCCGTGCCGGTGGTGCCGTACGGCATACCAGCAGTCCAGGTCGCGGTGGCGGTGTTGGTGAGTGCGGCCGCGGGCTTGCTGGCGAAGGTGCAGGTGTAGGGGAAGGTCAGCGTGGCACCCGCTGCGACGGTGATGCCGCTGGTCGTGCCGGTGATCGAGCAGGTGCCGCCGGTCATCGTGTCGATGAGGCTCACCCCGGGGACCGGGACGTCGTTGGGGTTGGAGACCGTGATGACACCGGAGGTGACGAAACCGGACTCGTGTGCCGTCGGGACTGCCGTGACGGTGTATTCGAAGTCGGCGGTCGCGCCGCTGGCGACGTTCTGGCTTTCTGGGGTCACCGACTTGGTGATCGTCCAGGTCCAGTCGCGGTTGTATGCCGTGGTGGCCGTCTTGGAGACGACGAGGTTGGAGTAGACGTACTTGTTCGTGTAGGTGCACGTGATGGTCTTGTCGGACTCCACGGTCAGGGTCGCGGTGGCGCCACTGACGGTGTAGGTGCCGCCGACGCAGCTGATGCTGGACAAGTCCCACCCGGAGGTGGCCGCCTCGGTCAGCGTCCACGTGCCGGGGGCCACCTTGTAGGTGGCGGTGTTGGACAGCGTCGGGTCGGCGTCATCGTCCAGGGGGAAGGTCTTGGACGATGTGGCGCTGGCCAAGGTGAAGCTGAAGTCCTGAGCGCTGTTGGGGATGGCGTCCTTGATGATCGTCACGGTGCCCGCCTTCTGCACGGCGCCGGAGGCCATCTGGTTGTCCATCGACCCCAGGGATGCACCGTTCAGGGAGACGAGCGAGACGTGATACGGAGAGCCGGAGATCGAGCCGGCGCCCTGGCCGGTGCCCCAGTCGAGCTGGGAGGCCACGTGCGCACCGAACCACAGCACCGTGTCGGCTCCCGTGGCGGTGAAGGTGAGCGTGACGGTGGCGGTGGTGTCACCGGCATACGAGGCCGGCATGGCGATCGACGCATTGGTCATCGTGCCGCCATACATGGTGAAGTTCTGGCCACCGCTCTGCGAGGTGGTCGTGGGAATGGGGTAGGTGGACGCGCCGGCGATCGAACACGGGGTCAGGCCTTGGCACTGGTCGGCGACCCAGGTCTCCGACGCGTTGTAGGTCGTGAGGTAGTCGTAGGCGTGCAGGCCGCCTTTGCTCGTCTGGTAGGTGAAGACCAGGGTGTAGGTCTGCCCGGTCATCAAACCGGTGAGAGCGAGCCGCTGGACGGTCGAATCGCCTTCGTTGTAGACCGAATTCGACTGCTGCAGGTTGCCGTTGATCCACTGGCAACCCGGGTCGCTGGACGTCGACGGATATCCATTGCCCAGGTCGTTTGCACATTGGTCGAATGCCTTGACCGGGGAGTCGGTAAATGACACGGACGCCGTGCCACTGGCCCCCGTCGCCGTCGCGGTGTAGGTCGCGACGAACCAGGCAGGCAGCTGGAAGGTGTAGGCGATCGACCCGTCCGGGCCGGCGACCGGGTCGGCCGCAGCGCCATTGGATCCGCTGGACAGCGACCAGGTCTGGCCCGCGTCATCGTTGACGACGATGTGGACCTGCTCGCCGGACGCCCAGTTGGCGCCGGAGAGCACGACAGTGCCACCGGGTGGATAGTCGGCCTGATCGGAGACCAAGGTCGGAGGTCCGTCCGCCGCGAAGGCGATCCGCACGCTGCCCAAGACACCGACGACGGCGACCGCCGCGAGCACGGCGACAAACCGCACCCACCGCCGCCATACCGTGGTCGGCTCGACGGCATACCCCGAAGACGTTGACTGCGAGAACCCGGACATGCACTTCCCCTTTGTCGACACCTGCGTCAACCCCCGTGGAGCACACGATGCTGGACCCGCCTTGCCGTGACTTCCCGGACCGCTCACAAGATGCTCACGAACGCTCGGCGGCACGGCATACCGGACAGTTGTCTTCTTGATCGTGATTAACTCGTCCCCCGACCGGGGGACGGCCGATCCGGCGATGTCCGATTTGTGCACCTTTACTGTCCACAAATCCGGCCCCTTCATCGCCATTTCTCCCAAACCAGATGTATGTGTGGGAGCCAGCCCCTACTCTGGAGACGGCCTCGGGGGCCGGTTCAGGGGACAGGGCAGATGCAAATATGGGGACAGTCATCCTCCTCACGAGCGACTCCGCGGTGCAGTCCGACGTGTGTGCCGCGGTGCGGTCCGATCACGTGACGGTGCGGGTCGGCGACGTGCGAGCGGCCTTGGCCGCCGCGAATGCGGCGCACGAGGCCACCGTGGTCATCGGCATGGGCCGGAACGGGCCATCCGGATACGATCAGTGCCGCCAGATTCGCGCCGCGAGCGATCTGCCGATTCTCGTCATCGGGCCAAGTCGCGACGAGATCGACGAGCTCCTGGCCTTTGCCGCGGGAGCCGACGACTACGTCGCGACCCCCTATCCGCATCGGGTGCTCCTGGCCCGGGTGGGCGCCCTCATGGCGCGCGCAGCCCGCACACGCGGCCAGGTCACCAACGAGCGCGTCCTGGGCACGCTCCTGGTCGACATCGACCAGCGCCGCGCCTTTGTCGCCGGGTCGCCGCTGCACCTCACTCGGATCGAGTTCGACCTGTTGGTCGTCCTGTCCGAAAACCCCCACCGCGTCGTCCCACGCAGCGAACTGCTCGACCGCGTGTGGGGACCGTGGCCGGGCAACCATCACGTCGTCGAGGTGCACCTGAGCCGGTTGCGTTCCAAGATCCGCAGCGCCGGCGGCCCTCGCATCGGGGAAGCCGTGGCCGGCTTCGGCTATCGGCTCGGCGACGAGGCGTCCGCCACCGCGTGAGGTGAGTGGCACGGCATACCGGCACTGGTATGCCGTGCGGCGGGTATGCCGTGCGGCGGGTATGCCGTGGCAGCAGGACACCCCGCGTACCTGGAAGAGCTCACCTGCCCTTGCTGCATTCCTGCCCTGGGGGAGTTCAGTGAGGTACCACCACGCGGGGTGCCGTGCTCATCATAGGTCACCGCCCACGGTGCCCAGGGCCGGCGATTTCGGCACCAGGCGGGCGCTCCGGTAACCTCGCCCACGGAGGATTCGCATAGTGGCCTAGTGCGCACGATTGGAAATCGTGTTGGGTTAACCACCCTCAGGGGTTCAAATCCCCTATCCTCCGCCAGCTCGCACCGGCGGGGTCTGCTCACCGGGTGCCGTCGTGGTCCGTCGCGGGACTCGCCGGGTGCGGCACTGCCAGTGAGCCGGGCAGTGCGCCGGTCAGCACCACGTGGTCGGCGATGTCCACGATGCGCCGGTTGAGTTCGTTGCTCACCTGCCGCAGGCGCGCGAAGGCCAGCTTCTCGGTGAGCTGCTCGTGGGCCATGACAATCCCGATGGCCGTGCCGATGGTCCGATTGCTCTCCAGCGCGACCCGCAGATGCGCTGCCCGGGCGTCGGCTTCGGCAGCACCCAAGGCCCCCCGCGCCTGGTTTCTGACCAGGCGGAGGAACTCGCTGAAGAGCTCCTCGTCGGGCCGATAGGGGTTGAGGCCCACGACCAGCAGGCCGAGCTCACGGCCGGTGCGATAGCTGGCCAGGTGCAGCAACGCACCCCGCGCCGGAGGGGTCGGGC
Source organism: Actinomycetales bacterium (assembly GCA_016710385.1). Lineage (GTDB taxonomy): Bacteria > Actinomycetota > Actinomycetes > Actinomycetales > Dermatophilaceae > Phosphoribacter > Phosphoribacter freyrii. The sequence continues at coordinate 193,140 of JADJVX010000022.1, forward strand.
CCAGTGGCCCGGGGGCGACCTCGCGCACCCACGGCCCGGTCAAGACGAGGCGGCCGGTGCCGACGGCTCGCGCATGTTCCACGGGATGGCGCGAGCTGCGCACGGGGGCCGCGTCGAGGTTCGGCAGCGCCAGACGGCCCTCGCGGCGCAGCCCATACGCGTCGACCAGCGTCAATCCCTGGCCCGAGTCGACGTAGCACATCGCCCAGGGCAGCGAGATCCGGTTGGTCGCCAGGGTCTGCAGGATCGCCCGGCCAGTGTCGACCAGGCCCCGCCCCGGGATGCGTTCCAGCGCCACCAGTGCCTGCACGGTCGCCCAGCGCCGCTCCACGACGACCCGGCGGGTCACCTGGACCAAGCTGAGCCACACGGCACCCTGCGACTGCGGCGACAGCGCGGCCAACCAATAGGTCTCCATCGGCCGGCCCGCCTCGTCGAGGACGAACAGCCGGATGGGCTCGGTGTGCACTCCCGCAACGCCCTGGTCACGCACCTGGACGGTCGTCTGACGGATCTCGTCAAGCAACGAATCCCATTGCGGCGCACAGGAACCCGACGCTGAGCAGGAGACGAGAGCGTGCAACGTGGGATCGGCCCACCTCACCTCGTCATCGACACCAAGGAGTGCCCGGGGAAGCGACTCAGGCAGGCTCGGCTGGGTGTCCATCACATCACCGCATCGTCGGTCGACCCAGGAGGGGTCCCCTCCTCCTACGCCTTCACGATAACCCGCGATGGCCTGTGCACAGGGAACGTCACAGAGAAGCTGCGGTGCCCGGATGTCGCCACCGACCGCCCGGGCACCGCAGCAGCGGCACCGCGTCCTGCCACGCGTGCCCGCCCCCCAACCTGACGCCATCGGCCTGCGGCACCCTTCGGTATGCCGGGTGCAGGCCGGGCGCCGGGGACGCCACCACGTCCGTGCGCTTCGAGTCTTACCCAGCCATCGCAGATCCAATCGCCATGGGCAGCCGGCCCCGTCCGGCGGGACCGGAGCTCGAGTCGCGGGCCGAGCGAACCCCCTCCGGCACACCGTCGGTGATCCAGGTGCGCAGCGTGGCGAGGGTCTCGGACAGCACCCGGGACACCTGCATTTGGCTCAGCCCGACGATCCGACCGATCTCGGCCTGGGTGAGGTCGTGGTCGAAGCGCAGCGCCAGGATGGTCCGGCGGCGTAGGTCGAGATGAGCGATGATCTGTCGCAACAACAGGCGGTCGTCGGCCCGCTCCCCCGCGTCGTGCGGGTCGGCCAGCACATCACCCCACGACAAGCCTTCCTCGGACAACGGAGTCTCCAGCGAAATGCCGCGGAAACTGGACTGCGCGCTCGACGCCGCGGCGAGATCCTCGGCATCGCAGCCAAGGACCTCGGCGAGCTCGGCCGCGGTGGGAGCCCGGCCGAGCTCCTGCTCCAGGGCGGGCTCGGCGGTGCGCATCGCGACGCCCAACTCCTGATCCGACCGCGATGGCCGCACCAACCACCCGTGGTCGCGGAAGTGGCGGCGCAGCTCGCCGCGGATGGTCGGCACGGCATACCGGAGGAATCCCGTGCCCTCGGCGGGGCGGTAGCCGCGCACGGCCTTGCAGAGTCCGACCATCGCGACTTGGTCGAGATCCTCGTTCTCGATGCCGCGGCCATGGAAGAAGCGTGCGAGACCGAGCGCGAGGGTGCGGTTGAGGACGATCGCTTGCTGCTGCAGCCGGCGCTGCGACAGGTCGTCGCCGCGGGCCGCTTGGGTCACAGCGTGGGTCAGCAGAGTTTCGGTGAGGGCGTCTCGCTCGACGCGATTGCGGGGAGACTCGACGCGATTGCGGGGAGACTCGACGCGATTGCGGGGGAACTCCGACGACATGGCAGCCTCGACATCGCTAGCCAGCCAACGGGTTCGAGCCGGTCCACCGTTTCCAAGGGGATCACAATCCCGGAAGTTAGGCAAGCCTTGCCGGCGCGCGACGGGCCGTGGATGGCGCCCGCCCGATGGTGTGACGGGCGGCCGTCCGCGTCCCATTAGGCGGGACGAGGCGGTCCCGCGGAACGGGACCGGACGGCATACCCCGTCGTGGCGGGCCGTTTGCGCCGACGTGTCCTCGGGTAGGACATCGGCGCGAGGGGCGTGACAGCGCTCCCTCCGGAACGCCGCACGCCACGCTGTTGGGAGTTGCTCCATGAGCACAAATCCGCCGACCTTCGCACTGGTCGTGGTAGCCAATCGGTTGCCGGTCGACCGGGTCGACGGACCCTCCGGACCGACCTGGGTCACCGCCCCCGGGGGCTTGGTGACCGCCCTCGAACCCATCCTCGCCGCGAGTGGCGGTGCCTGGGTGGGGTGGCCGGGCGTGGCCGACGAGGCGATCGATCCGTTCGCGGCCGACGAGATCTGGCTGGAGCCCTTGGAGCTGTCGCACGACGAGGTCACCGACTACTACGAGGGGTTCAGCAACTCGACGATCTGGCCGATTTACCACGACGTCATCGTGCCCGCGACCTTCGAACGGTCGTGGTGGCAAGCCTTCGTGCGGGTCAACGCGCGTTTCGCCGAGCGGGCCGCGCAGGTCGCCGCGCCCGATGCGACGGTTTGGGTGCACGACTACCACCTGCAACTCGTGCCGCAGATGTTGCGCGAGCTGCGGCCGGACGTGCGGATCGGCTACTTCGCGCACATCCCGTTCCCGCCCTATGAGCTGTTCGCCCAGCTGCCGTGGCGCACCGACATCGTCAAGGGCATGCTCGGGGCCGACCTGATCGGCTTCCAGGTGGATGCCGATGTCGACAACTTCCTGCGGGCGACCCGGGCACTGACCGGACTGTCGCGCCGCCGCGGACAGTTGCGGGTGCCGGACCCGCACACCGTCGGCGGCCGCGGGGTGACGGTCACCGACTTTCCGATCTCGATCGACTCGGCCGCGCTCAGTGCCCTCGCGGGCACGGCAGAGGTGGCCGCACACGCCGCACAGGTGCGAGCCGACCTCGGCGGTCGAAGGATCATCCTCGGTGTCGACCGGCTCGACTACACCAAGGGCATCCGGCACCGGCTCCAGGCGTATGCCGAGTTGCTCGCCGAGGGGCGCGTCGACCCCGCCGAGGTGGTCCTCGTGCAAGTGGCGACACCGAGCCGCGAGCGCGTCGAGGACTACCGACGTCTGCGCGACGAGGTCGAACTCATCGTCGGTCGCGTCAACGGCGACCATGCGAGCATCGGCCAGCCCGCCGTGGTCTACCTGCACCAGAGCCACGACCGGGAGGCGATGGCGGCGCTTTACCGGGCCGCCGACGTCATGCTCGTGACCCCGCTGCGCGACGGGATGAACCTCGTCGCCAAGGAATACGTCGCAGCCCAGGTCGACGGCGAGGGAGTCCTCATCCTCAGCGAATTCGCTGGCGCTGCAGTCGAATTGCGCCAGGCGCTGCTCATCAACCCGCACGACATCGCTGCCGTCAAGGAGACCATCGTGCGCGCGATCCGGATGCCCTTCGGCGAGCGCCGGGCGCGGATGCGGCAGTTGCGCCCCGTGGTGCTGCAGCGCACCGTGCAGCGCTGGGCGGGAGACTTCTTCGCCTCTCTCACCGGATCGGAGGTGGCCTCATGACTCAGCCCGCTGTCGCCAATCAGGCTCTGCCGTCGTCACTTTCGGCGCGACTGCACGAGCTTGCCCACCGGCACCCGCTGCTCGTGGCCCTCGACTTCGACGGCGTCCTGGCTCCCCTCGGCGATGATCCCGCGGCCGTCACTCCTCTGCCCGAGGCGGTCGCGGCGATCCGGCGGTTGGTGGCGCACGGCATACCCGTTGCCGTCGTCTCCGGGCGCGACCTGGCCAGTCTCAGCAGCGTGGCCCAGATCGGCCCTGGCGTCCTCATGGTCGGCAGCCATGGTGACGAGTGGGCGGAGCCGGCCCGCCTCGAGGTCTCTCACGCTGACCTCGACGCGCATGTCGACGTCGTCCATGCCGCCGCCGTCGCGGCGCACCGGGTGGCGGCCGCCCACCCGGGTGCCTGGGTCGAGCTCAAGCGCACCTCGGTCGCGGTGCACGTGCGCCGTATGCCGTCGCACCTGCGGGCCGCGGCGCTCGCGGCCGCGCGGCAGGCGCTGCACGGCATACCGGGCGTGCGGTTGTTGCCCGGCACCGACGTGCTCGAGGCCACCACGACCCCCGCCGACAAGGGCGTCGCGGTCCAGACCCTGCGAGCCATGTCGGGAGCCGCCGCGGTGATCTTCCTCGGTGACGATGTCACCGACGAGGCGGCGTTCGCGCGCCTGGGCCCAGGCGACCTGGGGATCAAGGTCGGCGATGGCGACACACGCGCCGCGGAACGGATTCCCGACTGCATCGCGGTGACGCACGTGCTGCGCACCCTCGCCGACCACCTCGACCGCGATGTCGGCATTTCCTCCGAACGGACCCCCGAGCGAACGAGACTCTGATGACGATGATCGACGTCCCACCCCGCGGATCAGCGCTCACTCCCGAGCCCGGACGAGGCGGCGGTTCCCCGCCCGGCTCCCCTTCCGCTCGCGGGCTCTTGCCGTCGATCGTCAAGGTCGTGACGACCACCGATCACAAGGTCATCGGCAACCTCTATTTCGCGACGACCTTCCTGTTCTTCATGCTCGGTGGGATTATGGCGATGGTCATCCGCGCCGAACTTGCCGCGCCCGGACTGCAAGTCGTCGACAATCCGGTGCAGTTCAACCAGCTTTTCACCATGCACGGCACGATCATGTTGTTGCTCTTCGCGACGCCACTGTTCGCCGGGTTCGCCAATGCGCTGGTGCCACTGCAGATCGGATCGCCGGACGTGGCCTTCCCGCGACTCAACATGTTCGCCTACTGGCTCTATCTCTTCGGTGGGCTGATCACGGTCAGCGGATTCCTCATGCCCGGTGGCGCAGCGGCGTTCGGATGGTTTGCCTATGCGCCGTTGTCGAGCGCGGCATACAGCCCCGGCCTGGGCGGTGACCTGTGGTCGCTCGGGCTGACGGCGACCGGATTCGGCACCATTCTCGGCGCGGTCAACTTCATCACGACGATCATCTGCCTGCGAGCGCCGGGCATGACGATGTGGCGGCTGCCGCTGTTCACCTGGACCGTGCTCGTCACCTCGCTCATGGTGCTCATCGTCTTCCCGGTGCTCGCCGCGGCGCTGTTCGGCATGGCGGCCGATCGGGTCTTCGGGGCGCACATCTTCGACCCCGAGGCCGGCGGGGCGATGCTCTGGCAGCACCTGTTCTGGTTCTTCGGGCATCCCGAGGTCTACATCATCGCGTTGCCGTTCTTCGGGATCATCAGCGAGGTCATGCCGGCCTTCTCGCGCAAACCACTCTTCGGCTACACGTCGATGGTCATCGCGACGATCGCGATCGCCGCGTTGTCGACGGCCGTCTGGGCCCACCACATGTATGCCACTGGCCAGGTGCTGTTGCCGTTCTTCTCGATCATGACGATGCTCATCGCCGTGCCGACCGGGGTGAAGTTCTTCAACTGGATCGGCACGATGTGGGGCGGGTCGGTGACGATGTCGGCAGCCATGCTGTGGGCGATCGGATTCGTCACCACCTTCCTCTTCGGCGGCATCACCGGGGTGATGCTTGCGAGCCCACCGATCGATTTTCACGTGACCGACAGCTACTTCATCGTCGCGCACTTCCACTACACGGTTTTCGGCACGGTTGTCTTCGCGATGTTCGCGGGATACTACTTCTGGTGGCCCAAGCTCACCGGCCGCATGCTCGACGAACGGCTAGGAAAGATCCACTTCTGGATGCTCTTCGTCGGTTTCCACACGACCTTCCTCATCCAGCACCTGCTGGGCATCCAAGGGATGGCGCGGCGCTATGCCGACTACCTGCCCGAGGAAGGATTCCAGCTCGCCAACATCATCTCGACCTCCGGCGCATTCCTGCTCGGGGCATCGACGTTGCCGTTCCTCTACAACGCCTGGAAGACCTGGCGCAGCGCACCCCGCGTGCTCGTCGACGACCCGTGGGGCTACGGCGCCTCGCTCGAGTGGGCGACCTCGTGCCCGCCGCCGCGGCACAACTTCACCACGCTGCCGCGGATCCGTTCCGAACGGCCGGTCTTCGACGCCCGGCACGGCTTCCCCGGGGAGGTGCGGCACGGCATACCGGCCGGTATGCCGTCGCGCGACGCGCCTGCGGGCGTCACCCCTGCGGAGTGACCGGCTCCGGCGGCGGCTCCCAGCCGGGGCGCTCGAAGACGTGGATCGGCGTGGTGTCGCGGAAGCCCACGCTGCGATAGACCCGGATCGCGCCGTCGTCGGTGTCGGCGACGATGACGAGCCGCTCGGCGCCCAGACCTCCCTCGGCGGTGGGCGTCAGGCCCCACGCCCCGCTGGCGTGCACGAGGGTGCCGGCCAGCCCCTGCCGCCGAGCATCCGGGTGGGTGTCGACGTGCTGGTACCGCGCGAGCCCCGTGCCATCGGTGAACAGGCCCATCGAGGATCGCAACTGGCCGTCGATGAAGGCACCCCACCACTGCCCGTGGCCCTGCTCGACCAGGCGCCGGCGGGCCGCGACCGAGCGATCGACGAACGGGCTGTATTCCTCGAGCGGAAAGTCGCCGCGGTTGTCCTTCTGCAGCTGGGCGAGGTCCAGCCAGTCCTGCTCGGAGGCGAGCGGACGGCATACCGCCTCGGTGTTGGGGCGCGGCGGCGGGGTGAGGGTCGCGCGGTCGAGGACCTGCGCCGTGGTGCGGCCGGGTTTGAGACCGTATGCCGTCCACGGGCTCGGGTCGTAGTCGGGCGGAGCGGTGTCGATGGCGACCGCGCAATGGCGGGCCCCGGGGTGGAGTTCGGCGAAACGGGCCATCCAGTGCGGGATTTCGTGCGGGTCGGGCGCCGCCGCCAGGACGAGGAAGTTGCCCCACCAGTGGTCCGGATTGGCCGGCGAGCGGACCGCGAGGTGGTCGCCGTGGTCTTCGATGCTGGAGCCCAGCAGCTTGGCCATGAGCAGGTCGGTGACGAGCGTGAGCGATTGCGGTTCCACGCCAAGTGACTCTACGGGGAGCCTGCTTGCCGACGACCTCACGGGTCAGCGCGCCAGCATCAACGGGACCAGGCGGAGCGTCATCACCACCGCCGTCGTCGGTGCTGCTGCTGCGCACCATGGCTAGCTCGACCCCAGCGACACTCTCACGACGCCTTGTTCTCCTGACGAGTGCACGAGCCGGCCGCAGGCACCTCGTCATCGAATACTGAACGCACGGGGACTTCACGCTGAGGCTATGCAGCGACCGAAAGCCAGAGCGCGAGTTGGCGAACTCGACCAAGCGCTGCGTACGTCCATTGTCTCATGATCGCGATGGTTCGTTTACGGAGAGCCGGTCTCGCGTTGACTTCGCATCTATGCGCTCACCGGCACTAGGTGACGCACGTAGGCACGGACTTCCGCGGGCCGTAAGTCCAAGGCGGCTGCCGCTTCCTTCGCGGTGATTCTGGCCCCGGCACCGAACATGACCTTCCGAAGAAGTTGAGACGTCTCGGCCACGATGCCGCCCGGCTCGGCTCGCCGAAACCCCCGATCTGACAACGTGATGCACGCTGACCGGTACTGCCAGTCGGTCAGCAGATCCAGCTCATGCAGGCGATGAGTCATCGCCATCGCGGACACCTTCCAAAACGATCTCGCAACCAGGATCCGCTCAACGCTGGCCGCGCCCATCTGCTGGCTCTCAACAGCCGTTCTTGGCATGAGGAAGCTGGACGCAAAAGCGTTCGCTTCAGCTTCGCGTTCCTTTGAGGTGCTCGGATCCATCTCCAGTTCGCTGTGCAACACCAGGTGCCCAAGCTCGTGCGCGGCATCAAACCGTTGACGTTCGCCGGTCTTACTGGTGTTCAAGAAGACGTACGGAATGCCATCGCGGTAGAAGCAGAAGGCGTCGATGTCGCTATAGGCGTGATTGAGCGAGGCAACCCGCACGCCCTTCGCTTCCAGGAGGTGCACCATGTTGGAGATTGGGCGATCGCCAAGGCTCCAGCGGCGTCGGACGAGGTCGGCTGCCTGATCTGGTGCGAGTTTGTCGAAGGTGGGGATATCGGCGTTCGGCAGGCGGAAACGCTCCTCGATCGCCGCGAAGAACTCAAGGGCGAGCGACGCGGTCGCAAGCACGGCGTCACGCCGAGTAGCACTGGCCTTACTGAGCTTGCGGAAACTGGCAGCACCGACAGCGACCGGCTCGATCGAGTCTCGCTCGAGAAAGGCCAGCGGCACGGCCAGTGCGTCAGCGAGCTTGATCAAAGTGTCCACCGTCGGAGGCCGGTGTCCGTTCTCATAGTCAGTCAGGGTGCGCGCCGACACGCCGCTGACGTCGGCCAGCTTCGTGAGGGTGTACCCGAGGCGGAGGCGCGCGAGGCGGAGCCGGGTTGGGTTAAACATGTCGGCAGGGGCCTTTGGTCCGGCCGATCAGCGGGGCTCGACCGAGACGTCAAACTCGCCCGGGCCCTCGTCGTCAGGTTGGTCGAACACTGACAGATCGCCCTCAAGCGGCAGGAACCCGACGCGGATCCGGTCACCCCACTCGTTGACGCTGCCGCCATCGGTCATGTTGGCAGGCTGCGCCAGTTCGATGTGGACCCCACCGCCCCGAGGCGCTCGCTCGCACAGTAGGAAGTAGAACGGCGCAGCGGCGGCGCGCGCAGCCAACACTGCTGGGTCAAGAGCATTCTCAACCTCGAACAACGACGGATCAGGCAACCGCGGCATCAACGAGCCCCTGGTCGCCTTGCCCTTGCGACGAGTACGCAGGCCGCGGCGCAAGTAGGTGCTCCCTACGTTGATTCCCGACGAGATCGTGAACGACAGGGCGTCGGCGGGGTGAAGCAAACGAGGTTGGCCATCAACCTCGACCCGCTGCCATCCGCCAGACACGAGCAGCTGGTTGAAGTCCTCCATCCCGTCCTGGTAAACGTCGGTTCCGGCGGCCGTCTTCAACGCCTGCGAGCTGCGGTTCGCGGCGCGCTCGGCACCGCGACGGAGTCCATTGTGGATAAGTTCGGTCGAGAGCCCAAGCGCCTCCAGACGACGCTCGTCATCCTCGCCGTGCCGCAGGGCCGTTGCGATCGCCATCTGGCGCTCCTCTCGATTCGTTGCGTCAAACCCTACCGCAGATGCGGTGAAGTATCGCGCAATGGCGAGAGGGCGGCGCCCGCGCTGCGTAGACCAGAGCGGCCGCCCCAGCGCGGGGTCACCGACGCCACCGCTCTGACCGTCGGCTGCTACCGCACGTGTGCTCTGTGTGCGGATGGGACCGTCGCCTGTTAGGGCAACAACTCGACCGGGCAACTCGGCGACGGACCCTGTTACACCACACCCGGGCGCCAATCATTTCGTGAGTGTGTACACCATTCGGGTGGCCGAGGGGGAGGGAGAGCTTGGGTCCGTTCATTCGGCCGGTCGCCACGCGCGGGCGAGATCAGCCATTCGCTTTCTGGCCGCTCTCAGGCGCTTCCTCGGCTCGCCGACCTTGTCGAGGTTCAAGGGAGGACGGAGGTGGCGAATGATGACGGTCTCTACGTCGCCCAGCACAGCCCCATGAGGGGCCGTCCAGGTGGCCAAGGACAGGCGCTGGGACATCCAGTCGCTAAGCCGTGTCTCGCTGGTCGCCTCTAAGCCGAAGTTGGCGCTATCGTCGGGCTTGACCAGATTGCGCGGCACCGGCACCAGGGACAGTTGCTCCTTGAGCAGCGCGGCCAAGCTCCGGCGTACGGTAGAGGACCCCGTCCCACCCGCCGCGAAGTGGGTGCGCACGTCGCGACTGTTGAGACTCCCCTCGGACTTACCCACGTACAGCGGCTGATGGCCAGCGGTGACACTCAGGCCGAGTTCGGACCAGGCTCGTTCGTCCCCGTACAACACGTACAGACCTGGTTCATGCGGCACCGTTGCGATTGCTGCGAGATACTGGAGAGTCGGGCCGGACAGCGCCTTGAGGGCGTCGAGGGCGACATCGTCTTCGATCATCTGCCCATGGTGTCGCAGGGACCCGGGCAACGTGTCGAGTGTGGTCGGTGATGGTGGGCGACACACACCGCAAGCCGCGCACCTGCGACCGCCCGTGCCGAGCCCACCCCCAACCCCGTCACACCGGAACGTTCGACCGATGGCTCACACAACTCAAGACGCACGGGGCGGACGCGCGGGTCGTGGTGGGCCGCCGCGGGCGGCGGGCATGGCGACCCCGGCCAGAGTCGCCAGACCGCGGCATACTCGCGGCATGTCTTCAGCCAGCCCACCCACCCGCGCACGATCCCTTGTGGACGCACTTGCCGCGGGGGAGGTCATCGTTCTGGACGGCGGGTTCTCGACCCAACTGGAGGCTCGTGGCCACGACCTGTCTGACTCGCTGTGGTCAGCGCGGTTGCTGCTCGACGACCCCACCGAGATCAGGGCGGCGCACGCCGACTTCTTCGCCGCCGGCGCTCGCATCGCGACCACCGCGAGCTATCAGGTCAGCGAAAGCGGCTTCCAGGCTGCCGGTCGCACCGCCGCCCAGGCACGAGAAGCGTTGCGCCGCAGCGTGATCGAAGCCCGCGTCGCGGCCGACACGGCCCAAGCCCACGACGGCCTCCAGCGCTGGGTGGCCGGCTCGGTCGGACCATATGGCGCCACGCTCGCCGACGGTTCCGAATACCGCGGCGACGACCGGCTGTCGGTCGCCGAGCTGCGCGCCTGGCACCGCCCGCGCCTCCACGCCCTCGCTGACGCCGACCCCGACGTGCTCGCCGTCGAGACGATCCCCTCGCTGCGCGAGGTCGAAGCCCTCTGCGCCGAACTCGACACCCTTGGTATGCCGTTCTGGCTGTCGGTCACGCCGCACGACGGCCGCCTCCGCCCCGGCGAACCCCTTGCCGCGGCCTACGGCATCGTCGCCTCCACTTCCAACCGCCTCGCCGTCGGCGCAAATTGTTGCGACCCAGCCGAATTCGACCCCGTGGCGAGCGCGGCGCGACAGGCCGCGGACGGCATACCGGTCGTCTTCTATCCCAACAGCGGCGAGACGTGGGACGCCATAGCCCGCCGCTGGACCGGCGCGCCGACGATCCCAGGGCTTGCGGCGAACTGGGTCGCCAGCGGCGCCCGGCTGGTCGGCGGTTGCTGCCGGGTCACCCCCGACCAGATCCGCACGGTCGCCGCAAGCGTGACAAGCACAGCAAGCACAGCAAGCACAGCAAGCAACGCGGGTTAGGCCGCCACCAGCGACTGATATTCCGGGTGCTTGTCGATGAACGCGGCGACGAATGAGCATTGTGCGATCACTCGCACGCCCTCCGACGCGGCCACCGTGTCGAGTGCCGCGCGCACCATCCGGCCGCCGACGCCCTGCCCTGCGAAACCGTCCTTGACGATCGTGTGGGTAAACGTGATGACGCTGTCGGATTGTTGGTATTCCGCATATCCAGCCAGCCGACCACCCAGGTGAGCCTCGAAACGGCTCGTCTCCGGGTTGTCGGTGACGACGAGATCGGCTTCGGCGGTATCGCTCATGACAGCTTCCTTCCATGTCGTCCGCGCACTGTCAAACGCACACCAGGCAACGGCATGGCCCGTATGCCGCCCAGCGGAACCTCGCGAGGGCGCAGCACCGGCACTTGTCCACCCGGCATACCCGATTGTCGCCTTTGCTCACCGAAAGGGCCACCGATCCGACTGCCCCCCAACCCACGTCGCGCGACGACCCGGACGCCCCCGGTCAGGTCGCGAGCGCCGGCACCAAAGACCGAGCGACCCACCAAGTGGCCACCATGTGCACCAGCAGGAAGCTGCCGACCCACCCGAACCGGGGCAGGTGGGTGAGCCGGGCGAGCACACTCGGGTCGTCGTCCGACGTGCGGCGACCGGCCACCGCCAGCACATGCCGCCACCCGCCGACGAGCAGCACGAGCGCCACCCCGATCAACACTCCCGCCTGCCGGGCATCGTCGCGCCACCACCACAACGCACCGGTCCCGCCGGTCACGGCGAAACCAGACCAGCAGCGTCAACAACGATCGGATGCGCGGGGCCGCGACCACCAGCACGACCAGGGAAGCGAAGAGAACTGTTGCGCCCCAACCTGATCCAGCCACCCAGGCCAGCAGTCCGGCAGTGACGGCAGGCGCGGCATAGCCCGCCCACACCATCGCCACCTGCCCCGGGCCGCGACTGCGCCCGACGGTCACCGCATGTCCCGAGGCATCCCAGCGCGACGAACCCGGTGAACCTCCGCCCCACCGCCACCCCCACGACCGCATGCCCGAGCTCGTGGACCAATGTGACGAGCAGACGCGCCAGCCGCCACACACCCGGCAGCCCCACGACGAGCACCGCGCCCACGATGACCAGCAGCAGCGTCGACCCGGACAGCTCCGGGCGGATCGCAGCCGGCCCGATCCGGCTGCCGAGCTCTTGCGTCCACGTCACGGCCTTGACGCTAACCGGACGCGGACCCGTCGCCAAGCCGTCGCCAGCCCGTCCCCAGCCCGTCGCCAAGTGGTCACCAAGCCAGACCTTCGCGACCCCCCGGAGCGGCGCGCCCGCACCGCATACTGGGGCATGGCACAGCGCAACGTGCTCGGCGGCGAACTCGACTCCTGCAGCACCGATCCCCTCACCGGCTTCTACCGCGACGGCAGCTGCGCCTGCGGCCCGGAAGACATCGGCAGCCACACCATTTGCGCGGTTGTCACGAGCGAGTTCCTCGCCCACCAGCGGATGATCGGCAACGATCTGTCGACGCCGCGCCCGGCCTACGGCTTCCCGGCCTGCGCCCCGGCGACCGCTGGTGCGTCACCGCGCGCAACTGGCTGCGCGCCCACGAGGCCGGGTTCGCCGCGCCGGTCGTGCTCGCGGCGACGAACGCCGCGGTGCTGCAGATCGTGCCGCTCGAGGATCCTCCAGCGGTATGCCGTCGACGTCCCGTCAGACCCCAGCTCGCTGCTCTGACCTGGGTCGCCGGTTGCGTCCGGCAGGCAACCGGGCCGCGTAATCGCTGAGCACCCACAACACAGTCTGGTTGAACGGCGTCGGTATGCCGTGCTTTGCTCCCAGCCCCACCACCCGGCCGGCGAAGATGGCGACCTCGGTCGGGCGCCCGGCTTCGACATCCTGCAGCGTCGACGTGCGCCCGTCGTCGGGTTGCCCGGCGAGCACGGCGTCCCATTGGGCGAGATCGGCGTCCGTGAGTTGGACGCCCTCGGCGCGACCCACCGCGATGACCTCGGCCATCAGGGCGCTCATGAAATCGCGCGCCGGACCAGGCGGTTTGAGCACGCCATAGGCCGCGCCCATGAGCGCCGACGCCTGATTGGCGCCGACATTGACCATGAACTTCCACCACAGCGCGTGCAAGACGTCATCGGGCTGCTGCCACGCCAAGTGCGCCCGGTCCAGGGCCCTGCCGAGGGCCGCGACCCGCTCGGCCTGCTCGGATTGGCCGTCGTCATGCAGCCGCTTGTCGACGCCGATGCTGAACCGCCCAACCCGCCGGAACTGCACCTCACCAGCCACCCGCTGGGTCTCCATGCCCGCGGCCATCGACAGCAGCACCTGCGCCGGGTCATAACGCTCGGCCAAGGCCTCCTCGCTGTCCAGGCCGTTGAGCGAGGAGATGATCGTCGTGCCGGCGTCGACGAGCGGGGCGATGAGCTCGACCGCCTCGGCGAGCTGGGCCGCCTTGACCGCAACGAGGACGAGGTCCACGGGGGTCGGCGGCTCGGTTCTGGTGGTGTCGGCGGGGTCGGTCGCGTCCGTAGCGTCCGTCGGGTCCGTCGGGTCAGTGACGGCGAACCTCCAGTGCCGCCCATTGACCCGTATGCCGTCCCGCGCCAACCGTTGCGCCCGCTCCCCACTCGCGACGAGAGTCACCCGGAAGCCCGCCTCGGCGAAGTGCACGGCATACATCGCGCCCATCGCGCCTGCGCCCACGATGGCAACGCTGCTGATCTCCCGACCGCTCATCCGGTCATGGTAGGCGGGCGCTCGACAGGGCGGCCGACGCTGGAAGTCGGCGCACGGCATACCGTGGAGCGGTGAGCACCCGAATCCCGCTGTCGATCCTCGATCTCGTGCCCGTGAGCGCCGGCTCGTCCGTGAGCGACGCCGTGCAGTCCTCCCTCGGCCTGGCGAGAGTCGCCGACCGCCTTGGCTACCAACGACTCTGGTATGCCGAGCATCACAACTCTGTCGCATTTGCCTCTGCCGCAACGTCATTGCTCATCGGGCGGGCCGCCGAGCACACCGAGCGGATCCGGCTCGGCGCGGGCGGGGTGATGCTGCCCAACCACAGCCCGCTCATGGTGGCCGAGTATTACCGGACGCTGCGTGAGATGTATGGCGACCGGATCGACCTCGGCTTGGGGCGGGCGCCGGGCACCGACCCGATGACCGCGCGTGCGCTGCGCCGCGGAGCCGACGCGACCGACACCTTCGTCGAGGATGTCGTTGCGCTGCACCGTTATCTGGCGCCTGCGCAGCCTGGCCAGCGCGGTCCCGTCGCCATCCCGGGCGTCGGCACGCGCGTGCCGTTGTGGATGCTCGGCTCCAGCCTCGACGGCGCCCAGGTCGCGGCGTTCCTGGGGCTGCCGTATGCCTTCGCCTCGCACTTCGCTCCCGAACTGCGGCATGACGCGATCGCGTTGTATCGGAGCCGATTCCGCGCCGAGTTCGAGACGGCGCAGATCGAGAAGCCCTATGTCATGGCCGGCGTCAACGTCTTGGTCGCGCCGACGGACGAGGAAGCGGCCTACCTCTTCACCACGGCGCAGCAACTCGCCGCCGGGATCAGGACCGGACGCCGTATGCCGTTGCAACCGCCCGTGCGCGACCTCGCCGCCGCGATCGGCCCTGACGTGGCAGGGTTCGTCGAAGGGTTCCAGGCGGTGCGGGCGGTGGGTTCACCGGCGACCGTGGTGGCCCAGCTCGAGGCGATCGTCGCGGACCTCGAGCTGGACGAGGCGATCGTCACGACCTACTGCCACGATCCCGCGATGCGCGACCGGTCCTTCGAGCTGTTGGCTCAGGCCTGGTGGGGCTGAGCCGGCTCAGTCGGGCCTGTGTGGCCGCGCTCGGCCGAGAAGAGTCGGCGGGTCGGAAGGTTTCCCGGCACCGGGGCCTAGCCCGGGAGGTTCCCGCACGGGCCCCAGCGCGGATACGCCGAGTCGGAAGGTTTCCCGGCTACCGGGCCCGAGCCACCCGAATACACGCCGAGTCGGAAGGTTTCCCGGCATACCGAGTCCCGAGCCACCCGAATACACGCCGAGTCGGAAGGTTTCCCGGCATACCGAGTCCCGAGCCACCCGAATACACGCCGAGTCGGAACGTTTCCAGGCATACCGAGTCCCGAGCCGCCCGGATACACGCCGAGTCGGAAGGTTTCCCGGCAAACCGGCGTCTCAGCCGCCCCGTCCAACGCACACGCGGACCGCGTTCAGGAGCGCTTGGGTGGCAGCGAGCGCGCGAAGCTCAACCCCGCCTCGACCAGCCGCTTCAAGTCGCGCTCAGCCTCGACCGCCGTTGCGTCGGCGTGCAGCCACCCCGACATCGTCCGACCGCGCATCTCCATCGGCGTCACCCCGCCGCCGAGCAACTCGGCTCCGGCCTGGGGGTCGACCCTGACCAGCACGCCGCCCTTGCTGCTGGCAGCGACCGCCATGTTGCCGTTGACCAGGAACCCGAGTCCACCGAACATCCGCTGCTCACTCAGCCCCGGCTCGCCGGCCACCGCGGCGCGGATTCGGGCAGCCACCTCCTCGTCGTATGCCATCCGTCCAGTATGCGGGGAGCCCCCCCACCCCACGCGACGTCAGGACGTCACCCCACGGCCGGCGTCGCATAGTCAACGACGACTGCCGCATGATCGCTGAGCCGCTCGTCCCGCGAGGGCTCCCGGTCGACGACCGCCGCCACGGCCGACCGCGCCAACCCGGGCGTCGCCAGGTGCAGGTCGATCCGCCAGCCCGTGTCGTTGGCGAAGGATTCACCGAGCCAGCTCCACCACGAATACGGCCCCTGCACGCCGGGATGCATCTGCCGCACCACGTCGACCAGCCGCCTCGGCCCGATCAGCCCGTCGAGCCAGGCCCGCTCCTCCGGGAAGAACCCCTCGGTCCGATGCTGTCGCCGCCAGTTGACGACATCGAG
Organism: Actinomycetales bacterium; assembly: GCA_016710385.1. Taxonomy (GTDB): domain Bacteria; phylum Actinomycetota; class Actinomycetes; order Actinomycetales; family Dermatophilaceae; genus Phosphoribacter; species Phosphoribacter freyrii. Next base: position 209,270 of record JADJVX010000022.1, read on the forward strand.
CGGCCCGTGCGCGATGTTGAAGTCCCCCAGGAGCAGGAACTCCCGCCCGCGCGCTCGCGCCGCCCGCCGCGCCGCCGTCACCTGCCGGGCAAACCCTGCGAGGAAGCGCATCTTCCGCTCATACCTCGCCCCGCCGTCGGGCTTCTCGCGCATCCGCCCCGGCACCTGCAAGTGCGCCGGCAGTCCACCCTTCGGCACATACAGCGATGCCACCGTGAGCGGCGCATCAGCCATGTCGACTTCGAGATACCTTCCCTGAGAAGCGAATTCACGCAACTCACGAGCCAACCTCGGGTATGCCGGGTGGTCGGCTTCGGTGGCGACCCCTTCGGCGGGCGCGCCATCGGGACCCAAGACCACCGCCGGGGCACCCCAGCCGCGGATGGCGGCGGGCGGCATACGGGTGAGAATCGCGACCCCGTTGCGGCCGGCGACCGTGCCCGGATCGTATGCCGTGAAGTAGTCCCCGAACGCGCGCTCCGGCAGCGCCGCGATCGGGGCCCGCACTTCCTGCAACGCGACGACAGCGCAGTCGCGGCCGGCGAGCCACGCTCCAAAGCCCCGCCGATGCGCCGCTCGAATCCCGTTGACGTTGAAGGTTGCGACGCGCAGCACCGCTCGACCCTAGCCCCCCGGTGACGCTCAGAAATGCAGCAGGTGGTCGGCCCGATCGGCAGGCAGCTGACGCCAGGTCAGCCGACCGTCGCCCCCGGCTCGGCGGACGATCGCCGCGACCTCGCGAGAGGTGTGACAGAGCGTGTCGGTGGCGTCCTCGCCGCTGGAGTGCAGGTAAACGTCCAGGCCCTCGTCGGGCGAATCCGGCGCAACGGCATACGCGCGCATGCCACCCTCGACGGCGACGATCCGTGCGACGCCGTCCACCCACGCGGGGTATTGCTCCAGCCCCCGCAGATATCGCAGCAGCGCCTCCCGAGCGGCCGTGACATCGCCACCGCGCAGCGACCCGAGCAGACAGTGGTCACCCTCCCTGGCATGGGTCGACCACCAGGCATAGTCGACGCGGTGCGCCCTCGCGGAGATCATGGGGCCAGGTCCCGACACCGCTCGGCCAGCCCACGCAGGTAGCCGATTTGGCCCAGGTGCGTCATCGTGTCGCCGACGACCGACACCAGGCGGACGGCCGCGGTGACCGGCGGGTCCCAGCGCTCGTCGGCGGTCGTCGATCGTGGCTCGTCCATCGCTCTATTGTCCATCGGCCGCAGGCAGGCAACCGCGGCCGCGCGGCCGCGTGCACGGCTGCTGGGGCGGCGACCACACGGCATACCCTGGAGGTATGCCGTCGCCCGTCATCGCGTGCCCCTCTTGCGGCACCAAGAACCGACTGCCCCAGGTCGCGTCCGGCCACCCCCGGTGCGCATCGTGCAAGGCCGACCTGCCCTGGCTGGTCGACGCCGGTGACAGCGATTTCGACGCGGTGGTCGAGACCTCGGCGCTCGTCGTCGTCGACCTGTGGGCGCCCTGGTGCGGCCCGTGCCGAATGGTCGCGCCGGTGCTCGAGACGCTCAGCCGCGAGTTCGCCGGCCGGGTCAAGGTCGTCAAGGTCAACGTCGACGACTCGCCCGTGCTGGCCCGGCGCTACCGCGCCCAGAGCATTCCGATGCTCCTGCTCATGGACCGTGGACAGGTCGTCGACACGATGATCGGGGCCCAGCCGGCGCCGATCCTGCGCAACCGGATCACCGGAGCGCTGGACCGCCGCGGCTGACCCGCCGCTAGTTCTTGCCCAGCAGCCAGACCTTGTCGATGTAGTCGCGCATCGAGCGGTCCGAGGAGAAGAACCCGCACCGCGCGACATTGAGGATCGCCGAACGGGTCCACCCATCGACATCCTGGTATGCCGTGTCGACCCGCGCCTGCGCGTCGAGGTAGGACTGGAAGTCGGCCAGCACGAGGTAGCGGTCGCTGCCGAGCAGATCACCGATGATCGGGCTGGTGGCTTGCCGGCTGCCGCCGGTGAAGACGCCGCTCGCGATGAGGTCAAGGGTGCGGCGCAGCGTCGCGTTGGACTCGTAGTAGGCCGCGGAGTGGTAACCCTGGGCCTGCAACGCGGCAACCTCCGGCTCGCTCATGCCGAAGAGGAAGAAGTTGTCATCGCCGACCAGGCGCCGGATCTCGACATTGGCTCCGTCGTCGGTGCCGATGGTCAGCGCCCCGTTGAGGGCGAACTTCATGTTGCCGGTGCCGGACGCCTCCTTGCCCGCCAGCGAGATCTGCTCGGACAGGTCGGCCGCCGGGATGATCTTCTCGGCGCTGGTCACGTTGTAGTTGGCCGGGAAGGCAACGACTAGGCGCTGCTGCACCCGCGGGTCGCTGTTGATGACCGAGGCCACCCCGTTGATGAGGTAGATGATCTCCTTGGCCATGAAGTAGCCCGGGGCCGCCTTGGCGCCGAACATCACGATGCGCGGCGTGATCGTCATGGGGTCGACCTCACCAGAGATGATCCCCTCGTAGGTCGAGACGATGTGCAGCACCTTGAGCATCTGGCGCTTGTATTCGTGCAGCCGCTTGACCATGACATCGACGAGGTGACCCGGGGGAAGGACGATGCCCTCGCGACGTGCGAGCAGCGAGTAGAGCCGGTCCTTGTTCTCGGCCTTCGCCGCCCGGAACGCGTCCCGGAAAGCCGGGTCATCGGCATACGGCTCGAGGCCTTTGAGCTGGTCGAGGTCGGTGACCCAGCCGTCGCCGATGGCCTCGGTGATGACCTCGGACAGCGCCGGGTTCTGCATCTTGAGGAAGCGCCGGGGGGTGACCCCGTTGGTGACATTGGTGAAGCGGTCCGGCCACAGCTCGGAGAAGTCCGGCAGCACCTTGTCGCGCAGCAACTGCGAGTGCAGCTCGGCGACCCCGTTGACCTTGGTCGAGGCGACGGTCGCGAGGTGGGCCATCCGCACGGCCTGGAAGGGCTGATCGGAGACGATCGACATGCGGCGCACCCGCGCCTCGTCACCGGGGAAGGCCTCGCGGACCTCAGCGCAGAACTGCTCGTTGATCCGGAAGATGATCTCCAGGTGGCGCGGCAGCAGCCGTCCCACGAGGTCGACCGGCCACACCTCCAATGCCTCGGGCAGCAGGGTGTGACAGGTGTAGGCGAAGCAGCGCCGGGTGATGTCCCAGGCTTGCTCCCACTCCAGGTTGTATTCGTCGAGCAGCAGTCGCATGAGCTCGGGGACCGCGATGACCGGGTGAGTGTCGTTGAGCTGGAAGACAATTCGGTCGGGCAGGGTCGTGATGTCGAGGTCGGCCTCGAGGGTGCCCTGGATGTAGTCCTTGAGCGAGCAGGCGACGAAGAAGTACTGCTGCTGCAGGCGCAGCTCGCGACCCTGCGGCGTGGAGTCCTCGGGGTAGAGCACCTTGGAGATGTTCTCGGCGAAGGTCTGGGCGCGCACCGCCTCGGCATAGTCACCGGAGTTGAAGGTGGCCAGGTCGAACGCCCGGGTCGCCTCGGCGCTCCACAGCCGCAGCGTGTTGACGACGCCGTTGCGGTAGCCGGGAACCATGTAGTTGTAGGGGATGCCCATGACGTTCCACGCCGGCACCCACCGGCTGCGGGTGCGACTGTCGTCGCCCTGGTATGCCTCGGTGTAGCCACCGAAGTCGACACGCACCGCACGCTCGGGGTTGTGGAACTCCCACGGCGCACCGAGCGAGAGCCACGAGTCGGGCACCTCGACCTGACGTCCGTCAACGAACTGCTGGCGGAAGATGCCGTATTCGTAGCGGATGCCATAGCCGATGCAGCTGACGTCCATCGTCGCGAGCGAGTCGATGAAGCAGGCGGCCAGGCGGCCCAGGCCACCGTTGCCCAGGCCCGGCTCGACCTCCTGGGCGCGCAGCACGGTGAGGTCGAGGCCGCACGCGGTCATGGCCTGCTCGACGATGTCGGTCATCGCGGTCGCCATGAGCGCGTTGCCCAGCTGCCGCCCGAGCAGGTATTCCGCCGAGAGATAGCCGACCATCTTGGCCGGGCGGCGACGGCGGCGGTTGGCGGTCTCCAGCCAGTCGGCCATGAGGTACTGCCGCACGGTGCGGGCCAGCGCGATGTATTGGTGATTGATCGTCGAGCGGCTCAGCGACACGCCTTCGCCGAAGCTCAACTCGTGGAGGAACTCCTTGATGAAGCCCTCGACGGTGCGCTCCGGGGCCGACACCTCGCGCAGCGCCAGCGGGTGCGACGGGCTGCGCAGCGGGCCGAGCTTGCGGAAGTCGGTCACGGGCACCTGGAACGGACCGGTCATCGCCGCGTGGGAGGGGTGACCGGTGTTGCCGTCGCTCATGGAGTCCTCGTCCTGGCTGGCATGGAGGCCCCACGACCGACTCCGGTATGCCGGTCCGCCCCCATTGCGTGAATTTCCAGGCTAGTGCACACGCTGTCCCTGTCCACAACGGTTCGCCGAACTCTGGGCAACCGCCCCACGAATTCGCCCGTTGGTCAGCCGATGACGACTAGGGAGTAGCCGCCGGTTTCGTCCACCTCGGGATCGTGGTGAGCGAACCGGAGCAGATGCGCGGCCCGACCCTTCGACTGGACACCGGCACCAGCGACACCGCCGGTCAGCGCCTCGGCCAGCGCACCCGCAGACCCCTCGCGCAGCCCCCAGATCTCCTGCAATCCCTGGATCAGCGCCTGATCGGCGTCGGTCACCAGGACCACGCCCACCTGTTCATAGAGGTCCGGCCCGAGCTTCTCGATGAATCTGCGGGTCATCCCCGGCTTGGCGAAGGGGTGGCGAGCGGACGGCATACGGGAGGGTTTGACCAGACCGAACTCGAGCGCCGCCTTCCACACCCGAGCCGAGTCGGCGACCAGCCAGCCGCGGTCGGTGGCGAACATCGTCGCCAGATGCCGACCGGTCCCGGCCGCGACTCCGAGCGTCACCGCCTTGGCCGCCGGCGGCCGCAGCCGCGCCGCCGTCCCAGCCTCCGTCTTGGTCGTCCCCATCACCCCACGCACGAGCGCAGTCACCGCGCCCATCCCGTGGGTGATCTCGAGCGTGCCGGCCTTGGTGACCAGCGCGCCAAGGGTGCCGATGATCGGCATCGCATTGGCCGTGCCGGCGAGGATCTGGAGATTGCGCTGGCCGACGTGCCGATCATGGTTGGCATCGAGCACGCCGGACCACGGATCCAGGGGGCAGCTCACCGACGCCATGAGGCACTCGTGGCCGGTCAGGGTGAGCGGGATGTCCCAGGTGCGGTCCAGTTCGACGACGGCGGTCGCGCCGGGTCGGGTGCGGTCCTCGAGGTTGACCATCGCGCCACCGATGAGGACCGGCTGGTATGCCGGGTTGCTCGGATTGCCGCCAAAGAAGCCGGGATTGACGAACCAGGCGCGCACGTGCACGCCGACAGCCGGCAGCAGGCCGAGGTTCCAGATCCGCACGAAGACCCGGTAGCGACGCCCTGCGGTCGGTGACACGACCAGCCGGGACGGGTCGAACGGCCCGGTGTATGCCGCGTCGATGAGCGCGATGTCGGGAGACTCCCAGCTCGGCCTGGGTGGCCAGGCGGGCCGGGCGCCGCGGTCGCCGGGGCTGTAGGCCCGGATGAGCAGGTAGGGGTAGACGTCCTCGCGATGGGGGCGGCGTTCCTTGCCGAGGTCGAGCAGCTCGCCGTGCAGTTGGCGGGCGATCTCGCCGGCACCGTCGGGGGTCCACCCGGGGGTGAGGTCACCGTCCGGACGCTTGGAGCCGCCGATCGATCCGGGCGGGCTGTCCCCGCGCTGCTCCTTGTCCTGCTCGGGAGTGAGCACGGGGTGGGTGTCGCCGCGGCGGTTCTTGTCGCGCCGGATGACGTCACGGCGGCGGGGAGTCGGGGACATGGTCAGCCCTTCCCGTGGTCGAGCCGGGCTCGCCACTCGGGATCGGTGTTCTCGGGAATCCGGACGGGGGGCACGCAGGTGCCGGGGTTGCTCGGGGTGACCGGCAGGTAGTGGACGCCCAGGGCGACGCCGGGGTCGTACCACTGGTTCGGCGCGGCAGGGCAGTCGTGGTCGGCGTGGAAGAGCTGCGGCGAGGTGCACGGCTTGGGGTACCCGAAGTCCTCGACGCCCGCCGGGTTGGCCGGGGTGACCGGGGCCGGCACCGGGGTGATGTCCGGGACGCACGGCAGGGCGCTGCGGTCCCAGTCCCAGCAGTGCCAGGCGTAACCCCGGTCGCTGTCGAGGTTGAAGTCGGGCACCCCGAAGTTTGGGTTGCCGACCTCGCGCGCCATCCGCCCGACGAGATACATCCCGTAGTCGACCGGTCCGCCGAGGTGTTGGTCTGCGGGGAGCCGGACGTCGAGCACCTTCTCGGTCTCGGCAGGCGAGCCGGCCTGCTCCAGATCAGCGCGCGCGCCCGGGTCGCCGGCCACCGCGGACAGGAGCACGGTGGAGTTCGACCCGATGACATACGGCCCGACGTGCGTGCCCGCGCCTTCTTGGGCGACCGGCATACCGGCTTGGTTGGTGAGCGGATAGCGCCAGGGCGCGATCCACTCCGATGCCTTGAACTCGTCGCCCGTCGCATCCGGCAGGTAGCGCAGCGGCGAGGTGAGCCCGAGGGCGCCGACCAAGTCGGGCCGGCTGATCGCGGCCGGCAGGTCGCGGACGATGCCGCGCGGATAGGCGTGGTCCAGGCCCTGGGCGTCGGTCGCCGCAAGCCGCCCCGACGGCTCGGTGACCGGCGGCGGCGCGGTCGGCAGGCCGAGGGGCGCGTCGAGCGCGGACGCGATGTCGTAGGAGCCCATCCGGCCGAGCGTTGTCAGCGACGGGTTGATCTCGGCCGGTTTGGGCATCGCGAAGCCCGCCATGACCAGGGCGCGGCGCGCCAGCAGGTAGAGATTCCACGCGGGGACGATGACGGCCCAGTAGACGACTTCGCGGGCCGGGAAGGTCGTGACGTCGACGATGAGGCCGGGCAGCACGGTGGCCAGCCAGAGCACGACTTGGGCGAGATAGACCGCCCAAGCGAACAGCGCGAGCAGCAGGTCGAGCAGGGTGAACGAGTCGTCGTCATCGACGTCGGCGCCGCGCGTCGGGTCGTCGTCCACACCGGAGCTGCCGCCGGGTGGCGTCGGGAAGCTGTGATCGGTGAAAAGGCTTGGTGGCGGCGGCAATCGGAGACTGATCGCATCACTGCTGGTCATCTTGAGATACCGATAGACGATCTCCCACATCTGCGCCATCGCCGCCTCGTTGGGCCGCCCGTCCGGCAGCCCGGAGGCGGGATCGGTCGCCGAGAACGGCGGGTCCTGCGCGAGGATCTTCGGCCCGTCGGGATAGGTCGCGGCCATCGCCTCCAGCAGGCCCTCGACGAGGTGCCCAGGCAACGGGCCGGTATCGAGGTCGAAGAACTCCTGCCGGTGAGCGGTCGGGGTCGGTCCGTCGCCGTTGTCGTAGGCCGGGAAACCGACGAAGTAGTCGTATGCCGGCGCATCGTCGCGCCCGTTGTAGGGCGCGTCGTCGCGGTGCCGGAAAGCGAGCCGGAAGTGCAGCGCGGAGGTGCCGTACTCGGCATACAAAGGCCCGGTATGCCGTGCGCCGTAGTTCTCCGCGTCCATGTGGTTCTCGACGAGATGGTGCCGCTGCCAGTGGTCGCGGTAGGGGCCTCCGGACTTGGCGTTCGTGAAGGGGTGGCCGGTGACATCGGTCGCGCAGTGCGACATCCAGCCGACCGCGAAGGCGATCCGCGCCTCGGCGTCCTGGCGCTCGGTGTCGGTCGTCGCCGCCGCAAGCGCCGCCTGGGCCTGCTGGAAGAGCACGAACGGGAACTGATACGTGCGCCGGTAATGGAAGATGTCCGACCAATAGAACGCGTCATCACCGAACCCCTGCGGCACCCCCGAGGTGAGCACGCCGAACCAGTCGCCCATGCTCGCCAACAGCCCCTTGAAGGCCGACATGATCGCGGACGTGAGCTCGTCGAGCACCTGCGCGAGTTGGGTGGACAGGCCGCCGGTGAGTTGCGACGCGAGCTGTGACTGGTTGGTCGAGATGGGGTCGATCCACTTCTCCCACTTGCTGACGAACTCTGCGTCGACCACCTCCCAGACGTCCAGCGCCCACTGGACAACCTGCCGGATCACCTGGCCGGTCGTGTTCTTGAAGTCCGGCAGGAGGTAGAACAGGTCCGGCCCAAGCGAGCCGAGCGCGAGGTAGTTGCGCCAGGTGTGACAGTGCTCGCCGATCGCCCGCGCCTCAGCCGGCGTGAGCACGAACCCGGGCGGGAGGTTGCCATCGCGCAGCCGCCCCGCGGTGTCGTGCGCCGCCTCCATGTGGACATACCAACCGGGCATGGCAACTCCTCGCCGTCACGGGTGGACCCGATGGTCCGCTCATCTGGGAGGAGCGCGCCGGGAGGCGGGTGATACAGCCCGGGTATGCCGTCAAACCTTCCAACCCGCCGCGTTTCCCGCACCCCCAGGCCCCGGTATGCCGGGAAACCTTCCGACCCGCCGCGTTTCCCGCACTGCCAGGCCACGGTATGCCGGCAAACCTTCCAACCCGCCCCGTTCCCCGCACCCCCAGGCCACCGTATGCCGGCAAACCTTCCAACCCGCCGCGTTTCCCGCACCCCCAGGCCACGGTATGCCGGCAAACCTTCCAACCCGCCGCGTTCCCCGCACCCCCAGGCCCCGGCCTGCCGGCAAACCTTCCAACCCGCCGCGTTCCCCGCACCCCCAGGCCACGGTATGCCGGCAAACCTTCCAACCCGCCGCGTTCCCCGCACGCCCAGGCCCCGGCCTGCCGGCAAACCTTCCAACCCGCCGCGTTCCCCGCACCCCCAGGCCCCGGCCTGCCGGCAAACCTTCCAACCCGCCGCGTTCCCCGCACCCCCAGGCCCCGGCCTGCCGTCAAACCTTCCAACCCGCCGTCAAACCTTCCGACCCGCCGACAAACCCGCACCTCAGGGGGTCCCTACAGCCGGCAAACCTTCCAACCCGCCGCGTTCCCCGCGCCGCCGGACCCCGGTATCCCGGGAAACCTTCCGACCCGCCGACAAACCGGCACCCCGGGGGGTCGCAACAGCCGGCAAACCTTCCGACCCGCCGCGTTTCCCGCACCCCCAGGCCCCGGTATGCCGGCAAACCTTCCAACCCGCCGCGTTTCCCGCACCCCCAGTCCCCGACATGCCGGCAAACCTTCCAACCCGCCGCGTTTCCCGCGGCGCCAGTCCCCGACATGCCGGCAAACCTTCCAACCCGCCGCGTTTCCCGCACCCCAAGGCCCCGGCAGCGACGCCCCTGCGCTTACCCTCGTCGGCGCAGCCATCGTCGCCGCCTCGCTCATGACCCCGGCTGCCGCCACCGCAGGCCCACCGAATAACGGCAGGCGACCCCACGGCATACGTGTCAGACTCGACGACTATGTCCGGCGCCCTCAGCTCCTTGGCCACGCGCTTCCGGGCGCCGTCGCCACTCGCGGGGCGCCTCGCGCGGCAGTCGCTGCTGTTTGCGCTGGGTGAGGGCACCTTCACGACCGGGTCAGCGGTCTTCTTCACCCAGATCGTCGGGCTGACGGCTGCCCAGGTGGGGCTCGGGCTCACCATCGCGGGGGTTGCGGCGTTCCTCGCGGCGGTGCCGGCTGGCCGACTGGTCGACCGGTTTGGGCCCAAGCTCATGTGGTCCCTCAGCGCCCTCGGGCACTCAGTGGGGTTCGCGATGTGGCCGTTCATCCACGGATTTCGTGGCTACGTCATCATGGCCATCGTCATGCAAGTGGTGGGGTCCCTCGGTGGGGCGTCGCACTCGGCATACACGATCGACGTCCTCCCGCCCGACGAGCGGGTCACGTCACGCGCCTACATGTATTCGGCGCTCAACGTCGGGTTCACCCTCGGGTCGATGCTCGGGGGCATTGCGCTGGCCTTCCACTCCAACGACGTGCTCCATGCGCTGCCCTGGGTGACGACCGTGGCCTTCCTCGGCAACGCGCTGGCGATCCGACGGCTGCCGAATGCCCCGCATGACGAGCGCACCCCGGCCGAACGCACCATCAAGCTCCCCGGCCCCGGCCCCTTGCGCAATCCCGGCTGGCTGCTGACGACCTTCTTGGGCGGCGTGCTGTGGACCAACCAGGTGCTGCTCAACATCGTCATCCCGCTGTGGCTGGTCGAGAAGACCGACGCACCCCGGGTGCTGCTTGCGTTCCTCTTCGGCACCAACACCGTCATGTGCATCTTCCTGCCGATGGCGGCGGCGCGCGGGGTGCGGGATGTGTCGACGGCGCTGCGGGCGATCCGGGTGTCGACGACGTTCTTCGTCGTCTCCTGCCTCATCACGTTGGCCACCCACGACACCATCGGCTGGGTGACGATCGCCCTCGTCTGGCTCGGGCATGTGACGGTGACCGGTGCCGAGCTCTATCTGTCGGCGGCAAGTTGGTCCTTCGAGGCCGCCCTCATGGACCCCCGGCGTCGCGGCGAGTATGCCGGTGCCGCCGAGTTGAGCGGCACGCTCGGCAAGGTCTGGGCGCCGGCCGTCTACACCTTCCTGGCGATGACCTGGGGCGCGACCGGCTGGCTGGTCATCGCGGCCATCGGCGTCGTCGCGGCGGCTGCCCTGCACCCCTCGACGGCGCTGGCGGGGCGCTTCCTGAGCCAACACGGGCCGGGGGTGCCCAGCGACGACCCGCTGGACCAACACGCTCCGCCCGTGCCGGCACCCTCGATGCTCGAGGACCCGCCGCTGTCGACCAGCGTGGACGGCTACGGTCCGCCGACGGCCCGCCAGCGCCCCTGACCGAGGCTGCTGGTCGGGACGCGGGTCACGGCAGTGGGCGCGTGGTGCAGATGCTGAACGGCAACCGAAGCTGCCGGCGCCGCTGGACCGTCCTCGATCCGCTTCGACACCTCGACTGCCGTCGTCGCGCCGGCCAAGCCGGCCGACCTCCAGCTGGGGCCGAGGGCTCACCGCTGAGCTCGCCGCATCCGACGCTTCGGGAAGACACAGCGGGGTATGCCGGTGGGCCGGCATACCCCGCTGCGCCGCCGTGGGTGAGCGCCAGGGCTCAGGCGGGAAGCAGGTCGGGGGTGGCTGGGCGGTGGACGTCGACTGCCTGGCGCTCGGTCGACGGGGCGCGTAGACCCTTGACGACGAGGTAGACCCCGAGGGAGAACTCCCAGGCGGCGATGGGCAATGCGGCGAGCAAGGTCCAGGTCGAAATCTGCCCGATGACGCCGAAGAAGCTCAGCACGACGGCCGTGAGGTGGATCGGAGCGCCGACGAGGCCGATGAGCGGGATGACCCGGGCCACGAGTCCGGAGCGATAGAGCAAGGTGCCCAGCAGCAGCGCGTTGAGCCCCGGCATGAGGCTCTGACCGAGCATGAAGGACCAGTTGTAGGTGCCGACGAGAGCGTCACCAGCAACGAGAAGCGTTGCGGAATCGGCTCCGCCAGAACCAGATCGGTGGAGAGAGACAAGGGTCATGATGGCGGCGACGCCGCTGAAGATCATCGCGGCTTCGAGCACGCGGGCGGTGACGAACCCGAGCGCCAACTGCTCGCCATAACGCCGCACGACCGGGTAGAGCGTCACCGCCGTGCCGATGCCGGCCAGACCCACGACCACCTCGAGGAAGGCCCCGAGGACGGCGGACGAGTCCGAGCCCAGTCCGGTGGTGAATCCCCGGGTCTTGGCATCGGCATACAGGGTGAGGGTGGGGATGGACACGAAGGTCACGAGGTAGAAGACCCCAGCGAGCAGGGATGTGCGGCGGGTTGGGGACATGGAAGAGCTCCAGACTGCTTGGCCTGATCGAGGGAGGTGTACGACGTACACCTCGGATAGTGAGGACAGTACGTGTACGCTGTACACCTGTCAAGTCGATGAGGAGAGGCCGGCAGCCGTGGTTCGTCACACCGACCCCGACGCGGTGCCGGCACCACGGGACCGGGGCGGGTCGCCGCGGGACCGGGGCGGGTCGCCGCTCAACCGAGCCCCGAGGGACCGGGGCGGGTCGCCGCGGGACCGGGGCGGGACCCCGCGGGACCGAGCCCCCCTGGCCCGAACCCCAATGACCCGAGCCCCGCTCAACCGGGCGACCGTGCTGCAAGCGGCCCTCGACCTCGCCGACCTGGCCGGCCTGCCCGAGGTGAGCATGCGGAGCCTGGCGCGGGAGCTCGGGGTGGTTCCCATGGCCCTCTACAAGCACGTGGCCAACAAGGACGAGCTGCTCGGCGGCATGGTCGATGCCGTCATCGCCCAGATCCCCCCCGCGCCGACCGACACGGACTGGCACACCGCCACCCGCGAGCGCATCCTCGGCGCCCGCCGGGTCATGCTCGCCCACCCCTGGGCTTCACAGGTGTTGGCGTCCCGGACCCAACCCAGCCCGGCGGCCTTCGGTTACCTCGACTCGGTCATCGCCACGTTCACCGCCGGCGGTTTCCCGGCCGCGCTCACCCATCAGGTCATGCACACGCTCGGCAGCCGGGTCTGGGGGTTCAATCTCGAGGTCTTCCCCAGCCCGCCCGCGGCACCCGCGCCCGCGCCGGACGAGGAGCCCGACCCCGTCACGCTCGCAGCGCAAGCAGAGATGTTCCGGCAGCTCGCGACGGCATACCCGCATGTCGCCCAGATCGCGATGGCCGCGCGACACGACCCCAGCGGCATTGTCGGTCCCGGGTGTGACGACCAGGCGGAGTTCGAGTTCGGACTGGACCTGCTCCTGGACGGGTTCGGTCGACTCCTGGCCGACGCCCAGCCCGAGGTCAGCCGTGCACACCGTCCGGGCTGACGTGGACGGTGGCGCTGGCCAGTCTCGGCAGGGCTTCGAGCAGGTGCTCCTCGGCGTGGTGGGCCACGTCATGGGCCACGGCGAGCGCCGTCGCCCGGGTCGTGATGTCTGCTTCGGCATGCAGGGTGTGACCGATCCAGCGCAGCCGCAATGAGTCGACCGAGGTGACCCCCTCGACCCCGCCGATCGCCGTTCGGGCGCGGGCGACGAGGTCGGGATCGACGGCATCCATGAGTCGCTCGCCGACGTGCACGGCCGCTGAACGCAACACTCCCAGCAGGGCGACGGTGATCGCCAGGCCGATGACCGGGTCGGCCCAATCCCAACCCAGGGCGACTCCGGCCACCCCCAAGAGCACTGCGAGAGAAGTAAATCCGTCGGTGCGCGCATGCAGGCCATCGGCGATCAAAGCAGCCGAGCCGATCTGCCGGCCGACCCGGATGCGATAGCGCGCGACGACCTCGTTGCCGACGAAACCGACCAACGCCGCCCCGGCCACCGCGAGCAGGTGGGATATCGGCTCCGGATGCAGCAGCCGTTGGATGGCCTCGTATGCCGCGACCGCAGCCGAGAGCGCGATCATCGCCACGACGAAGACTCCGGCGAGGTCTTCGGCCCGCCCGTAGCCGTAGGTGAAGCGGTCATTGGCCGCTCGCCGCGCCAGCGCAAAGGCGATGAGGATCGGGAAGGTGGTCAGCGCATCGGCGATGTTGTGCAGGGTGTCGCCGAGCAACGCGACGCTGCTGGAGAGCCAGACGACGATGCCCTGCAGCACGGCGGTGACGACCAAGACCCCGAAGCTGATCCACAGCGCCCGCCGGCCGCGGCTGTCGGCTTCCAGCGCGTCGTCGACCTGGTCGGCGGCGTCGTGCGAGTGGCCGCCGAAGAGCTCCGAGACGGTATGCCGTGCGCGTCCCCACAGGGTGGTCGTCGTGGTCGTCGTGGTCGTGGTCGTCATGGTGGTCATGCGGGTGGTCGTGGTCGTCGGTCACGACACGGTCCGGCCGGCGCGCAACATCTGCACGGCCTTCTCGACCCGCCCCGCCCGGGTGGTCTCACGGACCGCGGAAGCCACCCACTCGGCATACTCCTTGCGGTGCGTGAAGGGCAGCTTCTCGTATGCCGTGCGCGCCACCTCGTCGCCCGCCAACGCCTCGGCGAGGGCCGGCGGCAGCTCGACCTCGCGAGGTGCGTCGTCGACCGAGACGACCGCCGTGACCTCGTCGCCGACCTCGACGCCGAGCAGGGCGCGGTTGGCCTTGCTCAGGCCGATGAGGTTTTCCCCGCCCATGACGGCCAGCCGCAGCCGAGCGCTGCGTCCGCCGATCGTCACGACGACCGCTGCGCGCTTGCCGGCCCCCAGGGTCGCGACCTCGGCGTCACTGAGGATCAGCGCGCCGGCGGGGCCGCGAGGTTCGATGCGGGTGCGGACGGTGACTGCGGCCATGCGGGAACTCTGGCACACCCGGCGCTCAGGCGGAGGCGCGACGGCATACCCCTGCTGTTACCAGGAGGACGTGTAGGGCTCCGTCCACAGCGTGGCCGTGAGGGTGACCGCCTTGAACCAGGCGTTATACATCGCCTCGACGTCGGCCGGGTCCGCCGCACCCTCGGCCAGGAAGCCGCGGATGGTCAGCGTGAGCGGGACGATGAACGCCACCAGGTAGCGCATCGACACCTCAGCCGAGGTCGACTCCACGCCGTCGGTGCGGTTCTTGCCTGCTGCGGTATGCCGGGTGGCGATCTCGTGCTGCCAGTCCAGCCAGGTCTGGTCGTAGTCGGCGTGGCAGGTGTCGGTGATCCAGCGGGCGAACCGCCGTCGCACCGCGGTGAGGTAGTCACCGTCAGGATTGCCATCCGCACCGGCGAAGAAGCTGACCAGATGCGGGCTCGACCCGACGAACCCGTACCACACGTCGAGGACGGCTTCGGCCCGCGGCCCGAGGATGTCGCCGGCACGGTGCAACGCGGCGGTGTCCTCGTCCGACCAGAGCAGGGTCGCTTTGAGCCGGTCGAGGTCTGTCATGGTCACCGGGCTCTGGGACAGCGTGCGGTCCCCGAATCGGTACCCGTGGGGGTTAGTCATGGCCGCTCCAATCTCGTAGGAGTCCTATCGTTTGCTCAGTCTGTCATTAGATAGGACTCCTGTAAAGTGTGCGCCGTGACCGCCCTCCCACCCCTGGACCAGCGCCTTCTCGACGCTGTCGAGCGACTCGGGCATGGACGCCGGGCGTTCCTGCAGACGATGGCCACCCAGTGGCGGCTGTCGCCGTTGCAGATCGAGGTCGTCGTCATGCTTGATGCCGGGGTCACCCCACCGGTGGCCGGCGAGGTCGCCCGCCGGCTCGACGTGGCGGCGTCGACCATTGCGGACACGCTGGCCACCCTGCGGACCAAGGGCTTGATCACCGAGGAACCGGACGACACCGATCGACGCCGCCGACTGCTCGCGCTGACGCCCGCTGGGCTCGACCTCGCCCAGGCGATGAATCGGGAGCGGGCCAGCCTGCGGACCTCGCTGGAGAGCATGTCCCCGGAGCGCAAAGGGGCCGCCCTCGACGTGGTGCTCACCCTCATCGGCGACCTGCACGCGCAGGGAGTGATCACGGTCGACCGGTCGTGCAAGACGTGCCGCTTCCGGGACAGCCGCCCGGACGGCGACGACTGGTGCGGCCTGTTGCGCCAGGCCCTCACCCCCGACCAGTTGCGCGTGGCGTGTCCCGAGCACGAGAGTCTCGCCCTCGCCGGACGCTAGGCACGCACTCCTCGGCAGCTCCGGTATGCCGTCCGCCTCCAGCGCGTCGGCTCAGCCGGGTCGGGCGGTCTCACGGACCGCGGAAGCCACCCACTCGGCAACGGCGCGCGCTTGCCGGCGCCGAGATCGGCCAGCTGCGCGTCACTGTGGATCAGCGCTCGGGCGCCTCGGCCTCCGCGGCCGCCTTGATGGCCCGCAGGGTGGCCTGCACGTTGTCACGCATCGCCGCCGCGAAGGTCTCCTGGCCACCGAGGTAAGCCTCGACCCGGCCCAAAGCGAAGTCCGAAATGCCCTCCGGGGTCTCGCGGGCTTCGGTCAACCGGGTGAGGCCGGGGCGGAGCCCCTCGAGACGCAACACCCAGACGACGTAGTTTTCGTCGATGCGGAAGGCAATCTCCCGCTCAGCGACCCAGCGCACGATTTCGCCATGGGTGCGCCAGCGCACATCGAGATGCCGGTTGTGGTTGGTGAATCGGGCGCCCACGATGCCCGGCTGGTGTCCCTCGTCGAATTCGCAGGCGTCGACCTGAGGGCTCCAGTCGGCCATCCGCCGCAGATCACTGACCATGTGCCACACCCGGCTGATCGGGGCGGCAATATCGATGTGGTCCTGCAGCGCAGGCGTGCGATTGACGATCATGGGAACTCCTCGGTGGTGGTGGTCGGACGATCGGGCGACGGCGAAGGCACGAGGCGGTCGGTGTCAGACAAGCGAGAACCGGTGCGGCAGGGCCGCGCGCCCGGTGAGCGCCACCAACACGGTCATCCGGTCATCGCCGGAGAGCAGGTCCGCACACAGGTGCAGCGCCGGCCGGAGGGCAACCCGCAGGGCGGCCGGGGGGCGTCGGCCCACCGCCCTGGCAATGTCCAGGCCGTGCACGGTCAGCTCGAAGGCCCGGGTCGGCAGGTAGTCCGACAGGACCATCCGGCCCACTGGGGTCAGCACCTCGGCATCCCCGGACGTCCTGGCCACCAAGGCGACCGCTCGGGCTGCCAAGCGCGCGACGGCTTGCCCAGGGTTGTCGCCCAGCGCTTCGCCGGCCACCCGTCCGCGGTCGCGGACGGCGGTGGGATCCGCCAGGCCGCTGCGGGCTGCGAGCAGGTATGCCGTCGGGCTGCCGAGGCGGGGGGGCCGCCGGCCGGCCGTGGGTTCGGGGGTCCGGTGAGAGTCTTGGCGACCGTCGCTCGGGCCGGCGGCGCAGGCTGGCCGGCCCGCCTCGAGGTAGTCCTCGAGGGTGAGGTAGGCGCGTGATGCGTGGCCGACGAGATCCCTCAAGGTCCACTCACCCAGGGCCGGATCGGTGAGCCGGTCACGCGGGCAGGACCCGACGATCTCGACGAATCCTGCGGACGCTGCCGCGAACCACCGACGCGACTGCCGGTCGGCGGAGCGAGCAACGGCCGCATCGGTCGCATCGGCTCGTTCGGCCCAGTCGGCTCCATCGGCCGCATCGGCTCGTTCGGCCCAGTCGGCTCCATCGGTCCATCGGCCGGAAGCGCACATGGGGCTGCGGCGACGTCCTGCCCGTGGCCGTCGGTAAGCGTCGGACCTCCGCTGCCGGTCACCGCACACTCCTCCATCCAAATTATGACAACTGTATTAGTGGGTGGTGTCACGCATAATACAGATGTCGTAAGCCAACGCAAGGGGATCCATGAGCAGCCCACGGGAGCGCCTCGTCTACACGATGGTCAAGCAGTTGCGTGAACACGGCGTCGAGGGCACCGGACTCCGTCCGCTCGTCGCGGAGGCCAACGCCCCGTGGGGGTCGCTGAGGCACTACTTCCCGGGAGGGAAGGACCAACTTGTCAGCGAGGCGCTGGAGTGGTCCGGGTCATACGCCGCAGACGTCGTGGCGACCTACCTCCGACGCAATCGGCCCACCCCCCGGGGCCTGGTCCGCGTCATCGTGCGCTGGTGGATCGATGATCTAGAGGCCAACGGGTATGCACGCGGATGCCCGGTCGCGGCTGCCGTTGTCGATTGCGCCCACACCAACCAGCCCGTCCGGGTGGCGGCCGAGCGCGCCTTGGAGACCTGGCAGGAGCCCATTCGTCAGGCCCTTGCTCAGCTTCGATTCGGGCCTCGAGATGCCGAGGAGCTGTCCACCTTCATCCTCTCCGGCCTGGCCGGGGCGATTGTCCTGTCCAGGGCCCGCCGCAGCACCGAGCCGCTGCGCATCCTCGAACGACAGCTCATCCGCCTCCTCACTGGTTGACCGGAGCTTCGGTCGTTCCTAGGACGGACGTCATAGTGGTGTGGCACTATGACACTTGTCTTAGTCGCGGAGGTCAGGAGGAAACACATGCAGGTCGGATTCATTGGACTCGGCCTCATGGGAGAGCCCATGGCGGCCAACGTGCGTCGACACGGCATACCGCTGACGGTGTGGAACAGATCTCGACCGGCCGCCGACCGGCTGGTCGAGGCCGGTGCCACCCGCGCGGCGACGGCATACGAGGTCGTGGGCTCCTGCGACGCGACGATCGTCATGCTGGCCGATGCGGAAGCCGTCGCGCGGGTCCTCGCACCCGCCGGTGCCACCTTCCGCGCGGCCGTCCGGGGGCGCGGAATCGTCCACATGGGCACAACCGACCCGTCGTTCTCCGCGTGGCTGGACGCCCGGGTGCGCGAGTCGGGTGGGTGGTATGTCGAGGCGCCTGTGTCCGGATCGCGAGTGCCCGCGGCGGCCGGGACGTTGGTGGCGATGACGGCAGGGCCGAGTGACCGGCTGGACGAGTTGGCGACCGTCTTCGAGGCCATGTGCGCTCAGGTCCTGCGGTGTGGGCTGCCGCCGAAAGCGACGCAGATGAAGCTCGCGATCAATGTCCTGCTCATCGGCATGGTGACTGCGCTGGCCGAAGCATGGCACTTCGCCGAGCGGCAAGGGCTGGACCTGTCCACCTTCGCCGAGGCGGTGCGCTCGGGGCAGTTGTCCGCACCCGTCGTCAGGGTCAAGCTCGACAAGCTGACGGACAACGACCTCACCCCCCAGGCGGCCCTTGCCGACGTGCTGCGCAACGCGGAGCTCATCCGCAGCGCCGCTCGCGAGGCGGGCGTCCCGGTCCCGGTACTGGAGGCATGCCACGGGCTGCTCGTCGACGCTGTTCGATCCGGCCTGGGTCCGCTCGACATGGTCGGCGTAGTCCGCGCTTTCCCCGGCAGGGCCTCATGACCGCCGAGCGCCACGACGCCGACCCCCTGGGCGTCACCCGCGAGGGATCGGTGCAGGTCCTCACCCTCAACCGGCCCGAACGGCTCAACGCCCTGAGCAACCAGCTTCTCGCTCGGTTGTCTGATGCCCTCGATGGCGCCGACGCGGACCCGGGCGTGCGAGCGGTAGTCATCACCGGCGCCGGCCGGGCCTTCTGCGCGGGGGCGGACATCCGCGGCTTCGCGCCACACATCGCCACCGGTAGCGACGCCGCGGTGAGGGAGTTCCTACGCCCCGGCCATCGGGTCACCCGACGGATCGAATCGATGCGGGTGCCGGTCATCGCAGCCGTGAACGGCTTGGCCTACGGAGGCGGCTGCGAGGTCGTCGAAGCCTGCCACCTGGCGGTGGCGGCCGAGAGCGCCAGGTTCGCCAAGTCTGAGATCGCCATCGGCATCCTGCCGACCTTCGGAGGGACCCAGCGGTTGTGGCGGCATACCGGCCGCAAACGGGCCATCGAGCTCATCCTCTCCGGCGACTCGTTCTCCGCTGCGCAGGCCCACACCTGGGGTCTGGTCAATGCCGTCGTTCCTGACGGGGAAGTCCTCAGGGCAGCATTCGACCTCGCCGCGCGGATCACCCGACACCCTGCGGTGGCCGTCGCCGCAGCCCTGGTAGCCGTGCAACGTGGCACCGACGCGACGATCGAGGAAGGGCTGGCCCTCGAGGAGGCGGCCCTGCGTGAGGTCGCCGGCCACCCTGATGCGGTGGAAGGGGTCACCGCGTTCCTGCACAAGCGGACACCGGCCTACCGGTCCTGACGCCCGCGCCTGCGCGGCGCGGGCGACCCAGTCGACCGGCGCTCGCTGCGTGACATGAGCCATTTCGTGGCTTCAGCGGTCGCGAAGCAGCGAATTGGCTCATGTCGCGGCTGCGAGGGCCTCAGGGCGCGTCGGCGGGCTCAGATCAACGGCGCGAGCGTCTCTCCGAGCAGACGCACCCGGCCCTCGATGTGGCCATTGGCGGGGGCGTTGACCGTGACGCCGTCGACCCCGGTGGCCATGATCCGCTGGTAGACCGCCGCCACATCGGATGGGTCGCCGCAGATGAGTCCGCCTCTGCGAGCGGCGAGTTCGGGGATGCGGGCCACGGCCTCATCAGCCTCCCGCTGGGCCTGCTCGCGGGTCGGCGCGATGCAGACGCTCGTCTGATAGGTCACCGTGATCTCGGAGCGGTCCCGCCCGAGCCGCTCACAGTGCTCGTCGAGCGCCGCGAGCTTGCGCGGGATCTCGTCGGGGGCGCAGATGATGTTGGACTCGTCGGCATACTGCGCGACCATCCGCAGCGTCTTGCGCTCGCCGCCACCGCCGATCATGATCGGGATCCGGCCCACCGGCGCCGGCGAGTTGATGGCGTCGTGCACGGCATACCAGCGCCCTTGGAGGCTGGGACGGGTGCCGCGGAGCATCCCGGTGATGATCTGCAGAGCCTCTTCCAACTTCTCGAAACGGTCTGTGAAGGTGCCGAATTCGAAGCCGAGCGAGTCGTGTTCGAGCTCGTACCAGCCCGCGCCGATGCCCAGCTGGGCCCGCCCGCCCGAGACCACGTCGAGCGTCGTGACCACCTTCGCGAGCAGCGCCGGGTTGCGATAGGTGTTGCCGGTGACGAGGGCGCTGAGCCGCACCCGCGAGGTGTGTTGCGCGAGCGCCGCCAGCAGCGTGTAGCACTCGAGCATCGCGTTGCCGGGATCGCCGAGCATCGGCAGTTGGTAGAAGTGGTCCATCACCAGCACGGTGTCGAAGCCACTCTCCTCAGCCTCGACCGCCTGACGCGCAACCACCTCGAACAGGCCAGCGCTGCCGACGTCGGGGTAGGTGAAGTTGGGGATCTGATAGCCCAGGCGTGTCATGGTGCGACGCTACGGCATGAGCCAATGTGTGTCTTCGGTGCTCGTGAAGCAGCGAAATGGCTCAGGTCGCGGGGGGAAGCCACTCCGGGTATTGCGGGTAGGCCTCCTCCAGCTCGTCGAAGAACGCACCACCGGTCGAGATCGCGCACCGAATCGTCTGTTCGATGAGGGCATCGCTCACGCCGCACTCGAAGTCGACGTTGACCTCGGCCATGACGACGAGCATCCCGTCCTCGTCCGACCGGACGAAGGTCTTGGGCCAGATGCGGTCCGAGTTCCAGGTGTTGCAGCGATCGATGAGCTCGGACCGGAACGAGGACGGCACCGTCGGCAGCCAGATGTTGCGGACCTGGAAGACCTCCAGCGACTCCCCCATCGAGACGAAGCGCACGAACTGGCGATCACCGAACCACGCCATCGCGTCGCCGTCGTCGTCGACGCCGAAGTTCACCTCAAGCCGGGTCAACGCGGCGTTGACTCGCTCGCGGCTGAAGGCCGTCGGGGAGCCGGTGCCCCCGGCCGCCTCCTGGTACTTGTTGAAGATGCCCATCTCGTCGTCCTTTCTTATCCGTGGTCTGTGGTGTCAGTGCGATCCGTGCTGGTCACTGCCGTCGCTGTCGCTGGCACCCGGGTCGTCCAACCGCGCGAGCACATCGCGCGCCTGCTGGGCCGTCTCGGGGTCGTCCGACAGTGCCTCCGCCGTTGCCAGCGCCGCGGCGCACACGGCCCGGGCTTGGGTGTTCAACCCCCGGTCGGCCAACAGCCGGGCGGCCGACAGGGCAGCCCGGACCTCGTGGCTCGGCAGCCCGGCGGCCTCCCAGCAGCCGGCGCTCTCTAGGTAGTCATCGGTTGCGCCCTCATAGTTGCGCTGAGCGACGCGGACCCGGGCCCGCGTGTCGAAAAGGCGGGCCATCAGCCCCGGATCGGTGAGCTCCGCGTCGTCCAAGGCATGATCGACCACCTCATGCGCATCGCCGAGCGCCCCGGCCACACCGAGGGCTTCGGCCGCCATGCCCCAGATCATGCACCGGCTCGCCAAGCGGTCCCGCTCCGCGAGTTCGGCCGCGAAGGTCGCCGCCGCCCGCGCCTCAGTGACGGCCCCAGCCGCCGCTGCCGCATCGGCGAGCCGGCACGCGACCTGGGCCCGGATCGTGCCCGAGCTGACCCGCTGGTGGTATTCGAAGGCCTCGGTGAACAGCCCGATGGCCTCGGCGGGCCGGTCCAGATGCAGCAGCGCTTCGCCGAGGACCGCCGTCAGCATCGCGCGCGCGACCTCTCGCTCGACGACCTCCAGCCGCGCGCTCGCGAGGTTTCGCGCCCGCTCCCACCGCTCCGGCGTCTGCTCAGCGGCTGCTCGCTCCCACGCGACCACGACCTCGACATCGCCGACATAGCCTGGCTGCAGAGCGTCGAGCGGCCCACCGTCCAGTGGCCGGGCGAGATCGATGAGCGCCTCGACCGCGTCGAAATCGCCGGCGTCGGCCAGGGCGTCCCGCAGTCTGAGCAGGGCCCGGGCGGCCACCGCAGGATCGACTCCCGCAGCTGCCCAGGCCGCCTGCAGTCGTGCCGCCTCCGGCGCGTCGGCGGCCGTGCACTTGCGCAGTCCGAGCAGCCCCAGGTCCTGGGTGAGCGCCGCGAAATCGGCAAAGCCGGCGTCGGCCTCGGCCGCGGCCAGTTCGTCGAGTAGGGCGCTCGCGCCGTCGAGATCCCCGTCCTGAGCCCGGCCGGCGGCCAGGCTGCGCAGCACCCGCGCCCGGTCCAGCGCGGCGGGGTAGTCGGCCAAGGCCTGTCGGGCGACCAACTCGGCCTCGGTGTCGCGGCCCGCGCTGTGCAATGCCCAGGTGATGTCAGCGGCGTCCAACCCGTTCTGGGGCACCGGCGTGGGCGCGGGTTCGAGCCGGAAGAGGGTCATCGCCTGACGTCCCCAGTCCGCGAAGGCTTCCTCGGGCTCGGGCGTCACCTGCAGGTTCATGTCGGCGTAGGTCGTCGTGGCCCGCACCCGCGCCCGCGCCACGTCGTCGGCGAACCGGGTCGTGCCATTGCGCGCGTCGAAGGCTCGCCCGATCTCGGTCGCGGTCCGCCAGGCCAGCGCGGTGAGCGACGCGACGGTGGCGCCTTCGGCGACGGTATGCCGTCGGGTCGCCGCTGCGTCGGCCGTCGCCTCTTCGGCCGTCGCCTCTTCGGTCGCCGTCCCGTCGGTCGCCGTCCCGTCGGCGGCCGCACCGTCGGCCGCCACCCCATCGGTCCAGGCCGCGCCACCGCCCCAGGGCGCGAGGACGGCGAGCAGTTCGGGGGCGTCGGCGGACGGCATACGGAGCTGTCCCAACCCGGCCGCGAGCGCGTGCTCGCCGGCGATCGCGATGGCGAGCAGCCCGTCGAAGAGGCCCAGGACGTTGACCTTGTCGTGGGCCAGCCAGTTCAGGTGCCGGTTGACCAGGGTGACCGCCCGGCGGGGCTGACCGCATTGGGCCAGGATCGCGACCTGCTGGGCCAGCACGTAGACGCCTTCGGGACCGGTGAGCCCCGCGGCCGAGCGGGCTTGGTAGGTCGCCAGGTCCTCGGCCCGACCGGCCTCGGCCAGCGCCGGCAGGACCAGCGCCATGCCGTATGCCGGTTCGTCCCGGCAGGTCAACCCCCGGTCGAGCACATCGGCGATGATGGCCAAGGCCCGGTCGTCGTCACCGCACAGCAGCGCCGCGCGGGCCAGCGAACTGCGCGAACACGCCGCGCAGTCGGCCAGGTCGTCATCGGGGGTGATCTCGATCTGGTCGACGAGCGACCGAATCGCCGGGACGTCTCCTCGATGGACGGCCAGGGCGAGCCGTTCCTGAAGAACGGCCTTGCCGGGCAGTCCGGACGAGCGGTAGAACTCGGCCATTTCCTCGACGGTGTCGACCAGGTCGGCCAGGGCGACCGCGGGGTTGTGCATGAGGCGGCTGCACACCCACTTCCAGTACCACGCCAACCCGGAGGTGCCGATCCAGGGACAGTCCAGCTCCGGGTAGTCGGGCTGGAGCGGGAAACGCTCCGGGTCGCGCCGATGCTGTTGCAGGGCCTGGCTGAAGGTCGACAACAACAGGTCGGAGTCCTCGACGATCGAACAGTTATCGATGAGGCGAAGCCGCGCGGCATACGCGAGTTGGTCTTCGCCCCCAGCGTCGGCAATGGCCGCGGCGTCCAGCAGCAAGGCCCCGCATTCGGGGGACCAGGGCATCCGGTCGGACTGGGCGATGAGTTCGGCGGCGCGGTGGCGGGCGCTGGTCATGACGGGTCCTCCTCGACGGGCAGGGCCAAAGCGATGAGGTCGCTCATCGCCGCGGTGAGATCGGCGTTCTCGGCAGGGGTGAGCGGGCGTCCGCTGCTGACGATGGCTTGCAGGTGCAGCAGCCGCACGACCCGCGCGAGGGTGACCTCGTCGCTGCGGTCGGCGAGGGTGCGGATGAAGGCATTGGCCCAGTTCAGCACAAGCCGGGCAGCCGGGGCCGACCCGGCCGAGGCGCCATCGGCGCCGTTGACCGGACCACCGGCGCCCGCGGCTCCCGTCGCGCCTGCTGCGCCTGCTGCCCCGGCCGCGCCCGCCGCGCCGTGGGCGGTCTCCTCGGTGGCAGCCAACAGTCGTGACCACAGCCCCGGGGCCGAGTCGCGTGCGCGGTCCCGCTCGGTGCGCCGGATGACGTCGGGGTCGGTGAGCACGAGCGCAGGCACATCGGAGTTGTCGACGAGGCGCGCGGCCGCGAGGGTGTGCCACGGTGCCAACGCTCGAGTGGCTGCCGCCTCGAGCGCGGTCGCCCGCGGCAGATCGCGAGGGTCGACCGGGCGCAGCCGCTCGACGACATCGGACACCGAGACCGGGCGGACGACGACGCCGGGGATGAGTTCGGGCAACCGGGCGATGACCTCGCGGTCATAGGTGTGACCGCAGTTGACGACGGGGTTCTCGGGGTTGGAGAGCGCGACGACCTGGCGGAACTGATCGGTCGTGTCGACCACGCGGATGACCGGATCGTGCGCGACGATCTCGGCGATCGACTGCAGGCCGCGGGAGGTCTCCATGGGGATGAGTCGCACGACGAGCGGGGCGATCTCGTCGCCGTGGACGACCAGCGCCTTGAGGGCGAGGTGATGGGTGGCGACGAACGCCGCCAAGCGCAGCGGATGGCGGCGCTCCAGGTCGAGCATCCAACTGCGCAGGGCCGCGCCGATCGCCTCGCGGGTCGCCGCGAGCGTGGCGTTGTCGACGATCTGCTCGCGCGAGGCAGTCGGGGTGAGTTCGGTGGAACTCACGACACAGCGGACGAAGAAGGCCCAGTCGGGTGCGAGGTCGCGCACCTCGTGGCTGACCAACATGCCGCCGAGATAGACATGGTGGGCCTGCCGGGCCGAGGGCGGCGGAGGCGAGGGCAGCACATAGGCGACGCCCCGAGTGCCGGTCTGCGGGATGTCCAGCGGGATGACGTCGAAGGGCGGCTCCCCGAGCAGGTCGCGCCCGAACCGGACGACCTCCGGTGAGACACCGGCGCCGGCCGCGGTGAGGAACACCGCTGGTTCGGTGATGGTTTCCGACCCGCCACCGGCCAGGTCGATGTGGATCGGGATCGCCAGGAACCGGGCATAGCGCGCAGCGTTCTCGACGACGGCCCGCTGGCGCAGCAGCGGAGCGTCGTCGGGACGGGGACGCAGCGTGACTCGCGTGCCGAACGGCATACCGGCTGTGGTCTGAGCGTCGTAGACCGTGGTGTCGTAGCTGCCGTCGCCGCGACCGACCCACCGCAGCCCCGGCCCGCCGGTGATGCTGCGGGTCTCGACCTCGATCGTGGTGGCGACCATGAGCGCACTCAACATGCCGATGCCGAAGCGGCCGAGGAAGTCGCTGCGCGGCAGGTCGAACAGGTCTCGCTTGGACGAGGACCCGACGGTCGCCAGGAAACGCTCGACCTCCTCAGGGGTCAGCCCGACGCCGTCATCGGTGACGGTGAACGTGTCGGGAGCGGCGACGTCGAGCGGCGAGATCCGGATGCCCGCGGTGATGTATGCCGGATCGCGTTGCGCGCGAGCGGTAATGGCGTCGGCGGCATTCTGGATGAGTTCGCGCAGATAGACCCGCGGAGAGGAGTAGATCGCAGAACTGAGCAGGTCGACCACTCCGTGCAGGTCGACCCGAAAGACCTGTTCCCCCGATCCCATTCCCGCACGCTATCAACCGGCCGTCGACGCCAGGACGATCGGCTTACCCGAGGCTAACGTGGCCTGACGTGAGGCTGACCTGCGACGCCGAAGGGGCTTTGGCGGGTGATCGCCTGTCGCCCGGGGAAGCGACGAAGACCAAGGGCAGACATGGCTGCGGAGCTCACGCACTCACGAGGCAAGGAGCGTGTTGGCCACGAGCAGCCGGTGGCAGCGTCACGACGTCGCTCGCCGCACATCAGGGCAACCTGTCGCGACGTGACGAGTGCGGCCAGGCGAGCCAGTCCGCCCTCGCAGGCCGCCGTCAGGGTGTCGTCGGCATAGTGCCGGAGGCTCGCGTCGCTGCCTCACCCCGTCTGCGGTTACCCGTCGCGCAGCGCGCGGATCTCGCCGACGGCATCGGGATACGCGGCGAAGACGGCATTAATGTCGACCTCGGTGGGCAGGTCCGCGGCATCCTGCCGGTCCAGGAGAAACACGACGATGGCGCGCGCGGTCGCCGGATCGGTGCCCAGCCAATGCATGCCGACCTCGTCGGCGAGCACCAAGTCGAAGCGCACCGGGCCAGCGAACGAACTCGCCTGCACGGCATACCGGCCGGGGCCGTGCTGCTCGATGTCGACATGCGGTCTGTTCACTGCGCTCCCCTTCCGTCCGGGACGCTGCCCGACTGGCCCGCCTGCCGGTATGCCGTGTCGTCGCGCGTGCCGTGCTGGGGCTATACCCGAAGAGCGGCCCAGTCATGCCACCGCCAGGGGTGCCAGGCCCAGCAGTGACCGGCGATTGCCATCGGGTCCTCACCGGTTCTCACGGGTTCTCACCGGTCCTCACGGGTCTTCACCGGTCCTCACGGGTTCTTACGGGTCGTCACGGGTTCTCACCGGTTCGCACCGGTCCCTCACGGCTACTCAGCTGGTGCGCCCGCGCTATCGGGACGAGGGGTCGCCTCCGGGCAGCACTCAGCTACCGCCGCGCGTAGGCAGACCTCGCCCCTGTCGCCACCTGGCTACTCGTGCCGGGCGTTGCGTGTTCGTGGAAGTGGACGGTCTTGGCGCCCGGGTTGCCGAGGGCGCCGGGGTTGTCGGGGTTGTCGGTGGTGGTGTGGTGTCGGTGGTGGGGGTGGTGGATCAACCGGTGGTGGTAGCCACACAACGGGATCGCGTGATCAAGGTCAGTCACCCCGCCTTTCGACCAAGGCTGCTGGTGGTGCAACTCTGACCACGCGAACGGACGGTCACACCCATCCGCAGCACACGTGTCATAGATCAGGGCGAGGGCGGTGCGTTGCGGGTCGCTGAAGAACCGGTGATGTCGGCCGAGGTCGAGGACCTGCCCGGGTCCACCCAGGACTGCGGGGAGGATCCCGGCTTGGCAGGCGATCCGCCGGGCGGCACTGGCCGAGATCAACGTGCCGGTGTCGGTGCTGGCGGCACCACCACTGGGGGTCATCTCCAACAGGGTCCCGGTGCTCTGGCGGATCGACTGCTGTACCAGTGCCGCCTGTGCGGCGCCGATGGCTTGTTCCATGGTCATCGTGACGATCACGGTGGCGGCGACCTTGCCGGTGAGTCGTTCGGTGTCCAAGTGCTCGATCAACTCAGTCAACGCCCGTCCGCGGCGGTGAGCCCAGTCGATATCGGCCCAATCGGCATTCCGACCCGCCCCCCGACCCGCACCGACACCAGCAACAGTCTGCTCGGCCACTCCAGCGGTCGCCAGCGTGCCAGCGTCGCGAGCGGCCTCGGCCGAGACGGCGGACGCGTTGATCCCGAAGGCGGCACCCGCAGTGTCGCCGGAGCGCATGGTGGTGCTTTGGGTGGGTTGGCGGGTGGAAGCGTGCAGGTCGGCAGCGACCGACCCGTCACTCAGGTCACCAGCAGCGGTCTGACCATCAACCAGGAGCGCTTCGGCGGCTTGGCGGAGATGATCACGCCGGGGTGCGGTCATCGACTGCAACACCTTCCCCAGCATCCGCGCGGTGAACGTCGGCAACAACGCCTGCAGTCGCGTGGTCCCATCCCCCAGGTCTTGCATGGTGACCGCCGCCAACCGATACGCCCGACACTCCTGATCGATCAGTTGGGCTTCGACATGCTCAGCCACCTCTTGCGCGGAACGTTCCGCAGCAGCGAGGGCGAACTTCGCCGCCCGATAGAACCGGCCCGGGTTCAACTGCTGCGCCTTCTGGACGAGAGACGTTTCGACCTTGACCCGCTCAACGTCAGTCAACGTCTCCGGGAGTTTGTCCATCGTCGCGGCGATAATCCCCACACTCCGGCCAGAGACGTCACCGGCGTCGAACGCCGCCCGGGTCACCGCCAACCCCTCACCATCCAGAGCGGTGGCCAACTGCACCTTCCGCGCCGCATCAGCCCCACCACTACGGGTCGCTGACGCCACCCACGCGGAGGTCGAGGAATGACCGGTCCGGCGATGCACCTGCTGCCGGTCAGCCCGAGCCACCAACGCCAACCGCAACGCTTCCACCCGACGGGCGATCCGCTCCACCTCACCAATATCCGCAGCACCCACGACCACACCAGCAGCCGGGTCAGCCAACCGGGCCTGCACCTGGTCCACCAGCGCATGCAGCACCCCCGTCGGCACCCCCACGACAGCCGACCCACCCCGCGACACCGCACCGGACGGCATACCGCCGCCTGGCTGCGAGTCCAACAGAGTGATCGTCATAGCACGAGTGTACTATGACAGGTGTGCGACTACAAGGGAAATCGGCCCTAAAATTCAGGCTGTCGCGGCCGGCGAAGCAGCCGCCAGCCGGGACCTCGCAACGCACCGTCGATGGGTGTCGCTGGCGCGGCCGGCACGGTGCGTGTGAGGGTAGCGCCCATGACTGACCAGCCACCGGAGAGCCTACGAAACCGGCAGTTCCGCGGTCGAGCCTGCGCGGCTCGCGGTTCGACGACTGCGACTTCAGCGAAGTGATCATCCGCGGTAGCGACGTGTCCGGGATGGACCTCGACTCCCCCTGGCTGCTGGAGCCCGGTGGGCGCCTACTGGTCAACGGGGTCGACGTCGCGCCGCTCGTCGATGCCGAACTCAATCACCGCTTCCCCGGACGCGCCTTGCGCCGGGCGACCGAGCCGGAGGGTTTGCGCGCAGCCTGGTACGCCGTCGAAAACGCTTGGGCCGCAACGTTGCACCGCGCATCCACGATGCCCGACAGCACGGTCGACGCCTCGGTCGCCGGGGAGTGGTCCCTCGCGCAGACGCTGCGCCACCTCGTCATGGCGACCGACACCTGGCTCGGGAGGGCCGTCTTCGAGCTCGAAAACCCTTATCACCCAGCCGGATTGCCGCACGACGACTCCGACACCGCGGCATACGATCCGGCAGTGTTCTCGCAGCCGCACCCGAGCTGGGACGACGTGCTCGCCGCTCGCGCGGGTCGACAGCAGATGGTGCGCGACTTCCTCGCGACCGTCACCACTGCCGAGTTGGGGCAGACGCGGCGCAATCCACATGCGCCCGCGCACCCCGAGACCGTGCTGTCGTGCGTGCAGACCATCCTCGAGGAGGAGTGGGAGCACCTGCGGTATGCCGTGCGCGATCTCGACATCCTGACGTCCGGCTCCGCCGGGTGAGGTATGGGTGAGGTATGGGTGAGGCCTGGGTGAGCTACGGGTATGCCGGGCGCCCCCTGGAGGCACCCGGCATACCCATGCTTTAACCCTCAGGCTGTCAGCGGTTGAGGATCGCGAGCACCTGCTGCGGCGTGGTTGCGCCGTTCAACGCGGCGATCTGACCCTTGTCGAGGAAGACCTTCGCGACGCCGGACAGCAGGGTGAGGTGGTCGTCGCCGGCTCCGGCGATGCCGATGACGAAAGTGGCGGGCTGGCCGTTTCAGTCGATGCCGTCCGGGTAGCGGATGAACGCCATCGCCGTGCGGTGGATGGCCGCCTTGGCCTCGTTGGTGCCGTGCGGGATGGCCAGCTGATTGCCCATGTAGGTCGAGACTGACCGCTCGCGTTCGAGCATCGAGTCGACATAGCTGGCGTCCACCGCGCCGGAGCCGACGAGCATCCCCCCGACCTCCCGGATCGCGTCGTCGCGCGAGGAGGCGCGACCGTTGAGCCGGACGAGGTCCTCGGTGAGTATGCCGTCCGTCGCAGCACCCGCTCTGGAAGCAGCCGCTCCCGCAGCACCCGCAGCACCCGCGCCAGCCGTGGCCGTCGTGCCGGCTGCCGGGGCTGCGACGCTCGCCGCGGGCACCGAAGCGTTGACGGCCTGCAGGTCGGCGACGATTTGGTCGTAGGTGGGGCTGGCCATGAAGTTGTCGACCGTGTAGAGCGCCGCCGACGGGGTGCGTTGACCGGCGCGAGTGGCCAGGTCCTGGTGGGTGACGAGCAAGTCGACGTCGTCGGTGAGGTTGCTGATCGCCTTGTTGACGACGGTGACCCCGGTGATGCCGGCATCCTGGATCTTGCGACGCAGCACCGACGCGCCCATGGCCGAGGACCCCATCCCTGCGTCGCAGGCGAAGACGATGGACCGGACCGGGGCGCGCAGGCCGGCGGCGGGGGCGGCTGCGCCCAGCAGGGCCGCCGAGGCGACCGACTTCTTGCCCTTGAGCCCTTCCATGGATGCGGTGGCGGCCGAGAGGTCGCCTGCGTCATCCGTCTTGTCGATGCGCAGCAGGAAGGCTGCGACAAGGAAGGTCACCGTGGCCGAGAGGACGACCGAGAGCACGACGCCGACGAGGCTGGGGCCAGGGGTCTGGGCCAGGACGGCGAGGATCGAGCCGGGAGCGGCCGGGGCGCGCAGGCCGGAGCCGAACAGCACGTTGGTGAAGACACCGGTCATGCCACCGAGGATCATCGCGGCGATGAGGCGCGGCTTGGCCAGCACGTAGGGGAAGTAGATCTCGTGGATGCCACCGACGAAGTGGATGAGCGCGGCACCGGGAGCCGAAGCGCGGGCCATGCCCTTGCCGGCGACCATGAAGGCGAGCAGCAGCCCGAGGCCGGGACCGGGGTTGGCCTCGAGCAGGAAGAGGATCGACTTGCCGTCGGCCAATGACTGATTGGTGCCGAGCGGGGTGAGGACGCCGTGGTTGATGGCGTTGTTGAGGAAGAGGATCTTGGCCGGCTCGATGAAGAGCGAGGTGGGCGTTCGTCGCGTGCGCGCCGCGGGTCGTGGTGTTGGCGGACTCGACCAAGGCGGGGGCGGTGACCTTCCACCGGTTCGCCAGCCTCGACGAGGTTGACCTGTTGATCACCGACGCGGATCTCGACGAGGCTCGGGCCGATGACTTCGGCGCCGTCGGTCTCGACGTTGTGCGCGCCTGAGGCGTCGACTCGTGCGGAGCCGGGTCGGAAGGTTTCCCGGCACACCGGACCCTGTCAGCCCGAGATACGCGGCGAGTCGGAAGGTTTCCCGGCACACCGGACCCTGTCAGCCCGAGATACGCGGCGAGTCGGAAGGTTTCCCGGCACACCGGAGCCTGTCAGCCCGAGATACACGGCGGGTCGGAAGGTTTCCCGGCACACCGGAGCCTGTCAGCCCGAGAAGCACGGCGAGTCGGAACGTTTCCCGGCACACCAGAGCCCGCCAGCCCGAGATACACGCCGAGTCGGAACGTTTCCCGGCACACCAGAGCCCGCCAGCCCGAGATAGACGCCGAGTCGGAACGTTTCCCGGCATACTCGTCGCCCCGCGGTCCCCGCAATGCCGACGAAGCCGAAGGCCGCACGTTTGGCATAGCGGCGACGCGACATGCGACGTCAGAGGCTGCGGCCCCTGCTCCCTGCCGAGCTCACGTGCTCCGCGGCGATCTCGCGGCTGCGGGGGCGCGCATGATCGAGGCCAGCTTCTTGCCCTTGGCCAGCTCGTCGACGAGTTTGTCGAGGTAGCGGATCCGCTGCATGAGCGGGTCCTCGATCTGCTCGACCCGGTAGCCGCAGATCACGCCGGTGATGAGCCCGGCATACGGCGTGAAGGCCGGCGCTTCGGCGAAGAAGGTCTCCAGGGTGACCTCGCGGTCGATGGCTTGCCGCAACCCGGCTGGGTCGTATCCGGTGAGCCATCCGATGACCTGGTCGAGCTCGTCCTGGGTGCGCCCCTTGCGCTCGGCCTTGGCCCGGTAGAGCGGATAGATGCTCGCGAAGCTCGTCGTGAAGATGCGATGCCCGGCCACGTCCGTCCCTTCCTCGTGCGTGACCGTCCATTCTCACCCACGCCGGCCGATCGGCGCCCATCCCCGGCGAGGGTCGCGGTCAGCGTCGGCGCCGCGCAAGACTCAGACAGCGGGCTCAGACAGCAGACTCAGACTCAACCTCAGGCAGCGGGCCTTCCTCGAGCGACATCCGCAGTGGCCGCTTGAAGAACCTGGTCAGCCCGAGGACGACCGCGACGCCGAGGAAGAACCACACCAAGCCGTAGTGGAAGGAGTCCGGCGACAGGTTGATCCACAGCACCCCGGTCGAGCACACCCCGAGGGCGGGCAGCACGATGTTGGTGAGGATCTGCCGTGGTGACCTGACGAGCTTCTGGCGCACCGCGAAGTAGATGATCACCGTGAGGTTGACGAAGGTGAACGCCATCAGCGCCCCGAAGTTGATCAGCGCCGCGACGAAATCCAGGTTGAGCGGGATCGCCAGCAACGAGACCACGCCCACGAACAACACCGCGATCGCGGGGGTGCGGAAGCGTGGGTGCACATAGGACAGCGCCCGCGAGATCGGACCGTGCCCATTGCGGCCCATGACGAAGAGCATCCGCGACACCGACGCATGGGACGCCAGGCCGGAGGCGACGGTCGCGGCGAAGGCGGCGGCGGTGAGGAATGCCTTGAAGACATTGCCGCCGATGAGTTCGGCCATCTCGGGCAGGGCGCTGTTTTGCAGGGCGTCCTCGCTGAACCCCTCCATCGTCGGGAAACGGGACTGCGCAAACCATCCGGCCAGGAAGAAGATCGCCCCGCCGATGAGCAGGGTAAGCATGATCGCCCGCGGCACAGTGTCGGCGTCCTTGGCCTCTTCCGTATACATCGTGATGGCATCGAAGCCGATGAACGAGAAGCACACGATGGTCGCGCCGGTGATGACCGGCCCGAGCGAAGCGCCCTCATGCCACAGCGGCCGGGTCGAGAACGGGGTGCCGTTGCCCTCGCCCGCGGCGAGCTGGCGCCAGGTGAGGACCACGAAGACGACGATGAGCACGATGGAAAACGCGACGAGTATGCCGTTCAGCCGCGAGGTATTGCTCATGCTGAACAGCACCAGCGACGTGATCATCAGGACCACCAGCACAACCCACACGGCCGGCGGCACATCCGGGAAGAACGCCTCCATGTAGCTGCGCAGGATGAGCGCGTTGACCAGCGGCAGGAGCAGATAGTCCAACAGCGACGACCACCCGATGAGGAAGCCCACGTTGGGGTGGATCGTCTCGGAGGCATAGGTGTATGCCGAGCCCGCCGACGGGAAGACCCGCACCATCCGGCCGTAGCTCACCGCCGTGAACGCCATGGCCACCATCGCCATGAGGTAGGCCAGCGGCACCAGACTGTCGGTCTCCTCGGACACGATGCCGAAGGTGTCAAAGATGACCGTCGGTGTCATGTATCCCAGGCCGAGGCCGACGATAGCCATGGTCCCGAGAGACCGCTGGAGATTGGTCGACGAATGCGTCGTGACCGGCATACACACCTCCGTTGTTGGGCACTGCGCGAGCCGAGGCTGAACCTGCACGTGGATGGAACCTCAGTCGGGTTCAGCCGCTTCGGCGTGGACCCCATACGCGGGGACCTCGTAGTCGCGGGGCACGACGATCATCGGCACCGGCAGCGCGTGCAGGATGGTGTTGGCCGAGGCCCCCAGAAAGAGCCGCTTCGGCCCGCCGAGCCGACTCGAGCCCACCATGACGATCTCGCTGGAGTCGAAGTCCAGGCCGTGCACACACTCCTCGAGGGAGCGCCCCGTGCCCAGCACTCCGGTGACCGGGAAGTCGTCGGGCAGCACGTCGTTGGCCTGCGCGACGAGGTCGTGCACATGGCGTTCGGCGATGGCGTGCAACTCGTGCCGGGCGTCCTCGGAGCGCTCCTTGCCGACCGCGAGCAGCGACATGAGCCGCAGCGGCACCCGCCAGTCGTCGGCCAACTGGATGGCCAGCTCGACGAGCGCCTCCGCACCGGGCAGCAGCCCGGTCGCGCAGGTCAGCCGGGTGATCGCAGGGTGCGGCTCGTAGTCGACAGGCGCGAGCGCGACCGGCACCGGTGAGGCGTGCAGCAGGGTGCCGGCGATGCTGCCGATGGAGAACCGACCGACGATGCCTTGGTGAGCCGCGCCGATGACGATGAGGTGCGCCTCGCCGCCCAGGGTCGGGTCGGTCGCGGCATCGATAAGCCCCTCGGTGATCGACTCGGCGCGCACCACGTGTCCGCGGGCGACGACTCCGTCGGGGACCAGCGCGAGCGCTTCGTCGAGCCACTCCTGGCCTTGCTGCTCCAGTTGGCTCTGATACGCGCGGTCCGGCGAATACATGTCGAAGGTCGGCGCGTCGAGCGGCAGGACCACGACGATGTCGAGCCGGGCTCGGCGGGCTCCCGCCAGTGACGAGGCCAAGTGCACGGCGTCGACCCCGCGTTGATTGGACACATAGCCCACAACCAGTCGCACATCGTCTCCTTTGACGGCGTCGGCCCCGCTCGGGGTTGAGTCACCCTAGCGGTCCACCGCGGTCTGCGCGCCCCCCAAGTTTTGGGGAATTTTCGGGGCTTGGCTGCTATGCCCGGGCGGCTCGGATCACCCCGCAGGTATGCCGTCCGGTCGCCGTCCCTGCCGCGTGCCCGGCGGCAGCCCAATGAGTCGCCTTCAGGGTCGTCATAGGCGCACCTTCAGCGGATCGACCGCCTCGGCGTTCCACACGACACCGTCACCGTCGAGCACCCACGTCGGCGCTTCAGCTGTCCGCGCAATCACAGCGACGAGTTGCGAAAGCAGGTCGGGCCAGCGGCACTCGAACGGGCACACGATCATGCGCGTCACGTCGGGGAGCTGTACGCCGTGAGCGGCCGTATGTGGCCCGTCGAAGGCCTCCCATTCGGTCCCGGGGGCAACTCGTTCGTAGAGCGTGAACAGCCGTCCAGCGGAATCCGCCAACTGCACCATCGCTCCGCCCAGCGATGCCGTCGCCTCGATCCCGCCTAGCTCACGAAGCTTTGTCGCAGCCCGCGCGTAGAGGCCGCTGTCATAAGCCACGAGAAATCCACCGCCGCTCATCCGAACTCCCGCAGGTAGGCAAGCAACTCGTCTTGCGATCTCGCAATGACGATCCCCCGTTCCGCAGCGCTGCGCCAAGCGCCGAGGGTCACGCCCGGAGCGTACCCAATCGTGCACACGCCAGTACTTGCCCCGGTCTCCACGATCTGACCGGTGAGACCCTTTGCCTGCCCACCCTTGACCTGGACGATGATGTTGCCGAGGTCGATGTCGACTTCGCGAGTCAGCCCGTTGGTCATCGTTCTGTTGATGTTGACACCGACAACACGCCCAGGCATCGCGGCCTCAATCGAGTTCGCGGCGCTGGCCACGTAGGCATCTGCCGACGTGAACACTCGTCCTGCCTTTACGGCTGTTCCTGCGGCGAGGGTGGTCGCGGCTTCTTTGGCGAGTTGGGTGAGGGCCCGGTTGGCGGCCTTGGCCGCCAGGCTTGCGACGAGTCCTTCGGCACCGAACCCGGGGATCAGCAGACCAGAGGCGAACCCACCGATGCCGTGGACCCCGCCATGGGGGTTGATGCCGTGGGACTTCTCCCACCCGTCCAGCCTCTCGTCCAGGATCGCCGTGAAGGTGCGGTTGCCATTGGCGGTGCCCAGGTCGATGAACCCGCGGACCACCCCGGCAGCGAACTCGCGTTTCACCGGAGTGTCTCCGACCCCGAACAAGCCGGTGAACTTCGGGACAGCGGTATCCCACCAATGCGGCGCCAGCGGGGCCTTGGCCTGAGCCATCACCAACGCATCAATCGCCGCCCGGGCAGCCCGATCCACATCCGCCCACGCCCCGTCGAGCTTGGCCACCGCATCAGCCCGCAACCCCGCCCCCGCCGGCGAGAACACCAAACCCACCGACTCCCCACCGGTCACCGGCGGACTCATCGACCGGCCAGCCAGGAACTCGGCCATCGCATGCTCGCGGGCGGCGTCGGCTGCTGGGGAGTCGGCCCGTAGCACCTTTCACATCACCGGCACACCCCCACCACACCCCCACGGTGAAATCTTGAGGTTGATGCGGCCGTTGATGATCCGCTGTCCGATCACCTGTGAGAAAGCCGCTGGTCAGGCGTCGTAAGGGTGCGGACGACCGCGACTTCAGCGGCGCCGTGTGCATTTGCTCCCATTTCTCCGATGGGGGCGGTCCTAAGCCTTCTCGGCGTGCTGGGTAAGGCACGTTGGCGAACTTCATCGCGAGGCTCGGATCGGGGCAACCATCACATCTCCCGAGTCCTCGCGCCCTACTCACCGACCAAACCTCGCACACGTTCGCCAATTGCGAGTAGCCAGCTCGTCATGGTGAGGCCATCCGAATCCGGCAAGTAGCCGGACCCGAATTCCCCAATGATCAACGTGCGCAGGCCGTCCTCCGAATCGATCATGGCGACGACCTCAGCGACCTCATTTGGCAGTTGGCCAGCGATGGGTTCATTTGCGACGTAGTCGTCGACAGCAGCCCAAGCGTTGGGGTAGTCGTCGGGCCAGTCGAGCGTCAAATAGCCCTTGGTGAGGAGTTCGAGTGCGGGGTAGTTCATGGCGTTCGGAAGGTCGTCTGGATTCGGTAGCCGATGGACAAAGTTCGCCTCGTGGCCGGCATCCACCCCGTCGTCCAACCTCTCGACCGTGCCTTCCCGCACCGATGCAGACACCACCCGAATGTCCTACACACACTGCATCAACGTATCCGCCACATACAAGGAACGACATATCGGCCACCAGCCGGAAGGTTGGCGACGACCACAGTTGGCAGTCGCGCCATAGCTATTCGACCCACGCCTCAATGTCGAGCCGCGAGGCTCGGATGGGGGCAACCATCACATCCCCCGAGTCCTCGCGGAATACCTCGAGTTCCTCGAGCAAACCCCCGATCACGTGGACGAGCACGTGAACTGTGACACCGTCAGCGTCGGCATAGCTAGCCTCCACGGGAATACGCCGAGCAACCAGGACTGGGGTTGCATCTAGCGAGCGGATTCGCAGACTCCCGTTGTGGTCGATCGACTGCACGACCGTATCCCTTAGTTGACGGCTCAGGCCCTGGGCGCCCTCGAATTCGGCACTGAGCAACCGTTGGAGCAGCTCACGCTCCGCGGCCAAAAGGGGTCGAAAGCCCTCGAAGCGCTCAAGGCACATAGTAGGTCCCAACATTGATGGTGCCGTCCGGCAGCGTGTACGCCCGATACTCGATCGTGGTCCCTCTGATCTCGATGCGCCCCCACAAGGATCCCGTGTCGGACGTTGCCTGAGAGGCGGCCATCGTTACCCGCTGCAGGATGGTGGCAGGGTCAAGCCGTGGAAGCAACGTCGCTGGTCAGGCGGAAGGTGTCAAGCGGGTTGAGACCTTCCGGATCCCCGCGGAGAAGAAGCCCCGGATCGTGTTGAGCGTGATCGCCGGCGAGACGACGGTTGCGGAGGCGGCCCGTCGGGAGAAGGTGAGTGAGCAGTCCATCGGCCGCTGGAAGGCTGACTTCCTTGAGGCCGGCAAGACCGCGCTGACGGCCGGCAAGTCCGGCCCGTCGTCGCGGGAGGAACAGCTCGCGGCCGAGGCCGCGGACCTGACCCAGGCGTTGGGTGAGGCGGCGGTCGAGATCCGCATGTGGAAGAGGTCCGCGGAGGGCCGGTTGGGCCCTTCGAGGACCCGAGGTGATCCGCGTCGAGGCGGGCATGTCGACCACGAGGTTCTGCGCCATATTCGACATGCCCGAGCGGACCTGGCGCCGCGGGCAGGCGCGCGCCCGGGCGGGTAGCGCAGTCAAGGGGCCGTGACCGCGCCCCGCACGCGAGGCTGCGGCAGAGCTGGCACGCAAGCACGCGTTGGCGCATCCAGCGTGGGGTCACCGCAAGATCTGGGCGATGATGCGCCACGAAGGGCACGTCGTCAGTGAGGCCACGATCCTGCGGCTGCCGCGCGACGAAGGCTTGATCCTGCCGGGGCAGTATCAGCGGGAACGGCGGAAGCTGGCCGAGCGTAGGAAGGCGGCGTTCGCCACCGAGCCCACCGGCCCGAACCAGGTGTGGCAGCTCGACTTCTCCGAGTTCGAGACCACCACCGGTGGGACGTGGCGCCTGGCCGGGTGCCGGGACTACTGGTCCAAGTACGAGCAGCCCTTCCACGTGTCCCCGACCGCCAACCAGCACGACGCGATCGACGCGATCGAGCTCGCGCTGGCCGACTACGAGGCGATGTTCGGGCATCGGCTCGTCGATGACTGTCCGGTCGACGAGCAGACCGGTGAGCTGCTGCCGGTCGTCACGGTCGTCACCGACAACGGCGGCCCATTCCGCTCGTTCAGGTTCGAGGCGTTCATCACCGGCCACCCTGAGGTGCGCCACGTCCGCACGAGAGTGAGGACGCCCGGGCAGAACGGGTCACGCGTACGCGGGTTCGGTGCTTTGAAGTACGAGCGACTTTCATCGACGAGATCGACGACGCCGTCATGCTCGCCGACCACGCCGAGGCCCACCGCCTCGTGTACAACCAGATCAGGCCGCACGAAGCCATCGCGTGGAACCGGCCCAGGAGGTGCACCTGGGCCCTGGCCGACCCCGCCCCCGCACGTCGAAACTCACAACCGGAATCCCTGCCCCGAGCAGCACACGCTTCACGAGAGTGTCGCCTCTGAGAGCCCTGAGCGATCAAGCCGGACGGCAGGGGACCAACCGACCCAAACTGACGCGTTTGGCTGCTTGCCGCGACAGGAAGCAACCAAACGCGTCAGTCCGAGCCTCACCACGGTCCCGGGACAGCTCTGGGCCAAGACCTAGCCGACCGCCCAGACTGCCCTGCGTCGTCGAGAAGGTGGAGAACCTCGCCGATGTCGCTGATAGCCACCAGCCCGCCCAATGGGGTTTCCCGGCGTGCCGTGCCCTCACGGGTCGGCTTTGACGGCGGGTCGGGAGGTTTCGCGGCTTGCCGTGCCCTGTGAGGTCGGGATTGTCGGCGGGTCGGGAGGTGCGCCCGCTCAGTTCACCAGGACGGCGCGGGCGGCTTTCACGGTGACGGTGGTGACCGGGCCGGTGACGGTCACCGTTTCCGGGATCACCGTCCAGGGGCCGCCGTCGACGCGGAAGTCCGCGGTGAAGGTCGTGTCGACCCGCACGGCATACGAGCCGGTCTGCGGGTAGGCGTGGGTGATGTCACCGTTCGGGTAGACACCGCCAGGACTGCGGGTCGGACCGAAGGTTGCGCCGTCGCCGAAGACATAGGTGAAGTGGTCGACCTTGGGGCGGATCTCGACCCGCCTGCCCAGCATCCGGGCCGGGTCGATCGCTTCGACCTCGCCGGGTTCGTAGCCCTGGCTGGACCAGTTCACCCGATAGAACGTCTTGAGCCCGACCAGAGTCACGTCCCCGACCGGTTGGGTGGAGATCGACGCGGTGGCCCACGGCGTGTTGTGCATCGCGTCGCGCAGCATCGCCAAGGTCACGGTCGGGGCGGCTCCGGGGACCTGTGCAGCGAAACAGGTCGACCCGACATTGACCCACGGCTGGGTGCTGCCCCGCGGGCGGGCGAAGATGTCGTAGAGGAACCCTGACCCGATCTGTTGCCCGTTGACCTGACAGCCGGCCACCGCCCGCTGGCAGGCGGCATCCGTTTGCGGGGCGTTGAGGACCGGACAAGCCAGCTCGACCCGGTACTCCATCGGCGTCGCCACGACCTGCCCGTGCAGATCCTTCCCCTGCGCCAGCTGTGCCGTCTTCTCTTCGGTGACCCGGGCGACCGTCCCTTCGCCGTTGACCGCGACCCCGAGAACGTCCACCTCGCCGGCCGCGGCCGAGGGAGACAGAGAGAAGGTGAGCAAGAGCAGTGCCACGGTAGTGCCGATGATCCGCCTCATTGCCGGACCCTCACCCCGTTGACCAGCCAATGACCGTCGGTGCGAACGAGATCCACAACGAGGATGCCCGTTTTTGCGGTCCACGTTTGGTGAGTGGCGCCCGTCGAATCGATGATGCGGACCGCCTGTTGGTTGACAACTACGTCGACCGAGTAAACCGCTCCCACTGCGGTATCCCCGACGAGCATCACGTCGGTGAACACGAAGGGTTGTCTGTCCAAACGTCGTTGGTTGGCGACAAGCTCGGCAAAGAAGTCCTCGTATCCAGCGCATGACTTGCACGTTGAAGTCGAGAGGCGAGCTACCGCGCCCCGCTCCGGAAGTGTGTATCCGCGGTTCAGTGCCGTCATGAAGT
This sequence comes from Actinomycetales bacterium, assembly GCA_016710385.1. Taxonomy (GTDB): domain Bacteria; phylum Actinomycetota; class Actinomycetes; order Actinomycetales; family Dermatophilaceae; genus Phosphoribacter; species Phosphoribacter freyrii. The sequence continues at coordinate 249,444 of JADJVX010000022.1, forward strand.
AGCGGGCAAAGGCCTCTGCCCCCTGCGGAGTGTTGGGCAGGGCGTCGGCTGGCACGTCCGTTGGGTAGGGCGGTCTTGTCGCCGATCCGCTCGTCGATGCAGACGGCGACCCCACGCTCGTCGATGCCGATGAGCTCGTCGTGGCAACAAGACTGGTCGTTGAACCCGTCGGAGGCGCCGGCGAACCAGTCGTGCACCCAGCCAGCCCCAGCGCCCACGCCAGCCCCGTGACTGCCGCCGGCACGGCATACCGCAGCCGTTGTCCGTTCACCCTCTGCTCCTTGCCCATCGCCCCTCAACCGACTCGCCGAGTCTGCCAGCAACCCGCCCCGACCGCGCGGCGTCATCCACAGGCTGCCCGCCCCAACGGCCCCCCCCCCCCCCCGCCGCCCCAACGGACCCAACGGACCCACCGGACCAGGCGGATCTACGATCCGTGTATGAGCAGAGGCCCGGCCGCCCACGGACGCCGCGCGATGAGGGGGCGCTCGCCCGACGAACCGCACCGGGCGTCGACGCCGCTGGAGCTGACCTTCGATCTCACCTTCGTCGTGGCGATCTCGCTGTGTGCGGCGCAGCTGGCCCACGCGCTCGCCGCGGGCCACGTCGGCGTCGGCATCCTCGGCTTCTCCTTCGGCATGCTCGGGATTCTCTGGGCGTGGATGGGCTACACGTGGTTCGCGTCGGCCTTCGACACCGACGACTGGGCGATGCGCCTGGCGACCCTCGTGCACATGGTGGGCGTCCTGGTCCTCGGCCTCGGTCAGGCGCCGCTCTTCGCCTCGATCGAGCACGGCCACTGGGACAACCGCACGCTCATCGCCGGCTATGTCGTCATGCGGGTCGCCCTGGTCTACCTCTGGCTGCGCGTCGCGAGGGAGGACAGCCACCACCGGCTCCGCGGGCGCGCCTACGCCAAGGGGATCGTCATCGCCCAACTGGTCTGGGTCACCCTCGGCGTCCTCGACCTGCCGCTCGTGCCGGCCTTGGTCGGCAGCGCGTTGGCGATGGCGCTCGAGTTCTACGCCGTCTACTGGGTGCAGCGCCGCACCGGCGAGCCCACGCCCTGGCATCCGCATCACCTTGCCGAGCGCTACGGCCTGCTCGTCATCATCGCTCTGGGCGAGGTCGTCCTCGGCACCACGACTGCGGTCGACGTCCTCGTGGAGCGGCAGGGTTGGACCATGGATGCGGCACTCGTCGCCGTCGCGGGCATCTCGCTGGCCGTAGGCATTTGGTGGTGCTACTTCGCGATCCCCTGGGGTGATCTGCTCGCGGCGGATCGCGGCAAAGGCCGACGCTTCGGCAACGGACACCTGCCCCTGTATGCCGTGCTCGCCGCCATCGGGGCGGGCCTGCACGTCATCGCCCGCTACGTCGAAGGCGAGGCGACGATCGGGGCCGTCGGAGCGATGCTCACCTTGGCCATCCCCACCGGTTTGGCCATCGTCGGCATCTTCTTCTTCGCCAATATCATTCTGCCGGGCGGGAATTCGTTCCACACGCGGATCATCGGCATGGTCGCGGGCACGCTTGCAGCGGGCGTTGGCCTCGCGGCAGCCGGTGTGGCGGTCGGTTGGTGCCTCGGGGTGGTCATGCTCTCGCCATGGGTCGCGGTCGTCGCATATGAGGTGCGCGGGCACGTCTATCTGGTCCGGCTGTTGCAGAGGTATGGCATCCCCACGACGGAGCGCTGACAGCGACTGGCTGGCCGATGACCGGCGGCTGTTCGCCAGATAGCCCATACGTCGCCTGACAGCCATACGGTGGGCGAGTGAGCACCCCACTGGAGCTGGCGCGGGCGATGGCCGACGAGCTCGTCGCGCTGCGCCGCGAACTGCATCGTCACCCCGAGATCGGGCTGCACCTGCCTCGCACTCAGCAGCGCATCCTCGACGCGCTCGCCGGGCTCGACCTCGAGATCACCCTCGGGCGCGGGCTCTCGTCGGTCGTTGCGGTGCTGCGTGGCCGGGCCGCCTCCCCCGCGGGCGCGCAGCGGCCGGTGGTCCTGCTCCGCGGCGACATGGACGCGCTGCCGGTGCACGAGGACCTCCCGCACGACTGGGTCTCGCAGACCCCGGGGGCGATGCACGCCTGTGGACACGACCTGCACGTGGCCGCTGTGGTCGGGGCGGCGCGGATCCTGCACACGTTGCGCGAGGACCTCGCCGGTGACGTCGTCTTCATGTTTCAGCCGGCCGAAGAAGGGCCTGGCGGTGCCGAACCGATGATCGACGAGGGCGCGCTGGAGGCGGCTGGGAGGCGAGCGGACACGGCATACGCGCTGCATGTCATCTCCAGCGAGCACCCGCGCGGCGTGTGGTGGGGACGGCCGGGGCCAGAGATGGCGGCCAGCGACGAGTTCACCGTCGTCGTGCGCGGGCGCGGCGGGCACGGGTCGGCACCGCACCGGACGCTCGACCCGATCCCGGTGGCGTGCGAGATCGTCCTGGCGCTGCAGGCGACCGTGACGCGGGCTCACTCGATCTGGGACCCGGTCGTCGTGACCGTCGGCACGATGCGGGCTGGCTCCGCGCCCAACGTCATCAGCGATGATGCGACGCTGACCGGCACATTGCGCAGCTTCTCGGTGGCGGCGCGGGAGCAGGCGCACGGGGAGTTGGTCCGGGTGGCCGAGCAGATCGCCGCCGCGCACGGGATGCGCGCCGAGCTGACGCTGCGGCTGGGCTATCCGGTGACGGTCAACGATCCGGCTGAGTTCTCCTTCGCCAAGGCGACCATCGTCGATCTCTTCGGGGTGCACCGGTGGGTCGACATGCCCGATCCCGAGGCCGGCGCCGAGGACTTCTCTTACGTCCTGCAGGAGGTGCCGGGCGCGTACGTCTTCCTCAGCGCATGCGTGCCCGCCGACCCGGCCGGCGCGCCGGACAACCACTCGCCCCGCGCGGATTTCGACGACTCGGTGCTGCCCGACGCGGCTGCCCTGCTGGCCGAACTGGCCCTGCGCCGCTGCCCCACGCTGCCGCTGGTGGGGTCGCTGCCCGATTAATGCCGGTTAATCCCGAGCTTCGCCCACCTCTAGGGGGGTGATACGTTCCGCGAAGTCGGTGACCGATAAGTCCGTGTGTCGTCCTGGGGGCAGGGCGACGAGGGATCGGTCGGGGGGAAGCACCGGCCACATCATTGCGGGAGCATCACTACTGTCATTGAGGGGTGGGCAATGCCACATGCCCAAAAGGGTTCGCGGCAGCATGCCGTGAGCACATCACCAACGTCACCATTACCTTCTCCGCCCGACGATCGCACCATGTTCAGCTACCTGGAGGCACCACAACAACGGTGGTTCTTCGTGGCGGCCGCGGTGGCTTATGTCGGGGTCGCTTTGAGCCTGTCGGGCCTGGCCCGCGCGAGCTGGCTGACCTGGATCTTCCTGCTCCCCGTGTTGCTCTGGGGCGTCGAAAACGTCATGGCGCTGCGCACCGCCACCCGCCCACGGGTCATCACAGCCCGCGGCCACCGGCGGATTGTCGCCGGATACGCACCGCGCGAGTGGCCGTCGATCGACGTGTTCCTGCCCTCGTGCGGCGAACCCATCGAGGTCATCGAGCATGGCTTTTCGCACGTGGCGAAATTGCGGTATGCCGGGCAGCTGCGAGTTTACGTGTTGGACGACTCGGCGCGCCCAGCGGTGGCGCGAGCTGCCGCGGCATACGGATTCACGTATCTCGCGCGCGGCACGTCGGAGGCGCGCAAGGCCGGGAATGTGCAATACGGCCTGCGGCATAGCAGCGGTGACGCGATTCTCATTCTCGATGCGGATTTCGTGCCGCGCGAGGACTTCCTCGAGCACACCGTGCCCCACCTCGGCGACCCGGACGTGGCCATCGTGCAGACGCCGCAGTACTTCGACGTGAGCCCTGACCAGGGGTGGCTGCAACGGGCCGCCGGGGCGACCCAGGAGTTGTTCTTCCGGTTGCTGCAGCCCTCGCGGGATGCCATCGACGCAGCCATCTGCGTTGGCACATCGGCGCTCTATCGCCGGGCGGCGCTGGCGGAGATCGGCGGCTTCCCGCAGGTCGACCACAGCGAGGACATCGTCACCGGCGTGCGGCTGGCGAGCTATGGATGGCGGGTGCGCTACGTGCCGATCATCGTGTCGAAGGGCACCTGCCCCGTCGACATCGACCCGTTCATCGCCCAGCAATACCGGTGGTGCGAGGGGACGGTCCGTCTGCTCGTCGACCCGGCATTCGCCGAGGACCGCGACTTCACCTGGTCACAACGGATGTGCTACTGGGGCGGCTTCGTCTTTTACGTGACGACGGCCATCAATGCCATCCTCGCGCCGCTGCCCGGCCTGGTCATGGTCACGTGGTTCCACGACCGGATCGCCACGGCCAATGTCGCACCGCTGCTCGGAGCGATGTTCGTCTGGTTGGTCCTGCTGCCAGCGATCAGCACCCAGAGGTGGCGCCCAGAGGTGCTGCGGGTGCAGATGATCTACGGCTTCGCCCACCTGTTCAGCTTGATCGACATCGTCCGCGGCCGGGTCGAGGCCTGGGTGCCCACCGGGGACGCCGGCGCCGACGTGCCGATCGGTCGACGGGTCCGGCAGGTCATGCTGCCCTATCTCGTGGCCACTCATGTCGCGACGATCGTGGGGCTCATCGTCGGCACCCTGCGCTGGGGCCTGGGCCGCTATTGGACGGCGCTGCTCTTCGAGGCATTCGCTCTTTACATCGTCGTCCCGGTCGTCGTCGCAGCGCTGGGCCAGCGGACGGCATACCTCAAGAGCTCTGACGCCGTGGGCGCCGTGAGCATCACGACCACCGTGCCGAGCTCGATTGCCGTCGCCACGGCGAGCCCGAGCGCCCTGGCCACCGCCAGCTCAATTGCCGTCGCCACCGCGAGCTCTGCCTCGTGGATCGGCGGGGGCCGGCCGCTCACGGTGGCCGATGTGCTGGGTGCTCCGGCGACCCCGGCCACCTGGAGCGGTGCGATCCCAGAGCCCGACTTCGCCTCCTACTCGCTGCCGACGCGGGTGAGCAGCTGACACAGACTTCCTGGCGAAGGGGCAGCCGGCTGAGGGGTCCGGCACACGTGTCCCCCCTTGCGACCATGCCACCCGTGGTCGGCAAGGGGGGATGCGCTGTTTGCGCTCAGCCCGCCGACAGGCGCGCGCGCACCGCTTCGGCCGCTCGGTGCCCGGAGAGCACGGCACCGTGCACGGTGCTGTGATAGTCGGGTTCGGTCGCCTCGCCGGCCCAGAAGATCCGGTCAGCGATCGGTTCCGCGAGCGCGACCCGGTCCTCTCGGTTGGAGCCGACGGTGTTGGCGGAGTAGCTGCCCAGGGCGAACGGGTCCCGCGACCACTGGCTGGTCTGGACCGCGACGGGCGAGGGGGCGCCGGCACCGAACATCTCCCGCAGGACCGCCATGGCCTCCGCGACGACGTCGGCGTCGGTCGCCGCCTCGATCCGCCGGGCGTTCGCGCCGGAGTTGAAACCCAGCATGACCGGCACCCCGGCCTTGGCGAAGCTCACCCACTCGGCCCAGTGTCCGGCCTGCTCGCCGACATACTCGTGCCAGTCGATGTCCTTGGGCCAGAACGGTTTTTCGAACCGCAAGAAGGTCTTGCTCAGCACGCCCACCCCCAGCCGCTGCACCGCCCGCTGCGCCCTCGCGGACAGTCCGGGCTCGATCGACAACGCCCCCGACTTCAGGACTCCGAGCGGCACGGTCACGATGACCGCATCGGCCCGCTCTTGTATGCCGTCGCCAGTCACCAGCACGCCGCCGGCCGTGGCACCGGTGGCGTGGATCCTGCCCACCGGGCTGGAGAGCCGGATGTCCAGGCCCGTCGCGAGGTGAGCGGCCACAGCGCCGAACCCCTGGGGGAAGAGCCGGTCCTCGCCGGCAAACTCCCGGCCCTCATCAGAGGTCCAGGCTGACAGGTCCGAGGAGTCCACGCCCCACTCGGTGTCGTAGGTGCTGGCCAGGTAGAAGTCGAGGTCCGCGCGTTCGTTGCTGCTCAGGCGCGGGTACCACGGCATACCGGCCAGGGCTGTTGCGACCGAGACGTCCGCCTCTCGCTCAGCGGCGGCCACGAGGGCCTGCTCGGTGAGTCGCTCCCAACGCGCAGTGTCGGGGTCGGTCAGGCCCTTGGCCCGCAAGGCGGCGGCGACATAGGACCGCGCCGAGTCGTAGGACGTGGCGACCGTCGGCGCCCCAGCCGCCTCGGCGAGCGGGGTGAGCGGGTTGCCCAGGTGGCCGTGGATCCACGAGGCGCCGAGGTCGATCGGCAGGTCGGGCCAGGTCGTGGTCGTGTGGATCCGGCCACCGACCCGGTCGCGAGCCTCCAGCACGGTCACCCGCACACCGGCGGCGGCGAGGCGACCGGCAGCGGCCAGTCCAGCGGCACCCGCACCGATGACCAGGACCCGCGGGCCGCCCGAGCCGGAGGGAGACGCCGACAGCGACGACGATGCTGTCGAGGCTGACGGCGAGGCTGACGGCGATGTGCATGCGGCGAGCAGGGCTCCCACCCCGAGGGGGCCGGCCGCGGTGAGGACCGTGCGACGACTGACGACTTTCGACACCGGCATACGGTAATCCCGACCGGCCGGCAGCCCGGCCCGAAGGTCAGTGTCGCTCGCCATCAGCCCGGCCGGGCAGGTCGCGACGTCGGCCTCCTCGGTGCCGCCCAGCCCCCGTCCGACATGAGTCATCTGGCTGCTTCGCGAGCCCTGAACCAGCACATTGGCTCATCTCGGCCCCTCGAAGCGGTCGATGACGTGCTCGACCAGATGCCGGAGTCGATCAGGATTCGCGCCGTGTGCATCGGTGCCGGGGAGCAGATGAGCGAGCTGAGCGCTGACGACGCCGAAGACCGCCCCGAGCAACGCGTCCCGCTCGGCCCGCCGCAACGGCTCGGGAGACTCACCGCGCAGCGGGAGGCGCTCCCCTGCCGTCGCCCACACGTGCCACTGCGCATCCCGCACAAACGGGGCCAACTGGCGGTGGGCGGCCGCCAACCCAGCGACCTCGACCAGGCGCGCCAGCACCCCGGCGTCGGCCTGATGCCGCACCAGCGAGCGCACCAGATCAGCCAGGCCGCCGGTGGGATCGGGTCGCCAGGTCGCCAGGCCATCCTCCGCCGCGTGCAGGATGACCGCGGCGACCGCCTCTTCCTTGCAGGAGTAGTAGTTCGAGAACGTCCGTCGTGACACATGGGCCAGCTCGGCGATGTCATCGACGGTGACCTGCGTGAACCCACGCTCGCGGACCAAGTCGTGCGCGATCGACGCGAGTCGCCGTTCGGTCTCGGCTCGCTTCACCTCACGCAGGCCGCGGGCTGCCACGAGCAGCACTATGTCACGCGATCGAAACGGGCTGGTGCGCCGGCGAACCGCCCAGGGGGTCGCGGTGGTCGAGGCGGTCGCCTTCGATGTCGACCCGCGGCACCATCCGGTCGAGCCAGCGCGGCAACCACCAGGCGCGTTCGCCGGCCAGGTGCAACACCGCCGGCATGAGCGCCATCCGGATCAGGAAGGCATCCAGGAGGATCCCCGTCGACAGGGCGAAACCGAATTGCCGAATCGTCGTGTCGTCCCCGAGAACGAAGCCCGCGAAGACCGACACCATGATCGCGGCCGCCGCGACGACGACCCGACTGGCGTGCCGGAAGCCGGTGGCGACCGCCTCCCGCGCCGGCGCACCGTGCACATGGGCCTCGCGCATGGAGCTGGCCAGGAACACCTGATAGTCCATCGCCAGGCCATAGAGAATGCCCGTCGCCATGATCGGCAGGAAGCTGAGAATGGGCCCGGTCCGGTCGACGCCGGCCAGCCAGCCGAACCCCTCGGTGCCGAAGGCGAGCGACACCAGGCCCATCGTCGCCGCGATCGACAGCAGGAAGCCGCCGGTGGCGACAAGCGGGATGAGCAGCGACCGAAAGACGATGAGCAGGATGATCAGCGAGAGCACGACGACGACGCCGAGATAGACGGGGATGGCTGCGGCGAGCACCTCGGAAAGGTCGATGTTGATGGCGGTCAGCCCGGTGACGCCCAACGGCGCGACGCCGGTCAGGGTCGTCCCCCGCAGCCGATGCACGAGCGCCTCGGTCGCCCGGTCGGTCGGCCCGGCCTGCGGGGTCACCTGATAGATCGCCAGGGTGCGACCCTCGTTGGCACCCATGAAGCGCACCGTGCTCACCCCTTCGATGCCGGCCAACTCCGCCTGTCGGCTCAGCAAGGCCGCGGTATCGAAGGACGACGCATCCGTATGCCGGACGGCCACCACCAGCGGCGCGTTCGCACCCGGCCCGAAGGCGGCAGATGTGGCGTCGTAGTTGACCCGCTGCGGCGACCCGGCAGCAGCGACCCCGCCGTCCGGCATACCCAGTCGTAGGCCGGTGGCACCCAGGGCGAGGACCCCGAGCCCGAGCGACACCGCGAGGATGGTGAGCAGCGGGCGACGGGTCACGACGCCGATCCACCGGGTGGCGACCGGATGGTGTGCCGGCGGCCGGGCTGGGTCCGGCGCGGCGACCCGCGGCGATCGGAGCGATCCCGCGATGCGAACGCCGACCAGGCCGAGCAGGGCCGGCAGGGCCGTGACCGAGATGGCCACCGCGAGCAACACGGTGACAGCGGCGGTGATCGCCATCGTGGTGACGAACGAGATGTCGAGGGTCAGCAGACCCAGGAGTGCGGTGATCACGGTCAGGCCGGCGAAGACGACGGCGCTGCCCGCGCTGCCCACCGCACGGCCGATCGCCTCGGCGGGCGCGAGGCCTTCCCGGGTGACCAGGGTGCGGTGCTTGTGCAGGATGAACAGGGCGTAGTCGATCCCGACCGCAAGCCCGATCATCAGTCCGAGGGCGGGGGTCGATGAGGTCATGACGAAGTGCGACGACATGGCGAAGGCGCCACCGACGCCGATGGCGACCCCCAGCACAGCCGTGAGCACCGGCAAGCCCGCGGCGACGAACGAACCGAGAGTGAGCAGCAGAACGAGCACCGCGACACCCAGCCCGATGAGTTCGTGGCCGCCCAGCGGCGGTTTCGATGGGGTGAGTGAGGCGCTCGCGGATCGAGAGAGACCGGCTTCCGCCGCCGCCTGCCCGGTGACGCGCAGGACCTCGGGCAAGGCGTTGTCGGGCAGGTCGGTCAGCGACGCGGAGAGTTGCAGCGGCAACATCGCCGTCCGCCCGTCGGCACTGACCCGGACCGTCGCGAGGGTCCGCCCGTCCACGATGAGGGGATGCCCCTGCGGGGTCGTGCCGGAGGTGAGCCGGTCGAGGTCGCGCAGGATTGGTTCGACAGCCTTGTCGACCGCCGCGGCGACCGCCGCGTCCGGTGGCGTCCGTGGCACGGAACCGGCCGGCATACCAAGCTCGGCCGGCGACAGGCCCGCGCCGCCCGCTCGGTTTCGCAGCGCCTCGACCTCGGCGAAGAGGGCCGTCGCGCCGGCGACCCGAGCGTGCGGTTCTGCCGACGTCAGGGCCCGCGCCCGGGTGGAAAGACCGGCCAGGGCCGAGGTGTTCCCGGCAGGGGCCGGGGTGTTCGTCGCGGAGGCAGCGCGGTCCAGACCGTCCGCCAGAGCGGTGAGCTGCGGCGTCAGTGACTCGGCGACCTTGGCCTCGACCTGGGTGGTGACGGTCTCGCGCACCGTGACCCGCGCAGCCGCGAGCTTGGCCTCCAGGTCCACGGCATACCCGGTGTCGGCGGCCCGCCGCGCCGCCTCGGCGATCGCGGCGGCCCGCGCGGGGGTGTCGACCCGTCCCCCGTCATCGGCCGTGAAGACGAGGGTGCCCTGGGCGCCACCCGCTTGCGGGAGTTCGGCCGTCACGGCGTCGAGGACCTCCTGAGAGGGGGTGCCGCGGAGGGTGAAGCTGGATGCGATCACGCGCGGCTGGGTCGCCAGCAGCACGCCCACCACAGCCAGCAGCACGGCCCACGCGGCGAGCACGCGCCACGGACGACGGAAGGCGAAGCGGGCCAATCGATGCAGGGCGCGGGGCATACGGCACTCCAGGTCTGGTCGGGCCTCTTGCGGACCCGACGCAGACTAGGGCTTGGTTGCCTATTGCGCAAACTTGCCTAACAGGCACTACTGGCGTGTGACCCCGGCGACGGCGGCGGCGAGCAAGGACACCACAGCAGGTGTATGCCGTGTGGTTGCGCCCCAGCCAAACCCCCAGCTCGGCGAGTGACCCGCCGAGTGACGCCGTCGGCTGCGACTCGGGGCACCCGGTCGCGGGAGTCGTCGACCGGATGCACGCGGCAGCTCGTGGGCTGCGGGGGGCACAATCGGGTCATGCGTATCGCTGTCACCGGTGGATCGGGCAAGCTCGGTCGGCACGTCGTCAGCCGGCTGCGGGCCAGCGGCCACGACGTCCTCAATCTCGACGCCACGGGCGTTCGCTGGACCGGCTGGACCCAGGTCGACCTCGCCGACTACGGCCAGGTCGCCGACATCCTCGGCGGCGCGCACGGCGAGCTCGCCCCGGTCGAGGCGGTCGTCCACCTGGCCGCGATCCCCGCCCCGGGTCTGGCACCGGATTCGGTGACCTTCCGCACCAACCTCACGGTGACCTTCAACGTGCTCCACGCGGCCATCCGCCAGGGCATCACCCGCATCGTCATGGCCTCGAGCGAGACCGTGCTGGGACTGCCCTTCGACACGCCACCGCCCTACGTCCCAGTCGACGAGGAGTATGCCGCGCGCCCGGAGAGCGTCTACTCCCTGGGCAAGCATCTTGAGGAGACCATGGCCATCGAGCTGGTGCGGTGGCATCCCGAGCTGACGATCACTGCACTGCGCTTCAGTAACGTCATGGACGTCGAGGACTATGCGGCCTTCCCCGCTTTCGACGCCGACGTGCGGGCTCGCAAGTGGAACCTCTGGGGCTATATCGACGGCCGCGACGGTGCTCACGCGGTCGAACTGGCCCTGGCCCGCACCGAGCCGGGCTTCGACCGGTTCATCATCGCCTCGCCCGACACCGTGATGAGCCGGCCGAACGCCGAACTGCTCGCGGAGGTCTTTCCCGACGTCGAGATCCGCGGCGAGATCGGCGAGCACACGACACTGTTGTCCATCGACAAGGCGCGGCGCCTGCTCGGTTACCACCCACGGCATACCTGGCGTGCCGAGGTGGGGTGAGGCGGGCTGAGGCGGGACTCCACCCGAGGGCGCACGGGTGCGGCGATCGCCACCGTGATCGGCTCCCCGACCGGGGCGTTGCACCTGCTCGTCGCCGTCCTCGAACTACGGCAGGTACTGACCTCTCAGTCGAACGAGAAGCCGCATGTGGAGCCCGGCCTCAGCGGGGTTCACCCGCTCGACCACCAGTTGGTGGTCCTCGCGCATGATCACATGCACATAGTCGACAAGCGGGTCAGGAACGTAGCCGAGGCGATGGCCATCACGCGTCACCACCAAAGCGCGTTCGTTCACCGGGTTGCCGGGCTCATGTGTGAGAGCGAGATCGTCACCCGGCTTCAGCGTGTCAATCGCGGCGCGCTCCGCAGCATCAAGGTAGCGAACCCCGTGGACGAGGAAGGGCAGACTGACCTGCCCCGGATGAGGGAGCGGGGTCAGCTCGTAGGTGTCTCCGGTGCGACTTCCACCTGAAACGGCTAACACCTCGAAGGGCCCCGCCTCGCCGGGCAGGCCGAGCTGCGCCAACGTCTCGGTTCGCTCCGGCCGTTGGGGATCCAAGACACGTTCGGCGAAGATCGGAAACAGCGTGTCGCTGCGATGAGCGCCGTTCAGCGGGAGCCCAGGGAGCGCACGCACGACACCGGGGTCGTAAGCGAAGACATACTCGCGGCCGTCGAAGCTCAAGGTTCCGACTCGTGAGAACAACCTCGTCTCAGGGTCCTGACGGCTGACCAGGAGCTGGTCAACCTTCAACAGAGTTGACATGGCACAGCCTCCTTCGATTCTCCATGATCACTTCAAACATGAACTTAGACGCGACGTCTGACAGCCTTCCACTCGGCGCAACCAGCTTCTCGCGTACAGCGTCGTTATCCAAGGCTGCGACACGATCCAGCCATACGGTCGCGCCAGAGCGCCGGACCGCCTCACACGCGAGATCCACCAGGGCTTGGCCCGGTGGGGCAAACGAATTGGCGATCCCTCTCCGGGCGAACGCCGCTACTGACCTCGACCTGCGCTTCTCGTCGGTGAGACCAGCGCCGAGCGCGCTGCCGTGGTCGTAGGTCGGGGCAAGGAATCGTCGGCCATCGCGGTCACGTTCGAGGATGGCCCAGTTGCCAGGATGCCTGTCTGTGTTTGCGACTAGTGCGTCCAAGACCAAGTAGCCCGCGAACGAGGCGAAGGCGTTCTGACCGGCAGTACCAGGTGGGGGAGCTACGTCGGCAAGGACCTGCTCGACGGCATCCAGGGTGTAGCCCTCATCGAGTCGCATCCGTCCGAGGCCTTCCCCCGGCTTGGGCGCCGGAGGTCGACGCGAGTAGCCAGGGACCTCAGGGAGGTAGGTCGTGGCCACGTTCAAACTGAACCCGGGCGGACTGACGTTGCGCGAAATGACCCCGAGTTCGCCATCGCGCACCGCGAATCGACAATCTGCTGCTGGGATGCGAAGCATAGCGGCGAGCCGGGAGACCACAACCTCCGCACAATCCGTCAGCGCCCTCTCGGACCCGCCTGCAGTCCGCTGTCGAGCCTTCCACAGCCAGTGTTCGTCCCGCGAAGCGTCAGCGCGCAGGGCGACCCAGCGTTTGTAGGCGTCCCGGCCCCCGGGCTCATCACGGATGAACGCCCACCCCGTGACGTCGACTTCCCCGGTGCTCGATCGCTCGTTCACACCAGACAGTATCTGCCGGATGTGGTCTTGGCCCCAGTGATTCAGGGCGTGACCAACCTGCCGGACGGCTCCGAAGCCCTTGCACCGCGGGTGGCTTGAGCGGGGCATTGGCTGGCAGGAGGCAGGGCATGGCACCGAAAGGCTTCGACGACAAGGTCGCGTTCGTCTGGAAGGTTGCCGACAAGCTCCGCGGCACCTTCAAACAGCACGAGTACGGCTCGGTCATGTTCCCTTCGTCGTACTGCGCTGTATGGACGCGGTCCTTGACCCCGCCAAGGCTGCGGCCCTCGCCACGCCCAAGGTGCCGGGCGGCACCAACCCCGCGTATGCCGTGGAGTCGGACTCCTCGAGATCCGTCACGGTCACGATCAACCAGTTCGCCGACGCGAGCGCGCTCAAGGACGCTCTCGCGGCCAAGGGCATCACGCCGGACGTGACCTACACCGGCGTCGGAAAGCAATGCGCTGCAGGCCGATTCACCGAAGCGCCCGCGGCTGGGGCCTGACTCAGGTGCGGGATCGTCACGTCCATGTCCACATCTGTGCTCAGTCTGGAAGGCGGAAGGTGAGCTCCCAGGAGTGCCCTTTGCTGGTGTCCAGGGTGAGCGTTCCCGTCAGGCCGACCAATTCCCCCGTGCCCGATCCGGGCGCGACGGCATACTCCAAGGTAACCCCGTCGGAGTCCATCAGCCCGCGCTGCAGCAGAGCGAAACCGCCCTCGCGACCGGCAAGAGTGCCGCGGACCGTCTCGATCGCGACGTAACCGGCGGCGCCGGCAGCGGGGTCACCGGCAGAGAACATCGCGCCGGCTCCCTGCGCCGTGAGGTCGCCGCTCCACGTTTTGACGAAGTCGAATCGGCCTGTGCCCTCGAACACCCCCTCCCCCGGGGTCAACGTGATCTCGAAACTCCCGCGGGCGATCTGCTCACTCATCCGGCCAAGCTACCGACTGGCCCCGACAACGTCCCTGGGCAAGAGCCTGCGAGGAGCGGCGCGAACGGCATACCGAGCGGGGTCAGGTGGGGTCCACGACATGGAACTCCACACGCCGCACGAGCGTGTCGTCGGCGATCGCGGCGAAGGGCAACTCCTCGATGGAATCGATCTCGATGAGACCGCCGCCCACGGGATACCTCCCGCCCACCCTGACCTGGTTGCGAGACCACAGCCGCACCGTCACGGTGATCTCGCCAGCCAGGACACCCTCGCGCAGCTGTGGACTGAACTGAATGGCCGTCAGAAGTCACCTCGTCTCAAGGAGGGTGGGTCCGGCCGCATTGGCTCGGGTATGCCGGTCGCAGCAGTTGGTCCTCGCGTGCTGACCCCCTTATGCAGCCACGTCCGTCCGCGCCGTCGGTTCCCGGGCTTCCGGGGTGGACATGCCAGACGCTCCTCGTATCACCGCTGCTCGTTCCTGCTCCTCACGGGTGAGGCCGACCCCACGGCCCGGACGGGTGGAGCGACATGATCCATGTGGTCGACCAGAAGGTCGCTGGCCTGTGGCCAGTTGGCCGCCTCAAGCCTGAGGTTGGCGGGCCGCTGTTGCGGCCGGCCGCACCCGACCCGGGCCTACGCGAGCCCTATGGTGCGTGCCTGGCTGGCAGGTATCTTGCCGTCGCCGACGCCGGTCACGATCGGGTCGCCCTGATCCATCGTCGCACCGGCGGGACCACGAGCATCACCCTCAGTGGCACCTGGTTGGGACCACTGAAGAAGCCGAGGGGCGTCGCCGTCACGGTGGCCGGCACTCTCGTGGTGGCCGACACCGGCAACCGCCGCGTCATCTGGTCCACGGCGACGGTGGCCGAGCTGGTCTCCGCCGGCGAAGCGGCGTCCACCTGGGCGGCTTTCGGGACAGCGAGCATCAACGGCTCGCGGGGAATCGGCGACTTCCTCGCCCCGACCGGTGTGGCCACGGACGCGGCAGGTCGCACCTGGGTCGCCGACCCTGGCCTCGGTCGGCTGGTCGTCGTCGACGACCCCTCCGGGGCCGGCTGGGCGGAGGTCGCGCTGCCGCCGGGACCCCACGGCATACCCAGGCAGCCGCATGCCGTGGCCCGGGAAGGCGACCACGTCCTGCTGACCGACCTGTCGGCCGGCGAGGTGTGGCAGATCGATGCCGACCTCACCGCGCACCTCCTGCTCGAAGGACGGGTCAAAGGACGGCTGACCGCACCCGTCGCAATCTGCGCGGAGGCCGCGGGCTTCCTGGTGGCCGACGCGGTTGGCGCTCGCGTGGTCCGTTGGTCCCGTCGCCGCGGAGGGGCGTTGCGGTATGCCGGTGAGCTCGTCGCGCGGGGGCGTCCATCCGGCGCGCCGGTCTTCAGCCGAGTCACCGGACTAGCCGTGTCGGGAGGTCTGCGATGAGCAGCAGTCTGCGCATGCTGACGTATAACACCCAGCTGCGGTCCTGGGCCATGCAGGTCGGTGCCTCGCCGGGATTCACTCTCCCGCCGATCGACACCGCCGAGGAGCGGGCCACCATTCTCGCCGACAAGCTGAAGGCCAGCGCCTTCGACTACGACGTCGTCGCCCTGTGCGAAGTGTTCGACGAGGACGCCCGGCAGATCCTCGCCGATGCACTGAAGACCCGCTTTCCTTTCCAGGTGACCAAGGTCGACTACGACCACGTCCGGGTCCGCCGCAATGGCACCGACGAGGTCGTCCCGCTCCTGGTGAGCTGGAATGTGGTCGGCTCACCCCACGCGATCTCGAGCAACTACCGGCTCGAGGACGGTGGGCTCATGCTCTTCTCACGGTTCCCCTTCGAGACCCGGTCCACCGCAGGGCTCGACCCTGCGGTGATCGCGCTGGTGCAGGCACTCGGACTGGCCGTGCCGAGCGAGATTCCGGTCGTCAACTTCTGGCCGTACATCGACACCGAGGGCAACGACGGCGATGCGTGCAAAGGTGTGGTCTATGCCCGCGTGCGACCCAGCCCGGGCGGCCCGCCGCTCAACCTCTTCGCCAGCCATACCCAGGCCGACACCAACGTCGTCGAGGAGCACAAGACGGCGCGCAGCGCGCAGATGGCGGAGATCGGGGCCTTCGTGAAGGCGTGCTGCGGCGGCTGGCCTCTCGCCGAGGAGACCTTCGTCTGCGGTGACTTCAACGTCTTCGGGGAGCAGACGAACGAGCATGTCGGCATCGCCGAGTGGGCCTCCTACTTCGCCCGGCCCGGTCACGACCTGACCGACCACCTCACCGATCTGTGGGGCTGCCACCAGGCGCCTGGGGAACCCGGCGCGCGCGACCTCGGCCACTCGGCGTCCGTGCGCTACCAGCCCCAGTCGCAGCGGCTGGACTACTGGCTCGGCTCGACGGCCAGCCAGCTCGCCGCACAACACCTGTCCATCGACTACGACCTGTCCGAGGTCCCGCTCGGCCACGAGGACGTCGCCTACATCTCCGACCACAAGCCGCTGCGGATCGACCTGAACCGGCCGCGGCCGAACTCGACCCCCGGGACTGCGCTCGTCGTCACCTTCCCACCGGCACCGGCGACCCCGATCTTCGTCAACCCAGACCAGTGGCTCGTCAACGGCCAGACCGTGTGGTACCGGTTCGAGGAGAAGGGCACCTACGACTTCGCTCTGCACACCGAGCACGGCCCGGCGCACCTCGAGGTGTATCTCGACACGGACCTGTCCCGGCCACGTCAGCAGTACCGCAAGGAGACCCACCCCGACTTCGGCGACAAGTTCGTCCTCACGTCGGCGCCTTTCTACGTCAAGGTCCAGCCAGAAATGCGCGTCGGCGAGATCCGCACCCATTTCCGCGCGCACCGGCACCTTGGCCGGTCCCCCGAGGATGCCATCCAGCTGGCCTACGGGGACGTGGTCGCCGAGTCGTTCCCCACCGGCGGGCAGGTGCTCAACACCG
Source organism: Actinomycetales bacterium (assembly GCA_016710385.1). Classification (GTDB taxonomy): domain Bacteria; phylum Actinomycetota; class Actinomycetes; order Actinomycetales; family Dermatophilaceae; genus Phosphoribacter; species Phosphoribacter freyrii. The sequence continues at coordinate 266,130 of JADJVX010000022.1, forward strand.
ACTCTGGCGCAACGCCATGGCAGGACGGCGACACGAAGTGGTTCCGCCTGGACGGGCCGCAGGTCGATATCGGGCGCAAGCTTGCGGCCACCATCACGATCAACGGCGCAGGCGTGAAGTTCGCGGTGGCCCTGGCCCGCGAGTCCGGCGGGATCTGGACGCTGGAGGACCGGCAGGGTCCTGGCGACACGGCATACACCCTGGTGACCGAGCTGGCGCGCGACGACCGCGTCTATGTGCACGTGACCCGCGCCGACGGCATGACACCCGGCGAACTCGACGTCACGGTGCTCGCGCAGGTCGACCTCTCACTCCTGCTCGGTGGGGTGCGCGGCGAGCCGCGGATGATCTGCCAGACCGAGACCAGCGGCTGGGGCGCCGATGACATCGAACTCACCGTCAACGTCGACGGCACCCAGCTGAAGCACATTGACAACGACACGATCGGCGACTTCGACCAGGACGATGTGCGCGACCTGCGGCAATACTTCCCCGATCCGATCCCGTATACGACGGGGGTCGAGTTCGTCGTCACCGAGCTCGACGACACCTCGCCGAACGACATCGGCCGCTCGACGCTCCCCGCGTTCGGGGACCTGCTCGGGTTCGCGAAGTTCGTGCTCGAGCCGGGGAAGCAGCCGCGTCCGGACGGGACGATCCGAGGTGCCCTGAACGTCGCCGTCGACGACGGGGTGTATGCCGTGCAGCTCACCGTCGCCCAGTGGGACGAAACGTTCTGAGCCAACACCTGTGCGACCTCTCAAGCTGGAGAGGCGAGGCCGGTTACCCGGCGCATGGGCTAACCGCCGACACGTGGCACATATGTTAAGTTTTGGCTGGATTATCGACGTGTTTGCCCCACGTGTCGAAGGATTTGACCGATGGCCTGGAGCCCCGAGGTGCCCTACAACCAGCTGCCCCCGCTGCCGCCCGAGGGGATTGACCTCGAGCCCAAGCGGGTCCTCAAGATGGCCATCGAAGCACGGGCCGCGCTGGCCACCCTTGCGCAGGCAAGCCGCCTCCTGCCAAACCCAGGCGTGCTGCTCAGCAGCCTCAGCTTGCTGGAAGCCCAGGCCAGCTCGGAGATCGAGAACATCGTCACGACGAGTGATGCCCTGTTCAAACACGCCGAGATCGGAGGCGGAGACCACGCCACGAAGGAAGCGCTGCGGTATCGCAGCGCCCTCTTCGCCGGTGTCGAGGCGCTGCGGCACCGACCCATCACCGCCACGACTGCCGCCCAGATCTGCTCGGCCCTGCATGGCCGTGAGATGGCTGTGCGAGCCGTCCCCGGCACACGGATCGCCAATCCGGCGACGCAGGAAATCATCTACGCGCCGCCCGAGGGCCGAGATCTCATCCTCGACAAGCTGGCCGCGTGGGAACGGTTCGTCCATGCTGATGACGACCTTGACCCTCTGGTCCGCATGTCCCTGGCGCACTACCAATTTGAGGCGATCCATCCCTTCCACGACGGCAACGGACGAACCGGGCGAGTGCTCAACATCCTCATGCTCATCGAGGCGGGCCTGCTCGACCAGCCCATCCTCTACCTGTCGCGGTCGATCATCACGCGCAAGGCCGACTACTACCGGCTCCTCCGGGCCGTGACCGCCGAGCAGGCCTGGACCGAGTGGGTTCTCTACATGCTCGACGTCGTGCGTGAGTCGGCACAGTCCACGTCGCGCAAGATCGCGGCGATCCGCAGCTGCCAGGACGACATCGCCGCACGCGCCCGCGACGCGACCCCCGGCGGCCGCGACTCCCGTTTCCTGGATGTCCTCTTCGAGCAGCCCTACTGTCGCATCAGCACCGTCGTCGAGCGCTGCGAAGTGTCGCGGCAGACCGCCTCGACCTGGCTGCACGCGCTGGTGGACGCGGGCCTGCTCACCGACCTCAAGATCGGCCGCGACGTCGTCTTCCTCAATCGCGATCTGCTGCAGGTCCTCAGCCGCCCGGAATAGCGTCGTGAGCCCGGCCAGCAGGTGACCCCTGAGCTACGGTCTTGACGTGTTAAAAATCGCGACGATTCCTGACACGTGGGGAGGACATGTCAAGTGAGCTGACGGGTTCGCCGACAGTGTCCGCACGGCCGAGCCGACGCTGAGCCGTCACCTGAGACATCGAGGCACGCGCGGTCTCGGCGAGCAGGGCTGGTATGCCGTGTGCTCACCGCTGCCGTGTGCTCACCGCTGCCGCGTGCTCACCGCTGCCGTGTGGTCACCGCTGCCGCATCAGCTAACCGACGGGACGGCCCAGCGGGCGGCCCGGGCGTGATCGTGCGCCGGCACGACCGTGACCTGCGCAGGTAAGGCGTGCAGACGGTGCAGGGTGTGCCACGTCCGCTCCCGGTCCTCGTCGACGAGGCAGCCAGGCAGCCCGGAGCGCTGACGCAGCGCTTCGACCTGGCGGGAGTGCCACGCCACATCCCCGATGAGCACGACCGAGCCATCCTCCGTCTCGAGCAGCAACCCGACGCTGCCCGGGGTGTGGCCGGCCAGGTCGACAGCGACAACGCTGCCGTCGCCGAACAGATCGTGGCTGCGCTCGAAGGTGAGCACCGGCGGACCGTCGAGGGCGAATCCGTGCAGCGGCCGATCTGCCAAACCGCGGCGGACCCCACCGGCCGGGGCCAATTCGCCGGTGGCGGCCCAGTCGATCTCGTCCTCGTGCAGGACGACCGGCAGGCCAGGGAGGTCGAGCAGACCCGACACGTGGTCCCAGTGGGCGTGCGTGCACAGCGCCAAGTCGGGACGAATTCCGCTCTCCGCCAGGGCATCTCGGGTCGGGATCGTCGAGGCCGGTGGCCACACGATCCGGCGGAGGGCGGGCTGCAGCTCCGGCATCACCTGGCCGTGGACGTCGGCCGGGACGGCCGGGTCGAGCAGGATCGTCGCGTCGGGGTGGTGGATGACGAAGGACTGAAGGCAGATCTCGTCCGCCCCGCCGAGGCGTTCGAAGAGCACCCGACCCGGCACCCGACGCGGCCGCTGCCGCAGGGTCGTCAGCCGGACCGTCCGACGCGCCGGCGGCCGGGGGCGCTCGGCGTCCCGGCTCAGGGCCTCCAGCAGCCGACGATCGGCGCGTCGCGGCCAGGTCAGCGAGCGGACCTCGGCGACGGCGGTCTGCACCAACCGCGCAGCCGTGAAGGATTGTGCATGTGACGCAAGGCTGCCGAAAGGGTTGCGCCGCTCGGTGACATCCATGACAGCACGGTAGAAGTTCAGGTTGACCTGAAGGCAAGATGGGTCGATGCGCATCTCCGCAGCCGCCCAGGTGGTCGGGGTCCCAGCCCACGTCCTGCGTCACTGGGAGGACGAGGGCGTGCTCGCCCCGGACCGGGTCGGGGCCAACCAGCGGGACTACACCCCTGCCCAGGTCGACGAGGCGCGGATCATCCATCGCCTCCGCCAGGCCAATGTGAGCCTGCCCCTGCTGCTCAGGTTGCGTTCCGCGCACCCGTCCGAGCGGGCGGCGCTGCTCACCGAGGCAGCGCGGCGGCTGCACGAAGAGGCTCGCACCGCGACCGACGCGGCGGCCTTCCTCGAACACACCCTGGAGTGCCGGCACCCGGTCATCACCGAGTGTCCCTCCTGCCATGGGTATGCCGTCGGCTCCCCCGAGCGGTAACCGTTGGCCACCTCGTCCCCTCCGATGAGGGATCGCGCAAGAAGGTCTGAACCAGCCCAAAGGAGGGCGGGCAGGACGTACTTTCGGCCGGCCCAGGTCGGGCCTGCGGGCTGATGAGTCTGCGGTCGACGCCCGTCATCGTGGTGGAGTCACCCACTCGACGACCACGAAGGACTCATCCTGATGACCACACAGACGGCGGCTGCCCCGACCACACGCACGGACCAGCAGGTCCCGCGGCAGGTGAAGCTCGCGGCAGCGTGGACCAGCTTCATGTGTCTCTACATCTACGTCGACGTCCTCGGGCTCTACAAGCCGGGCGCCGTCGAGGGCATCCTCAAGGGCCAGGTCTTCACCTTCGCTATCACTCAGACCTTCTTCGCCAGTGCGCTGGCGGCGTCAGCGGTCCCGATGATGATGATCCTGCTCTCGACAACCCTCCCAGCCCGCGCGAACCGTCTGACGAACCTCGTGGTGGCCTCCCTGCTCATCCCCTGGATGGCGTTCAACCTGGTGGGCGGGGAGTGGCTCTTCTACTTCGGTCTCGGATTCGCTCTCGAGCTGATCCTGCTCGTCTTCATCCTGCGCTCGGCCTGGACCTGGCCCCGAACACCGGCGATCCCTAGCCTGGACAGGTGAGACGCCTCTGGCGCGCCCTCTGGCGCGAGCCTCGGCCCGTCGGCGCCCGGCAGGTGGGGCGGGTCGACTGGCTCCTGGTCGGCGGGTTCGAGGCGGCCACAGTGGTCGAAGGCATCGTCCGCCCGCAGCTGGCCGGGCATCCCTACGTCATCCTGCTCGCCATGGCCGTGATGCCGGTCCTGCTCTGGCGCCGGAGCCACCCGCTGATGACCTGCCTCGTCGGCTTCGGCGTGGCCGGTCTGCTCTCAGCCACCCAGTTGGTCACCCGCACCGCAGACCTCGGCCCGTCTTCGATGATGGTCGTGCTGATCCTGCTCTATTCCTTGGTCCGATGGGGTTCGGGGCGAGAGATCGCCGTGGGCCTGCCGTGGATCGCTGCGGTCGTGGCTTTGGGCATGCATGCCGCGGCAGCGGGTCCGCCGGACCTCATCGGCGGCACCCTCTTCCTGCTGCTGTTCGTCGCTCTCGCAGCGGTATTCCGCTCACGCGCCGAACTCTGGCAGCGCCGGCAACGGGAGATCCGCAACGAAGAGCGTCTGGCGTTGGCCCGCGAGCTGCACGACACCGTTGCCCACCATGTCTCGGCCATAGCGGTGCAGGCCCAGGCCGGTGGCGTCGTGGTCCGCACCCAGCCCGAGCAGGCGGCCGCGGTGCTGGCCACCATCGAGGCGGAGGCATCGCGCACCCTCGCAGAGATGCGGGACATGGTGCGCGTGATCCGTGCGGACAGCTGGGACGCCTACTCCCCGCAGCCCGGGGTCGCCGACCTCCCCAGGCTGGCGAGGGCCGACGCGATCCCGGACGTCGACGTCTCGCTCTCCGGCGCCGTCACCGGGCTGCCCGGACCCGTAGACGCTGCGGTCTATCGGATCGCGCAAGAGGCGGTCACCAACGCCGTCCGCCATGCTCATCGCGCGACGCGCGTCGGCATCGACGTATGCCGGGTGGGCGACCACGTCCGGCTGCGCGTCACCGACGACGGGCTCACCGCAGCCGGTTCACCTGCACATTCTGGTTTCGGCTTGACCGGCATGGCTGAGCGCGCGCAGCTGCTTGGCGGATCCCTGTCGGCCGGTCCGGGGCCTGACGGTGGCTGGGTCGTGGAGGCCGTTCTCCCCGTGCAGGTTTCGCGATGAACCTCACCCCGCACCAGGTCATCACCACCGCTGAAGGGATGGCGCACCAGTGAGCATCCGTGTCGTCGTGGCCGATGACCAGGACCTGGTGCGGACCGGGCTCGTGATGATCCTCGGCGCCCAACCCGACATCGATGTCGTCGGAGAGGCCGCAGACGGCATACAGGCGCTTGAGGTGGCCAGAAGGCTGCGTCCGGATGTCCTGCTTGTTGACATCCGAATGCCCGGCCTCGACGGGGTCGAGGTGACCCGGCGGCTTGCGGGTCCCGATGTGGCGGACCCGATGGCGGTCGTGGTCATCACCACGTTCGACCTGGATGAGTACGTCCTGGGCGCCCTGCGCGCCGGCGCCCGCGGCTTCCTGCTCAAGGACGCCGGGCCGGACCTGCTCGTCCAAGCCGTGCACGCGGCTGCGAACGGGGATGCACTGATCGCCCCCAATGTCACCCGGCGGCTGCTGGCGACCCTGGTCGACCATGCACCCGAGACGCTGACCCAACCCATCGATCCGCTGACCGAGCGCGAGGAAGAGGTGCTGGCGCTCATTGCCCGCGGCCGCACCAATGCCGAGATCGCCGCTGAGCTCTTCATCGGGCTGAGCACGGTCAAGAGCCATGTCGCCTCGCTGATGGCCAAGCTCGGTGTCCGCAATCGAGTCGAGATCGCGATGTGGGCCTACCACTCCAAGCGCGTCTGATCAGCAGCGGCGAGGGTCAACTCCGTTGCCCTTGAGGCTGCCTGGCTCGCCCTCGCGGTTGCCGTGCCGATATGCGGCGAGTCAGACTTCCGGACATGGACAGCGTGGGGAGCGGGGCCACCGGTCGGCCGCACCTTGCCCTGCGCCGGTCACAGGTCCTGCCTGTGGAGCGCGTCGAGACCATGTGGCGGCAGTGATGACGGACTGGCAACTGAGGTGTGTCAGCGACGGCGGACTGTGGGTGCGTGACGGCGCCGCGACCTGGGTCGGCACCGCCGCCGAGGTGATCGAGTCTGCCCGACAGGCAGCGGCGGCCGGACGGGCGGTCACGCTCACCGGGGCCATCGACGCGCCGATCAACGCCACGGTCGTGGCAGCCATCCAGTCCATGGTCCCGACCGCTGTCGTTCCGGCTGCCCAGGCCGACTCGTCCGGGAGGTGGTCCACCCTCGAGGCGGCCGCGGCCGGCGATCGAGCCGACCTCGTCGCGGACCTGGTCAACCGCGGCGCATCCTTGGCCGACCAGCGCGCCGCGCGCCGGATGGCCCTGCGGACTGGCGCCGTGGCCTCGCTGCGGGTGCTGTCCGCCGACGAGCTCTTGACGTCCGCCGACCGGCCGCCCGGGGACGCCGGGCCGGGCGTCGTGGTGATTCACCGGCCATTAGGCCCACTCGTCCGACGCCTGGCGTGGGCGATCGGCGGTTTCGTGGCCGTGGTCAACCTGGGGACAGCGCTTTCGGGGCGGTGGCGGGGGTGGCCAGATGCCGCCGCAGGCGTCGGGATCGTCGCACTGACCCTCGCGCTGGCCGGCATTGGCGGTCGGCTGACGGATCGGTCCGTGCTGATCGACGGGGACGTCGTGAGAGCTCGACAAGGGTGGCGGCGTCGTTGGTCAGCGCCGATCGCCCTCCGGGACGTCGCGCACATCGACTACGCGCCGGGAGTCTTCGCTCAGCCGGGGGCGCTGGTGTTGGTGGCAGCTGAGCATGCCGCTTCGGAGCGCCGGGTCGTCGTGCCGATCTGGCACACCTCCGGGTGGCCGGGAGTGGTGCGGTATATCGCCGACCGGGTGCCGACCGGGGCTGTCATCGCGCCCGCCGCCCGCCGCGTGATCGACCGCGCCCAGGCGCACGGATAGATCGCGCGGGGGCGGCGCGCGGCCCCGCCGGGGCCCGCCCCGCACACCAAACCGGGGGCCGGCGCGCGGCGGGGGGCCGCCCCGTTCGGCCCTACCCGAACAAGCCCTCGAAGAAGTCGACGACGTCGTTGCCGAACGAGGTGAACGCACCCCCGATCGCGGCGATCGTGGCGTTGGTGAAGCCCAGGCTCGACAGCAGGCTGCCGATCGCCGCCACGGTCTGGTTGAACGTGGTCGACAAGACCGTGTTGATCTCTGCGGCAGTGGCCCCGATCGCCCGCAGCACTCGCGCTGCCCCGTCCGCGGCCTGTTGGAAGACGCCCTGCAGGACGGTCCCGATTTCGGCGATCGCGTATCCGGCGCTGCGGAGGGTGGCTGCCGCCTGGTCGGCCAGCTGGTTGTAGACCGACTCGAGCACCCCACCGATGGCGTCGATGGCGTAGCCGGCATCCCGCAGCACCCCGACCATCGCGTCGGCGGTGAGGTTCAGGACGCTCTGCAGGGCGGCGCCAATCTCGTTGACCCCGTAGCCGATTGAGCGCAGGATCGTGGCGACGCCCTGGGCCGTTTGGGCATACACGTCGTCCAGGACCCGGGTGATCTCCCCGATCGCAAAGCCGACGGTCCGCAGCACGGCGGCCACCTCGGCGGCTGTCTGGTTGAAGACGTCGGTCATCGCGCGGGCGATGTCGTCGACGACATAGCCGGCACCGGTGAGCAGCGCTGCGACACCCTGGGCCGCCTGGTCATACACATTGGCGAGCGCACCAGCGACCTGGTTGGCGGTGAAGTCGATGGCCTTGAGGATCTGCGCGACCTGCGCGGCCGTCGCCTGATAGGCATCGCGCAGGCCGGTGGCGATCTCATCGACCAGGAAGCCGGCCTGCTCCAACGCCCGGGCTGCGATCGCGGCCGTCTCGCGGTAGACGTCATGCAAGGCCGACGCCACCTCACCGACGGCGAAGCCGACGGCGTCGAGCACCTTGGCAGCCGCGATGTCGATGAGCTCGTAGACCTGCTGCAGCGATTGGCCGATCTGGGCCACCGTGTAGTCCAGCGACTTCAGCACCCCGGCCAGCGCCTCGGCGGTGACGTCCAGCACGTCTGAGAGGGCACCGGCGATCTGGTTGACACCGTATTCGAGCTGCCCGAGCAACTCGACCAGCTGGGTCACCGTCACCTGGTATGCCGCGTGCAGACCCGCGACGATCTCGTCCACGGCATACCCGGCGTCCCGGAGGACCCCGGCGACGACGTTGGCCGCGGCACCGTAGGCACTCTCCAGCGCCGATGCGACATCGGTGGCCAGGGCGAGGAAGGCCTCGCGCATGACCTGCGCGGCCTGTTGGGCGGTGAGCTGGAACACCGAGGCGAACGCCTCGGCCAGGCCCTGGATGTCATAGCCCAAGCCGATCAGCGCCGCCGCCGTGGCCTGATAACCGAAACCGAAGGCGTCGGCGAGTTCGGCGGCCAGTTGGACCGCGGTCTGTCCAGCCTGATTCATCGTGTCGACGAAGCCGTTGAAGCCACTGGCGATCGCCGCTCCAGCGTCGTTGAACCCGCTGACGATGGCACCGCCGACATACGCCGCCGTATCCGCGACGGTATTGCCGATATCGACGGCCAGGTCGGCGACGTATTCAGCCGCGCTGACCACCGCATCGGCGATCTCGGGACCGTAGAGGGTGATGACGGTCTCCAGCGCGATGCTGATCGCCGCGCCCGCAAGCGCACATCCCGCCGCGCCGATGCCCGCGGTGGCGCCCAGGCAGATGCCGACGAACGCGACGTTCGTGGCGAGCCCGACCGCCGACCCGACGCATTGCGCCACGGGTCCGTTCAGGCAGTTGTCCACCATGACGTAGGTCTGCAGCCCGATGGCCAGCACGGCGAGCCCGGCACTGGCGAACTTCAGCCCCTTGGCGATCTGGGCCTCTTTGGCCGCGATGAAGCCGAAGTGGGTCGACGCCGCGGCCGCCTTGGCCAGCGACGGCAGCGCCTTGACCAGGCCCTTGACGAACAGCTTCGCCGCGATGGCCACCTTGCCCGAGTAGCTGGCCAGGACGCCGTTCGAGGTCGCCGGTGTGATCATGTCCCCGGCCTCGCCAGCGGTTTGCGGCATCAGCCCGGTTGGGTCGGTCAACGCCGTCGGCCGGTTGCCGACGAACGCGTATGCCGCGACCAGCGGGGCACCGGCCGGCGTGGCCAGCGGCTCACGCTGGGTGAACCGCCCGGAGACCGGATCGTAGGTGCGGGCCCGCATGTTGTAGAGCCCGGTGACCGGGTCGCGTTGCTGGCCCTGGAAGAGCAGGTCGGTCGCCTCCGCCGCGCTCCCGACCGAGGTCACCTCGCCGAAGGCCGAATAGGCGTATGCCGCAACGACATCGCCATGCGCGTCGGTCAACTGGTTGGTGCTGCCCAACGGGTCTCGGTGGACGTAGTAGGTCTGGGTCGGCGTCTGGATCGCGACCGGCCCCTCGGTGTCGTTGAAGTAGCGGCGCAGCACGGTCGTGCCGGACTTCTCCAGCACGAGCAGCGGGACGGCGGCGTTCGGATCCCACACATACTGGGTCGTCGCGTCACCGACGGTCCGACTGATCCGGTTGCCGTCGCCGTCATACCCATAGGTGACCGTGGTCGCCGGGCCGGTCGGGGGCTGCAGCGTCGCCTTCGACAGGCGACCCGCGGCGTCATACGAGAAGGTCGTCGTCCCTCTGGGGCTGGTCATCGTCGTCACCGCACCGCTGCGGTCATACGTCCACGAGCCGGCCGGTCCGCTCTGCGTGGTGATTCGGTCTGCACTGCCCACGGTGTATGCCGTGTCGCCGTTGCGGACGATGTTGCCCACCGCGTCGTAGGCGATGGTCGCGCCCGGGGCGACCACCGGGCCGGTGGGGGTCCCGGCTGGCTGTTTGGACCCGGTGTCCATCGACGCCGGGACCGGCACCGACAGCTGACCTGTCGGCGGTGTGGACCTGGTGCCACCGGGGTCGGCGTTGACCACCGGCACCGTCACCGACGTGGAGGTCGTCGAGAAGCCGCTGACCCGGCCCGTGGCGTCGTAGGCGTAGGCGTTGAGGACGCTGCGCCCGGCTGCCGTGGTGCGCTGCGAGAGCCGATGGCCCTGGCTGTCGTAGGTGTAGGTCTCGCCGGCCATGACCGTGCCGGCACGCTGCACCGATTGGCCCACGACCCGCCCGACGGGGTCATAGCTGCGGGTCTCGACGACGCCGTTGGCCATCGAGGCCGCCGCGACTCGACGGGTGGCATCGCGCAGATAGGACGCCTGCACGTGACCGTCGGCGCTGGTGGCGTCCAGGCGCATCAAGGCGCCGGCATCGTCGACGTCATAGGTGACGTGGGTGCCGTCGGGGTAGGTCTCCGACACCTTGCCCGGCGTGCCGAAGTCATAGCTGAAGCGCTGGTTCGCCGGGCCGGCTCCGGTGAGATTGCCGCGGGCGTCATAGGAGTAGGTCGAGACCACACCACCGGAGGACATCGAGGCGCGACGGCCCTGCGCGTCGTAGGTCTGGTCGACGACGATCTGGGGCAGGTCGCCCTGACTGTAGGTGGTCCGGGTCACCCGGTTCGCGCCGTCAAGCCCGTATGCCGTCGTGCGCCCTTCCGGGTCGACTTGCGAAATCCGCTGTCCGGCAACGTTATTGACGAATGTGGTGGTGTTGCCGTCAACGCTCTGGGAGGTGAGTCGGCCCATCCCGTCATAGCTATAGGTGGTGACCCCGCCTCGACCGTCGGTGCGCGAGATCGGGTTGTCAGCCAGGTCGTAACGGTAGGCGGTCGTCCCGGCGCCGTCGGTCACCGAGGTGACATTGCCGCGGGCATCGTAGGTGCGCGTGGTGACGGCGCCGTTCATGTCCTGCAACCGCAGCTGCCGGCCGGCCAGGTCGTAACGCATCAGGTTCTGGCCGTCACCGGCCGCCTGACGGATCAACCGATTCATGGAGTCGTACTGCTGGCGCACGACCGAGCCGCTGCCGTCGTCGAACAGGACCGACTGGCCCATCGCGTCATAGGTGATCGCGGTGCGCCGCCCCGACGGGTCGATGACCGTTGCCGGGCGCCCCAGGGCGTCGTTGAGGTAGCTGGTCCGAGCGCCGTTGGGCGTGGCCTGGGAGAGCAGGTTCGCGGACGGGTCGTACAGCTCGGTGGTCACCAGTCCGCCAGGAGCGGTCGTCGTCCTGGTCAGCGACGCCTCGTGCCAGGCATAGCTCGTCGTGCCGGACGGGTCCGTGCTGCTGACGACGTCGGCGGCGGAGTCGTAAGCAAAGCTCGTCACGACGCCGACCGGGCTGCGGGTGCTGAGCAGGTTGCCGGCGTCGTCGTAGGTCCACGTCGTCGTGAACGCCGGGTCGACGGGTCCGTTCTCGGGGACTCCGCGCGGGTCGGTGGCCGAGGTCTTCAGGCCCGCCTCGTTATAGGTGGCGCGTGACCCGTTGCCGTTGAGCGCCGAGCGGGACTGGCCGTATTCGTTCACCTGCACGACGTTGCCCATCGCGTCGTGGACGAAGGTCTGCCGCCCGATCGGGGTGGCGACCTCGGTGAGCAGCGGACCGGCATACGAGAACGTGGTGGCGCCCTCGCGACCGCCCGGGGGGGTGATGGAGGTGAGTCGGCCGCCCTGGTAGTCGTAGGTGGTCCGGTTGCCGAGCGCGTCGGTCTGCGAGGTCATCCGGTGGTTGCGGTCGTAGGTGAACTGCACGACCGCCGACGTGGTGGAATCCAACGGAGTGCTCTGGGTGACCAGGTCTCCGTTGGCGTCGAAGGCCCACTCCTGGACGAAGCCGTTCGGGTCCTGGACGGCGGTCAGGTTGAGCCGGGCGTCATACGAGTAGCGCAGGACGGCGCCGCTGGGCAGGCTCTGGCGGACCAGGACGTTGCTGCGGTAAGTGTCGACATAGGCGACCCAGGTCGGCGTGCCGCCGACGGTGGTGCGCGCCTCCCGGGTCGTGGTCTGGGCCGCGGTGTCGTAGCTGAAGCGATTCTGGGTATGCCGCGCGTCGCCCTGCGCGCTGGCCGTCGCGACGCGACCGGCCGCGTCGTAGGCAACCGCGAGACGGACCTCGCCGCTCGGGTCGGTGATGCGGGTCAACCGCTGGCCGGCGTCGTAGTCATAGGTCCACGTCTTGCCACGGGCATCGGTGAAGGAGGTCAGCCGTCCGCCGGTGTAGCCGTAGGAGATCTGGCGCTCGGCCGGTGTCCGGACATGGGTGACCTGACCTTGCGCGTCGAGGGTCAGCACGACGTCATACGTGCTCTTCTTGTCCGTCGTGGTGAGTTTGACCCGCAGTTGGGTCGCCGAGTCTCGGACGAAGGCCAGCCCCTGGCCGGTGCCGTCGACATAGGAGTCGAGCCGGGGACCGGTGACGGTCCACGTCGTGCCGTCCCAATGGGTGACGGTGCAGGTCTTCTGGTTGCCGGTGCAGGTGAGGTCGGCGCGGGCCCCGGGTGGGCCGGTGAAGCTGCCCTGGTGGCCGGTGAAGACGATCCGTTGCCCGTCCGGGCCGCGCACGGTCGCCTCGGTGCCGGCCGGGTTGAACGTGACCGACATGTCCAGGATCGAGGAGAAGCCGAGCCCGAAGGCACCCACCGCGGTGTCACCGGAGTTGTAGGTCCGCTCCAGCACCAGATCCATGCCGACCCCGGCGACCTCAAGGTCGCGGAAGACCCGCTGCAGCGCGCCCGTGGCGGTGTTGACATCGTCGACGACGGCGCTCGGGTTGGGGGCCAGACTCGCCCCGCCCATCGTCTGCCCGAGCGGGGCGCCGACCGGCGCCACCTCGAGCGGCGGCGTGCTCGCGCGCACGACGACGAAAGGCAAGCTCTCGGCGGTGAAGGACTGCCAGGTTGCCGTGAGTGCGTAGCCGCCCCCCGCCTGGTTGACCTTGCAACCGCCGAACGTGGCGGTCCCGCCCGCGGAGACCGTGGCGAGCCGACAACTCAGCGACGCACCAGGCGTGCCGGTGCCAGCCGTGATGGCCAACGCGACCTGGCCACCGGACCCAGCGACCCGGTTGCCGCCGGCGTCGACGACCGCGAGCGCAGGCTGGCGGGTGAGCGGCCGACCGGCGGTGCCCGCGCTGGGTTGGGCGGTGAAGACCAGCCTGGCGGGGACGCCGACCCGCACATCGAAGGGGGCGCTTGACGCGGACGCGAGCCCGGCCGCGGCGGCGGTGAGGCGATAACCCGCGCCTGCCGTGTCGATCGAGCACCCGGCGAAGGTCGCGGTGCCGCTGGAGACCGCCAGCGGGTTGGCCCCGCAGCTCAGCGCGCCCGGTCCGCTGGCCACCGACAGGTGGATCGTGGCGCCGCTGTCGACCACGATGTTGCCTCCGGCGTCAAGGACCGCGACGGCCGGTTGGGCGGCCCATCCGACTCCGCCGGTGCCGCCGCCGGGTTGGGTCGTGAAGGCCAGGTGGGTCGCGCCGCCGACGCGGATGTCGAAGCTCGCGCTGAGGCGGGTCACCCCCGCGCCGTCGATGGTCGCCAGCAGCCGGTAGCCCGCCCCGGCCTTGTCGACCCGGCATCCGGTGAAGCTGGCGGTCCCGCCGACCGCGCTGACCGTGCTGCCCCCGGCGCAGGTCAGCCGGGCGCCGGGGGTGCCGAAGCCAGCGGCCAGCGACAGGGTGACCGAGCCGGCGGCACCGTTGCCACCGGCGTCGCGGATCACGACGACCGGTTGGCTGGCCAAGGCCGACCCGCCGTTGCCGCTGCTCGGGTCGGTGGTGAACTCCGCCGAGACCGGCGCGCCCTTGGTGACGGTGAAGTTCTGGCTGCGCGCGGCGTGGTTGCCCACGGTGGCCACCAGGGCGTAGGGGACCGAGCTGTCCCGGTCGATCGAGCAGCCGGTGAAGGTCGCGGTGCCAGCGTTGGCGGCCACCGTGGTGGCGTCGCAGGTCAGCACGGCATCAGTGGCGCCGGAGCCTGGTGCGATGGACAACGTGACCAGGCCGCCGGCTCCGTTGCCACCGGAGTCGGTGACCGAGACGACCGGCTGGGTGGCGAACGGCATACCGCCGGGTCCGCCGCCAGGATTGGTGGCGAAGGTCAGCTGGCTGACCCCGCCGAGGCTGACCTGCACGGCGTTGCTCACCGCTGAGCTCAGGCCCGGTGCCGAGGCGGTCAACGTGTAGGCGCCGCCGGTCTTGTCGATGGCGCACCCCGTGAAGGATGCGAGCCCGGTCGTGGCCGCGACCGGGTTCTGGGCGCAGGCCAGCACCGCGGCGGCGTCTCCGGTGCCGGCCGTGATCCGCAGGGTCACGGATGCGCTCGCCGCGGCAACGCGGTTGCCCAGGGCGTCGACGACGGCGACCTGCGGCTGGACGCCGAGGGCCTGACCCGCCTGGCCAGTGCCGGGCTGGGTGTCAAAACGCAGCGCCGCGGGAGGGCCGGCCGACACGGCAAACGGCGCGCTGGTCCCGAAGATGCCGTCATCGACGTCGATGGCGTAGAGCCGGAAACCCTCGCCCGCGCGATCGACCGAGCACCCCGAGAAGGTGGCGAGGCCGCCCTCGGCCGTCGTGGCGTTCTTGGGTTCGGTGCAGGTCACGACCGCTCCGCCAGTGCCCGTGCCGGGCTTGATGACCAGCCCGATCTTGGCAGTGCTCGTCGCGATCAGCGTCCCGTCTGCGTCCACGACGCGCACCACCGGCTGCCCGAGCCAGGCGTCCCCGGCCTGCCCCCCGGTGGGTTGCGTGCCGAAGGTGAGGTATGCCGGTCCGCTCACCCGCAGCACGGCGCTGTCGACGCTGACCCCACCGACGCTGGCCTGCAACGTGTAGCGGCCGCCCTTGTCGATGGAGCAGCCCGGGAAGGTGGCGACGCCGTCGACCGGTGTCACGGTGGCCGCCGGGCAGGTGAGCTTGCCCGAGGGTTCGCCGGCGTCGCCGGTCAGGGAGAGGGTGACTGGGTCGGTCGAGTCGGTGACCGTGACGGTCGGTGCGACGTCGAAGACAGCCCCGGGGTCGGCGGCGCTCGGACTGGCGGTGAAGGACAAGGACGGCGTCGCTGTTGTCTGGGCCGATGCCCCCGGCGTCGGGACCAGGGCGGTGAGCAGGACGAAGGAGATCCCCGCCGATACCCACCGGGCCGCGTGGGTGCGCCGAGCGGGGGTCGCGGCGTGACGACTCAGGGAAATCTTCACGATGACTCGATCCTTGGGCGACCCAGAGCGCTAGGCAGACGTCCGCGCCCGGAGCGGCGCGATGCTGTTACCTCACACGGCATACCGGGGGGTTGCCATCGTAGAAATTGCGTATGCGCCGATCCGGCTCAGGACCCGCTCGGCTCGGCGGCGCTGCGCGTATGCAGATGGTGGGCCAACGCGGTCCGACCGTTCAGCCCCAGCCGCCGGTAGATGTGGGTCAGGTGGGTGGTCACCGTGCGGGTGCTCACGAACAGCCGCTGGGCGATCTCGGCGTTGCTCAGCCCTTCCGCCACCAGGCGCGCCACCTGCAGTTCACGCTCGGTCAGTTCCCCGAGCGGCCCGGGCGTCGCCGCCGGTGCGCGGTGCCCACGCAGCAGGCGACGGCCCCGTGCGGCGGCTTCGTGGGCACCCATCCTGGCTAGCTCGGCTGCGACCCGATCCACCCGGGCGGCCGCCTGGGCATCGAGCCGTCCCGCCAGGCCGAGTTCGGCCCACTCGAGCCAGCCGAAGGCTGCCGCCAGCGCCAAGCCGAGCTCGTCCAATCGGGCACTGCTCGCTGCGAGCCGGTCGGCGCCCGCCCCCTGGTCGCCGTCGAGGATCGCCCGCAGTCCCTCCAGCCGATCGACCACGGCCGCGACCCACGGCACCGGCTCGGGAAGGGCACCCAAGGCGGCCACCTGGGCGGCGAGGGCATCGGCATCCGCCAGCCCGAAGTGCGCCGTTCCCGCCATCATGCTCGCGTGGAACCAGTGGCCGCGACGCGGCGTGCCCGTGCCATCGAGCGCGGCTAACACGTCGGCCAGCCGCCCCTGTCGGAGCGCGATGTGGGCGGCCAACTCGCCGGCACCCACATTGAGGTGGAGCAGACCCGCGCTCTCGTTGTCGTAACAGCCCAAAAATTCGTCTCGGCAGGCGAGCGCCAATCCCACATTCCCCACGTGCCCGTGGATCAGACCGCGCACGAGGAAGCCCTTGGCCAGCAGCGCACGACTGCCCAGCCGTGCGGCGATGGCCAGGATCGCGTCCGCGTGCGCCAAACCACCGGCAATGTCGCCGCCCATCACCTGCAGGAACGCTGCCAACGCTCGATGGTCGGCCTCGACCGATTCCAGGCCCGCGGCTGCCGCCGACGCAATCGAGGCGAGGATGGCGTCTCGGGCCCCGACGTCCAGCACCACCACCTGTGCCGTTTCGGCCGCCACGGCCGCCTGACCCACGAGCCGGGCGTCGCCGCTGCCTTCGGCGAGCTGACAGGCCTGGCGGGTCAGGTCGAGCATCTGTGCCCAGCGGCCGTCTCGGGATGCCGCGTCCGAGAGCACGATCAGCCGCGCGACGCCCGCCGCCGGCGATGTGGTGCGCCGCCAGAGATCGTCCAGGTCCGCGACAGCCACGCGTTGCGCGGGGGTGGGCAGCGGGGCTCTGCCTGCGAAGAGCCCACGGGTGAGGGTCACGGCATCGCGGATCGAACCGACGGCCTCAGGGTGGCCCTCCAGCACCGCGGCTGCTTCCTCGATGTGGCTACTGGCCGCTGCGAACAGGCCCTCCTGCCACTCGATCTCGGCAAGTTCGCGAAGCCGGTCGGCTCGGCGCCCGACATCATCCAGGGGGGTCGCAATGACCGCAGCCTGCCAGGCCGCCACGGCGTCCGTCCGGTGTCCCCCGGCCGCAAGGCCCCGGGCTCGCGCCTCATGCAGCCCCGGCAACTGGTCGTATGCCGTGAGCGCCGCCGCACGTCGGATGCTTGCTTCGGCCAAGGTCACGGCCTCACGCCAGGAGCACGCCGCCAGCGCCTCGTCGACCCCCCGCCGGAGCAACTCGAACGCGTCGAGGTCGGACACCGGCCAGCGCTGGCACACGGTCGAGCCGCCGCCCGGCAGGCCCGACGTGTCGTCGCCGGTGCTCGCCTGTGGTCTGAGGGCGGCCCGCACTTCTTGGAGGCGTTGTGGGCCCATGGCCTGGTTGACCAATCGCACGAGCAGCGGGACGGTCGCCCGCACCACGTGACCCTCAGGCCTGAGCTCCTCGTGAACGAGCCCACGGTCCGCCAGCACGTGCAGCGCCGCCTCCATCTGCGACCCACTGCAACAGGCGCGGCACAGGGCCGCGGTCGGGACTTCTCCGTCGCCGGCGGACAGCAGGTCGAACGCACACCTGGCCACCTCGTCGACCCCGGCCAGCATCGAGACCAACATCGGCTCGGCGTCGGCGGGCACCGAGAGGTTGTCTACCGGCCCCAGCAGCCACACCCCAGCGCGACGTTCGAGGACTCCTCGGCGGCGCAGCTCGTCGACCAGTAGCCGCACCAACCCGGGTGACCCGCCGCTCAACCCGTGCGCCAAGGTCGTCACGGTCTCCGGTGCCGGACCGGTCAGTATGCCGGCCAGCTGAGCGGACACCTCGGCCCGCGTCAGCGGACGGAGTTCGACGCGGGTGCCAGCCCTCAGCCGAGCCAGCCAGGTGACCAATGCCGCGACCCCGGCCGGCGTCGGCGACCCCGGATCAACCCGCAGGCCCAGCACGGAGGCGACTGCCGCGTCCCGGCGATCGGACAAGGCGTAGCGCAGGATCTCCAGCGACACCTCGTCGACGTCCTGTGCGTCGTCGATCACCACGAGCACTCGGCCGGTGGCGGCTGCCCGGTGCAGCACCTGCCGGACGGCGTCCGCGAGTCGGGCGCGTTCCAGCCCCGGCTGCGTGGGCAGTTGGCCAGCGGTCGGCCTGGGACCGCCGATCAGCCATTGCAGATCGGGGATTCCCTCGGTGAGCCGCGCGACCGCCGAGGGCGTCGATCCCACGAGGTTTCGCACCAGGTCGATGATCGTGGCGTAGGGCATCGCCCGGTGGACGGGTGACCCTGATGCGGTGACCACTCGCCAGCCAGCCGATCGACATCCGGTCGCGATGCCGTCGAGGAACGTGGAGGTGCCGAATCCTGGGCGGGCGGAGACCAGCACGACGTCGTGGTGTTGGCTCACCAGGCCGCGCACCACGTCGGCGAGCTGGCCCGCGCGGTCGCGATCCGAGCGACCACCATCCTGCATCTGAGCTCCCTCGCCGAAATCGCGGTGCGGAGACTTCATCCTTCCCTACCCGAGAGCAAAACGTGCGGCGTCGTGGGGAGTTCAGTCATCCCGCCAGGCGGCACACGCACAGGGTTGACAGGTCATTGTTAGCCGTATAACTATTAGGTGTCTAACTGTCGCGATAGTCAGCGCCAGACAGACCCAACCGCCGAGTCTGCGCAGGCCCACGCCTGCGGACCCAACCCCAGGAGGAACCCATGACCACCCTCGACACCGCCCTCGCCCTGTCCCTGGCCATCCAGAACGGCGAGCTCCTCGCCCGCGCCGACGAACTCCTCGCCGACGACTTCCAGTACACCGGCGCGGCCGGCATGGCGCTGGACAAGGCCGGCTACGTCGGCTTCATGCATGGTCTGAGCGAGTCCTTCTCCGACCAGAAGATGACCTTCCACGCCACCGTCAGCGAGGGCGACAAGGCCGCGGTCTCCTGGACCAACGACATGACGCACACCGCGGCATACCAGGGCATTCCGGCGACCGGAAAGCGGATCACCGCCAGCGGCAACTGGATTCGGCTCGTCGTCGACGGCAAGGTCGCGCGCGAGTGGGACACCACCGACATCTTCGGCCTCATGCAGCAGCTCGGCGCGTTCGGGCAGCACTGACCGGCGCCACCTCGGGCACGATGACCCCATGGACTTCCCCCTTGTCATGGCCAGCCGCTCCGCCGGCCACCGCACCCGCAAGCTCGTCATGCGGTTGTTGGAGCCGATCGGGCTGCACCCGGGCCAGGAGGTCGTCCTCATCGAGCTGCGCAGCCGCGGCGAGCTCAACCAGACCGAGCTCGCCGCGGCCCTCGAGGTCGAACCGCCCACCTGCACGAGCATCGTCGGCAACCTCCTGCGCGCCGGGCTGGTGACGCGCACCGCCCGCGGCCGTGAGAACCGCATCGCCCTCACCGCCGCCGGTGAGGCCACCGCCGATCAAGCCCTGCAGGTGTATGCCGCGATGGAGGCTGCGCTCTCAGCCGGCCTGCCGACCGCCGAGCGCGACGCCGCTCTGGCCGCACTGCAGCAGGTCGCGGCCGCCGCGGCCGCCGCCTTGGCCGCACCCACACCCTGACCACCCGCACCCACACCCTGACCAACCGCCCCAGCCCAGCCCAGCCCCCGATCCAGGAGCACCCGTGCCCACCACCGCCACTGACATCCTGCGCGACACCTACGGCCGCATCGCCGAGCTGCTGCCGATGTTCCTGCGCGACCTCTCCCCGCAGACAATCCTCTGGCGCCCGGACCCCGACGCCAACTCCATCGGCTGGCTGGCCTGGCACCTCACCCGCGTGCAGGACGACCACCTCGCCGGGGTCGGGCAGTGCGAACAGGTCTGGACCAGTGCGGGATTCGCCGACCGCTTCGCCCTCCCGTATGCCGTGCACGAGCATGGGTACGGCCACACCAGTGAGCAGGTGGGCGCCTTCCACGTCACCGACGTCGAGCTGTTCACGGCATACCACGCAGCGGTCCACGAGATGACGATGCGGGTGCTCGACGGACTGGACGACACGGCATACGACCGGGTTGTCGACGAACGGTTCGACCCGCCCGTGACAGCCGCGGTGCGCCTGGTCTCGGTGATCGGCGACGCGAGCGCGCACCTGGGTCAAATCGGCTACGTCCGGGGCCTGGCGCAGCGGAGCACGCGCTGAAGACGGGGCGCCTGGAGGCGTTCTCCGATGGCGTGATGGCCATCATCATCACGATCATGGTGCTTGGCCACCGTCCCGATCGCCACGACCGCCAACATGCTCAGGCCCAGCCAGGCGGGCAGGGACACCGGGGCTAGACAGACGCCGGCGCTCACCAGCGCTCCGACCACAAGCGTGAGCGGCGGAACCGGTCGGGACAGTCGCGCCAGCACGAGGAGGGCAATCAGCACCACAGCGACCGCGCCTGCAATGACCCGAACGCCCGCGTACCCAACTGCGCCACTCTGAGCGACGGGGTCGGTGAGCGCGTCCAGCACGACACGAGCTCCAGCGCCAATCGCCGCGACCCCAGCAAAGATCGCGTAGTGCCCGTAGCCCCAGGCGAAGGCCGCCTGCCGGTTGCGCAGCAGAGCATCGGCCCCGAGGGTGTCGAAGTAGAGCCACCACAGCGCGAACGCAATGACGAGCACGGCAGTCACCGAGATCAGCACCTCAGGTGCCAGCGCGGAGGCACCGACGACCTCGCGCAGACCGAGACTGACCGCGAGGATGCTCTCGCCGAGCACGATGATCGTGAACAGCCCATATCGCTCGGCGATGTGACCGGGGTGGAAGACCCGGTCCGGTGAGCGGCGCACGGCCAGGACCGGGGTGGCCAGTTCGACGACCAGCGCGACAGCGAACACGGCCCACCGGCCTGGCCCCGGCAGCAGCGCACCGAGCACCCACAGCAGCTGCGCGAGAGCCGATCCGACGGCATACGTCATCGCGAAGCCGCGGTGCGGCGGGTCGGCGAGGGCCGAACGCACCCATTGCGCGATCAGCGGCAGCCGCATCACGGCATACGTGATGGTGAAGGGCACGAGTTCCCCCGCCGCGGCGCTGGGCACGGCGGCGGCGACGGCGAGTACCCCGAGCATCTGGGCGCCGGTCAGCACTCGGTGGATCGGGTCGTCGTGGGAGAAGGCAGTGGCATACCAGCTGTAGCTCATCCAGGCCCACCACACTGGGACGAAGAGCATCAGGTATGCCGTGAGCGCGCTCCCGATGTGGGCGGCCGCGACGCCGTGGTGCAGTTCGGCAGCGAGGAAGGCCACGGCGACGACGAAGCAGAGATCGAAGAGCAGCTCCAGCGGTGTCGAGGCTCGCTCGTGAATGCTGTGGTCGCGCATGACGGGTGCGGTGCGAGTGGTCATGAGTTGGGGATCCTCGTCGGGTCTAGCGATCGCGGAGGGCGGCCCAGACCAGCCGCGGGTGAAGACCGCCGGCTCGGACCATGCGCACCCAGAGCAAAGTGAGGTGCTCGAGGTCGAGCGCCGCAGCGAGGGGGCCTGCGTCGATGGGCTCCCAGCCCAGGCCGGTGAGGAGGGTCGCGACGGTCGCCTTCGCGGTGGGGTCGTCACCGGCATACGGCATGGCCGGTCGTATGCCGTCGGGCCCAGTCGGTGGGTCAGCGAGGTTTTCGTAGCCATAGACGCTGAACGCCTTGACCACGGCAGCCCCCGCGGCGAGGGAGGCGACCCGCTCGGCGCCGGACTGTCGTGAGCTGAGGCCGTGCGTGAGCCCAGGGCCGACCGGGTTGGTGGCGTCGATGAGCAGGGTGCCCTCGAGTGCGTCGGCAAGGGGAGCGAGCACGTCCTCGACGACAGGGAAGGGCACCGCGAGCAGCACCGCATCGGCGTTGGTGACGGCGGCGAGCGGTTCGGCGACCGTGGCGGCGGCCAACCTCGGGTCGGCGTCCCGGACGGCGACGGCACCCTCGGGGCGTCGGGGATTCGTGGCGAGGGTGACCTTGTGCCCGGCGGCCAGCAGGGCGCTGGCGACGGCGGTCCCGACGTGCCCGTAGCCGAGGATGGACAGGTGCATCCGGCTCACCGTCCGAGTGCGTCGATGACCAGCCTGGCCGCTGCGGCGCCGGAGTGCTGCTGCTGGCCGGTGACCAGGTTCCCGTCGCGGACCGCGTGCGCGCGGAAGGCGCCGTGCACGACGAAGTTGCTGCCGGTCAGGGCGCGGGCCTCGTCCTCGATGCGGAAGGGCTGGATCTGCTGGCCGACGAAGGCGTCTGCGACATCCTCTTCGCTGTTGGCGAAGCCGGTCCAGGTGCGACCCTCAACGACCATTTCGCCGGAGGGCAGTGTGGCGTCGAGGAGCACGCAGGTGGCGTGGCACACCACGGCCGCGATCTTTCCTGCGGCGATGAACCGGCCGACGAGATCCTTGACCCTCTGATCCTGACGGAACGTGTACATCGGCGCCTGGCCACCGACCAGGAACACCGCATCGAAACCGCCGAGGTCGTCCCCATCGAGGCTGAGGTCGGCAATGGATGGGGTGTTCCGCACGAGTGCTGCGTGGGTGGGGCTGGCGATGAAGCCGCGGCTGATCAGGTCGTCTGCGGAATATCCGGAGGCATCGGAGGGGTCCGAGAAGGAATCGGCCTGCAGGTCGCCGCCGTCCGGGCTTGCGATGGTGATGTCGTATCCGGCCTCGACGAACTCCCAGTAGGGATGAGTCAGCTCGGCCCACCAGAAGCCGATCGGCCACCCGGTGCGCTCGGAGACTGCCGGGTTGGAGGCGAGGACAAGGACCTTCTTCGGCTCGCCGTGGATGTCGATCGTGCTGCTCATGGGGTCTCCTTGGTAGTTCCATTTCATGCGTGGAACGTAATGTAACCTCCAGTCGGGGTAGATGCAATACGACTCCGTCACGTAATCTGACAGGGTGAGCAGCTCCCCCTCAACGACCCGCGGTCGCCCCCGCGACCGGTCCATCGACGCGGGCATCGTGGACGCCGCCTTGGCCGAACTTGCCTGCAAGGGGTATGCCGCGTTCTCACTTGCGTCGGTCGCCGAGGCCGCTGGCACTACCCGCCCCGCGCTCTACCGACGCTGGAAGGACAAGACCGCCCTTGTCGTCGACGCAGTGGCCCAGCTCGCTGAGGCCGACCCGCCAGCCGTCACCGGCGAGCCTTTCACCGACCTCGTCGCCGAACTGGGGAACTTCGCGCACTGCATCGCGGCCGCCGGCGCCGAGCCGCTGGCCGGAATGATGCTCGCCGACGAGGTCGATGAGGCGGTCCGCACGGCATACCTGGACCGTTTGGTCGCCCCCCGGCGTGCACGACTACGCGGCATACTCGCAGCGGCAGTCGACCGGGGCGACCTGGACGCCGCCGCCGACCTTGAGGTGGCGGGGTCCTTCCTCACCGGATCCTGGTACGCCTACCGGATCGCGGGGCGGGACATCCCAGACGACTGGGCACAGCGGGTTGCTGCTCTCGTGTGGGCTGCCTGTTCGCCACAAGCGACCTCACCGACGGCGGTCTCAGCGTAGGACCCACACTCAACGGCGAAGAGCCCCATCTGCACGTGGTCGGAAGACTGCCGGACCTCGGGCTCGCCGGGCGTTGCGGTGATCCGCGCACGGGACGTCAGTGCGGCGCCCCGTCGGTGACTACGGCTGGTGACCATCCTCCAATCCCTGGGCATAGGCGTCGATCGTCATCTGGAGCAGCACCAGGGAGAGCGGGGTTGCCTCATCGGCCGTGATGTATCCATGCTCGTCGAACGTGCCGATGTCGATCTCGATCTGCGTCCAGAAGCGTGAGATCGAGCGCACGATTGAGACTGCTTCGACGAAGAGGTCCAGGTCAGGCTCGAAGTCGAGGTCCACCAGGTACTTGCCAAGCGCATGGGTGAGGTCGTGCCGGTGTTGGTAGACCCGATCGAGGACTGCATCTGCGCGGACGTGATTGCGTTGGAGTCGACCAACCAAGCAGGGACGCACGAAACGGCGATTTCGGATCGAGGGCGAGCACCTTGCTCGTGTGCGCCGCCTCGCCATCCCGCCCTGTGAGCCAAACCGGTGCACCCATGGCGTTGGAGAAGCCGTAGAAACTCTTGACCTCGTCGAGGACGCTGCGCTTGATCATCTCGTGGGTCAGTTGGAACAGCCCCGCGAACGCGAGTGTGGACCTGATCCGCGCTGGCTCGAGCTTGGCCTCGAGTCGCTGTAAGGCTTCGCTACCAGGTTCCACGCGGCGCACCACCCATAACCCCCACACCTCGACGCGCCCGAGATGCGTAACGTCGACTAATTCTTAGAATCGACGGCCGTCCTTACAAGATTGCGTGCATCTCGACAACTGCCGGATGTAACTGTCGAGATGCACTGAAGATTGCGCGATCGACTCGATTCGGCTGGCTTGTGCAAGATCGAGGTGGTGCACCCCGCAGGTCACCTGCGCCTGGGCTCCAGTTCGTTGTCGCGATGCACTGAAGAGCCACCCCGCGCATGTCCGCTCCGGATGGTTTCAGCCGCACTGCACTAGCTCGGGAGCACGTTCACGCCCTAAGCAGTTCGACTATCTCAGCGGGGACTCGGAATCCGTCGACCCACCCGAAACCATGCTTGCCTTCCTCATAGACGGGAACCAACACATCTGCGGCATCCTCTGGGACGGTCCTCATGTCCCTAAGGTGCTGGACAATCCGGTTGACGGGCCGGGTAAAGCCCTTCAACTGCCGCGATGCGTCGTACTCTCCCAGTCTGTAGACGTCGTCTCGACTCACGTAGCCGCCATTTTGGCAGGCGAATCGGATGGTTGCTTCCTGGACGGGAGCCTCGTAGTTGAGACGCCGAAGAAGAGCATCGAGTGCTTCAGCCGACCAGCCGCCGTCGGATCGTTCGTTCGTCCCCTCATCTTCAATTCGCGTGGTTCGTTCGACATCCTCGACCGAACCTGGTCGTACGCTTACCGCTACAGCATCAGCGATTTCCAGCAGCTTGTCCGGCCTCAGGAAGTAGAGGTCCTGCCCTGAGCGAGACTTCATCTCGCGCGCTAGTTCCACGCGAGGGCCTCGTGCGTTCCCTCCCTCGAATCGCCACCAGTCACGTTTGACGTCGCCGGTCACGAAGACGACTGGCAGGCCACGCGCAGCGGCTTCAATGAGCGTCTGCTCCCACACCAGGTAGTCGCCCGCAGCCCCCTCGCCACCTCGCCCGGTCTTACCGATATCCGCGAAGCCAGGGGGCTCGCCCGCTTCGGCACGCCGCTTGCCTTCCTTGACTGCCGAGACGTACGAGTCGGCAGGCATCGCCGCTCCCACCCTCCCCGCAAGGACCGGTTCTAGAAGCGAGAGCACCGGGTCGTTCTGCGTGCTCCTCGCCCGCTGCACGGAGGTCTCGTCGATCAACCCCTCGAGAAGCGCGGCTGCATTTGCGAAAGCGACGTTGATCTCCGCTTCGACCTGCGCTTCATCAGACTTGCTCACGACGGCTCGATTCACCCACATCCGGAGTTGTTCGACTGCCGATGCACGGAGCTTCTCAAGATCCACGGCAGTCTGCTGAATCTGCCCTAGGGGGTCGACGAGCGCCCGCTCTCGGTTCCGCCAGAACTCCTCCAAGACCTGGTGAGGCACCCAGAATCGATCTCCCAGTGCAGTCAGCACGTCCACGATCGAGGCACGAGTCTCCGCGTTATAGCGGTAGAGGTTGAGAAGCAAATTCGTGTCGAACACCACCATGGCTATTCGCAAAACCTCGCGAAAATCGTCGTCCGATTGCGTCCGGTACGCCTCGAATCCGAGGTACAAGTCGCCAGCCGGAGGGGTGGTCGCGTCGGGCGAGGGGGTCCCGTGGGGGGGGGGGGTTTGGGGGGGGCGCCGGGGGGGGCGGGGGGAGGCGGCGCCCCAGCGGGGGGCTCCGGGGTGAAACGACCAAGTCACGCACTGAAGGAGAACACCGATGGCCTTGTCCCCAGCCGGCCCCTTTCTGGTGGTGGGGGTCCCTCCCCAGCCCCGACGGCGCGGAATGATCCGCGAGTCGGTCCGCACCGTGCTCCAAGAGCTCGTCGAGCACGAGGCTGCGGGCGTGATCGGCGCGCAGCGCTACGAGCGCACGCAGGACCGCGTGACCGAACGCAACGGCACGCGCCCAAGCTGTTGACGACGAAGGCGGGCGATGTCCAGCTGCGGATCCCCAAGCTGCGCAAGGGTTCATTCTTCCCTCCATCCTCGAACCCCGCCGTCGCATCGACCAGGCGCTGTACGCGGTGGTGATGGAGGCCTACGTGCACGGCATCTCGACCCGCAGCGTCGATGACCTGGTCGTCACGCTCGGCGCCGACTCCGGGATCAGCAAGTCTGAGGTCTCTCGGATCTGCGAACAGCTCGACGAGTCGGTCGGGGCGTTCCGCACGCGGACCCCGGACCAAACCGGGTTCCCCTACGTCTACCTCGACGCGACCTATCTCCACGTCCGCAACAAGCCCGGCAAGGGCGGCCAAGTCGTCTCGATGGCGGTCGGTGGCCACGGGGATCGCCGCTAACGGCTCCCGGGAGGTGCTCAGGCTCGATGTCGGGGACAGCGAGGACGAGACGTTCTGGCGCAGCTTCCTGCTCAGCCTCAAACAGCGCGGCCCTGGCCGGCGTGCAGCTGGTCATCAGCGACCAACACTGCGGCCTGGTCAAGGCACTCAGGCGCTCCTTCCAGGGCTCGGCACACCAACGGTGCCGCGTCCACTTCGCCCGTAACCTCTTGGCTCACGTCCCCAAGAGCCACGCCGACATGGTCGCCGCGGTGTTCCGCACGATCTTCGCCCAACCCGACCCCGGAGTCCGTCAGCAAGGCATGGGACGAGGTCCGCGACCAGCTCGGCAAGTCCTTCCCGAAAGTCGGACCGCTGATGGACGAGGCCAAGACCGAAGTCCTCGCGTTCACCAGCGTCCCCAAGCCCCACTGGCGCAAGATCTGGTCGACCAACCCCCTGGAACGGGTCAACAAGGAGATCCAAGCGCCGCAGCCGCGTGGTCGGGATCTTCCCCAACGCCGCCGCCGTCATCCGCCTCGTTGGCGCGGTCCTGATCGACATGCACGACGAATGGATCGCCGGCGACCGCCGTTACCTCTCAGAAGAGTCCATGGCGCTGCTCAACAATGCCGTGGATACTGGTACACACGCCGCCATCAACAGCGGCGAGTAGGGCACCGAGGACCACCTCAAAGCCCACCACCCTGCGGGGCTCTGTCTCGGGCGTCTCCATGCAGGGAGCGTAGCTGACGCATGACCCTATGCGATCGACGGTCAGTCGCCAGTGAAGGCCAATGAGGAGCGAACGTTCGGGTGACCCTTCAGCGAACGGGAGGCCAGCCGCGCTGCGCCTTCTTGCCGAGGCTAACCAGGCCCCGTGGGCTGCCGGCGCGACTCCGGGTGGGTGAGGGGGAGGCTTCCAAGTAGAACTCGCTTGAGTCTCGCCCCGGTGGGCCTACGCTGCGTGGACTCCATCGCCCTTGA
Source organism: Actinomycetales bacterium (assembly GCA_016710385.1). Lineage (GTDB taxonomy): Bacteria > Actinomycetota > Actinomycetes > Actinomycetales > Dermatophilaceae > Phosphoribacter > Phosphoribacter freyrii. The sequence continues at coordinate 293,562 of JADJVX010000022.1, forward strand.
TCACCGCGGCTATTTGGGCGGCCATGTCGTCGATCGATGTGGAGTCGGTACTGAGAGCCACCTTGTCGGCCAATGAGGGGCTGTGCAATCGCACGTCGGCCGCGGTGATTTGGTGCCAGATGGGGAGAAGTGACTGCTCACCGGCGACGGTGCGAGCTACGAGTCCGTCGAGCTCGTGGTTGGTCCAGCCTTTGGCGAAGAAGTGCTCAGAGAGCACGACGATTCCGAACCTGCTGGATCGGATTCCCTGATCGATCTTGCGCCGGAGGCTGTCACCCACGACGAGTTCCGTTTTGTCGAGCCAGACCGTGACACCCAACTCGACGAGCGCGTTGCGCAGCGGGATGGCCACGGGGCCCTTGTCTTCGCTGGCGTGCGAGATGAAGACGTCCCACGTCTGACCGCCGAGAGCATCTCCGTCAGGCTCGACCGGTTCGCGGACCTGGATGTTGCGGATCGGGCTCTGCTCGCGGATTGGGACAAGGAGGCCGGGCGGCGGCGGTTCCACGGAGACCCCGGCTCGGACTCGACCCGCCAGGCCCCCGAGGTCCACAACGACGAACCAGTGGTCGCTGCTCGGGATGGGGATGCGCACAGGTGACTTGGTGGCCCGTCCGCCATGGAAGTGGGAGCGACGTCCCGACTTGAAGGACCTGTAGTTGGCCGCCGTCATCAGACGTACGTTGGCCTGCTTGTCCAGGCTGACCACGGCGACAGCGCCCCTTCCCTGCTGCCGGAGGTCGAAGTACAGGTGTTCCACCGTCACTCACTTCCTGTCGCGAGGCGGATTCGGGTCGTTGCCCGGAGCGACAGTGTCTGAGTCGCGGATCTGACCTTGACGGTTGTGGATGACGACCTCGCCGCCGCCGGCGTTTCCGACGATCTGCCTCGCCCTTCCGACGGCATCCGCCTGGGTGGAGGTGTGTTCGCTCGAGCGGCTCGCGCCGGGTGCAAGGACGTCCCACCCGCCGTTCGGGTTGGGGACGACGTGCCTGCGATTACTGCTGCTCATTTCGATCTCCTTGGATCTCATCTTGTGTTGGCGCCACGTCCGGTGATGTGATGCAAGTGCTACATCGCGTGCGATCACCTCGCGTGCAGCGTGCGTCAGGTTGAGCGACCATGCGCCCGCTTTCTTGTTGTTGGAGACATGAGCCGCCACCTCAAGTGGATCAGTGGGGACTGACATCTCAACGGCGCCACGCCGGACCTGCGCGCGACTTGCACGGAGCCGGGGAATTAATTCGCGCCTATTTCCTTGCAGCGAGATCGGCGTGGCAGGTGGGCACAGGCTCGCTCGGCACGCAGCCGAAAGTCACGAGGTTGATCAGGTGCCGCTGGCTGTCATCTTCGCGCGGATGGACGACAACTGGACCGAAGAGGCCCTCGCTGAGGCAGGTCGCTACGACGCGCGGATGCGGTTGAAGTACATGAACAAGCGGAGCAAGCCGCTGCCAGTGACTCCCACCCTGGAGGAGCGGCGCACGGCGGCGATCGCCCCTGACCGACGCCTCGAAGTTGAGCGCATCCTCGAAAGTGGCCTCAGGTAGAGCAAGCAACCGGAGCCGACGTCGCCACGGTCAGCGAGAGACCTCGGCACGGAGCCGCCGTCAATCCCCCTTCCTCCAGGCCCAGGATGATTCTTAGATCAGCAGTGAGATCGAGCAGATCGCCAATGTCGACGTTCACGTGCCCGGAATAGACATCATGATGGTCGCGCGCGGTGATCTCCCACGCCCCCTGGACCGCTGGCATGGATGGATCGAGGGTGTAGAGCACGAACTCAGCGTCGTCCGACGTGTCGACCTCCCTAGGGCGGAGTTCGCCGACAGTGAAGGACCAGTCAACCGATCCGGAGTTCGTCCACTGAGTGCGGGAGAAGGACGGCATTCTGATCGACTGCGGGAGCAGATGCGGGGAGAACCCCAGACTCGGGCCAAGGCCCATCCACTTGGCCGTGCGCGGACCCCAGGCACGAGGAGGAACGGGGATCTCAAGATCCTCGTAGCTCAGTTCATCCCTGGAGATCCAGTGATCGACTCCTCGGACAGGCCCCCGAGGTGGACCTTGACCTCGACGTCGTGCAGGAAGGTCTTCTCGCGATTCGTTATCTCAATCTCAACCGGCTCGGCTCGTGCGCCGATCAACAGAAGGACTGCGTTTGGCCACGCTCGTCGAACACTCTCCTCCCACTTGTCAACGGAAGCGAGGTACTCGTCCTCTCCTCGTGACTCAGGCTCGGTCATGCCCTGCATGATGCCGGCCACACGCCCTGCGGCCCCGGCCCCCGGCGAAGTCTTCGCGCGATGTAAAGCTGCGGTGAGAGACTCCCGGTGTCTGGCGATGAACTCCTCGAGGGTGCGCTCGTTGTCAACGGCGATGGGCCGAACTACGCCGAGTACTCGCAGCTCGAAGGCCACCTTCGTCTCCCCAGCACGTCCTCGCTGCATCAACTGCATGAGCTCATCGGCCCGCGCCTCACGAGTCTCACCATCCGCCCTGACGAAGACGGCTCCGTCTCGCAACTGGCCGTCGCCGCTCTTCCTGCAAACGAAGGGTTCCTGGCCCCATCGGGGAGGATCGACTATGAGTACGAGTACCTCGTTGTCAGTCAGCTCGCACGGCACGCGCACCAAGTCGTATCGCGGGCCATCCGCCCCGATGAACGGAAGAACAGCCTTCTGGATCTCCAAAGCCTCGATAGGAGGGACTCCGGACATCCGGCCTTTGGAAACACCGACAACAATGACGCCGTGGCCGTCGAAGGCGGCAGCCGCTAGGTCGGGCATGCGGTTGGCGGCTCCCAAGATGAACTTCGCAAGCTTCGCTTGGTCCCGCTTCGTGTGTAGGTCGAGAGTGCTCTTGACCTCAAGGTAGTGTCGTTCCACACGGTCATCGCTAGCCATGACCTGCTCGACCAGCGCCCGCGCGGCCAGTTCTCCTTTCGGAGCGCGCCTGGTGTCAATCTCAGGCACAGGAGCCTCCTTAACCGTTGCGATGAGGTGCGTCCGGTTTCAGACAATTGTCCCCTCACGACCTCCGACGATTGGTCCCTTGCCATCCCTCCAGGGGGCGTCCAGACCACGAGTAGCGGCCAAGTCGCTCCACGTCGAGTACGTCGACTCAGGCTCGCCGTCACATGGAACGACGCTGTTCCGGTAGGTGATGAATCGGTCTGGGTAGGCCATATGGCCCAAGTACAGCGTGAAGGAGCCCACGACCGTCCAAGCCGACGATCCATCGAGGCGGGCCTCGACCCGGCAGAGCGTCTCGACTGGTTCGGGAAGCACAGGACCGAACGCATACGTGAACTTGACGAATCGCATCACCGCCCGTCGTCCATCGATTGGGTAGGGACCCGCGAAGTCCGCGGTGTCTCCATCACCGGACTCGGGTTTGAGGGTGGGATGGAAGGTCTGCCACTGTGCATGGCCGTCGTCCCATGGGGGAAACACCAGCCGCAACTCGTCGACGAGTCGCGTTCGTGCCCCGGTGTTGTACAGCAAGATCGGAAGTCTGACGCCGAGCCGGCGATCGGTCGCAACGTAGCCCGAGAACGCCGGGATGCTCGACATGATGAGCTTGCCGCGCCGAGCTTGAAGCCACCAGAAACTCGCAACGGTGAAGATCAGCGCCGCGACGGAGACCAGGAGCGCCGGAGTCATGTGCATCTCCGCAGTCGCGTTCGTCGTGTTGGGCAAGTGCGGGCAAGCCACAGGACGCCGCAACGTACTCGCTTAATCGAAGGAGCGAGCGCCGTCGCGCCGACCGAGTCCTTGTCGAGAAGCAGTGGAGATTACACGACCGTGTGCGATGCACTTTGCACGATCAGCGCGTTCCGGCTGCGTCGTGCAACATCCGGGCCGGTGTGGACCATCACCTCAGCTGATCAGCCCATCGGCGTCCCCTCAAGGATAGTTCTGACGGTTCTGTCAACTCGTGGCTAGCTAGCTAGCGCGATCGACCTCTGCCCTGGCCTGCAACGACGCACGACCGCGACACGATTCGCTGGTCGGCTGGACCCGCGCTGCCCTTCCTGCGCCGGGACTGATGGGCCCCGTCCAGGTAGCCAGGTCAGCAGTGCGCCCCAGCCACCACGCTGGCTGGGGCACACTTGCAGTTACCGACAGTTGGCCGTCGGGCCCGTCGAGTCGGTCACCGGTGGCGTCACCGGGTCAGTCAACGGCTGCACCCATCCTTCGGCATAGCGTTTGCCGAAGTTCCAGAGGACGGGCGCTCTCTGCGCGAGGCAGAGATAGGTTCCACCATCAGGAATGTTCTGAATCTCGCCAGTGGACGTCACCCACCAGGAGCGAATCCCCTGCCAATCAGGCTCCTTAAGAATAATGCCCAAAGGCGTGTTACCTGCCATGGTCACTGGCGATGCGTAATCCCAGCGAGGATCTCCTCGCGTGCAATCAGGGGCCTTTGCCACCAGGACCACGGGATTATGATCCAATCGCAAGTACTCTCGACCGTCGTTGCCGCGATAGGCATCCACCTGGTCGATGGCCAGATAGCCTTCCGCGTAGCAGTTGAATCCATCATTTGTGGCGATCTCTTGCGCAGTCCACTCCGCCGTCAGAGGTTGCGGAATGGGGGGAGGAGAGACCAAGAAGGCCCTGTGACCATCCATAGCGATGAACTTACCGTCGCCCTTTATCGATAGCGTCGCGGCGCCTCCTCCGGTACTTACCGGCGGAGGTGGCGCCAAGAACTCGTGGGTGGCTGAGTCGAGGCCGAGTTCGGTTGCCCACTGAATACTGGACACGCCGAGATCAATGGCCATGAGTACATACCCAAAAGCACCGGTGAACTTCTTGAAGGAAGCGATGTTCTTGGCGGCGGCCGATCCTGCCTTGAACTTGCCGGAAGTAAGCGCATCATCGGCTATCTCGCCTCCAATGAACACCAAGCACTGGACAGCCTGCTTGAAGCGCGCCTCGTTGTCTGCCGCCGAGACATCTTCAAGTCCGCTCAGACAGCTAAGTACTCCAGCACCCCTTTCCGCCCCGACTACGATTCCCACGCTGTCGAAGAGGCTCGTGAACTGGCTCACGAGCCAGAACATCATCGCCTCGCTAGAGGTGGCCGCGCCGACCTTCACAGGACCATCACCCTGCTCTGCGCGGACAACAAGTCCGTCCTTGGGTGGTAGGACTCTGCTGCTTCCGGACATCAAGTCGAATACAGGACCCGTGAAGAGGCCCTTACTCGAGCTCTTTACCTGGGTGACGGCGTCCGCCGGCCCCTCCCACCTGTAGACGTTTCCGAAATAGAGCAGATTCCCCGAGGAGTTGGTCCACGGGAAGGTTGCAGTGTCGCTGGAAATTTCCGGTTGGCCACAGATCATTGAATGCATGGACCCCGAAGTCACGACCAGCGGGTTACCGGTGTATGGGCACGGGCCCGGAGTGCCGCCACCATACTTGGCCTGGTAGTCGCGTATACGTCGATATGTATCCGACAGCAGGAAGTCAGGAACGTCGTTCGCGCAAGGGGCTAGTGAGTTCGTCGGCAAATAGGAAGAGCTATTGCATATGGCGGGGCGGACCAAGACTGTGTCGGGAGAGAGTGATTCGTGGATCGTGAGGACGGTATCTGCCAACCCTGCGACGAGGGCCGTGCCAGTCGACATACGAGGTCCGTCTTCAGACTCATGAAGAACCATCTGATCCGCGAGCGCGAAACCGTCCACCTGCGGCAGTTGCACGGCAACCTCGCCACCCCAAGCGCCGTAGATGTGTGAATCCATCGAAGGGAGCTCACCCGCGTATGGCGGGAGAGGGGAGACCGCAGCCCACGCCCCGTCGCCGTACACAACACCTGGGGGGATGTAGAGCGAATATCGGGAGTCGCTCGCGGCCGAGACGATCGCACCAAAGGCACCAGTGGCCCAGCGCCACGTCCTCACGGAGTAGGTAAATGGCGCAGGGGTGATGCAGTACTTGCCGCTGTTGAGCATCTCCGTGATCTTCGAGTCACTCAGTCCCGACACGACGGGAACTGCAACCTGGTGCAAGTTGTCCGGCAACGGCCGCGCCGCGATCAGAGAGAGGGACGTCGTCTTCGACAGGCCCGCGATCTTCATGAGCTGGCTTTGCGTGGCGACCTGCAAGTCCAGGGCGGTGGAGCCTGACTTGCACTGGTTGACAGGGACTGGAGGGAGTGTGATTGGCGTGGCGCAGCCGTTGGCTCGGATGTACTGGTAGGCCGAACTCGGCACTCCGGGAACTGAGATGGTGTCGGTCGCTTTGAGCCACTCTCGCCCGGCGATCATCCGCCCGGCGGTGTCGGCGTCGATGTGGAAGGCCGCCATGAGTTCTGCCGCAGTGGCGGTGTTGACGTCAGTTTGGCCCGCCTTGCAGTTGCGGTCTAGGACGGGCATTGAGGCCAGCGGGTCGTTGATCCCCGCCGTGGGGTTTGTCAGGTCGATCTGGGTCGCCACGGCTGCGGGCGCGACAACCGGCGCTGCCGTCGCGACGGGAGAAGTGGTTGCCGCCATTGTTGCGACCAAGCTGAGCACGATGGCCCAGGCGATCGATGGTCGTTTCATCGGTCCTCCTGCGTCTGGGCTGCTGGGGCAGCGGGTCGGACTTCAAGTCCGCTTACCCCGATCCTTGCCTCCGCCGCCTCCCAGGCATAAGTGGGGATTTCCCCTTTATGAGGTATGTCACGTGGCCAGGTCCGGCGCATCAGGGTCAAAGAGGTCTCCCGATCCAACCCCGAGCATCTTCGCGATCGCTGCCGCCGAACTTGATGCCGCGGGATCGAGGCCCTGCAGGTCAACGGTGCGGATGAACTCGGCAAACGCCGCATTGTTCAGCGTGGTGTAGTTCTCGACCGCCTTTTCGGTCACGTGCAAGCGTGCCGCGATAGACCTGTTGGATTCTCCTCGTGCCCGACCTTGAAGGACTCGCAGGCGCTGTGCTCCGATGCTGGGGAGCAACTGTTCACGCTGGAGTAGTTCAATGAAGCCGGTCAGTTCCATCGGTAGAACCACACCTCCGTCGGCGACGGCGACGACAGCTTTTGGGAGGACGTAGTCGGGTTCGGTCTTGAGGACGATCCCGCTGGCTCCGGCGCGGATGAGCCGCGCCAGAACGAAGCGTCGACGCTCTGACGTGTAGATGAGCACCCTGTAGCCCATCCGTCGAAGCGCAGTGAGTGCCTTGTGGCCCCTGACAGGTTGAGGGAGGTCCTCGGCTGCCCGAATCCACAAGTCGAGGATGACGACATCAACCTCGGGTCGAGCACTACAGAAGTCCTCGACGGTGGGATATCCAGCGATGACACGGAAGTCCTCGTTGCCCAACGTCTCCAGGTACCGTTGCACTGGAGTCTCATCTTCGATGAAGGCGGCCCTGATACCTCGGGGACCTACGTAGTTCGTCACGACTCCTCCACGTTGAGCGGACCTCTGATCTGAACGGCCGTACCCTCCGGTCCACTTTCGATGGCTACTTCGGCGCCGATCCTCGCCATCGCGCCGATGACCTGCTCTTTCAAGCCCCAACCCAACGGTTGGCTCGTGTCCCAGCCTTGGCCGTCGTCCCGCACGGAGATCTCCCACTGGCCCTCGAAAGTAGTCGCGTGCAACACCGTCTGAGTCGCCCGAGCGTGCCGCCGCACGTTGTTCAGCAGCGTTCTCACCGCGGACTCGATGAGGTCAAGTTGCTGGCCGGGCAACTTCAAGTCATCGACCGTGTCCACGTTGGTGACGAGGTTGAGGTCACCGAACGGCAATCCGAGAGCACGCAGCCGGCCACCAAGCGCTGACGTGTCGGCATCCGAATCCTCGCCGTCCAGCAATGCCCGGAATTGAAGGGTGAGTGCACGTATACGGGCGAGTGAGTCGAGAACAGCCGGGTCATCGATCTTGTGGCGCTCAATCTCCCGCCGCATCGTCTCCATGAGCCCTGTGGTGTCGTGCAGCATGAACTGATACCTGACTTTGTCGTGTGCGCGCACAGCGTCCGCACGTGCGGCGAGGACTTCCTGCTCGGTCGACGCCTTCGACCTCTCCTCCCGGCGGGCGGCCTCAGCAGCCAGTCCGCGGGCAGCGTCTGCCTCCCGGGCAAGTCTGACGAGGTAACTCCACACGAAACGGCAGACCAGGGTGTTGAACAGGTAGCCGGACGCGTTGGTGAAGACGGTCGTGGGGTGCCCCTGCTGGATTGCCGGCGGACCGATCGAGACGACGTATGCGGCTGTAATGACGAACGCGGCGATGATGGCCTGGCCGACCTTGGGGAAGGCCATAGCCGCGAACAAGACCGTGGGGTTCGACACGCCGTAGCCCCAAGCATCCCATGTGCTGTAGCTGGTCTCCGGCGGCGCGTACGAGATCTGCCCGAGCAGGACCACCGCAGTGATAATCACGTCGAGCAGGCACAGACCCGGTTGCACGGGGCTGCGCCTCCGCCAGAGCACCGCTACGACAACGACCGACTGGATGAGAAACAAAGACGCCAACAGGCCCGCGATGATCGGGTTGCGTGCATGAGAGAGCGAGCCACCCAGAAGCGCACCGGCAAGTTGCACAACTGCTACAACCCGGAGGCCGATAATCCCCGCCGCGCCGCCAATATGGGCGCCAGCCGTGGTAGCCGCCAAGGACTGGACTTTCGCCTTGACGGATCGGACCGGAGTTCGAAGGACGGCTGACAGTGACGCTACGCTGCGCCGCGGCGCGTTCACGTCATGCATCACCTGTCCAACAGTGCCTCATGACGGTCTATGCACAAGGGGGGGGAACCCCCTACTTGAGAGGCCCGGGCGTCGGCCACGTGGGACGATCCGCCTTCATGCCCGCTTGTGGAGGGCGTCGGCCAGCGCGCGTTGCTGCTGGTCGTCGAGGGATGCATCGAACTGGCGGTAGCGGGCGCGGTCCTTCGCGGTCGACGTCCTTCCTCGCCAGGCGGGGGAGAGGTCGAGGTGGGCGTGGGCGACGTGGACCCATTGCCAGGTCAGGCCGAGGTCGTAGGCGCCGTGACGGGTGCCGGGCCGGTTGCGGCGGGCCCACTCGTCGAACCAGCGGCTCATCCCGAGACGGTCGGCGGATCCTGGCCTCAAGAGCGCGGTAGTTCTCGCAGTGCATCCCTTCGATGGCCCGCCCGATTCGGGCCTTCCATTCGTCGGCGGTGATGAGCATGCTCGCCGAGCAGGCTCGGGCGCAGAGCACCCCCATCGGGCCGGGCATACCCAAGGCTTCAGCCGCTGCGGCCCAGGACGTGACGTCCGGGTGCAGCCGCGCCAGCGACAGGGAGGCGATGAGGCGGACTGTCGCTTCGCCGGAGGCAGACGCGCCGACGAGGTGCTTGAGGTACTGCTCATGCGGGCTCACTTGGGGTATGGCGAGCAGGTTGATCGGCATGCGCGCTCCGTCGGATCGCCAGCGACTGCCGGCATCGACGCTCGAAGCCTGCCGGCGAGCAGTGGGGACAACCGGAAACGACCTCGGTAACATCACGACAGCCAGGGCAGGACTAGGGCAAGACATCGTCACGATCGTCCTCCGCCTCTACCGGCAAGGAGACGAGGCCACTCGCGCTGGCTGCCTGGACATCATCGACAGTCTCACCGACGCCAACGCCTACGGGGTTGACGAAGCACTAGCTGAGGAGCGTTGATCGGGCATAGGGCTTGATCCTGCGCCATCACAGGCAAGACCCCAGATCTTGCCGCCCGAGCATCCATAACGCAGCGTGGGAAACACTCCCGAGATGCATAACGTCGGCTAATTCTTAGAATGGGCGGCCATTCTTACAAGATCCAGTGCATCTCGACAGTCCTCCGGCAACTTAAAGTTCATCGGGCAAGAGTTCAATCTTGGCTGCATCTCGACAGCGCCACTAGAACGGCTGGGCCATGTTGGTGAACCGGCTGTAATGCCCCTGGAAGGCCACCACGATCGTGTCGGTCGGGCCGTTCCTGTGCTTGGCGACGATCAGGTCGGCCTCCCCCGCACGCGGCGACTCGCGCTCATACGCCTCATCACGGTGCAAAAGTATGACCATATCGGCATCTTGCTCAATACTCCCAGATTCCCTCAAATCGGACATCTGGGGGCGCTTGTCGGTGCGCTGCTCGGGCCCACGGTTGAGCTGCGAGATCGCGATGACCGGCACCTCGAGCTCCTTGGCCAGCAGCTTGAGCGCCCGGGAAAACTCCGACACCTCTTGCTGCCGGCTCTCGACCCGCTTGCCCGAGGACATCAGCTGCAGATAGTCGATGACGACCAGCTTGAGGTTGTTGCGCTGCTTGAGCCGGCGGCACTTGGCCCGGATCTCCATGAGCGACATGTTGGGCGAGTCGTCGATGAACAGCGGCGCGTCCGACACCCGCCCCATCGTCGCGGCGAGCCGTTGCCAGTCGTCGTCGCGCATCGTGCCTTTGCGCATGTGCTGCAGCTGAATCTGCGCCTCCGCCGACAGCAGACGCATGGTGATCTCGGTCTTGCTCATTTCGAGCGAGAACACGACCGAGGCCATCCTGTGCTTGATCGCCGCCGACCGCGCGATGTCTAGTCCCAGAGTGGAGTTGTGTGTCGGGATCATCGATCGGCCGGCGAGGTAGAGATGGTCGGCCGCCGAGACCTCGATGCACCGCACCGGCACGCTCGCGACCGGCCGCACCGCCTCGACCTTCCACACCTGTGCCGCCGCCCAGTCACTGGGCTCTCGCTCGATCACCAAGAGCACCTGCCTGGCCATCAGGTCTGCGAGCGCCAGACTCGTGACGATCCGCGATTCCCCAAAGGCCTGCACACGCCACTGGTGCTCGGCATCGGCCACGATGACTGACCCGTCCGAGAACTCGACCTCGAAGCAGGGCCGCCCCATCATGACCTCGGTCGCGGCGACGACGCGGGTCGGGCGCCCATCGGCTCCCATCACCAGGTCGCCGGTCACCACCTCGCCCATGGTGGTCCACCCGGTCGGTGTCGGCAGTGGCGTGTCGAGCGCCAACGCCTTGCCCATGGCTGGGCGGGCCGCGACGACGATCATCTGCCCCGGGTGCAGCCCATTGGTCAGCGCATCGAGATCGGTGAAACCCGTTGGCACGCCGGTCATTTCGCCGGACTTGCCGGAGGCCACCTCGATCTCGTCGACGGTCAGCTCGAGGATGTCGCCGAGCCGGTGGTAGTCCTCGGCGCCGCGCTTGTCGGCCACGGCATACACCTCGGCCTGCGCGGCATTAACGATGTCCTCGACATCGCCGCCGCCCTGCGCGTAGCCGAGTTGCACGATCTTGGTGCCCGCCTCGACCAGCCGCCGCAGCACCGCGCGCTCGGCGACGATCTGCGCGTAATACCCCCGCATTGGCCGCCGTCGGCACCGACGAGATCAACTGATGCAGGTATGCCGTGCCGCCCACCCGCGGGAGCGACCCCCGCTTGGTCAACTCGTCGGCGACGGTCACCGCATCGGCCGGCTCACCCCGCCCGTAGAGATCGAGCACCGCATCGAAGATGATCTCGTGCGCCGGCCGATAGAAGTCGACGCCGCGCAACGTCTCGACGACGTCGGCGATCGCGTCCTTGGACAGCAGCATGCCGCCGAGCACCGACTGCTCGGCCGCGACATCCTGTGGAGGAAGCCGGTCTTCGCCGGGCCCATCGCCCGACTGAGGGAACAACTGCTGGATCGACACCGCTCCCCCGCCCGTCCCTTCCGAATCGACCAGTTGCGACAGCCCGACACCAACCGACAGCACGCCGCTTGCGAGCCTTGACACACCTCACCACCGGCCACCGACACCCCACCTCGGGAGTCCGCGCCCGGCATACCTCAAAAATCTCGAAAAGACCCGCTGACCTGCGCACACACGCCCTGGCCCCACGCGTCGCGCAGCACCCTCAAGCCGAGCCGGTATGCCGTCCGGCGCGCCATTCGCGCCGGCACACCACCCTGCACACCGTCGTGCCGTCTGGGCCTTCGGACACGCTATTGCCCCCCGCCGACCCCCTCAACTCGGCCCTGTGGACGACCGGTGGACAAGGTGTGCGACACGCCCAACCGTGGTGTGCACAGTCATGCACAGGTTGTGGACAACCTGTTGACGACGGCCCCCGAAAAGCCCCTGACAGTAGCCCGCTGAGCACCCCGGATCGTCCACCGCTGTGGAGAACAGAAACTTCCCGGGCGTGTCTGCGGCGCCGCCTGGGCTCGACGTAGCCTGTCGCCATGTGCCGAAACATCCGCCCGCTGCACAATTTCGAACCCCCCGCGACCAGCGCCGAGGTGCAGGCCGCCGCGCTGCAATATGTCCGCAAAATCGCCGGCACCGCCGCCCCGAGCCAAGCCAACCGAGCCGCCTTCGACGAGGCCGTCGCCGCTGTCGCAGCAGCGACCGCCCACCTGCTCGACCACCTCACGACCAGCGCCCCGCCCAAGAACCGCGACGTCGAAGCAGCCAAGGCCCGCGCCCGCAGCGCCGCCCGGTTCGGCACGGCCTGACCCGCCGTCACGACCGCGGCCGCCACACCCCGTCGGGCACCGGCCGCAGGGCGGTCACCGGCAGCACCCACTCGTAGATCCACACCCGCTCGGGTATGCCGTCCGCCCACCTCCCAGCCCCTCTCGCCACCGCGCCAGGCCCCTCCGCAGGCCCCTCCGATGGCTCCGCCCATGGCACGAGCACCCGTCGATAGCGCGCCGGGCCGGCCTCGCCGTCGGTCACCCGCTCATATGCGTCGAACTCGGCCCACGCCTGCGACACCGGCCGATCCACCCCGACGGCCACGAGATCGCACTCGATCGTCGACGTGGGCGTCGAATCGCCCTGCACCGCAGCCCAATCCACGATCGCGGCCGGATAGGCCCCGGTGTCGTACAGCCACCCCGGCACCCGGACGCCGCGCACGAGGGTCCGCACCGCCGGCACCACGGCGCCCCCGACCGTCGCCATCCCCTCACGAAGCGTCCCGTAGACCGCCAGCACCGCGCGCTCCTGCTGCATAGCCTCGGGAGCGTAGCCTCATCGCTCATGGCCACCTCGCCCGCGCCCGGCTCCCTGCCCGAGCCACGGCCCGAGCCACGGCCAGAGCCAACTCGGCTCGTGCCTCGGCCCGAGCCCCATGCAGGGCTCATCGCGGCGATCCACGCGGCGCTCGCCGCTCACGCCGACCCGGTCCGCGCCGCCGGCCAGCAGCGCTACATGAAGTCCGCCATGCCCTACCTCGGCCTCACCAGCCCGCTGCTCACGGCGACGCTGCGCCCGATCCTGCGCGACCCGGCATACCGGCTCGACACCCGCGAGCTCTGGGAGGCGACCGTCCGCGGGCTCTGGGACGGCGCCACGCACCGCGAGCACTGGTATGCCGCGTTGGCCCTCGCGGGTCACCGGCACTACCGCGCGTGGCGCGACCTCGACGCGCTCGGCCTCTATCGGCACCTCATCCTCACCGGCCAGTGGTGGGACGTCGTCGACGAGATCGCGACACACCGCGTGCGCGAGGTGCTCGACGCCCACCCCGAAGCGATGTCAACAGCCCTGCGGCAGTGGGCGATTGACGACAACCTGTGGATCCGTCGCAGCGCGATGCTCAGCCAGGTCGGTCGGCGCGAGCGCACCCACCCCCAGCTACTCGCCGACACGATCACGCCTAACATCGAGGGACGAGACTTCTTCTCGCGCAAGGCAATCGGCTGGGCGCTGCGTGACTACGCACGCACCGAGCCCGACTGGGTGCGGGCCTTCGTCGCGGCACACCCCAACCTGTCCGGGCTCTCCCGCCGCGAAGCCCTCAAACACCTCACCTGACGTGCCCAAGCCCCCGCCAACGCCCCCGCCAACGCCCCCGCCACCACCCGCGAAAGGGCACCCGCAACCGGCGCCCCCTGCCGCCGCCCGGCGGGAGATCCTCGGGCTGGCCGTGCCGGCCTTCCTCGCCCTGGTCGCCGAACCGCTCTACCTGCTGGCCGACTCCGCGATCGTCGGCCACCTCGGCACCGTCCCGCTGGCCGGGCTCGGTGTCGCCGCGTCCGTCCTGCTCACTGCCAGTGGGCTGTTCATCTTCTTGGCCTACGCGACGACCTCGCAGGTGGCCCGCCACCTGGGCGCCGGCGATCGGGCCGCCGCCATCTCGGTGGGCCTGGACGGACTCTGGCTGAGCCTGGTCATCGGCACCATCGCGGCCGTGGGTCTGGCCGGCTTCGCCGACCCGCTCGCGGCAGTCTTCGGGGCCACCGACGCGGCGCACACCCAGGCTGTCGCCTATCTGCGGGTCGCCGCCGCCGGCCTGCCCGGGATGCTCGCCACCCTCGCCGCCACCGGCACCCTGCGCGGCCTGCTCGACACGATGACCCCGCTCATCGCCTCGGTCGTGGGCCTGAGCGCCAACGTCGCCCTCAACCTCCTGTTCGTCCACGGCTTGCACTGGGGCATCGCTGGATCGGCCTGGGGCACGGTCATCGCCCAGACGGCCATCGCCCTGGCGCTCACCGCCGTCGTCCTACGCGGCGCTCGCGCCCAACACGTGCACCTGCGCCCGCACCCCGGCCGCATCCTCGCGGCGGCGCGGGACGGCATACCCCTCGTGGTGCGCACGGTGGCCCTGCGCGGCGTCCTGCTGCTCTCGGTCTGGGCCGCGGCGCACCTCGGCGACGCCCCGCTCGCGGCCCACCAGATCGTCGCGACGATCTGGAGCACCCTGGCCTTCGCGGTCGATGCGCTCGCCATCGCCGCGCAAGCCATCGTCGGGCGCAACCTCGGCGCTGGCGACCTCGCCGCCGCGCGCGCGGCCACCCACACCATGCTGCGCTGGGGTGTCGGCAGTGGGGTGGTCCTCGGGGCGGCGGTGGTCGCCGGGCAGGGGGCCCTCCTGGCGCTGCTCACTCCCGACCCGGCAGTGCAGGGGTATGCCGGTCGCGCCCTCCTCGTCGTCGCGGCCGGTCAGCTGGTGGCCGGTTACGTGTTCGTCGCCGACGGCGTGCTCATGGGTGCGGGCGATTTCCGCTATCTGGCCTGGGCGATGCTGGCCAGCTTCACGGCATACCTGCCGATGGCAGCCTTCGTGCGCGCGCTGGGCGTCTGGGGCGAACCCGGCCAGGTGCTCGTCGTGCTGTGGATCGCCTTTGTCGCGTTCATGGCGGTGCGGATGGCGACCCTGTGGTGGCGGCTGCGCGGCGACGCCTGGGCCATCACCGGCGCCACCACCCGCTGACACGCCGGCAAACCTTCCGACCCGCCGCACTTCACCACCCGCAAGGCCCCGACACACCGGCAAACCTTCCGACCCGCCGCACTTCACCACCCGCAAGGCCCCGACACACCGGCAAACCTTCCGACCCGCCGCACTTCACGACCCGCAGGGTCCTGACACGCCCGCAAACCTTCCGACCCGCCGCACTTCACCAGGTCAGCGAACCTCGGACGGGGCCTTGAGCTGGCCGATCCCCGGGTTGTTGAGCAGGAACTGCGGCATCTTCTCGGCTGCGAGCGCCTGGAACATCGCCGACGTCAGCGGCTTGTCGGCGTTGAGAATCGAAGCTCCCGCAGACGTCGTGCCGAAGCTCGTGATCGGCGACGTGAGGAAGGTGACGTTATCAGTGCGAATATCCTTGAGCGACAAGGCAAGTTGGCCGATCGCCTGGTTGGACAGCGCCTCGTCGACGACGAGATTGCGGGTGATCGCGCCGACCGACTCGTTGAGGGTGACCGGGTTGGTCAGGGTGCCCTTGGAGACCAGCTTGCGCAGCATCTCGCGCAGGAAGTTCTGCTGGCGCTGAATGCGGTCGAAGTCCCCGCCGGCGAGGCCGTAGCGGGTGCGCACATAGAGCAACGCCTCGTCGCCCATGAGGGTGTGCTCGCCCTTGGTCCACAGCACCTTGCCCTTGTTGTCCTTGACATCGGCGGGGATGGTGACCGTCACCCCACCGAGGGCCGTCGACAGGTCACGGAAACCGTTCCAGTCGATGATGGCGACATGGTCCATCCGGATGCCGGTGAACTGTTCGACGGTCTGCTGCATGAGGCTCGGGCCGCCGAAGGAGAACGCGGCGTTGATCTTGTCCTCGCCATGCCCGGCGATCGGCACATAGGTGTCGCGAGGATCGACACGACGAAGATGCGCTTCCGGTCGCCCGAGATGTGCATGACCATCATCGTGTCGGAGCGGTGCACGCCCGCCCGCCACCGTCCGCTGCGCAGCACCTCGGCGATGCTCGACCCGTCGTCTCCGTTGTCGGCCCCAGCCAGCAGGAAGGTCGTCCCGGGCCCCGCCGGGTCGTCGACGGGCACCGTCGCCGGCCGCGCAGTCTCGGGCACGGTCGAGGTGAATCGCCCGATCCCGGACAACTGCTGGTTGGTATAGAACGCGACACCGGCCACTCCCGCAGCGAGCATCCCGAGCAGGATGAGCAGCGCCAGCACCGCCTTGTGCCGCGTGAAGAAGCCGCCCCGACGCCCGCGGTGCCGCTCGCCGCGCGAGACCACGCCAACCCCACCGAGCACATCGTCGGCCCCAGCGTCGACCGGCTCGACCGGCTCGACCGGCTCTACTGATCCGGCAGTCTCGACCGGCTCGTCGCCTGGCCCGCGTTCCACGTCGCTCATCGCACTCCCCCGGCCGGCCGCGTCGGCCCCGTCAGCCACGGCAGGATCACCGCGAGCAGGTCGTCGATCTCGTCGGCACAGATCCGCGCCGCCTCCTGGCCCCGCCCGTAGGGATCGGCAACATCCCCGGGCGACACCCCCCGCATCCGGTATGCCGTCCGCACCAGGTCCGCAGGCGACCTGCCCGCCGCAGGCGATGTGCCCGCCGCAGGCTCCTCCGCCGCCACTACCTCCAGCGCCATTGCCTCCAGTGCCGCCGCGAACTGCCGGATGGTGAAGGTCCGCGTGGTCAGCTCGGGGTACTCCTCGAGCACGAACGCCCGGTGCGTCTCCTGCATGGTCAGCACCACGTCGGCCGACCGCACGTGGGGCCCCAACGGCATACTCGCAAAGCCCTCGGCCGAGCCCCCGCGGGCCTGGAGTTCACGCGCCATCTCGGCGCTCATCGCCATTCCCGGCCGCGCGTGGGTGCCTGCGCCGGCGAAGAGCACCCCCGAGTCGGCCGCCGTGAGCGCGACCGCGCGGCGGGTGGCGTAGGCCGACCGGCAGATGTTGGCCGTGCAGACAAAAGGACCTTCACGACGGTCCACTCTCCACGAGGAAGCCCCGAGCCACCAAGTCGGTGAGGAAACCCTCGACCTGGGCGGCCAACTCGGCAGCGCTGACCGCCGCCCCGGCCGCCGCTTCCTGGGCCACCTCCAGCACCTGCGCGCCGCGCACCCGGCCGGCTCTGCCGCGACCGCCCAGAACAGCAAGAAAGCCGACTCTTCGAGCACGACGATCGGGCCGCGCGGCAGGAGGGCCAGGTATGCCGTGTCCGTCGCCGCCTGCACGTCCTCCTCCGCCGTCACGTATGCCGTGTCCGGCCCGACGGCATACCAGCAGAGCACCCAACGCGGCTCGGCGGGCAACCCGGACGCCGACGACCGATCGCCGTCCGGCCCGGGCAGGTCATCGCGGGTGCGGTCGCCGGTCATGACGACCCACCCCGGGGCCGACGTCCGGCGGGCCGCCCGAGGCGAGCCCGGACCGATGCGGCGACGACCTGCGAGCCGTCGCGCAGCCCGAGCCACACCCGGTAGCCGAACTCCTGCGCGATCTCGGCCCGGGTCGGCTCCCGACCCAGACGCAGCGCGAGCGCGTCGGTGTTGACCGGCACCGAGTGCAGGGCAGCGCGGGCCTTGCCGCGCAGTGTCGGCTGGGCCAAGACCAGGCCGATGGCCTTCTCGAAACGGCTGCCACCTTGCGAATAGGCCGCCCACAAGGCGTGATCGCGCGCGTGACGGTGCTCGTCGAGTTCACCGAGGGCGGCAGCGAGGGCGACCGTCGAGCCCAGGTCGGCGGCCAGGCCCCGGACCGCGGCCTGGCCGGCGCTGTCCAGCGCTGCCCAGATCCGCGGGACCTCGGTCGTGCCGCGGGACTCGTCGCGGGCCGCGTGCAGCAGCAGTACGAGGGCTTGACCGATGCGATCTGGCACCTGGCAGGGCCATCCCGCGATCGGCAGCCTCTCGCGGTGCGCCCACAGCCGGTCGAAGACCGCATCAGGGGTGGCCTGGAACCCGGGGAACTGCCGGTGCACGTCGATATAGCCCCAGTCGGGGTTCCAGTAGTTGGCGGCGTGCTCGAAGGGTGACCCGGTCTCGAATTCGGAGTAGCGCTCCCAGCCCAGGCCGGTCAGCGCGCTGACGAAGGTGTCGAGGTGGGCCGGGCGCACGAGCACGTCGACATCGGTGCCGGACCGGCCGGGGTAACTCAGGGCCGGGTCGACGGCCGGCCCCTTGACGTGCAACAGGTCGACGGAGTGCTCGTCGGCGACCCGTTGGGTGAGGGCATGGGCCAACCGCACCCGCACCGACATCGGCATCGGCAGGTCAGTCATCGCGACTCACCCTCGCCAACATCGACGGCATCGCCAAGCTCGCCAGCATCGACCTCGATGACGATCCGCTGGTCGATGAGAGTGCGCAGCTTGTCCTCGACCAGGTCGACGATGGGCGCCTCCGGCTCCCCGAAGATCTCCCGTAGATGGTCACACGCCTGCCCGACCGTGTGCGGCTCGGCGAGGAACTCCACCAGCGCCGTGGCCACCCCCGACAGCCACACCACCGTGGAGTCGACCAGCACGATGGAGTCGCCGTCGACGACGAGGTGGTCGGTGACCCGCGCGAGGTATCGCGTCACGACACCCTCCCGGCCGGCTCCGCCGAGGGATCACCGAGCACCTCGGCCAGCGCCGGGCCGAGCGAGTCGACGTCGCGATAGCTCAGCCGCCGCGCCCCACCCACCGAATCGAGCAGGTCGGCCATCCGGTGCAACGGTCGGGGAATCCGGGTGAGATAGGAGGTCTGCGGCACGAGTTCCATGATCGCGGCCAGGGTGGGCACCGGCGTCAGCTCCGGCTCGGCCGGCCCCTGCGCGGTGCGGCTCAGCACCACGACAGCCCGCAGGTATGCCGGGCCCGACCCCACTCGCACGTGGTCGGCGGGCGCGAGGGTGCGTTTGGTGTCCTCCCCGCCGACCCGCAGCACGATGGGGCGGGGGAAACCGTGGACGATCCCGTCCGGGTCGATCCCGACCGTCTCGTCGGACAGATAGCGATACGCGCGGCCCCAGGTGCGCGCGAGGGTCGACTTCCCCGTGCCGGACGGGGCGACGAACGCCGCCGCGTCCCCGGTCACGGGGTGGGCCAAGCCAGCGGCATGGAGAAGCACCCAGGCGGGGTCGGCGTGATCGATGACGGTGCGGGTGATCTCGGAGGACAGGTCGACCGCCGCCGAGTCCGACCCGTCGGCGAGGGGGCCGAGGTAGTGCCGGGCCGACACGGCATACCGGGGCTGTTCGTCTGGATCCGGCGCGCAGTCGGCCCAGGTGCGCGCGACCCGGGCGAAGTCGGCCGCGGGGCACTCGGGACCCCGCAGGACGCGGACGGCCACCCCGAAGGCGCGGATCGAGAAGCCTTCTGGCGCGAGTCCGCCGTCGACCACGGAACGCCTCAGCTGCCGTCCGTCGGGTGGGTGGACTGCGCCCCAACCTGCGGCAGGCTCATCGTGGGGTCAGCCGAGCGCGGGCTGTCGGCCGACCGGATATCCCCGCCGGAGCCCGACCGTGAGCGCCGCCCGCTGCCACCCGACGAGCCCGACGAGCCTGACGACCGCGCCGAGCCGCGCCGCCCCGACGACTGGCCTTTCGAGGATTTCTTGCCCTTGGGCTCCCACCACCGACGCTTGGTGCGGCGGCGGTTGCCCGAGCTGTAGGCCTGGTATGCCTTCTCGTAGGTGGCGTAGCCCGTGCCATAGCCGTAGCCATAGCCGTAGTAGACATTGCTCACCCCGCGCTTGGGCGCGAGGTTCATGACGACCCCGAGCAGCCGGCCGCCGACCTGGCCGAGGATCTTGCCGCACATCTCCAGCTCTTCCTTGCGGGTGCGCGCGGTGGCCAGCACGAGGATGGCGCCGTCGCACATTGCGGCGAGCAGGCCGGCGTCGGTGACCGGCAGCAGCGGCGGGGCGTCGAGGATGACCACGTGGTCGCGGCTGAGGTCGTCGATGAGCGCGCGCATGCGCCGGGACCCGAGCAGCTCGCTGGGGTTGGGCGGGATGCGTCCGGCGGGCAGGATCGTCAGCCGCGGCTCGGACGTGCTCTGCAATGCGTCGTGGATCGAGACGTCTCCGGCGAGCACCTGGGTGAGGCCGATGGTGCCGTCGAGGTCCATCCGCTCGGCGACCCGCGGGCGGCGCAGGTCGGCGTCGATGAGCACGGTGTCCTGGCCCGCAGCCGCGAGCACCTGGGCCAGGCTGAGCGCGAGGGTCGACTTGCCCTCGCCCGGGGTGGCACTGGTCATGACGATCGCGCGGGGCGGGTTGTCGACGTGGACGAAGCGCAGGTTGGTGCGCAATTGCCGGATCGCCTCGGCCGCGTTGCCCAGGCCGTGCGGCCCGGGAGCGAGGGTCTTGGCGAGCTCGTCGGTGCGCGGGATGACGCCCAGCACACTGGCCTGCAGCAGCGTCTCGACGTCTTCGACGTGCCGGACGCGGCGGTCGATCTGTCGCTTGACCAGCGACAAGAGATAGCCCAGGCCGAGGCCACCGGCCAGGCCCATGAGCAGATTCATCCGCAGGTTGGGGGTGAACGGCGCACCCGGCAGGTATGCCGTTTCGACCTGCACCAGCCGCACCGTCGGCTCCACGCCGGGGACCGGGTCGCCGCCGAGCGGACCACCGGACTCGACGGTCTTGACCTCGCTGATGAGGGCTCGCACGCCGGCGTCGGCCAGGTCGCGGGCCGCCTCAGGGCTCGCTGCGCGGGCCGTGACCTGCACCAACACGCCACCTTCGGACCCGAAGGCCGACACCGAACCCGGCAACCCGGAGCCGGGCGCCAGGCCCAGCTCCTTCACGACCCGGGCCTGGGTGGCGCGGTTGCCCAGGAAGGTCGCATAGATCGGTGCCTTCTTGCCGGCCAGGGTGAGACCGGTGAACGAGTCACCCACCGTGCTGGAGTTGCCCGCCGACACATAGGCGGAGGCATCCGAGGCGAAGATCCGCGGCTGGGTGCGGGTATAGAGGGCCATGACCGCCAACCCCACGGCAACCGCGAGGATCAGGAGTTTCCAGTTGGCCCTGGTCATCCTGATGAAATCGAGTATGGTCACGTGATCCTCGTCGGTCGTGAAGGCGATGACGGGCCCCACCCCGCCTCGAACGCCCGATTATACGCGGTTCACCCCCTCCGGCCCTGGGTCAGCGAGTAGGGCCCCCGGCCCTCATCCCCGGCCCGCGCAGCCCGGCGCTGGGAGGTGCGCGGACGGCATACCGAATGGGGCATCACCGGCAGGGGCCCGCACTACAGTGGAGCCGAACCCGATCCCGACCCCCCTGAGGCGAACCCCGTGAAGCGTGCCCTCATCACCGGAATCACCGGCCAGGACGGGCTTTACCTGTCCGAATTGTTGCTCGCCAAGGGCTACCAAGTGCATGGGGTGATCCGCGGGCAGAACAACCCCAAACTCGACCTCGTGCGCGCGGTCGTCCCCGAGGTGGTCCTGCACACCGGCGACCTGCTCGACTCGTTCAGCCTGGCCCGGGCATTGGAGGCCGCGCAGCCGACCGAGATCTACAACCTCGGCGCGATCTCGTTCGTCGCCTATTCGTGGGACAACGCCCACCTCACCTCGCAGGTCACCGGCCACGGCGTGCTCAACATCCTCGAAGCCGTGCGCCTGTATGCCGGCGCCGACCAGGATGTGCGCTTCTACCAGGCCTCGAGCTCGGAGATGTTCGGCAAGGTGCAGGAAGTGCCCCAGCGCGAGACCACCCTGCTGTGGCCGCGCTCGCCCTATGGCGTGGCCAAGGTCTTCGGGCACTACATGACGATCAACTATCGCGAGTCCTATGGCCTGCACGCCTCCTCCGGCATCCTGTTCAACCACGAATCCCCGCGCCGCGGGCCGGAATTCGTCACCCGCAAGGTCTCCCAGGCGGTTGCCCGGATCAAGCTCGGCCAGCAAGACACCCTGCCGATGGGCAACCTCGACGCGTGCCGCGACTGGGGTTTCGCCGGCGACTATGTCGAGGCGATGTGGCGGATGCTGCAGCAGGATCAGGCCGACGACTACGTCATCGCCACCGGGGTCACCCACTCGATCCGCGACCTGCTCGAGGTCGCCTTCCGCGTCGTCGGCATCACCGACTGGGAGCGTTACGTCACCCAGGACCCCCGTTTCATGCGCCCGGCCGAGGTCGAGCTGCTCATCGGCGACGCCAGCAAGGCGCGCGAACGGCTGGGCTGGGCCCCGACGGTCGACTTCGAGGGCCTCGTGACGATGATGGTGGAGTCCGACCTCGCCGCGCTCACGCGCCGGCGGTGAGGTGATGGCTCGGGCCTTCGTCACAGGGATCACCGGGCAGGACGGCTCCTACCTCGCCGAAGCGCTGCTCGACCGCGGTTGGGAGGTCCACGGCCTGGCGGCCAGCCCACCTGCCAGCCCACCGGCCAGCCCACCGGCCGGTATGCCGTCCGCCTCCGCCTCGGCCCAGGCCACCGTCCATGTCGGTGACCTCACCGACACACCGTTCCTCGCCGGCGTGCTCGAGGATGTGCGCCCCGATGTGGTCGTCAACCTCGCCGGGATCTCGTCGGTGGCGGCCTCGTGGGCCGACCCGGTGCGCTGCGCCGAGGTCACCGGCCTCGCGGCGGTCACCCTGCTCGAGCTGACCTGGCAGCTGCAGCAGCGGCACGGCATACCGGTGCGGTGGTTGCAGGCATCCAGCGCCGAGATCTTCGGGCAGCCGAATCTGGCTGCGGGAGAGGCGATCACCGAACGCACTCCGATCGCGCCGGTGAACCCCTATGGGGCCGCGAAGGCGTTTGCGCATCTCGCGACCGGGGTCTATCGGGCGCGGGGGATGCAGGCGAGCACGGTGATCCTGTTCAACCACGAGTCGCCGCGGCGGCCGCACGCCTTCGTCACCCGCAAGATCACCGCGACTGTCGCCGCGATCGTCGCCGGGCGGGCCGACAAGCTCGTGCTCGGCAACCGCGACGCCCGGCGGGACTGGGGGTGGGCCCCGGACTATGTCGAGGCGATGGTGCGGGCCATCGAGCACGACCGGGCCGACGACTTCGTCGTGGCGACCGGGGTGGCGCACTCGGTGGGCGACTTCGTCGCGGCGGCGTTCGCCGGCGCCGGCATCCGCGACTGGGAGGGCTTGGTCGAGACCGATCCTGCGCTCGTGCGCCCCGCCGACCCCGGGGTGCTCGTCGGCGATGCGAGCAAGGCCCGTGCTGAGCTCGGGTGGACCCCGACGGTGGGTTTCGAGGAACTCGTCGCCCGGATGGTGGCCCACGACCTCGGCCACCTCGGCCACCTCATCACGGCCGACTGACCCGAGTCCCGGTCGCCCTCGGACCCTGGCCAGGGGCTCAGTAGGCGCCGCGAGCGGCGAACACCGCACGGACCGTGCGCACGAGGATGTGCAGGTCCTGCATCATCGACCAGTTGTCGACGTAGTAGAGGTCCAGGCGCACGGCGTCGTCCCACGACAGGTCCGAGCGGCCCGACACCTGCCAGAGCCCGGTGAGCCCCGGGCGCACCCGCAACCGGCGCATGACGTCGCTGTGGTAGCGCTCGACCTCGCTGGGCAGCGAGGGCCGCGGGCCGACGAGGGACATCTCGCCGCGCAATACGTTGACCAACTGCGGCAACTCGTCGATCGACAGGCGCCGGATGACCTTGCCGATGCGGGTGATCCGCGGGTCATCGGTCATCTTGAACAGCACCCCGTCGGCCATGTTCTGGGACTGCAACGCCCGCAACCGGGCTTCAGCGTCGACGACCATCGAGCGGAACTTCAGGCACGAGAAGGTCGTGCCGTCGCGCCCGACTCGCTCCTGGCGGAAGAGCACCGGACCGCCGTCCTCACGCTTGATGAGCAACGCCGTGATCGCCATGATCGGCGAGGCAAGCAGCAGCACCGCGGCGGCGCCGACGACGTCGAACGTGCGCTTGAGCCAGGTGGAGGCGGCTTCGCTCTGCGGCCGCTCGACGTAGACCAGCGGCAGGCCGCCGACCGGACGCATGTGGACCCGGCCACGGGAGACATCGGAGATGCTCGGCACGACGATCATCTGGGCGTTGTGGCTCTCCAGCTCCCAGGCCACCCGACGCAGGTCGCTGGCCGAGGCGAAGCCCGCGGAGGTGAAGACCACGGTGTCGGCATTGGTGCGCTGCACGGCATCGAGGACGTCGTTGACGTGGCCCACGACCGGCAGCCCCGAGGACAACTCGACCTCGTTGCCCAGGGGGGTGACCGCACCGATGACGCGGTAACCCAGCCAGCTCTCGCGCTGCAGGACTTGGGCGACCTCGGTGACCGAGCGCTCCGGCCCGACGATGATCGCGCGCAGGGTGAGCTTGCCCGAGCGTCGGGCCCGCTGGACCAACCGGCGCAGGGCGAGCCGGCCAAGGATGAGCACGGGGATGCCGATCCCGAAGGTGAGCACGAAGAAGCCCCGTGGCAGGGCATAGCGCGCGAGATAGCACGCGATGCCGACGCCGCCGGCCGTGATGAGCGAGGCGTTGAACACCCGACGGAACTCGAAGGTGCCCACACCGAAGGACCGCGGTGAATACGCACCCGCGACGACGAGCAGCAGGATCCATCCCACCGGCAGGAACTGGACGATCGGCGTCACCAGCCGGTCGACGTCACCGGTCTCGGGAAACACCGACAGCCGGGAACGACCGAGGTAGGCCAACCCCATCGCCATGGCGATCGCCAGGACATCGAGCATCACGATCGAGGCAATGAGCCCCGAGGGGTGAGCACCGGTGCCTGCCTGCCGGGCCGAGCTCATCGGTCGGTCGACCTGCTCACGTCCCAAGACCATTCGCAACACGTGACGTCCCCACTCTGCTGAGACTGCCGACCCCCGCATGTTGTCCCCCGCGGTGTCGTCAGCCATGAACTACAAGCCCCTACGCGAGCCGGTCTGCCCGGTCGCGACGCTGTCGCGCCGCCAGGACCCTCGTTGTGCCCGGCTCGACACGTGGTCCCAACCGTTGTGCTCGCCTCACTGTACTCCGGTGCGTCACCGAGCGCACGGGGTCAGCCGTCGCACGACGTGAGGTCGAGCGCCCCTTACCGTGAGCTGCCGGGACGGCATACGAGATCGGACACCGCGGTGCGCAGCGCGTCGAGGAAACGCTGCTCGGCAAAAGTCGCGGTATGCCGTCGGATCACCTCGGCATCCCAGGTGATGGCTTCCGAGGCTGCCACCGCAGCGTTGATCGCCGCCACCGTGGGCTCGTCGAAGAACACCCCGGTGCGCCCCTCGGCGATGGTGTCGAGATAGCCGCCGTGGCGCAGCGCGACGGTCGGCTTGCCGTAGAGGCCGCCCTCGAGCGGGGTGAGGCCGAAGTCCTCGCGACTCGGGGCGACAATCGCCGTGGCGTGCTCGTAGGCCCAGAGCATCTGGCCGTCGCTCAGGCCGCTGAGCATCCGGGACTGCGGCCCGAGGATGCTCGTGATCTGCTCGGCCTCGGGCCCGTGACCGATGATGACCAGCCGGCGCCCGGAGTCGCGGAACGCGCGGGCAACGACCTCGACGTTCTTGTAGGGCAGCAGCCGCGAGACGATGAGGTGATAGCCGGTGTCGGCCCAATCGGCCAGCGCCGCAATGGGTTCGGTGGGACGGTTGATGTCGAGGGTGACGGGTGCCGGCAGCACGGTCGCCTCGAGTCCGTAGTGGGCCGAGATGCGCTCGCGGACCACCCGGGAGATCGCGAGATAGCCGTCGGCGCTCCTCGCGGACTTGACGTCCCACCGGGTGAGCCAGGGCCGCAGCACCGTGAGCGCCCACCCGATCGCGCTGCGTGAGGGACGACCGCCGAGGTAGTCGGCGCTCTGGTAGAGCCACCGAGCGGGCGTGTAGCAATAGACCAGTTTGCGGCTGGGGCGACGAGTGCGCACGCCGTGGGACCAACCGCTGCTGGACACGACGACGACGTCGGCTTCCGGGGCCAGCCGAGAGATGGCCCAGGGCAGCAACGGCAGCGCGACCCGGTGGTGACGCCGGAAGAAGCCGATCCGGTTGAGTGGCGAGGTGACGATCGGCACGGACGCGAACTCCGGGTATGCCGTGTCCGGGTTGTGCAACGTCGTGTAGACGGTGGCGCCAGGAAAGGCCCGGAGCATCGAGAGCACGACCCGCTCGGCGCCGCCGCGCTGAGTGATGTAGTCGTGGACGATCGCCACGGTGCACGGCGGTGGTGGGACGAGCTCACCCTCGGGCAACTCGACGTCGACCGCGAGGGCAACCGCCGACTCCACCGACACGGGCACCTCCCACGATTGAGTGCTGGACATTGTCGCAGCAACGACACGACTCCGCGCGACGACAAGTCCCCACTAGCGACGCGCAGGGACATTCTACCCTTGCGGTAGCCGGCTGCTCTGGGTCTGCGCGTCGCACATGTCGAGGACAGCGCACCGTCTCGGCCGAGGCCGGGTTGCCAGCGCCGTCAGCGACCGGAGGCTCCGGCGCGCGCGGCACCCTCGACGACCGCGGCGACGAGCTTGCGACCCACCGGCCGGGGAACCCACCGGGTGACCCCGTCGACGACGTGGCCCGCCCGGTCGAGGCGCGGTGGACGGCATACCGAGGCCGCGAGCGACACGAGCAGGTGCCACGCGGTGGTGCGCCACGTGGCCGGGGGCAGCGGGCCTCCGGCGATCGGGGCCGCTGGATGCTTGGCCTGGAAGTGCGCGCGGGCAACGCCGGAGTGATAGGCACGGCCGGCTCGCAGCGCCGTCGTCACTGCGGCCAGGTGGTGGACCACTTCGAGTTCGCGGGCCACGACGATGGGGACGCCGGCCTGGTGCAACCGGTAGCCCCAGTCGACGTCCTCCCAGCCGTAGGCCCGGAACTCGCCGTCGTAGGGCCCGATCCGGTGGTAGGTCGCGCGGGTCACCGACACATTGCCGCCCCAGAACCGCCAGGTCGAGTCAGCGGGCGCGAGGTATGCCGTGGCTCGGGCGGCGTGGTCGGTCGGGACGCCGTAGGCACGCGCATAAGGAGTGTCCGGGAAGGTGTTGCGGCACAGCCCGATCACCCCAATGGGTTCGGCGGCTTCGGTATGCCGTGCGACATGCCTCGCGACGAAGCCCGGCCCGATCTCGAGGTCGTCATCGCAGCGGATGAGCACCTCGCCGTTCGCGACCGCGAAACCAGCGCTGAGGGCAGCGGCCCGCCCCTGGTTCTCCGGGAGAACGACAACCTGCGCCGGACGGCCGAGCTCGCCGAGTCGGCCCCGGACGACGAGTTCGGACCCGTCGACGTCACCGTCGATGACGACGACGATCTCGAGCTCGGGGTAGTCCTGGGTGGCCAGCGCGGTGAGCAGCACCGGCAGCCGGAGCGCGCCGGCATAGGTGGGCACGATGACGCTGGCCAAGCACACAGAGTCGGGTGGGTTGACCGCCGGGCTCATGGCACGCACCTCCCCCGCCGCATCACGACGCGCCGCCTCTGGACTCGTCGAATCTGGACAAAATGGTGGATAGGCGACCCCGGCCTACCCCTGGAGCATACGAGGTCTCCCACCGGCGGCGTCCCGCGGCGGTCAGCGATGTCCTGGCCGGTGGGTCGGCGAGTGCGGTGAGCGCCCGGTCGATGGTGGCGGCCAGGTCGCTCGGATTGCCCGCCCGGGCCACGAAACCATGGCCTGGGGGGAGGATCTCGGGAAGCGCTCCGGCGTCGGTGACGACGACGGGCATGCTCGCGGCCAGCGCTTCGGCGACCACCAAGCCGAAGGATTCGGGGGCCCGGGAGGGCACGACGAGCAGGTCGATCCGGGCGAACAGGTCCGCTGGAGCATTCACTCGGCCGAGCTGGTCGACCCGGTCGCCGGCGGCATCGAGCGCACGGCATACCTCGTCGGCGTCGCCACCGTAGAGGGGCTCCCCCGCGACGACCAGCCGCACGTCGGGGCGGGTGCTGTCGGCGAGGTGCTCGACGGCGGCCAGCAGGTCGAGCACTCCCTTGGCGCTGGTGAGCCGGCCGAGGTAGCCGATCGTCGGTGGCCGGTCGGCCGGGCGCTGCGACGGCCGGTCAGCCAGGTCGGCCGGGTCGGGCCCGAGCGTCCAGTTGGGCAACACCTCGGCACCGGGCACGTGCCGCGCGAGGAAGTCCGACGGCACGAGGGTGAGGCGGGCGCCCAGACGGGCCGCCCGGGTGAGCACCCGCTGCGCCCAGCCCTCCGGGAGTTTGTGCAGGTGGACGACCTTGCGGCGGTCACCGAGCGCGGCCACTGCGGGCACCAGCCCCGCGCACCAGAGCAGCCCCTCGCGGTGCGTGGCGCGCCACCAGGCCAGCCGCAGCAGGTAGCCGCGCCGGCCGGCCGCGTGGATGCGCACGCACGGCATACCCTCTGCTGCCGCTGCGGCGAGGACGCCCGCAGGGCGTGCGGGAGCGACGACGGCACACGGTATGCCGTGTCGCCGCGCCTCCCGCGCGACCTCCAGCGCCATGAGCTCACCGCCGCCGAGACCACCGTTGTTGACCGCGACGTAGAGCCGCGCCGGGGCGGATTGCCCAGTGCGCGTCGTCATGCCGACGGCCCGTGCGGGGTCGGGGCGGTCGGAGGTGCACCGGACATCTGGGACGACGGCGGGAAGGGCCCGGCGCGCTCCCAGGCGGTCGGCACGGCCATGGCGCGCAACCGGCGGGTCCGGGAGACGACGCCACCGTCGGGATGGTTGGCGCGCACGTAGTGCAGGGCCAACCCGAGGAAGACCATCCCGGTCGTGGAGAGGAAGACGTCGCCGAGGTAGAGGGCCATTCCGAGCACGGCCGTGGCCGAGCTCTCCATCCACACGTTGCGCCGCTGCGTGGGCAGCGACATCAACGACCAGAAGACGCCGGCATAGGCCGCCAGGACGAGGACCAGCAGTGGCCAGCCACCTTCGGCCCGAGCGGCCAGATAGGAGCTGTGGTAGAGGAAGATGTTCTCGCCGAAACTGACGAAGGCGGTATTGGGGCCGGTGCCGTACCAGGGAGCCGCGGCAATGTGCGCGTTCTCGAGCACGAGCAACTGGTCACGCAGCCAGTCGCTGCCCGCGCGGTCGGCGAAGGATCCGGACTGCTTGTATTCCGAGCCGAAGGTCGCGATCGCCCAGACGGCGACGACGGGCACGATCATGCCCAGCGACCGCGCCGTGCGGCGCCCGATGAGTCGCCACCCCAGGGCCACGGCCGCCGAGAAGAGCGCGGTGCGCGACTGGGTCATGACGATGGCGACGACGAAGATGCTCCCGAGGAGCACCTGCCGTCGGCGGCGTTGTTGGCTGCCGATGATGAGAGGTCCCAGCACGGTGAGGATGAGCCCCGCGACATTGGGATCGCCGAAGAAGCCGGTGAGCCGGCCGGGGTAGGCGTCGCCACCGATCTTGACGAAGGCCAACAGGGTCGCGGTCGTCACCCCGGCCGTGATCCCCACGGCCGCGGATCGGGCATGGATGCGTCCGGTGGCCAGGGCCAGGACCAACAGGAAGAGCAGGGCCAGGTGCAGGATGCGGCGGCGGCCGTCGAGTCCGAGGGTGTAGGTCGCGCCCGGACCGTTGAGATACATGCTCGCCGTGAGCAGCACGAGGATCGCCGCGAAGATCCAGACGATCCACGCGCCCCGAGTGCCGCGGACCCGCGGCGCCCGCACGCTGGCCAGCACGGCCAGGCCGGCCACCGCGAGGTCATTGAGGACGAACGGCAGGCCTGGCACCTCGAGACGCTCCAGGGGCAGGACGAGCATGGCCACCATGTCGAGGAGGAAGATCTCGCCCGTCCAGGTCTCGACCCGCCGCTGGTCGGCCAGCGCCGGCTGCTCCCACGAGGCCCCAGGGGTGACCCTCACGCCGAACCGCCCGCCCGCCCGCGCGACTGATCGCGGGACCGCTCGCGTGACCTCCCGCGCGCCGCCCGCGCACTCGCCCGCCCGCCCAGGACTGCGGTGCGCAGCCGGCGACTCACCGGGCCCTCGATCGTGACGTGCAGGGCAGCCGAGATGGCGATAACGACGGCCGACACGGCGAGCATGGCCGGCACTCGCCCCAGGGCCGGGATGAGGGCGGCGAGCAGGACCACCCCGACGACCTGGTGCACCAGGTAGAGCGGGTAACTGATGACGCCCAGGGCGTGCAGCGGACCTCGGGCCAGCAGACCGACTCGAGGCGCGGCGACGACGGCGGCGAAGAGCACGACGACGAAGGTGACGACCAAGGCCCCACGGAATCCCCGCAGGATCGCAGCGTCGAGGATCGCCACAGCACCGAAGCCGAACGCCAGCGGTTCGACGACCTGGCGTGAGCGGGACACGTAGAACATCATCCCCGCGGCGAACAGGCCGGCATACTCCGCGAGGGTGAGGGTGAGGACCGCCTTGGCCGGCTCGGAACCGGAGTGGGCCGCAGCCCAGAGGCAGATCGGCACCGACGCGAGCACCCACGCGCTGGTCAGCCGACGCAGGGTCGGGAGGCTGATCCGGCATCGGGTCAGCGCGAGATAGACCGCCATATACGCGTAGAAGACCAGCTCCAAGGCGAGCGTCCAATAGACCCGGTCGACGTTGTCCACCAGCACGAAGCGCTGCAGCATGGTCGTGTTGACGAGCACCTGGCCGAGGGTGACCCGCACCGGCTCGGCCCCGCTCAGCACGATGACGGCCGTGGTGAGAGCCAGCGCCGCCCAATAGGTGGGGTAGAGCCGGGAGATCCGGGCGATGACGAAGTCGCTGGTCACCTGGGCGCGCTCGGCGGTGAGCAGGATGACGAAACCAGAGATGAGGAAGAACAGCTGCACCCCGTATTCGCCGTCGACGAAATCGAAGGGGGCGGACGGCATACCGGGGTAGTAGCCGTCGAAGGGGCTCGTGTAGTGGTAGACGAGCACGGCACCGACGGCGAGCCCGCGCAGCCCGTCGAGTTCGGCGAAGCGCCGCGGGGTGCCGGCGGGGGCTGAGGCCGTGGACGCGGTCATCGGCCCTCCTGCCCGGTGAGCAGAGCCCGGAAGCGGCGGCTCAGGCTGCCTTCGACCCACCGGTGCGAAACCCAGGCCAGCAGCACGGTGACCACGGTGGCGACGCACATCGCGCCCGGGCGGCCGAGCACCGGGGTGAGCTCGTAGACCAGGGCGAACCCGGTGACCGTATGCAGCAGGTAGTAGGAGTAGCTGATCCGCCCGAGGAAGTGCAGCGGCCCGGACGCGAGCGCGGGCACAGCGTGGGCCGTTGTCACGGTGAGGAAGAGCAGGACGAGCAGCCCGATCATCACCCCGGCCAGGGGGGTGTGCAGCAGCGTCGCGGTGAGCACGGCAGCCCCGGCGAACGGCAGGGTGAGCGGGTGCAGGCGTCCGTCACGGCGGGACAGGTAGAGCATCATCCCGGTGGCGAACAGCGGCGCGAACTCGGCGGCGGTGAGGTTGAGGACGATCTTCACTGGGGTGGTCAGCGGTCGACCGGCGCCCCAGAGGGCCGCTGCGATCGCGATCGCCACCCACGCCGAAGCGGCTCGCGTGATGACCCGATCGTCGAGGCCGGCCTTTTGGGCCGTGCGGACCACCAGCAGGACATACATCGCCGCGTAGAAGATCAGCTCGACCGCGAGGGTCCAGTAGACCGGGTCGACGTCGGCGACGAAAAGGAAGCGCTGCAGCATCGTCGCGTTGACCGCGACCTGACCGGCGGTGACCGGAAACGGCGGATGGGGAAGCAGCACGAGCAGCAGGGCGGAGCTGGCCAGGGCCACCCAATAGGTGGGGTAGAGCCGGGCGGCCCGGGCGATGAGGAAGTCCCGTGGCCGGGGCGATCGTGCGGCGGTGAGCAGGATGACGTAGCCGGAGATGAGGAAGAACAACTGCACCCCATAGGCGCCGTAATCGAAGGCCCACCTCGAGACCGTGAGGTCGGGGTAGAACTGGTCGACCGACAGCGAGAAGTGCCCGAGCGCGACCAAGCCGACGGCCACGCCGCGCAGCCCGTCGAGCTCGCGGAAACGACCCATCCGGGCCGGTCCAGGGCCTCCGGCCGCACCCTCGGTGGGCAGGGCGCCGAAATGCAGGGTCATCGGGTCCGCAGCGCACTCGGGACGAAACCCAGGGGATGCCCACCCGGTGAACCTCCCGGCGTCTGGGCCGCAGCCTCCGCAGCAGCAGCCTCCGCCACAGCAGCAGCCTCCGCCGCGGCTGCGGCCTCGTCGGCCATCTGACCGCGGACCTGACGGATGTGCCAGACCGCCATGCCGAGGAAGACCATCGACGTCGTCGAGTAGAAGACGTCGCCGAGGTAGAGCCCCATGCCGAGCACGGCCGGGATCGAGGCCTCCATCCACAGACTGCGGTGGCGTGCGGGCAGGGAGACCAACCACCAGAACACCAGGGCGTAGAGGCCCAGGATGATCACGAGGAAGGGCCAGCCGCCCTCGGCCCGAGCTGCCAGGTAGGAGCTGTGGTAGAGGAAGAAGTTGTCGCCGAACCAGGTGAATGCCGAGTTGGGACCGTTGCCGTACCACGGCGCCCGATCGACTGCCTCGGTCTCGAGGATGAGCAGCTGATCGCGCAGCCAGTCGCTGCCGGTGCGATTTTGGAAGGCACCGGCCGTGCGCCACTCTCGGGGCACACTGTTGATGAGGGCAACCACAGTCGCCGGGAAGAACCACGCCTGCAGCCGGGTCGCGCCCCGACCGATCACGGCCCAGAGCACGGCGAGCGAGACCGCGAGCAATGCCGTGCGCGACTGGGTGCCCAGGATGCCCCCCAGGATGATCGCGCCGTAGAAGAGCATGCGCGGCCGGGACGTGGCCGACCCGACGATGACCGGCCCGAGGACGGAGAGGATGAGGCCGGCCACATTCGGGTCACCGAAGTAGCCGGACAACCGCCCCGGGTAAGGGTCGCCGCCGATCTTGAAGAAGGCCAACACCGTGGCCAGCAGGACCCCCGTAGCAGTTCCCGCGATCGCCGACCTCGGGTGGATCCGCCCGGTGCCGATCGACATCACCAGGATGGCCAGCAGCACGAGGTGGGCGATCCGCCGACGGCCGTCGAGCCCGAGGATGTAGGCCACCGTCCCGTTGAGCAGGTAGCTCAGGACGAGCATCCCCACCGCAGACGCGAGCAGCACCGGCACCCAGGTGAGCCGCTGGCTCGGGATGCGCGGGGCGCGGAAGGCGGCCAGGAGGCCGATGACACCGACCGCGACGTCGTTGACGACGAAGCCGGTGCCAGGCACCATGAGCCGCTCCATCGGCAGGACCATCATGCACACCAGGTCGAGGATGACGATCTGGCCGCTCCACTGGGTGAGCCGTTCCTGTTGGCGTCGCAGGGCGAGCAGGTCGGAGTCGCTGGCCATCAGGTGCTCCTCCCCGGGTCTGGGTCGCCGAGTGCGGTGCGATCGGTGCAGACGGCTGCGTAGACGTCGGCCACGGCGGCGCACATCTGGGCGACCGTGGGCCAGGTCGGATCCAGGGTAGGCCGCAGGTCCAGTCGGGTGCCTTGCCAGACCACGGCCGCAGCGACGGCGGCCGGGTCGCGCTCTGGGGCGTCCCCGGGCACGAGGGAGTCTGCGGTGAGGATCTCGGGATTGCCGCCGACGGCGGTGGCCACGACGCCGACCCCGGCGACGAGCGCGTCCAGGAGCGTGTAGGAGCAGTTTTCCCACACCGACAGTTGGGCCACGACATCGGTATGCCGGAGCAGCTCACCGGCATCGACGTGGCCGGGCAGGCGCACCGCCGCGTCGAGGCCGAGCCGGCTCACCTGCGCGCGCAGCGCGCCCTCCAGCGGCCCGTCGCCGGCGAGGGTCAGGGTCGCTTCGGGATGTTCGCGATGCACGAGCGCGAAGGCGTCGACGAGCCGGTCGATCCGCTTCTCCGGGGCCAACCGGGCGATCGAGGCGATCCGCAACCCGGGAGCTCGGCCCGGCCCGGACGGCGAGGGCGAAGGCCCGGGGGAGGGTGAAGGCCCGGGGGAGGGCAACGGCGTGCCGGCATACCGGTCGATGCCGTTGCGGATGACGCGCACCGGCACCCGCGGCCGCCACTTGCGCAGCATCGCCGACCGGGTCGCCTCGGACACCGCGATGAGTGCGTCGGCCCGGGCCAGCCGCAGTCGGTGCACGTCGCCCATGAGCATCGCGCGCCAGGGCGTGCCGTGATAGACGAGGTCGTCGGCGGCGATGCCGTGCTCGGTCGAGACCAGCCGCACGCCGCGTCGAGGGAACGCCATCGCGCAGGCGATGTCGGCCCAGGACAGGTGCGAGTGCACCACCGCGGGCCGCAGGGCCGCCACGGTATGCCGCAGGGTCGCCAGGCTCGGCCGCAGCCCGGCAGCGACGCCGAACGGTCCGTCCACGACGGCACCACCGGCGGCCCGCACCCGGTCCACGAGCGGGCCGGGCGGGGCGAGCAGCACCAGCCGCCAGCCCGGCATACTCCCTTGTGCCGCAGCCGAACACACGTCGAGCACGTGGCGCGCCACGCCCCCGAACTCACCGACCGGGACGACCCAGAGCGCCGTGCGCGGGGCGCTCAGAACCATCGCTCCAGCCGCTCGAGCGCGAGCCAGAAGCCCTCGCCATTGTTGACATGGCCCTGCCAGATCTCGGGGATGAAGCTCACCCCGGCAGCGAGCCGGTCGCACTGCTCGGCGAGCACCGGCCAGTCGATCTCGCCGTCGCCGACCTGCACACCCTCACCGTCGACGCCAACGGCGTCGACGAGGTGCAGGTGCACGGCGTGCGGGGCGAGCAGCTCGACGTATTCCGAGAAGGGCACGCCTTCCCAGGTGGCCGAGAGCTTGCTGTGCGAGACGTCGAGGGTGAGCGAGCGGCCGTAGTCGCGGGCGAAACCAGCGGTGTCGGCGGCCCGGACGAACAGATTGCAGTAGAGCTGGCCGCCCATGTACCAGGGATAGGGCGGCAGGGTCTGGGCACCGAGGCGCACCCCGGACAGGTCGAGCCGGTCCAGGCCCGCGGCGACCCGCGCATACATCCGGGGCAGGTCGGCCACCGGCACGTGCCGATCGGTGGTGAACCCGCCGAGGCTGGCGATGACGACCGGGTCCTCGTCGCAGGTGAACCATTGCCGCAGCGCCCGTGTCGTGTCGACCACCCGCTGCAGCTCGGCGATCGACCGCTCCCAGTGCGCGTCGTCGTCCGAGGCGAGGTTGAGCAGAAAGTCGCCGGTGAACAGGTCGGGGCTGTGGCAGGTGTAGGACATCGCCAGGCGCCCGTCGCGCACCAGCGGCACCCCGCCGGGCGCGTGCTCGGCGAACCGCTCGACCAGTCCGTCGAAGACGCTCGCCGGCTCGATCTCGAGGTCTTTGTAGGAGAAGTGGAACTCGAGGAAGTCGGGCACCGAGTGCTCCACCAGGGCCGGCCAGTCGTGGTAGCGCACCGGCAGCCCCCAGGGCCGGCGGAACCGATAGGCCCGCCCCTGTGGCACCTCGTCGGTGAGGTCGGTGGCATAGAAGAAGTCGCCAGCCTCGACCACGCGGCGGCTGGTGCGCCCGACCAGCCGGGTGAGGGCATTGGGCTGCAGGCCGCGGCCGGGGCTCTTGACGTCGACATCGGCGGAGGCGATGACATCCCCCGGCTCGATGCGGCGGGTCGCGACGAGGCTCTTGGCGAGGTTGACCCGGTTCATCATCTCGCCGGTGGACACCTCGCGCGGGGCGGTCGTGCCGAGCGCGGCCTCGACCTCGCGGATCTGGGTCACCATCGCCGCGAACTCGCCCGGCAGCAGGCTCACCTTGTGGTCGTTGCCCTCCAGGGCCCGGTCGACGGTGAGGTGCTTCTCGATGATCCGGGCGCCGAGCGCGACCGCAGCCACCGGCACGTGGTGGCCACGCTCGTGCCCGGAGTAACCGACCGGGCACTGCCCGATCTCGGCGAGCCGCTCCAGATAGCGCAAGTTGACGTCCTTGAACGGTGCCGGATAGGTCGACTGGCAGTGCAAGAGCGCGTATGCCGTGCCCGTCGCCTTGACGACCTCGACGCTGTCGCGGATCTCGGCCTCGGTCGACATGCCGGTCGAGATGACCAGCGGTATGCCGTGCCCGCTCGCGTGCCGGAGCAGGGTGTGGTTGGTCAGGTCGGCGGAGGCGATCTTCAGCGCCGGCACGCCGTAGTGCAGCAGTGCGTCGACGCTCGGGGTGTCCCAGGGGGTGCACATGACGTCGATGCCGACCTCGGCGCAGTGGTCGAAGACCGTGTAGAGGTCGTCCCGCGACAACGAGAACTTGCTCAGCAGGTCGAGGGTGTATTGCGGGCCGAGGTCTTCCCCGGCACTGGAGCCACCGCCGCCCTGGCGATAGAGGGCGTCCATGTCGCGCAACTGGAACTTTGCGCAGGAGGCGCCGGCCTCGAGCGCATGGTCGACCAACCGCCGGGCCAGGTCGACCGAGCCGTTGTGGTTGATGCCGATCTCGGCGATGACGAGGGTGGGCTGGTCGGGGCCGACGAGGTGCCGCCCGACGCGCAACTCTGCGGCCCGGTTGCGGGCGATCGCCGTGACATGCCCGCGGCCGTCGACGAGCGGCACGAGGTCGACGCCGGGGCGGAAGAGCGCCGCGATCTGCGCGGGGGTCGACCCGGCGGGAGCCGAGACCGGGCGAGCGTTCGCGGCATACCGGACCGGCACCGCGAGGTCGACCGGCGACTGGGCGGCGACCCAACGGCGGAAGTCGCCGTCGGACAGCACCCCCTGCAGGTGTCCGCCCTCGTCGACGACGAAGACGATGCCGGCGCGGTTGGCGGTGATCTTCTCCAGCGCTCGCAGCACCGAGTCTTCGGCCAGGACGACGAAGGGCGCGAGATGGCGGTCGATGATCATGCCTGCGAGGTCCTCCCCGGTTCGCCGTGCGCACCGGACTCCAACTCCGCGAGTCGGCCTGCCGCGAGGGCGAGGTCGAGCTGCGAATCGATGTCGACGCCCTCGATCTCGTCCATGACGAACAGCCCGATCCGGCCCCCCAGCCGATTGTGGTGCTGCGTGTAGATCTGTCGCCGCGTGACGTAGATCGAGCCGGTCTCCCGATAACGCCACTGGGTCAAGGATAGGTCCTGTCGCCGGGGGCGCCGGTCGACGTCGTAGTCGGGCAGCGGCGCCGCGCCGGGTGCGGGTTCGCGCCAGAGGAAGGGCGCCTGCCGCACCACCCCGACGAGCGAGTCGACATGGCTGGCGAAGAACTGGTCGAGGGCCCGGTCGACGGTGCCCGGGGTGCGCACCGGCGAGGTGGCCTGCAGCAGGACGACGACATCGGGTTCGCGTCCCGCGGCGACCTGGGCGGCCAGGGCGTGCAAGACGACCGGCTCGGTGGCGGTGGTGTCCTCGGCGAGCTCGGCCGGCCGCCGGAACGGCACCTGAGCGCCGTATGCCGTTGCGACAGAGGCGATCTCGTCGTCGTCGGTGGAGACCACGACGTCCAACTCGCCGGTCCCGGCATACCGGCTCTCCAGGGCGTGGCCGATCGTCCAGGCGATGAGCGGGCGTCCGGCGAGCGGGACGAGGTTTTTGCGAGGGATGCCCTTGGAGCCGCCGCGAGCCGGGATGACGGCAAGGATCCTCATGACGACTCCTCACTGGCGGCGGCGAGCGCAGCCGCGACAGCGGCGGCGGGCTCGGTGGCCGGGATGGGCGGCCCGGGTGTGGGACGGTCGCCCCACTGCCTCATGTCATACCGTGCCCAGAAATCTCGCAACCACGGCGGCGGATCGGCGCAGGTCACCCAGGCCGGCACGCCCCGGGCGGCGGCTTCCAGGACGCCGGTGGAGAAGATCGACACGACCGGGCCGGTGAGCTGGGCCAGCGGCATGCCGGCATGGTCGATCGTGATCCCGCGGCGCTGGAAAAGCGCGTGGGTGAGCCGGCTGGTCCGATCTCGCTCTCCGGGGTGGGGGCGATAGACCGCGCCGGTCTCGCGGCAGAACCGCCCGGCGGTGCGCGCCATCTGCCGCCACGGCAGCTCCGCACCGTGCAGTTGCCCGAGGAAGACCGGCCGCTGCCCGGCCCCCGGGCCGGACTGCGCTCCGGCGCGGGATGCCTCCCAGAGCAGCTGCGAGCCGACGACGACGCTCTGCGCGTCCTGCCGCCCGGACCACCAGAAGTCGGCGTCGGCCGGGCTCCACGCGAGCAGCCGCACGTCGGCCCCCAGCGGCGGCGCGAGCGGAGTCATCAACCCGTGCTGGACGACGATCCGGCGCAGGCCGTGCCGACGGGCCCAGGCGAAGGCCTGACCGCCGAGGTCGAGGTAGTCACCGGCCCCGGCGACGACCCGGGCATAGGGCAGCGCGCGCTGCCACTGGCTGGTCGTCACCGGTTGCGAGCGCAGGGCGGCCGGCAGGATCGCGTCGGCTGGCTCATGCGAGAGCACCGCCACCCGCTCGGCCGGCAGGAACGCCAACGGCCGGGCCAGCGACAGCACGGACGATGGGGCCAGTGAGTCGAGCACGATGAGGATGTCGGCGTCCGGGCTGCCCACAGCGAGGTATGCCGTGCCCGCGGCACCCGCCGTGCCCCCGGGCCCAGCACCCGCTGCGGCGCCGGTCGCGGCTCCGGTCGCGGCTCCGGTCGCGGCTCCGGTCGCGGCTCCGGTGGGCCGCAGGGTCAGGTGGCGCTGGCTCAGCCCCTGCAGGCCGGAGCGCAGGTCGCGCACCACCCCGCGCACGGGGTGGCGGGCGGCCTGCCACCGGCGCCAATCGGCCAGCGAGCGGGGGTGCAGCAAGCCGTGGGCGGGCAGCTGGTCGTTCAGTCCCACAGCGCCGCCAAGGCTCGGGCCCGGTGGACAAAGGTGTGCCGGGCCAGGGTGTGCGCCCGGCCGGCGGCGCGCAGGCGCTGCGCCCAGGGCCGGTCGCGCAGCGCGCGGTCGGCGAGGGCGGTCAACTCGGCCGGCCCGCCGAAGACCTCGAGGTGTTCACCGGGGGTATAGAGCTCGGCCACGTCGGCGCGGTCGATGAGCTGCAGGCCGCCCACGCCGCACGCCTCGAAGGTGCGCATGGTGAAACCGTCCTGGTCGCCGTGGATGTTGAGCGCGGCTGCGGCGCCGGCGAGCACGGCATACGCCTCGGGTCTGGGCAGGTCGCGGCTGGCCGCGATCGAGGGACGGTGCAGGTCCCAGGTGCGCACCCGGTCGACGAGGTGACCCGACCAGTCGCGCCCGTAAGCACGCACCGGGACGCCGGCATCGGCGAGCCCGACGAGCAGCCGCTCACGGGCCGGATAGCGGGCGCCGACGAAGACCACTTCGTCGGTCTGTCGGAGCTGCGTGGGGGTCATCGTCGGGTCGAAGGCCAACGGGACATGCGCGACCGTGAAGGATCGCTGCTGAAGTGCCGCGGTGTCTGCGGCGCTATAGCTCGCAATCGGGCCGAGCCGCTCGATGGGCACCTCGTGGCGCACCCGGCGCAGTTCGTCGTAAAGCCACAGCACCCGGGGGATCTTGCGCCGGTCGACCTCGTCCCAGAACGCCGGGCCGAGGGTGTCGCCCTTGACGACGAGCAGCCGCTGCGGGTCGGCGGCGTCCAGGGCTGCGAGCGCCGCCGCGGTGCGGTCGGCGACGAGGTGGCCCGGGTCGCCCAGGCCGAGGCGGGTCAGGCCGATCCTTGCCGGCAGCTCGTGGCGCACCTTGGCACCGACCCGGTGCAGGCGGGCCGGCCGCTCGTCGTAGCGGTGCGTCGTCACGGCATACCCGAGCTCGGTGAAGGCACGCTCGATGGACCTCCAGTAGCCGTGGAAGGTGGGGCTGATGACGAGCAGGCGGGGGGCGGCGGTCATGCGGCGGCGTCGCTCCTCAGCCGCCGGGGCGCGAGCGGACCGGCGTCGCGGGCACTCCGGCGACGACCTCGCCGGCCGCGACGTCGCGGGTGACGACCGCCCCGGCCGCGATCGTCGCACCGGCGCCGATCGTCACCCCGCCGAGGATGATCGCGCGCTGACCGACGAAGACGTCGTCGCCCAGGACGACCGGTCCGGCAGCGGTGGCGGTGGAGCGGGTGGCCCGGTCGTGGTCGGCCGAGCCGATGTAGACCCCGTCGACAAGGAAGCAGCGCGCCCCGATGGTGATGGGGTCGACGGCGTGCACGTGGACATCGTGGCCGAGGTAGGTGTGGTCGCCGATCCGGATCGGGCCGCCACCGGGCTCGCACGCCAGCCAGGCGCCGTCGTAGATCGCGCATCCGGCGCCGATGTGGATG
The DNA here is from genome assembly GCA_016710385.1 of Actinomycetales bacterium. GTDB lineage: Bacteria > Actinomycetota > Actinomycetes > Actinomycetales > Dermatophilaceae > Phosphoribacter > Phosphoribacter freyrii. The sequence continues at coordinate 333,862 of JADJVX010000022.1, forward strand.
CGCTCGACGCCGCGCAACACTCGCGGGCTGACGATGACGCTCCCGGCGCCGAAGCTCCCGAAAGCCGGCCGATAGATGAGCGCCGAGCGCAGCCGCCCGGCGTGCCAGCGCAGCGACGGCGGCGCTTCGGTCAGCCGCCGAGCCGCCGCCTGCACGAACGAGGCCGCGCCGTCGGGTGCCGGGGTCATCGGGGGGTCCTTCCGGAGAGCAACTGCCACTCGGTGCGGGCGGTGGCCAGCGGGGTGACCGGCCGACTCGCCAGTCGACGACCAGTGTTCCAGACCAGGTTGACCGCGGTGGCAGCGGCGAGCGCGCTCTGCAGTCGCCGTCGGGCCGGCCGGCCGCCCCACTTCTGCGCGTAGCGCAACCTCGACTGCACCACCCAGGCGCGGCGTTTGGTGGGGTCGGAGGAGCCGGCGCCGGTGTGCGTGACGGTGACGGTGCCGGCATACACGGCCGGTATGCCGTGCCGGCGCAGCACCCGCTGCAGGTCGACCTCCTCGCTGTTCATGAAGTAGCCCTCGTCGAAGCCACCGACCGCCCGGAAGCTCTCGGTCGGCAGCAGCAGGCACGCGCCGACCAGCCAGTCGACGGTCGTGGTCTTCCCTGGCACCGCGCTGGTGTCATGGCCGACAGCGGCGTGCAGCGCGGTGCGATCTCGCCAGCGGGCCAGCGGCGTGAGCCATTCGACCACCTGGTGACCCGTCGTCGGGAAGTGGCGCCCACTGAAGTCGGCCGCACCACCCGCGTCGAGCAGCACGGGGCCGACCACGGCCGGAAGCCACGGTCGAGCAGCCGTCACGAGATCGCTGACGAAGCTCGGGCCGATCGACAGGTCGCTGTTGAGGATGAGCAGCAGGTCGTGATTCGCCTGGGCTGCACCGGAATTGACTGCCGCGCCGAAGCCCCCGTTGCGGGTGCGGCGCACCACCACCGCCCGGTATGCCGTGGCCTCCTGCTCGGGAAACGGCTGGGGTGAGGCGTCGTCGGAGACGATCACCTGAATGGGCAGGTCGTGGCCTGTCGACGGGTCGAGGGGAGCGGTCTGGCCGGCGAGCTGAGCCAGCAGAGCAAGCGTCGGCGCCGGATCGCCGTAATGCGGGACGACGACCGACACCCCGGGCAGTGGAGGGGTCTGCAGACGGCTCACCAGGCTCCGCCCCCGGTCGATCGGTCCGGGGCGGCGTGCTGTCGGGGCGAGGCCTGGTCGAGGGCGTCGAAGAGGGCACGGTCCTGATCGAGGTCGAGCTTGCGTGCGAAGAGGACGTGTTCAGGCAACGCCAGTAGCTCGGGGAGATCCTGCATGCCGAGAACCTTCGGGCTGCCGTTGCTCTCCGGAGGCCACACGACATGGGTGAGCTTCGGGAGGATTTCGCGCACCTGCCCGGTCGAGCGGAGCTGGTCGATCACCGTGTGGAAGATGATTTCGTCAGGGCACTGCGTGTAGCGGAAATAGCGTTCGAACTCGGGATGCGTGTCCAGGAAGTGCACCACGGCGCCGGCGACATCCCACGGCATACCCCACCACGACGCACCGCCGAACTGCACCGACACGACAGGTCGCCGCGGCGGCATGAGATCGGCGACGAGGCGCAGGCCCGGACCGATCCCCTCGTGTCCGACCAGGAGCCGCGTCCAATTGACCCGATCTCGCAGCGGCAGCGAACTCAGCGGAGGAATGAGCTTGAGGTCCCCCCGCCTGTCGCTGAACGGCACGCAGTAGTAGTCGGTCTTCCACCGCGCGCGCTCCCCCCAGGTCTGCTCGAGGGTGCCGCCTTCGAGATGGACGGCGTTCCGGTGAGCGTCGAGATAGGCGTCGATCGCCGCGGCCGACCTGACCGGGTAGTCCTGACCGCTCAGCAACACCACGTAACCCGGACGCCCCGAGCTGAGCGCCGCCCGCAGGGCCACGAGGATGCTCTGGACTTGAGACCAGGCTCCCCACACGCAGCGCAGCCGAGGTGTCACCAGCGTCGCGGCAGGATGCGCGGAGAGACCCTCCCAGCCCTCGAGAGGCGTCGCCGCATCGAGGTGGACCCACACATGTGACGAGCCATCGTCCAGTCGAGTCACCAGGCGGTGCACCTGTTCGGGACCACGGTGAGCGATGACGAGATAGTGCTTGACCATGCAGCCTCAAGGGATGGGCGACCGACTCGTCGCGGCCCTCCCGCGACGCACCCCACGATAATGTGTGCCACCACCCCACGTCTGAGACCGGAGATCGCCGATGACCGTCGCCGTGTCGGTGGTCATCCCGCACTACGGCGCGCCGGATCAGACGGTCGATCTTCTTGCCGACCTCGCCGCCCAGCGTGGGTCGGTCCCTTGCGAGGTCATCGTCGCCGACGACGCCTCGCCTGAACCCTTCCCCCGCGAGATCGCGACGGCATACGGCGTCCGCCTGGTCCGGCGAGAGCGCAACGGAGGCTTCGGGTCGGCGTGCAACAGCGGCGCTGCCGTCGCTGCGGGACCGTCGCTGCTCTTTCTCAACAGCGACACCCGCGTGGGCCCGACGTTTGTCTCTGACCTGGTGGCGCAGAGCGCACCCTTCCAACCCGCCGTCACCGGGCCAGCCGTGACGGGCCACGGCACGCTCGTGGCCACCGGCCGACGTTGGGTGTCCGCACGTCACTTCGCTGCAGAGTGGTCCATCCCGGTCCGAAAGCTCCGCGCGGCCCGCGGGCTCCCACTCGACACAGCCCGGGTTGCGGGAGCCATCGGCGGGCAGGTGGCGCCCGTGGATTGGCTCTTTGGCGTGGCGCTGCTCATGCCGACCGCCGACTTCCGCCGAGTCGGCGGGTTCGACGAACGGTTCTTCATGAACTGCGAGGAGATGGACCTGCAGCGCCGCCTGGCCGAAACCGGAGTGCCTGCGGTCTACCTCGGAACGGTGACCATCGAGCACGCCGGCGGTGGGTCGTCGGGTCACGGCCCGCAGGTGGAGTGGCTGACCGACGCGCGCCTGCGGTATGCCGACAAGTGGGGTTTCGGTCGTCGGCTCCGACTGCTTCTGACGCTGGCGGCGGTAGGCAACGCTGCCTTCCACGGAGTGCGCGCAGCGCTGGGGCGGTCGACATCGATCCGGGCCCAGTGGGAGCGAGACATGGACCTCATCTGGAAACGCACGCCTATGCGTCGCCACCCACGGACCCGGTAGGCCCTGCAGCGTCGAGCAATGACCCCCGTCGTCCGGCCGCGCGATAATGGGCCACCCACTGCGCTCGCCGGGCCCGATCCGGGAGCTACCCCTTCGAAGGACGACATGACAGACGCCCCGCAGCAAGGTGGATACGGCTACCTCGCGCGGGAGGATGTGGCCCCATTCATCCCCCGCTCAGCTCGTTCGGCGCTTGACGTCGGTTGCAGTGAAGGGGGCTTCGCCGTGTCACTGCGAAACGCGCTGGGCCTGCAGGCTCGATTGGTCGGTGTTGAGGCCGTTGCAGAGGCAGCGGCGGTGGCGCGAGAACGCTCCCCGTTCGACGAGGTGATCACCGGCTACTTTCCGCGAGCCCTCCAGGGGCGGGACGAGCGCTTCGATCTCATCAGCTTCATCGATGTCCTGGAGCACATCTACGATCCGAAAGCTGCGCTGGTCGCGGCCAAGGAGTTCCTTTCCGCCGATGGCGCGGTGCTGGCCTGTCTGCCGAATGTGCAATATGCGCCGGTGGTCTGGCAGCTCGTGCGCGGTCGGTGGGACTACACCGATACCGGCATTCTCGACCGCACGCATGTCCGCTTCTTCACCCGGGCCACCATGGTCGAACTCTTCGAGTCGGCGGGATATCGGGTCGACCTGGTCCAAGGTATCCACAACATCATCCAGGACAAGCCTGCGTTCGGTCGCGGCCATCGCCGCAAGCTCCGTCATGTGCTGGGCCCTGCCCAATGGATCCAGTTCGTCATCGTGGCCCGACCGATCCCGTGACCGGCGGCCCTGCCGTCATAGGCTCCACCGGCTCCACTGCAGCGGCTTGACCCGTTGCATCGGACCGATTGCCGGCACCCCGAGCTGCGGCTCGGGTAGCCCCTGACGCATCCTCTCCCACACCCGCGAGATCCCGGCGTCATCCAGGGTGCTCCCCGCTCGCCAGTACGGAGCGATCTCGACTCCCGGGTCGGTGAGCAGCACTGCCGCGGCACCTTGTCGCACCTTCCGAGCCACCTGTTCGGGACTGCGGAAGATCGCGTGCGCAATGAACAGTCCGGCGTGTCGGGAGCCGACGCGCATGCCGAAATGGTTGCCCACATGCACGCCGGCCAGGACATGCCCACGGACTGCAACCTTGCCGGGCACCGCCGGGGTGGAGTCCATGACGAACTCCGTCTCAGGCCATTCGTGCGGCACCGCACTGATCGGGACCATGTGATGGAAGGCCGCTGACACGATGCCCGCGTCCGGGAACTCCACCGCGATCCGTCGGAGATGATCGGCCACGCTGTCGGCGCGCGCGAACCAGAACTCGTCGGCGTCGAAGGGAATCACCCAATCGGCCCCGGCGCGACTGGCCGCCCGGACCAACCGACTCATCTTCTCGCCCTGGTAGTAGGCGGGCTCGCGATCCTGGGCCACGTGAATCCGCGGATCGCCTGAGGCTCGCTCGCGGAGGCGCTCCAGGGTGCCGTCGACTGAACCGTTGTCGGACACCAGTAGCTGGTCGACGCCTTGACCAAGGAGGTGATCGAGGGTCGCTTCGATGATGTCCACCTCGTCGCGCACCATCGTCACCCCCCACACCTCTCCGGGCCGGCGGCGGCGGAGCGGCAGTCGCGGCAAGGCAATGCCCCGGTATGCCGCCCACGCCTTCCTGCGCACCGTCGCCTCCCGGTGCTCCCGGATGAACCACCCGAGCTGGCCGACTTCCAGCCGGACCCGTCTGGCGATGGCATCGCCCCGCATCGGCATCACCCTGGTCCGGTCTCGGCGATCGCCGCATCCAGACGGGTCAGCTCAGCGCCAAGGGTCGGCGTCCAGTGGCCGGATGCCTCCGCGATGACCTTTGCCCGATGACGCCAATCGAGGCGTTGCAGGGCCATCGCGTGGTTGCGCACCGGGACCGCAGGCTCCCACCGATCGCGCGCGGCCTTGATGACGGCCAGTCCAGACTCGAGCTCAACCGACTCCAACTCGAACAACGCTCCGTCCCAGAGCAGTTCGCGGGTCGCCTGGCACTTGGGAGCGATGCCCGCCACGACTGCGCCACACGCAAGCGAGTCTGTCCACCGTCCGGTGAGGTACTCACGAGTCGGGTGGGTGTATTCGGCGGGGGCTGCCGCGTTGGAGAACGCCAACGTGAAGGCGGCCTGGGTCGCTGCCTGCAGGAGGCCGCGCTGATTCTGCTCAGGATCCGCGGCGAAGGGCGTGCGGCCGGCATACCGAAGGCCATGAGCTTCAGCCCTGGATGTCACGGTGCGGTCGTCATCCCAGCTCATGGGCATCCGCCCGATGCGTTGCAGATCCACTGGACGGTGCGTCGCGGCCGATCCGCGGTCGAGAACGTCCGAACCGAAGGGCAGCCAGGTGGTGGGGGTGCCAGTCGCAGCCGACCAGGTGTCGACGAGTTCCGCATCGGTGACGAAGAGCTGGTCGAAGGCGCCCCGATGCCGGGCGATGCGCGGGATTCGTTCGGTCCAGAAGGAGTCCACCACCCATCCGGCGACGTATTCGTGTGCCCGGCGCAGGGCGTGCAGTGACAGCACGGCGTTGAGATGGGCCGGCGCCGGCGCGATGACGAGGGCGAAACCGGAGCGGCGACGGCGCGGGAACAGACCCGCAGTCAGGGCGGCCTTCGAATAGCCGCCCGAAGCATCGAGCCGCACAAGGCTCGCTTCGAAGAGTCGTGCCATGAGCGCTGCCTGCAATTCGACTGTGGCCCAACCCCTGCCACCGTTATCGGTGTAGTAGACGGTCGCCGGACTCATAGCCCCTATCCTCGTGCACCACGGCCGGACCCGCGACGAGTCGGACCGACGCACGGCCCCGAACTGGAAGACACGATGCCCACAGCCCTCAGGCAGTCCCTCTACCGATGGTGGGCACGTGTCGCGCCGTCCCTCGGTCCGTTGGTGCTGCGCGCCAACACGCTGGGCGGCCGGGGGTATCACCTGGCCCGGCTGTCCCCGTCCCGAGTGAGCGGCTATTGCGTCTACCGCCGAAAGAACGCTGCGGTAGTCCGGGAGTTCATCCAGGGGTGGCCGCACGGGACGTCGATCCACCTGCATGCGCTCGACGCGGTCGCGGACGAGCTGCGCGCCTACACCCGTGCCAGTGGACCAGGCGACCGTATGCCGTTGTTGCAGCGGCTCATCGACGCTCACCCTCCGCTGCCAGGCGACATCGTCATGATTTTCGACGACGACGTGGTGTTCGTCGGCGGTGGGGCGGCGCGGATCGCCGGCCTGATGTCCACCGGTGAGTTCGACATCGCCCAGCCGGCGCATCTCGCCGACAGCAACCTGAACTACAAGGTCACCGAGGTCGTCCCACTGATGACTGCCCGCGAGGTGCTCTATGTCGAGGTGGGACCTGTCGTCCTCTTCTCGCCTCGCGCTCAAGCGGTGGCGCTGCCCTTCCCGTCTGATGCCCGCATGGGCTGGGGTGTGGACGTCGGTTGGACCTTGTTGCGAGACAAGGGGATTCGCTTGGGTGTTATCGATGCGGCCCCGGTTCGGCACCTCGGCACGGTCGGCACGGCATACGACAATGCCGCCGAGGAACGGTTCCAAGCGCCGTATCTGGAGCGCGCTGGGGTCGCTTCCGCACAAGAGCTAGCCGGTAACGCCGGACCGACCTGGCGCCCGTGGCAGCGACGGCCGCGGTGGACTCGCGAGGCTTAGCCGCCAGCGCCGGGAGGGTCGTGCCGCTACTGCGTGTGCGACCTCCGGGCGGTCGCGACCTCACCGCGCGGGTCCCAGGTCTGCCACCTGAAGGGTTGCACCTCGATGACCGGACCGATGGCGAGGTACTTCAGCCGCGGTTCCGGGAGGCCGGTCGACAGGGCGCGCCAGACGTCCTGGACTTCCTCGTCGGTGAGGGCTGCACCGGCTTCCCAATGGTCACCGGTGCGCAGTGCGACTGCCTGTGCGGCGAGGGCTTCCGCGGCGGCGCCTTGCCGGATCTTCCGGGCCACCTGGTGTGGGCCGCGATACTGCGCGTGCACCATGAACAGTCCCGTCGTTGCGCGCCCCACCCTGGCGACGGAGTGGTTGCCCTGGGCGACGACCGCCAGCGGGTGGGACCGGAACACCACCTTCCCGGGGAAGGAGTCGTGACAGTCGAACCACACGGTGCTGTCCGGACCGATCGCGTCGGCGACCGCAGGCACGACATGGTGCATCGCAACATGCACGATGTCGGCGGGTTGGTGGCGCAGGAACTCGGCCACTGACTCTCCGCGGGCGAAGAAGAACTCGTCGGCGTCGAACGGCAGCACCCAGTCGGCACCGGAGCGCCAGGCGGCCCGTGCCAGGCGGGTGATCTTCTGGCCTTGCAAGTGCGCCGGCTCGTCGTCGACGGCGAGGTGGACCCGAGCGTCCTGCTGCGCCAAGGTCTCCAGGAGTTGCCGGGTGCCGTCCTGCGAACCGTTGTCTGCCACGAGGACCTGGTCGATTCCCTGGGCGAAGAGGTGGGCGATGGACTGGCCGATGATGTCCGCCTCGTCCCGGACCACGCTGACCGCCCAAATCTGACCCGGTCGTGCCCTGCGCCGAGGGAGGTCAGGCAGCGTCAGACGGCGATTGACTCGGATTTGGGCATAGAGCCGCCCGCGGCCACGGAATTGCCGAAAAGCCCAGACGACCTGGCCGACGTGGGAGCGCACAGCGCTCAGGCGGATAGCCACCCGGCCCACGCTAGCGATCTGGACGGGTCTCACTGCCGAGGGCTCACGAGGTCGCGGCTGCGGAACCCCGCCCATCTGGCCAGGCGGTGGGCGGGGTGCTCAACCAGCCGGTAGAAGGCGTGGGCCAGTCCGAGACTCAACGGCACCGCCAGCCCGAACAGGACCCAGAAGTTTGCCGTGGCGGGGACGACGAGGCGCAGACTCACGACCAGCGGCTCGTGCACGAGATAGAGGCTGAACGAGATGCGCCCCAGCCACTGCACAACCTGGAGATCGAGCACTCGCAGGGCCATGGGGATGGAAAGCGCCGCGATGACCGCCAAGACGCCGCCCGCGAGCCGGAGCACGGGTCCGGCAGGGGCGAGAGCCGACATGTGCCAAGGCAGCTGCGTGAACGCAAAGGCGCCGGCGAGCACCGCCCCTGCCTGGAGCAGGGTGGCGTTCCGCCCCCAACGGCGGATGCTGTCGACCTGGGTGGCGAGCGCCGCACCGACGAGGAACTGGGTCAGGAAGACCAGGTCCCCCCGGTGCCACAGCGTGCCAACGTGTTGCGCGCCAAGGGCCAGCAGGATCACGGCGACGGTCCTGGGCCAGCCGCTGCGCTTCACCACCAGGACGTAGATGGGCAGCAGCAGGGAGAAGATGATCTCCCAATGCAGTGACCACAGTGGACTGTTGAACGAGGCCCCCTGCGCCAGCGCCGCCGTGCGCACGACGGCGCCGAGGTGGATGACCTCGACGTGGTCCACAATCCAGGGGGTCAAACCCGGTTCGATGCGCCGTGGGACAAGAATGACCCAGGCCAGAGCGAGGACAATTGAGCCCCATACCGGCAGGTATAGGCGGATGAGACGCCGCGGGTAGTACGCCACCCAGTCGCTCCACGAACCGTGCCGCAGAAACGGCCGGACCAGCACCAAACCCGAGAGAACGAAGAAGACGAGCACCGCTGTCGTGCCGTCCCGGGTGACCCCGAGGATGACGGCCAGCAGCCGCCACCAGAGGGTGGGTTCGGACGGGAGTGGCTCCACCAGCTCGGTCGCCAGCGCCACATGGGTGACCACCACAGCCAGACTGGCCAGTCCCCGCAGTCCGTCCAACCCGGTCAGGCGCCCGCTCCATCCAGCCGTCACCGAGGCGGGGCCGGTCCTCATCTCAGGTGACCCTCTTCGTCCAGGGGGGTGCCGGTGTCCGAGTCCAGCTCCAAAGAGCCCAACGCGACGAGTTCCGCGAACTCGGTGTTGCGCTGAGCCAGCTCGGCGAAGGTGCCGGTGCCCGCTACCCGTCCACGGTTGAGCAGGACGATCTGATCGGCATCCTTGACCGTTGACAGCCGGTGCGCGATGACGATGGTGGTGATCTCGGCCGGCAGCTGGGCGAGAGTCTCGGAGATCCGCCGCTCGGTGGCGTTGTCGAGTGCCGATGTTGCCTCGTCGAGCACCAGGACGGAGGCACCTCGATACAACGCCCGGGCAAGGCCCAGTCGTTGCCGCTGGCCGCCAGACAGGCGCACCCCCCGCTCACCGATCATCGTGTCCAGGCCCTGGGGCAGGGAACTCACGAACTCACCGAGGTGGGCCAACTCCACCGCTCTGCTGAGCTTGTCCCAGTCGATGTCTGCCCGGAGGTGGTCGAACGCGATGTTCTCGCACAGCGGAAGGTCCATGAGGTAGATGTCCTGGGGAACGAACGCCAGGTTGTTCTGCCACCGGCAGCGGTCGGCGACAATATCGACCCCGTCGACGGTGACCTGGCCTCCGGTGGGAGTGTGCAAACCCATGATGAGCTTGGCGACCGTCGTCTTGCCCGCGCCACTGCCGCCGACGATGGCCACCCTGGACCCAGGGGCCACCACAAAGGACACGTCGTCCAGGACTGGCTCGTGGCCGTCGTCGAAAACAAAGGTCACGCCGTCGAAGCGCAACTCCCGGCGGAATGGGAGTCGACCCTCGCACCCAGCGGCAGGCTCGGACGCTGTGTAGGTCTTCTCGCGTGTCAGTTCTTCGAAGAGCAGGTTGCGGGCCGACTCACCCGCCCGAATTTGGGTCACTGAGCCCAGCAGGCGGGTCAGCGACGGCAGCATCCGGAAGGCAGCGGCCGCCATGACCGCAAGGGTGGCGACAAGGGCATCCGGTGAGCCCAGGGTCTGGGTGAACATGATGACCCCGCCCAGGCCGAGGATGAACAGGATCTCGAGCAGGTAGCGCGGCGCCTCACCGAGCGTTGTGCTCACTCGCCCAGCGAGCACACCCTTGGTCGCCGCATCGCGATACCGGAACACATAGAACTCCTGAGCATGCCGGATCTTGATCTCTTCGATCCCACCCAACGCCTGTGTCATCGCGGCGTACGCGATCGTGGCGGCGTGCATCTGGTTCTCTCCTGCGCGTTTGGCGCGCGGCCTGACCAGCCTGGCGAACACCAGCCCGATCGCTCCGAAGTACAGCACCAGAATGGACGTGATGAGCGGAGAGGTAAGAAAGAGCGCGCCGAGAATGGTGAGCATGGTGAAGCTCTCGACGACGAGCGTCATCGTCCCGCCGACCGTCGCGATGTAGAACATCCCCACGGCATTCGAGATGGTCTGCAGCATGTCGGGCACCGACCGCTGCAGGAACACCGAGTAGGGCGCGTTGAGGAAGTAGCGCAACATCCGGGTTGAGGTCGCGACCTGTTCCCGGCCGATGAACCCGAGCATCCACCAGCGGAAGGCGAGCGAGAACACGTCTTTGACGATGAATCCGCCGAGAACTCCGCTCATCAGGGTGAGAATGAACGGGATCTTCGCGGGCTGCCCCAAGAGCCGGTGCAGCCATCCCAGCACCCCCTGCTCCATGTCGGCGCCGGACAAGATCTGGATCAGCGGGAAGAGCAGGGCGATAGCTGCCGTCTCGACGAGCGACACGACCAGTGACCCCAGGGTCGCGATCCCGAGCTTGACTCGCGCTCTGCGCGAGAAGAGGTCGGCATAGGGTGCCCATGACGTGGTGAACCGGGTCATGCTGTCTCTCCGGTGCGGGGGGCGCATCCGCCGGCGTCCGTGTCGTCACGGTAACGGAAGTCGGGGCGCATCATGACATTCCAGACGTGGCCGTGAGCAGGCCCAGCGTGGCCTCGTCGAAGGCTTCCCGTGAGAATCGGCGAGCACCGACCATCGCTTCCCGGCTCAGAGCGGCCCAGCGCGACTCGTTGAGAGCCACCTCTCGGGTCGCCGACAGCAACTCGGGGAGGGTGGGCCAGCGGATCCCGTCGATCCCATGGCGGACCGAGTCGCGAGCGCCGGCGGTGTCCAGGACGATGGGCACCGCTCCCGCAGACATGGCCTCGACGGTCGACATGCCGAAATGCTCCTGATTGCCGGGGTTGACCTCCGGGTCTGAACCCAGCCCGGTGGCGTGCCAGTAGATCCGGGCCTGGTTCATCAGCCGCACCAACTCGGCATGCTCGATCGCCTCGTGGAACCGCACCGGCAACCCGGCCGCGCGTTCCTTGAGCGCCGCCACGGCCGCGCGCGAAGGCCCCTCGTCGTGGACCGGCCCGACCAGGTCCAAGGTCCAGCCGGCGCTGTGCAACTCCGGCAGCGCAGCAAAGGCCTCGACCAAGACATCCTGGCGCTTGAGCAGGGTGTCCCCGACGTCGGCCACAAAACGCCCGACGTTGAGAATCGACCGACCCCGCGGGATCTGCGGACGGCGCATGTCCTCACACGGCGGGAAGATCACGGCGTCCGCGGTGACGCCCCACCAACGACGCAGCCACTCCGCGGTGAACGTCGAGTTGGTGACGATCTGCTGATAGCTGTCCGACAGCACCAGGCTCGTGCCCCCGATCAACTGGGCGAAGCGATCCGCCCGGGCCGTCGCCCGGCGGGCCGATTCGGTCCCCCACAGCTCGGCCGGTCGATGGGGGAACATGCACACGAATATCCCTCGCGGCGAAGGATTCTTGAGTGTGCTTTCGAAGCCGACGTTGACAAACAGATCGAAGCCCAGCCGCCGTAGGTCGCGGTGGTCTTCCCAGTTCTGCAGCCGACGCAGGTAGGGCACCGGCACCTGGGCTCGGTAGGCCGCCCGCAGCGGCACGGACCGACCGCGCCGCATCGGCAACACCGTGCAGCGCGAGAGGTCGAGGTTGTGGAAGCGACCGGCCTCGTCGAGCGACTCCAGGCCATCGGTGACCACGGTGACCTCGGCGACCTGCGATAGCGCATCGGCTATCGCCAGGCCATGCTTTTCCCCGCCTCCGCGCAGCTGCGGATTCGGCACGAGCACGGCAATGCGGCGAGGGAACTCAGACGCCGCACGAGAAGGGTCCATCCCCACCACTCTCTCGCGAACACATGATGGGTATGCCGTGCGGCCGGGGCGCGTCCGACGCGCGACACCCAGCCCCACGGCATACCGAAAACCCTTGCGGGTCAGCCGAACTCAGGCCGGGACGACCTCGAACGCGACCTTGGCCTGCACCTCGGGGTGCAGCCGGACCAGGGCGGAGTATTCGCCGATGGTCTTGATGTGACCGGGAACCTCGATCTTGCGGCGGTCGAGCTCCGGGCCACCGGCGGCCTTGACGGCGGCGGCGATGTCGCCACCGCTGACCGCGCCGAAGAGGCGCCCGCCCTTGCCGGCCTTCGCGGCGACCTTGACGGACTTGCCTTCCAGGGCGGCCTTGACCGACTTGGCGTCGTCGAGCGACTTGATCTCACGGGCCGCGCGGGCCTTGATGATCGAGTCGACCTGCTTCTGGCCGCCGGCGGTCCACGCCGTGGCCAGCTTGCGGGGGAAGAGGTAGTTGCGGGCGTAGCCGTCCTTGACGTCGACGACGTCACCGGCAGTGCCCAGACCGCTCACCTCGTGCGTGAGGATGACCTTCATCTCCAGTGCCTTTCGCTCCGAAAGAGGGGTATGCCGGTCAGCGCGCCGACGACGAGTACGGCAACAGGGCCATCTCGCGGGCGTTCTTGACGGCGTTGGCGATGAGGCGCTGCTCCTGGACCGACACGCCGGTCACCCGACGAGCGCGGATCTTGCCGCGGTCGGAGATGAACTTGCGCAGCAGGTTGGCGTCCTTGTAGTCGATGTTCTCGACCTTGGCCATCTTGAGCGGGTTGGCCTTCTTCTTCGGCTTCCGCGGCGGGGGCTTGGGCATGTCGTGTGTCTCCTAAAGGTCAAACGTCTGTCGTGAAGTGTCTGTGTTGCCGTCGATCGACGCGATCAGCGATCGGCTCGATCAGAAGGGAGGCTCGTCGTAGGACGGCGCGCCGCCGCCCCACCCGCTCTGAGTGGGACCACCCTGCGGGGCTCCGCCGTAGCCGCCCTGACCGCCCGGACCACCCGGTCCACCCATGGCACCCGGGCTGCCGTAGCCGCCTTGCGGGCCGTGGCCGCCACCGGCTGGACCGGTCGCCCACGGGTCGGACTCCTGCGCGGCATACCCGCCGGCTTGTCCGCCCTGGCCGCCCTGTCCGCCGAAACCGCCGCCGGAGCCCTGACCGCGCTGGGTGCGCGCCACCTTGGCCGTGGCGTAGCGCAGCGAGGGGCCGACCTCGTCGACCTCCATTTCGATCACGGTGCGCTTCTCGCCTTCCTTGGTCTCGTAGGACCGGCTCTTGAGCCGGCCGGTGACGATGACCCGGGTGCCGCGCGCCAGCGATTCGGCGACGTTTTCGGCCGCATCCCGCCACACCGAGCAGCGCATGAACAGGGTTTCCCCGTCCTTCCACTCGTTGCTCTGGCGGTCGAACGCGCGCGGCGTCGAGGCGACGGTGAAGTTGGCCACGGCTGCCCCGGACGGGGTGAACCGCAGCTCGGGGTCGCCGGTGACGTTCCCGACGATGGTGATGACGGTGTCGCCAGCCATGCGTGGACCTCTCTTTTCCTGCGCCGGTGCGTTCTTGCGGTGCGATCAGGTGATCTGGGTGATCTGGGTGATCGGGTGGAGCGCTGCTCAGGCGCCGGGGCGCAGCAGCTTGGTGCGCAGGACCGACTCGTTGAGGTTGAGCTGACGGTCCAGCTCGAGCGCGGTGGCCGGCTCGGCGCTCATGCGCACGACGGCGTAGATGCCCTCGGACTTCTTCTTGATGTCGTAGGCCAACCGACGACGGCCCCAGATGTCGACGTTGTCGACGGTGCCGCCGTCCTTCTTCACGACCGACAGCAGCTTGTCGAGCGAGGGCGCGACAGTGCGGTCGTCGAGTTCGGGATCGAGGATGACCATAAGTTCGTACTGACGCATGCGGTGACCCACCTCCTCTGGTCTTCGCGGTCACGGTCTTTCCGTGACAGGAGGGTGTGCATGTGTCTGCCCGACGACACTCTGCCCGATCCGGGACACCCGATAGGCGGGTTATCCACAGGTGGTGCGGCTTGGGGCCGCGCCGACGATCGGCGGTATGCCGTAGGCGAACCGTCCAAGGGTACGGCACCGGAGCACGGCATACCGAATCCCCGAGTTGCACGGGCCGCGCAGTCGTGGCTACTTGGTCAGCCAGCGGCAGGTGAGCCGAGCCGACAAGGGTTGGGCGATCCCGACAGGGGTCACCCTCACCCACGGATCCTGGCCGTTCGCAGCACACGAGGCTCGGGCCTCGGTCACCGTTGCCGGCCAGGCGGGGCCGTCGGTGTTCCACCGATCACCGCGCGCGTCGGCAATCACGCCGACCGCGATCGACAACCCGAGCAGGACTGCCGCCGGCCCCGGCCAGCGCGCTGATCGGCGCCGTTTCCAGCACCGAGCGGCCACGAGCACGACGACGGGGAACCACAGGAAGCCCGCAAGGGTGGAGTAGCGCGCCGAGTCGGCCACGGTCCACCAGTTGCCCAGGGACAGCAGCGACAGGTCGGCGAAGGACAGCGCCGCGACGAGGAAGCCGACGGACGCGATCCCCAGGGCCATCCCGAGGTGACGTTCGTCGCGGGCGAGGCCGAGGCGGCGGGCAGCCACGACGAGCAGCACAACCGCCACCACGACGATGGCGGTGGCGGCCACGGCCGTCCCGAGGCGGAAGAGCACCTGCACCGGGGTGATGCCAAACCACCCTGCGCCCCAGCGCACGACGACCTGCTGTATGCCGTGCAGCGGGTCGCCCAACAAGGTCGCCCCAGGGCTGGTCTGGCGGTCACCCGGGCGCATCATCGCCGCTTGGACGATCGCGGCCACGAGGAAGACCGAGGGACCCAGGCGGGCCATTCCACGCCAGGTCACCAGTCGCAGCAGGGCGAGCGGGACCAGGGCCAGGGCCAGCGGGTCGGACAGAGCCGCCAGGATCAGCACACCACCGCCGAAAGCCGCCGGGCCACGGTTGTCGAAGCGGGCCAGGAGCAGGAAGGTCGCCGACGCGACGAGGATCCACCGGAGGTTGGTCACGTTGCCGAGGATCTCCATCTGCCCGGCCGGAAGGAGCGCCATCCCGGTGCCGGCCAGCACCGCGAGTCTGTCGCTGCCCAGGTATGCCGCCAGCACCGCTGCCACGAGAACGGCGACCCCGGCGCGCAACCCATTGACGGACGTCGTCACGCAGCCCGCGAAAGCCTCGGGCGGCACGGTGGTCGCACACCCTCCGACGATGAGTCGAGGCCCAACGTGCAGATAGCCGGAGTAGATGTCGAAGATCGACGACCACCCGCGGGCGAGGAAGTCGGTGAGGAAGATTTCGCCGTCTTCCTTGTGGACGTGCTCGCCCACCCATCCCGAGGGCCGCGGCAGCATGAGGAACACCCAGCCCGCGACGACGGCGACAGCAGTCACGCGTGGCTCGGTCCGCCACACCGGGCGGGCAGGTTTGCTCAGTGGCGTGAACCTCATCGGTCAGGGCTCCCCCGATCAACCGGCTCGCTGGACAGTGGACTGCGGCCCATCCGAGCAGGTCCAGGCCGTGAGACCTGATGTGTGGCCCGCGCCGCCGGGCGTGGCGATCCGCGAAACTCACCCCCGGCCCCAGCGCCTGTCGACCCGTGGATCGCGACGGGCCACGATCCGGGCACGAGGCGCTCAGCCTCTGGCACGGCGATCTCGGAGCCTGATCCGGATCGTGCTGGGGGCACGTCGGGCCTTGTCGAGCACCACCGCACGGCGTTGGGCCCGTTGGGCGGCCAGCTTGTCGCGATCTGAGATTCGGCGGCCGTCGACGACGGCCTCGATGGCCTCCACGAGCCGCTCGGCATACTCCTCGTGGCTCCAGATCGGGCACTCCAGCAGAGACGCGAGCTTGGGGTTGTCGTCGGCGATCTCGACCCGACAGCCGCAGGCTCGGCCTTCCAGGACAGCGCGCTCACCTCCACCCTGGAGTTCGCAGGGGACGAACACTCCGCGGGTGTCGTTGTAGATCGCCGCGAGCTCCTCGTGAGAGCGCTGATCGAGCACCTCGACGCCGTCGTCGCGCAGCGCTTGTTCGATCTCCGGGCGGTGCACTCCCAGGTCGCCGATCGCGAGGCGCCGGCCCGGCATGCCGATGAGCCGTTCGGGTCGTTTGAACGGCGCCAACCTGCCCACGAAGACCCAGTCGTAGCTGCGATCTGCGTCCCTGCGACCCAGGTTGCGCATGACCCGGGTGTCGACGCCGAAGGCCTGCACGGCATACGGGTGGTCGACGACGAACTGGGCATACCACGGAGTCTCGTAGAAGAGCACGTCATAGCGGAGCATCCGCGTCCGAGGGGGCGGCATCGTCGATCCGGCGATGAGCAGGCCCACCGGAGTGGTGCGTCCGCGCAGGGCACGGTCGGCTGACTGCGCCGGGAGCCAGAGCCAATCGCTGCGCACGAGAACGAAATCGGCGTCAGGGAGGAGCGCTTCGCGCTTTCGCAAGCTCGTCAACCACCCGGTCGAGTCGAGGTACGCCGACACGGCCGCGGACAAGGCGGCACAGCTCACCCTCACCTCGCTCTGGCGGGAGCAGGTGTTGCGCTGCCCTGCGGCGCTCCCGAAGGTGGAGGATGCGCATTTGAGGGCCTTCTCGCAGAACTACGAAGACGGTGCATTGCTGCTGATCTTCGCGATCATCGGCACGACCAACCGCACCCTGGTGGAGATGTGCGCGGGGAACGGCCTCGAGTGCAACACGACCAACCTCATCGTCAACCACGGATGGTCGGGCCTGCTGGTCGACGGCAACGCTGACAATGTCGCCACCGGCACGGCATTCTTCGCCAGACATCCCGACACCTGGGCCCACCCGCCCACGTTTCGCCAGGTGTGGCTCACCCGGGACAACGCCAACGAGGTCATCCGGTCGGCCGGCATCGCGGGACCGATCGACCTGTTCAGCCTGGATCTCGACGGCATCGATTACTGGCTCTGGGAAGCCCTCGATGCCATCGATCCGCGGGTCGTGGTGGTCGAGTACAACGACATCGCCGGGCCGGAGCGGGCGATCACCGTGCCGTATGCCGACGACTTCGCGGGTGAACCTGGCCGACGGCTTCGTCGGCGCGTCACTGCCTGCGTTCGTCAAGCTGGCGCGCCGCAAGGGCTACCGCCTCGTCGGCGCCGAGCGGTGGGGCTTCAACGCGTTCTTCGTCAAAGCGGGCATCGCCGAAGACCTGCTCCCCGAGCGCGATGTCCACGAGTTCTTCGACGCCCCGAAGGTTCGCCATGGCATGGCGACCCGGTGGCCGCGGGTCGCCGATCGACCGTGGGTGCAGGTCTGACCGGCAGATCTACACCACCTTGACGAGGAGGGCGTCCGGGACTCGCTCCAACGGTCCGGCCAGCGGATCGGTCTCTTCGGGGGTCAGGTCCTCGATGTCGGCGGGGACACGGCGCCAGGCCGTCCGCCACACCGTCACCGCCAGCCAGATGACGGCGACCAATCGGGCGGCGAGCGCCACGAGATACCACCCGGACGGCAACCCCCGATCGGGCACCGACACTCCGGCTAGATAGAGCCACACCGCCCGAAATGCAACGCCTCGGCACCGGCCCACCACAGGTGGTCGCGCCAGCGCAGTCCGACCAGCGCGACCAAGGGCACCAGCCACAGCGAGGCCTGCACAGGAAGGCCTTGGCGGTGACCACGACGATGACGAGCATGACGAGGGACACCCGGCCACGCCCGGCGCCGCGGCGCTCCCAGCGCAAAAACGCCCCCGCCATCAGGGGCCACCACCCAGCCGGCCACAGCCAGCGCCGTCACGGCCACCGTCGGCAGCGGAGAGCCGGCCAATTCAGGCCCGACCCAGAGTGATCCGAATCCCGCAGACGCCTGCATCCACCCCACGTAGGACTGCAGGGCACCGGTCGGATTGCTCCATGCCACGAGCGCGAAGACCGCGGCCAAGGTCAGCAGGGTCACCCGACCAGGGCCCGGACCTCTCCCCACCGACCGGCGCGCACCGCCACGAGGCAGATCGCGATGAGCACGACGACGGGATAGTGCACGGTCGAGATCGCGAGGCCCAGCCACACTCCGGCCCAGCGCATCCGGTCGCTCGACCAGGCCCACAGGGCCGCCGCCGTCAGGGCGACACCGACGAGATCGGGTGCCACGAGGGCCGTCAACGCGACGATCGGTGAGAGCGCAATGTGACTGGCGCGCAACGGCATACAAAAGACTGAGCGGCCGTCCACCACACCGTGAGCGCCAGAGCTCGCGGTGAGCAGCAGCGCCCAGACCCCGAAGAAGAGCCGCGCGCGGGTCTCGGGACTGCCGTCCGGGATCAGCCCCGGTGATCGTCGAGAGCAACGCCAGCAACGGTGGCTGCTCGGGCGTCGGTGCGTCGGGCCCACCCGCGAGGAAGGCCCCCAATCCGGCCCCGAGATTGGCGTTGCCGAAGGTGGCCGGCAGGTCGGAGAAGCACATGTGGAAGAACTGATCCGGCGAACGCCACCACCTCGACGCAATACCCGCGCACCGCGACGCTCAGCGCCATCGGCACCATCGACGCCGCCACGAGCAGCGCCGCCACATGCCGCCAGCCGCGGGCGAGCGGCACGGCATACCGGCCGAGCGGTCCCCCTTGATCACGCGGGAGGCCGAGCGCGCAACGGCGTCGTCCCGGGAGGGCACGACGATGCGGTCGGGTGACATCACGAGCGACAGGGTATGCCGGTCGGCTGGGTCTGCGGTGTCGGTGGCCCGAGAGCGCTACGGCACCGGGCCGGGTGCGGTGGCCGTCGAACGGCCCGGTGGGGTTGTCGGCTTGTTGCCCGGTTGGGTGACCGTGGGTTGCGTCGTCGGACGGACCGTCTGGGTCGGCGTCTGGGTCGCGGCCGGTTTGGTCGGCTCGACCGTGGGGACCGGCGCCTGGGTCGGCTCAGCGGTCACGGTGGGCGCGCTCGTCGCCTGCGACGTCACGGGGGCCGACGTGCGGGCCTTGTCGTCACCGACGCCCGCGCGCTTGGGGAAGTCGACCTTCGGCTCGCCCTCGAGCGCGCCTCTGGGGAAGGAGTCGATCCAGATCGACAACCCGGGAAGGAGTTGCGGACAGCTCGTCGAGGCCACGGATCCCGGTCAACGGCGCCGGCGTGCCGTTGACGTCCTTATACCGCGACCGACGTCGATAGCTGGCGGCGTGTATCCGCTGAACCACACCGACTTGCGCTCCTCCGGAGGTGCCGGTCTGCCGGCCGACGGTCGCCCGATCTGCTGGGCTCGCGCTCCCGTGCCGCCGCTGGCCCGTGACGGCCCGCATCGCATCGATGACGTCGGGCCGCTACGTTCTTGCCGAACGCGTTGACGACGTTAGCTGCGCCGTGAAGTCCACGCCAATCGCCGGCGAGTCGCCCGTTTGACGAGATAGGACGTCGCGCGACGGCCCCTCCTCGGCAGCGAACGAGGCATAGGCATTGGCGACATCGAGCACCCGGGGAGGCATTGCCCAGACGTTAGAGATCTCGGTGCCCAGGCCCAGCGTGGACTCCGGTATGCCGGCCGCCACCGCCGCGTCGCGGGTCGCCTGCGCGCCGATCTTGGCGTTGGAGCGCACAAAACGCCGTGTTGATCGAGGAGGCCGTCGCCTTGCGCAGGTCGACGGTGCCGTAGGAGCGCCCGCCCTCGTTCTCAATCCGGTCGTGATGCCCAGGGCCTTGAACATCGGCTGCTGCCGTCGACCGTGGTCTTCGTCGACAGCCCCTGTTGCAAGGCCGCGATCAAGGCGAACGGTTTGAACGCGCCGACCCGGCTACGGAACGGGGCGCCGGTCTTCGCGGAGAACTCTCGTTGTTTTGATAGTCCGCGCTTTCATACATGGCCACGACGGCACCGTCGCCGGGACGCACCGCCGCCAGACCGGCATACACGTCTTGCTCTTCGGGAAGTTTGTCCACGGACGCGACCGCGGTTGTCCTGGGCCTCCTTATTGATCGTCGTCGTGATGCCGCAGTCCGCCACGGTCGATGTCTTCGGCGCTGAGCTTGAGCTTATGGTGAGCTCCTGGCGCACGGCCGCGGCGAGGTAGCCGGTGGGGGGGTTTGACAGCGCGCGCGGCGAGGGCGCCCTGACCTGACCGCGGGAAGGTCGCGCGGCGCGATCGGCCGCGGTGGACAGCGCATCCATCGCAACCATGCCGTCCATGACGTAGCCCCACCGGTTGGTGAGGCTGTTTCTTCTGCTTCTCGCCGAGTGCAAGGTCAGAACAGGGACGCGGGGCGTTCCGCGACGCTTCGCGGAGCACCGCGCCCTCGGCGACCGTGAGCGCACTGGCGTCCTTGGCGAAGTAGGCCTCCTGCGGCCGCGGCCCGCTACAGGCGCCGCGGCCGTAATAGATCGTGCAAAGGTGCAACCCTCAAGGATCTGGTCCTTGCTCAGGTCGCGGTCGATCTTGATCGATTGGACCATCTCGCGCAGCTTGCGGTCAACGGTGCGGTCCTGTGGAGGAAGTAGTTCTTGGACATATTGTTTGGTGATTCGTCGACCCATCAGTTCTGCACGTCGTCGCTGCCTCCTGACGGCTTGCCAGATCCAGTTTGACCGATGCCACTGGGGGAGATGCCGCTGTTGGTGTAGAAGTCGGGGTCCTCGGCCGCACTTCCGGCCTGCTGTTCATGTTTTGGCACGGTCGCCAGCGCGGGATGGACTCACGGTTAAGTTCGGCGATGCGGGCCAGCTCGGTCTTGCCGTCGTCGTAGTAAACGATCGCGTCGTCTGCGCCTCCGCGAGCGCGCGTTGGCGTCGGGGATGTCGACGGCAAGCGGAACGCGTAAAGACTGCGTGCCTATCAGCCCCAGCGTGAGCGTCGCCGCTGCCGGGATCCCCAACCACTTGAGCCATACCGTCCAGCCGACGCGCAGCCACTCACCGAAGCTGCGGCGTTGCTTGCGTTTGGCGCGTTAGGTGCGCTGCGCACCGGTGCGGGTAGGCCGTAGTCTTTCTGCGCGACCGCCGCCAGAGCGTTGCTGTTGCGAGTTGCCTTGGCGGAGAGCTGCGAGTTGGGGACTGTCGCTCGCCGCGCAGCGTCCCGCCGCTGCCCGCCGAAGGAGGTGCTCACGTCAGTCCTGCTCAGGTATGCCGTCCGCTTCCGCCGTCCGTGCCCACGGTCTGGTCGCTGGAGGGCAGGCACGGCGGCAATCCAGTATGCGGTGCCGTCCCTGTGCCAGCCGAATCCCGCCTCGGCGTGGCCTCCATGCTGGGCCGTGGAGCTCCCCGGCTGGGACCGCCGCGGGGCCCGAGCCAACCCAGCGCGTCGGAAGGTTTCCCGACGGCCCTGGCGCCTTACGCGTCGGCAAACACGGTGGCTTCCAGAGAGTTCCCCGACGGTTTCTGACCCGTCCAGGACCTCAAACACGTTATGAGTCGGAAGGTTTCGACGGTCGCGAGCAGCCCACGCGTCGGTTTGCACGGCGAGTCGGGAGAGTTTCCTACGGTCTCGGCGACCACGCGGCGTCAAACACGGTATGTCGGAAGGTTTCCGACGGTCTCGGCGCCCAATGCGCCGTCAAACACGGGCGAGTTTTGGAGAGTTTTCCCGACGGTCCGCTACCCATGCGGCGCTGCGCCACGTATACGTTACGTCGGAAGGTTTCGACGGTCTCGGCGCGTCCAGCACCTCAAACACACTTTGGCAGTTTTGAGTGTTTCGATTTCCGTTTCGGCACCCACCCGACGGAATCCCCGGATGGGGGGTCTCCTACCCTCCACTGTCCGTCAGGCCCAGCTAGAATCCGCTGGCGTTTGGGTGGGAATCGGACGATGGGAGCGACGTGACATTCCAGGGGCGATGAGCAGATTGCTCCGGTCTTCGCACAGGAAGGCCAGTGCGGCGCCCGGTTTCCTTCCGCGCCCGCCCCGGAGGTCACACCGGAAGCCCATGCCCGACTCTGCTTCGGCAGCCGCCGCCATTCCTGTCTCTGCCGCCATTGGCACCCTGCACCGCCACCGCCA
>JADJVX010000023.1 GCA_016710385.1 Actinomycetales bacterium
GATCTGGGTGATCTGGGTGATCGGGTGGAGTGCTGCTCAGGCGCCGGGGCGCAGCAGCTTGTGCGCAGGACCGACTCGTTGAGGTTGAGCTGACGGTCCAGCTCGAGCGCGGTGGCCGGCTCGGCGCTTCGCGCACGACGGCGTAGATGCCCTCGGACTCTTCTTGATGTCGTAGGCCAACCGACGACGGCCCCAGATGTCGACGTTGTCGACGGCCGCCGTCCTTCTTCACGACCGACAGCTTGTCGAGCGAGGGCGCGACAGTGCGGTCGTCGAGTTCGGGATCGAGGATGACCATAAGTTCGTATTGACGCATGCCGGTGACCCACCTCTGGTCTCGCGGTCACGGTCTTTCCGTGATAGGAGGGTGTATCTATCTGCCCGACGACACTCTGCCCGATCCGGGACACCTGACAGGCGGGTTATCCACAGGTGGTGCGGCTTGGGGCCGCGCCGACGATCGGCGGCAGCCGTAGGCGAACCGTCCAAGGGTACGGCACCGGAGCACGGCATACCGAATCCCCGAGTTGCACGGGCCGCGCCGTCGCGGCTACTTGGTCAGCCAGCGGCAGGTGAGCCGAGCCGACAAGGGTTGGGCGATCCCGACAGGGGTCACCCTCACCCACGGATCCTGGCCGTTCGCAGCACACGAGGCTCGGGCCTCGGTCACCGTTGCCGGCCAGGAGGGGCCGTCGGTGTTCCACCGGTCACCGCGCGCGTCGGCAATCACGCCGACCGCGATCGACAACCCGAGCAGCACTGCCGCCGGCCCCGGCCAGCGCGCTGATCGGCGCCGTTTCCAGCACCGAGCGGCCACGAGCACGACGACGGGGAACCACAGGAAGCCCGCAAGGGTGGAGTAGCGCGCCGAGTCGGCCACGGTCCACCAGTTGCCCAGGGACAGCAGCGACAGGTCGGCGAAGGACAGCGCCGCGACGAGGAAGCCAACAGACGCGATCCCCAGGGCCATCCTGAGGTGACGTTCGTCGCGGGCGAGGCCGAGGCGGCGGGCAGCCACGACGAGCAGCACAACCGCCACCACGACGATGGTGGCGGCCACGGCCGTCCTGGAGGCGGAAGAGCACCTGCACCGGGGTGATGCCAAACCACCCTGCGCCCCAGCGCACGCGCGACCCGCTGTATGCCGTGCAGCGGGTCGCTCCAACACGTCGCCCCAGGCTGGTCCGGCGGTCTCCGGGCGCATCATCGCTGCTGGACGATCGCGGCCACGAGGAAGACCGAGGGACCCAGGCGGGCCATTCCACGCCAGGTCACCAGTCGCAGCAGGGCGAGCGGGACCAGGGCCAGGGCCAGCGGGTCGGACAGAGCCGCCAGGATCAGCACTCCACTGCCGAAAGCCGCCGGGCCACGGTTGTCGAAGCGGGCCAGGAGCAGGAAGGTCGCCGACGCGACGAGGATCCACCGGAGGTTGGTCACGTTGCCGAGGATTCCATCTGCCCGGCCGGAAGGAGCGCCATCCCGGTGCCGGCCAGCACCGCGAGGTCTGTCGCTGCCCAGGTATGCCGCCAGCACCGCTGCCACGAGAACGGCGACCCCGGCGCGCAACCCATTGACGGACGTCGTCACGCAGCCCGCGAAAGCCCCGGGCGGCACGGTGGTCGCACACCCACCGACGATGAGTCGAGGCCCAACGTGCAGATAGCCGGAGTAGATGTCGAAGATCGACGACCACCCGCGGGCGAGGAAGTCGGTGAGGAAGATTTCGCCGTCTTCCCTGTGGACGGTCGCCCACCCATCCCGAGGGCCGCGGCAGCACAGGGAACACCCAGCCCGCGACGACGGCGACAGCAGTCACCGCGTGGCTCGGTCCGCCACACCGGGCGGGAAGGTTTGCTCAGTGGCGTGAACCTCATCGGTCAGGGCTCCCGATCAACCGGCTCGCTGGACAGTAGACTGCGGCCCATCCGAGCAGGTCCAGGCCGTGAGACCTGATGTGTGGCCCGCGCCGCCGGGCGTGGCGATCCGCGAAACTCACCCCCGGCCCCAGCGCCTGTCGACCCGTGGATCGCGACGGGCCACGATCCGGGCACGAGGCGCTCAGCCTCTGGCACGGCGATCTCGGAGCCTGATCCGGATCGTGCTGGGGCACGTCGGGCCTTGTCGAGCACCACCGCACGGCGTTGGGCCCGTTGGGCGGCCAGCTTATCGCTATCCGAGATTCGGCGGCCGTCGACGACGGCCGGATGGCCTCCACGAGCCGCTCGGCACACTCCTCGTGGCTCCACGGATCGGGCACTCCAGCAGAGACGCGAGCTTGGGGTTGTCGTCGGCGATCTCGACCCGACAGCCGCAGGCTCGGCCTTCCAGGACACGCGCTCACCCCACCCTGAGGTTCGCAGGGGACGAACACTCCGCGGGTGTCGTTGTAGATCGCCGCGAGAGCTCCTCGTGAGAGCGCTGATCGAGCACCTCGACGCCGTCGTCGCGCAGCGCTTGTTCGATCTCTCCGGGCGGTGCACTCCCAGGTCGCCGATCGCGAGGCGCCGGCCCGGCATGCCGATGAGCCGTTCGGGTCGTTTGAACGGCGCCAACCTGCCCACGAAGACCCAGTCGTAGCTGCGATCTGCGTCCCTGCGACCCAGGTTGCGCACGACCCGGGTGTCGACGCCGAAGGCCTGCACGGCATACGGGTGGTCGAC
Source organism: Actinomycetales bacterium (assembly GCA_016710385.1). Lineage (GTDB taxonomy): Bacteria > Actinomycetota > Actinomycetes > Actinomycetales > Dermatophilaceae > Phosphoribacter > Phosphoribacter freyrii. The sequence goes on from JADJVX010000023.1 coordinate 2,661, forward strand.
GACGAACTGGGCATACCACGGAGTCTCGTAGAAAAGCACGTCATAGGAGCATCCGCGTCCGAGGGGGCGGCATCGTCGATCCGGCGATGAGCAGGCCCACCGGGGAGTGCGTCCGCGCAGGGCACGGTCGGCTGACTGCGCCGGGAGCCAGAGCCATCGCTGCGCACGAGAACGAAATCGGCGTCCGGGAGGAGCGCTTCGCGCTCTCTCCACCCGGCGGCATACGGGTGGACATTGAGCCACCTGACCTCGTGGCGCTGGGCGACAATCTCCATGGCCGCCGTGAACCCGTCATCTGCTTTCCCGTAGGCCGATGACGTTGGCGGCACCGCGTGGGCGGCGCACCTTCTGGGAGGATCGGCCTCGTGAGAGAGCGCCTGGTGACCGGCATTCGCAAGCTCGTCAACCACCCGGTCGAGTCGAGGTACGCCGACACGGCCGCGGACAAGGCGGCACAGCTCACCCTCACCTCGCTCTGGCGGGAGCAGGTGTTGCGCTGCCTGCGGCGCTCCCGAAGGTGGAGGATGCGCATTTGAGGGCCTTCTCGCAGAACTACGAAGACGGTGCATTGCTGCTGATCTTCGCGATCATCGGCACGACCAACCGCACCCTGGTGGAGATGTGCGCGGGGAACGGCCTCGAGTGCAACACGACCAACCTCATCGTCAACCACGGATGGTCGGGCCTGCTGGTCGACGGCAACGCTGACAATGTCGCCACCGGCACGGCATTCTTCGCCAGACATCCCGACACCTGGGCCCACCCGCCCACGTTTCGCCAGGTGTGGCTCACCCGGGACAACGCCAACGAGGTCATCCGGTCGGCCGGCATCGCGGGACCGATCGACCTGTTCAGCCTGGATCTCGGACGGCATCGATTACTGGCTCTGGGAAGCCCTCGATGCCATCGATCCGCGGGTCGTGGTGGTCGAGTACAACGACATCGCCGGGCCGGAGCGGGCGATCACCGTGCCGTATGCCGACGACTTCGCGGGTGAACCTTTGGCCGACGGCTTCGTCGGCGCGTCACTGCCTGCGTTCGTCAAGCTGGCGCGCCGCAAGGGCTACCGCCTCGTCGGCGCCGAGCGGTGGGGCTTCAACGCGTTCTTCGTCAAAGCGGGCATCGCCAGACCTGCTCCCCGAGCGCGATGTCCACGAGTTCTTCGACGCCCCGAAGGTTCGCCATGGCATGGCGACCCGGTAGCCGCGGGTCGCCGATCGACCGTGGGTGCAGGTCTGACCGGCAGATCTACACGACCTTGACGAGGAGGGCGTCCGGGACTCGCTCCAACGGTCCGGCCAGCGGATCGGTCTCTTCGGGGGTCAGGTCCTCGACATCGGCGGGGACACGGCGCCAGGCCGTCCGCCACACCGTCACCGCCAGCCAGATGACGGCGACCAATCGGGCGGCGAGCGCCACGAGATACCACCCGGACGGCAACCCCCGATCGGGCACCGACACTCCGGCCAGATAGAGCCACACCGCCCCGAAATGCAACGCCTCGGCACCGGCCCACCACAGGTGGTCGCGCCAGCGCAGTCCGACCAGCGCGACCAAGGGCACCAGCCACAGCGAGGCCTGCACAGGAAGGCCTTGGCGGTGACCACGACGATGACGAGCATGACGAGGACACCTCGGCCACGCCCGGCCGCCGCGGCGCTCCCAGCGCAAAGAACGCCCCCGCCATCAGGGCCACCACCCAGCCGGCCACAGCCAGCGCCGTCACGGCCACCGTCGGCAGCGGAGAGCCGGCCAATTGCGGCCCGACCCAGAGTGATCCGAATCCCGCAGACGCCTGCATCCACCCCACGTAGGACTGCAGGGCACCGGTCGGATTGCTCCATGCCACGAGCGCGAAGACCGCGGCCAAGGTCAGCAGGGTCACCCCGACCAGGGCCCGGACCTCTCCCCACCGACCGGCGCGCACCGCCACGAGGCAGATCGCGATGAGCACGACGACGGGATAGTGCACGGTCGAGATCGCGAGGCCCAGCCACACTCCGGCCCAGCGCATCCGGTCGCTCGACCAGGCCCACAGGGCCGCCGCCGTCAGGGCGACACCGACGAGATCGGGTGCCACGAGGGCCGTCAACGCGACGATCGGTGAGAGCGCAATGTGACTGGCGCGCAACGGCATACGAGAGACTGAGCGGGCCGTCCACCACACCGTGAGCGCCAGAGCCACGGTGAGCAGCAGCGCCCAGACCCCGAAGAAGAGCCGCGCGCGGGTCTCGGGACTGCCGTCCGGGATCAGCCCCCCGGTGATCGTCGAGAGCAACGCCAGCAGCGGCGGCTGCTCCGGCGTCGGCGCGTCGGCACCGCCGGCGAGGAACGCCCCACCCCGGCCCCGAGATTGGAGTTGCCGAAGGTCGCCGGCAGGTCCGAGAAGCATATGGAAGAACTGATCCGGCGAACGCCACCCGCCCTCGACGCAATACCCGCGCACCGCGACGCTCAGCGCCATCGGCACCATCGACGCCGCCACGAGCAGCGCCGCCACATGCCGCCAGCCGCGGGCGAGCGGCACGGCATACCGGCCGAGCGGTCCCCCGATCACGCGGGAGGCCGAGCGCGCAACGGCGTCGTCCCGGGAGGGCACGACGATGCGGTCGGGTGACATCACGAGCGACAGGGTATGCCGGTCGGCTGGGTCTGCGGTGTCGGTGGCCCGAGAGCGCTACGGCACCGGGCCGGTCGCGGTGGCCGTCGAGTGGCCCGGTGGGGTCGTCGGCTTGTTGCCCGGTTGGGTGACCGTGGGTTGCGTCGTCGGACGGACCGTCTGGGTCGGCGTCTGGGTCGCGGCCGGCTTGGTCGGCTCGACCGTGGGGACCGGCGCCTGGGTCGGCTCAGCGGTCACGGTGGGCGCGCTCGTCGCCTGCGACGTCACGGGGGCCGACGTGCGGGCCTTGTCGTCACCGACGCCCGCGCGCTTGGGGAAGTCGACCTTCGGCTCGCCCTCGAGCGCGCCCTTCATGAAGTCGATCCAGATCGACAACGGGAAGGAGTTGCCGGACAGCTCGTCGAGGCCACCGATCCCGGTCAACGGCGCCGGCGTGCCGTTGACGTCCTTTACATCGCGACCGACGTCGATAGCTGCGGCGTGTATCCGCTGAACCACACCGACTTGCGCTCCTCCGAGGTGCCGGTCTTGCCGGCCGACGGTCGCCCGATCTGCTGGGCTCGCGCTCCCGTGCCGCCGCTGGCCGTGACGGCCTGCATCGCATCGATGACGTCGGCCGCTACGTCCTTGCCGAACGCGTCGACGACGTTGGGCTGCGCCGTGAAGTCCACGCCAATCGCTGGCGAGGTCGCCCGTTTGACGAGATAGGGCGTCGCGCGACGGCCCTCTGCAGCGATCGAGGCATAGGCATTGGCGACATCGAGCACCCGCGGGGAGGCATTGCCCAGCACGTTGGTGATCTCGGTGCCCAGGCCCAGCGTGGACTCCGGTATGCCGGCCGCCACCGCCGCGTCGCGGGTCGCCTGCGCGCCGATCTTGGCGTTGAGCCGCACAAACGCGGTGTTGATCGAGGAGGCCGTCGCCTTGCGCAGGTCGACGGTGCCGTAGGAGCGCCCGCCCTCGTTCTCGATCCGGTCGATGCCCAGGGCCTTGTCTTTCATCGGGCTGCTGCCGTCGACCGTGGTCTTCGTCGACAGCCCCTGTTGCAAGGCCGCGATCAAGGCGAACGGTTTGAACGTCGACCCGGCCGGGATCTTGGCGTCGGTCGCCGCGGAGAACTGCCGTTTCTGATAGTCCGCGCCGCCATACATGGCCACGACGGCACCGTCGCCGGGACGCACCGCCGCCAGACCGGCATACACGTCTTGGGTGTTGCTCTTCGGGAAGTTCTTGTCCACGGACGCGACCGCGGCGTCCTGGGCCTTCTTATTGATCGTCGTCGTGATGCGCAGTCCGCCGCGGTCGATGTCTTCGGCGCTGAGCTTGAGCTTGGTGGTGAGCTCCTGGCGCACGGCCGCGGCGAGGTAGCCGGTGGGGCCGGACAGCGCGCGAGGGCGCCTTGGCCTGGACCGCGGGGAAGGTCGCGGCGGCGCGATCGGCCGCGGACAGCGCACCCATCGCAACCATGCCGTCCATGACGTAGCCCCACCGGTTGGTGAGGTTGCTCTTCTGCTTCTCGCCGAGTGCGGGGTCGAACAGGGACGGGGCGTTCATGACGCTCGCGAGCACCGCGCCCTCGGCGACCGTGAGCGCACTGGCGTCCTTGGCGAAGTAGGCCTTGGCCGCGGCCTGGATGCCATAGGCGCCGCGGCCGTAATAGATCGTGTTGAGGTAACCCTCAAGGATCTGGTCCTTGCTCAGGTCGCGGTCGATCTTGATCGAGATGACCATCTCGCGCAGCTTGCGGTCAACGGTGCGGTCCTGGGTGAGGAAGTAGTTCTTGACATATTGCTGGGTGATCGTCGACCCACCGCCCTGCACGTCGCTGCCCTTGACGGCTTGCCAGATCGAGCGACCGATGCCACTGGGGGAGATGCCGCTGTTGGTGTAGAAGTCGCGGTCCTCGGCCGCAATCACGGCCTGCTGCACATGTTTTGGCACGGTCGCCAGCGGGATGGACTCACGGTTAAGTTCGGCGATGCGGGCCAGCTCGGTCTTGCCGTCGTCGTAGTAAACGATCGTCGTCTGCGCCTCCGCGAGCGCGTTGGCGTCGGGGATGTCGACGGCAAGGAACGCGAAGACCGTGCCGATCAGCCCCAGCGTGAAGGCCGCCGCTGCCGTGATCCCCAACCGCTTGAGCCATACCGTCCAGCCGACGCGCAGCCACTCACCGAAGCTGCGGCGCTGTTTGCGTTTGGCGCGTTGGGTGCGCTGCGCACCGGTGCGGGTGCGCTGTGTGCCCTTCGGGCGACTGCCGTTGCGAGTGTTGCCGTTGCGAGTTGCCTTGGCGGAGCTGCGAGTTGGGGACTGTGCGGTCGCTCGCCGCGCAGCGCGCGTCTCGGGCTGCTGCCCGCTCGAGGTGCTCACGTCAGTCCCGCTTTCGTATGCCGTCCGCTTCCGTCCGTGCCGACGGTCCGGTCGCTGGAGGGCAGGCACGGCGGCAATCCAGTATGCGGTGCCGTCCCTGTGCCAGCCGAATCCCGCCTCGGCGTGGCCTCATGCTCGGCCGTGGAGCTCCCCGTCGGGCTGGGACCGCCGCGGGCCCGACAAACCCAGCGCGTCGGAAGGTTTCCCGACGGTCTCGGCGCCTACGCGTCGGCAAACACGGCGGGTCGGAGAGTTCCCCGACGGTTTCGACCCGTCCAGGACCTCAAACACGGCGAGTCGGAAGGTTTCCCGACGGTCTCGGCGCCCACGCGTCGGCAAACACGGCGAGTCGGAGAGTTTCCCGACGGTCTCGGCGACCACGCGGCGTCAAACACGGCATGTCGGAAGGTTTCCCGACGGTCTCGGCGCCCACGCGTCGTCAAACACGGCGAGTCGGAGAGTTTCCCGACGGTCTCGGCGACCACGCGGCGTCAAACACGGCATGTCGGAAGGTTTCCCGACGGTCTCGGCGCGTCCAGCACCTCAAACACGGCAAGTCGGAAGGTTTCTCGACGGTTTCCCGGCACCCACCCGACGGAATCCCCCCGGATGGGGGGGTCTCCTACCCCTCCACTGTCCGTCAGGCCTAGCTAGAATCCGGCGTTTGGGTGGGAATCGGACGATGGGAGCGACGTGACATTCTGCGGGCGATGCGGAGCAGATTGCTCCGGTCTGCAATGGTGCGGCCAGTGCGGCGCTCAGGTTTCCCTTCCTGCGCCCGCCCCGGAGGTCACACCGAAGCCCATGCCCGACTCTGCTTCGGCAGCCGCCATTCCTGTCCTGCCGCCAAAGGCTCCTGCACCGCCACCGCCAGCTCCCGTTGTTGTGCCACCGGCGCCCGCGCCCGTCATCTCAACCACGCCGCCGGCGACTCCGCCCAAACCACTGGCCCGGAGTGGCTCTCCCCTGCTGTGGCCCTTGGTGGCGACAGGGTTGGTCTTGTTGCTCGGTATCGGCGGATACCTCTTCATCCGGCAACGCGCTGAAAGCAGCCCCGCGACAAGCAGTTCGCCCGCGACGGTGACGGTGACCAAAGTCGCGGCGCCGACCTCGCCGATCGCCCCACCTCAGGCCACCCCAAGTCAAGCCCTCACCCCGACGCCCACTCCCACGGTGACCACGGATCCCGAACAGTCGGCTCGGGACCAGCTGACGGCCTTACGCGCTGCCGATCTTGCGTTCTACCGGGCTGCCGATCAGTGGATCGTCCAACTGAACAGCAAGTGGAAGGGCGTCTCGGACGCCAGTCAGGTCGCCGTCAACGGTACGCACGTGTTTGGGCTGGTGGACATCCTCGCCCAGCACTCCGCGCTCAAGGCTCGCTTCGGCTCCAGCGTGAAACTCATCTCGTCAACCGACATCGGCAAACAGCAGAACTACCCGTCCAAGCCGGCAAACGAACCGATCTGGGTGACCATCTACGATCCGGGGACTCTTGGATCGGGGGATTCGGCGGCGGCGTGGTGTCGTTCGATGTTCCCCGGGCTGACGGGAGACGCGCTCAAGAACGTGTGCTTCCCACGGCAAGCCAGCCCGCCTCACTAGCCGTCGAGGTCAGCACCTGACCTGCGCCGACGCCCAACTCTCTCCCGTATCCCGGCCCCTGGATCCACGGAAGTAGGAAAGCTCGAATGAACTGCCCCAAATGCGGTATGGCCGTGCCGAGCCAGAACCGATTCTGCACCTCCTGCGGCAATCCGGTTGCCGACGCCCCGAGCGTCGTCGCCGCGCCCCCGGCGGGGTCGGCAGGCACCAGTCGTTTCGCGAACCAGACGGAGGCGCAGAGCGTCCCTTCCCCGGCGGCCCCGGCAGCCACGACCGCCTCGCCCAAGTCGCCCTATGACATCAGCGGCGCCATCGTCAGCTCCCGCCCGCAGCCGTTCGACCCGGCTACTCTCCACCTCGCTCATGGTGAGGTCATCAAGCGGGTCCATGAGGTCGGCCGCCTTGAGCGAGGCAGCGGTTGGGTCGAGGGGACGCTCGTGCTCACCGACTCGCGCATCCTCTACCGCGCCCGGGCCAAAAACTTCCTCAACGAGAGCACCATCAACCGCGAGATCCAGCTCGCCGACGTCAACGGGCTTGCCCTGTCGATCCGGCGCGGGATGTCGCCTGCAGGACTCGTCTCATTGGTGCTCGGGACGATGATCGCCTTGGTGGTCATTCCGCTGATCGGGGGCATCTTCTCGATCTTCAGCTCATTTGGCTCTGGCCGGAGCAGCAGCGGTGGCGGGCTCGTCGTCTTCCTAGCGCTGCTAGTCATCGCCGTTGCCATCTACATCGGGTTCCAGCGCGCCAAGGCGGTCCAAGTCGGACTCGTCATCTTCGCCAAGGACGTCGGATCCTCTCCGATTTCCTTCTCCGGAAGCGTCGGTGACGCCGGCGGGATAGGCATGATCCTGGCCTTGCTGGGAATGCCGTTGGCAATGCTGCTGCGCGTCTTCGGCGTCTTCGACGCCAGCGAGGCCGCCGACGCCGCCGACGTGGAGGCCACGCGCGCCTTGTACGAGGAGCTCGGTGCACTCATCCTCGACCTGCAAAGTCGCGGCGTGCTCGGCGCGTCGTAGTAGCCCGCCGTCACGATGTACGCACCGCAGATCCTCGAGGGCTGGACCCTTAGCCAGGCCACCGGCTACCTCGGCCCGGCGCAGCCACCCGTGTGGGTGCACGGGGTCAACGGCACCGCTATCGGATTCGACGACCAAACCCTCGGGCGGCATGTGTTGTTCGTCGGTGGGATCGGCACCGGCAAGACGGTCGCGATGACCGCTCTCGTCGAGTCGATGCGTGCCGCCGCCACGGCCGAGGACGTCTTCGTCTTCTTCGATACCAAGGGTGATTACATCGAGCGGTTCTTCCGCCCCGGGGACGTGAGCCTGTCGGCCCAGCCGCAGTCCACATTCCCCGGGGCGGCCCGCTGGAATCTCTTCCGGGAGCTCGACGGCACCCCTCCGGCGGAGTTGGCCGAGGCCGTCGGGGAACTCACGTCCTCGCTGGTGGACGGGGTCGGTGACGCTGCCGGGGACAATAACCGGATCTGGACCTCCATGGCCCAAGACCTCCTCGCTGCCCTCGTCATCGCCTATGTCAGAAGTGGAAAGCGCTACTCCAACAGGGACATTCGCGCCATGGGCGACAAGCTCACGGTCGAGCAGATGCGCTCGATCATCGAGCCACATAGCGACCTCCGCGGAACACTGACCTACATCGCCAAAGACGGCTCCAACACGACCATCTCGGTGCTCATCTTCCTTCAGCAAGCGATCCGCCAGGTCTTCGGCAGTGCTTTCAAGGAGAGCGGCGACTTCTCGATCCGCCAGTTTGTCCAAGCGAAAGGGGGCCGCGCGGCCTTCCTGGAGTACGACCTGGCCCGCGGAGCAACCCTCGCCCCCGTCTATCGCACGATCCTCGACCTCGCGCTCAAGGAGTCGCTGGGTCGATCCCATGCCGCCGGACGCGTCTTCGTGATCCTCGACGAGTTCTCGCTGTTGCCCAAGTTGCGCCATATCGACGCCGGCCTCAACTTCGGCCGCTCGCTGGGAATGCGCTTCGTCGTCGGCACTCAGAACGTCGGACAGGTCCACCACGCCTACGGCGAAGGGCTCTCCACAAGCATCTTGGCGGGTTTCGGCACAGTCTTCGCTTTTCGACTCTTCGATCAACCCACGCGTGACTACATCCGCCAACGCTTTGGTACCAACCGTAAAGTGTTGCGCTTCGACGCGGCGCTCAAGACACGGGGCGTGGTCGAGCAGAGTATCGACGGCTCCGTCATCGAGGATTGGAATCTCACCGGACTCGGCGTCGGACAGTCGATTGCCGGCCTACCGGAAGGACCCCCGATCGCCTTTACCTTCGCGCCCCCGAGAGCCTGAGTATGCCGTCCACTCGCCTCCCCGACGCCGGTTCGCCTCGTGAGACCGACCTCTTGGTGCTGCTCGGGGGGCTCCTACCGCCGGATATGGATCCCACCGGCACCACCCGGGTCCTCAGTGAAACTGAGGTCGAGCACTTCCCGACCGAAGTCCGGCCGACGTTTGCCTTCTTTGCCCGGACTCGCACCCGCTCGGAGGCTCGGGCCTTCGTCGTCAGCCAGGGAGGTGTCGCCGCAGATGTCGACCGACTGGTGGCGGACGGCATACTCGCTCGGTTGCCGACCGGGTCGACCGCTGAGATGGCAGCGGTCTTGGCGCGACTGAGAGTGCTCGTCACCGGCATACCGACCGATGTCGGTGCCGCCGAGGAGGGTGTGTTGGTCACCGCGCGCGACGGTGCCAGCACTCGAGTGAGCCACGACGCGGCGGCGTTGCTCGCTGGAGCCGCGGGCGGGCCCGCCCTGGAGACCACGGTCCACCTGGTCTCCCAGCATGCCGCGGTCCCTGAGTCCCAGGTCTGGGACGTGCTGGTGCCTGCGCTCACGGCATTGCTCGCGATCGGTGCGGCCTGCCTGGTGCCTGAGGCGGTCGCATGAGCGGCCCCTGCCGACCGCGGGGCCAGCAGGAAGTGCTGCGAGTCGGTAAGCGACCAGGTGCACATCGCGAGACGTGCTTTGACCATGTCACGCGGGGCATGGATCGCGGTTCATTGGGCCGGGGCGGCTTCGCGGTCGTGGGTCGGCGGCGGCAGCGTGATCAGATGACCGCCGGACCGAGGTTGGTGCATCAGTGAGTTTCCTTGAGTTCTTCGACAAGGGGTATCGCGAACTCCACCCGGAAGCGCAAGCCTTCTGGTCGATGGGGAAGTTCGGCCTCGCCGGTGCGACGTTGGCAGGCGGACTCGCCATGGGTGGGCCGATCGGAGCGGCGGCTGCCGCCTTGAAGGTTCCCTCGATCGTCAGCACGTTCAATGCCGGACGGACGGCTCTCGCGGACGTCGCCCGCAGCAATGACATCAGCGCTGCGGATATCAGCCAGAGCATTTCGCACAGCGCCCGCCGTGGGGTCGATGCCGAGATGGCCGGGCTGTCGACTGAGGAGCAGGGGCGGTTTGCCGAGACACTGGCCGCCCGCGTTGTCGACCCGCATTACACGGTTGCCGACCCGACCCCGGGCCAGCAGTCAGCACTTTCGCTTGCTGACGATGCCCGCGCCAACAAGGCGGCGATGCCACAGTTCATGACCGAGGCTAGCCAACTGGCTCAAGAGAAATACGACGCTGCCTTTGAGAAGGACGCGGCTGACATTCTCAACCGTGGCGGCGGAGGAGGTGGTGGACCGGACCCAGTCGAGCCGGAACGGTTCACCGACACCGAGGCCCAAGCCCAGGATTCGTCCGCCACTACCCCAGACGAACCCCCCGATCCCACCGCAGAACACGGCTCGGCCGCGCAAGGGGCCGGCCCGCTTACCCAAGGAACCCTCGAGGCGTCGCCTGATGGGTCCACCATCGTTCACGAGCAGGGGGCTCGGGGACGTGAAGTGGAGCCTGAGCCGGACCCGGAGCCCGAGCCGGAGCCTGAGCCCGAACCTGAGCCTGAGCTCGACCACGGGCCAGAAGTCGATGCAGACCCCGCGCTACAGACCGAGCCGTCCACAGAGCCCGACCCTGAGCCGGGGGAAGAACTCGCGCCCACGCCGGAGCCCGAGCCCGAGCCTGAGCCCGAGCCAGAGCGCGGTCCGGAAGTCGACTCCGGGCCGACCCCAGAGCCTGAGCTAGACCCTGCCCCGCAGCCCGCGTCCGGGGATGAACTCGCGCCCATGCCGGAGCCCGAGCCCGAGGCGGAGTCAGCCCCCACACCCCAACCGCCCAGCCCCGACGCCTCGGCCACCCCCGAACCCGAACCTGAGGCGCCACCTCAGCGCGGGCCAGAACTCGACGCCGGGACAGCCCCCGAGCCGCAGCCCGAGCCCGCGCCAGAACCAGAACCCGCGCCCGCGCCAGAACCCGAGCCGCAGCCAGAACCCGAGCCAGAGGCTGGCTACTGATCGGCTTATCGATGGCTGACTGAGCACCCCTCAATGAAGGGAGTTGGTCAACGCGAGCACGTCAGCGCGCTGCGCCGCGCCACACACCACGGCGCGAACCACCACTGCGCCCCTGCCGGGTGCGTCATAGTCCGCGGCCGCACGGCATACCGTGCTGTTCGGACCTGAGGGGTTCTGCACGGGCCCGAATGCCGCCCCCGGACCGGCGGGCGACCGCGCCCCTGAAACCCCACTTCGTGTCATCTCACAAAGGACTCCAAGGCGAGGGAAGCGCCATGAATGACGTCGGTGGGGCCGGTCATATGGGGTTGGCTCTACCTCCAACAGTCCCCCGAGACTACCCTGAGTTCACGCGGCAGCCGGTGCCGTCGCCCACAGGGGGTTTGTCGCATGCAGGGGTTGCGTCAACGTCGGACACGGTCGCTGGGCAGCGGCTTACTCACCACGGTGTTATTGGGGTTGTTGGGCTTTGGCACCAACGCCTCGGCCACGACGACACCTGCCCTTGCTGCCTCGGAGCCTCCTGGCACCGTCACTCTCGCCAGCGAACTCTCGACCGAGCCCATGGTCTTCACGCCCGTCGCCCGCACCGACGCGGGCCTGGTCTTCACGCTGGGCTGGCCACACGGCCAGCAGTCCTGGCTGCGCGCCGACAACGGCACCCTCACCCAGCTCCCCGACGTCGCTCCCGCCGGCGCGGCCTGCACGGACGTCGTCTCGTGGACGGGGTTACCCGACACCCCCACCGTCCACTGGGTCGATACGACGACTGGGAGTTCAGGATCCGACCGTTACGGCACCAGCTCCGCCATCAGCGCGGCGACCTATCCCACCGGCGTCCCCGTCGTCTTCCTCGCCTCTGGTGAGAACTTCCCAGACGCCCTCACCGGGGCACCGGTCGCCGCAGCGGCGGGTGGCCCGCTGCTGCTCACCCCGAGCTCGAGCCTGCCAGCGGCGATTCGCGACGAATTGGCCCGCCTTTCCCCCCACCGCTTAGTTGTCCTCGGCGGTGTTGGGGTGATCGATCACAACGTGGTGAACCAAGCCGCCTCCTATCTGCGCTAGCCCCCCATCACTGCGACGTGAGGACACCCAATGCACCGCCCTTCTGCGACACCGCTGCGGTTGGCCGCGCTTGCCGTTGCCGTCGTGCTCACCGTGGCCGGACAGGCCGCGCTGCCCACTCCTGCCGAGGCAGCCGGCGACCCACCGGGCACCATCACCCTCGCGAGCGGGATGTCGACGACGACCAAGGTCTTCCGTCCCCTTGTCGCCACGGATGCCGGGCTGGTCTTTGAATACTCCTGGGCGTCTGGTAATCGCGAGGTGAAGATCCGCGCGACCGACGGCACGATGAGAGCCCTGCCCGCGGCGTCCAGGGGGTCGGCAGCCTGCACCGACGTCATCAGCTGGAGCGAGGACTTGCCCGCCGCAGTGGTGAATTGGTACGACACCGCGACCGGGGCCACGGGCACGGCACCCCGGGCGCAAGGGCGACAGCATCTCGGTGGTGCGCCCGGTGGCTGGCTCGAAATCGAGGAGGTGACGCCAGGCGGCATACCGGCTTTGCGGATCCACCGGATCGTCGCATCCACCGGTGCCGACACCGTCCTCGGGGAAATCAGCGGAGGCGCGCCTGGCCGCAAACTCTCGTGGCGGGGGTCCAGGACCGCATGCTCGCCCACCCACTTCGCGCTGAGCACCACCCTCGACGGGGTCACCACGCTGCGTCTGGGCTCCTTCACCGGGAACACTCTCACCGACGTGGCGACGCTGACTTCGACAGTTGACGTCGAAAGAGACATCCGGCCGTTGGCCGTGCTCGGCCAGACTGTCTCGTACTACGAGTGGGGTTGGGACCCCAGCAATTTGTACGAGACCGAGGGGACCGTCCTACGGAGAACCATCGGAGCGCCCCCGACGGTCGTGCGCACCTTGCAGCGGTGGTCTTCCCCCAGCGTGGCAATGACCGCGACCGACACGCTCTTGATCCCCAACGATCCGTTTGCTTCGGATGCTTCGGTATACCGCCAGCCCGTCGGAGGCGTTGCCGTGGCGATCACCGGCGTGCCCGCGTTACAGGAGGGGGTCGCTTGGGTGCAGGGCACATCGTTCATGGCCGGTTTCCCAGGCACCGGCACCGCCGTGGGGTCCTTTCCCGGGGCGATCTACTCCGTGGGCACACGTTTGCTGACCAAGGTCTGGCAGAGCAGCGAGGTGGCGCCGTTGACCGCCCAGCGCGTTGCGGCTGCCCCGGGGCGGGTGCTGTGGAGCGACAACAGCGCCGCGACCGCGGCGAGCGAGTACTCCGGCTGGCAACGACCGATGACCGGCGTCACGACGATGACCGCAGCTACCAAGAGCGCCATCCCGCAGGATCCCGGCACGTCCCTGCTGAACCTGGCTGCAGACGGCTGGCACACCGCCGTGGACACCGCGCAGCTGGGGACCCGGGTGCAGACCGACTCCTCGGTTCGGACCTACCGCACCGACCTCGGGAGCTTCTCCGGCCACCGGATAGCTCCCCGCTGGCAAGGGGACGTCACTGACACGGTCACCGGCGCCGCGCGGCCACTGACCGGCATGGTCGCCCCCAAGCTGTCAGGCCCGCGGGTCTTTGGAGTCACGTCCTTGGGCGAGAAGTTGTTTTCCCGCAACCTGTCAACCGGCCAGGAGGTCGATATTCACAGCCCTGTCTACGACTATCACTTCGCCACTTGGGGCGATCTCGTCGTGTGGAACGACGGCCTAGTGAGCTGGCGGAATCTGCGTACCGGCGCCTCGGGTCGGCTGGACGCATACCCAGCGTCAATGCGCAGAGAGCCCTCGGTCTATGGCAATTACGTCGCCTTTCCGAAATTCTCCGCGAATGGCAGGGTCACCGACGCGGTCGTCGTCGACCTCACCACAGGCGCACTGCTGGTCACGCTGCCGGTGAGCCGAGCCTCGGAGCTTTCACTGGGGCCACACGGGGTGGCATGGGTCGCGTCCAACGGCGAGCCCAAGTTCACGCCACTACCGGACCAGCATCTCGTGCCACGGCATGAGGGCAACCCCGTCGCGCCCGCTTCGATCGACTTCCTCACCCGCGACTGGGTCGGGGAGTGGGTCTTCAGCGAGCAGTTGACCGGCTCATGCACCGTCGAGATCCGCTCCGGAGCCACCGTGGTGCGCACCCTGAACTGCAATCCAGCCGCGGCCGCGCTCGGTGAAGCCGTGGTCACCTGGGACGGCACCGACAGCTCCGGCACCCCCGTGCCCTCGGGGCCTTTCACGTATGCCGTCCACGCAGGTGACGTCGACGGACCGGCCGTCGACGCCGACGGGACCTCCACGAACATCTCCGGACCGATCACGGTCGTCAACCCGAAGGTCGCCCGCTGGGCCGGGACCGACCGGTACGCCACCAGCGCCGCAATCAGCGCGTCAACATTCGGGCCCAACCAGCCGGTGGTCTACATCGCCTCCGGCGAAGGATTCGCTGACGCACTGTCCGGCGCACCCGTCGCGGGATGGAACGGCGCACCCCTGCTGCTGGTGACGCCGGACGGCATACCGCCGGTGATCGACGCGGAGATCAAACGCCTGGCCCCTGAACAGATCATCATCCTGGGCGGACCCGGTGCGGTCTCCAGCAGCGTGGCCACCGCCCTGGACACCCTCGCCCCCGGACGCGTCACCCGACTCTGGGGCGCGGACCGATACGCAACCAGCGCCCAAATCAGCCTCTACAACTACGACGCCGGAGTGGGCAGGGTCTACCTCGCCAACGGCGAGAACTTCCCTGACGCCCTCTCCGGCGCCCCAGCCGCTGGTGCCACCGGCTCCCCACTCCTGCTGACCACAGCTACCAGCCTGCCCGCACCCATTGCCACCGAACTCACCCGGCTCAAGCCCAAGGAGATCGTCATCCTCGGCGGCACCGGCGTCATCTCCGGCCCCCTGCAGACGACTCTCGCCAGCTACACCACCGGCCCTGTCACCCGCCTGGCCGGGCCCGACCGCTACGCCACTAGTGCCGCCATCAGCGCCGCCACCTACCAGCCCGGCGTCCCCGCCGTCTTCCTCGCCTCCGGCGAAAACTTCCCAGACGCCCTCACCGGCGCCCCCATCGCCGCGGCGACGGGCTCACCGCTCTTGCTCACCCCGCCCACCTCGATACCCACCCCAATCGACACCGAACTCACCCGTTTGGCCGCCCATCGGCTCAACGTCCTCGGCGGCACCGGCGTCATCACCTCAGCAGTGGAAACTGCCGCGCGTTCCTATCTGCCCTGACGTCGGCCCGCGCGAGTTGACCCGAAGTGGCGAATCCTGACTGGGATACAGCCCTCAGAGGGGCCTCGACGTGCTGACCTAGACCCACCCGAGCGTGAACAGCGCAGAGACGGCGATCAAGCCGACTGCGACAGCGATTTCCCACTTCTTCCGATGGAGGAACCCCCCGTCCAACGGGGGAACCGGGACCAGAGCGGATGCCAGCACGGTGATGCCGGCGAGGGCTCCAACCCGGACCAAGGGCACCTCGGTCAACCAACTCTCCAGAATCAATAGTGCGACAACCCCTGCCAGGACCATCGGGCCGCTCCATCGCAGCCGAGCGGCCGGCGGGGGCTGCTCATCCAGGCAAGGGACGGGAGCGAAGCCGACTCCAGCTGCAGCGCCGATGAGACCGATGGCCACCGTGGGGCCCGACGTGAAGTGCCGCGGCCGTTCGACGCCGGCGCCGACGACCCACCGAGGTACGACGAGGGCCCCGACCAGGCCGACCATGACGGCCGCAGAAGCGGCCACCTCGAGCGGGGTCGGGGACATGTCCTTCATCACGGGGACGAGGAGCACCACGGTGGTGACCACCAGGGAAGTCCAGGCCGGCAAGCGATACCGGGTGAGGGCGGCATACCGACCGCTGTGCTCTCGGCGGCGCACCAGCCATTCACCGACCCGCCCCCCAATTCGTCGTACAACAATGCCCAGACCAGGCGGAGCAGCCCGGCAAGAAAGGCCATCAGCGCGAACGGTTCTGCATTGAGACGGGCCGCGTCGGAGAACTGCCAGGTCGGGGCCAGCGGCTTGGACAGATCGAGTCCGGTCTCGTAGATCTCGTCGTCGATCTGCAGGACCGGGGATTGCCCCCTGAGCTCGGAATCGAGCAGTGCCGCCCGTCCGAGGGCACCGTGCCCCCGGACCAGATCGATCGGGTTGGCCGAATCGCGGAGAATCACGCCGAGGTTGAACCAACCGACGGCGTAGTCGGGGTTGACACCCACCGCGTGCCGGAAAGCGTCTTCGGCCTCGTCGCGACTCCCGTTCGACGCCAGCAGCACCCCTAGGTTGTTCCACGACGAGTACAAGGTGGGGTCCTTGGCCAGCGCCTCACGGTAGGCGACCACGGCCTTGGACGGCTCCCCGTCTCCCATGGCGAAGGCCAGCGTCTCGGCGAAGATCGGGTTGCTGGGGTCGTGGGCGACCGCTGCGCGGGCCGACTCTTGAGCTTCCGGGTTCCGGCCGAGTTTGGTCAGCGCGAGCGCCAGGTTGTTCTCTTGGGACCCATGGAAGACCTGCAGAGAGTAGTCCGGCAATTGGTGGTTCTGCTTTGGTGCGAGCGAGTCCTGGAAGTGCCGGGCGGAGGCCTCGTAGTCCCCACGCCGCAGGGCGTCCACCCCGAGAGCGTCGCTGATGTAGCTGCCCAGGGCCACCTCGAGCTCGTTGTCGGAGCCGCGACCCTGCTCCGCTGCCGGCCTCAACGACTGCAACACGGCTCTGGCGGGCTCGCGTTGCCCGCCTTGGAGCAGCGCTGCGACCTTACGCAATAGCGACCAAGAGACACCGACGTCGCCGCGTCCCCCGGACAGGTACGGATCCACCGGGGGAGGCGGGGTCTGGGTGAAGAGTGCGGCCGCTGCCTCGAAGTCCGCTGCTGCGCCGGTGTAGTCCTCAGAGAGGAACTTCACCTCGCCCAGGGTGTCGCGCGCGAGCCCGCTGCCGGGCTGCACCCTCACCCAGTCCTCGGCCACGGCCCGGGCACGTTCCAATAGTCCTCGGTACCGGTAGATCGTCACCAGCGCATCGAAGGTCTCTTCGTCCGGCCCGGCGGGCGACCAGGCCCGCTGCAACGCCGGGTCTGCGCTGGCGAGCGCCGCCATGGACGCGGTCAACGCCGAGGGATCACAGGGATTCTCGCTGAATCGGGGGAGGCCGGACGGCGTGCGCCCGGCAAGCCAGGCGGCCTGTTGGCCGTCGACGATATGCGCCCGCTGGCAGGTGGACCCGACCAGAGCGCCGGTTCGGTACGCGGGGATGAACCCGATGTCCACGGTGTCACCGCCACCACAGCCGCCATCCAGGAGCACGCGGGTGATCGAGGCCATGACGTCCAGGCCAGGGAATTCCGCGGCCTGGTGGCCGACCGCGATCCGAATCGCCGGGAAGGAGCCGTTGACCGCCGACCGGTGTGGCGGATCCAGGTGCGAGCGGTAGAAGTCGTAGAGCGCCGGGTATCGGCTGCTTCCTTCGAGAGCCCGCGCATACGTCTCAGTCACACTCGGACTGGCGGTCCCCGTGAGTGCGACTGCCCGAGCCAGCAGGTCGGCCGCTTGCCCGGAATCGCCCAACCCGAGATGGGCGTTCGCCGCGAGGGTGAGGTAGGTGGGATCGGAATTCGTCAGCGTCACTGGCCCCAACAGCTCCAGCACCCGGCGGTAGCCCGCTCGCTCGGTGAAGGGGGCCGAGAGTCGATCGGCCTCCCAGGACAACGCCAACTGGGCGCCTGCCTCGCCGATTCGACCCAACGCGTCAGAGCGCGGCACACCCTGGACAGACCGGAAGATGTTGATGGCGCCGGCTGCTAGGTCGGACGGCAACAGGCTGGCTTCGGGGCAGGAATCGGCGGTCAGGTTCCGGATGAGCCGGTCGATGCCGAGGTAGTAGGCAGGTGTCGGGTCGCCACCACACAGCTCCATCGCCGTCCGGAACTCCCGCTCAACAGCCTCCTGCGGAGCAGACTCCCGCAGGGTTGTTGCGAAGGCCAGGTTGAGTTGAATGGGGCAGCTGGGGGCGCCGACGGTCCGGAGCCGGTTGAGGATGCTGTATGCCGCGGCGGGCGCCCAGTTGTGCCGGATGGGATCCGCCTTGACGTCTCCACGCTCGCCTAGCAGCATGACCAGTCCGGCAAGATCATTGAACTGATCGCGTTGGACCGCGGTCGCGTCGGCTGGGATCAAGGCGGCCACCACGCGGTCGATGTCGCCGAAGTCGTAGGGGTATGCCTCCAGATCGGCGGACAGGGCGCCCTTTTCCACAGCGCTCCAGAACGAGTCCACCAAGTCTGCGTGCCCCGACGCACCGAACCACTCCTCGACTTTGGCGTTGACCTGGCGCGAGTCGTCGAGCCATTCCGGCCGCTGCCCCGCGGGAACCAGCGCGCCCGAGACGAAGGTGGGCAATGCGGTCAGGGCAAGGCCGCTCGGTCGATCGGCACCATCGTCCAACGCCCGCGCCGCAGGTGCAATGGGCAAGGCGTTCGCTGCAAAGCTGCCCAGCGGAGAGACCACCAAAGCCGTGATGAGCGCGGCTAACGAAAACCAGGTCAACAACCAAGGCAACGAGACGAGCCGCCGGAGGGTATTCATGGTGAACCTCGATGATCGTGCATCCTAAGGTCACGGTGAACAGGCCTGCCCCGACCTAAGCGTGGCGTCAGGAAACGGAGGAATCTGGGCAGGCCCTATTATGCAAGACTCACCCTATGAAAAGGTGCGCTCAATGCGGATCCGACAACCCGGAGATTTCGCGTCACTGTGGCTCGTGCGGAATGCGGCTGGCCCAGTTCTCACCGCCCAGCCCCGGTGCGCCGCAGCTACCCGATTCGACACCCATCGCGGTGCCGCCTCCGGTGCAGGCTCCCGTCCCACCCTCTGGGCCGACTGACACGGCCCCCCTTCCCGAGCAGCCATTCGCGAGAGGGCTCGAGTCGATCGAACCAGAACGCGAACCAGAACCCGAACGAGACCCCGCGCCAGACCCCGCGCCGGTCGGCGTCCCGGTCGATGGCACTCCCCACCTCAGCCGCACGGGGCTGCTCATCGCGACGGCAGCCGCCCTCGTGGTCGCGACCGTCGTCGGCATATTCGTGCTCCGCCCGCTGACCAGCACCTCCGGCGCAACCAACGCGGTGGGACGTGCCGCCGCGACCGTCACGGTCACATCGACCGCGGCACGGACCACCGCTGCAGTTGCGGCGAGCACACCGCTCCCCAGCACCGCAGCATCGACACCCGCATCCGCTCCGTCGCTGACTCCGGCCCCTACCCTTCCGGCACCGCCTCCCACGACGGCCCGGTCAGCGCCGCCGGCCCCGGCCGCCAGCCCGGCAACCGGTTGTGCGACCCAGCGCTACTCGAAAGGCAGCTCCTCCTCCTGCGTCAATCACCTGCAGGCGCTGTACAACTACCACGCGAAGCGCCTCTGGGGCGGTAGCGCCATCCCCGTCGACGGCGATTTCGGGCCGGTGACCGACGCAGCCGTCCGCAGCTACCAAACCCACCTGTCGTTGGTCGTCGACGGCATCGTCGGGCCACAGACGTGGGGCGCGCTGTGCACGCCGCCGAACGGATCCAGCCCGGGGGCCACCGTGCCGAGCGACTTCCCCTTGACCAGGGCACGCGACGCCGGCTGCGCCAACGCATCGAGCTGGCACTTCTGATCGAGCCGCGGCACGGCATACCGAAGCACGTGCCCCCGGCTCGATGTGGCGTGCGACACATCGGCACGTTGTATCCGGCAGATGTATCGCGTCGATATATCGAGTGCTAGGCTGCCCGAGGTCGTCCCGCCCGGGGACCCAACGCGCGCAGGAGGTGCCAGCCATGTCACGACGAGCCGAGTTGCTCGACTTCGCCGTGCTGGGCCTGCTGCACGAGTCGCCTATGCATGGCTACGAACTGCGCAAGCGGCTCAACACCGCGCTCGGTGCCTTCCGGGCGCTGTCCTACGGCTCGCTCTATCCCTGCCTGCGTGACCTCATGGGCAAGGGTTGGATCCGCGAGTCCGCGGACGGCGGCGAGTCCATCCGCGGCAGTGCCCGGGCGCGGATCGTCTACGAGCTGACGGCCGATGGCAAGGAACGTTTCCAAACGATGGCGGACAAGGCGGGGCCGGCATCGTGGGGAGACGAGGAGTTCGACGTCCATTTCGCGTTCTTCGCGCGCACCCCGGCCGACGTGCGGCTGCGCATCCTCGAAGGCCGGCGTTCCCGGCTCGAGGAGCGCTTGGCCAACATCCGTGAGGCCTCGGTGCGCAGCCGCGAGCGCCTGGACAGCTACACCGCGGCCCTACAGCGTCACGGCGAAGAATCCGCCGAACGCGAGGTCCGCTGGCTCGAGGAGCTCATCTCCGCCGAGCGTCGCACCACCGCGGGACCGCCCGGCGGGTGACCCCCGCCCCGCGCCCGCAGCACCTCCGCACCACCTCGCATGCACGGCATACCTGATGTATGCCGCCTCACCACCAGCAGGCGCGCGGCAC
Source organism: Actinomycetales bacterium (assembly GCA_016710385.1). GTDB lineage: Bacteria > Actinomycetota > Actinomycetes > Actinomycetales > Dermatophilaceae > Phosphoribacter > Phosphoribacter freyrii. The sequence continues at coordinate 23,157 of JADJVX010000023.1, forward strand.
CGAGCCGCGGCCGACATACAAGGAGAACCCTGATGGGATCTGTGCGCGTCGCCATCGTCGGCGTCGGCAACTGTGCCAGCTCGCTGGTGCAGGGCGTGGAGTACTACCGCAATGCCGACGCGGCATCGACGGTGCCCGGCCTCATGCACGTGCAGTTCGGGCCCTACCACGTGCGCGACGTGCAGTTCGTCGCAGCCTTCGACGTCGATGACAAGAAGGTCGGCAAGGACCTGTCCGAGGCCATCAACGCCTCGCAGAACAACACGATCAAGATCTGCGATGTGCCGACCCTGGGCATCGAGGTGCGGCGCGGCCACACCCTCGACGGACTGGGCAAGTACTACCGGATGACGATCGACGAGTCGGCGGCCGAGCCGGTCGACATCGTCGCGGCGCTCAAGGAGGCCGAGGCCGACGTCCTCGTGTCCTACCTGCCGGTGGGGTCGGAAGAGGCCGACAAGTTCTACGCGCAGTGTGCGATCGACGCCGGCGTGGCTTTCGTCAACGCGCTGCCGGTGTTCATCGCGTCCGACCCGGAGTGGGCCGCCAAGTTCGAGAAGGCTGGCGTGCCGATCATCGGTGACGACATCAAGAGCCAGGTCGGCGCGACGATTACGCACCGCGTCATGGCCAAGCTCTTCGAAGACCGCGGCGTGGTCCTGGACCGCACCTACCAGCTCAACGTCGGCGGCAACATGGACTTCAAGAACATGCTCGAGCGCGAGCGCCTGGAGTCCAAGAAGGTCTCCAAGACCCAGTCGGTGACCTCCAACCTCACTGGCCCGCTCGGCGGCAAGATCGCCGACCGCAACGTGCACATCGGCCCGTCGGACTACGTCGCGTGGCTCGACGACCGCAAGTGGGCCTACGTCCGCTTGGAGGGTCGCGCCTTCGGTGACGCCCCGCTCAACTTGGAATACAAGCTCGAGGTCTGGGACTCGCCCAACTCGGCCGGCATCATCATCGACGCCATCCGGGCGGCCAAGATCGCGAAGGACCGTGGCATCGGCGGCGCGCTGATCTCGGCCTCGTCCTACCTGATGAAGTCCCCGCCTGTGCAGCGCGAGGACACCGAGGGCCGAGTGAAGCTCGAGGCGTTTATTGCGGGGACCGAAGAGCGCTGACAACCCACACAGGTATGCCGTCCGCTCACCCGAGCGGACGGCATACCTGTCTGTCGGTGAAGCGATGCGTCAGTCGCGGCCGATGCTCGTCCGGTCGTAGGGGGTGCCCTGGTAGACGCAGTAGTTGAGCCAATTGGCGTAGAGCAGGTAGGCGTGCGAACGCCAGGTCACGTGCGGCTCGCGAGTGGGGTCGTCGTCGACGTAGTAGTGCAGCGGCGGCTGCGTCGCTACCCCCCGCTCCCGGTCGCGGACGAACTCCATGTGCAGCGTCTCGGGGTCGTATTCCGGATGTCCGGTGACGAAGACTTGCCGGCCATCGGTCGATGCCGCCAGGTAGAGGCCGGCTTCCGGCGAGGTGACCAGGACCTCGATCCCGGGGACGGCGGCCACGGCGGCGGCAGGAGTCTCGGTATACCGCGAGTGTGGCGCCCGGAAGGCCTCGTCGAAGCCGGACAGCAGCCGGTGCCGCGGCGCCAACACCTCATGATCGAAGACCCCGAAGAGTTTGGCCGGCAGTTCACGCTTGGGCACGCCGTAGTGGTGAAACAGGCCGGCCTGCGCGCCCCAACAGACGTGCATCGTCGAGTAGACGTGGGTGCGGCTCCACTCCAGCAGCGCGACGAGCTCGTCCCAGTAGTCGACCTCCCTCGAAGGGCAGCAGCTCGACCGGCGCCCCGGTGATGACGAGCCCGTCAAAGGTCTCCTCCCGCACCTCGTCGAACGTCGCATAGAAGGCATCGAGGTGCCCGGCCGGAGTGTTGCGCGGCTCGTGTGAGCCCATGTGCAGCAGAGTGATTTCCAGCTGTAGCGGCGTATTGCCCAGCAGTCGCAGCAGGTGCGTCTCGGTGGCGATCTTGGTCGGCATGAGGTTGACGATGGCGATCCGCAGCGGACGGATGTCCTGGTGGGTCGCGCGCTCATCGATCATGACGAAGACGTTCTCCGCCTCGAGCGTCGTCCGGGCAGGCAGGTCACGCGGGATGTTGACCGGCACGCCGTCCTCCTTGCCTCGAGCCACCCTGGCCGGGTGGGTGCGCCCGCCATTCTGGCCCAGGCGGCTGACAGCAGGGGTATGCCGTCCAGATAGTGCCCATCCCCCTCACCTCATGTCGGCCGCTCAATCGCTGCGTGCGTGGTGGATCGAACGTCTGTCCTTGATGATCCTTAATCTAATTACTGCGAATGCCTCTTTCCCTTGTGTTCGCACACCTGTCGTAGTACACTCGTGCTATGACGATCACTTCGTTGGACTCGCAGCCAGGCGGCGGTATGCCGTCCGGTGCGGTGTCTCGGGGTGGGTCGCCTTCACGGGGGTCAGCTGCCGTGGTGGGGGTGCCGACGGGGGTGGTGCATGCACTGGTGGACCAGGTGCATGCTCGGTTGGCTGACCCGGCTGCTGCCGTGGTGGTGGGTGCTGCGGATATTGGTGAGGTGGAGCGGATCGCCCGCCGGGTGGAGGCGTTGCGGCTGGCGTTGGTGGCTCGGGCTGACCGGCAGCAGGTGCATCGCCGGACCGGTCATTCCTCAACTTCAGCGTGGGTGGCGTCAGCGACCCGTAGTGGTGGGGCTGATGCAGCGCGGAAGGTGCAGTTGGCCACCGCTCTGGATGGTGAGGGGTTGGCGGTGACCCGGGCGGCGTTCGACGCCGGTGACGTCTCTGGCCGCAGTGCCGGGATTATCGCCGCGACGATGGACAAACTCCCTGAGGGGTTGACTGATGTGGAGCGGGCCAAGGTCGAAACCTCCCTGGTCCAGAAGGCGCAGCAATTGAACCCGGGCCGGTTCTATCGGGCGGCGAAGTTCGCCCTCGCCGACGCGGAACGCTCTGCCGCTGAGGTCGCTGAGCATGTCGAAGCCCAACTGGTTGATCAAGAGTGTCGGGCGTACCGGTTGGCGACGGTCACCATGCAAGACCTGGGGGATGGGACCACGAAGTTGCAGGCGTTGTTGCCGACGTTCACTGCGCGGATGCTGGGCAAGGTGTTGCAGTCGATGACCGCACCCCGGCGTGATCACCTCCGCCAATCCGCCGAAGCGGCATTAGCTGACGGTCAGATCGCTGCCGGTGACTTGGGCGACGGGTCGGTCGCGGCCGACCTGCACGCCTCCACCCGCCACCCCGCCCAAGGCACCGCCATGAGTACTGGCGACACTGCGGGTGCCGCCTTCGGGTTGACCGCGCCCGCCGACTCGGCCGAGGCCGCTCGCGACGCTGGCACGCCCGCCGAGTTTGGCATTGGCGCGGCTGGGCAGGTGTCGGCTGGTGCCGCTCCTGGCGCTGGCACGCTGGCGACCGCTGGCTCGGCCGAGCAGGAGGCTGTGGCGGGTGTTGGCGCGGGTCGGTGGGTGGGTCGGAATGCCGATTGGGCCGATATCGACTGGGCGCACCGCCGCGGACGGGCGTTGACCGAGTTGATCGAACACCTCGACACCGAACGACTCACCGGCAAAGTCGCCGCCACCGTCATCGTCACGATGACCATCGAACAAGCCATCGGCGCCGCACAGGCGGCACTCGTGCAGCAATCGGTCCGCGAGAGCACCGGGACACTGCTGGAGATGACCCCCAGCGCCGGCGCCGCCAGCACCGACACCGGGACATTGATCTCGGCCAGTGCCGCCCGGCGGATCGCCTGCCAAGCCGGGATCCTCCCCGCAGTCCTCGGTGGACCCGGACAGGTCCTCGACCTCGGCCGACACCACCGGTTCTTCAGCGACCCGCAACGCACCGCCCTCGCCCTCATCTACGACACGTGCGCTGCAGATGGGTGTGACCGGCCGTTCGCGTGGTCAGAGCTGCACCACCAGCAGCCCTGGTCGAAAGGCGGCTTGACCGACCTTGACCAAGCCATCCCGTTATGTGGCTACCACCACCGGCTGATCCACAACCCCCACCACCGACACCACACCACCACCGACAACCCCGACACCCCTGACAGGCCCGGCGCCCTCGGCAACCCGGGCGCCAAGACCGTCCACTTCCACGAACACACGGCGGGCAGCGCTCGAACCACGGACGGCGACAACGCAATCCGCGACGAATGGGTGCAGTCTGCTCGGCGGTCGTGAGCGACATGGGTGGCTACTACCACCCGGACGAGGCCGAAGCGCCGACGAGCGCCGCCAGGACCTAGACGACCGTTGCTCAGCTATTGCCAGGACGCAGACGACCGACGAGCGCCGCCAGGACGCAGACGACCGTTGCTCGGCTATTGCCAGGACGCAGACGACCGACGAGCGCCGTCAGGACGCAGACGACCCGTTGCTCGGCTATTGCCAGGTGACCGTCTGAGTGGCCGTTTCGTTGGTCGACGTGTTCACGCAGGTGCCGGTCATCGTCGTCTGGTCGCCGTAGAAGACCTTCGTCCGCACCGTCGTGTTGGTGGCAATGGTGACCGGGTCGCCGATGGGTCCCGACGGTGACCGGAAGGTGCACGTCATCGTCGTGGCATCCCAGAGGCTCGACGTCACCGTGATGTATTCACACGTGTTGTCGATCGCGCAGGCCGGATCCTGGGTTCCGCAGAGCACTCCGATGCAGCTGCCCGAAGCCGATAGCCGGATGACCGGGTCCGCCTTGGCCGGAGTCGTGAAGGTCATCGTCACCGGCGCCGCGTCGCCGGCGCTCGAGTGCGCGGTCACCGATACCGACAGAGGCGTGGCATAGCCGACGTTGCGCACCACGCACGAGGCATCGTCCGAGGCCAGCTTGCAGGTATACCCGCCGCCCTCGGCGACCGCGACGGTCACCGGCCGGCCGTTGGTCACCAGCTTCCACGAGAAGGTCACGTCGAATTTGCCGTGCGCCCCGGTCATCGTCGGTTCGAAGGCCAGCACCGGCTTGGTCGGACCGTACGGCTGGAAGGTCGCGCTCTCCTTCGACCAGGCCGAGCACGGACCGGTGACGACGCAGCCCCGGATCAACAGCCGCTGCTCGGTGATGTCGCTGTTGGGGATCACCCCGGAGTAGGAGCAATCGCTCGTGGCACACGGGATCTGGCCGCTCTGCCCGCCGGTCGTCCACTCGACATGGGTCCACCGCAGCGCATGCGGGCGCGCCCAAGGCGAACGACACCGCCATCGTGAGATCGGCCGTCGGAGTCGTCACCGAGGGCGCCCGCGGCGTCTCCGGCACCCCGACCGCCTCGAAGGACCGCGCATCGCTCATCGGCGACTCCACCCCGCCGCCGTTGGTGGCGGTCACGGCATACCGACGCACCACCCCGTCGTAGGGCACGACGTCCGAGGTGACCAGACTGCCGCCCGGGGACACGGTCGCGATACGCGCGAGCGAGCCGTCCCCGACCGCGCGCCCCACGGCATACGACGACATCGGGGGCCGTTGGGATCGGCCGGCTGCCACGAGATCTGCACCGTGGCGGTGTCATCCGAGGGGCTGGGCGTCGAGGTCACCAGGTCGTTGACGATCACCCGCGCGGGAGTGCCGACCGGCTGCGCGGTGCGCACAGGGCCATACGGTCCCCAGCCGGCCTCGTTGTGCGCCTGCACCCGGATGAGGTATTCGCTGTTGTTGTTCAGCCCACCCACGGTGGTCGAGGTGCCGCCGCCGGTCACCGTCGTGAGACCACCCGTCGAGCCGCCATCGACGGGCAGCACCTGGACGTTGTAGCTGTCGACAGCGCTGCCGGAGTTGACCGGCGCCGCCCACGAGATCGTCAGGGTGCGGTCGCCCGGCGTGACCGCACCGACCGTCACCGCCTCGGGCGCGGTGTCGGGGCGCGCCGCCCGCGACGGGCCGCCCGCGTCGGACCAGTCGACGGCATTGCGGGCCCGCACGGTGAAGAAGTAGTCGACCCCGTTGGTCAGCCCGGTGATCGTGCATGGCGAGGCCTCGCACGGGGTGCTCCCGCCGGACCAGGCCACCTCGTAGCCGAGGATCGGCAGACCGCCGTCGTATGCCGGTGGCAGCCACGACACACGCGCGCTGCCGCCCTGGATCCGGTCGGCGACGGCGTCGACGGATTGCGGTGGCGTGGGCCGGGCCCGCACCGAGACGGTCACCGTGCCGGTGGAGATCCGGTCCGGTGCGTCGCTGACGTCGACGGCGAATTGGGTGATCCCGGTGGCATCGCGGGTCGCGGTGACCGTGAGAATGCACCCTGCTGACTGGCGGAGACCCCGCCGGCGGCGACCACCCGCACCCCGACGATCTCGCAATGCAGGGTGCCGAAGGGGCTGTCGAGATACTGCGCGAGGTTGACGACCTGGCTCTGCCCGGCATACAGGCCCTCGACTCGCGCCGGTCGCAGCACGGCCAGCGGTGGTGGCGGGGGCACCTCGACCCCGGCGGCGACCGCGGCCGCGGCAGCCGGGTCGGCGCGCAGGCTGGTCACCCGCACCCGGATCGCGAACTTCTCGGTCGACCCTGCGACCGAGACGAAGAACGAGCCCTTCGCAGCGTGGATCGCGTCGGCCGCCGCCGACACGAGCACCTGCCGGCCCCCGGTGCCCTGTTGGCGCATGGTGACCTGCTCGACCGGCGCATCCCAGGTCGCGGTGTATTCGACGGTCGCCGGGTCGAGCCCTTCGGGGAACCAGGCCGAGCACAGCCGCGGGATGTCGACCGTGCGGCCGGGCGCGTCGGCGACGACGTTGATCTCCCATTGCGGGCAGCGCAGCAACGGCTGCAGCGGCCCCACCTGCACCGGCACGACAAGGTATGCCGTGCGCGGCGCCACGTCGTCGGGTCCGGTCGAGTCGGTGACCTCCAGCATGATCGCACCGGGTCCGACGTAACCGCCGGATGCCGTGAGCCGCAGCTCGGTCGCCGACAGCGCGGTGACGGCGAGCCGATCGGCGGGCGAAGCCGAGAGCGTGTCGGGAGTGGTGAGCTTGACGACCCGGCCGCGCGGGTCGGTGATGTGGTCGGCGAGTTGGACGCTGACCGTCGCATCCCGGTCCATGGTGATCGGCTTGCCGGCGATGACATAGGGCACGTCGCTGCCGCTGGCCGGCACGTAGATGAGCGCCATCGCCCGGCCGCCGTCGGCGTCCTCGACGACATAGGGGACCGCCCGCGGATAGTCGGCAAAGCTCACCCGCACCCCGTCGGCCTCGATGGTGGCGCCCTCGCCGACCTGGACGACCTTGAGGGCATTGCGGTCGCCGTCGACATCGCGGTCGTTATCGAGCACGTCGACGAGCGCACTGTTCGACGCGGTCGCCGCGGGGGCCGGACCGACGGTGGCTGCCCCACCGGCGCCTCCCGCGCCCCCAGCGCCTCCCGCTCCCCCGGCACCCGGGGCGCCGGGTGCCGCCGGAGCGGGCGCGACCCGGGCCACGTCGTCGGCCGCCACCGGCGGGTTGTTGTAGCCCTTGCGCCCGCGGACGGTCAGCGTGGTGCGCGACGGGTCGAATAGGCCACCGTTGATGCCGTAGACGAGCACCTTCGACGGGCCCTCCTCGGGCGCGGCCACCTTGAAGGACTGCTCGCCCTCCCGGGTGAACTGGGCCAGCACCTCCGGCGAGTTGGTCGTGGCGGGGTCCTCGACGACGACGTCGGCGTTGCGCGGGACGAGGTCGTTGGCAAGCACGTCGACGGTCACCTGGCGCCCGGGAGCTGCGGTGACGTCGTCGGGCATGGCGACCGGTGGCTGCGGCGCGCCGGGCTGGACCACACCGATCCGGATCAGCCCCTCGCCGGACTTCCCGTAGCGGTCGGCGACGGCATACCGGAGCACTTCGGTGCCCGAGGAGCCCGGGTAGGACTCGTAGCGGATCGTCGAGGCCCCGTATGCCGTGACCCGCCCGAGCTTGAGGTTGACCGGGCCGCCGGCTTCGCCGACGATGCCGGAGACGAAGGCGAGGTCGCCGTCGGGGTCGATGCCGCTGGTGGGCACGGTGAGCGTGATCGCCTCGCCGGCGGTGACCGAGGCGGAGAAGTTGCGGGCCGTCGGTGGTTGGTCGGGGGTCTGCGGGGTCGGCGGCGGCTTGACGGTCACCGTGACCCGGCCGGTCACCGAGCGCTCGGGCATCCCTTCGGGGTATGCCGCGTATTCCAGGGTGACGACCTTCTCGACGGTGATCGGGTCGGGATCGGGCAGGTAGCGCAACACCTGGCCGCTGGCATAGACCTCGCCCTTGCCGACGACGACCTTGACCGTGCCGGGGGTGAGCTTGAGCGGGACCCCATCGGCCATCGAGTCGTTGTCCAGGGCCGGAATGGTGACCACATCACCCCACCGCACGGTGGCCTGGTCATCGACGATGGTCGGCATGAGCGCGGCGGGCGGCGCGGGTTTCTGCACGACCGAGAGCTCGCCGGCGGCCGACCGGGTGCCGTCGCTGATGGTGTAGACGACCACGCCGCGGCGTTCGGTCTGGCCGGCCTGCAGCGGCGCCACCGCCTGCACGCGCAGCCAGCGGCCCTGCACCACCCAGGCGCGCACCCACGGTTCGGTGGTCACGACCGACTGGATGACGAGCACGTCCGAGCGCGGGCTGTAGTCGTTGACGAGCACGTCGGTGATGGCCGGCGACTGGTCGCGCACCGTCGCGGCATCGGGGGCGGCCACCGGCGGGGCGTCGTCGGTCGGCGCCGGAAGGATGTCGACCCGGAACCGCCCGGCGCCGACCGCCGAGCCGACTTGCGCGGCATACGTGAGCAGGTGGCTGCCGGGAGCCGCGCCGGTGATGGTGACCACCCCGGTCTCGACGTTGGTGTCGATCATCAGCCCGGCCGGACCGCGCACCTCGGCCGCCAGGCGCAGCCGGGCGGTGGGGTCGGTGGGGTCGGCGCCGGGCAGGTCGTTGCCGAGCGGCTGTAGTTGGACGGGTTTGCCGACAACCGCGCGGATGACGTCGGCCTGGGCGGTCGGGGGCACCGGGCGGTCGGAGTCGCCCAGGACGATGAGCGAGGCCTTGGCCTCGGTGCTGCCACCGCGTCCGTCGTCGACCTTGTACTTCACCTCGAGCGGCCCGGGCTGGTTGGGGGCGACGATGGCCAGCGCGCCACCGCCGTCGACCGAGGCGATCTGGTCGAGCGACTCGATGACGACCGGGTCGCTCTCGGCGTCGCGCCAGTCGGCCTTGACCCCGACCGAGACGTGTCCGCCGCGGATCACCGGGGTCTTCGCGGTCGCGAGGGTGGCCTGGCTGGTGCGCACGAACGGCGCGGTGTTGACGGTGTCGTCGACGATCCTCGCCGTCACCAGCGCAGTGGAGCGCCCCTCGGCGCCGGGCTGGCCGTTGTTGACCGTGTAGCTGAAGTGGACGACGTTGCCGATCGGCTTGTCGGGCACCGAGATCGAGATGTTCTGGCCGTCGATCGAGGGGCTGACGAGAATGCCGGGCAGGTCGGGGGCGGACACATCGCCGGGCCCGATCGCGAGCACCGCGCCGAGGCTGTCGCTGTCGTTGTCGAGCACATGGAGGGTCGAGGTGCGACCCGGGCGCACCGTGACGTCGTCGGGCTTGGCCTCTGGCGGGCGGCGGACGACCTCGTTGTCGAGTTGGTTGGGGTCAGGCTTGGTGTTGTCGTTGCCGGCCTTGGGCGGCGGGATGACCGAGGGCCAGTCGTCGATCTTGATCGGCGAATCCGAGTCGACATCCCACACCGCGCCGGTGTCGAGATCGTTGAGCGCGACCAGCCCGCGGTTGGTGCGCAGCCGCACCCCGTCGACCCGCACGCCCGGTGCCGGCGCTTCGATGACGACTGCCTCGGCCGGGTGCTCGGTGCATGAGCGCCCGTAGAAGAGCTTGTCGGCACTGGCCCACGCCCCGTGCACGCAGCGCCCGAGGCGCACCGGCGGCGCCACCCAGAGTTTGGCGCCGGTCGCCGCGCCGGGCAGAAGGATCTCGCCGGTCTGCGCGGGCTCGGTGCCGAAGGGCAGCAGGCCCACCCCGCGCGGGGTGGCGATCGCGACCGCGTCGCTGTCCGGTCCCGGCGCCTGCAAGGCTCCGTATGCCGTGGCCGCCTTCGCCCCGCCGGTGCCGGTCGCGGCCGCCCCGAGTTTCTCGGCCAGGTCGATGGGTGCCCCGAGGCCGTCGGCGCGGACCAGTCCGGTTGCCGGCTCGAAAACGACCCAGCGGTCACCGACCACGGTGAGCTGCACGCTCGTGGCGGAGAAGCCCAGCTCCCGGATGGATGCCTCGGCGAAGCCGCCACCCGCGAGCGGGCTGATGACGGCCAGCTGGCCGGAAGCGGCGGACACGGCATACACCGTGCCGTCGACCGACACCGCGACCGTCGCGCCGGCTCCGATGGTGGCCAGCGGTGGACCGGTGCCGGCCACCTTGTCCAGCGAGGTGATCCCCGTCGCGGGGTCGACCCGCTGGGCGCGCACCTTGCCGGTGGTCGGGTCGACGACCGCGAGGGTGCCGCCGCGCAGGTCGAGCACGGCCGGGGCCGGAGCGACGGTGGCGGCGGCGGTTGCGGGGTTTGCAGTGGAGGTGGCTGCGGCCGGGCTGGGCAGGGTGAGGACCGAGGATTCGACGAGTTGCCCGGTGCGGACGTTGATCGGGGTGGCCTGGTTGGTCGCCTTGGTGACCCCGAGGACTGCGGCACCGTCCTGGAGGATGTCCAGGCCAGTGTTCTCGGCGGCCGTCGCGGCCACTGCCGCGTCGAGTTGGCCGGCGGGCTTGTTGATCCGGCCGAATCTCGACTGGGCCGAGGTGGTGACCCAGACGCCGCCGTCGTTGAGTTCGGTGCGGCTGACCGTCTCGCCCTCGGCGCGGGTCGCGAACCAGGTGAAGACGATCGCGAGGACGAGCAGCACGGCGGTCGACACGATGCCGGTGCGGCGGGATGCGCTGCGGTGCGTGCGCCGCTCGCTCCCGTGGGAGTGCAGGCGCGTGCCTGAAGATGTCGTCATGTCTGATCCCCTGATGTTGCCTGCCGCCCGCTGGTGATTCGCGCGACCCGCGCACCCCGCGCAACCCGGGCCACCCGCGCGACCCGCCGGGCCTGCGCTGCGAGCCGCGCCAGATCGGCCTTCCGGGTGGCCAGCACCGGACGAGCCTGCTCCCGCAGCGAGCGAGTCGACCAGGCCGCCCGGATCCGGGTGCGGCGCCGCGACTTCTTGCGCAATGCCGTTGCGGCCGAGTCGGATTGGGTCCAGTGCTCTCGGGCGACCGCTCGATCGGGTTGCACCGGGCCGAAGACGTGGGCGTCGGTCGCCCGGGCCAGCGGCACCAGGGTGGGATCAATCGCTTTGGCCTGCTCGGGGCGAGTTGCATTGGGCGGCAGGGAAATCCCGAGGTCACGGGCATTGTCGACGAGCTCGGACCACGCTCCGGCGACCTGATCGGCCCCAGTGGGGGCGGTGCGGCGCCGGGACCGGCGGCGGCGCTTGGCCAGCAGCAGCACGGCATACCAGAGGGCGAGGGCGGCAGCCGGCGGACCCACCCAGGTGACCACCCACTGCAGCCAGCCCGGCCAGGTGGACGGGTCGAGGATCGACTTGCGGTTGGTGCCGGTCTTGTTCTGGGTGGCGTTCTGGGCCTGGTCGGGGCCTTGCAGGACGCTCGGCGGGTTGTTGGCGGCAGGCGGCGGCACGACGGCGCCGGTCTTCTTCTCCTCGGTGCGATTGTCTTGCTGGGTCGGCTTCTTGGTGCGGTCCGGGACGATGAACTGCGGCAGGATCGCCTGCCAGCTGCCGTCGGCCTTCTCGACCTCGACCCACGCGTGGACGTCGCGGCCCTTGACCGTGCCGGTGCCGTCCGGGATCGCGCCGACGACGACCCGCGCGGGCACGCCGAGGCGGGTCGCGACAAGCGCCAGCGTCGCGGCGTATTGCTCGTCGTTGCCGGCGAGTTGCGCCGACTTGACGAACCGGGTGATCCGCGCGAGCGAGTGCCCGGCGAGGTAGGTGTTCTGGTGGTCTTCGGCCGAACCGCCGTCGGTGTAGGCACCGGTGCCGCGCAGCACCGACGCCACGGCGAGCAGCCTGCGCCAGGTGTCGCTCTCGCGGCCGCTCCACTGATCGATGCGCGCGTCGAGGAAGGCCAGCGACTGACTGTTGGCGACCGCGGGCGTGCTCGCCACGGTGCTCGAGCTGCTGCCGGCCAGGGCCAGGTCGGTCGGCAGCTCGGTCGGGACCGGTTCGAGGTATGCCGTGAGCTCGAATCCGTCGCCCGGCAGCAGCCGCGCGGGCAGCACGCCGGTGCCGGTGGTCGTGTTGTAGCGCAGGTCGGCGGCCAACCCACCGGCTCGCGGGCCGGTGAAATCCACGCCGGTGAGCGTGCCCGCGACCGGCAGCCAGACGTCCTGCCACCCGCCGTCGGGGATCGTCACGGCATACGAGGTGGGGTCGACCCCGGCCGGCGCGGTGACTGCGATGCGGCCCCCGACCCGGCGGAAAGCCGCGGCCGACGTGCTGTGCGCCGTGCCGGGAGCCCCGGGAGCCACAGAGCTGCCCGCTACCGGCGCAGGCGCGGCGTTGCCGGCGCCCCACACCGAACCGTCATAGGTGTCCAGGACCGCGATGCGCATCGGGGTGCCGGCGGGCAGGCCGGTCACGGCATACAGCGGTCGGTCGTAGAGCTCGGCGGCGTTGGGCTCGGTGTAGCGGCGGTAGCCGGCCAGCGGGCTGGGGTATTGCGAGACGTCGAAGGGCGGCTCGAGCTGGGTGCGCCAGATGGTGCGGGCCGAGCCGTCGGCACCGGGCAGCCGCGGACCGAGCACGAGCGCCGCCCCGGCCGCGAGCGCGAGCAGCAGCGCGCCGGTGATCGCGCGGGTGCGGGCGCCCGATCCGTTCTGCAGCGCGGGGCGGCTGCGGGCGGCCCGCGCGGCGGCATAGCCGACCGCGACGAGCGCGAACGCGGCGCCCTGCAGCAGCACACCGGCCGGTGCCATGGTGCCCAGCAGAATCGAGAGCACGAGCAGGGCCAGCGGCACGAGCAGGGCGCGCACGGCCCCCACCCAGCGCCGCGCGATGCCGTATGCCGTCGCGCCGCCGACCAGGGTGAACAGCAGCGGCAGGGCGACGAGCGGGCCTTGCGGGTCGACCGGCGGGAGGGTGGTGAGCAGGTCCTTCCAGCCGGTGACCGCGGTGCGGGCCAGGGTGGCCAGGCTGCGGCCGGAGAGACCCTCGCGCAGGGTGGCCAGTCCACCGATGGTGAAGTAGGCGAGGGCGAGCAGGGCGGCCGTGACCACTCCGGGGAGCCGGAAGGCAGCCGTGACGTGGGCCGCCGCAAGCCCGCACAGCAGACCGACGACGGCGGCCACGATCCAGCCGAGGCCGAAGTAGGTGGTGTGGAAGCCGACGGCGGCCAGCGCGACGAGCAGTCCGGCGCCCACCAGGTCGGTCACCTGGTGCCGGGTCGGTCGCAGGCGCTCGAGCAGGTCGACGGCACGCGGGGTGGCGCGGGAAGACGTCTGCCCGGCGCGGCTCGGGCCGCTGGACCGGCTCGGGCCGCTGGAGTGAGTGGCCGTCGTCATGCGCCCGCCAACCCGGCCGACAGCACGGCGCGGAGATTGCGCAGGGCGTCGACAGTGAGCACGGTGACCGAGCCGGCGCGACGCACCGAGCGTTCGGCGAGCGGGTCGACGACGATCGCGATGGTGCGCACCTCGGGCGGGAACTGCGTGCCGACCCGCTGCAGCATCCCGAACTCGCGGTGCGGGCCGGTGACGACGAGGCAGACCGAGGTGTCGGCCGCGAGGGCGTTGGCGGTCGTCGACATATGCAGCAGGTCGACGGGCCCGGCTTCGACTCGGGCCAGGGTGTCGAGGGTGCGCTGCGGGTGGGCCTTCGACACGGCATACGGGCCGGCGACGATCGTCACGTCCTGGTCGTCGCGGTGGCAGCGCATGCCGATCGACGCGGCCACCGAGATCGCGGTCTCCAGGTCGCGCACCTCCGGGAGCGCGCCGCCGGGCACCGGCAGGGTCCGCCCAGCGGTGATCTCGCGGATCTCGCGGGCGACTTCGGTGCCGTCGCGGTAGGACGCGGGGTCGGTGTCGACGAGCACGGTGATGTGCGAGCGGCGGGTGTCGAGGAACTGTCGCACCAGCAGGCGCCCGGCCTTGGCTGAGCTGCGCCAGTGGATATAGCGGCGGTCGTCGCCGGGCTGGTATTCGCGCAGCGCGTGGAAGGCCAGGTCGGACATCGACTGGTCCTCGGTGACCGATCCTTCGAGGTCACGCAGCAGGCCGGCACCGAGGCTCTCGATCGCGACCGTGCGGGGGTGGACGAAGAGTTCGGTGACCTCGGTCCACAGCACGGTGCGGCGCACCAGCCCGAACGGGTCGCCCTGCACCGTGCGCGCCGGCCCGACCGGGATGACGCCGCGGCGGTGGGTGGGCACGACGAACAGCTCCTCGTGCTCGGTGCCCGAGCCGAGTGGCGGCAGCACGAAGCGCGCGGCGCTCACCCCGATGGGCAGCTCGACAAGCAGCGGGAGGATCGGCACCGAGCCGGTGTTGCCGACGATGACCCGCCCGGTCGCCGGATCGCCGACGACGACGCGGCTCGGGTCGACCTCGGCGTCGATGCTCACCCGGGTGCGGCCGACCGCCAGCAGCACGCACGCCGCGAGCAGCACCAGCGTGGCGGCGCCGAGCATGAGCAGCTCGATCCAGCCATAGCGCGCGCCGAGCCACCACGAGGCTGCCCCGAGTGCGGCGACCCCCCAGCCCAGCGGCGACACCCAGCGCAGCGCCCGGTGGATCGGACGCCAGATCGGGCCCCAGGTGGGTTCGGTGCGCACGAAGAGCTCCCGCGCGCGGTCGGACAGCAGCTTCGGTATGCCGGTCAGCCGAGCGGCCCGACCCGCCCGGCGGGACGGTATACCCGCCTGGCCGGACGGCATACCCGCCTGGCCGGACGGCATACCGGCCTGGCGTGCGACCCGCTCCCCTGGGTTACTCATCGCCGCTGCGCCCTGCTCGGTCAGGCCGAGACGCGGTGCTCGGGCGGCGCGACCGCGGCGAGGATCTCGTCGATGACCCCGTCGACCGTGCTCCCGGAGAACTGAGCCTCAGCCTCGAGCAGCAGCCGGTGGCAGAGCACCGGGTGGGCGAGGATCTTGATGTCCTCGGGCACGACGGCGACCCGGCCCTGCGAGGCGGCCCAGGTCTTGGCGCAGCGCACATAGGCCAGCGCGCCGCGCATCGACAGGCCCAGGCGCAGCGCGGGGTGTGCGCGGGTGGCCTCGGCGAGGTGGATGACATAGCCGAGCAGTGCCTCGTCGACGTGAATCTGGTCGGCGAGCTCGGCCATGCCGGTGACGACCTGCGAGGTGACGACTGGCTCGACGGCGGAGGAACGGTCGCGGGTGGCGGCGTCGGCGATGACCCGCACGGCGGCCGCGAAGTCGGGGTAGCCCAGGCTCGTCTTCATCAGGAAGCGGTCGAGCTGCGCTTCAGGCAGCCGGTAGGTGCCGGCCTGCTCGATGGGGTTCTGGGTGGCGATGACCATGAACGGTTTGCCGGTGGAATGCGGTATGCCGTCGACCGTCACCCGGCCCTCTTCCATGACCTCCAGGAGCGCGGCCTGGGTCTTGGGGCTGGCCCGGTTGATCTCGTCAGCCAGGACGATCGTCGCGAAGATCGGCCCGGGGTGGAACTCGAAGCGCCGGCTCTCCGGGTCGAAGATCGTCACACCGGTGACATCCGAGGGCAGCAGGTCGGGGGTGAACTGGATCCGCCCGTGGGTGCCCTGGACACTCGCGGCGAGGGCCCGGGCCAGCTGGGTCTTGCCGGTGCCGGGCACGTCCTCGAGCAGCATGTGCCCCTCGGACAGCAGGCAGGTGAGCACCAGCCGGGTGACGTGCTCCTTGCCGAGAATGGCCTTTTCGATATTGCCGACGAGTGAGTCGAAGGTCTGTTTGAACCAGTCGACCTGTTCCTGAGCGACGCTCATCCCTGCCCCCTGTGCCGCACGTGACGTCTTCGCGAAGACCCGCGTTGTCCGGGGGACAGCCTAACCGCCGCATCGAGCGTGGGCACCGGTCGGTTCAGCGGGTGAGCGGGGGCCGGGGGCCCGGACCCTCCAACGGCGGCAACCGACCGCTGGTCCAGCGTGCATCGAATCCACTCGGGTCGCCACGGCGGTGAGGTGGAGCACGAGGCAGATCAGCGCGGCAGGTGCGCCGACGATCGACGGCTTGCCCGGTGGACGCGATGCGGTGAGTTCACGTCGATCTCTGACAAGTAGGGCTGTCGGTGAGTACACTTGCGGTGTCGGTCGCACAGTTGTATCATGGACACATGTCCGAGCCCGACGCGGGAGTATCCCTGAGCGAGATGCTCGATGCTGCGCGGGTGGCCGTGTCCGGCATACCGGGCGGGTTGTGGCAGGCGTCCGGTGCCGAGCTGGCGGAGGTGGCGCGGGCCTTGGATGCCGTGGGTGCGGCAGTGCGCGGGGCGATCGTGGCGGTGGCCGCTGAAGCGGTCCTCCGGGGGGAGACGCAGTCGTCCCAGAGCGGCAGTCTTCTGGCCTGGCTGCGCGACAACGCTCCTTCACTGCGTCAGGGCGGGGCCAAAGCGGTGGCGGAATGTGCCCAACTCGTGGCCAGCGAATGCCGTGTGCCCGGCGCCCTGGAGGCGCTCGCGTCCGGTGTGGTCCCGGCTGACCCTGCGGACGCTGCCGTCGGCGACCTCAGTGCCGACGACGACCTGGGTGCCGACGACGCCGGGCAGTTTGGGGCAGATGGGGGGTCCACGCCGGGGCAGGTGGTGAGCCGGTCGGTGTTGCGGGGCGAGTTGGTGCCATCCGTGGCGGTGAGCGTGCTGTCCGAGATGGCCCGGCTCGAGCGGCGACTGCGCCCGGAGACCCACCTGACCGTCGTGTCGGCGTTGGTGTCGCTGGGGCGCGATTGGGGCAGCGCACAGGTGCGCCGCCTGCGCCCCCGATTGTTGGCCGAATATGGGATGCCGGGAGAGTTGCAGTCCGACCACGACACCCTCGCCCGGTGGGTGACGCTGAGCAGCCCGAGCGTCGAGGACGGGCTCACCGCCTACCGCCTCGTGCTGGATCCGCAATCGGCTGCCACCCTGGAAGCTGCCATCGGGCCACTGGCCGCGCCGGCACCCAATCCGCAGACGGGTGAGCGTGACCTTCGCTCGGCCGGGCAACGCCGCGCGACCGCGCTGATCGAGGTATGCCGTCGGGCCACCGCCGCGGGCCACCAGCTGCCCGGAGGCGCTAAGACGACCCTGTTCGTCACGATGGCCCTGACCGACCTGCGCGACGGGCTCACCGGCGCCGGCACCGTCGTGGGCACGCCGGCAGCCGGGGTGCTCCTGGCGCCCGAAACTGTGCGGCAACTCGCCTGCCAAGCCGAGATCGTGCCGGCCGTCCTCGGATCCCGCGGGGAGATCCTCGACCTCGGCACCCGGGTGAGGTTGTTCACCCCGGCCCAATCCAGGGCCCTCTGGCTACGCGACGGTGGCTGCAGCTTCCCCGGCTGCACCGTCCCGGCGCACTGGTGCGACGCCCACCACATCGTCCACTGGGTCGACGGCGGAACGACCGACCTCGCCAACGCCGCCCTGCTGTGCGCTCGACATCATCAGATCGTCCACCGAGATCGGCTCACCGCCCGCGTCCTCGCCCCGCCCGGCGACGCCACCCAACCCGGCGACGCCACCCAACCCGCCGTTCACTGGGATCGCACCCCAGGGTCATACGACCGCGCCTACCGGCGACCCCGCGCGGCCTGACAGGCCTGACCGAACCGTCGGCGCGATGCAGCACGACCGTCGTGCCGTCGGGGACCGCGACGTCAGTGCTAGCAGGGGCGGCTCAGCCTGCGAGGGCGCAGCTGGGCACCGAGGTCGGGCTGATCTGACCGCTGCGCACCACCGACACCACCACACACACCTGGGTGCCGGCCGGAGCCACGACCTCCTTGGTGCGGGCGCCGGTGAGCGTCGTCGGCGCGGCCGCGATGGCCTCAGCGGCGGTGGCGCCCACGCCGACCCGGTAGGTGTCCTTCGAGCTCGGCCCGTCATAGTTCCACGTGAAACGTACGACTCCCGCGGCTCCCACCGCCTGCACCGACGGCGCAACGAACACCCCGTCACCAATGGCCGACCCATCGGTCGTCGGCTTGAGGGTCTGCACGGCTGTCGGTGTCGGCCCTGAGTCGGCAGTGCGCCCACCACCGAGCGCAAACGTCGAGACCAACCACCAGCTCGCAGCGAATGCCGCCACGCCTGCAGCCACCGTGCCGATCCGGCGCCCGACCGACGCGCGACCCGGCTGGGAGTCGGCAGACGGCATACCGGCATCGACCTCGACCGGCTCCCAGCGGGTGAGCGGAGTGGGGTCGGCGGTGGGATCGGGGATCGCCGTCGGCGCCCCCGCCAGCGACGACGGGGCCGCTGAGGAGGCTGCCGAGGCAGCCGCGGGAGCCGGCGGGGGTGGCACGGTCGGCCATCCGGAATCTGCCGAGGGCGCGTGCACCCGGGGCGGGGGCGGCACGGGTGGATACCCCGGCGCGGCGGGCGCGGACGGCATACCCGTCGCTTGTGGCGTTGGCGTTGCCGTTGGCACCGACGCTGGCGGGACCGGCGGGGCGGGGCGCTGCGCCTCGACCCGCTGCGGACCCTTGACGTGTGTGCTCTGGTCGGTGTCGGCGAGCGCATCCGCCCCCGCGCCCGGCGCACCCGGCCCGAACAGCCGAGCGCGCCCCCGGTCATCGAGCACGAGCACCTGGGTGCGCGGCAGCCGGCATTCCTGCTCGATGGCCTGCAATCCGTGCGCGAACTCGAGAGCACTCTGCGGCCGCAGCGCCGGGTCCTTGGCCATCGCCTGGGTGAGCAGACGTTCCAGCGACGCGGGCACGTCGGGGCGCTTGGTGGGCGGCACCGGCTGGGTGCGGATCCGCGGCATGAGCGCGTATGCCGTGTTGTCGCCACCGGGCACCTCGAACGGCGAGCGCCCGACGAGCAGCTGCCACAAGGTGGCGCCGAGGGAGTAGATGTCGGAGCGCTCGTCGCCGTCGCTCTCGCCGTAGACGACCTCTGGCGCCGACCACGGCACCGAGACCCCGATCTCCTCGCGGGCGCTGACCCCCTGGACGACCGCGTCGGCCCGGGTGCGCAGGCCGCGACCGGCGATGCCGAAGTCGGTGAGGCCGGGGGCGCCGTAGGCGCTGACCAGGACATTGGCCGGTTTGATGTCGCGGTGAATGACCTGGGCCTGGTGGGCGGTCTGGACGGCGCTGGCCAGTTGAATCCCAATCCGCAACACGTCGCCCAAGGCGAACCGCTCGGCCCGCGAGCGCTGGGCGAGATTGGGCGGCGGGTAGTACTTCATCACGAGATAGGGCCTGCCGTCGTCGGCGGTGCCCGCCCGGAAGACCTGGACGATGTAGGGGTGGTCGCCCAGCGCCGCCATGGTGTCGGCCTCGGCGATGAACTCGGCCCGCACCTTCTCGCTCAACGTGCCGGCCTTGAGCACCTTGACGGCGACCGGCATCCGGGGGCTCTGTTGCTCGTAGAGGTAGACGTCGGCGTACCCCCCCGACCCGAGCGGCTGGACGTAGACCAGTCCCGCCAGGTTCGGCGCGGCGTGGGGGCTGCCGGCAGCCGGGGCGGGCGGCATCAGCCGATCTCGAAGGAGAAGGTGACCTCGTCGGCGAGTTCGACGAGAGTGCCTGGTTCGAGGACTTGCTGATCGTGCGCGACCAGGCGCACCGGGCCACGGCCGGGCAGGGTGACCGTCGTGCCGTTGGTCGTGCCGAGGTCGCGGACTAGCACGTGCCAGCCTTCCAGGAGGACCTCGAGGTGGTTGCGTGAGACGTCACGCAGCGGGCTGGCCACCTTGACGACGTGCGGGCGCGACGCGACCGGGATGCTCGCGTCGACGGTCGGGGCGCGGCCCATGAGCACCCCTCGGTCGAGGGTGACGACGTCGCCGGTCGACAGGCGCAGCACCCCGAGCGGTGGCCGCGGTGTCGAGAACGGCTCCTGCGGCGGCACCTCGCGCCCGCAAGTGCGGCAGGTGCTGGCATGCGGCGGGCTCACGTGCCCCGCCGGACAGAGCACCGCCAGCACCGAGACCGCGCTGACGATCGGAGCGGCCCCGGCTTCGGCGAGCAGGGCCGAGCGGTCGACGGTCGCATCGAAGGCATCCGGGTCGTCGACAACAGCACTCGGGTATGCCGTGCCCGTCGCCTCCGCAGGTGGCTGGCTGGCCTGGCTGGGGTGGCTCGGTTGGCCGGGGTGGCTGGGTTGGCCGATCGGGCTCGGTTGGCCGGTCGGGCTCGGTTGGCCGGGTTGGCCGGTCGAGCCTGGCTGGGGCGTCATCGGCTGCGGCGCCAGCGAGTCCGGGGCCGGAGTGGGCTCTGGGATCGGCGCTGGGTCCGAGCCCGCGTCCGAGGCCGCCTCACTCACGGCCACGGGCGGGAGCGCCTCGGGTTCCAGGATCGGGGATGCGCCGAGATCCACGGCGGGCCCGAGATCAACCGCCGGTCCAAGATCGACCGGTCGGTCCACGTCGAGGTCAGGCGCCGCGATGACGGGCAGTTCATCGTCCGGCTGGATCAGTTCGTCCGGCTCGGTCAGTTCGTCCGGGCTGACGGGCACGCCGCCCTCGCGCGAATCCTCTTGTCCTACAACAACATCCGCCCATTCGGCAGCTGCCGGCGTGGCCCGCTCAGGCGAATCCGTTTGTGCGCCAACCTCTTCCGGCTCGATCAGGTGCGAGGCGGGCGGCGGTGCGAACTGGGCAGCTTCTGTCCCGGATTCGGGTGAGCCCGGTGGAACGAGAGGCGCCACCGGGGCCAACGGCGCCGCTGGCTCGGGCACCGCGGCAGCGAGCGGCACAGCCGGCTCGGGCACCGCGGGAGCAATCGGCACAGCCGGCTCGGGCACCGCGGCAGCCGGTGGGGCAGCCGGCTCGGGAACCGCGGGAGCAAGCGGCGGGAGCGGGGCGGCATACGGGGTGAACTGACGGCCGGTCGGCCGCGGTGGCGCGGTGGGCACCCAGCCTCCGACCCGACCGGGGGGCGCCGGTGGCGCAGCCACCGGAACCGTCGGCGCCGCAGGTCCGGGGGGCGTCGCCGGTGCCGGTGGCCGGACCGGACGGCTGGTGGCCCACGGCACGTGATCGATCGGTGCGCGATGACCGGGCTCAGGCGTTGTCCGCGGCGTTGGCTGGGCAGCGACAGGCGTCCGGGGTGCCGGGGTGGCGACTGGTGGCACTGGTCCCGGCAGTGGAGGGTCAGCGACCGCAGCCGCCGTCACGGCAGGCTCGATGATGGGCGACTCGGCCAGCGGCGGACCCGGCTGAGGCGCGGCCACCGCGGGAGGGACGGGTGACACCGGCCGAGCGTGAGTGGGGGCGGTGGTCGCCGCGGCGGAAGGGGCAGCGGACGCTGCCGCGGACGGTCCGGCGGGCCCTACAGCGGAAGGTGCTGCGGACGCTGCCGCGGACGCTGCGGCGGGCGGTGCTGCGGGCGGCGGCGGACGGTGCTGCGGGCCCTACAGCGGAAGGTGCTGCGGACGGCATACCGAGACCCGGCACGAGCACGACCGACTCGACGTCGTGGACGACGACCTGAGCCCAGTCGCCGGGTGGCACCGGCCGGATCTCGCGAAGGTGACCGGCGACCGTGAGCACCGCGTGGGCCTGTTTGGCCACGACGACCCGAGTCGCGGTGGGGCCCTCACCGGAGCCGTCGCCGACGACGGCCGCGGCGCAGGAGGGCGGGCCGCCCATGCGCCCGAGCACCGTGAGTGCGTCGGCGAACCGGCCGCTGCCGACGGCCGCCTGCAGGTGGGGAAGCCGGGGATCGCCGGCTCCGAGTTCGGCGGCGATGGCGATGCCGGGGCCGGTGACCAGCTCCCACCCGACGGGCAGCGCGGCATTTCGCAGCTCGGGAGGACCCGACGCTGGGGTGGTCACGGCATACCTCGCGGTGTGGTGTCCTCGTCGACCTCCGCCGCCGGGTAGTCGGCCAACTCGACGACGATGACGGTGACGTTGTCGCGCCCGCCGTTGTCGACGGCGCGCTCGACGAGCGTGTCGGCGCAGGCCTGCGGATCGAGGCCGGCACCGAGGATCGCCTGGATCTCGTCGTCGCCGACCTCGTTGGTCAGGCCGTCCGAGCAGACGACGAACCGCTCGCCCGGGCATGGCGGGAAGACCCACGTGTCCACCGGCGGCAGCGGCTCGCGACCCAACGAGCGGGTGACCGTGTGCCGCAGCGGGTGCACGCGCGCTTCGGCATCGGTGAGGAATCCGGCGTCGACGAGTTCCTGGACCTCGGAATGATCGACGGTGACTTGCGCAAGGGCGGCATTGAGGTAGCGATAGACCCGCGAATCCCCGAGGTTGAGCACCGCCCAATGCAGCGACCCGCCGACAGTGACGAGCGCGACCCCGGTGACCGTGGTGGCCATGCCGTTCTTCGCGGGGTCCTGCCCGGCGGCGGCGAGGATGCGCCAGTTGGCGGTCTCGATCTGATGCACGAAATCGGCGACCTTGAGCCCGTCGCGCCCGGCCAACTCACCGAGAGTGTCGGCGGTGATCCGGCTCGCGACCTCGCCCGCCGCATGCCCGCCCATGCCGTCGGCGACGACATAGACCCCGCCCTGCGCGAACGCGGAGTCCTCGTTGTGCTCACGCACGCGCCCGACGTGCGTGGCCAGGCCCACGCGGAGGGTCAAGTCAGCCGCCATCGCGCGTCCTCTCGGTTACTCCCGCTTCAACAGCAGAGGGTATGCCGTCCAGCTGGGTCCGCGCGCTCTCCCCCGTGATCCCAGCTGACCGCTCACCACTGGCTGGACGCATCGGAGGCGCCGATGTCGTCGCGGGCGCGGACCAGAAGGCCTGACCACTGCAGGACTGTGGCGCTGGGGCCACGACGCTTGGGGTGACGCCCGCGGAGCGGATGGGGTTCGCCTCATCGGTCGCGAGGTCAGAGGAGCGAGGTCAGAGGAGGCGGTAGCGGACGCCTAGAGCGTCATAGCTGACCCGGGCGCGCCGGTCGCGGGTGAGCAGGAGGGCGTCGTGCTGCCGAGCTGTGGCGCCGACCAATGCGTCGTAGGCCGCGCCACCCCGGATGTCGTGCTCGGCGAGCTGTGCGACGAGGTGCGCGAGCCGCGGCCCGGTCAGGGTGTAGATCGGCCAGGTCAACGCCGCCAGGACCGCGGCAGCGTCAGCCGGACGGATGCGATGCGGGGCGGGAAGTCGGGTGAGGACGCTGTAGGCCTCGAGCAGCACGTGGGCCGGCAGACCGTCGACGGCGGCCAGCTCGCTGCGCACAGCTTCGTGGGCGGGGTGCCAGGCCAGCAGGCCGGGGACGAGCACGCTGGTATCGCACGTCACGCGCTCGACCAGACCCTCGGCCGGACGCTCGACCAGACCCTCAGCCGGACGCTCGGGCAGACGCTCTGCCGGAGTCACCGGCGAGTCGCCTCGATGGTGTCGCGCACGAGATCGTCGGTCAGCGGCGGGACGGGCGTCTCAGCAGTCAGACGCGGCAGCCCGTCATCGGCCTCGACAGTCACGCGAGCAGGGGCGAGCTCGATTTCGATACGACCCCCGGCGAAGACAAGGTCGATCTCGCGTCCGGCAGTCAGCCCCATCGCGTCTCGCACCGCCTTGGGCACGACAATCCGACCCGCAGCGTCGATGGTAGTGCGCATGGTAGAAAAATACCATTGGACGCTGATCAGGCGCGCGACGGCGGCCAGCCCACACAGTGACCCAGCGACCTCAGGCGTCGCGCTGGGCCCACCACTGCCGCAGCCGCTCGGCCGCCGCGTCCTTGCCGATCGGTCCCTCGTCCAGTCGCAGGCCGAGCAGGAACGTGTAGGCCTGCCCCAGCACCGGCCCGGGCGCGATGCCCAGCACCGCGGCGATCTCGTGACCGTTCAACTCCGGCCGCACCGCCGCCAACTCCTCCTCGACGGCCAGCCGCGCGATCCGCAGCTCCAACTCGTCATAGGTGCGCGCCAGCCGCGCCGCCTTGCGCGCATTCCGGGTCGTGCAGTCCGACCGGGTCAGCAGGTGCAGCCGCTCCAGCAGCGGGCCGGCGTCGGTGACATACCGTCGCACCGCCGAGTCGGTCCACTGACCGGTGCCGTAGCCATGGAAGCGCAAGTGCAGCTCGACCAGCCGCGCGACCGCTTTGATCGTCTCCTTGTCGAACCGCATCTCCCGCAGCCGCATGGCCACCATCCGCGCCCCGACCAGCTCGTGGTGGTGGAAGGACACGCTCCCGCCTGCCTCGAACCGCCGGGTCGCCGGCTTCCCGACGTCGTGCAGTAACGCGGCCAGGCGCAGCACGAGATCGGGAGATTCCACGACCGGGTATGCCGTGCCGTCACCGTCCGCGCCGTCACCACCCGGCATACCGGTCGTGCCCACCCGCAGGCCCGCGCGCGATGCCGGGGTCGAGCCCTCCAGGGCGATGGCCTGTTCCAGGACGGTGAGCGAGTGCTCGTAGACATCCTTGTGCCGGTGGTGTTCGTCGACCTCGAGGCGCAGCGCCGACAGCTCGGGCAGGAAGACGTCAGACAGGCCGGTGTCGACCAACAGGGTCAACCCCTGCCGCGGGTCGGGCGCGGACACCAGCTTGACGAACTCGTCCCGCACCCGCTCGGCCGACACCATGGCCAGCGTCGACGCGCGCGCCGACATCGCGGCATACACCTCCGGCGCGACGACGAACCCGAGCTGCGCTGCGAACCGGGCCGCCCGCATCATCCGCAGTGGGTCGTCGGCGAAGGATTCCTCGGGCGTCGCGGGCGTGCGCAGCCGGCCGGCCGCCAGATCGGCGAGACCGCCGTGCAGGTCGACGAACTCCAGCGACGGCAGCCGCAGCGCCATGGCGTTGACGGTGAAGTCGCGCCGCACGAGGTCGGCGGCGAGCGAGTCGCCGAAGGCCACCACCGGCTTGCGGGTCGCGCGGTCATACACATCGAAGCGATAGGTCGTGATCTCGATCAGCGCGTCGCCCTTGCGCAGCCCGATCGTGCCGAAGTCGCGGCCGATCTCCCAGTGCGTGTCGGCCCAGCCCCGGATCACCGCGAGGGTGTCATCCGGCGAGGCGTCGGTCGTGAAGTCGAGGTCGGGTGCGGTGCGTCCGAGAAAGGCGTCGCGCACCGGGCCGCCGACGAGGGCGAGTTCGTAGCCGGCGGCTGCGAAGCGTTCGCCGAGCTCGCGCAGCAGGGGCAGCGCCGGGGCCAGGGTCGCGACCGCTGCGCGCAGCAGACCCGGATCGACCGCGGAACCACCCGGCATACCCCGGTCTGCACCCACATCACTGCCGGAAGCCATAACGCACAAGGTTACCGACCGGTCGCCCGGGCGCGCGTCACGACCGGCCTCGCTGGACCCGCTGGCTAGAGTGGAATGGTGAACGCCGCCCACGCCACCCCGTCCCCCGGCAGGTATCTGCCGTGGGTCGAGGAGCGCTCGGCCGGTGGCGTCGTCGTCGACATCCACGAAGGTGCGGCCCGCACGGCCGTCATCGCGCGCCGCAATCGCGCCGGCCGGGTCGAGTGGTGTCTGCCCAAGGGCCACATCGAGCCGGGCGAGTCGCTGCTCGAGACCGCAGTGCGTGAGGTTGCCGAAGAGACCGGCATCACCGGGCGGGTTCTGGCCGAGCTGGGCACCATCGACTACTGGTTCGCGGCAGGCGACAAGCGGGTGCACAAGTTCGTGCACCACTACCTGCTCGAGGCCACCGGCGGTGTGTTGACCATCGACAACGACCCCGACCAGGAGGCCATCGATGTCGCCTGGTTCCCCCTGCACGAGGTGCACCAGCACTTGACCTTTCCCAACGAGCGGCGCATCGCCAAGGTGGCCTGGGAGCGTCTAGCGGGCACGGCGTGACGCCCGCGGCAGCGCCAGGCCCGGCCGGGTCTCGGTGGCGGTCTCGGTGGTGGTCCCACGTACGCGGCTGCGCCGTGGTCGCCATCGCCGCGTCCCTCACCCTCTCGGGCGCTCCGGCAGCCCACGCCGGTATGCCGTCCATCCCCGGTACGCCCTCCGCCCCCGGTATGCCGTCCGCCGAAACGCTCCCGCAGGACCTCACCCTCACCGCCGTCACCCCTCCCGTCGCCACCGCAACCGCCGGAGTCACGGTGACGGGCACGATCAGGTCGACCCGCGGCGCGACCTATAGCGACCCCGAGATCCGGATCGTGCGTCCCAAGGCCGGCATCGTCACCCGCGACGATGTCACGCGCTGGGCGCAGGCCACGGACCCGGTCGCCAACGGCACGGAACTGGCCCGCGCCACCATCCCGGCCCAGGTCGGACCCGGCGCACCGGCGACCTTCACCATGGCGCTGACTCCCACGGCGTTGCGCCTCACCCGCAGCTCCGGCGTGGTGCCCATCGACATCCAGCTGGTGACCCGCGCCGGAGTCCAGGCATCCCTGCATTCCTTCGTCGGCTGGCAGCGCTCTCCCGAAACCACGGGACTGTCCATCAGCTGGCTGGTCCCGCTCACCCTCGACGCCGACCCGCAGCTGCATGCCGCGCGCGCCGACACCCGCGCCCCTGGATGGGCTCGCGCCGTCGGCCCGGACTCCCGGATCGCCCGGCTGCTCGCCGCCACCGCCGACACCACCACCGGGTATGCCGTCGACCCGGCCCTGCTCGGGCCGACCCTCCCGACCCTCCCGTCGGCCACCAGCACCAGCACCAGCACCGGCGCGAGCACCGGCACCATCGCCGACACGGCACGTGCGCGGGTCAAGGATTCGCTGGCCGCCCAACGGAATGCGATCGTCGGCCCCGAGGAAGTCGCCAGCCGCAGCAGTCTGGCCGATGCCCTCTCGGCCGCCGCCACCACCCACCCGGTGTGGGCCCTGCCGCGCGGCGATCTCGACCTTGCCGCGCTCTTCGACGCAGGCGTCGACCTGACCAGCCCGGCCATCGTGCGCTGGCTCACCGATCTCACGGCGCCGGACCCGCTGCTCACGGCCGTCGTGCACGCCGGCACCGGATCGGCCAGCGTTCTCACTCATGTCGCCTGGCCGCTCGACGGTCGCCTCCCGGTCGGTCGAGAGGCCCAGGTGCACACGGCATACGGGCAATGGGGTCCGGACGTGCTGCTCGTGAGCACCCATGAGACCAACGTCGACCCTGAGGTCACCCCGCAGGCCGCCGCGCGCACCCCGCAGGGCCTGCCGGTGCTGCGATGGGACGACACGCTGGGCCAGATCGCGAGCCGGGTGCGCAGCAGCGCCGATGTCGCGTTGGCGGGTCAGGAGTTCCTCGCGCAGACGGCCACGCTCTGGGCGCAGGCGCCGCAGCAGGCTCGGTCGATGGTGGTGACCCTGCCGCGTGATTTCGACACCGATCCGGCCGCGTTCACCGCGTTCCGGCAGCTCACCGACAGCTCACCGTTCGCAAAGGTGGGCCGGGTCGACGACGCGCTCGACTCCGCGCGGGCCGCCAACGCCGAGTTCGTCGACCCGGTGCTTCCCGTCGCGGCCACCCCACCCACGCCCACCGTCCGCGCCGTCATCGACGCGGAGCTCATCCAGCGGCTGGCCGGCGAGCGCGCGACTGTGGCCGGTTACCTCGGCCTGATGACCACTCCGTCGACCGCCCTGATCCGCTGGTGGGACCTCGTCCACGAGGTCGCCGGCGTGCGCTGGCGGGCCCAGCCCAGCAGCCACGCGGAGCTTGTCGCCGAGCTCGACAGTGGCGTCGCGACCCTGGACGGCAGCCTCGTCATCGCCGAGCAGACGACGAACTTCCTTGCCGATGAAGGCGTTTTGCTCGTCACCGTCGTCAACGACCTCGACGTGCCAGTGGACGGCATCCAGGTCAACCTTGCCCCCACCAACCCGCGCATGCACGTCGTCGAGCCGGCGACGCCGCTGCGCATCGGCGCGCACAGCAAAGGCACCGCCCGGGTCCGGCTCGCCGCCTCCGCCCAGGGGTTGGTGCCCATCGACGCCTGGCTCTCCTATGGCGAGGGCCAGCGCATCGGCCCGACGACCCGAATCACCGTGCGCGCCGCCCCGCCGGGCGGGTGGCTCTATGTCGTCGGTGGTGTCGTCGTCGGAGCGTTGGTCCTCGCTGGCGCGATCCAGGCATTGCGCAGGCCTCGCCGTGAGATGCCGGGCGTCGTCCTCGACCCCATTCAGCCCACCCCCGAAGAACCGGTGGTGGTGCCGATCGACCACCCCGAGGCCCATAGCGCGGCGTCCCCAGGCCCTGCGAGCCACCCCGCCTCGAGCGCACCCGACACTTAGGATGACTAGGCGCGGGGTCAGTCAGGCGACCGCCCCGCATAGGTCGGTGCAACGGCATACCTGGAGGGAGGCACCGTGTCGAGACTGGGACCGGGCAGCCTGCTTGCCACGCAACGGTATGCCGTCCGCGAGCGTCTCGCGGCCGCCCCCGGGTGGGAGCGGTGGGACTGCCACGACACCACCCTCGACCGCCCGGTCGTCGCCGTGACGTTCCCGGCCGGTGCGCCAGATGCCGCCGCCGCGATCGACGTCGCGCGCCGGGCGGCCAGCCTGGAAGACCCCCGCCTGGTGCGCATTCTCGACGTCGTCGTGCAGGACGATGTCGCCGCCATCATCGAGGAGCCGCTGCCGCAGGCGCGGTCGCTGACCCGGATCATCCACGACGGTCCGTTGCCCTCCGAGGAGGCCCGCCGCATCATCGGTGAGGCCGCGACGGCCCTTGCGTCCGCCGAGGCGCGCGGGTTGCACCATCACCTCGTGTCACCCGACGCGATCCGGGTGCTGGCCGACGGTGGGGTCAAGGTCCGCGGCCTGTCCTACGAAGCGGCGCTCGCGGGCATCGACATCGACGACGGGCGCGCGGGCAGCCTGCGCGACGCCCAGGGACTGTGCTCCTGCCTGTATGCCGCGCTGGCCGCCCGATGGCCACTCCGCACGCCGCCGACAGCTGTGTCATCGACCACGACGCCAACTTCCACGACCCCACCGACCGGTGCGGGGTTCACGACCGCGCCGTTCGGCCTCGACCTGGCCCCCCGGGTGGGAGACCGGTTCGTCGCGCCGGGCGAGATCGAAGCCGGCGTCGACGCCGAGCTCGACGAGCTGTGCCTGGTCTCCCTCGCCAACCCCGACCGGGAGGCCGTCGGCGCGCCTGGCACGGCAGCCGAGGTTGTTGCCGCGTTGCGCCCGTGGTCCCCCACCCCCGTGGTCGACCTCGCTGTGGTGCGGCCGGGTGCGCAATCCCTCGGTCCGGTGGCCGAGGACGATCTGCCCCCGGTCACGCCCAGTCCCGAGCGGGCCAGTTCTCCCGCCGCCGACAGGGGCATCGTGAGCGCGGGCGGTGTTGCGCCCGCGAGCGCGCGGTGGGCAGCGCTTCGGTGGGCAGCGCTGCGGTGGGCGGCACTGCGGTGGGCAGCGCTGCGGTGGGCGGCACTGCGGTGGGCAGCGCGGCGGCGAGCGACACGGCATACCGGGGTCGTAGTGACGGGTGGGACGACTACCTCGACTACCTCGACGAGCTCGAGGAGACGCCGATCAGCGAGGTGCTGGCCGACAGTGGCGAGTATTACTCGCCGTCGACGCAGTTCGGGGCGGGCAGCGCGGGGCGGCCGGAGCGCAAGCTCGCGCTGCTCATCGTCGGCGGGCTGGTCCTGCTGCTGGCGATCCTCGGCTATTGCGGAGCGCCGAAGCTCTCGCCCTCCGATTTGGGGCTGTCCCAGCCGGCTCGGTCCACGCTGGTGACCGCCAAGCCGACCAAGGCCGCCGGGTCCTCCGGCGCCACCACGCCCGGCGCCACGTCCTCCCCTGCCGCCGGCGGCGAGGCCACCCTGACGCCGGTCGCCGTCATCGGTGGGGCCGGATTCGAGCCGCAGAACGGCGGTCAGGTCGCCAACAAGACGGCCGCCCGCGCCTATGACGGCGATCTCACGACGATGTGGCAGAGCAACAAGTGGTATGCCACCGAGAAGTTCGGCGGGCTCAACATCCCCGGCACCGGGCTCATCCTCGACCTCGGCCAAAGCACCCCGGTGCGGCAGGTCACGCTCACCCTGCCGGTGCCCCAGGACATCACCGTCTACGTCGCCAACGCGGCGACCACGGAGGGGGCCACGGCGATCGGCAGCAAGGTCGCGGCATCCGGCGCGGTCGTGTTCGACGCGCCTACTCCGCTGGAGGGCGACCTGGTCATCGTCTATGTCACCAAGCTCGGCCCCGACAACGCGGGCCACTTCCGGGCCCTGGTGTCGGAGGTCCAGGTCCTGCGGTGACCGCGCCCGACCTGAGCCGTCCCGACAGCGCAACGGGGTGGTCCGCGACCCATGAGGACCCACGCGACGACGCCCAACTCGTCGCCGACCACTGCGCCGGCGACCCCACCGCATTCTCCGAGATCTTCCGGCGGCACAAGGACCGCATGTGGGCGGTCGCGGTGCGCACGTGCGGCGACCCCGAGTTGGCCGCCGACGCCGTGCAGGACGCCTTCCTCGCGGCATACCGGCGGTTGGCGTCCTTCCGCGGCGAGAGTGCGCTGTCCACCTGGCTGCACCGGGTCGTCGTCAATGCCTGCCTCGACCGGCTGCGGCGGGTCCGGCCGAGTGCCCCGCTGGCCGCCGACGACGACCTGCCCGCGGAGCGCGACGAGCACGCCAGCACGATCACCCGGCTCGACGTGCGGCGCGCGCTCGCGGCCCTGCCCGAGGGTCAGCGCCTGGCGCTCGTGCTGGTCGACATGCACGGCCTGTCGGTTGCCGAAACTGCCGCCGTGCTCGGCGTCGCCGAGGGCACGATCAAGTCCCGGTGCGCTCGCGGTCGCGCGGCCCTCGCGCACGCGTTGGGGGTGACCGGCGGATGAGTATGCCGTCTCACCACACCTGCGCGAGGGAACCGGATCGGCGGAGCCGACGTCCTAGCCGTGAGCCTGACGGGTGTCACGCAGCGGGTGCCGGGGGGCACGTCCTGACACGACGAGGGAAGGGGCACTGGTGACCCGGGATCTCGGGCCGAGCAACTCGACAGCAGACCAGACAGACCGACGCTGTGGTGACCAACGACGCCGGCGATCCCGCCGTGGAGTTCGAGCGCGATCCGTGGGGCATCGGCCCGCTCTTGGCCGCGCAGCCCGACCCCGGACCCATGCCCGAGCGCGTAGAAGAGCGCATCTGGGACGCCATCGGAGAGTTCGACGCATCCCAGGACGTGGTCGACATCTTCGGGGTGGGCGCTCGGGTCGAGTCCGATGGTGGACTCGTCGACGAATTGGGGCTCAAGTCAACCGAATTCGCCGATGACCAGGGCCAGAGTGGGTCTGGCGACGGCGCGGTGACCGGACGGCATACCTCTCGGGGTGCCGGGCGAGCCCACGCCAGCGGGCCGCGGGTTGTGTCGCTGCGGGGCAGCACGCGTCGGTCCGGCCGGGCCGATGGTGCGGCCGCGGTGTTCTTGCGCCGACGGGCGCTGGCCGCCCTGATCGCGGCCGCGGCGGTGGTGCTCCTCGTGCTCGGTGGCAGCGCACTCATCCGGTCGGCCCTCGGCTCCGATTCGGGTGCGGCGAGCAAGGCCGTGTCCACACTGTCGTTCACGACCGCCGAGGTGCCACTCACGGCGCGCCTCCATGTCGAGGCCAGTGCGCGCAACTACACCCACGCCAACCTGGCGACCCTGGCTCAAGAGCTGCTCGAGGCGCCGGGCACGGCATACAGCGCCGCGCCTGATTCCCCCGATGCCCTGCCGGTGACCACCGCCACGGGCCTGGGCGGGTGCCTCTTCGCGCTCGGCGAGATCGACGCCGACCGGATCGCCGTTGATCTCGCGACCTACGACGGCGCGCCGGCTGCGATCGTCGTCGTCATCGATGGGGGCCTCAAGCAGGTGTATGCCGTGCAACGCACCTGCACGAAGGGCAACCCCCACGTGGTCGACGGCCCCCTACCGATGACCTGAGCCCTAGCGCCGACGTCAGCCTTCCCGACTCTTCCCCGGCCTTTCCCGGTCGAGTCCCGGTCGAATACCTCGGTCGGATACCTCGGTCGATATCAAGCGGTGCACCTGGCCGGGGCCATATGTCGTCAGAGCAGTCCAGACGCGGCCAGCCCCGCTCGCAGCGCAGCGACCTCTGGCTCGTCCAACGCGATCAAGGGTCCGCGGACGCGCCGGTTATCCAGGACTCTGGTGAGTTCGAGCGCGGCCTTGGCTGTGGTGGCGCCGTAATTGGGGACGCCCATCATGGCTGTCGTCGCGGGGGTCAGCCGGCGGTGCAGATCCAGCGCACCGGCGTGGTTCCCGGCGAGAAACAGTCGAATCATCTCCGTCAGCTCTCGGCCCGCGACGTGGGCGACGACGCTGACCAGGCCGACGCCGCCGTAGGCCAGGTAGCCGAGGGTCTGCGCCTCGTCTCCGGAATACACGTCGTAGCCCTGCGCGCTGAGCAGGGCCACCCGTGCGGGATCGGCAGTGGAGTCCTTGACGGCGATCACCGTCTCGTGCGCGCGCAGCGCCTCGTAGAGCGCAGGTTCAAGCCGGACCCCCGTCCGGCTCGGCACGTCGTACAGCATCACCGGGACCGATGTTGCCCGAGCAACGACACCCACGTGCTCCCGGATCCCCGCCGGGCTCGGCCGGCTGTAGTACGGCGCGACGAGCAACAACCCGTCTGCCCCGAGCCTTGCCGCCCGTCCTGCCAACTCCACGGAATGTGCGGTGTGGTTGGTGCCGACACCGGCGATCACCGGGCCACGCCCGCCGACCGCGGACATGACTGCTGCCAGCAGCTCACCGTGCTCATGGTCCGACACGGTCGGGGACTCACCCGTGGTCCCGGCGACCACGATCCCGTCGTTACCGTGCCTCATGAGGTGGTCGGCGACTCGCTCGGCCGCCGCGAGGTCGAGTGTTCCGTCCGCGTCGAACGGAGTGACCATCGCGGTGAGCACGCGACCAAATGCAGGTGTCATCGACCCACCATAGGTGCCCAGTGCTCACCACCCGGCACCGAGATGTGCACGCTGGGCCACGTGTCGGCCGATGGCGGAACAGACGTCGGTGCGGGATGGTTGTGGCCGACGACGTCCATGACATATCGATGTTTGCTAATATTAGGTATCCACCCTCTGACCAGCCGGAGAGCTCGATGACCGCAACCCCCACGTCCGCCCCCGAGACAGTCGCGACCGGCGACGCCGCCCCCGAGGTGCGCGAGGTGATCATCATCGGGTCGGGCCCGGCGGGCTACACCGCGGCCGTGTATGCCGCCCGCGCCGGGTTGCGCCCGCTGCTGTTCGAAGGGTCCGTCACGGCCGGCGGGGCGCTGATGAACACCACCGAGGTCGAAAACTTCCCCGGCTTCCGCGACGGGATCATGGGCCCCGACCTGATGGAAGCGATGCGTGCCCAGGCCGAGCGTTTCGGCACCGAGTTCGTCACCGACGACGTCGTCTCGGTGGCGCTCGACGGGCCGGTCAAGTCGGTCACCGATGGCGACGGCACGACGTATGCCGCCCGCGCGGTCATCCTCGCGATGGGTTCGGCCTACCGCGAGCTCGGGCTCCCCGACGAGAAGCGACTGTCCGGACACGGGGTCTCGTGGTGCGCGACATGCGACGGGTTCTTCTTCCGCGACCAGGACATCGCGGTCGTCGGCGGCGGCGACTCGGCGGTCGAGGAGGCCACCTTCCTCACCAAGTTCGCCCGCAGCGTGACGATCATCCACCGGCGCGACGAGTTGCGCGCCAGCAAGATCATGGCCGCGCGTGCCCATTCCAACGACAAGATCCGGTTCGCCTGGAACTCCCAGGTCACCGCCATCCACGGCGACGCCAAGCTTTCTGGCGTGACGCTGACCGACACCACGACCGGGCAGCAGCGCGAACTGGCCGTCACCGGGTTGTTCGTCGCGATCGGGCACGACCCGCGCAATGAACTGGTCAACGGCGTCATTGCACTGGATGCCGGTGGGTATGTCCTCGTCGACGGTCGTTCGACGCGCACCAATGTCGCGGGCGTCTTCGCGTGCGGTGACCTGGTCGACCACACCTACCGCCAGGCAATCACGGCGGCAGGCTCCGGGTGCGCGGCAGCCTTGGACGCCGAGCACTACCTCACCGCGTTGGCCGACGCAGGCCACTGACGTCGGAGAGGCAGGGTGCAGCGCGCAGTGTCGGTGGGCGCAGTGTCGGTGGGCGCAGTGTCGGTAGCACCCGGCATACTCGGGGTTCGCGGAAGGAACGCCGCCACAGGCGCGGCGATTGAGACTTGTTCAGGAGCCGTCCTGAACTTCGACCGAGAGGATTGACCATGGGAGCCATTCCCGCCACGACTGACGCCACCTTCGACCAGGACGTGCTCGCCAGTGCCAAGCCAGTGCTCGTCGACTTTTGGGCGGCGTGGTGCGGGCCGTGCAAGCAGATCGCGCCGATCCTCGAAGAGATCTATGCCGAATACGGCGACAAGCTCGAGATCCGCAAGCTCGACTCAGACGCCAACCCCGCCTCGACGATGCGGTTCGGCGTGACCGGTCTGCCGACCCTCAACCTCTATGTCAACGGTGAGGTCGTCAAGTCGATCGTCGGGGCCAAGCCCAAGCGCGTGATCCTCAAAGAGCTCGAAGACATCATCGGCTGATCGGCTGGCCTGACGGTCACGGTGTTTCGGGTCGATCGGCAGGCGGGCACTCAGCGTCGGTCGATACCCATGACGTCGAGGATTCGGTGCAGGTCCTCGACCGAGGCGAACTCCACCGTGATCTTGCCTTTGCGCTGCCCAAGCGCGATGGTTGCCCGGGTGTCGAGGTGGTCGCTGAGCGCCGCGGCGAGGTCGTCGAGTTTGGGGTGGCGGCCACCGGGGCGCGGCGTGCGCCGGGCGGCCTTGGGCTCATCGACACCGAGCGTCACGATCTCCTCGACCGATCGCACCGACAGGCCCTCGGCCACGATCCGCTGAGCCAGCCGCTCCATCGCCGCGCCGTCGGTGAGACCGAGCAGGGCCCGGGCGTGACCCGCGCTCAGCACGCCGGCGGCGACCCGCCGCTGCACCACGGCCGGGAGCTTGAGCAGCCGCAAGGTGTTGGTCACCTGTGGACGGGATCGGCCGATGCGGGTGGCGAGTTGGTCCTGCGTGCAGCCGAAGTCCTCGAGCAACTGCTGGTATGCCGCGGCCTCCTCGAGCGGGTTGAGCTGGCTGCGGTGCAGGTTTTCCAAGAGGGCGTCGCGCAACAGGTCGTCGTCGCGGGTGTCTTTGATGATCGCGGGGACGGCAGTCAGGCCGGCCTCCTGGGCGGCCCGCCAACGCCGCTCCCCCATGATGAGCTCGAAGCGCACCGGCCCGTCGGCCTCGACCGGGCGCACGACGACCGGCTGCAGGATGCCGATCTCGCGCACCGAGTGGACCAACTCGGCCATGTCGTCGGCGTCGAAGACGGTGCGTGGTTGGCGCGGATTGGGGCGGATCGACTCGGGCGGTAGTTCGGCGAAAGTCGCCCCCGGCACCGGCTGCAGGCCCTCAGCAGAAACGCTCATCCCGCTCGTGACGTCGGGACTCGAGCGCTCCGTCAAGGCTCTCGGCTCGGACGCCGGCGACGGGGAGTCGTTGCTCTCCATGTGGTCGCTATCCGAGTCGACCCGGGCTGTGCGCTCACCGAAGAAGATGTCCGCCGGTCGGTCTGCGCCGGGCGTCGACGTCGGGATGAGCGCACCGAGACCGCGTCCCAAAGCCCTGCGCTTCTCCTTCATCGCTGCCCTTCCTCGTCGCGCGTCGGCACTGACGCGCCGTTGCCGGTCAAGCCCTGCGCTCCACGATCGGCGATTTGACTCGCGGCGTCGAGGTAGGCCAGGGCACCACTGTTGAGCGGATCGTAGGTCATCACCGTCTGGCCGAAGCTCGGCGCCTCCGACACGCGCACCGACCTCGGGATGGTCGTGTCCAGGGTCTCCCGCGGGAAGTGGTTGCGCACCTCGTCGGCCACCTGCGCAGACAACCGGGTCCGGGCGTCATACATGGTCAGCAAGATGGTCGACACGGCCAGGGTGGGGTTGAGGTGCGTGCGGATGAGCTCGATGTTGCGCAGCAACTGCGACAACCCTTCCAGCGCGTAGTACTCACACTGGATCGGGATGAACACCTCCTGCGCCGCAACGAAGGCGTTGATCGTCAGCAGCCCAAGGCTGGGCGGGCAGTCGATGAAGATGTAGTCGTATGCCGTCTGCTTGAGCATCGCGCGAATGGCCTTCGCGAGCCGGTTCTCCCGGGCGACAAGGGACACCAACTCGATCTCGGCCCCGGCGAGATCGATGGACGAGGGGGCACAGAACAGGCCTGTGACGTCGGGCGACGGCTGGACGATCTCGGCCATCGGCACGTCGTCCACGAGCACGTCATAGACCGACTCGATGCCCGCGTGGTGATCGATCCCAAGGGCGGTGCTGGCGTTGCCCTGAGGGTCGAGATCGACGACCAGCACCTGCAGCCCGGACTGCGCCAGCGCGGCGGCGATGTTGACTGCGGTCGTCGTCTTGCCGACGCCACCCTTCTGGTTGGCCACCGTGAGGATGCGGGTGTGAATGGGCTTGGGGAAGGTGCGGTTCGTCAAGGCGATCCTCCGCTTGGTGTCCACCGCGAGTGCTTTCGCCAGCGGGGTGTCGTCGTCGGTCGGCGGCACTGCAGACAGCAACTCGGCTCGCAGTGACGCGTCGGACATCGCGGGCGTCACCTGGGGGTCGGAGCTATGCGAAGAGTCGTCCATGGTGCCGCTCTCGGGTTCGTCCTCGGGTGGTGGGTCAGGAGCGAGACGGTCGGCCGGCGATGTTTCACGTGAAACATCCGCTGAGCCGTTGGGTGGGAGCTCGTCTTCCTGAGTGGGCGGTGTGAAGCCATTGGGCTGGGGCACGGTCCGTGGCTGTGCCTCGGCGGTGCTGGTGTCGGCGCTCGTGTCGGTGCTGGTGTCGGTGCTGGTGTCGGTGCTGGTGTCGGCGCTGGTGTCGGAGGCGGTGTCGGCGGGGCCTGCGTCGGCCGCGTAGGCGATCTCGGTGACGGACGCTGTGGCGGTGACGGCGGCGGTGGCGGTGACGGAGGCGGCGCGGTGCGGGTCGTGGACCGTGTGACCAGCGGGTGTGTCATCGTCCGGCCCCGTGGATGGAGCGTAGTCGGTTTCCGGCCATCCCAAGCGCGACGGAGAGCTGGCGTTGCGGATCGGCCACCCGAGGCCGCGCACTGTCCCCACGGCATCCATGCCAAGCATCCAATCACAGCCTTGACGACTGGCCGGCGATCGTCCACAGGTCGCACGGGCCCCCGCGGAGTCCGTGGCGTGATCGGGGATGACCGGACGTATTGCCGTGAATCCCCTCGGTGCCCCCGGATCACGGCGAACACCGCCCTCGGTGACCGCCGCCCCGCCCACGGGTCAACGATGTCGCGGGTCATCGATGTCGCGGGTCATCGATTCCGCGGGTCATCGATGCGGAAGAGACGTCCTCTCCTCCGCCCCACCGTCGCTTCCACGAGATAGATGTTTCACGTGAAACATCCCGGGGGACCCCAACTCTCACCAGCGACACCAGCGATCGGTCCGGGTTGCCTGCGATGCGCTCGGCCTCGCGTCACGACTAGTCGGGTGCCTGACGTGTCGGCGCCGTGCGTCGGCGCCCGGCCCGCGGTCCAGCTGTGCCGCGCGAGGAGCCGCGGGCCGTGCCCGACGCTTGTGGTGAGCCCACCCCGAGGATCATCACCTGCGTCGGCGGGTCGAGGACCTCAGCGCCGAAGGTGGTCACGGTGCAGCTCACCGCCCCGAGGGTCTTGAGAGTGGCCAGCTCTTCGTCGAGCTCTCGTTGGGCACTCTGCCCCTTGAGCGCGACCAAACTGCCGTTCGCTTCCAAGAGCGGGAACGACCACCGGGCAAGGACGTCGATCCGAGCGACCGCCCGCGCCGTGACATACGGCGCACGGCATACGCCGATAGCCGCCTCAGCCCGCAGGTTGTGGATGGCGACATTGGTCAAGCCAAGAGTCCGGACGGTGGTCTCCAGCCAGCGGCAACGCCGCGCCAGTGGCTCGATGAGCAGGAGACTGAGGTCAGGGCGGGCAATCGCGAAGACCAATCCCGGCAAGCCCGCGCCGGAGCCGATGTCGATCACCGTGCTGTCGGCGGCGAAGTGTGGGGCCACCACCGCACAGTTGAGGACGTGCCGATCCCACAGGCGTGGTGCCTCCCGGGGGCCGATCAGCCCGTGAGTGATCCCGGTGTCGGCCAGCAGGGCGACATAGCGCTCGGCCAGTTCCACTCGAGGGCCGAAGATGTGTGCCGCGGCGGCGGGTGTGGGAGGGAGGACGAGACCGCTCCCATCGGGCGTCTCTGAGGCGGCGGCACCAACAGTCGTCATAGCCACATCCTCCCTGATCGCCATGCCGGCGATGCCGCGTCCGGGTGGGTCGGGTCGCTCGCCTTCGGGCCGGGGCGGCTGTTTGCGGGGTGGAGTGAGGTCGACTGGTCTGGCTCCCGTCCGTAGCGCGCCGCCTGATGTTTCACGTGAAACATCACTGGCCACGGGTCAGCTCCC
Organism: Actinomycetales bacterium; assembly: GCA_016710385.1. Taxonomy (GTDB): domain Bacteria; phylum Actinomycetota; class Actinomycetes; order Actinomycetales; family Dermatophilaceae; genus Phosphoribacter; species Phosphoribacter freyrii. The sequence continues at coordinate 61,688 of JADJVX010000023.1, forward strand.
GGACTCGGGCTAACCTTCTCCGACCTTTGCCACGATGCCCAACGCGCCACCTTGAGCCGTCACTCCATGTTTCACGTGAAACATGACCTGTGGGGAGACCCGCATGGTCCTGACTGCCCAAGGTCAGGGGATCCGCACGACCTCGCCATTGCGTGGGAGACGGCCCCGGAAGCTGACTGGTTCAGCGCCGGCCGTCTTAGGGTCTCGACCCGTCATCGCCTGCACATGCACGTGCGGCTCGGTGCTGTTCCCCGAGTTGCCACATTCACCAATCAGGTCGCCGACACTCACCGTCTGCCCCTCGACCACACGGACACTGTGGCGCCGGAGATGGCACACGGCCACCACGACACCCTTGGCTCCTTCGATGAGCACGACATTGCCGGCCAGTGCCCTCCAGCCTCGGGCTGCTCGGCCGCGTTGCCCGAGCGCACACCCGATCGATCGCAATCCCGGAATGCGTCGTGATCGGGTTCACCGTCGTGCACCCCCACGACGACCCCGTTCAGCGGCGCCAGGAGCGCCCGACCGAAGCCCGGGAAAGCGTCCGGGGGCTCCGGACGCCAGAGTGTGGGGAGTTTGACGGGCGCGGTCCGGTCATCGGTCACCGGCACAAAGTCGATCGCGTGCGCGGACGCGAAGGCGATCGTTCCGTGGCTGGGCACCCGATCGGCCGGACTATTCCGGACGACCCAGTCACCCCGGAAGGGGAAGTCGAGGTCGACCACAGCGTCAGTGTTTCACGTGAAACATCTGCCTCACCGACGACACCGCCACCGCGGCCGCGTTGCTGCGACGACCCCGGGTCAGCCTGACGGCAGTCGACGGAGTGATCGACTACACCGCCCGCGACTGACTGCCACGTCGCCCCCCGTGCACCCGTGGGCATCGCTTGCTTCGGTGAGGTGAGCCGCGCTGCCCTGAGGTTGGACCCTCAGTGCAGCGCGGCTTCCCTCAGCGAAGCAACCTGGCCCGGCGATTCCTAGGCCGGGGAAATGACGATGTGGCGGTGTGGCTCGACGCCCTCGGACTCGGAGACCAAACCGGCAGCGGTCACCTCGTCGTGGACGACCTTCCGCTCGAACGCTGTCATGTTGGCCAGCGCCTTGGCGGCACCCGAAGACCGAACCTCGGCAATCGCGGCCTTGGCCAGATCCACGAGCGCGGCGCGGCGGGCGGCCCGGTGGCCGGCGACGTCGAGCATGAGCCGGCTGCGCTCGCCGGTCGCGGTCTGCACGGCAAGGCGAGTCAGCTCCTGCAGCGCATCCAACACCCGGCCCTCAGGGCCGACGAGACGGCGTGGCACGCGTCCTTCCTCGGAGTCGACGATCGCTACCGCGGCGCGGTCCCCGTCGATGTCGACCTCGATGTCACCGTCCAGGTCGGCGATGTCGAGCAGCTTCTCCAAGAAGTCAGCGGCCACCTCGCCCTCGCGTTCGAGCAGCGCTACCCGCGCCTTGCTGCGGCGTCGGCTACCGCCCGTCGCTCCACCGCCCGACCCGGTGCCCTCCTCGGCGCTGTCTTCAGCGTCGGGACTATCAGCGTCCTCGTCGTCTCCGGAGTCATCGTCCGCCTCGCCGTCCACGCCGTCGTGGTCAGCGACGTCGTCAGCATCGTCGTCGTCATCGTCGCCGTCAGCATCGTCATCGTCGCCGTCAGCATCGTCATCGTCGCCGTCAGCATCGTCGTCAGCAGCGTCGTCATCCGAGCCGGCCGCCAGCTCACCCACGGCGTCGTCACCAGGGTTGCCGTCCTCGGCAGTGCTGCCCAGGTCGGCCACGGCGCCACCGGCCGTCTGCCCCGCCTCGTCCCGAACCTCTCCGGCCGCGCTCCGCACCTCGGTAGCGCTGCCGCCGTCAGCACCGGCGTCGTGGGACGGCATACCTGCGTCGTTCATGTCTACTCCTTCATCCGTGGTCGAGCGCAGCCACCCGCGAGGGTGCCGGTCGAGAGCGATTCACTGGTCTTGAGGGGAGCCCGGCTCGGGCTTGGGAGCGGCGCCGCCTCCAGCCGCACCGGCAGCACCAGCTGCACCGGCAGCGCCGGAGCGCTTGGCCCGCTTGGCACTCTTGGGCTGTTGCCGCTGGCGGCTCACCGGCGGCTCACCAGCACCGGCACTCGATCCAGCACCCGCCCCGTCGGCCGCAGCGCCACCAGAGCTGTCGCGCTCGAGGCCCTTCACCGAGAACGGCGTGACCGTCTTGCCCTTGCGGGCCTGCCGCTCGTGCAGCGCGCGCTCGGCGGCCGAGCCCGGGGCCGGCATCCGGCGGATGACATAGAACTGCTGACCCATCGACCACACGTTGGTGGTCAGCCAGTAGAGCAGCACACCGATGGGGAAGTTGATGCCCGATAAGGCGAAGAAGATCGGCATCAGGTAGAGGATCACCGTCTGCTGCTTCATGTACGGGTTGTCCAGTGCCGAGTCCGGCAGGTTCTTGCGCATCAACTGGCGCTGGGTCGTGAAGGTCGACAGCGACATGAGCACGATGAGCACGACGGTGACGATCTTGGTCGGCGTGTCCGTCGAGCCCATGAAGGTCGATGAGAACGGCGCACCGAAGATGTCCGACTTCTCGATCTGCTGCGCCACGCTCGCGTCGATCGGCCCGATCGCTCCCCAGGTGCCCTCGGCGATCGCCTTGAGGTGGTTGAGCACGGTGAACAGCGCGAAGAAGAACGGCGACTGCAGCAGGATCGGCAGGCACGAGGACAGCGGGTTGGTGCCCGTCTTCTTGTAGAGATCCATCGTCTCCTGGGTCATCGCCTGGCGCGACTCAGGGTCGGTCTTGCCCTTGTACTTCGCCTGGATCTTCTGCATCTCCGGCTGGATGAGCTGCATCCGCCGGGACGCGTGGATCTGCTTGACGAACAGTGGGATGAGCACGATCCGCACGACGACGGTGAGGCCGACGATCGACAGCGCCCACGCCCACCCGCCGCCGACCCCGATGGTCGTCCACACTTTGTGCCAGCCCAGCATCACCCAGGCCACGCCGATGGTCAGCGGCGACAGCAGCGTGTTGAAGAAATCTCCCACGGTCGTCCTTGCTCGTAGGGCGAGACAGCTGTCTCACCATTCTGGGGAGGACTGCCCGGCAGGTATGCCGTGCCCCTCCCGGGGTTCAGGGGGTGGTGTGTGCCGAGGCGGTCACCATGAGGTCATCCGGTGCCACGTGAGCGCACTCGGACGAGTGAGACGAAAACTGAGAAAGAGCGGACGCCGGGGTGGCACCCTCGCGCAGCGGAACGTGGTCGGTGCCGCCCGGGTTCCAGGGATGGCACCGCAGCAGCCGCCGCACCACGAGCCACGACCCGCGCAGCGGACCGAACCGCCCGAGCGCCGTCACGGCATACGAGGAGCAGCACGGAAAGAACCGGCAGGACGGCGGCGTCAGCGGCGAGATGAGCACTTGGTAGCCACGCACGAGCACCAGCAGCGGCACGACGAGGACCTGGCCGAGAGTCCAGGCGCCTTCGGGTAGCAGCAGGGCCGCCCGCAGCCGCGCACTCAGCCGACCCAGCTGACCGAGCAGCCGACCCCACATCTCGCCCATCAGCGGGGACCCCCCGCGCGCAGACCGCGCAGCGAACGCGCCAGGCTCGACCCGAGTTCGGCCGCGAGCTCGGCATAGGAGGCCGTCGCTGCCGCGGGTTGCGCTCGGACCACGACGTCGACCCCAGCCGGTATGCCGGCCAGCAGCGGCGCGGTCGCGGCGCGCAGCCGACGCGCCACGAGGTTGCGGACCACGGCACCCCCCACGGCCTTGGACACGACAAAACCGACCCGGGGGGAACGAACCCCCGTCGGGTCGGTCGAGGCTAGCGACACCACGAGCAGCCGCCCGCCGGTGCGAGTGCCACGAGGGCCGCGGCCTGCCGCGCGGAACTGCGCGGCATCGCGCAGCCGGTGCCGCGCGGCCAGCACACCGCAGCCTCAGGCAGACAGTTCGGCGCGGCCCTTGCGGCGACGGCCGGCCAGGATGGCGCGGCCGGCGCGAGTGGCCATCCGCGCACGGAAACCGTGCGTCTTGGCGCGACGACGGTTGTTGGGCTGGAAGGTGCGCTTGCTCACGGTGAGTTCTCCGTCAGATCGGCCGGGCGCGCGCGGTGAGCGGCCTGGCAAGGGTGGTCGGTCCAGCCGGTATGCCGGTCGCAATCGGAGACCCGCGCAGAGCACGGGCATGCGAAAGCGGCCGGAGGAAGGCTCGGTCAAGGGTACGGTTCACCCCTGTCAGGGTCAAACCAGCCGTCGCCGGCAGCCTGTGGATGACCCAGGACGCGCCCGCCGGCCGACCGTTCGGCGACGCGGATCATCACGTCGCCGCTCAAACCCACCAGTGTGAATCACCGCTGCGGCCGACTCGGCTGCGACACGCCGAAGACCGGTGTAATGTCTGATCCCGCCCACCGCAGCTTCCCTCACGTTGGTTCTCCCGAAGGTTTCGCGTCATTGGCCGACGACGAGCCCCATCGTGCCGCGGCATTCATGCACACCCTGTGGATAACACTGTGGACGACGTATGATCCCGTCGTCTCTGGTGTCGGGGTTCCACACGGTGCATGACGCCCTGACACCTGGAGGCGACGGGAAGCAGCGTGCTGACCGCCCTCCGGCGGTCATCGACCGAGTCAAGGGGGGTGTGCCGATGAGTTCCGAGAATCTCGACCTCGGTGACGTCTGGCACCGCACTCTTCGGGATCTCGACGGCACCGACCTCACCCCCAGCGAACGCGCCTTCGTCGGTCTCGGCCGTTTGGTGGCAGTGCTCGACAGCACCGCGCTGGTCGAGGTGCCCAACGACTACACCAAGTCGATCATCGAGCACCGGGTCAACGACACCGTCGTGCGCACCTTGAGCGCTCAGCTCGGGCGCGAGGTGCGCCTGGCGGTCGCAGTCGACCAGAGCCTCGACCCGGTGACGCCCACCGACCACGGCGACCGCACATCCAGTGACGATGCCGGCGGTGCCAGCCACCCCGTCCATCCGCCGCGGCGCGTGGACGAAGACCCGTTCCGGATCCCGGTCTCCGACGAGGACCGCTACAACGGAGCCCGCACCGAGCGCTTCCACGCGGAGGGCCAGTCGAGCTTCGGCGGCCACGATCGTCACGGCAGCCACGATGGTCACGACGGCCAAGACAGTCACGACGGTCACGACCGCCGCGAACGGGACGGTGCCCGGCATACCGATCGGATGGGGAATGTCATCCCCATCACCAGCCGCCGCGATGCGGAGGACTCCGCGCGCACCCGGCTCAACCCGAAGTACACCTTCGAGACCTTCGTCGCCGGGTCGAGTAACCGCTTCGCGCACGCCGCGGCCAACGCGGTGTCCGAGGCGCCGGGCAAGAGTTACAACCCGCTGTTCATCTACGGGTCCTCGGGCCTGGGCAAGACGCACCTGCTGCACGCGATCGGGCACTACACCCGCCACCTCTATCCGCACGTGCGAGTGCGCTATGTCAACTCGGAAGAGTTCACCAACGACTTCATCAACTCGATCCGCGACGACCGCACGAGCCGCTTCCAGAGCCTCTATCGCGAGGTCGACGTGCTGCTCATCGATGACATCCAGTTCCTCGCCGGCAAGGAGCAGACCCAGGAGGAGTTCTTCCACACCTTCAATGCGCTGCACAACGCGAGCAAGCAGGTCGTCATCACCTCCGACCTGCCGCCCAAGCAGCTCACCAGCTTCGAGGAGCGACTGCGCAGCCGGTTCGAGTGGGGCCTCATCACCGACGTGCAGGCCCCCGACCTGGAGACCCGCATCGCGATCCTGCGCAAGAAGGCCAGCCAGGAGCGGATGAATGCCCCGGACGATGTCCTGGAATACATCGCGACGATGATCACCTCCAACATCCGCGAGCTCGAGGGCGCGCTCATCCGGGTGACGGCCTTCGCGAGTCTCAACCGCGAGCCGGTCGACCTGGCCCTGGGTCAGAGCGTGCTCACCTACCTCGTGCCGACCGACCAACCCGTGCCGATCACCGTGACGACGATCCAGAAGCACACCGCCGAATACTTCGCCCTCAGCGTCGATGACCTGTGCGGCTCATCGCGGTCGCGCCAGCTCGTCACCGCCCGGCAGATCGCGATGTATCTCTGCCGTGAGCTCACCGAGCTCTCGCTGCCCAAGATCGGGCAGGCCTTCGGCGGCCGCGATCACACGACGGTCATGCACGCCGACCGCAAGATCCGCGAGCTGATGGGCGAGCGCCGGGCGATCTACAACCAGGTCACCGAGCTCACCGCCCGCATCCGCCAGCGCTGATCCCCTCCACTTATCCCCAGGAACCTGTGGATAGCTGTGGACATCTCCCCCATCTGGGGGACAAAACCGCCCGCTTCGGGGGACAAGTCCGGTATGCCGTGTGCGTCGCCTCCCGTCATCCCCACCCAGGTGGCCTCATCCACCGCGGTGTCCACACGGCATACCCATGGGGTTGTCCGAGCCGACCTGCGCAAACGGGGGTTATCCCCAGTGTCCACACCACCTATGACGACGACTACCTAGACACAGATATGGAGTCGGCCCCGATCACGAGCCTGGGGACATGACCTGCCGGGCATCCCAAACCTGAGCACACCTGGCCCAAAGAGTGGACAAGCATTAGGGTCTAAACCCCGGGGACTGTGCCGAGGCCGGCGACGCTGCCCATGACCGACAGGTCAGGGCGGCACACGAGCCAACGGCTGGTCGCACCCGGGATCCGAGCACGAGTGGAGAGCAACCGTGAAGTTCCGGGTTGAGCGTGAGGTCCTGGCCGATGCCGTGACGTGGGTGGCCCGTGGGCTGCCGGCCCGTCCGCCTGTCCCGGTGCTGGCCGGGGTGCTCATCGAGGCCGATCGCGCCGGCACGCTCACCCTCTCGGCGTTCGACTACGAGGTCTCGGCCAAGATCACCGTCCCCGCCGACGTCGAAGAAAGCGGACGCACCCTCGTCATGGGTCGCCTGCTCGCCGAGATCTCCCGCAGCCTGCCCTCCGGCCGTCCCGTCGATGTCGCCACCGAGGGCAACAAGGTGCAGGTCACCTGTGGGTCGAGCCGGTTCGCGCTGCTGCAGATGCCGACCGAGGACTACCCGACGCTGCCGGCCTCGCCCGAAGCCTCCGGCCAGGTCGCCGGCGATGTCTTCACTCAGGCGGTCCACCAGGTCGCCGTTGCCGCCGACCGCGGCGACACCCTGCCGATCCTCACCGGCGTGCGGATGAGCATCGAGGGCGAGAAGGTCACCTTGCTCGCCACCGACCGCTATCGCCTGGCCATGCGCGAGCTGACCTGGACGCCCGCATCGAGCGACGCGGCATACACCGCTCTCATCCCGGCCAAGACGCTCTCGGACACCGCCAAGGCACTGGGCGCGCAGGGCTCGATCGAGCTCGCGCTCGGCGGCAACGCCGGAGGAGACGGGCTGATCGGGTTCGAGGCCGGCCAGCGGCGGGCGACGACTCGGCTGCTCGACGGCGAATACCCCAAGGTCACCTCGATCTTCCCGACGAGCGTCGACACCGAGGCCGTCGTCGAGACCGGTGCCCTCGTCGAAGCGGTCAAGCGGGTGGCCCTGGTCGCCGAGCGCAACACTCCGGTGCGGCTGCGCTTCACCGACGGGCTGCTGGCCATCGAGGCCGGCACCGGCGACGACGCCCAGGCCTCCGAAGCTGTCGAGTGCACGCTCACCGGCCCCGAGTTGGAGATCGCCTTCAACCCGCACTACTTCCTCGACGGTTTGGGCGTGCTCGGTCACCCCTACACCCGGATGTCCTTCACCCAGCCCAGCCGGCCGGCGGTTGTCGCCGGTCAGGCCGACGCCGATGGTGAGGTTGACGCGTCCTACCGTTACGTCCTCATGCCGGTGCGCTTCGCCAGCTGAGCTTTGCCGGCTGGGCTTTGCCAGCTGAGAGCCGGTATGCCGGGTGGCTGGGTGCCGTGACAACAGGCGGCAAGCGGTGGTCCGGGAGATCGACCCGGGCTTAGCCTGACGACGACGGGCAACACCGGATACCGGACCACATCGGAAGGCGATCACCATGCAGTTGGGTCTCATCGGGCTGGGCAAGATGGGCGGCAACATGCGCGAGCGGATCCGCCGCGCGGGCCACGAGGTGGTGGGCTATGACCGCAACCCGGCGGTCTCCGACGTCGCCGACCTGCCGGCGTTGGTCGCCGCGCTCGCCGCTCCGCGGGTGGTCTGGGTCATGGTGCCTGCGGGTGCGCCGACTCGGGACACCGTGGTCGCGCTTGCCGAGGTCCTCGAGCCGGGCGACCTGGTCATCGACGGCGGCAACTCGCGGTTCACCGACGACTTCGTCAACGCAAAATTGTTGGCGGACAAGGGCATCGGCTACCTCGACTGTGGGGTGAGCGGCGGGATCTGGGGCCTTGACAACGGTTACGGCCTGATGGCCGGCGGTGCTGCGGCAGACATCGAGCGGGCGATGCCGATTTTCGATGCGCTGCGCCCCGAGGGTGAGCGCGAGTTGGGGTTTGTGCACGCCGGCGATGTGGGCGCGGGCCACTACGCGAAGATGGTGCACAACGGCATCGAATACGCCCTCATGCACGCCTACGGCGAGGGCTACGAACTGCTCATGGCCAAGGACATTGTTAAGGACGTGCCCGGGTGCTTCAAGGCGTGGAGCCGGGGCACGGTCGTGCGGTCCTGGCTGCTGGACCTGCTCGTCACCGCCCTCGATGAGAACCCGACCCTCGATGGTGTCTCGGACTACACCAACGACTCCGGTGAGGGTCGTTGGACGGTCGAGGAAGCCATCGCCAACGCGGTGCCGATGCCGGTCATCGCCGCCTCGCTCTTCGCCCGGTTCGCCTCCCGCCAGCCAGTCAGCCCCGCGCTGCAGGCGGTCGCGGCGCTGCGCGGCCAGTTCGGCGGGCACGCGGTCATGACCACGGCCGAAGGTGAGGCCCTGCGCCACGGGTGATGGGTGACGGCGGGACACGGCATGATCGATGCGTGCATGTCCGTCACCTCTGGCTCGTGGATTTCCGGTCGTATGCCGTGGCCGACCTCCCGCTCGCGCCCGGGGTGACAACGATCATGGGCCTCAACGGCCAGGGCAAGACCAACCTCGTCGAAGCCATCGGCTATGTCGCCACCCTCGGCAGCCACCGGGTCGCCACCGATCAACCCTTGGTCCGCTTCGGTGCCGGGCAAGCCGTCATCCGCGCTGCCGTCGTCCGCCATGGCCGCGAGACCCTCGTCGAACTCGAGCTCACCCCCGGCCGAGCCAACCGGGCCCGGCTCAACAAGTCGCCGCTCCCCCGCACCCGCGACATCCTGGGCACCCTGCGCACCGTGCTCTTCGCCCCGGAAGACCTGGCCCTGGTCAAGGGCGACCCGTCGGTGCGCCGCGCCTTCCTCGACGACCTGCTCGTTGCCCGGCAGCCACGCTGGTCGGGCGTGCGCACCGACTACGACCGCATCCTCAAACAACGCAATGCCCTGCTCAAGTCGGCCGCGCCCGTCTTGCGGGCCGGACCCAGACGCCGGTATGCCGTGCGACCCGCCCCGGCCGCGACGCCCGCTCCCGACGTGACGGCACCAGCAGCGGCACCGGCGGGCATCGATCCGACGATCCCTGACGACGGCGACCCGGTGGTCAGCGCCCTGCACACCCTCGACGTGTGGAACCACCACCTCGCCGAGGTCGGCGCCCAACTCCTCTACGCCCGGCTGCGCCTGCTGCGCGACCTGGCACCCTTCCTGCGCACGGCATACCAGCAGGTGAGCGCCGGCGTCAGCGAGGCCGCGGTGAGCTACCGGGCGAGCGTGCGCGATGAGACCGCGGCGGCCATTGCGGCCGGGGAGGTGCCTGAGATCGACGCGCTGCGCGCGGAACTGCTCGCGAGCTTCCAGGCGCAGCGGCAGGCCGAGATCGAGCGCGGGATCACCCTGGTCGGCCCGCACCGCGACGACGTGGTGCTGAGCCTCGGCCCGCTGCCGGCCAAGGGCTACGCCAGTCACGGCGAGAGCTGGTCGTTCGCGCTGGGTCTCAAGCTCGCGGCCTACCAACTCCTGCGTCGTGACCTCGGCGAAGACCCGGTGCTCGTGCTCGACGACGTCTTCGCCGAGCTCGACGTCGAACGCCGCGAGCGGCTGGCCACCCTCGTTGCCGACTGCGAGCAGGTGCTCGTCACGGCGGCGGTCGGAGCCGACGTCCCGGAGGCGCTGCGCGCGTCAGGTCGCACGTATGCCGTGACGCTCGGCGAAGTGCTCGGAGAGGTCCTCGAGGGCACGCAACCTCAGGAGCCCGGCGATGGCGACTGACCCGGATTTCCCTGTCGAGGGCTCCGAGGGCTCTGAGGGCTCTGAGGGCTCAGCCAGTCCCGACGGCATACCTGCCGGTGGGGAACCCGACCCGCGGGACGCCGCCCGCGATGCCCTGCAACGGGCTCGAAAAGTCGCACGGGACAAAGGTTTTCGCCCCGGGATGAAGCCATCGAAGCGCCGCCGGCCGGCCACCCAGACGAGCGCGAGCGGTCCCGGCAAGGACGGCCGCGATCCGGCCCTCGTCGGTGAGGAACTCGATCGGCTACTCGCCGACCGTGGCTGGGTCGCCGATGTCACCGTCGGGTCGGTCGTCGGGCGCTGGGAGCAGATCGTCGGCCCGGACATCGCCGCACACGTGCAGCCGAGCAGTTTCGAGGGATCGGTGCTCACCGTCGCCGCCGAATCGACGGCGTGGGCCACCCAGATGCGGCTGCTCACCTCGATGGTGCTCGGGCGGATCGAGGCCGAGGTCGGGGCGGGCATCGTCACCGAGCTCGTCGTCAAAGGTCCACACGCCCCGTCGTGGGTCAAGGGCAAGCTGCGCGTCAAGGGTCAAGGTCCGCGCGACACCTACGGATAGGCGGAACCAGCCCAGGTGTCGGCGTGCGGGCCGGCATACGCTGCGGGCATGGCTCGTGCAGACGTCCTGGTCACCGTTCCCGAACTCGCCGCCGCGCTGGAGCGCGATGCGGTCACCCTGCTGGACGTGCGGTGGCGCCTGGGCGAACCCGCTGCTGCCGGAGCGGCCCGGTATGCCGTGGCGCACCTTCCCGGCGCGCGCTTCCTCGACCTCGAGACGGTGCTCACCCGGCATACCGGAGATCCGCGCGACGGTCGCCACCCGCTGCCCGACGTCGACGCGCTGGCCGCCGGGCTGGCCGCAGCCGGGGTGCGCGTGGGCCGACCGGTGGTCGTCTATGACGAGGCTGGGTCCTTCGCTGCGGGCCGGGCCTGGTGGGTGTTGCGCTGGGCTGGGCTCGAGGTCCGGGTGCTCGACGGCGGGATCGCCGCGTGGCAGAGCGCAGGTATGCCGGTGACGTCCTCCGCTGGGGATGCTCCCGCTGCCGGTGCCCCGGCTGATGCTCCCGCTGCCGGGGGCCGGCTGGAGGTGCAGCTCGGAGGGTTGCCCACGCTCACCGCAGACGAGGCCGCCGCGGTCGGTGCGGTCGGGACTCTCGTTGACGTGCGGGCACCAGAGCGCTTCCGCGGCGAGACCGAGCCCCTGGACCCGAAGGCCGGCCACATCCCCGGCGCGGTCAATGTGCCGGTGAGCGGTCTCTTCGCCGGTGCCGACACGGCATACCCCGGAGGTATGCCGTCCGAGCAGGTGCTGCGCGAGCGGTTGGCGCCCCTGCTGAAGGCCGCGGCGGATGGCCGGCCGATCGGGATCTACTGCGGGTCGGGAGTGTCGGCAGCGCAGGGGGTGCTGGCGCTGGCGACGCTCGGCGTCGACGTGCCGCTCTATCCGGGCTCGTGGTCGGCCTGGTCCAACGACCCGTCGCGTCCGGTCGCTACCGGGGACTGAACCGAGGGGCTACGGCCGGCCCTTGCCGTCGCCCTTGTCCTTACCCTGGTCCTTTCCCTCGACGACGTACTTGACGTAGACCCCGAGGGCGCCGCCGGCGAGGATGGCGTACCAGCCCGGGGAGGTGCCGATCGCTCCGGTCATCGCGACCAGGCTCAGCACGATGCCCAGGACGATGAGGGCAATCGCGAGGGTGAGCAAGGGGTGCACGGCGCTCCTGGTGTGGCACGGGGGGCAGGGTGTCCCCCAGTATCCACAATCCTGTGGACAAGACCGGTGGATAAGGAGGTCACAATCGCTCGAGGATGTGGATAACGCTGGGACTGCTGGCGGTCGAGCGCTGGGCCGAGGTCACCGTCGATCAGCCGTTAACCCGCCTCTGGGTGACATCAACCGGGTTAAGCCCGCCTTGACCGGCTCCCTCCCGGACTGGTTCGGTGAGGCCGAAAAGCCCGCATCGGCGTCTGCTGAACCTCAGTGATCGGGGGTCTTCAGCCGACGGGGCCCACGTCGCCGGGAGCAGGCCCGCACGCTCTCGGTTCGCGACCGAGCGTCAATGTCCCTCATGACGCTGCGGTCGGTCACTCGAGGGGGCTACGCGGCATGGCCGGTATCCGAGCTCGCAGCACACGCGCGATGACTGCTGTTGTCATGACACTCAGCGCGATCCTTGCCCCACTCATCGGCGCGACCCTGTGGTCCACCCCCGCCGTCGCGGCCACTGCTCCCGGCGCCCCGGCGGCCACCGAGATCAACGGCCTGATCTGGCGCGACGCCTCGGCCGACGGGGTCAACACCGCCGACGAGACCGGCTTCGCCGGAGTCACCGTCCAGCTGCTCGACAGCACCGGGACGGTAGTGCGCACCACCACCACCAATGCCAGCGGGCTGTACTCGTTCACCGCCCTCACCGGGGGGCCCTACACCGTCCGGATCCCGGCGGCGCCGACCTACTTCCAGGTCGTGGGTGGCGGCCCCGACCAGCAGCTCACGACAGGTTCCTCACCGTCGATCGGGCTCTCCGCACCGGTCAGCCCCGGCACGACGGTCAACGGTGCCCTCCGGCCGACCTGGGTCGTCCAGCTCGGCACCTGGGGCAACGGGCCGCTCTCGGGCACCGGTCCCTTTGCCACCGACCCGGCTTCGGCCTGTCCCGGCTCGTACGCCCCCGGCGACGACTGCTCCAACACCGACAATGTCGTCCGCTCCCAGGACGTGACCTCGTTCCTCTGGGCCGTGTCCGCGTCCAACCAGGTCGCCGCGCTGTCGACCCCATTGGCCAATGTCACCGTGGTCCAGCGGGTGGTCCCCGCTGCCGGGGCATCGATCACCGGTGGGGCCTTGCCCAGCATCTGCCTGGCGACCAGTGGCACCGTGCCCATGTCGACGGTGACCAACAACCCGGACGGCTCGGTCACCCTGGTCTGCAACCTCTCGTCGTGGTCGACCTCCGGCACGGCCAAGCTGCTCCAGTGGGACCTACGGGTCAACCCCTCTCCGAACGGCTCGACGTTCACGTCCACGGCATACGCGACGAGCACCCAGTCGGCGATCGCCAATATCGCGACCAACCCGACCGCGATCCCGAATGCCGTGCCGAGCGCGCCGATCGTCAACCCCTTCGTCGTGTCGTCGGGGTTCAGGTACGACCTCAACAAGACGCTCTACACGAACGCGATCGGCTACTACACCGTCAACGGCGAGACACTTCGGGGCCGGATCGCCACCTTCCAGTTCGGGATCAGCTCACCCAGCAAAGGCAACGAACCGATCGCGCTGCCGCTGACCTTCACCGACGACATGTTCTTCGCGTCGGGCGCCAACACGTTCAACCCCTTCCCCGGCGGTGACATCGAGCACTACATCACCAGCTGCATCCGCAACAACGGGGCCAGCACGGTGGTCCCGATCGGCTACTCGCAGACCAACGGCACCGGCGTCGTCGACTCCGGGACGTGCAGCTACTCCCGGCCGGCCGGGAGCACGACCGCGCCGTATACGTTCTCGTTGAACGGCATCGTCCAGGGTGGGCCGTTCCCGACGAAATACGCCAATGGCACCGGCGACCTGACCAATGGCCCCTATTTCATCGCGGCCTACATCTACCAGGTGTTCATCCCGGACCGGGCCATGGATGCCCTCGACGGTGTCCCCGGCAACAACACCGGCACCGGCACACTCTGGAACCGGATGGCGGGCTTCGATCCCTCGTCGACGTCGGGCCAGTCCAACTACGGCACGGGGTTCGAGCCGGGCTATTGTGACCCGGCCACCGATCCCTATGCCACGAACCCGCTCACCTCCGGGTGCACGGCGATGCCCACCAACACCGCGAGCAACGACGTCGCCAGCTCGCCGCTGGCCATCGCCCCGCCGTATTCGGTCAGTCCCAACTCGACGAAGAACTACATCAACGTCCCGACCACGGTGTGGAACAACGGCAACCCCACGAATGCCGTGTTGCCGGGCATGACGAACTATCAGGACGGGCGCGGCCTACGAGAGCCCGGGCAGCTCATCATGACTTCGCAGAACCTCGGGTATGGCGGCGAGGTCGGCTTCAAGGGTGCCGTCTCGTGTGACGTCTTCGACAACTCCACCCAGGTGCTCGTCCCGGCGACCGACCAATACCCCGGTGCGCCGGCCGGCACCTATGCGTGGTTCAACGCACCCGGGTCCACCGCGGGCTACCCCGGGTCGGTGGCCTCGTTCTGGACCTTCGAATATGGCCACTACGACCTCAGCGCGGTCGACCCGCTGTACAACTCCGCCCAGGCGGGAGTGGCCGGAGTCGTCAACTCCACGGCATACCCAGGTCTGGACACCTTCAACACGACCGACGGGCGCTACTGGGGCAAGTGGACCGCCCAGGCAGCTGCGGTCAACGGCTGCCGCACCACACCTCCGGTGGGCGGGTGGTTCGCCGATCCGAACCTGGTGCCTGGCGGCATCAACGCGGTCAACGTCGTGCGGATGCGCGCCGTCGACCCGACGATCGTCGACGGTCTCACCCAGACGACCACGAGCGTCTCGCGCAACTGGCGGATGCTGCTGCGGGCGCGCGACACCTTCTACGGCGCGCCGCACGACGGCGAGCTGATCCCGACCGGCACGGTGCTGGCCAACTACGTCGGTGCTTGGGGCTCGAACGCCACGACAGGCGCCCTGGTCTCGATGAGCAGCAACCTCTATGTCCCGGCCCCGGAGACCACCCACACCAACGGTGATCGCGCCACGCTCATCCGCGGCACGCTCAACATCAAGAAGAACACCATCACGGTCGACGGGATCGGCTCGGGTGCCGCCGCGATCGACCAGACCGGCTCGGCTCCGGCCGGCAACACCATCGTCTGGCAGATCCAGCCGTCCGGGACCTCGCTGTCCACCGGATCGACGGCCAGCGCCGTCACAGTCGTCGACGTCCTGCCGGTGGGCGCTACCTATGACCCCTCGTGCAGTGGCACGATCACCGGAGGCACCCCGGCCGCACAGGTCGAGCCCAACACCCCGGCCGCGGGGCAGACCCGGCTGACCTGGAACCTCGGCGATCTGGCGTTCAACACGACGTGGCCGACGTTGCGGTTCTGCACAACAACCGACCCGACCGCTGCGGCCGGCACCGCGCTGGTCAACACCGCCACGGTGTCCTCGGCGGCATCCCTGCCCATCTCCGACCCGCACACCGTCAACCTCACCCAGAACGCCCAGGTCGCCCTGAGCAAGCAGGTGGACAACTCGCTTGACCTGCTCAACGACACTCAGGTCTACACGCTGCGGGCCCGCAACTTCTCCAACCTCGTCAACGTCCAGGCGATGCGGTTCATCGAGGTCTTCCCCTACTCGGGCGACACGTCCAACACCGCCGGGGTGTCCCGCGTGCCGGGTTCGACCTACACCGGCACCGTCGCTCTGACCGCAGTCCCGACGACCACGTTCAGCAATGACCCGGCCAAGCCGGCGGTTGCGGGCACCTTCACCTACACCGCCGATCCGCCCGCGACGGTCAACCAGGACTACAACGCCAACACCTCGACGTGGTGCTCCTTCAACGGCACGTCCTTCACCCGGGTGAGCGGCACCGGCAGCTGCCCCACGGCCCTGTCGCAGGTCACGGCCTTCATGTTCGTCGCCACTCCAGATCTGGCTGCGGTCTCGGTCTCCGGCGGCACCCGATCGGCCATCGACGTCACGTTCACTCTGCAGGCCAACGGCAACAAACCCAACGAGTGGTATGCCGACCGGTTCACCGGGTTCACCCCGACGATCCGCAACGGCACCGGCGCGACCGCGCCCTACCAGATGCTGCAGTCCAACCGGGTCGAGGTCGGCACCTACGCCTTCTACGTCGGGGACCTCGTCTTCATCGACCGCAATGGCGATGGGAAGTACTCCACCGGCGACCTGACCGCCCCGGACGGCACGACGGTCGAGCTGTGGAATGCCGGGCCGGACGGCCTGCGCGGCACCGCCGACGACACCATCCTCGGCAGTCAGACCACGTCGGGCGGGAAGTACCTGTTCAAGGATCTCGTCGCCGGCCAGGTCTATGTGCGCATTCCCGCGGCCGAACTCGCGGCCGGCGGCCATCTGGCCGGGTGGGCCCCGATGCCGACCGTGGGCACCGAGGACCAGAACGACCGGGCCGCACAGGACGGCTCGCTGGCCCCAGACGGCTCGGTGGTCTCGAGCGTGCACACCCTGTCGTATGTCGTCGTCGCCGGCTTCCCCACTGGCCAGGAACCCACCGGAGACAACACCAACGGCATCACCCTGCCCGCGCGCGCCCTGGACAACTACACCAACCTCACCATCGACCTGGGCCTCTCCGGTCTGGGCTCCATTGGCGACACGGTGTGGTTCGACGCCAACGCCAATGGAACCCTCGACGCTGGCGAGGCCGGCATCGCCGGGGCCACGGTGACGGTGGTCTGGCTGGGTCCCGACGGCGTCGCGAGCGCCGACGATCTCACCTACACCACGACCACCGACGCCAACGGCACCTACCTCGTCTCGAACCTCCCGGCCGGGGCCTACACGGTCACGGTCTCGGGGGTCACCGCGACGCCGACCTACGACGCCGACGGCACGGCCAGCGCGAGCACAACAGCGCTCACCCTTGCTCCCGCGCAGAACCGCACCGACGTGGATTTCGGGTATGCCGCGCTGCTCACCCTCGGTGATCTGGTCTTCCAGGACGTCGACCGCAACGGCCTCTACAACCCGGCCATCGACGTCGCGGTCCCCGACGGCACGACGGTCGTGCTGCATCGCGCCGACGGTTCGGTGGTCGCGACGACGACGACGGCCAATGGCGCCTACTCCTTCACCGGTCTGGTCCCCGGGGACTACTCCGTCGAACTGCCCGCCAGTCTCTTCGTCGCCGGCGGACCGCTGGACGGCTGGACTGCCACGACGGCCACCACAGACACAGCGGACCCCAACACCGACGTCAACAACGACAGCAACGCCGTCGCGGGTGCCGACGGGTCGGTCGTGTCCAAGGTCATCACCCTGAGCGCGTCGTTCAACACCACCACGCGCACCGTCGTCGGCGGTGAGCCCGGCGGGCTCACCAATGCCACCCTCGACCTCGGGTTGATCAAGCCGGTCTTCCCAGCGATCGACCTGGTCAAGAAGGTGCAGGCGCTCGACGCCAACACCGGGGTCAAACCGGTGGTGCTCGTCGGCGAGCCGGTGCGGTGGACCTACGAGGTGACCAACACCGGCGACGTCGCCCTCATGTCGATCACGCTTACCGACGACAAGCTCGGCACCCTCGCCACGGCATACCTCTCGGGAGACACGAACGGCAACGCGGTCCTCGACGTCGGAGAGACCTGGCTGTATGCCGTCGACGGCACCTCGGTGGCCGGCATACACACCAACCTCGGCACCGTCACCGGCACCCCGACGGTCACCGGCACGAGCGCTTTGCCCGGCACCGTCCCCGTGAGCGATACCGACCCGGCCACCTATATGGGCTTCACCCTCGGTGCCGAGATCACGAAATACACCAACGGCGTGGATGCCGATGCCGCTCCCGGTCCGCTGGTGGCCATCGGGTCGACGGTGACCTGGACCTATGTCGTGAAGAACACGGGGAACAACACCGAGACCATCGAGGTGACCGACGACAAGGTCGACCCGCTCACCATCGACTGCGGCGACGGGAGCAACTTCACCTTCCTCTTCCCCGGCGACATGGCCATCTGCACGGCCACCGGGGTGGCCGGCGCCGGTCAGTACGCCAACGTCGGCACGGTCGTCGCCACCGGTGCCCAACCGACGAACGTCGATGGCACGCTCGCAGTCAACCCGACCGTGACCGTCACCGACCCGTCGCACTACTTCGGCGCCGACCCGAAGATCGCGGTGGTCAAGAAGATCAACGGCCAGGACGCCAACGCCGCGCCGGGGGTAGCTCTCGCGTCTCCCGGCACGATGCTCTTCGAGTTCGTCGTGAGCAACACCGGCAACGTCCGGCTGGACCCGGTCGTCGTCACCGACAGCGTGCTGGCTCCGGGTGACATCGTCTGCCCGGCCACCCTGCTGGACCCGGGCACGTCGATGACCTGCCGGGCCTCCCTGGCGGCACCCGCGGCTGGTGTGACCCATTCCGACACCGCGACCGCCACCGGCACCCCGCCGGTCCTGACCGACGGCACCGTCCTGCCGGACGTGACGGCGACGGATTCCGCACATGGCTATGCGGACCCGAAACCGGGGATCTCGCTGACGAAATACCTCAACGGGCTCGACGCCAATGCCGCGCCAGGTCCGCAGGTCGTCACCGGAGACACCGTCAATGTCACCTTCGCGGTGACAAACACCGGCAACACCCGGCTCAACCCGGTCGTTGTCACCGACGACCAGATCCCCGCCGGGGACATCACCTGCGAAAAGTCCGCCCTCGACCCGGGACAGTCGATGGTATGCCGTGCGACGTTCGTCGCCCCGGCCCCGCTCACCCAGCACACCAACACGGCGACCGTCACCGGCACCCCCGTGTTCGCCGACGACACCCCGATGACCCACCCCCTCACCGGGGCGCCCGTGCCCGAAGTCAGCGCCACCGATGTGGCCAACGCCCAGACCGTCCAACCCGGGGTCTACATCGTCAAGAAGATCAACGCCGCCGATGCCAACACGGCGCCTGGCACGTTCGTCATCCCGGGATCGACGATGACGGTGACCTTCTTCGTCGCCAACATCGGCTCGACACCGCTGGACCCGGTCGTGGTCACCGACGACGTCATCCCGGCCGGTGATATCTCGTGCCCGGCGAGCACGTTGGCGGTCGGCGCGACCATGACGTGCACGGCATACCTGCCTGCTCCCGGCGCGGCAGTGCAGCACACCGACACCGCCACCAGCACCGCGACCGGCATCGTCAACGGGCAGCCGCTCCCGACCCCGGTGACCGACACGGATGCCGCATATGCCGTTGGGGCAGAGCCGAAGATCACGGTCGCCAAGCTCATCAACGGGGTCGACGCCAACACCATCGGTGCTGGTGCGTCGGTGACCCCGGGCGATGTCATGACGGTGACGTTCGTCGTGACGAACACCGGCAACACGCCGCTGGTCGACGTCACCGTGAGCGACAGCGTGATCCCGACGGGTGCCATCGTCTGCCCGCAGTCGGTGCTCGATGCGGGCACCACGATGACGTGCACCGCGACCTGGGTGGCCCCCGCCACGGGTGGCACGCACCTCGACACCGCCAACACGACGGGACGCCCGACCCAGGCGGACGGATCACCGATCATCGACCCGGCCACGGGGACGGAGATCCCGGCTCCGACGGGTTCCGACGTGGCGTGGGCGTATACGCCGGCTCATCCGGCGATGACGGTGGTCAAGTCGATCAATGGAGATAACGCGAATGTGGCTCCGGGTGTGGCGGTCGACGCCGGCTCGGACATGTTCGTGGAGATCGTCGTGACGAACACCGGCGATGTGCGCCTGGCGCCGGTGACAGTCACCGACTCCGTGGCGACGGTGATCGATTGCCCCGGCACCGCCCTCAACCCGGCGCAGTCGATGACCTGCCAAGCGTGGATCCCGGCACCGGAGGTCGGGGGCACTCACTCCGACCTCGCGACCGTGACCGGCAGGCCGGTGCAGGCCGACGGCAGCCCGGCATACGGTGTCGACGGACAGGTGCTGCCCGACACGGTGGTGACCGACCCGGCGTTCGCCTACGTGCCGGCTCACCCAGGCGTGACCGTGGTGAAGTCGATCAACGCGGAGGACGCCAATGCCGCTCCGGGTGTTGCGGTGGCGGCCGGATCGAGCATGTTGGTCGAGTTCCAGGTGACCAATACCGGGGATATCTCGTTGTCGCCGGTGACGGTCACCGACGATGCATTGGGTTCGGTGTCGTGCCCCGCGACCGCCTTGGCTGCCGGTGCGTCGATGACGTGTTCGACCCTGCTGGCAGCTCCGCCGGTCGGCGGGGCCCACGTCGACACCGCGACCGTGTCGGGGACCCCGGCGTTGGCGGATGGGTCGCCCGCGTTGGGTGTGGATGGGTTGCCGTTGGGTGCGACGACCGACACGGATAGCGCCTTTGCGTTTGTGGCGGCTCACCCTGCCGTGACGGTGGTCAAGTCGATCAATGGTGACGACGCCAATGCGGCACCCGGTGTCGCGGTGGCGGCGGGTTCGACGATGGATGTGACGTTTGTCGTGACGAATACCGGTGACGTGCGCTTGTCGCCGGTGACGGTCACCGATCCCGCGCTGGCATCGGTGTTGTGCCCGGCGACCGCCTTGGCTGCCGGTGCGTCGATGACCTGTTCAGGGTCATTGGCGGCCCCGGCCGCCGGGGATACCCATGCCGACACGGTGACCGTGCTCGGGACACCGATCGCGGCCGACGGTCAGCCGGCGTTGGGAGCCGACGGCACGGCGGCGTCGAACGTGCAGGTAACCGACAGCGCGTACGCGTTCACGCCCGCTCATCCGGGCGTGTCGGTGGTCAAGTCGATCAATGGTGACGACGCCAATGCGGCACCCGGTGTCGCGGTTGCGGCGGGCTCGTCGATGGACGTGACGTTTGTGGTGACGAATACCGGTGACGTGCGGTTGTCGCCGGTGACGGTCACCGACGACACGATCACCTCGGTGTCGTGTCCGGCAACGGAGTTGGCGGTGGGTGCGTCGATGACGTGCACCGCCACCTTGGCTGCGCCCGCGGTTGGCGGGACGCACAGTGACACGGCGACGGTGTCGGGTACTCCGGCGTTGGCCGATGGGTCGCCGGCGTTGGGTGTGGATGGGTTGCCGTTGGGTGCCACGACCAACACCGACAGCGCCTATGCGTTTGTGGCGGCTCACCCTGCCCTGACGGTGGTCAAGTCGATCAATGGTGACGACGCCAATGTGGCACCCGGTGTGGCGGTTGGTGCGGGTTCGACGATGGATGTGACGTTTGTCGTGACGAATACCGGGGACGTGCGGTTGTCGCCGGTGACGGTCACCGACGATGCGATCGCGTTGGTGTCGTGTCCGGCAACGGAGTTGGCGGTGGGTGCGTCGATGACGTGTACCGGCACGTTGGCTGCGCCGGCGGTGGGTGGCACGCACACGGATACCGCGACGGTCTCGGGGACCCCGGTCCTCGCGGATGGCACCCCGGCTCTCGGGTCGGATGGGTTGCCGTTGGCTGCCACGACTGGCACGGACAGTGCGCACGCGTTTGTGGCTGCTCACCCTGCCGTGTCGGTGGTCAAGAGCATCAACGGTGACGACGCGAACACCACTCCGGGTGTCGCGGTTGCGGCGGGTTCGACGATGGATGTGACGTTTGTCGTGACGAATACCGGTGACGTGCGCTTGTCGCCGGTGACGGTCACCGATGACGCGATTGCGTCGGTGTCGTGTCCGGCGACGGAGCTGGCGGTCGGTGGGTCGATGACGTGCACGGCGAGCTTGGCTGCCCCCGCGATTGGCGGGACGCACACCGACACGGCGACCGTGTCGGGTACCCCGGTCCTGGCCGACGGCTCGCCGGCACTCGGCCCGGACGGGCTGCCGTTGGCTGCCACGGCGGACACCGACAGTGCATACGCGTATGTGGCGGCTCACCCTGCCGTGACGGTCGTGAAGTCGATCAATGGCGATGACGCGAACACCGCACCGGGCGTCGCGGTGGCTGCCGGTTCGTCGATGGACGTGACGTTTGTGGTGACGAATACCGGAGACGTGCGCTTGTCGCCGGTGACGGTCACCGACGATGCGATCGCGTCGGTGTCGTGTCCGGCGACGGAGTTGGCGGTGGGTGCGTCGATGACCTGCACTGGCACACTCGCTGCCCCCGCGATTGGCGGGACGCACACGGATACCGCGACCGTGACCGGTACGCCAGTCCTGGCGGACGGCACACCGGCTCTCGGGTCGGATGGCTTGCCGTTGGCTGCGACCACGGACACGGACAGTGCGCACGCTTATGTGGCTGCTCACCCGGCCGTGACGGTGGTCAAGAGCATCAACGGTGACGACGCGAACACCGCACCCGGTGTCGCGGTTGCTGCGGGGTCGGTCATGGATGTGACGTTTGTCGTGACGAATACCGGGGACGTGCGGTTGTCGCTGGTGACTGTGACCGATGACGTGATCGTGTCGGTGTCGTGTCCGGCGACGGAGTTGGCGGTGGGTGCGTCGATGACCTGCACAGCGACGTTGGCCGCGCCGGCTGCCGGTGGCACCCACACCGACACCGCGACCGTGACCGGTACGCCCGTGTTGGCCGATGGCTCGCCGGCACTCGGCCCGGACGGCCTGCCGTTGGGTGCCACGACGGACACCGACAGCGCCTATGCGTTTGTGGCTGCTCACCCTGCCGTGTCGGTGGTCAAGTCGATCAATGGTGATGACGCGAACACCGCACCCGGTGTCGCCGTGATCGCGGGTTCGACGATGGATGTGACGTTTGTCGTGACGAATACCGGTGACGTGCGGTTGTCGCCGGTGACGGTCACCGACGATGCGATCACGTCGGTGTCGTGTCCGGCAACGGAACTGGCCGTGGGTGCGTCGATGACCTGCACAGCGACGTTGGCCGCGCCGGCTGCCGGTGGCACCCACACCGACACCGCGACCGTGACCGGTACGCCGGTGTTGGCCGATGGCACCCCGGCGTTGGGTGTGGATGGCTTGCCGCTCGGGGCGACAACCGGCACGGACAGTGCTCATGCGTATGTGGCTGCTCACCCTGCCGTGACGGTGGTCAAGAGCATCAATGGTGACGACGCGAACACCGCACCCGGTGTCGCGGTTGCGGCGGGGTCGGTCATGGATGTGACGTTTGTGGTGACGAATACTGGTGACGTCCGCTTGTCGCCGGTGACGGTCACCGACGATGCGATCACGTCGGTGTCGTGTCCGGCGACGGAGTTGGCGGTGGGTGAGTCGATGACCTGCACCGCGACGTTGGCCGCGCCGGCGGTTGGTGGCACGCACACGGATACCGCGACGGTCACCGGTAGGCCGGTGTTGGCGGACGGCGCCCCGGCGTTGGGTGTGGATGGGTTGCCGCTCGGGGCGACGACTGGCACGGACAGTGCGCATGCTTATGTGGCTGCTCACCCTGCCGTGACGGTGGTCAAGAGCATCAATGGCGACGACGCGAACTCCGCTCCGGGTGTGGTGGTCGCTGCGGGTTCGTCGATGGATGTGACGTTTGTGGTGACGAATACCGGGGACGTGCGGTTGTCGCCGGTGATGGTCACCGATGACGCGATCACCTCGGTGTCGTGTCCGGCAACGGAGTTGGCGGTCGGTGCGTCGATGACCTGCACGGCGACGTTGGCTGCGCCCGTGATTGGCGGGACGCACACGGATACCGCGACGGTGACCGGCACGCCGGTCCTGGCGGACGGCACCCCGGCCTTGGGTGTGGATGGGTTGCCGCTCGGGGCGACGACTGGCACGGACAGTGCGCATGCGTATGTGGCTGCTCACCCTGCCGTGACGGTGGTCAAGTCGATCAATGGTGACGACGCGAACACCGCACCCGGTGTCGCGGTTGCGGCGGGGTCGGTCATGGATGTGACGTTTGTCGTGACGAACACCGGTGACGTGCGGTTGTCGCCGGTGACGGTCACTGATGACGCGATCGCGTCGGTGTCGTGTCCGGCGACGGAGTTGGCGGTCGGTGGGTCGATGACCTGCACCGCGACGTTGGCTGCGCCGGCTGTCGGCGGGACGCACACGGATACCGCGACGGTCACCGGTACGCCAGTGTTGGCGGACGGCACCCCAGCTCTCGGCCCGGACGGCCTGCCGTTGGCTGCCACGACGGACACCGACAGTGCATACGCGTTTGTGGCTGCTCACCCTGGCGTGACGGTGGTCAAGTCGATCAACGGCGACGACGCCAATGTGGCACCAGGTGTCGCGGTTACGGCGGGCTCGGTCATGGATGTGACGTTTGTCGTGACGAATACCGGGGACGTGCGCTTGGCGCCGGTGACGGTCACCGACGACGCGATCGCGTCGGTGTCGTGTCCGGCGACGGAGTTGGCGGTCGGTGCGTCGATGACCTGCACCGGCACACTCGCTGCCCCCGCGATTGGCGGTACGCACACGAACACCGCGACGGTCACCGGTACGCCGGTGTTGGCGGACGGCACACCGGCTCTCGGGTCGGATGGCTTGCCGCTCGGGGCGACGACCGGCACGGACAGCGCGCACGCCTATGTGGCTGCTCACCCCGGCGTGACGGTGGTCAAGTCGATCAATGGTGACGACGCAAACACCGCACCGGGCGTCGTGGTGGCTGCCGGTTCGTCGATGGATGTGGCGTTTGTGGTGACGAATACCGGGGACGTGCGCTTGGCGCCGGTGACGGTCACCGACGACGCGATCGGGTCGGTGTCGTGTCCGGCGACGGAGTTGGCGGTGGATGCGTCGATGACGTGCACCGGCACGTTGGCTGCGCCGGCGATTGGCGGGACGCACACGAATACGGCGACCGTGTCGGGTACCCCGGTCCTCGCGGACGGCACCCCGGCACTCGGCCCGGACGGGCTGCCGTTGGCTGCCACGACGGACACCGACAGCGCATACGCGTATGTGGCTGCTCACCCTGCCGTGACGGTGGTCAAGTCGATCAACGGCGACGACGCCAATGCCGCACCCGGCGTGGCCGTGACCGCAGGTTCGACGATGGACGTGACGTTTGTGGTGACGAATACCGGTGACGTGCGCTTGTCGCCGGTGACGGTCACCGACGACGCGATCACGTCAGTGTCGTGTCCGGCAACGGAGTTGGCGGTGGGTGCGTCGATGACGTGCACCGGCACGTTGGCTGCGCCGGCGGTAGGTGGGACGCACACGGATACCGCGACGGTCACCGGTACGCCGGTGTTGGCGGACGGCACCCCGGCTCTCGGGTCGGATGGCTTGCCGTTGGCTGCGACGACCGGCACCGACAGCGCCCACGCCTTTGTGGCGGCTCACCCCGGCGTGACGGTGGTCAAGTCGATCAGTGGTGACGACGCCAATGCCGCACCCGGCGTGGCCGTGACCGCAGGTTCGACGATGGACGTGACGTTTGTGGTGACGAATACCGGTGACGTGCGCTTGTCGCCGGTGACGGTCACCGACGACGCGATCACGTCGGTGTCGTGTCCGGCAACGGAGTTGGCGGTGGGTGCGTCGATGACGTGCACCGGCACGTTGGCTGCCCCTGCGATTGGTGGCACGCACACGGATACCGCGACCGTGTCGGGGACCCCGGTCCTGGCCGACGGCACCCCGGCGTTGGGTGTGGATGGCCTGCCGCTCGGGGCGACAACCGGCACGGACAGTGCGCACGCGTTTGTGGCTGCTCACCCCGGTGTGATGGTCGTGAAGTCGATCAATGGCGATGACGCGAACACCGCACCGGGTGTGGCGGTGGCTGCCGGTTCGTCGATGGACGTGACGTTTGTCGTGACGAATACCGGGGACGTGCGGTTGTCGCCGGTGACGGTCACCGATGACGCGATCACCTCGGTGTCGTGTCCGGCGACGGAGTTGGCGGTGGGTGCGTCGATGACCTGCACCGGCACGTTGGCTGCGCCGGCGGTGGGTGGGACGCACACGGACACGGCGACCGTGACCGGTACTCCGGT
The DNA here is from genome assembly GCA_016710385.1 of Actinomycetales bacterium. Classification (GTDB taxonomy): domain Bacteria; phylum Actinomycetota; class Actinomycetes; order Actinomycetales; family Dermatophilaceae; genus Phosphoribacter; species Phosphoribacter freyrii. The sequence continues at coordinate 87,625 of JADJVX010000023.1, forward strand.
GTTGGCGGACGGCACTCCGGCGTTGGGTGTCGATGGGTTGCCGCTCGGGGCGACGACTGGCACGGACAGTGCATACGCGTGTGTGGCTGCTCACCCGGGCGTGTCGGTGGTCAAGTCGATCAATGGTGATGACGCGAACACCGCACCCGGTGTCGCGGTTGCTGCGGGGTCGGTCATGGATGTGACGTTTGTGGTGACGAATACCGGTGACGTGCGGTTGGCCCCGGTGACCGTCACCGATGACGCGATTGCGTCGGTGTCGTGTCCGGCGACGGAGTTGGCGGTCGGTGCGTCGATGTCCTGCACGGCGAGCTTGGCTGCCCCCGCGATTGGCGGTACGCACACGAACACCGCGACGGTCACCGGTACGCCGGTGTTGGCGGACGGCACACCGGCTCTCGGGTCGGATGGCTTGCCGCTCGGGGCGACGACCGGCACGGACAGCGCGCACGCCTATGTGGCTGCTCACCCCGGCGTGACGGTGGTCAAGTCGATCAATGGTGATGACGCGAACGCCGCACCCGGTGTCGCCGTGATCGCGGGTTCGTCGATGGATGTGACGTTTGTGGTGACGAATACCGGTGACGTGCGGTTGTCGCCGGTGACGGTCACCGACGACACGATCACGTCGGTGTCGTGTCCGGCGACGGAGTTGGCCGTGGGTGCGTCGATGACGTGCACCGGCACGTTGGCTGCGCCGGCGATTGGCGGGACGCACACGAATACGGCGACCGTGTCGGGTACCCCGGTCCTCGCGGACGGCACCCCGGCACTCGGCCCGGACGGGCTGCCGTTGGCTGCCACGACGGACACCGACAGTGCATACGCGTATGTGGCTGCTCACCCGGCCGTGACGGTGGTCAAGAGCATCAACGGTGACGACGCAAACACCGCACCCGGTGTCGCGGTTGCGGCGGGCTCGGTCATGGATGTGACGTTTGTGGTGACGAATACCGGTGACGTGCGGTTGGCGCCGGTGACGGTCACCGATGACGCGATCGCGTCGGTGGCGTGTCCGGCAACGGAGTTGGCGGTCGGTGCGTCGATGACCTGCACGGCGACGCTGGCCGCGCCGGCTGTGGGTGGCACGCACACGGATACCGCGACGGTGTCGGGGACCCCGGTCCTCGCGGATGGGTCGCCAGCGTTGGGTGTGGATGGGTTGCCGGTGGCTGCGACCGCGGACACCGATAGCGCCTTTGCGTTTGTGGCGGCTCACCCCGGTGTGACGGTGGTCAAGAGCATCAACGGTGACGACGCCAATGCCGCACCCGGTGTCGCGGTTGCGGCCGGCTCGGTCATGGACGTGACGTTTGTCGTGACGAATACCGGTGACGTGCGGTTGGCGCCGGTGACGGTCACCGACGACGCGATCGTGTCGGTGTCGTGTTCGGCGACGGAGTTGGCGGTGGGTGCGTCGATGACCTGCACGGCGACGCTGGCCGCGCCGGCGATTGGCGGGACGCACGCGGATACCGCGACGGTCTCGGGGACCCCGGTGTTGGCTGACGGCACCCCGGCGTTGGGTTCAGACGGTTCGGCCCTGGCGGCTGTGACTGCCACCGACACGGCATACGCGCACACCCCATCCGCGCCACCGCCCCCTACCCCGACGCCGACCCCGACTCCCACTCCGACACCGCCGACGCCGGACCTCCCGCATACGGGAGCCGACAGCACCGGCCTGGGGTTGATAGGTCTGGCCATCATCGGTTTGGGAAGCATTCTCGTGGCGGTGACGCGGCGACGGTCCCGCGGCTGAACCCTCCCTGTCCCCGCGACCCACTTGGAGCTGCGCCGACATGCGTCGCAGGTGACCCCTCGTGCCGCACGATGACGCACCGAGGGGTACGCCCTCGGCGGGACGCAGGAGACGCCCACTCACCGGCGTCAGGAAATCTGCCGCTAGCGCGCTGAACCCCCCAGGCACGTGTGGGGAGTCGGCCACAGGGGAGAACTTCGCTCCCAGATGCCCTCACAGCCCGTGTCAGGCCGGTTCCGGGGTGGAAACCCCGTAAGATTGGAGGGTTACGGCGGACAAGCGCCGCACGCGTCCTTCCATCGGCGGTCCTGATGCCCACGAGCCTGGTGCCCACGATCCCACGGTGACTACCGGGAGAGACGCTGCGGAAGTAGTCCGCCGATGCAGGAGCCGACGAGGAGCATTGTGGCCGACAGCCAGACCCACCCGATCGACGCCAACGCCAGCGACGCCAACGCCAACGACGCGAGCGCGGCGACCACCACGTCGGCGACACCGGGCACCCCAGCCGCGGCGCCGGCCAAGGCTGCCCCGTCCGTGGGAGGCAACGACACGGCATACGACGCGTCTGCCATCACCGTGCTGGAAGGGCTGGAAGCCGTCCGTAAGCGGCCCGGGATGTATATCGGATCGACCGGCGAGCGCGGTCTGCACCACCTGGTGTGGGAGATCGTCGACAACGCCGTCGACGAGGCCCTCGCGGGGTATGCCGACACCATCGACGTCACGCTGCTGGCCGACGGTGCCGTGCGGGTGCGCGACAACGGACGTGGCATCCCCACCGACATGCACCCCACCGAGGGCGTGAGCGCGGTCGAGCTCGTGCTCACCCAGTTGCACGCCGGTGGCAAGTTCGGTGGCGGCGGTTACAAGGTGTCCGGTGGTCTGCACGGCGTCGGGTCGTCGGTCGTCAACGCGCTGTCCTCGCGGCTGGACGCCGAGGTGCATCAGAAGGGCCACGTCTTCCGGATCAGCTTCGACCATGGGGTGGCGACGGCGCCGCTGGCCAAGATGGAGGCCGCGACCGACACCGGCACGACGATCACCTTCTGGGCCAGTCCCGAGATCTTCGAGACGACCGTCTACGACTTCGAGACGATCCGCGCGCGCTTCCAGCAGATGGCCTTCCTCAACAAGGGCCTGACGATCAACCTTGTCGACGAGCGTCCCGACCCCGATGCCGCCGACGACGAGGACGAGGTCGACCTGGACAACCTCGACGGCGATGTCGAGAAGCTCGTCGCGGCCGACCCGGCCGCGGGCGGCACGAAGGTCAAGGCCCGCAAGGTGACGTATCGCTATGACGGCGGGCTCGTCGACTACGTCAAGCACCTCGTCGGCTCAAAGAAGTCCGAGCCGGTGCACCCCGAGATCATCGCCATCGAGTCCGAGGACGAGGCCCGCGCCCTGTCCCTCGAGCTGGCGATGCAGTGGACCACGGCATACAGCGAATCGGTGCACACCTACGCCAACACGATCAACACCCACGAGGGCGGCACCCACGAGGAGGGTTTCCGCGCGGCAATGACCAAGCTGGTCAACGAGTTTGCCCGCAAGAACAACATCCTCAAGGACAAGGACGAAAACCTCACCGGCGACGACATCCGCGAGGGCCTCACCGCTGTCGTGTCGGTCAAGCTCGGCGAACCGCAGTTCGAGGGCCAGACCAAGACCAAACTGGGCAACTCAGAGGTCAAGGGGTTCGTGCAGCGGGCCATGACCGACGAGTTCGGGCACTGGCTCGAGACCCACCCGCGTGAAGGCAAGGACATCGTCGGCAAGGCCGTGCAGGCCGCCGCGGCCCGGGTCGCGGCGCGCAAGGCCCGGGAAAACACCCGGCGCAAGGGCTTGCTCGAATCCGGCGGTCTGCCAGGCAAATTGCGCGATTGCCAGTCCAAGGACCCGTCGATCTCGGAGGTCTTCATCGTCGAGGGCGACTCGGCCGGTGGGTCGGCCGTGCAGGGCCGCGACCCCGAGACCCAGGCGATCCTGCCGATCCGCGGCAAGATCCTCAACGTCGAAAAGGCGCGCATCGACAAGATCATCGGCAACAACGAGGTGCAGGCCCTCGTGTCGGCCTTCGGCACCGGCATCGGCGAAGACTTCGACCTGGCCAAGGTGCGCTATCACAAGATCGTCCTCATGGCCGATGCCGACGTCGATGGCATGCACATCCGCACCCTGCTGCTGACCCTGCTCTTCCGGTTCATGCGTCCGCTCATCGACGCCGGTTACGTCTACCTGGCCCAGCCGCCGCTTTACCGGCTCAAGTGGACCAACGCCCCGCACGAGTTCGCCTACTCCGACCGCGAGCGCGACGGATTGGTCGCGCAGGGCCAGGCCGCCGGTCGCCGACTGCCCAAGGACAACGCGATCCAGCGTTACAAGGGTTTGGGCGAGATGAACCCCGCCGAGCTTCGCGACACGACAATGGATCCCGACACCCGCACCCTGCTGCAGGTGACCCTCGCCGACGCGGCAGCCGCCGACGAGATCTTCTCGATCCTCATGGGCGAGGACGTCGAATCCCGCCGCTCGTTCATCCAGCGCAACGCCCGGGACGTGCGTTTCCTTGACATCTAGCCGGTATGCCGTGTGGTCCGGGAGGCGGTCGGCGGCAGGGGTATGCCGTGCCCCTCGCCTGTCGTTCGAGTTTCGTTGTAGCAGTGAGGAAATCCAGTGAGTGAGCAGCCGCCCATCGAGCCCGACGAGCCGATCGACGCAGAGGACTCCGACGAGGACTCCGACGAGGGGCAGGAGCCGGTCGTCGACCACGGCACCGTGCCGCCGCCTCCGACTGGTGGCGACAAGATCGAACCGATCGACCTCAACACCGAGATGCAGCGGTCATATATCGACTACGCGATGGCGGTCATCGTCAGTCGCGCGCTGCCCGATGTGCGCGATGGCCTCAAGCCGGTGCACCGCCGCGTCATCTATGCGATGTACGACGGCGGATATCGGCCGGACCGGGGCTACAACAAGTGCTCCCGCGTCGTCGGCGACGTCATGGGGCAATACCACCCGCACGGAGACACCGCGATCTACGACGCGTTGGTGCGGTTGGTGCAGCCGTGGTCGTTGCGCTATCCGCTGGTCGACGGACAGGGCAACTTCGGGTCGCCCGGCAACGACGGGGCCGCGGCGCCGCGGTACACCGAGTGCCGGATGGCGCAGCTGGCCATGGAGATGGTCCGCGACATCACCGAAGACACGGTCAACTTCAAGGACAACTACGACGGCAAGACCAAGGAGCCGGTGGTCCTGCCGAGCCGGTTCCCCAACCTTCTCGTCAACGGGTCCTCCGGCATCGCCGTGGGGATGGCCACGCAGATCCCGCCGCACAACCTTCGCGAGGTCGCCGCGGGGGCTCAGTGGTATCTGCAGCACCCCGAGGTCGGGCGTGAGGAACTGCTCGAGAAGCTGCTGACGATCATCAAGGGGCCCGACTTCCCGACCGGTGCCCTCATCATGGGCCGGCGCGGCATCGAGGACGCCTACCGCACTGGCCGCGGCTCGATCATCATGCGGGCCAAGGTCGAGGTCGAGGAGATCCACGGCCGGGTCTGCCTGGTCGTCACCGAACTGCCCTACCAAGTCAACCCGGACATGCTCGCGCAGAAGATCGCCGAGCTGGTCCGCGAGGGCCGGCTGGCCGGCATCGCCGACATCCGCGACGAGACCTCCGGCCGCACCGGCCAACGCCTGGTCATCGTGCTCAAGCGTGATGCGGTCGCCAAGGTCGTGCTCAACAACCTCTACAAGCACACCCAGTTGCAGACCACCTTCGGCGCCAACATGTTGGCGCTGGTCGACGACGTGCCGCGCACCCTCCCGCTGGATGCCTTCATCCGGCACTGGGTGGAGCACCAGATCGACGTGATCAGGCGGCGCACGGCATACCGGCTCAAGCAGGCCGAAGACCAGATCCACTTGCTGCGCGGGCGGCTCAAGGCGCTCGACCAACTCGACGCGGTCATCGCGCTCATTCGGTCGTCAGCGACCGTCGAGGTGGCTCGCGAGGGCCTCATCGAGTTGCTCGACATCGACGAGCTGCAGGCCACCGACATCCTCAACCTGCAGCTGCGGCGCCTGGCGGCCCTGGAACGGCAGAAGATCATCGACGAGCACGACCGGCTGGCCGCGCTCATCGCCGACTACACCGACATCCTCGCCAAACCCGAGCGGCAGCGGACCATCGTCTCGGAGGAGCTCGCCGAGATCGTCGACAAGTACGGCGACGACCGGCGCACCCGCATCGAGTTCTTCGAGGGCGACATGTCGGTCGAGGACCTCATCCCGGAGGAGGAGGTCGTCGTCACCATCACCCGGGGCGGCTATGCCAAGCGCACCAAGACCGACCTCTACCGCTCGCAGCGCCGGGGCGGCAAGGGCGTGCGCGGGGCGCAACTGCGCGGCGAGGACGTCGTCGAGCACTTCTTCACGACAACGACCCATCACTGGTTGCTCTTCTTCACCAATCTCGGCCGGGTCTATCGCGCCAAGGGCTACGAACTGCCCGAGGGCGGTCGGGACGCCAAGGGTCAGCACGTGGCCAACCTGCTGGCCTTCCAGCCGGGCGAGGACATCGCGCAGGTGCTGGCGATCAAGGATTACGAGCAGGCGCCCTATCTCGTGCTCGCGACCCGCGGTGGTCTGGTCAAGAAGACCCGCCTCTCGGAATACGACTCGCCTCGCTCGGGCGGCCTGATTGCGGTCAACCTGCGCGACGACGACGTGCTCGTCGGGGCCGGTCTGGCTGCCCCCGAGGACGACTTGCTGCTGGTGTCACGGCTGGGTCAGTCGGTGCGCTTCCGGGCCGACGACGACCAGTTGCGGCCGATGGGCCGGGCCACTTCGGGGGTGACCGGTATGCGGTTCCGGTCCGGCGACGTGCTGCTGGCGATGTCGGTGGTCCAGTCGGGATCGGAGCCGGACGTTTTCGTCGTCTTCGAGAATGGCCTGGCCAAGCGGACTCCGGTCTCGGAATATCGCGTGCAGGGCCGTGGCGGCACCGGCATCCAGGTCGCCAAGCTCTCCGACAAGGGCGGGCATCTCGTCGGCGCGCTGACGGTCAGCGCCGAGGACGAGGTCATGGTCGTCATGGAGAAGGGCAAGATCGTGCGCTCCCGAGTGGACGAGGTCCGGCATACCGGTCGGTCCACCATGGGCGTGAAGTTCGCGACGCCCGACCACGGTGACTCGATCGTTGCCGTAGCCCGCAACGCCGAGTCGGGCTCGGACGAGGACAATGGCGTACCGTCTGACGAGAACGACGCTGCGACAGACCTTTCCGAGGGTGCCGCGTCGACGAGTGACCCGTCGGCCGATCCGACGCCCGATCAGCCTGGAGGTAGCCAGTGAGCACACCCGGGAGCCCCACCACACGCCCGATCCCGACGGTGCCATCCGGCGACGCCGCCAAGGCCGCGGCTGACCAGGCTGCCGAGAAGGCCGCCGCTGACAAGGCTGCTGCTGACAAGGCTGCCGCTGCGAAAGCCGCCGCTGAGAAGGCTGCCGTGGCGAAGCCTGCCGCGGGTGGCGCGACCGGCGCGTCGACCTCGGGGCGGCCGAGCGTGCCGCCGATGCCTCAGCGCCCCGCACCGCGAGTGGCGGCGACGGGCGCGACCGGAGCGACCGGCGCCACGGGAGCAACCGGCGCGACCGGCGCCCCTCGCCCGGGAGCCTCGGCGCCGTCCCGCGCGGGCGCCCCTTCGGGGACTCCGGCAACCTCGGGCACTCCGGCAACCCCGGGCACTCCGACGGCGTCGGGCGCAGCGGCACCGCGTTCGGCCACACGCCCGGGCGCTGGAATTCCGGCTGCCGCCGCAGCCGCCCCTCGCGCCGGCCGCAAGGTGCAACTCGCGGTCACCCGCATCGAGCCGTGGTCGGCATTCAAGATGTCGCTGTTGTTGTCGACTGCCGCGGCCGTCGGCTTCATCGTCGGCACCATCCTGCTGTGGTCGGTGCTCAAGGGCATGGGCGTCTACGACGACATCGATGGGGTCATCAAGAGCCTGCAGTCCAACACGGCCGACCCGTTCTCGATCATGGACTACATCGGCTTGGGCCGGGTCACCTCTCTGGCGATGGTCATCGGGGTCGTCGACGTCGTCCTGCTCACCGCGCTCGGCACCCTCGGCGCCTACCTCTACAACGTCTGCGCGTCGCTCGTGGGCGGAGTCCAGCTCACTCTGACCGACGACTGACCGACTCCCACCGGCCACTCGAGGCGAGCCGGGACGGCATACCCGAGGCGTTTTGATCGCGATGTGCGCTGTGGGGTAATCTGACGCGTCGCGGCGGTCTCCGCCGCGATAGATGGTGCGGGCCTATAGCTCAGACGGTTAGAGCGCTTCCCTGATAAGGAAGAGGCCACAGGTTCAAGTCCTGTTAGGCCCACCACTGTCGGCCCCAGAGCAGGAGGTATGCCGTGCGCAAGAGGCTGTGGGTCGTCGTCGCGGCGGCAGCCGCCGCGGTCGTGGCCATGCGCAAGTCGGTGCGGGAGCAGCGCGCCGAGCGCGCGCTGTGGGCCGAGGCCACCGACGACGTGCACGATCCCGCTCGCTGAACCACCCGGCATATCGCATCCGCGCAGCGGCCGGTATGCCGCGGGGCGATCGGGCAATGGGTAGTGCACCTGCTGTGCACGCCAGGGGCCCACGCGGCGGCGAGCTGTGGCGGCTTGGCCGGGTGGCCCAGGACGGGCTGGCGACGGGCGAGGCCACGGTTGAGGTCGGGTATTCTCTTGGAGTCCCTCAGGGAGCTTCGTCGCTCTCACCGACTCGTCCTTGGTTGGCGACGTCGTCCACCAGGGGAAGTGGCGCAATTGGTAGCGCACCGCTTTTGCAAGGCGGGGGTTGCGGGTTCGAGTCCCGTCTTCTCCACCACTGCTCAACCTCCGGAGATCTGATCTCCGGGTGGCCTTCCGACCGGGCCGACCGTAGCTTTCCTCGCGTCGCATTCTGCGAGGGCGCTCTCGGCAACCTCGTGGAGAACGCCATCCGGCACCACAACTCCGCAGAGCAGATCCGGGTGACCACCAGTCGGATTCGCGACGAGGTCCAGTTGCGCGTCATCGACGCTGGACCCGGCATACCGTTGCCGGCGCGGGAACACGCGTTCCAACCGATCCAGCGGCAGACCGACTTGGGCGGCGACAGCGTCGGCCTGGGTCTGGCTGTTGCGCGGGGGCTGACCGAAGCAATGGGTGGCACGTTGACAGCCGATGACACGCCCGGTGGAGGCCTCACCATGGTCGTGGCACTGCCTGCGGGGTCATCGACGTGAGCGGCGCAGTTCTCGTCGTGGACGACGACCCGACGATTCTTCGGACTCTGCGCCTGATCACCGAACCCGGCATCGGCTACCGGCTCGTCCCGTGATCCCACCGATGGCGGCGACTATCGCGTCGGTGAATGGCGCATCGTGGTAGCTGTGCGTGGCGTCATGCCACACGTGCTCCGGGTGACGCGGTTGGCATGACCACGGCACCATTCCGTTTGCGACCATGGAGCCATGGGTTCTCTCCCCTCGTTCGCACCAGATCAGCCACACCGTGACCCACAGTTGCCCGATGACCTGGTCAGGCTGCTGCGCCGAGCGCAGCGGGTCACGGTCCTGACCGGCGCCGGGATGTCGGCGGAGTCTGGGGTGCCGACCTTCCGTGACGCCCAGACCGGGCTGTGGTCGCACTTTGACCCCGAAGACCTAGCCACCCCTCGGGCCTGGGCCCGCGACAAGGCGTTGTGCAACGCGTGGTATCTCTGGCGGGTCCACCTCGTGCGCTCGGTCGAGCCCAACGCCGGTCACCGAGCCCTCGCCGAGTGGGCCACGCTGCCCGGCCGGCAGATCCACATCGTCACCCAGAACATCGACGATCTCCACGAGCGCGCCGGCTCCACGGTCCTAGCCCACCTGCACGGCAGCCTCTTCGCCTGGCGCTGCGACCGCTGCCACGCCCCCGCCCCGACCCCGAATGCCCCACCGACGCCCGTCGAACGGCTCGACCCCGACCGCTGCCGCCACTGTGCCGACGGGGACATCCGGCCGGGGGTGGTGTGGTTTGAGGAGCCGCTTCCGGCAACGGAATTCGACCTCGCAATCGATGTATGCCGGGACACCGACCTCGTCGTCGTGGTCGGCACGTCGGGGATGGTGCAACCGGCGGCCAGCCTTCCGCACCTGGCCGGTGCGAACGGCATACCTGTCGTGGAAGTGGACCCGCGCGAGACGCTGCTCACCGAGGCCGCGACCGTGAGCCTGCGGGCCAGCGCAGGCGGGGCGCTACCTGCCATGGTGCGGGCGGTGGCCCTCGAGTGAAGCAGAGGGACAGGGCGCACGGCATACCCGATGTAGTGGTGCTAGCCCGGATTAACCAGACGCGTGACAGTCCTCAGGGCCCATGTCACACTGGCGCCGGTCTCATTGAGACCCCCTCCACCGAAACGGTCCCCCACATCGAAGGTGGAGAAGGCGCGGACCCGGATAGCCTCCGACTCGGCATTCCGATCTCCACGCGGAGTGGCTGTGCGTCAGTGGCAATGCCGTGACGACACAGCCACTCCCTTTTTTGCGCGGCCTTGCGGGGTCTTCCGGTGGCGCATCGCTGACGCCGCATTGCTGACGCGGCACTGGGGGGTGGCGTCAGTCGACGTCGTCCGAGTCCGCAGCACGAGGGGCAGCCGGGACAGCCTCGTCGCCGCCCGCCTCACGTCGCACCCGGCTGGCGATCCGGCTCAACCCGACGACCGAGACGCCCAGGTAGTCGGCGATGTCCTTCTGCTGAATGTGGCGCAGCGCCGGCGCGTAGTCGACCAGGAAGCTGCGATAGCGCGCCTCCGCGGGCAGCCGCATCCGGTCGCGTTCGTAGCGCATCACCTGCGCATACACCAGGTATGCCGTCGCCAAGGCTTTGCCCCACGCGACGCCGCGGTGGGCGCGGACGTGCATCTCGTGCAAGGAGATCTCGACATAGCTGGTGGCGGTCAAGGCCGTGAGTCGGTAGCGCTGGGCGTTCGCCGCGGCCAGCGCCTTGGCGAGGACGGAATCCCGGGCAGCCTCGGCGAGCGGTGCCGATGCGCGCCGCTCGATCGTCGGAAGGCTGGCCATGAGATCGCCGGGCCGGGCGAAGTTGACCGTGCGCATGGTCCCGTCCGGGGCCGCCAGACGGACGTGGACGACGCCTGCCGTGACGAGGAAGAGGGCGGGGTTGACCGAGTCCTCTTCGTGTTGGAAGACCTGACCCGGTCGCGCGCGGCGGGCGGCCATGGTGGCGGCGAACGCGGGCCAGTCAGGCAGCGGCGCGGCCGCGAATGCTTCCAGGACGTGCCGAACGCTTTCACGGGCGTCGTCCGCTGCCATGTCACCTCCAGCTGCCGGGGCCTGCAGGCCGGTGTATCCCGGCGCAGTGTAGAGCCGGCCGTCCTCACGATGAATAACCGTGGCGAAGCGGTGACAACCCAAATTAAGCCGCGTCCCTCTTGTCGGTCTTGTCCGTTATCCCTGATCAACTTGACTCGTGACATTTCGCCCGCAAAGTCCTAACTTGCAGTAATCAGGACCGGTGTGCGGGGGGGAATCCACTCAACGGTCGAGTAGTCAAGACCCGTCAGGGCGCCATGTTGGCTGCCCTGATGCTGTCGCGCGTGCAGCACTGCCCGCTGTGCGCTTGGCATCGATGAGGTCCCTTGGGACCGTGGATGGGGAGTTCAAGGATGAATAGCTGGCTGACGGATAACTCGTCAGGGTGGACCACCCGGTCGGCACGGCGCTCACATCAGCGCCTGATGACCCGGCTGCGGCGCGGTATCGGAGCAGCCCTGGTCATGGCGATGGCCGTTCTTGGCTTGACGGTGGCACCCCATGCCTCGGCAGCCGACACCGCTGCAACGATCACCAAGACGGTCGTTAACCAGAAGGCGTCATACGCCATCGGGGAGGTCGTGACGTATCGGCTCACGGTCTCCTGCAGCAGCCTCGTCGGTGCCTGCGGCATCGGGACCCTGACTGACGCTTTGGACTCCAACTTGACGGTGACGACAGCGAGTGTCTTCCTGCCTACGACCACGCAGAACGGTGGCACGCCGCCGCCGATGACGAAGTCGATGAGTGGCAACGTCTTGACCGTCACTATCGGCACTGCAGCAAACCCTTGGATGGATGGCACCTCGTTCGACATCCTCGTGACGGGGACTGTGAACGCCTATCCCGCCAACTCGAATCCGGTTGGCACGATCCCCAACGGCGCGACAATCGGCATCACCAATGGGGCGGGCGACACCGCAGCACCGGTGGTTGTCAATGTGACCCCGCCGGCCAAAGACTGGGGCATCGTGAAGTACGACGAAGGATGGCAAGGTGATCCTGCGCCTGGCGAGGTCGTAAGCTACATGGTCAGGTTCTACCGCCCCACAAACACTGGGGGCATCGACATTGCCAGCGCCGTCTTGACCGACGCACTCGACCCGCGGGTCGAGTTCGTGTCGTCCAGCTACGGAACCTACGACGCTGCGACCCACACGGTGAGCGCGACGGTCTTTAGCCTCCCGGCTAACGGCCCGATGAACTGCCCTTCGCTGAGCCTCATGGGCGGCTGTGACACCTACTGGGGGCTGCAAATCAAGGTCAGGCTGCCTCCGAATGCCAGGAACGGCACCACCCCGACTGCTGGCACGGTTTTCAGGAACACCATCAACGCCCAGGTCACGTATGCCGATGGCAGCACCGGCCCCCTCTCGGACTTCGTTGACATCAAGACGGCGGAGCCGATCTACCGTGAGTACGCAGTCAAGATGGGGCCGACGACCACTCCCCCCGGCAGCAATATCACCTACCGCCTCTACAGCCAGAACACGGGCAACAGCACCCTCACCGACTACACCGTCATCGACACGCTGCCCCTTGATGCAGCGGGAAACCCCGTCCTCACCAACGTCTACGTCGCCCGCTCGGGGTCAGGATCCCCGCTGCCGGACGATGGCGCTCAGGTCACGCTGTCCTGGAGCACCGACGGTGTGACCTGGACGAATTCTGTGCTCATTTCCCAGGGAGCCGACCTCCCTTGGGAGTACTTCGCCCCTACCGGCGCGAAGTACGTGCGTTTCACCTTCGCCGCACTGCGTTCTAGCGAGACGTTTGACATCCAGGTCGTAGGCACGGTGCCTGCCGATACGTCGCTCGATGCGAGCTTGGAGAACTGTGCGAGTTTCGATTCTGCCAATCTTGACCAGAAGAACAGCTGCGTCACCACGACCATCGACCCTGCGATCGCGAAGATCGTCCCATTCAAGTCACCGATGTTCAACGCTGCCGGACAGAACTCCCTCGTGCCGGGAGAGATATTCGACTGGATCCTTGGTTTCGGCGTCAACTCCCCCCTTCCGTTGGATTCGGTTACGGTCTCGGACGTGCTCCCCAAGGAGTTCGAACTCGTCGGAGTGACGTGCTTCACCAGGGAGACCAACTTCTCAGGGATTCCCAACGGCGTCACGAGCGGCCCGTGTCCAAACTTTGCGATCCCGGCATACACCGCCGTGGCGCAGCCTGACGGGTCGACGAAGATCACCTTTCCGGCCGTGCCCGTGGTGAACAATGCGGAACAGAACTGGTATGCCTACGGCATCCACCTGAATGTGCGGGTGAAGCCTGGTACGGCCATCAAGGAATACCCTAACGAGGTCCTCATCTCGACGAACAGCCAGGTGACCTCGTGTGACGATAGCTTCGCTATCATAGGCACTTATCAGAAGCCTGACGCGACGGATATTGATGGTGACGGCGACACGACCGAGCCGACCTGTGGGTTCACCTCCAAGGTCAATGTCGTCGAGGCAGCCTCGGTCGACATGACCAAGTGGGATATCGGCACCAAGCCGAACGTCTTCGAAGGGACCGGCACGGCGACCCCACCGTCCGGGGCGCTCGAGACCGCCTGTCCCGAATGGCTGGGCTACACCCGCTACCCGTGCGTGGCAGTGACCGACCCGGGTAGCGATTTCAGCTACCGCTTCAAGATGCAGAACGTCGGCAATGTGCCGATGACGAACTACGTGATGTATGACATCCTCCCGGTCGTCGGCGACACCGGTGTCGGCCAGCTGTTGTCCACCGGTCAGCGCGGCACCGAATGGTCGCCGATTATGACCGGTCCGATCGTCTTCGAGTCTGGTCTTTCGACCGCGACCAACACGACCTACCAGGTGGAATACAACCTCACCTCCAACCCGTGCCGGCCGGAGTTGAACACCAACACGGCCGACGCGACCTGGCAGGGCACCTGTGACAATTCGTGGTACCCGGCCAGCATGATCACGGACTGGTCCACGGTGAAGTCGTTCCGGATCACCATGTTCCAAGCGACGACGACGGTGCCGCCGACCATCCCGACGTGGGCCCCGGGCGAGTCTGCAGTGTTCACCGTCCCGATGAAGGCCCCCCTGTCGGCCCCGGCGTCCATCATTGACGACCCGGCCACCGCGACGGTCGAGCCGCTGGACCTCTCGGTCGCGTGGAACTCGGCCGCCCAGCGGGTCTACCGCAGCGACGCTGGCGGCACCCCGTTGTGGATGAAGCCGTACGAGCCGCGCAAGGTTGGCATCATCGTGCCGTTCGTGCTGCCGCCGGCTGTGTCGGTGGGTGACTACTTCTGGTACGACAACAACGCCAATGGTGTGCAGGATGCCGGTGACACCCCGGTGCAGGGCGCGGTGGTGCGCCTGCTCGACGCCCAGGGCAACCTCATCGAGGCGACGACGACGAACCCCAACGGCTACTACTCGTTTATCAACCTCACGCCGGACACCGACTACATCATCGAGTTCGTCAAGCCGACCGGCACGTCGTTCACGACTCAGGATGCGACTAACGACACTTCTAACAGCCGCGACGGTGACCTCACTGACTCGGATGCCGATCTGGCCACCGGTCGGGTGCTGTTCAACTCGGGGCCGGCGGGTAACAACGACCCGGGTGGTCCGACGATCGCCAACAATGTCACCGACAACCCGGGCCTGGATGCTGGTCTGGTGACCCCGATGCTCAATCTCGAGCTGGCCAAGTCGGCTGGCACGTATACCGGGTTGCTTGTGCCTGGCACCGAGGTGACGTGGAAGCTCACCCCGAAGAACTCGGGTTCGACCACGGCCGCTGCTGGTTGGACGGTCACTGAGGTCCTGCCCGCGGGCTTGGAGCTGGTCTCCATGGATGGCGGCACGGCATACACCTGCGACCCGGCGAACCTGACGTGCACTTCGACCCTCGACCTGGCGTCAGGCGCGACCGGTGCCGAGATCACGGTCGTGACGAAGGTGGCGGTTGGCTGGACTGGTGGCACGTTGCACAACGTTGCGTACATCGACAAGGCGCCGAACGACCCGGCCGAGACCAACCCGTTGGGTCCGGTGCCGACGACTGACACTGACACCTCGACCACCCCGACCGACAACGACGCACAGTCCGACCTGTATGCCGTGTCGGTGGGTGACTACGTGTGGTGGGACACCAACCGGGATGGTCTGCAAACCGCTGGTGAGGACCCGATCTCGGGTATCGCGGTGACTCTGTATGCCGCGGACGGCACCACGGTGCTGGCCACCACGACCACGGACGCGGCCGGGTTCTACTCGTTCACGGGTCTGTCACGGTCGACCGACTACGTCATCGGGTTTGACAAGTCCTCGCAGGCGGGTGCGTCGTACACGGTGGCGAACAAGTCGGGCGCTGACAACTCGCCGTCGACCGACCTGGCCGACTCCGATGCCGTGCCGGCCGATGCGACGACCAACGTCGCGATGGTGGCGTTCACCTCTGAGGCATCCGGGAGCAACTCCGGTGCCCCGGATGCAGCGGACAACCACGGCATCGACGCTGGGTTGGTGAAGTTCAACCTGAAGCTGGTCAAGACCCTGACGACGGCTGGTCCGTTCGTGCCGGGTCAGACGGTGACCTACACGTTGCAGCCTTCGAACGACGGTCCGTCGGATGCGTTGGCTGGCTGGTCGGTGACGGATCTGTTGCCGGCTGGGTTGACGTTGGTGTCGATGACGGGCACTGGGTATGACTGCACCACGACGCCGGGGACGTGTGTCGCTTCGGCGGCGTTGCCGATGGGTGCGGGTGAGCCGATCACGGTGACCGCGACGTTGGGTGCCTTGTTTACGGGTTCGGCGAAGAACGTCGCGTACGTCTGGCCGGCTGGTGGTGATGTGCCGGAGACGACGCCGTTGGGTCCGGTGCCCACGACTGACAGTGACACCCCGAACACGCCGACCGATAACGACAGCGAGGCTGTGGTGTCGGTGCTCAAGGTGTCGATCGGTGACTACGTGTGGTACGACACGAACCGGGATGGTCAGCAGTCTGCTGGCGAGCTGGTCGTGGAAGACGGCATGGTGGTCAACCTGTTGCACGCTGATGGCACCCCGGTGCTTGACGCTGCTGGTGTGCCGGTGTCGACGACCACAGTTGGTGGGTACTACGCCTTCACCGACTTGTTCCCGAGCACGGCATACGTCGTGGAGTTTGTGAAGCCGGCTGGCACGGTGTTCACGACCGCGTTGCAGGGTGCGATCGAGTCTGACTCGAACGCGGATGTGACCACTGGTCGCGCACCGGTGACCACGGCGTCTTCGGGTAACAACCTGGCTACGCCGGGTCTGTCGGACACGCCGACGATCGATGCTGGTCTGGTCGACTTGGTGTCGATTGGTGACTTGGTGTGGTACGACACGAACCGGGATGGTCAGCAGTCTGCTGGCGAGCTGGTCGTGGAAGACGGCATGGTGGTCAACCTGCTCGACGCTGCGGGTAACCCGGTGCTTGATGCTGCGGGTGTCCCGGTGTCGACGACCACGGTTGCTGGGTATTACGCCTTCACCGATCTGTTGCCGGCCACGGCATACATCGTGGAGTTTGTGAAGCCGGCTGGCACGGTGTTCACGACCGCGTTGCAGGGTGCGATCGAGTCTGACTCGAACGCGGATGTGACTACTGGTCGTGCACCGGTGACCACGGCGTCTTCGGGTAACAACCTGGCCACGCCGGGTCTGTCGGACACGCCGACGATCGATGCTGGTCTGGTCGACTTGGTGTCGATTGGTGACTACGTGTGGTGGGACTCCAACCGGGATGGTCAGCAGTCTGCTGGCGAGTTGCCTGTGGAGGACGGCATGGTGGTTAACCTGTTGCACGCTGATGGCACCCCGGTGCTTGACGCTGCTGGTAACCCGGTGTCGACGACCACGCTCGGTGGGTATTACGCCTTCACCGATCTGTTCCCGGGCACGGCATACATTGTCGAGTTTGTGGCTCCCACGGGTGCCTCGTTCACCACCGCGTTGCAGGGTGCGCCGGTGTCTGACTCGAACCCGGACGCCGCTGGTTTGGCGCCGGTGACGACGCCGACCTCGGGTGCGAACTCGGGTGCGGCGGGTGCTGCGGATGACCCGACGATCGACGCTGGGTTGGTGAAGTACAACCTGAAGTTGACGAAGGTGCTGTCGACGGCTGGTCCGTTTGTGCCGGGTCAGACGGTGACCTTCACCCTGACGCCGAGCAATGACGGGTCTTCGGATGCGTTGGCTGGCTGGTCGGTGACGGATGTGTTGCCGGCTGGGTTGACGTTGGTGTCGATGACTGGCACTGGGTATGACTGCACCACGACGCCGGGGACGTGTGTCGCTTCGGCGCCGTTGCCGATGGGTGCGGGTGAGCCGATCACGGTGACCGCAACGTTGGGTGCCTCGTTTACCGGTTCAGCGAAGAACGTCGCGTATGTGTCGCCGTCGGTGAATGACCCGGTTGTTGAGACGACGCCGTTGGGTCCGGTGCCCACGACTGACAGTGACACCCCGACCACGCCGACTGATAACGACAGCGAGGCTGTGGTGTCGGTGGCGAAGGTGTCGATCGGTGACTACGTGTGGTACGACACGAACCGGGATGGTCAGCAGTCTGCTGGCGAGCTGGTCGTGGAAGACGGCATGGTGGTTAACCTGTTGCACGCTGATGGCACCCCGGTGCTTGACGCTGCTGGTGTCCCGGTGTCGACGACCACGGTTGCTGGGTATTACGCCTTCACCGATCTGTTGCCGGCCACGGCATACATCGTGGAGTTTGTGAAGCCGGCTGGCACGGTGTTCACGACCGCGTTGCAGGGTGCGATCGAGTCTGACTCGAACGCGGATGTGAGCACTGGTCGTGCACCGGTGACCACGGCGTCTTCGGGTAACAACCTGGCCACGCCGGGTCTGTCGGACACGCCGACGATCGATGCTGGTCTGGTCGACTTGGTGTCGATTGGTGACTACGTGTGGTGGGACTCCAACCGGGATGGTCAGCAGTCTGCTGGCGAGTTGCCTGTGGAGGACGGCATGGTGGTTAACCTGTTGCACGCTGATGGCACCCCGGTGCTTGACGCTGCGGGTAACCCGGTGTCGACGACCACGCTCGGTGGGTATTACGCCTTCACCGATCTGTTCCCGGGCACGGCATACATTGTCGAGTTTGTGGCTCCCACGGGTGCCTCGTTCACCACCGCGTTGCAGGGTGCGCCGGTGTCTGACTCGAACCCGGACGCCGCTGGTTTGGCGCCGGTGACGACGCCGACCTCGGGTGCGAACTCGGGTGCGGCGGGTGCAGCTGATGACCCGACGATCGACGCTGGGTTGGTGAAGTACAACCTGAAGTTGACGAAGGTGCTGTCGACGGCTGGTCCGTTTGTGCCGGGTCAGACGGTGACCTTCACCCTGACGCCGAGCAATGACGGGTCTTCGGATGCGTTGGCTGGGTGGTCGGTGACGGATGTGTTGCCGGCTGGGTTGACGTTGGTGTCGATGACTGGCACTGGGTATGACTGCACCACGACGCCGGGGACGTGTGTGGCTTCGGCGGCGTTGCCGGCGGGTGCGGGTGAGCCGATCACGGTGACCGCGACCTTGGATGCCTCGTTTACCGGTTCGGCGAAGAACGTGGCGTATGTGTCGCCGTCGAGCGCTGACCTGGTTGCTGAGACGGTGCCGTTGGTGGTGCCGTCGTTGACGACGGACACGACGAGCACGCCGACTGATAACGACAGCGAGGCTGTGGTGTCGGTGGCGAAGGTGTCGATTGGTGACTTGGTGTGGTACGACACGAACCGGGATGGTCAGCAGTCTGCTGGCGAGCCGGTTGTGGAAGACGGCATGGTGGTTAACCTGTTGCACGCTGATGGCACCCCGGTGCTTGACGCTGCTGGTGTCCCGGTGTCGACGACCACGCTCGGTGGGTATTACGCCTTCACTGATTTGTTGCCGAGCACGGCATATCTTGTCGAGTTTGTGAAGCCGGCTGGCACGGTGTTCACGACCGCGTTGCAGGGTGCGATCGAGTCTGACTCGAACGCGGATGTGAGCACTGGTCGTGCACCGGTGACCACGGCGTCTTCGGGTAACAACCTGGCTACGCCGGGTCTGTCGGACACGCCGACGATCGATGCTGGTCTGGTCGACTTGGTGTCGATTGGTGACTACGTGTGGTGGGACTCCAACCGGGATGGTCAGCAGTCTGCTGGCGAGTTGCCTGTGGAGGACGGCATGGTGGTCAACCTGCTCGACGCTGCGGGTAACCCGGTGCTTGACGCTGCGGGTAACCCGGTGACCACGACCACGGTTGGTGGGTATTACGCCTTCACGGATCTGTTCCCGAGCACGGCATACATTGTCGAGTTTGTGGCTCCGACGGGGTCGGTGTTCACTACGGCTGTGCAGGGTGCGCCGGTGTCTGACTCGAACCCGGACGCTGCTGGTTTGGCGCCGGTGACGACGCAACCCTCGGGTAATAACCTTTCGGCGGCGGGTGCTGCGGATGACCCGACGATCGACGCTGGGTTGGTGAAGTTCAACCTGAAGCTGACGAAGGTGCTGTCGACGGCTGGTCCGTTTGTGCCGGGTATGACGGTGACGTACACGTTGACGCCGAGCAATGACGGCCCGTCGGATGCGATGGCTGGCTGGTCGGTGACGGATGTGTTGCCGGCTGGGTTGACGTTGGTGTCGATGTCTGGCACTGGGTATGACTGCACCACGACGCCGGGGACGTGTGTCGCTTCGGCGCCGTTGCCGATGGGTGCGGGTGAGCCGATCACGGTGACCGCAACGTTGGGTGCCTCGTTTACCGGTTCAGCGAAGAACGTCGCGTATGTGTCGCCGTCGGTGAATGACCCGGTTGTTGAGACGACGCCGTTGGGTCCGGTGCCCACGACTGACAGTGACACCCCGACCACGCCGACTGATAACGACAGCGAGGCTGTGGTGTCGGTGGCGAAGGTGTCGATCGGTGACTACGTGTGGTACGACACGAACCGGGATGGTCAGCAGTCTGCTGGCGAGCTGGTCGTGGAAGACGGCATGGTGGTCAACCTGCTCGACGCTGCGGGTAACCCGGTGCTTGATGCTGCGGGTGTCCCGGTGTCGACGACCACGGTTGCTGGGTATTACGCCTTCACCGATCTGTTGCCGGCCACGGCATACATCGTGGAGTTTGTGAAGCCGGCTGGCACGGTGTTCACGACCGCGTTGCAGGGTGCGATCGAGTCTGACTCGAACGCGGATGTGACTACTGGTCGTGCACCGGTGACCACGGCGTCTTCGGGTAACAACCTGGCCACGCCGGGTCTGTCGGACACGCCGACGATCGATGCTGGTCTGGTCGACTTGGTGTCGATTGGTGACTACGTGTGGTGGGACTCCAACCGGGATGGTCAGCAGTCTGCTGGCGAGTTGCCTGTGGAGGACGGCATGGTGGTTAACCTGTTGCACGCTGATGGCACCCCGGTGCTTGACGCTGCGGGTAACCCGGTGTCGACGACCACGCTCGGTGGGTATTACGCCTTCACCGATCTGTTCCCGGGCACGGCATACATTGTCGAGTTTGTGGCTCCCACGGGTGCCTCGTTCACCACCGCGTTGCAGGGTGCGCCGGTGTCTGACTCGAACCCGGACGCCGCTGGTTTGGCGCCGGTGACGACGCCGACCTCGGGTGCGAACTCGGGTGCGGCGGGTGCTGCGGATGACCCGACGATCGACGCTGGGTTGGTGAAGTACAACCTGAAGTTGACGAAGGTGCTGTCGACGGCTGGTCCGTTTGTGCCGGGTCAGACGGTGACCTTCACCCTGACGCCGAGCAATGACGGGTCTTCGGATGCGTTGGCTGGGTGGTCGGTGACGGATGTGTTGCCGGCTGGGTTGACGTTGGTGTCGATGACTGGCACTGGGTATGACTGCACCACGACGCCGGGGACGTGTGTGGCTTCGGCGGCGTTGCCGGCGGGTGCGGGTGAGCCGATCACGGTGACCGCGACCTTGGATGCCTCGTTTACCGGTTCGGCGAAGAACGTGGCGTATGTGTCGCCGTCGAGCGCTGACCTGGTTGCTGAGACGGTGCCGTTGGTGGTGCCGTCGTTGACGACGGACACGACGAGCACGCCGACTGATAACGACAGCGAGGCTGTGGTGTCGGTGGCGAAGGTGTCGATTGGTGACTTGGTGTGGTACGACACGAACCGGGATGGTCAGCAGTCTGCTGGCGAGCCGGTTGTGGAAGACGGCATGGTGGTTAACCTGTTGCACGCTGATGGCACCCCGGTGCTTGACGCTGCTGGTGTCCCGGTGTCGACGACCACGCTCGGTGGGTATTACGCCTTCACTGACTTGTTGCCGGGTACGGGGTATCAGGTGAAGTTTGTGGCTCCCACGGGTGCGTCGTTCACCACCGCGTTGCAGGGTGCGACGGTGTCTGACTCCAACCCGGACAGCTCTGGTGTGGCGCCGGTGACGACGCCGACCTCGGGTGCGAACTCTGGTGCGGCGGGTGCAGCTGATGACCCGACGATCGACGCTGGGTTGGTGAAGTTCAACCTGGTCCTGGTCAAGTCGTTGTCGACGGCTGGTCCGTTCTATCCGGGTCAGACGGTGTCGTACACGTTGACTCCGAGTAATGACGGTCCGGCGGATGCGTTGGCTGGTTGGTCGGTCACTGATCTGCTGCCGGCGGGGTTGACGTTGGTGTCGATGACGGGCACTGGGTATGACTGTGCGACGACGCCTGGGACGTGTGTGGCGTCGGCGGCGTTGCCTCAGGGTGCCGGTGAGCCGGTCACGGTGACTGCGACGATCAATGCCGGGTTCATCGGTACGGCCAACAATGTGGCGTATGTGTCACCGGCTGGTACGGATGTGGCGGAGACCAACCCGTTGGTGGTTCCGGTCAAGGACGGGGATGTCACGGGTACCCCGACCGATAACGACGCGCAGGCGCCGTTGACGGTGGTGCCGGTCTCGATCGGTGACCTGGTGTGGTGGGACGCGAACCGGGATGGTCAGCAGTCTGCTGGCGAGCCGGTCGTGGCTGACGGCATGGTGGTCAACCTGCTCGACGGCGCGGGTAACCCGGTGCTTGATGGTGCGGGTAACCCGGTGTCCACGACCACGGTTGGTGGGTACTACGCCTTCACTGGTTTGGCGCCGCACACCGGGTACATCGTGGAGTTTGTGGCTCCGACGGGTGCGTCGTTCACTACCGCGTTGCAGGGTGCGACAGCAACCGACTCGAACGCTGATGTGGTCACGGGTCGTGCACCGGTGACGACGGCGGATTCGGGGAACAACCTTGCTGCGCCGGGTCTGTCGGACACCCCGACGATCGACGCTGGGTTGGTGAAGTTCAACCTGGTCCTGGTCAAGTCGTTGTCGACGGCTGGTCCGTTCTATCCGGGTCAGACGGTGTCGTACACGTTGACTCCGAGTAATGAGGGTCCGGCGGATGCTCTGGCTGGCTGGTCGGTCACTGATCTGCTGCCGGCGGGGTTGACGTTGGTGTCGATGACGGGCACTGGGTATGACTGCACCACGACGCCTGGGACGTGTGTCGCTTCGGCGGCACTGCCTCAGGGTGCCGGTGAGCCGGTCACGGTGACTGCGACGATCAATGCCGGGTTCATCGGTACGGCCAACAATGTGGCGTATGTGTCACCGGCTGGCACGGATGTGGCGGAGACCAACCCGTTGGTGGTTCCGGTCAAGGACGGGGATGTCACGGGTACCCCGACCGATAACGACGCGCAGGCGCCGTTGACGGTGGTGCCGGTCTCGATCGGTGACTTCGTGTGGGTCGACATGAACCGGGATGGTCAGCAGACTGCTGGCGAGCCGGTCGTGGCTGATGGCATGGTGGTCAACCTGCTCGACGCTGCCGGTAACCCGGTGCTTGATGGTGCGGGTAACCCGGTGTCCACGACAACGGTTGGTGGGTACTACGCCTTCACTGGTTTGGCGCCGCACACCGGGTACATCGTGGAGTTTGTCGCTCCGACGGGTGCGTCGTTCACTACCGCGTTGCAGGGTGCGACAGCAACCGACTCGAACGCTGATGTGGTCACGGGTCGTGCACCGGTGACGACGGCGGATTCGGGGAACAACCTTGCTGCGCCGGGTCTGTCGGACACCCCGACGATCGACGCTGGGTTGGTGACGTTCAACCTGGTCCTGGTCAAGTCGTTGTCGACGGCTGGTCCGTTCTATCCGGGTCAGACGGTGTCGTACACGTTGACTCCGAGTAATGAGGGTCCGGCGGATGCGTTGGCTGGTTGGTCGGTCACTGATCTGCTGCCGGCGGGGTTGACGTTGGTGTCGATGACGGGCACTGGGTATGACTGTGCGACGACGCCTGGGACGTGTGTGGCGTCGGCGGCGTTGCCGATGGGTCCGGGGCAGCCGGTCACGGTGACTGCGACGATCAATGCCGGGTTCATCGGTACGGCCAACAATGTGGCGTATGTGTCACCGGCCGGTACGGATGTGGCGGAGACTAACCCGTTGGTGGTTCCGGTTAAGGACGGGGATGTCACGGGTACCTCGACCGATAACGACGCGCAGGCGCCGTTGACGGTGGTGCCGGTCTCGATCGGTGACTACGTGTGGTACGACCGTGACCTCGATGGCCAGCAGGGCGACCCGACGGTCGAACCGGTGGTCGAAGACGGCATGGTGGTCAACCTGCTCGACGCTGCGGGTAACCCGGTGTTGAACACTGCTGGTGTGCCGGTCACGACGACCACGGTTGGTGGGTACTACGCCTTCACTGGCCTGGCTCCGCACACCGGGTACATCGTGGAGTTTGTGAAGCCGGTGAACACCGTGTTCACTACCGCGTTGCAGGGTGCGGCGGTGACCGACTCGAACGCTGACGGCGTGACCGGTCGTGCACCGGTGACGACTGCGGACACTGGCAGCAACAGTTCCGAGCCGGGTAATGCGGACACTCCGACGATCGATGCTGGGTTGGTCGAGTTGGTGTCGGTGGGTGACTACGTGTGGGTCGATGTGAACCGGAATGGTGTGCAGGATGCCGGTGAGGCCCCGGTCAAGGACGTGACGGTGAACCTGTATGACACTGAGGGCGTGTTGTGGGACACCACCACGACCGATGCTGACGGGTTCTACTCGTTCACCGATCTGCTGGCCGGTGTGGACTATGTCATCGAGTTCGTCAAGCCGGACGGTTCGACGTTCACCACGGCCCTGGCCGGGACTGACCGGGCGGTTGATTCGGATGCTCCGGCTGATGGGATGGTCGAGTTCACTGCACCGGTTACCGGCGCTAACAGTGTGACCACTCCGGATGACCCGACGATCGATGCTGGTGTCGTGGTGTACAACCTGACCTTGGTCAAGAAGCTCACCACCACTGGTGTGATCCGGCCGGGTTCGACGGTGACGTTCACCCTGACCCCGCGTAACGACGGCCCAGCGGCTGCGTTGGCTGGGTGGTCGGTGACCGATCTGTTGCCGACCGGGTTGACGTTGGTGTCGATGACTGGCACCGGGTATGACTGCACCGGGAACGTGTGTGTCGCTACTGGCATGCTCGCACCGGCAACTGACGGTCCGGTCATCACGGTGACAGCCACGGTCGATGCCGGGTTCACCGGCACGCTGAACAACCTGGCGTATGTCACCCCGGCCGGTCCGGACGTGCCCGAGACCAACCCGCTGGGTCCGGTCCCCACCCCCGGCACGAACCCGGGCAACACCCCCACGGACAACGACGCTGACGCGTCGGTGACCGTGGAACCCGCGCCGCTGCCCCACACCGGCACCGAGATCACCGCCGTGATCGGCTGGTCGTTGGGACTGGTCTTCCTGGGCATGCTCCTGATCGTCGCCGCACGGCGCCGCCGGGACGAGGAAACCAGCACCAACTAACCCGGGAACACCCGGGAACACAACAAGTCAGGGGACCCCCGCAACCGCGAGGGTCCCCTGACCCACACCCACCCCCCACACCAACCCGTATGCCGGCCCACCACACCCCCACCACAACCCCACGGCACACCAGCCCGGCGCACACGGCATACCAGCCCGGCGCACACGGCATACCAGCCCAGCGCACACGGCATACCGGTCCTGCGGACAGACTGGGGACAACAGACAGGACGGGAGGCGCATCGCGCCCCCCGCCCTGTGCCCGTTGCCGAAGCAGCACCCCTCAGCCGGTCAACCTCAGCCGGTCAACGGCGGGGCAGTCGGGAAGCTCGGGACCGAGACCTCGCCCTTGCGCACTCGCGTGGCGATGCGGCTCAACCCCACCGGCGTCACGCCGAGGTAGCGAGCGATGTCCTTCTGCGGCACGACACCGACCAGGTCGTCGTGGTCCTCGAGGAATTGCCGGTAGCGCTCTTCGGGGGTGCGGGTCAACAACTCCCGCTCGCGCTGTTCCTTGGCCAGGGCATGCAGGACCATGGCATTGAAGATCGCCATGGACCAGGCCGAGTGCCGGGACATGAGGCGCTCAATGACCCGGAAGTCCAGCCGCTCCAATTCGGTCATCTCCAGTGCAGTGGCGCGAGTGCGGGTGACTCCCAGGTCGGTGGCGCTGCGCAGTTTGGCGATGCCGTGCGGCAGGGTGGCCAGTCGCTTGATGCCAGGAGGGGCGATAGCGGAGATGCTCGCGACCATGTCGAACGTTCGACAGAAGGCCAGCAGGCACTCCCGACCCTTGTCGTCGGAAAAGCCGACGCGCATCGACCCTCGGCGCACGACGTAGACGAAGGGGTGGTCCTCGCCGGCCTCGAAGAGGACATCGCCGGGACGAACGCGCACCACCCGGATGGTCCGGCTGAACGAATCCCATTCCGGCAGCGGCCCACCGGCGAACATCTCCAGGAAGGCCCGGGCGATGCTGGCATTCCCGGTGGTCAGCCCTGGGGCGACCTGGGACAGCAACTCCGACCCGGCACGTGACGTCATGACAACTCCTCATCGACTCGACAATACGAGCGTTGCTCGCACCCCCCCTCACTCGTCGCCGAGTCGCAGGTGCCGCGCAGCTCCCCCGTGGTGGCCCCCCACCACAGCCGCCTCGCTTCGTGACGCACAGTGTCGGAAGCCGGTTGGCCGAACTCATTGAAACGGATGCGCCGGTGGTCTCACGACAGGGACCGCCTGGGCCTTCTCGCAATTGTCCAAGATCATCTAGAGTTGATGACGTTATGCCACGGTGTTAAGGAGTTAAACGCGGTGGTGAGCTGACAGCGGAGACCACCGGACTGTGGCACCCGCTTCGCGTGTGAGGTGATGGCCGGCCAGCACGTGTTGAGCAACACCGGAGAATCGGGGGTCGCAGGTCGATGCGCGTAGCAGGGACGACGCAATCCATCTTTCCTCGCGCAAGGCTCGTCGAACGACTGGAACGGGTGCGACCCGGATCGGTCGTCGTCATCACTGCGGCCGCAGGTTATGGCAAGACCGACCTGCTCCAGGCGTGGGCCCAAGCCAGCCAGTTCCCGGTAGCAGCCGTCACGGCGCACCCGCGGCACAACACGCCGCACGCCCTGACCGCAGCGCTGCACCGGACGCTCGACGACCTGGGTCTGGGGACCAATGGTGTGGTGGTCCCTGCCAACGACTCCACCGCCTCAGGGCAGATGGGCGCCTTGATCGAGCGCTTGGCCCGGCATCGTGTGCTCCTCGTGCTCGATGATGCCCATGCGTTGACCTCTCCGGAGGCGCTCGCGACCGTGGAAGAGCTCATCACGCACCTGCCGCGCAGCTGCGTTCTCGTCGTGGCCAGCCGCACTCGCCCGCTCTTCCTGACGGCTCGGCTGTCCCTGGACGGGCGATTGACCCACATCACTGCTGACGAGCTGTTGTTGACCGAACAGAATGTCGGTGCGGTCGCGGGGCTGAGTTCCGCGCAAGTGAGCCACGCGCTGGGTGTGACCGGTGGGTGGCCGGCCGGCTTCGCCCTGCTGTGCCGAGCCTGGGGCGCTCGCGGCGCGTGGGGCGCCTGGGGGCCGATGAGCGCCTCAGGTGGGTTGGAGGACGGCGAACGGCACGTCGAAAGGGCCGTCGAGGACACCCTGTTGGTCGACCTCGACCCAGCGGTGGTGGCCTTCCTGCGGGATGCTGCCGTGCTCGGGTCGGCAGACGTCGACGTCCTTGATGTATGCCGTCAGACCAGTGACGCCCGCCGCGTGGTCGAAGGCCTCAGAGACAGTCCGCTGCCCATGGTGACGATCACCGGTCGAGAGTTGCCTACGGTGACGATCACCGGTGCCATGTTGTCGGTCCTGCGGCGGGCGGCAACGTGTGATGACTCCGGGCGAGTGCGTGAGCTGCTGTCCACCGCGGCCGAAGCCTGGGAGTCGCGCCGGGATGTGGTGGCTGCCCACCACGCGCTGCGTCGATTGGGCGACACGCCGCGGATGGTGGAGTTCCTCACCCGGGTCGGTCCGCTCGTCATCCTCGAGGGTCGCATCCAGCTCGTCGCCGAGTGGCTGGCCGACTTCGGTGGCGCCGACGTCCACACCTACCCCGAGCTGCCTTTCCTCCATTCGATGGTGGAAGGGGTGAGTGGCAACTTTGAGGTCACCCAGCGCTGGATCGCGATGCTGGAAAACCACCAGGTCAGTCACATCATCCAGGCCCAGCTCGCCCGCGAGGTCAACCTCACGACGGTGGCCCGCCAGACCCTCAACTTCACCACCGTGGGGGTAGAAGTGGAGCAGGCCTCGACGTCGGCGAGCTGGTGGTCGATCGTCTCCCAGATGACCATGTCCACGGCGGCCTTTGCCCGGGGCGATCTCGACATGGCCGTGGGCGTGCTGCAGATGCTCGAGCCCTTCACCCGACGGACGCCGCTCGCCGACAGCTGGCGCGTCGCCCTCCTGGCTCTCGTGCTCGCGCGCGCTGGGCGACACGACGAGGCGGCGGGAACGCTGGCGCGCTGGGAGTCGCTCATCGACGACCACGGCCTGCGGGTCCAACCCACCACGGTCGGGTTGGATTCGGCATGGGCGGTGTATGCCGTGCATGCCGGCGATCCTGTCGCCGCAGTCGCCCACTCCCGGGCCGCCATGACCAAACTCCGTCGGCTGGCGCCCGGCATCGCCTTGCACCTGCTCGGCGTCGCAGCGCCGTTGGCGCTGGCCCTGGAATCGGTGGATCCCGACGCAGCTCGGGAACTCGCGGCCCTGTTGCTCGACCTACCGTTGACTACCCCTGAGGCGCCGATGCTCCTGCCGGAGGTGCAGGCATTGGCCGAGCGGTTGCAACCCACCCCGGCCCAGCTGGACGACCCGGGTCTGTCACCGGCGGAGGCCAAGGTCTTGGCGCGCTTGGCGACCCATCTGCCGGTGCCCAAGATCGCCGAGGAGTTGTTCCTCTCACCGGCGACGGTGCGCACCCACGCGGCGAATACCTACCGCAAGCTGGGTGTGCACTCGCGCAGCGAGGCCGTGGCCGAGGCACAGCGCCGCGGGTTGCTGGACCGCCCCTCGTAAAGGGCCTGCCGTGACCGCCAGGTCAGGACTCGGTGACTGATTCGTTCCGAACTCGGCCCGCGATCCTGCTCAGGCCCACCGGGGTGACCCCGAGGTAACCGGCGATGTCCTTCTGTGGGACCACACCGATGAGGTCGTCGTAATCGACCAAAAATTGTCGATAGCGCTCTTCGGGCGACAGCGTCAGCAGGTCGCGCTCACGACGCTCCTTGACGAGGGTGTGGAGCACGAGGGCGCTGTAGACGGCCATCGCCCAGGTGGCGTGTCGGGCCATCTGGCGCTCCATGAGGCGGAAGTCCAGACGTTCGAGCTCGGTTGCCTCCACCGCGCTGGCTCTGGAATTGGTCACTCCAATTCCGGCGGCGGCCCGCATCTTGACGATTCCGGTCGGTATCTCCGACAGACGACGCAGACCCGGGGGGACAATCGCCGACACGCTGGCCAACACATCGGGGGGCCTGCAGAAGGCCAGGAGACACTCCCGCCCTCGCCCGTCGGTGAAGCCCACCCGCATCGACCCGCGGCGCACGATGTAGATGTAGGGGTGGTCTTCACCGACGTCGTAGAGCACCTCTTGCGGTCGTAGCCGAATGATCTTGATCGTCCGGCTGAATGAATCCCACTCCGGCAGAGGTGAACCCGCGAAGAACTCCAGGAAAGGCCGGGCGACGGACGCGGGCGGCTGACCGGGAGTCGGGATGGTCCAGCGGTAGTGGTCCGACCCGTCCAGAGGGACGCCGTCGAGCGTTCTCACTGAATACTCCTCACGTCTTCAAGCCCCCGAAAAAGACGACCGTATGTCGATCCCAGACCCCCCCGGGACCGCAGCGCTCATCATGGTGGCTGGGTCGCGGCGCGCCCACAAGCCGTTCTTAACTCAAGATAACTCCCGACGATCGGAAGGGTCGCGCTGACTAAACCGAAGTGAACGCACATAAATCGAGATTCATCGAAGATGATGTCGATCACTTACCATGGTAAGCATTTCACCAGCCTTCGGTAAACGACTCGACATTATTCCATCTCTGACTTCCCGGTCTTCGTTCTCATACCCCACCAAACTATCCCAATTGCCATTATTGCCTTAGCGGCAACGCGCCGCTTCCGCTGTGCGGGGGTACCGAAAGGGACGCACACATGAATGGACAGTCGTGGGGTGGCCGAATCAGGACGGCCTTGGCACTGAGCCTCTTGGCCACCATCGGGGGAGTTGCGGGTGCAACGGCAGCCAGCGCCGTGCCCGTCACGGTCAGCGTGAGCCCGGTCAACGGAGCCCGTGCGGTCACCGTGGGCTCGAACATTATCGCGGTCTTCAACACGCCGGTGTCGGGCGTCGACGGGCAGTCCTTCACCCTGGTCGACACCGTCACGACGGCCCTCGTGCCGGCAGCAGTCACGTACAACAGCACGACGCGCACAGCGGTCCTCAACCCGACCGCCAACCTGGCCTCGGACCGCACCTACGAAGCCCGTCTCACCAGCGGCATCAAGTCGGGCAACGACCTCCTGCCGGCCACGACCTGGCAATTCCTCACCGGACCTGGTCCGGCGCTGAGCTACCGGTGGCCGGCGGTGGCCTCGACCGCAGTCGAGCCGACCACGGTCGCCCAGGTCACCTTCAACGAGCCGGTCACCGGAGTCACTGCAGACACGTTCTACATCCAGAACCTCAGCACCGGTGCGAAGGTGCCGGCCACCCTGGTCTCGCTCAGCTCGGGTCGTCAGTGGCAGCTGCAACCCCTTGCGCCGCTGGCCCAGGACACCCAGCACAAGGTGGTCGCCGTCGGCGGCATCACCGCGATCCGCGACATTGCCGGCAACCCCTTCTCGACGGTCTCGTGGACCTTCCTCACCGGCTGGCGTCCGCTACTCACCGCATGGTCGCCCGCGGCCGACGCCACGGCGGTTCCGACCTCCAGCCCGGTGACGCTCACCTTCTCTGAGCAGGTGGTCGGCGTGTCGTCGACGACCCTCACCCTCACCGACCAGACGACCGGCGCCCTGGTGGCGGCCACGCTGACCTCCAACAGCGGCGCGACGGTCTGGACCCTGCAGCCGAACGCAGCGCTCAGCTCGGGCCGGCAGTACCGCATCACTCTCACCGGGGGCGCGGCTGCCATCCGTGATGTCGCCGGCAACCCGTTGGCCTCGATGGCCTGGAACTTCACCACAGGCTGACCGACCACCGGCCGAGCCCGCCCCCCTCCAGGGCTCGGGCCGGCGCCAGGCGCGGACCGGGCAACTATTGCCCGGTCCGCGTTGGCGTGGGCACGTCAGGCCCTACAGTGAGCGTGAGCGTTGACGGGGCGACGGGTCAGGGGACCGACATGGGCGAGCCGGATCGGATGATGTTTGCGCGGGCGCTGCGTCATGCGCTGACCGAGCGCGATCTCACGCTGGATCGAGTGCAGGCCCGCCTGGCCGAGCGCGGGATCAGCGTCGGGCGCAGCACGCTGAGCTTCTGGCAGAACGGTCGCCGAGTGCCGCGCGGGCTGGCCTCGCTGCGGGTCGTGGCGGCCCTCGAGGAGATCCTGGAGGTCACCCCGGGCCTGCTCACCGGGCCGCTGGGCGAGCACCCCACCCCCCACGAGCACGTCACCATGGGGTCCGCCGACGATCAGGTCGGCACCCTGTTGGACGCCATCGATGCGGGGACCCTGCTCGACTCCATCCGGGTGCGCCAGGGCATCACCCGCGTCTGGGTGTCCCAGGCGGGCAGCAACGACCGCATCGACGTCGATCTCGTGCTGCGCGCGACCCGGCCGATCAACCGCATTCCCCTCGTGGTCTTCGGCGGCACCGGCGTGGACGCCGCCTCCATGCACGTGACCGTCGACGGTGGCCGGGTGGGACGGATCGCGAGCGGGCATGAAGTGCTCGTGATCGAGGTGCTGCTGGATCGCGACTATCGCAAGGGCGAGCTCTTCCTGCTTCGGTATGCCGTGCGGCAGACCTCAGCGGTGCCGCAGACCGAGTTCGTGAAGTTCTCCGAAGGGGGCGGCACACTGAGCGCCCTGGTGGTCACCTTCCATCCCGATCGGCTCCCGGTGCAGGTGGAGCACTTCGACGCCCGTGACCTCAACGCCTCCGATCTGTCGGTCCAGCCGCTGCACCTGGGGTCCTCTCGCCGGGTCAGCGTCGTGCGTGAACGCGTCCGCCGTGGGGTGATGGGGATCCGTTGGGAGTTCGCCGACCAGCCGTGACCAGCCGGGTCACGCGCGTGGCGACATCGCGCGCGTGGCGACATCGCACGTGGCGGGGGTCGTTCAGCGTGGCGGGATCGAATAGGTGAGTGAGGCGTCCGCCACGAGTTCCTGACTGCCCTCGGCATGAATGCGCACGTGGCCAACCGCCAGCCGTGATCCGAGCTTGAGCAACTCGCCCTCGGCGATGAGATCGCCCGGCGCCGGCTTGCGCAGGAAGTTCATCCCGACGCTGGTCGTCACCGCCAACGCGACGGGCCCGATCTGGGCCAACACGAGCAAGTAGACGCAGACGTCGGCCAGGGTGAACATCGTCGGCCCAGAGATCGTGCCGCCCGGTCGCAGCGTCGACTCGTGAGCCGGCAGCCGCACGCGGATGCAGCGCTCGTCGACGTGCTCGACGCGCAGGTCGAGGCCGCCGATCTCGGGGAACTCGCGAGCCAGGAACTCCTGCAGCTGGCTCGAGCTCATGAGTGTCACAGCGGCGATGGTATGCCGTCCCGCTCACCGCAGCCCGAGCGGACGGGAGGCGAGCGGACGGAAGGCGAGCGGACGGGAGGCGAGGGGACGAAAGGCGAGCGGACGGCATACCGGCGCGCGCGGCCGCTTCCCGGCATACCGGACCCAACCGTGGGAGGCTGTAACCCCGGAACGACTCATCGTGACGGGAAGGAAGCCCCACCCATGGCGGCATTCGGCTGGAAGCTCAAAGGCGACGGACACCGGCTGGCGCCGGGCGAGGTGGTCGCTCCCGACGAGCGGCTGTCGTGGGGCAAGACGGTGGGGCTGGGGGCGCAGCACGTCGTCGCGATGTTCGGGGCGACCTTCGTCTTCCCGATCCTCATGGGGCTGTCCGCCCAGCTCGCGATCATGATGAGCGGCATCGCGACGATCATCTTCTTGCTCATGGTGAGCGGCCGGGTGCCGTCCTACCTCGGCACGTCGGCCTCGTTCGTCGGGGTGGCGGCCGCGATCCGGGCCCAGCCGGGGGCCGACTCCAGCACCGTCACCGGCGCGATCCTCATCGGCGGGCTGGTCTTGGCGCTCGTGGGGGCCGCGATCCACTTCCTCGGCTCGACCGTCATCCACAAGATCCTGCCGCCGGTCGTCACCGGCGCCGTCGTCATGCTGATCGGGTTCAACCTCGCGCCGGTCGTCGCCAATGTCTACTGGCCGCAGGACCAGTGGATCGCGCTCATCGTCATGACCTTCGCCATCGTGTGCGCGGTGGCCCTCAAGGGCTTCCTCGGGCGGATCTCGATCTTCCTGTCGCTGGTCTTCGGCTATGTCCTCTCGTGGGTCTTCGACCGCGGCTTTGGGCAGATCACGTCTTTCGACCCGGGGGCCGGCAAAGCGACGTCGCACTGGCGGGTCAACCTCGACGGGGTCGCGAGCGCACCGTGGTTCGGCTTGCCCAAGGGCACGATGATCGCCGACGGCAAGGAGGTAGTCGGGGTGCACGCGCCGACCTTCTCCCTGGCCGCTGTGCTCGTCGTGCTGCCGGCGATCATCGCGCTCATCGCGGAGAACACCGGGCACGTCAAGGCGGTCGCGGAGATGACCGGGGCCAACCTCGACGACGTCATGGGCCGGGCGATTGCCGCCGACGGTGTCGCAACGATGGTCGCCACCTCGGTCGGCGGCTCACCGACGACGACCTATGCCGAGAACATCGGCGTCATGGCCGCCTCCCGGGTCTACTCCACCGCCGCCTACTACGTGGCCGCGCTCATCGCGATCGTCTTCGGTCTCTCGCCGAAGTTCGGCGCGCTGGTGGCCGCGACCCCCGGCGGGGTGCTCGGCGGGATCACCGTCGTGCTCTACGGCATGATCGGCCTGCTCGGCGCGAAGATCTGGAAAGAGAACAACGTCGACTTCGCCAACCCGGTCAACCTCGTCCCGGTCGCGGCGGGCATCATCCTGGGCATCGGCAACTCCTCGTTGAAGATCTCCGAGACTTTCGAGTTGGCCGGCATCGCGCTCGGCACGATCGTGACGATCGCGGCATACCACCTGGCTCGTGCCTTTGCGCACGCCGAGCTGCGCGCGGACGCCGACGGGGGCGCGGTGCTCACGGTCGGTCACGAGGGCAACGACCGGGTCTGAGCCGGCCACCCGGCATACCGGAGTGTGAGGGTCGACACCCATTGCTCAGGGTCCTGTCGGCGCCAACAATCCACCCCTAGAGTGGAGGCGCTCCCCTCCTGCCGAGGGGAGCGCCTTGGCGTCTCCACACCACTCCCCGGGGGTATGCCGTGCTGGAAGCCGTGCGGCACCCAGGCCGCATCGTTCCCGTGCTGTTCTCGCTCTTCTTGACCATCGGCACCATCCTGCTGTGCCTGCCGATCTCGCGCACCAACGGCGAGGAAGCACCCAATGTGCTCGCCGCGGCGTTCACAGCAGTGTCGGCCTCGTGTGTCACCGGCCTGGCCGTCGTCGACACCGCTACCTATTGGTCGACCTTCGGGCAGTTCGTCATCATGCTGCTCATCCAGGTCGGCGGCTTCGGCATCATGACGATGGCGACCCTGCTGGCCATCCTCGTCGGCGGCCGGCTCGGCTTGAGCACCCGGCTGGTCGCCCAGAGTGAGTCGCATGCCTCGTCGATGGGCAACGTCAAGGCCATCCTGCGCACCATCGGCACCACCGTCGTCATCACCGAGGTCTTTGTGGGGCTGGTGCTCGCGGCACGTTTCTACTTCGGCTACGGGTATTCGCTCGGATCGGCCCTCTGGCAAGGGCTGTTCCACTCGATCTCGGCGTTCAACAACGCGGGCTTCGCGCTCTACTCGGACAACCTGATGGGGTTCAACCAGGACATCTGGATCATCGGCCCGATCAGCGCCGCGATCGTCGCCGGCGGCTTGGGCTTTCCGGTGTTCTACGAGCTCTACCGCCGCTGGCGGGTGCCGGAAAAGTGGACCGTCCACGCCAAGGTGACGATCCTCGGCTACTTCTCGCTGTTGCTCGTCGGGTGCGTGGGCTTCGCGGTGTTCGAATGGAACAACGACGGCACCATCGGCCAGATGTCGTTGTGGGGCAAGTTCATCAACAGCATCATCGGCGGGATCACCCCACGGACCGCAGGTTTCAACGCGATCGACTACGGCAAGGCGTCGCACGAGACCTGGGCGCTCGACGACGCGCTCATGTTCATCGGTGGTGGCTCGGCCGGCACCGCGGGCGGCATCAAGGTCGGCACCTTTGTCCTGCTCGCTTTCGTCATCTGGAACGAGATCCGCGGCGAGGCCGACGTGGTCGTCGGCAACCGCACCGTCCCGCGCGAGCTGCTGCGCCAGGCGGTCACCGTCGTCCTGCTGGCCATCGGGGTCGTGGCCATCGGCACGATGACCCTGCTCATCCTCACCGACTATTCCCTCGACGTGCTCGCCTTCGAAGCGATCTCGGCCTTCGGCACCGTGGGCCTGTCGACCGGGATCACCCCGGTGCTGCCCGGTGCCGCCCAGCTCGTGCTCATGGCCCTGATGTATGTCGGGCGCATCGGCACCGTCACGACCGCCACGGCGCTCGCCCTCAACACCCGCCACAGGCATTACCGCCTGCCCGAAGAAAGGCCGATCATTGGCTAACCCATTCCGGCGCGACGACGACAACAGCCCCGTCCTCATCGTGGGGCTGGGTCGGTTCGGCTACTCCGTCGCGCGCTCGCTTGTCGCCATGGGCCAGGAAGTCCTCGCCATCGACACCGATCCCGTTCTCGTGCAACGGTATGCCGACGAACTCACCCACGTCGTGCAGGCCGACGCCACCGATCACGACGCCCTCGAGCAGCTCGGCATCAGCGACTTCGACAAGGCCGTCGTCGGCATCTCGGTCAACGTCGAGGCCAGCGTCCTGGCGACAATCGCGCTCTCCGAGGCGGGCGTCTCAGACATCTGGGTCAAGGCCAGCAGCCTCGACCACGGCAAGATCCTCGAGCGCATCGGTGCCCACCACATCGTCTACCCCGAGCGGTCGATGGGTGAGCAGGTCGCCCACATGATCGTGGGCGGGATGAGCCAATACCTCGAGTTCGACGACGACTTCGCCATCGCCCGCACCATGGCGCCCGCGGAGCAATGGGGAAAGACGTTCAGCGAGACCGGGATTCGGGCGAAGCATGGCGTGACGATCGTCGGGGTCAAGCGCATGGGCGAAGACTTCATGTATGCCGTCCCGGAGACTCTCGTGGAACAGCACGACGAGCTCGTCGTCTCGGGTCCGACGAAGAAGGTCGAGCACTACTGCGCGCTGGCCAAGCCGAAACTGCATCGTCCCCGCAGCTGACCTGCCCGCTGCCGTGCGCTTGCCGTGCGCTTCGGTGCGCTGCCGAGCGCTGTGGTGCGCTGCCGAGTGCTGCCGATCCGACCGCTTGTGGCTCGTCGTGCCGATCGTCTTGGGTGGACAGCTGATGACGGCCGGGTAGCGTCCGGGTGACGTTGCGCTGCAACGGACTTCGTATGTGTCGGGGCCCACGTGCGGCAGTGCCCTCGCCCGGGCAGCTGACCGGATTCCGCGAGTTACCCTTGAGTAGACGGCATACAGAAGCGCACCGACGCGCCTACCTGGGGAGGGTTGACGTCACATGACTGGCCGGGCCACCGAGATGACCACCACGGACTGCTGGGAGATGTTGCGGCGGCAGGAGTTCGGTCGGCTGGCGTATCACCTCGGCGAGGGCGTCCAGATCGCGCCCATCAACTACGCCGTCGACGGCGATTGCATCATCTTCCGCACCGCGGAGGGCTCCAAGCTCAGCGGCATCCTCGGCAATGGTGACGTCGCGTTCGAGATCGACGAACTCATCGAAGATGCCGCCGCCAGCGTGGTCGTGCGGGGGCGGGCCGTCGAACTCGCCGGCGACGCTGCGATCGCAGTCGACCAGCTGCGCTTGCGGCCCTGGGTCCGCACGGTCAAGAACCACGTCATCTCGATCAAGGTCACCGAGATCTCCGGACGATTCTTCATGCTGACCAAACCCTGGCTGCACATGGTCCCGAGCTGAGCTCTCACCACTGGCTCCTGGAGAGTCTGCGCCCCCCGGCGGTGGTCACACTCGGGGGGCGCAGTGTTGCGCCGAGGTTGTGCCCAAGATGGAGGGCAGGTCCGCACAGACAGGTATGCCGTCCGGTCGGGTGACCGGACGGCATACCTGTCTGTGGTTGTTCTGCCGCCGAGCGGCAGGTGAGTTTGTGATCAGTCGGTGGACTTGCCATCGGTAGCGGCAGCGTCGGCAGCGTGCTCGACCGCGTCCGCCGCGTCTCCGGCGGCGTCAGCGGCGTCAGCGGCGTCGGCGTCGGAGGCGGCCGCTTCGATCGCGTCACCCAGATCCTCAGCGGCGTCGGCAGCCGGGTCCGCAGCCGTCTCCGTGACCTCGGCCGCCTTCTCGACAACGGCGTCCTTGGCTTCGCTCGCCGCGGCGGCAGCCGTGTCGAGGTAGCTCTGGGTCTTGGCCGGCGACAGGTAGG
Organism: Actinomycetales bacterium; assembly: GCA_016710385.1. Classification (GTDB taxonomy): domain Bacteria; phylum Actinomycetota; class Actinomycetes; order Actinomycetales; family Dermatophilaceae; genus Phosphoribacter; species Phosphoribacter freyrii. The sequence goes on from JADJVX010000023.1 coordinate 124,873, forward strand.
TCGGCTCGCCAGCGGGAGCAGCCCACGGGTCGTCCTTGGAACGAGTCGCGAGGTAGGCCGCGATGGCGGCTCCGGCGGCGGCGCCGATGCCGAAGAGCAGGAAGATGGCGCCCTTGCGGCTGCGCTTGCGCGAGGCGCGGGGGGTTGCGTCCGCGACGGCCTCCTGGACGGCAGCGAAGGTCGCTGGAGCGTCGGCGACCGCAGCCGACGCCACGTCGGCCGCCTGGGCCTTGGCGGTGCCGGCGGCGGCGACCAGGCTCGAGACGGCGGCGGCCACCTTCGGCAGCAGGTCATCGACGATGTGGTCGCGGGTGGCGTCGACCTTGGGGCCGAGGTCTTCGACCGCCTTGACCACCTTGGGCCCGGCGACCTCGACGCCGTGCTCGAGCCTGGGCTTGGCCCACTCGACGCCCGCCTCGACATAGGGTGCGGCCTTTTCGCGGCCGGCCTCGACATAAGGCTGGGCCTTCTCCAGTCCCGCTTCGAGCAACGGCGCGGCCTTGTCGCGGGCCTTGTCGCGGGCCTTCTCGGCAGCGTCGCGAACCACGGGCGCGGCCTTTTCGGCTGCGGCAGAGGCCTTGTCGGCAGCGGCGGCAGCCTTCTCCTGAGCGACCGGGCCGTAGCTGCGGGCGACTTCGGCCGCTGCGGCTGCGGCTGCGGCGGCCGCAGCCACGACAGCGCTTGCCTTGGACTTCGCGACCGGTGCATACGCCTTGGCCTTCTCGGCACCCATCGCCGCCGCGGGCGCGAGAGATGCCCGCAGCTCGCTGAGCCGCTCGGCTGCCGACGTGCCGTCAGCCTTCTTCGTCATCCGGAACACTGGGTCCTCCCAAAAGTCGGGGCATGTCGGGTATTTCCCACAACCCCGACGCGTGCAGGACGCCCGGGGCGCGGCTCACGTTCCATCCTGCCCTGTTCGGGGGGCAAGTACACATCCCTGGGAGCAGGATTCCCCGGATGCTGGCCGGCGGATGCCCCTGTCGTCGCCGGCGAAACCTTCCGACTCGCCGTCAAACCCGGCCTCCCGGCCCCGGCCATGCCGAGAAACCTTCCGACTCGCCGTCAAACCCGCCCTCCCGGGCCCGGGTATGCCGGGAAACCTTCCGACTCGCCGTCAAACCCGCCCTCCCGGGCCCGGGTATGCCGGGAAACCCTCCGACTCGCCGTCAAACCCGCCCTCCCGGGCCCGGCCATGCCGGGAAACCCTCCCCCGCCCCGCCCCCGGCCCGCCGGCAAACCTCCCGATCGCTGGAAGTCCGCCTGCGGGGGGGGATGCCCGTGTCGTCGCCGGCGAAACCTTCCGATCCGCTGAGAAGTCCGCCTGCGCGACGGCGGATGCCCGTGTCGTCGTCGGCGAAACCTTCCGACTCGCCGTCAAACCCGCCCTCCCGGGCCCGGGTATGCCGGGAAACCTTCCAACTCGCCGACAAAGTCAACTGTCTCCAGACAGTGACAAGGCCAGCCTGATCCGGGCGGTGACGGGCACGGCATACCTGTGGATGGGCGCGGTCGGAAGGTGACCGAGGCATGGGAGGATTCACCCCATGAAGGCAACCTTGCACACCAACCACGGCGACATCAACGTCACGCTCTTCCCCAACGAGGCCCCCAAGACGGTCGACAACTTCGTCGGGTTGGCCAAGGGCACCAAGAAGTACAAGGACGAAGCGGGCCGCACCGACCCGACGCCGTTCTTCGACGGGCTGATTTTCCACCGGATCATTGCCGGCTTCATGATCCAGGGCGGCTGCCCGCTCGGTCAGGGCTACGGCGGGCCGGGCTATGCGTTCGACGACGAGCCGCACCCGGACAAGACTTTCACCAAGCCCTACCTGCTGGCCATGGCCAACGCCGGCAAGCGGATGGGCAAGGGCACCAACGGGTCGCAGTTCTTCATCACGGTGTCGACCCCGACCTACCTCAACTTCAAGCACACCATTTTCGGCGAGGTTGCCGACCAGTCCAGCCGCGACGTCGTCGACGCCATCGCCACCGTGCGCACCGACCGCAACGACAAGCCGCTGCAGGACGTCGTCATCACGTCGGTCACCATCGAGGACTGACGCTGAGCACCCCCGGCGGATACCCAGGGACGGGCGCTCCGGCGCCCGTCCCGGTCTGCTCGCGTCATCCCGAGCGGCCTTCCTACGTCCGCTGCCAGCGCTGCCACCGGCCCACCTGCCCCGACTGCCAGCGCCCGGCGCCGGTCGGCATCCAGTGCGTCGACTGCGTCGCCGCGGCAGCAGCGAGTATGCCGCGCCCGCGGTCGGTGCTCGGGGTGCCTCTGACGGGTGACCAGCGACCCACGGTGACGATGTCGATCATCGCCGCCTGTGTGCTGGCCTATGTCGGCCAGCTCATCTCGCCGCAGGTCACCGCCCACTTCGCGTTCACGCCCTATCTCGGCTGGTCAGAGCCCTGGCGCGCGATGACGGCGGCCTTCCTGCATTCGCCGTCGATGCCCCTGCATCTGGTGCTCAACATGCTCTTCCTCTGGCAGATCGGGCCGGCCCTCGAGCACACGCTCGGCCGGGCGCGCTACCTCGCGCTCTATCTGCTCAGCGCATTCGGCGGCAGCGTGGCGGTCGTTCTGCTGGCCAATGCCCCCACCCGCTGGCTGCGCGGCGCAGCTGATGCCGCGGCATACCAGTCCTGGGTGCAGGCAGTCGTGGGCGCGTCGGGTGCGGTCTTCGGACTCTTCGGGGCGCTGCTGGTCATTAACCGGCACTTCGGGCGGTCCTCCACGGCCCTGTATGCCGTGCTGGCCATCAACCTGGCGTTCGGCTTCATCTACCCGGGCATCTCCTGGCAAGGCCACCTCGGTGGACTGGTGACCGGCATCGCGGTGGCCGGCAGCGTGCTGGCCCTGCGCGCCCCGGCGCGGCGGCCCCACCAGTGGGTGGCGATCGCGACGATCTTCGTCGTGCTCTTGGGGTCGTCGTCATCAAACACCTCACCGTGCCAGCGTTCTACCGCTGACACCCTATCGAGCCTGAAGAGTTATCCACAGGCTTGTCCCCAGGGTGGGGAGAACTACACGCGTGTAACTCGCCTAGCTCTTTGCGACAGCTGGAGAGCGTCGGCTACTTCCACTTCATCGTCATGGCGAACCCGGTCAAGAGCAGGCCGAAGCCGACGATGAGGTTCCAGTAGCCGAACGACTTGATCGGCCAGGCGCCCTGGGTGACATAGAAGACGACAATCCAGACCAGCCCGAGCACCAGCAAGGTGACGAACACCGGCGCCCACCACGTGGGGTTGGGGGCAGCCGCGGCTTGGGCCCGGCGCCGGGCCTCCTGCTCGGCGGCGGCGCGCTTGGCGGCGGCCTTGGCGGCGGGGGGCACGACGGCCGCCTTGGCGCCGTCCGATGACCGGTCGCGGTCTGCGGAGTCGGACACGGGGTCTCCTTGCGTGGGTGCTGGTGTGCCTTAGCGTAGTTGTCGACCCGCACGCTACCGTCACCACAGCGCTCGCCTCACCCCTGAGGCCCGAGAGAGGAGGACCGGGTATGCCGTCCCTCTCCCCGCGGGTGCCGGGCAAGCCCTGGCGACGGGCCCGACCGACCAGTCCGGCGACCGCAACCACGCCAGCAACCAGATCTGGCCCAGCGACCACAGACGGGTCAGCAGCCGCGCTCACGCCGGCGGCCACGCCCACGCCGGCGGTCACAGCATCGCGGTCGATCTGGCGCTGGATGGCTCCGGTCATCTTCGCCGTCGCCGGTCTGCTCTTCACCACGAGTTTCCAGACCGCGCGCGGCACCGACCTGCGCAGCGATCGCGGACTGCCCGGTCTCATTGAGGCCAGCGCCCGCTCGGTGGCCGACAAGGCTGCGCGGGTCACGACCCTCCAAACCCAGATCGACGAACTCACCGCGTCGGCGGCTGCGCGGGGGGATGGCACGATCACCAAGCTCACTGTGAGCGCCGACCAGATCGCGTCGGTAGCGGGGCTCACCGAGGTCGATGGTCCCGTGGTCGCCGTGACCCTCGACGATGCCAAGAAGGGATCGGCCCAACTGCCCGACGGGGTCACCCCCGATGATTTGGTCGTCCACCAGCAGGACGTGCAGGCGGTCGTCAACGCCCTGTGGCGCGGAGGGGCCGAGGCGATGATGATCCAGGACCAGCGGGTCATCGCGACCTCAGCGGTGCGCTGCGTCGGCAACACCCTGATCCTGCAGGGTCGGGTCTACTCGCCGCCGTTCGTCATCAAGGCGATGGGCAAGATTGACGCGCTCAAGGCCGCGCTCGATGCCGACCCCAAGGTCGAGATCTACCGGCAGTATGTGGACGCCATCGGCTTGGGCTACGAGGTCAAGGTCATCACCAAGTCGCGATTCCCGGCGTTCACCGGGGCGTTGGGGCTGAGCCAGGCCGTCGTCCCGCGGTAACCTCCCTGCAGGGTCGTCGGCACACGGTGACCCGACGGTCCAAGTGCGCCGGGGGGCGCGGCATACAAGGAGGACGAGCGTGGCTGGTCGACGCTGGCGCGCGGTCGTCGGGGGCATCGGCGAGGTCTTCATCACGATCGGCGTGGTGTTGGTGCTCTTCGTCGTGTGGCAGTTGGGCTTCGTGGCGATCGTCGACTCGAACGCGCAGCGCGGGGTGGTGTCGCAACTCGAGGCGCAGTTCGCGGCTGGCGGCGAGGGCTTGCCCGAGATCCCGCTGACTCCTGGTGGCACGACCACCGATCCGGGCGGCGCGACCAACACCCCCAAGGTCACCCTCGAGGACGGCAAGGTCTTCGCGATCCTCCGGGTGCCGCGCCTCGGTGGCCCGGGTGGGCCCGCCCGATCTACGAGGGGGTCGGCCTGCCGACCCTGGCCAAGGGCCTGGGCCGCTACCCCGGACACCGCACTGCCGGGCGCGATCGGCAACTTCGCTGTCGCCGGGCACCGCGCCGGCCACGGCAACCCGCTCATCGACATCGACGCGATCCGAGAGGGTGACGTCATGGTGGTCGAGACCCGCAGCGGGTATGCCGTCTACCGGGCCCAACGGCATACCATCGTGCCGCCGACCTCGGTGGACGTCGTCGCGGCCGTGCCGCAGAAGCCGGGTGTCAAGCCGACCGAAGCCTGGTTCACGCTCACCTCGTGCGACCCGCGGTTCTCCTCGACCAACCGCTACATCGTCTTCGCCAAGCTCGAGCGGGTCATCCCCCGCGCCGAAGGCCTCCCCGCCGACCTGCTCGCCGACCCGAGGTAGGACAGCCCATGTATGCCGCCCTGTGGCGCCGGCTCCCCGGCAGCCGACTCGTCAAGTCGCTCATCGCGCTGCTGTTGTTCCTCGCGGTCGTCGCGGTGCTCTTCGTGTGGGTCTTCCCCGCGGTCGTGCCCTATCTGCCCTTCGAGAACGTCACGGTCGACGGCGCCGGTCAGTGACGGGGATGATGACCGGTATGCCGTCCGCTCCCGCATCCTCGTGGTCGACAACTACGACTCGTTCGTCTTCACCATCGTCGGCTATCTCGAGCAGCTCGGCGCGCACTGCCAGGTGGTGCGCAACGACGCGGTGACCCCGCAGGAGGGTGCGGACTTCGACGGAGTCTTGGTGTCGCCCGGGCCGGGGACGCCCGAAGCCGCCGGGGTGAGCATGGCGATGATCCAGGCCTGTGCCGAGCGGCGACAGCCGATGCTCGGCGTGTGCCTCGGGCACCAGGCGCTCGCGGTGGTCATGGGCGCGACGGTCGGTCGGGCCCCAGAACTGTTGCACGGCAAGACATCTCAGGTCGAGCACGACGGCACCGGGGTGCTTGCCGGGCTGCCGCAGCCCTTCCGGGCGACCCGATATCACTCGCTGGCCATCGACCCGGCGACGCTCACCGACGAGCTCGTCGTCAACGGACGCACCGCCAGCGGCGTCGTCATGGCCGTGCGGCATCGCGAGTTGCCCTTGCACGGGGTGCAGTTCCATCCCGAGAGCGTGCTCACCGAGGGCGGGCACCGGCTGCTGGCCAACTGGCTCGCCGAGTGCGGATCGGCCGATGCAGTCGAGCGCTCGGCCGGGCTGAGCCCCCTGGTCCACCAGGCCGGCTGACTTCGACGGTTCAGCGCGGACCCGCAGCGCAGGCCCCGGATCGCACCTCCCGCAGCCCAACTGACGCGTTTGGTTGGTTGCCGCGCCTGGAAGCAGCCAAACGCGTCAGTGCGATAGCTGACTGCGCTCACAGCGGGTGCCCTGTTCCTCGAAGTCCGGTCGTCGTCCACTTCCGAGGCTCACCTGGCGAAAGATCGCGATCTTTCGAGGGCGAGGGCGAGGGCGAGGGCGGGGACCGGTCAGGCTGCCGAGTGCTAGCCCGCACCCCGGTCAGGGGCGCGGGGTCTGCCCCGACGAGCCGGACGTCGCGCCGGGGTTCGACGTCGTCCCGGGAGTCGAGGGAGTGAAGGTCACTGTTGCCGTCGGACGACGCGAGACGGTCACCTTGACCGTGGACCCGACATCGACGAGGGTGTCGGGCGCGATGTCCTGGGCGACGACAGTGCCCTCGAGCTTGGTGTCGTCCTCGACGCGAGTGGTGTCGTCGTAGACGAGCTTGAGCCCGGTCACCGTGGTGCGCGCCGTGTCGGTGAGCAGGTCGACCAGCCGCGGCACCTTGACCTTGCCGCTGGCGATCCGCAGCGTGATCGACTGGGTGAGCGGCACGATGGTGCCCACCGCCGGATCGCTCGACACGACGGCACCCTTGACCTGCGAGGGGTCATCGATCTCGACCCAGCCGGTCACGGTGAAGCCGGTCGTCGTCATCACCTGTTTGGCCGACTCGAGCGGTTGCCCGACGACATTGGGTACGGCCTTCTCGCCAGGCCCGCTGGACACCTCGACCGTGACCGTCGACCCGATGGGCACCTGGGTGCCGCGAGGTGGGCGCGTGTCGACGATCAGGCCCACCGCGACGTCGGCATTGCGCACCGGTTCGGAGACCATGACGAGGTTCTTGGCCGCCAGGATGGTGCGCGCCTGCTCTTGGGTCTGCCCGGCCAGCGGCGGCACGTCGACGAGGGTGGGTCCGGTGTCGCGGAAGAGCCCCTGGGTCAGCGCGGTCGCCAGCACGAGCGTCACGGCCGTTGCGATCCCCAGCAGCAGGTATGCCGTGCGCCGGCGCCGTCGGCTCGCGGCCGATCGTCTGGCCACCGCTGTGGTGGGGGGCATCTCGACGGGCGCCGCGTGCCTGCGCGCGGGTGGTGGGTAGCGCCTCGGCGTCGGCGGACGGCATACCGGCGGGGTATGCCGTGCCGTCGCCGGCCGCCCCGACCGCCCCATCCCCGACAGCCCCGACCGCCCCATCCCCGCCAGCCCCGACCGAGTCCCCGTTGCCGCGAGCCACCCAATCCGACTGCGCGCCAGCCGTACCGAGCGCGGCGGCGCTCACCTGCTGACCGGAGCGAGCGCGGGCCAGGTCGGTGCGGAACTCGGTGGCGTCCTGATAGCGGCCGTCGCGGTCCTTGACCATCGCGTGCAAGGTGATCGCGTCGTAGGCCGGCGGGATGTCCGGCTGCACGGACGACGGTGCGACCGGCGCCTGTCCGACATGTTGATAGGCCAGCGCCACTGCCGTGTCGGCCACGAACGGGGTTCTGCCGGTGAGCAACTCGAAGAGCATGCAGCCGGTGGAGTAGAGATCGGACCGGGCGTCGACCGGCATACCTTGGGCTTGTTCGGGGGAGAGATATTGCGCCGTGCCGATGACCGCGGAGGTCTGGGTCATCGTCGCCGCGGTGTCGGCGATCGCGCGGGCGATGCCGAAGTCCATGACCTTGACCTCGCCGGTCGGCGAGAGCATGACGTTGCCGGGCTTGATGTCGCGGTGGACGATGCCCATCGAGTGGCTGTAGGCCAGCGCCGCGAGGACCCCTTCGGTGACGCGGGCGGCGTCGCGCGGGGCGAGGTGGCCTAGCTCGTTGAGGCGCTCACGCAGGGTGCGGCCGCGAACGATCTCCATGACGATGTAGGGCACCCGGATCGGGTTGCCGTGTGGGTCGAGGCCCTCGTCGTCGCCGGAGTCGAAGATCGCGACGATCGACGGGTGGTTGAGCTGAGCCGCCGCCTGCGCCTCGCGGCGGAAACGCACGAGGAAGTTGCCGTCGCGGGCCAGATCGGGTCGCAGCAGCTTGATCGCGACCGGCCGCGACAGCCGGGTGTCATAGCCGGAGTGGACATCGGCCATCCCCCCGCGGCCGATGACGTCCCCGAGTTCGTACCGACCACCCAACAGTCGGGTCACGCGCTCACCTCCGGCAGCACGACTATGGCGCCTGCGTCGATGCCGACGGCGCCGACGTGCTGAGGCTAGTCGCCGGCGAGCTCGAGGTCGGCGCCGGGCCCTTGGAGACGGTGATGGTGATCTGGGTGTCGACGGCGACCGTGCCGGTCGGCGCGATCTTGAGCACCGTGCCCTTGGCCTCGGTCGAAAATGCTTCGACCGTGCGGAGTTTGGTGAACCCCAGCCCGGTGAGCGTCTGGCGGACGGCACCGATCTGCTGCCCGAGGTAGTCGCTCTCGAGGATGACCTTGGTGGCGACACTGGTGGTCGAGGGCGCCGCTGAGGTCGTCGTCGGCGGAGCTGACGTGGTCGTCGGGCTCGCGGACGTGGTCGTCGACGCCGAGGCGGACGTCACGGTCGGCACCGGCGCGGGCTTGACCGGCTTGCTGTCCCGCGTCTGCCAGTAGAAGAACCCGCCGACGAGCAACGCGACGATGATCGGCACCAGCCACCACCATCCACGGCCGCGGCGCTCGTCCTCCTCGTCGTCGTAGTACTCGTCGTCGTCATACTCCACCGGCACGGGCGGGTATGCCGTGTAGCTGGGTGCCCCGGCCGGCAGCACCGCCGTGGCGGCAGCCGGTGGAAAAGCCGGTGGAAAAGCCGGGGCAACCGTCGGGGGGGCCGCGGCCGGCGCCACCGGGACGGCAGGGCTGGGCGGTGCGGCGACCGGCGGGGGCACCACCTGGGTGGCATCCCCCAGGTCGGGGCGCGGCGGGGTCGGGCCGGGGAAGGCCTGGGTGACCCCGAGGTCGCTGATCGGCACCACATGGGTGGCCAGGCTGGCCTCATGCACCCCGGCGACCGGCATACCGAGCAGGGCGGCGAGCGAGGCGGCACTGGCCGGACGCTGGGCGGGTTCCTTGGCCAGGCACGCCTCGATGGCCGCCCGCAGCGGGTCGGTGACGTGCTCGGGCAGCGGCGGCGGGGCGTCGTTGATGTGCGAGAGCGCGGTCGCGACCGCGGAGTCGCCGTCGAACGGCCGTGTGCCGGTGAGCATCTCGAAGCCGACGACACCGAGGGCATAGAGGTCCGTAGCGCCGGTGACCGGGCGACCGAGGGCCTGCTCGGGGGCGAGATATTGCGGCGTGCCCATGACCTCGCCGGTGCGGGTGTGGCCGGAGCCGTCGGTGGCGCGCGCGATGCCGAAGTCGGTGAGCTTCACCTGGCCCTCGGGGGTGACCAGGATGTTGGCCGGCTTGACGTCGCGGTGGACGACCCCGGCCTCGTGGGCGGCGGCCAGCGCCAGGGCACACTGCCCGAGGATGGTGCGCACCCGGTCGGCCGGCATCGGCCCCTGCCCGATGATCGTCGAGAGCGGCTCTCCCGGAACGAGTTCCATCACGAGGTAGGCCGTGCCGTCCTCCTCGCCATAGTCATAGACCGTGGCGATGTTGGGGTGGGACAAGCCGGCGGTATGCCGTGCCTCGTCCCGGAACCGCATCGCGAAGGCGGTCTCCTGGTCGGCCCGGGGCGCATGACCTTGACGGCGACGATGCGGTGCAGGACGGCGTCCCGCGCGGCATACACATCGCCCATGCCACCGGTGGCGATGCGCTCGGTGAGGGTGTATCGACCCCCGAGCGTGCTTCCGATCGTGGGACTCATCGGGTGATCACCGCTTCCATGACGGCTTTGGCTATCGGTCCGGCGAGACGGCCGCCGGCGGCCTCCTCGCCCATGTTGCCGCCGTCTTCGACGACGACGGCGACGGCGACTTGCGGGTCGTCCGCGGGGGCGAACGCTGTGAACCAGGCGTGCGGCGGCAGACCGTTGCCCTGCTGGGCGGTGCCGGTCTTGCCGGCGACGGCCACCCCGGAGATGCGGGCGGGCTTGCCGGTGCCGGTGTCGACGGTCGACACGAGCATCCGGGTGAGCGTCGCGGCGACCTCGGGGCTGACTGCCTGGGAGAGCTGCTGTGGGGTGTGCTGGTCGAGGATGTCGAGGTTGGCGCCGACGACCCGCTCGACGAGATAGGGGGTCATCAGGACGCCGCGGTTGGCGATCGCCGCGCTGACCATGGCGACCTGCAGCGGGGTGACCCGCACGTCGTATTGCCCGATGGCCGACTGCGCGAGCTGCGGTGGGTTGAGCTCGGCCGGCACGGAGCTCGGGGTGACCCGCAGCGGCACCCGCAGGCTCTCGCCGAAGCCGAACTTCGCCGCCTGGGCGCGCAGTGGGTCGGCGCCGACCTTGAGCCCGAGCCAGCCGAAGGCCGTGTTGCAGGAGATCTCCAGGGCGTGCTGCAGGGTGGTCTGCTCGTTGGGTCCGCAGGCCGCCTTGTCGTAGTTGGGCAAGCCAACGCTGGTCTGCGGCAAGTCCATTCGAGCCGGTGCGGGGATCTGGGTCGTCTCGGTGACCGTCTGATTGGACAGTGCCGCAGCCGCGGTGACGATCTTGAAGACCGATCCCGGGGGATAGAGGTTGCCGCCGATCGCGCGGTTGACCAGCGGCCGGGTGGGGTCGGCATTGAGGGCGTTCATTGCGGCGACCGCGTCGTTGGAGTCGTGGGTGGCCAGCGCGTTGGGGTCGTATTCCGGATGGCTCACCATCGCGAGGATCGCGCCGGTCTTGGGGTTGATCGCGACGACGGCACCGCGCTGATTGCCCAAGCCCTTGCTCGCGGCGGCCTGGGCCTTGGGGTTGAGGGTGAGCTGCAGGCTTGCCCCGGTGGCCTGCTTGCCCGACAGCAGGTCGGAGACCCGCTTGTAGAAGAGCGCATCCGAGGAGCCGGACAGCAGGTCATCGGAGGCCGCCTCGAGCCCGGCCGCGCCATAGACGAAGGAGTAGTAGCCGGTGACGTGCGAATAGAGCGGCCCCTGCGGATAGCTGCGCAGATAGGCCAACTCACCGGCCGACGGCTTGGAGCTCGCGATCGCCTGGTCGCCGGGCAGCAGGATCGCCCCCCGCGCGCGGGAGTAGTTGTCCAGCAGGGTGCGCCGGTTGTCCGGCCGCGCCCGCAGCGAGGGTGCCTGGGCGAACTGGATGACCGTCGTCGCGATGAGCAGCGCCGCGAAGAGCGCGGTGACAACGCGGGAGAGCCGGATGATCGGGAGGTTCACGGCATACCTCCCGCAGGTGCGGGGTCGCGCAACGGAAGGCGAGCCGGTATGCCGTCCGCTTCCGGCACGGGGCGCCGCGCCTGGTCGGAGATGCGCAGCAGCAGCGCGACGATCGTCCAGTTGGCCAGCAGCGCCGACCCGCCGAGCGACATGAACGGCGTGGTGAGGCCGGTGAGCGGGATGACCCGGGTGACCCCGCCGATGACGACGAAAACCTGCAGGGCGACCGAGAAGGCCAGCCCGATGGACAGCAGCTTGCCGAAGCCGTCGCGCACGCCCAGCGCCGTGCGCAGCCCGCGCTCGACGAACAGGCCATAGAGGACCAGCAGCGCGAAGACCCCGAAGAGCCCGATCTCCTCGCCGAGGCTGGGGAAGATGAAGTCGCTGTCGGCGAACGACGTGATCCAGGGCCGCCCTTGGCCCAGGCCGGTGCCGAAGAGCCCGCCGGAGGCCATCCCCATCAGGCCCTTGGCGAGTTGGTCGGATTGCCTGATCGACTCGTCGGAGAACGGGTCGAGCCAGAGCATGACCCGGCGCTGCACGTGCGGGAAGAGCAGGTAGGCGACGTAGGTGCCGGCGGCGAAGAGGGTGAGGCCGATGGCGATCCACGAGATGCGTTCGGTGGCGACGTAGAGCATCGCGACGAACAGCCCGAAGAACAGCAGCGAGGAGCCCAGATCGCGCTCGAAGACGAGGACCGCGAGGCTGACCAGCCACGCGAGGATGATCGGGCCGAGGTCGCGGGCGCGCGGCAGGGTGAGTCCCACGAATTTGCGCCCGGCCAGCGAGAGCACGTCGCGGGTTTGCACGAGGTATGCCGCGAAGAAGACGGTCAGCGCGATCTTGGCGATCTCACCGGGCTGGAAGGAGTAGCTGCCCAGGCCGATCCAGATCCGTGAGCCGTAGATCTCCTTGCCCAGGCCGGGCACGAGCGGGAGCAGCAGCAGCGCCAGACCGGCGGCCATCGCGGTGTAGGTGTAGCGCTGCAGGCGCCGATGGTCTCGGAGCATCCACAGCACGCCGGCGGCGACGACCAGTGACAGGCCGGTCCACTGGAGCTGGCGAAAAGCGTTGCCGCTCAAGCTGTCTCGCCCGCCGGCAAGGTCGAGCCGGTGGATCATGACCAAGCCCATGCCGTTGAGCAGGGTGGCGACGGGCAGCAGCAGCGGGTCGGCGAAGGAGGCCCGCCAGCGCAACACGAGGTGAAAGCCGACGACGAGCACGAGCAGCCCGCCGCCGACGGTCGCGAGGCTCGCGGGCAGGACGCCCTTGAGGGCGAGGTCGACGTTGACCCAGGCGGACAGCACGATCGCCAGGGCGAACAGGCACAGCACCAGCTCAACATTGCGGCGGGTGCGGGGGGTGATGGTCTCGACGGTCGTGATCACCGGATCGACCCCCTAGCGTGCGGGCCGGGGTGGAGCCTGGGGAGGCAGTCGAGGCGGGGTGGCCGCCGGCTGGGAGCTGCCGGACGGCATACCGGGGCTGGTGGCTGTTGCCGGTGTCGTTGGCGTGGGGGGTGGTCGCCGGGGAGGTGGTCCCGGGGAGGTCGAGACCGGGACGGTCGTGCCGCAGGGGGTGCCGCTGGCGTTCTGGGTGCGGCAGTCGAAGGCGGCCTTGCGCAGGTCGTCGACGCGCGCGGTGGCGGCGGCCTGGTCGGCGACGAGAATGCCGCCGCTGAGGCTCTCCTGGGCGTAGCCCGGCAGGTCGCTCACGAGGACGTCGGTGCGTTCGCGCAGGGTGGCCAGGCTGATCGGGCCGAGTTGCTGGCTGATGCCGCGGTAGACCGCGACGTAACCGCCGTCGTTGCCGAGGAAGAGCTGCTGCTGGGTCCAGCGATAGGCGCCGTAGCCGCCGCCGACGAGCAGCACCGCAGCGAGCGCGAGAATGCCGAGGGTGCGGGCCAGCAGGACCCGGCGACGCGGGAGCACCTCCTCGGCGAGGGTGAGGGGCTCCTCCTCGGCCGGTATGCCGGTCGCCTCCCGGGTGAGAGCCGCGGCCTTCTCAGCGGGGCTGACCGGCAGGGCCCGGGTGCGCCGACGACCGCGCGGGCGGACTGCGGCGGCAGCCCCGACGATCTCAGGCGTGGTCGAGGGGGGTTCGCCGGCGTCGTCGGCGGTGAGGTCGAGGACGTCGGCGATGACGACGGTGACGTTGTCGCGGGTGCTGGCCTTGAGCGCGATGTCGATGCAGCGTTCGGCGGCAGTGGCCGGGTCGGGTGCCTCGGCGAGCACTTCATGGACGATCTCGGCGCTGACGAAATCGGTGAGCCCGTCCGAGCACAGCAGATAGCGGTCACCGACCTTGAGCTCGCGGATCGACAGGTCGGGCTCGTCATCGGGGTTGCCGGTCATCACCCGGGTGACGAGCGAGCGCTGCGGGTGGTGCTGCGCCTCGTCAGCAGTGATGCGGTGCTCGTCGACGAGTTGCTGCACGAACGAGTGGTCCTTGGTGATCTGTGAGAACTCGCCGTCCCGCAGCAGATAGGCCCGGCTGTCGCCGATATGGGCGGTGACGAGCTTGGATCCGGCGCGCAGCATGGCGATCGTCGTCGAGCCCATGCCGCCGAGGTCAGGGTCCTCCAGCATTGCCGCTCTGAGCTGGGCATTTGCCTCGCGCAGCTCCTCGCCGAGCACGCGCAGCGCGGCCTCACCGGACAGGCCCTCGTCATCCAGCGGCGCCAGCGCCCCGACGATCATCGAGCTCGCGACGTCACCGGCCGCATGCCCGCCCATGCCGTCGGCCAGGACGAGCAGGTGCGGACCGGCATACCCGCTGTCCTCGTTGCGGCCTTTCGGGCCGAGGCCCAGGTGGGTGCGGGCCGCGTAGCGCAGGGCGATCGCCATGGGTCAGTCGTGCCTCAGCCGCGCAGTTCGATCGTCGTGCGCCCGATGCGCAGCGTCGAGCCGACGGCGACCGGCTGGGCGCCGGTGAGGCGGTGACCGTCGAGCTGGGTGCCATTGGTGGAGCCGAGGTCTTCGACCTGCCAGGTGCCATTGCGGTGGATGAGGCGGGCGTGGCGGCCGGAGGCGAAGTCGTCGTCGAGCACGAGCGCGCACTCGGGGTTGCGGCCGATGAGGATGCCGGCCGGGGTGAGCGGGAGGCTGGTGCCCGCGAGGCGGCCTTCGGTGACCACGAGGGTGGTCGGGATAGTGCCGCGGCCGCGTTGCGGGGTCATCGAGGGGTATGCCGGCCGCGCACCCGAGTGCGCGGGTTGGCTCTGGCCGTGGGCGCCGGGGTGGGCGCCGGGGTGGGCGCCGGGGTGGGCGCCGGGGTAGCCGACCGGGCCGGGGATGCCTGCGCCGGGTCCACCTGCGGCGGGGGCATAGGGGGGCGCCGGAGCGACCTGGTTGGCGCCCTTGGGGCCGACCTGCTGGGGCACCGCGGCAGCGCGGGCGGCCTTGGCTGCGGCCCGCTGGCTGCGGCGCGAGACCCGGGTGCCATAGAGGTCGGTGCGCAGCACGCCGACGACGCTGAAGACGAAGAACCAGAGCAGGACGACCAGGCCGAGCCGGAAGACGGTGAGGGTGAGTTCGCTCATCCGGTCACCGCTTGCCGGCGTGGAAGACGACCGCCGTGCGGCCCACGGTGAGCCGGTCGCCGTCCTGGAGCCGGACGCTGGTGATGCGCTCGCCGTTGACGAAGGTGCCATTGGTCGAGCCCAGGTCGCGGATCGACGTGACCAGGTGGGGTCCGTCGTTGGTGACGCGAACTTCGCTGTGTCGCCGCGAGATTCCCGGGTCGTCGAGCACGATGTCAGCGAGGGCATCGCGGCCGATGACGGTGAGTGAGCCGACGAGCGGGTAACGCTCCTGGTCGATCTCCAGCCACGGCCGGCGGGCGGCGTTGACGACCGGGCGACGGGTGGGCGGCACGATGGCCGAGGGCTGTGGGGCCGGCGCGGCGGGTGCAGCGGGTGCAGCGGCGGGCGGGGCGGCCTCGGGCGAGGGGTGGCGCTCGGATTCGATTGCAGCGGGCGCAGGTTCGTCGAGGGCGTCGGGGTAGCCGGATGCCTCGTCCGCGGACGCGTGCGCCGGGGCTGGTGGTGCTGAGGCTGGTGCGGCTGATGCTGGGGCCGGCGCCGATGCGGCTGGTGCGGCTGGTGCCGGGGCTGGCGCGGACGGCATACCGGAGTGGGGGGCAGCGGCTGCGCCCGGGAAGGCGGCGGGCGCTGGGGCTGGGGCGGACGGCATACCGTGCTGCGGCTGTTGCTGTTGCGGCTGGTGGGCCGCCGTGCCGTCGCGGGAGGTCTCGGGGTTGACCCGGAAGACGCCGGTGGCGAGGTCGGTGGCTTCCTCGAGGTGGACCTCGATGGGGCCGCCGGGGGTGTAGCGCTGGACTTCGGCGTGCTCCTGCGCGGCGGCGATGAGGTCGTCGCCGATAGTGTCGGCGAAGTCGTCGAGGCGGTCAAAATCGTTGGGAGAGAGTTCGATCGTGAAAACATTGGGGACCATAGTGCGGCCGTGAGCGATGACGGTGGCGCGGTCGTCCATGGCGCGGCGGATGGCGCTGGCGATCTCGACGGGCTGCACTTCGGAACGGAACGCCTTGGCGAAGGGGCTCTTGACCGCCTTCTCGACCCCGCGCTCGAACCTGTCGAGTAGTCCCATGTGCGCCTCCTTCCGCTGGCGGCACGCGCCGATCCGCGTGTCATGCCGGTGTTGCCCGTGGTGCCGGTGGTTGGTCGACGTCAGGCAACGCCGAATGACGACAGAGTGTCTGCCGCCGAGTTCATCGTAACCGTCGTGGCTGGGCCGGGGGTGGTGACGCACCTGAGACTGGTGATGCTGTTGATACTGGTGAGGATGTGGTGGCGCGTGCCTTGTGCGAGAACCTGCCGATGAACTGGCGTTTGGTACTGGGATCGCAGTACCGAGCGCTGGTTCATCGGCATGTTCAGGTGGCTGCTCATGGGCTTGGTGGCGGGTTTGCCCTGGCGGGGCTCGGCGCGGCACACTAGGTCCTCGCACACGCGCAAGTGGCGGAACGGCAGACGCGCTGGCTTCAGGTGCCAGTGTCCGCAAGGACGTGGGGGTTCAAATCCCCCGGGGGCGGCGGGGCCCGAGCCGGGGCCGGTGCGGCAGCAGGTTGCTGCACAACTGGATCAAGCGGTGGATAAGAGTGCGGCTACGGACGGGCGCCGGGACTGCGGGCTCGCCGGTCGGTGCGGTAGTAGTGGTCGAGCGGCCGATCGTCTGGTTGCTCGTCGAGGACCAGCCGCCACGGGTCGTCCAGTTCGCGCGTGGTGTGCCACTTGTGCAGGCGGCGAACATTCATGCCCAAAAGCGCGAAGGCGGTGAGCAACCCGGTGGCCGCCCGTCCACGGCAGCGGATGAAGCCGCGGTTGAGGTTGACGTCGAGGTATCGGGCCAGACCGTTGAGTCCTTCGATGCGGCTGCGCCGATTCCACGACTTCGCCCACGCGGTGCTCTGCCAAGGCAGCGGTTGCCGGTCGCGTTCCAGAGTGGTGACGGGCACGGTGACGGTGGCCCCGCACCCGCACGGCGTGCCCTTCTGGCATGCGGTGAGCGGGCGAGTCGCCGGGTCGCTGCGCATGCTCTTGGGCACGTTGCGGCATCGCACTCGTCCGGCCAGGGCTGGGCCTTTGAAGCGTTGGGCGCCGGTCACCGGGTCCGGTGCCTTGTGCGCGACGAACTCGTACTTGCGGCGTCGGTCGAACTCCTCGCGACGCCGGGCCTTGGTCGCGGCGGCGTCGGCGGGACGGGGCGGGTCGAGCTGGCGAAGCTCGGTGGGGATGGCGGCGCTGTGGAGGCGGCCGTCGAGCCAGATGGTGTCGGGTACGGGGCCGGGTCGGACGCCTCGTTGGGTCTCGTGCAGATCCTTGGTATCGGTGATGCCCATGGTCCGCAGGGGCCGTGCCCAGTGCTCGGGCTTGGCGGTGGTGTAGGCGCGGTCAGCGAGGACTTCGGTGACGCTGCCGAGCCGGCGGATGATCGCCAGGGCTGCTGGGCACCTGTCTCTGACGCCGGGTCGCAGCGCAAGACCGACTGCCAGGAGCGGGATCTCTTGGTCGGTGCCGGTCGGGACGATGGTGGCGATGTGGGCTTCGTATCCGAGGTAGAACTCGTTGCGTCGCCGGTCGGTGGGTGTGCGTTTGCCCAGGGCGACTTCGGTGTCGACGCAGTCCCACTTCTGGCCGACTGGCGTCGTTGGGCCCGGACGACGGCTTCGGTAGTGCGACTCGATGTCAGTGCCGTCGACGGCGATGGCCGTCGGCAGGCAGGACAGGTACTCCGTCGGCAGGCTGGCAAGGACGATGTCGGTCAGGATCTCGTCCAGCCCGATGTCCACATGGGGACAGCCAGGACTGCAGTCGATGACCTCGCCGGTGACGGGATCGGCTTCGGGGTGGTCGTGCGGGATCTGCAGACCGGCGGCCGAGCGACCGATCAGTGCGGTCACGCCACTGCGGATGCGCTTGTCGTTGAGGTCTACCCCTTTCGGGATGCCAATGGCGTGTCGCTCGCTCGGAGTCAGGTCGTCGGCGGTACTGACGATCCGAGAGATGATCATCGATGAGCCGGTGCGGATCGCATGCAGGGCGAGCAGGATTGCGATCGACCGCAGTGGGATCTTGCGGGGACGGCCGAACCGGGGCGTGGCGTGGTCCAGCAGGCTTGTCATGGCGGGACTGTCGGCACACCCGATGGCGCGGGCGATCTGCTGCGCTCTGGTCAGCTCCTTCGCGATCAGGACCCGGCTGGGCGCCGGACCTGACCTGCGGGGATTCTTGGCCGCTCGGCTCATCGCCTCGTCATCAGAGCGAAGACCTCGGCCTCGGGAAGGTCGGGGAGGTAGCGCATGAGATGGCCGAAGGTCTTCGCGGTGCTGACCCCAGCGACCTTGGAGAGCTCGTTGAGTGGCACGAGGTTGCGCATGTGGTGCAGGAACCAGGTGGCTCGCAGCCGGTGCAGCTTGATGACCGGTGTGCCGGGCGGAAACTCGCTCTTGCCGAGCAGGTTGCTCAGCCGAGACCGGTCCCATTCCGGCGCGACGTAGCCGAGCAGGGTCGAGCCTGGGT
Source organism: Actinomycetales bacterium (assembly GCA_016710385.1). GTDB lineage: Bacteria > Actinomycetota > Actinomycetes > Actinomycetales > Dermatophilaceae > Phosphoribacter > Phosphoribacter freyrii. The sequence continues at coordinate 143,242 of JADJVX010000023.1, forward strand.
CATCTCTCCAGATCGCCCGCAGCGTGTCGTCGTGGGGCGGCAGGATCGGCACGACCCGGGATCGGTCACCGGGCACCTTCAGGCAGAGGACGCCGTGCTTCTCCATGAGGTCATTCGTGGTGACTGCCCATGACTCCTTGGGGAAGAGCCCGGCGCCGAGACCGAGCGCGAGGAGCGCCTGCAGATGGCGTCGCTGGGTTGTGGTGCGTTGCGATGCGGCGACCTCGAGCAGCCTGGCGACCTCGGCGTCCGTGTACGGCACGACCGCGTAGTCCTGGCGCAGCGGCCGGATGGACGGGGGCCACGGTGCAGTGGTCGTGACCTGTCGACCGTAGCTGCGCAGGTACGCGCGCCGGGTCGCTCGGGAGGAAGCTGCGAGGTGGGGGCAGCCACCGGCGATGTAGCCCTCGACCGTGTCAGGGTCGAAGATCAGCTCCACGTCGAGCGGGAGACCTTGGGTGCGCGCCCAGTGAATGAACTGAGACAGAGTGCGCATCGACTCGATGGCCCGCTTGGGGTGGCTCGGGTTGAGACGAAGGGCGATGTCGACCGTGAAGTCAGCGATCGCCGCCCACTGATCCGGGCGCAGGGAGTTCGGCACGTAGCGGCGCACGGCCAGCTCGGCCGCGGAACACGACTCGCCGACCGTGTCGTGGTTGACGTCGGCAGTTCTGGAATCCGAAGATGGCATGGCAAAGCCCTCCGCATGGGGGTGAGTAGTACGAAGCAGCGGTGTCGTCCGTTGTGAAGGCGAATCGGCCGGGATGGCACTCCCGGCCTTTCGCATGTTCGGCGTCCTGCGCCGGTCGGGTCAGGTCACGCGGTGCCCCTCTCGCTCGGCGAGGGCGGCAGCCAAAAGGTCGGAGGCGGTGGCGCTCACGGGCCGGCCGGTGTCTGCAGCGAGGGCGAACACCTGGGCGGCGATCGTGGCCGGCATGCGCACCTCGACGCGGACAATCTCGTTGGGCGCGAAGCAACGCGACCGAGCGGCCGGCCGACCGGCACGCGCAGGCGCGACAGAGACCTTGTCGTCGTCGCTGGTCCTCACTCGCCTCACCTACTCCCGGTCGATCACGTCCGCCACGTCGCTTCGCTGCGCTGGTCAGACGCTGATCTCATCGGGGCTCGGCTGGTGAGGCCGACTGATAGGTGAAGACTACCGCTGCGGCCGACGTCCATTCCGGAACGCGCCGTCGTCGGCGTGCCCGACGAGCCGGACACAGTGCGCTCCCCCACGGAGGAGCAGCAACTTGCTGCCCAATTGGGCCACAACTCGTGGCCCAACTCACCTGGCCCAGCCAAAGGCAGACAGACCCGGTCACACCGGGTTAGGCTCGGCAGAACCCGAGTCAGGAGCCTCCGATGTCGCAGCCGTGGCTGAACGCCGAAGAGATCGCGGTCCACCTCGGCGTCACCAAGGACACGGTGTACGCGTGGATCGCTGATCGCGGCATGCCCGCACACAAGGTCGGCCGGCTCTGGAAGTTCCAGGCCGACGAGGTGGACGAGTGGGTGCGCCGGGGCGGCGCGAGCAAGACGACCTCAGGGACGGCACCGTGAGGATCATCGACAACGTCAATGACACCCTTGGAGACGACCTCCGGAACGAGTTGGCGCCGGGCGCCAAGGTCCGCATTGCCGCATCGACCTTCTCGATCTTCGCTTTCGAGGCGCTCCGCAAGGAGCTGGAGCAGGTCGACGCTTTGGAGTTCCTCTTCACTGCGCCCTCGTTCGTCAACGGGCAGGCAACGGACCGCCTCCGCAAGGAGCGGCGGGAGTTCTTTATGCCCGCTGGAACTCGTGGGGAGTCGAGCCTGTACGGCTCGGAGTTCGAGATCAGGCTCCGCAACAAGCTCACTCAGCGCGCCATCGCTCGGGAGTGCGCCGCGTGGATCCGTGACAGGGTGACGTTCCGCTCGAACGCGACTGGCAACCCGATGCAGCAGTTCGCCGTCGTCGATGACCGTGCTGCTTACATGCCGCTACAGGGCTTCACGACGGCCGACCTTGGCTATGAGCCGGGGAATGCGGTCTCCAACATGGTGCAGAAGATCGATGCACCGATGGCGTCGCAGTTCCTCGCACTGTTCGACCAGATCTGGCACAACCCTGCCCAGGTCCAGGACGTGACGCAGGCGGTCCACGACCACATCGCCAGCGTCTACGCGGAGAACTCTCCGGCTCGCATCTACTTCCTGATCCTGTACAACCTCTTCAGCGAGTTCCTCGAGGACATCAGCGAGGACGTGTTGCCCAATGACCGGACGGGGTACCAGGAGAGCAAGGTCTGGCAGAGCCTGTACAACTTCCAACGCGACGCCGCCGTCGGCATCATCAACAAGCTGGAGACCTACAGCGGCTGCATCCTCGCCGACAGCGTCGGCCTCGGGAAGACCTTCACGGCGCTGGCCGTGATCAAGTACTACGAGCTGCGCAACAAGGCGGTCCTGGTGCTCACGCCGAAGAAGCTGGCGGAGAACTGGACGAACTACAACGCCAACCTGACCACCAACATCTTCGCCAGCGACCGGTTCAACTACGACGTCCTGGCTCACACCGACCTCTCGCGCACGCGCGGTGAGTCGATGGGCCTTCGCCTCGACCGCATCAACTGGGGCAACTACGACCTGGTCGTCATCGACGAATCCCACAACTTCCGCAACGCTGACTACGCGGAGGAGAAGGAGTCGCGCTACCAGCGACTCATGCGCCAGGTCATCAAGGAGGGGGTCAAGACCAAGGTTCTGATGCTCTCGGCCACGCCGGTCAACAACCGCTTCAACGACCTGAAGAACCAGCTTCAGCTCGCCTACGAGGGCGAGTCCGAGAACCTCGCGCAGCACCTGAGCATCTCGACGAGCATCGAGACGGTCTTCCGAGACGCGCAGAAGGTCTTCAACGAGTGGTCCCAGCTCGACCCAGAGGAACGCACCACCGACCGCATCCTGAAGATGCTCGACTTCGACTTCTTCGAGCTGCTCGACTCGGTCACGATCGCCCGCTCCCGCAAGCACATCCAGGCCTTCTACGACACATCGGAGATCGGCACCTTCCCCGAGCGTCTTGCCCCGCTGTCGGTGCGTATGCCGTTGTCGGACTTGGCGAGCGTGCCGACCTTCAACGAGATCTTCGCGCAGCTCCAGGTTCTCACCCTCGCCGTGTACACCCCGTTGGCCTACGTCTTCCCGAGCCGCCGGGAGAAGTACGAAGACCTCTACAACGTCAAGGGCGGCACGGCGCGGGACAACCTCGGCCAGTTCGGGCGTGAGCAGGGTCTGAAGAAGCTGATGACGGTCAACCTGCTCAAGCGACTGGAGAGCTCCGTCGAGGCGTTCAGGATCACGCTGGACAAGATCGAAGGGGCCGTCAACCAGACGCTGACCCGGTTGGAGATGCACTCCGGTGCCTTGTCCGAGGTCGACGTCGACCTGGGCGACATGGACTTCGATGTCGACGACACAGACGACGCCAACGTTGAAGCTCTCTCCTTCGGAGCGAAGATCAAGGTCGACCTCGCCGACGTGGACATCGAGTCCTGGCAGCGCGATCTCTGGCACGACCGCGAGACGCTCCGCGAGCTGCTGGACGAGATGCGCAAGATCACCCCCGAGCACGACCAGAAGCTCCAGGAACTGAAGCGCCTGGTACTCGCCAAGGTTGCCCAGCCGATCAACCCCGGCAACAAGAAGTCTCTGATCTTCTCTGCATTCGCCGACACCGCCAACTACCTCTACCGCGAGCTCGCCCCAGACTTCGAGCAGAACGGGCTGGCCAGTGCGATCGTCACCGGCGGCAGCCATGCAGCCAAGACGACCCTCGGCACCGGCTACGACTTCCAACAGGTGCTGACCCTGTTCTCGCCAAAGTCCAAGCAGCGGCACCTGACCATGCCCAAGGAGACGGCCGAGCTGGACGTCCTCATCGGCACCGACGTCATCAGCGAGGGCCAGAACCTCCAGGACGGCGACTTCCTCGTCAACTACGACATCCACTGGAACCCGGTCCGGATCATCCAGCGTTTCGGGCGCATCGACCGAATCGGGTCAACCAATGCGCAGATCCAGATGGTGAACTTCTGGCCCGACATCAGCCTGGACGAATACATCAACCTCAAGGAACGCGTCGAGAACCGCATGGTCATCGCCGACCTGGCCGGCACCGCCGACGACAACGTGCTCACCCTCGAAGGAAGCGAGGCCGCCTTCCGCAAGGAGCAGCTCCGCAAGCTCCAGGATGAGGTCATCGAACTCGAAGACGTCCGGACCGGCGTCTCCATCACCGACCTGGGACTCAACGACTTCCGCATGGACCTCCTCGGCTACATGAAGGAGAACGACGGCATCGCCACCTCGCCCAAGGGACTCCACGCAGTCGTCCCAGCCGACCGGGCAAAGGGCCTCGTTCCTGGCGTCATCTTCGCCCTCCGGAACGTCAACGCCGACGAGCACATCAACCGAGGCAACCGCCTACACCCGCACTACCTCATCTACCTCGACGACGCCGGCAATCTCGTTGCTGACCACACGGAAGCCAAGCACCTCCTCGACCTGCTGCGTGCCGGGTGCCGCCCTTACGACGAGCCCGTCAGCGAGGTCGCGCGCACCTTCAATGTGGAGACTAAGGAAGGCGCAATGATGGGGAAGTACTCCGCCCTCCTCACAACCGCGATTCGAACCATGATCGACGTCACGGACGAGCAGGACGTCGACAGCCTCTTCACCGATGGCCCCACCACGGCACTGACCCAGTCAATCGCGGGTCTGGAGGACTTCGAACTCACGGCCTTCATCGCCGTCGTTGACCCTGCGGGGGGCATGGCATGACGGACGTCCTCTATCGCTGGCCTGAAGCTGCAAGGTTCGGAAAGTCCATCCCCAAGACCAAGTTCTACGAGCACGGCGCGGTGACTTCCGCTGTCCGAGCACGGTTCGTCGCAGAAGTCGACGGCATCACGTGGGCCTACAAGCTGGCGGAGTCGACCATCAACCTGCCTGCGAGCAAGGAAGTTCCAGAGATTCAGGTGTTGGTCATCAAGGCCAAGAGCGCGGACGTCGACGCCTCGGTCTTGGGGACCATCGACAAGGCCATCAAGCAACCCGTCATCTTCGAGATCGTTTCTACTCAGGGGACCCGCATGACCGCGACGCTCAAAGCGGGGGTCCCCGGTCAGCGGTACTACTCCACCGAGTGGAGCCAGGGCGACCGCCGCCGACCCCTACCCCCGAGCGTCTCGCTTTCGAGCCTGTATGCCGCCCTCCTCGAGCCAATCCTTCCAACCACGATCCGTCCCGGCGAGGGATTGTCCGATCTCTGCGAGAGACTCGCCTCCATCGCGCGACTCGAGCGCGACATCTCCGCGTTGGCCCGGAAGCTCAGGGCAGAGCCGCAGTTCAACCGCAAGCTCGAACTGCGCCGTGTCCTCAAGGCGGAGCAGGCCAGACTCCAGGACCTGACGAACGCCACGACCGCCCAGAGCACGACGAAGAAGAACTGAGGAACCTCGAGTGGACAAGCTGCGCATGACCTCGCCCGACCTGACGGCGGCCAATATCGACAAGATTGCGGACCTCTTCCCCACCGTGATCACCGAGTCGATCGACGCCGACGGGAACCCCGTGCGCGCCGTGGACTTCGAACTCCTTCGCCAAGAGTTGTCGGACCACATCGTCGAGGGACCTCAGGAGCGTTACCAGCTCGATTGGCCCGGGAAGCGCGCGGCAGCCTTCGCGGCCAACGCACCGATCGCCAAGACGCTGCGACCCGTTCGTGAGGAGTCAGTCGACTTCGAAACCACCAGCAACCTGTTCATCGAGGGGGACAACCTCGACGCCCTCAAGCTCCTCCAGGAGTCGTACCTCGGCAAGGTCAAACTGATCTACATCGACCCGCCCTACAACACCGGCGGGGATTTCATCTACGACGACGACTTCAGCGACAGCATCGACCGATACCTGGAGAAGAGCGGCCAAACCGACGCCGGGGGCCAGCGCCTCGTCGCCAACACCGAAGCTAACGGTCGCTTTCATTCAGACTGGCTGTCGATGATGTACCCACGACTTAAACTCGCGCGCAACCTGCTCAAGGATGACGGCGTAATCTTCATTTCCATTGACGACCACGAGATCGACAATCTACGCAAGCTCTGCGACGAGGTGTTCGGAGCTCAGAACTTTGTTGCCCAGATCATTTGGCAGAAAGTGTACTCGCCCAAGAACTCCGCATCGTGGTTCTCAGAGGACCACGATTACATCGTCTGCTACGCCAGGAACAAGTCACACTGGGCTCCGCAGCCGCTTGCAAGAACCGAAGCCATGGACGCTCGATACAAGAACCCCGCCGACGACCCACGCGGACCTTGGAAGTCGGTTGATATGTCAGCGCGCAACCGGTACGACGCCGGGATCTACCCCGTTACCACCCCTTCCGGCCGGGTGATTCCGGGGCCTCCCACTGGCAGGTACTGGGGAATCTCAGAGAAGCTGTTCCTCGAACTGGACGCCGACAACCGAATTTGGTGGGGCGCGCAAGGGGAGAACGCGCCAGCTGTCAAGCGGTTCCTCTCTGAGGTCTCCGGTGGGAGGACCCCACAGACGCTGTGGTTCTATGAAGAGGTCGGCCACACACAGGACGCCAAGAAGACGCTGCTGAAGTACGTGCCCTTTGAGTACACCGAGAACGTCCTCAACTCAGTGAAGCCCGTTGAACTCATTCAACGGATCCTCCAGTTAGCGGGCAGGCCGAACGACGAAGATCTGATTCTCGATTTCTTCAGCGGAAGCGGCACGACCGCGCACGCAGTCCTTAAGCAGAACGCGGAAGACG
>JADJVX010000024.1 GCA_016710385.1 Actinomycetales bacterium
CCGACGGGTATGCCGTCCGGTTCAATGGTCACTTGGGTCACCGGCTCGGACGGCCAGTCTCGAATCTGAACCCGGCAGCTGAAGGACCTCTTCCTCACTGCGGAACAGGCCGCCGGGCACCTGACTCCGGGCCACCACCTCGTCGACGAGGCGCAGCGCACAATCGGTGCCGTAGATCGGCTCGGCGACCTGCCGGTCGCGGTGTCGCGAGGCCGCGCTCACGACCTCGGCGACGAACCCAGCCGACACCGGCGGGGCCAGCACCATTGCCGCCGGCCAGCAGCGACTTCACTGCGGTCGGTGCCGAAGCGCATCGTCACGCACGGGAGTCGGTGTTGGCCCCTCCCTGCATCGAGCCGGAGTCGGTGGCGATGAGCGAGCACTTGAGGAAGGCCGCGATGACACCGGAATATCGGCCACACCGACGTGACGATGAGCGTCTCGGGGAACTCCCGCGCCAGGGCATGGAGCCGGCCCTGCAGGTCCCAGGCGTTCAACGCCCACTCGGTGCCCCTTGAGCGACACCCACAGCACGCTGTGGCCACGCCGCAGCAGCATCTCGACGGCATCGAAGTAGCAGGTGAACCGCGCGCGGTCATTGGCGTTTTCGCGGCGGTGCAGACAGACCCGATGAACTCGCCGGAGCGCAGCTGCGGGAACCGCTCGAAGATCTTCGATGACGCCGCCCGCTCTTTGGCCTCCAGCGTGGCGTCGACGACGGTGTTGCCGACGACGGCGATCGCGTCGGCCGGGTAACCTCGTTGAGCAGGAACCCGCGGACCAATTCGACTGGGGCAGCGTGGAATCCGGTGCCCGCATCAGAGACCCGGGTGTTGAACTGCTCGGGGAAGGGTTCCTTGCTCCCGAACGCATAAGTGTCGAGCTCCACGGTGCCCAGCGAGATAGGCGTCCCAGTCGAACCGCCTGGCCTCGAAGTCGGCGATGTGCCGGGTGAGGAACTCGCGCCGGGGCGTCATGGTGCGGATGCCCGCCTTCCACGTGCACACAGGCCACCCGGTTCATGTATGCCGCGACGGTCACGCCCACGATGTGGCGGTGTCACCGTGCGTGTAGGGGCACGATGGTGTGACCGGTCTCGCCGGCGGTGAGAAAGACCGAGTTGGCCGATGTGATGAGCGCGGCCACCCGGGCGCCCAGGTCGAGGCCGTCACCCATGACCAACCGGATGTCGACCGGCATACCGAACTCCTGGAGCATTCCCTCGGAGTAGGCGTAGTCGGTGTGTTGCCCGCTGTGGCAGACCGCGACCTGCTCACCGCGGCGGGCGAGCTCCTGCCAGACGGGGTACTGCTTGATGATGTCGGGCTTGGTGCCGATGAAGACCATGTGGACCGGCCGTTCGACGCTGAAGCGCGAGAGCAGGGGCCGTGATGCCGTCTCGATCGATTCCCGAGGGGTGTACCTGATCTCGAGGCTGGTGTGACTCACTGGATATCCCTCTCCGGGCCGGCGACTCCGGCGCAACGCTGCTGCAACTGGGCAATGGTCTGGGGGTGGTCCTCGAGGGTCGCGATCGGCGCAACGAGCACGACGGCGTCGGAGACGATGACCGCCAGGCCCTCGATGCCGGCGGTGACGACGGTCATCGAGCTGTCGTTGACGACCAGACCGGAACTCGAGTCGAGGTCGACATGCGCGCCCGAGGTGACCAGGTCGGTGCCCTTGCTGTCGGCCAGGGCGCGATAGAGAGCGAGGGCCAGGTGCCGATGTCATACCACCGGAAGTCCGACTCCACGACCCCGATCGGCCAGCCGCAGTCGACGAAGGGCAACAACTCGTGGTCGGTCCCGGATCGCCGCGATAGTCGGCCGGGTCGCCACTGCTCACGTATGCCGTGATGGCGGCTCCCAGCTCGGGCGAGGCCTGCGTGTAGGCCTCGGTGAGGGTGGCCACCGAGAAGCAGTAGTGCGAGGTGTTCCAGAAATAGTCGTGCGCGGCGAGGAACTCCTCGGCCACGGCATGGCTCGGCTTCTCCGAGGAAGTCACGAGCGACCCGTAGCCGGGCATCCCCATCGCATGCCCGGTCGCCCGCACATAACCCAGCGAGGTGTCGGCGTGTGTCGGTGCGATCGCCAGCAGCGTGGTCCACGACGGGTGAGCCTCGACGAAATCGAAGGACCGGTCGGCGGCCGCCTGGAATGCCTCCAGCGGCACGATCGAGCCGTCCGATGCGGCGCTGAGCACGACAGCGGCCGGGTCGACGGCAGCGATGCGGTGGGCGATCAACAGGAAGGCCGCCGGCTTGCCCTCGGGTCGCGGCTCGACGACCAAGTGGGCAGGGTTGAGTTCGGGGAGCGAGGCAAGGACGTCATCGGCATACTCGGCCGTCGTCGAGACGAAGATGTGGCTGGCCCCGACGCACTCCTTGAGCCGGTCGAAGGTCTGGGCGATAAGCGGGCGGGTGTCGCCGAGGGCCTGGAACTGTTTGGGCTGCTCCTGGGTGCTGATCGGCCACAATCGGGTGCCGCGACCGCCGGCGAGAATGACGGCATACCGATGCGAGGTATCGCTCTTCACGCCCCGTGCTCCCTTCGCTGTCACACGATCCAGGACCCTGGTGACCGTCGCCGCCGTCAGCCGGCTCGCGATGGTCACGCTATCGCGCAGCCGGTCGCCGCGGTCGTCCCGCAGCAGCGGCACAAGGTCGGCGAGCCGGAGCCGGCCCTGCGGGCCGTCACCTCGGGAGCGAACCAGACACACTGCATCCCGGCATTGACGGCCGCAGCCACCCCAACCGGAGAGTCCTCGATTGCTACCGCCAGACGACCCGGCACCTGCAACCGATCCAGCGCCAGCTGGTAGACCAGCGGATCGGGCTTGCCGTGCGGCAACCCCACGGCCGAGACCCGCACAGGGAAGGCATGCTCCAGCCCGATCGCGGCGAGCGCGGCGTCGATGAAGGGGGCTGCCGAGGACGAGGCGACTGCCATCCGCACCCCGCTCTGGGCCAACTGCCGGGCGGTGTCGACGGCATCGGCGATCGGGGTCGGGTCGGCGGCGAAGGCACGGGTCACCGAGGCAATGACCTCGGCGACCACGACATCCAGCTCCGGACCGCGCAGGGTCTGCCCCAACCCCCGCCAGTCGACGATCTCGGCGACCGTGTCGGGCACCCGGCCGCCGCGGAAGCGCGCCATGTCGGACTTGTCGATGCGGTGCTCGCCGTAGCCGCGCTCTCGCAGGATGCTCGCCAGCCCGGTGGAGAAACCGGCCGCCCAGAAGGGCTCGCTGTCCACGAGGGTCCCGTCGAGGTCGAAGATCACTGCTCCAGGGGTATGCCGTGGTGTCGGCTTCATGCCGGGGATATCCCCTCGGCCGTGCTGACACCCTCCTGGCCGGTGATGACGGTGCCGGAGGTCTGGCGCATCTTGTCCTCGGTGACCCGCTCGAAGCCTCGGTAGATCGACTTGCAGTAGCGGCCGAACCTGGCCTCCACGAGGACGCTCATGATGACCAGGCCACCCAGTGCCCACCCGGCTGCGGTCCAGGATTGCCGACCGGCCAATGCCAGGGTGGTGACGAACAGGCTGAGCGCGAACACTCGCTCCAGCCGGAGCCGCTTGAGCTGGGCTTGCACGTCCTCGTACAACGAGACATGCCACGTCATGACGGTGGAACGCTGGCGTTCGCGCTCTTCGCGGGCGCTGGAACGGTCCTGGATGGTGAACTGCACCTTGGGCTCACCCGGCGCCAACGGGTGCGCCCCGAGGGCGCGGGCGACGATCCACTCCCGCAGCCGAGCCCGCCCGGTCGTCGGTGCGTCGACTGCGGTCACCACCACCCGGGACGGGAGGAACTGTCGGGTGCGGACGGTGATGCGGTCCAGCAGCCATTCGAAAGTCCAGCGGGCCATGCTCTCCGCGGCGACCCCGACGGCATACGCAATGGCGATCCCCATGAAGAACAGCAGCGAGGAGTTGGCCGACAGGAGCGAGACCTGAGCCGGGGTGAGCCGGTCGGCATCGACGTGGTCGACGATGAGGACCACCAAGGCCAACGAGAAGAGGATCCCACCGACGAGGAACTCGACGGCATTGGCGATGAAGTCGGCGAAGGAGTCCATCGCGACTCCTCTCCCCCTCGCTCCCGACGGCAGCAGGTGCACGCTCGCAAGCCCGCCCCACAACCCTCCCAGGTTACACGAGCGGGCCATCACGGCAGGTAAGCCAGATCCCTTCGCGAACGGTGCCCGGGCTGGCCCGGTCATGCCAAGTGCGTCAGGGGTGACGCGGTGGGCATGACCTCAGGTGGTGGGCGGCACGATCCAGACCGCGACCCGGGGGTGTCCCGCATCCGTGTGGCGAGCTTCTCGATGGCCATGAAAAGGCGGTATTCCAGTCCATATTTCGCGCGCAGCAACGAGCGCAGGTGCTCGATGTCGGTGGGGTCCTCGCTCACCGTCGCCGCACCCGTGACGGTCTCGGCCCCCGCCTCGACGACGCCCCGCCGGGAGCAGCGCGCGACGGTCACTCGCGGGGTGTGGGCCAGCCGCTTGACCTTGCCCGTGCCGGCGGGGGTGAGCACGCCGAGGCGTTCGCCGTCCTGCACCACCCAGACGGCCGTCGACACCGGAGCGCCGGTGCGCCGGAAGGTCGTCAAGGCCACGAAGGGCGCCGTTGCGAGCGAAGCGAACGGTGGCTGCATGCGGTGAGGCTATGCCAGATGGGCCGGGTCGGCAGCCCGACGACAACTGCGGTTACGTTGCTGGCCTGCCGCGCGGCACATCCCGCCCACCAAGCCCGTGGAACACGGCGAGTCGGAAGGTTCCCCGGCACATCCCGCCCGCCAATCCCGTGGAACACGGCGAGTCGGAAGATTTCCCGGCACATCGCGCCCGCCAAGCCCGCGGAACACGGCGAGTCGGAAGGTTCCCCGGCACATCCCGCCCACCGAGCCCGCGGAACACGGCGAGTCGGAAGGTTCCCCGGCACATCCCGCCCACCGAGCCCGCGGAACACGGCGAGTCGGAAGGTTCCCCGGCCCATCCCGCCCACCGAGCCCGCGGAACACGGCGAGTCGGAAGTTTTTCCCGGTCAGGCAGATCCGGGCACCCGTCATTAGGCTGACCTCTCGCCCAGCGGTCCGAGCGGAACCGCCCAGCGGAACCGCGAGAGGAATCCATGAGCGGCCCCACCGACGTCAAGCCGGCGCTCACCGCGCCCGAAGAGGAGTCGATCGGGCCGCGCGACCTCACCACTGGCGCACCCGCGTGGGCGCCCGGTTGGTGGGCCTGGTCAACCATGTCATCGGCGCCTATGCGCGCTGGACCCTGGCCGTCATCGCCGCAGTCGGCGGCCTCGCGGCGGTGATCACGACGGCGCTGGCCGCGCAGGTCTACGCATCGGTCACCGACGAGGGCGAGCTGGCCGGGTTGGACCAACCGATCCTCGAGTATGCCGTGGGGACGCGAACGCCGTTCCTGGAACGGACCCTCACGACGTTTACCGACATCGGTGGCCCGGTGGGGATGCCCATCCTGGCCAGCCTCGTCGTCGCGGTCATGGTGTGGCGCTGGCGCTCTCGCACCCCACTGGTCCTGGCGCTCGTGGCGGCGGCCGGGTCACTTGCGATGACGACGGTGGGCAAACGTCTCATCGGGCGGTCGCGTCCACCCCGTGAGCTGGCCGTCCCGCCGTTCGAGAACTCGCCGTCCTTCCCGAGCGGGCACACGCTCAACGCCACGGTGATCATCGGCGTTCTGGTCTACCTCTGGTTGCTGCACCTCACCAGCGCCCGGGCGCGCACCTGGGCACTCGTCGGCGGCGCCTGCTTCGTCCTCTCAATGGGCCTGAGTCGGGTCTACCTCGGCCACCACTGGCTCACCGATGTGGTCGCCGGGTGGCTCATCGGGTTGGGCTGGCTCGCGACGGTCATCACCGCCCATCGGCTGCACCTCACCGTGCGCCGACGGCGGGAGGCGAGCGGCGCCGGGGCGGCGAGCGGTGCCGGGGCGGCGCGCACCCGGCATACCGGCTCTGCCCCAGGTCAGTAGGTGCCGCGCAGGTCGGCGCCGAATCCGCGCTTGTGGCGGGCGCGTTCGAGCAGCAGGTAGAGCGCCGGCACGATGAGCAAGGTCAACACGGTCGAGCTGAACAGTCCGCCGATGACGACGAGCGCGAGCGGTTGGCTGATGAACGCGCCGCCGCCGGTGAGGCTCATCGCCATCGGCGTCAGCGCGAGGATCGTCGCGAGCGCGGTCATGACGATGGGCCGCAGCCGATGCCGGCCGCCTTCCAGGACCGCCTCCTCGATGCCCAGGCCGCGCCCGCGGTATTGGTTGACCAGGTCGATGAGCACGATCGCGTTGGTGACGACGATGCCCACGAGCATGAGCAGGCCGATCATCGACGCGACACCCAACGGCTTGCCGGTGATGAGCAGCAGCCCGATCGCCCCGGTCGCGGCGAAGGGAATCGACACCATGAGCACGAGCGGCTGCAGGAGGCTGCCGAAGGTCGCGACGAGGATCGCATAGGTGATGGCGATCGCCACGAGCAGCGCGAGCCCGAGCTGCCCGAACGCCTCGGCCTGATCGGCGCTCACCCCACCGACCTTGGCAGTGGCGCCGGCCGGCAGCGGGGTGTCGGCCAGCACCTTGGTCAGCGCGGTCGTGAGTGCCCCGAGGTCCTCGCCCGTCGGCACCGCGCTGATGACCGCGGTGCGCGCGCCGTCCTGCCGGGTGAGGCTCGCGGGCGCGTCCTGCCGGGTCACCGTGGCCACGTCACCGAGGGTCAGCGGTATGCCGGTCGGCCCCACTCCCAGCCGCAGCGCGGTGAGCGCATCGAGCCCGACCGGGGCGCTGCCCTGGCGCAGGGTCACCGGGTGACCGACGCCGTCGATGGTGATCTCGCCGAGCGACGTGCCGCGCAGCGCGCCGGCGACCATCCCACCGACGACGGTCTCTGAGAGCCCCGCCTGACGAGCCTTGGCCCGGTCGACCTCGACGGTGACCGTCGGGATGAGCACGGCGAGGTCGTTGGTGACATCTCGGGCACCGGGCAGCTTGGCCACAGCAGCCGTGAGTGCAGTGGCCGCCGTGCGCAGGGGTGGCCTCGTCGGGGGCCTTGACGATGACCTGGGCCGTCGACGCTCCAGTGGGCCCGCCGCCGCTGCTGGCCGTGATGGTGCCGAGCTCGGGGTGCTGGTCGGCGAAGCGACGCACGTGCTCGGTGAGCGAATCGACACCGCCCTTAGTCGTGGTGATGTTGAAGGTGGCCTTGTTGGCACCGCCCCCGGTGAAGGCGGCCAGGGGGCCGGTGCTGCCGACGGTCACCTGGTAGGTGACCACGTCGGGCCGGCCGTTGAGGCTCGCCTCGACCTGCTTGACGGCCTCGTCGGTGACCTCGAGCGAGGTGCCGGCCGGCAGCTTCTGGCTCACCGTGAGCGTGGTGCCGCCGGAGTTGCCGATGAAGTCGGTCTTGAGCAGGCTGGCGGCGCCGCCCGACATGACGAGCACGAGCAGGCCGAGCAGCACGGTGACCACCGGTCGGCGCACCACCCAACGCAGCGTGGGCAGGTAGGCGCGCTGGAGCCGGGTGACGGGTTCGTCCTGCTCGGGGATCCGCGCGCTCGACTGGGGTGGCGGTGCCGGCGCCTCCTCGGTGAGGACCTCTCTGGTGAGGGCCTCCTTGGTGAGGGCCTCCGTGGTGAGGGCCTCCGTGGTGAGGGCCTCCTCGGTGAGGGCCTCCTCGGTGAGGGTCTTGCGGTGGCGACCGGACGGCATACCGGCGCTCTTGGCGGCAGCGTGGGCCCGGCCGCGGCCGGCGAGGAACCAGTAGCCGAGCACCGGCACGATGGTGAGCGAGACGAACAGCGACGCGATCATCGCGAGCGTGACGGTGAGGGCGAAGGGACGGAACAGCTCGCCGACCTGGCCTCCCACGAGAGCCAGCGGGATGAAGACCGCGACGGTCGCCAGCGTCGAGGACGTGACCGCGGTCGCCACCTCCCGGACGGCCGTGGGGATGGCCTCGCGGCGGGACTGGCCCATCTGCAGATGTCGTTCGATGTTTTCGATGACGACGATCGAGTCGTCGACGACCCGGCCCACCGCGATGGTCAGCGCGCCGAGGGTGAGGATGTTGAGGGTGAACCCGCCCACCCGCAGGCCGAGCAGCGCGATGAGCAGCGACAGCGGGATCGACACGGCAGTGACGAGGGTGAGCCGCACCGACAGCAGGAACACAAAGACGACGAGCACCGCGAAGGCCAGCCCGAGCATGCCCTCGGTCGTGAGGTCCCGGACCGATTCGGTGATGAACGGCGCCTGGTCGTAGACCACGGCGGTCTTGCCGTTGCTCACCAGTCGCTCGAGGTCGGGGCGCAGCTTTTCGAGTGCCTGCGAGATGCCGACGGTGTTGCCGTCCGGCGTCTTGGTGATCGCCAGGGTGAGGCTCGGTATGCCGTTCGTGCGAGACCGCGACGTGACGTCGGCTTCGGCGAGGGAGACCTTGGCGACGTCACCGAGGGTCACCGTGGCGGGGTTCGCGGGCGTGGTCGGGGGCGTGGTCGTTGGTTTCGTGGTGGCCGCGGCGGTGGCCGGCGGTGGCGGGGGTGGCCGCGGCGGTGGCCGCGGGGGTGGCCGTGCGTGGCAGCGGCAGGGCGGCGAGCTGATCCACCGAGGTGATCGGACTGCCCACCTGGACGCTCAACTCGGACCGACCCTCGGCGAGCTGCCCCGCCGGGATGACCAGGCCGTTGACCTTGAGCACATCGCTCACCGCGGTCGGAGACACCCCGGCAGCAGCGAGCTTGGCCCCGTCGAGGTCGACGACCACGACCTGGTCGGCCACTCCGCTCACCTGCACGTCACGCACTCCGGCGATGCCCGCAATCTTGGGCACGACCTGCGCGCGCACGGTCGCGAGCAGCTGCTGCTGGTCGGCTCCGCCGGACATCGACATCTGGATGATCGGGAAGTCACCGATGCTGCCGGTGATCACCTGGGGCGTGGCGCCATCGGGCAGGCCGCGCAGGTTGAGCACGGCCCGCTGGGCATCGGTCTGGGCGGTGCCGAGGTCCTCGCCGTAGGCCAGGGTCACCATGACGGTCGAGACGCTGTCACTGGAGGTCGAGGTCACCTTGGTGACCCCGCGCAGCCCGAGCACCGCGCCCTCCATCGGGCGGGTCACCCGGGCCTCGACGACCGACGCGCTCGCGCCTGGCACCGGCGTGACGATCCCCATGATCGGGAACTGGATCGAGGGGATGAGCTCCTGCTTGAGCGAACCCATCGCGATCACCCCGCCCACCATGAGGAAAACGGTCAACAGCGCGGTAAGCGCGCGATTGCGCAGGCTGAGGCGGGAGAGCGCGTTCACTGAGATCCTCCGGTTCCGCCGGACCCCGCGTCGGAGCGGTGGCGATGCGATAGCACCGGTCAGGTTACGCCCGGTTCCCTTCGATCATCGAACCTCTCCTACACCCCGGCACACCCCCACTCCGGTATGCCGTTCGGCCGCTCCCGGCCGGAGGCTCGTTAACCTTCTCGCCGGCCGACGGGTTCGTTCCCCTTCTCGAGCACAGCCAGCCACCGGACTGACACGATTCGCTGCTTCCG
Organism: Actinomycetales bacterium; assembly: GCA_016710385.1. GTDB lineage: Bacteria > Actinomycetota > Actinomycetes > Actinomycetales > Dermatophilaceae > Phosphoribacter > Phosphoribacter freyrii. The sequence goes on from JADJVX010000024.1 coordinate 9,581, forward strand.
GTCACGGCAACCAACCAAACGCGTCAGTTTGGGGTCAGCGGACCATGCGATCAGAGGGCATGGGTGATCGTTGTGGGAGCCACGAGTTGAGCGGAGCCACGGCCGGTCAGGCCGATCAGGCGGTCAGGCCGATCAGGCCGTCACGCAGGGCGACCGCTGCGACGGGGGCGTCCGGAGCCCCCACGTGAGCCCGCGGAGAACGCCGCGGCACTTGGGGTCCGCCCACCGGTGCGCGACGAGACCGACCGGCCCGCCGCAGCTCGTCCCGCACCGCCCGACCCGGTGCGCGAGGAGTCTGATCGGCTCGCCGCAGCTCGTCCCGAGCCGCCAGGACCGGCGACCGCTCGGCCATTTCCGGTCCGGCTGCTCCCCGCACGATTGCTCCCCGCACGACCCGAACCGCTTCGACCCGAACTGCTTCGACCTCCACCCTGACCGCTGCCCCGGCCCGAGCGGGACTCGGCGGACACCGCGGGAGCCAGCCCACCGGCATACTCGCGCTCTCCCGGCGCCAACTCGCGCAGCAGCGGGTGGCGGTCGGTGACGCGCGTGGTCGTCGCTCGCACGCCGGCCTTGCGGGTGAGGTCATGGACGTCGCGAACCTGATCGTCGGTCATCAGCGTGACGACGGTGCCGCTGTTGCCGGCGCGGGCGGTGCGCCCGGACCGGTGCAGGTAGGCCTTGTGCTCGGTGGGCGGGTCAGCGTGCACGACGAGGGCGACGTCGTCGACGTGGATGCCGCGAGCGGCGATATCGGTCGCGACCAAGGTCTGCGCTACCCCGCTGCTGAAGGCCTCCATGGTGCGGGTGCGGGCACTCTGGGAGAGGTTGCCGTGCAACTCGACGGTCGGTATGCCGCGCGCATTCAGTTGGCGGGCAAGGTTTTTCGCGCGGTGCTTGGTGCGGGTGAAGACCACGGTGCGCCCCGGTGCGGCAGTCAGGTCGACGAGGACCGGCAGGTGATCGGCCGCTGCGACGTGCAACACGTGGTGGGTCATCGCGGCGACCGGCGACTGCGCCGAGTCGGCCTCGTGGGTGACCGGGCGGACGAGGTAGCGGCGCACGAGCACACCAACTGCGGCGTCGAGCGTCGCGGAGAACAGCATCCGCTGGCCACCCGTGGGCGTGGCGTCGAGCAGCCGGCGCACCGACGGCAGGAAGCCGAGGTCGGCCATGTGGTCGGCCTCGTCGATGATCGTCACCTCGACGGCCGCCAGGGAGACGTGACCCTGCGCGATGAGGTCCTCCAGCCGGCCGGGACAGGCAACGACGATGTCGACTCCGCGCCGGAGGTCGGCGACCTGCGGGCCCTGTCCCACGCCGCCGAAGACGGTGCGGCTGGTGAGGCCCGCGCGGGTCGCGAGCGGACGCAAGGCTTCGTCGATCTGGGTCGCGAGTTCGCGGGTCGGCGCGAGGATGAGCGCGCGGGGCCGCTTGGGCGCCGGACGCCGGGTGCTGACTCGCGCGGCAGAGCCGGCCAGACCAGCGGAGCCGGTGCCGCCCACGAGCCGGGCGACGAGCGGCAGGAGGAAGGCATAGGTCTTGCCCGAGCCGGTGCGGCCCCGGCCGAGCACATCGCGACCAGCCAACGAGTCGGGCAGGGTCGCGGCCTGGATCGGGGTGGGCGTGGTGATGTCGAGGTCGGCGAGGACGTCGACGAGGAAAGCCGGCACGCCGAGCGCGCCGAAGCTGGCTGAAGACAAGAGAAAACTCCGAAGAATGAGGTGTGTTCCGCCCGGCGCGACAACGGTCGCGGCGCAAGGGCTACCACGGTGCTGCGAACGGCCCGAGGCGAAACTGAGCGGGCCAGTCCGCCCAGTCTACCGGCAGGGCGGCACCACTCGGCACCGTCTCGACCACGCGCGGGTGTGCCGCCGCGAAGCCGGCCCACCGGCATACGAGGCGAAAGGGGGATGAAAGCACCCCTCGATACCGATCGGAGTTGTCCAAACCTTGGGATTTCCCCGCCGCTGTGGTGTCATGTCCACGAACGCGGGAAGAGCTATCCCGGTTCGGGGGCACATCCATCGACGAATGGGGCACGACGTGTTCAACTCACTGCGACGCGTGGCCGCTGCGGCTGCGCTCACGCTCGGCCTGGTGGCGGCATCGACCGGCCAGGCCGTGGCAATCACCGGGGGCACCCCGGACGGCAATGGTCACCCGAGCGTCGGGATGATCATGTTCTACGAGGGCGGCGGGCGCTATCGCTGCACGGCCACCCTCGTCACGCCGACCGTCCTGCTCACCGCGGCCCACTGCACCATGGGCACGGCCGGCAAGACGCTCGTCACCTTCGACTCGGTCATCGCCGAGGCCCCGCCGAGCGGCATTCCGGCCGCCGCCGACCCGGCCGCGGGTTATGTCTCGAGCGACGTCACCAAGGACCCGACCCGCACCTGGTATGCCGGCCAGTCCGCCTACCACCCGCAGTACAGCGACTTCACCGACATGGACAACTGGAACGATGTCGGCGTGGTCGTCCTCGATACGCCGGTCACGGGCGTCACGCCGTCGAAGATCGCACCGCTGAACTACCTCGACCGGTTCGCTCAGCCCAAGCTCAACAGCACGCTCTTCACGATCGTCGGTTACGGCACCGAGGTCCGCAAGCCCGACGCGGGCCCGCAGAAGCCCGCGCCAATGTCCTACCCGCTGATCCGCCGCGTCGCCGACGCTCCGGGCCAGAAGCTCACCCCGCAGATCCTGCAGGTCAACGGCAACCCCAACGACATCCGCGGCACCGGCGGTTCGTGCTTCGGTGACTCGGGTGGGCCGACCTTCAAGGACGGCATGATCGTCACGGTGACCAGCTATGGCTACACCCAGAACTGCCGCTACCTCGACGGCCTCCAGCGCGTCGACATCAAGGGTGTGCAGTCCTGGCTCATGGGTTACGGCGTCATGCCCTGACCTCTCCTCGCACCGCAGGGACGGGCACGGCATACCAGCGAGGTATGCCGTGCCCGTCACCTTTCGCGCCGGCGGCCGGCCTGGTCACCTCACCGGGCAACCCCGCATTCGTCGCGTCGGCACCTCCCACGCATGCACGCGGCGTGCCAGGCTGAGGCATGGACAGCACCATGCAGCGCACCCCTTTGCTCATCTCATCTCTGCTTCGCTACGGCACCCTGGTCCACGCCGACCAGAAGGTCATCACCTGGACCGGCGAGGGCTCGCGATCGATCACCTATCGACAGGTCGGCGAGCAGGCCGGGCAGTTGGCGCACGCGCTGCGCTCGCTCGGGGTGACCGGCGACCAGCGGGTCGGCACCTTCATGTGGAACAACGCCGAGCACCTCATCACCTACCTCGCGGTGCCGTCGATGGGTGCCGTGCTCCACGCGCTCAACATCCGGCTGTTCCCCCCGCAGATCATCTACGTCGCCAACCACGCCGACGACCGCGTCGTCATCGTCGACAACACCCTGGCCAAGCCGTTCGCCGGGCTGCTGCCGCACCTACCTCGCGTGCAGCACGTCATCGTCAACGGGCCGATCGACGCGGAAACCCTTGCGGCACTGCAAGATCCGGCTCACGTCGAGGGCGTGCACGACTGGACCGAGCTGCTCGCGGGCCAGCCCACGGCATACGACTGGCCGTTGGATCTCGACGAGGACTCGGCGTCCTCGATGTGTTACACCTCGGGCACGACCGGCAATCCCAAGGGGGTCGCCTACTCGCACCGCTCCAACTATCTGCACGCCGTGACAGCTGCGCTCGCACTCGGCGCACGCCAGGACGATCGGCTGCTCGTCGTCGTGCCGCTCTTCCACGCCAATGCATGGGGCTTCCCCTACCTCGCCATGGCCGCGGGCGCATCGCTCGTCATGCCCGACCGGTTCCTCCAGGCGGCGCCGCTCGCGGCGATGATGGAACAGGAGAAGGTGACCTTCGGCGCCGGCGTCCCGACGATCTGGAACGACCTGCTGCGCCACCTCGACACCTCGCCCGCCGATCTGTCGGCCTGCCGCGGCCTGGTCGTCGGCGGCTCCGCCGCACCGCCCGCCCTGATGAAGGCGTTCCAGACCAAGCACGACGTGACGATCATCCACGCCTGGGGGATGACCGAGATGTCGCCCATCGGCACCGTGGCGACTCCTCCGGCTCACCTCGAGGTGGGGTCGGACGACTACTGGCGGTATGCCGCGTCGCAGGGTCGCCTGGTGGTGGGCGTCGAGGGCCGGCTCGTCGGGCCGGACGACGAGGTGGCCCCGTGGGACGGGGAGAGCGTCGGCGAGCTGCAGGTGCGCGGGCCGTGGATCACGGGGTCCTACTACGCCAACGGCGCCGAGTCCGAGGTCGAGCGGATGGAGATGGAGTCGAAGTTCCAGGACGGCTGGCTGCGCACCGGTGACGTGGGCACGCTGACGCCCGACGGTTTCCTCGTGCTCACCGACCGGGCGAAAGATGTCATCAAGTCCGGCGGCGAGTGGATCTCGTCGGTCGACCTCGAGAACGCGATCATGGCCCACCCCGACGTTCAGGAGGCGTCGGTCGTCGGCGTCCCCGACGAGCGGTGGGGAGAGCGGCCGTTGGCGTCGGTCGTGTTGCGACCGTCGGCGACGGCGGGCGTGGCCGAGATTCGGGAGTGGCTGGCCACCCAGCTGCCCAAGTGGATGCTGCCCGAGCGTTGGGCGGTCATCGACGAGGTGCCCAAGACGAGCGTGGGCAAGTTCGACAAGAAGGTGCTGCGCAAGCAGTATGCCGCCGGCGAGCTCGAGGTCCAGTCGCTCGACTGAGCGCGCGCGGGTCTCGGAGCGAGGCTGACTGACGCGTTGTGCTGCTTGACCCGCGGGGAAGCAGCACAACGCGTCAGTCAGGGTGCGCGATCAGCCCTTGAGGTCGGGGAACATGTCGTCGCGCCACTCATTTCCGTCGGGCTTGATCTCGCCGCGCGCCAGCTGCTCTTCCCGCGAGCGCAGCTCGACCCGGCGGATCTTGCCCGAGATCGTCTTGGGCAACTCGGCGAACTCGATCCGCCGCACCCGCTGCCAGGGCTGCAGGTGCGCTCGCGCATAGGCGAGGATCGACTTGGCGGTCTCGGCGTCGGCGACGTGCCCCGGCGCGAGCATGAGATAGGCCTTGGGCACCGCCAGCCGCACCTCGTCCGGTGCCGGCACGACCGCCGCCTCGGCCACCGCCGGGTGCTCGATGAGCACCGACTCGAGCTCGAACGGGCTGATCTTGAAATCGCTGGCCTTGAAGACGTCGTCGGTGCGCCCGATGTAGGTGATGTAGCCCTCGCCGTCGCGGCTGGCGACATCGCCGGTGTGATACCAGCCGCCCTCCATCGCTTCGGCGTTGCGCTCGTCGTCGCCCTGGTAACCCGTCATGAGCGCCAGCGGCTGCACCGAGAGGTCGAAACAGATCTCACCTTCGCCGACGCCGTCGACACGTTGGTTGGTCAGCGGGTCGACCAGGACGACCGGCATACCGGGCAGTGGGTGGCCCATGGAGCCGGCCTTGACCGGCACGCCGGGCGCATTGCCCACTGCCGCAGTCATTTCCGTCTGTCCGTAGCCATCACGCAGGGTGAGCCCCCACGCCGAGGCGACCTTGTCGATGACCTCCGGGTTGAGCGGTTCGCCGGCCCCGATGACCTCGCGCAGCGACCCCGGCCCGCCGGACAGGTCGGCGTTGATGAGCATCCGCCACACCGTGGGCGGCGCGCAGAAGCTCGTCACGCCGTTACTGCGGATCTGGTGCAAGAGCGCCGCCGCGTCGAAGCGCGAGTAGTTGTAGACGAAGACGGTCGCCTCGGCGATCCACGGCGCGAAGAACAGCGACCAGGCGTGCTTGGCCCAGCCTGGCGAGGAGATCGTCAGGTGCACGTCGCCCGGTCGCACGCCGAGCCAATACATCGTCGACAGGTGCCCGACGGGGTAGGACACCTGGGTGTGCTCGACGAGCTTGGGCCGGCTGGTCGTGCCCGAGGTGAAGTAGAGCAGCAGCCGGTCGCCGGGGGCGGTCTCCGGGTGCGGGGTCGGAGGCACCGGACCACCCTGGTATGCCGTGCGCAGATCCTCCCAGCCCTCGGCGGGGCCGATCGAGATGCGGCCGTAGTCGCCGGGCACCTCGTCGAACTTGCCGGTCTCCGACGGGTTGGTGATGACGAACTTGGCCCCGCCGCGACGGATGCGGTCGATGAGTTCGGTCGGCCCAGCCGCGGTCGTCGTCGGCATGATGACGGCACCGAGTTTCATGACCGCGAGCATCGCCTCCCACAGCTCGACCTGGTTGCCGAGCATGAGGAGCACCGAATCACCTCGCTGGACACCGAGATTGGCCAGCCAGGTGGCCAATTGGTCTGAGCGGGTGGACATTTCGTCGAAGGTGCGCTCGGTGCGCTGGCCGTCCTCCTCGACGATGATCAGCGCCGGGCGCGAGTTGCCGCGGGCATAGGCGTCGAACCAGTCGACCGCCCAGTTGAATCGGTCGCCGAGTGCGGGCCAACGGAAGGTCGCCACCGCCTCGTCATGTTTGCCGCGCAGGGAGAGCAGCAGGTCGCGCGCTTCTCGGTAGGCCTGGGTCGCATTCGTCATAGGGCAAGCGTGCCGCGTCGACCCTGGCTGGGCCACCGGAGCAGACGTGGCCTTGCCGACAGGACGAAACGCCCGCTCCGTCACCGCAGACGGTAGGTGGCCTTGGCGATGTCGAACCCGTGGCCGGTCTTCGCATCCGTGCAGTGCACGCCGTCGGTGTCGCTCAGGCAGGTGACGGTGCCCAATCGTAACGACGATCCGTAGGCCAGCGCTGCCAACGCACCCCGACTGTCGACAGCGATCCGTTGCGAGCCGGGCCGCCCGAGCCACCACGTCGACGTGTTGTCGACAGCGGCTTCGGAGGCGACCGTGTCACTGGAGCAGGTGAGACTCGCCGACCCACCCTCGAGATAGACCCCGTGACTCCAGTCGAACTCACAATCGACCGGCTTGGGCGGCAGGGTCCAGGTGTGAGCCAGGACGTCGCAGCGCACGCTGTCGTGAGCCGCGGTCTCACCCTTAGCCAGCACGCAGACGATGTTGCCGCTGGGCGATGCGAAGGCCGCCGACGCCTTCGAGCCGGCGTCGATGATCGGCCCACCCCCGGTCGAACCGGTGCCCTCACCAGACGACGTCCCAGACGACGTTCCAGACGGGGCCCCGGCGGAGGGTCCACCGCTGGCGGATGTCGCCGCCGCGTCGCCCGGCATACCGGCGCCTGCCGACCCACCACCCGCGGGGAGCGTGATGGCCACAGTCTTCGGTGCGACCGGCTCTGCGCCGGACCCGCCGCATGCCCCCAAGCCGAGCGGAATCAGGAGCACCGCGAGGGCAGGCAACGCCGGCACGCGCCGCGCCGGCGAGACACCAAGCCCTGGCATGGCGTGAGTGTGACTGCTCAGACGAGAAGTTCGGCGATCTGCACGGTGTTGAGTGCCGCACCCTTGCGCAAGTTGTCGTTGCTCACGAAGAGCACCAGCCCGCGCCCGCCGTCAACCGAAAGGTCCTCGCGGATCCGGCCCACATAGGAGGGGTCGGCGCCCGCGGCCTGCAGCGGCGTCGGCACGTCAACAACCTCGACCCCGGGCGCACCGGTGAGCAACTCGCGCGCCCGCGCCGGCGTGATCGCCCGCTCGAACTCCGCGTTGATCGACAGCGAGTGCCCGGTGAAGACCGGCACCCGCACGCACGTGCCGGACACGCGCAACTCGGGCAGGTCGAGGATCTTGCGCGACTCGTTGCGCAGCTTGCGCTCCTCGTCGGTCTCGTCCGTGCCGTCGTCCAGCAGCGAGCCGGCCAACGGGACGACGTCGAAGGCGATCGGCGCGACGTACTTCACCGGCATACCGAGCTCGACGGCGGAGCCGTCGTGGGCCAGACCTTCGATGTCGCCGGACGCCAGCCCCGCGCGCACCTGGCCCGCAAGCTCGCTCACCCCGGCCACGCCGGAGCCCGACACGGCCTGATAGGTCGAGACGACCAGGCGGGTCAGCCCGGCCTCGTCGGCCAGCGGCTTGAGGACCGGCATGGCGGCCATCGTCGTGCAGTTGGGGTTGGCAATGATGCCCTTGGGGGTATGCCGTGCCGCCTCCGGATTGACCTCGGAGACGACCAGCGGCACCTCGGGGTCCATCCGCCAGGCGGAGGAGTTGTCGATGACGGTGACGCCCGCCGCGGCGAACACGGGAGCCAGCGCGCGTGAGGTGGTCGCCCCGGCCGAGAAGATCGCGATATCGAGGCCGCTCGGGTCGGCGGTTGCGGCGTCCTCGACGACGATGTCGCGGCCCTGCCACGAGATCGTGGTGCCCGCCGACCGGGCCGACGCGAACAGGCGCAACTGTCCGACCGGGAAGTTGCGCTCGGCGAGAATGCGCAGCACGACGCCGCCGACCTGGCCGGTCGCGCCGACGACCCCGACATTCACCTGACGCCCAGCAGCGGCACCCACAGCAGCACCCACAGCAGCACCCACAGCAGCCTCGCTCATCGGCCCGTCCCTCCGTAGACGATGGCCTCTCCCTCGGTCGAGTCCAGCCCAAACGCCGTGTGCGCCGCGCGCACCGCCGCTTCGAGCTGGTCGGCCCGGGTGACGACCGAGACGCGAATCTCGGAGGTCGAGATCATCTCGATGTTGATGTCGGCGTCGGCCATGGCCCGGAAGAGCTTGGCCGAGATGCCGGGGTTGGTGCGCATGCCCGCACCGATGACCGACATCTTGCCGATCTTGTCGTCGTAGAGCATGTCGGCGAAGCCGATGGTCGTCTTGACCGCCTGCAACACCTGGATCGCCTTCGGGCCGTCGCTCTGCGGCAGGGTGAACGAGATGTCGGTGAGCCCGGTGGCGGCGACCGACACATTCTGGACGATCATGTCGATGCTGATGCCGGCGTCGGCGACCGCGGTGAAGATGTCGGCGGCCTTCCCCTTTTCGTCGGGCACGCCGACGACGGTGATCTTGGCTTCGCTCACGTCGTGGGCGATGCCGGTGATGATCGGGGCTTCCATACCGCTTCCTTCGTCGTAGGGGTTGTCCACGATGAACGTGCCGGGGTGCTTGGACCACGACGACCGCACATGCAGCGGTATGCCGTAGCGGCGCGCGTATTCGACGCAGCGCAGGTGCAGAATCTTGGAGCCACTGGCCGCCAGGTCGAGCATTTCTTCGCAAGACACGACATCGAGCTTGCGGGCGCTGGGCAGGATGCGCGGGTCGGCGGTGAAGACCCCGTCGACGTCGGTGTAGATCTCGCAGACATCGGCGCGCAGGGCCGCCGCGAGCGCCGCCGCGGTCGTGTCGGAGCCGCCGCGACCGAGCGTGGTGATGTCCTTGGTCGTCTGGCTCACCCCCTGGAACCCGGCCACGATGGCGATGTGACCGGCCTCGAGCGCCTGGGTGATGCGGCCCGGGGTGACGTCGAGGATGCGGGCCTTGCCGTGGTCGGCGTCGGTGATGACGCCCGCCTGCGACCCGGTGAACGACCGCGCCTCCATGCCCAGGTCGGCGATCGCCATAGCGAGCACCGCCATCGAGATGCGCTCGCCAGCGGTGAGCAACATGTCGAGCTCGCGCGCCGGCGGGGCGGGGCTCACCTTGTTGGCCAGGTCGATGAGATCGTCGGTCGAGTCGCCCATGGCCGAGACCACGACACACACGTCGTGGCCGGCCTGCTTCGTCTGGACGATGCGACGCGCCACGCGCTTGACGCCTTCGGCATCAGCGACCGACGATCCACCGTACTTCTGGACGATGAGGCTCACGACAGGGCTCCCGCGGGGACTGGTCAGGGACCCCGAAAGCTTATCCACGGCATACCGGAGCCTGGTTTGTGCCTCACATGCCGAGACGCGCGGCTCACATTGTGAGACTCACGCCCCCAAGACAAACACGGCTCGGTATGCCGTGCCCGTCACCTCACGGGTGCAGGGCCTCGAACTCGGCGTCAGCCACGACCTCGTCGTCGGCGTCGAGCCGAAGGTGGGCGAGGATCGACTGGAGCACCCGCAACGACGCCGCAGCGCGCTCGCCCCAGGTCGACAGGTAGGAGAACTGCCACCACCACAGCGCCTCGACCCGCCGGCCGGCGTCGTAATGCCGCAGCCCGTGGGAGAGGGCGAGGGAGATCTCGGTGATGTCGTTGGAGAGCATCCCCTTGGTCAGCTCGGCAGCTGTGACCGGGTCGACGACGTCGGCATAGTCGTCGATGCCCTCGAAGAGGTTGGCGAGGTTGTCGCGCAGCGGCTCGACGTCGGCGTCGGGGCCCGGGTCGGCCTCGAACCGGTCGACCAACACGACGTCCTGGATGGCGCCCAACCGGGATCCGGCGAGCAGCAGTTGCGCGGTGGCCAGCAACAACACGGGGATGGCGATGTCGGGTGAGCCGCCGGAGGCGACCTCGGTGACGGCGCCGAGATAGGCCCGGGTCTGGGCTGCGGTCTCGTCGGCGAAGGCGGCGAGCTCCTCGCTGATCGGCACGATCCGGTCAGGCATGGACGGTGCGCCTCCCTTCGAACGCTCGACCAAGGGTCACCTCGTCAGCGTATTCCAGGTCACCACCGACCGGCAGGCCCGATGCGAGCCGCGTCACGCGCAACCCGAGCGGAAGCAGGGTGCGTGAGAGATAGGTGGCCGTCGCCTCGCCGGCGATATTGGGGTCAGTGGCGATGATGACCTCGGTCACCGAGCCGTCGGCCAATCGGGCCATCAGCTCGCGGATGCGCAGGTCGCCGGGCCCGACACCGTCCATCGGCGAGATGGCCCCGCCGAGCACGTGATAGAGCCCACGGAACTCCCGAGTGCGCTCGATGGCCGACACGTCCTTGGGTTCCTCGACCACGCAGATCGCGCTGCGATCGCGCCGATAGTCGCCGCACATCCGGCACAGGTCGGCCTCGGCGACATTGCCGCACTCCCGACAGAAGCGGATCTTGGCCTTGACCTCACTGAGCACCTCGACCAGCCGGGTCACATCGGCGGCGTCGGCCTGCACGAGGTGGAAGGCGATGCGCTGGGCGCTCTTGGGCCCGATCCCGGGCAGCCGCCCAAGTTCATCGATGAGGTCCTGCACGATGCCTTCGAACACCCCAGCAGACTACGGGGCGCCGCCGACATCGGCTCGGACGCCGCCCTCCCCCGCGCCCGCGTGTGTCGCTGCGGCTCTCGATGGCGCGGGAAGGCGACGCCTCAAGAGCCCGGTATGCCGGGTAGCCGCCGCCAGCCCGGTTGTCGCTCGCTGCTTATCCGAGCGTCGCGAGGAGGGGTTCGACGAGGTCACGCCCGCGCAGTGCGTCCCGCCACCGCTGCGGTATGCCGTGCTCCCCCACAACCAGCCCCGCGATCCCTCCGGCGATGCACGCCGTGGTGTCGGTGTCGTCGCCCAGTGCGATGGCCCGCCGAACAACCGTTTCGTAGTCCAGCGGCTGCTCAGCCGGGGAGCCCGGCCGGGCAATGGCGCCGGTGAGCGTGAGCGCTGCCCGCAGGCTGTCGACGACGTAGCCGGTGCCGCGATCAGCCCACTGGCCGTCGGCGGGGACGAGGACGTCGAGCTCGGCGCGCTCGGGTGACCCCGCGGCATACCGGTTCTCGAAGGCTTCCCGCGCGTCCTGCCACGCGCGGTCGACGGCAGCGCCGTCGAGGATGCGCCGCGCCCACAGGCAATAGACGGCGCAAGCGACCTGGCTGCGCAGGTGACCGTGGGTCACCGCCGACTGGGCGAAGGCGTCTTTGATGAGTTGGGCGTCGTCAGCGGCGTGTGGGCCGAAGATCAGCGGCAGCACCCGCATCAGTGACCCGTTGCCATTGGCCCGCGCGTCGGTGGCACCGGCGGTCGCGGCGGGCTGACCACTGCGGATCCGCGAGAGCGCCTGGTTGGTCTGGATGCCGACGTCGAAAACCCGGCTGTCGACGGCATACCGGCCCTGGTCGAGCCAGGCGAGCAGGCCGTAACCGAGGTCGTCGACGGCCAAGCCGCGGCAACGGATCAGCGATTCGAGCAGGACCAGCGCCTGCGCGCCGTCGTCGGACCAGGTGCCCGTCGGCACGCCACCGTGGGCGCGGTGGAAGCCGGGCGGCGGGGTCATCTCGATGGCGTGCAACGGCGGGATCTCGGAGGCGTCGTGGAACTCGTAGGGAACCCCCAAGGCATCGGCGACGAGCAAGCCGTAAATGCCGCCCCGGATGCGGTCAGTGCTCGAGGGGATGAGGTCAGTCGGCATTGGGGGCGCCGGGCGGGGAGTTGTATTCGTCAGCGCGATCTTGGCCGCTGAGCGTCGCGATGGCGTCCATGACGTCGTTGGTGAGCTCGCGCCGGGCCCGGCCCTGCGGCATACCGGTGTAGGACTCCGGGTGGATCGGCGGACCGAAGGCGACCGAGACCTTGGCCAGCCGCGGGAACGACGCGCCGACCGGCTGGATGTTTTCGGTGCCGCGCAGGCCACCGGCACGACGGGGACCCCTGCGGTGAGCGCCAGCCAGGCCACACCGGTGCGGCCCCGGTAGAGCCGGCCGTCGCGCGAGCGGGTGCCCTCGGGGTAGATGCCAAAGGCCTTGCCGGCCCGCAGCGCGGCGAGCGCAACGTCGAGCGACTCCTGCGCCGCGCGGCTGGATTCGCGGTCGACGGGGATCGCGCCGACCCCCTCGAAGAAGGCTCGCTTGGCCTGCCCCACGATGCCCTCGCCGGTGAAGTAGTCGTCCTTGGCCAGAAACTCACCTGCCGCGGCGCCACCAGCGGGATCGCGAACGAGTCGATGAACGACAGGTGGTTGCTCGCGATGATCACGCCACCGTCGCGGGGCACATTGGCCAGCCCGGTGACCCTCGGCCGATAGATGAGGTGGGTGAGCGGTTTGAGCACCGCCGACCCGACTTAGTAGATCACCGCCCACCTCCGTTGCCATCGCCGTCGTCGACGATCCGTCCGCCGAGCAGGCGCTCGATGACCGCCTGGCCCATCTCGAGGTCAGGAGTGACGTCTTCGTCGTCGAAGCTCACCTCGGCCGCGTCGGGATCGTCCTGGGGCTGGGTCGACGGCGCGCCAGCACCTCCGGGCGCGGGCGCCCCGGTATGCCGTGCGCCGGGTCGGTGCCGCTCCTCCAGCGAGCGGCGAGTGGCGGCCTTGGCCCGGGCGAGTTCCTCGCGCACGTTGTGGGCCGCAGCATGGGCCGCCGCGGTGTTGGCCTCGCGCGCGGCCGCGATCTCGTTGATCGGCTCGGCGGTGTGCGGGTCCGGAGGCGACGCTGCGAACTCAGGAGCCAAAGGCGCGGCCGAAGCCGTCGACGCCGCAGGACCTGGCATGGGGGCGGGATCCGAATGCGCGGACGGGGCGGCTCGTTCCGAGACTGGCGGGGTGGGCGACGAGGGCGCCCCTGGTTCAGCGGGTTCGGACGCCGCGGACCACGCCGGCTGCTCCGATGGCGGCGGGGCAACCTCGGGTGCGGGGCCAGAAGGCGCCGTCGGCATCGTCTCCTCAAGAGGCGACCCGGTGGGCTGCGCTGACCCTGACGAGTGCGCAGTCGCCGGGCGGACGTCGGGGCCGGCGCGGCGGCGGCGGGCTGGTCGTGCGGGGCTGCCACCCCTCGACCATGACATCGAGGCCGATCTCGTCGATGAGCGCCTGGCGGACGACCTCGGCGTGATTGCCCGCCCGGAAGGTGTTGGTGAGGCCCACCGTGGCGATGCCGAGCACGAGGCGCTGCCCGTCGTAGTCGAGCACCGAGGCATGTTGCGAGACGAAGGTCCACGTCACCCGGCGCCGAGTGAAGATCCGGCCGAGCACTTCGGGCCAGACCCGCCGGATGCCGACGATGTCGAGGTCGGGCAGGGGGTGACCACTTCGACGACCTCGACGTGCGGGATCGCCTCGCGTGATGTGGGCGACAGCTGGGCGTGCACCGGAGCGGGGGGTGGGATTGGCACATGCTGCCCAGCCGGCGCCTGATGGACGGCCGGAGCTTGATGCGCGGCTGGTGACTGATCCGCCGTGGGCGCAAGTTGTGCCGGCGGCGGCGGGACGATCGGCCGCGGGGCGGACTCGGCGACCGCGCGCGTGAGCGTGGGCGGCATACCGGGTCGTTGCAGTGCAGCTGCCACCTCGGGCGAGTGCGCCGCCGAGCCGGACGCCGCGAGATCGAGGCGACGTTCGATGCGGTCCAGCCGTGCGGCATACCCCTGCTCTCCCGAGGCGGCTGGGAGCAGGACGCGCGCGCAGATCCAATTCAAACTGCAGCCGCGGGGAGGTCGCTCCGGTCATCTCGGTGATGCCGGTGCTGACGATGTCGGCCGCGCGGGACAGCTCACCGGGGCCGAAGCGGGACTGCTGGCCGCGCATCCGGTCGAGCTGGTCTTCGGGCACGCCGCGCAGCACCTGGGCGGCACCATCGGGCACGGCGGCGACGATGATGAGGTCGCGCAACCGCTCCAGCAGGTCCATCGCGAAGCGTCGCGGGTCGTGGCCAGACTCGATGACCTTGTCGATCTGGCCGAAGACCGTGGCAGAGTCGCGGGCGGCGATGGCGTCGATGGTGGCATCGAGCAACTCGACGCTCGTGAAACCGAGCAGCGACGCCGCGCCCTCGTAGGTCAGCCCCTCCGGCCCCGAGCCGGCGATGAGCTGATCGAGCACCGACAGCGAGTCACGCACCGACCCCCCGCCGGCCCGGGTGACGAAGCCCAGCACCCCGGCGCGACCGCCACCTGCTCCTGAGCGCACAGGCTCTCCAGGTAGGCCGTGAGCTTGGCCGGCGGCACCAGCCGGAAGGGGTAGTGATGGGTGCGCGAGCGGATCGTGCCGATGACCTTCTCCGGCTCGGTCGTCGCGGGGACGAGCTTGACGTGCTCGGTCGGCTCGTCGACGATCGTGAGCAGGGCGTTGAAGCCCTGCGGGGTGATATGTGAGCCTCGTCGATGATGCCAGACCTTGAAGCGACTCTGCGCCGGACCATAGGACGCGCTCGCGCGCAGATCGCGGGCGTC
>JADJVX010000025.1 GCA_016710385.1 Actinomycetales bacterium
TCAGCCGACCATCCGACAGCCCATCCAGCCGACCATCCAGCCGCCCATCGCTCCGCCACAGCCACAGGCCGTCCGACCACCTGCTGGACCTGGACGCCACAGCCACCCGAGATCGCCCGGATGCACATGCACCGAGGGCGTCATGCTGCCAGACCCGACGACATCGACGACTTCCTCCAGCATCGCAACGGTCGCCTGCTGCACGGGTGAACCCCATGGGACCAGATAACCCAACCCCACACCGACTACGCACGCAGTTTGAGGGCGAGGCAGCAGAGAAGCTCTTTGCCATCCGGCTTCCGGAGCCGCAGAACGTGCGCCCAGACGCACGTTGTGCCCAGCCGTACGTGCACCCAGCGGCCCAGGAGCGACACGGAGCGCCGCGCAGCGGAACTAGCCGGGGTATGCCGTGCGGCACGGCATACCCCGGCTGTTGAGCGTCCTGAGCGGGTCGGCAGGCGACCCGCCCCGATCAGGGAACCGGACGCCCGGGCGGCGGCCATTCGGCCGGAGCGGCCGGAAGTAGCCCTCGACGTGGACAGGTCGGGGTCGGCGCCGGTCCGAGGGCCCGGACCTTGCAGGCCTCGACGAGTCGGTTTACCGGCGATGAAGACGCTGTGGCTGGCCCAGTGACGGGAAGACCTGGCTCGAGCATCGCGGGGATGCGGCCAGACTTTGCCCCTCCGGGGGGCCTCGCCACCGGTGTAGGTCGGGACGAAGGTGAACTTGCGGTGCTTCTTCTCCCACCGGGCCACGAGGCCACTGGTCGAAGACGTCGGCCTGGGTGCGCGCGAGAAGATCAGCGTGACGCCGAACTTGGAAGCCACGCCGCAGCGCGCCAACAGTGAGGTGGAGGATGGGGCCAGGCCCGAGCCCGAGGCCAGACACGATAGGCTCGACGGAGGGGTCTCCGACGAAGGTGCGGCAGGGACCGAGAGCAGCAACTGGTCTCCGACACTGAGCTTGTCGTGCACCCAGCCGCTCGTGGCCCCGCCCGCGACCTTGGTGATCGCGGTGGATCTCGCCGTCCGGACGGGGAGCGTTGGCGATCGAGTAGGAGCGCGGCGGCGCATCGGCCGCGGCGTTGCCGAACATGACGTATTGACCCGGCCAGTAGCGCAGGTTCTCACCAAGCGGCCGCAACTGCACCCTCGAGCATCGAGGGGGTCCGCCGGATGCGGTCGGTGGCGACGAAGGGGACGTTCTCGCGCGGTGGGAAGAGCTTCTGCAGCGCTTCGACGGTGCGGGCGAACTCGATGTCGAGGTGTTGGTCAGCGGCTTGGCCATGCACATCAGGCCATAGCCCTCGGCGGTCGGCCCGGCTGAGCGCCATGTCCAGGACCATGCCCTGGTCGAAGGAGCCGTCGAGGACCTTGGTCTTGCATTGCCACAGGCGCCCGCGCGGCAGTTGTTCGGCATCATGTAGCCGGCCTTCTTCCAAGGCGGTGAGCACCGTGTCGCCGGCTTCGCAGGGAACCTCGTGCCCGGAGGGCTGGGAGGCGGATTGTCGCTGTCATGGTCCCTATCTTCGTGGTCGAGGTTCAGCGGTCGAGCGGGTGTCGAGCGGGTGTCGAGCCGATGTCAATCGAATGTCAATCGGGTTGCGACTCAACCGAATGGGCCGCTACCGCGCAAGGGGGCGAGTGACCGTGAAACTCGCCACTCAGAGCCGCTAGAACGGGTGGAACACAGTGGAAATGCCGGAACAGACCGAAGGGGTATGCCGGGGGGTGAGACCGCGGCATACCCCCTTCGTGCGTTGTCATCAGAACCGATCACGCGCCAATCAGCGCTGGATCAGAACACCGGAATGATGTCGTCCATATCGATGTCGCTGATCTCTTCGCCGGTGATGCCGACCTCGGGGATCGCGGGGAGGGGATGTTGTAGCGGTCGAGCACGCCCTTCAGGTTGAGCATGGCCGAACGCCAGTTTTCCTTCTTCTGCTCGTACTCGGGAATGAAGAGCCAGCCGCACGTGCGATGGCCTCGCCCTCGCGCTGAGCCGGGATGAAGTCCTCGGGGAGGTCCCAGAACTCCATCGGCGGCTCGAAGAGCACGGCCGAGAGGAACAGGTAGCCGGCGCGGATCTGCTTGGTGATGAGGCTGCGCTCGGACACGTCCAGCTTCGGGTAGTCGCGCTCCATGAGCGACATGCAGATCGCCATGTGACGACCCTCGTCGCGACCGATGTTGCGGAAGGCGGCCTGGTACACAGGCTCCCTTCGCGCCGGCGGCCATCTGGTGGAAGATCGTCGCAGCGGCGATCTCGCCCATGAGGAAGGACGAGAAGAGGATGGCCAGCGAGTAGCGCGGGACAGCCTTCTTGTGCTCACTCAGTAGCGGCCGCCGTTGAAGTACAGCCGCTTGGTGTTCTTCTGGAGGCGCTTCCCGAGCTCGGTCTTGGGCTCGTAGGTGAGCGGGTCCGGGTGCTCGAGCAACTTGGTGATGGACAGGCCGCACATCTGCTCGTGCATCTGCTCGTCACGGGTCACCGAAAGAAGCACCGGCGGACGGCGTCCTCTTCGTGGACCTCGTAGGTCTTGATGAGAGCCTCGGCAAACACCGGCGGGGCGGATGCGTCGAAGACCGACAGCAGCGTCCACCAGTACGCGATCGCCTCGCGCTGCTCCCACGTGTAGGAGCTCGGGTCAAAGGTGTCCCAGGGGAGCTTCAGCGGGTCCCACTGGTCACGTTGGGAAGAGGGCCCAGATCTCTCCATCTTGGCCGTCTCCCGGTGCCAGCTCAACCGGGTAAACGTTGGGCTGCTCGGTCTCCGGCGGCATCTCCATGCTTCCTGCGAAGCGCTCTTTGCTGCTCATAGGCCCGAGAGAGTAGATGTCGCAACCTAGATTGTCTAGGTCTTGACTACCTGGGTGCTCGGCCTCACACTGACCGATCGGTCGGGAAAGGTACGACCGACTGAATCACCCCTTGAGGTGCCCTCCAAAGGGGGTCTGCAGAGCCGCTCGGGGCTACTCGGTGCGACCGCGCAACAGCCGGCAGTCGCCGGTCGGCCGATTCGCGGTGTCGCTCGACCAGGCCGTCGCGTTCGAGTGTGTTGAGGACGCTCGACACGGCCGCTCGCGACAGGCCCGAGTAGCGGGCGATCTCCCGCGGCTCCATCTCAGCAGCGACCCATACGCAAAACATCACCCGGAAACCTGCCATGCTCCACCCGGCCTCGCGGTGCACCTGGGATTCGAGCCGGTGGACCAACATCGTCGACAGGCGCACGAGGTTGAAGGATGCGCGCAGGGCGAGCAAGTCTGCGTCAGGGTGGGTCGTGGCGACTTGCTGGGCTGCGGCGGACTCGAACCCGTCCGACGAGCCCGGGTTGATCATCACAACTCACATGATGTCACCCTTGACGATCCCTGTCAGGGGCTCACGTCCCGACTTGGGCTCGGACTGTCCTCGTTCCGCACGCATTCCGGTATGCCGTCAGGCCGGAGGTGGCGACCGGAGGCCGAGGCGAAGGCATGGAGAGGTCCGAGAGTCGGGAGGCGGGAGGCGGGGGGCGGGACGTCGGGGGTGGGACGTCGCGGGTGGGACGTCGGGGGGCGGGGAGGCGAGATGCGGAGGGTGGCGAGTGGGCGGCATACAGTGGCGTGAGCCACGTCACGTCCTCGCGGCGCGGCGCGATCCCACCGCCCCTCAGGAGCCGCGTGATGACCCAGACCTACCCGGTGTCCCGACCTGCCTGTGGTTCGACACCGAGGCCGGTACCGCAGCCCGGCTCTACACCAGCCTGGTGCCCGACAGCGAGATCAGGCAGATCAGTCACTACGGCTCGGAAAACGAACACGGTGAGACCGGTTCGGTCCTACAGGTCGAATTCCGGCTTGGCACACAGCAATTCGTCGCCCTCAACGGCGGACCGATCTTCAGGCACTCGCCCGCGGCGTCGATCCAGGTCTTCTGCCCCGACCAGGTGGAAGTGGATCGGCTCTGGTACAGGCTGCTCGAAGGCGGCGGCGAAGAGTCGCAATGTGGCTGGCTCACCGACCGGTTCGGCCTGTCGTGGCAGATCATCCCGACCCGACTGGGCGAACTCGCCGGCGACCCGGACCCCGAGCGCGCCTCCCGGGTCATCGCCGCGATGCTGCAGATGCGCAAGCTCGACATCGCCGCGCTGGAAGCCGCCGCCGACGCCCCGGCCAATTCCCCGGCCAATTCCCCGACCGACGCCCCGACCACGCAGGCGTGAATCGAGCCCTCATGCGACCAGTGACCGCAGCCCTGTTCAGCTCGATCGACGGCGTCGTCGAATCCCCCCACCTCTTCCAGTTTGACCACTTCGACGCTGACATGGGCGGGCTGATGACCCAGGCCCTCAGCGGTGCCGACGCGGTCGTCATGGGCCGACGCACCTACGACGAGTGGTCGCAGTACTGGCCCGCCAACACCGACGACGGCTTCGGCGACTTCATCAATCCGATCCGTAAGTACGTCGCGTCGAGCACGCTCACCGACCCACTCGCGTGGCAGAACTCGACCATCATCCCCGGCGACGCCGTCGACTTCGTCCGCGAACTCAAGCAGACCGAGGGTGCCGGCATCGTCGTCACCGGCTCGATCTCGCTGGTGCGCCAGCTGCTCCTGGCTGGGGTCCTCGACCGGCTCACCCTCATGGTCCACCCGGTCGTGGCCGGCGCAGGGCTGCGGCACCTGTTCGACCCGGACGAGAAGACCATCCGCCTCGAGCTCGTCGACCACACCGTCACGGTCTCGGGCAACGCGATCCTCACCTACGCATTGCGCTCCTGAGCGGCCTGGGCCCGCAGCCGCCTGTATGCCGTGTGACACGGCATACAGGCGGGGGTCAAGGACCGCTCGCCTTCCAGGTGAGCAAGCGCTTACCGGCAAGTAGGATCCGATCATGAGCGCCCTGCAGATCACCGCCATTGCGCTGTGCTTCACCATCCCGCTGTTGGGGTGGGCGTTGCTCTTCCGGCAGGCGTTCCGCTTCTATCGGCTGTTCCAGACCGGGGCACCCGACACGAGCCGGCGCGACCAGCCCACCACGCGCGCACTGACGGTGCTGCGCGAGTTCCTCGGGCACACCCGGATGAAGCGCAAGCCATGGGTGTCGGTGGCGCACTGGTTCACCGCATTGGGGTTCCTCATCCTCTTCGCCACCCTGGTCAACGCGTTCTTCCAGCTCATCTGGGCTGACTTCCGGCTGCCGGTCGTCGGGCACTTCCCGCCCTTCGAGTGGCTCATCGAGTTGTTCGCGGTGACCGGGTTTATCGGCATCGTCTTCCTCATGCTGGTCCGCCAGAAGGAACACCCGCGCTCCTCCGAGGGTGACCGCGGCCGCCGCAGCCGATTCTTCGGATCGACGTGGTGGCAGGCCTATTACGTCGAGATCACCATCCTCGTCGTCATGGTGTGCATCCTGTCGTTGCGCACCCAGGAGGCCGCGCTCATCGCGCGCATCGAGCCCGACACCAACATCGCCCTGCACTTCCCCTGACCGGCTGGGCGCGTGGCATCTGGGGTGGCCTGTCCGAGCAGTGGCTGCGCGAGTCGATCTATGTCGTCGCGGCGACCAAGATCCTGGTGAGCTTCGCGTGGATGATCACGGTCTCGCTCACCCCGACGATGGGCGTGGCGTGGCACCGTTTCCTCGCGTTCGTCAACATCTTCTTCAAGCGTCATGCCGACGGGCGCACCAGCCTCGGCGCGGTGCAGCCGATGATGGTCGGCGGCGCGCCCATCGACCTCGAGCAGATCGAAGACCTCGACGAGGACGCCGCCCTCGGGGTGGGCAAGGCCGAGCACTTCACCTGGAAGGGCTTGCTCGACTTCACCACGTGCACCGAGTGTGGCCGCTGCCAGGCGCAGTGCCCGGCGTGGAACACCGACAAGCCGCTCTCACCCAAGCTGCTCGTCATGACGCTGCGCGACCACGCCCACGCCAAGGCCCCCTACCTCATGGCCACCGAGGGCGACCGCGCCGACCTGCCCGCGCACACCCTCAAACTCGCCGATGCGCCGCTGATCGGTGAGCCGACGGCATACGACGTCAGCCACCCGCTGACGGCATACGACGCCCTGGGCACCGACGGGGTCATCCACGAGGACGTGCTCTGGTCGTGCACGACGTGCGGCGCCTGCGTCGAGCAGTGCCCGGTCGACATCGAGCACGTCGACGCGATCGTCGACATGCGCCGCTATCAGAACCTCATCGCCAGCGCTTTCCCGTCCGAGCTCGGCGGCCTGTTCAAGAACCTTGAGAAGAACTCCAACCCCTGGGGCCTGGCCCCGCGGATGCCGGATGGACTGGGCCAAGGGCCTGCCCTTCGACGTGCCGGTCGTCGGCGCCGACATCGAGGACCTCGCCGAGGTCGACTACCTCTTCTGGGTCGGCTGCGCAGGCGCCTTCGAGGACCGCGCCAAGCGCACCTCCCGCGCGGTCGCTGAACTCCTGCACACCGCCGGGGTCACGTATGCCGTGCTCGGAGACGGCGAGGCCTGCACTGGCGACTCTGCGCGCCGGGCCGGCAACGAGTTCCTCTTCCAGATGCTCGCGCAGCAGAACGTCGAGGTGCTCAAGGAGGTCGGCGCGACCAAGATCGTCGTCACCTGTGCGCACTGCTTCAACACTCTCAAGAACGAATACCCGCAGCTGGGTGGCCACTACGAGGTGCTGCACCACACCCAGCTGCTCAACCGGCTGGTCCGCGAGGGCCGGCTCACCCCGGTGTCCCGCCCCGGCGAGTCCGGCGGCACCAAGGACGCCTCCACGGCCCCGACGGTCACCTATCACGACCCGTGTTACCTCGGCCGGCACAACCACGTCTACGCGCCGCCGCGCGAGCTGCTCGGCGCCCTGCCCGGGGTCTCGCTGTCGGAGATGCCGCGACACGGCGAGAAGTCGTTCTGCTGCGGCGCAGGTGGCGCGCGGATGTGGATGGAGGAGCGCCTGGGCACCCGAATCAACGTCAACCGGGCCACTGAGGCGGTCGGGACGGGAGCGGCCCGTATCGCGGTTGGTTGCCCATTCTGTAAGGTCATGCTCAGCGACGGCGTGAACAAGCTCGTCGAGGAGTCCAAGGTCGCCGAAGGTGCGGTCGAGGTCGTCGATGTCGCCCAGATGCTGCTCGCCGCGGTGCGCCGCGGCCAGGAGCCGGGTGCGGCGACGACCGAAGCGCCAGCACCGGTTCCGGCCTCCTAGACCCGTCGCGTCGGTTCGGGCCGAGACCTCGGACGAGGTGCCCAGGAGGGGTCAGCCCGATCCGGCGCGACGTGCGCGGCACGGCATACCTGCGTGGTATGCCGTGCCGCCGTCATGTGTGGGGCCGGTGCGCGCCCGTTGCGGGGCCGTCAGCCGAGGCCGATCTTGGCCAGCCACTTCTTGGCTGCGACGGTCCCGACCGGGCGGGCCGCGTCGCTGGAGCTCCCGGGCCAAGTGCAGATTGGCAAGCTTGACTGGGAGTAAGCCGACGCGGCGAATGGGCCGCCTCCGGATTGTCTTCCAGGCACCAGGAGTTCGGACAGGGCGAAGTGCCAGCGATGACGGTCGAACTGCTCCATCTTGTGACGCGGACGATCTCGCGCGACGCCGCCTGCCCGCAGCGACATTACGCTCGGCGAGGATGACCTTCGCGACACGGCCAGCGAACTCTCGGGCGGGGACCCGGCCGATCGACGGCAAGGCCTGCGAAGCCAGCGCTTACCCAACCGACACCGCTGGTCCTAGCGACCTCGGTGACACCGGGAGCGGTTGGTGCGCGGCGAATTATTGGGTGCGCGTACTCAGGCGTGAGGTGTTGCGCGCGCCTAGGGTGGGCCGCATGACGATCGGTGGTGACCCGGACGAGGTCAGGGACGAGGCACGTCGCCTCCGCCACGTGGCCGAGTCCACCGAGTCGCAGGCGCTCACCGTCCGCCGAGGAGAGGGCGTCCACTGGCACGGCCGAGCCGGGGATCGGTATCGAGAGCGTCTCGCAGAGTATTCGGCGGCGATCCGCCGAGCGATGCACATCGTCGGTGATCTCGTCGACCCAAAGATGCCTTCACGCCTCGCAGCATCGAGGACATCTTCGCGCAGCAATCCTCACTCGGTCGTCAAGGCGCCGAAGGCCAGATCCAGATCGTCGAGATCAAGAATGCCGACGGCACCTCCCGGTGGGTGGTGCAAATCCCCGGCACCCAGGACTGGAGCCCGACCCGGACGAGCAATCCGGTCGACCTCACGAGCAATGTCCATCTCATGACGCAAGAGCAACAGACCGCGCTTCAGCGTCAGGTGGCCAAGGCGATGTCGGCTGCCGGCATCCAGCCCGGCGATCCGGTCATGCTGACGGGGCACAGCCAGGGTGGCATCGCGGCTGCGAGCTTCGCCGCCGATCCTGCCTTCCTCGAACGCTTCACGGTCACCGCGGTGGTGACCGGAGGATCGCCGATCGCGCGGATCGACATCCCCGACTCGGTGTCGGTCCTGTCGGTGGAGCACACTCAGGACCCTGTGCCCATGCTCGACGGACGTGACAACCCTGCCAAGAGCAACTGGGTGACCGTCAAGGCCGAAGCCGACGCGCAAGCGATCACGCGCAGCACTCAGCAAGCCCCTACCCCTGCAGATGCGCACAGCACCGTGCGATACGAAGACACTGGTGAGCTCGTTGACTCATCGAGCGACCCAAACGTGGCCGGTCTGCGCACGACGATCGACCCATTCCTGCATGGTGAAGGGACGGTGACCCGATGGCAGATCAGCGGATGACCCGGTGTCGCTCATTCCGTCGATCGGCTGCTGTGGTCGTCTCCTGCGCAGTGGCTCTCGGAGGGTGCATCGTGACCGAGCCGTCTAAGCCGAGCCCCAGCACGTCGGGGCCGATCTCTGCCTCCCAGACGGCCGCTGACGCAGCCGCCGCAATCGCCGCTGTCGGCACACTCCCGGGGGTCGTGTCGACCGAGCTGTCCTTCTCCCCGGCCCGGTTTGGGTACCCCTCGACCATCTTCGGCACCCTCCAGGTGACGGCACACGCCGACCCGGTGGATGTCTTGGACCGCGCGCTCTTCCAGCTCTACCGGGATGCTCGCGTGGACTCCTACCAGGTGATGACCGAGCGCGACGGCATGCTGTGGGACACCGAGAACCTTGGCCTGTCGCGATCAGAGGACTATTCGGGACTCGTCGGCCGCTACGGGCAGGTGACGCCAGGCCAGAGCTTCCCGACGCCAGCACCACCTCGACCAGCACCGACCTCACGACCGGTCCCGGTCAGCGCACTGACCGGCGCCACTCCCTCGTAGGGAGCGGTCATTCGCATGATGAGGCCGACCGCGCCCCAGCCGCTCGCTCGATGGACGATAGCGGCTACCTTCGCGGTTGGGTTGTCTCTAGGGGGTTGCGTGTTCTCCGGTAACGGGACGTCACCGTCCTCGGGCACCAACCCGGGGGAAACGCCATCCTCTGCCGAGCAAACGGCTGCCGACGCTGCATCGGCGATCGCTGCCGTCCGGTCCATGCCGGGCGTGGCATCCACCGATCTGGCCTACTCGCGAGAGAAGTTCGTACTCCTCGTCCATCTACGGCGCCATTGACGTCACGCCGCAAGCAGACCCTGTCGATGTCTTGGATCGCGTGCTCTTCCAGCTCTACCGTGACGTCCGGGTCGGTGGCTACGACGTCATGACCGAGCGCGACGGACTGCTGTGGGACGCCGAGAGCCTCGGCCTGTCGAGTTCGGTCACTCGCGCGGCGCTGGCAAGCCGCTACGGCGAGGTTGCCCCCGGTCAGACCTTCCCGACCCCACCGCCACCGCGACCAGCACCGACCCCTCGGCCGGTCCCGGCCAGCTCCCACGCGGACGCCACCTCCGCGACCCTATAGGGCGTTCGCCAGAGCGCCGCGGCGCCCGAGGCGGACACCCGCTGTATGCCGCTGGGCCGGCTCAGCCGAGGCCGACCTTCGCGAGCCACTCCTTGGCCACGACCTTGGCGTCCTTCTTGTCGACATCGACCTGCTTGACCAGATCGGTGAGCGTCGGGGTGTCGAGCTTGGCGGAGACGGCGTTGAGGGTCGTCGTGACGACCTCATTGGCTTTGTCCTTGCGCACCAGCGGCACGACGTTGTCGGAGCCGAAGAGCAGCTTGGGGTCGGCGAGCGTGACAAAGCCATTGACGGTGATCGCCGGGTCGGTGGAGAAGATGTTGGCCGCCTTGGCCTGCCCACCGAGCAACGCATCGACGACGGCCTTGCCCTTGAGCGGGCGGAAGTCCTTGGGGATCAGCGCGTACTGCGCCTTGAGGCCCATGAGACCCTGCTCACGGTTCTGGAACTCCGGCGGGGCGGCGATGACGAGTTCATCCTGATGCGCGACGAGGTCGCCGATCTCCTTGAGCGACCAGGCGGCGGCCGTCTCCTTGGTCACGACGATGGAGTTCTTGTCCTCGGCATTGCTCTTGGCCAACACGGTCAGGCCCGCCGGCAGGGCCTTGCTCAGCGCGGCATACACCTCTTCGGAGGCCTTGGCGGTGGCCGCCTTGTCGAGGTAGCTCAGCAGCGAGCCGGTGTATTCGGGCACCATGTCGACCGAGCCGTCCTCGACGGCCTTGAGGTAGACCTCGCGGGAGCCGATGTTGGGCCGGGTCGAGGCGCTGATGCCCTTGGCCGACAGCGCCTGGGCGTAGACCTCGGCGAGCACCTGCGACTCGGAGAAGTCGGCGGCGCCGACGACGACCTTGGTCACCGCGCCTCCCGATCCTCCTGACCCGGTAGTGCCGGCGCCCGGGCCCGCACTCTTGGTGGGGTCGGAGCTGGCGCCACAGGCCGACAGGGCCAAGCCCATGGCGAGGACAGCTCCGGTCGTCGCGACGAAAGGTCGGATGGTGGTCATGTCGGCTCGCTTCCGGTGGGGAGAACCCGCGACGCGTTCGCCGGGGCTTTGTGGCGTCCAACACCCCTGGCGGGTGGTTGCTTCCCCTGCCCGGATGGGTCGTGAGCGGCCGGTCAGGCCGGGCGACACGGCATACCGGGTGAGCAGTCCCCAGCCGAGGTCGGCGGCGAGCGCGAGCGACGCCACGACGACCGCCCCGCCGGCCATCTGCGGGTAGTCGCGGACCGCCAGCCCGTCGATGAGGTAACGGCCGAGGCCGCCGAGGCTCACCGCTGCTGCGATCGTCGCGGTGGCGATGACCTGCAGGGTCGCTGCGCGGGCGCCGGACAGCACGAGCGGCAGCGCGCATGGCACCTCCACCTGCCACAACACCTCGCGGGGTCGCATCCCCATCCCGTATGCCGCGTCGCGCACCGCCGGGTCGACGGCCCGAACCCCGGCATAGGCGCCGGACACCAGCGGCGGGATGGCCAGCAGCACGAGGACGACGAGGCTGGGGATGACGTAGGCCAGATCGGAGGAGATGCGCGGGCCGACGAACATCGCGACGGCGAAGAGCAGGCCGAGGCTGGGGATGGCCCGGGCGGCGTTGGTCGCGGTGACGATCCATTGGGCGCGCCCGGAGTGGCCGACCCAGAGCCCCAGCGGGACGGCGATGGCGGCGCCGATGCCCAAGGCGAGGGCGGAGTAGCCGAGGTGTTCGACGACCCGGTTGGGAATGCCGCGGGTGCCGCTCCATTGCTCAGGGGCGATGAGCCAGGCCCAGATCGACGTGAGCATCGGTTACCGCCCCGCCCGCGCCCACGGCGTGAGCGCCCACTCGCCGACCCGGATGGCCCCGTCGAAGAGCAGGGCCAGCAGCAGGCAGCCGACGATCCCGACGCCGATCTCGAGCGGGAAGCTGCGTTGGTAGCCGTCGGTGAGGTAGTAGCCCAACTGCGGATAGCCGATGAGCGAGGCCACCGACACGATGCTCACGTTGCTCACCGCGGCGACCCGCAGACCGGCGGCGAGCACCGGCACAGCCAAGGGCAGGTCGACGGACACCAGTCGCCCGAAGCCGCGATAACCCATCGCCGTGGCGGCCTGGCGGGTCGCGTCGGGGACGGCGCCGAGCGCATCGGCGACGGTGCGCACCAGCAGGGCCACGGTGTAGATCGTCAGGGCGACGTAGACGTTGATGGCGTCGAGGATCTTGCTGCCGAGCACGAGCGGCATGAGGATGAACAGCGCCAAGCTCGGGATCGTGTAGAGCAGGCTGCTGCCTCCGACGACGACCGACGCGATCGGCGGATAGCGCCGCGCCACCCAGCCCAACGGCAGCGCGAGGAGCAGCCCGACGATCAGGGGGAGGCCGGCAAGCAGGGCGTGCGAGACGGCATACCCTCCGATATCGCCGAGATGTTCCCAGACCCAGGTCATGCGGGGGATGCCCCCGACGTCGAATCCCCTTGCATTGCAAGCCCTTCCGGTATGCCGTGCGGCAGCGCGGCGACGACCTCGCCGGCCGTGACGGTGCCAGCGAGCCGGCCGTCAGCTGCGACGATGACCCCACGGCCGGAGGGCGAGGAGAGCGCTGCGTCGAGGTAGGCGCGGGGCGGGGAGTCCCGACGCGCCACGGTGCCCCCTCGATGCAGGTGCTCGGAGCCGATCGCCGTGCTGAGGTGCGTCGGCTGGACCCAGCCGACCGGCATACCGGCGGGGTCGACAACGAGGAGCCAGGCGTCGGCGGTCGCGGCCCGAGCCTGCTGCGGGGAGGCGCCGAGCGGGACGGTGGGCTCGGCTGCCAGCGAGACCCGCGGCGGGGCCTGGAACCCGAGCGCACGGTAGCCCCGGTCGCGGCCCACGAAGTCGGCGACGAAGTCATCGACCGGGTTGGCGAGCAGCCGTTGGGGCGGGTCGACTTGGGCCAGTCGGCCGCCGACCCGCAGCACAGCAATCTGGTCGCCCAGGGTGATCGCCTCGTCGATGTCATGGGTGACGAAGAGGATCGTCTTGGCGAGGTCACCTTGAAGTCGCAGCAGGTCGGCCTGCAGTTGCTCGCGCACCACGGGGTCGACCGCGGAGAAGGGCTCGTCCATGAGCAGCACCGGCGGGTCGGCCGCCAACGCCCGGGCCACACCGACGCGTTGCTGCTGGCCGCCGGAGAGTTGGGCGGGGTAGCGGCGGGCGTAGGAGGAGTCCAGACCGAC
This sequence comes from Actinomycetales bacterium, assembly GCA_016710385.1. Taxonomy (GTDB): domain Bacteria; phylum Actinomycetota; class Actinomycetes; order Actinomycetales; family Dermatophilaceae; genus Phosphoribacter; species Phosphoribacter freyrii. Next base: position 13,045 of record JADJVX010000025.1, read on the forward strand.
CCGATCGAGCATCTCCATGGCTCGCTCGCGCGCGCGCCGAGTGTCCCAGCCGAGCAGCCGCGGCACGGTGGCGACGTTGTCGACGATGGTGCGGTGCGGGAAGAGGCCGGCGTGCTGGATGACGTAGCCGATGCCGCGGCGCAGCTCGGCCGCATCGAGCGCTGCGGTGTCGCGTCCGTCGAGGGTGATCGTGCCACTGGTCGGCGCGATCATCCGGTTGACCATCCGCAGGGTCGTCGTCTTGCCGCACCCTGAGGGTCCGACGAGCACGGTGATCTGCCCGGTCGGCGCCGTGAGGGTGAGGTCGTCGACGGCGACGGCTGCCGACCCACCGGCATACCGCTTGGTGACTCCCTCGAACCGAATCATCCCGTCACGCTAACCCAGCCTCCCGACACCCCGCGCGGAGTGAGCGGGCCCAGGTCCGCGGAGGGCAGCGCCCGGCATACCTCGAGCGTGTGTGGACCGCGAAGGGTCAGAGTGGGGTGCGGTGGAAGTTCTGCCAGGACCGGCTGGCCGTCGGCCCGCGCTGGCCTTGGTAGTGCGAGCCGTAAACTCCTGAACCGTAAGGGTTTTCGGCCGGCGAGGAGAGCCGGAAGAAGCACAGCTGGCCGATCTTCATGCCGGGGTAGAGCAGGATCGGCAGCGTCGCGACATTGGACAGCTCGAGCGTGACGTGTCCCGAGAAGCCAGGGTCGACAAAACCGGCGGTCGCATGGGTGAGCAGTCCGAGCCGCCCCAGACTGGACTTGCCCTCAACGCGCGCGGCCAGGTCGTCGGGCAGCGTGACCGCCTCGAGCGTCGAGCCGAGCACGAACTCACCCGGGTGGAGCACGAATGCGTCGTCCTGCCCCTGGGCGCCGACCTCGATCATCCGGGTCAGGCCGGGCTGCTCCTGCGCCGGGTCGATGAAGGGGTAGCGGTGGTTGTCGAAGAGCCGGAAATAGCGGTCCAGCCGCACGTCGACGCTGGAGGGCTGGATCATCGCCGGGTCCCAGGGCTCCAGGCGGACGCGACCGAGGTCGACCTCGGCGCGGATATCGCGGTCGGAAAGCAGCACGTGGTCACGCTACCGGCAGCTGGATTGGGGCGGGGTATGCCGGGTCGGCTAGACTTCCCGTCGCCTGCTGCGGCCACCTCACACGAGCGCAGCCCGGTGGGTGCGCGAGCGTAGCTCAATGGTAGAGCGGTAGCTTCCCAAGCTACATACGCGGGTTCGATTCCCGTCGCTCGCTCTCGACAAATGCGCAGGTCACGGCCGGTTTCGGGGATCACCCGGAGCCGGCCTTTGACTTCCCGGAGCGCACGCGCCCGAGGCCGCTGCTAAGGATCGTCGCGCCTCGCTGAGGGTTGCCGCACTTCGCCGAGTGTGGGCCACGCTTCGCTGAGGGCCGCCGCACTTCGCTCAGGGTCGCCGCACTTCGCTGAGGCTGGACCCTCGGTGCAGTGCAGCTTCCCTCACCGCAGTGACGTCGCTCAGGGCTGGGCGGCTCGGCTTCCCCGCAACAGATCGGCGCCGGTCAGAAGCGGGCAAGACCGGCGGGCCAGCGAGGCTGCCGATACCGGTGGGGTTGGGTCAGTCCGCGCGGTTGGTCACCCACACGTGGTTGGTCACCGCGAGCGCCAGCACCAGACCGATCGCCAGGACGCTCACTCCCATCGACAGGCCCAGGAAGGGCACGATGAGCACGCCCACCGAAGTGACCACGGCCGGGATCGACCCCCGCCAACCCTCTCGGTCGGCCAGCGTGTGCAACCCCGCCAAGGTCAGCGCGTAAATCGCCACCGACACCGCCAGCACCAGCGCGACTGGCCGCACCCCGACCTCGGACTCGCCCTGAACCACGTCGACGGCCGCCGCGAGCCCCGCGCCCACGGCCGCCACCGAGCCGAAGATCGGCAGATGGCCATAGCCGAAGACCCACACCGTGTGCTGGCCCTCGATGAGATCGGCATGGTCACGCTTGAAGTAGAACCACCAGATGGAGAACACCATGAGCAACCCGCCGACGATGAGCGGCGCCATCGACCAGCCCACACCGGGCGCACCGCCGGCCGATCCGGCTGTCCCAACCGACCCAGCCGGCCCAGCCGGCCCGAAGGTCACGTGGTGACCGGCTCCTCCCGAGGCCGGCCCGGCCCCGGCGTCGGCGGCGGAGGTCATCGCCCCTGGATAGCCTGCACCGACGAGAGGATCACCTCGCCGAGCACGATGATCGTCAACAGTGCGTAGCGCTCGGCCAGGTGGTGCGGATGGAACGGGTGCGGCCGCCGAGGTTTTCCGCGACGACCGGCACGAGCAACTCGATGGCCACAGCCGCGAAGAAGGTCGGGATCCACCACGACTCCGGCAGCCAGAGCCGCCCCACCCACAGCAGTTGCACGAAAAGGATCCCACCGGCATACTGGAGCGCGGTCTTGCGTCGCTCGGGGTGACCGGCCGCCGCGCGCAACCACAACCCGATCATGCCCACGCGCATCACGGCATACCCGACCACGACGACGACCGACTGGCCGTCGTCGAAGATGTCCGGCACCCCGGCCGCGAGCGCCAGCGCGCCGGCCATGATGAGGAAGGTCAACAGCCGATAGGGCACGTCCTGGTTGTCGTAGGCCGACGCGAACCACGTGTAGTTGACCCACGCCCACCAAATGGCAAACCACGTCAAGGTGTAACCCTCGATGGCCGACCAGTGCCCGCCCGAGATCCCGTGGTGCAGCTGCGCCGCGTTACTCGCGATGGCGACGACGAAGACGAGATCGAAGAACAGCTCCAGGGGCGTGGACACCCGCCCGTGTTCGTGCGGGTCCCGGGGGTGGGTGGGGAGCCGGAACGGGATGCGATTGACGACGGGCACCGTCGGATTATGCCGTCCACTCCCGGCCAAGGGCGATCACGAGCACACCGAGGGGGCGGGACAACAGGGTCGTTAACTTAGTCGCACGTTTGAATTATGCCTAGGCCCAGTCTCCTTGATTGCCGTGGATCAGCGACCCTAAACTCAGGTTCAGTCCACTTGAAGCGATTGTCCTCACGAACCAACCAGCGCCGCCCCTGTGCTGTGTGAAGGCCTCGATCCACGAGTGGGCGGGCGGCCCCTGCCGATGTCCCCCCTCACAGTCGGCGGGGCCGCCCACCTCCCGCCCTCGGCGCCGGTCCCTCGCACTGCGCGCGCCGCAAGAGGCCCACGGTTCACCGGCCGAGGTCGACCACCGTCAGCCCCGCCCCCGAGGCGCTGAGATCATCCATCGCCATGAGCGCCGCACCGGCCTGTTCAGGTGCGATGACCCGGCCGACCAGGGCCGCCGGGTCCAACCGGCCGGAAGCCACCAGGGCGAGCATCGCCGGGTAGTCACGCGACGGCATACCGTGCGATCCCAGCACCTCGAGCTCCCAGCCCACCACCCGGCCCATCGGCACCCCGCGTTCGGCGGCGTCGCCGAGCAGCAACCCCACCTGGACGTGCCGCCCGCGTGGGCGCAGCCCGAGCACCGAGGCGCGCATCGTCGTGACCGAGCCGAAGGCGTCCACCGACATGTGGGCACCGCCGCCGGTGCGCTCCGCAACTGCCGCCGCGACCTCTCCCGGCTCGCCGCCGGCCACCGTCACCGCCCCGAGTCGCTCGGCCGCCGCCCGCGCCTGCGGCGACAGGTCTACCCCGACGACCCGGGCGCCCAGCGCGACGCCGATCTGGACCGCGGACAGGCCCACCCCGCCGCAGCCGTGCACGCGCCAGCCACTCACCCGCCGCCAGTCGGCCGACCGCGACGACCGCCCGGTATGCCGTGGCGAAGCGGCACCAGCGCGGCCGCCGCGACCGCGCCGACGCCCTCGGGCAGGGCGACGACATTGGCATCGGCTGCGTGCACCGCGACCAACTCCGCGAACGACCCCCACCCGGTGAATCCTGGTTGGGTCTGCCGCGGGCAGACGTGCGTGTCGCCGGCCCGGCATACCTCGCACTGCCCGCAGCCACACGCGAAGGGAACCGTCACCCGGTCACCGACCCGCCACCGCGTCACCCCGGCGCCGACCGCGGCGATGGTGCCGGCGAACTCGTGCCCGGGCACCATCGGCAGCGGCACGGGGGTCGTGCCCCCGCCAGGCGTGCCAGTCCGACCGGCAGACCCCGGTCGCCTCGACCCGGACGAGCACGCCACCGTCGGGGCAGCGCGGGTCGGGCAGCTCACCGAGCGTCGGTGCGACCCCGTATGCCGGGTAACTCACCGCCCGCATTGGCCCTCACCCCCCGCCCGGGAGCGTCACCGTGGTGTCCGGTCCGACCGCCATGGGCCGCAGCGTAATGCGACCTGCTGACATCACGGCGAGGGGTACTCGTTGGTGCCCGGCTGCCCGGCGGTGATGTCCACCGCGGGGCCACCGCCGAGGGGGATCCGGAAGATCTGGAACCGCGACCCGCCCGGAGGAATGCGGTGGGTGAACACCGCCGTCCCGTCGACTGTGAACTCGGGGCGGCTGGTCACGCCGTCATCGCCGACCAGCCGCCGGGGGGTCGCTCGGGCGGCCAGTTCGGCCGAGCCGAGCCAGCGGATGTCCCACACCCCCGGCAGCCCCAGGGTGAGTTGGGTCAACCAGGCCAGTCGCCTGCCGTCGGGAGACCACATGGGGTCGTGATCGCGCCAGCCGTCCTCGGTGAGTCGGGTGGCCGCGCCGCCTCCGACCGCCACCTGATAGATCTCGTAGTCCGGCTCGGTGCACACCGCCCGCGGGCAGCCGACGAAGACGATGCTCTTGCCGTCGGGATGGAACGCCGGGTCGAGATTGGTGCCCGGCCGGTCGGTGACCGCGACTGGCCGTTGGCCCAGGCGGTCGGTGACGTGGATCTGCGGGCTGAGCCGACTGCCCCCGAACATCACGAGCGACGATCCATCGGGGGACCACTCGGCGTGACCCTGCAACACCCAGCCGTCCAGGCCCACCGGCCGCAGCTGCACCAGCCCAGAACCGTCGGTGCCGACCGCCCACAGCGAGGCCTGTGCGGCGTCGGTGTCGTGGACGCCGCGCGGGGTCCGGTTGAACAGGATCGTCCGCCGGTCCGGTGAGAGCCGCGGCGACCACGAGTCGTATGCCGGGTCGCCAGTGAGACGAGTGACCCCCCGCCCGTCGTGGCCCATGGTGTAGAGCTCGAAGCCACCGCTGCGATCGGAGTCGAAAGCCAGCCGGTCGACCGGAAGGGCCGGCCCGCGCGGCAAGGCAGTGGGGGCGGTCCACGTCGCCGGCACCGACGGTGCCTGCGCCGAGAGCAGGCGGATCACGACGGCCAGGCCGGTGATCATGACGACGACCGCCAGGGCGGCTGCCGCGATGAGCCACCATCGCGCGCGCCCGCGCCGACGCATCGGCGGCACCCGGACGGGCGGGAACTCAGGCGGCTGCGCAGGGGGCCACGCCGGCCGGCTCATGGGGTCACCGTAACGTCGTCACGCGGCTGGGGGCCAGGACCTGCCCCCACGCCCGGGTCACCCCGGCGACGTCGTATGCCGCCGCCCTGGCGAATCCCGCGGTCCGCAGCCGGTCGCGCAGCGGGGCATCGAGCAGGACCCGGCGCATCCCCTCGGCGAGCGCCGCCGTGTCGTGCGGGTCGACGAGCAGGGCTGCGTCACGGCATACCTCGGGAATGGCCGTGAGATCCGAGGCGAGCACGGGGGTGCCCCTGGCCATCGCTTCCAGCGGAGGCAGCCCGAAGCCCTCGAAAACCGAGGGGTAGACCAACGCTTCGGCGTCGCGCAGCAGCACCTCGCGCTCGGCGTCGTCGACCCGGTCGAGGAAGATCACCGCGCCGGGCGGGGCATCACGGGCCGCCTCCCGCTCCGCAGTGCCGGCGAACCAGGCCCGGCCGGCGACGACGAAGGCGTATCCGGCGAGATCGGGCTCCCGACGGCGCAGGTCCAGGAATGCCTCGATCGCGCGGGGGACGTTCTTGCGTGGGTGCAGATTGCCCAGATAGAGCAGGTAGCGGGACGGCACTCCCCGACCGGCCAGGGCCGTGCGGGCTGCCGGGTCGGGCGGGGTGGGCGCATCGACGACGAGGGGCAGGACCTGGACGCTGCCCGCTGCCAGCCGGTAGGTCTGCTCCAGGTCGGTGCGGCAGAAGTCGCTGATCGTGAGGACCTGGGCGGCCCGCCGGACCTGGCTTCCGACGAGCAGCCGCAACCGCCAGCGATCGGCCGCCGGGTAACCGCCCGGGTCGTGGATGAACGAGAGATCGGTGACCAGCAAGGCGACCGGCGCCGGCGACCACACCGGGGCGTGCGTCAGGCAGACGACCAGATCGGGTCGGCGCCGTTCTTGGGTCAGCCGGCGGAGCCAGGCCGGCAGGTCGAGCGCGAAATGCCGGGGACCGGACCGGCGCTCGATGGCCGTCACACGAAGATCAGCGCCCGCCATGGCGCGGCACTCGGCCGGCAGCTGGGCGCCGGCCGAGGTGAGCACCTCGACGGCATCCGACTCGTGGACCGCACCGGCCAGGCCACGCAACAGGCTCCGCACGAGCGTCTCATCGCCGCCTCGGTGCGATCCCCAAGGCGGTCGCATCGATGGCGACTCGCATCGGATCAGCTCGCCGCCCGCAACCGCTCGGTCGCGTCGTCGGACAACGGGGCCTCGGATGCCTCACCGAGCACTTGCGCGCGTGGCCGGATCTGCGCTTCTCCTGCGCCGCGCGGGCCGAGGACGACCATGTCGGCGGGGACGTCCCGCTTGAGCAAGGCCGCCGCCCCAACGAGAGCGGTCGCCGATGTGCACCGGCCCGAGCACCTTGCAGCCGTCCATGAACCACGTGTCGTCGCCGATGACCGCGTGTCCGGGTTTGCCGCCCTGGCCGCTGCCGCCGATGCGGACCAAGCCCATGATGTGGCAGCGCTCCCCGATGACGACATCCCCGGCGACCCCGACGCCGACCGGATGGGGCATGACGCATCCGGCACCGACGACCGCACCGGGGCCAGGTCGGCCCCGAAGAGCACCAGGTTGGCGAAGTAGACCAGACGCGCCAGGGGGTTGCCGTGATCGTGCAGCGCGTTGCCGACGCGCCACAACACAACCGACCAGAAGCCGGGTAGGCCCAGCACGTCGAGGACCCCAGCGGCCCCGGTGTGGACATTGCCCTTGACGTGGGCCAGCTCCCGGGCATCGGCGACCAGCGCCCGGAGCACGGGCGGGTTGCTCGGACGAGAGCTCGCCGGCCCGCTATCGGCGCTCGGGCGGCGTCCGCCCGCGGCGCGACTGGCGGTCATTGGACGGCCTCTGCCCAGCGCGACATCCACGACCCGAGTTCGGTGAAGACCGCCCGGTAGTGGGTCGGAAGCGTCGAGACCGCGAGCGCCCGGTGCAGCTCCTCGACGAGGTGAGCGAACATCGGGGCGTACTCCCCCGGGGTCACTTCGGTCAGGGCGGTTTCCACCAGGTCATAGAAGGGCACCGACAGCAGGTGCATCCACTGCTCGAGGACAACAACCCGCTCCAACCGGGTCTGTTTGGTGTGGCCGACGACCGGGCCGCCGTAGGACAGCAGGTCACCGCGCAGGTCCATCAGCCGCTTGACGACATAGCCACCCCAGATGTCGTCGTGCCGGCTCAACGGCCAGTTGCCGACGGTGACATCGGGCAGGAAGTAATAGGCGGGGGTGAGCTCGCGGACGAACGCCGTGTTCATCCGCAGATCGGGATGTGACCGAGGGCCACTCGGTTCGGTCCGGCGGGCACCCCGGATCACCCGGCTCACCGGCATACAACCGTCGATGCCGTTGAGGTCGAGGATGCTGTCCCACAGCCCGAGGTTGAGGCGACATCGCCGTCGACCGTGGTCGCTTCGGTGACGGCGAGTGCGGGGGTGCGCCATTCGTAGGTAGCCACGGGCGTAGACCGGGTCGCCGGCGGGAAGGTCTTCTCTCGATGGGTTGACCCAGCCGCCGGCGACCCGGGGATTGGTCGGCGGGCGTCGGCCTGCTTGCCGAGCGGCGAGGTGGTGTCGAGCCAGCCGGGGCGGGTCTGGCAGTCATGCAGTCGAGGGCGACGATGACGTCGAAACCTCCCTCCAGGCGACGTAGTGGCGGATGCGCCGTGACTGACCGCCGCGCTTCAGCGGCACCGGGCATAGCGTTGCTTCGGCATACGCCTCGCTGTGCGGCGCAGTCGAGGTAGTGACGTTCGGGCGCGGGGACGGCGCCAGCCGCCGTCGCCGTCGTCGCTGACGATGATGTGGATGTGCGCCGGGATGGCGCCGAAGAGCTCCCACCAGGCGGGTCGTTGGGGATAGGAATGACGAGGCATCTGACGGGGCACCGCCAGAGAAATCCCGGTCGGCGGGGCCTCGAGGGGTCAGGCAGACATGTCGGGTCCTTCTTTCAGGCGACCGCGGAGACGCGGAATTAGGTCGCATAACCCGGTGCAAGCATCCAGCCAGCGCTCGGCGCCAGGGGCGCATGGTGTT
>JADJVX010000026.1 GCA_016710385.1 Actinomycetales bacterium
CTCATCGCCAGCGCTTTCCCGTCGAGCTCGGCGGCCTGTTCAAGAAACCTTGAGAAGAACTCCAACCCCTGGGGCCTGGCCCGCGGATGCCGCATGGACTCGCCAAGGGCTGCCCCTCTCGACGTGCCGTCGTCGACGCGACATCGAGGACCTCGCCGAGGTCTGACTACCCCTGGGTCGGCTGCGCAGGCGCCTTCGAGGACCGCGCCAAGCGCACCTCCGCGCGGTCGCCGAACTCCTGCACACCGCCGGGGTCACGTATGCCGTGCTCGGAGACGGCGAGGCCTGCACCTGGTGACTCTGCGCGCCGGGCCGGCAACGAGTTCCTCTTCCAAGATGCTCGCGCAGCAGGACGTCGAAGTGCTCAAGGGAGGTCGGCGCGACCAAGATCGTCGTCACCTGTGCGCACTGCTTCAACACTCTCAAGAACCGGGCATACCCGCAGCTGGGTGGCCACTACGAGGGTGCTGCACCACACCCAGCTGCTCAACCGACTGTCCGAGAGGGGCCGGCTCACCCCGGTGTCCCCTCCCGGCGAGTCCGGCGGCACCAAGGACGCCTCCACGGCCCTGACGGTGCTCCTATCGACCGGTGTTACTCTCGGCCGGCACAACCACGTCTACGCGCCGCCGCGCGAGCTGCTCGGCGCCCTGCCCGAGGTCTCTGCGCTGTCGGAGATGCCGCGACACGGCGAGAAGTCGTTCTGCTGCGGCGCAGGTGGCGCGCGGATGTGGTAGTAGTATCGGAGGAGCGCCTGGGCACCTGAATCAACGTCAACCGGGCCACTGAGGCGGTCGGGACGGGAGCGGCCCGTATCGTGGTTGGTTGCCCATTCTGTAAGTCATGCTCAGCGACGGCGTGAACAAGCTCGTCGAGGAGTCCGAGGTCGCCGAAGGTGGTCGAGGTCGTCGATGTCGCCCAGATGCTGCTCGCCGCGGTGCCGCGACAGGACCGGGTGCGGCGACGACCGAAGCGCCAGCACCGGTTCCGGCCTCCCAGACCCGTCGCGTCGGTTCGGGCCGAGACCTCGGACGAGGTGCCCAGGAGGGGTCAGCCCGATCCGGCGCGACGTGCGCGCACGGCATACCTGCGTGGTATGCCGTGCCGCCGTCATGTGGGGCCGGTGCGCGCCCGTTGCGGGGCCGTCAGCCGAGGCCGATCTTGGCCAGCTTACTTCTCTGGCTGCGACGGTCCCGACCGGGCGGGCCGCGTCGCTGGAGCTCCCGGGCCAAGTGCAGATTGGCAAGCTTGACTGGGGAGTAAGCCGACGCTGCGGCGAATGGGCCGCCTCCGGATTGTCTTCCAGGCACCAGGAGTTCGGAACAGGGCGAAGTGCCGACGACGACGGTCGAACTGCTCCATCTTGTGACGCCGGACGATCTCGCGCGACGCCGCCGCCCGCAGCGACATTACGCTCGGCGAGGATGACCTTCGCGACACGGCCAGCGAACTCTCGGGCGGGGACCCGGCCGATCGACGGCAAGGCCTTTGCGAAGCCAGCGCTTACCCAACCGACACCGCTGGTCCTAGCGACCTCCGGTGACACCGGGAGCGGTTGGTGCGCGGCGAAGTATGGGGTGCGCGTACTCAGGCGTGAGGTGTTGCGCGCGCCTAGGGTGGGCCCATGACGATCGGTGGTGACCCGGACGAGGTCAGACGAGGCAAGTCGCTCCGCCACGTGGCCTGAGTCCACCGAGTCGAAGGCTCACCGTCCGCCGAGGAGAGGAAGTCCACTGGCACGGCCGAGCCGGGGATCGGCTTATCGAGAGCGTCTCGCAGAGTATTCGGCGGCGATCCGCCGAGCGATGCACATCGTCGGTGATCTCGTCGACCCAAAAGATGCCTTCACGCCTCGCAGCATCGAGGACATCTTCGCGCAGCAATCTCACTCGGTCGTCAAGGCGCCGAAGGCTAGTCCAGATCGTCAGATCAAGAATGCCGACGGCACCTCCCGGTGGGTGGTGCAAATCCCGGCACCCAGGACTGGAGCCCGACCCGGACGAGCAATCCGGTCGACCTCGAGCAATGTCCATCTCATGACGCAAGAGCAACAGACCCAGCTTCAGCGTCAGGTGGCCAAGGCGATGTCGGCTGCACGCATCCAGCCCGGCGATCCGGTCATGCTGACGGGCACAGCCAGGGTGGCATCGCGGCTGCGAGCTTCGCCGCCGATCCTGCCTTCCTCGAACGCTTCACGGTCACCGCGGTGACCGGAGGATCGCCGATCGCGCGGATCGACATCCCCGACTCCGGTGTCGGTCCCGTCGGTGGAGCACACTCAGGACCCTGTGCCCATGCTCGACGGACGACAACCCTGCCAAGAGCAACTGGGTGACAGTCGAGCCGAACCGACGCGCGAGCATCGCGCAGCACTCAGCAAGCCCCTACCCCTGCAGATGCTAACAGCACCGTGCGATACGAAGACACTGGTGAGCTCGTTGACTCATCGAGCGACCCAAACGTGGCCGGTCTGGCGCGCACGACGATCGACCCATTCTGCATGGTGAAGGGACGGTGACCCGATGGCAGATCAGCGGATGACCCGGTGTCGCTCATTCCGTCGATCGGCTGCTGTGGTCGTCTCCTGCGCAGTAGCTCTCGGTGCATCGTGACCGAGCCGTCTAAGCCGAGCCCCAGCACGTCGGGACGATCTCTGCCTCCCAGACGGCCGCTGACGCAGCCGCGCGCAATCGCCGCTGTCGGCACACTCCCGGGGTCGTGTCGACCGAGCTAATCTTCTCCCCGGCCCGGTTTGGGTACCCCTCGACCATCTTCGGCACCCCCCAGGCGACCGCACGCCGACCCGGTGGATGTCTTGGACCGCGCGCTCTTCCAGCTCTACCGGGATGCCCGCGTGGACTCCTACCAGGTGATGACCGAGCGCGACGGCATGCTGTGGGACACCGAGAACCTTGGCCTGTCGCGATCAGAGGACTATTCGGGACTCGTCGGCCGCTACGGGCAGGTGACGCCAGGCCAGGCCCCGACGCCAGCACCCCGACCAGCACCGACCTCACGACCGGTCCCGGTCAGCGCACTGACCGGCGCCACTCCCTCGTAGGGAGCGGTCATTCGCATGATGAGGCCGACCGCGCTCCTGCAGCCGCTCGCTCGATGGACGATAGCGGCTACCTCGAGTAGGGTTGTCTCTAGGGGTTGCGTGTGTTCTCCGGTAACGGGACGTCTACCTGCTCGGGACTAACCGGGGAAACGCCATCCTCTGCCGAGCAAACGGCTGCCGACGCTGCATCGGCGATCGCTGCCGTCCGGTCCATGCCGGGCGTGGCATCCACCGATCCGGCCTTACTCGCGAGAGAAGTTCGTACTCTCGTCCATCTACGGCGCCATTGACGTCACGCCGCAAGCAGACCCTGTCGATGTCTTGGATCGCGTACTCTTCCAGCTCTACCGTGACGTCCGGGTCGGTGGCTACGACGTCATGACCGAGCGCGACGGACTGCTGGGACGCCGAGAGCCTCGGCCTGTCGGGGTTCGGTCACTCGCGCGGCGCTGGCAAGCCGCTACGGCGAGGTTGCCCCCGGTCAGACCTTCCCGACCCCACCGCCACCGCGACCAGCACCGACCCCTCGGTCCGGTCCCGCCAGCTCCCACGCGGACGCCACCTCCGCGACCCTAGGGGGCGTTCGCCAGAACGCCGCGGCGCCCGAGGCGGACACCCGCTGTATGCCGCTGGGCCGGCTCAACCGAGGCCGACCTTCGCGAAGCCACTCCTTGGCCACGACCTTGGCGTCCCTTCTTGTCGACATCGACCTGCTTGACCAGATCGGTGAGCGTCAGGGTGTCGAGCTTAGCTGGGAGAACGGCGTTGAGGTCGTCGTGACGACCTCATTGGCTTTGTCCTTGCGCACCAGCGGCACGACGTTGTCGGAGCCGAAGAGCAGCTTGGGGTCGGCGAGCGTGACAAAGCCATTGACGGTGATCGCCGGGTCGGTGGAGAAGATGTTGGCCGCCTTGGCCTGCCCACCGAGCAACGCATCGAACGCGTACTGCGCCTTGAGGCCCATGAGACCCTGCTCACGGTTCTGGAACTCCGGCGGGGCGGCGATGACGAGTTCATCCTGATGCGCGACGAGGTCGCCGATCTCCTTGAGCGACCAGGCGGCGGCCGTCTCCTTGGTCACGACGATGGAGTTTTTGTCCTCTACCGCGCCTCCCGATCCTCCTGATCCGGTAGTGCCGGCGCCCGGGCCCGCACTCTGGTGGGGTCGGAGCTGGCGCCACAGGCCGACAAGGCCAAGCCCATGGCGAGGGACTGCTCCGGTCGTCGCGACGAAAGGTCGGATGGTGGTCATGTCGGCTCGCTTCCGGTGGGGGAGAACCCGCGACGCGTTCGCCGGGGCTTTGTGGCGTCCAACACCCCTGGCGGGTGGTTGCTTCCCTGCCCGGATGGGTCGTGAGCGGCCGGTCAGGCCGGGCGACACGGCATACCGGGTGAGCAGTCCCCAGCCGAGGTCGGCGGCGAGCGCGAGCGACGCCACGACGACCGCCCCGCCGGCCATCTGCGGGTAGTCGCGGACCGCCAGCCCGTCGATGAGGTAACGGCCGAGGCCGCCGAGGCTCACCGCTGCTGCGATCGTCGCGGTGGCGATGACCTGCAGGTCGCTGCGCGGGCGCCGGACAGCACGAGCGGCAGCGCGCAGGAACCTCCACCTGCCACAACACCTCGCGGGGTCGCATCCCCATCCCGTATGCCGCGTCGCGCACCGCCGGGTCGACGGCCCGAACCCCGGCATAGGCGCCGGACACCAGCGGCGGGATGGCCAGCAGCACGAGGACGACGAGGCTGGGGATGACGTAGGCCAGATCGGAGGAGATGCGCGGGCCGACGAACATCGCGACGGCGAAGAGCAGGCCGAGGCTGGGGATGGCCCGGGCGGCGTTGGTCGCGGTGACAATCCATTGGGCGCGCCCGGAGTGGCCGACCCAGAGCCCCAGCGGGACGGCGATGGCGGCGCCGATGCCCAAGGCGAGGGCGGAGTAGCCGAGGTGTTCGACGACCCGGTTGGGAATGCCGCGGGTGCCGCTCCATTGCTCAGGGGCGATGAGCCAGGCCCAGATCGAGGTGAGCATCGGTTACCGCCCCGCCCGCGCCCACGGCGTGAGCGCCCACTCGCCGACCCGGATGGCACCGTCGAAGAGCAGGGCCAGCAGCAGGCAGCCGACGATCCCGACGCCGATCTCGAGCGGGAAGCTGCGTTGGTAGCCGTCGGTGAGGTAGTAGCCCAACTGCGGATAGCCGATGAGCGAGGCCACCGACACGATGCTCACGTTGCTCACCGCGGCGACCCGCAGACCGGCGGCGAGCACCGGCACAGCCAAGGGCAGGTCGACGGACACCAGTCGCCCGAAGCCGCGGTAACCCATCGCCGTGGCGGCCTGGCGGGTCGCGTCGGGGACGGCGCCGAGCGCATCGGCGACGGTGCGCACCAGCAGGGCCACGGTGTAGATCGTCAGGGCGACGTAGACGTTGATGGCGTCGAGGATCTTGCTGCCGAGCACGAGCGGCATGAGGATGAACAGCGCCAAGCTCGGGATCGTGTAGAGCAGGCTGCTGCCTCCGACGACGACCGACGCGATCGGCGGATAGCGCCGCGCCACCCAGCCCAACGGCAGCGCGAGGAGCAGCCCGACGATCAGGGGGATGCCGGCAAGCAGGGCGTGCGAGACGGCATACCCTCCGATATCGCCGAGATGCTCCCAGACCCAGGTCATGCGGGGGATGCCCCCGACGTCGAATCCCCTTGCATTGCAAGCCCTTCCGGTATGCCGTGCGGCAGCGCGGCGACGACCTCGCCGGCCGTGACGGTGCCAGCGAGCCGGCCGTCAGCTGCGACGATGACCCCACGGCCGGAGGGCGAGGAGAGCGCTGCGTCGAGGTAGGCGCGGGGCGGGGAGTCCCGACGCGCCACGGTGCCCCCTCGATGCAGGTGCTCGGAGCCGATCGCCGTGGTGAGGTGCGTCGGCTGGACCCAGCCGACCGGCATACCGGCGGGGTCGACAACGAGGAGCCAGGCGTCGGCGGTCGCGGCCCGAGCCTGCTGCGCGGAGGCGCCGAGCGGGACGGTGGGCTCGGCTGCGAGCGAGACCCGCGGCGGGGCCTGGAACCCGAGCGCACGGTAGCCCCGGTCGCGGCCCACGAAGTCGGCGACGAAGTCATCGACCGGATTGGCGAGCAGCCGTTGGGGCGGGTCGACTTGGGCCAGTCGGCCGCCGACCCGCAGCACAGCAATCTGGTCGCCCAGGGTGATCGCCTCGTCGATGTCATGGGTGACGAAGAGGATCGTCTTGGCGAGGTCACCTTGGAGTCGCAGCAGGTCGGCCTGCAGTTGCTCGCGCACCACGGGGTCGACCGCAGAGAAGGGCTCGTCCATGAGCAGCACCGGCGGGTCGGCCGCCAACGCCCGGGCCACACCGACGCGTTGCTGCTGGCCGCCGGAGAGTTGGGCGGGGTAGCGGCGGGCGTAGGAGGAGTCCAGACCGACCCGATCGAGCATCTCCATGGCTCGCTCGCGCGCGCGCCGAGTGTCCCAGCCGAGCAGCCGCGGCACGGTGGCGACGTTGTCGACGATGGTGCGGTGCGGGAAGAGGCCGGCGTGCTGGATGACGTAGCCGATGCCGCGGCGCAGCTCGGCCGCATCGAGCGCTGCGGTGTCGCGTCCGTCGAGGGTGATCGTGCCACTGGTCGGCGCGATCATCCGGTTGACCATCCGCAGGGTCGTCGTCTTGCCGCACCCTGAGGGTCCGACGAGCACGGTGATCTGCCCGGTCGGCGCCGTGAGGGTGAGGTCGTCGACGGCGACGGCTGCCGACCCACCGGCATACCGCTTGGTGACTCCCTCGAACCGAATCATCCCGTCACGCTAACCCAGCCTCCCGACACCCCGCGCGGAGTGAGCGGGCCCAGGTCCGCGGAGGGCAGCGCCCGGCATACCTCGAGCGTGTGTGGACCGCGAAGGGTCAGAGTGGGGTGCGGTGGAAGTTCTGCCAGGACCGGCTGGCCGTCGGGCCGCGCTGGCCTTGGTAGTGCGAGCCGTAAACGCCTGAACCGTAAGGGTTTTCGGCCGGCGAGGAGAGCCGGAAGAAGCACAGTTGGCCGATCTTCATGCCGGGGTAGAGCAGGATCGGCAGCGTCGCGACATTGGACAGCTCGAGCGTGACGTGTCCCGAGAAGCCCGGGTCGACAAAACCGGCGGTCGCATGGGTGAGCAGTCCGAGCCGCCCCAGGCTGGACTTGCCCTCAACGCGCGCGGCCAGGTCGTCGGGCAGCGTGACCGCCTCGAGCGTCGAGCCGAGCACGAACTCACCCGGGTGGAGCACGAATGCGTCGTCCTGCCCCTGGGCGCCGACCTCGATCATCCGGGTCAGGCCGGGCTGTTCCTGCGCCGGGTCGATGAAGGGGTAGCGGTGGTTGTCGAAGAGCCGGAAATAGCGGTCCAGCCGCACGTCGACGCTGGAGGGCTGGATCATCGCCGGGTCCCAGGGCTCCAGGCGGACGCGACCGAGGTCGACCTCGGCGCGGATATCGCGGTCGGAAAGCAGCACGTGGTCACGCTACCGGGAGCTGGATTGGGGCGGGGTATGCCGGTTCGGCTAGACTTCCCGTCGCCTGCTGCGGCCACCTCACACGAGCGCAGCCCGGTGGGTGCGCGAGCGTAGCTCAATGGTAGAGCGGTAGCTTCCCAAGCTACATACGCGGGTTCGATTCCCGTCGCTCGCTCTCGACAGATGCGCAGGTCACGGCCGGTTTCGGGGGTCACCCGGAGCCGGCCTTTGACTTCCCGGAGCGCACGCGCCCGAGGCCGCTGCTGAGGATCGTCGCGCCCCGCTGAGGGTTGCCGCACTTCGCCGAGTGTGGGCCACGCTTCGCTGAGGGCCGCCGCACTTCGCTCAGGGACGCCGCACTTCGCTGAGGGTCGCCGCACTTCGCTCAGGGTCGCCGCACTTCGCTGAGGCTGGACCCTCGGTGCAGCGCAGCTTCCCTCACCGCAGTGACGTCGCTCAGGGCTGGGCGGCTCGGCTTCCCCGCAACAGATCGGCGCCGGTCAGAAGCGGGCAAGACCGGCGGCCAGCGAGGCTGCCGATACCGGTGGGGTTGGGTCAGTCCGCGCGGTTGGTCACCCACACATGGTTGGTCACCGCGAGCGCCAGCACCAGACCGATCGCCAGGACGCTCACTCCCATCGACAGGCCCAGGAAGGGCACGATGAGCACGCCCACCGAAGTGACCACGGCCGGGATCGACCCCCGCCAACCCTCTCGGTCGGCCAACGTGTGCAACCCCGCCAAGGTCAGCGCGTAGATCGCCACCGACACCGCCAGCACCAGCGCGACCGGCCGCACCCCGACCTCGGACTCGCCCTGAACCACGTCGACGGCCGCCGCGAGCCCCGCGCCCACGGCCGCCACCGAGCCGAAGATCGGCAGATGGCCATAGCCGAAGACCCACACCGTGTGCTGGCCCTCGATGAGATCGGCATGGTCACGCTTGAAGTAGAACCACCAGATGGAGAACACCATGAGCAACCCGCCGACGATGAGCGGCGCCATCGACCAGCCCACACCCGACGCACCGCCGGCCGATCCGGCTGTCCCAACCGACCCAGCCGACCCAGCCGGCCCGAAGGTCACGTGGTGACCGGCTCCTCCCGAGGCCGGCCCGGCCCCGGCGTCGGCGGCGGAGGTCATCGCCCCCTGGATAGCCTGCACCGACGAGAGGATCACCTCGCCGAGCACGATGATCGTCAGTAGTGCGTAGCGCTCGGCCAGGTGGTGCGGATGGAACGGGGTGCGGCCGCCGAGCTTTTCCGCGACGACCGGCACGAGCAACTCGATGGCCACAGCCGCGAAGAAAGTCGGGATCCACCACGACTCCGGCAGCCAGAGCCGCCCCACCCACAGCAGTTGCGCGAAAAGGATCCCACCGGCATACCGGAGCGCGGTCTTGCGTCGTTCGGGGTGACCGGCCGCCGCCCGCAACCACAACCCGATCATGCCCACGCGCATCACGGCATACCCGACCACGACGACGACCGACTGGCCGTCGTCGAAGATGTCCGGCACCCCGGCCGCGAGCGCCAGCGCGCCGGCCATGATGAGGAAGGTCAACAGCCGATAGGGCACGTCCTGGTTGTCGTAGGCCGACGCGAACCACGTGTAGTTGACCCACGCCCACCAAATGGCAAACCACGTCAAGGTGTAACCCTCGATGGCCGACCAGTGCCCGCCCGAGATCCCGTGGTGCAGCTGCGCCGCGTTACTCGCGATGGCGACGACGAAGACGAGATCGAAGAACAGCTCCAGGGGGGTGGACACCCGCCCGTGTTCGTGCGGGTCCCGGGGGTGGGTGGGGAGCCGGAACGGGATGCGATTGACGACGGGCACCGTCGGATTATGCCGTCCAGTCCCGGCCAAGGGCGATCACGAGCACACCGAGAGGGCGGGACAACAGGGTCGTTAACTTAGTCGCACGTTTGAATTATGCCTAGGCCCAGTCTCCTTGATTGCCGTGGATCAGCGACCCTAAACTCAGGTTCAGTCCACTTGAAGCGATTGTCCTCACGAACCAACCAGCGCCGCCCCTGTGCTGTGTGAAGGCCTCGATCCACGAGTGGGCGGGCGGCCCCTGCCGATGTCCCCCTCACAGTCGGCGGGGCCGCCCACCTCCCGCCCTCGGCGCCGGTCCCTCGCACTGCGCGCGCCGCAAGAGGCCCACGGTTCACCGGCCGAGGTCGACCACCGTCAGCCCCGCCCCGAGGCGCTGAGATCATCCATCGCCATGAGCGCCGCACCGGCCTGTTCAGGTGCGATGACCCGGCCGACCAGGGCCGCCGGGTCCAACCGGCCGGAAGCCACCAGGGCGAGCATCGCCGGGTAGTCACGCGACGGCATACCGTGCGATCCCAGCACCTCGAGCTCCCAGCCCACCACCCGACCCATCGGCACCCCGCGTTCGGCGGCGTCGCCGAGCAGCAACCCCACCTGGACGTGCCGCCCGCGCGGGCGCAGCCCGAGCACCGAGGCGCGCATCGTCGTGACCGAGCCGAAGGCGTCCACCGACACGTGGGCGCCACCCCCGGTGCGCTCCGCAACCGCCGCCGCGACCTCTCCCGGCTCGCCGCCGGCCACCGTCACCGCCCCGAGTCGCTCGGCCGCCGCCCGCGCCTGCGGCGACAGGTCTACCCCGACGACCCGGGCGCCCAGCGCGACGCCGATCTGGACCGCGGACAGGCCCACCCCGCCGCAGCCGTGCACGGCCAGCCACTCACCCGCCGCCAGTCGGCCGACCGCGACGACCGCCCGGTATGCCGTGGCGAAGCGGCACCCCAGCGCGGCTGCCGCGACCGCGCCGACGCGCTCGGGCAGGGCGACGACATTGGCATCGGCTGCGTGCACCGCGACCAACTCCGCGAACGACCCCCACCCGGTGAATCCTGGTTGGGTCTGCCGCGGGCAGACGTGCGTGTCGCCGGCCCGGCATACCTCGCACTGCCCGCAGCCACACGCGAAGGGAACCGTCACCCGGTCACCGACCCGCCACCGCGTCACCCCGGCGCCGACCGCGGCGATGGTGCCGGCGAACTCGTGCCCGGGCACCATCGGCAGCGGCACGGGGTCGTGCCCCCGCCAGGCGTGCCAGTCCGACCGGCAGACCCCGGTCGCCTCGACCCGGACGAGCACGCCACCGTCGGGGCAGCGCGGGTCGGGCAGCTCACCGAGCGTCGGTGCGACCCCGTATGCCGGGTAACTCACCGCCCGCATTGGCCCTCCCCCCCGCCCGGGAGCGTCACCGTGGTGTCCGGTCCGACCGCCATGGGCCGCAGCGTAGTGCGACCTGCTGACATCACGGCGAGGGGTACTCGTTGGTGCCCGGCTGCCCGGCGGTGATGTCCACCGCGGGGCCACCGCCGAGGGGGATCCGGAAGATCTGGAACCGCGACCCGCCCGGAGGAATGCGGTGGGTGAACACCGCCGTCCCGTCGACTGTGAACTCGGGGCGGCTGGTCACGCCCTCGTCGCCGACCAGCCGCCGGGGGGTCCCTCGGGCGGCCAGTTCAGCCGAGCCGAGCCAGCGGATGTCCCACACCCCCGGCAGCCCCAGGGTGAGTTGGGTCAACCAGGCCAGTCGCCTGCCGTCGGGAGACCACATGGGGTCGTGATCGCGCCAGCCGTCCTCGGTGAGTCGGGTGGCCGCGCCGCCTCCGACCGCCACCTGGTAGATCTCGTAGTCCGGCTCGGTGCACACCGCCCGCGGGCAGCCGACGAAGACGATGCTCTTGCCGTCGGGATGGAACGCCGGGTCGAGATTGGTGCCCGGCCGGTCGGTCACCGCGACTGGCCGTTGGCCGAGGCGGTCGGTGACGTGGATCTGCGGGCTGAGCCGACTGCCCCCGAACATCACGAGCGATGATCCATCGGGGGACCACTCGGCGTGCCCCTGCAACACCCAGCCGTCCAGGCCCACCGGCCGCAGCTGCACCAGCCCAGAACCGTCGGTGCCGACCGCCCACAGCGAGGCCTGTGCGGCGTCGGTGTCGTGGACGCCGCGCGGGGTCCGGTTGAACAGGATCGTCCGCCGGTCCGGTGAGAGCCGCGGCGACCACGAGTCGTATGCCGGGTCGCCAGTGAGACGAGTGACCTCCCGCCCGTCGTGGCCCATGGTGTAAAGCTCGAAGCCACCGCTGCGATCGGAGTCGAAAGCCAGCCGGTCGACCGGAAGGGCCGGCCCGTGCGGCAAGGCAGTGGGGGCGGTCCACGTCGCCGGCACCGACGGTGCCTGCGCCGAGAGCAGGCGGATCACGACGGCCAGGCCGGTGATCATGACGACGACCGCCAGGGCGGCTGCCGCGATGAGCCACCATCGCGCGCGCCCGCGCCGACGCATCGGCGGCACCCGGACGGGCGGGAGCTCATGCGGCTGCGCAGGGGGCCACGCCGGCCGGCTCATGGGGTCACCGTAACGTCGTCACGCGGCTGGGGGCCAGGACCTGCCCCCACGCCCGGGTCACCCCGGCGACGTCGTATGCCGCCGCCCTGGCGAATCCCGCGGTCCGCAGCCGGTCGCGCAGCGGGGCATCGAGCAGGACCCGGCGCATCCCTTCGGCGAGCGCCGCCGTGTCGTGCGGGTCGACGAGCAGGGCGGCGTCACGGCATACCTCGGGAATGGCCGTGACATCCGAGGCGAGCACGGGGGTGCCCCTGGCCATCGCTTCCAGCGGAGGCAGCCCGAAGCCCTCGAAAACCGAGGGGTAGACCAACGCTTCGGCGTCGCGCAGCAGCACCTCGCGCTCGGCGTCGTCGACCCGGTCGAGGAAGATCACCGCGCCGGGCGGGGCATCGCGGGCCGCCTCCCGCTCGGCAGTGCCGGCGAACCAGGCCCGGCCGGCGACGACGAAGGCGTATCCGGCGAGCTCGGGCTCCCGGCGGCGCAGGTCCAGGAATGCCTCGATCGCGCGGGGGACGTTCTTGCGTGGGTGCAGATTGCCCAGATAGAGCAGGTAGCGGGACGGCACTCCCCGACCGGCCAGGGCCGCGCGGGCTGCCGGGTCGGGCGGGGTGGGCGCATCGACGACGAGGGGCAGGACCTGGACGCTGCCCGTTGCCAGCCGGTAGGTCTGCTCCAGGTCGGTGCGGCAGAAGTCGCTGATCGTGAGGACCTGGGCGGCCCGCCGGACCTGGCTTCCGACGAGCAGCCGCAACCGCCAGCGATCGGCCGCCGGGTAACCGCCCGGGTCGTGGATGAACGAGAGATCGGTGACCAGCAGGGCGACCGGCGCCGGCGACCACACCGGGGCGTGCGTCAGGCAGACGACCAGATCGGGTCGGCGCCGTTCTTGGGTCAGCCGGCGGAGCCAGGCCGGCAGGTCGAGCGCGAAATGCCGGGGACCGGACCGGCGCTCGATGGCCGTCACGCGCAGATCAGCGCCCGCCATGGCGCGGCACTCAGTCGGCAGCTGGGCGCCGGCCGAGGTGAGCACCTCGACGGCATCCGACTCGTGGACCGCACCGGCCAGGCCACGCAACAGGCTCCGCACGAGCGTCTCATCGCCGCCTCGGTGCGATCCCAAGGCGGTCGCATCGATGGCGACTCGCATCGGATCAGCTCGCCGCCCGCAACCGCTCGGTCGCGTCGTCGGACAACGGGGCCTCGGATGCCTCACCGAGCACTTGCGCGCGTGGCCGGATCTGCGCTTCTCCTGCGCCGCGCGGGCCGAGGACGACCATGTCGGCGGGGACGTCCCGCTTGAGCAAGGCCGCCGCCCCAACGAGAGAGCGGTCGCCGATGTGCACCGGCCCGAGCACCTTGCAGCCGTCCATGAACCACGTGTCGTCGCCGATGACCGCGTGTCCGGGTTTGCCGCCCTGGCCGCTGCCGCCGATGCGGACCAAGCCCATGATGTGGCAGCGCTCCCCGATGACGACATCCCCGGCGACCCCGACACCGACCGGATGGGGCATGACGCATCCGGCACCGACGACCGCACCGGGGGCCAGGTCGGCCCCGAAGAGCACCAGGTTGGCGAAGTAGACCAGACGCGCCAGGGGGTTGCCGTGATCGTGCAGCGCGTTGCCGACGCGCCACAACACAACCGACCAGAAGCCGGGTAGGCCCAGCACGTCGAGGACCCCAGCGGCCCCGGTGTGGACATTGCCCTTGACGTGGGCCAGCTCCCGGGCATCGGCGACCAGCGCCCGGAGCACGGGCGGGTTGCTCGGACGAGAGTTCGCCGGCCCGCTATCGGCGCTCGGGCGGCGTCCGCCCGCGGCGCGACTGGCGGTCATTGGACGGCCTCTGACCAGCGCGACATCCACGACCCGAGTTCGGTGAAGACCGCCCGGTAGTGGGTCGGAAGCGTCGAGACCGCGAGCGCCCGGTGCAGCTCTTCGACGAGGTGAGCGAACATCGGGGCGTACTCCCCCGGGGTCACCTCGGTCAGGGCGGTTTCCACCAGGTCATAGAAGGGCACCGACAACAGGTGCATCCACTGCTCGAGGACAACGACCCGCTCCAACCGGGTCTGTTTGGTGTGGCCGACGACCGGGCCGCCGTAGGACAGCAGGTCACCGCGCAGGTCCATCAGCCGCTTGACGACATAGCCACCCCAGATGTCGTCGTGCCGGCTCAACGGCCAGTTGCCGACGGTGACATCGGGCAGGAAGTAATAGGCCGGGGTGAGCTCGCGGACGAACGCCGTGTTCATCCCGCAGATCGGGATGTGACCGAGGGCCACTCGGTTCGGTCCGGCGGGCACCCCCGGATCACCCGGCTCACCGGCATACAACTTGTCGATGCCGTTGAGGTCAAGGATGCCGTCCCACAGCCCGAGGTTGAGGGCGACGTCGCCGTCGACCGTGGTCGCTTCGGTGACGGCGAGTGCGGGGGTGCGCCATTCGTAGGGGTAGCCACGGGCGTAGACCGGGTCGCCGGCGGGGAAGGTCTGCTCGATGGGGTTGACCCAGCCGCCGGCGACCTGGGGACGCACGGCGGGGGCGTCGGCCTGCTTGCCGAGCGCGGCGAGGTGGGTGTCGAGCCAGCCGGGGCGGGTCTGGCAGTCATAGTCGAGGGCGACGATGACGTCGAAACCCTCCTTCCAGGCGACGTAGTGGCCGATGTTGCGACTGGCCGCGCTCTTGTGCGGCATCGCGGCATAGTGCCGCCCGGCATACGCCTGCTGTGCGGCGTAGTCGAGGTAGTAGACGTTCGGGCGCGGGGACGGCGCCAGCCGGCCGTCGCTGTCGTCGCTGACGATGATGGGGATGTGCGCCGGGATGGCGTCGAAGAGCTCCCACGGCGGGTCGTTGGGGATAGGGACGACGACGCAGACCGACGGGGCACCGCCAGAGGTGTCCTGGTCGGCGGGGCTCGGGAGGGTCAGGGCAGACATGTCGGGTCCCTTCAGGCGACCGCGGAGACGCGGACCAGGTCGGCGAATTCGGTGTGCAAGTACTCGGCCAGCGCCTGGCGCCAGGGGCGCATGGTGTTCATCCCCTGCAGGTCCAGGACCATGTTGCGCATGATCTCCGAAGGCGGGCGCACCGACGGGAACTCGTCGGCGAAGTGCTCCGAGGTGACCGGCACCAGCTCGATGTCGTGCCGGCCGAGGATCCGCAGGATCTCCGCCGCGACGTCGTAACGGCTGCCCTCGCCGCCACAGGCCATGTGGTAGAGCCCGGTCATGCCCGAGCCGATCAACCCGAGCAGGCAGCGGGAGAAGTCCGGCGCGTAGGTCGGGGTGCCGAGCTTGTCGGTCACCGCGAAGACCTGGGTGGCGCCGCCCCTGATCTGGTCGACGATGCGGGAGACGAACTTGTGGTCCT
The DNA here is from genome assembly GCA_016710385.1 of Actinomycetales bacterium. Taxonomy (GTDB): domain Bacteria; phylum Actinomycetota; class Actinomycetes; order Actinomycetales; family Dermatophilaceae; genus Phosphoribacter; species Phosphoribacter freyrii. The sequence continues at coordinate 15,337 of JADJVX010000026.1, forward strand.
TCTTGGCGCCACCGCCGACCATCCAGCCGGCTCGGATGACGTAGTGCTGCGGCACCAACCGCTCGACGAGGATCTCGCCCTCGTGTTTGGAGTCGCCGTAGACGTTGAGCGGGTTGGGCCGGTCGAACTCGGTGTAGGCCCCGGTCTTGGTCCCGTCAAACACCCCGGCCGTGCTGATGTAGGTCATCGGGCAGCCGTGGGCCCGGGCCGCCAACGCGACATATTTCGTGCCGATGGTGTTGGTGAGGTAGCCATGGTCGGGGTCGGCGTCGCAGACCTCCAGCGAGGTCTCGGCCGCCAGATGCAGGACCAGGTCGGGGTCGACAGTCTGGAAGGCTGCGGCCACCTCGGCACGGTCGCGGACGTCGAGGTGACCGAGGGCGGGTCCGAAGGCGCCCCACGGGTGGGCATCCCGCAGGTCGATGTCGGTGGCGACCACCTGGTGGCCGGCCCGGACGAAGGCGGGGATGAGGGCGCTGCCGAGCATCCCGGCAGCCCCGGTGACGAGGATGAGCATGTCAAGCACCTTTCGTGGGGAGAGCGAGGGTGACGACGGCAAGGCGGCAGACCCGGCGAGCTGCGGGGATGCGGCGCAGCAGCATCCGGTCGATGGACTCGAGGCGGTGCCACATCGGATCAGTGAGCTCGACGAAGTTCTGCAGCCGACACAGCACCTGATAGGGGGTCCACTCCACCCGGGCGAACCAGCGGCGCATCGTCGCGAAATCGTCCGCGCCGAGCGAGCGCTCGTCCGGGCTGTGGGTGTGCATGGGAAAGCGGCGAGTCACCAGCCGCGAGTTGCGGACCCGCCGGGTCCACTCCGGCAAGAAGAGCACGGGCTCGCAGAAGACTGCGACCGCGCCCGGCCGCAGCAGGCGCCCGAGGTTGGCCAGGGCCAGGTCACGGTCAAAGTGGTGGACCACGTTGTTGCCGATGATCGCGTCGAATCCCCCTGCGGCCAGCCCGTGTTCGGCCGGGTCGAAGCTCTCGACGGGCGAGTGCACGAGGCTGACGCGGTCGGCGACGCCGTTGACCTGCGCCCGGCGTTCGGCCACCGCCAGGATGCCCGAGGACACGTCGATGCCGACCACCTCGGCCCCCTGCAGGGCCAGCCAGACCGCCAGCGACCCGCCGCCGACCCCGACTTCGAGGATGCGCCGCCCGGCCAGCGGACCGAGCCGCTGCACGGCGTCGGTGAGGAAGTCGACGTGTTCGCGGTTGGCGAAGGGGATCTGGTCTGGCGAGACGAGATAGTCCTCGTCGCACCATTGGGCCAGCAGCGTCCGCGCCATCTCGTCGTAGGTCTGGGCCTCGTGGTCGTGCCGTTCGTCGAGGGTGAGCACGCCATGGGCATGCTCGTGACCGTGGGCATGCTCGGGCCGGTGCGGGTCGAGCCCGTGCGGGTGGCCCGGCGAGGACGAGGACAGGTCAGGCATCGAGGGGCTCCATGACGTGACGAAGGTGGACGAGGTGGTTTCGGGACCGGCGCAGGGCATCGGCTCGGGCTTCGGGATCACGGGTCGCCGCCCGGCTGGCATGCGCGAGGGCGCGCAGCCCGAAACCGGCCACTTCCAGACCCACCAAGGCCCGGTATGCCGTCCGGCCGCGTTCCCTGCGGAACCACCGGTTGAGCGAGCGCAATGCCTGGGGTGCGGCGCCGCCTGCGGTGGCATGCGACGAGGCACCCATGAAGTGCACCGCGGTGGTGTCCGCGGCATACCTCACCCGCCACCCGGCTCGGGTGGCCCGGTGACACAGGTCGACGTCGTCCATGTAGACGAAGATCCGTTCGTCGAGCAGGCCGATGTCGTCCAACGCCGACCGCCGCAGCGCCATGACGGCACTGGACACCCAGTCGACATCGACAGGAGCGATATCGTCCCGGTGCAGATACACGCCGCGAATCGTGGTGCCGCACAATCGATCCCAACCCAGCAACCAGGCGCTCATCGAGGTCAGCGTCGGGATGCGGCCGGCGGTCCAGCGCTGGAAGGTGTGGTCGGCGTAGACCAGGCGAGGCCCGACGACCGCGACCTGCGGGTCGGCAGCGAAGGGTTGCAGCAGCGCCGCGATACCTCCGGGCTGCAGGCGTGCATCGGTGTTGACCAGCAAGACGAACTCCGAGTCGCTGTCGCGGATTGCCCGGTTGTTGGCGCGGCAGAATCCCTCGTTGGTGGCACTGCGGATCACCCGGACGCGCGGCCAATGGGCGGCCACATGATCGGCCGAGCCGTCGCTCGAGGCGTTGTCGACCAGGACGATGTCGTTGACCATCCCGTCCGGCGTAGCGGCGACGATGCTGGCCAGGCAGTCGTCGAGCAGTCCGACGGTGTTCCAGTTGACGACGACGGTCGTGAGGTCGGCTCCCATGGCATTCACCGCCAGTCCACGGACAGCACGCTGTGCAGGGGGTCGGGCTGGACCAACACCGATCGCGCGGATGCCCCACCGTCTGCGGGAACGGCATACAGGCCGATAACTGCACCGGACGGTCCGAGGAAGACCAGCTGCGAGCCGTCCGGGGAGTAGTCCGGCGCGAGCGCCGGGGTGACCGCCGACAGCGGCACGGCGGAACCGCCGCCGGAGCCGGCGATCCGCTGGATGCGACTCCGACCATCGGCGTCGGTGACGACGACCGCGAGGTGTGCGCCGTCGGGAGACCAGGTGGGCGTGCCTGCGGCCGGTGATGCCGCGGTGGGCGTGACCGCCTTGCCGGTGGTGGCGTCCATGACGTAGATGCCGCGGCGGTCGCCCTCGGTCCAGGCGAAGGCCACCCGGTGCCCGTCCGGGGAGACGGCCGGGTCGGCGTCGTCGGTGGGCAGCACGCCGGCGGTGCCGTTGGTGAGATTGCGGACCTCGCCGGTGCGCAGGTCGATGCGCAGGATGAACGACTCACCGGTGAGCGTGGAGACATTGCGCACGAGGACCGCCTGGCCGTCGGGCGTGGGCACCGGGGAGGTGTTGCCGCGGGCATCGCCGGGGGCCAGGCCGTCCTGCCAGTCCTCGATCCAGGGATCGGTGAGCTGGCGCACCGAGCCGTCGGGCGCTCGGAGGAAGACCTGTTCGGCGGCGGTGTCCGAGGGCAGTGCGGCGACGCGCTGCTGGCGTTGGGCCAGCCCCGTCGGGGAGAAGTCCTCGAGGGTGACGTGAGCGCGGCGGGTGGCGCCGGCCGGGGCCGCCGGATGGGGGTCGCGCGTCTGGCCGATGCTGACGTCAGCGGTGAACAGGATGCTCTCGCCGTCTGCGGCCCAGCGGGCGGTGCGTGGGGTCAACCCGGAGGGCAGCGACAGGGCGCGCCGCTGGATGAGATCCGGCGAGGCCGACACGAGGGTGCGGGACCCGTCGATGCCGGCGAGCACGAGCAGGACTCGCCCGGGCACCGGGCGGGATCCGATCGCATCCGTCGACTGGGCGGCGCCTGCGGCCTGCGGCCAGTCGTGCCAGTCCAGGGCGATCTCGGTGGCCGCGATGAGGACCTGGGGGTGGGACCCGTCCGGTCGCCGCGAGCACAGGCACGTGGTCTGCGCGTCGAGGGCGCCGTTGAACGAGACCGCGCCGTCGGGAGCGAACCGGGGCAGGACCCCGGACATCTCCGAGACCTCGCAGGGGTCGGCGGGCGATCGGGAGACGCAGTTCGCTCCGTCGGTGAGGAGGGTCTCGGCACCACCAGACCGGGGACGCACCGCGATGTGCCAGTCGGAGGGTTTGACGTCGCTGAAGTCGGACGCCGACCCGGTCGAGGGGTTGCCGGAGCCGCGATAGGAGGCCGTCGCCACGAACCTGCCGTCGGCCGAGACGGTCGGGTCGGTGTTGAAGGTGTGGTCGTCGATGACGACGCGCCGGCCGGTGCCGTCGGCGGCCATCTCCGCGATCTGGGTCGACGTGGAGTTGGCGGTGTAGGCGAGCACGAGCCGGCCGTCCGGAGTGGGCGACGGGTCGGAGTCGAAGCCACCGACCGAGACGGTTGCGGCGGTGAGGTTGGTGCTCAGTCCGGTGGCCAGGTCCAGCCGGAAGAGCGCGACGTGCGGGAACCACGGTGCAGTCCCGGTGAAGACGAGGCTCGTGCCGGAGCGGTCGACGAAGGGCTGCCCCACCCGGAAGTCGAAGCTGGCCAGCACCCGCACCCCGCTGCCGTCCGGGCGCATCATCGCGATCTGCTCGGGCCCGCCAGCGGCCCCGGCCCGGACCGTGTAGACGATCTGGGTGTTCCCGAAAGCCCACCTGGGCCAGCTGTAGGACCGTCCGTCCGCGGGGGTCAACCGCTGCATCGAGCCATCGGTGTCGGCGAGGTAGATGTGATGCGCTCCGGTGGACCGCTCGACCCCGGAGAGCAGGACCCGGCTCGGCAGCGGCGAGGACGGGCTGGTCGAGAGGGCCGAGACTGTGGGAACGGAGGAGGTGGCCGGGACGGCATACGGGAGGGTGGGCAGGGTGCCGGCCATGGTCGGACCGGGCGGCAGGGCCAGGACAACCACGGCGACAACGGCGAAGGCGGCCACCAGCCGCCGGGTGGTGCGGGGGCCGGGACCGGCGCCCTGAGGCGCCCCGCCGCTGGATCGCGCCGATCGCGCCGATCGCGCCGATCGCGCCACCCGGGCCACCCCCGACACCCGCGCCACCCCCGACACCCGCGGCGCGCGAACCGGGATGGGTGGGCTCAACCGCTCGCTCGCGACGGTCAGGCCCGCGAGAATCCAGAAGACCGCGAGCGGGGCGTCCTGGCGCAACGAGAAGCCGAGCAGCTCCTCCACGGCGAAGAAGGCGATCGCGGCCAGCACGCCCGTCCCGACTGCGGCCAGCAGCCGGTCGGGGCTGCGGGTGAGGCGCAGCGCTACCCGGGCCACCGCGAGGCCGACCAGGGCGAAACCGGCCAGCCCGACGATCCCCGTTTCGGCGAGCACGAGCAGGTAGATGTTGTGCACCGGGTGGCCGAAGAAGATGACCGGCGCCTGGTCGTAGGCCCCCTGGACGAGCTCGTAGTTGTTGAGGCCGACCCCGAGGAAGGGGTGATCGGCAAACATCCGCTCCGCGGTGTCATTGAGCTCGAGCCGCGAGTCGATCTCGGTGAAGAAGTGTCCGGTGCCGAAGTTCGCCGAGATCTTGTCGATGATCTGCGGGGCGAAGGGGAGCGCGACGACCAGCCCGGCCAGGCCGATGCGCAGCAGTGCGGCCGGGGCGACCTGGCGGCGGCGCACTCCGACGGCCACGACGACGGCGCAGGCCAGGCCGGCGGCGACGAAGGCGGCGCGGGCCTGGGCCAGCCAGACCGCGCCGAAGCAGCTGGCCATGACGACGGCGGCGGCCAAGCGCAGCAGCGGGTTCCGCAGTCCGACGAGCAGGGCGGTGGCCACGGTCGCCAAGGCCCCGAGCACGGCGCCGAGGAAGACCGGGTGCAGGACCGTGCCGAACGGCCGGCCGAGCACCGTCGTGTCGGTCACCCGGTCGCCCAGCTCGGTCGGCACCCCGAGGAAGCTCAGCCCGAGCACGCCGCCGGTGCGCCACTGCAGGACGACGACGACGAGCTCGAGCACCGCGACCGCCCCCAGCCCACCGAGGACGGCAAACACGTGGCGCCGGGCCGAGATCCGCAGCGCGAGGTAGGCGAACAGGAGGAACATCCACGCCATCCGGCACAGCTCGGCCGCAGCGTGCCCGAGACTCGGGGCGCCGAGCAGGCTCGGCAGGGCCAACAGCGCCCCGCCGGCGACCGCCCCGAGGACCCCGCGCCGCGGCGCCGCGGCGAGATCCCGCGTCAGGGTGCCGGACCGCCACCACAGCAGGTAGAGCAGCACCACGACGACATCGAGGGTCGTGACGTAGATCGACACCGCGCCGCCGCTCTGCTGCAGGTCGGGGTCGGTGAAGGACTTGTGCATCATGACGGCCACCGTCGCGGCGGCCAGGAACAACAGCACGGTATGCCGGTCGCGCACCACCCACAGGATGGTCCCGATCGCGACGGCTCCGACCGCCACCAGCAGACCCTTGCCGCCCATACCGGCGGCCACCCAGCCCACCGCTGCCACGGCTGCGCCGACGGGCAGCACCAGCCAGCCACGTCGGTGCCCGACCGCCTCTCCGCCCTCGCCGCCCTCGCCGCCCGCGCCGCCCACGCCCAGCGACGCCCCCAGCCAGGAGCCCAGCCGGGGCCGCACCCAGGGTCGCACCCAGGTCGCGAGCCGCGGGGCGGTCACGACGAGCAGGAGCAGGGCGAGCACGACGGCGATCCCCCGCACCCCGGCCAGGCCGGCCAGCACGGCGACGGTCGCGCTCGCTGCGGCCGTCAACGCCACCGCCCAGCGGGTGGCTGGCGGCCGGGGCAAGCCCGCACGCGGCTGCGCCGCGAGGCCGCTGCGGTGGATCGGCCGGGTCGTGGTGCTGCGGTGGATCGGCAGTGCCGACCACGCGGCATACAGGGGGGTGAGCACCTGGCCGCGCAGCAGCCTGCCGACGACGAGCAGGACGATCACCCCGAGGACGGTGTAGAGGGCCGGCATACCCAGGCCGGCGAGCACTGCGCCGAGGACTGCGGCGCCCACTCCAGCGAGCAGGACGGATCGGGCCTCGGGCGGCATGCGCCGGGCCGCGGGCGGCATCGGCAGGTGGAGTGAGCTCATCGCGCGCCGACCTCCGAGGCGAGCGGCGTCGTCGGCGTCGGGGTCGGCCGGCGCGGCGGCGTCGAACGATACGCGCGCTGCGTGTAGTGCAGCATGACCTTCCAGTAGGCCCATTCGGCGAACCGCCCGCGGCGGTCGGCGTGATCGAGCCGGCGGCGCAGCAGCGGGACGGTGACCCGGTTGAACAGCGCCAGCCGCACCGCCATCCGCGCGGCCGCGCGGGGGCCGGCCGACCGGGTGAGCACGCCATAGCGCTCGTGCAGCCCGGGTTCCGGGATGAGCACCTCGAGGTCGCGCAGACCGCGGCCGATCGACTCCTGCAACCGGCACGCACTGGGCAAGTCGTGCGGGTGGAAGTGCTCGCCCCACGCAGCCGGCTCGAACACGACTCGATAGCCGGCCCGGGTCCACCGGTAGCCCAGCTCGACGTCCTCGTGCCCGATCTCGGCCCAGTCCTCGTGGAAGACGAGATTGCGGGTGAGCATGACCTCTCGGGGCAAGCTGAGGTTCATCGACCAGTGGTAGCGCCAGTCCACGAACTGCCCTGCCCGAGAAGCGATCTCGTCATAGGCGAAGGGTTGATACCACTGGATGAAGGGCGTCTGGGGCATCTGGGTGGACTGCTCGACCAGCCCGAGCACGGCGACCGGTTCGGCGTGCCGGGCATGCGCGGCGACATGCGCGCGCACGAAGCCGGGGGTGACCCAGACGTCGTCGTTGAGGAAGACGACGATGTCGCCTCGGGCGGCGCGCAGGGCCTCGTTGCGCTTGACCGCGGGCAGCCGCTGCGTCGAGGCGAGCAGGACCACATCGCGGCCGGTGTCGCGGGCCAGCTCACGCACCATGTCGGGCGTGCCGTCGGTCGAGTTGTCGGCGACGATGATCTGGAGCCGGTCGGGCGGGTAGTCGGTGCCCAGCAGCGATTCGATGGTCCGGCGGACGACCTCGCAGCGGTTGAAGGTCGGGAAGATCACGCTGACCCGGGGCAGTTCGGGTGTCATCCGAGGGCCTCCTGCAATCTGGGCAACAACCGCAGTCGCCACACCCCGACGGCCAGCCCGGCCAGCCCGGCGAGCATCGCCGCAGGTGCCGTGACCTGCCGGTCGACAAGCCACGCGACCAAGGCTGCCGACATCGCCGCAGCGGCCACCAGCCGCAGGACCCGGCCGGCCGGCAGGGTCGCCGCAGAGCACCGACGGACCGCGACGGTCGAGCAACACAGCACCAGGACCGCCCCGGCCAGGGCCGCTAGTGCGGCGCCGTCGATCCCCCTCGACCGGATCAAGACGACGTCGACCGGCACGCTCACGGCCAGGGCGGCGAGGTTGTAGGCCAAGGTGATTCGCTGGAATCCGGTCGCCAGGAGCACGACCGACTGCCAGGCATTGATCGTCATGAGCACGAGGGCGACCGACAGCCAGCGCAGCGGCTGGGCGGACGCGGCATACGAGGGACCGAATGCGAGCTCGACCACCCACGATGCCCCGCCGACCAGCACGACAGGCACCGCGAGGGTGACCGCCAGGAGCACCTCGGTGCCCCGCGCATAGATCCGTCGGAAGGCGACCCGGTCGCCGACCGCCCAGGCGCGCGCGAGGACCGTGAAGAGGACGTTGATGACGATGGCTGAGGCGAGCAGGAGGTATTCGATCGGCTGGTATGCCGCGCCGTAGCGGCCGAGGTCGGCGGCGGGCAGCAGCGCCGCGACGACGAGGCTGTCGAGCTTGAGGCAGAGCACTCCGACGAGCATCCCGGGACCCAACGGCAGGGCCTCGGTGACCAGTCCCCGGACCAACGAGCGGTCCAGGCGCAGTCGCAGGGCGAAGCGCCGGCTGCCCACCCGCAGGGCCAGCACCGTGCCCACGGCTACCCCGACGACGGGTGGGACGAAAAGCATCGGCAACGCCGCACCCAGCCAGACGAGGACGAGCACCAAGGCGGTCTCGACGGCCTCGCCGAGGACCCGGATGATCGCCTCGTACTGCTGCAGGAGATGGATCTGGAAGGCGACGACGACAACCCCGAGCACGGCGTCGCCGACGGTGACGAGGCAGGCCACCGCACCGGCGAGCAGCGCCTCGGAGGACTGGCCGAAGGCCAGCAGGGTGACCTGCACCGCGAGCGCGGCGACCAGGGCCAGGACCAACCGGAGCGCGGCGACCGTGCCGATGATGGCCCCGGGGTCGGCGTCCACGCGGACCGCCTCGCGGACGGCCAGCTTGGGCAGCCCAAAGTCGGCGACCACCCCGGCCAAGGTGGTCACCGTGGCCACGAGGACATAGGTGCCATAGCCCTCCGGAGCGAGGTAACGCACCACCGCCAGCGTCGAGACGACGTTGAGCACGAGGTGGACGACCTTCGCGGCGAGTTGGCTGGCGGTGCTCACCGCCGCCCGGCGCGTGGTCGAGGCTGGCGCGGCGCGGGTCGTCACGGCAGGTGCTCCGTTGGATCGGGCGAACCGTGGCCACCGCCGCGACGAGAGGCCCGGTGGTCGCCGTTACTCGAGAGACCAGCGACCTGCCCGGGTTGGGGGGCCGGAGATCCGAGCAGAGCCGTGACGAGGTCCCGGTCGTCGGCCGCTTCGCCGGGGCCCGGGGTGCCGGGCACGGCATACTCGCCGCCTTCGTCCGGCCCCTGGACCTCGCCGTCGGCACCGCCCGTGGCGGGCGCGGACGTCCGGCTGCTGCCGCCGAGCGCGCCGGCTGGATGGGGGCTGAGCCACCAGCCGCCGAGGGCGCCGAGCAGCAGGCCCAGCGCCAGGTAGATGTAGCGCTTGGGCTCGGTGGGATAGACCGGCAGCGCAGCGGTGTCCAGACGGGTCAGCTCGACCACTCCGGAGGCCGCGGTGACCTGAGCCCTCTGTAGGGCCGTCGCCACACTCGTGCGGTTGGCCTCGGCCAGGTCGACGGACTTCTGCAGGGTGGCCAATTCGGCTTGCGCGGCGTTGCTCGACAGCGGCGCGGCAGCGTCGATCTGGTGCTGGAGTGCCGCGACCCGGGCCGTGGCACCGTCGAGCTGGGCCTGCAGGACCGCGCGCCGGGTGGTGAGGTCCTGATAGACGCTGCTGGCTGAGTTCGTGTCCAGGCTCGTCGTCGACCGGCCGGTGACGATGGTCTGGCTACTGCGCTCGGTGCGCGGGACGGCGGCGAGCGAGGCGTTGATCGAGGCGAGTTGCGCCGAGGCGTCGGCCTCGGTCGCCTTGGCGGCGAGGTAGTCCTTGCGCAACGTCTCGTAGGTCGTGGCCGAGAGCTGCTGCCGGCCGTCGGCCGCGGCGATGCCGTGAGCGGTCTGGTAGTCGGCCAGCGCTGTGCTCTTGGCCGCGACCTGCTGCTCGGCCACGGCGAGTTGGGCTTGCAAGTTGCTGATGTAGGTCTTGACGTCGCCCTTGAATCGCTCGTTGCTGCTGCTCACCAGGGCGTCGGCGACGGCGTCGGTAACCGCCTTGGCCTCCTCGGGGGTCGGGCCGATCGACGAGATCGCCAGGACGTAGGAACCGGTCGTGCCGGCGGCCGGCCCGGAGTTGACCCCGAGCGGCATGGCCTTGGTGCCCTCCTGCACATACAGCACCGCCTTCTCGTGCGGGTCGACATCGGCACAGAAGCCCGAGGTGACCACGGCCCGGGTGCATCGGTAGACCCAGGCGAAGGCATGCGCCATCGCGGCGATCGGGCCGCTGGACTCGGGCCGCCGGTCCAGTGCGGTTTCGGTGACGACCTGCTCGGCGACCGCACGGCTGGTGGCGATGCCGGCATACGTCGCCGCCAACGACTGCGAGAGCGAGGCGTCGATGACCCCCGGCTGCCCGGCGAGGTCCTGGGCCGTGCTCGTGAGGAAGGTCGCGTCCCGGCCGCGGATGAGCAGCCGGGTCTCGGCGCTGTAGGTCGGCTCCTTGAGGAAAGACCCGGCGAAGGCGAGCGTGGCGCCGATGGCGGCGACGACCAGCACGCGCCAGTAGCGGCCGGCGAGCGTCGAGAAGGTCATGGACGGGTCCCTTCGGTGAGCGGGTTTCGGGGTGCCGCGAGGCGTTCGACGCGGTGCGCGGCCAGCAGCAGCAGGGCGCGGGACCCGAGGGCGGCAGCGGCGGCCCAACGCAGCGGGTTCCACGGCTGCGGCGCGTGGTGGGTCCGCCAATAGCGGTAGGCCCCGGCGTGGAAGGAGCGGGTCGCCAACGCAGACCCGGTATGCCGTCGGGTCCCGCCCTCGTCGTGGCGCACCGTCGCGTCGGGCACGCACCACACGGAGTAGCCGGCGCCGGCGAGCCGGCGACACCAGTCGGCGTCCTCCCAGAACAGGAAGTAGCCCTCGTCGAAGCCGCCGAACCGGTCCAGCACGACCCGCGGGAGGACCATCGCGGCCCCAGACACCCAGTCGACGCGGTAGGGCTCGGTGTCGCCGGCGTGGTCGCGCTCGACGAGGAAGCGCCGCGACCAGCGGTTGCCGGGGAAGAGCTTGGTCAAGACGGAACGGCGGCCGAACAGCCCCGCGCTGGCGGTCGGGAAGGACCGGGCGGTCAACTGCGGGCGGCCGTCGGCATAGCGCAGCGTGGGCGCGACGATGGCGGCCGGCTCGCCCGGGAGGGGTGAGCACAGCGAGCGCAGCGCCTCGACGAGCCGGGTGAGCGAGCCCGGGTCGGCCACGGTGTCGGGATTGAGCAAGGCGACGTATGCCGCGTGGCCGTGGGCCATCCCGGCGTTGGCGGCATGCGCGAAGCCGGTGTTGGCCCCGAGGTCTTTGGCGGTGACCTCGAGCCAGGGCCGATCGGCCGCCCACGCCTCGACCGCCGCAACGGTGCCATCGGCGGAGCCGTTGTCGACGACGGTGATGGCGCATGACAGCCCGGCGGCGGCGGCGGGCACGCTGTCCAGGCATCGGAGCACCAGGTCACGACTGTGGAAGCCGACAACCACGACGTCGAGGTCGGTCATCAGAAGGCCCCCCGACCGAGCAGCACGGCCAGCACCGTGTGCGCGAGGATGCGCAGGTCCAGCAGCACCGTCTGCTGGGCGAGATAGCGCAGGTCGATGGTGATCCGCTCGCGCACGGTGAGCAGGCTCCGCCCGGCGATCTGGGCCAGGCCGGTGACCCCGGCCTTGGTGAGCAGCAGGGCCAGGTCCTCGTTGCGGTACTGCCCGAGCAACTCCGGCAACTCCGGCCGTGGGCCGACCAGGCTCATGTCACCGCGCAGCACGTTGACGAGGTTGGGCAACTCGTCGACCGTGGTGCGGCGCAGCCAGCGGCCGACGCGCGTGCACCGCGGGTCGTCGGCGAGCTTGTAGAAGACCTCGCCCGAGGCAGTGCTCGCGCGGTAGTCGTAGAGGGCAGGGAAGCGCTCGCGCGCGTCGACCCACATGGTGCGGAACTTGTAAAACGTGAAGACCCGCCCGCCGACGGTCACCCGGGGCTGGCGGAAGATGGCCGGCCCCGGCGAGTCCAGCCGGATCAGCACGACGAGGGCCAGCAGCAGGGGCGAGGCCAGCAGCAACAGCAGGCTCGCCCCGACGACATCGACGATCCGGGTGACGGCTGCGTAGCTGCGGCTGCGGTTGGGCAGGTAGACGACGCTCGCCTCTCCCAGCCGCCGGTCCAGGTAGGACGCCACCGGTTCGACCCCGTCCCAGTGGTCGGCGACGACACCGTCGTGCTTGCCTGACTCCGTGATGAGCCGGGAACCGTTGGCCGACAACGGCTTTCCTCGGGTCGCCCGGTCCTCGGCGACCGAGGTGAGCACCGTCAACGATTGGGTGCCCAGCGAACGTCGGGAGAGAGCGAGCGCACGCAGAAACGACGGCTGGCTTGCCCCACGCAGGTGCGCCGGCTCCACGACGCCGTGGAAACCGAGCATCCACGGGCCGGCGTGGCCGCCCGCTCCCGGTGGCTCGGGATGGTGCGAGGGCAGCACGATATCGTTCATCGGCGAAGCTCCCGATTCTGGCCAAGGGCATGACGAATTGCCGCCATGGACGAGCCAATTGCGGTGAAACCGCCGGTCAGCGCGACAGGCGGGACGGGTCGACCGAAGTCAGGTCGAGGTGAGAGTCGAGTTCAGTTCTGCACTGCGGGGTGGAGCAGGAGACGCAGGGAATCGGATCGGCGATTCCTCACTGATGAGCCTCAGTATCACCACGCTGATACATGTTCCGGAGGCAATTTGGGGAAAATCCCCGCAATCCGCACCCCGGGCGGTCAGCTGAGCCAGTCGCTCGCGACCCGAGCCGCCATTCGCCGCAACAGCGGACCGGCCTCGCGCATCGAGCGTCGAGGATCGGGCTCGAGCTCGGACAGCGGATAGATCCGCCGGATCCCGCTCGCCTCGACCTCGGCCCGGTCCGCCTCGGACAGCACCGCGCGTCCGCACACCGCAACCACCGGTATGCCGTGCGCCCGCGCCACCGCGGCGACGCCCGCCGGAGTCTTGCCCAGCAGGGTCTGCCGGTCCAGCGATCCCTCGCCGGTGACGACCAGGGCCGCTCCCGCCAACAGCCCCTCGAAGCCCACGTATTCCAGCACCACCTCGATGCCTGGGCGCATCGTCGCCCCGAGCACGGCCAACGCGGCATACCCGACTCCCCCGGCCGCCCCGGCGCCGGGACGGTCACGGTCGTCTCGACCGATCGCCTCGGTGACGAGCTCGGCGTAATGGGCCAGGGCGGCCTCCAACGCGGCCTGCTCGAAGGGGCCTGCACCCTTTTGCGGAGCGAAGATCGCGACGGTGCCGCGTTCCCCGAGAAGCGGGTTGGTGACGTCGCTGGCAAGGGTCAGGGTGACCTCGGTCAGCCGCGGGTGCAGCCCCGAGAGATCGATCGAGGCGAGCTCGGCCAGGGGACCACCGCCGTCGGCGACCGGCGCGCCATGGGCGTCGAGCAGTCGCGCGCCCAGGGCCACGAGCATCCCCGCCCCGCCGTCGGTGCTCGCGCTGCCGCCGATGCCCAGGACCACCTCGTGGACCAGCGGCTCGCCACCATCACCCCGGGCGTCGAGGGCGGCAGCGAGCATCTCACCGAGCCCACGCGAGGTCGCCGTCAACGGCTGCGTGACGCCACCGGGCAGGTGCACCAGACCGCAGCAGTCGGCCATCTCGACGACCGCGACGCCAGCGCGCACGGCATACCCCGATTGCACCGGCTCGGCGGTCGGGCCCGCGACGGTGACCGGCACATGCCGGAAACCCACCGACTCGGCGGCTGCGAGGGTGCCGTCACCGCCGTCGGCGACGAGCACCGAGGCGACCTCGACCGCGGGCGCTGCATCGGCAACCCCGGCGCGGATCGCGGCCACGACCTCGGTCGCCGTCAGTGATCCCTTGAACTTGTCGCACGCCACGAGCACGTGCCCGGCCGGGGCGGGGTGATGAGCGGTCCTGGTCACGACCCCCACCGTATGCCGTGCGCGGGTCCGTGGGCAGTCCATCGGGCGTTGCGGTCGGGCCGTGGGACGTGGGTCCCGGACCGGTCTGCACTGCCCGGTCTAGGCTCGGTGCCGGGATCAAGGAGGAACCCGGATGCGGATGGTCGTCGCCCTCGGCGGCAACGCCCTGTTGCGCCGCGGCGAGCCGATGACGGCGGCCGTGCAACGCGCCAATGTCCGCACCGCCGCGCTCGCCCTCGCCCCGATCGCCCGCTCGCACCAGCTCGTCGTCACCCACGGCAATGGTCCGCAGGTCGGCCTGCTCGAGTTACAGGCACAGGCCTACTCCGGGGTTGAGCCCTACCCCCTCGACATCCTCGGCGCGCAGACCGAGGGGATGATCGGCTACCTCATCGAGCAGGAACTCGGCAACGTCCTGCCCGAGGACGCGCCGATCGCCACCCTGCTGACGATGACCGAGGTCGACCCCGACGACCCTGCTTTCGCCGATCCGAGCAAGTTCGTCGGTCCGGTCTACGACGAGGCGACGGCCCGGGCCGCCGCCGCCGAGCACGGCTGGGTGGTCAAGCCGGACGGCCCCTATTGGCGTCGCGTCGTGGCCTCACCCCGGCCGGTGCGCATCTTCGAGATCCGGCCGATCGACCTGCTCCTGCGAGCCGGCTGCGTCGTGGTCTGTGCGGGCGGTGGCGGGATCCCGACGATGTTCGGCCGCGAGCCCGCCGACGCCAACGTCCTCGGCGGCGTCGAAGCGGTTATCGACAAGGACCTCGCCTCCGCGGTGCTAGCCCGCGAATTGGCTGCCGACGCCTTCGTCATGGCCACCGATGTCGCTGCGGTAGAAGCAGATTGGGGTATGCCGTCAGCCCGCCAGATCGCGGCGGCCACCCCCGAGTGGCTCGCCGCGCAGAGCTTTGCCGCCGGGTCGATGGGCCCCAAGGTCGCGGCGGCCGTCGAGTTCGTCACGGCGACCGGGGGCCGGGCCATGATCGGGTCGCTGGCCGACATCGGCGCCATGCTGACCGGGGACGCCGGCACCCAGATCCGCGCCGACCTGGCCGAGCCGGTGAGCTACCGGTGAGCCGGCCGGCACGGCAGACTCAGGCCACCCGGCATACGCCTCTACTCTCGTCTTCTCCGCAATTTCGTCACGACAGCACGATCGGTCGATCCACCACCTCGGATCGCACCTGACTCATCGCACACACCGCGAAAGGGACACCACCGTGGCATTCGCAGAACGCATCTCTCGCCTGGGCACCGAGACGGCCTTCGCCGTCTCGCTGGCCGCCGCCGCGTGGGGGGCGCAGGGACACCGCATCTACCCCTTCCACCTCGGCGACATCGACCTGGCGACCCCCGCGACCATCCGCGAGGCCATGGACCGCGCGGTCGCCGAGGGCAAGACCGGCTACTGCCCCGGGCCGGGCATCCTGCCGCTGCGCGAAGCGATCGCCGAGGACGTCGGGATGCGTCGCGGCCTGACCTATGGGCCGGACAATGTCACCGTGCACCCGGGTGGCAAGCCGGTCATCACCAAGTTCACCCAGGCGCTCATCGAGTTCGGCGACGAGGTGCTCTATCCCAACCCGGGCTATCCGATCTACGAGAGCCAGATCGAGTTCATCGGCGCGCGCCCGATGCCCTATCGCTATGTGCCGACCGAGACCGGTTTCCGCATCGACCTAGACCAGGTGCGCTCGCTCATCACGCCCAAGACCAAGGCGATCATCTACAACGACCTGCAGAACCCCATCTCCGCCGAGTCAACCCAGGCTGAGAAGGAGGCCATCGCGCAGATCGCCATCGAGCACGACCTCTGGGTGCTGTCCGACGAGGCCTATTTCGAGATGCGCTACTCGGGCACGTCCTCCTCGATCGCGTCGATCCCGGGGATGCAGGAGCGCACGGTCATCCTCTACACCTTCAGCAAGAAGTTCGCGATGACCGGGTGGCGGCTCGGTGCGGCGATCGCGCCCGCGGAGCTCTCGGCCGTCTTCGGCAAGCTCAACACCAACAACGAGTCGTGCACGACGCACTTTGTCCAATGGGCCGGTGTCGAGGCGATCCGCGGTGACCAGTCCGGGGCGATCGCGATCCGGGAGGCACTGCGCGGCCGTCGCGACGCGGCATACGAGATGTTGTCCGCGATGCCGGGAGTGACGCTCTCCAAGCCGAATGCCACCTTCTACCTCTTCCCTGACGTGACCGACGCGATGGCGGCCAAGGGCATTGCGACCCTGCCGGAGTTCGCCGAGCGGGCGCTCAAGGAGACCGGGGTGTCGTTCTGCACGCGGCTGCACTTCGGGCGGCCCCAACCGGGTGAAGACCGAATGTATGCGCGGTTCGCGTATTCCGGTCTGCCGGAAGCGGATATCCGCGAGGGCCTGGGCATCCTGGCGCAGTGGATCGAGGCCTGACATGGCACTGGTCGTCGTCACCAACCGCATCCCCGCCGAGGGACTTGAGGCCCTGCGGGCCGAGCACGAGGTGCGCGCCTGGGAGCACGAGGAGTGCATCTCGCGCGCGGACTGCCTGCGCCTGGTCGCCGGCGCCGACGCCGTCGTCACCTTGCTCACCGAGAAGGTCGACGGGGAGTTCCTCGACGCTGCCGGCCCGCAGCTGCAGGTCGTCGCCAATGTCGCGGTCGGCTACAACAACATCGACGTCGCCGCGTGCCAGGCGCGCGGGGTCATCGCCACCAACACCCCCCAAGGTGCTCACCGAGACCACCGCCGACACGGCTTTCGGGCTCATGCTCATGGTCACCCGGCGCTTCGGCGAGGGTGAGCGGATCATCCGCAGCCAGACCCCGTGGCAGTGGGGCATGTTCTACCTGCTCGGGATGGGGTTGCAGGGCAAGACTCTCGGCATCGTCGGCATGGGCCAGATCGGGGCGGCCATGGCCCGTCGCGCGGTCGCCTTCGGCATGGACATCGTCTACTCCGACGAGCACGAGGCACCTGCCGAGCTGCTTGCCGGTATGCCGTCCGGTGCGGTGCGTCGGATGTCGTTCGACGAGCTGCTGCGCGTCAGCGATGTCGTGTCGTTGCACTGCCCCTACCTGCCCTCGACCCACCACCTCATGGGTGCCGAGCAGTTCGCGGCGATGAAGCGCACGGCATACGTCGTCAACTCCGCGCGCGGACCGATCATCGACGAGGCTGCGCTCGTCGCGGCCCTGCAGGCGGGCCAGATCGCCGGGGCCGGGCTCGATGTCTTCGAGCAGGAACCGACGGTGCACCCGGGGTTGCTGGCGATGGACAACGTCGTGCTGCTGCCGCACCTGGGATCGGCGACGACCGAGACCCGGGCGGCGATGGCTCGGCTTGCCGCCGACAACGTGCTCGCTGTCCT
The DNA here is from genome assembly GCA_016710385.1 of Actinomycetales bacterium. Taxonomy (GTDB): domain Bacteria; phylum Actinomycetota; class Actinomycetes; order Actinomycetales; family Dermatophilaceae; genus Phosphoribacter; species Phosphoribacter freyrii. The sequence continues at coordinate 32,673 of JADJVX010000026.1, forward strand.
GCGCGGCGACGCTCCGCTCACGCCGGTGACGCCGGTGACGACGCGCTAAGGGGCGTCGGTCCAGGGCTGAGTGAGGGTCGGGCTCGGACGTGCCGGGCCTGACGTGCCGGATGCGGGTGTCGGCAGGCACGGCCCCGACCCACCGAGCGTCGCGGCATACCCACTGTTGGTGAAGACGTAATAGCCGATGTGGAATCCGCGCCGGTCCTTGATCGTCCACCCGAGATGGTCAGGGGTGTTGTCGTCTCGCAGCGTCCACCCCGCCGCCTGGCGCTCCGCGAGGTAGCCCGTGCGCATTCCAGCCGCCCGGTCAGGGTCAGCGACCAGGCGCATGCTCACCGCAAAAGTCGACAGGTCCTGCCCTGTCACCAGGCACGGTATGAGGTCTTCCTCGTATTCGGTGACGTTGTGGCCCAGCGCAACCGCCATCGCCCGGGCCTCCGCACGGACCACAACAGCGACGTCCTCGTGGGTCATCGCACTCTCCTTCGATGGGATGCAGCCGCCCAGCGCGAGCATTGCCGTGAGCGCGGCGATTGCCATGCGCGCCCCGCTCGATCGAGACCAGCCAGTCATGGGATGTCCAAGGGGTAGAGGGGCTCGAGGGGTTCGAGCGGGAGTCGACGGTGCACCCGGGCTTGCGCGGCAGACGACGTCGTGCTGCTGCTCCGCTCACGCCAGTGACGAGCGTTAAGGGGCGTCGGTCCAGGGCTGAGTGAGCGTCGGGCTCGGACGTACCGGGCCTGACGTGCCGGATGCGGGTGTCGGCAGGCACGGCCCCGACCCTCTGAGCGTCGCGGCATACCCACTGTTGGTGAAGACGTAATAGCCGATGTGGAATCCGCGCCGGTCCTGGATCGTCCACCCGAGATGGTCAGGGGTGTTGTCGTCTCGCAGCGTCCACCCCGCCGTTTGGCGCTCCGCGAGGTAGCCCGTGCGCATTCCAGCCGCCCGGTCAGGGTCAGCGACCAGGCGCATGCTCACCGCAAAAGTCGACAGGTCCTGCCCTGTCACCAGGCACGGTATGAGGTCTTCCTCGTATTCGGTGACGTTGTGGCCCAGCGCAACCGCCATCGCCCGGGCCTCCGCACGGACCACAGCAGCGACGTCCTCGTGGGTCATCGCACTCTCCTTCGATGGGATGCAGCCGCCCAGCGCGAGCATTGCCGTGAGCGCGGCGATTGCCATGCGCGCCCCGCTCGATCGAGACCAGCGAGTCATGGGATGTCCAAGGGGGTAGAGGGTGCGCTCGACGGGACCATGACCGGTCCGTATTGGGTGTTCATCACCGTATCCGGCGGCCGCACTTGGACCGTGCCGCCGGTGAAGACTTGAACCATGTTGTCCCATGAGCCTGAGCCAGGGGTGAAGACCCCGCCGTGCGCGCTGGGGCCTGCAACGGGGGTGCCGTCCTTGTAGTTGCCCGTGGCGAGGCGAGTGACTCCTGCCATGTGATCGGGGTCGCCGCCATGCCCGTAGCCGAGGACATCGGCACCTTGCACTAGCGCGATCGGATCTCCCGGCGCCGTCATGGAGTAGCGGCGGACGTCGGGATTGACCGGCCGATAGTCGCTGGTCGAGGACACGTCGTTGCCCATCCCCGGCGACTCGACATACATGACCCGGTCGGCGTCGAGGCCATAGGTCTCGGCGATGCCGACGACTGCCCCGCCGTAGGAGTGCCCGGCCACCGTGAGGTGGGCCGTCGACCCGCCGGTCAGGGCGGCCGTCTCCAGCCGGACGTCCTTGGAGAAGCTCGCCAAGAGCGGCCCGAGGTCGCGGGAGTAGCTGTCGCTCATTGCCTCCGGGACGATGGACTGCGGCAAGCCGCCGCCCATCCACGTGATCATCGCCAACTGGCCGGGCTCCGCCGCCTTCACAAACGAGGAGTACGTCTTCACATTGCCCAGGATCGTGCCCATGTTGGTCGTCGTGCCCGGGCAGATCACCCCGACGTTGCGGGTTGTCGGGCTGATCGTCCCCGAGACCTCGGCGAAGGCGCCTCGCGCGGCGTCAAACACGACGATCTGGCGGTCGGGCTCGGCGACCAGGCGGTCGTAGGTGCCCAACAGCGCTCGGGCGTCCGCCAGTTGAGACTCGTATGACGCGATGAGCGACGCAGGCACACCAGGGTAGGGCCCCATGCTTCGCAGGTCGGCCACCTTCTTCTCCAAGTCCGCGACCACACCAGCTTGGTCCTCGCGGGCCACGACGACATTGACGTAGTTGGCGGCATCGCGCGCCACGAAGCTCGCACCGCTGAGGTTGCCGACTTCTGACGGGAACAGCATGCCGACCACGGCTTGCTCCTGCGGTGTCAACGTGTGGAAAAGGGCGCTGGTCTGCTCCCGTTGCAGCGCTGCGATGTCGGTGCCGGGCGCACTGATCGTCGGCTGCCCCAACGAGTGCAGGAACGCCTCGACCGAGCCGGGCTGCCCCCGCCCGGGGTTGTTGTCGACAAGGTTGCGGGCGACGTCGGGGTGGTCCTTGAGATAGGTGAGCAGCTCATCTGCGGTCATCGTCGCGGCTTCCGGTGGGAGGAGGCCACGGGAAATGAACCCGTCGATGAGCGGGCCGGTCTGCAGGCCCATGGGCAACATGCCGGCGAACGACGAACGGCCCGGCGCTCGTCCTTGGGCCGCCGTCCGAGACCGGCGCAAGGCAGCCTCGCAGACCTCACACGCGCTCGTGATGCGCTGCGTCACCGCGCGATAGTCGCCCTCGATCTCCCACAACGACCCGTATCCGGTCGCCGACGCGGCAACCCGCAGTTCGGTCACCGCGCGGTCGTATGCCGCGCTACGGCTTTCGTCGATCCAGTCGCCGAAGGACCGCACCAGCGACTCCAGCGGCGCGATGACCCGGTGCGCGCTATTGAGCTGGTCGACGCGGGAGCATCCGAGCACCAGTTCTTCGCGGTATTCGGCGAGCGCGTCGGACCCGGCCCGCAGTCCCGGCGCGATGGTGTCGAGGTGAGCGCTGAGCTGCGTCGCCACGGCATACGCCCGGTCTCCCGCGCTCCCGACCGTCCACGCCTCACGCAGCCGCGGCAGCTCGCCGCTCGCGGAGGAGGCGTTGGCGGCCAGGTCTCTGGCGCGGTGCTCGAGGACGGTGGCCGCGGCGGCGATGCCAGCGGGATCGTCGCCGACGTAGGCGTATCTCGCTGTCATGGGCTCAGATCGCGGTCCGCCGGAGCGGGAGCCGCGCGTAGGCCGCCGCCGCCGCAGCGTCAGTGCTCTCGTATGCCGTGCCCGCGGCCGCGACCGCGGTGCCCAGGTACTCGAAGCTCGCGCCTACTGCGCGCAGGTCGTCGGCCCAGACGCTGGCGAACGCAGCCAGTTCGTCGGCCACCGAAACGCCAGAGCCAAGGGAGATCCGTAGCCCGCCGATCTCGCCGGCGGCGCTGCCTGCGGGCTCTGCCAGGCGCGCCAAGCTCGCACCGGTCGCGCGGGTGGCCCGCACATCCACCTGATACTCGGTCGGCATGCCCCCCCGTCCTGTCCTGCTCGACGCCTCGTTGCGGCGAGGTTAACCCGGCTGCGACGGCGGACGCATCAGTACAGATACTCACCTCCGTCAGCCAGCAAGCGATCCTCGCTGGTCCGCGCCACAGCGGGCCGTGGCGTCGCGCTCCAGGACCACTGCCCCCGATCACCCGACCGCGCCCCTACCCTCTCTGCGTAGTAGAGTCACCGTCATTCTAGTAGAAAGATAGGGAGAATGACGGAGTCGGTGGCTGAGCTGGTCGTGCTTGCGCGGGCTCGCCGAACCGATCTGCGCAGGCTCGAGGTGAAGGCGGCGGCCGGGGGCTTGCCAAAGTCGGTGCGGGAGACTCTCAGCGCATTCAGTAACGGTTCCGGTGGGGTCATTCTCCTCGGTCTCGACGAACGCGCCGACTTCGCAGTCGCCCCGGACATCGACCCCGCCCGGTTGCGTGATGCGCTCGACGCGACCTGTGCCGACGAGATGTCCCCGCCGGTGCGGGCGAAGATCGATATCGAGGAGGTGGACGGCGGGTCGATCGTCGTCGCGCGGATCCCGGAGCTCGACCCGCGCCACAAGCCGTGCTTCGTCACGGCGCGAGGTGAGTACGCAGGTTCGTACACTCGCGGCGGCGACGGGGACCGTCGCATGACGGAGTACGAAATCGCCCTCCTGCATGCGAACCGCGGTCAGCCCGCCGACGATCGTGACGCCGTGGAGCGGGCGAGCATCGACGACTTGAACCGCGACAGCGTCCGCCGGTTGCTCACTCGGCTCCGGCTGCGCGAACCGGTCGCCTTCCCGCAGCAACTACCCGACGAGCAAGCGCTGACGCGCATCGGTGTCCTGGTCGAGAACGACGCAGGTCGGCTCGTCCCCACCCTGGCAGGGCTCCTCTCACTCGGTGACTACCCCCAGCAGTTCTTCCCCCAGCTGAATGTCACCTTCATCGTTGTCCCGGCGACGTCGAAGGGCAGCATCCCGATCGAGGGGCCGAGGTTCCTGGACAACCGGACCATCAGTGGCCCCATCCCCACGATGGTCGAAGAAGCCGTCGCCGCCATGGTCCGCAACATGGCTACGCGCGCACACTTGAGCGGAGTCGGCCGACAGGACACCTATGAATACCCCGTCGAGGCATTGCGCGAGGCCGTCACCAATGCCCTCATGCACCGCGACTACAGCCCGTTTGCCCGCGGGACCCAGGTGCAGGTCGAGATGTACTCCGATCGACTTGTGGTCCGCAACCCTGGCGGCCTCTTCGGCACGGTCACCGAAGACGACCTCGGCGCAGAGGGCGTGTCCTCGTCGCGCAACGCCGTGCTGGCCCGGCTCCTGCAGGACGTCACCCTGCCAGGGACCGACCAGGTCGTCTGCGAGAACCGGGGTACGGGGATTCCGGCGATGATCCATGCGCTGCGCCGAGCCGGCCTGACGACGCCCCAATTCGACGACGCCTTGACCCGGTTCCGAGTCACGATCCCCAAACACGCCCTGCTCGACGACGCGACCCTCGGCTGGCTTGCCGGTCTGCACCAGGCCGACCTCACGGATGCCCAACGGGTAGCCCTGGCCCTCATGCGCGAAGGCCGCACGATCAGCAACGCCACACTCCGCCAGATCGGGCTCGACCGCGCAGACGCGACGACCGCACTGAGTGGACTGGTCACGCGCGGACTGGCCGTCAGTTTCGGCGGCCGCAGGTACGCCCAGTACGCCCTCGCCGTCGACCCGCACGGGGTGAGCCACGGCGCGCTCCCGACCACGCAGGCAGAGCGCGACCGAGGGATGTCGGCTTTCCAGGGCCGCACCGTCGCGCGGCACGACCGGATCGACGAGATCGACGCACTCTTCGACCTCGGCCGGACGCTGACGACCCACGACATCACGGTCGCCACGGGCCTCAGGGCGGCCATGGCCGCTCGCTACCTCAGCCGACTCATCGAGCGGGGCCGCATTGTCGCAACCGCTCCGCCGCGCAGTAAGAACCGCGCCTACCGCCGCGCGTGACCGGGGCGCTCGAGAGTCCACATGCGCGGCGTCCACGGGCTGAGCCATACAGGCGCTGGGCCTGAAAGCCGCCGACTCGAGCCCGCCGCACCTCAGGAATCGGCGGGCAGCCGCAGCAAGACCTGCAAGGAGCCGTCGGTCAACGCCATCAAGGTGGCGATGGTCAGCATCACCCGGGCGTGGATGAAGCGAGCTCGGTCGACCTCGTGCGAGGGCAGCGGGAAGAGCGCCTGCACGAGTTGCCGCGAGCGCCACAGGTCGTAGCCGAACGCCTGCGGGCCACCCAGGTCCGCAGCAAAACGGTTGGACGACAACGTGGTTCCCTCGACCAGGTTGACCACAACAAACGCCTCGCAGTGGCGACCGCGCAACACCGAGACACTCCCGGGCGCCTTGCGTTCGAGCAGGTCGAGGATCTCGCCGCGACCGTGGAAGTAGGCCACCGAACGGCTCTGCAGCACCAACCCGGCGCCCATGACCCGCAGATAGTGATCGCGGTTGAAATCGGTGTCGAGGATCGTCTTGACCAGGCGCTTGTGATCTTCGACGAGGTGCGGATTGGTCATGCAGTCGAGCACCGCCCGCAGGCCGTCGATCGCCCCGCAGCCCACCCCATCGGCTTGATCGAGGTCGTCGCGATGGCCGCCCGGCGAAAGCCCCAGCCGCACGTAAGCCTCGATCATCAACTCGGCGTCACCGGTGAAAGTCCCCCGGGTGAGGTCGTCCTTGTCGACGCCCAGCCGATAGGCCAGCGCCGACCCGGGAGCCCCGCCGGGCACCTGCGGGCCCAGGTTGGCCTCGTCGAGTTCGGGATCGTGGCGGCCGTCGATACAGCGGGTCTTGGCCCGCGGGTCGACCGAGACGTAATAGTCGTCGAGCGACGACACGACCTCGCCGAGCCGGGCGGCCACCCCGTCGGCCGACAGCGGCCCCGGCCACGACTTGTCCGAGAGGCGGCCCAGGGCAATGGTCCGGGGCCGGCTCAGGTCCGCATCGGGCACATGGTCGACGAGCATCTGCGCAGGTTACCGCGGCAAAACCGGGTGCGGGAGGTGAGTGGCACGGCATACGGTGGCCTGCTGGCCCGGCGAGCAGCGCCGGCGCCCCGACGAGGAGGTGACCTCACCATGACCCTGCCCATCGACGAGTTCGAGACGACCCGACCCGAGTTCCCCACCCGCCTGCCCGGCACCGACGCCGACGTGCTCATGTGGGCCGACCCGCGTGAGGTCGAGCCCGCCGCGCTGGCGCAGCTGCGCAACATCGGGGCGCTGCCGTGGGTCGTCGGCGTGCGGGTCATGCCCGACGTGCACCTCGGCAAGGGCGCGACGGTCGGGTCGGTCATCGCGATGTCGCAGGCGGTCGCGCCGGCGGCGGTCGGGGTCGACATCGGCTGCGGCATGGCCGCGGTGCGCACCAGCCTGCGCCTGGATGACCTGCCCGACGACCTGCACCCGCTGCGGGTGGCGATCGAGCGCGCGGTGCCGGTGGGTTTCGCCGGCCACCAGGTGCCGGTCGACCCGACCGGCCTCGGTATGCCGCGTGCGGACTTCCCGGCGGAAGGCTGGGCACGCTTCTGGACCGGCTTCGATCAGCTCGACCAGCGGGTCGCCGACCAGGCCAAGAAGGCCCGCTCGCAGCTGGGCACCCTCGGCGGCGGCAACCACTTCATCGAGCTGTGCTCCGACGACGAGGGGGCGATCTGGGTGATGCTGCACTCCGGGTCGCGGGGCATCGGCAACCTGCTGGCCCAGGCGCACATCGAGACCGCGCGGGCGCTGCCGCACAACGCCGACCTGCCCGACCGTGACCTCGCGGTCTTCCTCGCGGGCACGCCGGAGATGGACGCCTACCGGCGCGACCTGTTCTGGGCGCAGGACTATGCGCTGCGCAACCGCGCGGTGATGATGGCCCTGGTCCAGGGTGTCGTCGGTGGCTGGTTCGCCGAGCGCGGCCTGGCCGTCGAGTGGGGCCAAACCGTCCAGTGCCATCACAACTACGTGGCGCAGGAGTCCTATGGCGGCATCGACGTGCTCGTCACCCGCAAGGGAGCGATCCGCGCCGGCGCCGGCGACCTCGGGCTCATCCCCGGGTCGATGGGCACCGGGTCCTACGTCGTGCGCGGCCTGGGCAACGAGGCGTCCTACTGCTCGGCCTCGCACGGAGCCGGGCGGCGCATGTCGCGCAACGCCGCGCGCCGGCGGTTCACCGCGGCGGACCTCGCCGCCCAGACCGCAGGGGTCGAGTGCCGCAAGGACGTCGGCGTCGTCGACGAGATCCCCGCGGCCTACAAGGACCTCGACGCGGTCATCGCGGCCCAGTCCGACCTCGTCGAGGTGGTCGCGCGGCTCACGACGCTGCTCTGCGTCAAGGGCTGATCGCCCGGGGGCACCCAGCCCCACGGCATACCTGCTCTGAGGTATGCCGTGGGGCTGGTATGCCGTGTGGTTGGTGTGCGGTGGGGCGGCCACCCGCGGCAGGCGCGCTTCAGCGGCGGGTCGGGGCCGGGGCCGCTGGGTCGAGGTGCGATTCGAGTTCTTCGACCCGGAGCGTGTAACCCTCCGGCACGACGGCGAGGTTCTGGGTCAACCGCGGCCCGGTGTCGAGGATGTAATAGCAACCATCCACCCCGCAGCCACCCTTGAGGTGAAAGCTCCCCTTGCGCAGGTTGAGCCCATGACTGACCCCCGCCTGGCTCCAGCCCGACGCCTGGGTCGCCGAGATCATCGCCGTCTCCACGCGCTGCGGCACCTCGACGAAGGTGTCGGTCGTGTCGGCACCGCGGCGCAGCGCCCGCGCGGTCATCGGGTCGTTGGGCAGCTCGACGATCGGATCGAAGGGACGGTTCGGGTTGGTGCTTGACACGATGGCGCCTCCCGAGGCTGTCGTCGTTGTTCCAGGCGAGGCTGTCGACGGCGTGCATCCGGCCGCCACCCCGGTGAGCAACGCCGCAGTGGCCAGCCACGGCATACCCGATCCACTGAGGAGCCTGCGAGCGCGAGGCGAGGTCGTCAATCCTGGTGTCCTGACACTCGTGTCGTGTTGACTACGGCCGTTGGCTCAGCGGCGGGTCGGGGCCGTGGGCCGGGGTGACGCGGGTCTCCCTTGCGGTTGTTACTGGCCAGTAGCATCATGGGAAGCGTCACGGCATACCGTCGCGACGATCGTTCCTGCCCGTCCCCGCCACCAGCCGAAGGACACTCGATGGGTCACTACCAGGCCAACGTCCGCGACATCGAATTCACTCTCTTCGAGGTCTTCGGGCGGGGTGAGATCCTCGGCACCGGGATCTACGAGGACCTCGATGTCGAGGCCGCCAAGGACATCCTCGGCGAGATCGCTCGGCTCGCCGAGAACGAGCTCGCCGAGAGCCTGGTCGACTCCGACCGCAACCCGCCGGTCTATGACCCCGCGGCCAAGACGGTCGTCATCCCCGAGTCGTTCAAGAAGTCGTATCGGGCCTACCTCGACGGCGAGTGGGGCAAGCTCGACACCCCGGTCGAGCTCGGGGGCATGCAGGTGCCGCCGTCGCTGCGCTGGGCGGTCGCCGAGATGGTGTGCGGCGCCAACCCCGCGATCCACATGTATGGGGCGACCTTCTCGTTCGCCAAGCTGCTGTGGTTCCTCGGCAACGACGAGCAGAAGAAGCTCGCCAAGCTCATCATCGACAACGCCTGGCACACGACGATGGTCCTCACCGAGCCCGACGCCGGCTCCGACGTGGGCGCCGGTCGCACAAAGGCCGTGCAGCAGCCCGACGGCACCTGGCACATCACCGGCGTGAAGCGGTTCATCACCTCGGGCGAGTCCGACATGTGCGACAACATCGTCCACTTCGTGCTGGCCCGGCCCGAGGGTGCGGGCGTCGGCACCAAGGGCCTTTCGCTGTTCATCGTGCCGAAATACCACGTCGACCTCGAGACTGGCGCGCTCGGCGAGCGCAACGGTGTCTACGCCACCAACGTCGAGAAGAAGATGGGCCTGAAGGTCTCCACGACCTGCGAGCTGACCTTCGGCGACGGCGCGCCGGCGGTCGGCACCCTGCTCGGCGACGTCCACGACGGCATCGCCCAGATGTTTTACATCATCGAGGGCGCCCGGATGTTCGTCGGCACCAAGGCCATCGCTACCCTCTCGGCCGGCTACCTCAACGCTCTCGCCTACGCCAAGGAACGCGTCCAGGGCGCCGACCTGACCACCCCCTCCAAGGACGCGCCGCGGGTGACGATCACCCACCACCCGGACGTGCGCCGCTCGCTCATGCTCCAGAAGGCGTATGCCGAGGGGTTGCGTGCGTTGGTGCTCTTCACTGCCATGCAGCAGGACGCCGTGGCCTTGGCCACCGACGGCGACCCGACCCGTCACCCCGAGAAGGGCTCCCCTGCCGACCTGGCTGCCCGGATGAGCGACCTGCTGTTGCCCATCGTCAAGGGGTTGGGCTCGGAGCGGGCCTGGGTGCTGCTCGGCACCGAGTCGCTGCAGACCTTCGGCGGGTCGGGTTTCCTGCAGGAATACCCGATCGAGCAATACGTCCGCGATGCCAAGATCGACACGCTCTATGAGGGCACGACCGCGATCCAGGGCCTGGACTTCTTCTTCCGCAAGATCGTCAAGGATCACGGCCAGTCGATGACCGCCCTGTCGATGCAGATCCAGCAGTTCGCCAAGGACTTGGGCACCAACGCCGGCGCCCTCGACACCGAGCGCGAGATGCTCGGGAAAGCCCTCGAGAACGTGCAAGGGATCGTCGGCTTCATGGCCGGCGCGGCCTTCCAGAGCGACCCGCGCACCGGCGGTGACCTGCGCAACCTCTACAAGGTCGCCCAGAACACCACTCGGCTGCTACTCGGCGCCGGTGACCTCGTCGTGGGCTGGCTGCTGCTGCGCCAGGCCGAGGTCGCCTTGGCCGCTCTCGAGGCGGGCGCGGCCCCGAAGGACGAGCCGTTCTACCAGGGCAAGGTGGCCGCGGCCCGATTCTTCACGCGCCAGGTGCTCCCGCGGCTAGCCGCCGAACGCGCGATGGCCGAAGCCACCGACAACTCACTCATGGACGTCCCGGAAGCTGCCTTCTGACCCGGGCGAAGGGGTCGACCGGCACGCCTTCACCCCCTCGCCCTCCTCGCTGCGCTCGATCGAAGGCAGCGAGGAGGGCGACGAGACGGCAGTGAGAGCCTCGCCTTCGTCAGATGTGTGTGGTCAGGCAAGATGCTCTTGCAGTCCGACAGGTGTCCTAGTACACTCGTGCTATGACAATCACTTCGTTGGACTCGCAGCCAGGCGGCGGTATGCCGTCCGGTGCGGTGTCGCGGGGTGGGTCGCCTTCGCGTGGGTCGGCTGCCGTGGTGGGGGTGCCGACGGGGGTGCTGCATGCGCTGGTGGACCAGGTGCATGCCCGGTTGGCTGACCCGGACGCTGGCGTGGTGGTGGGTGCTGCGGATATTGGTGAGGTGGAGCGGATCGCTCGCCGGGTGGAAGCGTTGCGGTTGGCGTTGGTGGCTCGGGCTGACCGGCAGCAGGTGCATCGCCGGACCGGGCATTCCTCAACCTCAGCGTGGGTGGCGTCAGCGACCCGTAGTGGTGGGGCTGATGCAGCGCGGAAGGTGCAGTTGGCCACCGCCCTGGATGGTGAGGGGTTGGCGGTGACCCGGGCGGCGTTCGACGCCGGTGACGTCTCTAGCCGGAGTGTGGGGATCATCGCCGCGACGATGGACAAACTCCCGGAGACGTTGACTGACGTGGAGCGGGCCAAGGTCGAAACCTCCCTGGTCCAGAAGGCGCAGCAATTGAACCCGGGCCGGTTGTCTCGGGCGGCGAAGTTCGCCCTCGCCGACGCTGAACGTTCCGCGCAAGAGGTCGCTGAGCATGTCGAAGCCCAGTTGGTGGATCAAGAGTGCCGGGCCTACCGGTTGGCGACGGTCACCATGCAAGACCTCGGGGATGGGACCACGAAGCTGCAGGCGTTGTTGCCGACGTTCACTGCGCGGATGCTGGGGAAGGTGTTGCAGTCGATGACCGCACCCCGGCGTGATCACCTCCGCCAAGCCGCCGAAGCCGCATTAGCTGACGGTCAGACTGCTGCGGGTGACTTGGGCGACGGGTCGGTCGCTGCCGACCTGCACGCCTCCACCCGCCCCACCCAGCACTCAAGCAACGTCACCGGCGACACCGCGGGTGCCGCCTTCGGGATCACCGCGTCCGCCGAGACCGCTCGCGACGCGGGCACGCCCACTGAGTCCGGCCCGGCCGTCGCCGGCGACGCTGGCACGCGCGCCGAGTCTGGTGTTGGCGTGGGTCGGGGGGTGGGTCGGAATGCCGATTGGGCCGATATCGACTGGGCTCACCGCCGCGGACGGGCCTTGACCGAGTTGATCGAACACCTCGACACCGAACGACTCACCGGGAAAGTCGCTGCCACCGTGATCGTCACGATGACCATGGAACAAGCCGTCGGCGCTGCACAGGCGGCACTGGTGCAGCAGTCGGTCCGGGAGAGCACCGGGACGTTGTTGGAGATGACTCCCAGTGCCGGCGCCGCCAGCACCGACACCGGCACGTTGATCTCGGCCAGTGCCGCCCGGCGGATCGCCTGCCAAGCCGGGATCCTCCCCGCAGTCCTCGGCGGACCCGGACAGGTCCTCGACCTCGGCCGACACCACCGGTTCTTCAGCGACCCGCAACGCACCGCCCTCGCCCTCATCTACGACACGTGCGCCGCAGACGGGTGTGACCGACCGTTTGCGTGGTCAGAGTTGCACCACCAGCAGCCCTGGTCGAAAGGCGGGCCCACCGACCTTGATCAAGCCATCCCGTTATGTGGCTACCACCACCGGCTGATCCACAACCCCCACCACCGACACCACACCACCACCGACAACCCCGACACCCCTGACAGGCCCGACGCCCTCGGCAACCCGGGCGCCAAGACCGTCCACTTCCACGAACACGCAGTAAGCGACCCGGGGCGGAGTCTGTCCGGCGCTGCGGACGGTCCATCCCGACGCGGCGCCCCGCCGCCGCACCCGCAGGGCAACGGCGTGCCATCTCGTCGTGCAGCGACTCCGTGAACTCCACGCAAGAGGCGTATCGATGCTGCGAGGGTTCCCGGCCCGGTCGGCAGCCTTGATAGCCGTCCCGTTGTGCTCGAGGTCAGCGATCGGTGCGCGGCCTTGCCCGAGTGCGGTCCCGTAACTGCGCCAGGATCTCCGCCTCGAAAGGCGGCACCTCCTGGGCCTCGTTGACATCGCGCTCGGGGTCGACCTCGGCCACGCGATAGCGCCCTTCACCGCGAGTCAGGTAGCGGTAATCCACGAGTTCCCGCCGCAGCGACGCGACGTCGTCATGCGCGGTGCGCAAGATGCCGTTGACCTCCGCCTCGGTGTAGACCCGGTCGGCGTCGAACCGCTCCAGCAGATGCAGCAGCACCGCTGCGCGCGGCCGGCGCTTGCTCGGGATCGCGCGCAACCGGGGGCCGTCGAAGAAGGTCCGCACCGTCTTGTCGTAGAGCTTGCGCGCCGCGTGCTCGGCGCCTTCAACACCAGCAGCGACGACTTCACCTTGGGCGGCTGCAACGCCGTCAACGGCCTCACCTCTGTCGGCAGCCTTCTCACCGCCGGAGGCGGCGGGCGAGTCCACGGCATACGGACGTGCCGGGTGTGCGGCTGGGGTAGCGGACGGAGCAGGGACGCTGCGCTGCGTGCCCTCCAGGCGGGCGTCAACGAGCGCCTGCCGAGCCGCCGTATAGGGCTCACCGGTAGCAGCCATCCGGGCGCGGACCAAGTCTTTGAAGTCGCGGTCGCGGGTCATCGAAACACTCTCCGGCTGTCGGCGCCCAGCTCGCACGTCTCAGCCTGGTGGTGTCGATGGCGTGACGGTCTTGCCTCGAGGATGCGCTCCCCTTCGCCGGGTTCGTCCGGGCTGGGGCCGGGCGGGGCTGGGCGTCGAGTGCGCCACTGCTGCCAAACTGCCAGGCAGACCGGTATGCCGTCAACCGAGTTCCGCGCGGCGATAGGGGACCCAGGCGACACAGAGCCGACCCCGCCTGCGATCCCCGCACTCTGGACAGATCGCGATCTTCACAGGTGCGCCCCCCAGCCCAGAGGGCCGCACGGGGCCTAGAGGTTGGGAGAGGGGCCGAGGCCGGAAACGCCGAGCGCCGGACCCGAGATCCGGGTCCGGCGCCGTGGTGAGGCAATAGGTCAGCTCGTCAGGCGGCCGCACCCGTGGTGGCCGAGGCAGCGGACTGCTGCTGGCCCTGCTGGCCGTGATCGCCCTTGCCGCCGTGCATGCCGGGGCCGCCGGCGTTCTCGGTGACCGTCGCGAGATCGGCACTCACGTCGAACATCACCCGCGCGCCCGCCTTGGTGCCCAACACGTCATACGAACCGTCAGCATCCTTCAGCACCTTCCCCACCGTCACAGCAGAGTCCTTGCCCGTCACCGCGGCCGACACCTTCGACGCCTCCTCGCCAGTCACCTCGGTGTGCTGACCACCCATACCTCCGCCGGGACCACCCTTGCCGCCCATGCCAGGGCCGCCGGCGTTCTCGGTGACCGTCGCGAGATCGGCACTCACGTCGAACATCACCCGCGCGCCCGCCTTGGTGCCCAACACGTCATACGAACCGTCAGCATCCTTCAGCACCTTCCCCACCGTCACAGCAGAGTCCTTGCCCGTCACCGCGGCCGACACCTTCGACGCCTCCTCACCAGTCACCTCGGTGTGCTGACCACCCATACCTCCGCCGGGACCACCCTTGCCGCCCATGCCAGGGCCGCCGGCGTTCTCGGTGACCGTCGCGAGATCGGCACTCACGTCGAACATCACCCGCGCGCCCGCCTTGGTGCCCAACACGTCATACGAACCATCGGGGTCCTTGCGGACGCTCTCGACGGTCACCGTGGAGTCCTTGGCAGTCACCGCGGCCGAGACCTTGGTGGCCTCCTCGCCGGTGACCGGCGTGTCCTGCGATCCGCCCGGCTGACCGTCCTGACCGGCCTGACCCGCCTGACCCCGACCCTGCTTGCCGGCTTTGCCAGTGGCATCCGGCGAGGTGGTCGCACCGGCGCTGGACTGCGTGGTCGGCGTGGGGTTGTCCGCCGCACTGGCGAACGTTGCCCCACCCAGCACCAGGGCTCCGACCGCAGCGAGGGACGCCGCGCCGATTCCGAGCTTCTTGATGTTCATGGTTCTCCTCGTCAGATGCGCGGTGCCGCTCACCGCTGCTACTCCTTGAGACTGCGAGGGCAAGCTGTCACGAACCTGTCAAAGTCCTCACCAACCGCTGGGAGTTCTCCTGCAGCGGCACGAGTTTGCCCGGGTTGAGCACGCCGACCGGATCGAGTGTCGCCTTCACCGACCGCAGCACCTCCAGCCCCAGCGCACCGACCTCCGCCGTCAGCCACGGCAGATGATCGGTCCCCACCGCATGGTGATGGGTGATCGTCGCCCCCGCTGCGACGATCGCGTCTGATGCCGCGCCCTTGACCCGCAGCCACTGCGCGCCCGGATCGGGCAGCGCGCGGGCGACGCAGGTGAAATACAGCGATGCGCCCACGGCATACACATGCGAGATGTGGCACTGGACGACCGCCGGCGTCCCCTGCGCCGCGAACTCGGCCAGCAGCGCTTCCCGCACCCGCTCGTAGGTCGGGAGCAGCCGGTCCCACGTCGTGGCGGTCTCGAGGGTCTCGGCGAGCACCCGATGGTCGAGCAGTTCGTCGCGCAGATACGGCCCCGAGAACCGCCCGCGCTGCCACGCCCCCGCGACCGCCGCTGGCAGTCGCACGGCGCCGTGCCGCCGCAGCACCGACCCGAACCGGAGTCGGCGCTGCTCCACCCGGATCCGCGAATCCCCTTCCCAGAGAAAGATTCCCAGCGCTGGCTCGGTCAGGCCGCGGCGCCGGAGATACGCCAACAGCCGTCCGCCGATCCCGCCCGCCAGGGTCAGCGAGACCTGGGTTTCGCTGGGATCGGAGACCCGGCATACGTCCGGGAGGGTGTCGTCGCCGTGGCGCTGCGCCACCTCCCGCAGCGCCGCGCCGGCGGCCGCCAGGGAGGGGAATGCCCAGCTCCCACGCGCGGTCGCCGTCGGGTATGCCGTGACACGCACCGTCGCTTCGGTGATGACCCCGAGGGCACCTTCGCTGCCGACGACGAGGTCGAGCAACCGCGGCCCCGCAGCACTGGCGGGTGCGTGCGCGTCGAGCCGGAGTTCCCCCGCCGGGGTGGCCAGCCGCGCACCGAGCACGAGGTCGTCGACCCGGCCGTAGCCCGTCGAGGCCTGGCCCGCCGAGCGGGTGGCGACATAGCCGCCGAAGGTGGCTTCCTGGTGACTCTGGGGATAGTGGCCGAGGGTGAGACCGTGCGGCCGCAGCGCCGCTTCGATCTCGGGCCCACGCAGGCCGGCCTGGAGGGTCGCCACCCGCGACACCGGGTCGAGCGCGGTGAGGGCGGCCAGGCGACGCAGGTCGAGCGTGACGACGCCTTCGAACCGCCCGCGCAGCGCCGACACTCCCCCCACGACGCTCGTTCCGCCGCCGAACGGCACCAACGCGACCTCATGCTCGGAGCACACCTGCACGACCTGCTGCACTTCCTCGGGCGAGCCGGGGAAGATCACCGCGTCGGGCGCGTGTGAGCCGTCGCCGCGACGGATCCGCACCAGGTCGAGCAGGCTCTTGCCGCCGGCATGGTCGACGCGGGTGGCGTGGTCGTCGCGCACCTGAGCTGCGCCGACGACGGCCTCCAGAGCGGCCCGGGCAGCCTCTGGCAACGCCGGCTCGGGCAGGACGACGTCCAGCAACGCGACCGGGAGATCGGGGGTGGCGATCGGGCGCGCGCCGATCTCGCGCTCGAGGAAGGCCCAGGCGTGCGACGGCAGGGTATGCCGTTCGGCCGGGTCCCCCCAGCCGTGCCAGACCGAGCGGGAAATCGTCCGGGTCAGGTCATCGGTCATGTGTTACATTGAATCAGTTTCTGTAACATTGCACCACCGCGAGGAGCGACCATGGCTGACCGGACCGGCGACGGCATCTCCGTCGCGACCGATGATGCGCTCCTGGCTGCGGTGCACGACGAGGTCATCGACTACGGCGTGCGCCGGGCGACCGCGACCTCGATTGCCAAGCGCGCCGGCGTTTCTCGCATGACGGTCTACCGTCGCGGGGGCGGCGTGAAGCAACTCGTCCTCGACGCGTTGTCCCGTGAGTTCGACACCCTCTTGCGACAAGCCTTCGTCGAGGCGACCGCAAGCCCGGGTGCCGCGGCAGCACGGGGGACGGCCGCACCCGGCATACCCCCTGCTCTGCGGACCGCGAGCGGGACGGACGCACCCGGCATACCGGCAGTGCGCGACCAACTCGCCGCGGCGGTCGTCGTCGGCGTGCGAGCGCTGGCCGGGTCGACGCTCGTGCACGCGCTGCTGCGGCATGACCCGGAGCTGCTCGTGCCCTACCTCGTGGATCGGCATGGGGAGAGCCAGCTGGCCTTCGTCCGCTATGTGACGCCAGTCATCGCGGCGGGCATCGCCGACCGCTCGATCCGCGAGGGCGAGCCGCGCCTGCTGGCGACCGTGCTGCTGCATGCCATGCAGGGGTTCGTGGTGTCGACCGACATTCTCCGTCGCGACCTCGACGCAGCCAGCCTCGACGCTGAGGTAGCTCGGTTGGTGCACGGCTACCTGCGGCCCGACCTGCCCGACCTGCCTGATCTGCCTGACCTGCCTGAGCAACGGTGATGCCCATGAGCGCCGACCTGACCGGAGCCACCCGCCACGCGGCCCTGCAGAGACTGGCCGCCGAGCGTTACGACGTCATCGTCGTGGGCGGCGGAGTGACCGGCGCCGGTGTCGCGCTGGACGCCGCCAGCCGCGGGCTGCGGACCGTCCTGGTCGAACGCGACGACCTCGCCATGGGCACGTCCCGGTGGAGTTCGAAGCTCGTGCACGGCGGCCTGCGCTACCTGGCCAAGGGCGACCTTGCCGTCGCGTGGGAGTCGGCCCGCGAGCGCCACCACCTGCTCACCCGGATTGCGCCGCATCTCGTGCGCCCGGTGCCCTTCCTCATCCCGCTCGACGCGACGACGCGTCCGGCGTTGGCCGCGCTGCTCGCGGCGGGCATCCACGCCGGTGACCTGCTGCGGGTCGCGGCGCTGACCCCAGGGTCGGCGCTGCCGCGCCCCGGCGGATCGGCACGACCGAGGCCCTCGCGCTCGCCCCGGGTCTCACCACCGACGGGCTGCGCGGCGCGATCCTCTATCTCGACGGCCAGCTCGAGGACGACGCCCGCCTGGTCGTCGGGCTGGCGCGCACCGCTGCCGCGCATGGCGCGGACATCGTCACTCGTTGTGCGGCGAGCGACTTGACCGCCGATTGCGTGCAGCTGACCGACCTGCTCACCGGCCAGACGCTCACCGCCCGGGGGATGGTCGTCAACGCGACCGGCGTGTGGGCCGCCGACCACGCACCGGGGCTGGCGATGACGGCCAGCCGCGGCTCCCACCTCGTGGTGCGCGCCGCGTCGCTGGGCTGGCCGCGCGCGGTGGTGTCGACCGCGGTGCCGGGACATTTCGGGCGGTTCGTTTTCGCCATCCCGCATGCCGACGGCCTGGTCCACATCGGCCTCACCGACGAGCCGGCCCCCGGTGTCGACGGCATCGCCCCTGCGGTCCCCGACGCCGACGAGACCTTCCTGCTCGAGACGATGAGTCGCGCCTTCGCGCGTCGGCTCACCCCTGCCGATGTAGTCGGGCGGTATGCCGGGCTGCGGCCGCTCGTCTCGGCCGCCGGCGGGGGCACCGCGGATATCTCGCGGCGGCACCTGTTGATCACGCCTGACGGCGGGCCGGTCACCATCGCGGGAGGGAAGTTGACGACCTACCGGGTCATGGCCCGTGATGCCGTCGACGCGGTGGCCCGCCGACTCGGGTCGGCTGCGCCCTCGCGCACCGCCGACTTGCCGCTGCTCGGCGCCGCGAGCGCAGCCAAGCTGCGGTCGGTCGCGGCGCCGCCGGAATTGGTGCGGCGTTACGGCACGCTCGCACCCGACGTGCAGGCGCTGGCCGCACTCGACCCCTGGCTCGCCGAGCCGGTCGTGCCCGGACGCTCCACCATCGCCGCCGAGCTCGTCTATGGGGTGTTGGCCGAAGGCGCGCTCACCGCCGAAGACCTCGTGGAACGTCGGACCCGACTTTCGCTCGTCGACGCCGACCGAGCGGTCGCGTTGGCGGCTGCCCACCGCGCCCTCGACTGGGCCGCGTCCACCCACGGACGGCTCTGTGCGCCGCGACCGCTGGCGCGCCCCTGACCGGGCGCGGCGCGTTCAGGTCGTGAAGCGCGGCGCGGCGCGAGTCGGAGCTTGGCGCAGCGCGCCGGAGCATGGTGCGGCGCGGCGCGGTGTCGCCTGGCGCGGGCACGGCATACTGCTGCAACCGTATGCCGGGCAGCATGCGGGTGCGGCAAGCGGGCGTCGAGGCGCCACCACACCAGGGGAGACGACCATGCTGGCAATGCGGCCGAACTGCGAGTGCTGTGACCGAGACCTTCCACCGGACAGTCACGAGGCCTTGATCTGCAGTTTCGAGTGCACCTGGTGCCGCTTCTGTGCCTGGTCGGTGCTGGGCGCGGCCTGCCTCAACTGCGGCGGAGACCTCGCCGCACGTCCGACCCGGGTCGGCGCCGAGCTCGACAAGCACCCGGCATCCGCCGAGCGGGTGGTCTCGCAACGACCGGAGTGCGTCGCCGCGCGGGAAGCCCACACCCGGCATACGGTCGCCGACGACTGAGTTCGAGCGCCGTGACGCCCTCGTCGACTAGTTCCCCCACGATGGGCACCCCCTGAGCACACACAGCACGGCACCAGCGAGTGCAGCTCACTCGCCGGTGCCGTGCGTGAGAAATGCCTGGGCGAGCCCGATCAGCCGAAGAGACCGAGCTTGCCGGTGTGCTCGGCGAGCAGGTAGTAGACCGTCACGCGGTTCTTGCGCGAGACGCCCTTGAGCTTGGCGCCGACCGCAGCGAGCGCGGCGTCCTTCTCCTCTTCGGTGGCCAGGGCGAGCTTCTTGGTGAGGAAGCCCTTCTTCACCCGGTCGAGCTCGGCCTGGTCGGAGAACGACACCAGCGACGAGTCGGCCTTCTGCAACGCGATGCCGCAGTGGCGGACGATCCCAGCGATGACCTTGTCATCGGCTTTGGGAGCGTACTTCTTGACGTCAGCAGCCCAATCGGCCATGTCTAGGATCCTTCGATTCGGCAGGGGCCCTCCGCCCCCGATGGCCCCAGGCTAGCCCTCAGCGCCCCGGGAGGGCAGCAGGCTCGACGCCAAGTTCTGCGAGCAGCCCGAGCACCCGACCCTTGATCTCGTCGCGGATCGGGCGCACCGACTCGACGCCCTGTCCCGCAGGGTCGGCAAGCACCCAGTCAAGGTAGCGCTTGCCGGGGAAATACGGGCAGGTGTCGCCGCAGCCCATCGTGATGACGACGTCGGACGCCTGCACGGCCTCGGTCGTGAGGATCTTGGGCTTCTCGGCGGAGATGTCGATGCCCTCCTCGAGCATCGCCTCGCGCACGGCCGGGTTGATCGTCTCGGCCGGCGCCGAACCCGCCGACCGCACCTCCACCTGGCCACCGGACAGGTGGTGCGTGTAGGCCGCGCCCATTTGCGAGCGGCCGGCGTTGTGGATGCAGACGAAGAGCACCGACGGCCGGGTGTCGGAAGCGTGCAGCTGGCTCATGGTGGGTCCTTTCGGGGTATGCCGGGTGGCTGAGTCGGTGGGTCGCTGGTCGGTGTGGCCTCGTGGGCGGTTGGTCAGGCGGGCATCGGGGTGGGCAGGTCGAGCGCGCTGAGCCGCGACAGAGCGGCCTGGCCGATCGGGTCGGCGGCCAGCATCGGGATGACCGCCGGAGTGCGGCGCCCCGCTCTCGCGGCGAGCTCGCGCACCCGGGCCAGATGGGGCAGCTCGGCGGCCGCGCGCTGCTGCAGCAGCGGAGACACCGGGGCGGCCGCGCCGAGCGACGCGTTGACGACCCATGCCCACGGGGTGATACCCGCGCGCTCCAGGTCGGCAGCCAGGCCCTGCGCCTCCAGCACGGGGGTGGCGTCGGGCAGGGTGACGATGACGACCCGGGTCTGCGCGGGGTCGCGCAGGCGCATCAACGGCGTCGTGTATGCCGTGCCCTCCCCCATCGTCCGCACGACATCGCGGTGATAGGAGCCGGTGGCGTCCATGAGCAGCAGGGTGTGACCGGTGGGCGCGGTGTCCATGACGACGATGTGCCGCCGGGATTCGTGGACCAGCCGCGAAAACTGCTGGAAGACCGCGACCTCCTCGGTGCACGGCGACTGGAGATCCTCGGCGAGTCGGGCCCTGCCGTCGGCGTCGAGGGTGGCGCCCTTGGTGCGCATCACCCGCTCGCGGTAGCTGGCCGTCGCCTCGTGCGGGTCGATCCGCGACACCGTCAGTCCCGGGATCTGCGCAGCTCCCTGCCCGAAGCTCTCGCCAGCCCCCGTCTCGCCGAGCGCGTCGGTGAGATGGCCAGCCGGGTCGGTGGTCGTGAGATGCACGGGTATGCCGTGCTCGGCCAGCGCGACCGCGAGGGCGGCAGCGACCGTGGTCTTGCCGACGCCGCCCTTGCCCATACACATGACCAGGCCGTGACCGGCTGCGCGCAGGTCATCGACAAGCCCGCGCACGCCGAGTTCGAAACTCTCGGGGAGGGTGCTGGCGGTTGCCGAACTCCCCTGCGGGCCAAGGCTGTCCGCTCCCGAGAGCAGTGACCGCAGGGCGTCGACTCCCATGACCGTGCGTGCTTTGAGCGGCACCTGGTCCACCGGGAGTTGGGCCAGCGCCTCGGGCATCCCGGCCAGGGCGGCCTGCTCGCGGAACCGAATGCTGTCGCGCAACGGGTCTGCCGGGTCGCCCGGATCTGCTGCTGGCAGAAGGGCGTTGACCACGAGCGTCTGGTTGTGCAGCCCGATCTGCTGCAATTCCGTTGCGGTGCGGGCTGCTTCGCCGAGCGAGCTGGGCTGGGCGCGGGTGACGAGCACGAGCTTCGTCAGTGCCGGGTCGCAGAGACGTTGCAGCGCAACGGCATACATCGTTCTTGTCCGGCTCAGCCCAGCCATCGGGCCGAGGCACGACGCATCACCCTTGCCCTCGTCGAGGAAGGCGGTCCAATCCCCCGGCAGGTGCAGCAGCCGGATGGTGTGCCCGGTGGGCGCGGTGTCGAAGACGACATGGTCGTAACGGCCGACGCGTTCGTCGTCGGCGAGCAGGCCGGTGAACTCGTTGAACGACGCGATCTCGGTCGTGCAGGACCCCGAGAGCTGCTCGGTGATCGAGGCGATGTCGGCGGCGGGGAGCAGGTCGCGCACCGGGCCGACAATGCTCTCTCGGTATGCCGTGGCGGCGGCTTCGGGGTCGATCTCGAGGGCATCCAGACCGGGGACTGCGCCGATCGCGGTGACCCGGTCGCCGATGGTGCGGCCGAAGACCTGACCGACGTTGGAGGCCGGATCGGTGCTCACGAGCAGCACGCGCCGGCCGGCGTCGGCCAGCTGCACAGCGGCGGCGCAGGCCAATGACGTCTTGCCGACGCCGCCTTTGCCGGTGAAGAAGAGGAAGCGCGGGGGGTCGACCAGGAAGCGGGGGGTCACGACTACCTCGATCGTCGCTCGTGGATGGCGGGAGTCAGCAGCAGCCGCCGGTCGACCCGCAGCACGAGTCGGCCGCGACGACCGGCAGCAGCTGCAGAGAGCCGGGCGTGGCGGAACCGGGCGTGAGCGAGCCCAGCGTGAGCGAGCCCTGCGTCGCCAGAGCGTGGGCTAGCTGGGAGTCGTCGTCTGGGGTGAAATCCACGTCAGCGCAGCAACCCGTGGCGGCCGCCTCCTCGGGAGTGCAACACAGCTCGTCGGGCTGGTCACCTGAGGTCTCGACCGGGGCGTCGGCAGCCGCGAGACCGGCATACCGGGAAAGCGTCGCGCGGGAGAGGTAGCTCCCCGTGCCGACGGTGACGCCGTCAACGAGGGTGAGCGGCAGGCCGGCCGACCCAGCGACCTTGAGGTAGTCGCGCACGATCGGGTTGGCCGCGAACTCGCTCGGATCGATGGCGAGGTTGTAGCGCAGGATGTCGACGCCGCGTCCGCGCAGATGGTCGAGGTCGGCGGTGAACTGGACCAGGGCCTGGTCGAGCTCGGGCCCGCAGACCCCGGTGGCGCAGCACAGCGCAGGCTCGTAGACCCGGATGACGGGGGCTGAGGTGGCGGACATAGGCGGCCCTTCGCTGGGTGGTGAGCGACACGGCATACATCGACGGTCGTCTATGCCAATCCAACTGAACATATGGACACTTGTCAATGTGATCACTAGCATCGGTGCCGTGACAACCGCCCCGCTTACCCTCCCGGCCACGGGACCGGACGTCGACATCTGTTGCGAAGGCGCCGACTGCGCGCTCATCCCGGATATGGAGGCGACCGAGTTGGCCGAGGTCTTCAAGGCGCTCGCCGACCCCACCCGCGTCCGACTGCTGGACCATCTGTCTCGGAGCGTGAGCGGCACGGCCTGCGCGTGTCACCTGCCCGAATCGCTCGGCATCAGCCAGCCGACGCTGTCCTTCCACATGAAGAAGCTGCACGACGCCGGCCTGGTCACCCGCGAGAAGCGCGGACGCTGGGTGCACTGGACGGTGCGGCCGGAGGCGCTGGCGCGGGCGGTGGCCTACCTCGGGTTGCCGGCACACGGCATACCGGCTGGGGGTGCGTGTTGTTGAGCACCCCGGCGTCGACCACGACGGCGGTCGCGGCGCGGCTGTCCACGCTGGACCGGTTCCTGCCGGCGTGGATCGTGCTGGCCATGGTCGCCGGGCTACTGCTGGGGCGACTCGTCCCCGGGCTCAATGCGGCGCTGGATGCCGTGAAGATCGGGCAGGTGTCCTTGCCGATCGCCATCGGGCTGCTCGTCATGATGTATCCGGTGCTGGCCAAGGTGCGCTATGCCGAGACCGATCGAGTGACCCGCGACCACCGGCTCATGGCGCTGTCGCTGGTGCTCAACTGGGTGGTGGGGCCGGCGCTGATGTTCGGTCTGGCCTGGGCCTTCTTGCCCGATCTGCCGGAATATCGCACCGGGCTCATCATCGTCGGGCTCGCGCGGTGCATCGCCATGGTGCTCATCTGGAACGACCTCGCCTGCGGCGATCGCGAGGCCGCCGCCGTGCTCGTGGCGATCAACTCGGTGTTCCAGGTGGTGGCCTTCGCGGCGCTGGGGTGGTTCTACCTGCAGGTGCTGCCCGGCTGGCTGGGGTTGTCGACGACGAGCGTGTCGTTCTCGGTGGGGGCCATCGCGGTGTCCGTGCTGGTCTTCCTCGGGATCCCCCTGGCTGCCGGATTCCTCACCCGGGTGGTCGGTGAGCGGACCCGCGGGAGGGAATGGTACGAAGGCGTGCTGCTGCCGCGGATCGGGCCGTGGGCGCTCTATGGCTTGCTGTTCACCATCGTCATCCTCTTTGCGCTGCAAGGAGATGCGATCACGTCTCGGCCCTGGGACGTCGCGCGCATCGCGGTCCCGTTGGTCGCCTACTTCGCGGTGATGTTCGGCAGCTCACTGCTTGCATCGAGAGCGTTGGGGCTGTCTTACGCGCGGTCGGCGACGGTGGCCTTCACAGCTGCGGGCAACAACTTCGAGCTGGCGATCGCCGTGGCCATCGGCACCTTCGGGGTGACCTCCGGGCAGGCGCTCGCCGGGGTGGTCGGCCCGCTCATCGAGGTGCCAGTTCTCGTCGCGCTGGTTTACGCCAGCCTGTATGCCGCGCCGCGCCTGTTCCCCGGCGACCCGAGCGTGCCCTCCCGCTGAAAGGTCTCTGGACCTCGCGCTGACTGGGCGCCGACGTCAACCAGCCCTGCGGAGCCAGCAGTCGGCCCTTCCGAACCCGCCAGTCGTGGAGGTGGAGTTCGCGGTCAACAGGCGAGGCGACGCGCCGGTCGGGCGGCATAGCATCGGGTCCCATGGACGGCCAGCCCTCTCCCCCGACCTCGCCGCTGCTGCGTGGTCATCTGGCCCCGCCGCCGCGGACTCTCGTCGACATCTTCAGAGCGACGGTGCAGCGCCACCCTGATGTGCCGGCCCTCGACAACGGCGCGACGAGCCTCACCTACGCGGAGTTCGATGAGGCAGCCTCCGACGTGGCCGAGCAACTGATCTCGGTCGGCGTCGGCCCCGGCGCCAAGGTCGGCGTGCGAGTCAGGTCCGGCACGGTCGACCTCTACGTCGCGATCATGGCCATCCTGTTGGCCGGCGGCGCGTATGTCCCCGTCGACGCCGACGACCCCGACGAGCGGGCGCGCACCGTTTTCGACGAGGCTGCCGTCACCGCCATCGTCGGCAACGACCTCGTCATCACGGTGCCCGAGCCGAGGGCCACCCAGAGCCTCGACGCCCCGATGGGCGACGTTGCCGCGGCGTCGCGGGACGGCATACCGGGCGGTGGTGCGACGTCCCATTCCGCTGCAGCAGCGCAAGCGTCTCCGACGCCCGTGACACCGCCCCCGGATCCAGATCGGGAGCCGGCGCCGGAGGACGACGCGTGGGTCATCTTCACCTCGGGTTCGACCGGCAAACCCAAGGGGGTCGCCGTCACCCACCGCAATGCCGCCGCCTTCGTCGACGCCGAGTCGCGAATGTTCCTGCAGGACAAGCCGATCGGACCCCACGATCGCGTCATGGCTGGTCTGTCGGTGGCGTTCGACGCCTCGTGTGAGGAGATGTGGCTCGCCTGGCGCTACGGCGCCTGCCTGGTGCCCGCCCCGCGCGCCTTGGTGCGCAGCGGCGTCGACCTGGGACCGTGGCTGGTCGCCAACGAAGTCACCGTCGTCTCCACGGTGCCGACCCTCGTCGCGCTCTGGCCCACCGAGGCTCTGGCCCGGGTGCGGCTGCTCATCATGGGCGGCGAGGCCTGTCCGCCCGAGCTCGCGGCGCGGCTGGCCACCCCGGCCCGCGAGGTCTGGAACACCTACGGCCCCACCGAAGCCACCGTCGTCGCGTGCGGCGCGCAACTCACCGGCGCAGGCCCGGTGCGCATCGGGTTGCCCCTGGACGGCTGGGATCTCGCCGTGGTGGACAGCGAGGGTATGCCGGTCGGTCCCGGCCAGTCCGGGGAGTTGATCATCGGCGGAGTCGGGCTGGCGCGTTACCTCGATCCGGTCAAGGACGCCGAGAAATACGCCCCGATGCCCACGCTCGGCTGGGAGCGGGCCTATCGCAGCGGCGATCTCGTGGTCAGCGACGAGGCCGGACTGCTGTTTCAGGGGCGGGCCGATGACCAGGTCAAGGTCGGCGGGCGACGCATCGAACTCGGCGAGATCGACAGCGCGCTGCTGCGCCTGCCCGGGGTGACCGGGGCTGCGGCGGCGGTCCGGGCGACCGCGTCAGGGACCAAGATCATCGTCGGTTACGTCACCGTCGAGCCCGCGACGCCCGCGACGCCCGCAACGCCCGCAGCCTCGGCAGTGACCGGTGCCGCGCAAGGAGACCACCCGGCATACCGTGGCGGTTTTCGACCCGGCCGTCGCCCTCGCCCAGCTCAGGGGTGAGATGCCGGCCGCGATGGTGCCGCGCCTGGCCGTGGTCGACACCTTGCCCACCCGCACATCCGGCAAGATCGACCGGGACGCGCTCCCGTGGCCGCTCACGCTTGCCGGCGGCGACCAGGGTCCGGCGCTGCAACTAGAGGGCACCCAGGCGTGGGTGCGCGACCTGTGGGTCGAGGTGCTCGGGGCCGACCCCACCGATGTGCACGACGACTTCTTCGACCTGGGCGGCAGCAGCCTCGCGTCGGCCGAACTCGTCTCGCGGCTGCGGGAACGTTTCCCCTCGACGACCGTCGCCGACCTCTACGACCACCCGCACCTCGACGACCTCGCGGCCCACCTCGATGCGATGAAGTCCGCCGATGCGCAGCTCAACGAGACCG
Source organism: Actinomycetales bacterium (assembly GCA_016710385.1). Taxonomy (GTDB): domain Bacteria; phylum Actinomycetota; class Actinomycetes; order Actinomycetales; family Dermatophilaceae; genus Phosphoribacter; species Phosphoribacter freyrii. The sequence continues at coordinate 59,129 of JADJVX010000026.1, forward strand.
TCCACCCGGTGCCGGTCAAGACCCAGGCGGGCCAGCTCATCGCCCAGCTGCCGCTGCGCACCATCGCCGCCGCCCGCTGGTTGGTCTGGCTCTCCGTCGCTGCAGCCATCGCTCGCAGCTGGCTGGGTCTGGACTGGCTGCCGACCCTCCCCTGGCCGGTCACGGTCCTCGGCGCCCTCACCCTGCTCACCCCGCCCGGCCGCATGGTGCTCGCCGCGGCCGGTGCCCGCATCGTCCTGGCCGGGATCACCCCCGGCGACTACCCACGTGGTGGCAAGGTCCACCTGCGGGTGTGGCTCGCCGAACGGCTCGCCGACGAGCTCGGCGCCGCCAACATCTCCGGCGCGGCGCTGGTGCGGTGGTACGCCAAGCTGCTCGGGGCGCACATCGGCGCGGGCGCCGAACTGCACTCGCTGCCACCCGTCACCGGACATCTGCACCTCGGCAAGGGCTCGGCCGTCGGCACCGAGGTCGACCTCACCGGCCACTGGATCGACGGCGCCACCCTGCACCTCGGCGCGATCCGCGTCGGCAAGAACGCCCGCATCGGCGCCCGCAGCACCCTCGCCCCCGGCTGCCGCATCGGTGCGGGAGCCGAAATCGCGCCCGGGTCAGCAGTTTTCGGCCGGGTGCCGCCGGGGGCGCTGTGGTCGGGTGCACCGGCGCGCCCCACCGGTGGCTCGCCCAGCGCGTGGCACCGACAGCCCGCGCCGACCCGGCCGCTGTGGCGTGCAGGGTATGCCGGCTCGAGCCTGGTGATCGCGGCCCTGCCGATCCTGGCCATCGCGGCCGGTGCGGCGGCCGTATCCCCAGCCCTGCGGCATACCGGGTCGTGGTCCGAGCTGGCCGTTGCCGCCCTCAGCTGGCTGCCCGCGGCGACCGTCGTCGGCGTGCTCACCCTCGCCGGGCTCGTCCTCGCGCTGACCCGCCTGGCCGGGCGGTCGGTCGCCGAAGGCCGCCATCCCGTCGACAGCGCGCCGGCGTGGGCCGCGTGGACGACGATCCGGCTGCTCGACGAGGCCCGCACCTGGCTGTTCCCGATCTACTCCAGCGGCCTCACTCCGGCCTGGTTGCGCGCCCTCGGGGCTCGGATCGGCGCCGACGTGGAGGCCTCGACGGTGCTGCTCATCCCCAAGCTCTCGTGGGTCAACGACGGGGCCTTCCTCGCCGACGACACCTTGCTCGGCGGCTACGAGCTCGGCGGTGGCTGGCTGCGCACCGAGCGAGTCAAGGTCGGCAAACATGCCTTCCTCGGCAACTCCGGGATGACCGCGCCCGGCCGCCGAATCCGCCGTGACTCGTTGGTCGCCGTGCTCTCGGCCGCCCCGACGACGCGCGCCAAGGCGGGCGTCTCGTGGCTCGGCTCGCCTCCAGAACCATTGCGCCGCACCACGGTCGACGCCGACTCGGCGCGCACCTTCGCCCCGCCGAGGCGGCTCAAGGTGGCTCGCGCTCTGGTCGAGTTCGCCCGGATCGTCCCGGTCGTGCTCGGCATGGCGCTGTATGCCGTCGCCGCCCTCACCCTGCTGGCCCTCGCCGACCGCTCGTGGTGGCTCGCGCTGCTGCTCGGCGGCCTGGTCCTCATGACCGTAGGCATGGTCGCTGCCGGCGTCACGAGCATCGCCAAGTGGGTCCTGGTCGGCCGCCTCAAGGCCACCGAGCATCCGCTGTGGAGTTCCTTCGTGTGGCGCAACGAGCTGGCGGACACCTTCGTCGAGGTCATGGCTGCGCCGTGGTTCGCCCGCGCCACAGTCGGCACGCCAGCCCTCAACTGGTGGCAGCGCACCATGGGCGCGCGCATCGGCCGCGGCGTGTGGTGCGACACCTATTGGCTGCCCGAAGCCGACCTGGTGACTCTGCGCGACGGCGCCACCGTCAACCGCGGGTGCGTCGTGCAGACCCACCTCTTCCACGACCGGGTGCTGTCGATGGACCACGTCACCCTCGGTGCCGGCGCCACCCTCGGCCCCAACGGCGTCGTCCTACCCGCCGCCGTCATCGGCCGGCACGCGACCGTCGGCCCGGCCTCGCTGGTCATGCGCGGTGAACAGGTGCCCGAACGCTCCCGGTGGATCGGCAACCCGATCGGGCCGTGGCACGGCATACCGGATGCCGTAGTGTCGGCCGCTGCCCCGGAAGCCGCCGACGAAACCGAGCCCACCGCGTGAAGAACCTCCGCCACCAGGATCCCTATCTGCCGGGGCACGGTGACCGCCGGTATGCCGTGCGGCATTACGACCTCGACCTGCAGGTCGCCGTCGTCGGCAACCACCTCACGGGCACCGCGCGCCTGGACATCGAGGCGCGCACCGAGCTCGACACTGTCGAACTCGACCTGCGCGGGCTCAGCGTGCGCAAGGTGCTCGTCGGCGGCAAGACCGCCCCACGCTGGCGGCACCGCAGCGGGCGGTTGGCCGTCGCGCTGCCGGCCAAACTCAAGGCTGGCCAATCCACGACGATCGAGGTCGGGTATGCCGGCAACCCGCGCCCCGTGCCCGGCATCCACGGCGCCGCCGGATGGGAGGAGCTCAGCGACGGGGTGACCGTGGCCTCCCAGCCGCAGGGCGCGCCGTCGTGGTATCCGTGCAACGACTACCCCGGCGACAAGGCGAGCTATCGGGTGCGGGTGGCGGCCGACCAGGCCTATCGGGTCATCGGCAATGGCGTGCTCAAGGACACCGAGCGGCGCTCCAGCCGCACGGTCTGGACCTACGACCAGCGCGAACCCATGGCGACCTACCTCGCCACCCTGCAAATCGGCCGGTATGCCGTGCTCGACCTGCCGGGGCGCGGCAAGGGCGGACCTCTGGTCGAGGTCTACTACCCGGCGCGCAAGAAGGCAGGCGTCGTCAAAACCTTTGCGCGGCAACGGGAAATGGTGGACGTCTTCTCCCGACTCTTCGGGCCCTACCCCTATCCGGTCTATCGGGCGGTCGTCACCGACGACGACCTGGAGATCCCACTCGAGGCCCAAACCTTGACGATCTTCGGGCTCAATCACCTCGAACCCAGTTGGGAGAACGAGCGATTGGTGGCCCACGAGCTGGCCCACCAATGGTTCGGCAACTCGCTCACCGCCACCCGCTGGCAGGACATCTGGCTGCACGAGGGGTTTGCCTGCTATTCGGAGTGGCTGTGGTCGGAACACATCGGGCGGGCCTCGGCTGCTCGAGCGGCCCGCGTGCATTGGGACAAGATCGACAAGCTGCCCAAGGATCTCGTGTTGGCCGCGCCGGGGTCGCGGCTGATGTTCGACGACCGGATCTACAAGCGGGGGGCGCTCACCCTGCACGCGCTGCGGGTCAAGCTGGGCGACAAGGTCTTCTTCGAGATGCTCCGAGCGTGGACCAAGGCCCGCGCCCACAAGGGCGTCGACACCGAGCGGTTCATCTCGCACGCGGAGGGCTTCGCCAAGCGTTCGTTGGCGCCGTTCTTCGACAAGTGGCTGTGGCGCAAGTCCCTGCCCGACCTGCCCTCCTAGCGCCGTCCGCCCAGCCGCAAGGCCAGCCGAGGTCGGCGCAGGTCAGCTCACCGTGGGCAGGTGGCGGGAAAGGAAGTGGATGGTGCGCTCCCATGCCAACGCCGAGGCCTGCTGGTGGAACATCGGGAAGTCCGCGTTGTCGAAGGCGTGGTTGGCGCCCTCATAGGTGTGGAACTCGCAGTCGGGGTTGGCCATGACCACTCCGCGGATGCGGGCGACCACGTCACCCGGGATGTAGTCGTCGGACAGCCCGAAGTGATGCAGGCTCGGCACGGTGACCAGCGGCGCCGTGTCGACCACCGTCGGCAGCGCCGAGCCATAGAACGACACCAACGCGGTCACCGGGGTCTGCCCGGCCACGAGATAGGCCAGCCCGCCGCCGAAGCAGAAGCCCACCAGCCCGACCCGCCCATCGACCCCCGGCCGACCGCCGAGCCACGCCACCGCAGCGCTGACGTCGGCCACCGCGGCCGGCCAGTCCAGTCGCGACACCAGACCGATCCCTCGTCGAGCATCGAGGGACCCTCGGCGACGGCCTCGGCGTCCAGCCGCCAAAAGACCACCGGGACGAGCACGGCATACCCGAGGTCGGCGAGGTCCTGCGCGCGCCGCCGGACATACCCCGACACCCCGAAGATCTCCTGGACGAGCACAATGCCGGGCGCATGTGGGGCTCCCGCGGTGGGCGCCCAGAGGTATGCCGGCAGGTCACCGCCGTCGACGGGGATGGTCACACGGGTCGGGCTGGACGGCTCAGTCATCCCCTCAGTATCCCCGAACCCCCCACCGGACAAACCCGCAAGCTCCCGTGAAACCGTGTGCGGCAACGTTCCGCCGTGCGGCACACTCACCCGGTGACCTTCCGGGACCGGCTGCGTGCGCTGCGCGTCGACACCACCCCGTTGCACACCTCGCCGGACTTCCGACGGCTTTTCCTGGCCGGCACGGTGTTCTACCTCGGCGGGATGATGTCCTACGTGGCGCTGCCCTGGCAGCTCTACCACCTCACCGGCAGCAACCTGGCCGTCGGGCTGCTCGGCGCGGTGGAGTTGATCCCGCTGGTCGTCTTCGGCCTCTGGGGCGGCGCCCTGGCCGACCATGCCGACCGGCGCGTCATCCTGGTCGCCACCGGCATCGCCCAGGTGGTGTTCACGGCCGCACTCATGGTCAACGCCGCGCTCCAGGAGCCCCAGGCCTGGGCGATCTACGTCATCGGCGCGCTGCTCTCGGCGGCCGGCGCGCTGCAACGTCCCTCCCGCGAGGCGCTCATCCCCCGCACGGTCGGCCACGACGAGCTTCCCGCGGCCGTCTCGGTGAGTTCGCTGGGCATGCAGATCGGGCTGCTCGCCGGGCCCGCAGTCGGCGGCATCCTCGTCGAAACAGCCGGTGCGGCAACGGCATACGCGATCGACGTCACCGGACTGGCCATTGCCACAGGGCTTTTCGCGCGCCTTGCCGCGTATCCCCCTCTCGACGAAGGCACTCCGCCTTCCATCGCGGCGATCGTCGAAGGCGCTCGGTATGCCGTGTCCCGCAAGGACCTGCTCGGCACCTACCTCATCGATATCGCCGCGATGCTGCTGGCGATGCCCACGGTGCTCTTCCCCGCCCTGGCTGCCGACGTGCTCGAATCACCGCACATCCTCGGCGTGCTCTACTCCGCCGGCACGGTGGGCAGCCTCCTGGTCACCGCCACCTCGGGCTGGTCCAGCCGAGTCCATCGGCACGGGCAGGTGGTCGTGATCGCCGCGATCGCCTGGGGGGTCGCGGTGGCGCTCGCCGGGCTCACGACGAACATCTGGATCGTCGTCGGGTGTTTCGCGCTGGCCGGCGGCGCTGACATGGTCTCGGCCATTTTCCGCGGCGTCATCTGGCACCAGACCATCCCGGATGCCATGCGTGGGCGCCTGGCCGGCATCGAGATGCTGTCCTACTCGATCGGGCCGCTCGGCGGTCAAGTGCGCTCCGGCTTGGTCGCCGACCGCTGGTCGGTGCGCACGTCGATCACCTCCGGCGGAATCCTCTGCGTCATCGGGGTTGTGGCGACGGCAGCCTGGTTGCGCGACTTCTGGCACTACGACGCTCGCACCGACCGGTATGCCGTGGCCGAGCGGGAGCGGAGGTCCCGTGCCGGGGAGTCACCCGGCGACGAGTAGCGTGGTCGTCCATGCGATTCATGCGGATCGGGGTGCGCGGCTCCGAACGGCCGGTGGTCGTCACACCCGCGGGCCAGCTCTACGACCTCTCGCCGGTGACCCCGGACATCGACGGGGACTTCTTCGCCGGAGATGGCATCGCCAAGACCCGGGCCGCGCTCTCGACCCGGAGCCTGCGCCGCATCGAAGCCGGCAAGGACCGCGTCGGTGCGCCGATCGCCCGTCCCGGTGCCGTCGTCTGTCTCGGCGCCAACTACGCGGCCCACGCCGCCGAGTCGGGCATCACGCCACCGGCATACCCGGTTGTGTTTTTCAAGCACCCCAACACCGTGGTCGGGCCGTTTGACGAGATCCGGATGCCGGCCGGCTCGGAGAAGCTCGACTGGGAGGTCGAACTCGCCCTCGTCATCGGAGCCACCGCGGCGGGCCTCAGGTCGGACGCTGAGGCCCTCGACTGCATCGCCGGGGTGACCATCGCCAACGATGTCTCCGAGCGAGCCTTCCAACTGGAGATCTCGGGCGGTCAGTGGTCGAAGGGCAAGTCGGCGCCGACCTTTTGCCCGGTGGGTCCGGCCCTCGTGCCGATCGACCAGATCGACGACGTGCAGGATCTGCGGCTGCAGTCGTGGGTCAACGGCCAGGCCCGCCAGGACTCGTCCACGGCCGACATGATCTTCAGCGTCGCGACCATCGTGCGCGAGCTGAGCCAGGTGATGACCCTCGATCCCGGCGACCTTGTGCTCACCGGCACTCCTGAGGGTGTCGCCCTGTCCGGCCGCTTCCCATATCTCGTCGACGGCGACACGATCGAGCTGGCCATCGACGGCCTCGGCGAGCAGCGCCAGCGAGTCGCGAAGGCGCCGGTCGCGGCGGCATACGGGCTGGACGACTGAGCCGTCCCCCGCACCTAACCAGAGCCGACTCACTAGTCTGACGGTCGTGGACTTCGACGCCCTCCCCGACCTGCAGGACCACCCGAGCGCCTATTACGTGCGGCTGAGCGACACCGAGTACCAACCCACGCTCAACACCCAGGGCGCCTGGAACCCCCACGAACAGCACATGGCGCCCGTCTCGGGGCTGGTCGCGCACGCGCTCACCCGGCACGAGCCGCGCCCGGAGATGCAGCTTGCGCGGGTCACCTACGAGATCCTCGGGATGATCCCGGCGCTGCCCACGAGCGTGCAGGTGCGCACCGTGCGCCCCGGCCGCACCATCGAGATGATCGAGGCCGTCGCCGTCGCCGGGCGTCGTGAGGTGATCCGGGCAACGGCCTGGCGGTTGGCCCGGCACGACTCCAGCCCGGTCGCCGGCGGGGTGCCCGAGCCGATGGACGGGCCGCAGGGCTGGGTGACCTGGGAGCCCTCGCAGATGTGGGGCGGCGGCTACATCCGGTCGATCGAGTTCGTCGGAGCGTCCGACCGCGAACGCGGCCGAGGGAGAGCGTGGATTCGCACGCCGCTGGCGGTCGTCGCCGACGAAGAGGTCTCGCCGGTCGCGGCCTACCTCGGCCTGGTCGACACCGCCAATGGCATGAATACCCGCGTCGACCCGAGCGACTGGATGTTCCCCAATATCGACATGTCGGTGCATCTCTATCGCGAGCCGGTCGGCGGTCCGGGCCACTGGGTCGGCTTCGACACCCTCGTCACGCTCGGCGACAACGGCGTCGGCCTCACCTCGACGACTCTGCACGACGAACTCGGCGCGGTCGGGCGATGCGAGCAGATCCTCACCGTGCGCAAGCTGCCGCCGCGCTGAGCGCGCTGCTTGGCTGCGCGTCCAGTTGGCTTGTGCCCCAACGCCATTCAGGCCGGCGGCCGTCACTCGATGACGGTGTCGCCGACCACGCTCCGCACCGGCGTCGGGAGCATGACGGTGCGGCTGACCGTGCAGAGCTTCTCGTGCGAGAGACGCACCACCCGCTCGACCATGCCCGCGGCGGCCTGGCCCGCGTCCGTGTCGGGAAAGGCCAACCGGAAGGTGATCTCCACTCCGGCAAGGTGATTGCCCAGCTCATCGGAGGTCTTGTCCGCGACGACATCCACGACGAAGGACTCGGGCTCGGTGCGCCGGGTCGTCACCTCGTCGACGTCGACCGACGTGCACCCGGCAATCGCGGCCAAGAGCAACTCCACCGGCGTGTATGCCGTGTCGTCGCCCCTGCCGAGGGTGACCGTCCCGCCGCGGACGTTGTGCACGGCATACCGGCCTGGAGCAGTGCGCTCGAGGCGGACCGAGCGGCGGCCTGGTGCGGCGGGTTGCGGGGAAGCGGACGGCTGTGGAGTCGACACCATGGCGACACCCTCTCATCCGGCTCACCCGACTGATCCAGGACACGTGGCTCATCCCGATCATCCGGCCATCGAGGGGATGACCGGCATAGGCTTGCGGGCATGAGTACCGACCCGGGGTCACAGTCTCCCTTCACGGACCCGACCGGCGCCGCGAGTGACGCGGTGCATCCCGATGCGACCGCTCCCGCCTCACCCTGGGGTGAGACGCCCGGGGCGGTCGGCCCGACCACACCCATGCCCACGGCATACCCCGGCCCGGCCCCCGCACCTGCGCAACCGTCCTACGCCCCTCCGCCGCCCCCGCCCTCGCCCCCCGCAGCGCCCCCCGCAGCGCCGAGCGGATATCCGGGACAGTACGGCGGGCAGCAGCATGGCGGGCAGCCTTACGGTGGGCAGCCCTACGGCGGGCAGTCCGGCCAGGCCTATCCGCCCTACGGCGCTCCGGGAGCCCCGGCACCCGGCTACAACGCCTACGGCCCGTACGGCGGGTTTGCCTCGGGCGCCGAACACCCCCAAGGCACGCTCATCCTCGTGCTCGGCATTGTCGGCTTGGTGCTGTGCCAACTCGCAGGTCCGGTGGCGTGGATCATGGGCCGCAACGCGCTGCGCGAGATGGATGCCAGCGGGCAGCAGTTCACGAACCGCGGCCAGGTGAAGGCCGGCATGATCTGCGGCATCATCGCCACAGTCTTGACCGCCCTGGTCATCGTGCTCTACATCGCGATGATCGCCGGGCTGCTGGCGAGTTCAAGCACGGGCATCCGCTAGGAGGTCGGCGACGGCGGTCGGGCCTCGGTGGAGTTCAGGCCGGGGTTTCGCCTGGTATGCCGTTGGGCTGAGTCCGACCCGCGGCAGGGTTGATTGCCCTTCTCTGATCGATGCTTACAGGATCAGCTTTCCCCTTGTGTTCGAACATTTGTCATAGTACACTCGTGCTATGACGATCACTCTGTTGGACTCGCAGCCAGGCGGCGGTATGCCGTCCGGTGCGGTGTCGCGGGGTGGGGGGGGGGTGGTGGGGGGGGGTGCCGACGGGGGTGGTGCATGCACTGGTGGACCAGGTGCATGCCCGGTTGGCTGACCCGGACGCTGCCGTGGTCGTGGGTGCTGCGGATATTGGTGAGGTGGAGCGGATCGCCCGCCGGGTGGAGGCGTTGCGGTTGGCGTTGGTGGCTCGGGCTGACCGGCAGCAGGTGCATCGCCGGACCGGGCATTCCTCGACCTCAGCGTGGGTGGCGTCAGCGACCCGTAGTGGTGGGGCTGATGCAGCGCGGAAGGTGCAGTTGGCCACCGCGTTGGATGGTGAGGGGTTGGCGGTGACCCGGGCGGCGTTCGATGCCGGTGACGTCTCTTCACGGAGTGCCGGGATTATCGCCCGCCACGATGGACAAACTCCCGGAGACGTTGACTGACGCGGAGCGGGCCAAGGTCGAAACCTCCCTGGTCCAGAAGGCGCAGCAATTGAACCCGGGCCGGTTGTCTCGGGCGGCGAAGTTCGCCCTCGCTGCTGCGGAACGCTCCGCGCAAGAGGTCGCTGAGCATGTCGAAGCCCAGTTGGTGGATCAAGAATGTCGGGCGTACCGGTTGGCGACGGTCACGATGCAAGACCTGGGTGATGGGACCACGAAGCTGCAGGCGTTGTTGCCGACGTTCACTGCGCGGATGCTGGGCAAGGTGTTGCAGTCGATGACCGCACCCCGGCGTGATCACCTCCGCCAAGCCGCCGAAGCGCTACTGGTTGATGGTCAGACCGCTGCCGGTGACCTGGGCGACGGGTCGGTCGCTGCCGACCTACACGCCTCCACCCGCCCCACCCAGCACTCAAGCAACGTCACCGGCGACACTGCGGGTGCCGCCTTCGGGCCCCCGGGCCCGGGCGGGGCGGGCGCGCGCCCCCGGGGCCCCCCCCGGGGGGGGGGGGGGGGGGGGGGGGGGGGGGGGGGGGGGGGGGGGGGGGGGGGGGGGGCGCCGGGGCGGTGTCGGCGCGGGTCGGTGGGTGGGTCGGAATGCCGATTGGGCTGACATCGACTGGGCGCACCGCCGCGGACGGGCCTTGACCGAGTTGATCGAACACCTCGACACCGAACGACTCACCGGCAAGGTCGCCGCCACCGTGATCGTCACGATGACCATCGAACAAGCCGTCGGCGCCGCACAGGCGGCACTGGTGCAGCAGTCGATCCGCCAGAGCACCGGGACGCTGTTGGAGATGACTCCCAGCGCCGGCGCCGCCAGCACCGACACCGGCACATTGATCTCGGCCAGTGCCGCCCGGCGGATCGCCTGCCAAGCCGGGATCCTCCCGGCAGTCCTGGGTGGACCCGGGCAGGTCCTCGACCTCGGCCGACATCACCGGTTCTTCAGCGACCCGCAACGCACCGCCCTCGCCCTCATCTATGACACGTGCGCCGCGGATGGGTGTGACCGTCCGTTCGCGTGGTCAGAGTTGCACCACCAGCAGCCCTGGTCGAAAGGCGGGCTCACCGACCTTGATCAAGCGATCCCGTTGTGTGGATACCACCACCGGCTGATCCACAACCCCCACCACCGACACCACACCACCACCGACAACCCCGACAACCCTGACACCCCGGCGCCCTCGGCAACCCGGGCGCGAAGACCGTCCACTTCCATGAGCACGCAACGCCCGGCACGAGTGGCCAGGTGGCGACAGGGGCGACGTCGGCCTACGCGCGCGCTGAGCGTCCGTGGGCTTAGGTCGACGCCCACCGGGCCTACGCCCGTTGAGGGCCCGTGGTGGCAGCACCCCGCTCCTCGTCAGGCCTGACCGACAGTCCACGAGCGATGCCGGCGACGGCGGCTGCCGCCTCGGCAGCGGCCAGCACCTCGCGCACCGGCCGGCCCAATCGCTGAGCCGCCGCCCGCGCATCCTCGAACTCCACCGTCGCCTGCACGATCCGCCCGGCCCGCGATCCGACCTTGATCCGCACGGTCTCGCCATCGACGGCGACCGGCACCCACGACCGCGCGAGGGTATGCCGCGCGACGGCATACTCGCGCACACCGAGCGTGGACGTGTGCGCGAAGAGCACCTCCCGCACGACGTCGGCGGCCCCAAGCGACACGAGGGCATGCACCGTGTGTGCAGGACGCCCCTTCTTCATGAGGATCGGCGTGAGCCAGGCATCGGCCGCGCCCGCGTCGAGCAGCGCCTCGAGCACCGTCGGCCACACCCGCGGGTCGAGATCATCGACATTGGTCTCGAGAACGAGCAGCGATTCGGTGGCAGGCCCGTCTCCCACCAAGCCAACCTCCGCAGCCCCGTCTCCCGCAGCCCCGTCTCCCGCAGGCCCGTCTCCCGCAGACCCGGCACCCACGGGTCCGAACCTCCCGACGATCGCCCGCACCACATTGGCCCGGTCGGCCCGTTCCCGGGCACCGGCGCCCACCCCGACCCGCTGCACCCGACTGGGCGGCAACACCGTAGCCACCCCTGCCAGCGTCGTCACCAGGGCTACTCCGGTCGGCGTCGCCAGCTCGCCGAGATCGGACTCCGCGCCGCCGGTCACCACCGGCCAGCCGGACCGGGCGACCAGGGACAACACGGCCGGACCAGGCACCGGCAGGCGACCATGCGCGGCGCGCACCGATCCCGACCCCAGCGCGATCGCCCCGGCTCGCACCGTCGAAGTCGACACTTCGCCGACCAGATCGACCAGGGCAGCGCACACGCCGACGACATCGGCGATCGAATCCCACGACCCGACCTCGTGAAACTCCACCGCGTCGGCAGGTATGCCGTGCACCTCACCTTCGGCCTCGGCAAGGTGAGCGAAAACGCTTGTCGCGCAACGGCATACCTCGGCATTGAGACCCGTGGCAGCGGCGAGCAGCCCTCGGATCGTGGCCCACGAGCGGTGTGGGTGGTCCTCAGCGAGGGAACTCACCACCGCGCGCGAAGCACGCAATCCGCTTCTCTGACAAGCGGATAGCTCGATCGACACCAGCCCGGGCACGACAGCCTCGACGGCCGAGCGCACGGCGTTCAACGACGCCCCGGCGTCGAGCAACGCGCCCAGGAGCATGTCGCCGGCCACCCCGGCCGACAGGTCCAGCCAGACCGCCGTCCCTGACGCAGTCTCTGGCGCCCTCACGACGCCAGGTCCGGGATCCGCGCCACAACCGAGAACCCTTGGCCCGGCACGGACGACCACTGCACCGTGCCGTCGAGTGCGGCCACTCGCTCGGTCATGCCGACCAGCCCATGGCCGGGCGTGATCGGGTCGGCTCCTTGGCCGTCGTCGCGCACCGACACGTCGATCCAGCCGTCGCGTCGGTGCACGTTCACCCAGGCGTGGTCGGCCTGAGCATGCTTGGCGGCATTGGTCAGTGACTCCTGGACCACCCGGCATACCGCATCGGCCCGCGTCCGGCTCACCTCGTCGAGGGTGGCGTCGAGGTCGAGCGACACCGCCGGTCGCGGCAGGCTGCGGGCCGTGCGGGTGATCTTGTCGCGCAAGCTGACCGGCCCGTCACGAAGCTGGGTCACCGCGCCGCGCACGTCGCGGATCAGACCGGCGGCCAGGGCCCGCGCGTCGGCCACCAACCCCTCGGTCTCGGGAGTCGTATGCCGGGCGATGAGTTCCAGCGTCAGCGACAGGGTCGTCACCTGATTGCCCATGCTGTCGTGCAACTCGCGGGCGATGCGCAGGCGTTCGTCGGCGGCGCTGACCTCGGCCAGGCGGGCCTGGGTGGCCGCGAGGTCGGCATTGGTCTGCACGAGGCGGGCGTTGGTCAGCTCGAGTTCGCGGGCGACCGCCGCGGATGTGTCGCGTTCGCGGGCCGAGCGCACGACGACATCGACCATGAGCGAAGCAAAGAAGATCAAGGCGCCATAGACGACAGCCCAGACGATGGTGCCGCCCTTGAGGACGAGAATGCCCATCAGGCCCAGGACGAGGAAGACGCCGAGGACGACGAGGCCTCGGGTCTGGAGCGACCAGCCGCACGCACCGGCCAGCAGCACCAGGAAGACCGGCGCGATCTGGTCGACGCCCCAGACCAGGTTGGCCCCCAGGGCCGCAGCGACTCCGACGACCATGGCCCAGCGATCGGTGGGGTGTGGGCGCAGGAGTGCGTCGGACAGCATGACGAAGCACACCAGGACGATCACCGACAAGAGCCACCAGACCACCGGCACTTCGGCGCGCCGGTGCGACAGCGCAGCGGGGAGCACGACACCGGCCCACGCGACGACGCCGCCGATCGCGGCGAGGATCGTCACCGGGTCCAGGGGCGCGCGCGACGGGCGGGCAGCCGACGCTTCGCTCACCATGCCAGCCTATGAGTCGCGACCACGCCGGACAATGGCCCCACGACCGGGCATCCGGCGACAGCGGCGCCTAGTGGGCAATGAGTCCCAACTCAATCGCCCGCAGCACCGCGCGTGTGCGGTCGCGGACGCCGAGCTTGAGCAGGATGGCCGACACGTGGTTCTTGACCGTGCCCTCGGCCAGGTGCAGCGCCTTGGCGACCTCCCGGTTGGAATACCCGGCGGCCAGCAAGCGCAAGACCTCGACCTCGCGCTCGCTGAGCGGCTGCGCGTCAGGCTCGTCGGCGCCCGGCCCGCCGGGCGTGGCTCCGGTGCCACCCGTGACGATCCGCTCGAGCAGGCCGGCCGTGAGACTCGGCTGGATGACCCGCCCACCGGAGGCGAGCGTCTCGATGCTCTCGACGAGCTGCTTGAGGGTGACGTCCTTGAGAAGGTAGCCACGAGCGCCGAGGCGCAGCGCCTCGAAGGTCGCGTCGTCGTCATCGAAGGTGGTGAGGATGAGCACTGGTGGGAGGTCGATACCCCGCACGCCGGCGACCCGCAACATCTCCAGTCCACTCATCCGCGGCATCCGCAGGTCCAGCAAGACGACCTCGGGGTGGTGTTCTTCAATGGCGGCAAGCCCCGTCTGCCCGTCGTCGGCCTCGGCGACGACGGTGACGTGTGAGCTCAGCGCCAAGAGCGCCTGGATGCCTTGGCGCACCAGGTGTTGGTCATCGATGATGACGACCCGGACCGGGGACGGGCCGCCCGCCTCGTCCGACGTCATCACAACTCCTCGTTCCCATACCTGCCCAAACCGGGCTGAACGCGCCGTCACCGGCTGCGCCCAGGTTCACCGTATAGCGCCGCGCGGGGTGGTGCCTCAAGATCCACACTAGAGCGAGAGGGACACCCCGAACTGGTGCCAGAAGTCATGGCGCAACGTCATGACCACAGGCACCTGTGGACCTGCCTACCTCTAGCGCACACTGGGGATAGAAGGAACACGACGGGCGCTGATGCGGCGCAAGGGAACGGCGTGAGCCCTTCGGATCACGCAGGGCTGTGGGGCAGATAGACCAGCGGGTTCTGCATCGGGCCTTGGGTGAAGGTGATGAGATTGTTTCGGGCGTCAGCCCGAGAGGGGACGATCGCAATCATGACCTTCACCCAGGGCTCTGACCCGTTTCTAGGGACTCGTCCGCCCGGGAAGCTTGCCCCTGCCGAGTGAAGGTGATCAGCACCGACTCGCCGTCGTGAGTCATCTCGACGATCACTCCCTCGCCGTCCGCCCCGCCCGAACGCACCTCACGCAGCGACTGGTCACCGGACTGCAGGTCACCCGAGGGCATACCACCGACCACACTGATAGATCCCAGCCGTCCCCGTCCGTCCGGCCGCCACAGCGCGCGCACGACAGCGCCGGGCGCGGCGCCCGACAGCGTGTCGAGCAGGGAGGCGACGAACACCGCGATCCAGTCGGTCTCCCCGCGGTCGGCAGACAGCACGACCCGTATGCCGTTCGCTCGGCACCGCGCGACGGCTGCCACCAACTCGGGGGTGAGCATGGGTCCCGCGACGAGGACATCGCGGGCGCAGGACTCCAGCGCCAGGCATTCTCGCCGGTCGGCCGCCGACAACGGGCTCGGCCCGGCGACGAGACGCAACTGGTCTTTGACGGCATACCCGAGCTCGTGGATGCGCGATTGGGCGACCCTACGCGTCTCTTCCGCCGTCGCGAGCAGCACCCGGGCCTGACCTGCGTCGATCCCCGCGGCGGCAATGCTCGCGCTCGCGTTGTCGAGAGACCGGCGCACCGCCGTGGCCGCGACGAAGAAGGCGACGACCTGCAGCACGGTATCCGCGAGCGGCCCGGGCGCTACCGTGCCCAACCGGACGAGGTGGGCTGCCGGGATACCTCCGACGACCGAGAGCAGGAGCACCGTCGACCACACCGGACCCCAGCGGAGGCCAGAGCCTGCAATCACGGCGGTCATCGCGCCGACGAACCAGTAGGACCACCCTCCTCGCGCCGGATCGACGATATTGAGGGTCGAGACGAAGGCCACTGTCGAGGCCAGCAGCGAGGCTGCCACCGACCATCGGCGGTGTCTCAGCGGAGCGAACGCGATGATGAGGAACGCGCCGATGACGACGAGCAGGCCCCCCACGAGCACGGCCAGCGAGCGGAACGCGTCGGCGATCCGCAGCGCCGATAACGTCTGAGCGCTCAGTGAAAGGGCTGCCATCCGGTAAACCGGAAGGAAGGATCTGTCTCGCCAGGTCACCGTCGGGGACGCTTCGGGCCCGAGCGACCGGCCCCCCGACCCCGAGCTGAGATCGCCGGGTGATTGCGCGACCGGCATACGGATCGTCACGGTGGTGCCCGCACCCGGGGCGGACTCGACCAGCGCCGCACCACCGACCCGCGACGCGCGACCTTCGATAGCCAGCGCAATCCCGCGGTGCCGGCCACGGTCGGCACCCACATCGAAGCCCACCCCGCGGTCGCGCACGATGGCAACAACCTCATGCGGGTCCCTGCGCACTTCTACCGCGACGTGCGCGACCCCGGCGTGCTGGGCGACATTGGTGATGGCCTGCTCGGTGGCCTCCCTGAGTGCCAGGCCGCGGTCGGCGCGGATCTGGCCGGTCGTGCTGGGGCCGCTCCAGCGCAGACCCAATCCCCACCGCGCTGCGGTGTGCGTGGCGTGGGCGCGCAGGTCCACCTCGTATGCCGGGCCCGACGCCTCCGCGCCCGGGTCGACACGGCCAGCCTGCGCGCGCCTGGGGTCATCGCCGTCAAGGGCGTCAATCGCGTCCTGGGCAAGCTCGCGGGCCGCGTCGCGTTCGATGGCACTCTTGGAGCGACCGGCGAGCAACAGAGCGCCGAGGACTTTGTCGTGGACCAGACCGTCCCACCCCTGCTGCGCCTCGGCCGCTGCCTGCTCCCGCGACGCCTGCTCCCGCTCCCGCCAGGCCCGGGCGACGGCGGTCTCGACGTCGCTGGCAGAGCGGCGCAGTCGGTCGACGATCAAGGCGGCGGAGGCGCCACCGGCAAACACGGTCGCCGCAGTGAGCGCAGCGAGCACGTTGTCCATGTAGTTCCAGCGCGCTGCGATGAATGTCACCGTGGAGAACGCCGCGACCGACAGGCCGATCCGCTCGGTGAATGCGAAGCCCGCCACGCCGTAGGCCGACGCACCGATGATGGTCAACGGCGCCGTGAGCTCGTGGTCCACGCCGCGGAACCGCCCGATGGCCTGGACCAGCCCAAGGACCAGGCCGAACACCACCCACATGCGCAGCGCGGTGCGGCGTGGGTTGTTGCGCACCGCGTCGACGACACACCAGGCGAAACCCAGCACGGCGACAAGGGCCACCCACGCCAGCAGGCCTGGGGGGTAGTCCGTCGGCGACACCGCTTGCTGCCAGGTCGCCCAGCCACAGACAGCCACGATGATGGCCACGCCACCCCAGTGCAGGGCGCGGTACAGCACCTCAGTGGTCAGCGGCACGGCATACCCGCTCTACTCGGCGAGCCAATCGGACCGTCCCAATCTCCCAGAACTCGCCAGGCGCCGTCGCCCGCCCGGCTATCCCCTCTTCGGGGGGATGGGGACCACGCAAGGCGTGGCCCAGCGGGTCAACGGTGCGTGCCCCAGAGCACGAGGGCCCGGGAGTCGCTCATCCCGCGGCCGGGACGCTGCCCCGCGCGCATCGCCACGATCTCGCCGCTGCGGCCGGCGGCGAACACCCGCCCCGAGCGATGCCGTATGCCGTCGAGCTCGGCGGTGAGGTCGCGCACCTGGGCGCGCAGGGCCAGGACCTCGCGCTCCAGGTCGAGGATGCGTTGGATGCCGGCCAGGCTGACGCCCTCTTGCTGGGAGAGCCGCTGGACCTCGCGCAGCAGGCTGACGTCGCGGGCGGAGTAGCGCCGCCCCCCGCCGCGGGTGCGGGAGGGCGACACCAATCCGAGCCGGTCGTATTGCCGCAAGGTCTGGGCATGCATACCCGCGAGCGTCGCGGCGACCGAGATGACGAAGACCGGGGTGTCCTCGTCGGGCACGAAGCGGCTCACGGTCGGGCCGTCATTCCGCGGCGTGGGCCATCAGGTCGGCCCGCGGGTCGACACCGGCCTCGTCGGCCGCCAACGCCTCGAGCGCGGTGCGGGCCGCATCACTGAGCCGCTGTGGCACAACGACCTGCACCGTGGCGAGCAGATCACCGGTGCCCTTGGCGGTCTCGACGCCCCGACCACGAACCCGCAGCACCCGGCCGCTCGGCGTGCCCGGCGCGACCTTGACCCGCACCGGGTTGCCGGTGAGCGTCGGCACCGACACCGTCGCGCCGAGTGCCGCCTCGGCGAAAGTCACCGGCAGGTCGACGGTGAGGTTGTTGCCGTCCCGGCCGAAGACTGGGTGCGGGGTGACCGTGACGTGCAGGATGAGGTCGCCGGCCGGACCACCGGGATCGCCCGGGTGCCCTTTGCCGCGCAACCTGATCTTCTGCCCGTCCTTGACCCCGGCCGGGATCTTCGTCGTCACCGGCCCGGTCGGCCCGGTGAGGTGGACGGTGTCGCCGGTGACGGCTTGACGGAAGCCCAGCGTCACGGCGGCCTCGACGTCCTGGCCTCGCCGGGGTCCGCGCGGGGCGCCGAACCCGTCGTAACCCTGGCCGGCATACCGGCCTTGACCGCCGGCACCGGCACCGCCACCAGGGAAGCCGCCGCCGAAGAGCCCACCGAGCAGGTCTTCGAGGTCGGGCTGCGCGCCGCCGCGGCCACCACTGGTGGTGAAGCGGACGTTCGGCCCGCCGCCGCCCCCGAACATCCCGGAGAACAGGTCCTCGAACCCGCCGCCGCCCCCCGGCCCGCCCGCGGTGAAGCGGGCGCCGCCGTGGGTCATCGCGCGGATCTGGTCGTACTGCTGGCGCTGCTCGGGGTCGGACAGCACGGCATACGCCTCGCCGACGTCCTTGAAGCGCTCCTCGGCCTTGGCGTCACCCGCGTTCTGGTCGGGGTGCAGGGTGCGGGCCAGCTTGCGGTAGGCCTTCTTGATCGTCGCCGCGTCGGCGTCCTTCGCGACGCCGAGAGTGGCGTAGAAGTCCTTCTCGATCCAGTCCTGACTGGCCATCACGCACCTCCTTCTCGGCCTGGTGGGTTACTCGGGGTCGGCAACGGCAACTCGGGCCGGTCGCACGACTCGGTCACCGAGGCGGTAACCGCGTTGCAGCACCTTGACGACCGTCGTGGCCGTTGCGTCGGCAGGCACCTCGGCGCTGATGTGCATGAGGGCCTCGTGGTGCATCGGGTCGAACTCGTCGCCATATGCACCGAAGGCCTCGACGCCGAGCTTGGCCAGCACCGCCTCGAGCTTGTCGACGATCACCGCACCCGGGCCGTCAACGAGGTCACCGTGCTCGCGCGCGAGGTGAATCTCGTCGAGCACCGGGAACATCGACTCCAGCACGTGGCTGATGCCGGCCTCGCGGGCCAGCGATCGGTCGCGGTCGACCCGCTTCTTGTAGTTGACGTATTCGGCCTGCAGGCGGCGCAGGTCTTCCAGCCGCTCGGCGGCCAGCACCGCGTCAGGGCTTTCGGCGGCAGCCGAACCACCGGCGTATGCCGGGTCCGTCGCCTCCGTCGCCTGCACCTCGGTCGCCGGCACCTCGGTAGCCGGCGCCTCGGGCGCCGGCGCCTCGGAGCCGTGGCCCGGGAGCGTCGGCTCGGTCGAATCACCTTCTGGCGCAATGCCGTCCGAGACGACAGGGACGCCCATCGGCTCGCTCACCGGGTGGTCGAACTCGTCGAAGCCACCCGGCTCGGCCGAGGCTCGGTCACCCGCATGGGCGGGGCCGTGGTGCGGCCCCGCCCCTGCGTGGTGTGAACCAGGGGTCACTTGGTGTCCTCGTCGTCAACGACCTCGGCGTCCACGACGTCGTCATCCTGCGCCCCAGCGCCCGCACCGCTCGAACCGGCATCCTGCCCAGAAGCGGAACCGGCGCCCTCCCCGGCAGCCGCCTGCGCGGCATACATGGCCTGTCCCATCTTCTGGGAGACCTCGGAGAGGTGGGCGGTCTTGGCCTTGATGTCCTCGATCGAGGCGCTGGAGTCCTTGGCGACGGCGGCCTTGAGGTCGGCGAGCGCGGACTCGGTCTCGGACTTCTCCGCGGCCGGCACCTTGTCGCCGCTGTCGGCGAGGAACTTCTCCGTCGAGTAGACGAGCTGCTCGGCCGTGTTGCGCACCTCGATCTCCTCGACGCGCTTCTTGTCCTCCTCGGCGTGGGCTTCGGCCTCGCGGACCATGCGCTCGATCTCATCCTTGGGCAGGGCGGACCCGCCGGAGATCGTCATGGACTGCTCCTTGCCGGTGCCCATGTCCTTGGCCGACACGTGGACGATGCCGTTGGCGTCGATGTCGAAGGTGACCTCGATCTTCGGGATGCCGCGCGGCGCCGGCGCGATGCCGGTCAGCTCGAAGGTGCCCAGCGGCTTGTTGTGCTGAGCGATCTCGCGCTCACCCTGGAAGACCTGGATGAGGACGCTGGGCTGGTTGTCGTCGGCGGTCGTGAAGATCTCGGAGCGCTTGGTCGGGATCGCCGTGTTGCGCTCGATGAGCTTGGTGAAGCGCCCACCCTGGGTCTCGATGCCCAGCGACAGCGGGGTCACGTCGATGAGGAGCACGTCCTTGCGCTCGCCCTTGAGGACACCGGCCTGCAGGCTCGCGCCGATGGCGACGACCTCGTCCGGGTTGACGCCCTTGTTGGGCTCCTTGCCGCCGGTGAGCTCCTTGACGACGGCGGTCACGGCCGGCATCCGGGTCGACCCGCCGACGAGCACGACGTGGTCGATGTCGGACAGCTTGATGCCCGCGTCGGAGATGACCTTGGTGAAGGGGGCCTTGACCCGGTCGAGCAGGTCCTTGGTCATCTGCTCGAACTGGGCGCGGCTGATCGTTTCGTCGAGGTGGATCGGACCGTTCTCGCTCATCGAGAGGTACTGCAGGTTGACCGCGGTCGTCGTCGAGCTGGACAGCTCCTTCTTGGCCTGCTCGGCGGCGTCGCGCAGCCGCTGCATGGCGATCTTGTCCTTGGACAGGTCGACACCGGTGCTGTTCTTGACCGTGGTGAGCAGGTGGCTGACGATCCGCTCGTCCCAGTCGTCGCCGCCGAGGCGGTTGTCACCGCTGGTGGCCTTGACCTGAATGGTGGAGAAGCCGTCCTCGGGGTCCTTGCCGACCTCGAGCAGGCTGACGTCGAAGGTGCCACCACCGAGGTCGAAGACGAGGATGAGCTCGTCCTCCTTGCCCTTGTCCAGGCCGTAGGCCAGGGCCGCGGCGGTCGGCTCGTTGATGATGCGCAGCACATTGAGACCCGCGATCTCGCCGGCCTCCTTGGTGGCCTGGCGCTCGTGGTCATCGAAGTAGGCCGGCACGGTGATGACCGCGTCGGTGACCGGCTCGCCGAGGTAGGCCTCCGCGTCGCGCTTGAGCTTCATCAGGGTGCGGGCGCTGATCTCCTGGGCGGTGTAGCGCTTGCCGTCGATCTCGGGGGACTTCCAGTCGGTGCCCATGTGGCGCTTGACCGAGCGAATGGTCCGGTCGACGTTGGTGACGGCCTGACGCTTGGCGATCTCGCCGACGAGCACCTCACCGTTCTTGGAGAACGCGACGACCGACGGGGTGGTGCGGCCGCCCTCAGCGTTCGCGATGATCGTCGGCTCGCCGCCCTCGAGGACGGAAACGGCCGAGTTGGTGGTACCGAGGTCGATGCCGACCGCACGTGCCATGAGTGTGTCTCCTGCGTGGTTGACGGCATACAGGCTTGTGTATGCCGTGGGGTTGAGTCTTCGGGACTCACCTTGCGGCGGCGAAGGCCTGGTTGTCAAGCTCCGGCTCCGTAAAGTTGAGTCCTACAGGCTCAACTCCGAGGTATGCCGTGTTGTTCCCGGCGACAGAAGTCACCTCTCTGGTGTCTTCTGCTTGTCTCGCTAAGGGCGCTTGGCAGACTGGCGGGCGTGTCCGCCTCACTGTCGTTGATCGCGCTGTCGGGACTTCCAGGTGCCGGGAAGTCGACCGTCGCCGCAGCCCTCGCGCACGATGCAGCGGCGGTCGTCGTGTCGGTTGATCCCATCGAAGACGCAATGCACAGGGCCGGGCTCATGCCGACGCACGAGACTGGGTTGGCCGCGTATCTGGTCGCAGAGGTCGTCGCCCGCGAGTCGCTCACACTCGGCCACACGGTGGTCGTGGATGCAGCCAACTATGTGGAGCAGGCGCGGCAGATGTGGCGCGATCTGGCACAGGAGTGCGCCGCTGAGCTGAGGTGGGTTGAGGTCGTGTGTTCGGACGAGACCCTGCACCGACAGCGACTTGCGGCACGTGACCGTGGCTTCGATGCGTCGTTGGAGCCCAGCTGGGAGTGCGTCCGGGCCCGCCGCGCAGACACGGCCCCTTGGTCAGCCGCTGACCAGGACCTCCTTGTCCGCATCGACACCGCGCGCCCGCTCGATGCTCAACTCGAACAACTGACGAGGTTCACGCCGAAATAGCGCTGCTCCAGGTGCGCGGGACCCCAGAGTTGGGCGAGCCAGGCGAGTGGATGTGCTGGCGGCCCGGCGAAGAGTCGTTCGAGCACGTGGCGCGAGCGGCGAGATGATGTCGTCGTGGACGAGCGAGTGAGCGGGACGACCGACTGGACCGAAGTTCAGGATGCCTACGGCTCCGCGTCGGCTGTTCCCGGCCTCCTTCGCCGCGCCGCAGCCGACCCCAACAACGCCGAGGTCTGGCAGGACCTATGGAGCAGGTTGTGTCATCAGGGCACGGTCTACGAGGCCAGCTTCCTGGCGATCCCGGCACTGGCGGCGATGTCGCGCTCGGCCGCACCAACCGCCCACTCCCAACCGCTCAATCTGTTGGCCGGCATTGCCGGGTCAACCGATGTTCGCGGCACGGCTGACACGCGGGCCCGGTATGCCGAGGCGCTCACCTCGTGCTTGCCCGCAGCCGAGGCGTATGCCGTCGCCGCGGCTGACGACGCGGACTTCTGCTACGCGCTCTCGGTCGTCGCCGGATTGCGCGGGGAGCGGGTGTGGCATGAGGTCCTCACCTTCGTTGCCGACGGCGAAGCACTCGGTGGATGTCCCGTCTGCGGGGTAGACATCTGCCTCTTCCTGGACACCAACCCGCCGCGAGTGTCCTTGTCCTACTTCCAACCGCCAGACGGTCCCGAGCTCGTTCTCGCCGAGCCTGCCACGATCGAGGGCTTCGCGCGGGAGCTGTTGGAGATGGCGAGACAGCACTCTCGAGGCAATATCACTCGCCGACTCTTGGCACTCCTGGGAGATAGCCAGTGCCCAACCTGCGAGGAACCCTTCACGCGGGGGAGCATGCTCGGACTGGATGAGTGATTTCACCAGGTGTCCATCCGGCTCTGGCCGGATGGACGCTGGCTGCGCTGAGGGAAGCGACGCTTCGCCGAGGGTCCAACGTCAGCGAAGCGCGGCCAACGTCAGCGAAGCGCGCGGTGGAGTGCCCTGGCTCGCCCCGGGCTGCTGGTCGTGGCCCACAGCAACGCCGGACTGGCGGCCCCCACCGTGAGATGTCGCGCCGAGGGTGCGCGGCTGGTCTTCATGGACGCCGCGCTGCCGCCGGAGTCGGGACCCACCGCGCTGGCACCGGAGGGCTTGCGGGCTCACCTGGCCGGACTCGCCGACGAATACGCGTCCTCCCACCGTGGACGCGATGGTGGTCCCGGGATGACCTCGCCGGGGTCATCCCCGAGGACCCCTTCGATGACCTGGACCGCGATTGCCCTCGCCTGCCGCTGAGCTACTTCGACGGTCGTGCACGATCCCGGCACGGTCGCGCAGGGCTTGGTCGCCCTGGACGCTGCCCTGACAAACAGCTCACCGGTATGCCGTGACCGTGCCGGCTAGCTGCGCTGAGGGAAGCGACGCTTCGCCGAGGGTCCAACATCAGCGAAGCGCCGCGAACCTCACCGAAGCACGGCATACGCTCCATCACGATTGTCCTCACCCACGGGGCCGCACGGAGTGGTCAGACAACCGACTCGCGGGAGTGTCGCGAGACGGGTCACTCGCTCGTAGCGCGGCCAGAATCTCCTGGAGCCTGGGACCGAAATCTGCGAACGCGCCAATGCCGCAACTCGAGGGTGGGGCCAGCGCTGGCGACGGGCGATGCTGGCACCGAGAGTTGACCAACCCGGTTGACCAACTTAGTCTCGATGTATGACGACGGTGAAGGTGCAATACACCAAGACCCACCTCTCTGCGTTGCTGGCGCGGGTCGAGCAGGGTGAGGAGATCGTCATCGCGCGGGGCTCACAGCAGGTCGCCAAGCTCGTGCCGGTGGGTCGACCCGGCGAGCGCGACCTGGGTTTCCTCGATCTGCACGTGCCCGACGAGGTGTTCTTCGATTCGCTTCCCGACGACGAACTGCAGGCGTGGGAAGCGTGAAGGTCCTGCTCGACACGCACACACTGCTCTGGGCGCTCGCGGAGCCCGAGCGGCTCGGCGATGACGCTCGAGCAACCATCCTCGACCAGGCCCATGACCTCGTGGTCTCGTCGGCCACCGCGTGGGAGCTGTCGACCAAGGCTCGCCTCGGCAAACTGCCCGGCGCATCGGCAATCCTGCACACCTACCAGCGCCAGTTGGCGCGGCTCGGAGCGACCGACCTGGCGGTGACCTCCGAGCACGCCCTGCTAGCCGGTTCACTTGATTGGGCACACCGTGACCCTTTCGACCGCATGCTCGCCGCCCAGTCCCTCGTCGAGGGATTGCCGCTCATCACCCGTGACCCGGCCTTCGCCTCGCTCGAGGGGGTCCGCCTGATCTGGTGACGGAGCGTCACCCGCGCGCGAGCACGGTCGCGGTCGCGGCGAAGGGAGCGGCCTGCTCGACGGCACCGTGCCAGCGCAGGTAGAGCGCCGTGGTGACCCGCTCCACGCTGGCCCACCGCCACACCCTCTCGGCGTCCACATCGCAGAGCCCGGCCAGGTGCCGGCAGCGCTCGCGAAGCAGCGCCTCACCCGCACCGCCCGCAGCACCAACACCAGCACCAGCACCAGCACCAGCGGCCTCCGCTGCGGCGAACTCGTCGCACGCGTCCCGCAGCACGACCCCGAGGTCATAGGCCCGCTCGCCGACGAACCCATCCGGGTCGATCAGCGCCCAGCCGCTCCCCCGACGCAGCACATTGCCGGCATGCGGGTCACCATGACAGACCACCTCGGGCCGCTCGGTGTCCGCGAGCTCGCGGGCGTATCCGGTGGCCCACCCGATGGCCTCGCCCAGGTCGCTGCCATAGCGGGGGCCTAGATCGGCCAGGATCCGCAGCAACCCGGCCGCCTTCCCGACGCACGGGCTGCCCGCCTCCAGCGGCGCCGTCCAGGCATCCTGGAGCAGGGGCGCGAGCACCCGCACCTGCTCGCCGAGGGTCGGCGCTTCGGTCCCCAGCGTCGGCCCGAGCAACTCGGTGAGCAGTGCGCCGCGCTCGGCATCCCAGGCCAGCACCCGGGCGTAGCCCTTACCGTCGGCCGCGAGCATCACCCGCGCTTGCGCGTCCAGTTCCCCGGGCGCCGCCAACTTCAGCACGCCCGATATGCCGTCCGGTGCGGTCACAGCCACCGTGGGCATGCCGGCCCCGCCGTCGAACCACCGGTATGCCGTCAGCCTCCAGTCACGGCAGAGGGCGATGAGCTGGCGCGCGTAGTTATCCGTCGCCGGCTGGAGGTCGCGATCGGATGCGGCCGCCCGGCGACGAGCCTGCGCGATGGCGGCCTCGATGACGTCCGCGCTCACCTGGCGAGGCTATCGGTCGGCGAGCTGCCGCCGACCGCGGAGGGATCAGCTCAGTGCGTGAGGTGGTGGCGCCCCCACCAGCCCGCGAGCCGCGCGGGGAGCCACCAGTTCCACCGCCCCATCAGCCGCATACTCGCCGGCACCAGCACCCCGCGGATCAGCGTGGCGTCGAGCAACAGCGCGACGAGCATGGCCACACCGAGCAGCTTGACGACGATCACTCCGCTGATGACGAAGCACCCGACAACGACGCCGAGCAGCACAGCCGCCCCGGTGATGATCCGCCCGGTGCGCGAGAGCCCGTGCGCCACGGCGAGGGTGTTGTCGCCGGTGCGGTCCCACTCCTCACGGATCCTCGACAGCAGGAACACCTCGTAGTCCATCGACAGCCCGAAGAGCATCGCGGCCATCGCCACTGGCGTCGTGATCTCCGTGTAACCCGGCGCGTCGAACCCAAGCAGCCCGGCCAGCCCGCCCTCCTGGAAGCCCCACACGACGATCCCGAAGGACGCCAGGATCGACACCGCTGACACCGCAATCGCCTTGATCGGCAACAGAATCGAACCAAACGCCAGCAACAGCAGCAGAAACATCGACCCGGCCAGCAGGCCGATCATCAGCGGCAGGAACTCGGCGATCACGGCCTTCTGGTCGACGGTCAGCGCATTGGCCCCGCCGACCAGTGCCCGCGCACCGGCCGGCGCAGCCACCGCCCGCACCTGCGGCACGAGGTCGATCGAGGCGGTGTCGTTCGGATGGCCCGGGTAGCGCATGACGACCAGGCTCACCGGCTGCCCGTCGACGACGGTCGCACTCACGGGGGCGGCGCTGAGCAGCGCGGGCACCTCCCGCGCGAGATTCGCGCTGTATGCCGTGGCGCCGGCGGAGTCGGCACCCGGCAGGACGGCATACATGCTCGACTGCGTGCCGCCGAAGTGGGCAGCGTGGGTGGCGAGCATCTGCCGGCTGGGCGCACTGGCGGGCAACACACCCTCCTCGACACTGCCCCACTGCACGTGCCGGAAGGGGGCCGCGAGCGCGAGCACGATCGCCGCGACGCCGAGCAGGTAGGGCCACGGGTGGCGCATCACCCGGTGGGCAATGGCCGCCCAGGCCCCGTGTCGGTCGGCGTCCTCGGGCAGGACGGTCGCGGTCCGGGTGCCGGGGATGTGCCAGGAGTTGACCCGGTGACCGAGCAGCGCCATGACGGCCGGCAGCAGGGTGATCGCTGTGACCGCAGCGCCGAGCACCGCGGGGATCGCGCCGTAGGCCAGCGAGCGCAGTTGCGCCATCGGGAAGACCAGCAGCGAGCCGACCGACACCGCGACGATGACCGCGCTGATGACGACGGTGCGCCCGGCGGTGGGCAAGGTGCGCCCCAGGGCTGCGATCGCCGCCTCTCGGCCGCGGCCGTCGCGCAGTTCCTCGCGGAACCTGTTGACGATGAAGAGGCTGTAGTCGATGGCCAACCCCAACCCCAGCAGGCTCACGACGGTGAGGGCTTGCGAGGTGACTGTGGTGTGGTCGGCCGTGAGCGACACCGCCGCAAAGGCGACGATCGAGGCGACCAGGCCGACGATCGGCGGCAGGCCTGCAGCGACCACCCCGCCGAAGATGAGGACGCCGAGGATCGCCACGAGCGGCAAGGCGAGCGTCTCGGCCCGCCGGGTGTCCTCGGCGACGGCCCGGACCACGTCGTCGGCCATCGAGTAGATGCCGCCCACATCGGTGCGCACGCCCGGCAGGTTGACGCCGAAACTGCCGGCGACGGCCTGGTAGTCGAGCAGCTTCTGCTTGGTGTCGGGGTGCTCGGGGCTGCCGGTCTCGCGCAGTGTGACGGTGACTCTCACGGCATACCCGTCGGCACTGACCATGCCGAGCGCGGGCGGGGCGGTGAGGCCGTCGACGACCGTGACCACCCGGTCGCGCGGGAGGCGGGACAGCACCTCGGCCACCGCGGCGCGCACCCGCGGGTCGGTCACTGCCTGCGGCGCGCCGGCGAGGCCCGGCTGCGGGATCGAGTAGACGACCTGGATGTCCTCGATGGTCGAGCCGAACGCGCGGTTGAGCTGCACGAAGGCCTGCCACGAGTCGGAGCGCTCGTCGTAACTGCCGCCCTCGGTGAGCTTCGCCGACACCTGGCTGCCGGCGGCGCCGAAAAGCAGCAGCAGGACCATCCAGATGCCGATGACCCGCCACGGGTGGCGACCGGTGGCGAGCCCGAGACGCTCGAGGAAGGTCACCCTGTGCGCGGATCGGGTGGATTCGGTGGCGTCGGGGATACCTGGGGGGATAACCGGGGGGATACCTGGGGAGACACCAGGGGGAACGTCGAGAGAGGGTTCGACGCTCGGGTCACGACGCGGCATTGTCGAATTGTCTCGCGACTTCGGCGACCAGCGCCACGGAGGCCGGGCAACCGGGCCGTCGTGGCTGTTGACCCCCCAGGCTGCGGGCACTAAACCTGACCCGTGGACTCACAGCGCCTCAGCGACACCGCCCGCGGGCTCCTCGGGTCCGTCACCCGACGTGCCCGGACTGCGACCAGCGCGGCCACGAGCGCGGTCGGCGGCAGCCGCGACGTCGACGCCCTGCTCCAGGACCCGGGGTTGGTCGCCTCTCTCGAGCGGTATGCCGTGGAGCACGACCTGCCCCTGGCGCAGGTCCGCGCGGAGGCAGCGACCCACCTGGCCGAGATGGCCGCGTCCCACGACCCGCGGGCCACCCGGTCGTGGGACAAGCTCGGTGCCTGGATCATGCGAGCCCACGACGTGCTCGTCGATGAGGAGGACATCGTCCGGCTCAAGGCCCTCGACCGGGAGCACAGCCTGGCCCTCGTCTTCTCCCACCGCTCCTACCTCGACGGCTGGGTGCTGCCCAATGTCCTTGCCTCCCGCAGGTTTTCGCCGCTCTATACCTTCGGCGGCGCCAATCTCGACCTCCCCGTCGTGGGCGACCTGGTCAGCCGCACCGGGGTCATCTTCATCAAGCGGGCGACCAAGGACATCCCCGTCTACCGGCTGACCCTGCGGGCCTATATCGCCCATCTCGTCGCGCAGCGGGCCAACCTCGCCTGGTCGATCGAGGGCGGGCGCACCCGCACCGGCAAGCTGCGTCCGCCGGTGCACGGCATCCTGCGCTATCTGTCCGATGCGGCCGAAGCGAGTAGCGGTCCCGAGGTTTACCTCGTGCCGGTGTCGATCGTCTACGACCAGCTGCACGAGGTCGCGGGGATGACCGCCGAGGCCCGCGGGAGCCGCAAGCGGCCGGAGGACCTCGGCTGGCTGATCCGGTTCGCGCGGTCGCAGGGTGGCCGGCTGGGCAGGGCCTACGTCTCGATCGGCGAGCCGTTGCCGTTGCGCGAGCGGATGGCCGCGCTCCGGGCGTCCGGCAACGACACCTCCCAGGCGGTCGAGCGGATCGCCATCGACGCGAGCCACCGAATCAACCGCGCGACCCCGGTGACCACGACTGCCGTGGTGTGCCTGGCGTTGCTCGGTGCCGACCGGGCGCTGACCTTTGACCGGGTGCTCGACACCGTCGATCCGCTGGCCCGCTACATCGCCGATCGGCGCTGGCCGGTCGCCGGAGCCGCCTCGCTCACCGACAAGTCGACGATCCGACGCGCCTTGCAGGAACTCGTCGCGTCGGGGGTGCTCACCGTGTTCGACGCCGGCATCGAACCGGTCTGGCGGATCGCCCCCGACCAGCACCTGGTGGCCGCGTTCTACCGCAACACGGTCATCCACATCCTCGTCGAGCGCGCGATCGGCGAGGTGTCTCTCCTGGACGCGATGGCCGCACCCGCTGGGGCCGACGCCGAGCGGGCGGCGTGGGAGCGGGCCAAGGCGCTGCGTGACCTGCTCAAGTTCGAGTTCTTCTTCCCCGGACGCGACGATTTCGAGCAGGAGTTGCGGGCCGAGCTGGCCTTGATGTCGCCGATCTCTCCCGCAGCCCCGGGCACGCTCACCCCTGCTGCCGCCCGCACCATCCTCGAGACCACCGACCTGCACGTCGCCCATCTAGTGCTGCGGCCCTTCGTCGACGCCTACCTCGTCGTGGCCGATCGCCTGGCCGCTGCGGGCGACTCGGCCGTCGCCGAGGCCGACGTGCTCGAAGAGGCCCTGCAGGTGGGGCAGCAGTGGGAGCTCGAACGCCGCATCGCCAGCGCCGAATCGGTGTCGCTCGAGCTCTACAAGACCGCATTGCGCCTGGCCGCCCACCGAGACCTGCTCGCCGGAGACGACGCCGTCGGCATGGACGACGCCTCCAGCACAGACCGCGCCGCCGGCATGGCTGGTGAGCCCGGCCCGAATGGTGAGCACCCGGCATACCAGGGTGTGTCCTTGAAGGCGCGCCGCGCCGCCTTCCTGGCCGAACTACAAGGTGTCGCAACCCAATTGGACGAGATCGCGCGCATCGAGGCGACCCGCAGGAGCACCCGTGGAGTTCGCTGAGCACCTCGCCCGGATCGAGGCCGCCCCCGAAGGCCCGCATATCGCGGCCTTCTTCGACCTCGACGGCACGCTCGTGTCGGGCTACACCGCGAGCGCCTTCTTCACCGACCGGGTCAAGAGCCGCGACGTAGACCTCGGTGACTTCGTCCGCACCTTCGTGTCGGTCATCGACGGCACCTATCTCGGTGGCGAACCCACCCGCGGGGTCGTCAAGGGCTACTCCGCGATGGCCGGGCAGAGCGAAGAGACGATGACCGAGTTGGGCGAGCGACTGTTCGTGCAGAAGATCGCCGGCACCATCCGGCCGCAGGCGCGCGAACTCGTCCGGGCGCATCAACGCCGCGGGCACACCGTCGCGGTGGCGTCGGCGGCGAGCAAGTATCAGATCCAGGCGGTGGCCACCGACCTCGGCATCGACCATCTCGTCTGCACCCAGCTCAAGGTCGAGGACGGCATCCTCACCGGCGAGATCGACGGCCGGCTGCTGTGGGGGACCGAGAAGGCCCGCGGGGTGCGCACCTTCGCCCGGGAGCGCGACATCGATCTCGCGTCGAGCTTCGCCTACGGCAATGGCGCGGAGGATGTCGCCTTCCTCGGCGCGGTCGGCTCGCCGGTGGCGCTCAACCCGCACCCGGTGCTGCGCACGGCGGCGGCGAACTTCCGCTGGCCGGTGCTCGACCTGCGCGACCCCAGCACCGGCAGTGTCGCCGATCTGGCCCGCACCGTCCTGGCACTGGGCGGGCTCAATGCCGGGGCGGCCACCGGCGTGACCTGGGGGCTGCTCACCCGCGACCGGCAGCGCGGCATCAACCTCGGGGTCTCGCTCGCCTGCCAGAGCGCCCTGCGCCTGGCCGGGGTCACCCTGCGCGTCGTCGGCACCGAACACCTGCCCGAGGGGCCGGCCGTCTATGTCGCCAACCATCAGAGCTCGGTCGACCCGCTGGTGGCCGCGACGCTCATGCCGGGAGAGTTCACCATCGTGGCCAAGCAAGAGGCTCGCTTCGACCCGCGCAGTCTCGTGGGCAGCCTGCTCATCGAGCCGGCATACATCGACCGTCGCGACTCTGCGCAGTCCCGGGCGACCCTCGACGCGCTGGTGTCGCGGATCCGGGGCGGCACCTCGCTGCTCATCTTCCCCGAGGGCACGCGCTCGACGACACGGGCGCTGGGGCGGTTCCGCAAGGGCGGGTTCCATCTCGCGATCCAAGCCGGGGTGCCCATCGTGCCGATCGTCCTGCGCAATACCCACGAGATCCTGCCGCGGCACGCCCGGGTGCTGCGTCCGGGCACCATCGACGTCGCGGTGCTCGAACCCATCCGGGACCTGCAGGTCGAGCACCTCGACGAGCAGGTCGGCGCGTTGCGGGATCGGTTCGCTGCGACATTGGCCGATTGGCCGCGCGGGAGGGATGCGCGATGAGCGCCGACCACAACCGACCTGGCGTCGGTGCCGCACCCGGGTGGTCGGACCAGGACCGGATGAACGAACTCGAGACGACGATGTGGCGTTCCGAACGCCACCCGCAACGGTCCTCGACGATCTGCAGCCTCATCATCCTCGACTGCGTGCCCGAATGGGAGCGGCTCGTCGCGGCGCACGAGTGGGCCACCACGTTGGTCCCGCGGTCGCGCCAACGCGTGCTCGAACCGCTCCTGCCGACCGGCCCGCCGGTGTGGCGCGTGGACCGGCATTTCGCGTTGAGCTACCACCTGCGCCGGATGCACCAGGGCCCAGACGGGTCGATGGCCGCTCTGATGGCGCTGGTGCAGACCCTCGCGCTCACCCCGTTCGACCGCACCCGCCCGCTGTGGGAGGGCACGCTCATCGAGGGGCTGGAGGGTGGGCGGGCGGCATACCTGCTCAAACTGCACCACTCACTCACCGACGGGCTCGGCGCGATCCAACTCATGTCGCTGGTGCAGAGCCGCACCCGCGAGCACACCCCGGACAAGCCGACCCGGCTCGACGCTGCCGGATCCGGGTCGGGCGGGTCCGCGGTAGGGGCAGGGTCCGGCGCGACACAGCCCGGGTATGCCGGTGACCTCACCGACGACGACGCCCTCGGGGTCACCGTGGACGGGGCACGGCATACCCTCGCGCAGTTGCCCACCGTCTTGGCGGCGGGCGCGGACGCCGGTATCTCGTTCGCGCGCAACCCCAGTAGCGCCGCCGGGGAGGCGTTGCGGTTCGCCGCATCGCTGCGCCGGGTGCTCTCCCCGCCGCCGGCACCCCCCTCGCCGCTGCTGCGACCCCGCGACGGTCGAGTCTGGGTGCTGCGGACGCTGGAGTGTCCCCTCGCGCAGCTGAGAACGGCGGCCAAGCGCGCCGGCGGGTCGGTCAACGACGCCTACCTGGCCGCCCTGTTGGGCGGACTGCGGCGCTATCATGAGCGCCACGGCGTCGACATCGACGAACTGCCCATCACCGTGCCGGTCTCGTTGCGCCGCAGCGATGACCCGATGGGCGGCAACAAGTTCGCCGGGGCGATGCTCTCCGCCCCGATCGGCATCGTCGACCCCGCCGAGCGAGTGGCCGCCCTGCGCGGGGCGATCCTCGCGCAGCTCGCCGAACCGGCGCTCGATTCCTTCTCCGTGCTCACCCCCTTGGTCAACCGGTTGCCCTCCGCCGTGGGGGCGGCGGTCATGGGGCTCGGCGCGGTGACCGACCTGTCGGCGTCCAACATGCCGGGGCTGCCCTACGACGTCTACATGGCCGGCGCCCGGGTCGAGCGGGTGTTCCCGTTCGGGCCGCTGCCCGGGGTCGCGATGATGGCGGCAATGGTGTCGCATGTCGGCACCTGCTGCATCGGCCTCACCATCGACGGCACCGGAGTGAAGGACATCGACGTGCTCATGGAGTCGATGCAGGAAGGGCTCGAGGAGGTCCTCGCCATCGCCCGGTGACCATCCGGCGGTTGGCGCGCGGCCGGCGGGCAGCTGGTGGGCAGCGGGCAGCTGGTGGGCAGCTGGCGGCTGGAGAGCGGCTGCACTGCACCGAGGGAAGCCGCACTTCGCGCAGAGTCCTACCTCAGCGAAGCGCGGCGACCCTCAGCGAAGCTGACCGCGCGTGAGCCGCACGGCACAGATCCGTCGGTCGGCCCGGGCCGGTCACGGCATACCCGCTCAGGTATTCTCGCCCCGTGCTACTCGCCGGACGGGGCGTGGTGAGGGCGGTGCGGGCCTCGGCCGCAGCGTCCGTCGTCGTCATGCTCGCCAGCGCCGCGCACGCCGCAGCTGGAGGAGCGACCCCCGCGACTGGCCCGCTCCTGCTCGGCACCGCCGTGATCGCCCCGATCTGCTGGCTCCTGTCCGGCCGCCGCCTCACCGTGGGGCGCCTTGCGACCCTGCTCACCGTTGCCCAGCTGCCCATCCACCTCGCGCTCTCGGCGCTGCCGACCGAGCACACCGGGCACCACGGCATACCTGGCCTGGCTGCCAGCGGCAGCGTCGGTGACGAAGCCCTCATGCTGGCCGCCCACGTCGCGGCCGCTCTGGCCGCCGCGTGGCTGCTCGCCCGCGGCGAGGAGATCCTGTGGCGGGTGGTGCGGCGACTCGCGCCCCGCCGGCTGGAGATCGTGCTCCCAGCGCGGCGCCCGCTGCTCGTGCCTGCGGCGCGCCGGTATGCCGTCCGCCGCCGCCCGTGGTCGGCCCGGCTCAGCCGCGGGCCACCGCTGACAGCCTGACGCCGACCTCCTCCCAGCAGGGACCGGGCCGGCGTCGCCGTGCCCGGGGCCGACACCGATGTCGCGCCCGTTTTCCCTGTCGTGTAAGGAGATCTGCGCATGTCCCGTTCCACCCGCGCCCTCGGCGCTCGATCCGTGGCGGCGTCCGCCGCCCTGCTCGTCCTGGCCGCCGGCCTCGCTGGCTGCGGCTCATCCAGCACGTCCGCACCTGCCGGCACCACCGGCGCGACGGCCGCCAAGTCCCCGGCCGTGGCCACCGGGCCCGTCACCCTGGTCAACGGCTGGGTCCGGTCCAAGGACGCGATGGCGACCACCGCGACCGGTATGGCCGGCGACATGTCGATGACCGGCGTCTTCGGCATGCTCACCAACACGACCGACAAGGAGATCACCGTCACCGGTGGTTCCTCGCCGGTCGCCGGCATGGTCGAGGTCCACGAGACCGTCAAGAATGCCGCCGGCGTCATGGTCATGCAGCCCAAGGCGGGCGGCTTCGTCATCCCCGCCAAGGGGACGTTCGAACTCAAGCCGGGCGGCAACCACATCATGCTCATGAAGATGAGCGGGATGCCCAAGATCGGCACGTCGGTCCAGCTGACGCTGACGACCTCGGCGGGGCCGGCAACCCTGACGATCCCGGTGCGCAACTTCGCCGGCGGTGACGAGAACTACGTCCCCGCGGGCGGCGCCACCACGTCGATGAGTGGTATGACCCACTCATGAGCACCGGCAGCGATCGTGCGGCGGCAGGGCCCGGCCGCCGCACGGTCCTGCTGTCCGGCCTGGGCGGCATCGGCGTCCTCGCCGGTGCCGCCGGGCTGGGGGGCTGCACCTCCTCCTCAGGGACGGCCGGGGCCTCCGGCGCCTCAGCGGGAGCGGGTGCGGGCAGCGCCGCCGACACCCTGCGCGACGCCAGCGGTCACGCCACGGCGCGCGCCTTCCGCGGCGAACGGCAAGCGGGGATCATCGAACCACCCCAGACGTATGCCGTGTTCCTCGCCGTCGACCTGCCCACCGGGGCCGACGCCGACTCGGTCCGCCGGTTGCTGACCATCTGGACCGACGACGCCGAGAAGCTCATGAGCGGCCAGGGCACCCTCGCCGATCTGGAGCCTGAGCTGGCTGCAGTGCCCGCCGGGATCACCGTGACGATCGGAGTCGGGCGTCGCGTGCCGGAGCTCACCGGCGCGGCCGTGCCGAGCTGGTTGGCGCCGTTGCCGGCATACAAGATCGACAAACTCCAGGAGCGCTGGAGTGGCGGCGATCTGTTTGTGCAGGTGTGTGCCAACTCCCCCACGACGGTCGCCCACGCGGTGCGGCGGATGCTCACCAACATGGGCTCGCTGGGGCGGGTGCGCTGGCAACAGCGCGGTTTCCGGGAGCCGTTCGAGGGGCCGGGCATCCCGATGCGCAATCTCTTCGGGCAGGTCGACGGCACCGTGCAGCCCGATGTCACCGGCTCGGAGTCGGCGATGCTGTGGATCGGGTCGGCCGGGCCGGCCTGGCTGCACGGCGGGTCGACGGTCGTCGTGCGCCGGATCGCTATGGACATGGAGGTGTGGGACCGCGTCGACCGGGAGGCACGGGAGAACGCCATCGGTCGCCACCTCGGCTCCGGAGCGCCGTTGACCTCACCTGCCGACGCACCCCCGACGGCGGCGGCCGACCTCGATGCCAAGACCCCGCTGGGGTTCCACGTCATCGACGACGGGTCACACCTGCGGCGGGCGCGTGGGGACAACAAGGAGAAGATCCTGCGCCGGCCGTATTCCTATGACGACGCCCCCGAGGTCGATCCGACGACCGGCCGGATGTCAGGGCTGAGCAACACCGGGTTGATTTTCGTTGCCTACCAAGCCGATCCGATGACGCAGTTCGCCCCGATGCAGGCTCGTCTGGCCGAGAAGGACCTGCTCAACCTCTGGACGACACCCATCGGTTCGGCGGTCTTCGCGATCTTGCCCGGGGCCAAGGACGGCGAGATCCTCGGTCAAGCGCTCTTCGGCTGAGGCGAGCAGCACTGCGCTGGCACTGGCGAGCCGGGCCAGCGAACCGCCACGGTCAGGACTAGCTCCGGACTGGCTCCAGACCAGCCCCGGAGCTAGTCCTGGCCGGGCTCGCCCTTGACCTCGGGCACGAGCAGGAAGCCCTCGCCGGCGGCCTCGATGCGCAGCAGCGTGCCGGGCGGCAAGGTCTCACGGATGTGCACCGGAAGGGGCACGAACCCGTCGGCCGTCACCACGGCATACTCCTGGCCGCTGCGGCCCTCGCCGCCGATCCGGCCGTCGCGGATGGTGACCGTGCGCGGCAGTCGAGCCGCGACGTCGGGGTCGTGGGTGACGACGACGACGGTCGTGCCGCGTTCGCGATTGACCCGCAGCAGAGCTGCGACGATCCGCTCGCGGGCCACCCGGTCGAGTGCACTGGTCGGTTCATCGGCTAACAGCACGCCGGGGGATGGGG
Source organism: Actinomycetales bacterium (assembly GCA_016710385.1). Taxonomy (GTDB): domain Bacteria; phylum Actinomycetota; class Actinomycetes; order Actinomycetales; family Dermatophilaceae; genus Phosphoribacter; species Phosphoribacter freyrii. Next base: position 94,765 of record JADJVX010000026.1, read on the forward strand.
CCATCGCGACGGCGAGCGCAGCCATTTGCAGCTGGCCTTGCGAGAGCTGAGCCAGCGGCGCGTCGGCGAAGTCGGCGGCGCCGACCAACTCCAGGCCCTGGTCGACGCTTGCGACCTCAGCGCCAAGCCGGCGGGCCTGCGCGGCGGCGAACTCGACGTTCTCACGCACGGTGAGATAGGGCACCAGATTGCGGCCGGCCCCCTGCAACATGAGCGAGGTCTCGCGGGCCTGGAAAGCGTCGAGCTCGGCCGGTGACAGCGCCGACAGCTCGTGGTCGCCGACGAAGATCTTGCCCGCGCTGGGTCGGAACAGCCCGCCGAGCAGGGCCAGCAAGGTCGACTTGCCCGAACCGCTCGGGCCGAGCAACCCGACGACCTCGCCGGCGTCGACGCTCAGGTCGACCCCGGATAGGGCCGCGACGTCATGCCCTTCGGAGCGATAGATGTGGACCAGTCCGAGGGTGCGGATCGCGCGGGGCACGGTCATGTCGTCTCCCGCAACCGCGCCAGCTCGGACCGGGCCGCCACCTGGCGGCTGGTGAGCACACCGACGAGGGTCAGCGCGACCAGCCCGACGAGGCCGGCCATCAGGCACAGGCCCCACGCAGTGGTGAGGTCGATGGGGAAGGTCGGCGGCGGGGTTGTGAACAACGGCACCATCCCGATCGCCGCCGGAGCCGCCCACAGTCCGATAGCCGCCCCGAGCAATCCCGACACGATGACCACCGGTGCCGTCTCCAGCTGCGCGATCCGCCCGACCCCGCGCGCCGACGACCCGGCCATCCGCAGCCCCGCATAGTCACGGCTGCGCGCCCGCCACGACGTCGAGGCGAGCACGACGATGCCCACGCCCGCCACGAGCAGCGACAACAGCCCCACCGCCAATGCCAGCTGCAGGCTCCACGCAGCCGCCGAGCGTTCGAATGACGCCGCCACGTCGGCCGGATGGCGCGTGGCGAGCACCGCGATCCCCTGCCCATCCAGCCGCTCCCGCACACGCGCAACGGTCGCCGGGTCGTCGCTGTCGAGGTATGCCGTGAGGGTCGCCGACCCTCGTCCGGTCCACCCCTGGGCCAGCACGTTGTCGAGGTTGACGACGCTGCTGGAGGCCGGCGCACCCGGCACGAAGGCCACCGACCCGGCCGAGCGCAGCAGCAGCGGCGTGCCATTGACGAAGGCTCCGGCGAAAGTCGCTCCCTCGGCGCTCGGCCGGGCGGCAGCGGTCGTCAACGCCGACACCACCGCGGGCACCGAGGCATGGTCGAGGAAGATCCGGTCGGTGGGCCCATTGGAGTAGCTGAGCGTCAGACCGTCGGGGCGCACCACGGCGGAGGCCGCTGAGTCACTCGTCGACACATCGCGCCACGCCGAGGCGCCCCCGAGATCGACCGGCACCCCGTCGACGGCCAACCCTCGCAGGGTCACCGCCCCGGCGACCGGTGCGGTGGAGGGTGGGGCGATGATCCCGAGCCCCGAGACGCGGCAGCCGTGCGCACAATCCAGCGGCACCGTCTGATCGGCGTCGATGCCACCTTCGGGCAGCAGACCCCACGAGATGACCTCGACCTGGCCGTCCCCGCGCACCACACGCAGCCCGATGGCCAGGGCCGTGGGCGCAGCCTGACGCAAGGCTCCGACCGTGCGGAAGCCCGTCGCCGTGACGTGATAGGTCACCTGGGTGCCGGTGATCACAAGTGGAGCGGCCGACGGGGCAGTGAGCCGGTCCCAGGGCAGGGCGCCGGCGTCGACGCCCGGCCACAGCGCGATCCGCCGGAAGGCGTCCGGCACGACGCCCACCGTGGTGGGACGACCGGTCTCGCTCGGTCCGATGGTGACGACCGGGGTGAGATGCGCACCCTCGGGGTCGATCGTGCGCACAGCCGCAGCCACGGTGGCCAGGTCGACGGAGTCGAGCACCAGCACCGTCGGGGCACCCACCTCTGCGGCGGCCCGCCCAGCGCGGTTGCGGGCGCCGACCGCGAGCGCATCGGTCGTCACCACGGTGATGCACAGCGCCACCGTCACGACCGGCACCAGCCACCGCGTTGTGCCTCGCCGACTGGCCGAGAGCAGGGCGGCGCCGGCGGCGGGCCGTCCGCTGCGCAGCAGCCGCCGTCCGCTCACCGCGAGCAAGCTCGGCAGCACCCGGCTGGCCACGACTCCCACAGCCAGCGCCAGCAGCGTCGGCGCGACCAGCCCGACCGGCCCCCGGACCGATCCGGTGACCAGCGCGAGGAACACCGCCCCGGCGCCGGCGACGAGCATCCCTTCCAGGACGCCCAGCCGAATGCCCAGCGGTCGCGGGGGCACGCTGCGGATAAGTGCGGCGACGGGTTCACGGCATACCCGTTGCACGGAGACCACCGCGAGCCCGAGCATCCCCGCCACAGCGATCGCGACCGCGGCCAGCGCCGGCCAGGGCACCTCCAGGGGCGGTCGCCACACCGACCCGAAGGCCAGCAGGGTATGCCGTGCGGCCGAGACCGCACCCACGGCCAGCGCCGCTCCGATCGGCACCCCGGCCAGGACCGGCGGCAGCGTCTCGGTGAGCAGCAATCGGCGAGCGCCCCGAGCTCCGCGGCCCCGCAGCCGGGCGACTGCCGCCTCGCCGCGGCGCTGGTCGGCTGCCGCCACGAGGACGAGCCACAACACCGCCGCGAGCAACAGCCCGAGCTGCGCCATGAGCAGGGGCACCGTGATCGCGGCCTGCGACCGACCCACCGACATCTCGTCGGCAATCGCCGGCAGCCCCGAGTGCACCCGCACGGTCGCCGCGATGTGACTGCCGGCATTTTCGACGCCCATCGGGAACTCCGCGAGTCGGGCCACCGTCGCGCCCATCCCCTGGATGTCATCGACGCTCACCCGGTCGGGCGCGAGCGGGAGATCGACGGCATACCGAGGTTGGAACCATGAGCCGGAACCGCCGCCGGGCATCGGGACACTCGCGGTGAAGCTCGCCGGCGCCGTGAGCATGGTGTCGTAACCCAGGCCCTTGGCCGCCTGCCCGGTGAGCCGGTCCCCGAACCAGTAGGCGCCGTCGACCGGCTCGTAGACCCCGACGACGCGCATCGTCGCGTGCGGTGCCGCCTCGGGCAGGCTCACCACCTCGTCGAACTCGCCCAGCTCCATCGACTGCCCGAGCGCGAGGCCGTATTCGCGCGCCTGATCGGCCGAAATCGCGATCTCGAACGCCGCCACCGGGCAGGCTCCCGCGGTGAACCGCACGTGCTCGCATTGACCGTCCCGGGCCTGCAACCGCCCCCCGGGCTGACCGAGCAGCGGCATCTGACGCACCTCGAGACTCGTCGCCGCGATCGGTGTGCCGAACAGCCCGCGGATCGTCGGCGGAACGAGCGCAGTGAGGTCGTCGCTCGGCACGGCGAGGTTGCGGTCGGTTGTGCTCGTGGAGACCAGGCGCAGCCCGGAGCGCTCGGCCGGAGCCTCGCGCAGCGCCGTCCCGACCATGGCCTGCTCGAGCGCGCGGGTATAGAGCGGGGCGATGACCAGGCACATTGTCACCAGCGCAGAGAGCACCGCCACGACGAGTGCCTGCGCCCGCCGGTAGCGAAGTGCCGCCCGCATGCCGATCCTCCCGAGCACCGTCGTGGCCGAGCACCGATGTGGTCGATCGAGCGCCGCGCGCCGGGTCTCCCCGAGTGCCGATTCTGCACGCTACACCGCACTCCCGACAGCGCCGCTGGGGTGGCCCTCAGACCAGAGGTCCGTCGAGTTTGCGAGTCAGCCGAGGCGTGCCCTCAGTGGGGCGCCTCGGCCGGCATCGAGGCGGCTCGCCCGACCCGATAACGTCCCGGTATGCCGCGTGCTCCCCTGCCGCTCGACGCCTCCAGGATCACCATCGACCTCGGCGGACGACGGGTCCTCGACGAGGTCGACCTGCGGCTCGCCCCGGGTAGCTTCACCGCCCTCACCGGTCCCTCGGGAGCGGGCAAGACCACGCTGCTGTGGATCCTCGCCGGGGCTTTGGCTCCGACCTCGGGCACGGTCCGGTATGCCGGTCGGCCGGTCGCTGGGGCGGGCTCGGCCGATCGGGCCCTCGCCTCCCGCGAAGGTGTCGTCATGGTGCCGCAGGGCAACACCCTGGTCGCGCCGCTGACCGGACGGGAAAACATCGTCGTCCCCCTGCTCGTGCTCGGCGTGGACGCCGCTGCGGCCGGTGCACGCGCCGACCTCGCGCTCGACGCCGTGCGGCTCGGTGAATCCGGCAACCACCTCGTCGAAGAGCTCTCCGGAGGCCAACAGCAGCGGGTGGCCGTCGGCCGGGGCTTAGCCGCGCAGGGCAGCGTCGTGCTTGCCGATGAACCCACAAGCGACCTCGATGCCGACACCCGCGAGGTCATCGTGTCGCTGCTGGCCGCCGAAGCCGCAGCGGGGGCGGTCGTGCTCATGGCCACCCATGACAGTTGGTGCGCCGATCAGGCCGACGCGGAATACCACCTCGACGAGGGCCGGCTCACCCGAGTCCGCTGAGCCGGCCACCCGGCATACCCTCTGGTCATGTCTGGATACCTGCTGACCATGGTCGGCATCCTCATGGTCGCCGTCGGAGTGTTCGCCGCCTGGGGCGGCTCCTCGATCGTGCTCAGCGGCGTCATCTGCTTGGCCGGCGTCGCCGTGACGTGGCACGGCATCCGGGCGCTGCTCGACGCGCGCTGAGGGGTGCCGACGACGGCGAAGGCCGCACCCGATGTGCTCGGGTGCGGCCTCGGCCGTGGTGATGAGTGGCGCGGCACGGTATGCCGCGGGGTTCAGTTGGTCGTGGCAGTGGAGGTGCTCGCGGGTGCCGGCTGGCCCGGCTGCCCCTGCTGGCCCTGCTGACCGGTGGCGTCGTGGGGGCCGTGGCCGCCCTGGCCGCCGGGACCGCCGGCGTTCTCGGTGATCGTCGCGAGGTCGGCGCTCACGTCGAACATCACCTTGGCGCCGGCCTTGCTGCCGAGCACGTCATAGGACCCGTCGGGGTCCTTGCGGACGCTCTCGACCGTGACGGTCGAGTCCTTGGCCGTCACCGCAGCCGAGACTCGGGTCGCCTCGTCACCGGTCACCGGGGTGTCCTGCGACGCGCCGCCCGGCCCGCCCTGCCCGCCGTGTCCCGGGCCGCCGGCGTTCTCGGTGATCGTCGCGAGGTCGGCGCTCACGTCGAACATCACCTTGGCGCCGGCCTTGCTGCCGAGCACGTCATAGGACCCGTCGGGATCCTTGCGGACGCTCTCGACCGTGACGGTCGAGTCCTTGGCCGTCACCGCGGCCGAGACCCGGGTCGCCTCGTCACCGGTCACCGGGGTGTCCTGGCTGGCGCCCTGCTGGCCGCGGTCGCCGGGGGTGCCGGCCGTCGCGTCGCCCGGCACCGTCGCTGCGCTGGAGCCCGCGGAGGAGGTGGCGGACGTGGTGGTGGGGGTCGGGTTGTCGGCGGCGTTGGCCAGCGTGGCGCCTCCGATGAGCAGGGCGGCGACAGCAGCGGTCGAGGCGGCGGCGAGTCCGAACTTGTTGGTGCGCATGAGGTCAATCTCCTTGTCGGGTTCGAGGTGACGGTCACCCCGTTGCCGAGAACATTGGCCGCGCCTCCTGTCACCGGCCTGTCATTCATGTGAGTCATTGATAAGATTCGAACGAGCGCTTTCTTGAATGTCAAGAGAATCTTAAGATCAAGGATTCTTAAGGTATTGCGACAATGCAGAAGCGCACGACAGTCCACGCACAGGCGCCTCACAAGAGGGCGGCGGATCGTCACTGGCATGACGACATCGACCCTCACCCACAGCACCCCGGCGGGCGTCCGTCGCCCCTCTGGCACCGGCATGAGTCCGCTGGGCGAGCGTTACCGCGCACAGTCCGCGCGCCGCGAACGCCGACACGACTGGCTCACCCTGGCCGGCTGGTCGCTCGTCGCGACCTCTGTCGCCCTCTTCCTCGCCGACGGCGGGATCACCAGATTCGCCACCGTGGGCGGTGCGGTCACGGCCATCGGCATCATCACCGGGCTGGTCGCAACTGCCCTGATGTGCCTCATGCTCGTGCTCACCGCGCGGGTGCCGGTGATCGACCGCACCCTCGGCCAAGATCGCGCGACGACCCTGCACGCACAACTCGGCCGCGGCATGGTCTTTGGCATGCTGGCCCACGGCGCCTTCCTCATGGCCGGCTACGCCCTGGAGGGCAGGATCACGCCGGTCGCCACCTTCGTCGATCTGTGGCAATCGTCCACCGACTTCATCTGGGCCTGCCTCGCGCTGCTGATGTTCGCCGTCGTCGGGATCTCCTCGATGGTCGCCGTGCGCCGCCGGTACCCCTACGAGGTGTGGTTCGCCATTCACCTCACGACGTATGCCGCGATCGTCGCGTCCCTGCCACACCAGTTCTCGATGAGTGGCCTGTTCGCCGAGGGCACCCTGGCCCGTGGCTTCTGGATCGCGATGTTCCTCGCCACCGCAGGCGTCATGCTGGCCTACCGCGTCATCGCCCCGATCATCGCGACGGCCACCCATCGCCTCACCGTCAGCCGGGTTACCCCGGTCGGACGCGACGCCGTGTCGATCGAACTCACCGGGCGCCACCTCGACGCACTCGGCGCACGCGGCGGGCACTGGCTGCAGTGGCGCTTCCTCACTCCGGCGTTGGCCCTGCAGCCACACCCGTTCTCGCTGTCGGCCGACCCGACCGAGACCACCCTGCGCATCACCGTCCGCAACCTCGGCGCCGGTTCCGGTCGACTGGCGACGCTGCGACCCGGCACCCGGGTCGCCGTCGAAGGCCCCTACGGCATGTTCACCGACGCCTCCCGCACCCGCGAGCGGGTCGTCCTGGTCGGCGCCGGCATCGGGATCGCCCCGGTGCGGGCCCTGCTCGAATCGACCGGCTTCGCCCCCGGCGATGCGGCCGTCATCCTGCGCGCTTCGACCCCCGACGAGCTCTACCTCCTCGACGAGGTGCGCACGCTCTGCGCCGCCAAGGGCGCCACTCTGCACGTCCTCGTCGGCCCCCGCGCAGGTGACACCTGGGTTCCCCGCTCGTATGCCGGGGCGCACCTCACCGATCTCGTCCCGTGGGTGGCCGACGCCGACCTTTACGTCTGCGGTCCGGAGGTCTGGATGGATGCCGTGCTGCGCAATGCCGAAGAGTGCGGCATCCCGGCCGTGCAGATCCACGACGAACGGTTCGCCTGGTGACCGACCCGGCCACCACCACCCCTACCCCGCTGATCCCGAAAGGCACAACCATGACCACGCGACGCAACTCCGCTGCCCTGCTGGCCTCCGCCGGCATCCTCGCCACCGGGTGGGGCATCGGCACCGCCCATGGAAAGACCCTCACCACGACCGTCCCCGCCGCGGCGACCTCGTCGGGCACGACGGCTGGAACGACGGGCACGACTGGAACGACTGGCACGACGGGCACGACGGGCACGACTGGCACGACGGGGTCGGGCACTACGTCCGGGACCGCCTCTGGCGCGACCGCTGGGGCGACCACCTACACGGGCACCCGGCAAAGCGACCGTTGGGGGTCGCTGCAGGTGACGATCACCGTCGCCAGCGGCAAGATCACCAATGTCACCTATACGACGACGGCGGGCGACGGGAAGAGCCTCAGCATCGAGGCCCGGGCCATCCCCACCCTCAAGAGCGAGGTGCTGGCCGCGCAATCGGCCCAGGTGTCCTCGGTGAGCGGCGCGACCTACACGAGCACGAAATACCTCACCTCGCTGCAGTCGGCGATCGACCAGATGGCCTGATCACGTTGACCACCACCGGAACTCGCCACGTCTTCACCTCGATGGGCACGGCAGTGAGCCTCGTCTTCGCCGTGGAGGCTCCCGCAGGCGCAATCGCCGCTGTTGAGAACGTCTTTCGCGCACTAGACGATCAATTCAGTCTTTATAAGCCGGAATCCGAGGCAACCTCGGTCGCTCGTGGCGTCGTGCCGATAGCCCAGACGAGCCGGCGCATGAGGGACACCTACGACCTGGCCGAGCGCTGGCGTAGCGCGACCTCGGGCGCCTTCACACCGCACCGGCCGGACGGCAGCATCGACCTGTCCGGAGTGGTCAAGGCGATCGCCATCGACGAGGCCGGCTCAACACTGCGCGCCCACGGTGCGGCGGATTGGTGCCTCAACGCCGGTGGCGATGTGCTCAGCTCGGGCACCCAAGCCGACGGTATGCCGTGGGTCGTCGGGGTCGTGGACCCGACCGACCGCGGCCGCCTCCTCACCCAGTTCACCTGCTCCACGGCATACCCGGCCGTGGCGACCAGTGGCGTCACCGAGCGCGGCGAGCACGTCTGGCGCCAGGATGACGCCGACCGGTTGGTGCAGGTGACCGTCGTCGCGGGCGACATCGTCACGGCCGACGTGTTGGCCACCGCAATCCTCTCGGGCGGCCGCACGGTCCTCGATCTGGCGCTGACCCGCTGGCCGCTGGAGGTCATCGCAGCCAGCGCCTCAGGCGACTACTACACCACTCCGGCGTTCCGTCAGTAGGAAGCCAACGGCGAAATTCTGGACTGGAAATCGAACTTGTGTCGTAGTACACTCGTGCTATGACGATCACTCTGTTGGACTCGCAGCCAGGCGGCGGTATGCCGTCCGGTGCGGTGTCGCGGGGGTGGGTGCTGGGGGGTCGGCTGTGGTGGTGGGGGTGCCGACGGGGGTGCTGCATGCACTGGTGGACCAGGTGCATGCCCGGTTGGCTGACCCGGCTGCTGCCGTGGTGGTGGGTGCTGCGGATATTGGTGAGGTGGAGCGGATCGCCCGTCGGGTGGAGGCGTTGCGGTTGGCGTTGGTGGCTCGGGCTGACCGGCAGCAGGTGCATCGCCGGACCGGGCATTCCTCGACTTCAGCGTGGGTGGCGTCAGCGACCCGTAGTGGTGGGGCTGATGCGGCGCGGAAGGTGCAGTTGGCCACCGCGTTGGATGGTGAGGGGTTGGCGGTGACCCGGGCGGCGTTCGACGCCGGTGACGTCTCTGGCCGGAGTGTGGGGATTATCGCCGCGACGATGGACAAACTCCCGGAGACGTTGACTGACGTTGAGCGGGCCAAGGTCGAAACCTCCCTGGTTCAGAAGGCGCAGCAATTGAACCCGGGCCGGTTGTCTCGGGCGGCGAAGTTCGCCCTCGCTGCTGCTGAACGCTCTGCCGCTGAGGTGGCTGAGCATGTCGAAGCGCAGTTGGTTGATCAGGAGTGTCGGGCGTACCGGTTGGCGACGGTCACCATGCAAGACCTGGGTGATGGGACCACGCGACTGCAGGCGTTGTTGCCGACGTTCACTGCGCGGATGCTGGGGAAGGTGTTGCAGTCGATGACCGCGCCCCGGCGTGATCACCTCCGCCGAGCCGCCGAAGCAGCATTAGCTGACGGTCAGATCGCTGCTGGTGACCTGAGTGACGGGTCAGTCGCTGCCGACCTACACGCCTCCACCCGCCAGGCCCAACACACGGGCAACGTCCCCGGCGACACTGCGGGTGCCGCGTTCGGGTTGACCGCGTCCGCCGACTCGGCCGAGGCCGCTCGCGACGCTGGCACGCCCGCCGCGTTTGGCATTGGCGCGGCTGGGCAGGCGGACTCTGGTGCGGTGGCTGTTGGTGCGGGTCGGGGGGCGGGTCGGAACGCCGATTGGGCCGACATCGACTGGGCCCACCGCCGCGGACGTGCCTTGACTGAGTTGATCGAGCACTTGGACACCGAACGACTCACCGGCAAAGTCGCTGCCACCGTGATCGTCACGATGACCATGGAACAAGCCGTCGGCGCTGCACAGGCGGCACTGGTGCAGCAGTCGGTCCGGGAGAGCACCGGGACGCTGTTGGAGATGACCCCCAGTGGTGGTGCCGCCAGCACCGACACCGGCACGTTGATCTCGGCCAGTGCCGCCCGGCGGATCGCCTGCCAAGCCGGGATCCTCCCCGCAGTCCTCGGTGGACCCGGGCAAGTCCTCGACCTCGGCCGACATCACCGGTTCTTCAGCGACCCGCAACGCACCGCCCTCGCCCTCATCTACGACACCTGCGCCGCAGACGGGTGTGACCGGCCGTTCGCGTGGTCAGAGTTGCACCACCAGCAGCCCTGGTCGAAAGGCGGGCTCACCGACCTTGATCAAGCGATCCCGTTGTGTGGCTACCACCACCGGTTGATCCACGACCCCCACCACCGACACCACACCACCACCGACAACCCCGACAACCCGGGCGGCCCCGACACTCCCGGCAACCCGGGAGCCAAGACCGTCCACTTCCACGAACACGCAGTAAGCGACCCGGGGCGACATCGCCGATGACCGGCTACGCCGAGGCACCCCGACCACGCAATCGGCGCCCTCGAGCAGTCGGCACTCTGGGCATGCTCTGGCAACTGATGGCCTGAACTGCCATGACCCACTGCGGCGGGGCGGATCCTCCTGCGCCCCGGCGCAGTTCGTTGTGAGGACCCAGGTGGGCGGCCCCGCCGGGCGCCCCCGCCGGACTCGACCACAACGCGTCAGCGGGTGCCACTCAGCGGGTGCGCGGACGGCATACCCGCAGCAGCGCCAGCCCGGCGAGCAGCACGGCGAAGGCGACCCCTGGCGCCACCTCGCCCACGAGGAAGAACTGCGGACGGTTGCCCAGGATGTCGACGCCGGTGATCGACACCATGAGCACGCCGAAGACGGTGACGAGGACGGCCAGCACCGCGACCGCGTCGGGCCAGGCGCGGGTTTCGGTCGGTATGCCGTCCGCTCCCCGCCCGGCCCCCGGCCGGTCGAAGCGCAGGAAGATCGCGATGAGGGCAGCGGTGGGCACCAGCAGCACGAGCACCCACAGCGGCCGGGTCCACCACCACGGGGCGCTTGCCGGCTCGGGCAGCGCGACCCCAAAGGCACGGGCCACCACGAGCGTGGCGAGCAGGGCCGTGAGATGCCAGAGGAAGGCCGTCATCGCCAGGCCCCCGGCCCGGACCACCCAGCGCCACACACCAGGGCGGGACAGCCAGTCGTTCATTGGGCGCCGCACCCAGGCGGCGAGCCCGATGAGGACCAGGCCCTGAGCGAGCAATGCAGCGGTGGGCGGAGCCATGTTCGAGACTTCGGCCCCGGGCAGGCCCACCATCGAGAGCGGGTAGGGGCCGATCCGCAGCGCGACAGCGAAGGCCGCCGCAGCCGCCACGGCGAGCACCGGCCCGGTGCGGTGGTCCAGCCGGCCGTCACGCCAGAGGAACCCGGCCTGGTGCACGGCGAGCCAGACCAGGGCGAAGTTGAGGTTGCCGAGGATGCCGACCCCGAGCGCGAACCGTGCGACATCGACGAGGACTGCGGCCACGACGAGGACGACAAGCGCGGTCCACCCGGACCGTTGGTGCCAGCGATACATCGTCGGCGCGAAGGCCCCGATGCCCAGGTAGATGCCGACGAACCACAACAGCTGCGGCACCATGACCAGCGCGTTGACCAGCAGCGGGGCCTGGCCGGCGGTGCCTCGGGTGGCGCCGCTGAGATGGGCGACCAGGCCAAGGCCGACCCACACGCCCAGGAAGACCAGGGTGGGCCGCAGCAGCCGGCGGGCGCGGGATCGGACGAACACGGCATACCGGCCTCGCTCCGACCCGCCGCGGCGAGCCATCCCCGCCAGGGTGTGCCCGTGCGCGACCCCCCCGACCAGGAAGAACAGCGGCATGACCTGCAGCACCCAGGTGATCGGTTGCAGCGCGGGCACCAGCGCCAGGACGTTGCCGATCGACCCGTCCGACCCAATGGTGACCATGAACCAATGCCCGAGCATGACGACCAGCAGCGAGCCGGCGCGGATCGCATCGGCCCAGCGGTCGCGGTCTGGCGGCGTCGCGGCGACGATGTCCCCGACGCTTGTGGCGGCGTGGTTTCCCCTGGTCACGGCGCCTACTGTGGCACAGCGCACCGACGCCGCGGGGACGGGCCCGTCCGGTATGCCGTGCCAGGCACGGGTATGCCGTTACAGGCGCCGGTCGCGCAACACCGGAAAGGCGGCGCGAGTCTGGGCGATGACATCGAGATCGACCTCGACGGTGAGGGTCTGCTCGTCCTGGCCCGCCTCCGCCGCGACCTCACCGGTGGGCAGCACGACGACCGACCGGCCGCCCATCCGGACGCCCGCGTGGGTGCCGGCGGTGTTGCAGGCGATCATGAGGCACTGGTTCTCGACGGCCCGGGCCCGCGCGAGCAACGACCAGTGGGCCACCCGAGCGGCCGGCCAGGCGGCCGGCACGATGAATACCTCTGCCCCGGCGTCGAGCTGCTGCCGGTATAGCTCGGGGAAGCGCAGGTCGTAGCAGGTGGACAACCCGACGCGCGCCCGCATCTGCGGGCCGTCAGACGCCTCGCCCGCTCCAGGCCCGCCAGACCCACCGGCCGTTGCGGACCCGCAGAGGGGCAGGTCGATGACCGCCACCTCGGACCCCGCCTCCAGGAGGGACGGCTCGCCCTCGGCGAAACCGAACCGGTGGATCTTGCGATAGACCGACGCCAATTGCCCCGCGCGATCGAAGATCAGCGAGGTGTTCCACAACCGCTTGCCTTCCGGGCCGGTCTCGACGCTGCGCTCGATGATCGACCCGGCGTGCAGCACCACCCCGGCCTCGCGAGCGGCGGCGGCCATCGCCATGGCGACCTCACCGTCGGTCGGCTCGGCGCGCTCGGCCCAGGTGCGGTAACCGAACCCGGTGGGCGCCCAGAGCTCGGGCAGCACGACCAGATCCCGCCCCGCCTGCTCGCGCACCAGTCGCGCGGCCCGGTGGACCCGGTCGGCGACCGACTCGTCGTCGGTGTAGCCCAACTGGATGAGGGAGATCCGCACGATGCTCATACCCGAGTGTCCCCCACCCGCCGTCTCAGGACTGGGCGGCAGCGTCGACCTGGGCCTTCACTGCCGTCACGAAGGCGAGCCGTTCGGCATCGGTAGCCGACAGCGACAGCGGCGCGGTGACGTCGACGTTGCCGTACTTCACCTCGAGCCAGTCGGTGTCCTCGTTGTCGACCCAACTGCGGGTTTCGACTCCCTCGATCACCTCGACATCGAGCTCGTCGTAGCCGGACAGTCCCTTCGCCCGGGCCTTGGCGAAGCAACCATCCTCATCGGTGCGGTCCTTGAGGTTGCTCGCGGGGCTGTCGAAGAGCAACGAATAGGCCGGGTCGAGGTCCACGGTCTGCATGGCCGTGGAGATGATGTAGCCCTTGCGCGCCTTGGCCAAGGCATCGCACTCGGGGATGCCCTTGAGTTCGCTCGGCTGGAAGCTCACATTGACCGTGTCGGTGAAGGTGCCGCTGAGCGTGCCGAGCTTTCCTGCCTGGACGATCTTGCGGAACTGGGCCTTGGTCAGGGTCGGGCCGGTGAGGATGAGGCTGTTGCTGGGCGCCGGGCTCGCGGTCGGTGCCGTTGCGGCTGCGGAGGTCTGGGTGGGGCGAGAGCTCGGGACAGGGGTCTTGGCCGTCGTCGGGGCGGAGGAAGGGGTCGGCTTGGCCCCGGCGACCACGTCGGCCACCAGCCCGCGCACGACGATGAACCCGCCGACGAGCAACGCCAAGACCACACCGACGACCCCAAGGATCAGCGGGGTCTTGCTCTTGCGCGGAGCGCCCGCCGGATGCCCCGCACCCGGGTGCGCCGGCCCGCCCGGGTATGCCGGTCCGCCCGCTCCACCCTGGTATGCCGGTCCGCCCGCTCCACCCGGGTATGCCGGTCCACCCGGTCCGACCGGGTATGCCGGTCCGCCCGCTCCACCCGGGTATGCCGGTCCGCCGGGATAGGTGCCTGGCGCGGAAGGAGGCGGGGGCCGGAAGGGGTCGGACGGCATACCGGCTGGTGCCGCGCTTGTCGGGCTGGCACCGGCAGGCGCGCCCCACGGGCTACCGGCCTGCGGAATCGGCGGCACCGGTGACATGGGCTGGCCGGGAGGCGGCGGCGACCATGGCGGAGGGCTCTGCGCCGGGGCGGGAGGCGGAACGGTGGGCAACGCCGCCGTGGGCGTCGTCGGGAGCGGCATCGTCGGTGCGTGCCCCGTCGGCCCGGTCCAGCTGCCCTCGGGTGCGGTGGCCGGCTCACCGTCCGGGCCGACCCAGAACTGCCAGCCCTCGGGAGCTGGCGGCCAGGCGGGGTCCGGCGACCACTCAGCCGCGGGACGGAACCCATCGGGGGCCGGGGGCCACCCGGGAGGCGCGACGAAGGTGGGCGGCTGCAAGGTCACTGCGGGTTCCTTTCGTGGCGCTCGAGGGCGCGGCGCTCCGCGGCCTCTTGGCGAGCGTCCTGCTGGGCCAACAACGCGAGTTGCTCGTTGTAGGCCACCAGGTCGGCGTCGCCGTCACGGTCGGCCTGCCGGTCGTGCCGGCGTGCCTCCGCGTCGTCGGACTTGACCCATGCGAGGACGACGAGCAGGGCGAGGAAGAGCGAGGGGAAGTCACCGATGCCCCAGGCGATGGTGCCGCCCATCGACTGATCGGTGAGGACATCGGGCACCCACGGAACGGCGATGCGTTCGAAGAAGCCGCCGGCCAGCAGGGTGTTGGTCGACTGCATCGCCACTCCGAAGAAGGCGTGGAAGGAGATCGTCACGAAGAGGATGACCAACCGCAGCGACGGTGCCCACTTGCGCGGCCCGGGGTCGACGCCGACGAGGACCATGGCGAAGAGATAACCGGCGAGCAGGAAGTGGATGATCATGAAGACGTGCCCGGTGTGGGTGGTCAGCGCGAGCTCGAAGAGCGGCGTGTAGTAGAAGATCACCAGGCTGAATGCGAAGTTGATCGATGCGACCACCGGATTTGCCCACGCCGCCAGGTATTTCGAGTGCACCAGGCCGAGGATGATCTCGCGCGGACCGTAGGTGCCGTCCTTGCGGTGCGGCGCCACGCGCACGACCAGGGTGATCGGGGCGGCGAGCACGAGGAAGACCGGCACGAGCATGGCCACCGACATGTGCAGGATCATGTGCCACGAGAACGAGAACCGGCCATAGACACCGGGGGCGCCGCAGGTGGTCCAGATGAAGGTGCCCCAGCCGAGCACCCACATGATGGTGCGGCCGATCGACCACCGGTCGCCGCGCCGGTGCAGCCGCACCACGGCCCCGACATACAGCGCGATCGCCACGACCGCGACCGTGCCCCAGAGGTAGTCCCATCGCCACATGGTGAGCCATGAGGTGGCGGTCGGCGCAGGCGGCATGGGGTAGTTGGTCAGGGCTTCGGCCAGCGTTTCCGGTTGTGGACGCACCTTGTTGGGGTTGCCGGTGCGGGCCAGGGCCGTCGCGACGCCGACCGTCGCGCCCATGACGAGCAGCTCGACGAGCACCAGCCGCACGAAGGTCGACACCCGCCCGGGCGCGGCCCGCAGCTTCGCCACGACCGCGCGGCGCTGCTGCCACCCGATCGCCCCGAGGATCACCAGGGCGGCCACCTTGGCCAGGATGAGTGCCCCGTATGCCGTGCCGAGGTCTCCCAGTCCCTGCATCCGCACGGCGGCACTCACCACTCCGGACAGACCGACGGTGAGCAGTGCCCAGCCGGCGATGACGGAGTAGCGCTCGACGACGACCGGCAGCCACTTGCCGAGGGCGGGCCGCAGGATGGTGACAGCGGCCAGGCCGCCGACCCAGGCGACGGTGCCGACCAGGTGGAACAGCAGCGCGTTGACGGCGGTTTCGTGCTCCAGGGTGCTGGCGGCGTGGCCGGCCAGGGCCAGCGGGAAAAGCGCTGTGAGAGAGACTATTCCGGACCACAGACTGGCCAGTCGGGTGCTGGAGCTAGCCGCGATGGTGACCGCGATGGCCACCAACAAGACACTGATCAGGCCTTCGCGCAGCGGCTCGATGGACCACACGAACGCGCGGAACTGCACGAAGAAGCCCTGGCTGCCCACCGGCATACCGGCAATGTCTGCAAAGCCGAGCACGACGCCGACCAAACCCGCGACGATCCATACGATGCCGGCGACGATGCCGAGCCGGGTGCCCTTCGACAGGGCGTCGGAGGCGCGGTCGGGCACGGTGCAGGCGGTCATGACGAACAGGCCGATGCACGCCGCAGCGGCCAGGTCGTGGACGGCTCGCACCAGGGGCAGCCCCCACCGGACCACACTGCCGGGATCGTCGAGACCGGCGACGGCGGGGGCGGCAGCCCCGCCGACCATCGCGGAGCCGATGACCGCGACGACGGCAGCCAGCGTGGCGAGGGCAAGCGGGAGGACTGGGGAACCGTGGGCAGAGCGCGCGGCCGGGACGGAGGTGGCCATGGGTCAACCTTAGGGACTCGGGGGCGGGCCGCAGGGCGCGGGTCGTGCGGCGCTAGATTGGCGTATGCCGCTCTCGCCGCCCGTTCCCACCGATCTCCCGGCCCTTGTCGACGCCTTCGAGCAGACCTTGCGGGCGGTGCTCGCGCTCGGACAGGGCTGCCGCGCCGATGATTTCGGGCTCGCGACGGAGTGCCCGGGGTGGACCGTGCAGGATCAGGTGGCCCACGTGAGCTCGATCGAGGTGGCTATCGCGGGTGGGGCTGAGCCTCCCGAGGTGCCGGATCTGCCGCACGTGCTCAACCACTTCGGCCGCTACATGGAGCGCGGGGTCGCCGAACGGCGCTGGTGGTCGGGGCATCGGGTGGTCGACGAGCTGGCCGAGGCCATCGACCGCCGGATGGCCGCGCTCCGAGCGCCCGGTCTGACCGCCGACACCCCGGTCACCCTGCCGCTGTCGATCTCCTTGCCCGCGAGCACCCTGGGCGAACTCATGGTTCTGCGCACGCGCGATGTCTGGGCGCACGAGCAGGACCTGCGGGTCGCACTCGGCCGGCCGGGCGGACTCGACACGGTCGGTGCGGCGATCTTCACCCAGACGGTGTTCCGGTCGCTGGGTCTGCTGGCCTCGCGGGTGGCGAAGGTGCCGGCCGGCGAGGTGGTCGTGCTGGAATCCACCGGCCCGGTGCTGGGCATCGAGGGCACCCGGATCGGGGTGCGCGACGACGGCAAGCCACTGGGAGTGGCGTTGTCCGAGGCGGAGATCGAAGCGTTGCGGCCCTCGGCTGGGTCCGACGGGGTGGCTCAGTCGGATCGGCCGGCCGGGGTCACCTGGATCTCGATGGACACCGAGTCACTCACCCGCCGCGGCGCAGGTCGCCGTTCGGTCGAGGCGACCCGGTATGCCGTGTCCGGCGACCCCGGTATCGCCCACGCTGTCGTCGAAGCCCTCGTCATCACTCCCTGACCCGGCCTCAGTGGCCTATCGCAGGTGGGGCGAGGTCGTCTGCCTGCTCGGTGGCTGCACCGGTGGGGGCAGCACTGTCTCCGTCGTCAGGACCCCCGGCGCGAGCCTTCTGGAAGGACGCCGCCGAGCGCAGTTCGACGTGCGGCAGGAACAACGAGGCGATGAAGGCGAACACCAGCAGGACCGAGGCCACCAGGAAGACCGTCGACATCGCGTCGGAGAAGCCCACAAGGAAGGGGCGGGCCAGTCGCGGGTCGATGAGGTTGAGGAACGACGAGTCGTTGAGCGCGTTGCCGAAACCACTGGCCGCATCACCGGCAGCCGAGCCTGCCTTCATCTGCGAGATGAAGGCCTGGTTGGCTGCCGCGTCGCCGACCGGTGCGCGCAGCGCGGCCTGGAAATCGGCCTGTGGCGCGAGCACCCGGAACGACTCGCCGATCTTGTCCTTGGCGCTGGAGAACAGCAGCGACAGGAAGATCGCCGTGCCCAAGGTGCCGCCGATCTGCCGGGTGAAGGTCGCCGACGAGGTGGCCACGCCGATGTCGCGCAGCGGGACGGCATTCTGGATGGCCAGGGTCAGCGGCTGGAAGTTGAAGCCCAGGCCCATCCCGAAGAACACCATGACGATCATCGACTGCCACAGCGGGGTGTCGGCGGTGACGTAGTGGAAAGCGAACAGCGACACCACGAGCAGGGCGGCACCCATGATCGGGTAGCGGCGGTAGCGGCCGGTGCGCGAGATGAGCTGACCGGACAGGATCGAGCCGAACATGATGCCCAGCGTCATCGGCAGCAGCTGCAGGCCAGCCTGGGTGGCCGTGGCGCCCTTGACGATCTGCAGGTACAGCGGCAGCGCGGCCAGGCCGCCGAACATCCCCATACCGATGAAGATCGACCCGATCGAGGCCCACGCGACGGTGCGGTTGGTGAACAGCCGCAGCGGAATGAGCGCCTCTTCACCCATGGACCGCTCAATGAATAGCCCTGCGACGAACCCGACCAGCCCGATGGCGTAGCAGATGAGCGCCGTGGACGAGGTCCAGCCCCACTCGCGACCCTGCTCGGCGACGATGAGCAGCGGCACGACGGCGACCGTCAGCGCGACCGCGCCCCACCAGTCGATGCGGTGGTCGAGCCGGTGGTGGTGCAGGTGCAGGGTGCGGGTGACGACGAAGAGCGCGGCGACGGCGATCGGGACGTTGACCAGGAACACCCAACGCCATCCGTCGATCCCGAGGATCTTGTCGGCGCCGGCGAAGAACCCACCGATGACCGGCCCGAGCACACTCGAGGACCCGAAGACGGCGAGGAAGTAGCCCTGATACTTGGCCCGCTCGCGCGGCGGCACGATGTCGCCGATGATCGCCAGCGCGAGCGAGAAGAGCCCGCCCGCGCCGATGCCCTGCACCGCACGGAAGGCGGCCAGCGACGGGATTGACCAGGCCAGGGTGCACAGCATCGACCCGATGGTGAAGATCGTGATGGCGGCGATGAAGAACTGCTTGCGCCCGTAGATGTCGGACAGCTTCCCGTAGAGCGGGGTCGCGATCGTCGAGGTGATGAGGTATGCCGTCGTGACCCACGCCTGCGCGGACAACCCCTGCAGGTGGTCGGCGATGACCCGCATCGCGGAGGCGACGATGGTCTGGTCGAGGGCCGCGAGGAACATCCCCATCATCAGCCCGATGAGGATGGTGACGATCTGTTTGTGGGTCAACGGTTCATCCCGTGACACGGGCACTGCGGTGTCGGACATGACTCTCCTCGAACGGCATACGTCTGGCGGGTGCAGGTGGTGGGGAAGTGCGGGTAGGGCTGCGGACCCCGCCGAGCGGGCCCCTCGATGGGGGCGCTCCGGCGGGTGCGGACGGTGCTCAGTGCGGGCGGGGCTCGACGTCGGCAGGGCCGTCGGTGCGAGCCCGGGTGGCCTCCAGGTCGTCGGCGAAGCGGGTGACGTCGTCGGCGAAGCGGGCCAGCTCCTGCGGCGTCCAACCGGCCAGCACCCGACCCAGCCAAGCCCCCCGGGTCGCCGTCATCCGGTCGACGACGGCACGGCCGGTGTCGGTGAGGCTGAGCACGGCGACTCGGCCGTCGTGCGGGTCGGCCTCCTTGGCGATGACGCCGAGCGCGGTGAGGTGGCTCACCTGACGGCTGACCGTCGAGACCTCCACGTGAATGCAGCCGGCCAGGTCGGAGACCCGCTTGCTGCCGTCGGCGAGGTTGGTGAGCACCGCGAAATGCGTCGAGTCGACTCCGGGAAGGGGGGACGGCGCGTGCTGCTTGAGCGCCGCGAAGAGCTTGCCGACGCGGATGAACTCGGCCGCGAGCCGGGCGGTGGCCTCGGTCGGGTCGAGCAGTTGCGCGTGGGACGGCATCCGAGCGGGGCTTCCTTCGCGGGGTGAGGACCAGATGGTTGTTTGCAGCACGCAACTGTATGCCGGGGGTGGGCATTCCCCAAACCGCCGGCGAACTCGGGATCAGTCCTGCGGGGAGCCGCCGACCGAGCGCACCACGTCGACGCCGTCGCCGATCATGGCGCGCCAGCTGGCGGCGTAGTAGCGCGCCGGGGCGGCCTTGAACGCCGCAGCCCGCAAGCCGGTCGCCAAACGTCCGCGAACCAGCGCTGCCTGCCCGAACTGCCTTGCGCGCGAGGCGATCTCCTGCACCCGCGGGGCTCGCAGGGTGCGATAGCGCAGCAGTGCCCCGTCGATGCCGTCGTCGAGCACTCGGGCCAGCACGAGCGCATCCTCGATGGCCATCGCGGCGCCCTGCCCGACATTCGGCGTCATGGCATGCGCCGCATCACCGAGCAGGATCGCGCGGGGGACGCCCCAGACGTGGCGGGGAAGCTCGAGCAGGTCGTGGTGCAGGGGTGGGGTGTCGCTCAGGCCCGCGACGAGTTCACCGCACACCCCGTGCCCCACGTATGCCGTGAACTCCTCCCGCAGTTCGGGCCAGGCGGGTGCCGGGCTCGCCTGTGGTGTGACGTGGAGCAAGTAGTAGTAGACGGTGTCCGGGCTCATCGGGAAGGCGCCCACCCGCGTGCCGTCACCCCAGGCCTCGACGGCGGTGCGGCCGATGCCCATGGGGGCCAGCCCCCGCCAACAGGTCTCACCGGCATACCGCAGCTCTTGGAGGCCGCAGACCTCGGTGCGGATCGCGCTGTGCAGGCCGTCGGCACCGACGAGCAGGTCGGCGGTGAGCGTCTGGCCGTCGGCGAGCGTGACGTCGACGTCGCGGCCGCGGGCGTGCACCGAGGTGACCGTGGTGCCGAGGCGCACGTCGACGTCACCGGGTAGAGCGTCGGCTATGAGCCGGTGGAGATGGGTGCGGGTCATGGCGTAGCTCGGGCCGAAGTCGGCGCGCAGGCCAGCGATAT
Source organism: Actinomycetales bacterium (assembly GCA_016710385.1). Classification (GTDB taxonomy): domain Bacteria; phylum Actinomycetota; class Actinomycetes; order Actinomycetales; family Dermatophilaceae; genus Phosphoribacter; species Phosphoribacter freyrii. The sequence goes on from JADJVX010000026.1 coordinate 115,352, forward strand.
CGACGGCTCCGAGCAGCGCGCCGTTGTCGCGCCGCAGCTCCATGGCGTCGAGCACCTGGCCAGCGTGCGGGCCGTGGTCTCTGACCTCGATGCCGAGCGCGGCCAGCGCCTGGACGGCATTGGCAGCCACGAGCAGGCCGGCACCGATCGCCTCGAACTGGGGCGCGCGCTCGATGAGGGTGACCTGGTGACCACGACGGGCGAGCGCGACCGCTGCGGTCAGCCCTCCGATCCCGGCTCCGACGACGACCACCCGCATGCCGACACCACTCATGCCGGCAACTCTGGCACAGCCCTGATCAGAGGCCGCGGGCCCCTCCGTCAGTCCAGCGCGAGCTCCGATTCCGCCACCTCAGCCCGCTCGGCGCGCAGGATTCGCCGGAAAAACGCCGACGAGAGCACGACGGCGATCAACCCGGCGGCGACGGGCACGGCATACGCCTGGTGTGGGCCGAGGTGCTCGACCACCCAGCCGCCGGCGGCCGCCCCGGTCGAGATGCCGATGAGGATGCCGGTGACCGCGACGGCCATGCCCTCGGTGACCAGCGCCGGGGGCACGAGCTGCTGGCTCAACGACATGGCGGTGATGAGCATCGGCGCGGTCGCGCAGCCGGCCACGAGCATGACGACGGCGAGCCCGCGCAGATCGGTGACGAAGAGAGCCGGGGCCTCCAGGAGGAACATGCCGAGCGCGGCATATCGCAGGCGATGGCTGAGCGAAATCCGGAAAACCTTGGCGCCGAAGGCGATTCCCGCGATGGTCGACCCGAGGGCGAAGAGCGCGAGGATCACCGAGGAGAAGCTCTGCTGCCCGGCCTCCTTCGACACGGCCACAGCCACCACCTCGTTGGAGCCGAAGATCACCCCGACCATGGTGAGCACCGCGGCGACGACGAACATCCCGGGCCGGGCGACGGCATACCCGTCGGGTCTGTCGTGGTGCGGGACCACGGGAGGTTCGGTCGCACGCGCCCCCACGAAGAAGACCATGCCGATGAGGTAGAGGACATATGCGACGAGCAGCCCGGCCTCCGGGAACCACACCGTCGACAGTACGATGCCCAGCACCGGCCCGAGCACGAAGGACGCCTCGTCCATGACCTGCTCGAAGGACATCGCCGTGTGCAGGGTGTCGGGCTCGGCGCCGAAGACGTGCGCCCAGCGGGCCCGGGACAGCGGCCCCATCTCGGGCAGGATCGCCGAGAGCCCATAGGTGAGGAAGAGGGTCCACGAGGGCGCCCCGATCCACGAGAGCACCACGGTCGCCAACCCGCACGCGGTCGACCAGATCGCGAACGGCAGGACGATCCGCCGCTGTCCGTGCCGGTCGACCAGCCGCCCGAGCACCGGCCCGGCCGCCGCGAGCACGAGCACGCCCACCGCCGTCATCGCCCCGGCCAGGCTGAACGAATCCCGCCGCGCCGACACCATGACGATGATCGACACCCCGAACATCGCGCCGCCCACCCGCGCGAGCGCCCCACCCGCGATGAAAGCCGGCGCTCCGGGGACGCGCAGCAGCGGGCGGTAGGCGGCGAGCATCAGGCCAGGGTATGCCGTGCGCCCGCCGTCCCGGACCGGCGCACCGCTGGACCTACCCCCAGACCAACCCGCGGGCCGGGTCGGCGAGGATCGCGGCGACATCGGCGAGATAGCGCGACCCGAGCTCGCCGTCGACCAGACGGTGGTCGAAGGACAACCCGAGGGTCGTCACATGCCGGATCGCGAGTTCGTCGCTGCCGTCGGCGGCGGTGACGACCCAGGGCTGCTTGCGGATCGCACCGAAGGCCATGATCGCGGCCTCGCCCGGGTTGAGGATCGGCGTGCCGGTGTCGACGCCGAAGACCCCGACATTGGTGATGGTGATCGTGCCGCCGGACATGTCGGCCGGCTGGGTGCGACCCTCCCGGGCCGTCGCGACCAGGCCCGCCATCGCGTCGGCGAGCTGGCGCATGGTCAGCAGGTCGGCGTCCTTGATGTTGGGCACGATGAGCCCGCGGGGCGTCGCCGCGGCGATGCCGAGGTTGACATAACCCTTGAGCACGATCTCCTGCGCGGCCTCGTCCCATGACGCGTTGATCTCGGGGTGGCGCTTGATCGCCACGCACATGGCCTTGGCGAGCACGAGCAACGGGGTGACCTTGACCCCGGCGAACTCTCGATCGGCCTTGAGCCGCTCGACCAGCTCGATGGTCGGCGTGACATCGACGGTGATCCACTCGGTGACATGCGGCGCGGTGAAGGCCGAGCCCACCATGGCCTGGGCGGTCATCTTGCGCACGCCCTTGATCGGCACCCGCGTCTCGCCCCGGCTGGCGGCACCGGCAGCACCCGCGAGGTATGCCGTCCCGGCACCGCCCGCACCCGGCATACCGGCTGTCGCGGTCCCCACCGCGCCGGCGCGAGCCGCGAGGAAGGCGTCGATGTCGGCGCGGGTGATGGTCTCACCGGCGGCCGGCACCTGGGCCAGGTCGACGCCGACGTCCTTGGCGTACTTGCGGACCGGGGGCTTGGCCAGCACGTTGGCGTGGACCCGCGGCGCCTTGTGCGGCTGGGCGAGTTCGGCGATTGGCCGGTTGTCGCGGCGCACCTCGGGGGCGTGGGCCGCGACGAGCCCGCCCATCCGGGCCGTGGGAGGCTGGTCGATGTGTTCGCCTGGGGGAGCGGCGATCTCGCGGACGATGGCTTCCTTGCGCCGCGGGCGTCGCTTGGCCTCGGTCTGCTTGATGCCGTAGCCGACGAGCACGGCGGTGCGACCGGTCGACGTCGTGCCTCCGATGAGGCCTTCGGCGACAGGCTCGTCACCCGCGGGGTCGGGAGCCGGCCCACCGTCGAAGACGCCGGCAGCGGCCCGGGCGGCCGGAGCCGCCGACCTGCCGGCCGGAGGGCTCGCCAGAGTTGAATCAGCCTGTGGCACAGAGGTTTTCGCGGTTGACCCGACCGCAGCGGCACCCGACGCCGGAGCGGCAGGCGACCCACCGGCATACGTGGGATCGTCGATGGCAATGATCGGGGAGCCGACCTCGACGGTCGCGCCCTCAGGCGCCAGCAGGGCGGACACGGTGCCCGCCCACGGGATCGGCAGCTCGACCAGCGACTTGGCGGTCTCGATCTCGACGACGATGTCGTTGACCTTGACGGTGTCGCCGACGGCGACCCGCCAGGTGACGATCTCGGCCTCGGTCAGGCCCTCGCCGGGATCGGGCAGGAGGAATTCACGGACGGCCATGACGGGTCCCTCTCAGTACGCCATGAGGCGGTCGACGGTGTCCAGCACGCGGTCGAGGTCGGGGAGGAAGTCCTCCTCGAGCCGACTGGGCGGGTAAGGCACGTTGTAGCCGCCGACCCGCGCGACCGGTGCCTCCAGCGAGAAGAAGCACTCCTGCTGCACGAGCGCGGCGATCTCGGCACCGAGCCCGAGGAACGTCGAGGCCTCGTGCACCACGACGCAGCGGCCGGTGCGGCGCACCGAGTCGACGATCGTGCCGGTGTCCAGCGGCGAGAGCGAGCGCAGGTCGATGACCTCGAGGCTGATGTCCTCTTCCTCGGCGGCCTGGGCGGCCTGCAGGCAGGTGCGCACCATCGGGCCGTAACACAGCACCGTGACGTCGGTGCCGGGGCGCACGACCCCCGCCTCGAACAGCCCCCGGCTGGGCTCCCCCGCGATCTCGCCCTTGTCCCAGTAGCGGCGCTTGGGCTCGTAGAAGATGACCGGGTCGCGGCACTCGATGGCCTGCTGGATCATCCAGTGGGCGTCCTGCGGGTTGGAGCAGGCGACCACGCGCAGGCCCGCGGTGTGGGCGAAATAGGCCTCGTTGCTCTCGCTGTGGTGCTCGACGGCGCCGATACCCCCGCCGAAGGGGATCCGCACGACGATCGGCAGCTCGACGTGACCGAGCGAGCGCGAGCGCATCTTGGCGATCGAGCTGACGATGTGGTCGAACGCGGGATAGACGAACCCGTCGAACTGGATCTCGACGACCGGACGATAGCCACGCAGGGCGAGCCCGATGGCGGTGCCCATGATGCCCGCCTCGGCCAGCGGGGCGTCGACGACCCGCTCCTCGCCGAAGTCCTTCTGCAGGCCCTCGGTCACCCGGAAGACGCCGCCGAGCTTGCCGATGTCCTCACCCATCAGGACGACTTTGGGGTCACGCTCCATCGCGGCCCGCAGGCCACTGGTGATCCCCTTGGCCAGCGTCGACGTGCGTGGGTATGCCGTGGGGCCGTCGCCCTTGGGCAGGTTCGGTGCGGCAGCGGCGCTCATGCGTGGCTCCCTTCCAGGCTCGCCTCGGCGTCGCCGTGCGCACCATCGAAACTGCCCTGGTATGCCGTGAACTCCTCGCGTTCGGCGGCCATGACCGGGTGGGGCTCGCCGTAGACGTATTCGAACATGTCGGTGCCAACCGGGTCCGACAGCGCCAGGCACCGCGCCCGCACGTCGGCGCCGAGTTCGTCGGCCTCGCGGGCGACCTGGTCGAAGAACGCCCGATCGGCCTTGCCCATGTGGGCCAGCCACGCCTTGAGCCGCTCGATGGGGTCTCGCAGTTTCCACCGCTCGACCTCGGCAGACAGGCGGTATTTCGTCGGGTCGTCAGAGGTGGTGTGCGCCCCCATCCGATAGGTGAACGCCTCGATGAAGCTCGGCCCCGCGCCGGAGCGGGCGGCATCGAGCGCGGCGGTCGTCACGGCATACACCGCGAGCACGTCGTTGCCGTCGACCCGCAACCCCGGGAAGCCGAAGCCGCGCGCGCGGTGGTAGAGCGGCGCGCGGGTCTGCTTCTCGTTGGGTTCGGAGATGGCCCACTGGTTGTTCTGGCAGAAGAACACGACCGGGCTGTTGTTGACGCCGGCAAAGACCAGGGACTCGCTGACGTCACCTTGCGATGTCGCACCGTCGCCGAAATAGGCGATGACCGCCGTGTCGCGATCGGGATCGCCGGTGCCGACCGCGCCGTCGCGCTGCACGCCCATGGCGTAGCCGGTCGCGTGCAGGGTCTGGGCGCCGATGATGATCGTGTAGAGATGGAAGTTCTTGTCGTTGGGGTCCCACCCGCCGTGGTTGACCCCGCGGAACATCCCCATGAGGTTGACCGGGTCGACCCCGCGACACCACGCGACGCCGTGCTCGCGATAGGTGGGGAAGGCGTAATCCTGGCGGCGCAGGGCGCGACCGGAGCCGACTTGAGCCGCCTCCTGGCCGAGCAGGCTGGCCCACAGGCCGAGCTCACCCTGGCGCTGCAACGCAGTCGCCTCGGCGTCGAAGCGGCGGATGAAGACCAGATCGCGATAGAACCCGCGCAGGTCGTCATCGCTGAGCCGGGCCGCGATGTCACGGTATTCCTGCGGCGCGGTCTCGACGAACTCCCCCTCAGGCGTGAGGAGTTGGATCATGTCGGGGCCACCGTCGGCCCACGGTCGAGCATCACTCACGAGGCACTCCTTCTCCGACCCGGGCAGGTATGCCGGGTGGGCCAGGCCGTTGGTCGGGTTCCGGGATCGCCGGTGCCGACCGTGGCGTCATTGCCAACCTTGCCAAGCTCATCGCCGCAGCAGGGTGGTGTGGCCCTTTTCACACTGCGTTGGGTTTCACCCTAGTCATAGTCACGCCGAATCTCACCTGTCGGATGGTCCTGCTCATTCTTGACGCCCTCAGTGCGGCCCAAGATCGCGATCCGGTCGGCTTCGGTGAGGGTCGCTGAGGTTGGCGACACTGCGCTGAGGTTGGACCCTCACCGCAGCGCGGCCAAGGTCACCGCAGCTGGCGTCCTGGGTCGACAGACGCACTCTGGGCCTCGCCATCACCTGTCGCCGGCGCAGGCTCACCTGCTGCCGGCCCAGCGTCAACTGTCGCCAGCGCAGCCAGGCTCTCGCGCAGCCACGCGATCTGGGCCTGGGCGGCATACTCTCCGGCCGACAGGGTCATGAGCCAATAGGGCTGGTCCGGCGACGCGGGCTCGGAATCCGACCCAGCGCGGATCTCGGCGAACCGCTGGGCCGACGCCTCGGCCTCGGCCAACGCCTCGATGAGCAGCTGTCGACAGCCATCAACGCCAAGTTGCCTCCCGAAGAAGAGTCTGAGCAGCAGGCTGTTACGGGGTGGGGTGCGACGGATGGGCCCGCGGAGGAGGTGGCGCAGCTCCGCCGTCCCAGCAGGCGTGATCTCGAGCACCGCCCCGGACGTCAGCCCCGGCACCGTGCGGCGAATCAAACCCTCCTGCTCCAGCTCGGCCAGGGTCGGGTAGATCTGACCGAAGCTCTCATGCCAGAAGTGACCCAACGTGTCCCGGATGGCGGCGCGGACGGCATACCCCGTCATCGGTTCGACCGAGAGCGCTCCGAGCACAGCCAGCCGAGTTTGGGAGGTGCGAGCCATGGTTGATTATATCTGTCAGATATCTTAGTCTCCACCCATGTCCCGCCCGCTGCCCGCGACGCCTCCAGCCGTCCCGTCGACAGCCGCCGGGCTCTCGGGTGGCCTCTTCTGCGCTGCGGCCGGATTCCAGCTCGCCTTGGCGGCGGGTGCGCCCTGGGGAGCTGCCGCCTGGGGCGGAGCCATGCCGGGCGTGCTGCCGGCGGGGTACCGGATCGCAAGTGTGGGCTCGGCAGCGGTCCTCGCAGGGCTCGGCGTCGCGCTGGCCGGCGGCATCTCGGCTCCGAGGTCGCGGCGACGGCTGCTCACCGGTGCGCTGGGATTTGCCACCCTCTCTGCTGGGATGAATCTCGCCTCGCCATCCCTCATCGAACGAGCGATCTGGGTGCCCTTCGCCGTGGTCCAGATCGTGGCGCTTTCCCAAGCCCGGCGCAGCGAGAGCCGCCACGCCAGCGTGGTTGAGGTTCAGTGAGGTTGGCGACACTGCGCTGAGGTTGGACCCTCACCGCAGCGCGGCCAAGGTCACCGCAGCTGGCGCTCTGAGCCAGCGCACCCGGTCGACGCAGCCGGCGCTGTGGATAACTTCCGCGGCAGCCACGCGTGACTGGGCAGAGTGCCGCCATGGACCTCCTTCTCGCGCTCTCCCCTGGGTCGGTCGTCGACACCCCTGCGCTGCGCAGGGCTGGCCTGGACGACCGCCGGGTCACCTCGCTCGTCCGCGACGGTCACCTCGTGCGGCTCAGCCGGGGTTGGTATGCCGTGGGAGCAGCCCCCACGCCGCAGTCCGCTCACCGTCTGGCAGCTCAAGCAGCTACCCAGGGGTATGCCGGTCGCGCGGTGCTCAGCCACTACAGCGCCCTGGTCGACCGTGGACTGCCCACCTTCCGGGCGGACCTTGCCACCGTCCATCTCACCCGGACCCAGTCCCTGCACTCTCGCCGTCGGCCAGGGCTTGTCATCCATCGGCGCCCACCCCTGGGGGCTTGGCGCGATGGTCAGCTCACGGTCAGCTTCGTCATCGCGCAGACTGCCACCACGTGCGGCCCCATGGCCGCCCTCATCGCCGCCGACGCCGCCCTGCAGCGCAACCTCGTGTCTCGGGCGGAGTTGCTGGCCGCCGCTGACCTGGTCAAGGGTCACCCCCGCACCGCCCTGCTCAGTGGATTCCTGGGCTTGGCCGATGCACGGTGCCAGTCCCCCGGCGAAACGCGGCTGCGGCATGCCTTCCACGTGATGGGCCTGCCGGTCGCCTCACAAGTAGTCATCACCGATGGGCGCAGGTCAGCCACCGTCGACTTCATGCTCACCGACCACCCGGTGATCGGTGAGTTCGACGGACTCGTGAAGTACCGACGGACGAGGCCGGCAGATGGCTTTCCCGCGGGGTACGACGAGATCGTTGCCGAGAAGGGGCGCGAGGATTGGCTCAGGGGATTGGGCTTCGAGTTCGTGCGCACGGTGTGGACTGACTTCGACGATGTGTCATCGCTCGCTCGACGCACCTGCTCGGCCATCGAGCGCACCCGAGGTCGGCCGGCGCCGGAGGCCTGGCTGCGGGCACGTGACCTGGCTTCGGCGAGGGAAGCCGCACTTCGCTGAGGTTGGACCCTCACCGGAGTGCGGGCAACCTCACCGGAGTGCGGGCAAATCTCGTCAGGCAGCGACCGTCAACGGGGGCCGAAGGCTGCGGCGACCTCGAGGAACCGGGTGTTGGCCTCGACCTCGCCGATGGTCACGCGCACCCCGTCGGTGCCGTATTGCCGCACCATCAACCCGGCGTCCTGGCATGCGGCCGAGAACGCCGACGAGTCTGCACCGAGCGTGAACCACACAAAGTTGGCCTGGCTGTCGCACAAGGGCCACCCCTGGTCGAGCAGTCCCGCGACCACCCGCTCGCGCTCGGACACCAGCGCATCACACCGCGCCAGCAACTCCTCACGGGCCTCCAGCGAGGCGATCGCCGCAGCCTGCGCCAACGAGTTGACCCCGAAGGGCACCGCACACTTGCGCAGCGCCGCGGCGACGGCCTCGTGCGCGACGGCATACCCGACCCGCAGCCCCGCGAGCCCGTAGGCCTTCGAGAAAGTGCGCAGCACCATGACGTTGGGGTTGGCGCGCCACACCTGCACCGCATCCGGCGCCGCCGCGTCCCGGACGAACTCCAGGTAGGCCTCGTCAAGCACGACGAGCACATCGCGAGGCACCTCGGCCAGGAACGCCTCGAGCTCGTCCCGGTGCACCACGGTCCCCGTCGGGTTGTTGGGCGAGCACACGATGACCACCCGGGTCCGCTCGGTGACGGCGGCCGCCATCGCCCCCAGCTGATGACGCTGCGCGGCGTCAACTGGCACCGGCACCGACACGGCCCCAGCGAGCGCGGCGACGATCGGATATGCCTCGAAGGACCGCCACGCGAAGACCACCTCGTCGCCGGCGTCGCAGGTCGCCTGGATGATCTGTCCGAGGATCCCGACCGACCCGGTGCCGACCGCGATATTGGCCGGCGCCACCCCGACGAACGCCGCGATCGCCGCGATGAGGTCGACGTTGGACATATCCGGATAGCGGTTGATCGTGTCGAGCGCCTTGTCGAGCACGACTCGCACCGAGTCCAGCGGTGGGTATGGGTTTTCGTTGCTCGAGAGCTTGTATGCCGTGATGCCAGGCGGCGCGACGGCAGGCTTCCCGGGGACATAGGCCGGCACAGCATTCAAGGCGGCGCGCAGGCGAGGCGCCAGCGAGGACTCAGCAGACATGGCCCCCAATGTAGACGGCACACACCCGGTCCCGTCAGGGTCGGGTGAGTTCGGTCAGCTCGGGACAGCCTCATCCCAGGTCGGCATGTGACCATGGAGGCATGCGCACAGTCGTGGACATCGCCCTGCGGACCGCCGTCAACGGTGTCGCCCTCTGGGTGGCGAGCCTGCTGGTCGCCGGCGTCCGGTTCGGGCCGACCGTCAACGCTTCCCTCGGGGGGCAGAGCGAAACGACCCGCACCGTCGTCACCGTGGCCCTGGTGGCGCTCGTCTTCGGCGCGGTCAACGCCTTCATCAAGCCGCTGCTCAAGGCCCTGGCCACCCCGCTCATCTGGCTCACCCTCGGACTGTTCACCCTCGTGGTCAACGCCGCGATGCTCGCCCTCACGTCATGGCTGGCCGGTGGGCTCGGCCTGGCCTTCCACGTCGACCACTTCTGGTGGGACGCCGTGTGGGGCGCGCTCGTCGTGACCATCGTCGCGATGGTGCTCGGCGCCTTCGTGCCGGATCGCCGCTGACCACTGCTCGGCACTCGCCGGGTCCGCCACACCCGACGCACCCGACGCACCCGACGCACCCGCAGCGGACGCACGACGAGAGGCACGGCATACCGGCTGCGGTTGGTATGCCGTGCCTCTGTCCTATCCCACGGCGCGGGGTTCAGTCGGCACTCGCGCGGTGAGGGTCCAGCGGCCCGGTCGGGTCAGGCGGGTCAGACGTGCCGGCGGCTGGTCACCACCCGGAACCGCCCGGCCACGAAGGCCGCGTCGGTGTAGGAGGCGTTGGCCGCCGGGTTGGCGCCGGTGCCGTGATAGTCGGAGAACGCCGCGGCCTGGTTGACGAAGATCCCCTGGGTGAGGTTTTCGGAGAGGTTGACCCCCGCCTCGGCGGCCGCGTCACGAGCGTCGTCGAGGATCTCTTCGTCGGTGGAGTAGACCGCCGCGGTCATCGCGCCGTGCTCGAGGATCGTCGCGGTGAACAACTCCAGTGACTGCGCCGTCGAGGCCGTGCGGATCAGGAACGCGACCGGCCCGAACCACTCCTTGCAGTAGACCACCTGGTCGGCTGCGTCGACAGCCACCAGTCCGGGGGTGCGACAGACCGCGTCAGGGTATGCCGGGTGCTTGACCTCGCGGGACGCCAGCACGACCCGGCCACCAACCTCGTCGGCAATGCCTTGGTGCGCAGCGGAATTGGCGCGGACCTGGGGATTGACGACCGCACCGGTGACCTCGATGGCTTTGGCGTCGTCGGCGGTGAGCTTGGTGATCGCGGCGGCCAGCCGGTCGGCGAATTCGTCGAAGCTCAGCACGCCCTCGTCGGTGCTCACCTGCTCGGGGACGTAGACGTTCTGCGGGGCCGTGCACATCTGGCCGGTGTAGAGCGAGAACGAGAAGGCCAGGTTGAACAGCATCCCGCGCAGGTTGTCGGTGGAGTCGACGACGACGGTGTTGATGCCGGCCTTCTCGGTGTAGACAAGCTTGCCGTGCTGGGCGCCATAGGACTCCAGCCAGGCGCCGAAGGTCGGCCCGCCGGTGTAGTCGATGATCTTGACCTCGGGGCGCTCGGCGAGCGTCTTGGCCAGGCCCTCGCCGTCGTTCTCCGGCGCCAACTGGACCAGAGCGGCGTCAAAACCGTTCTCTACCAACACTGTTCGTGCGACATCGACGGTGATGGCCAGCGGCAGGATGGCCCGCGGGTGCGGCTTGACGACGACCGGGTTGCCGGTCGCGAGCGAGGCGAACAGGCCCGGGTAGCCGTTCCATGTCGGGAAGGTGTTGCAGCCGACCATCATCGCGACGCCGCGCGGCACGATGCGGTAGTCCTTCTGCATCCGGATCGGGGCGTCGCGGCCGGGCTTCTCCCAGACGACCGACTCGGGCACTCGCTCCTGCTCCAGCAGCGCGGCGGCGACGGCCTCGAGGGCGCGGTCCTGCGCGTGCGGCCCACCGGCCTGGAAGGCCATGATGAAGGACTGGCCGCTGGTGTGCATGACGGCGTTGCCCATCTCGTGCGAGCGGGCATGCAGCCGCTCGATGATCTCGACGCACACCGCTGCCCGCACCCGCGCGCCGGCGTCACGCCAGGCGGTCATCGCATCGAGCGCTGCCGGCAGGGCCGCGTCGAGGTCCAGCCGCGGGTAACGCACCCCGAGCGTCGGCCCGTAGGGCGAGACCTCGCAGCCCACGAAGGTGCCGTCGGTCGGCTGGCTGAGCAGGCCGGCATACGTGCCGTCCAGGTGCGCGAGGTAGGCCGCGAGGCCATCGGCGGCAGCGTTCTCGCCGTAGACGCGCGTGGACGGCACCTCCGGGTAGCGCGTGTAGAACCTGCGCGCGACGAGTGCTTCGGTCGCGTCGTCGAGGATCCCCTGGTGGGTCGCCACGATCGGATGAGCCAGCGTCATTGCTTCGAGCGTCATATACCCAATGGTAGGTAGGTATTTAGGCCCGTTACTGCCGGGTAGCCTGCCGTCTCGATGTGACCTTGGCTATAATTCGCCAACCCCACTTTCTCCCCCCGAAGGGTTGACTTTGGCATGCCCAGGGGGGTATGCCGTGCGGCGCACCACGGCGGGTGGACGGCATACCGGCCCGAGGAGCCGACCGCGAAGGTGAGGCTGGCCACTGTCGGCCCACCCCGCTGCTGCCGGGCAACCGGCTCGCGGCAGGATGGGCCTATGAGCACACTCGGAAATGTCGGCGTCATCGGCGCCGGCGCGATGGGGTCGGGCATTGCGCAGGTTGCCGCGACCGCCGGCCACCCCGTCTTCATCGTCGACGCCTTCGAGGGCGCTGCCCAGCGCGCCTGCACCCGGATCACCGAGAGCCTGCGCAAACGCGCGGCCCAGGGCAAGCTCGACCCGGCCGAGGCCGAGGCCATCGCGGGGCGGATCAACCCGTGCGACTCGGCCGACGCGCTGCCGGAGTGCCTCGTGGTCATCGAGGCGATCATCGAGGACCTTGACGCCAAGACCGAGCTCTTCGACATCCTCGGGCGCACCCAACCCGCGACGACCCTGCTGGCCACCAACACCTCCAGCCTGTCGATCGACCAGATCGCGCCGGCCGCCGCCCACCCCGGCCGGGTGCTCGGGCTGCACTTCTTCAACCCGCCGCCGGCCATGAAGCTCGTCGAGGTCATCCGCGGCGAGGTCACCTCGCCCGAGGTCATGGACACCGGCGCCGACCTCGTCACCGCCTGGGGCAAGGTGCCGGTGCGGTGCGCGTCGACGCCGGGCTTCATCGTCAACCGGGTCGCGCGGCCGTTCTATGGCGAGGCGCAGCGGCTCGTGCAGGAGGGTGTCGCCGACCCGGCCACCATCGACGCGTGCGTGCGCACGGCCGGCTTCCGGATGGGCCCACTGGAGCTCACCGACCTCATCGGCCAGGACGTCAACCTCGCGGTCGGCACCTCGGTCTGGCGCCAGACCAACAAGGACCCGCGCTACGAGCCGACACCCTTCCAGCAGAATCTCGTCGCCGAGGGCAACCTCGGGCGCAAGACCGGCAAGGGCGTCTACACGTATGCCGCGGACGGCACCTCCCCCGACAACGTCCCCGACCAGGCCAAGGTCGCGCAGTTGCTCGCCAGTGGCGTGCTGACCAACCCGGTGGCGCGGACGCTCGCGATGCTCGTCAACGAAGCGGTCGACCTCGTCGACCGGGGCGAGGCGGGCTCGGCGGATGTCGACCTGGCCATGACCCTCGGCACCGGTTACCCCAAGGGTCCGATCGCCTGGGGCCGCGAGATCGGGTTCACCGTCGTGCGCGACCAGCTGCGCGAGCTCGACGCCGCCTTCCCGGGTGGTCGCTATCGCCCGAGCCCGGCGCTGGACACGATCGAGTAGGCACCCGGCATACCGGCATTTCCGGCTTGACCTGAGCCAATTGGTGGCTTCCCCCGCCCGGAAGCCACCAATTGGCTCATCCCGTGCGGCCAGGAGTGCATATAGGTCAGCCGAAGCGTTTACCTGGCGGTCTCGGGGTGGCAGCATTCGACCCGTGCAGGGCATCACGTGCCGTGCAGCTGTCCATCGGAAGGATCACTCATGGCTCGTCGCTCCATCCTTGCCCTCATCTCCGGCGTTGCGGTCGCCGGTTTCGCGCTCAGCGCCTGCGGGTCCAGCTCGTTGTCCTCCGGCACGGCGACCTCGGCTGCCGGGGGGGCCTCCACGCCCGCCGCCACCGCCAAGGCCGCGGCCGCCGATCCGGCGCTCGTTGCCAAGCTGCCGGACAAGATCAAGACCGCCGGCAAGATCGTCGTCGGCACCGACGCCACCTATGCACCCAACGAGTTCCTCGACACCGACGGCAAGACCGTCGTCGGCATGGACGTCGACGTCTTCAATGCGATCGCGGCGAAGTTCGGCGTCAAGGTCGAATACGTGCCGGCGACGTTCGACTCGATCATCCTCGGCGTCAGCAGCTCGAAGTACGACATCGGGCTGTCTTCGTTCACCATCAACGACGACCGCAAGAAGCAGGTCAACATGGTGAGCTACTTCAACGCCGGCACCCAGTGGGTGACCCAGAAGGGTAACCCGAAGAAGGTCGACCCCGACAACCCGTGTGGCCTCAACATCGGGGTCCAGAAGGGCACCGTCCAGGTCGACGACATCACGGCCCGCAGCAAGAAGTGCACCGACGCCGGCAAGCCGGCGATCACCCAGATCGTCGACGGCGACCAGGGCAAGGTCACCACTGCAGTCATCGGCGGCAAGGCCGACGCCATGGCGGCCGACTCCCCCGTCGGCCTGTATGCCGTGAAGCAGACCGGCGGTCAGCTCGAGGCCCTCGGCGCCATCTACGACGCGGCGCCCTACGGCATCGTCGTGCCCAAGGAGCAGGCTGCTTTCGCCGGAGCCATCGCCGACGCCCTCAAGGCCATTGCGACCGACGGCACCTACAAGGCCGCGTTGACCAAGTGGGGTAACGAAAGCGGCGCCATCACCAGCTTCGCGGTCAACCCCTGATGAGCACCTCGGCTGCTGGCTCCGGATCCCCGGCGCCGTCTGCGGCCACTGTCGACCGGCCGGGCATGATCCACGCCCGGCCGGTCCGGCATCCGTGGCGCTGGGTCGCCATTGCGATCATCGTCGTGCTCGTCGCGATGATGATCAGTTCGCTCGTGACCAACCCGCGATGGGATTTCGGCTTCGCGTTCGAGATCATGCAGCAGACCCCGGTCCTGGAAGGTCTGTGGAAGGGCACGGTCTTCGGCACCATCGCCTCGATGATCCTCGGCGTCGGTCTCGGCGTGCTGCTGGCCGTGATGCGGCTGTCGGACAACCCCGTGTTGCGTGGCGTCGCCTTTGCCTACACATGGTTCTTCCGCGCCATGCCCCGGTATGTCCTGCTGGCCATCCTCGGGTCGCTCGGCTTCCTCTACAGCCAGATCCGTTTCGGCGTGCCGTTCGGGCAGCAGGTGGCCCAGTCCCTCGGGTTGTCTACCGACCTCACCCTGTTCGGCTTCTCCTGGAACGACATCTCCTCGACGATCTGGGTCGGCATCATCGGCCTCGGACTGTCGGAGGCGGCATACATGGCCGAGATCGCCCGGGCGGGCATCCTCTCGGTCGACAAGGGCCAAGACGAGGCGGCCCGCGCGCTGGGCATGAGCAGTGGCCAGCGGATGCGGCGCATCGTGCTGCCTCAGGCGATGCGGGTCATCGTGCCCCCGACCGGCAACGAGACCATCGCCATGGTCAAGGACACCTCCTTGCTCACCGCGGTGCCGGTGCTCACCGAGCTGTATTACCAGGCCTATCTGTTCGGTCAGCGCGGCTTCAAGATCATCCCCGGCTTCGTCGCGGCGACGCTGTGGTACCTCATCATCTGCTCGATCCTCATGGTCGGTCAGTCGTATCTGGAGAAGTACTTCGGCCGCGGATTCGGGGCAGTCCCGAAGAAGACCAAGGAGAAGCTCATGAAGATCGAGGCAGACCATTGATCAGCGACGCTCCCGTGATCGCCGGCCGGCCCGCCCCGACCGGCCCTCCCTTGGTCCATGCGGTCAACGTCATGAAGTCTTTCCACGGCAATGACGTGCTCAAGGGCATCGACATGGACGTGCACACCGGCCAGGTCGTGTGCCTGCTCGGCCCGTCCGGCTCGGGCAAGACGACCTTCCTGCGATGCATCAACCAGCTCGAGACGATCGACGGCGGACGCATCTGGGTCGACGGCGACCTCATGGGCTACGCCGACAAGGGCGGGGTGCTACACCGGCTGAGCGATAAGGCGATTGCTGCGCAACGCCGCGACATCGGCATGGTCTTCCAGCGCTTCAACCTCTTCCCGCACAAGACGGTGCTGGAAAACGTCATGGAGGCGCCGATCCAGGTCAAACGCGAGCCCAAGAAGGAGGTCGAGCAGCGCGCGAGGGAGTTGCTCGCCAAGGTCGGGCTCGCCGACAAGCCGGCCGCCTACCCAGGCCAGCTCTCCGGTGGTCAGCAGCAACGGGTGGCCATTGCCCGCGCCCTGGCGATGCGGCCCAAGCTCATGCTCTTCGACGAGCCGACCTCGGCCCTGGACCCTGAGCTGGTCGGCGAGGTGCTCACGACGATGCGCGAGCTGGCCGACACCGGGATGACGATGATTGTCGTCACCCACGAGATGGGCTTCGCCCGCGACGTGGCCGACCGGGTGGTCTTCATGGACGGCGGCGTCGTCGTCGAGGAGGGGCCACCCGCCGAGGTCATCGGCAACCCGCAGAACGTCCGCACCAAGACCTTCCTGCGCCGGATGACCGAGGGCGGCTGACCCTTTCGAGGCGGCCAGACGAGAACACGGGGTATGCCGGGTGGTGACCACCCGGCATACCCCGTGTCTTTTGTGTTGGGGGGAGATTTAGGGGGCGAGGTCGGAGATGGCGTCGCGCAGGCCGTCGGGGTGCATGTCCTCGGGTTCGATGACCATCGGGTTGAGCACGCGGTGCAGGAACGACTTGGTCCGGGGGTTCTGCGGGTCACCGATGACCCGCGAGGGGTGGCCGTCCTCGACGACATAACCGCCGTCCATGAAGACCACCCGGTCGGCCACCTCGCGGGCGAAACCCATCTCGTGGGTGACGATCATCATCGTCATGCCCTCGGCGGCCAGGCCCTTCATCACCGCGAGCACCTCGCCGACCAGCTCAGGGTCCAGGGCCGAGGTCGGCTCGTCGAAGAGCATCAGCTCGGGGTCCATCGACAGCGACCGCGCGATGGCGATGCGCTGCTGCTGACCACCGGACAGCTGCGACGGGAAGGCGCCCTCCCGGTCGGCCATGCCGACCCGCTCGAGGTTGTGCCGGGCGACCTTCTTGGCCTCGTCCATCGACCGGCCGAGCACCTTGGTCTGCGCGATCGTCAGGTTGTCGAGCACCTTGAGATGCGGGAAAAGGTTGAACGACTGGAAGACCATGCCGATCCGGCGACGGACCTTGTCGATGTCGACGTCAGGGTCGGTCATCTCGTCGGCGCCGACCCAGATCCTGCCGGAGGTCGGTTGCTCCAGGAGGTTGACGCACCGCAGCAGCGTCGACTTGCCCGACCCGGAGGGGCCGATCACGCAGACGACCTGGCCGGGCTCGATGTCCATCGAGATGTCCCGCAGCACGACGTTGTCGCCGAACGCTTTGGACAGGTTGCGGATCGCGATCGCGTGCGTAGCCATGCGCACTCTCCTTTTCAGCGGGCCTGGGCGAAGCGCTTCTCCAGCGCTCGCACCAGGCTGGACAGCGGCAGGGTGATGGCGAGGTAGGCCAGCGCCACGACGATGAGCGGGGTCGGGCTGGCCTTGGTGTTGAGGAAGGTCGAGCCGAACTTCGTCAGCTCGTACTGCGCGACCGAGACGCCCAGGACATAGACGAGCGAGGAGTCCTTGACCAAGAGGATGAGTTCGTTGGTCAGCGGCGGAATGACAATGCGGAAGGCCTGCGGGATGACGATCGAGAACATCGTCCGCCCCCGGCTCATGCCCAGCGACCGCGCGGCCTCCATCTGCCCCTTGGGGACGGCTTGGATCCCGGCGCGGATGGTTTCGGCCATGTATGCCGCGGCCGTGAGTCCCAGACCGACGGTCACCATCCCGAAGAAGTCACCCGGGAACTTGAAGCCGGGGAAGGCATTGGGGATGCCGTAGGCGACCATGAAGAGCACGACGAGCGAGGGCAGCCCACGGAACAGCTCGATGTAGCCGTTGGCGAACCATCGGTAAGGGCCGATCGACGACAGCTTCATCATCGCCAGCAACAGGCCGAGCGCCAACCCGAAGGCGAACGCCAGCAGCGTGTAGACGAGGGTGTTGCGGATCGCCTCGGTGAGCAGGCGCGGCCACATCGACGCGGCGATGTCCAAGCGCAAGAACGAGTCGGAGAAGCTCTTCCAGTCGGTCTTGACCGCCAGGAAGAGGATGACGAGTAGGCCGACGGCATACTGCGCCCCGCGGGTCAGTCGAGCCCTTTGCCTCCGGGACATGCCCGCGCGCGCCGGCTCGGCGGTTGTCGTCGTCATGTGGCTGCCCTTCTCGTCGCGCCCCTCGGGGCTTGCGCAAAGGCTGGCGCAGACGGATCGTCTGCGCCAGCCTCACTGCCGGTAGTGCGGAGGATCAGGACTTCGGAGCGTCCGTGCCGATCCACTTCTTGTAGATGGTGTTGTAGTCGCCGCTGGCCTTGGCGTCCTTGAGGACCTGGTCGACGACCTTCTTGAGTTCGGCGTTGTCGAGCTTCATGCCGAAGCCGTAGACGTCACCGGTGTCGAACTGCGGGCCGACGACGGCCTTGCCGGGGTTCTTCTTGACGACCGGGCCCCACACGGGCAGATCGTTGATCGCGGCGTCGACCTGGCCGGTGAGCAGCGCCTGCTGCTGGCTGGGCAGGTCCTGGAACTCGATGATCTCGTAGCCGTTGGCCGCCTTCTGCGCGTTGGCGTAGTCCAGGCCGGTCGTGGCCGACTGGGCGCCGATCTTCTTGCCCTTGAGGTCGGCCAGCCCCTTGACCGTCGAGTTCGGCGGCAGCAGCAGGGCCTGGGTGGCATTGAAGTAGGCGTCGGAGAAGAGGATGGCCTTCTTGCGCTCGTCGGTGATCGACATGGCGGCGGCGGAGATGTCGCACTTGCCGGTCTTGGTCACCTCACCGGACTTGATGCCCTCGAAGGGGGTGTCGACGATCTTCTGGGTGACGCCGAGCTTCTTGGCGACCAAGTCCATGACGTCGACGTCGAAGCCGACGACCTTGCCCGAGTCGTCGGGGTACTGGAATGGCTCGTAAGCCAGGTGGGTGCAGACCGTCAGCGAGCCCGGGGCGATGAGCTTGACGGCGCTCGCCGCGGACGTCGCGGCGTTGGACGTCGAGGCGGCAGGGGTCGAGGACGAGCCACAGCCCGCCATCGCCAGGCTGCTCGCGGCGGCCACGGCGATGAGGGCGGTGCGACGAATCGGGAAACGCACGATGTACTCCTGGTCGGTCGGTGAGTCGACGGCGATCCGCGCGTGTCGGCGGTCGGCTGGCGTGCGCGGCCGCACGATGCCCGCGCATCGCAACGTCCGCATCATGACATCGATCCGCCGCGCCAGGCGGAACCGCCCGGCATTCGGGGAGATACGAGATGAGATCTTCACCTGTATGCCGGGTCCGGCCGGCTCGCGCGGCCGGCAGTGGGCGGACGGCCGGCTCGCGTGGCGGGCTCGCGGGCGGCGGTGGGCGGACGGCATACCGGCTGGTGATCTGCGCGACAGCGGGCCTTGGGTCCGTTGTGCCGGCGGCCGCTGGCTGGATCAATATCCCCATGTATCTGGAGTCTGCCGACGAAGCCCTGCACTGGTCGCTTGACGAACTGCGTGCCCGCCAGCTCGAACGGGTCCAGGACACCGTGCGGCGCTGCTACGAGAATGTCGCGCACTATCGGCAGGCGTTCGACGCCGCGGGGGCGCATCCGGACGATCTGCGCAGCCTGGCCGACCTGAGTCGGTTCCCGTTCACCGACAAGCACACGCTGCGGTCCAACTACCCGTTCGGGATGTTTGCCGTGCCGCGTGAAGATGTCGTGCGCATCCACGCCAGCAGCGGCACGACCGGGCAGCCGACCGTCGTGGGCTACACCATCGACGACATCGACCGGTGGGCCGATCTCATGGCCCGCTGCCTCTATGTCGGTGGCGTCCGCAAGGGCGACGTCTTCCACAACATCTCCGGCTATGGCCTGTTCACCGGCGGGCTCGGAGTGCACTACGGCGCCGAACGGCTCGGCTGCAGCGTCGTGCCGATCAGCGGAGGCATGACCGAGCGCCAGGTGCAGCTCATCCAGGACTTCGGCCCGCGGGCCGTGCACTGCACCCCGAGCTACTTCGTCGCGGTGCTCGACCACATGGAACGCATCGGCATCGACCCCCGCGACACCTCGATCAAGGTGGCGATGTTCGGTGCCGAGCCGTGGACCTACGCCACCCGCGACGCCATTGAGGCCCGCGCCGGGCTCAAGGCCCAGGACCTGTTCGGACTGTCCGAGCTCATCGGGCCGGGCGTCGCGAGCGAGTCGATCGAGACCCGCGACGGACTCACCGTGTGGGAGGACCACTTCTATCCCGAGATCGTCGACCCCGAGACTCTCGAGCCGGTGCCGGACGGGCAGCAGGGCGAGCTGGTGCTCACCAGTCTCACCAAGGAGGCCTTCCCGGTCGTGCGCTATCGCACCAAGGACCTCACCCGACTGCTGCCAGGCACCATCTATCCGACGATGCGCCACATGGAGAAGATCACCGGCCGCACCGACGACATGATGATCATTCGAGGGGTCAACGTCTTCCCCACCCAGATCGAGGAAATCATCATGAAGGAGCCCGGCCTGGGCCCCTACTTCCAATGCATCCTCACCCAGCCCGGTGCCATGACCGAGTTGACCGTCGTCGTCGAGACCCACCACCACGAGAGCGACGAGGTGAAGAACTCGCTCGCCGCCGACCTGCGCCACCAGATCAAGAACCGCGTCGGCACCACGGCGATCATCGAGGTCCGCGAGCCCGGCGGCATCGAGCGCTCGGTCGGCAAGGCCCGCCGGATCGTCGACAAGCGCCCCAAGACCTGACCCCTCGGCCTCGCCCCTTCGGCCTCGCCCCTTCGGCCCCGGTCTCGCCCCCCGGTCTCGCCCCCCGGCATACGGCGGTATGCCGTGGTCCTCGCTTCGCGGGGTCAGTCAGCGCAGCGCGGATGCGAGCGACGGCCGACGAGTGCCGAACTCAGCGACGCGGAGAGTTTGCCGGCGCTGCTGACCCGGGACCACCCGCAAACTCAGCGACCTGGAAGGTTTCCCGGCGCATCCAGCCCCAGAACCCCGGCAAACTCAGCGACCTGGAAGGTTCCCCGGCACATCCAGCCCCAAGACCCCGGCAAACTCGGCGACCTGGAAGGTTCCCCGGCGACAATGCGGCAGGGCGCCGCGTTGGAGCGGCGGGGGCGGGGCAGGTTGCGGCGTTGGTGCGGCGTGCCGCGGGAGTGTTGCGGGACGGCATACCCTCGTGGCATGCGAGTTCTCGTGAGTGGGGGGGCCGGCTACATCGGCTCGCACACCGTCATCCGGCTGGTCGCGGCAGGGCACGACGTCGTCGTCGTCGACTCGTTCGCCAACAGCAAACCGTCCGTCGTGGGGCGGGTCGAGGCGCTCATCGGGCGCGAGCTGGAGGTGCATGCCTTCGACCTCACCGACAAGGACAAGACCGAGCACCTGCTGGCGAGTATGCCGTTCGATGCGGTGATCCACTTCGCCGGGCTCAAGGCGGTCGGCGAGAGCGTCGAGCGGCCGCTGGAGTATTACGAGAACAACCTCGAATCGACCTTTTCGTTGGTGCGGGCCATGCGGCGGCACGGGTGCGGGCTGCTCGTCTTCTCCTCGTCGGCGACCGTCTACGGGCCGGACGCCCCGCTGCCCCTTCGCGAAGACTATGAACCGCTGGTCGCGACCAACCCCTATGGCCGCACCAAAGTGATGATCGAGCACGTGCTGCGCGATGTCGCCCAGATCGACGAGTCCTTCAAGGTGGCGCTGCTGCGCTACTTCAACCCGGTCGGCGCGCACCCGTCCGGCACCATCGGGGAGGACCCGCAGGGCATCCCCAACAACCTGCTGCCATTTGTCGCGCAGGTCGCGGTCGGGCGACGGGAGAAGCTCGCCGTCTTCGGTGCCGACTACCCCACCGCCGACGGCACCTGTGAACGCGACTACATCCACGTCGAGGACCTCGCCGCGGGGCATGTGGCCGCGCTGACCGCCCTGGCTGCCTCGACCGAGCGGGTGCGCACGTGGAACCTCGGCACCGGCCGGCCGACGTCGGTGCTCGAGGTCATCGCCGCCTTCGAGCGGGCCAGCGGACAGCGCATCCCCTACGAGATCGTCGGGCGTCGGGCGGGTGACCTGGCGCAAAACTGGGCCGACCCCACCCGCGCGGCCAACGAATTGGGCTGGCGGGCAACGAAATCCATCGACGACATGTGCGCCGACGCGTGGCACTGGCAGAGCCAGAACCCCCAGGGGTATCCCGACGCGTAGCCGCTGCACGGCATACCGAAGCAAACGCACTCCACCACAGCCCAACTGGGCCTTTCGACCCCTCCCCCACGCCTTCGACCAAGTACCCCCAGGGGTATTTATGTCTTGTTCGTCACAACGCCATGCTCAGCGGCACTGGGGGCTCAGTGCGCAGGAGTACGTTGCCAATTGGGGGTTCGATGCGGCGAACTCACTCAGTAACTACCTGAGCATCAACCATTGAGGAGGGCTCCCGAACGAGCCCTCGATTGCGGGAGCACGTCCATGAATGCGCTCGACCTGGCGCGCTGGCAGTTCGCCATCACGACCGTCTACCACTTCCTCTTCGTCCCGATCACCATCGGGCTCACCGCGCTCATCGCGGTCATGCAGACCTTCTGGCACCGCGGCGGCGACGAACGCTGGCTGCGCCTCACCAAGTTCTTCGGCAAGTTGTTCATGATCAACTTCGCCCTCGGCCTGGTGACCGGCATCGTCCAGGAATTCCAGTTCGGGATGAACTGGAGCCTCTACTCCCGCTTCGTCGGCGACATCTTCGGTGCGCCGCTGGCGTTCGAAGCGCTGCTGGCCTTCTTCCTGGAGTCGACCTTCCTCGGTCTGTGGATCTTCGGCTGGGATCGCCTGCCCAAGCGGATCCACCTGGCTTCGATCTGGCTGGTCCACCTCGGCACGGTGTTCTCGGCGTTCTTCATCCTCGCCGCAAACTCGTTCATGCAGAACCCGGTTGGCTACACCTTCAACCCGAAGACCAACCGCGCCGAGCTCAGTGACTTCCTGGCCGTGCTCACAAACGAGGTCCAGCTCGTCACCTTCCCGCACGTGCTCATGGGCGCCTACATGACCGCCGGCGGCTTCCTCATGGGCATCGCGCTCTACCACCTGCGTCGGCAGGCCCTCGACCACGGCCCGGACGTGTCGATGTATCGCAAGGCCGTGCGCCTGGGCGCCATCGTGTCGCTCGCCGCGAGCTTGGGCGTCATCGTCTCCGGCGACATCCAGGGCAAGGTCATGACGACTTACCAGCCGATGAAGATGGCCGCGGCAGAGGCGCTCTACGAGACCCGCAGCAACGCCCCCTTCTCGGTGCTGACCATCGGCGGCCTCGACGGCGCCAGCGCTCGCCCGGTCATCGAAGTGCCCGGGCTGCTTTCCTTCCTCGGCACCGGCAGCTTCGGCGGCGAGATCAAGGGCATCAACGACCTCCAAGCCGCGTATGCCGGTAAGTACGGCTCCGCGGAGCTCACCCAGAGCGCCAGCTACGTCCCGACCATCTGGCTCACCTACTGGAACTTCCGGCTGATGATGGGCGCGGGCTTCGTCACGATGTTCTTCGCGGCGCTGGCGCTGTGGAAGACCCGCGGTGACGGTGTCGTGACCGGCGGGATGTGGAAGCACATCGCGATCTGGACGCCGCTGCTGCCCGTGTTCGCCAACTCATTCGGCTGGATCTTCACCGAGGTCGGCCGCCAGCCCTGGATTGTCAACGGCATGATGACCACCGCCTCCGGGGTCTCCTCGACGGTCGGCGCGAGCAGCGTCCTGATCAGCATGGTCATCTTCACGCTGCTCTACGGCGCCCTCGCGGTTGTCGAGGTCAAGCTGCTGCTGCGCTACATCAAGCCCGGAGCCGTGCCCGTGGCCGCGCCGATCGAGCCGGCGGACCGCAAGGACGACGCGCCCCTGGTCTTCGCCTACTGACCTCCGATCACCACAGATCACTCTGGATACGAGAAGACCCCTGACATGACTGACCTTTCAGCCCTCCAGCTCGTCTGGTTCATCCTCATCGCTGTGCTGTGGATCGGCTACCTCACCCTCGAAGGCTTCGACTTCGGGGTGGGGATGCTGCTGCCGATCCTCGGTCGCGCCAAGACCACCGACCCCACCGACATCGCCGACGCCGAGCGGCGCAAGCGGGTCATGCTCAACACCATCGGCCCGGTGTGGGACGGCAACGAGGTGTGGGTGCTCACCGCGGGTGGCGCCACCTTCGCGGCCTTCCCGCAGTGGTACGCCACGCTGTTCTCGGGCTTCTATCTCGCCCTGGCCCTCATCCTCGTCGCCCTCATCCTGCGCGGCATGGGCCTGGACTACCGGCACAAGGTCAACGACGACACCTGGCGCAAGCGCTGGGATCTCGCGATCACCGGCGGGTCGTTCCTCGCGGCCCTGCTCTGGGGCGTGGGGCTGACCAACATCGTCTACGGCACCCCGATCAAACCCAACCCTGCCGTCGCGGGCGACTACATCTTCGACGGCACGCTGCTCACCCTGCTCGGCCCGGTGCCGGTGCTGGGCGGGTTGACCTTCGTGGCCCTCTTCCTCACCCACGGCGCCTTCTTCATCGCCCTGAAGACCGACGGCCCGATCCGCCACGACGCCCGCGCCCTGGGCATCCGCGCCGGACTGGTGAGCGCCGTCCTGGCGGTGGCCCTGCTGCTGCTCATCGGGCTCAAGCACGGCTCGCTCGTGTTCTGGATCGGCACCGCCGTCGCCGCGATCGCCCTGCTCGCAGGCATCGCCATGGCGGCCAAGGCCCGCGAAGGCTGGGCATTCATCGGCACCTTCGCGGCGATCGCCTTCGCCGTCGTCGCCTACTTCGGGGCGCTCTTCCCCAACGCCATGCCCTCGACGTTCGGGGACGCCGACTCGCTCACCCTGGCCGCCGCGTCGAGCACGCCGACGACGCTGACGATCATGACCTGGGCCGCCGCGATCTTCACCCCGATCGTGCTCGTCTACACCGGGTGGACCTACTGGGTGTTCCGCAAGCGCCTGGCCGTCCACCACATCCCCGAGCCGGTGGCCATCCACTAGTTCCGGTTCGGACGCCCGGCCGGTTTCGTTCCTGCGGACCGGCCGGTGCGGCCCCTCCTTCGCCCTGCTGAGACGCTCCTGCCATGCGACCGCTCGATCCCCGGCTGCTTCGCGCCCTCCCCGAGGTCCGCCAGATCCTGGCCGGCCTCGGGGTGGTCGGCGTCCTGCAGGGTGCACTCGCCGTCGCGCAAGCCTTCGCGGTCAGTCACCTCGTTGTTTCAGTCGTGGCGTCCCTCGGCTCCGGTATGCCGTCCAGCGGCTCGACCGCTGCCTCCCCGGCATTGGGTATGCCGTGGGATCACCTTCCGCTCGCACCGCTGGCCCAAGTCGCCGTCGTCCTGCTGCTGCGGGCCGGGCTGGGAGCGGTCGCCGAGCTGGGAGCCGCGCGGGCCGGCATACGGGTCTCTGCAGGGATCCGGGAGCGACTGCTGGCGCGCTGGTTGTCCCGACCGCTGGACGATGCGCCCGAGCCGAGCACCGCCGCCACCTTGGCGACCCAGGGTGTGACGAGCATCGAGCCCTACGTCGCGCGGTTCCTGCCGGCTATGGTCGGCGCGGTCGTCCTGCCGGTGTCGGTCGTCGCGACCATCGCGACGCTCGACTGGGTCAGCGCGCTCATCGTCGTGCTCACGGTGCCGCTGCTACCGGTCTTCGCGGCGCTCATCGGGAAGGCGACCGAGGACCAGACCGCGCGACGGTGGCGGGCGATGGAGAGCCTGTCGGGGCACTTCCTCGATGTCGTGCGCGGACTGCCGACCTTGGTCTCGTATGGCCGGGCGTGGCGGCAGGCAGCGACGATCCACGAGGTGAGCGAGCGGCATCGTGCCGTGACCGTGCGGACCTTGCGGTTGGCCTTCCTCTCGTCGGCAGCGCTGGAGCTGCTCGCCTCGATCTCGGTAGCCCTCGTCGCCGTGACCGTGGGGTTGCGGTTGACCAACGGGACCATGCAGCTGGCTGCGGGCCTGGTGTGTATTTTGCTTGCGCCCGAGGCGTATTGGCCGATCCGCCGGGTGGGCGCCGAGTATCACGCTGCGGCCGATGGAGTCGTCGCCCTCGGTGCCGCCCTCGACGAGCTGGCTGGCCCTGGAGACCAGTCGACCGATTCCGACCGTCAGTCGAGCGATAGCCACCCAGTGGCCGTCACGCTCCGCGGCGTGTCGTATCGCTATCCCGGCACGGCGACCGACGTGCTCTCCGGCCTGGACCTCGCGTTGACCGGGCCAGGGTTGGTGGCTGTCACCGGCGCATCCGGGGCCGGCAAGAGCACCCTGCTGGATCTCATCGCCGGATTGCGAGCGCCCACTGCCGGTGTGGTAGCCGCCCCCCACACCCACCTGGTCTCGCAGCGACCGCTGCTCGTCGCCGGCACGGTGCGCGACAACCTGACCCTTGGCCTGGAGCCGGATCGGGAGCCGAACCAACAGCCAGGTCGGGAGTCGGCGCTCTGGAACGTGCTGCGATCGGTGGGCCTCGACGGCGACATCCGGGACCTCCCCGCCGGGCTGGAGACGGTCCTCGGTGACGACGGTTTCGGCGTGTCGGCGGGGCAGCGAGCTCGGCTGGCGTTGGCCCGAGCGCTGCTCTGCCGAGATGGGGTCATCCTCCTGGACGAGCCGACCGCACATCTCGACGAGGCGTCGGTCAGCGCCGCGCATCGGGCGATCGGGGAGCTGGCCATCACCCGGCTGGTCATCGCGGTGACCCACCGCCCCGAGCTGCTCGACCTGGCCACCCGCATCGTCACCATCCCGGCACCGGTCGCTGCACCCGGCCCGGCATCCGTCTCAGTCCCCGGCCCCGCCACCAGCGCGACCCCTCGCCCGGCCGAGGATGCACCCGACGTGGTGGCGACAGCGACAGCCACTGGTCCCGGCGTCGAGGCCGCGGGCAGCCGCCATGAGCCCGGAGACGCCTTCGCGATGCGAGCGCCGGGCATCCGCCGCGCGGCGGTCATCGGCGGCTTGGCGTCGGCCAGCGGCATCGCGCTCACCGCGACCTCCGGCTGGCTCATCGTGGCCGCCAGTCACCAACCGGTCATCCTCACCCTGCTGGCCGTCATCGTCTCGGTGCGCACCTTCGGCATCGCCCGCCCCGTGCTGCGCTATGTCGAGCGGGTGCGGTCGCACGACAGCGCACTCGAGCTGCTGGTGCGCCGTCGGGTCACGGCATACCGGGCGCTCATCCCACTCACCCCCGCACGGTTGGGCCGACGAGCGCGGACCCAGGTGCTCACCGCAGTGGTGGACGATCTCGAGGATCACACCTTCGCGACCGTGCGGGTCACCGTGCCGGCGCTCGGGGCGGTCGTCGCTGGTCTGCTCACCGTGGTGGGCCTCGGGATGTGGACGCCCGCGGGTGCGCTCGTCGTCGCCGCTGTGCTCGTGCTGCAGGCTCTCGTGCACCGGATCGGACGTCGCCTCGAGCTCGCCGGCCAGCGCGACTGGCTCGCTGCCCGCGCCGACACCGCGCAGGTCAACGGGCTCGTGACCGGGTATGCCGGTCCGTTGCGCGGCGTCGGTGCCGCGCCTGACGCGCTGCGCTGGGTGCGCTCGGCGCACGTGGAGTTGGCCAGGGCGGCGACCCGACTGGGCGCAGCCAAGGCGGCCTCGGTGGCGATGTCGCAGCTCGTGACCGCCGGCGGCACCCTCGTCGCCGCGCTCGTGGCGGCCTGGGCGATGACCCTGGGGCTGCCCGATGCCGTGGCCGCCGTCGCGGTGTTGACCCCGCTCGCGGCCGGGGATGCCCTGGTTGGGATGCCCGATGCGGCCAGCGCCTGGGCCCGAGCGCGCGCGAGTGAGGGTCGGTTGCGCTCGCTGCTGAGCCAGCATCCGGCCGTCGTGGACCCGGTCGGTCCGCCGGCGGACGCCCACGGCGTTGCTGGCGCAGGAGGTGTCACCGGCGACCCATTCCGCCACACCGCAGTCGGCGTGGACGGCATACCGGAGCTTGACTTGCGCGGGGTGTCCGCGACCTGGGGCGACCCCGGAGCGTCCCCGGACTTACCGCCCGTCGATCTGCTCATCCCTGCGGGGCAGCACGTCGTGCTGACCGGAGCCAACGGCAGCGGCAAGTCCACTCTGCTCGCCGTGCTGGCACGCCAGCTCGACCCGTCGGCAGGCACGTATCGACTCGACGGCATCGACGTCTCGGCCGTGCCGATTGAGCAGGTGCGCGCGCAGCTTGCCGTCGTCGACGACGAGCCGCATGTGTTCGCCTCCTCGCTGCGGGAGAACCTGCGCCTGGCGCGCCCGGAAGCCGACGACGAAGACCTGCGCGCGGCACTACTCGCGGCCGGGCTCGGGCAGTGGTTCGCCGCGCTGGACGAGGGCCTCGACACCCGGCTCGGCACGGGCGGCCGCGGTGTCAGTGGCGGCGAGCGCACCCGCATCTCGCTGGCCCGCGCGCACCTGTCGGGCCGGCCTGTCATCCTGCTCGACGAGCCGGTTGCCCACCTCGACCACGCCACGGCGGTCGCGGTGCTGGCCGACCTGCGTGCCGCTTTCACCGGGCGGACCGTCGTCATGGTGAGCCATCGCCCCGACGGCGTCGAGGGCTTCGATCGCGTCGTTGACCTGGCCTCGCTGCGCTGCCAGACGCCGGCCGTGGTGGTGGGTGGCGAGTGATCGTGCAGCCGGGGGTGGACGGCATACGCAACAATCGGGGGATGACCGAGCAGGTAGCGACGCAGCCGACCGCCTCCCCCACCTCCCCCACCACCCCCGATTCTGCCGCCGACATCCTCACCGTCGCGCGCGAACAGGTGCTGGAGCGGGGCGAACGGCTGACCTACGACCAGATTCTCGCCGTGCTGCGCACGTCCGACGAGCAGCTCGAGGAGTTGCTGGCCATCGCGCACGAGGTGCGGATGCGCTACCAAGGACCCGACGTCGAGGTCGAGGGGATCATCAGTCTCAAGACCGGCGGCTGCCCGGAAGACTGCCACTTCTGTGCCCAGTCGGGGCAGTTCACCTCGCCGGTGCGGTCGGTGTGGCTCAACATCCCTGAGCTGGTGCGCGCGGCCAAACTGACCCGCGACACGGGGGCGAGCGAGTTCTGCATCGTCGCCGCGGTGCGTGGGCCGGACGCCAAGCTCATGGAGCAGATGCGCGCGGCCGTCGCCGCGATCAAGGGATCGGTCGACATCAATGTCGCTGCCTCGCTAGGGATGCTCGACGCCGATCAGTGCCAGGACCTGGCCGACATGGGCATCCACCGCTACAACCACAACCTCGAGGCCGGCCGCAGCTACTTCCCCAACGTCGTCACGACCCACACCTGGGAAGAGCGCTGGGAGACCTGTCAGTTGGTCAAGACCACCGGCATGGAGCTGTGCTGCGGCGGGCTCGTCGGCATGGGCGAATCCCTCGAGCAGCGCGCCGAATTGGCCGACCAGCTCGGCGAATTGGAGCCGCACGAGGTGCCGCTCAACTTCCTCAACCCGCGGCCGGGCACGCCGTTCGGCGACCTTCCGGTCATGCCGGCCAACGACGCGTTGCGGTGCATTGCCGCCTTCCGGCTCGCATTGCCGCGCACCATCCTGCGGTATGCCGGTGGGCGCGAGCTCACCCTCGGTGACCTCGGCACGCGCGACGGGCTGCTGGGCGGGATCAATGCGGTCATCGTCGGCAACTACCTCACGACGCTCGGCCGCGACCCGAAGGAGGACCTCGCCTTGCTCGACGAGCTGAAGATGCCGATCAAGGCGCTGTCCGACACCTTCTAAAGGCGCGCCCATGACGTCCATCTCCGTCGATGCGGTGTTCTGCCCCCGGTGCGGCCAACCGCTCGGTCCGGCCGGGATCGCCAGTGGCGAACACGCCGTATGCCGTCGCGCCCTCGACCTCGAACCGCCGCGCTACTGCGCCTCCTGCCGCCGCCGGATGATCGTGCAGATCACCCCATCGGACTGGACGGCCCGCTGCATCGAGCACGGCGAGACCACCGAGTCCACCTGGGGCCCGGCCTGAGTTGGGCCAGCGGCGCCCAAGACCACCCCAGTGGAGAGAAACCCACGCCTGACGTGGGTTTCTCTCCACTGGCCGGCGAAGGATCGCGGACTCGCGCCCGGTTCGGGCGTTATGCCGGGTATGCCGTGACCTCGGCGGCCTTCACCGTCGCCCACGCCCGCACCCCGGGCTCCAACCCGAGCGCTACCACCGACGCAACCGTCACTTCGGACGCGAGGGAGACACCCGGCATACCGAGCGGTTGCAGGCGCACCCGGGCGGCTTGACCCGAGACCTCGACCCCCGCGACGACGACTTCCCAGGTATTGCGCGGCGAGCCCTCCGGCCGGGCCCGATAGAGCGCCACCGCGCTCGGTGCGAAGGCCACCCACGACTCGCCCCGATGCTCGTGCGGTGCCGCAACGAACGCGCCCCAGGACGTGTGGACCGTGGACCCGTCGAGGGCGTGGCCGGCATACAGGTTGAGGCCGACCACCTGGGCGACGTAGGGCGTGCGCGGGCGGGCGATGACCTCGGCCGGCCGCCCCTGCTGCACGACCCGCCCACCGTCGAGGAAGACCAACTCGTCGGCAAGGGTGAGCGCGTCGAGCGGGTCATGGGTGACCAGCACCGTCGCACCGGCGAACCCGGCCAGGCGCTGATGCAGGGCCGCGCGCACCTGAGCGCGAGTGTCGGGGTCGAGCGCGGCGAGGGGTTCGTCCAGGAGCAGCAGCGCGGGATCGGTCGCGAGCGCCCGGGCCAGAGCGACCCGCTGGGCCTGGCCGTGGGAGAGCTCACGCGGACGCCGGTCGGCAAGGTCGGCGATGCCGAGGGCTGCGAGTTCGGCACGGGCGCGAGGGGTCGCGACAGCACGGGGGCGGCCGCGCGCCCGGGGGCCGAAAGCGACATTGGCCAGCGCGGTGAGGTGCGGGAAGAGCAGGTGGTCGGCGACGACGAGCCCGGTATGCCGGGTGCTCGCGTCCCGCTGTCGGCGACCCTGCGCCCACGGCTGGCCGTCGACACGAATCCATCCGTCCTGCAACGGAATCAGCCCCGCCAGGGCATGCAGCGCGGTGGTCTTACCCGACCCATTGGGGCCGAGCAGCGCGAGGACCTGGCCTCGCTTTGCGCGCAGTGCGACCTCCAGCGTGAAGGGGCCCCGAGCGGCGACGAGATGTGCATCGAGATGTGCGTCGAGATGTGCGTCGAGGTGATCGTCCGCGGGCGGTGGCGCGGTCATCGGGCCCACCGGCCGCGCAGCGCGCCGAGCACGCCGACGCACACGCCGAGCATGGTGACCGACAGGGCAAGGGCCGCCTGTGGATCGGATTCCAGCGCCGTGTAGACGGCCAGCGGTGCGGTCTGAGTGGTGCCGCTGAAATTGCCGGCGAAGGTGATCGTCGCGCCGAACTCCCCGAGCGCCCGCGCCCACGCCAGGGCGGCACCGGCAGCCACGCCGGGCCAGGCCATTGGCAGCGCGACGCGGACCAGGGTGCGCCAGGGTGAAGCCCCGAGGGTGGCTGCCACCTGGTCATAGCGCTCGTCGACCCCGCGCAGCGCCCCTTCGACCGCGACGACATAGAAGGGCATCGCGACGAAGATCTCGGCCAGCACCACCGCGACGGTCGTGAACGGCACCTGCCACCCGAAGGCCTCGAACAGCACCCCGCCGACCACTCCGCGTCGCCCATAGGCCATGAGCAGCGCCACCCCACCGACGACCGGCGGCAGCACCAACGGCACCGTGACGACGGCCCGCACCCACCGCGTGGCAGGGTGCCGCGAGCGCGCGAGCAGCCACGCCAGCGGGGTGCCCAGGACGATCGCGACGACGACGGTGATCGTCGCGGTGAGCGCCGAAAGCCGCAGCGCGGCAGCCACGCCGGGTGCGCTGAGATGCCGGGGCAGCTGCGACCAGTCGATGCGGGCGAGCAGCGCGAGGATCGGCACGACGATGAGCCCGAGCGCCAAGGCGGCCGGCCCGGCGAGGACCGCCCGGCCGCGGCGATGCTCAGCGCGGCGCCCGAGCGGGTTTCGGCTCACGCGGCGGCCTCGGATCGGGCTTCTGGCCGGGTCACAAACGGGGTCATCGCCCGCGTCACGGCCCGGGTCATGGCCCGAACCCCGCAGCCCGGTATGCCGTCCGCGCGCCGTCGTCGGTCAGCGCTCGCACGACACCGGCGACTTCGGGCGCGTCGGTGAGCTGGACCAGGGAGTAGGTGACGGACACGGCATACGGGCTGGGCAGCGGTATGCCGGTGACCGCACCGCGCGCGGCGACCACATCGGAGTGGTAGAGCAGCGCTGCGTCGGCTTCGCCGAGCCGGAGTTTGGTGAGGGTGGCTTTGGCGTCGACTTCGCGCGAGACGACGTGCGCGGTGACGCCGGCGCCGGCCAGCGCCGTGTCGGCCGCGCGCCCGCAGGGGGCGGTCGCGACGCAGAGCACGACCGCGACATCAGGGCGCGCGAGGTCGGCCAGGACGCCGACGCGGGCGGGGTTGGCGGCGGGGGTGGCCAGGACCAATGCGTTCTCCGCGAATGGGATCGGCGGATGGGTGGCCGTGGCGGCAGCCGGCAGCGCAGCGACCGCCTCGGCACCGGCGAGCGCGACGATGTCGGCCGGGGCGCCTTGGGTGACTTGTTGGGCCAGCGTCGTGCTCGATCCGTAGCTCACCCGCACGGTCACATCGGGGTGCGCCTGCTCGTATGCCGTGGCCAGGGCCGCGAAGGGCTCAGTCAGCGAGGACGCGGCCAGGACGGTGACCGTCTGACGGCTCGCTGCCGAGGCGGTCGGCGAGGTGGTCGGCGAGGTGTCTGTCGAGATGGCCGTCGAGGATGAACAGCCGGCAAGGGCGGCGAGGGTGGCACAGAGGACGGCCGGCAGCAGGGCTCGGATCGGGTGACTGCGGGTCGTGCGACTGCGCGTCATTGCGGGATGCCGACGATGACGTTGGTGGCCTTCACCGAAGCGATGGCAACCGCGCCGACCTCCAGCCCCAGCGCATCCACGGCCTCCCGCGACATCAGCGACACCACCCGGAACGGACCGCACTGCAACTCGACCTGGGCCATGACGGTGTCGGAGAGCACGCGAGTGACGATGCCGCGCATCCGGTTGCGGGCCGACTCGTCGCGCACCGGGCCGGGCGGTGGCGGGTGCGCCAGCGATTGGGCCAGGGCGGCCAGGTCGGCGCCGTCGACGACCATCCGTCCGGCATCGTCGCGCTGAGCGTCGATCCGCCCCGCGTCGACCATCCGGCGAAGCGTGTCGTCGGACAAGCCGAGCAGCTCAGCCGCCTCCGATATCCGCAGTTGCGTCACAAACATGACGTTAGCACCGCATCCGCGACGACGACGCGGGTCGGGCACACTGGGGCCGTGGACGACCCCCGCCTGGAGGAGTTGCTCGGCTACGACCGAGCGCACCTGTGGCACCCCTACTCCTCGGCGCTCACCCCGCAGCACCCCTATCTCGTCGAGTCGGCATCGGGAGTGCGGCTGCGGCTGCGGCTGCCGGACGGCTCGCACCGCGACTGCATCGACGCCATGTCCTCGTGGTGGTGCGCGATCCACGGGTATGCCGTGCCCGAACTCGACGCCGCCGCCCGCGCCCAGCTCGACCGGATGTCCCACGTGATGTTCGGCGGCCTCACCCACGAGCCGGCCATCGCCCTGGCGCGGCGCCTCATCGACCTGGCCCCACGGCATACCGAGGCGGGAGTGGTGAGCGGGCTGGGAATCGACGCGGCCGACGCCGCCGACGCCGCCTGCGAATCACCGCTCCAGCAGGTGTTCTTCGCGGACTCTGGATCGGTAGCAGTCGAGGTCGCCATGAAGATGGCCCTGCAGGTGCAGGTCGCCGAGGGCACCGGCAAGCAGCGCTTCTTCACCATCCGCGGCGGCTATCACGGCGACACCTTCTCGCCGATGTCGGTCACCGACCCGGATGGCGGGATGCACTCGCTCTGGCGCGGCATCCTGCCTGAGCACGTCTTCGCCCCGCATCCGCCTGCGGACGACGCCGCGGAGTCGGAACTCCTTGCGTGGGAAGCAGATACACGCGCCGTGTATGCCGGGCACGCTCACCAGATCGCTGCCGTCATCCTCGAGCCGATCCTGCAAGGCGCCGGGGGGATGACCTTCCACGCGCCGCGGGTCGTCCAGGTGTTGGCTGAACTCGCCTGCGAGAGTGGCGCATTGGTGATCTTCGACGAGATCGCGACCGGCTTCGGCCGAACCGGCACGATGTGGGCGGCCGAGACTGCCGGCGTCGTGCCCGACATCATGTGCGTCGGCAAGGCGTTGACCGGCGGCTATCTCACCCTGGCGGCAGTGCTCTGCACGGCCGATGTCGCCGAGCAGGTGAGCGGCGGTGCGGCCGGTGGTCTCATGCACGGGCCGACCTTCATGGCCAACCCGCTCGCCTGCGCCATCGCCGGAGCGAGCCTGGACCTGTTGGCCCGCGATCCCCAGTTGGCCGCCGTGGCTCGCCTGGAGCGAGGACTGGCCGCGGGCCTGGCTCCCGCACGCGACCTCGCGGCCGTGCGTAACGTGCGCGTGCGAGGGGGCGTCGGCGTCGTGCAGTTGCGCGAGCCGGTGCGCGGCGGGGACATCGCGGCGTATGCCGTGCAGCGCGGGGTCTGGGTGCGGCCGTTCCGCGACCTGGTCTACACGATGCCGCCCTATGTCACCTCCGATGCCGACCTCGCGACGCTCACGGGGGTCTTGGTGGAGGCCGTCGCGGCCGTGCACGGGTGACGCTGGCGGGGGGGCGGCGTCAGCGCAGCGAAGCCGGGTGCAGCCGCAGCTCGACGACCCGACCGACGTGGGCCAGGTCGCGGTCGCAGGTGGGAGGATCACTGCCGTGACTGCCTTCCAGGACTGGCTCGCTGCCGCTGCGGCCCGCCGCCGCGACCTCGGACTGGTCCGCTCGACGCCCGTCATCGACCCAGCCGACCCGGCCGGTCCGATGCTCGACCTGGCTGGCAACGACTACCTCGGCCTGCGCACCCACCCCACCGTCGTCGCGGGGGCCGTGGCGGCGGCGACGGCATACGGGGGTGGCGCCGGAGCGTCGCGGCTGGTGACCGGCACGCTGCCCATCCACGCCGACCTCGAGACCGCCCTCTGCGCACTGACCGGCGCCCCCGCCGGGCTGGTCTTCTCGACCGGGTATGCCGCCAACCTCGCCGCGGTCACGGCGCTCACCGACGCCGACACTCTCGTCATCTCGGACGCCCACATCCACGCCTCGCTCGTCGACGCCGCGCGGCTCTCTCGCGCATCGGTCGCGGTCGCGCGCCACAACGACGTCGCGCATGTTGCCGCGCTGCTCGCTGCTCGCGCCCAGCCCCGGGCGATGGTGCTCGTCGAGTCGGTCTACTCGGTGCTCGGCGACGCCGCCCCACTCGCCGAACTGCTCGAGGTATGCGGTGCCCACGGGGCCGTGCTGCTCGTCGACGAGGCCCACGGCATCGGTGTCACCGGCGACCAGGGTCAGGGCAGCGCGGCGGCCCTGAGAATCTCCGCTGACCCACAGGTCGTCCTCACCCTCACCCTCTCCAAATCGCTTGCCTCCCAAGGCGGTGCGGTGCTTGGTAGTCCCGAGGTGCGCGATCACCTGGTCAACACCGCCCGCCCGTTCATCTACGACACTGGCCTGGCGCCTGCGGCAGCCGGCGCGGCGCTCGCGGCCCTCGGAGTGCTGCGTGAGCACCCCGAGCTGGCGGCGGCGGTGCGACACAACAGCGCCCTGCTCGCCGACGCCTGTGGAGTCGACGCACCGGCCGGCGCCGTCCTGTCCGTCGCCATGCCCGGGCCGCACGAAGCCCTCGCCGCGGTCGCGACGGCTGCGCAGCACGGCATCCGGATCGGGTGTTTCCGGCCGCCGTCGACCCCGGATGGCACCTCTCGGCTGCGCCTCACCGCTCATGCCGACCACCACCCGCACGACGACCTGGCTGGTGCGTGCCTGCTGCTCAAGGAATTGACCCGTGGCTGAACCCATCTCGCTGCCGGCGGTCGTCATCGTCACCGGCACGGGCACCGGAGTCGGCAAGACCGTCGCCACCGCCGCATTGACGGTGATGGTGCGGCGGCGCGGCGCGCGGGTCGCGGTGGTGAAGCCCGCCCAGACCGGAGTGCTGCCCGGCGAGCCGGGCGATATCGACGAGGTATGCCGTCTGGTCGGCGCTGACCCGCAGGTCACCTACCGCGAGTTCGTGCGGTTGCCCGAACCACTCGCCCCGTCAGCCGCGGCCCGGCGCATCGGTGTCACCCTGGATCCGATCGGCCTGCGCAGCAAAGACATTCGCGCTCTTGCCGGTGACCACGATGTGGTGATCGTCGAGGGCGCGGGCGGCTTGTTGGTCGAGCTCGACTCTCGCGGAGGCACTCTCACCGATCTCGCCGTGGCCCTGCGTTATCAGGGCACCAGCGTGGGCGCCATCATCGTCGCGGCGCCCGTGCTCGGCACGCTCAACCACACCGCCCTCACCGCGCAGGCTTTGGCGCACCGCGGCATACCGGTCATCGGGGTGCTCGTCGGCACCTGGCCGCAACCGCCCGACACACCCGACCTGGCCATGCAGGAAAACCTCGCCGACCTACCGCGGGTGGCCGGCGCACCGTTGCTCGGCATCCTCCCCGACGGCGCCGGAGCCCTGTCCTCGACGGATTTCGCGGCGGGCGTGCCGGATTGGCTGTCTGTGGCGTAGACCGTCCACGGCAACCGGCTCTGTACCTCGCAAACCGGACGGCATACAGGGTTGAATGGGCCTCATGAGCACGCCGTACCGGGTCACCGTCATCTGCACCGGCAACATCTGCCGCTCGCCCATGGGCGAGATCGTGCTGCGCCAGATGCTCGATGACGCCGACCTCGCCGATCAGGTCGAGGTGTCGTCGTCCGGCTTGGCAGGCTGGCACATCGGCGATGGCGCCGACCGCCGGCTGATTCGGCTGCTGCGAGAGCGCGGCTACGACGGCTCGGAGCACCGAGCCCGGCAGTTCACCCCCGGCTGGTTCGCCCAACTCGACCTCGTGCTCGCCGCTGACGAGGGCCACCTCGAGGCGCTGCGTGGCTTGGCCCACGATCCCGCCGACCGCGACAAGATCCACCTCCTGCGCGAGTTCGACCCCGACGCAGTCGCCGCCGGCACGCTCGACATCGACGACCCCTACTACGGCAGCTTCGAGGACTTCGAGACCTGTCTGGCCGACGTCGAAGCAGCGGCGCGTGGGGTCGTCGCGCACATCAAGACCCAGCTATCGCCGGCCGAGTAGCTGTCGGCCACCACTGAGCGACCTCTGATCGACCCCTGATTGACGGCCATTCGGGCTCTGGGAGGATGGCGCCATGGCCTCCCTCGGTGACGTCCATCCCCCGATCGCACTCGGCGCCCTCGACGGCCGATACCGCAGCGCCGTGGCTGCCCTCGTCGACCACCTCTCCGAGGCGGCGCTCAACCGGGAGCGGGTGCGCGTCGAGGTCGAGTGGCTCATCCACCTCACCTCGTATGCCGTGGTGCCCGGCGTCCGCGCGCTGACCTCCGCCGAGCAGGCCGCACTGCGCGCGGTCGTGGACGCCTTCGGACCCGACGACATCGCTGAGCTGGCCGAGATCGAGCGGGTCACCGTGCACGACGTCAAGGCTGTGGAGTACTACCTCAAGAAGCGCCTGACCACGATCGCGCCCGATCCCGCCGATGCGGGCCTGGCCGAGTTGATCCACTTCGCCTGCACGAGTGAGGACATCAACAACCTCGCCTACGCCCTCATGGTCAAGGGCGCGGTCGAGCGGGTCTGGCTGCCTCGAGCCCACGGCTTGGTCGAGCAGCTCTCGGCGATGGCTCGCGACTTGGCCGACCTGCCGGTGCTGGCGCACACCCACGGTCAGCCCGCGACGCCCACGACGATGGGCAAGGAACTCGCCGTGACGGCGTTCCGCCTCGGCCGCCAGCTCGCCCGGGTGAGCGGCACGGCATACCTGGGCAAGTTCAACGGCGCAACCGGCACCTACGGGGCGCACCTGGCTGCGGTGCCCGACCACGACTGGCAGGCGACCTCCAGGGAGTTTGTGGAAAGCCTTGGGCTGCAATGGAATCCGCTCACTACCCAGATCGAGAGTCACGACTGGCAGGCCGAGGTGTATGCCGATATGGCGCGCTTCAATCGCATCTTGCACGGGCTGGCCGTCGACATGTGGACCTACATCTCCAAGGGCTACTTCGCGCAGGTGCGTGGGCAGGGCACGGTCGGCTCGAGCACGATGCCGCACAAGGTCAACCCGATCCGCTTCGAGAACGCCGAGGCCAACCTCGAGGTCTCGACCGCGCTGCTGGACGTGCTCGCCGCGACGCTCGTCGAGTCACGGATGCAGCGCGACCTCACCGATTCGTCGATGCAACGCAATATCGGCACGGCGTTCGGCCACTCGCTCTTGGCGATCGACAATGTATGCCGTGGCCTCGCCGGCCTCGACGCGGTGCCGACCGTGATGATCGACGATCTCGAAGCGAACTGGGAGGTGCTCGCCGAGCCGATCCAGTCGGCGATGCGGGCGCTGGCGGCACGAGGGGTGCCGGGCATGGATCAGCCCTACGAGCGGCTCAAGGAGTTGACTCGGGGCGGCGGATCGGAGCCGATGACCTGCGCGATTTCATCGACGATCTCGGGCTGCCCGAGGACGTGCGCCTGCGCCTGCAGGCCATGACGCCGCGCAACTACGTCGGCATTGCACCCGAGCTGGTCGACCACCTCGGCTAGCGCCGGGACCAGCACAGCGCGGGTTGCGACGCGACCAGTTAGACGGTGACCCGGCCGTTGGGGCCTTCGAAGGTGACCGACATCAACCCCGGCGTGCCGCGCGGCGACACGAAGGTGAACTCCAGCGTCGAGGGCACATAGTCATCGGGCAGCCCGCACCAGTGGCGCACCCGCATCGGGTCGCCGGCGATCTCCAGGCCCGCGAGGCGCACCTCTGAGGGGGCATCGCCGGACGGGTGCTTGGCGCCGTTGACCCACTGCACATAGAAGGGCAGTTGCGGGTCGGCGATCAGGCCCTTGACGCCGAGCTGGCGCCAGCGCAATTCGTGCCCGTCTGGGGTATGCCGGTAACCCTCGGTCGACGTGCGCTGCAGCCGGCGCTCGACCGCACCGATGTCGTCGACGCGGACCACCCAGCCGATCCAGCCACCGCCGGCTTCTGAGCGCGCACGCACCGCCTGACCGAACGGGGCGCGACAGGAGGCGGGGTGGTCAAGGACCTCGACGACCTCGACATAACGCTCGCCGGCGAGGGGAAGGATCACGTTCCGGGTGCCGAAGCGGGGGTGCACCCCACCGTCGATC
This sequence comes from Actinomycetales bacterium, assembly GCA_016710385.1. Lineage (GTDB taxonomy): Bacteria > Actinomycetota > Actinomycetes > Actinomycetales > Dermatophilaceae > Phosphoribacter > Phosphoribacter freyrii. The sequence goes on from JADJVX010000026.1 coordinate 154,115, forward strand.
GCCGGCACGCCGATCATCTTCGCGAGGCGGTCTGCGGTGGCGTGCAGGCCATCGTGCTCGGCTGCGTAGGAGACGTGGTCGACGCGCATGCGCTCAATCGTGGCACACCTTGAGTGGTGCTCTTGACCAGCGCTTAGCCACGCGCTATAGGGCCGCTCGCCACCCTCACGGATGTAACCGTTTCGATCTCCGCTGGCGCACCGCCTCGAAGAGCACGATCGCTGCCGCCGCCGCGACGTTGAGCGAATTCGCCTTGCCAGACATGGGAATTCGCACCCGCTCACCCTCTTCGAGCAGCGCTTGCGACACCCCGTGTTTCTCGGCACCGACGACCACCGCCAATGGTCCGGTGAGGTCGACGTCCGTATAACGGACATCCGTCTCAGGGGTCGTGACCACCATCCGGATGCCGTGACGTTGCGCCCACGCCATCGTCGCCGCGGTCGTGTCGCTGGCTACCGGCACGGCGAAGACCGTGCCCTTGCTGGCGCGCACGACGTTGGGATTGCCCCAGTCGGTGACCCCGTCGGCGGCGATGACGGCATCCACTCCGGCGGCGTCGGCAGTGCGCACCATCGCGCCGAGATTGCCGGGTTTCTCGACCCCCTCGGCGATGAGAACGAATGGATCGGCCGGGAGCGCGAGCCCCCCGACGGACCGATCCACGGACGCGACGACGGCGATCAGGCCGTCCGGGCCCTCGCGATAGGCGACCTTCTCGAACGCCGCCCGGCTCAACTGCACGATCTCGACGCCCAGCGCACGAGCCCGCCCGACGAGATCCTGCTGCCGACCGATGTCTTGCACCCCGGCATACCCGGCCGGGCTGTAGAGCTCAGGACAGACATAGAGGCTGCGCGGCACGATGCCGGCCCCGAGCGCGAGCGCGAGTTCTTCGTAGCCCTCGACGAGGGTCACCCCGGCCGCGTCGCGCGCCCGGCGGCGCCGCAGCCCGACGAGGGACTTCAGCCGCGGGTTGGCGAGGGAGGAAATGACGAGTTCGCTCATGGCGACCCCAGGGTATGCCGTGTGGTTGGACGAAGTCAGCGCGCAGCGAGGTCGGTCAAGACCCCCGGGAACGTATGAAGGCCCGATAGGGTGACTGCGCTGATCAACCTGACGCGGGGATATCGCACATGCACGAATTGTTGGCCGGGCGTTACGAGCGGCGTTCTTCTTTGGGCTGGGGGTCCATGGGAGAAGTCTGGCTTGCCTATGACACTGTGCTACGCCGCAATGTCGCCATCAAGGTGATGCGCCGCGGACCCGAGACGGTCCCCCACTCCGTCGAACGGATGATGCGCGAGGCGAGACTGGCCGCTCACCTGCAACATCCCAGAGTCGTCGCCGTGCATGACCTCTTGGTTATCGATGGCAGCCCTGTTGTCATAATGGAATACGTCGACGGCGAGAGCCTGGCCGCCCGATTGGCCCGAGAACGGCGCATCCCTGTAGACCAGGCCGCCAGCATCGGCCGCCACGTCTGCCTGGCCCTTGCCGCCGCCCACGCCGCGAATATCGTGCACCGCGACGTGAAACCCGCAAACATCATGCTCGACCGCTCGGGGCGGGCGAAGCTGGCCGACTTCGGCATCGCTCGCGGCAACGAAGAGACGGGGCTGACCGGCACCGGTCAAATGATCGGCACGGTCGCATTCATGGCCCCGGAGATCGCCCTGGGCGAAGAACCCAGTCCCGCCGCGGACATCTACTCACTGGGCTCTACCCTGTATGCCGCCCTGGAAGGGCGCGCCCCCTTCCAACCCGACGACGGCTCACGCCAAAACACGGCGTCCATGCTGCTGCGAATGATCCGTGAGGATGCTCCGGCACCGCAGTACTCCGGCCCACTTACCTCACTGATCACGGCCATGCTCGACCGTGAACCAGGACGACGACCCGACGCCCACCAGGTCCTCACCGCACTCTCCACCCACATCGACCGCTCCGCCCGCACCAACCCATCCAGCGCAGCCCAATCGAGTCACCCAGGACCTCCCGAGGTCACTCGAGCGGCCCACCTGGTCGATGACGCCATCACCGAAGCACCTGACCACCCATCAGGCGACCCCTCTGGGGAACCCCCCGGGGATCCAGGTGACGCCCAACCGATCGAAACAGATACCGCAGCAGACTCGACCTTCGACCGGCCCAACGACTACGCGGTCACCATCAAACGGGACGGACTCCCAAGGGCACCGAGTGAGGCCCCCACTGAGGCGTCACCGAGGGAACCGAAGACGGTACCGAACGAGTTGCCAACCGAGGTCGCGGTCCACCAGCCACACCGTGGCGGAGCACCTCACCCCACGAACCAACCTCCGCCGACTGACCACGCCCCAGCGGAACACCCACCGGCACCACCCAGCCCATCACCCGACGAAGCATTCCCCACTACGTCCACAGCCCAGACCCAACTCCGGAAGACTCCACCCCCTGACCTCGACGGTATCTTCCCCGCCGACCCCACAGTGCTAGCCCCCATCCGGCCCCAGCCGGCGCGCGAAACGCCGCAACCATCATCCGAGGACCACCACACCGAACACCCACAACCGACACAGGAGCCGGCCGACTCCATCCCGGCCGCCCCCCGCAGAAGACGCCGACGCCTCACCCGCTTCCTCCTGCCACTAATCATCGTCGGGCTCGTGGCCATCGCCACCACCACCGCCACCACCCATCTCTCGTCGAGCGGTCCACGGCAAACGGCCGATGTGAACGTCACCGCACCCACGGCAACAGGCATCGGGACGGTACGGCTCTCGGGGCCTGGCGATATTGCGAGTCTTTCGGTCACCCCCACCGACCGCAGCGTCAACATTGACGTGGTCCTCAAGAGCGCCCTTGGCACTGGCGAGTTGTGGGTGGACCTGCGCTTCTCCGCGTCCGACAACACCTGCCCCGACCGCTCCATCATCTTCGCCCCGGAGAAGAAGGCGGCCTATCTCGCCACGGTCGAGTGCGGCAATGGGACCCTTTCGGCGCGTTATATCTCGACCTTGACCGACAGCCTGACTCCATCGAACGACTTTGGCGCGCAGATCCAGTGGTCGGATCTGGCCGTCCCAAGGGGCACGGCTCTCTACGCACGGGCCCATACAGTGTTCTCCGGCGCCAGCGACACCTGGTTGCCTCCGAACCAGGGATATGCCGCTCCCTCCCCTACGCCGGTGACTTTCGCTGCGCCGACGCCAACTCCGACGCCGACGCCGCCCCCACCGCCGTTGCCCAACCTGGCTGCTGGCTCGGCAACCGTCAAGGACGCCACCGGTGACGGGAAGGGCCATGCCGACCTCACTCAACTCCGCGTCGTCGTCACCGGGCCCACCGTCGAGGTGTGGGTCGATCTCGCGGCGCCGGACACCACGTCAACGATTTGGGTGAGCTTCCAGACCGCGGAGACCAAGGCATCCGACCCCTGCCCCCAGCGAGCTCTGGTATTCAGAGCTGGGGGCTGGCAGGCACATCTGGGCACCGTCGCCTGCTCACAAGACACAAATACGGCGACTTGGACTAATGAGCTGACCTCCAATGGGACCGCGACGACTCGCCATGCCACGTTCACGACCAAGGAGTGGGCGTTGCCCGAGGGAACCCGCTTGAAGGTGCGCGCCGAGGCATGGCACGCGGATAGCAAATCTGCCGACTGGGTTGGGTCGACCGATTTCGTGACCGTCAAATAGCCGGTCCGGCCAGTCGAGCCAGGTCAGGTCGGCTAGAAGCCCGGCGGCCGCGCCGACAGCGCCGTCCCCGCCACAGGGCCGCGAATGGTATGCCGTGTGGTCCGGCCGTCGTCAGGGCGCCGCGATTGCGGCGCGCACCAGGGCGACTCCGCGCTCCGGGTCGGTCAGGATCTCGCGCTGCTCCCGGTCGAGCCGGCCGATCTGGTGGACCACAGCGGTGACCTGTTCCGGGGCCAGACCGACCGGCATACCGTCGAAGGTGCCCGATGCGACACGACCCGAGGCGTCGTCGGTCCACGCGACCCGCCGGTCGCGCCACTGCCAACGCTGGGTGAGGCCATCGGGCGTGATGAGCAGACCGCCGTGGTTGCCGGGTCCGACAATGTCCTTGCGCGTGCCGTAGACCAGGGATCCAGCGATGATCAGGGCCAGGGCGCCCGCGCCCCACGCGGCGTGCCCCAATGCCGTGACACCGGCAGCGCCGACCCCGACGACGATGCCAAGCAGCCAGATCCGCACGAGGGTATCGGTGACACCGAGCCCGACGATGCGGACTCCCGCGGGATGCGCGACGGAGCGCACCTGCGGGGTGCGGCGACGGGCGGCCGATTCCCCGCGCAGAACCAGGCCGATGACCACCCCCGACCCGATGACGCCCGCCAGTCCGAGTCCGACCCACCGCGCACCGGCGGTGGTTGCCGACCACCCAGCCACAGCGCACCCCACGACGGTGATCGCGATAAGAATCCACCCCACCGCGAGCAGCGCCGGATGCGGCTTGGTCATGGGGCCTCCTGTGGACAACGTCAGTCGAAGAGCGAGTTCCACGCGCTGCTGAGGCCATCGACGATAGCCTCCCCCGTCTCGGCCACGGCGTGCGCGCCCTCGGAAATGGCGTCACCGACCGACCCGCCCTCGAAGAGTGAGTCGATCGCCCCGGAGGTGAAGATACCGACTGCAGCGCCGACAATGGCTCCACCGACGGTGCCGACGACCGGGATGGGCACCAGGGTCCCGATGGCCGCGCCCGCGGCGATCGACGCGCCCCACCCCGCCGCGAAGCCCACGCCACCCGACACCACCGCTTGGGTCGGGTCCTTGCCCGTCGCGATGTCGTAACCGATCCCTGCCACGGCGAAGGCCGGGCCGGCACGCTCGGCGAATTTCGCGAGCGTGGCCATCTTGCCCGCCGCGAACTCGGTCTTGCTCAGGGCCCCTTCCAGGGCCTTGAGCTCCCCCACCTTGACCTCCACCGCACCCTTGCCGACGAGGTTGGGGAAGCGCTCCTCCAGACCCGCGACTGTCGCCCGATAAAGGTCGCTGTTCATCGTCGCGATCTGAGTCCGCAAGGCTGCCGACGTGGCGCCGAGGGTGACGCTCCGTGCGGCTCCGTAGGCGCCCCGCAGCGCAATGCTCCAATCCCCGGCATACAGCAGCCACTTACCCCGAAGGTCATCGAGGCTGCGGCACAACACCTCCTGGGCGGACCGGAGCGCGGCATTCGCCGAGTCGGTGCGGTCGATGCACCGGTTGTAGGTCGCCTGCTGCTGCTGATGCTCCTCGTATGCCGCCATCATCCGGTCGTACTGCGCCTCACCTTCGGGAGTGAGCGCACCCCCGACGACGACCGGGCGTCCGGGACCAGGCCCCGGGTCGACGATCACGTCGCCCGACACCTGCAGCCCGCCGGCGGCTGCCTCCGCTCGAATATCGCGCATCGTCGCCTGCGCGTGGACCAGCGCCGTGGCGTAATCGTCCAGCGCTCCGGCGAACGGCAGCAGGGGAGTCGTCGAGTTTGGCCGTCCGCGAGCGTTCGGCCGTGGCCAGGGACTCGAAAGCCGAGCCGGCGTCACCCTCCCAGCCGTCGCCGGTGGCCCGCAAGGCGGTGCGTGTGCTCGCCTCAGCGGCCGAGACTGCCGAAGCCATCGTGCCGCGCGCCCAGCCGGCGACACCGGTGAGGCTGCCCACCGACCCAGCCACGCGAGTGTCGATAGACATCAGCGCCCCCCGGCCAACTGGTCGAAACGGGCCGCCGATGCCTGATCGTCGGCGACATAGAACGTGGAGGCGGCGCGGATGGAACCGGCGTGCTCGTCGAAGGCATCGACGAGGGCGCCGGCAGTCTCGATCAGGATGCTCAGCACTGCAGCGATGACCGGGCCCATCGGTCCGGCATCGACGCTCGGGGCGCTGCCGCGGCGGCGTCGAGCACCCCTGTGGCCCCCGACTCGAACGCCGCGGCAGCCTCCGCGAGAGCGTCGTGGTGCACCTCATACCGCATACCAGCCAGCCTCTCGCCGGTCCTGCGGAACCCGGATGTCACGCAACACCACGTCATAGGGCGACATGTCGTAGATCGCGCGCAAGCCGTCGATGTCACACATCACCCATGGCGAATCGTCGCCGATCGCGGCAAACAGCCGGTCGAGAGCGGAGTAGACGAGCAGGGCGATCCGCCCGTCTCGGGTGCGACGCAACGCGACCTGCAACTCCTGCGGAACCTCTCGGCGCGGGACGCACGGGATGTAGACCACCGGCGGGAAGTCCCGGGGTATGCCGGTGGCGGTGCTCAGAGCGGAGCTCGACATGACGTCACGTTAGCGGCCACGGCACCCCGCCGCCTGAGCACGCCTACTCAGAACCGTCTCCGGTCAGCCCGACAGCGACTCCAGGACGTCGGCGAGGCCCGCGTCCTGAACGTGGCCGGTCACCTCGCTGGCGACGGCTTTCACCTCGTCCGGGGCGTTACCCATCGCGACGCCGCGCGCGGCCCACTGCAGCATCTCGATGTCGTTGCGTTGGTCGCCGACGGCCACCGTGTCGCCCGGCTCGACCCCAGTCGGCGGCGCATGAGTTCCAACGCCGAACCCTTCGACACGCCCTCAGGGTTGATGTCCAACCACGCCGTCCAGCCCACGGCATACGAGACCTCGTGCAAGCCGATCCGCTCGATGTGAGCCATGAACGCCTCGGGCTCGGCATCGGGCATCCGCAGGGTGACCCGGGTGGCCTTGCGCTCCAGCAGCCGCTCCCACGGGACGACCTTCTGGCGACCGCCGAGCTCGCCCTCGGGGAACGGGCTGCTCACGAGGAACCCGCGCCCGAGCACCTCGACGGCCACGAGGGCATCGGGCAACTCCTCGCGCAACAGAGTGAGCGCCGGTTTGGGGTCGAAGGTCACCTTGTCGATGACCCGATAGCCGCGCTTGCGCCGAGGGTCCAGCCGCAACGTCACCGCACCGTTGGAGCACACGGCATACCCGCGGGAGATCCCGAGCAGCTCGAGGATCGGCATCGTCGCGACCACCGAGCGACCGGTCGCGATGACGACGTGATGCCCCGCGTCGGCGACGGCCCCGATCGCCTCCCGCACCCGCGGGTCGAGGTCGCCCGCATGACTGATGATCGTGCCGTCGATGTCGAGTCCGACCAGAGCACGACCAGGCCGGTATGCCGTGCCGCTCGCCACTCAGCGCACCGGCGTGAGCAGGGCGAGGCCGCCCATGAAGGGACGCAGTGCTGCAGGGACGACGACCGAGCCGTCGGCCTGCTGGTGGTTTTCCAGGATGGCGACGATCCAGCGGGTGGTCGCGAGGGTGCCGTTGAGGGTGGCGACGATGCGGGTGCCACCGGTGCCGTGCGGGTCGCGCTCGCGCACCCCGAGACGGCGGGCCTGGAAGGTCGTGCAGTTGGACGTCGAGGTCAGCTCGCGGTAGCGACCCTGGGTGGGCACCCACCCTCGCAGTCGAACTTGCGCGCGGCGGGGTCACCGAGGTCGCCGGCGGCGGTGTCGATGATGCGATAGGGCAGCTCGCACTTGTCGAGCATCTCGCGCTCCCACGCGAGCAGCCGCTCGTGCTCGGCCTCGGCATCCTCGGGCCGGCAGTAGACGAACATCTCGACCTTGTGGAACTGGTGCACCCGGATGATGCCCTTGGTGTCCTTGCCGTGGCTGCCGGCCTCGCGGCGGTAGCACGCCGACCACCCGGCATACCGCTTGGGGCCGGTGTCGAGGTCGATGATCTCGTCGGCGTGGTAGCCCGAGAGGGCGACCTCGGACGTGCCGGTGAGGTAGAGGTCGTCGGCCGGCAGGTAGTAGACCTCGTCGGCGTGGTGGTCGATGAAGCCGGCCCCCTTCATGACCTCGGGGCGCACCAGCGTGGGCGTGATCATCGGCGTGAAGCCGGCCTCGACGGCCTGAGCGATGGCCATCTGCAGCAGAGCGAGTTCGAGGCGGGCGCCGACGCCGGTGAGGAAGTAGAAGCGCGCGCCGGCGACCTTGGCGCCACGCTCGGTGTCGATGGCGGCCAGGCTCTCGCCGAGGGCCAGATGGTCGCGCGGCTCGAAGCCTTCCGCTGCGAAGTCCCTTGGCGTGCCGACGATTTCGCGGACGACGTAGTCCTCTTCGCCGCCACTGGGCGTGCCCGGGAGAATGACATTGGCGACCGACGTGACGAGAGTGGCGAGCTCGGCGTCGGCTGCCGCGGCCGCCGCGTCGAGGGTCTTGACCTGGTGGGCGAGCTCCTTGACCTGGGCCAGCAGCGCGGCCTTGTCCTCGCCCTTGGCCGCGGCGACCTGCTTGCCGATGGCCTTCTGTTGGGCGCGCGCCGACTCGAACTCCGCCAACGTGGACCGGCGGCGCTCGTCAGCCGCCAGGATCTCATCGACGACCGCCGGGTCGTCGCCACGGGCCAGCTGCGAGCGCCGGACCTCGTCGGGGTTGTCACGCAGGAGCTTGATGTCGATCACGCCCGCCAGCCTAGCGAGCGCGCCACCCCCTCCTCACCGGAGTTTCAGGCGGCGGATCAGGCGCCGACGTCCCACGCGTGGTGGACCAGGTCGTGCACGAAGTACGTCGCGAGGGTCGCCACCGTGAACTCCGACCCATTGCTGCGTATGCCGCGTCGCTCCCAATCTGCTTCTCCGCCAACGCTTCCGACGCGTTCGAACGCCACCGCCGCCTGCTCCCCCGCCGCGACGATCTCCTGCGCGACGACGGACGGGTCGGCGACGGCATACCTGCTCGCGATCGCGGTCTCGTCCTGGTCCCAGTTGGCGAAGGCGGGCTCGTCCTGGGCGAGCATGAGGCCGACTCGCGCCGCGAAGAGGACCAAGACGTCGCGCACGTGGCAGCCGTATTCGACCGGTGACCACACCGTGGGCGCCGGCCGCGTTCGTGCGTCGGCGCGCGCGAGGACCCCCGGCCACAGCGCAGCTTGCTCGCGCACGAGCCGCGGCACGTCGCGCGGATCGGTGTCGGCTGCGGCATACCCGCAGTCGGGGCACGGACGTTGCAGCACCCAGGTCCAGTCTTTGTCGTCGGGCACGGGCTGAAGTGGGCTCGGTTGGTCCATCGCTCATTATCACCCGCTGGGAAACCTTCCGACTCGCCGCGAAACCCGCACTCCCCGGGCCAGAGCCGCCCGCAAACCTTCCGACTCGCCGCGAAACCCACACCCCACGCCCCAGAACCACCGGGAAACCTTCCGACCCGCCGTGATTCCCGCACTCCCCGCCCCAGATCCACCCGCAAACCTTCCGACCCGCCGCATTTCGCGGAGGGTGAAGGCTGCTCCGTCAGTCGGCGGCGCTCCGCGGGGGGGCGGGGGCGCAGCTGCGGCATCGCAGGCGATCGGCCCACCACGCGGCATACCGACCCCAAACCGGTATGCCGGGCCACTCACCACCCTGTGGGGGTCGGCACCCATCTCTGCTCCCGGGCCACCCCAGAAGCCGCTGGCCCACTGGCTAGTCCACCTGCGCGCACGAGAACCTGGATGCAGCGCCCAACACCGGCGCGAGCAGCACCAAAGATCGACGCATCACCGACCGACGCACCGGAGGAAACCACCACCGCACCGCGACGACGACAGCCTCGACGGGAGTCCGCCGTGACCGCCATCGCCTCAACCAACTCGACCAACTCGATCAGCTCGATCCCCAGCAGAGCACTCAGGAGTCACCGAACCATGATGCGCACCTCGTTCACGCGCCGGTTCACCACGTCCATGGCGCTGGCCTACCGGCGCTGGAGCCCCGTGCGCGCGCTGGCATTCGAACCCACCCACACCATCGTCGCCGGCTGGGACGGCACCCCCCACTGCCGCGCCGCCGTGCTCTGGTCCGCGCGCACCGCTCGCGAGTCTGGTGCCGAGCTCATGGTGCTGCGCGTCCTGCCCACGGGCCACCACCGGGCCCGGCTCGCCGCCGGCCGGGGTCTGCTCACCCGCGACGAGGTGCGCGCCGATGCCAAGCTGGCCGGTCAGATCACCCGGCGCTTCCCCGGCCTGCCGGTCCGGTTCGACATCATCGTCGGCGATCCCGCGAAGGTGCTCATCCGGCATACCCGCTCTGCTCTGGTCGTGCTCGGCGCGCACGGCCCGGCGCGAGTCACGGGTCGCCCGCTCGGCCCGGTGACCGATGCCGTGTTGAGCGATGCCCGCGGACCGGTCGTGGTCGTGCCGGCGCTCGCCGCCGAATGCCGCGACGAGCTCCCGGTCGCCGCTGCCGGCTGGGGCCAGGACAGCGCAGAGTGGCTCACCGCGCTGGCCGGGAACACCCAGGCAACAGCCTCTGGGTCGTTGGCCGACACCGTGGCCGCCAGCCAGCTCTCCTGGCTCGTCGTCACCGGTTGCCACTGCGCCCAGGTCCGCGCCGGAGCGCGCGAAGCGGGTCTGCAGGGGGACCACGAGATGATCTGCCGCAGCCGCGAGATCGTCCGCTCGGCGGCCTGCCCGGTTGCCGTGGTGCCCGAGCGGCTGCCCAGTCTCGAGCCGGCGGTGGAGCCGGTATGCCGGGTGGTCACCACCCTGCCCGCCCCCCGTCACGCGAGTGGACGGCGCACGAGGGGCGCTGGCGCACGGGAATTGGTCGGCGCCTGAGGTCGTTCCCAGAGCGCGAGCCCCGAGTTCTCCACCCCTGGGAGATTCGGGGCTCGCCTGTGTGATGAGCTCGCCTGTGTGATGAGCGTGCTCAGGGCTCGATGAGGCCGGTGCGGATGGCGTAACGAGTCAACTCGAGTCGGTCGCGCATGCCGAGTTTCTCCAGCAGGTTGGCCCGGTGCCGTTCGATCGTCTTGGGACTGAGCACCAACAGGTCGGCGATCTCCTTGCCGCTGTAGCCCTCGGCAATGAGCTTGAGGACCTCCTCCTCGCGCGGGGTGAGCACCGGCGCGGAACCCCCGCCCTCCCCGCTGCTGCCGGGATTGGCCAGATAGTTGCGGATGAGCGTCGAGATCGCACCGGGGTAGAGGAAGGGTTCACCGCGCAAGGCCGCTCGGCAGGCCGTGATGAGATCGCGGTCAGCCACCGACTTGTGGACATAGCCCGCCGCTCCCAGCTTGAGCGCCTCGAAGAGGAAGTGCTCGTTGGCGTGCATCGACAGGATGAGCATCTGCACGGGCAGCCCACGCCGGTGGATCTCGCGGGCCGCCTGCAGTCCGGTCATCCGCGGCATCGACACGTCGAGAATCGCCAGGTCGATGTCGCGCTGCAGGCACCGCTCGACGGCAGCGGCACCATCGGAGACCTCGGCGACCACGGTGAGGTCGGGCTCGGCGTCGATGATGAGGCGCACGCCCTGGCGGACCAACGCGTGGTCGTCGGCGAGCAGAATCCGAGCCGGCGGGCGCGGCATACCGAAAGTGCCCTCCGCGGTGACGACGGGCGTGCTCACGTCCGCTCCTCCCTCCGGGTGCTCGCGGGGATGTCCAGGACGACGGTAGTGCCCACACCGGGTTCGCTGTCGATCGTCAGCCGACCGCGCACCAACCGGGCCCGTTCGGTCATGCCGGTGATGCCGGTGCCGGGGTCGCCCGCGATGCCGCGGCCGTTGTCGCGGATCGTCAGCGACAGCCCCCCAGGCAGACCCGTCGGCCCGGTGGAGTCGGTGGAGTCGGTGGAGTCGCGAGTCTCGGTGATCTCGACCGAGGCGGCCGTGGCGTCGGCATGGCGCACCACATTGGTCAGCGCCTCCTGGGTCACCCGATAGATGACGAGATCCTGCTCCGGCGAGCTGTCGCCGCGGGGCCAGCCGGACGGCATACTCAGCCGGATGTCGAGCCCCGTGTGGGCGGTGAGGTCGGCGACCAAGGCGTGCAGCGCGGGACCCAGCCCGAGCTCGGCGAGCAGCCCGGGACGCAGTCGGGCGGAGATGTCGCGGACGTCCTCGAGGGTCTGCCGCAGGCCGTCGCGCAGGTCTTCGACCTGGCCGGCGAACTCGGGCGGCACCGCGCGGCTGAGCATCTGCAGCCGCAGCAGCAGCACGGTGAGCGACTGCCCGACCTGGTCGTGCAACTCGCCGGACACTCGCGCGCGCTCCTCCTCCTGCGCGGACAGGGAAGAGCGCATGGTGTTTTCCCGCTCGCGATCGAGACGATCGAGCATGAGGTTGTATGCCGTGGCCACCGCTGCGACCTCGTCGGCCCCCCGGACGGGCACGGTGAGATCGGGGCGCGGCGAGTCGAGGTCGGTGAGGGCCTGGCGCAGGCGGGCCAGTGGGGCGAGGGTGCGGCGAATGATCACCGCGTTGATGACATAGACGACGCTCAGGCCAGCGAGCAAGACGATCATCTCGCCCGTGCTCGCCCGGGTGCTCACCGTGATGGGCGTATAGGCCAGGACGAGCACGAAGACGAGCAGGGTGACGACGGTTCCGAGGAACAGCCGCCAGAAGAGGGACACGTGGGGCAGGTTACGCGGGGCTCTGCCGGATCGGGTGCACCCCGCATCGACGTCCGCCACGACGTCGCGTCGGTCTCGCCACCGGTCTCGCCACCGGTATCGGCATCGGGGTTGTCGTCGGGGCCGCCATCGGGGTTGTCGTCGGGGTTGTCGCCTCACCGATTCGAAGCCGGGCTCGGCGTGACCGGCAATCCCATGGACCCGGCCACGCCGACCCGTCCGGCTCGTATACCGTCAGAGGGTGCCAGACAACGTGTGGTGGTGGGCTCTCGGGGCACTCGTGCTGTTCATCGTCATCGGTGGTGTCGCCGCGGCCGCCAACCGGGGTGCGGTCGACTACGACGCGTTGACCGAGCGGCTACGCGGACGGCGACCGCCGCGGGAAGCCTTCGGTGATCGCGCCGACGACGCTGCAGCGCCCCTCAAGCGGGCCGCGGTCATCGTCAACCCGACGAAGTTCGACGACCTGCCCGATGTGCGCGCCCGGGTTGCCGGCATCTGCGCTGCCAACGGCTGGGCTGCCCCGAGCTGGCATGAGACGACGATCGCCGACCCCGGCACCGGGCAGGCGCGTGCGGCCGTGGCCGAGGGTGTCGATCTGGTGTGCGCCCTCGGCGGCGACGGAACCGTGCGCGCGGTCGCCAAGGGACTCATCGGCGGCGAGGTGCCGATGGCGCTGTTGCCGGCCGGCACCGGCAACCTGCTGGCCCGCAACCTCGACCTGCCCAGTGATTCGATGGAAAGGGCGCTGCTGGTCGCCCTCACCGGCCAGAACAAGACCATCGACGTGGGCCAGGTCGTCATCGACCGCGGCGAGTCGGCCGAGCTGACCACCGACCAGTTCCTCGTCATGGCCGGGCTGGGGTTCGATGCGACGGTCATGGCGGGCACTGACGAGGCGCTCAAGAAGAAGGTCGGCATGGCGGCATACATCGTCACCGGCCTGCAGAACATGAAGGGCCCGCAATTCAAGGTGCGGGTGAGCGTCGACGGCGGGATGGAATTCACCCGGCGCACCCAGACCGTGTTGATCGGCAACTGCGGCAAGCTCTTCGGCGGGCTCGTGCTCATGCCCGAGGCCAAGGTCGACGACGGTCTCATCGACGCGGTGCTGCTCTCGCCCAAGGGTGTCGTCGGCTGGACTGCCGTGGCCGCCCGGGTGGTGAGCCGCCGCCGCAAGGGGCACGCGATCGTCGACCACCACACCGGCACCGAGATCCGGGTCAAGACCGACCGTCCGAAAGACCTGCAACTCGACGGCGACATCGTGGCCGAGGCCGTGTCGGTCACCGCGTCGGTGTTGCCGCGAGCCCTGGTCGTCCGCGTCGCTCAGCCGACCTCCTGACGGGAGCTCGCACCACCGGCCAGGCCCCTCACCCAACCTCTGGTGTGGGCGAATCAGACCGGAGGGCCGCGGTCAGCGGGTCGCCGACTCCTGGTCGGGCGTCGAAGCAACCGGCGGGGTTGGGGCGGCGGGCGTTGCGGGGGCTGCGTCGGCCGCGCGACCGCGGGCCGGGCGCAGGAAGAGCGTCATGACAACAGCCAGGTATGCCGCCCACGACCCGAACTCGAGCACTGACATCCGCGGGCGCAGGTTGAAGGTGCCCCGCACGATGGTCGCGAACCAGCCCTTGGGGTCGAGGCTTCCGGTGACATCGAAGGCGTAGACCTTCTCGCCGGGGATGACGCCGGCCTCCTGGAGCTCGTGCACGGCATACGCGAGGATGCCTGCCGCCACGACGACCAGGAGCGCTCCCGTCCACCGGAAGAAGCGGGCAAGGTTGATCCGCACCGCGCCGTAGTAGATCGCGATGCCGAGCGCGATGGCCGAGCCGATGCCGACGACCCAGCCCAGGACCGGGCCGATGCCGGTCTCGTCTGCCGCGGTCACCGTGGCGTAGAAGAAGAGCGCGGTCTCCAGTCCTTCTCGGCCGACGCCGAGGAAGGCGACCAGCGCGACGGCGAACGGCCCGAGGTCGAGCGCGCGGTCCATCCGGCCCTTGAGTTCGCCGGTGAAGCTGCGGGCGGCGCTGCGCATCCAGAAGACCATGCCGGTGACGAAGCAGACCGCGATGAGCGAGGCGATGCCTGTGACGGTCTCGGCCGTCGCATCGTCCAGGCCCTCGGTGGCGAAGGTGAGGATCGCGCCGAGCAACACGGACAGGCCGGCGGCGGTGCCGACGCCCAGCCACACGTAGCGCAGCGCGTCGCGCCGACCGCACTTGACGAGGAAGGCGACGAGGATGACGACGACCAGCGACGCCTCCAGCCCTTCGCGCAGGCCGATCAGGGCATTGCTGGCGAACACAGAAACTCCTCGCGTGGGCTGTCCACAGTCACTTAGGTAAGGCTTACCTAACTAACTGTACGTCCTGAGGCGCCGCTGGTGTCAAGATCGCGATCTTTCCCGGGCGGGGGCGGCGAAAGCTGCCTTCGCGGAGGTCCAGACTTCGCGGGGTTCGGACTCCGCGGCGTTCAGACTCCGCGGGATTCAAGACTCCGACGGGATTCAGACTTCGACGCGCACGACGGGGGTGCGGGGCGACCACGGCGCCCGGCCGAGCGAGCGCACCCCCGCGTCGCCGAGCGAGCGCATCCCCGTGTCGCCGAGGGTGCGGCTGGTCACCCAGAGCGCCCGGCCGGCGCTGTCGGAGAGCACCTCGTCGAAGCCCGGCTCCCCCACCGTCGCGCCGAGCACCGCCGCCACCTGGGCCAACGATTCGGCGAGGTAGATCGAGCGCAGCGTCGGGGCCGACCCTCCCACCAGGTCGCCGAAGCACCCGGGCTGCCCGACGATGAGGAACCGGGTGATCGAACCCGACAGGTCGTCGACTTCACGTTCGGCAACCTTCAGGTGCAGACCTTCACCTCGCCCTTCACCGGCTAGGGCAACCGCCGGACGTGAGGACTCCGACACCGTCCGCAGCGCGTCGGCAGTCGACGCGCACGGTGACGGCACCAGCCCCCACCGGCGGATGAACGCCGAACACTGCGCCAACGCTTGTGGGTGCGAATAGACCGGCGCGCCGTGCAACTCGTCGAGCCGGTGATCTTCGCGGATATAGGCGTCGATCCGGACCGCCACGTCGACCACGCCGCCGGCGGTGAGGTCACCGGCATACCGCAGCAGGGCGTCCGCCGACCGGGTGACCAGCCCCGAGGAAGACGACGAGATCGGCATGACCGCCACCCCACCGGCAGCCACGGAGCCGAGCACCTCGTCGAAGGAGTCGACCGGCACGAGGCGAGCGGACGGCATACCGAGGTCTGCGGCCAGGTGTGCGGCGGCGACCTCCGAGAAAGTGCCGGCCGGGCCGAGGTAGGTGACCCGATCGGTGGGCGTCACGAGCGGCAGCGACAGCCCACGCGGCCAGCGGAAGGCGTCGGCGACCCGCCGGCGCAACTGCTCGACCATGTCGTCGACGTCGCGGTCGACGCGGACCTCGACCCGCACGACGACCGAGCGCTGCCCAGTGCGGACGACTTCGGAGACGAGCTCGCTGTGCCCGATGCCCGGCACCGGCGCGACGACCTCGGCGACCCCGGAGCCGGCCACCGACTCCGGCACGAGGAAGCGCACGTCACGGCGTAGGTAGGCCAGCCAGGCGGAGAGTTCGCGGTCGAGGTCGTCGCCGACGACGAGGTCGACGTGTCCCAACGAGAAGACCGTGCGCCGCACCTTGCCGCCCAGGCCGAGGCGCGCGGCGTTCTGAGCGCCCGCCCCGTCGAGCAGCGCCGCCCGCCCACGCCGGCCGACGAGCACCTCGTCGATCGTCACCTCGACCGGGTCGACCTCGACGATGCGCCCGACCCGGATGGCGTCGGCGCGCCCGAGCGGACGAATGCCGACGAGTTGACCCGTGCGCTGATGATGGGCCAGTTGCAAGCGCTTGGATTGGGCCGCCACGACGGCAGCCGCCGCCGTCCCGCGCACGGTGTCGAACAGCGCGCCACTGAACCGCTCCCGGATCGCGGCAATCCGCGCCTCCACGGGCCCGGGGTCACCGGTCGCGGCACCCGCACCAGCACCCGCAACAGCACCACCGGCCCCACCAGCAGCAGCCCCCGCTGCCACGTCGGCGGCCACCGCCTCGGCCGCCCGGCGCAGCGCCTCCGACGCCCCAGGACCGTCGAGCACGGTCTGGATCGCCGCGACGGTCGGCTGCTGGGCCTCGTCGAGCACCCGGACGGCCAACCCGAACAGCGTCTCGAACAGCGGGGTCCGCGCCGCCCACACGTCATCGTGCAGATCGAGCCCGGAGGACACCACCGCCCCGGCAAAGCCGAGCAGCGCCTGGTGGGCCAGCGCCTGCACATAGGTCATCGACAGGTCGTGCTTGGCCGCCGTCCCGAACTTCACCGTGCCGCCCAAGCCCCGCACCAGCTCGACCAGCCATCGATGCGCATTGGGGTGCGGGTCACCGGCCGGCACGACATAGACCGCCTGCCCCTCCAACTGCCGCGACCCCACGTCGAACAACGCGTGCATCCCGATCACCGGACGCTCACCGGCGACCGCGCCCAGCGCCTCCAAGGGCGCCTGCATCCCCTGCGCGCTCACCAACACCTGACTCGTCCCCGCGAGCTGCGGCACCACCCGCGCGGCCAGCGGCGGCAGGATCCGCGGCGGCACGGCGAAGCACACCACGGCATACTCGCGCCCGAGATCGGTCGGGACGCCAGAGGTGAGGTCGCGCACTTCACTCAGCGGTATGCCGTCCGCGCCCCCTTCGGTGACCGCGGCGGTCGCGACCCCGGCCGGGTAGCGGGAAAGCGCCTCGACCAGCCCGGTCGACGCCTCCACGGTGTCGACGAGGGTGACCGAATCCCAGTCCTGCGAGGCGAAGACATTGTCGGAGAGCCAGCGGCCCATGCCTGCCGCGGCGCCGACGACGACGAGATGACGCGGGCGGGGGTGACGTTGACGACCCACCGCTCTCACTCCCTTGCCGATCCGTGCCGCGTGGCCATGTCGCGCATATCATCGTCGCGCACCGCATCGGGGGCTACCGCGCTGGCTTGCCCCGCAGGCTATTACGCTCAAGGCCCATCATGTCGATTAGTCTCACCGTCGCCGCCGCGGCCTTTGCGCTCATCTTCCCGGTCGAGTTCCCTGACAAGACCTTCATCGCGACCCTCGTGCTGGCGACCCGGTTCCGGCCGCTGCTGGCCTGGATCGGGGTGACGAGCGCCTTTTTGGTGCAGACGACGATCGCCGTGACCGCGGGGGCGCTGCTCACCGCCTTGCCCACGTTGCCCGTGCAGATCGCGTCGGCCGTGCTCTTCCTCATCGGCGGGATCATCCTGCTGCGCGGCGCCTCGCATGCGGTGCAGGAGAGCGAGGAGGCCGAGGCCGAGTTCACCGAGGTCGCCGCCGCCAAAGGCACCCGCACCGGGTTCAACGCGATCGCGACGAGCTTCCTCGTGCTCTTCCTCGCCGAATGGGGCGATCTCTCCCAGATCCTCACGGCCAACCTCGTGGTCCGTTATGAGCAGCCGCTCTCGGTCGGCATCGGCGCCTTCCTCGCCTTGGCGACGGTGTCGGGGCTGGCGGCGCTGCTCGGCAAGCAGTTGCTCGCCCGGGTGCAGTTGGCGACCATCCGCCGAATCGGCGGCACGGTGTGCCTACTGCTCGCGACCCTCACCACCGTGGGCATCTTCGGGGTCGACATCCCGATCCTCGGCTGACGCGGCTGGTTCGGCTGCGCGCGGGCGGCGAGCGGCGAGCGGGCGGCGAGCGGGGGGTGAGCGACCCGGCATACCGGAGGATGGACCGCATGAGGTATGCCGTGACGATCCTTCCCGAACACCCCTGGCGCGAGGCCGCCCCGCTCTGGCGCGCGGCCGAGGAGCTGGGTTTCGACTGCGCGCTCACCTATGACCACCTGGTGTGGAGCGGGCTGCAGGAATCGCCCTGGTTTGCGGCAGTGCCGACCCTTGCGGCGGCGGCCGGAGTGACCAGCCGGATCGCGCTCGGCACCTTCGTGAGCTCGCCCAACTATCGGCATCCCTACACCTTCGCCCGCGATGTGCTCACCCTGCACGACCTCACCGGTGGACGGTTCGTCTGTGGCCTGGGCACCGGCGGCACTCTCGACTCGGGAATCCTCGGCGAGACGCTCACGACCGGCGAGCGGGTGGCGCGCTTCCACGAGTTCGTGCCGCTGCTGGATCGGTTGCTCCGCGCGGATCACGTGTCGGCAGCAGGAGATCGGTATGCCGTGCGCGATGCCCGCACCCTGCCCGCGCCGGTGCGCGCCGAGGTGCCTTTCCTCATCGCCGCCAACGGGCCGAAGTCGCTACGGCTCGCGGCTACCTACGGCCAGGGCTGGGTGACGACCGGAGCCGGCGGAGACACCTTGGACGAATGGTTCGCCGGGGTGCGCGGGTTGGCCGACCGGCTGGACGGCATCCAGGCCGACCTGCTCGACAGCGGCGCCCGGCCGGCGGAGCTGGGTCCGCTCACTCGGTGGCTTTCGCTGGACTCGAGCCCGGTCTTCTCACTCAGCTCGCTCGACGTGTGGGACGAGATGGTCGGGCGGGCCGCCGACCTCGGGTTCACCGACGTGGTCACCCATTGGCCGCGCCCGGACGGCCCGTATGCCGGTCGGCTCGAGGTCCTCGACCAGGTCGCCGACCGGATCGCCGGCTAACTCTGCCGAGAAACCTTCCGACCCGCCGACAAACCCGAACCCGCGGCGCTAGATCTGCCGAGAAACCTTCCAACCCGCCGACAAACCCGAACCCACGGCGCTAGATCTGCCGAGAAACCTTCCAACCCGCCGACAAACCCGAACCCGCGGCGCTAGATCTGCCTGGAAACCTTCCGACCCGCTGACTTGATCGGCGGGTCGCAGTCCTGGGGAAGTTCAGTGTCGTCCTGACGACTGCGAGTTTCCCCAGCGACGCGGGGTGGCCACCTGTTCTGCAGTACCCAGGTCAGCGCAGGGTGACCTGACGGCTGAGCAGGCCGTTGCGCGCCCGGCGCTCTTCCGCGGTCAACGCAGCGCCCGACTCGACGGCCTCGCGCACCGGTGCCGCGAGCGCCGTCACCGCCGCACCGAGACTCTCGACCTCCGCCTCGGCGTCGACCTCCCAGACCGGCACCAACAGGCCGCTGGCCCGGAACGCGCCCAACAGCCGCGACTCGGGCGTGAGCCGATGCCGGTCGGCGGCCACCAGGCGAGCCAGACCATCGGTCGCCGCGTCCTCGTCGAAGGGCAGCACCCACCGCACGAAGGTCCGCGGCCCG
Organism: Actinomycetales bacterium; assembly: GCA_016710385.1. Lineage (GTDB taxonomy): Bacteria > Actinomycetota > Actinomycetes > Actinomycetales > Dermatophilaceae > Phosphoribacter > Phosphoribacter freyrii. The sequence goes on from JADJVX010000026.1 coordinate 173,731, forward strand.
AACCGCACCCAGAACACCGACGCGACCAGCGCCGCACCCGCCTCGTCTTTCGCAGCGTCACCCGCCGCGCCGGCAGCGCCGGCTGCAACAGCGAGCCGGACGGTCGGCACGACCGATTCGTTGGCGCGCTGCAGCGACGCGGTGCTGTCCTCGTCGAGATCGGTGTCGCCCACCCAGAACTCGAACCCCTCATGCACCGTCGCCGAAAAGGGCGCGCTCACGTCGAGCAGGTCCTGCAGCCTCGGGCTCAACTCGGTCGGTGTCGGCACGCTGACCACCGGGTGGCCCTCAGGCGCCGCCGCTGCCAGCAGCCAGGCCGCAGCCATGTCGCGGCTTGCATCGCCGCTCGTCGCGCCGGACTGCGTCGCCACCATGACCCCGCCGCCCTCGCGGTGCAGACCCGGCCACGCCATCGGCAACACCGTCGCCACGACGGCCTGCTGCGGCAACGCCGACAGGTCCACTCCGGCCACCTCGGCCCCGGGGGCAAACCGCACCTCAGCGGTCGCGGCCGGCAAGAACTCGCGCAGGGCCACCCAATCGGTCTCGCCCGGCAACCCCTCGAACGGCCGCCGCACGAACGGTGCCGGAGACGGCATACCGCTGCCTGGTCGTGCCGCGCGCCGCGCGCTGCTGGAAGAACCGCCGGTATGCCGTCTGCTCGCCTTACCCATGCCAGGACCCTAACGGGCTCACGGCGCGGCGCGGCTGGGCCACGCCTGTGTGCACCCTACGAGGACAGCGAGCGAGCCAGCGACAGCGAGCCAACCACAGCGATGAACGCAGGGGCCGCAAGGTAGCAGCGGCAGGCACGCGAAGGGCATGCAGTCGGCCACTGGCCCCCGGCGTGCGCTCAGTGGGTGCGGCGCCGCGATGGTCCGCCGAGGCAGGCCCAGACGGTGCGGCCGGTCTTGTCCTCGGTGACGCCCCACTCGTGAGCGAGACTGCGGACGATCCGCAGGCCGCGGCCGGAGGTAGACCACACCGTGACGGGCGCTGGCCGCGGCACGGTCGGCCCACCCCCGTCGGTGACCTCGACTTCGACGACGCCGCCCTTGGCCTTCCAGCGCATCCGCAGGCCGCCATCCGGCAGCGGTCGGGCGTGTTTGAGCGCGTTCGAGACCAACTCGGCGACGACGATCTCGGCCTCGTCAACCACCGTCGGCGGCACCTCCAACATGCGCAAGTCCTCGACCATGGTGCGCCGCGCGTAGGGCGCGGTTTCGACCACCCAGGGCAGGCGCATCGTCCTCGGGGCCTCGGGGTCCAGAGGGCGGATCAGCTCCTCGACCACCATGCCTCCTCAGGCTTCAGGCGGGGGTCCAGTGCTGGATCCCTGGCCTGAGATCCACCCTAACCGGGCCACTGCGGGGAATCGAGAGGCCGGCTCGGAATGCAAGGCGTCTCACTATCCGAACGCTCCCTCACACCCGAACCGCCCCGGGCGTTCCATCTCCGTGAGCCTGCCGCCCTTCCAAATGCTCGTCGACGCGCACTGGCACGACGTCGCGCGGTTGGCCGCCGCCCTCGCACCGCCAGGGGAGGCTCAGGACGTCTCACAGCAGGCCTGGACCCAGGCGTATGCCGCCTACCCGCGCCTGCGCGCCGCCGACAACCTGCGCTCCTGGCTCCTGACGATCACCCATCGCGCGGCCATGGACGCCCACCGCGCTCGCGCCCGACGGCCCTCGCCCGTGGGCACGCTGTCCGAACCGGCCGCAGCCACCCCCCTTGACCACACTGACCACACCGACCACGCCGCCCACACGGCCCACGGCGCCCACCCGCACCTCGCCACCGGCCCCGATCCCGCTCTGTCGGCCGGCTCCGCTCTGTCGGCCGGCTCCGCTCTATCGGCCCACGCCGACCCGGCCCTCTGGGCGGCGGTCGCCGCGCTGCCCATCCGCCAGCGCACGGCCCTCGCGCTGCGCTATATCTGCGACCTGGACCATGCCACGGTTGCCGACCACCTCGACACCACCCCCGCAGCTAGCCGTCGACTGGTCAGCGACGCGCTCGCCGCCCTCCGGGTGCGCCTGGCCGACCCTTCCGCTCTCGCCGCTGAGGACGACTCATGACTCACCCGACCGATCTGGCCGCCCTTGCCGCCCGGTTGCGCGCCGCTGCGCCCCCCGCGGTCGCGCCGCCCACCTTCCCGACCCCGCAGATCGGGTATGCCGTGCACGACACCTCCGTGGGCCGGCTGTTGGTGGCCCGCCGTGGTGACGACGGCCCAGTCATCGCGAGCCTCTATCTGCAGCCGACCGACGAGGCCTACTCCGCGGCGGGCACCTCCACCGAGGAAGCCGCACTCATCCGGATCGCACGCAGCACCGGCCCGCGCATCCTGCGCCGCCCCGCCGCATTCGACGACGTGCGCCGCGAACTCGACAGTTACCTCACCGGAGCCAGCCGCGAGTTCACCGTGCCGCTAGAGCTCACTCTCGCGACGGCATACCAGCGGGTGGTCCTGCAGACCTTGCGCCGCCGGGTGCCCTACGGGGCGCGCGCAAGCTATGGCGCACTGGCCGCCTGGACCGACCGGCCGAAGGCGGCGCGCGCTGTCGGCACCGCGCTGGGCGCCAACCCGCTGTGCATCCTGCTGCCCTGCCATCGCGTGGTCGGCGCCTCCGGCGCCCTCACGGGGTATGCCGGTGGGCTGGCCGCCAAGGAGCAGCTGCTGGCCCTTGAGTCGCGCGACCGGTGACCGCGCCGAGTCAGCTCGACGAGTCAGCGCGACGAGTCAGCTCGTCGCGCCCGGGACGAACTCGGGCTGCAGCATCACCTCGCGGGGCGGGCCGGCATACCCCTCCAGCCGCGAAAGCAGCAGGCCAACGGCCTCGACACCGGTGCGACGGAAGGGTTGGCCCACTGTGGTGATCCCGAGCGCCTCGGCGAGGTCGCTGCCGTCATAGCCGATGAGCCCAACGTCCCCAGGCATCCGCCATCCGCCCGCGGTCAGCCCTTGCCACACGCCGGCCGCGAGAGTGTCGTGATGGGCGACGATGCAATCGGGCGGCTCACCTCGGCCGCGGATCTCGGCGGCGGCGGCGCGCCCTCCGGCTAGCGAGTTGTCGACCCGAATGAGCTCGATCGTCCAGTCGTCCACCGCCGCAGCGGTCAGGGCTTCGCGGCAACCCTGCAAGCGCAGCTCGCCCGCAGTCGAGGCCAGCACGACGTCCGGCAGTTCGTGGACGAACGCGATCCGGCGATCCCCCCGCGCGACGAGGTGCTCCCCGATCAGCCGACCTCCCGCGCGATCGTCGACGAGGACTCGGTCGAGAGCCGGGTGGGTGGTGTCGACGAGCACGGTCGGCAGGCTGCGGCGCACGATGCGCGCCACGACGTCGTCGGACACCGGTGGCCCCATGACGACCAGCCCGTCGAGCTGACCGGTCATCGGCAGAGAGGCCAGCGCCGGCGACTCCGCCCCGACCGGCTCCCCGCAATCGAAGACGACCACCTCGATGGGGTGGCTCGCCAGCGCACCGAGCAGCCCCAGCAGGCGCGGCTGATAGGACCCGTATGCCGTGAACGGCGCGATCACGCCGATCCGTCCGGCGCCCCGGCGGGCTCGACTGACCGCCACCGCCTTGGGCACGAAGTCGAAGTGATCGACGGCCTCGAGGACCTTGCGGCGGGTGGCCGCGGAGACCCGTTCGGGCCGGTTGAGCACATGCGACACGGTGGCGATCGAGACGCCGGCCCGTCGGGCCACGTCATAGATGGTGACCTTGCCCGGCCGAGTCTCCGCGCCCGAGTCGGCGTCCGAACCTGAGGTTGTCATGGGGATAGTCCTTCGTGTGGGCCGATCGTCGCGCCTGGGCTGACTGATCGGTTCCGAATGTCACCCCAGCGTCGGCTCGCGGTCACGACTGGGCATCCACCCTCTACCCCGTTCGGCTCGCCCTACACGCCGCATCTGCAGGGGTTAGGACAGGATGGAAGCGTGAGCCACCCCTTGGACGGCGTCCTCGTCGCCGACTTCAGTCGCGTCTTGGCCGGCCCGCTGGCGACGATGACCCTCGCCGACCTCGGCGCCCGCGTCATCAAGGTCGAACGCCCTGGCCTGGGCGACGAAACCCGGGCCTGGGGTCCGCCGTTCAGCGCTCACGGCACGTCCTATTTCGAGTCGGTCAACCGCGGCAAGGAATCGGTCACCCTCGATCTCACCGACCCGCTCGATCTCGACCTGGCCCGCGAACTCGCTTCTCGCGCAGACGTCCTTGTGGAGAACTTCGCCCCCGGCACCGCCGAGCGCCTCGGTCTCGGGTATGCCGTGGTGGCCGAACGCAACCCGGGGATCGTCTATTGCTCGATCACCGGGTTTGGCTCGGGTGCCGGCCGGACGATGCTCGGCTACGACTTCCTCGTCCAAGCCGTCGGCGGGCTGATGAGCATCACCGGCGAGCCGGGAGCGCCCATGAAGGCCGGAGTGGCCCTCGTCGACGTGTTGACCGGCAAGGACGCGACCATCGGCATCCTCGCCGCGCTCGCAGGACGGGCCCGCACCGGCCGCGGCGACCGCATCGAGGTCTCCCTGCTCATCTCCTCGCTCGCCGCCATGGTCAATCAGGGTCAGTCGGCGCTCGAGCGGGGGGTCGCCCCGAGCGGCATCGGCAACCGCCATCCCAGCATCGCGCCCTACGAGACGCTGCGCTGCCGCGACGGACAGCTCGTGGTCGCCTGCGGCAACGACGGCCAGTTCCGGCGGCTCACGACGGTGCTCGGTATGCCGTCGCTCGCCGACCGCTCGGAGTACGCCACGAACGCGGCCCGAGTGGCTCATCGCGAGGCGTTGGTCGCTGAACTCGAGGTGGCGCTGGGTCAGGCGGGGGTGGCCGAGTGGGCCGAACGGATCTCGGCCGCGGGGGTGCCGGCTGGTTCGGTCGGGACCATCCTCGACGGTCTGGCCCTGGCTGATCGGCTCGGCCTCGACCCGTTGGTCGAGGTCGGCGCGGGGTGGACCCCGCAGGTGCGACACCCGGTGAGCTGGACGGCATACCGGGCCGTTGACGCCACCCCGCCGCCCGCGCTCGGCGAGCACGACGCAGCCCTGCGCGCCTGGCTGACCGAGGCGGCCCAGCCGACCCGACCGACCCCATGAGGCAGTCCGATGCTGGAGCGACTCAGTCCGCGGACGCGGCGTCGGCTGCTGCCTCGCAAGCGGCCAGGTCGATCCGGCGCATGCCGTACATCGCCGTGCGCGCCGCCATCGAGCGCACCGGGTCGGGGTTGTTGGTCAGGTCCAAGAGTGCTCGCGGAAAGACCTGCCACGACACGCCCCACCGGTCCTTGAGCCAGCCGCACTGACTCTCGCGGCCGCCCTCGACGAGCGCGTCCCAGACCCGGTCGGACTCCTCCTGGTCCTCGCAGATCACCTGGATCGACGCCGATTCGGACTGGGGAAAGATCGGGCCGCCGTTGAGCAGCACGAACTTCTGCTCGCCGAGCCGGAATTCTGCGGTGAGCACGCTGCTCGCCGGGCCCTGGTCACCCTCGCCGTAGTAGCTCAGCCCCCCGAGCTCGGCTCCGGGCAGGGTCTGGCAGTAGAACGCTGCCGCCGCTTCCGCTTCCGTGTCGAACCACAGACACGTCGTGTATGCCGTCACCGGTCGCCTCCTCGTCTGGCGGTCCCGGGCGCCCAGGGGTAGACGCCCAGGACCGCTGTGGGGCTCTACCCAGGACCGAACATTTCTATCGCCGGTCCGGTGCGCTGGTTGTGTCGCGTCGGTGGCTTCGGGCAGCGCGCAGATCGGCACGGCGGGCCCGAAGCACCGGATAGCCGAGCAGGCTGCAGCCGCTCAGGGCGACCAGCCCGGTCCACCGCGGGCCCGGATCGGGCATCAGGAGCATGACGACGCCCACAAGGGCCATGCCGACCACCCCGACGAGCACGAAGACCGAGCCGCGACGCCACCGGACCCGTCCCCGCCTGCTCAATCGCACCGATGAGCCCGGCACGCTGGCCGCCCACACCTCGAAGGAGCCGGCTCGCCGGGCGAGTTCGGTGCGGGTCTCCGGGTCGAGGTCGGGTTCGGCGGCCAGGATGCTGCGCGCCACGTGGCTGACCATCTCCGGTGGGCTGTCGGCGATGTCGATGTGGAAGGACCGTCCCGCGCGATCGACCACGACGAGGAACCGGATGCGCCGCACCGCCTCACTCAGCCGAGCAGACACCGCGTCGGAGAAGCGCAGGGTGCGCGAGCTGCGGCGCAGGCCGCGCCGGAGGTCGAGCCGATCGGCATACACGGTCATCCGGTAGCGACCCACGACGATCGCGCCGTAGACCGCCCACCAGCCGAGGACGAGGAAGACCAGTCCCGCGCCGGTCACCGCAGCTGAGCCACCGCCACCGCCACCGCCAGCCGCGACGAGCACCACGCCCACGGCGATCCCGATCGTCGCGAGGGTGACGGTCAGGGCGAGCAGCCACCGGGGGTAGGTCACGACCCACAGTGGGCTGTTCGCCGCTGCCTTCGAGGACCGGCTCGGTGGTCCGCCGGGGCGGTCACGCGGTGGCGTCGGCACCCGCGTCGGCACCTGCGTCGGCACCCGCGTCAGCACCTGCATCGGCACTCGGGCCGAAGATGCTGAAGGACTCGCCATCCGGTCCCAGCGCATGGGCCAGGCGCCCGAACTCGAACTCGTAGGGCTGCCCGGTCACCGTCCCCCCGGCCGCCTCCACCGCAGCGACAGCGGCGTCGACCGAGGCGACGGCGAAGGCCACCGACCAGCCCTCACCCAACGCATCGGAGGCGCTGCCGATCCCGCCGGCCGGTCGCTCGCCGCCGGGCACGGTGAACAACGCGTAGTCCTGCCCCGTCGACCCCATCGCCTGGTATGTGTAGCCGAAGACCTGCGCATAGAACTCCTGCGCTCCGGCGAAGCTCGGGGTCATCAGGTCGAGCCAGGCCGCGCTGCCGGGCTCGTCGACCAGCCCAAAGCCGGCGTGGCTGCCGGCTTGCCAGAGCCCAAACGGCATACCGCTGCTGTCGTTGCAGATCGCCATGGCACCCAGGTCGCCGACCTGACTCACCGGGCTGATGATGCGTCCGCCGGCCTCCTCGACTGCCGCTGCCGTCGCCGCAGCGTTGTCGGTGGCGAGATAGACCGTCCACGCCTTGGGCGCCTCGGTCATCGACGGGTGGGTCGGCATGACCCCGGCGACCAGGCGCCCACCTGCTTCGGCGTTGGTGTAGCCACCGAATTCCTCGCCGCCACCGCTGAAGTCCCAGCCGAGCACGGCGCGATAGAACGCCTGTGATCGGTCCAGGTCGTTGGCCATGGTGTCGACCCAGCAGGGGGTGCCGGCCGGCCAGCTGCCATCGTGTGTGCCCATCTCGCGCTCCTCAGCTCGCCTGACAGTCGATCCTTCACGGTATGCCGTGCCCCGCGAGACCTCTAGTCTGCGAGGCGTGACGTTCCAGGGGATACCCATTCGCGCGTTGGAGTTCTACGAGGGCCTGGAGGCCGACAACTCCCGCACCTACTGGACCCGCCAACAGGGGGTCTACAACGACAGCGTGCGGGCCCCGCTGCAGGCCATCGCCGACGCGGTCGAGGCGGAGTTCGGCACCGCCAAACTCTTCCGCCCGCATCGGGATGTCCGGTTCAGCGCCGACAAGTCGCCCTACAAGACCCATCAGGGCCTGGTCGTCGGCAAGCCGCCGGGACTGGGCTACTACGTGCAGATCTCGGCCGACGGCCTCGCCGTGGGCGGCGGCTTCCATGCCACCTCGCCCGCGCAGACAGCGGCCTGGCGGGCGGCGGTGGACGCGCCCGGCACCGGCGGCGAGATCGCGCGGCTCGTCACTGCCGCCACCGCGGCGGGTGCGGAGGTCCGCGGCGACCAGGTGAAGACCGCACCGCGGGGGTATGCCGTCGACCACCCTCGCATCGAGCTCATTCGCCGTCACGAGCTCATGCTCATCGAACAGTTGGGTGCGCCCGACTGGTTGGAGACACCGGCTGCTGTGGACGAGATCGCGGACCGTTGGCGCCGGCTCTCCCCGCTCATCACGATGCTCGACGCGATCCTGTCCGCCGTGCCGCCTCCGACAGGTCACCACGCGCCCACGACACGAGTCCGTTGAGCCGACAGCCGACCGTGGTGTCCATCCCCGAGAGGTAGCTGGCTCCCTGGGAATGCTCCTCGCCGCGTCCTTCGCGTGGTCATCTGCCGGTTGGTTGGTGCCACCGCGTCGCTCCCGGGTCGTTGGATGCCTCAGGCGCGTGCTTGGACGCGGATGATCCATCCCCCGGTCCCCGCTGCGCCAGCGGCGTGCGGGCAGACTCCACCCGTTGCTCGCTTGCTGCGCGTTCGTGGAAGTGGACGATCTTGGCGCCCGGGTTGCCGGGGGCGCCGGGCCTGTCAGGGTTGTCGGGGTTGTCGGTGGTGGTGTGGTGTCGGTGGAGGGGGTTGTGGATTAGCCGGTGGTGGTAGCCACACAACGGGATCGCTTGGTCCAGGTCGGTGAGCCCGCCTTTCGACCAGGGCTGCTGGTGGTGCAACTCTGACCACGCAAACGGACGGTCACACCCATCCGCGGCGCACGTGTCATAGATCAGGGCGAGGGCGGTGCGTTGCGGGTCGCTGAAGAACCGGTGATGTCGACCGAGGTCGAGGACCTGCCCGGGTCCACCGAGGACTGCGGGGAGGATCCCGGCTTGGCAGGCGATCCGCCGGGCGGCACTGGCCGAGATCAACGTGCCGGTGTCGGTGCTGGCGGCACCACCACTGGGAGTCATCTCCAGCAGTGTCCCGGTGCTCTGGCGGATCGATTGCTGCACCAGTGCCGCCTGTGCGGCGCCGACGGCTTGTTCCATGGTCATCGTGACGATCACGGTGGCGGCGACTTTGCCGGTGAGTCGTTCGGTGTCGAGGTGTTCGATCAACTCGGTCAGGGCACGTCCGCGGCGGTGGGCCCAGTCGATGTCGGCCCAATCCGCGTTCCGACCCGCCCCCCGACCCGCGCCAACACCCGCCGCACCAGCCGCAGCCTGCTCGGCCGTTCCAGCGGTCGCCAGCGTGCCAGCGCCTGGAGCGGCACCAGCCGACGACTGCCCAGCCGCGCCAATGCCAAACTCGGCGGGTGTGCCAGCGTCGCGAGCGGTCTCGGCGGGCGCGTTGATCCCGAAGGCGGCACCCGCAGTGTCGCCGGTGATGTTGCTTGAGTGCTGGGCCTGGCGGGTGGAGGCGTGCAGGTCGGCCGCGACCGACCCGTCACCCAAGTCACCGGCAGCGGTCTGACCATCAGCCAGTAGCGCTTCGGCGGCTTTGCGGAGGTGATCACGCCGGGGTGCGGTCATCGACTGCAACACCTTGCCCAGCATCCGCGCGGTGAACGTCGGCAACAACGCCTGCAGTCGCGTGGTCCCATCCCCCAGGTCTTGCATGGTGACCGTCGCCAACCGATACGCCCGACACTCCTGATCCACCAACTGCGCTTCGACATGCTCAGCCACCTCAGCGGCAGAGCGTTCCGCAGCAGCGAGGGCGAACTTCGCCGCCCGATAGAACCGGCCCGGGTTCAACTGCTGCGCCTTCTGGACCAGGGAGGTTTCGACCTTGGCCCGCTCAACGTCAGTCAACGTCTCCGGGAGTTTGTCCATCGTCGAGGCGATAATCCCCACACTCCGGCCAGAGACGTCACCGGCGTCGAACGCCGCCCGGGTCACCGCCAACCCCTCACCATCCAACGCGGTGGCCAACTGCACCTTCCGCGCTGCATCAGCCCCACCACTCCGGGTCGCTGACGCCACCCACGCTGACGTCGAGGAATGCCCCGTCCGGCGATGCACCTGCTGCCGGTCAGCCCGAGCGACCAACGCCAACCGCAACGCTTCCACCCGACGGGCGATCCGCTCCACCTCACCAATATCCGCAGCACCCACCACCACACCAGCAGCCGGGTCAGCCAACCGGGCATGCACCTGGTCCACCAGTGCATGCACCACCCCCGTCGGCACCCCCACCACGGCAGCCGACCCACGCGAAGGCGACCCACCCCGCGACACCGCACCGGACGGCATACCGCCGCCTGGCTGCGAGTCCAACGAAGTGATCGTCATAGCACGAGTGTACTACGACAGGTGTTCGAGCGCAAGAACGACTCATGTTCACAATCAGCGCATCACAAGAGTGCCAGGTGTGCCTGAAGGTGCCGCTGTGACGCACGCGCGAGCCCGGAAACGCGCTCCGGTCGGTCGGTCGGTCGTTCGGTCAGTCCGCCGACTCCCCGGCACCGCTCAACTTGGCCAACCGGGTGAGCAACGCGTCCTGCCGATGCGCGTTGCTCGGCAAGGCGGCATACCGCTCGCCGTAGCGTGCGAGGAGGTCGTCGTCGAGTCGGCGCACCGCGCCGGCGGGGTAGCGATAGGCCATCCGCTCGGTGACCGCCGCGCTGTCGACCGGCCGCAACACCTCGCTCAACTCATCGAGCGACCCGATGCCCAGCTCGAGCAGCAGACCGCTGACCCATTCGTAGTGATCCTTGCGTGACCAGCCGGCGCTGGCATAGCGCCCGGCGAGGAAGGTCGCGAGCTCCTGCGCGCCGATCCGCGGGTCGTCGTCGTCGCCGTGGACGTCTTCATCACCCATGCCCTGCTGCAGCCGGTCGCGGATCGTCGAGAACTCGCGATCGGCCAGCTCCAGGAGCCCGGCCGCGAGCGTGAAGCGCCGTTCCAAGTCGGGCACATGCTCGGGCGGGATGGTCCCCTTGTAGCGAATGTCGTGCTCGAACTCGGCCCACGCATGCTGCAGCACCGTGCGCAACTGCACCGACGCGCAGCGGTCGGCTCGATAGGCCGGCGGGTATGCCGTCCGGTCGGCTTCCCCGGGAAGCGTTGAGTCGCGGGGGCGGTCCGACTCGGCCCCGGGCGACTTGGCGAGGGTCCCGGGATCGTGCGGATCGAGCGAGACGAGGATGTGGCGGCTGGCGTAACCGAAGCGGCCTGCCCGAGCGGTCTCCAGACCCATGTCGCGGTCGGCGAGCACGATGAAGGAGTCGGCGAGCAACTCGGCGACCGCATCGACGTCACTCTGCACATAGGTGACGACGCGCACCCCGACCTGGTCGGTGATGTCGACGAGGGGGTCGGGGTCGAGCTGGGCCTGGCCATCGCGCAAGTCGACTGCGCGGATGGCCTCCAGGCCGCTGTCGAGCAACCGCTGGGCCTTGGCGGCGAACGAGGCGACGGATTTGGCGCGTCCGGTGACCGCGAGGTAGTTGATGCCGGCCTCGTCGAGGATCGCGCGGATCAGGCTGACGAATGAGTCGGCGACCGGACCGAGCGCGGGCTGCGCCACGGCATACCGGGCAACGGCGTCGTCGAGCGAAACGGGACTCACCCGCTCACTGTGCCAGACGGCCGGGGCCGCACCCGCGTTCGGGGTCCCGGGAACCTGGCGACGCGCCACCCAAAGAATGCCGTCAGAAGACGCGCGCGGTGTCGGGGAATGCGATGGGGTGCAGGCGGCGCGGGCAATTGCGTTGCTGCCAGTCCCATTCTGTGACGACATCGCCACCGGAGTGGTCGATCGCGCGCAAGGCATAGGCCGCAGCGTGCGGTGCATGGCCGACGACGTGCGCGACGCCGAGGGCCTGACCGGCGGCGCGGGCGGCGGCAACGGCGGCGGGGTCGGTGGCCTCGCGGGCAGCGGCATGGGCCGGGAACGCGAACGACCGGGCGTCGATCATCGAGATCTCACCGCGCAGCCAGGCTCGGCCGATGTCGACGGCTCGCCGGGGCCGGAAGTCACCCGGGCGGTGTGCCTCGAAGATCGGCAGCACCCGCTCAGCGCAGTCGAGCGCCCACGCGGTGATGCGGTAGTGATCTTTGCCGTAGCGAGCAACTGCCGATGGTCCCATGGACGCCGTCCTTCCTGCTGGTGGGAGAACCCCGGGGGCGTTGCCGCCGTCCCGTGGGAGCAAGAGTTTGCTCAGGGTAGCCGAACCTTACTGTCAAATGTGGACTAGGAATGAACAGAACGATGCCGGGATCCACACCAGCGCAGGCGCATTCACTCGCACGACCACCCGACGGCGCGCGCCAGTCATCCGCAGGTCGCCGGCCCGCAACCTGCCGACGACCCGAGACACTCCTTCGACAACTCAGCTCGTGACGTCCTTGCCCGCGAAGCGGGCCCACGCGAGGGTCCAGAACACCACGGCATACAGGGCGAAAAGCCGCAGTCCGGCCAACGGGGCGTCCCACGCGATGGGATCACGCACGAAGTCCTCGAAGGCCATCCAGTGGTTGACCAGCAGCCAAGGATGCAGCCAGGACAACTGCGGCACGCCGACGAGGATCCACGACACGATCGTGCTGATCATGACCGCGACTGCCGCGCCGATGGGTTGTTCGGTGAGCGTCGAGATGAACAGCCCGACCGCCGCGAGCGCCGACAGGCCGGCGGTGAGGTAGAGGCAGACGAGCACGAGCCGGCCGATCGCCTCGGCCCCGCCCAGCGTCGTGCCGGACAGCGTCGGCATCGGCCCGAATCCGAACAGCGCGATGCCGACGATCGCCCCCGGGACGGCGACCACGAGCACCCCCCAGAGCGCGCCCGCGCACAGCGAGGCGAACTTCACTGCGAGCAATCGGGTGCGGCTGACCGGCACCGTGAGCAGGTAACGCAGCGTGCCGAGGTTGGCCTCGCCCGCAATCGAGTCGCCGCTGAGCATCGCGATGGCCAGCGGGAGGAACATCGTCATCTCGACCAGGAACGCGGCCAGCGGGACGAACAGCCCATTGCTCATCATCGAGCTCATCAGGTCGCCGCCACGGCGCCGATCCGACGCGGTCAGCTTGGTCGCGACCGCCATGATGATCGGCATCGCGGCGAGCACGAGCAGCCCCATCTGGTTGCGGCGACGCCCGCCGATGAGCGCCATCTCGGAGCGAAACAGCCTGGTGGAGAACGGCTTCGGCCGGTATGCCGGCTCTGACCTCTGCTGCACGCCTTCAGCCACTGACATCGAAACCCTCTCCGGTCAACGCGACGAACAAGTCCTCGAGGCTGGCCGAGGTCACCGTGAACCCCGCGACAGGCACGCCCGCGCCCACCAGGGCCGCGACGATCGCCTCGGGGGCGACCTCGCCCGGTATGCCGTGCGCCTCCCCCGGGTGGCTGGTCACCTCCGCCAGCCCGAGCCCGCGCAAGACGACGGCCGCAGCGTCGGGCTGGGAGGTGAGCACCCGGCATACCGGACGGCTCTTGCCCCGGATCTCGGCGACCGAGCCTTGGGCGACCAACTGGCCCTCGCGCATGACGCCGAGGTGCGTGCACATCTGCTCGACTTCGGAGAGCAGGTGGCTCGAGACGAGCACGGTCGTGCCATCGGCCGCCAGGGACGCGACGAGCGAGCGCACCTCCCGAGTGCCTTGCGGGTCAAGGCCATTGGTGGGTTCGTCGAGGACGAGCAGGTCGCGCGGGGTGAGCAAGGCGCCGGCGATGGCCAGGCGCTGGCGCATGCCGAGCGAGTAGGCGCGGTAGCGCTTGGCCGCCGCGGCGAGCAGCCCGACCCGGTCGAGGGCCGCATCGATGCGCGCCTTCGCGGTCGAGGGATCGGTATGCCGGTCGGCTGCGTCGAGCCGCGCGAGGTTGGCCCGCCCGGACAGGTAGGGGTGGAAAGCGGGGCCTTCGACGAGGGCACCGACCCGGGGCAACGCCAGGTCGGCCGCACCCGGGATGGGGTGGCCGAGCACCTCGCGGGCGCCGGCGGTGGGGGTGACCAGGCCTAGGAGCATCCGGATGGTCGTTGTCTTGCCCGAGCCATTGGGCCCGAGGAATCCGTAGACCGCGCCGGTCGGCACCGCCATCGCTAGGTCGGCGACGACGGTGCGCGAGCCGAACCGCTTGGTCAGGCCGGTGGTGCTGACCGCAAGCGGGAGAACTGCCGTGGTCACGATGCGGAAGCCAGCGCGGCATACAACCGGTCGGCGGGGACCGCACCGAAGGCGACCCGTCCGTCGTCGGCGAGCACGGCGGTGAAGATGGTGCCCTCGAGGACCCGGCCGGTGCCCCAGGTGCCGGAGGTGGCGGGAAGCTGGGCGAGCATCGAGGACACCGCGTCGGGCCGCGCCGACTTCCCTGGGCCGGTCGTCGGGTCCTCCGGGGCGGATGTGGTCCTCGGCTCGCCCTTGACGATGACCACCGTGGCCCACCCGGTGCCGACGAGTTTCGGCTTGGCACTAGCCAGTCCCGCCCCGGGTCCGGTGGTCTTACCCGGCAGTTCCCCGGGCACCATCGAGTTGACGCCCTTGTCGGCCGGTTTCTCTCCGGTCAGCGGAGTCTGGCCCTCCGTGACGGTCGTCCCAGCCGGCGGGGTGAAGGCGAAGGTTTGCGCGTCCGGCACGCCGAAGTCGACGGCGGTGAAGCCCACCTCGATCGCCGGCGTCGGGATGCGGGTCGACATCACCTGCACCCGCAGCGGCACCTTGGTCTCGGCGTCGACCGCGAGGCGCACCGATGCGACCAGGCTCTCCGTCGCGCGCGGGGTGAGCACGAGCTGGTATGCCGCGCGGCCGGCGACCGTGGTCGTGCCGGGGACGGTCACCTCGGTCGAGGGGTCGAGCATCGCCAGGAGTTTGTCGGTGGCTTCCGCTGGGGTGACCGGCAGCGCACCCAAGTCACCGAGGCTGGTGGGGTGCGCCATGCCCTCGGGCACGAGGTAGTGGGTGGCCTCCTTGGAGCTACTGGCCCACACCCACACGTCTTTGCCGTCGCGGACGATGTCACTCTCGCCGCCCTGGCCGAGCAACGCCAGGCGGGCCTTCGACGGGCCGGCGAGCCACACCCGCCAGGTGTGCGTGCCGGTGATCGTGCCGGACAACTCGGCCGAGCCCCGGCCCGCGCCCATCCCCGGGAGGGTGAGGGCCGGCAGACCGAGGTCGGAGGTCTGCACCACCGTGCCGGACAACCCGGCCGGGCGGGCCTGCTGGACGGCCACGAGCAACTCCGACGGCGTCATCGGCGGGAGAGTCGGGTCGGCGGTCGCCGTCGAGGAGACCGCGACCGAGCCGGCGGCGACCAGGGCAACCGCAGCAGCGGGCACGGCCCAACGGGTCCAGGGACGGGTGGTGAAGATGCTCATGGGTCCATGGTGCGCGACGGCTGCTGAGAGTTCCCTGAGAGCCCGGCTGCCCCTCCCTGCGTCGGCTGGCGGAACTCGTCATGACCCGCGGCTACGCCCGTGAGCGCGATCTGCCGGCGCTGCTTTCCGCGTATCTCGCCGCTGGATAGTGGCAGGGTGAGGGCATGCGGCTGCTGCTCGTCGAGGACGAACGCGCGATGGCTGCTGCGCTGCGCAAGGGCCTGGAATCGGAGGGCTTCGTCGTCGAGCACGCCGCCGACGGGCCGAGCGGGTTGCAGGCGGCTCGGTTCGGTGGCTTCGATGCGGTGCTGCTGGACGTCATGCTGCCCGGGATGAGCGGCTACACCGTGGTGCGCACGCTGCGCTCGGAGGACAACTGGGTGCCGGTGCTCATGATCTCGGCCAAGGACGGGGAATACGACCAGGCCGACGGGCTCGACTACGGCGCCGACGACTACCTCGTCAAGCCGTTCTCGTTCGTCGTGCTGCTAGCCCGGCTGCGAGCGCTCCTGCGCCGCGACCCCGTCCCGCGGCCAGCTCGATTGCGTTGTGGCCCAGTCGAACTCGACCCAGCCACGCACCAGGTCCGGGTCGACGACGTGGACATCGCGCTCGCGCCACGGGAGTTCGCCCTCCTGGAGCACCTCATGCGCGCCGCGCCCGCCGCGGTGGGCAAGGAAGCAATCGTCGACTCGGTGTGGGGCCAGGAGAGCGCCGACCCCAATGTCGTCGAGGTCTATGTCGGCTATCTGCGCCGCAAGCTCGGCAAGGCCCGGATCGAGACCGTCCGCGGGGTCGGCTACCGGATGTCGCCATGACGACCTCCGCACGGTCGGCAGGGCCACCGCCCTCGGGGGCTGCGGCAGCGTCGGCAGGACCAGCGCCCTCGGCAGGGCCACCGCCGTCGGCCTGGACCCGGCTGTCGATCCGCGCCCGGCTGATGACCATCGGCATCCTCGGCCTGGCCGGCGCGCTCGTGGTCGGCTTCGCCGTCCTGTATGCCGCGGTGACAGCCAGCGTCGAGCACAGCGTCGACACCCAGGCCCGCACCGCCGCCCGCGACGTGGGGCTGCTTGTCGACTCGGCCCGCCTGCCCGATCCGGTGCCGCAATACGGCGCACAGGTCGTGCAACTGCTCGACGCCGAAGGCCGGGTGGCCGGCGGCTCACTCACCGCCGACCGACTGACCCCCCTGGTCACCCCCGACGAGCGCGCGCGTCTGGCGATGGGCGAGGTCGTCACCATCTCGGGCACCCGCGCCGCCCAGACCGGGCAACTGCGCGCCGCCGCCCATGCCGCAGGGCCGGCCTCCGCCCGCGTGCTCGTCGTCGCCGCGGTGCCGACCACCGACATGGACACCGCCCGCGAAGCCCTGCGCCGACTGCTCTTCTGGGCCTTCCCGGTCTTCCTCGGCATCACCGCGCTCATCGCCTGGCGGGTCACCGGTGCCGCGCTCGAGCCGGTCGACACGCTGCGCCGGGAGGCCGACCGGATCGGTGCCGCCGGCACCGACCGGACCACCGACCGGAGCGCCGAGCGCCTCACCGTGCCCCCGGCCCGCGACGAGATCAGCGCGCTCGCCCAGACCCTCAACGGGATGCTCGATCGGCTGGCCGCGGCGAGGGCCACCCAACGTGCGTTCGTTGCCGACGCCGCTCACGAGCTGCGCAGCCCGCTGGCCTCACTGCGCATGCAGCTCGACGTGGCCCAGCACGTCGGCGAAGGCGGCTCGCTCCCCGCCGACCTCATCCCGGAGATCGACCGCCTCACCACCCTCGTCGACGATCTGCTCGTCCTCGCCCGGCTCGGCGACTCGGCTGCCCCTGCACCCACCCCGGTGCCGATCGCCCCGCTCCTGGACGGACTCAGGCATCGGTATGCCGTCGCCCGGGTGCCCGTCCACGTCACCACCCCGGGCGGTGACCTCACGGCATACGGAATCTCGGCTGACCTGCTGCGAGCGGTGACCAACCTCGTCGACAACGCCGTCCGCCATGCCGCAACCGCGGTGACGGTGACCGCCGCACCCGTCGGGTCGGACCCGCCGCGGGTCGAGATCGTCGTCTCGGACGACGGACACGGCATACCGGAGCCGGATCGGGAGCGGGTCTTCGAGCGATTCACCCGGCTCGACGACGCGCGCACGCGGGACGCGGGCGGCTCGGGGCTGGGCCTGTCGATCGCGCGCGAGCTGGTGCGCAGGAGCGGGGGCGATATCCGGCTGGCGGACGCCGCCCCCGGACTGCGCGCCACGGTGTCGCTGCCGATGGACCCGGCCCCGCGTGCCGCGCACTGAGCGCGGCATGACCTGGCGGGCCGGATTGGGGACGGCATCCTGGTTGGCGGATGCCGCCCCCGGGCTGCCGGCAGTGGTGCCCCTGCCCCGCAGCCCCGCCCGGCCCTGAGCCCCGACTCAGACCAGACCGAACGCTTCGAGTTCCGGCTCGGTGAGCAAGCGCGACCGGATCATGAACCGCACTCCCTCAGGCGCCTCGACCGAAAACCCCGACCCGCGGCCCGGCACGACGTCGACGGTGAGGTGGGTGTGCTTCCAGTATTCGTACTGCGGCACCGACATCCAGAACGGCACCGCCCGCTCCAGCCCGACGTCGAGGTCGCCGAGGTGCACGTCCGCGTCGCCGACGAGCAGGTCCCCATCGGGGTAGCACATCGGCGACGAGCCGTCGCAACACCCGCCGGACTGGTGGAACATCAGCGGCCCGTGCCGGTCGGTGAGCAGGCGAACCAGCGCGGCCGCATCCGGGGTGATCTCGACGCGACGGTATGCCGTCCGCTCACCGGGAGCGGACGGCATACCGGAGTCTGCTGCCATCGGTTTAGAAGAAGCCGAGGGCGTCGGGGCTGTAGGACACCAGGAGGTTCTTGGTGTTCTGGTAGTGCGCGAGCATCATCTTGTGGTTCTCGCGGCCGATGCCGGACTGCTTGTAGCCACCGAAGGCCGCGTGCGCGGGGTAGGCGTGGTAGCAGTTGGTCCAGACCCGGCCGGCCTGGATGGCGCGACCGGCCCGGTAGGCCTGCGAGCCGTCGCGGCTCCACACGCCGGCGCCGAGGCCGTAGAGCGTGTCGTTGGCGATCGCGAGCGCGTCGGCCTCATCGCTGAAGCGGGTCACCGACACGACCGGGCCGAAGATCTCCTCCTGGAAGATGCGCATCGAGTTGTTGCCCTCGAAGACCGTCGGCTGCACGTAGTAGCCACCCGCGAGGTCGCCGTCGAGCTCGGCGCGCGCGCCGCCGGCCAGCACCTTGGCGCCCTCCTGGGTGCCGATGTCGATGTAGGAGAGGATCTTCTCGAGCTGGTCATTGCTCGCCTGGGCGCCGATCATCGTGTCGGTGTCCAGCGGGTTGCCCTGCTTGATCTGACCGACCCGCACGAGCGCGTCGCCGAGGAACTGGTCGTAGATCGAGTCCTGGATGAGCGCGCGGGAGGGGCAAGTGCACACCTCGCCCTGGTTGAGCGCGAACATCGTGAACCCCTCGAGGGCCTTGTTGTAGAAGGCGTCCTTCTCGGCGGCGACATTGGCGAAGAAGATGTTGGGGCTCTTGCCGCCCAACTCCAGGGTGACCGGGATGAGGTTGGCGCTGGCGTACTGCATGATCAACCGGCCGGTCGTCGTCTCACCGGTGAAGGCGATCTTGGCGATCCGGGGGCTGGAGGCCAGCGGCTTGCCGGCCTCGACGCCGAACCCGTTGACGATGTTGAGCACGCCGGGCGGGAGCAGGTCGCCGACGAGTTCGACGAGCTTGAGAATCGACCATGGGGTCTGCTCGGCCGGCTTCATGACGACGCAGTTGCCGGCGGCGAGCGCGGGGGCCAGCTTCCAGGTGGCCATCAGCAGCGGGAAGTTCCAGGGGATGATCTGCCCGACCACGCCCAGCGGCTCCTGGATGTGGTAGGCCACGGTCGTCGCGTCGATCTCGGAGATGCCGCCCTCTTGAGCGCGGATGACGCCGGCGAAGTAGCGGAAGTGGTCGACCGCCAGCGGCAGGTCGGCGGCCATGGTCTCGCGGACCGGCTTGCCGTTCTCCCAGGTCTCGGCGATGGCCAGGTCCTGCAGGTTGGCCTCGATGCGGTCGGCGATCTGGTTGAGGATCACCGAGCGGGCGGCCGCCGACGTCTTGCCCCAGGCGTCCTTGGCGGCGTGGGCCGCGTCGAGGGCCTTGTCGATGTCCTCGGCCGTCGAGCGGGCGATCTCGGTGAACGGCTTGCCGGTCACCGGGGTGATGTTCTCGAAGTACTGACCCTTGACCGGGGCGACCCACTCGCCGCCGATGTAATTGTCGTAGCGACTCTTGACCTCGACGGTGCTGTCCGCGGCACCGGGCTGGGGGAAAACGGCCATGCGACCCTCCGTGCGTTCATGTGCCTCCCGTCACGGTGACGGGGTTTGACGCGACGGTAGTTGGGGCAACGTTGCAACGACGCTGCAAGGTGTGAGGGCTGTCACAGGTGGCGCCTAAGGTGATCACACCTCAACCGATCTCTGGAGGGAGACCCCGATGGCCATGCGCCTCAACCCATATCTCAACTTCCGCGACTCCTCACGCGCGGCGATGGAGTTCTACCGGGACGTGTTCGGGGGCGAGCTCACCATCTCGACCTTCGGCGAGTTCGGTATGCCGGACAGCCCGGTCGCCGACAACGTCATGCACGCGATGCTCGTGACTCCAGCCGGGTTCGCCCTGATGGCCTCGGACGCCCCGCCGGAGATGTCGATCTCCGAAAACTCCACGAGCCTGAGCCTGTCCGGCGACGACGCCGATGCGCTGCGCGGCTATTGGGACGCGCTCGCCGAGGGCGGCCAGATCGTCATGCCGCTCGAGCGCCAGATGTGGGGCGACGACTACGGCATGCTCATCGACAAGTTCGGCACGCCATGGATGGTCAACATCGCCGGTTCTGGTGCCGACGCCGACGCCGACGCCGGCGCCGGTGCCGGCGCTGGCGACCCGGCCTGAGAGGGGACGACACATGTCACGTCCGGTGCATTTCGAGATCCAGTGCGACGACTGCGAGCGCGCGAAGGAGTTTTATGCCGCCGTGTTCGGCTGGACCTTCCAGGACTACAGCGCCTTCGTCAACGCCCCCTATTGGGGTGTGGTGACCGGCGAGGAGGGTATGCCGGGCATCAACGGCGGTCTGCAACCTCGCCCCGCGCCCGCGCCGGGTGCCGGCCAGGGCACCAATGCGGCGGTGCTGACCATGGGCGTCGAGGACTACGACGCGACCGAGGCCAAGATCCTGGCCGCCGGTGGCCAGGTTGCCTTGCCCAAGTTCGCGCTGCCGGGGATGGCCTGGCAGGGCTACTACCTCGACACCGAGGGCAACACCTTCGGCATCCACGAGCCCGACGAGTCGGCGGCCTGACCGCGCGAAGTTCACGGTCGCGCAGACGTGGCCGCCCGGTCACCCGGCATACGTGGTGCGGAGCCTGCTGAGCGGGAAGCGATCGGGGGAAGCGTGGATCAAGGTTCGCCGAGGTTGACCGCACTTCACTGAGGGTCCAACCTCAGTGAAGTGCGGCTTCCCTCAGCGAAGCTCCCAGATGAGCGGCTTCGCTAGGCGAGTTCGCGTTCGAGTCGGGCCGATTCGGCGCGCGCGACCGGACGCAGCGGTGACGACGTCGGCAACGCGCTCTCCTGGCGCTGCCACATCTGCAGGTCTTCGGCTCCCCAGCGCGAACGTGTCCAGGCGACCATGAGGTCGGGCTTGCCGGAGGCCAGCACCGCCGCGCGCAGCTGTGACTGCACCGACTCTCGACGGGAAACGACGCCCGGGGACTCGGACTGCGGCAACAGCGGACCGCGATAGCTCTGCAACGCCTCGCGCACTCGGCCGGCCGCGACATGGGCGGCGACATCCTTCCAGTCACACCGGGCGTCGACGACCAGCCGGTAGGGCCGCGACTGCACGACCTGGTCACCGAGCAGCGAACGCAGCCGGGTCATCTCGGCGCGCATCGTCGAGGAGTGCACGTCGGCGGCATACACCTCGAGCTCGAGCTGCTCGGCGGTGAGCCCCGCCGGGTGATCGACGAGCACGGCGAGGATGTCGCTGTGTCGCCGCGACAGCCGCACCGTCCGCGAGCCGCTCGTAGCGATGAGATCGGGCAGGCCGAGCCCCTGCAACCGCAACACGTCGGCCGGGCGAGAATCGCTCGACTCGGGCACCCAGAGGCGCTTGGGTCCCCCGCCGGATGCAGCGATGCGGGCCAACTCGGACTCGGCCATCCGCGCCGCCGCTCGCACCATGGCCAGGGTTTGCGGGGTGGCGACGTCCGGGCCGCCGGTGATGTCGACCAGCCCGAGGATCGCGCCCGTCGTGGGGTCGTGGATCGGGGCCGCCGCACAACTCCATGACGAGATGAGCCGGTTGAAGTGCTCGGCCGAGTGCACTTGGCTGGGCGCGTCGAGGTGCAACGCCATGCCCGGCGCGTTGGTGCCGGCACTGCCCTCGTCCCACACCGACCCCTCGACGAAATGAATCCGTTCGGCCCGCCGCATGACATCGCGCGGGCCGCTCACCCACAGCAGCTTGCCCTCCGCATCGCCCACCGCCATGACGCAGTCACAGTCGACCGCCGCCCGCCCGAGCACGTCGTAGAGCAGCGGGAACACCGCCGACAACGGGTGCGCCGAGCGATAGTCGAGCAGGCTCGATCCGTCGAGCACCACCGGTGCCAGGTGCTGGTCGGGGTCGACTCCCGCCGCCGACGAGCGCACCCACGATTCCGCGACGACCGACCGCACCCCGGTCGATGCCCCGGTCTCTAGGAAGCGCGCGCGAGCCCCCGGCCGGTCCACGTCGCCGGATCCGTTGCGCCCCGGAGCCATGGCTCAGTAGAACCCGGCCCCCGCTCGGCGGCAAGGGCGCGCCACCTCAACGGCGCCCAGCCCGCGCCCAACGGCTCGGTATGCCGTCCGCTCGCCACCCAGCCGCTCGCTGCGCCGCGTGCCCCGCTTCTCTGCGCCCCCGCTCCGCTGCGCGAGTTCGATTCTCGTCGCCCGCTCGCCCGCTCGCCCGCCGACGGGTTCGACCCACCGTCGCGGTCAACAGGGCGGGTCGGAGACTTTCCCGGCAGATCCAGCCCACCCAACCCCGCAAACACGGCGAGTCGGAAGGTTTCCCCGCCACCGTGAGCCCATGTGGTGCCGAATAGCCGGCGAGTCGGAGAGTTTCCCGGCCGGACGACCGATCCCAGCACGTCCTAGACCCGCTCGCCTCGGCCAAACACGGCGAGTCGGAGGGTTTCCCCGCCGCCGTGAGCCCATGTGGTGCCGAATAGCCGGCGAGTCGGAGAGTTTCCCGGCCGGACGACCGATCCCAGCACATCCTCGACCTGTTCGCCCCGGCCAAACACGGCGAGTCGGAAGGTTTCCCGCCACCGTGAGCCCGCGTGGTGCCGAATAGCCGGCGAGTCGGAAGGTTTCCCGGCCAGTTCCAGCCCGCCCAGCCCCGCAAACACGGCGAGTCCGGCGAGTCGGAGGTTTCCCGGCAGTTCCAGCCCACCCAGCCCCGCAAACACGGCGAGTCGGAAGGTTTCCCCGCCACCGTGAGCCCGCGGGGTGCCGAATAGCCGGCGAGTCGGAGAGTTTCCCGGCAGATCCCGCCCGCCCCAACTCGCCGACCCGACCAGTCAGATCGAGACGGCGACCTCGGTGCCCTGCTTGATGGCCCGCTTCGCGTCGAGCTCGGCTGCGACATCGGCACCGCCGATGAGCCGCACGTCGGCACCCGACTCGTCGAGCACGGCATACAGGTCGCGCATCGGTTCTTGCCCCGTGGCGAGCACAACCGTGTCGACCGGCAGCACCGTCGAGCGTTCCCCGACCCGCACGTGCAGCCCGGCATCGTCGATCCGTTCATACACCGCACCGGCGATGAAGACCACGCCGCGGTTCTTGAGCACGGTGCGGTGGATCCAGCCGGTGGTGCGACCCAACCCGGCGCCGACCTTGGAGTCCTTGCGCTGGAGCAGAAAGACCTTGCGCGCCGACGGCTCCTCCTGCGGCTCGGTCAGTCCACCCGCCTGCCGGTATGCCGTGTCGACGCCCCATTCGGCGGCCCAGGCCTGCGGATCGAGCGAGGTCGACGGGCCGGCCTGGGTGAGGTATTCGGCCACGTCGAAGCCGATGCCACCGGCACCCATGATCGCCACCGTCGCCCCGACTGGAGCCTTGTCGCGCAGCACGTCGAGGTAGGACACCACCTTGGGGTGATCAACGCCCTCGACCTCGGGCACCCGCGGGACGACACCGGTGGCGAGCACGACGACGTCGAAGCCGTCCGGGCTGAGCCCGCCGGGCAGCAGGTCGGCGGCACTGACCCGGACCCCGAGCCGCACGTCAACGCCGGTCGCCTCCAGCTCACCGCGGAAGTAGCGCAGCGTCTCCTCGAACTCCTCCTTGCCGGGGATCTGCTTGGCCAGGTTGAACTGCCCGCCGATCTGATCGGCAGCCTCGAACAGCACGACCTGGTGACCACGCCGCGCCGCTGTCGTCGCGCACGCCAGCCCCGCCGGGCCGCCCCCGACGACCGCCACCCGGCGTCGAGTCGCAGCCGGAGCAATGACGAGCTCGGTCTCGTGACAGGCCCGCGGGTTGACCAGACACGAGGTCATCTTGGCGGCGAAGGTGTGGTCGAGGCAGGCCTGATTGCACGCAATGCAGGTGTTGATCCGATCCGCTTGTCCTGCAGCGGCTTTCACCATGAAGTCCGGGTCGGCCAGGAACGGCCGGGCCATCGAGACGAGGTCGGCGTCCCCGCGAGCGAGCACCCGCTCGGCGACCTCGGGTGTGTTGATCCGGTTGGTCGTCACGAGCGGCACGGACACCGAGTCCTTGAGCTTGCGGGTGACCCAGGTGAAGGCGGCCCGCGGCACACTCGTCGCGATCGTCGGGATGCGTGCCTCGTGCCAGCCGATGCCGGTGTTGATCATCGTCGCTCCGGCCGCCTCGACCGCCTTGGCCAACTGGACGACCTCGTCGAAGGTCGAGCCATCCTCGACCAGGTCGAGCATCGAGAGCCGATAGATGACGATGAAGTCGGGCCCGACCGCCGCACGCACCGCCCGGACCACCTCGACCGGGAACCGCATCCGCGCGGCATACGATCCGCCCCACTCGTCGGTGCGCCGGTTGGTGCGCGTCACGAGGAATTGGTTGAGCAGATAGCCCTCCGATCCCATGATCTCGACACCGTCGTAGCCGGCCGATTGGGCCAGCGCGGCGCAGCGCGCGAAGTCGGCGATGGTCTGGCGGACCTCGTCGCCGCTCAGCTCGCGTGGCGTGATCGGCGAGATCGGCGCCTGAACCGGGCTCGGACCCACCGCGTTGGGGTGCGCGGCATACCGGCCGGCGTGCAGGATTTGCAGCGCGATCTTGCCGCCGGCGTCGTGGACCGCCGAGGTGACGACCCGATGCTGCTGCGCTTCCTCGGGGGTGCTCACCATGGCCGCGCCATAGAGGACCCGCCCGGCGTCGTTGGGTGCGAACCCGCCGGTGACGATGAGCCCGACCCCGCCGCGCGCGCGCTCGGCGTAGAAGGCCGCCATCCGGTCGAAGCCGCCCGGCACCTCCTCCAGACCGACGTGCATCGAGCCCATGACGGCGCGGTTGCGCAGCGTCGTGAAGCCCAGGTCCAAGGGTGCAAGCAGATGTGGGTATGCCGTCATGGCGCGCCTCCGGGTCGTGCGGGGTCATCGTCGGCCCCGCTTGCGAGCCTGCCCTATCCGGAGCATCCAGAGCAAAGTAGCTGGGCAGGAGTTCGCTTAGGGTGGCGTCGATGGCAGAGAACTCACCGCCCCCAACGCCCCGGCAGCCCCCGCAGCCACGACGCCCGCGCCGGCGCCGGGTGCTGCGCTGGGCGGTCGCCCTGCTCGCGGTCGGTGGGCTCACGGCATACCTGCCCTGGTTGTGGGTCGTGCGGCAGTCGGACGGGCACGTGCATCCCGTGGCCGAGGCGCCGTCAGCGGACGTGACCTTGGTGCTCGGCGCGGGGCTGACGCCCAACGGGCGGCCCTCGCCGTATCTCGCCGCGCGGCTGGATGTGGCCAAGGCGCTGCTCGACGCGGGCAAGACCCAGGTGCTGCTCGTGTCCGGCGACAACCGCACCGAGGATTACGACGAGCCGACGGCGATGCGCGACTACCTCGTCGAGCAGGGCGTGCCGGCGTGGCGAGTCGTGCTCGACTTCGCCGGGCGCGACACCTACGACTCGTGCGCGCGCGCCCAACGGATCTTCGGGGTCGACCGGCTGCTCGTCGTGTCGCAGGGCTATCACGTGCCGCGGGCAGTGGCGACCTGCCGCGCGCTCGGGGTGGATGCCGAGGCGGTGGGGGACTGGTCGGTGCAGCCATTGAGCAACGGGGCGACCTGGCGGTGGGGCGAGTTCCGCGAGCGCGGCGCGGCCTGGAAGACCGCGTGGGACCTACTCTCGCACCGAGATCCTGTGCTGGGCGCGCCGGAGTCAGGGGTGCGCGACGCGCTCAATCGCGCTCGACCGTGACGCCCTTCCAGAAGGCGATCCGGCCCTTGCCGGCCGCCGCTTTTCGGTGTTTCTTCAGACTCTTATCCAGGCAGCAAAGCGCTGCCAAAGCCCTGTAAGTGCAAACCGAGAGCCACGGCGCGAGTCTTGTAAAGTGGTCTCTTCAAAGGGTTGACAACTGGCAGACTTCGTCAGACCATCGGACCAAGGAGGCCACGATGGACACGAACGCCCCAATTCACACCCTTCCATTTGGAGCGAGTACTTCACCAAAGGTCCCTGCCCCCCCGGCGACATCGTCACTGTTGAGCCCGAGGCCGACGGCTCACACGGTGGACGGGCAAGTTTAGGGACCAGACGTCTAGCCCTAGCGGGATCCGCCTTGGGCGCTTGGTCGATCGCTACAGCGCCTTCTGCGCAGGCGCTGTCCTCCTACGGGGAGATTAATGACTGGCCCACATACTACGAAGTCCCTCCATTTCCGGCCGTTCAATGGCAGTACGACACTACCTTCTATTCGCGCCTTGAGGCATGGATAAGGTTCTTCTATGTCAACACGCCCTACAACTGGGTTACCCCAGCCCAGATTTGCGGCTACGGCGCGTACGTGAACAAACCTGGCTATCACGGCTCGGGAAGAGCATTCGACCTTTCCAGAATATACCTCCACGTCGACGGTCTCTGGGAGCGTGTCTTTAACGGACGCTATGACGAATGGCGAAGTCTAACGGGGTCGGCGCTCACGGTAACTCGAAAGCGCTACTTTGCCTGCGCTGCGAGCATACATTATCACTTCCGGAATGTTCTTACATATCTTTACAATACCGATCACTGGAACCACATTCACATCGACAACGGGGTCTCCGGCGCGGGAAACTCCTACTTTGTAACCAGTTCAGGAGCACAAGTAGAATTCGTGCGGGCTGCGCTCAACTATGTCTGGGGCTATCCTGTCGCGATCAACCAATCTTGGGATTCTACAGTCGACTACTACGTCCGCTTGGCATTGGTGCGCAGCGGTGGCGCTGGGCCTTTGACTACACAGAGTTACTGGCAACGATTTTGCCAGTCCACCACTAGGTTTGGCACTGGAAAACAAGCCTACTGAATTCGGAGCGCTGTCATGACGAGTTCTGGGACCATCCGCCCATCTTCCCCGATGAGGCGACGGCAATTCATTACACTTGCGGGCGCCTTCGTGGGAGCAGTTAGTCTGGGCAGCTGCGCGCCGGCCTCGAACGCCCTTCCAGCCAAGGGATCCGTCGATGTCCTTGGCTCGACCGGAAACACCGCCCGGCCATCGCCGGACAAGCCAGTGTCCTTACCCATGCTTGTCGGCGCAGAAGTGCGCAGGCCTGGGGAAAGCACTATCACCTTGCCCGCGAACTGGTCCGTCACCAGAGTCTACCGCAGTGCTGTCGGAGTTCTGGTCGATGCCACAGAAGCCGATGCGCGCTTCCTTGGCGTCGTGGGGAAAGACGGCGTGCCGCGTCGTCTTGACTCGATTGTGCCTCCGATTGCCGTGAGTGCTGACGGGCAACTGGTCGCCGGACTCGTGCCTATACCTCAGAAGCCGGGCGACGCCGCGATGCCCGCCCGGGAGGCTCTGATCATTCGGCTCGCATCCAACCGTATAGAACATCAAGTACGAGTCGGCGTCCTTTTCCCGGAGATCTTTATTGCGCCAGACACACTGCTGCTGGCTAACAGCGGGGGAGGGATGGAAGTGTGGACTCTAGCCCAGGGACTTGCTCCTCTGCCAACGCCGGTCGGTTTCCGCCCGGTAGGGAGAACCGCGCGCGGGGATGCCATTGCCGTGAATGAATCCGGCTCAGTCGCTGCCTTCTCCTGGCCGGCAGGAATACGACAATGGTCTATGCAAGGAACTGCCAGATCATGGCCAGTGGTTTCTCCGAGCGGTCTGAGGATCGCCGTCCTAACGGAGGGACGGCGACTCGTATTCCTACGCTCCCAAGATGGCGCTATCGACGGGGACGTCGCATGCCCCTTGAGTGAAGGGCCCAGATTGGTGTGGGAATCGGACGAGGACGTGTTGATCTCGGACTCAAGCCCACGTGACGGCGCGGTTCTTCGTGGGAACAGGCAGGGCTGCACGGTTGCTTTTGACGGAAGTGGACTGGTTGCGTCGTAAACGGAGACGGTGGACCTTGTTGGGGTACGGAGGGAGGATTCGTCGGGTCAAGTCGTCGGGTCAATGGGGACACTGACGCTGTCCGCCCTCTCTGTGCTCCCCGGTGGTCGCCGGGTCGCGCGACAGTCCGGTTGAGGTCGCGGGGCCCCTCGCTTGGGCTGCTTCTTTGCTTCATCGGACTGATGCCGCGCCCTGATCTCTCCCAGGTGGGGCGGATGCTGGGTAGGGTCCGGCCATGACACGTCGTCGCCAGGTATGGCGAGTGCTGCGCCGGATCCTGATCGGGCTGGTCACCTTCGTGCTGGTCGCGCTGGTGGGGGGCTACCTCTACGCCAAACCGCTGTTGCTCACCGCCACGGGGTATGCCGCGCACAACGCCTGTGCGGTCGCGGGCATCGCGGGGCGACCGGTCGCGGAGCGCACCGATCTGCCGCCCAACCCGCTCGTCCCCTACCTGCGCACCAGTCCGAATTCCGATGGGAGCGAGGTGGGTTCGACGGTGCTGGGGGTGCTGGCGCGGCAGACGGCCAGCTATCGCTCCGACACGGGCTGCACCATCGGGGGCACGGTGAGCGATCGCGTGACGGCCAAGGTCGACGCTTCCCGCAATCCCCTGGCGTCGGCTCCCGCCGCGGCGTCGAACCCGGCCGTCGAGGCGGCGCTGGCCACGGCATACGGGGATGATCTCGACCCCGCCGCGAAGGCGATCCTCGGCACCCGGGCGATCATCGTGCTCAAGGACGGCAAGCTCGTCGGCGAGCGTTATGCGCCTGGATTCGACTCCACAACAAGACAATTGGGCTGGTCGATGGCCAAGAGCGTCACCAATTTGGTTGTCGGGCGGCTCGTGGCGCAGGGGGCGGTCACAGTCTCCGACGCCGCCCTGCGGCCGGAATGGACCGACGACCGCAAGTCCATCACCGTCGACCAGCTCATGCGGATGACCAGCGGGTTGAGGTGGGACGAGACCTACGACCTCGGCACACCGATCACCTCGATGCTCTATCTCGAGCCCGACATGGCGAAATTCGTTGCAAGCCAACCACTAGCGCACCCGGTCGGCACCTATCAGCAATATTCCAGCGGGAGCACCAACCTGCTCTGCGACGTCCTGGCCCGCAAGGCCGGCGCCCGCGCCGACCTCCCGGCGCGCGAGCTGCTCGCGCCGCTCGGGCTCGCTTCTGCGGTATGGGAGACCGACACGACCGGTATGCCGGTGTGCAGCTCCTACCTCTGGGCCACGCCGCGCGACTGGGCGGCGATCGGCCAGTTCGCCCTGCAGGACGGGGTGTGGAACGGCGAACGCCTGCTGCCCGAGGGCTGGATGGCGACGTCGACCACGGCTGCGCCGGTGGCCACCACTGAGGACCCGGGCTATGCCGCGGGCTGGTGGGCCAACAAGCTGCCGGACGGTTCGCTGCTCGACTCGTCCCTGCCGGCCGATGCCTATTGGGCTAGCGGCCACGACGGGCAGCGGCTGTATGTGGTGCCGTCGGAGAGGTTGGTCGTCGTGCGGTTGGGGTTCAGCCCACAGGCGCCCGGCAAGGACATTCGCGCGGTGCCGTTGGTCAAGGCCCTCATCGCCGCGACGTCTCACGATTGACCCCGACACACCGGTACAGACCCGACCGACCCACTGACGCGTTTGGCTGCTTGCGGCCACGGGATGCAACCAAACGCGTCAGTCCGAGACTCCTCGCGCTCCCGGGACCTGTCCGCGACTCGGTGCGGTGACCGCAGCCGAGGAACGCAGCCGACGGACGCGTGCGGGGACCCGCCAGCGAACCAGCCAGACCCGACCCACGCGCTGGGCCTGATCGCGCCGAACGACGGGGCACCAACCGACCCAAACTGACGCGTTTGGCTGCTTGCGGCGACGGGAAGCAACCAAACGCGTCAGTCCGAGATTCCTCGCGATCCCGAGAGAGCTCTTGGCCGAACCCAGCAGACCGCCCAGACCGCCCAGACCGCCCAGACCACCCATGCCGCGCGTCCAGACTGGACACCCCGCGGCGTTGCCCGATCGTTGGCCTCGGCCGATCAGGGAAGATGACACCGTGGCCGCGCCATGGAAACGCCCGCACCAGACCGGGGACACTCCCCCCGTCGAGTCTGGTGTGGGCCGCGCGCGCACGGCCCGGGCCGCCAAAGCGGTGGGGCGCGGGATGCGCACCACGGGGCGGGTGACCGCCCGCGGCACGCGGGCCGGTGCGCAGTTCGTCGGGCGCGGCACCAAGGCGGGGGCGGCGAAGTTCCGCGCGTTCGCACGGGCCGACGGCGCCGACCGCAGCGGGCTAGCTCGCCTGGTCGAGCTGCACGCGGTCGGATCGGCCGCCGACGCCGCCTTCACGATCTCACTGGCCAGCACCGTGCTCGCGCTGCCGACCGGCCAGGCGCGGGGTCAGGTCGCGCTCTTCCTGGCCACAACGATGGCCCCCTTTGTCGTGCTGTCGCCGCTCATCGGGCCGCTGCTCGACCGCTACCGGCACGGCCGGCGCTGGGCCATCGGCGCCACCCTGGCGCTGCGGGCATTTCTCAGTTGGCAGCTGGCCGCGCTGCTCGCGGAGGGGTCGGCGTGGGTGCTGCCGGTCGCCTTACTCTGCCTCGTGGCAACACGCGCGTATGCCGTGACGACCGCCGCCGCGATCCCCCGGGTCGTGCCGGAGGGCATCACGTTGGTCAAGGCCAACTCACGATTCTCGATCGCGAGCCTCATCGGGATGGCCCTGGGCAGTGTGGTCGCCGGGCTGGTCGGGCGGATCGGTCCCGACTGGTCGTTGCGCGTGGCCTTCCTCGCCTATGTGGTCGCGACCGTGCTGGCGATCACGCTCCCGGCGGTCGTCGACTCGCATCGGGAGCCGCCCCGGGAGGCGCTGCCCACGGCATACCCCGAAGTCGACGGCGTCGGGGACGAGCAAGACCCGGGCTACGCGGGCTACCCCGAGGTCAACGAGGCAGGCGAGTCCGGCGACCGCGCAGACCGCGCAGACCCCGCAGACCCGGGCGTTGTCGGTACCGGGCAAGCCGGAAGGCGGGCGCACGCGCGGATCGGCGTGCGGGCCTGGCTGCGGCGGAGACTGACGCTGGTCGTCCCCGAATCGGTGCGGACCGCGATGCTCGCCGGGAGTGCCGCGCGGCTGTTGACGGGTTTCCTGACGCTGTTTGCCGGGTTCCTCATGAGCGAGGCACCGCCCGAGGGCGTGCGTGATGTCGTGGCACTCGGGGCCGTGGCGGTCGCCGCCGGGGTGGGCAATGCGGCAGGCGCGTTCCTGGGCAATCGGCTGGGTCGGCGGGTGCCGCAGAGGGTCGCGACCGGGATGCTGCTGCTGGCGACGGTGAGTGCGGTGGCGACGGCGGCGTTCTATTCGCTGGTGACGCTGATCGTGCTCGGGCTGGTGACGGGGGCGTTCGCGCAACTCGGGCGGCTGTGTCTGGGCGCGATCGTGCAGTCGGACACGGACGAGGCGATGCACTCTCGGGTGTTCGCGCAGAGCGAGACCCGCTTGCAGGGGGCCTGGGTCATCGGCGGGGCGTTGGGGACGGTGCTGCCGTTGATCCCCTGGCTGGGATTCGGGGCGGTGAGCGCGGTGCTGGTGGTGGCGTTGGTGACCGTAGTCCGCGCCGAGGTGCGCACCCGCTGACCCGTCGCGGATGGTAGGCCCGCCCCGGCTCGACCGACAATTCGGCCGACAATTCGACCGACAAATTCGAACCGACGGAAGATCGCGGATGAGGAGGAGATCAGGTGGCGCGCAGCAGCTCACCCAGCCGACGGCCCATCGACTCCAGGGCCCGCGCGGCCGCCGGGATCATCGGCCCCAGGTCGACGAACCCGTGGATCAGCCCTGGCGCGTTCTGCCACTCGGCGGTGACACCGGCCGTGCGCAACGCTTCGAGATAGGCCACGTCCTCATCGATGAGTGGGTCGAAACCGGCCGTGACGACGATCGCCGGCGGCAGGTCGCTGTGGTCGGGATAGCGCAGCGGCGACAACCGCGCATCGGTGAGCGCCGCTGGGTCGCTGGTGCCGGCATACAGGCGCATGAAGTAGTCGATCGACTCGGTCTCCAAGCCATAGCCCGATCCAAGCCGCACCCGCGATTCATAGGACCCGGCGGGGTCGGTCGCGGGATAGATGAGCAGCTGCGCGGCCATCGGTGGGCCGATCAGGTCCGCCCCCGCGCCGGAGCGACGCTCGTCGCGCAGCACGTGGGTCGCGACCGCCGTCAAGCCACCACCGGCGCTGTCGCCGGCCATCGCCCAGACCTGCGAGCCGCCGAGCTCGGCCAGGTGCGTGCCCACCCAACGCGCCGCGGTCAGCGCGTCGTCGACCGCCGCCGGGAAGGGGTGCTCCGGCCCCAACCGGTAGTCGATCGACACGACGACGGCCTGCGCGAGGACGGCCAGGCGACGGCATACGGCGTCGTGGGTGTCGATGTCGCAGATGACCCAGCCGCCGCCGTGCGCGTAGAGCACGGTCGGCAGCGGCAGATCGGCGACCGGCCGATAGACCCGCGCGGGGATCCCAGCCGCGTCGCTCCCGGCCGCGGTCGGGATGAGCAGGTCGCGCACTTCGGACAGCTCCGGCGGCGGGTCGAGCTCACGCATCATCCGGGCCCGGATGTGGAACATGTCGCGCGCCTGCTGGGGGGTCACCTCCCAGACCTTCGGCACCTCGCGGGCGGCAAGATCGGCAAAGTATGCCGTGAGGATCGGATCGAGGGTGGCCTCGGGGCTGGTGGCGGGCTCGGGGCTGATCGGGTCAGCGGCGCCCGCGCCGCGCTCGGCGATGGCCTCGGCGAAGTCGAAGCCCACCGCCAGCCGCACCCGGTCGAGCACCTCCAGGGTGCCGATCGTGTCTTCGAACGGCCGCAGCGCAGAACGAGTTTCGCCGGCCGTGAGCAACCGGGCCGCCTCGCACGCCTGCCAGAAGAGCGCCTCGTGACCGATCTCCGGCTCGTCGTAACGCAGCCGCCGCTCACCCGAGCCGCCATAGGCCCGCTCGTCGATGACGACCGTGAATCCACCGGGCCGATAGAACCAGCCGTCGATCTCGATCCGGCCGTGGGTGCCCTGAATGACCGCCCCGGTCGGGGTGTCCTCGACGATCGACGAATAGAGCGTCGACACCGCACCCGTGGCCGTCACCAGTGACGCCGAGAGCTGCCCGTTGATCCCGCCCGGGCTCGCCGGCGGTGGCGGCTCGACGGGCGCGCCCACGGCGGTGACCTGCAACGGCATACCGACCGTCCACGTCGACAGGGTGGCCAGGTAGGTGAACAGGTCCAACAACGGCCCGCCGGCGAGCGCGGAGTTCATGATCCGGTGCGTGGGCGGGAACCATTCGCCCTGGTCGGCCCGCACCGACAGGACCCGGCCGATCCCGGCTTCGGCGCCGCCGTCGAGCACCTGCCGCAGCACGTCGAACTTCGGCAGGAACGCCGTCCACATCGCCTCCAGGCACAGCACCCCGGCATCCTGGGCGGCCGCCCACATCTGGCGCCCCTCGTCGGCCGTCATCGCGACCGGCTTCTCGACGAGCACGTGCTTGCCCGCCCGGATCGCCAGCAGCGCGTCAGGCAGGTGGTGGTTGTGCGGCGTGGCGATGTAGACGATGTCGACGTCCGGGTCGGCGACCAGGGCGGCATACGAGCCGTATGCCGTGCCGACGCCCCACCGCGCTGCCGCCGCCGCGGCCCCCGCCTCGGTGCGCGACCCGACCGCCTGGACGATCTGGCGGGTGTGGGTCTGCAGCGCATGGACGAACCGGTCGGCGATCCAGCCGGTGCCGAGGATCCCCCACCGCACCACAGGCGCGGCGAAGGGGTCGGGGGTGCGGGGGTTGGGCAGGGTCAGCAGGGCCATGGCTCACGCTAACGCGCCCGGGTCAGCGCGCGTCGGACGAGGTCAGCGGGCGGGCGTCTCGCCGAGCCACGGCGTGTAATCGTCGCCGAGATCGCGCAGGGCATTGCGGGCAAAGATCTGCTGCACCGTCACGGTCCGCTCGGCGCGGCCCCGGCCCAGGAAGCTCACCGCCCAGTGCAGCAGGGTCGTCACCCGGTGCTTGAAACCGATGATGTAAACCAGGTGCACGGCCAGCCAGGCGATCCACGCGATGAACCCGGTGAGCCGGATGCGTCCAATGCTCGCCACTGCGCTGAACCGCGAGATCGTCGCCATACTCCCCTTGTCGCGATAGACAAACGGCTGGTATGCCGTTGCGCGAGAAGCGTTTTCGGCGTCGCCTCCGGGGCTGTCGGGGCTGCCGGAGCTGTCGGGGCTGTCGGCGGTGGCGAGCCGCTCCCGGATGCGGGCGGCGGCATACCGGCCGCCTTGGATCGCGACCTGCGCAACGCCGGGGTAGCCATTGAGCGAGGCCATGTCACCCACGACGAAGACCTCGGGGTGACCCGGCAGGGTGAGGTCGGGGCGAACCTCGATGCGGCCGGCCCGATCGAGCCCGGCACCGGTCTGCGCGGCGAGCGTCGCCGTGAGTGGGGAGGCCTGCACGCCTGCCGCCCAGACCTTGGTGAGCGCCTCGATGCGGTGCGAACCGGTGGCGTCGGAGACCTGCAGGCCGGTGGCGTCGACGTCGGTGACCCGGGCACCGAGGCGCACCTCGACGCCCATCTGCTCCAGCCGGGCGCGAGCCTTGCCACCGAGTTCGCTGCCGAAGCTGGGCAACACCGCCGACATCGCGTCGAGCAGGATGATCCGCGCCTCGGTCGGGTCGATCCGGCGGAAGTCGCGGCGCAGCGTGCGCCGGGACAGCTCAGCGATCTGCCCGGCCATCTCGACGCCGGTCGGGCCGGCGCCGACGACGACGAAGGTCAGCGCCCGTGCGACCTCCTCGGGTGTGGTCGCCAGCTCGGCCAGCTCGAAAGCGCCGAAGATCCGCCCGCGCAGCTCGAGCGCGTCGTCGATCGACTTCATGCCCGGCGCGAAGGTCGCGAAATGGTCGTTGCCGAAGTAGGACTGCCCCGCCCCCGCGGCGACGACCAACGAGTCGTATGCCGTGACAGTCTCCTGATCGAGGATCCGTGAGGTCACCGACTTGGCGGTGAGGTCGATATCGACGACCTCGCCGAGCAACACTTCGGCATTGCGCTGCCGAGCCAACACCTCGCGGGTGGCCGGCGCGATCTCACCCTCGGACAGGATGCCGGTCGCCACCTGGTAGAGCAGCGGTTGGAACAAGTGATGGGTGGTCTTGGCGATGAGCGTCACCTCGACGTCGTCGCGTCGCAGGGCCTGTGTCGCGAAGAGCCCCCCAAAGCCGGATCCGATGACGACCACATGGTGTCGTGCCACGTTCGATCAACTCCTTCGCTGGAGGCAACGGCGCCCACCGACCGGGTTATGCCCCGCCGTGAGCAGTGCCACACGCCATGCTCGCCGCGCAGCCGGCGCTGCTTCTCTGCTCCTTCTCTGCTCCTTCTCTGCTGCCGAGCACTCGACGGCTGATCGGCCGACCGACTCAGGCTGCAGGTGTCTTTGGGGTCACGGTGAGTTGACCGCCCAGGGCGTCGACGACCTTGGCGATGGTGTGGAAGGACGGGTTGCCGGTTGCGCTCAGCGATTTGTACAGCGATTCGCGTCCCACTCCTGCGGCGCGGGCGATCTCGGTCATGCCCTTGGCCTTGGCGATGTCGCCGAGTGCGGCTTGGAGCAGCGCGGGGTCGCCGCTGCGGGCGGCTTCGTCGAGGTAGGCCAGCATGTCCTCGGTGGTTTCCAGGTAGTCGCTGGCGTCCCAGCGGTTGAGGGTCACTGCCATGACTTGTCCTCTCGAAGGTGGGCAGCCAAGGCCTTGGCCTTGCTGATGTCTGCCGCCTGGTTGGTCTTGTCTCCTCCGGCCAGGAGCACGACGACGGTCCTTTGATGCTGCAGGTAGTAGATGCGGTAGCCGGGTCCGAAATGGAACCGCATCTCGAAAACCTGGTCACCGACCGGCTGGAGGTCGCCGACAAGACGACCTTCGATCTGGCAGCGTCGCAGCGTGAGGTTGATCCGGGCCCTGGCCTGGGAGTCCTTGAGCTTGCGGATCCACTTGTCGTAGGCCGCGGTCGTGAGGATCTCCACTGATCAAGTGTATCCCATGAGATACGACTCCACTGTCAACTATGGGGCTTTGCCGAGAATCGCGGGGAAGCCGGCCTCACGGCATAAGTGCATGCCGTGGCTCCGCGGCTGGTGTCGCCGCGCGCGGGGGCGAGGTGCACGTGACTGCGCTGGGGCGGGTCATCTACGGCGCCCCGGAGTTGCACCCCGAGAACTACCAGCCCCGCGTGGTCGGCATCCGCGACACCAGCCCCGAGGGTCAGTGAATGTCGCGGCGCCGGAAGCCGGTGAACCCCACGGCATACAGCACGCAGGCGACCGCACCCAAGCCGGCCAGGCTGACCCATGCCGGGGAGGCCGCCTGCACGTTGGGCACGTGATAGAGCGGGCTGATCCCGAGCATCCAGTCCGGCAGCTTGAAGGTCGGTCCGAGCAAGGTGATGCCGAAGGTCGCGACGATGACGAGCCAGCCCGCGATCCGTCGCGACGGCTCGGCTCCGACCGTCGCGACCGACACCCCGACGAGCACCCACACCGCAGGGATGGTCACGATGGCCTGGCGCACCACGTCGCCGAAGGCGATCCCCGCGTCGCTCGTCGCGGCCACTACTCCCATGACGGTGCCGGCGGCGAGCATCCCGAGGGCGGTGCTCGCGACGGCGATGAGGACATTGCTCCCCAGGTATGCCGGGCGCGAGGTCGCGGTTGCGAGGACGGGCTCGACGCGATCGTCGGTCTCCTCGGCGTAGACCCGCATGAGGATCTGCGCGCCCATGATCGCGGTGACGATGCCGACCAGATGCAGCACGGTCGCGACGAAGCCGAAGCTCAGCCCCTCCGGAGTCGCGGCACCCGACGCGATGATCGCGCCCATCGCCGGGTTGCTCGCGAACACGTCGCCCACGGAGGTGACGAGGTTGCCGTAGACCAGTCCGAGGAAGGCCAGGCCGATCATCCAGGTGATGACCGAGCCGCGATGCACCTGGACGGCGAGGCCACCCAGCCGCAGGCCGGGAGCCGTGGCCGGGCCGGGGCGCGCGGGGATGAGGCCGAGCCCGAAGTCGCGGCGGCGCTGCAGCACGAGAGCCAGCGCGACCAGTCCGATCGCGAGGAGCACTGCGGGGATCAGCGGCCACAGGGTGTTCTGGGTGGCGGGATAGGTCTGCTCGAGCCAGCCGAGGGGGGTCAGCCAGCGGGTCCACTCCTCCGCGCCGGTCGAATCCAGATAGCCGCGAGCCACATAGCTCACCCCGAGGATGGCGATGGCGATGCTGCTGGCGGTGCGGGCATCGGACCCGAGCTGGGCCGCGACCGCCGCGACACCGGCATACATGAGCGCCGACGCGGCGAAGGTGAGCGACAGGACCGCGGTGGGGCGCGCCTCTCCCCCGCTCACCCAGGTGAGCATGAAGCACACGACCGCGAGCGCGACGGCTGCGACGGTGGCCATGAGGACGGCGACGAGCAGCCGGGCCTCGCGGGTGATCACCCCCGAGGCGATGAGTTCGGCGCGACCGGAGTCCTCGTCGGCCCTGGTGTTGCGCACGACGATGATGATCGCCATGAGGCCGGCGAAGAACGCGCCGAGAGCGCCGGCGCGCCAGGCGTTGAAGCCGTCGTTGGTGAGCAGGTCGCGCGGGGGGCCGAAGACGAGTTGCATCGCCGGATTGGTGCCGATGGCCATGGCGAGGGTCTTGCGGTCGGCCAGCTCGGGGAAGATCCACCGGTAGGCCAGGATCGAGGTCGCCGAGAGCACCGAGATGAGTCCGACCCAGGGGGCGATCTTGGTCCGGTCCTGGTGGAGGGCGACCGTGAGCAGGGTGCGGGTGCCGGTGAAGATGCCGGTGGACCGGCCCAACCGGCTAGACGCTGCGGTATGCCGTCCCATCACGAGGCCCGCTGGCTGTCGGTGCCGTCGTGGTGGGCTGTGTAGTTGCGCAGGAAGAGGTCCTCGAGCGAGGCCGGGGACACCGTGAGCTGCGACATCTCGTGCGGGACCAGGGCCGCCATGGCCGCGTTGACCTGGTCGGGTTCGACCGTGGCGGTGAGCCGGCCGTGGCTGTCCAGGTGCGGGTCGAGCAGCACCGGGAGGGTCGCCAGGTCGGCCGGCGGGTGGGCCAACCACGCCGACACGGTGACCCGGGTCTGGGCGCGCAGCTCGGCCAGGGTGCCGGTTTGGCTGATCCGGCCCTGCCGGATGATGCTCACCCGGTCGGCGAGGGCTTCGACCTCGGTGAGGATGTGGCTGGACAGCAGCACGGTGCGGCCCTCGTCCTTGACCGCGGCGATCTCGTCCTGGAAGACCGCCTCCATGAGCGGGTCGAGGCCCGAGGTGGGCTCATCGAGGATGAGCAACTCGGCGTCCGATGCGAGGGCTGCGACGATGGCGACCTTCTGACGATTGCCCTTGGAATACTGCCGGCCGCGCTTGGTGGGGTCGAGCTCGAAGCGCTCGATGAGCCGGTCGCGGCGACGGCGATCGAGCCCGCCGCGGAGGTTGCCGAGCAAGTCGATGGCTTGGCCACCGCTGAGCCCCGGCCAGAGCGAGACGTCGCCGGGCACGTAGGCCAGCCGTCGGTGCAGGGCGATGACGTCCTTCCACGGGTCTGCGCCCAGGAGCGCGACGTGTCCGCCGTCGGCACGCAACAGGCCGAGCAACACCCGGATGGTGGTCGACTTGCCGGCACCGTTGGGCCCCAGGAAGCCGTGCACCTCGCCGCGATGCACGTCGAGGTCGACCCCGTCGAGGGCCGTGAACGACCCGAACCGCTTGACCAATCCCTCGATGGCAATGACCTTTTTGGCGGCCGTCATGGCCTAATCCCTTCTCTGGGAACGGTTTGTGCGTCGACGATGGGGAGTTCGCCGGTGAGACAACGGGTCACAGTCGGCAGCAGCCACGCGCGCAGCTGCTCGGACGGCATACTCGCAAGGGGTTCGAGGCAGACGATGCGGCGCACGACCATGGTGCCCACGAGGGTGGTCGCGACGAGCGACAGCCGCAGCCGCGCCTCCTGCGCAGGTATGCCGTGCAACCGCGCCGCCGCGGGCTGCAGCACCACGGCGGTCATGAAGGCGCGGATCGAGGCGATGCGATCGGGGTCGGCGAGCGACCGGCGCAGCAGACTCGTCATCGCGGGGGCGGTGTCGGGGCTCTCCCAGATGAGCAGGAAGGCATCGAGCATCCGGTCGGCCAGGTCGGCGGGGGTGGCATCGGAGAGGACCTGGGCGGCAAGCTCGATGACGTGGACCGGTAGTTCCATGACGGCCTGGAAGAGTCCCTCTTTGCCGCCGAAGTAGTGGTTGATCAGGGCCGGGTCGACGGCTGCGGCGGAAGCGATGGCCCGGGTCGAGGCGCCGTCGTAGCCCCGCTCGGCGAAGAGGACTCGGGCAGCGCCGAGAATGTCGTCGCGGGCGCTGGAGGTGCCTGGCCGCCGCCCCCGTGGGGTTGGGCGCGGGGTAGGGCGCGGGGTGGCGCGAGGCTTGCCTCGATCGGCCATGCCTCTCCCTATCGGGTGTCGCTGGTTCGGGTGTCACTGCTTCGGGCGTCGCTGCGTCGGCACAGCACGCTAATTCATCACGCGATGAACCTGATGATGGCCTCTCCCGAGCTCGAAGTCAACGGTCGATGAATTGCTGCTGTGTACGGTGGGCGGTTCACCTCGGCCTCAACGACCGCTGCGTTGACCGGCTCGGTGAGGCGGGCCGCACGGCATACCTGCGCTGGGGTCTGACCCGCTCCAGACCGCGAGGATCGCGATCGTGAGGTGACCGGACGGCATACCCTGGCCTGCGCGACCCTCGGAGTGGGGCGGCGCGCGACGGCGAGGAGGACCCCGGTGACCCAGCGGATCGGCGGCATCAAGGCGGCCTTGAGCACCCCCACCTGGCTGCGGCGCGGGATGAACCTCTGGCCGCCATATCTCTTCGCCGGCGTGCGAATCGAGGCGATCGACCCCGACTGGCGGCGCGTGCGGGTGCGCCTGGCCAAGACGCCGCTCACGACAAACTACTTCGGCACGCAGTTCGGCGGGTCGCTGTTTTCGATGGTCGACCCGTTCTGGGTCATCATGCTCGTCCACAACCTCGGCACCGACCACGTCATCTGGGACAAAGCGGGCGAGATCGAGTTCGTCGCGCCGGGCAAGACCGCGGTGCGCGCGGAGCTCGTGCTCGACCCGGCCGTCATCGAGCAGTTGCGGGCACAGGCGGCCGGCGGCGAGCGGGTGCTGCATTGGTTCGAATGCGACATCGTCGACGCGGCGGGTGCCGTCGTGGCGCGCACTCGCAAGCAGGTCTACATCCGCCGGAAGGTCGCCGCCTCGGCCGGGTGAGGAACCATCTCGGTATGCCGTGCGCCTGGCCGCTAGCGAGCGACAAATAGGTTTCCCCAGTCGAGCGCTTGACCTTGTGCTCGAACACCTGTCGTAGTACACTCGTGCTATGACGATCACTCTGTTGGACTCGCAGCCAGGCGGCGGTATGCCGTCCGGTGCGGTGTCGCGGGGTGGGTCGCCTTCGCGGGGGTCGGCTGTGGTGGTGGGGGTGTCGACGGGGGTGGTCCACGCGTTCGTGGACCAGGTGCATGCTCGGTTGGCTGACCCGGCTGCTGCCGTGGTTGTGGGTGCTGCGGATATTGGTGAGGTGGAGCGGATCGCTCGCCGGGTGGAAGCCCTGCGGTTGGCGTTGGTGGCTCGGGCTGACCGGCAGCAGGTGCATCGCCGGACCGGGCATTCCTCGACCTCAGCGTGGGTGGCGTCAGCGACCCGTAGTGGTGGGGCTGATGCAGCGCGGAATGTGCAGTTGGCCACCGCGTTGGATGGTGAGGGGTTGGCTGTGACCCGGGCGGCGTTCGATGCCGGTGACGTCTCTGGCCGGAGTGCCGGGATTATCGCCTCGACGATGGACAAGCTCCCGGAGACGTTGACTGACGTGGAGCGGGCCAAAGTCGAAACCTCCCTGGTCCAGAAGGCGCAGCAATTGAACCCGGGCCGGTTGTCTCGGGCGGCGAAGTTCGCCCTCGCTGCTGCGGAACGGTCTGCTGCTGAGGTGGCTGAGCATGTCGAAGCGCAGTTGGTGGATCAGGAGTGCCGGGCGTATCGGTTGGCGACGGTCACCATGCAAGACCTGGGTGATGGGACCACGAAGCTGCAGGCGTTGTTGCCGACGTTCACCGCGCGGATGCTGGGCAAAGTGCTGCAGTCGATGACCGCACCCCGGCGTGATCACCTCCGCCAAGCCGCCGAAGCGGCATTAGCTGACGGTCAGACCGCTGCCGGTGACCTGGGCGACGGGTCAGTCGCTGCCGACCTACACGCCTCCACCCGCCACCCCGCCCATCGCACCGCCATGAGCACGAGCGACACCGCGGGTCCCGCCTTCGGTGACGCCACGGGTGCCGCCTTCGGGCTCGGCGCGGGTCGGGGGGTGGGTCGGAACGCGGATTGGGCCGATATCGACTGGGCGCACCGCCGCGGACGGGCCTTGACTGAGTTGATCGAACACCTCGACACCGAACGACTCACCGGGAAAGTCGCCGCCACCGTCATCGTCACGATGACCCTCGAACAAGCCATCGGCGCCGCACAGGCGGCACTGGTGCAAGCCTCGGTCCGGGAGAGCACCGGGACGCTGTTGGAGATGACCCCGAGCGCCGGTGCCGCCAGCACCGACACCGGCACGTTGATCTCGGCCAGTGCCGCCCGGCGGATCGCCTGCCAAGCCGGGATCCTCCCCGCAGTCCTCGG
Source organism: Actinomycetales bacterium (assembly GCA_016710385.1). Classification (GTDB taxonomy): domain Bacteria; phylum Actinomycetota; class Actinomycetes; order Actinomycetales; family Dermatophilaceae; genus Phosphoribacter; species Phosphoribacter freyrii. The sequence continues at coordinate 215,293 of JADJVX010000026.1, forward strand.
TGGACCCGGGCAGGTCCTCGACCTCGGCCGACATCACCGGTTCTTCAGCGACCCGCAACGCACCGCCCTCGCCCTCATCTACGACACGTGCGCTGCGGATGGGTGTGACCGTCCGTTCGCGTGGTCAGAGTTGCACCACCAGCAGCCTTGGTCGAAAGGCGGGCTCACCGACCTCGATCAAGCCATCCCGTTGTGTGGATACCACCACCGGCTGATCCACGACCCCCACCACCGACACCACACCACCACCGACAACCCCGGCAACCCGGGCGCGAAGACCGTCCACTTCCACGAACGTGCCACAGCCTCCCAGCACGAACGACGACCCGGCGACGAACGTCGGACGGAGCTGCATCGATAGGTCCTTCGATGTGGCGGGCAACCACTCGTCGGACTGACGCGTTTGGCTGCTTCCGGCTGCGGCAAGCAACCAAACGCGTCAGTTCGGACCTCAACGCGTCAGTTCGGACCCCAACGCGTCAGTTCGGACCTCAACGCGTCAGTTCGGACCCCAACGCGTCAGTTCGGACCTCAACGCGTCAGTTCGGACCCCACCGGTCAGATCGCTAGACCGAACAGAGACCGATCAGACCGGGGCTTGCGGGTGACGTAACGTCACACTCCACGATGGCGGTATGCGCGTATCACAACTTGCCGATCTCGCCGGCACGACAGTGCGGACAATCCGGCACTACCACGCCATCGGGTTGCTCCCCGTGCCTTCCGGCGATGGAGGCTACCGGGACTACAACCTCTCCCACGTCGCCCGGCTCGGGCGGATTCGTTGGCTGGTGGAGGCTGGCCTCTCGCTACCGACGATTGCCACCTTGCTCAACGAGGATCTCTCGCCGCGGACAGATCTCATGGCTGCCCTCGTGGCGATCGACGAGCGCCTCGCCGAGTTGCACGACCAGCGGGCCCGGCTGGCAGGGTTGCTCGATGCCGTCGACTCCGGCGAGGAGTTGTCGCCGTTGCCCCCGGTCATCGTCACGTTCTACGCCACCCTTCTCGAGCAGGCCCCCGACGAGGCACTGCGCCGGCGGATCCGGGCCGAGCGCGATTTCGCCGAACTCGGCTTCTACCGCGGGGCTCTTCCGCCAGAGTCTGTCGCCCTCTTCGACCTGCTCGACACCGAACGAATCGGCTCCAGCTTGGCGGCCTTCGGCGACCTGGCCCGAGATCTCAGCGATGCCGAGGTCCAGGCGCTGTCGGACGACGTCATCGCCAGGATCGAGAGCCGCCTCGGCAACGCCGACCTCGCGCGTCGTGTCGACACCGACTTCCTCGCCCGGCTCTATGAGGGATTCATTGCCGGCACAGACGGCGCTCAGAGCCGCATCGCCGCAGCCACCTTGCCCAAGCTCCTGGCAGCGATCGAGGACTGGAGGACCCGATGACCACCCCAGCAACGGATGCAGTGATCTCGGTCGACGGGCTGGTCAAGACATTCGGCAGCTTCCGCGCCGTCGACGGCCTTGACCTCAAGGTGACGCGCGGGGAGGTGCACGGCTTCCTCGGCCCCAACGGTGCCGGCAAGTCGACCACGCTGCGGGTGTTGCTCGGGCTCTACCGGCGCGACGCCGGCAGCGTCGCAGTCCTCGGGATGGACCCGCAGACCCACCCGGCCCAGGTCAGTCGCTGCACGGCATACGTGCCTGGGGACGTCCGACTGTGGCCGGCCCTCACCGGCCAGCAGGTCCTCGACGCGCTCGCGGGGCTGCGTGGCACTCGTCTGCATGACCGCGCCGCCGAACGCCGCCTGATCCAGGACTTCGCGCTCGACCCGCGCAAGCGGGTGCGCAGCTACTCCACCGGCAACCGGCAGAAGGTCGCCCTCGTCGCGGCGTTCGCCGCCCGCACCCCACTGCTCATCCTCGACGAACCGACCAGCGGGCTCGATCCGCTCATGGAGGAGGTCTTCCGCCAGCACGTGCGGGAGGCCGCGTATGCCGGTCGGACGGTCCTGCTCTCCAGTCACCTTCTCGACGAGGTCGAGGCGCTGTGCGAGTCGGTGACCATCGTCAAGGACGGCCGCCTGGTCGAGTCCGGGCGGCTGCGCGCGATGCGGCACCTGGCAGCGACCCGGATCACTGCCGTCGTTCCCGACGAGGGACGCGTCGAACTCTCCATACCCACCGATGACGTCCCGCGGGTCCTCGCCGATCTGATTTCCCGCGGCGCCAGCGAATTCGCCTGCACCCCAGCGACATTGGAAGACCTCTTCCTTCGGCACTACGAGGTGACCGCGCGATGAGGTGGATGCTCGCGATTCTGCTGCGCCGTCACCTACCGGGCATCGCCGTCCTCTCGGCGCTCGTCGCGGCGGCGGGGGCGACCGTGTTGCCGTCCTATGCACGGACCTACCAGACCGACGCCGCGAGGGCTGCGGCGGTCGAGATGGCAGCCCGCAATGGCGCGTCGCTCGTCCTTTACGGCCGCCTCGAGCCGCCTGGCACCGCAGCCGCGATGTACCTCTGGGAAATGGGCGCCTTCATCACCATCGGCGTTGCCGTGGCGGCCGTCCTGATGGGGTGCGGCTCACCCGCGGCGTGGAGTCCGACGGCACCGCCGAGCTCGCACGCGCGGCCGGGCTCCCACCGCGCGCCCTAGTCGTCGCCTCCGGCGTTGTCGCACTCGGTGCAGCCGGCGCGGTCGGCGCAGCAGCCACTGCGGGAATGCTCGTGCACCAGGGCGCCGATGGGGTGACGACCGCAGGCGCAATCGCCTGGGGCGGCGTGGTCGGTACGACCTTCCTGCTCATGGCCGCGCTCTCGGCACTCGGCGCGCAATGCGTCGCGACCGTCGGCGCGGCCCGCGGGGCCGGGATGGTCGTGCTCGGCCTGGCCTTCCTCGCGCGGGCGGCCGGCGACACATCTGCGGGCATCTCCCCGGCTGCCTCAGGTAGCTCCGCTGATCCGCGCGGCCGGCTCGCGACCCTCAGCCCGCTGGGCCTCCGCGGCGACGTGACCCCATTCGGCACACCCGACTGGAGTCACCTGCTCGCGGCCCTCGGAGCCGCCCTGGTCATCGGCGCCGCAGCCGGCTGGATCTGGACCCGGCGCGAACTCGGCGCCGCGCTGATCTCGCCGGCTGGCCGGCATACGGGCGCTTTCCGGCTGCGGCGGCGGTTGCGCGTGCGCGGGCCGGTGGGATTCCTCGCGCGCACCTCGCTCGGGGTGACGCTGGCGTGGACGATCGGGGTCGCGGCGCTCACCGGGTTTTTCGTGGGCATGGGTGGCGATGTCGTCGCATCGGCGCGCGCGGGACGGCTCGAGGGCGGGCTGCTGGAGGCGCAGCTTGGGCATGGGGACCCGGCGACGAGCTACCTCGCCTACGTCGGCACGATCGTCGGCATCATCACAGCCGGGTATGCCGTCCTGCACGTCGCGGGGCACGCGGCCGCCGAGCGCGCCGGGACCCTTGCGGTGCTGCGCAGCACCGGACGCCGGCCCAGCCGGCCGCTGCTTGCGTATGCCGTCACAGCAGCGGGGGCGGCGGTGTGCGTCCTGCTGGCATCGGGCGGGGTGGCGGCTCTCGTGGCGCCGGCCGTCCTGCCGGGAGACGGGATCGCCGACGCCGCCTGGCATCAGGTGATCGGTCAATGGCCAGGCGTCGCCGCTCTCGCTGGCGTCACCGCCGTGGCGGTCGGCGTCGGCCCACGGTGGTCACCCGTGGCGTGGCTGGCTGCCGGGATGAGTGCCGGGTTGGTGCTGTTGGGGTCTTTGCTCCACGCGCCGGGGTGGCTGATCGATCTGGCGGCGTTCGGACATGTGCCATCGTCGGGTTTCGTTGCGGCACAAGGGGTTCTCGTCGTGTTTGCCGCCGCGTGTGCCGTCGGCGGCGCGGTCGCCGTGACGCGGCGCGACCTGGCGGCTGGGGGCGGCTAGCGCCTGAGGTGCGCACCCGGCATACCGGAAGGGCAGAGCGGGCGTAGCCGGCGTAGCCAGCCCGGTGCGCGGGAGTTGCCGCCGACGGCGTGCGAGGCAGCGGTGGCCGGTCAGTGCCGGCGGTTACCGTGGGATGGCCCGACGCCTGGCCCCGGGCGCGCCCCGCCGTGCAGCCCGACCCTCGCGCCCGACCCCTTCTGGAGGCACCGTGCAGTTCCTCTTCTCGGTCATCGACGACCGCACCGCCTCGGGCACGCCCGAGGAGATGGCGGCGATCAGCCAACTCAACGAGCGCATGCGCGCTGCCGGGCAACGGGTCTTCGCCGGCGGCCTGGCAGCGCCGAGACCGCGACCACCGTCGACAATCGGGATGGTCGCGGCCTCGCGACCCCCGGCGCAACAGTGACCGGCCCGACGGTGGCCGGCCCGACGGTGGCCGGCCCGACGGTCACCGGCCCGCTGGGCAGGGGCACGGCATACCTGTCGGGGTTGTGGATCATCGAGGTGAACGACGAGAGCGCCGCTCACGAGCTGGCTCGGGAGGCCTCCCAGGTGTGCAACCGCCGGGTGGAGGTGCGTGCCTTCCTAGCCTGACCCCACGCACCTCGCCGGCGGTCAGCGGGTGATCGGCTGCTGCAGCTCGGTCACCCAATCGCTCTGGTCCTCGCCTTCGGCCCGCACGTAGAGCTCGCGACACGGCCCGGCGAATCCATACCCCTGGGAGACGATCCAGCGGTGCAGCTCCTGCCAGGACTGCCCGATCCCGGTCATCGGGCCGAGATGCACCCCACACACCGCCTCGACCGCAGGCAGCTCGACGGCCTCGGTGCCGGGCGGTGCGTCACCGGCATACGCATAGCCGACGACGACATCCATCCCGCCCTCGTGGATGGAGTAGGTCGCCATCGGGGTCGCGAGGCTGCCGGGGATGTGCCCGATCGTCGCGGCGACGGCGTCGAACATCGGCCCGATGTGCGCGCCCAGGGCGTCCATCTCCAGGGTCGCGCGACGAGCGACCAGCCGTATGCCGGGCAGGGACTTCACGACGTAATCCGCGGACATGCTGTTCTCACTTTCGATCATGCGGAGCCTCGACTCGACCGCCATCAACCGGCTGCCGACGGCGCGGGCTTCGTCCTCGAGCTCCACCCGACGGAGGCGGAGCATGCCGCGCAGCTCTTCCGGACCGACGTCCTCGGTCATGATGCGGCGCACCTGACCGAGGGTGAAACCCAGATCCTTGAGAGCGACGAGGCGGTTGAGGACGGGCAACTGCTCGGGCGAGTAGGAGCGGTAGCCGCTGGCCGGATCGACCTGCTCGGGCTCCAGGAGCCCGATCGCGTCGTAGTGGCGCAGCATCCGCACCGACACCTGCCCGAGTCGGGCGAAGTCCGAAATCAACATGTGCACCACGTTCCTGCCTCACACGATGTCAAGGTCAAGTGTCGTCCCCTCGCTACAGTTTCGTGCGTGACCGGGACGGCATCCACGTCGGCGCCTACGCCCACGCCAACTCCTGCGCGCACGCCCACACCGGCACCCGGCGCACCGGTGGCCTTCGGACGCACTCCCCCCACGCTGGACAGCTCCTGGCCGCTTGACCTGCACCGGTGGATGTACCGCATCGTCGCGGTGGCGGCCATCCTGGGCACCGGCGGCACCACGCTGACCGTCTGGGGTGCTCCCGGTGCCACCCGCCCGGCCGCAGCGCTGGCCCTGGTCGCGGGACTCGTCCTGGCCACCGGTTGGTGCATCCGCGATGTCCTGGTCAACACCCGCGGTCTCGGCGGCGCGCGCATGCTGTCCATCGTCGCCGGGGCGGGCCTGCTCGCGCTGCCCTTCCTCCCCCCGCCGGATCCCTTGAGCGCGCCGGCGATCTCCTACGTCAACACCCTGGTCATTTGTGCCATGTCGACCGGCCTGGCCTGGGGACCGGCCGCCGGGGTCGTCATGTCGATCGCCGCGGGGGTGGCGATCGCCGTCGAGGAGACGCCCCGGGTCGGCCCGCTGCATGCCGACCTCGTCGCGCTCAACCTCACCCTCGTCGGGCTCGCCGGTGCAGCGCTCATCTGGGTGCAACGCCGGCTGGCGGCATCAGTCGAACGAGCCGCCGCCCGTGAGCTCGTCATCCGCCAGACCGTCGCCGAGGAGGCCGAACGCGAGGCCACCTTCGACCGGTGGGCCGCCGCCATCCACGACAGTGTCGTCGGCGCCCTGCGGCTGGCCGGCCTGGCCGCGCGCTGGTCGGCGGAGACCGCCGGGCAGCAGCTCGCGAGCGCCGGACTGACCGCGCTCGGTGCCAGCGCACGAGCGGCGGCCATCCCCCCGGTCGGCGACGATGTCGTCGCGGCGGTCACCGCGCGCGCCGAGGCGCTCGGCCTCACCCTCCACCTCGATCAGGACGGCCAACCCCCTCGGTATGCCGTGGGGGCGGCTCTCGCGGTCGCCGCCACCGAAGCGATCACCAACGTCGCCCGCCACTCCGGCCAGAACGAGGCCTGGGTGGCGTTGCGCGCGACCCGGACCGGCACGGTCGTCACGGTGACCGACCGCGGCCTGGGGTTCCGGGCGCACGAGGCGGCCGGACGGCATACCGGCCTGCGGGTGGGCATGCAGTTGCCGATGACCGCCGTGGGGGGCCGGGCCAGCGTGGACTCCGCCCCGGGACGCGGCACGGTCGTCACCCTCACGGCCCCGCATCCCTCGGCCCCCGATGACCCGGCCCCCCATCGGGCGGGGGCCGACCTGGCCGGCCACCCGGCATACCAGCCGGCAGGCCAGCCACACCGGACGCCGCAGGCCCTGGCCGGCTGGAACGACACCGGCCTGCGGCGGCCGTTTCGCTGGCTGGTCGTCGCACTGTCGGCGAGCTTCCCCGCGGTCGGGGCCTGCCACCTCGACGAGGTGCGCTCGGTCGCGGTGTTCGTCGGGCTCGCCGCGCTGATCCTCGGGCTGGTCGTCGCGTCGCTGTGGCTGACCGGTTTCCCGCGGCTGGCTCCGGTGTGGGCGGCCGCGAGCATCGGCCTGGCCGTGGTCGGATTCGGCAACCTCGCCGACCCGCAGACCACCGGATGGGCGTGGTGGTTCATCGGCATGCAGGACACCCTCCTGGTCGTCCTCGGCATCCGCTCGGGCGCGCGCTGGGCGCTGTCGGTCGCGCTCGGCATCCCCGCCGCGATCCTGCTCACCGCGAGGGTCGCCGGCTGGGCGCTGCCGTGGGTGGCACTGCGGGAGGTCATGCCGCAGCTCATCGCGTGCGCGCTGCTGGGCATCAGCTCGCGGCGGGCCATGCACGCGGCGACCGCCACGATCAACGCCGCCGGAGCGCGCGTGTCGAAGCTCGAACTCGTCCCGCTGCTCGGCCGCGTCCGGCAGGCCGAGTTCGCCCGGCTCGTCGCGGGCCTGGGACCGACGGTGGCCCCGACCCTCAGTCGGCTCGCGCAGCCCCGCGACCTCACCGCCGACGAGCGATCGCACTGCCGTCGCCTCGAATCCGCCGTCCGCGACGAACTCGTCGCCCACCCGGTCCTCGATCCGGGGGTGCGCGCAGCGCTCGCAGCCGCCCGCGCCCGGGACGCCGATGTCGAGGTCACCGCCACAGTCGCCACCGGGCAGGTGGCGTCCCCCGCTTTCGGGGCGGTGCTCCAGGAGGTGCTCCGGTATGCCGTCCGCGACAGTCGCGTGCGGGCGCACTGGCGCTGCGCCCCGGGGCAGCGCGAGGGCTCGATCGTGCTGGTCGCCGTGGAGTTGGCCGACCCATCGACCGCGGCGGCCTTGACCGTGGCCCTGACCGATGCCTTGTCCGAGGCCGAGGCCGTGGCCGCGCAGGCCGGTGCCACTCGCACCGGGGCGACCGATCCGGGCGGTTCGGATCATTCAGACGATTCAGTCAATCCGGCCGACTCCTTCCGCTGGACCCTCGATCAGGACAGCCTCTTCGTGGAATTCGGGTCGTCTACGCTGTCGGCATGACCGCCCATGACCCCCATATGGGGGTCAACTCTCCGGACCCGACGGCCGCCGCTGTCGCGCGCGGACCCGTGCGAGTGGGCGCGGTCGACGACCATCCGGCCATCCTCAGCGGCCTCCTGGCCGGGCTGAGCCAGCCGCCGCACACCTTCGTCTGCGCGGTGGCCGAGACGGTCGCGGAGCTATTGCAGTTCGGCGCACCGATGGACGTCGTCTTGCTCGACCTGCGCCTGGCCGACGACAGCGACCCCGCGACGAACGTGCGCACGCTCATCGAGCACGGCCTGCCGGTGCTGCTCTACACCCAGGAGCGCCGCCAACCCCTCGTCGCCCGAGCCCTGCAGGCAGGCGCCTCCGGGGTGGTCGGCAAGCACGAACCGATGGCCACGCTCGTTCAGGCGGTGAGTCGCGTCGTCGACGGGGGCGTGTGGTTCAGCGCCGAGTGGGCCGAGGCGATCCGAGCCGGGATCGGCCCGGAACTCGCCCCTCGCGAGACCGAGGCCATCACTCTGTATGCCGCGGGGTTACCGCTGAAGTCGGTCGCCACGCGGATGGGCCTGTCCCAGGAAACGGTCAAGCAGTATCTCAACCGCTGCCGCGCGAAGTATGCCGCCGTCGGGAGGCCGGCCCAGACCAAGACCGAGCTCTACCGCCGAGCCATCGAGGACGGCTATCTCGAGGCTCCCTGACGGCTCAGGGCGCTAGGTGAGCCATCGGGGTGCGCCCGGCACTCGATGCCTAAGACCCCCCAATTGGTGTCGTGCGGTGCGCGCGCTCGGTCCCTAACGTCGGTGGGGCAGCCTCCACACCGGGGGACCATCCACTGTTCAAGGGGAAATCACATGGCTCGTATGTCACGTCGCACGCGCATCTCCCGCCTGGCCGCTCTCGGGGTTGCCGGCGCCATGATCTTCGGCGGCACGGCCGTCACCGCTCCCGCGGCCGATGCCTCTCAGATCTACACCTGCGTGCGCCCCTCCGGGACCGCACCGCTGCTCGTCCAGGGCGCCGCCAACAGCACCGCCTGGGTGAAGTACGCCCAGTGCCAGCTCAACAACTCAATGCTCGACGCGGACCCGACGTCGTCGGCCGTCAACCTCGTCGTGGATGGCTCGTTCGGGTCGAAGACAAAGGCTTCGGTCGTCAAGTTCCAGAACTGCGTGCACATCAATCCCGACGGCAAGATCGGCGTCAACACGTGGACGGCGTTGGCCTACTGGAACAGCCGCAGCGGTTTCGCCTGCTGATCGCCTCCCTGGTTTGTCCGATCTGTCTGGTCTTATTCGGTCCATTTCGACCTAGCCAACTGATCGGCAGACCCCAACTGACGCGTTTGGTTGCTTGCCGCAACCGGAAGCAGCCAAACGCGTCAGTCCGATGACTGGTTTCCCTCTCAACACCACAGGACCTATCGATGAAGCTCCGTCACCGCCTCGCCGTCGCCCTCGCCGGGGTCGGCCTGGCCGCCACCACCGCCCTGGCCGCAGCACCCTCGGCCTCGGCCGGCACCTGCTACGACTCGATGTGGCGGATCGGATCGCGGGGCGGCTGCGTCACCGCGATCCAGAACCTCACCAACTACTTCTACTCCCCCGACCTGGTCACCGACGGGATCTTCGGCGGCAAGACCGACACTGCCGTCCGGTCCGTCCAGTCCCGGTTTGGGCTCCGGGTCGACGGCATCGTCGGGCCGCAGACCTGGCGACTGCTGTGTGGCCCCCAGCTGGGCGACATCAACAACCCCGGTTGGGTGCCGTTGGACTACCCGATCTACTGGGCGCGTTATGCCGGGTGCCCGGGCGCCTGGCAGTACCACTACTGATCCCTCACCGCTGTCAGGGTCCCCCTCACCCAGCAGCACCGGATGGGGTATGCCGGCCTCTCGGCATACCCCATCCGGGGTTTCCAGGGGCGGCAAGGGCCTCGATCCACGCCCTCAACCCCAGGCGGGTATGCCGGGCCCGTCGCCTCGGGGTGTGGCAGAGTCCTGCGATGAGTCCCTCGCCTCGCTCGTCTCACTCGTCTCACTCGGCTGTGGCGCCGAACTCGGCTGACTCGCAGGCCCGGATCGAGCTGACCATGGCCGAGCTGCGGGCGGTCGCCGGCTTTGCCCGCGCCTGCGCCGAGCCCACCCTGGGCATCTTCACGCGGGCCTACCCCGACGACCCGCGCCCGGCCGAGGCGCTCGAAGCGGCCCGGGCCTTCGCCGAGGGAGCGCCCAGGTCACGCCGGCAGCGAACAGCCGCCACCGCAGCGAATCGCGCTGCGGCAGAGGCCACTTCGACGGCTGCCAGGCACGCGGCATACGCGGCTGGTGCGGCGGCGGGCGCGGCATACCTGCATCCGCTGGCCACCGCGACTCAGGTGCGGCACATCCTCGGTGCGGGCGCGCACGCGGCTCGGGCCGCGGAAATCGCGCAGGGTGAGGATCGGGTGGTCGCGGAGTATCTCGTGGCCGGCGCGGCGAGCCGGGCGACGCCGGTCGTGCGAGCAGTGCTGGCCCGCTATCCGCGAGCGCCGCAGGGACGCAGCCGGGTCGCCGCGCTCATGCGGGCGCTCGACAGTCTGCTGCGCGACCCGGCACCGCCGATGCGCCCGGCGAGCGATCCGGGGCCGTTCTTCCACGGCACCCGGGCCGATGTCCGGGTGGGCGATGTGCTGGCCCCGGGGTGGCGGTCCAACTACGGGTCGCGCCGGCCGGCCGGCCACATCTACTTCACGGCGAGCGCTGCCGGTGCGCCGCTGGCGGCAGCGCTGGCCCAGGGGGAGGGCACGCCGCGGGTCTATCGAGTCGAGACGCTCGGCCGGTACGAGGACGACCCCAACGTCACCGACAAGCGCTTCCCGGGCAACCCCACGCGGTCCTATCGCACCCGCGCCGGGCTGCGGGTCGTCGAGGAGGTGCTCGAGTGGGAGCCGCCGCCGCCGGATCAGGTGGCGCACATCCGCGCGCGGATGGCCGAACTGGCCGAGTTCGGGATCGAGGCGCTGGACTGACGCGGTCAGGCCTCCCACCAGCGCAGGATCCGCAGCGCGTGCAGGGTGATCCAGCGCGACGGCATACCGGGTTCTTCCATCTGGATCCAGACCCGACCGCGGGGTGGGCGGTCCAGCGGCCACCGGCCATCCGGGCCGCGACGGGAGCGGAGCAGCTCGACGGCCTCGGCCGCCCGGCGATCGGGCGGGGCGCCGGTCAGGGCGCTCGCGGCGCGGAGGTAGTCGAGCGCGCGAAGCGTCGTGTAGTGCCAGCGCGGCGGGAAGGTGAACCGCAGGAAGCGCTCGTCGGCCGGCGCGCCGGTCGACAGGCGGCGGAAGAGGCGTCGCTGGAGTAGGTAGTCGTCGCCGGCGGCGCGGGCCGCGCGGGATTCGGGGGTGCCGCCGGTGGCGCGTTCGAACTCCAGCAGGCCTTCGAGCACGTTGATCGTCGAGTGGAAGGACGATCGCGTCGACCCGGTGGCTCTCTCACAGTTCCAGCCGCCGTCGGGTTGCTGTTCGCTGACCAGCCGGGCGACCAACGGGGCCATGTCGACGCTCCCGGAGCTCTGGCCGGCGGAGCTGGGACTGCCGAAGGAACTGCCGAAATAGCAGCCGACCGCGACGGTGCGGCCATTGATGCACTCTTCGACCTCACCGCCCCAGAAGGGCAGGTCGTCGTATTCCCAGCGGGCGTTGGCGCCGACCAGCTCGACGGTATGCCGGGCCCACTCGGTGTGTGGGTCCAGGCCCAGGACCATGAGTTCGTGCAGGACCGGGAGGGTCGCGGTCCAGGGCTGGCCCTCGGAGTTCCAGAGCTCGCGAGCGAACGGGTTGGGGAAGCAGGCACCGCCCGCCCACAGCCCGTCGTCGCCCTGGTGGGAGAGCAGTTGGGCGCCCCACCCCTCGTGCTCGACGCGGGCACGTTCGGCCTGCCATTGCCCGGGCGGGGCATCGGTGAGGTCGCGCATGACCTGCCACCGGATGGCCGGGTCACCCTCACGCAACCACTCGAGCACCCCGTCGATCACTGGGTCCTTCGTCGTCATCGGCCGGACCTCCCTGCTGTCGCTGCCTGCACCCTATACACGCGTATCGTCGTGACAATGAAGCGGATTGGGCTGCTCGGTGGGATGAGTTGGCAGTCGACGGCGGAGTACTACCGGCTCATCAACGAGGCCGTAGCCGCTCGGCTCGGGGCGCTGCACTCCGCCGACCTCGTCATGGTGTCGGTCGACTTCGCCCAGATCGAGGCTCTGCAGGTGAGTGGCCGCTGGGACGAGGCAGGTCAGCGACTCGCTGACGAGGCGCGGGCGTTGGAGCGCGCGGGCGCTGACCTCATCGTCTTGTGCACCAACACGATGCACAAGGTGGCTCCGGCCATCGAGGCCGCGGTGTCGGTGCCATTGCTGCATCTGGCCGACGCGACGGCGGGAGCTGTGCTCTCAGCCGACCTGACGACGGTCGGACTGCTGGGGACGGCGTTCACCATGGAGCAGGACTTCTACCGGGCTCGCCTCGATCGGCACGGGCTGACCACGCTGATCCCCGATGCAGCCGGCCGGGCCGAGGTCCACCGGGTCATCTACGACGAGCTGTGCCATGGCGTCATCCGCGACGAGTCCCGCCGCCGCTATCTCGAGGTCGCAGCCGAGCTGGTCGAAGCGGGGGCACAGGGAATTATCCTGGGCTGCACCGAAATCGAGCTGCTGCTGCGCCCCGATATGGCCGAGGACGTGGGGGTGCCGCTGTTCCCCACGACCCGCATCCACGCCCTCGCCGCGGTCGACGCCGCGGTCGACGCCGCGGTCGACGCTGCCGTCGACGCTGTCGTCGACGTTGGGCTGCTCTGATTCAGGCCTGGCAGAGGCAGAACGGGTGCCCGGCAGGGTCGAGGAAGACCCGGAACGAGGTGCCCGGCTGGTGCTCGTGCTTGACCGCGCCGAGGCCCAGGACGGCGGCTTCGGCGTCGTCGAGGTCATCGACATCCACATCGATGTGCATCTGCTGCGGGCGCTCCTGGCCGGGCCACTGCGGCGCGACATAGCCCGCCACCTGCTGAAACGCGATCGAGTCGCCGTAATCGGCGCGGATCGTGCACCAGTCGTCCTCGCTCTTCTCGATCCCCCAGCCGAGCAGGGCGCTGTAGAACTCCGCGAGCGCTCGAGGGTCGGGGCAGTCCAGGACGACGACGGGGAAGCGCGCGATAGCCATAGGCGATGGTAAGCGCCGCGGGGAGGCCCGAGCCCGCCCCCCCGACCAGGGCGGGGGACGTCAGGACGGCATCCGGGCAGTGCGGAACGGCGACTGCGCCAGGTATGCCGTGGCTGCCAGCAGTCCCGCAGCCGCCACTGCCAGCGCCGTCCGGTTGCCGAAGGTGTGGGCGATCCAGCCGCCGAGCGGCGCCGCGACGGCGATACTGCCCCAGTTGACGGTGCGGATCGTGGCGTTCATCCGGGCGCGGAGCGGATCCGGGGTGACGACGCTTCGGTAGCTCATTCCGAGGCCCGCGGTCAGGGTGGAGAGCCCGGTGAGCCCGTGGCCGAGGGCGAGGACGGGGATCGCCCACCAGCCTGTGGGGGTGAGCGCGATGACGGTCCAGGCCAGCGGCGAGGCAAACCATTCCGTCGCAGCGAAGACGCGTCCCACGCCGTGGCGTCGTTCGAGTCGCGGGGCCGATCCGGCGACGGCCATCCCGACGACTCCCGCCGCTGCGAAGACCGCGCCGATCGCCACCGGGCCGAGGCCGAGTTCGTCGCTGGCGAAGAAGACGACCACGGGGATGCCGAGGTTGGTGAAGAAGAACCAGGTGTGCAGCCAGAGCGCGTAGGGGCGGATCATCGGGTGGCCGTAGACCCAAGTCGCGCCTTCGCGCAGCTCGCGGCCGAGATGACGGTCAGGTGCGGCGGCGCTGGTGCGGCGCTGGTGTCGGCGCTGGTGTCGGCGCTGACTCCAGCGCGGACTGGCTCGGCGCGGCGGATCGTCAGGAGCAGGACCATCGACACGGCATACGTGAGGGCGTCGACGGCCAGCGCGACAGGTGCGCCGACGAGTCGGACCAGCGCGCCCGCCCCGAGCGGTCCTGCGGCGGTGATGACCGAGCCCATTTGCTCAAGGCGGGCGAAGGCTGCGGGCAACAACGGGTCCGGCACCAGGCGGGGGACGTAGGACTGCCACGCAGCGACCTCGAAACACGTGATCGAGCCGGCCAGGAAGACCAGGCCGACGAGGATCGGCACGGTGAGCCGGTCGGTGAACGCCAGCGCCGCGATGACACCCCAGGTCAGCGTCGAGGCGACATCGCTTGCGATGAGGACCGGGCGACGGCGGACCCGATCGACGACGACGCCGGCCACGAGCCCGAAGACAAGGTAGGGCGCCCACTGTGCGCCGCGGACGATCCCGAGCTGATCGGGGGTGGCCTGCATGGTCGTGACCAGGAGCAGTTGCAGCGCGAGGCTCGACATCGCGCGGCCGGTCGAGGAGATCGCGTCGGCGACAAAGAGGCGACCGAAGCCGCCGCGCCATAGCCCACCGGTCGGGGGCAGGTCATCGGCGGGCGTGGTCACCAGCCCGAGCATGCCGGTTCCGCACGGGTCGCGCCACGGGCCGCGCCCGAGGAACACCCGCCGGTATGCCGTCGCGCCGGCCGCTCGGCCGCGACGCCCAGTGTCCAGTGCCCAGCGCCCAGTGCCCGGCGCCCCGTGCGACTGAGTGATAACCCCGCATCGGGGCACGAAACTGGTGCCCGAACCGAATAGCGCACTGGCTCGTACAGGTGTATCATGTTGGTATGAACCCGACTGATCCGAGCATGACGTTGAGCGAGCTGCTCGATGCCGCGCGGGCGGTCGTGGCCGGCATACCGGAGTCGTTGTGGCGGGCCTCGGGCGAGGAGTTGGCCCAGGTCGTGCGCGCGCTGGATGACATCGGTGCGGCGGCGCGTGGGGCGACCGTCGCGGCGGCAGCCGAGGCGCTGGTGCGGGGCGAGACGCAGACGTCGCAGAGCGGCAATGTCGTGGCCTGGCTGCGCGAGCACGCGCCGTCGCTGCGCCAGGGTGGGGCCAAGGCGGTCGCCGAGTGCGCGGGCCTGGTCGCCGGTGAGCGGCGCGGGCTGGCGGCCCTTGGCGCGGGAGTGGTCGGCGTGGTGGGCGGGTTGGGCGCAGGCGTGCTCGACTCCAGCGCGGCGAGCGAGGCCGATGCGCCTGAGGCGCGGGCCGAGGCTGCGGCCGGCACCCCGGTGCAGGTGGTCGTGCGCGCGGTGCTGCACGGCGAGCTGCTGCCCGTCGTCGCGATGACGGTCATGTCGGAGATGGCGCGCTTGGAGCGCCGGTTGCGGCCGGAAACCCACGTCACGGTGGCATCGGCCCTGGTGTCGCTCGGCCGCGATTGGGGCAGCGCGCAGGTGCGTCGGCTGCGGCCGCGGCTGCTCGCCGACTATGGGCTCCCGGGCGAGTTGCAGGCCGACCACGACACGCTGGCCAGATGTGTGACGCTGAGCAGCCCGATCGTCGAGGACGGCTTGACGGCATACCGGCTCGTGCTCGATCCCGAGTCGGCGGCGACGCTCGAAGCAGCCATCGGGCCGCTCGCGGCGCCCGCACCCAACCCCGAGACCGGCGCGCGCGACCTGCGCACGGCCGGGCAGCGCCGCGCGAACGCGCTCATCGAGGTATGCCGTCGCGCCACCGCCGCGGGCCACCAGCTCAGCGGGGGCGCCAAGACCACGCTCTTCGTCACGATGGGGCTGGCCGAGTTGCGCGACGCAGTCGGTGGGGCCGGCACGGTCGTCGGCACGACGGCGGCTGGGGTGATGCTTGCTCCCGAGACGGTGCGGCGGCTCGCGTGCGAGGCCGACATCGTGCCCACGGTGCTCGGGTCACGTGGCGAAGTGCTCGACCTGGGGGTGACCGCGCGGCTGTTCTCGCGGGCCCAGACCAAGGTGCTCTGGTTGCGCGACGGCGGGTGCAGCTTCCCCGGGTGTTCGGTGCCGGCGCACTGGTGCGATGCCCACCACATCGTGCACTGGGTCGATGGCGGCCCGACGACGGTCGTGAATGCCGCCCTACTCTGCGGTCGACATCACGAGATCGTCCATCGCGACCGGCTGATCGCCCAGGTGCTCGATCCGCCCGCCGACCCGACTGTGCGTGCCGTGCGATGGGATTGTTCGCCAGGCTCCTACGACCGCGCGATCGGGCGATTCCGCGCCGCCTGAACCCCGGCACGCTGGGCTGACTGCTGTTCGGTCGTCAGCCGGGTCAACCGAGCTGCCCGCTCGGCCGGTGGGCTACGAGTGAGTTCGAGTACTCAGGCGAGCCCACCGGGGCGCGCCGTATCCTGGCTCCTTGCAGGAGACCAGCCGGGGGGGATTCATGGGCACGACGTACACCGTCAACACTGGGGGCCTGGCGGCCTCGGCGCGCAAAGTCATCGGCGACGTCAAGACATTTGAAGACATCTCGACGGGTCTGCAGAGCGACAGCGGCTCGATCGGATCCGCCGTGGGGTCGGACTGTCCAGAGCTCAGCTCGGCGGTCGACCACTACTTCGCGGTCATGGGTCTGGCCTACCTCGCGTATGCCGAGTGCACCACCGCGCTCTCCAACAACATGAATGCTGCCGCAGCCTCGTATGCCGCAGACGACCAAGACGCTGAGAGCCGCTACCGCGGTCGGGCACGGAAGGCGATCTGATGTCTGGCGAGTCCGCGTTGCCGTGGCCCACGGCTGCCCCAGACAGCATCAGCTCGATCGCCGTCCGCCTCTCGCACAGCGCTAGCCGGGCAGACCAGTCGATCCTCGCCGTCCAAGGATCCTCTGCGGCGTTCATCAAGCAGGCCTGGAGCGACGGCACGGCCTCCCGGGCAGCGAGCGCGGAAGCCGGTCGGCTCGCCACGCGCATCGTGGCCAACGACACCCGCCTCCGCAGCGGCGACTCCGCCCTGGCCGGTTACGCGAGAGCGGTGCGCGAGGCCCGGGCAGACGTGACCCGGCTGCGGGACGAGTGGGACGAAGCCGACCGGAGCTATCACTCCCAGCTCAACCGCATCAACGGCCCCGAGATGCGCCAGCAGGTGCCCCTCGAAGCCCGACAGCATCTCGCGGACGAGGCTGCCCGCGACCGAGATCTGTCGCAGCAGAACGTGTTGCGGCGCTACGAGCGGACCATGGATGCGCTCCGCACCGAGGGCGCCGCCGCCGCTCGCACCCTCAACTCCCTCGCGGACCAGACCGTGCCGCGCAGCCAGACGGGCTCCGCTGATGCCATGCGTTCGGCGCTCACCGCTGACCTCGACATCAGCGCGGGCGCGATGAAACGAGGTCAGGCAGCGGCCGACGCGGTCGTCGCGAAGGACCTCGTCGTCAAGGCTGCCCAAGGTGACCGCGCGGCGCTCGCGGAGCTGCAAAAGAACTACGCCGACAAGGCCAAGGACCCGTACTTTGCCCAGGCCCTCCAGCAACAGCTGGGGCCGCGGGGCACCAACCAGGTCATCTACGACATGCTCCACGGGCAGGTCGTCGGAAGCGTCGAGGACCGCGCCGGCAATGACGCGCTCCTGAAGTTCTTGGGCACGTCGTTTGCGACCGCTGCCGACAGCGGCCGTGACGGAGCCTTCGATGTGGTCTCTCGAGAGCTCCATCAACAGTGGCGTGCAGCCTGGTTCGAAGAGCTCAAGGCAGACGGTCGGAGCACGTTCAAACCGGGGACATTCTCGCCGTCGTTCTCCGGCTACTACGCGCAGGGCCTCTTGTTGTCGAGTTCGGAGGTCACTGCCGGGGCGGCATACATGGACGTCGTGGGTGGCGACTTCCTGGCCTACGACCGCGAAGGCGTGGTCAACGAGACTGCCCGCACCTACATCCACGGGTTCGGGAGTTCCGGCAGCGGCGAGATCACCACTCCCGGGACGATCGGCGGTTACAGCCTCCGCCTCGCCGCCGACCCCATGAACGGCTTCTTGAGCAGCGCCGCGCTCGGCCACGACGCCGCGAAGGCGTTCCTGTCCAACGACGTTCCTGGCTCCACGGGCTCGGTCATGGGCATCGACTACCTCATGAAGGAACGCTGGAATCTGCAGCACCCCGACCTCGCCCTCGCCAACGCCAGCTACTCCGGCTTCGCCGACAACGGAGATGCCCTGGGGCGTGCGGCCCTCGCGGCCGACCATGACGCCAGTGACCGTCAGTCGACACTGCTGGCCTCGAAGTTCGTCAACAACTATGCCCAGGGCCTCGCCGACAACCCGGCCGGCCAGGCCGGGATGTTCTCAGGACATCCGGGTGTCTCGGCATACGGGTCGGCGCTCAGTGGCTTGCGCGACAGCGTGGGGTCGGTCATGGCCTACCACATCGAGGACATCCATCGGTCGATCAACTCCCTGTCCGACCCCGAGATCAGCCACCCGACAGACCAGGTCGCCGCATCCGGTCGCGGCTTCTCGATGGTCCTGGCCAAACCCTCCCTGCTCGAGGGAGCGCTCGCCGACCTCGCGCTCGACCGCCCCGAAGACCTGGCGCGTCGCGAGAGCTGGTCGACGAACCCGCCGGCGCTGGCTCGACTCATCGGCGCCGAGACGGTCTACACCAAGCTGCAGCTGGCCGATCTCGCTGCCAGCCCGGGGGACTATCCCGGGAAGGCCGCGGCAGTCGCGCAACAGTCGGGAGCCGCGTTGGGCTACATCACGGGCTCCGCGGCGGTAGGCCTGCATAGTGCCGGTGTGGGCACCGATCAGCTCAACGGTTTCATGCGCGACCTCGTCGGCATGGGCGCCGGCAATGTCTCGGTGAGCGATCTTGCCGGCACGTTGGGCATCAAGGCCCTCCCCGGAGGGGGCCTCGCGACGAGCATGCTGGCCAAGGGGTTCGACACGGCCGTCGAGGCCTTCGGCACGACACTCTTCCCTGATGGCGCCGAGGGGGCTGCCCGGGGCCAGGCGGCGTCGATCGAGGATTCCTCCAGGGCGTTGCTCACCCAGCAGGTCCAGTCGTCGGCGCTCGAGCTGCAGCCGTGGCGATCAGGTGCCCCTGGTTCCGACCCCGCCACGTGGATGAGCCACAACGGGTATGCCGGCCGGCCGGACGCGCAGTTCTGGAGGGAGGACGGTTCGATGATCCCGCTCAAAGACATGAGCGTCACACAACGCACCGCGTTCACCACCTGGGTGCAATCTCCCACGGGCGGAGCCCCTTACATCACGATGCCTCAGCAGGAAGCTCTGCAGAGTTTCACGGCGCAATACGAGCCGCTCGATCGGAAGACCCGATGAGGGTGCCCGATCGGATCGGCCGGAGGGGGCGGCTGCCCTCGGGTGAGGTGACGGCCCGGGATGCTCGGATGGCTGCTGTGATGGCTGCTGTGATGGCGGGGGTTGTGGGGGTTGCCGCCGCGGGCTGCACCCCGGCCCGGAGTGGCCCTGAGCCAACGGCCTCGTCGACGCGTTTCAGCACGATGACCGACCTCGTGCCGGGCGCGGTGTGCGCCGGGATCATCACCACGCAGACGCTCGAATCGATCCTGCCCGGCAGCGCCGCGCGGGCCCGGGAGCTCAACACGGGGCACCTCGGCACGGGCTACGGGCAATGCGTCGTCGCGGTGCCCGAGGGAGACGTGGTGTGGTTCCGCTCGGAGTGGAGGTTCACCTCGCCCGATGGGGCCGCCGCCACGCCACCCGGCACGACGTCGGTCGGCGGAGCCACATCCGGCGACACGACGCGGGTCGACGGCACTGATGCCTGGCGAGTGACCGCCTGCAAGCCGACGACCCCTCCGTCCTCGAGCGCCGGCGCACCGCCTGCCCCCGCAGGAGTTGAGCAGATGGTCATCGAGGTGAGGATCGCCGAGTCGGCACCCCAGGGCTTGGCCCTGACGACCCTCGATCACGTCACCGAGCGCCTGCGTGCTGCGGCCAGATGCACCTTAACGAGCCGGTGAGGTTGGCTCCCCACGCGCCAGAGCACCCTCAGGTCGCGGCACGCCTCCAGGAAGGCGTCCACACGGGTCGCGCGGCCTACCGGGCCGGCCGACCGAGCTGCTCCTCCAACGCGGTCGCGACTGCTTCGAACTCCGCAAGCGCAGCAGACAGGTCCTCGACGATCTCGCGCGCCAGGACCTCCGGTGACGGCAGGTTGTCGAGATCCTCGAGGGACTCGTCCCGCAGCCAGGTGATGTCGAGGTTGGCCTTGTCACGCGCCGTGATCTCGTCGTAGGTGAACGACTTCCAGCGCTCGCCCTCCACCCGCTCGCTGCACGGCATACCGGCCTTGTATGCCGTGACAAAGTCGTCGAGGTCGGCTCGGCGCAGCGGGTTCTGCTTGAGGGTGAAGTGCTTGTTGGTGCGCAGGTCATAGACCCACAGCCGCTCGGTCCACGGCTGGCCGGGACGGGCGACCTTCTTGTCGAAGAAGAGCACGTTGGCCTTGACACCTTGGGCGTAGAAGATGCCGGTCGGGAGCCGCAGCATCGTGTGCAGGTCGAAGTCGGTGAGCAGCTTGCGGCGGATCGTCTCGCCGGCACCGCCCTCGAAGAGCACATTGTCGGGCAGCACGACGGCTGCGCGGCCATTGGTGTCGAGGATCGTCATGATGTGCTGGACGAAGTTGAGCTGCTTGTTGCTCGTCGTCGCGATGAAGTCCTGACGTTCGATTTCGCGGTCCTCACGGACCTCCCGGCCGTCGGCACCGACCATCGTCAGGGACGACTTCTTGCCGAAGGGCGGGTTGGACAGGACGACGGACCAGCGCTGGCCGGGGTCGGCGATGAGGAGTCGCGGACCTCGATGAGCGAGTCGCCGTCGGCGGCACCCATGCCATGCAGCAGCAGGTTCATCGCGGCCAGACGAGCCGTGCCGTCGACGAGCTCGAAGCCGGTGACGAAGCTGTCGCGGAGCTTGTCGCGCTGGACCGGGGTCATCGACTCGGCGCCCTGCACGGCATACTCGCTGGCCACGAGAAGGAAGCCGCCGGTGCCGCAGGCCGGGTCGACAACGGTGTCGTCGACGGTGGGCTGGATGACGTCGACGATGGCCTGGATGAGGGCGCGCGGAGTGAAGTACTGGCCGGCGCCGGACCCCTTGTCGGAGGCGCCCTTGCTGAGCAGCTCCTCGTAGGCGTCGCCCTTGATGTCGGTGCCGGTGCCGCTCCAGTTCTCCTTGTCGATGAGGTCGACGATGAGCCGCTTGAGCTTGGCCGGGTCCTGGATCCGGTTCTGCGCCTTGCGGAAGATTGTGCCGATGACGCCAGGCCGGCGGGCCAGACCGGTGAGGATGCGGGTGTATTCGACTTCGAGCTGGTCGCCCTGTGCGCCGAGCAGGCGCTGCCAGGAGAACTCCCTCGGCACGATCTGCTGCGGCCGGAGCTGCCGAGTCGCGCGTTCGTGCGCCATCTTGAGGAAGAGCAGATAGGTCAGCTGCTCGGTGTATTCGATGACCCCGACGCCGTCGTCACGGAGGACGTCGCAGTAGGACCACAGCTTGTCGACGAGCCCATGGTCTCGCTGACGAAAGGAAGGTCGCTCCCCGGTAGACGGTCGACCGTGTCCGATCTGGCAGCGACCCCTAAGGAGATCGCGGCGCTGGATGCCTACGCGGAGCGGGAGAAGGTGTCGAGGTCCGAGGAGATCCGCAGAGCGCTCGCTGCCCATGCCGCGTGAACGTTCACTCCAGCGCGCTCAAACATGGGGTGCTGGCTGAGGAGGCCGCTCAGGCAGCCGACATGGCTCGGTGGATCGAGCCCTTGGACGAGGAGGATTGGCCCCATCGGGAGCGTCGCTCGGATTCGACACTCAAGCACGCCTCTTGGAGACCGTGGTCCTCATCTTCCGCAGTGGCAACGGTTGGTCATCCACGCCATGCTGGCTCGTCGGCAGTTCTGGGACCTGTTGCCCTGACCGCAAACGCCGGGCCGACTCACGGGCGTCTCGTTCTCCCGGAAAGATCTCAACCGCTCGCCGTTGACAACTCGACAAGTCAGTCGGAGTGGGCGCGCAGGTAACGCCCGAAGTGGGGGACGGTGAAGGCGATCTGCCCGCGCTCTCCCGAGTAGATCAGGCCCTTCTTCATCAGCGAGTCTCGGGCCGGTGACAACGACTGCGGCCGCTTGCCGAGCTTTGCTGCCACCGCTGAAGTGGCCACCGAGTCGGCATCGCCCGACCCCGCGTCAGCCATCGCGCGCAGATACTCCCGCTCCGCCGGAGTCGCCCGCTCGTAGCGCGACCCGAAGAAGCCCACGGCCAGCTCGTTCTCCGCTTCCGGCGCCGCGATGGCCACGTCGGCCGCGACGATCTCCGGCCCGACCGCGTTGTCCCACACCGCCTTTCCGTAGGCTTGCACGAAGTACGGATAGCCGGCGGTCACGGCATACATGGCAGTCAACGCATCCGCGCTCCACGAGGCGCCCTCCTCCGCGGCGGGTGCCTCCAAGGCCACTCGTGCCGCGGTTTCGTCGAGGCGATCGATCCGCGAGTAGCGAAAGAGCCGCTCCGAGTAGGACTTCGACGCCGACAACACCGCCGGCAGGTGAGGCAGCCCCGCCCCCACGACGACGACCGGCAGTCCTGTCTGCGAGATCTCGTGCGCCGCCGCGCACAACGCTGACACGTCGTCGGTGCCGAGGTCCTGCATCTCGTCGATGAAGATCGCGACCCCGGATCCACGATCAGCCGCCAACCCACCAATGTCGGTGAGCACTTCGAGCAGGTCGATCTCGATGTCGCCCGAGTCGGCGCGCCCGGCGACGGCAGGTGCGTCGATGCCGGGGTTCCACCGGTCGCGCACCGAGCTGGTCGGCCCGCGCTGGGCGAACGCCTTGAGCACCCCGAGCACATGCTCGACCTCGTCCGGCCTCGGATGGCCGAGCTCCCGCACCGCCATGTGCAACGCCGCCGCCAGCGGCCGCCGCAGTGACTGATCGGGCCTCGCCTCCAATTTGCCTGTGCCCCACCGCGCTCGCACCGCCGCAGACCGTAAGGCGTTGAGCAGCACCGTCTTTCCGACGCCGCGCAGCCCGGTCAAGACGACCGACCGCTCCGGACGCCCGCGCGACACCCGCTCCAGGGTCACGTCGAAGGCATGCAATTGCTCATCGCGGCCGGCCAACTCGGGCGGACGCTGCCCGGCGCCAGGGGCATAGGGATTCCGGATCGGGTCCACGATCGGACTGTATGCCGCTTTCTAGCGAAAATCCGATATTGACGGATACTTCGGTATGCCGTGTCGCGCCAGGTCGCACTGGGCCGCGCCCACACGCCGACTCAGCCGCCCATATGCCGTCGCCGACCGCGGGTGTGCACCGCGACCTTGGCCGCGAGCGTCGCATAGAACGCCGGGTCATGCAGATAGCTCATGTGGTTGGCGATCAGCGTGCCGTCGTAGGCGAAGTCGCTGTCGTGCGCCCCCGGCACCCGCCCCTCGGTCGGGAAGCTCAGCACATCGCTGGAGGACCACGCGTTCCAGAAGTAGCCGACCGTGTCGGCCGTGAATGGCCGCGCGTCCGGATCGGTCGCCTCGAGGAAGACGCCGAGCTCGACAAAGAACCCGACCTGTCCACCCGATGCGCACCAAAAGTCCACCCGCACACCAGGATCGAACGCCGTCACGGTGTCATAGACCAGCTGACCACCCATGCTGTGCGTGAGCACGACGAGTGGCTCCCCCACCACACCCGCGGCAGCAGCCTCGTGCAGTCCGTCGAGCACCCGCTCGATGATCGGCCCTGGCGATCCCGGTCGTCCGCGTCCGTCGAGATAGCGCAAGATGTCACCGACGAAGATCGGCAGGATGCCGGCAAACGGCCGCCGCACCCCGCCCATCGCCCGCCGGATTCCCTTGCGCCCCTGGGCAACCAGGTCGGTCCGCACCGGCCGGATGATCCGCCCGAGGGCCGGGTCCTCCTGCTTCAACCGCTCGCGCACCAGGTCGTCGACGAACGCCCGCTGCCGTCGCGGCGCCCGCGCGGCCAGCTGCGACCGCAGCGCACTCTCGCCCACCACGTCCCACACCGCACGCACGACCGCCGCCCACTGCGATGGCGGCAGCGCCTCGAACAGCTCGCGCTGCAGCGCCTCCCCAGCTCGGCCGGGGTGAGTGCCGCGAGATTGGGCACGTCCTCGAGATCGACAGGCAACGGGTATGCCGTGTCGTCGGCTCCCAGCCCGGCACCGTCGTCCTGCGCAACGCCAGGCGCCAGGTCGGCCTCGAGGGGCACCCGCGGGCGCATCCCCAGATCGCCCCAGTAGACCCGGACGATGGCCACCCCGGCCGGGTCGGCGGGCCGCAGCACCGGCGCCACATGCTGGCGCAGCATCGCCTCGACGACCGGCCAGTTGGCCTCGCGCGCGAAGCGCTCCACCGCCGGGAACTGCGGGTCGTCCTCGTCCCGAGTGGCGACGCCGTGGACGAAGACGATCGCCATGTCAGTGCAGTTCGGTGGCGACCAGGTTTGCGACGCCGAAGATCTCGTCCGGGTGGGCGATGGACTCCTGCTCGGCCACCAACCGCATCTCGCCTTGGCCACCGCGATGGGTGGCCTCGAGCACGGCATACATGGTCGCGGCGGTGCGCGAGAGCGCGACCCGAGGGCCGTCGGTGAGGTAGTGCGCGAGGAAGATCGCGGCGGTCGCGTCGCCGCCACCGCGCACGACCATGTCGAGCAGCGGCGTCGTGACGAGCCACGCGCCCTCGTCGCTGACGCAGGCCATCTGGATCGAGCCCGCCGGGGTGGCATCGGTCAAGACCGACGTCACGAGCACGGTCGAGGGGCCACGCTCGCGCAGTCGCGCGACTGCCTCGAGCAGATCGGCCTCGCTGCGCACCGTCATCCCAGCGAGGTAGTCGAGTTCGAACTGGTTGGGCGTGAGAATGTCGGCTTGCGGCATGACCGACTCACGCAGGTATTCCGGAATGCCCTCTCGCACAAAGAAACCGCGCCCAACGTCGCCCATGACCGGGTCGCAGCAGTAGATCGCTCGGGGGTTGGCCGCCTTGACCCGCGCCACCGCATCGAGCACCACGGCACCCATCGGTTCTGCGCCGAGATAGCCCGACAGGACGGCGTCGATCTCCGGGAAGACCCCGCGATCCTGCACCCCGAGCACCACCTCGGCGACATCGGCAGGCGCCACGAGCGGCCCGCGCGTCGCGCCGTAGCCGGTGTGGTTGGAGAAGGTCACCGTGAGCACGGGGTAGACATCGTGCCCGAGCCGCTGCAGCGGGAAGACGGCGGCCGAGTTGCCGGCGTGCCCGAAGGCGACGTGCGATTGAATCGACAGGATCTTCACGGCTCGGTCACCACCGGACGTCCGGCGGACTTCCAGCCGCGCATCCCGCCGCGCAGCACCACGGCATCGACCCCGTTGTCCCGCAGGTATGCCGTCGCGCGCAGTTGCTTGGTGCCGCCCCCACAGCTGACCGCGAGGGTCTTGCCGAGCGAGTCGGCCAACGCCCGCACCTCGTCGAGCCGAGCGGCGAGCTGCCCCACCGGGATGCTCACCGCGCCGGGGGCGTGCCCGGCCCGCCAGTCGGCGGCATCGCGCACGTCGACGATCAACGCATCGTCGAGCAGGGCGGCCGGCTCGACGGTCGGCAGGTCGGCGGCAACTTCGGGCGGGAGCGATGCGGGCACGGCGTCCATGCCGACATCCTCCCACCGCGGCGGGGGTCGCCCCTGCGCTCACGCCCCAGCTGCGCCGAGGTTCCCCGCGCTTCGGTCAGTCAGGACCCACAGCGGAGTGCGGCCACCCTCACCTGAGCACCTCGCTCGATGCCCTCCCTACTTGAGCAGACGGGACATCCGGCGATCGGCCAACGGCTTGCCGCCGGTCTGACAAGTGGCGCAATACTGCAGCGACGAGTCGGCGAACGACACCTCCCGCACCACGTCGCCACACTCGGGGCACGGCATACCGGTCCGTCCGTGCACCCGCATGCCCGCGCGTTTCGCGTCCTTCAACTCCGCCGCGGGCTTGCCCGACGCTGCCGCGACCGCCGACCGCAGGGTGGTGACGAGTGCGGCATACAGGCGCGTGACCGCCTCGGGCGGCAGGGACGCCGCGACCGCGAAGGGCGACAGCCGCGCGACGTGCAGCACTTCGTCGGAGTAGGCATTACCGACCCCGGCCAGCCAGGACTGATCGCGCAGCAGCCCCTTGATCTGGGTGCGTCGGCCGGCGAGCAGCGCTGCGAAATCGGCTTCGGCGAAGCCCGGCGCCAACGGGTCCGGCCCGAGCCGGGCGATGCCTGGCACCTCCTGCACGTCACGGACGAGGTATGCCGCCAGCGACTTCTTCGTGCCCGCCTCGGTGAGATCGAAACCCGACCCGTCGGACAGCCGCACCCGTAGCGCGATCGGACTCTTCCCGGGGCGAATCACGGTGGCTGGCAAGGCATCCGAGAACCGCAACCACCCAGCCCGCGCGAGATGGAAGACCAGATGTATGCCGTCCACGTCGACATCGAGGAACTTGCCGTGCCGCGCGACCCCGTCGATGGGCGCGCCGATCAGGGCGGACGGCGGCGGGTCATAGGTCTTGAGGACGGAGATCGACCCGAGCTCGACTCCGACGACCGCCAGGCCGACGATCCGCTCGGCGAGGAAGTCGACGAGGGCCTGCACCTCAGGCAGCTCGGGCATCGGTCGGCCCTGCTCAGCTCAGCTTGCCGACGGCACGCAGCAGCCGAAGCAGGCCGTAGCCATCGGGGGCATGGAAGACGGGGGTCTCGCGGCGCTTCTTGGACCCACGGCCACCGCGTGATCCGCCGCGCGATCCGCCGCGCGATCCGCCCCGCGATCCGAGCGGAGCGCTCGGCCGGGTCGCGAGGTCCTCGGTCGACAGGGGCAGGCCGTGCGCGAGCACCTGCTCGGTGGGGGTCAGCTGGCGGATCGCGATCGCTTCAACCCGCTTGGGGCGGGCCTCGGCGAAGTCCTGATAGATCTTGGGGTCGTGCTGGCCGTCGTCGCCGATGAGCAGCCACTTGATCCGCGGGAAGTCGCCGGCCAGCCGGTCGAGGCTGGCCCGCTTGTGGTCCTGGCCGCTGCGGAACCACCCGGTGTTGGTCGGCCCCCAGTCGGTGAGCAACAGCGGCCCGGCCGGAAAGCCGTTGCGCAGCAAGAAGCGGGTGAGGGTGGGCGCGGTGTTCCAGGCACCCGTGGACAGATAGACGATCGGCACGCCGGGGCGCTGCTCGACGAGAGCCCGGTAGAGCGGCGCCATCCCCGGGACGACGCGACGCGCGCTCTCGTGGCGGAAAAAGGTGTTCCACGCCGCGATGAGCGGCCGCGGCAGCGAGGTCGACAGGACGGTGTCGTCGATGTCGGACACGATGCCGGTGCGCACCGCCGGGTCGATGATCAGGACGCTCGCCTTGACCGGCTCGGCGCCGGGCGCGGAGATTGTCACCTCGTGCCAGCCGGGTGGCAGCCCATGGTCGCGGATCGTCGCATCGATGAGCCCGGAGCGGTCGCTGCGCACATGCTCGACCCGGTCGCCGATGTGCACCTCGACGGGCACGGTCATCGCCGGCGCCGTGAGGAAGGCCCGCCAGCCGCGCCGCTGCACATAGGGCGATCGCAGCCCGCCATAGGTGACATCCTGACGGGGCTCGTCGTCCTGCTCGTGTGGCCGGCCGAGCACCACGCGACCGAACACCCGCACGAAGTCCGTCGACCCGTAGCCGGTGTAGCTGAGCACGCGATTGACCCACCTGCGCCGACGCAGCAACCGTTCGAGTTGCGTGTGCCAGGCGTCTTCGATGATCGACGCCGCATGGGGTCGGGCCATGCCATGAGGCTATGTCATCGCCGTCCGCGTCAGCGTTCGCTCGGCGGGCTTGGGCGGTCTTGGGCGGGCTTGGTGGGCTGAACGGGCTGGAGCTGCGCGCGAAACCTTCCGACCCGCCGCGTTTCGCGGGCCTGGCGAGCTAGATCTGCCGGCAAACCTTCCGACCCGCCGCGTTCCACGGGCCTGGCGGGCCGGACGGGCCGGATCTGCGCGCGAAACCTTCCGACCCGCCGCGTTTCACGGGCTCGCTGGCCTGGACGGGCCGGATCTGCCGGCGAAACCTTCCGACCCGCCGCGTCTTTCGGGCTTGGCGGGCTGGACGGGCCGGATCTGCGCGCGAAACCTTCCGACCCGCCGTGTTCCACGGGCTGGGCGGGCCGGATCTGCCGGCGAAACCTTCCGACCCGCCGCGTTCCACGGACTCGGTGCGCTCGATTCGGCGCGAAACCTTCCGACCCGCCGCGTTTCGCGGGCCCGGTGGGCTGGACGGGCCGGATCTGCCGGCGAACCTTCCGACCCGCCGCGTTCCGCGGGGTGGGCGAGCTGGATCTGCCGGCAAACCTTCCGACCCGCCGTGTTCCACGGGCTAGGGCGGGCTGGACGGGCCGGATCTGCGCGCGAAACCTTCCGACCCGCCGTGTTTCACGGGCCTGGCGAGGTAGATCTGCCGGCAAACCTTCCGACCCGCCGCGTTTCGCGGGCCTGGCGAGCTGGATCTGCCGGCAAACCTTCCGACCCGCCGCGTTTCGCGGGCCTGGCGAGCTAGATCTGCCGGCAAACCTTCCGACCCGCCGTGTTCCACGGGCTCGGTGGGCCGGACGGGCCGGATCTGCGCGCGAAACCTTCCGACTCGCCGTGTTCCACGGCTCGGGGCCTGGCGGGCCGGATCTGCGCGCGAAACCTTCCGACTCGCCGTGTTTCACGGGCTCGGTGCGCTCGATTCGGCGCCAAACCTTCCGACCCGCCGTGTTCCACGGGCTCGGGCGTCGGAAACCGTGGCGAGCTGGACCTGCCGGCAAACCTTCCGACTCGCCGTGTTCCACGGGCTAGGGCGGGCTGGACGGGCCGGATCTGCCGGCGAAACCTTCCGACTCGCCGTGTTCCACGGGCTCGGTGGGCTCAAAGGGCCGGATCTGCGCGCGAAACCTTCCGACCCGCTGTGGATCACGTGGCTGGTCGCGTCACTGGTCGCGTCACTGGTCCACTCACCATGGGGGCCACAAGCACGGGGTCGCGCCCTGGGTGGCGACCACACGGCATACGGTATGCCGTAACGCCGCACCGCCGCGGCGACCACCCGCAACTGGGTGGCCGGCACCACAGGAGGGCGCATGAGCACCTGGGCAGGCAACATCGAGCGAATCACCATGGAGAACTCGTTCTACCGCAAGGTGATTCACACGGGACAGCACATGCAGTTGGTGGTCATGACGCTGCAGCCGGGCGAGGAGATCGGGCTGGAGGTGCACGGCGACATCGACCAGTTCATCCGGGTCGAGGAAGGCGTCGCCACGCTCAACACCGGGCCGAGCAAGGACGTCATCGACCAGTCCGTCGCGATCGGCCCCGACTGGGCGATCATCGTGCCGGCCGGCACCTGGCACAACGTCATCAACTCGGGTCTCGGTCCGTTGCGCCTTTACACGATCTACACCCCCGCAGAGCACGCCGACGGCACGGTGCACCGCACCAAGGCCGACGCCGACGCCGACTCGCACCACCACTGAACGGCTAACCACTGAATGGCTGCGCTCGACCCGCACCTCGACCCGCACCCCGACCTGCACTTCGACCTGCAGCGGCTGACGCCTGCCCAGCTGCGGGCCCGGCGCACCATGAAGTGGACCACCTATCCCGACGACGTGCTGCCGATGTGGGTCGCCGAGATGGATTACCCACTCGCCGAACCGATCTACCGCGCCCTGCACGACGCGGTCGATCGGGAGATGACCGGCTACCAATCGCAGCTGGTGATGCGCGAATACGCCGAGGCGATGGTCGAATGGCAAGCCGCGCAAGCCCGCCTGGGTGGCTATGACTGGGCAGTCGACGTCGCCGATGTCTTCACCGTGCCCGATGTCATGAAGGGCGTCGACCTCGCGATCCGCTTCTTCAGCGCGCCCGAGGACCCGGTGGTCATCCCGATGCCGGTCTACATGCCCTTCTTCGACGTCGTCGCGCTGACCCGGCGCCCCCACGTGCCGGTGCCGATGGCCTGGGACGGCGCACGGCATACCTTCGACCTGGCGGCGATCGACGCGGCGCTGGCAGCGGGTGGGCGCACCGTGCTCATCTCCAGCCCGCACAATCCGCTCGGGCGGGTCTTCACCCGCGCAGAACTCGCCGGGTTGGCCGAGGTCGTCGAGCGGCACGGCGCGCGGGTGATCTCCGACGAGATCCACGCGCCGCTGGTCTTCGACCGGCCGCACATCCCGTATGCCGCCGTGTCGCCGGCCGCTGCCGGGCACTCCATCACCGTGCTGTCAGCGTCCAAGGCCTGGAACGTGCCGGGGCTCAAGGCCGCCCAGGTCATCACCTCTGCCCCCGGCGACCGCGAGCGGTGGGCTGCGATCCCCTATTGGGAGCGGCTCGGCATGACGATCTTCGGCATGCAGGCGGGAATCGCGGCCTATCGGGAGGGTGGCACGTGGCTCGCGGCGGTGCTGGAGACGCTCGCGGCGCACCGCACGCTCGTGGCCGACGCGGTCGCGAGTATGCCGGGCGTGCGCACCATTGCGAACGAGGGCACCTATCTGCAGTGGCTGGACTTCCGCGAGCTGGAGTTGGACGAGGAGCCCAACGAATGGCTGCTGCGCGAGGCCAAGGTCGCGCTCAACCCCGGCGTGCCGTTCGGGGCCGCGCCGCACACCCACGCGCGGCTCAACTTCGGCACGACGACGAGGTTGCTGGAGCAGGGTCTCGAGCAGATCGCTGCCGCGGTCAACGCACGTGCCGCAGGTGGGTGAGCAGCACACCCACCGGGATTCTCACGACGAGCACGACGAGCACGGCGAGCAGGGCGAGCACGGCCAGCACCGCGCGATGGGCGGGGCCGGGTGAGGGGCCGGTTCAAGGGCGGGTGTCAGGGGCGGGTCAGGGGCAGGCTCACTCGTGCGCGTCGGTGGCGCTGGCGGCCAGCAACGCCTCGACCCGGACGAAGAGGATGTTGTTCTCCTTGTGGATGTGCTCGTGGATGTCCTTCTCCATGACCTCCAACCCGGCCAGCATCGCGCGGTAGGAGCCGCACGAGTCGGCGGGCACGGCATACCCGGCTGTGAGAGAACGCATCTGGCGCAGCAGGCCACCCACGTGGTCGTGCTCGACGCGCAGCGCCGCGAGGCCTGCTCGCAGTTCGTCGGCGAGCTCAGCGGCACGGCCGGTGCTGCCGGTCTCCAGGCGCCGGATCATCGGGAAGACTCGGCGCTCCTCGGTCGCGAGGTGGGGGTCGAGGTCGGCCACGATCGCCGCGTAGGTCGCGCGCACCTCGGCGAGCTCGGGGTGCCGATCACCGTGCACGCCGTGCACCTTGTCGACGAGCGCCTGCAGCCGCGGCATCTCCTCCCAGAGATAGGCGTGGTGGGTGTCGACGATGTCATGGGCGAAGCTCGACAGCTTGCGGGCGGCGCTGTCACCCGAAGGACCGCCCGCCGCCGGCGCCGGGTCAGCCGAGCTGGCCGGGTCACCCGGCAGGTCGAGGGAGCGCAGCAGGTCCTCGACGTCGAGTTCGGCATCGCGAGCCGCCTCGGCCATGGTGCGATGACCGTTGCAGCAGTAGTCGATTCCGGCGCGGTCGAGGATCGCGGCTCGGCGCCCGTCCGCGACGACGAGGTCACCCAGTGTCGCGGTGGGGGTGAGCGCAGTGGATTCACGCGAGGCGGTCATGTCTCTCCTGGGGCAGGATCGCGCACTAATTTCTATATGCCATAGTGTAACAAATCAAGCAGGTCACGATCCCGCGGCGGCCACCCGCCCACCCGTGCCAGTCGACGTCGACGGGCTGGCCTTGATCGACGCCAGGTTGGGCACCGACGGGTGGGCCCGCCCCATCGGGCCGGCGACCATCGCGGTGAAGAGGTTGTCGGTCACCTTCCGAGCGAAGGCAATCCCGGCCTCATTGACCGCACTGCCCCCCACCGCGTTGGCCCACTGAATCGTCCCCACCGAGAAGACGCCCGCTCCAGAGTCGGCCGAGTAGTAGACCGCGTCGTGAGTCGAGGCCTTCGACCC
Organism: Actinomycetales bacterium; assembly: GCA_016710385.1. Taxonomy (GTDB): domain Bacteria; phylum Actinomycetota; class Actinomycetes; order Actinomycetales; family Dermatophilaceae; genus Phosphoribacter; species Phosphoribacter freyrii. The sequence continues at coordinate 247,122 of JADJVX010000026.1, forward strand.
GCACGAGATCGCCGAATGCGCGACGACTTGCAGCGAATTCGGCGTCCCGGCAATGGGATAGGCGCGGTCGGACTCCACCCCGACCAACCCCGGGAAGGAGGTGCCGCGGGCTGCCCCAGTGCCGGCATACAGGAAGAAGTCCGGGGTGTAGACCGTGAACGGACCCGACGCGGGGTAGCACTCGTAGAGCACCCCGAGCAGCGAGTTCTCGGGGACGGGCACCGGGGCTTCGCGCCACTTGGCTGTCGTCGTGGCCCCCCGCACGGGATCCTGCGCGGAGCGGTCGCGGTAGCCCACGACAAGGCGTCCGTTGCGCTCGAAGCGGATGCGCCAGAACATCGCGTTGCCACCGAGGAAGGCGAGGTTGCTGCCCGCGTCGCGCGCCGCCTCGACAGCACGGCGCATCGGCACGCTCCAGTACTCGTCATGTCCCACAGACACGACGCCGAGGGGCCCGTTGAGCGCGCCGTTCTCAAGATCTGCCGACGTGACATAGCCGACCGGAAGGCCAAGCTTCTCCGCACGCAATACGTACGGCAGAGCATCGAGGAGGAAGTGCGACGCATTGTCGGAGTTGGGGCGGTCCAGGCTCACCACGTTGGGCGGCGGCTGGCCACCCTTGCCCTCGTAGAGCGAGCCGGCGCCCCAGGTGTTGTATGCCTCCCAGGTCGCGGTCGGGTTGACGATGACGAGCGCGCCGGCGACGCTGCCGGCACGGATGGTCATCGGGACATAGCGACCCTTGCCGCCGGCCTGCAGGACCAGCAGATAGCTGCCGGCCGGCCAGTCGGCTGCAGGCACGGTGAGCAACGGCGCCCACCCGGCCGAGACCACCTTCGCCCCGCCGACCGTCTCGACGGTCGGCGGCGGCTGGGTCGGGGCGGCCAGCGGGTCGGACGCCCACACGCGGCGGGCTCCGGCACCGGCATACCAGCCCATCCGGTATGCCGTGACCGTCACCTTCCCCAGCGTGGAGCGCACCATGAGCCGGAAGGTCTCACCCGCAACGACGCTGGCCTGGTCGGTGTAGCCGCTCAACTCGTCGATGGACGCGACCGTGGCCACCCGCCAGGAGCCGTCGCCCGGCTGGGCGTTCTCCGCCGCGATGGCCGCCGCGAGGGCGGACGCATGGGCGCTCGGGTCGGTGGACGCGGAGCGCCAGGGACTGCCGCTGGCTGTCCCGTCGTTGCCGGTCGATGCGGTGGGGCCCGGTGATCCGGTGGAACTCGGCGCACCGGTGGAGGCGGTTGCCGACGAGGGCCGCGGACTGGCTGAAACAGTGTCGCCGGCAGGGCCGGTCGTGCACGCGGCGACGGTGAGTGCCGTCGCGACGAGGATGAGGGTGAGTGTCCGCCCGCGCCGACGAGCCGGACCCCTGACGTGCTGAAACGGCATACCGGAAGCCTCCCACCGTCGGGGCAATTCGGTGGGAATCTGTGACTCGACCGCAGAGCGACTTGGGCTTGTCGGTGCCCTGGGTGAGACTGGGACCCGAACCGGAAGGACCCGAATGCCTCATCGACCTGGGCCGCGCCCCACTGCGCGCCACACTGCACGGCGCCCGTTGCGCACCGTCCGTGCGGCGGTCGCGGGCATCGTCGCGCTCGGGCTCGCCCTCACCGGGTGCACCGGCAGCGCCGAGCCGCCGCCGCCAACGCCCGAGTCCACCGCGGCAGCGCTCGCGGCTGGGCTGACGTCCGGAGACCTGTCCCGTATGCCGTTCGACGGCTCCACCCCGGAAGCCGCCACCGCGGCGCTGGGCACCGTGGTCGCCGCCATCAAAGACATCTCGCGCACGGTGACCGTGGTCAAGGTCGTGGACAAGACGTCCGCGGGCACCAACGCGGCGCGCACCGTCGCCGCGACGTTGCAGTGGACCTGGGATGTGTCGCCGACCGATGCCGACTGGAGCTACACCACCGAGGCAAAGCTCGTCCTCAATCCCGACAAGACCTGGCACGTCCAATGGTCACCGACGATGATCGAACCCAAGCTCGACGCCACCGAACGGTTCACCGTCGAGCGGGTGCAAGGCCGCCGCGGCGAGATCCTCGGCGCCGGCGGTGAAGTGCTCGCCGGGCAACGCGATGTCTACCAGGTGGGCATCGACAAGGGCCGGGTCTCGGCCGCAGAGGCCTCGACGTCGGCCGCCGCATTGGCGACCCTCATGGGCATCGACCCCACGGCATACACCCAGACGGTCGCCGCATCGGGGGCCAAGCAGTTCGTCGTCGCGATCACGCTGCGCACCACCGACCCGCGCATCGCCGGCAAGACCGCTGCGGTGCAGGCCATTCCCGGAGCCGTGGCCATCTCGGGCACCGCGACGCTCGGTCCGACGGCGACTTTCGCACGGGCGATCCTCGGCACGGTCGGGCCGGCCACGGCCGAGATCGTGCAGCGCTCGGGGGGCCGCATTTCGGCCACCGACACGGTGGGGCTGTCGGGTTTGCAGCAGCGTTACGACGGCTATTTGTCCGGGACGCCAGGGCTGAAGATCAAGGCCACCGGCACCACCGGGGGCACCGCTGTGTCGCGCCCGCTCTTCTCCCAGGACCCGATCCCCGGCAAGCCGCTGTCGATCACCCTCGACTTGCTCGCCCAAGAGGCTGCCGAGGAGTCGCTGGCGGCCTCGTCAGTGCCGGCGACGCTGGTGGCGATCCGGCCCTCCACCGGGGAGGTGGTCGCCGCGGCCAATAGCCCCACCGCGCAGGGAGCCCTCGCGACGACCGGTCGAGCGGCACCGGGCTCGACCTTCAAGATCGTGTCCTCCCTCGCCCTGCTGCGCGCCGGGCTGACCCCCGACTCGCCGGTGCAGTGCACCCCGACGACCGTGGTCGACGGGCGCAGCTTCAAGAACTACGACGACTACCCCGCCGACCGGATCGGCACCATCTCGCTGCGTCACGCCTTGGCCAACTCGTGCAACACCGCCTTCATCTCCCAACACGCCACAGTCGACCAGAACGCCTTGGCCGACGCAGCGGCCGCGCTCGGATTTGGGGTCGACTTCGACCTCGGCCTGCCGGCCTTCGTCGGCTCGATCCCGCGCACGGCGACGGCCACCGAACACGCCGCGTCGTTCATCGGTCAGGCCAAGGTGGAGGCATCCGCGCTGGCCATGGCGACCGTCGTCGCATCGATCGTCAAGGGCTCGGCCGTGGTGCCGCGGATCGTCGAGCGCACCGCCGACCTGCGCGCCACCGGAGCCTCTTCCGCCAACCCGGCGGCTACGAGCGTGAGCTCGGGCTCGGCTGCCCCCTCGACCGGGGACTCTGGCTCGGCTGCCCCCTCGCCCTCCGCCCCGGCCTCGGTCGCGCCGACCGCACCCCCGGCTCCGGCCGTGCCCCTCACGGCCGCCGAAGCCGAGGCATTGCGCTCAATGATGGGCAGTGTCGTGACCGAAGGCAGCGGTCGGGTCCTGGCCGATGTCGGGGTCGGTGGCGCCAAGACGGGCACCGCCGAATACGGTGCCGACAGCCCCCCGCAGACCCATGCCTGGATGGTCGCCAGCAAGGGCGATCTGGCCGTCGCGGTCTACGTCGAGACCGGCCAGTCCGGTTCGCGCACCGCGGCTCCGTTGCTCAAGGCGTTCCTCCAACGCTGGACCGGATGACCGGTCGCAGCGCAGTGGGAAACGGCATACCGAAGTGCCGTGGACACGGCTTGCGATTGTCGCCGGATTGGAGTCGGATGGACCCAGCACAACACACAGTCGCGGCCGCGCCGTCGGCGGGGTCGCCACATCTAGGAGGCATCACGATGTCCGACACGCAGCAGGCCGAGGTGGTCGAGGGACAGGCAGACACCGTCGAGGTGACGGCCCTCCTGACCCACGACATCAACCACGTCTGGCACGTGCTGACCACCAACGACGGCGCTGCGGCGTTCCTCGGCGAGGGTGCCACCCTCGGCAGCAAGGGCGAGCACTGGCGCGCAGCCGACGGCAGCCACGGGGTGTGGCGCAGCTACCACCCGATGGAGCAAGTGCGCGTGTCCTGGCATGCCTCCGAAGACGCGCCGCGCTCGATCGTCGACCTGCACCTCGCGCCGGCCGGCGAGCAGACCTCGGTCACCGTGCGGCACGAGCCCGTCGACGACTCGGCCGGGATGAGCGCCCGCTGGCGCGCCGCGCTCGACCGCATCGACGCCCTCGCCGGAGACTGACCTGGCGCGCTCGATGCGCTGATCCCGTCTTGTTCGTGGCCCCGCACCGCCCGCCCAACCCGGCGGGGTGCGGGGCCGCGGCGTCTGTGTGGCGCGATGCTCGATCAGCCGTCACCCGCCGTTCGCCTGCCGGTCACCCCTAGAGTTGCCGCCGTACCCGCTCGCCGCCTGCCCGGCGAGGGCTCGACGCGAAGGAGACCGCTCGTGACGACCCCGACGCCACTGCCCTCGGCCAACCAGCCCCTCACTCCGGCCAACGCCGAGCCCAGCCGCGGCTCCGCCCTCGCGCGGTGGCTGCCGATCGTGTCGTGGCTGCCGGCATACGAGCGCGGTTGGCTCAAGGACGATGTCGTCGCGGGGCTGGGACTGACCGCCCTGCTGGTCCCGCAGGGCATGGCCTACGCGCAGCTGGCCGGGCTGCCGCCAATCACCGGGCTCTACACGTCGATCATGTGCCTCGTCGCATATGCCGTGTTCGGCCCCTCCCGGGTGCTCGTCCTTGGCCCCGATTCATCGCTCGGACCGATGATCGCCGCGTCGATCCTGCCGCTGGTCGCCTCCGGCGGGGACCCCGGCAAGGCCGTGCTGCTGGCGTCGGTGCAGTCGGTGCTCGTCGGGGTCTTCATGGTCGGCGCAGGCGTGGCCAAGCTCGGCTTCGTCGCCGACCTGCTGTCCAAGCCGACCATGGTGGGCTATATGAACGGCCTGGCCCTGACCATCCTCGTCGGGCAGGTGCGCAAGCTGGCCGGGTTCTCGATCGAGGCTGACGGGCTGCTCGCCGAGATCGCCGCGACCTGGGACAAGATCGTCGCCGGCAAGACCAACCTCTGGGCGCTCGGGATCGGCCTCGGCGCGCTCGTGCTCATCAAGGTGCTGCAGAAGGTGCTGCCCAAGCTCCCGGCCGTGCTCGTCGCCGTCATCGCCGGCATCCTCGCCTCGACCTGGCTGGACCTGCCCGCCAAGGGCGTCAAGGTCGTCGGTGAGTTGCCGCAAGGGTTCCCGCCGCTCACCCTGCCGATCGTGTCGGTCGGCGAGATCGGCCTGCTCGTCGCGGGCGCGCTCGGCATCACCCTGGTGGCCCTCGCCGACACGATCTCGACGGCCACGGCATACGCGCGACGCACCGGGCAGCCGGTCGATGGCAACCAGGAGATGGTCGGGATCGGCGCAGCCAACGTGCTCGCCGGGTTCTTCCAGGGCTTCGCGGTGTCGACAAGCGGCTCGCGCACCGCGGTCGCCTTCAAGGCCGGCGCGCGCAGCCAGATCACCGGCCTGGTCGGCGCGGTCGCGATCCTCGTCCTGCTCGTCGTGGCCCCCAACCTGCTAGCCGCCCTGCCAATCCCCGTGCTCGGGGCCATCGTCGTCGTCGCGGCGTTCTCACTGGCCGAGATCCCCGCGACCCGGCGATTGTGGAGCCAGCGCCGGATGGAGTTCTGGCTGTCCATCGCCGCGACCCTCGCGGTCGCCGTGCTGGGCGTGCTGCCCGGCATCGGCGTCGCCGTCGCCCTGTCGATCCTCAATGTCTTCCGGCGCTCGTGGTGGCCCTACCAGGCGGTGCTCGGCCGCGAGAAGGGCACCAACCCGGGCTACTTCGACCTGGCCGAAAACCCGCGCGCCGGCTCGATGCCCGGGCTGACGATCTTCCGCTTCGACGCACCGATCTTCTTCGCCAACGCCCGCACCTTCGCCGACCAGGTGTTGCGGCTGGCCGACGCCGACCCGCGGCCGAACTGGATCCTCGTCGCCGCCGAACCGATCTCCGACATCGACACCACCGCCGCCGACATGCTCGAGGAGTTGGCCGGCGATCTGCAGACCCGCGGGGTGCAGCTGGCCTTCGCCGAGCTCAAAGAGCCGGTGCGGGCCAAGATCGACGGTTACGGGATGCACCACGTGCTGGAGCAATTCCACTACTTCACGACGCTCAACAAGGCCGGCAAGGCCTACCAGGAGCAGTACGGCACGCTCTGGCCCGGAGAGGAGCCGCCAGGCCCCGCGGCTGCCCCGGCACCCACCCCTGCGGCTGCCTCGGCACCCACGCCGGCACCCGCCTCCGCCTCCGCTGCGAACGACAAGCCCGAGCGCTGACATGGCCCACCTGAAATCCGTCAACGTGGGACGCTCCGGTCCCAACCCGGCCGGCGGCGCGCGGCCCTCCGGAATGCTCAAGACGCCCACCCCGGACCCCGTCCTGCTGCGCGACCCCGGAGCCAAGCGCGGCGGCGAGGGCAGCGGGGTGGTCGGCGATTTCGTCGGCGACCGGCGCCACCACGGCGGCAGCTACCAAGCCGTGTATGCCGTGGCGCGCGAAGAGCTCGACCACTGGGCCGCCGAGATCGGCCGGTCACTGCCTGACGGCGCCTTCGGGGAGAACCTCACCACCGTTGGCCTCGACGTCGACGACGCCCGGCTCGGTGAGATCTGGCGGGTCGGTCCCGTGGTCCGGCTGCGCGTGACCGGCCCGCGGGTGCCCTGCTCGACCTTCGCCAGCGCGATGGGCGAGCGGCGGTGGGTCAAGAGGTTCACCGCCCGAGGTCGCACGGGTGCCTACTTGAGCGTGCTCACCCCGGGCGAGGTGCGCGCGGGCGACGAGATCGTCATCGAGCACCGCCCGACCCATGGCGTGACGGTGCCAATGTCCTTCCGCGCGTGGACGACCGAACGGCATACCCTGCCTGACCTGCTCGCGGCGGGTGCGGACTTGTCCCCGGAGTTCGTCGAGAAGATCCGGGACTACCAGGCCGGACGCTGACCGCAAGCCGTTGCCGGTATGCCGGGCCGGGTGGCCGACCCGCCGGCCGGGTCGCCGCGGACGTGAGGCAGGTCACTGCGCCGGGCTGTCACCCTCGGCCGCCGCGAACCGTCAGTGCGGTGACCCACCCAGCATCACCGCCCTACCAGGAGAAACACCATGCAGCTCAACGTCGGCAGCACCGACCGGATGATCCGCCTCGTCGTCGCCGTCGTCGCGGCCATCCTCGCGTTCACGGTGGCCAGCGGCGCCCTCAAGACGATCCTGCTCATCGTCGCGGTGATCATGGCGGTCACGGCCGTCGTGCGCGTGTGCCCGCTCTACATGCCGTTCAAGATCAACACCAACAAGCGCGCCTGACCTCGCCGGTTGCCCGCTGGGCAACTCACTCCTGACCGCGTGGCCTCGCGTCACGTGCACGGCCACGACGTGGCCCGGTTCCTGTCGACCGGGCCACGTCGTCGGTGTGTGAGGTGAGCGGACGGCATAGCGTTGGAGCGTGGCACTGAGCACCGACGAGATCACCGCCGCCGTCCCGGGCTTGCTGCGATACGCGCGTTCCCTGACCCGCGACCCCGTCGTCGCCGACGACCTCGTGCAAGACACCGTCGTGCGCGCGCTGGAACGCGCCGGCGACTTCCGCGGTGAATCGTCGCCGCAGACCTGGCTGCACCGGATCCTGCACCACCGCTTTGTCGACCTGGTGCGGGCCGACCGCACCGAACCCGTCGACAGCGACGAGCTCGCCGAGCAGGTCGAACGCGCCTGGCAGCAGGACTCCTACACCGTCGACGGTGAGACGGTCGTCTTGCGGGCCGAACGGGCGCAGGAGTTGCGCGACGCGATCATCCGGCTACCCGCGTCCTACCGCTCGGCCGTGGTCCTGCACGACGCCCAGGGGCTCACGGCGGCGCAAGTCGCCGAGGTGCAGGAGATCTCGCTCGCAGCCGCCAAGCAGCGCATCGCCCGCGGCCGCGCCATGCTCGTCACCCACCTGGCCCGCGGCACCGAACGCCGCGCCGCCGTCGGCGACGTGCCGTTGCGCTGCTGGGACGCGCGCTCGCGGGTCAGCGATTACCTCGACGACGAGCTCACCTCCGCCGAGCGCGCCGCGCTCGAAACTCACCTCGGCGGCTGCCCCACCTGCCCGGCCCTGTATGCCGGCCTGGTCGGCGTGCGCTCGGCGCTCGGCGCGATGCGTGATCCAGACACCGTCGTGCCGCCGCGCATCGCCGATCGCCTCCGCAACGCCTGACCGCGACGAGCGAAGCATCGCGTCAGGTCGGTGGACCTCCTTTTGACCACAGCCAGCCACCGGACTGACACGTTGTGCTGCTTCGAGTCGGGGCAAGCAACCAAACGCGTCAGTCTGGGTCGGCGCCGATCAGAGGGTCCACCTCGTGAAGGTCCCCGACTGAGGGTTCGGGCACCTCTCCGAGCACAGCAAGCCACCGGACTGACACGTTGTGCTGCTTCGAGTCGGGGCAAGCAACCAAACGCGTCAGTTGGGGTCCCGGGGTCGGCGCCGATCAGGGTGGGTCGATCCCCGTGAAGGTCCCCGACTGAGGGTTCGGGCACCTCTCCGAGCCCAGCAAGCCACCGGACTGACACGTTTGGCTGCTTCGAGTCGGGGCAACCAACCAAACGCGTCAGTCTGGGTCGGCGCCGACCAGAGGGTCCACCTCGTGAAGGTCCCCGACTGAGGGTTCGGGCACCTCTCCGAGCACAGCAAGCCACCGGACTGACAGGTTTGGCTGCTTCGAGTCGGGGCAACCAACCAAACGCGTCAGTCTGGGTCGGCGCCGATCAGAGGGTCTACCTCGTGACGGTCCGCGACTGAGGGTTCGGGCACCACTTCGAGCACAGCAAGCCACCGGACTGACACGTTTGGCTGCTTCGAGTCGGGGCAACCAACCAAACGCGTCAGTTGGGGTCCGACGGGGCCTCGCAACGGCCGGACGGTGTTGTGCCGATCGAAGGGTCGCCCGTGAAGGTCCCCGGCTGAGGGTTCGGGCACCTCTCCGAGCACAGCAAGCCACCTGGCTGACACGTTGTGCTGCTTCGAGTCGGGGCAAGCAACCAAACGCGTCAGTGTGGGTCGGTGTCGAGCAAGTCGGGCGGGCGGCAGGGCTGGGCGGGTGCCGGCAGATGCCCAGGCAGGCAGTGAGGAGAGTCCCGTGGAGTGGTGGGCTTTGAGGGTCGACGGCGGGGCTGCGTGAAGTAGGCGGCCATCGGCGGGATCTTCGGTGTGAAACGACCAAGTCACGCACTGAAGGAGACCACCGATGGCCTTGTCCCAGTCTGCCCTGTCCGAGTTGCTGGAGGCCTTCCGCACCGGCGACGGCGTCGACATGATCCGCGAGTCGGTCCGCACCGTGCTCCAAGAGCTCGTCGAGCACGAGGCTGCGGGCGTGATCGGCGCGCAGCGCTACGAGCGCACGCAGGACCGCGTGACCGAACGCAACCAGACGCGTCCCAAGCTGTTGACGACGAAGGCGGGCGATGTCCAGCTGCGGATCCCCAAGCTGCGCAAGGGTTCATTCTTCCCTCCATCCTCGAACCCCGCCGTCGCATCGACCAGGCGCTGTACGCGGTGGTGATGGAGGCCTACGTGCACGGCATCTCGACCCGCAGCGTCGATGACCTGGTCGTCACGCTCGGCGCCGACTCCGGGATCAGCAAGTCTGAGGTCTCTCGGATCTGCGAACAGCTCGACGAGTCGGTCGGGGCGTTCCGCACGCGGACCCTGGACCACATCGAGTTCCCCACCTCTACCTCGACGCGACCTATCTCCACGTCCGCAACAAGCCCGGCAAGGGCGGCCAAGTCGTCTCGATGGCGGTCGTGGTGGCCACGGGGATCGCCGCTAACGGCTCCCGGGAGGTGCTCGGGCTCGATGTCGGGGACAGCGAGGACGAGACGTTCTGGCGCAGCTTCCTGCTCAGCCTCAAACAGCGCGGCCTGGCCGGCGTGCAGCTGGTCATCAGCGACCAACACTGCGGCCTGGTCAAGGCACTCAGGCGCTCCTTCCAGGGCTCGGCACACCAACGGTGCCGCGTCCACTTCGCCCGTAACCTCTTGGCTCACGTCCCCAAGAGCCACGCCGACATGGTCGCCGCGGTGTTCCGCACGATCTTCGCCCAACCCGACCCCGAGTCCGTCAGCAAGGCATGGGACGAGGTCCGCGCCCAGCTCGGCAAGTCCTCCCGACAAGTCGGACCGCTGATGGACGAGGCCAAGACCGAAGTCCTCGCGTTCACCAGCGTCCCCAAGCCCCACTGGCGCAAGATCTGGTCGACCAACCCCTCGAACGGGTCAACAAGGAGATCAAGCGCCGCAGCCGCGTGGTCGGGATCTTCCCCAACGCCGCCGCCGTCATCCGCCTCGTTGGCGCGGTCCTGATCGACATGCACGACGAATGGATCGCCGGCGACCGCCGTTACCTCCTCAGAAGAGTCCATGGCGCTGCTCAACAATGCCGTGGATACTGCAACAACGCCGCCATCGGATCAGTGGCGAGCAAGTCGGGAGGACGGCAGGCCTCAGCCCGAGTGCCTGCAGGGGCTCTGTCCAGGCAGTCGGCCCGGACGTCAGGCGGTGACCGGGTCGGCCCAGAGCCGGGCCCGCAGGGTATGCCGCGCCCCCGGCTCGAGCGCGATGACCCCATCGCCGCTGCGGAAGGCGTCCGCCGGGCAACTCATCGGCTCGATCGCCAGACCGGCCCGCCCGATGTGATCGGCGGTGAAGACCTGTGCCCAGCGAGTGTCGGAGGCGATGGTGGTGCGGAACGGCATACCGGGTCTGGCGAGCGACGCCTGCCAGCCGCCCTCCGGGAACCCGGTGAACGCATGGTCGGCGCGAATCTGCCGCAACTCCACCCCGCCGCGCAGGTCGAGCCCGTGGCGTTCGACCGCGCCCTCGCGCACCGGCAGCCCGCGAGCGTCGGTGAGCACGACGCGCTCGGCCGGCAGGTCGGCCAGGCAGTCGTCCAGCAGACCGTCCCCGCATCGCAGATAGGGGTGGAAGGCAACCCCATAGGGAGCCGGCGAGTCCCCGAGGTTGACCGCCTCGACGGCCACGCTCAGGCCGTCCGGACCGAGCTGATAGTCGGTCGCGAGGCCGATCCGGAAGGGGTAGCCCGGCTGCGGCCAGATCTCGGTCGCGAGGGTCACCCGGTCGGGAGCCGCCCCCGCGACGCGCCACTCCTGCCAGCACACCAACCCGTGCAGCGCCGTGCCGGCCTCGGGCTCGGTCATCGCCAGCTGGTGCTCAACCCCTCCCCAGGTATAGCGGCCGTCGCGCAGCCGGTTGGGCCAGGGCGCCATGACCTTGCCGGAAAAGGCCGGCGCGTATGCCGTGCCGTCACCTTCCACATCGGTGGCCAGGACGATGTCGACGCCTCTCCACGTGAGCCTGGCCAGGGCGCCCCCGACCGTCGCGACGCGAGCGACGTAGTCGCCGGAGCCGAGGGTGAACAGCCGGCCGTTCGGTCCAGTGGGGGCGGTGAGGTGCACGTCGCGCAGGAGCGAAGTCATGGCTCGGACCTGAACTCCGCAGCCCTGGCGGGGGCCGGCACACCGTGCTCGAGGATGCGCAGCGCCTCGGTCACCGGGTCCCCGGACAGGTAGATGGCGCCCGTCGCGTCGGCGAAGCGTTGCGTCGCCCCGGCCCCGCCGACGAGGACCGGGCCGGTTTGGGCCAGGACCTCGACATCGGGCCGGATGGCCGCGAAACGGGTGGGATGGGTGGCCGCGATCATGATCAGCGCGGGGCGTGGCTCGATCTCGGTGTAGATCTGCCCCACCGGGGTGTCGGCCCCGAGGAAGATGACGCGCCAGCCACCGCGGTGCAGGACGATGCCGAAGACCATGGCCCCGAGGTCATGCAACTCGTGGGACGGGCACGCGATGACGGCGCAGGGCCCCTTACCGGTGGCCCAGCCGCGGGCCAGCCCGGCTAACCGGCCGCGCAGCACCTGGCTGGCGAAGTGTTCCTGGATGAGCGAGATCTCGCCGCGTTGCCAGCGCTCGCCCTGCTCCTTGAGGTAGGGCATGACGACATCGCGCAACACGGTGGCGAGGGAGAACTCCGCGATAAGCCGGTCGAGCACGTCATGCGCACCCTCCTCGTCGAAGTGGTCGAGGCTGCGCGCCAGCAGCCCGCGATAGCCATAGAGCGAGGACGCCCGCGCGGCCGGCGGCGTCGCGGACCACGCGCTGGCAACCGCTGGCCCAGTCGTCGAGCCCTGGCCCGCCGCAGAGCCCGCGCCAAGGCCCGCGCCAAGGCCTGCGCCAGGGCCCCCGTCGGGGCTCGCGCCGGGCGGTGCGGCGGACGGCATACCGGCCTGGGTCGGGACGGAGAAGGTGCCGGTCGCGGGCCCGAGGCCGCCGGAGGCGCGCGCCTGCGCCTGGGCGGCGGACATCCGCAGCACGACGGTCTCGTCGTCGCGGGCGCGCAGCACGACCTTGGCCGCTTCGGCCGGCGAGAGGCCGGTGGCCAGCAGTTGGATCATGTGGCGGATGCGGCGTTCGTCATCGAGGAGTAGAGCCGGAAGCCGCCGGCCGATCGATGCGGCCGGAGCAGCCCGTAGCGGGTCTCCCACGCGCGCAGTGTGTGGTCGCTCAGGCCGACCCGGCGGCTCAGCTCGCCGATCCGCACCAGCCCGTCGGGCAAGGTCACATCGCCCAACTGGGCAGCCAGGGGGGCGGCCGGCCCCGGTATGCCGTCCGGCACGGTGTCAGGAATGGTGTCGGGTATGCCGTCTGGCAGGCCATCGGGGGGTCCGTCGACGGAGCCCTCCGATGGGCTGGCGGGCGGGGGCGTGGACATGCCCCGATCTTAGCCCGAACCCTGCCGAAACCCTAGACCGACCTTCGATGGTCTCTCGTTGCTGAAGTCCATGCGCCTGCTCAGTCGTCACAGATATCTAGACGAACACTTGACAGACTGTAGAGGATGTGTCTAATGTTTGGTCAACGCCACCGCGAGAGTGGCCACCTCACAAGGAGACCCTCACCATGCTTACGACCCTCATCTCGATGATCATCGTCGGCGCCATCGCCGGTTTCGTCGCCCGCCTGCTGGTCCGCAATGACGGCGTCAGCGGCGTGCTGCCGACCATCGTCCTGGGCATCGTCGGATCGTTCATCGGCGGCTTCCTCGGCTACCTGCTCTTCGGTAAGGACCTGGCGGCCGGCGCCCTGCAGACCTCGGGCATCATCGGCTCGATCATCGGTGCCGTCCTCGCCCTGCTGGTCTACCGCGCCTCGCGCCGTCGCGGAGTCACCGCCTGATCCCGGCCTGCTGATCCCGGCCTGCTGCTCAGCGGCAGCACGCACGACGACTACAGCACTGGCGGAGCCGCACGAGCGGCTCCGCCACAGCTGTGTCTGCCGCCGGCGGAGTCCGGCGATGCGCCGCGTCGCTCATGGGTGTCGACTACCGTCGGAGTGTGCGCATCGACCTCAACGCCGACCTGGGTGAGGGCTTCGGCGCGTGGAGCGCAAGAGACGAGAGCGTCGGACACGACACGGCCCTGCTCGGCGTCGTCACGAGCGCCTCGATCGCCTGCGGCTTCCACGCCGGCGACCCGACGACGATGCGGCGCAGCTGCGAGCACGCCGCCAACAACGGCGTGGCCATCGGCGCCCACGTCGGGTATGCCGACCTGGCCGGTTTCGGTCGCCGGTTCCTCGACGTGGCTCCCGCCGACCTGGAGGCCGACGTCCTCTATCAGGTGGCGGCCCTGGATGGCTTCGCCCGGGCGGCCGGCAGCCGGGTCAGCTACGTCAAGCCCCATGGCGCCCTCTACCACGCGGTGGCGACCCACCCGGGACAGGCCGCGGCGCTGGTCGCCGCGCTCACGGCATACGGGTCCGGGGTGGTGTTGCTGCACCAACCCGACGCGCTCGCGCTGCGCCTGGCCACCGAAGCGGGACTCGCGACCGCGACCGAGGCGTTCGCCGACCGCGGCTATCGGCCCGACGGCACCCTGGTGCCCCGCGGGGAGCCAGGCGCCGTGCTGCATAACCCGGCCGAGATCGCCGCCCGGGTGGTCGCGCTCGCGACGACCGGTACGGTGCGCGCCGTGGACGGCGCGGCGGTCCCCGTCGCGGCCGACTCGGTCTGCGTGCACGGCGACACCGCGGGAGCGGTCGCCATCGCTCGCGCCGTGCGAGAGGCGCTGGTGACCGCGGGCGTGACCCTCGCGCCCTTCGCGCCCAGCGCCGGCTGAGCATGGCCCCGCTGCGGATTTCGCCATTCGGCGAGCGGGCCGTTCTCGTCGAGGTCAGCGGCCTCGATGAAGCTCGCCACCTGTATTCCTTGCTGAGGCACGCCCGAGAGACGCCTGCTGCCGCGTCCAGCGCAACCCCCTGGCGCGACATCGTCGACCTCGTGCCGGCCGCGCGCAGCGTCCTCGTGGTCGCGGCGAGCGCGTCCGGCGCCACTCGGCTGCATACCGCGCTCGTGGCAGGGGTGGCGAGCCTCGCCGCACCGCCGCCCACGTCGGCCGAGGCTGCCCCGCCGGTCACCATCCCGGTGCACTACGACGGCCCCGACCTCGCCGAGGTCGCGACACACACCGGCCTGACGCCCGCCGAGGTGGTCGCCGCACACACCGGTATGCCGTGGCAGGTCGCCTTCGGGGGTTTCGCTCCGGGCTTCGCCTATCTCGTCGGCGGTGACCCCCGGCTGCAGGTGCCCCGTCATCCCCAGCCCCGCACCACCGTCCCGGCCGGATCCGTGGCCCTGGCCGGCGAGTTCAGCGGCATCTATCCGCGCAGCTCGCCCGGCGGCTGGCAGCTCATCGGGCGCACCGACGTCGTCCTCTGGGACCCCGACCGCACCCCGCCGGCAGCGTTGCAGCCGGGTCAGCACGTGCGTTTCACCGTCGCCGAGCCGTCGATCAGCCCAACCAGCCCAGCTGCGACCCCCACCGGGCCGGCGCCGCATCGCGACCCTCATCCTCCTCACCAACCTCATCGGGCGCTGACCGTCCTCACCCCGGGGCCGTTGACCACCGTGCAGGACGAGGGCCGGCCGGGCCTGGCCGCCGTGGGCGTCGGGCCGAGCGGGGCAGCCGACCGGACGGCATACCGGCTGGCCAACCGGCTGGTCGGCAACATGCCCGGCAGCGCCGCGCTGGAGGTCACCCTGGGCGGCCTCGCGGTGCGCGCGGCCGGTGCGCTCACCGTGTGCCTCACCGGAGCCGCAGGGCCGGCGACCATCGACGGGCGGGAGGTCGACTTCGCGACGCCGCTGCACCTGCGCGACGGGCAGGAACTGCGCCTCGGTATGCCGTCCCGCGGCGTCCGCAGCTACCTCGCCGTCCGGGGCGGGCTGGCACTCCCTGCCACCCTCGGCTCGCGGTCGACCGATCGGCTGGCCGGGCTGGGACCGGCCAGCGTCGCCGCCGGTGATATCCTGCCGGTGGGAGGCGAGGTCGGGGGGCCGGTGCATGTCGACCACGCCCCGCCGATGGCGCACAGCCAACCCAGCCGTGCCGAAGCCCGCGACGAGGTGCTCATCGATGTGCTGCCCGGGCCGCAGCTCGGCTGGTTCGTCTGCGGCGGTGACCGGCTCGACCGGCTCCACCGGCTCGGCCGGCTTGACGACCGGCTGTGGGTGGTCTCCGGCGAGGCCGACCGAGTCGGGGTCCGGCTGACCGCAGCGGCGGGCCGCGACGGCGGGGCCCTGGCCCGGCATACCGAATGGGCTGGCGCGGAGGTGCCGAGTTTCGGGATGGTGCGCGGCGCCGTGCAGGTGCCCCCGAGCGGGATG
The DNA here is from genome assembly GCA_016710385.1 of Actinomycetales bacterium. Lineage (GTDB taxonomy): Bacteria > Actinomycetota > Actinomycetes > Actinomycetales > Dermatophilaceae > Phosphoribacter > Phosphoribacter freyrii. The sequence goes on from JADJVX010000026.1 coordinate 262,822, forward strand.
CCGGTGATCCTCGGCGCGGACCATCCGGTGACCGGCGGCTACCCGGTCATCGCGGTGGCGACCGAGGCCGGCAGCGACCGGCTGGCCCAATGTCGCCCCGGCGACCACGTGCGACTGCGGCTGCGTCAGGCGTGAAGAGCCGCCGAACTCCTGACACGATGCCCCCTATGACCACCGCTGCAAGCAAAGCCACTACCTCCCAGATGCGCCCGCATGCCTCGGCGCAACGGGCCTTCATGACCGTCGCCACCGCGTGCCTGGCCCACGCCGACGCCAACCAACCGCACCTGTCGATCGACGACCCGGAGGTGCTGCACCAGTTCCGGGTGGCCTACCGCCGACTGCGGTCGCTGCTGTCGCTGGCCCGCGAGGTCACCAAGGCCGACCCCGAGGGCATGCGGCTCAAGGTCGAACTGCGTGAGCTGGCCGCCAACTTCGGCGAGGCCCGCGACCTCGACGTCTTCCTCGAGACCAACCCGCACATGTCCGAGGCCGACCACGCCAAGATCGACGCGGCCCGGGTCCGGGCCTACGAGAAGGTTGCCGCCACCCTCGACAGCGCGGCCTGGGAGAAGTGGCACGACTCCTTCGACCGCTGGCTCGACAAGGGCAAGTGGCGCAAGAGCCTGGGCGACGAGCCGTGGACCGGCCGCACCATGGCCCGCCACGCCCTCGGCCGGCGCCGGTCGCGAATCGTCGGCATGGGCAAGGCGCTGGACGAGTTGAGCGCCTACGACCGCCACCAGGTGCGCATCGAGGCCAAGAAGCTGCGTTATGGCTGCCAGTTCTTCGCGCCGCTGTGGCCCGAGCAGGCAGCCGAGATCTCCGCGATGGAGAAGTCGCTCGCGACCATCCAGGATGCCCTCGGCAAACTCAACGACGCCGCGACCTGGGAGCACATGGTCGCGCTCGCCGACCTCGACCACACCGACGCCCCGCACGTCGACGAGGACATGCAGCTGGTGCGCGCCCAGAACGCCGTCAACGAGCTCACCGGCCACAAGCCGTTCTGGCGGGTCTGACCGCGCCAGGCACGAAAAATCCCGATTCCCCAGACACGGCAGTCGGTCGCGCGCGACACTGACGACACCCAGTCACATCCCGACTCTCCCCGGGAGATGGCCTCATGTCGTTGTGGAACGAACTGCCCGAACCCGTCCGGTCGACCGGTGCGCTCGACGGGTTGCGCCCGCTGTTGGAGGGCCTGGATGGCTCCGGCCCGGTCGAGACCTCCGACGCGGACGGCACCTGGTCGACCTACACGGCCACCGAGGACCTCACCGGTCCCCTCGCCCTGGACCCGCGCACCGGCGCCTTCAGCACCGGCGGGGCCGGCGGGGCCGGCGGGTCGGGCGGCGGCTCGGGCACGCCGTTCGAGTTCGCCGATCCGCACGTCGTGGTCACGCTTTCGTTCCATCTCACCGGCCCCGGCGGCTCCCGCGACGGCGGCTGGAAGGTCGAGCTCACCACCCCATCGCTGCGGATCAGGATGCCGTTCCTGCGCGGTGCCATGCTCGACACCTTCGGTCACCTGCGCGCTGATGCCGCCAAACCGACGGTCGCGTTCACCCTGCCGGCCGTCAAGGTCGCGGTAGTCCAGCTCGCCGGCGCGGCCGTCTCGGTCGACCTCAGGTCGGCCACGATCGGCCCCGGTGCGGCCGACCAGATCTACGAGTTCATCGAGATGGACCCGCCGTATGCGTTGATCGGTCCGTCCGACACGGTCGGCTTCGCCTTCCAGACCGCGGTGCTCGACCTGTCCGGCACGGCCGGACCGAGCGGGGTCCCGGCATCGGCCCGGGCCATGCCCAGCGACTGGCAGGGCTTCTTCCTGCCCGACGCCCGGCTCTTCGTCGCCCCCGAGGGGCTGGAGGGCCTGTCGGTCATGGCCGGAGTGCGCAACCTGTGGATCGGCATCGGCGCCCACGAGGGTGTCACCGGCCTCTTCGAGGCCGAGGTCGTCAACCGCGGCCACGCCCCGACGATCGTCGTGCGATTCGTCACCGACACCGGCGCGCAGATCGCCTACACCGGCGACTCCGCCCAGGTGCCCGAGCACACGACGGTGTATGCCGAGTCCTCCGGCGGTCTGGGCGGTTACGACATCTCGATCGTCGTCGACGGCACGACCACTGCCAGCGACCGGGTCTCGCTGACGACCCCGGCCACCGGCACGGTGTCGGTCGAGGTGCGCCTGCATCCGGTCGGCCAGAGCACCGTCGTCACCTCCCGCACCCTCACGGTGAGCCGCAGCACCGCGGGCATCGGCGCAGGCGGTGGGACCGGCACGGGCGCCCCGGTGACCCTGCGCACGACGTCGCACGAGACGGCATACCTCGTGCTTGTCTCGCAGAGCACCACCGACGCGACCGTGCGGCTGTCCTCGGGAGCCGCGGCGACGTGGACCTGGCCGGGCGGCAGCGCGTCGGGCCCGACCGCGACCGTCCCGGTCGCCACCGGCACACCCGTCACCGTGAGTGCGACGACGACCGCCGCCGCGCAGCAGACCCTCGACTGCTACTTCCTCTTCGACCACCCCAAGGCCGACGAGGGCAGCCCGTATGCCGTCAACCCGGCGAACACGCACACGGCGCCGGCCGCGACCCGCACCCGGCCGTCGGCGTCGGCACTGTTCATCCCGGACGCGCGGGCTCGGCGGGCCGTCATCGGCGCGGGCACCCGACTCACGGTGAGCGGGTATGCCTCCTATGAGGGCGACCCGAGCGCGGCGCAGGAGGCGCGCAACCTGGCCCTGAGCGAGCGGCGGCGACAAGCGATGCTCGATGCCCTCGCGGCGGCGGGCTACACCAACCTCGTGGCCGGCGAAGCCCAGGGCACCGCGCGAGCCCGGGCCGGGACGTCGATCGACGGCACCCCCGCGCCCGCGCCCGGCGCGAGCGCGTGGTGGCGGGCCCGGGCGGTGAGTGACACCCCGGCGGCGCCGATCACCGTGACTGGGGAACTCACCCGGCCGGCCCTGCCCGACCGGATCGACCGCGACCCGCGGCCCCCGCGCGCCAATCCCCCGGACTGTTTCCACAAGCTCGGCGTTCGGGTCGAACTGGTGCGCAGCACCTTCGTGCGCTGCGAGATCTACGGCGAGTTCGACATCGAGACCGCGGCCGAGAGCAACCTGCGCCGCAAGGGACAGACCCAACCGTTGCGGGCCGCGGGATCGCCGCGCAACCCCAACGACGGCATCTGCACCTTCCTGGTCCGGCTGCGCATCGCCGAAGACCAGGGCTCGTGGGAGGTCAGCGGCGAGTTCCGGGCCAAGGAGGGCGACCTCGACGGCCTGGCCGAGATGACCTCGGCCAACTCCAACGCCACCCCACTCAACATCCTCGGCGCCCTCGCGGTGCTGGCCCCGCTCACGGCCAGCGCGACGACCCTGTCACCGGCCGCCGGTGCGGTCGTCGCCCTCGGATCGGTCGCGCTCGGGGCGAGCGATCTGTTGCACACCAGCCGGCTCACGCTGCGCGGTGCCGAGGTCATCGTCAGCCAGGGCATCCTCGGCTCGGACGGGATCACGACCGTCGACCAGCGCGGCACCCAGGTCGTCGTCCTCGTCGACGTCGAGATCGCCTTCTCCTTCGACCTCACCCTCGTGCGGGTCGACCCCGCGCATCCGATCGTCACCCGCTACAAGGCCATCGGGGTGCGCTCCTCGTGGGAGACCGCGCCCGGCACCGGCAACTCGGTCGACTACATCCCCCTGCCGGTGTTCTTCCCCGAGCGGGGCTACAGCCTCGACATCCCCGCGGGGTCGCTCACCGCCGCCCCGCCTCTGGACAACATCCTGCGCATCCTCGGCGTGCGGGTCAGCCGGGACAACCCGACCTATCTCGAGGTCGAGGTGGGCCTGGGACTGGACCTGGGCGTCATCACCATCGAGACCGTGCGGGTGCGAGCGCGGGTCGACGGCCCGCCGCTGGACCTGCAGCTCACCAAGTTCGGTGCGAGCGTCGACATCCCCAACGTCCTCACCGGGCGGGGCTACGTCTCGATCGAGCCGACCGGCTTCTCCGGGTCCTTCGACCTGCAGGTCATCCCGCTCAAGTTGCGCGCCACCGCAAGCCTCGCGGTGCGCCAGTCGGGCGGCGTCACCGGCGTGCTGCTGGGCATCGAGGTCGAGTTCCCCGTGCCCTTGGTGCTGGGCTCCTCCGGGCTGGGCATGTTCGGCGTGCTCGCCGGGGTCGGCATCAACCACGGCCGGATCGAGGACGCCACCCAGACCGTGCCCGCCCTCGCCTGGCTGCAGCAACAGTTCGCCCGCCCGGGCGGGGTCATGGACCCGCAGGGCTGGGGCCTCATGCCGGGCCACTATGCCTTCGCTGCCGGTGTGCTGCTCGGCACCCTCGAGGGCGGCTATGTCGTGCACCTCAAGGGCATCGTCGTCATCGAGGTGCCCGGCCCTCGCCTGCTGTTCGTCATGAAGGCCGACGTCATCAAGGCCCCGCCGGTGCTCAAGTCCAACCAGTCGGCCACCTTCCTGGCCGTCCTCGACCTGGACTTCGGCCGGGGGACGATCACGATCGGGATCGTCGCGGCATACGAGATCGAGAAGATCCTCAAGATCCGGGTGCCGGTGACGGCCTTCTTCGACACCAACCACGTCGAGAAGTGGTTCGTCGACCTCGGGTCCTACACCGACCGGGTGACCGTCGAGGTGCTCGACGTCATCTCCGGCTCCGGCTACCTGATGATCCACGGCGACGGCACGTCGATCGCCATCCCCGGCCTGCCCGCCCCGGGCAACGGCATGGCAATCGCCACCGGCTTCCACATCAGCGCCGTGCTCATGGGCAGCAAGTCGGTCGGGCTCTACCTCGAGGTCGCCGCCGGGTTCGATGCGCTCATCGCCTTCGATCCGTTCTTCGTCGCGGGGAAGATCTATGCCCGGGGTGAGCTGCGGCTGTTCATCATCAGCATCAGCGCGAGCGCCGAGCTGACCGTCATCGTCGGCAAGCGGGTCGAGAACGGCGTCGTCAAGGACCAGCCCTATGTCCACGGCGAGGTGTGCGGCTCGATCGACCTGTTCTTCTTCGAGATCAAAGGCTGCGTCTCGCTCACCATCGGCAGCGAACCCACCGACAACCCCACCGCCAAGCCGCTGGTCGCCGGAGTCAGCCTCGTCTCGCGCAGCCCCGCCCTGGTCGAGGGCAGCGCGGTCGACCGGGCCGTCGACGGCACCCTCGGCGACGCCCACGACCTGGCCAAACCCCTCCCGGCCGGTCAAGGCCTGCTCGTGGTCCCCTTGGACGCCATCCCGGTCATCTCCTTCGACGCCGTCCCGACCGGCATACCGAACACCGTCATGGGCGGCACCCCGCTCGGTCACAGCGGCGCCGAGGCCAACCCCTGGCAGAAGATCGGCGACCGGTGGTGGCGCTATGAGCTGCAGTCGGTCACCCTCACCGGAGGCCCGTTGCTGCCGGCCGACGGCTTGACCCCGAGCACCTGGTGGACCGGTCGCCCGCCGGGCACCCCGGTGCCACGCACCGCCCTCGCGCTGCTCAACTGGCTGCCCACGCCGTTCTCCCGCGCCGTCCCCTACGGCGAGGAACTCGTCCGCTCCATCGACGAACGCTGGGGCACCGTCTGCCACCCGGCCGCCCCCGCGGCGCCGGTGCTGTGGACCTTCGACGGTCAACCCCCCGGCCCCAACCCCGCGGGCTGGAGCCTGGCCGGCATACCGTGGCCCGACCCGCCCGGAACCGTCCGCACCGCCCCGGTCGACGCCGACCTCGCGGTGAGCGAACCGTGGCGCACCCACGATCCCGTCGCCGACCTGCTCCAGGGCACCGACCCGGCGATCGTCGTCTCCGACTACGTGCCGTGCACAACGACCACGACCCGCACGACGGTCAACCGGATGACGATGTCGACGCTGGCCCGGGAGGTCAGCGGCACGAGCAATGCGCGGCTCCCGCAGGGAGCCGAGGGCCAAGCCGAGCTCATGGCGCACCTGGCCGCCGGTATGCCGTTGGGAGACTTCGCGGCGGAGCGCGCCACCCGAGCGTGGGACGCCGGCACCGCACCGGATCACACGCCCTGCCTGGGCGCGATCCTGCGCTCCCCGCTGCTGGACGCCGACCGGCCGGCACCGTTCGGCACCCCCGAGGACCAGAAGTACGTCGAAAAGGTCTGGAACACCAAGGGATTCAAGCCGGACCCGCTGCGTGACGCGGTGCGTTTCGAGACCTCCGACGCGCCCCGTGAGCTCGCCGTGCTCCTGCTGATCCCCCGCAGCGGTCTCGAACTCGGTCTGTGGGTGCGGCTGGAGAAGGCCGACGGCGGCCTCATCCGTGAGCAACAGGTCACCGCTGCCGACATCGTCGGCGCCGGCAACCCGCTCCCCGCGGCGCTGACCGACCCCACCGGCCCGTGGTTCGACCCGCTGTCGCGGGCCACGCGGATGGCAGCGCGGGTCGTCTCCTCGACACCCGGGGTCGGCTACCTCGCGGTCTACGTCACGCTGCGCGACCTGCCGGCTGACCCCGCCGACCTCGCCGTCGTTGTCGGGTGGCGCACGCCCGTGCAGGGCAAGGAGCGGGAGATCCCGCCGTTCTACGTGCTCGCCGTGACCGGCCTGCTCGCCTCCGAGGTCACTCGCCAGGACTACGACGAGACGGTCGTCTCAGAGAACCGCAACGCCCTGCAGACCGCCCTCGACCAAGACCCCGACGACCGGGCGCTGTTCTCCCCGGGTGTCACCTATCGCGTCGCGGCAACCTGGCGAGCGGCATGGCTCAAGCAGGACGCGCGCCCGGCGGCCTCCGCGGCTGCGAGCTGGCAGCCGGCCGTGACCCAGACCTTCGAATTCGCCACCGCCCCCGCCAGCGACTCCCCGAAGAACCTCACCCCGTGGCTGCTGGCCACCGCTCCCGGCATGGACGACGTCGGGGTCTTCTGCCGCGAACCGGTGCGCATCGTCTTCGCCACCCAGAAGGTCGCCGCGCTCTTCGCGGCATACGGGAAAGAACTGCGCGTCCTCGTGCGGTCGGCCTCGGGCACGCATCCCGAGCCCCCCGGCGGCGGCGCCCCCGGCGACCCGTTCACGGTGCCGCTCACCCCGAGCGCCTTCCTGGCCGCCGCCGCCATCGACGTGCAGACCCCGTGGGAGGAGGCCGTCCGGCAGGTGCTCGCCGACAACGCCGCGAGTATGCCGTGCATCGACACCTCCGGGGAGCGCCACCACCAGGAGACGCTCACCCTGCCCTATGACTTCGAGCCGTTGACCGACTACCTCATCGACATCCACGCCGTCCCCGTCGGGTCGCCGGCGTCGGCCCGGGGACTGGTGCACCGGATCGGCTTCACCACCTCGCGGTTCGCCGACCTGGACGACTTCACGTCCTACCTCGCCCCCGCCACAGTGCGCCACCGGCTCATCCCCACCCCCGCCGGCCTCACCGCGCTGGGCGACCGGCCCACCGGCGACCAGGTCGACACGGCATACCAGGCTGCCGGACTGGCCGTCCCGCAGACCCCGCGTTTCCCCGCGGTCGAGGTGCTGTGGTCCGGCGAGACGGTGCCCCAGCCGGTTGCCGTCGTCATCGAGAGCAGCGAACCGCTGTGGCGCTCGCGGATCGTCCCCACCCTGGTGAGCGGACCGATCGACGCGGCCGATCCCACCCACCACTGGTGGGCCGGGCGACCGGACGAGTGGCTGGAGATTCGGCCCAACACCACGCCGCTGTCGCCGACCGAGCCACGGGCGGCCATCACCCGCGTCGTGCGCTGCCCGGGCGACACCCGGGCGATCGCCTTCCTCGCACCTGGGTCCCGCGGGCGCGAGGCGCGGCTGGACCTCGTGCTCCCGGCCGACGTGCTCGCCGGTCTGCCCGAACGAACCGAGGCCGCCGCCCGGGTCTCGTTGCAGCGCGCTCCCTGGGAGGTGGAGGACTGATGGCCAGGATCGCCCAGCCCTTGTCGTTCCGTGCCGAGGCCACCCTGCTGCGGTGGGGCGTCATCGCCTCCCGGTCGGCCAAGGAAGCCGCCCGCACCCAGGGCGCGGCGCTCGCCACCGAATGGCTGCATCGGGTCGGCGAGCAGGTCAAGGCGCGGGAAGGCGACGTCCACCTCACCTGGGCCTGCGCCAAGACCCTCGGTATGCCGCGCGGACCCTTCCAGGTCTGGCGTCGGGATCGTGGCGACACGCTCTGGCGCAACCCCACCCACCTGAGCCGCTGGCCCGCCGCGGACGGCGGGCAGCTGCTGGCGTGGGGCCAGGAGGCGGCGGCCGTCCGAGTCACCTACCGGCCGCTCGACCCGGCGGCACCAAGCGGGTTGGTGGTCTACCGCACCGCCGCGGGCGTCGTCGACACGGTCGGGGCCGACATCGCAGCGGCCGGCAGCGGCGATCCGACGACCGTCGAGGTGCACACCAGCGGCGCGACCTTCGGGCGGCTGGTCAACGGCACCGACCCCGCCGTCACCATCGTCAGCCTCGCCGACTGCGTCAACGACCGCTCCTGGGAACTCCTGGAAATCGTCGGCCTGCCGCTGGAGCCCGGCTGGGGTTCGGGCTATGACGAGGGCCCCCAGGGGCCGGTGGTCAGTCCGATGCCTCCCACCGACGCCGCCTTGGACCGGCTCCAACGCGGGATGCCGCCGATCGGGTGGGGTCCGGTCACCCAGACCGGCCGGCGCGCCCCGATCTGGGAGGACGCCGACCCGGAGGCGGTCGTCAAGGAGATCCTCGCCGACCTGCTGCCCGAGATCGCTGCGCTCTATGACCCCGGTCTGCCCGAACGCCAGCAACACACGCTCGAGTTCGTCCGCAGCGTCGACCCGCCCACCCAGGACGGTCGCAGCGCTAGCGCCGACACGTCGGCGACGATCCGCCCGTGGTCGATGCTTGCGCTCCCCGCGCAGACCGACCCGGTGCTCAATCTCGCGCTCGGTTTCGGGGCCACGTACCGCATCGAGAGCGCCGACCGGCCGGAGCTGTCGATCGGCCGCAGCGATCTCATGGTGACGGCCCGCTACGAGCGGCCCGGGCTGCTCACCGGCCGCGGGCCGGTGGAGCTGGCGGCCTATGCGCCGTTCGCGATGCGGCACGACGCCGTGCCCCCGCCGACCTCCCTCACGGCGAGTCGCTCGGGCCTGGTCGCACCCCGGCCGGCCGACCAGCCATGGCGCGAGAGCATCACGGTGCGCTGGGACCGGCTCACCTCGAGCGCCGCCCTCGGGCGGGTCGGTGCCGGCGCGCTGGCCCGGGTCGAGACCGCGGCACCGCTCACCGAGCCGGCGCTGGCCCTCAACCCGCCGCGGCACGGTCGCGGATACCGCCCGCTCACGCTCAGCCCGGATGGCCCGGCCACCAGCCCGGGCGCCGCGAAGGTCACCCTCGTCGACGCCGCAGCGGAGATCCCGATCGGCAGTGGCGGACGCTCGGTCGAGTATGCCGTGTCGGTCGTCGACATCCACGGCGTGTGGTCGCCCTGGCGCGATGTCGCGTATGCCGGGAACGAACCCGCGCCGATGCCGCCCCGACTGCTCTCGGCGAAGCTCGACTCGCGCTATGAGGGCAGCCCCTCCTGCCCGGCCGAGCTCGTCCTGGAAGCCGCCCTCGACTGGACCGAACGCATCCCCACCCATCTCGACCTGGTGGCGATCTTCTACCCGATGGCGACGCCGAGCTCGGCTCCCCCGGCCGGCCTCGACCCCGGCGCACCGACCCCGGCCGGTTGTTTCCGCCGCGACCTCGGCCTGACCTTCGCCGGCGACGTCCCGAGCGGCTCGGGCTGCACGGTCGTCTGCCTCACCCCGGACGGCGACGCGGTGATGGCACCCGGGCCCGGTCAGGGTGACGGTGGCCGCCGCTATCGGCTCACCGCGCCGGTGCCCACCCTCGACTTCGCGACGACCCAGCGCTGGGGGGCGCAGATCTGGCTGCGCAGCCGGCTGCGCGTGGGAGCCAGCCCCACGGCATACGTGCCCGATCCGGCCCACCCCGCGCGGGTCGTCGCGGCGAGCCCGGTGCCGGTGCAGCCGCTGCCGCCGCCCGCGCCGCCCGGCGTGCCGCTCGGGAGCACTCCCGACGCGCAGGGCTGCTCGCACGTGCGGGTGCGCTGGTCGCTGCCCGCCGGCGGCGCCGGGGTGCGCACCTGCGTCGTGTGGGAGGTCGCCGAGACGGCCCTGCGGCAGCGCGCCGGGCTGGGCAAGCCCGCCGAGACCGATTCGCCCGGCGTGCGCCTGGCCGCGCTCTGGGCGGCCTACGACGCGATGTCCCCGGTGGCGCAGCGGGCGGCCTTCCGACGGATCCTCGAGCTGCCCGGCACGGCCCGCGACGCCGACATCACCCTGCCCAAGGGGTCGACCGACATCCACCTGTTCACCGTGACCACCCAGTCGATGACCGGGATCGAGTCGCCCTGGCCGGGACCGGCCGGCAGCGGCCATATCCACCTGCAGGCCGCGATGGCCCCGCGGTTGCGCCGCCCGGCACCGCCACTGGTGCGTCCCGAGATCGGGGCCGGGGGCGCGACGACGCTGCGCCTGTATGCCGCGAGCTCGGTGCCGGTCGCACGGTTCCTCGTCTTCGCCAGCCGGTCGGAGGCAGCCGCCCGCGACCGGGAGAGCATGGGCCCAGCGGTGCTCACCATTCCGGTGACGGCCACCCCCGTCGCCAGCGACCCGGTGACGAATACGCCTATCTACGAGGCGAATTCGACGCTCACCCTGACCCCCTCGTGGGAACCGTGGCTGCTGCGCGCGGTCGCCGAACCGGTCGACACCGTGCCGGTGCAGGCCGTCCGAGGCGTGCCCTCGCCGGCCAGTGACATCGTCTCGGTGACCATCCCGCCGACCACGCCCCCCGACCTCGAGCCGCTCACCGCGGTGCGCTGGAGCACCGATCACCGCAGTGTGCTCGTCCGCACCTCCACCAGTGCGCCGGTGCGCACCCTGGCCGGCGGCGTCGGGCCGCACACGATCGCGGCCCGGGTCACCGGCATCGGCGGCCCCGGGGTGGTGACCGTCGTGCCGCTGGCCGGCCTGGCCTCACTCCCGCAGGTCGACCTCACGGTCGCCCCGGCTGGACCCGCCACGCCGTCCGGGACGACTGCGGTGCTGGAGCGCGGCACCCGCGCCGTCGGCCGCACTCCGCTGGCCGTGTGGTTCCGGCTGCCCGCGGCGGCCGACCCGGCCGAGGTCACCCTCACCCTGGTCGATCCCTCCGGACGCAGCACCGACCAGACCCTCACCGTGCCCCCGTATGTCGCCCCACCGGCATACACCATCACCATCCCGCGCTGGACCGTGCGCCCGACCGGGGTCGTGGTCTCGATCTTCACCGACGCGCCGCGGACCCTCGCGGACGGGTTCTCGTTGCGGGTGCGAGCCACGAGTCGCGGCCTGCTGGGGCGGCCGGTGACGATCACCCGCACCGTGCCACTGGCCAAGATCGTCAGGGGGCGGCTCTACTTCGCCACCGACGGCAAGATCCATATCGTGCGGCTCGCCAAGGTCGTCCCTGCCGGAGGGCCGCAGTATGCCGCGTGGGTGCCCCTCACCGGGCGCTTCACGGTGACGGCGAGCCTGCTCGGCGCGGACGGGGCCGAGGTATCGGCGAGCCACCGGTTCTGAGAGGGGACTCTCAGGCGTACTGCCAGCGCAGCCCGATGGTGCCGCGGCGCGGGCGCTCCCGGACGACATTGACCCGCCGATCGCCCCCGAGAGTGCGCGGCAGGACGAAACGGTCCGGCCCGGTGTCGCGGTGCCGCTCGAACTCCTCCAGGTTGACCGGCAGGCAGTCCGGGTGGAATCCGACGTCGATCGTCGTCAGCGACCGCGGCGCGGTGAGGAAGACGTAGGCCGAGGTCGTCGGGATGGTGTTGGCGTCGGTCGCGGTGTAGTGCAGGACGTGGAACTCCCCGCGCCGGATCACCCGGTCGAAGACCATCTCGCAGACCACGACGTTGGCCGCGGCATCCCGGCGGATCCGGCCGAGTCGCGCCCCGCTGACCATCTCGAGGTCGATGAGGCGGGGATCGCCACCGGCTTCGCCGCCGTGGATGGCCGGGTAACGGTCGGAGTCGACGAGGGCCTTGAGGGTGTAGAAGGTGCGGACGCTGACCAGGCTCCCATCGGGGCCGATCTCGGCGAAGTCGGAACACGACACGATCGCCATCGCAGCGAACTTGTCCTGGCACCCCACCTCGGCCAGCAGGTTGTCGATGCGCTGCCCGGTCGCCACGACGTCAAAGGCCTCCGGCCCGACCGGAGGTGCGTCGTCGTTGATCCGGTTGTAGAGCGCACCGTCGGCCACTCCGAGGATGGCCTCCAGCGCACGCACTACCTCGATCGACTCCGGGCCGGTCGGACTGCGATGACCGTTTTGCCAGTAGCTCAGCGTGCTGCGCCCCACGGCCAGTCCTCGGTCGGAGAGCCGGCGTTGAATCGTCTCGAGGGTCAGGCCGCTCTGGCGGATGGCTACCCGCAACCCGTGATTGAACGATCCACCGGTTGTGGCTCCGGTCGCCGCCACATTCACTCCCTCCGTGAACGTTCACATCCAAGCGGGAGCTTCCCACACCGACCTGCACGTTCACAAACCTCAGCGTTCACGGAACCCGAGCCGAAAGTCTGCAACGGTTGAAGAGCTTCGGCGACTGGATCACACTCAAAGAGCACGTCGGGCAGGAAAACCCCTGAGCTCGAAAGGGCCGCGGCAACGCGGGAGGGTAGAGCTCTAGCTCCGCGCAGGTTGGGTGCGGATACGGTGTCGCACGATGGCGAAGGTGGCTGGCTCTCATTGGTGTCAGAGAGTCGGCCACCTGCCATGTCTGGACGGTTTCCGCCGGACCGGGTCGGGTCGCCTGACCCGCCGCCCGTCCGTCAGCCCGTCCGTCAGCCAGCCAGTCAGCCAGTCCGTCAGTCGATCTCGAAGGTCGGCCGGCCGTCGCTGCAGCTCACCTTGACCTCGACCTGGTCCTCTCCGCTGACGAACTTCACCTCGATGGAGTCGTCCTCGATCGTGCGGGTGTTGGACCACCCCTGGTTGGGGGTGACCCAAGACAGCGCGAGGGTGCTGCCCGAGCAGCTGGCCCCGATCGACCCTGCTCGCGTGGTCGTCGATCCCGGGACCCCCTTCGCCGGGACAGGGGTCTTCCCCGTGGTGGATGGCGGCGCGCCACCGGACGGTGGCTTCGCAGCGGTGCTGGGATGCCCCGCCCCGGTGGCCGCCCGAGTGGCCGCGGGCGTGCTGGCCGGGGTGATCTCCGGGGTGATCGCAGCTGCACTCGTGGGGGCCCCGGACGCCGGGGCGCTCGCCGCCGCGGATGCGGTCATCGCCCGCGCGGGCGGCTCCGATCCGAGCAACGAGGCAGCCTCGCCGGCCCGCGCGATGGCCAGCCAGCCGAGGGTGGACACCGCGCCGACGACGACAAGCCACAGGAGTATGCCGGTGGGCACCGATCGCCCCAGTCCCCCGGATTGAGGACGGTCACCTCGCCTCATCAGCGCACCTCCTGCACTCAGGCGTAGCGTACGGGGCATGGTCTCCGTGCTCATCGTCGAGGACGACTCGGCTATCCGATCGGCGTTGATCCGGGCCCTGACGGCCGGCGGTCACGCCGTGACAAGTGCCGCGACCGGCATGGCCGGCCTGACGAGTGCGGTCGACGACCACCCCGACGTCGTCGTCCTCGACCTCGGCCTGCCCGACATCGACGGCTTGCGCGTGCTGCCCATGCTGCGGGCGGTGAGTGCGGTGCCGGTCATCGTCGCGACCGCCCGCGATGACGAGCGGGTCATCGTGCAGGCCCTCGACGCCGGCGCCGACGACTACCTCGTCAAGCCCTTCGGCGCCGAGCAACTGGAGGCCCGCATCCGCGCAGTGCTGCGCCGCCTGGCGACGGCGACTCCCGACCCCACGGCCACCGTGGGAGCGTTGACGGTCAACCCGGTGACCCGGGAGGTGACGCTCGACGGCATACCGGTCGAGTTGTCGCGCAAGGAGTTCGACCTGCTCTATCTCTTGGCGCAACGCGCAGGTGAAGTGGTCACCAAGCGCGAGATCCTCGCCGAGGTGTGGCGGCAGTCCTACGGCGGCGGCGACCGCACCGTCGACGTGCACCTGTCCTGGTTGCGGCGCAAGCTCGGCGAGACGGCCGCGGAGCCGCGCTATCTGCATAGCATTCGTGGGGTCGGGATCCGCCTGGTCGACCCGGGCCGGGGGGACGGCGACGACACTGGCCAGAGCGGCAGCTGATGCTGCGCACGCGCATCACCTGGCTGGCGATCGGGATCATTTCGGCGGTCGTCGTGTCGTTCGTCATCCCGCTGGGCTTGCTGGTGCGCACCATGGTGCAGGACCGGGCTATGGCCGAGGCCCGGGTCCTCGCCCAGTCGACGGCAACCCTGGTCGCGAGCGTCGATGACCTGACCCGCCTCGCGGTGGTCATCGACCCGGTCATCCAGGCTGCGGCCACATCGGAGGCAGCCCCGGTGCACCTGTGCGTCACCCTTCCGGACGGCACGCGGATCGGTCCGGCCGACGACGGCTTCGACGGTGACGCTGCGGCGCTCATCGAGCGGGCGCGGAGTCAGTCGGCGTCCTTCACCCAGGTCACCGCCGAAGCCGCCGATGTGCTCACACCGGTCACCGTCGCGACCGGCACCGTCGTCGTGCACACCTCGACGCATTTCCGTCACCTGCAGAGCCGGATCTGGACCGTGTGGGCCACCCTCGCGGGTCTCGGCGCGGTGATCATCGGCCTCGGGGCGTTTGTCTCGCGCCGGATGGCCGAACGCATCAGCACGCCGGTCACCGAGATGGCCGACGTGGCCCATCGGCTGCGCGAGGGCGACCTCAGCGCCCGCGCGCACACGTCGGCCGGCGCCGTCCCGACCGAGGTCACCGAACTCGGCACCGCGCTCAACCGGCTCGCCGCCCGAATCGCCGAGCTGCTTGCCGGCGAGCGCGAGGCCGCGGCCGACCTGTCGCACCGGCTGCGCACCCCGGTCACGGCGCTGCGGCTGGACACCGACCTGGTCGCCGATGAGACCGTGCGCTCCCGCCTGCGCAGTCATGTCGAGGACCTCCATCGGGTCATCGACTCGGTCGTCACCGAAGCCCGTCGCACCTCCCGCGACGACATGACGGCGGCCGGCGACCTCGCGGCTGTCGCGGCCAGCCGGACGGCATACTGGCGCCCGTTGGCCGAAGACCAGGGCCGAGCCCTCGAGGTCACCGTGCCCCCGGCGCCGGTGTTCGTCGCGCTGCCGACCGCCGACCTGCGCGATCTCGTGGACACCCTCGTCGACAACGTCTTCGCGCACACGCCCGAGGGCACCGCGTTGGCGGTCGTCGTCACGGCCGTCGACGGCCACGCGCGGTTGTCCGTCGCCGACGCCGGGCCGGGGTTGGCTTCGCCGGCGCTGGCCGCTCGCGGGCGCAGCGGCAACGGCGGCACCGGCCTGGGGCTGGACATCGTGCGACGCCTGGCCGACCGAGCCGGCGGCTCGGTCGTGCTCGGCCAGGCCCAGCTGGGTGGGCTGCTCGTCGAGGTGACGCTGCCGCATCTGCCGTCGGCCGACTGACTGCCGTGGCTGCCTTCCGAGACAGCAACAGCCGAGGTATGCCGGGTCAGTCGTCTCCGTGCTCGTCACCGTGCTCGTCACCGTGCTCGTCACCGTGCTCGGATTCGTGCTCGTCACCGTGCTCGGATTCATGCTCGGATTCGTGGTCGACCTGCGCCGCCGTGGTCTTGGCGGCGGTGCCGGTCGTCGCCGCGGTCCCGCTCGTCGAGCTCACGGTGCGAACCGGCGCAGCGGCGGGCGGCGGGGCGGCGGGCGCGGGAGCGACCGGAGCAGCTGCCACCGCAACAGTCTCGGTCACGTGGGTCACGCAGACCTCACCTTCGAGCACCGCGGGTGGGGTGCAGTCACGCAGCAACACGACCGGCTCGGCAGTCGCGACGGTCTTCACGGGAGTGGTGGCCGCCGCCGGTTGCATGCCGGGTGCGAGCGAGGCATAGAGGAAGCCCGACAAAGCCAGGCCTGCCAGCGCACCGACACCGGCGGCCTTGGTGGGGAACGACAGACTCATGGGGTGCTCCTTGACGCTGGGTTGCCGGACGCTGGGTTGCTCGGCTGAACATCACCGAGTGTGCGAGCCGGCTGGTCAACTCGACCTCACCGCTGGATCAAGACGGCCCTAACTCCCAGGGAACCGACAGCCGCCGGCCAGCGGGAGCCCAGCCGAACCTGACCTGTCCTTAACGCACACCTGAGGACTCCTTGTCGGGCGACACGAGACAGTCACTGTCATGCAGACCTCCACACCTTCGGCTCGCGACCGCGCCAACCGCACCCTCGGCATTGTCACCGGGACGGTGGCCGCGTCGGCCGTCGTCGCGGTCGGGGCTGCCACCGTCGCGGCCGCCCAGCAGACCCAGCAGACCAAGGCCACCAAGGCGGCCTCCGCTGCCGCGGCCCCAGGGGCCGCGAGCGCCCCGGTCGAGTTCCGCGACCGGGAGAGCCGCACGGTCACCGACCGAGTGCTCACCCAGGCCCAGCCGGGGGCAGCGGCCGCGGCGCCCAAGGCACCTAGTCCCGGCAGCTTGAGCACGCGTTCGGGCACCTCCTCGTCGACGGCGAAGTCCGGGACGAGCGCCGGGACGAGCGCCGGCACGAGCTCCGGCACGACGAGCAAGACGACGACCCGCACGCCGACCGCGCCCCAGCCGGCGACCAAGCCGGTCGTGCCGTCGACCGGTTCCTGAGGCGGACCGATGACGGTGCGCAGCCCCTCGCGCCCGGCGCCACCGCAGTGGCGCGCGCTCGGCACCTATGTCGACCTGCACGTCGCCGACCCCGAGCAGGAGTCGGCCGCGATCGCTCTGGCGCAGGCCGTGCTCGCCGAAGTCGACCTGGCGTGCAGCAGGTTTCGCGAAGACTCGGACCTCATGCGCGCCAATCGGGCTGCAGGAGAATGGATTCGCGTCTCTCCGGTGCTCGTCGGCGCGCTCCGGGCGGCGGTCTGGGCTGCCGAGGAGACCGACGGTTTGGTCGACCCGGGCCTGGGTGAGTTGCTCGTCGCGGCCGGGTATGACCGCACCTTCACCGACCTGGTCCCGAGCGCAGACCCAGCCGGTATGCCGTGGGCAGACCTCGCGCCCGGCGCCCGGCGCCCGTCCTGGCGGGAGATCGAGATCGACCAGGATCGGGTCCGGATCCCGCGCGGGCTGAGCGTCGACCTCGGTGCGGTCGGCAAGGCCTACGCCGCCGACCTGGTCGCGTTGAGCATCGCCGACCGGCTCGGCACGGCGTGCGTCGTGAGCGTCGGCGGCGATGTGCGCACCGCAGCTCCGGTCCCGGCAGACACCGACGACAAGCACGACACCGACGACAAGCACGACACCGACGACACTGACGACATCACCGGCGGGACCGTAATCGACTCCTCACACCACTCTGGCCTGACCAGCGACATCGACATTGCGCAGGACCTCGCGACCTTGCACTCCGGCCGCGCACCGGTGTGCCGTGTGCCGCTCACCGCGGGAGGCATCGCCACTTCGTCGATCACGGCCCGGCGGTGGGTGCGGGGCGGGAGGACCTGGCATCACATTCTCGACCCTCGCTCGGGAGCACCGGCCGCCGAGCAATGGCGAGCCGTCACGGCATACGGGTCGAGTGCAGCCGCGGCCAACGCGGCCTCGACCGCCGCGCTCGTCCTCGGTGCGGACGCCGTGCCGTGGCTGGACGCGCGCGGCATACCGGCTCGGCTCGTGGCAGGCGACGGGACGGTGACGGTGACCCAGACCTGGGAGGCCGCACGGCATACCGGCTGTGTCGTGGACCTGGCGGCCGCCGGAGCCGCGCCGGCGATGACGCCTGCGATGCGGGAGGCGCGGTCATGAGCGGGCCGATGCTGTGGTACCTCAACCGAGGCACGGGGGTCGTGCTGCTCGTGCTCTACACGGCGACCGTCGTGCTCGGGCTGCTGTCGGTGAGTCGGCGGCCGGGGGTGCGGCGGGTGCCGCAGTTCTTCGTGCAGGGGCTGCATCGCGCGGTGTCCGGAATGGCGACCGCGCTGCTGCTCGTCCATGTGGTGACCGCGGTGCTCGACACCTATGTGGACATCCGGTGGTACGACGTGTTCGTGCCCTGGGGCGGCACCTACCGACCGATCTACCTCGCGGCCGGCGCGATCGCCGTCGACCTGCTGCTCGCGGTCGGGCTGACCTCGCTGGCGCGAGCGCGGCTGTCGGACCGTGCCTGGCGGGTTGTGCATCTGCTGGCCTATCCGAGTTGGGCGGCGTCGGTCGCGCACACGGTCGGGATCGGCACCGACATGACCACCCCGTGGCTGCGGATTCTGCTCATCGGATGCGTCGGAGTGGTCGTCGCCGTCGGCGTGACCCGGCTGGCGTTGGTGCGCCGGATGGCTCCGGGGCGCACATGACCTCGCTCGCCACGCCGTCGTTCGGGTTCGCCGCCCCGGCTCCGGAGCTCGCACCCGCACGCTCCGGTATGCCGTTCTTCTCACCTCCCGCGCAGGTCATGGTCGAGCCGGGTCCGATGCTGTTGGCCGATCTCGACGACGGGCCGTCGCTGGCGGCGCACCGAGCGCGGTTCGGCACCGTGGGAGCGGCGTCCCCGGGGTCGGTCGGACCGCAATCGGTCGAGCAGTTGGCGCAGTGGGCCGAGACTGTCGGGCTCGCGGGCCGGGGTGGGGCGGGCTTTCCGTTCCACGTGAAACTTCGGGCCGCTGCGGCTGCCCCCGGTGGCCGGCGGCCGATCGTCGTGGTCAATCTCGCCGAGGGCGAACCCCTCAGTGGCAAGGACACCGCACTGGCTCGCTGTGTCCCGCACCGGGTCCTCGACGGCGCCGCCCTGACGGCCGGGCTGCTGGGCGCGCGCGAGGTGCATGTCGTCGTGCCGCGCGAACGCCCGCTCGTCGAAGAGTCGATGGCGCTGGCCTTGGCCGAGCGGCACGCGACCGGCGAGCGGCTGGGCTGGCGGCTCACCGCGGTCGGACCTGGGTTTGTGTCGGGGCAGGCGCGTGCGGTCATCGAGGCACTGTCCGGACGGCCGGGGTTGCCCGTGACCGCCTGGCAACCCGAAGCCGTGTCGGGACTGCGCGGCCGACCCACCCTGCTGTCCAACGCGGAGACCTGGGCGCACGTCTGGGCGTTGGCCAGCCGTGGTCCAGATGGCTATGCCGAGCTCGGGACAGCCGACGAACCCGGCACGACGCTGTTGTCCGTCCCCGGGGGCGACAACGGCACCGTCGGGGTGTTCGAAGCCGGGTTCGGCACGTCGTGGTCTGCCCCGTTGGGGGAGGCGGACCACGACGTGCCGGTCCTGCTCGGGGGGTTCCACGGCACCTGGACGACCGCCTCGGCCCTGACCGGTATGCCGGTCAGCCGGGTCGCGTTGCGGGATGCCGGGTTGGCCCTCGGTGCCGGGGTGGCCTGGCCGTTGCCGCCCGGGGTGTGCCCGGTCGAGGTGACGGCGAGCATCACGGCATACCTGGCCGGCGAGTCGGCGCAGCGCTGCGGACCGTGCCGCAACGGACTGCCCGCGCTTGCCACCGAGGTCGGCGCGTTGGCGCGGGGGGTGGGCGTCAACTCCGCACGGATCGAGCAGCTGGCCGGGCTGGTCGAGCGACGCGGGGCGTGTGCCCATCCCGACGGCACGGTGCGGCTGGTGCGGTCGCTGGTGTCGGCGTTCGGCGACGAGGTCGCGGCGCACCTGGCCGGACGCTGCGAGGTGGCCCGATGAAATGGCCCGGGCGCGGGACAGCGACCAACCAGCCAGCAGGTGGGTCACCGGCAGTGTTGCGCGTGGACTGGCCGGCCTGTCAGGGGCGTGGGGTGTGCGCCGAGGTGCTGCCCGAACTCGTGAGCCTCGACGAGTGGGGGTTCCCCGTCATCCGCGGTGGCGTCGACGACGAGTTGCTCGACCTGGCCCGCCAGGCCGCGGCGGATTGCCCGCACCGGGCCCTGCGCCTGATCCGCTGACCGCAGCAGCAGCTACCCGACGACGCTACGCGGTGAGGGAGTCCTTGATGACGCCGACCATCATCCGGATCTCGTCCTCGGTCGCGACGATCGGCGGCGCCAGGCGGATCGTCGAGCCGTGGGTGTCCTTGGCCAGCACCCCGCGGTCGGCCATCCGGTAACACAGCTCCTTGCCGCTCATCAGCGTGGGGTCGACGTCGATGCCGGCCCACAGCCCGCGGGCGCGCACTTCGAGCACCCCGTGGTCGAGCAGGTCCGCCAGCCCGGCGGCGAGCACCTCACCCAGCGCGGCCGCCCGGGCCTGGAACTCACCCGTCGACAGCATCGCCACGACCTCGCGCCCGATCGCCGCCGCGAACGGGTTGCCGCCGAAGGTCGACCCGTGCGATCCCGGGGTGATGACGCCCATGATGTCGCCGTCGGCAGCGATCGCCGACAACGGCATGATCCCGCCGCCGAGGGCCTTGCCCATGACGTAGATGTCCGGCACGACCTGCTCGTGGTCGCAGGCGAAGGTCTGCCCGGTGCGCGCCAGGCCCGACTGGATCTCGTCGGCGATCATCAACACGCCGCGCTCAGTGCACAACGCCCGCACCTCCCGCAGGAACCCCTCCGGCGGGATGACGACCCCGCCCTCACCCTGAATCGGCTCCAGCAGCACGGCGATGGTCTCGTCCGACATCGCCGCCCGCAGCGCCGCGATGTCCCCGAACGGCACGACGACGAACCCCGGCGTATACGGCCCGTACCCCTCGCGCGCGACCTTGTCCGTGGAGAACGACACGATCGTCGTCGTGCGGCCGTGGAAGTTGCCGCCCATGACGATGATCGTGCCCCAGTCCTCGGCCAGGCCCTTGACCTGCCGCCCCCACCGCCGCGCGACCTTGACCGCGGTCTCGACCGCCTCGGCGCCGGAGTTCATCGGCAGGATCATCTCCTTGCCGGTGAGCCCGGCCAGATCGCGCGCAAACGGCCCGAACTGATCGCTGCGGAACGCCCGGCTGGTCAACGTCAACGACCGCAGTTGCCGCTCGGCCGCCGCCACCAGTTGCGGGTGGCAATGCCCGAAGTTCAGCGCCGAATACCCCGCCAAGGCGTCGAAATAGCGCCGGCCGTCGACGTCGGTGACCCACGCGCCCTCGCCGGAGGCGATGACGACATCCAGCGGCGAGTAGTTGTGGGCCGCATAGCGCGCCTCCAGCTCGATGAACTCGGCGGTGTGCGCGGAAAGGGTGCTCATCGGTGACCTTCGATCTCGGTGGTAGGGCGCTAGCCAGTATGCCGTGCGGTGACGTCGAGGGCCGTCGCGATGGGCACGCCGGGACGGTAGGCCAGGTGCAGGTAGCTCGGCGCATCGAGCACCGCCAGCTGCGCCGGCTCACCGACCGCCACCCGCACGTCCAGCCCGAGCGAGGCACCCGAGCCGGCGGTCGCGGCATACAGGGCCTCCGCCGGTGTCATCCGCAGCTCGCGCACCGCGAGCGCGACGACGAAGGGCATCGACGACGAATAGCAGGTGCCCGGGTTGCAATCGCTCGCCAGCGCCACCCGCACCCCGGCGCCGAGCAGCCGCCGCGCGTCGGGATAGGGCATCCGGGTCGAGAACTCCACCCCCGGCAGCAGGGTGGCCACCGTGCCGGTCGCCGCGAGCGCGTCGACGTCGGCAGCGCTCAGATAGGTGCAGTGGTCGACGCTCGCCGCGCCGAGCTCGCAGGCCAGGAGCACTCCCGGCCCGGGCCCGAGTTGGTTGCCGTGCACCCGCAGCCCGAGCCCCGCGGCCCGCCCGGCGAGCAGGATCGCGCGCGCCTCGTCCGCGGTGAAGGCATGCGGCGAGTGCGGTTCACAAAAGACGTCGAGGTATGCCGGCCGGCCGGCTGCCCCGGCTGCCGTCACCGCCGCGAGCATCGGTCCCGTGACGAGGTCCACGTATGCCGTTCGGTCCGAGGCGTATTCGCGCGGCACGACGTGCGCGCCGAGGAACGTCGTGTGCGGGGTCACCTCACGCGCTAGCCGCAACGCCCGCACCTCGTCGGCCACGGTGAGCCCGTAACCACTCTTGATCTCCAGCGTCGTCGTTCCCTGCGCCCGCGCCTCGGCCACCCGGCGGGCGATGACGGCGCGCAACTGCTCGTCGGTCGCCGCCCGGGTCGCGGCCACCGTCGAGGCGATCCCGCCCCCGTCGTATGCCGTGCCCGCCATCCGCGCCGCGAACTCGCCGGAGCGATCGCCGGCAAAGACCAGGTGGGTGTGCGAGTCGACGAAGCCGGGGATGACGGCGCGACCGTCGAGGTCCAGGCGGGTGTCGGCGGCCGGGGCGTCAGCGGCGGGACCGACCCACGCGATGACCCCGTCCTCGACGACGAGGGCAACGTCGTGCAACACCCCGAGGCGGGTGACATCGGGTGAGCCGTGGTCGCCGCCGCCGTTGCCGCCGGCCGCGTCGAGGGTGACGAGCTCGCCGATGCCGGTGATCAGGCTGCTCGGGAGGGTCACGGTCGTCATGGTCGGCGCCTGTCTGTCTCGGTCATGCCATCCGCGTCAGTGGTGCCGCGGCTGGCATGACCGTGTTGACCATCCGCACCCGTCACCGCGGCAATCGCGCGAGCCAACAGGCCACCCACATCGCCGAGCCGGTGTGCACCACCTGAGACGACCGTCTCACCGCCCACGACGACGGTCGTCACATCAGCCGCGCTCGCGGCATACGGGATCTGGTCCGGCAGGCACCCAGCGGTGCGCGCCGAGCCCAGCCCGACCGTGACGAAATCCGCGAGGGCTCCGACCTCGAGCCGCCCGCCGTCGTCCCAGCCGAGGCTGCGATAGCCGGCGGAGGTGCCCGCCTGCAGGAGCTCGGCCGGCGAGAACCGTCCGCGGCGGCCGGAGATCAGGCGCTCGTGGGATTCCAGGCCGCGCAGCTCCTCGAAGGGGTCGACGACCGCGTGTTGATCCGACCCCAGCGCCAGGGCAGCGCCTGCGTCGGCGAGCGCTCGGGCCGGGCCGATGCCGTCGGCGAGGTCGCGTTCGGTCGTCGGACAGAAGCACGCGACGGTCTCGGTCTGCCCGAGGGCGGCGATGTCGGTCGGGGTGAGGTGGGTGGCGTGGACGACAGTCGTGCCGGGGCCGAGGGCAGCCTCGGCGGCGAGCAGCTCGGTGGGCGTGCAGCCGTAGTGGTCCGCGCACGCGACATTCTCGGCGGGCTGCTCGGACAGGTGGATATGCAGGGGCATTCTGCGATCGCGGGCGACGTCGGCGACCGCACCCAGCGCACCCTTCGGCACGGCCCGCACGGAGTGCGCCGCGACCCCGAGCCGGACCCGGTTGGGCCCACGCGTGTCGGGGTAGCACTCGATCCAGTCCCAGCGCGCGTCGGCCCGGTGCGCCCACGCTGCGACGTCGCCGTCTCCGAACCGCCGCTGTTCCGGGGCTAGTGGTTCGTGCCCCGCGCCGGCCAGTCCGCCCGCGAGGTAGCACGTGTCCAGGAGAGTGAGCCGGATGCCGGCATCGGCTGCCGCCTGCACGAGTGCGCGCCCCATCGCATTGGGGTCCTCGTATGCCGTGCCGTCCGGCCGGTGGTGGACGTAGTGGAACTCGCCCACGACGGTGTATCCGGCCAACACCATTTCCGCGTAGACCGACCGCGCCAGGTCCAGGTAGAGCGCCGGCGTGAGGCGAGCCGCGACGGCATACATGGCCTGCCGCCAGGTCCAGAAGGTGCCGCCGCCCCCGTGGGTGCGCCCCCGCAAGGCCCGGTGGAAGGCGTGGCTGTGAGCATTGGCCAGGCCCGGAAGGGTGACCCCGTCGAGTCGCACGTCGGCCGATTGGGGCACCGCGCAACCGGATTCGATCGCGTGAATCCGGCCGGCCGACACTGTGATTCGCACTCCGGGTGCCAAACCAGTTGGCAGCGAAGCGTATTCACACCACCAGGAACGGCTCATCCGGCCAACTCACGCACGACCGTGGCCAGCGCGGCCACCCCGCGGTCGCAGTCTTGCGGTTCAGCCCATTCGGCCGGCGAATGCGACACCCCGGTGGGGTTGCGCACGAAGAGCATGGCCGTCGGCACCCCGCCGTTGGCGAGTATTCCGGCGTCGTGGCCGGCCCCCGTCGCCAGCAGCGGCGCCTCGGGCAGCACGGCTCCGATCCGCTCGCGCAAGGCCGCGTCGAAGGGGGTGGCCGGAGTCCACGAGAGTTCGTTGACGCTGCCCTCGTCCTGCTCGACCTCGGCGCGGATCGCATCGACCAGGCCGCGCACGGCGCCCGCGTCGGCCCCCCGCGCATCGAGCCAACAAGTGATGTGTTCGGCGATGGCATTGACGGCGTTGGGGCGCGCGACGACCTTGCCGACGGTCGCGAGGCAGCCGGCCTCGCGGGCGTGCATCCGCGCCGACGCGACGACCGCGGCGAACTGCAGCATCGCGTCGAGCCGATCCTCCAGGCGGGTCGTGCCGGCGTGGTTGGCCTCGCCGAAGAGGTCGATCTCCCAGCGCCCGTGCGGCCAGATCTCGGTGCCGATTGCGACCGCGCGGGCGGGGTCGATGAGGTCGGGTTCGCCGTCCGGGTCGAGGGCAAGGGCCAGTCCCTGCTCGACGTGCAGTTCGACGTATGCCGTGACCCGCCGCAGTGCCTCGGGGTCCGGTCCGATCGTGTTGGGCTCCAAGCCGGCGGCTCGCCATGCCTCGGCCATCGTCACGCCCTCGGCGTCCGTCAGTGCGGCGGCTCGGCGCGGGTCGAGCGCGCCGGTGAGCAGTCGGGAGCCGGCGCAGGCGATGCCGAACCGGCCGCCCTCCTCGTCGGCGAAGTTGGCCACCCCAAGGGGCACCCGTGGGCGGAACCCCTGGCGCTGCACGGCATCCACGGCCGCGAAGGAGCTCACGACGCCCAGCGGACCGTCGAACGCCCCGCCGTCGGCGACCGAGTCGAGGTGTGACCCGATGACCACCCCGGGGGTCGCATCCGGGTCACCCCACCAGCCCCATTGATTGCCGGCCCGGTCGACGACGACCTCCATGCCCCGGGCAGCACATTCCCCGGCGAACCATTCGCGCAAGGTGTGGTCCTCGCGGGTCCAGGCGAACCGTCGATAGCCGCGGGTCGTGGGATCACGGCCGACCAGGCGCAGCGACTCCCACATCCGGTCGAAAGAGGACATCGTCATGGCGTCAGCCTCCCATCGCGCGGACCCGAGCTGACGCGTTGTGCTGCTTGAGGCGTCAGGAAACAGCACAACGCGTCAGTCCGGTGGCGACGACCCTGGGCGGAAGGCTGGGCAGACGGGTGGGCAGACGGGTGGGCGGACGGCATACCGGTCAGTGCTCGTGCATCGGGATGCGGACCCCGCGCGCGGCGGCGACCGCCTCGGCCTCCGGGTAACCCGCGTCGACATGCCGGATGACCCCCATCCCGGGATCGTTGGTGAGCACCCGCGCGAGCTTCTCGGCCGCCAGCGGGGTGCCGTCGGCGACCGATACCTGACCGGCGTGGATCGACCGGCCGATGCCGACGCCCCCGCCGTGGTGGATCGACACCCAGGTCGCGCCGGAGGACGCCGCCGTCAAGGCGTTGAGCAGCGGCCAGTCGGCGATCGCGTCGGAGCCGTCGGCCATCGCTTCGGTCTCGCGGTAGGGCGAGGCGACCGAGCCGCAGTCGAGGTGATCGCGGCCGATGACGATCGGCGCGCTCACGGCACCCGAGGCCACGAGATCGTTGAAGGCCAGCCCAGCCCGATCGCGCTCGCCATAGCCGAGCCAGCAGATCCGCGCCGGCAAGCCCTGGAAGGCGATCCGCTCCTGCGCCCCACGCATCCAGCGGTGCAGCCGGTCGTTGTCGGGGAAGAGGTCGAGCACCGCCCGGTCGGTCGCGGCGATGTCCTTCGGGTCGCCAGAGAGCGCAGCCCACCGGAACGGCCCCTTGCCTTCGCAGAACAACGGCCGGATGTATGCCGGCACGAACCCCGGGAAGTCGAACGCCCGCCCGTAGCCGCCCAGGCGCGCCTCGTCCCGGATCGAGTTGCCGTAGTCGAAGACCTCGGCGCCACCGTCGAGGAAGCCGACCATCGCCTCGACATGGTGGGCCATCGACTCGCGGGCCCGGTCGGTGAAGTCCTCGGGCTTGCGCTCGGCGTAATCGTGCCAGTCCTCGACCGAAATGCCCTCCGGCAGATAGGACAACGGGTCGTGGGCCGAGGTCTGGTCGGTGACGATGTCGATGTCGACCCCGCGGCGCAGCAGCTCGGGGAAGACCTCGGCGGCATTGCCGACGACCCCGACCGACCAGGCCCGACGGTCGCGCTTGGCCGCCAGGGCGATCTCCACCGCAGCGTCGAGCGAGTCGGCAACCTCGTCGAGATAGCGATGCTCGACCCGCCGGTCCAGCCGGTGACGGTCGACGTCGACGATGAGACACGCACCGCCGTTGAGGGTCACCGCCAACGGTTGCGCGCCGCCCATCCCGCCGCACCCGCCGGTGAGAGTGAGCGTGCCGGCCAGCGTGCCGGCATACCTCTTGTCGGCGATGGCGGCGAAGGTCTCGTAGGTGCCCTGGACGATCCCCTGGGTGCCGATGTAGATCCACGAGCCGGCGGTCATCTGGCCGTACATCGTCAGCCCGAGGTGCTCGAGCCGGCGGAACTCCGGCCAGGTCGCCCAGTCGCCCACGAGGTTGGAGTTCGCGAGGAGCACCCGCGGCGCCCACTCGTGGGTGCGCATCACGCCGACCGGCTTGCCGGATTGCACGAGCATCGTCTCGTCCTCGCGCAGCGTCGTGAGGGTGCGGACCATGGCGTCGTATGCCGCCCACGACCGGGCCGCGCGCCCGGTGCCGCCGTAGACGACCAGGTCGTCGGGGCGCTCGGCGACCTCGGCGTCGAGGTTGTTCATGAGCATCCGCAGCGGGGCCTCGGTCTGCCAGGACCGGGCGGTGAGCTGGGTGCCGCGCGCGGCGCGGACCGGACGGGCGCCGTCCATGTCAGACTCCTCTGGGTAGAATGGTGTAAGGAACGGGTGTAAAGGTGTATTCTGAGTGTGAATCGAGGCATGGGAGCTGGGCATGGCGCTGAACATCAAGAACGAGCGGGTATGCCGGCTGGCCAAGCAAGCGGCCGAACTCACCGGTCGCAGCCAGGTCAGCGTGCTAGAGGAGGCGTTGGAGGCATACCTGGCCGAGGCCGAGAGAGACCAGGTTCGCGCGAGGCGCATGCAGGCAGCCGAGGAGTTCATCAAGGACATCACCGGCACCGTGTCGGAGCAGGAGCGAGCCGAGCTTCGCCGCGCCATGCAGGACCTGTACGACGAGAACGGCCTGCCGCGGTGATCCTGGACAGCTCGGCACTGATCGCCATCGTCGCCGACGAGCCGGAGCAGCCCAGCTATACCCGAGCCATCGCGGCCGCCGATCGAGTTCGCATCTCGGCCGCGACGCTGGTCGAGGTGTTCTCGGTGCTCGACCGCCGCCCAGATCCCGCCCACTCGCGCAGGTTGGACCGGCTGCTGGCCCAGCAGCATGTGGTGGTGGAGCCGTTCACCGAGCCGCAGTCGCGGATCGCGCGAGAGGCCTATCGCGACTTCGGCCGGGGTTCGGGCCATCCGGCAGGACTCAATCTCGGTGACTGCTTCGCGTATGCCCTGGCCAAGGATGCCGACGAACCGTTGCTCTACAAGGGCAATGGCTTCGGGCACACCGACGTCCGCTCGGTCTTCCCGGGCGGTCGGGTGCCGGGCTGACCCTGAGCGGCTGCACCTGGTGGTGTTCACTGCAGCGGCCCGGTGACCGCTTCGACGGCGGCCAGCAGGCCACCGGAGGCGGTGAGCTCCACGGCATACCCGATCTCGGGGGCGAGGAAGCGGTCGCCGCCCGGGCCGGGCCACCCTGCGGCGCGGAGCGCGGCGACGACCGCTCCGGTCGCGGGCGCGGGCTGGAGGGGGGCGCGCAGCTCGATGCCCCGTGCTGCGGTGAGGATTTCGATGGCGAGCACCCGGGTGAGTCCGTCGACGCTGCGGCGCAGCTTGCGCCCGGCCGACCAGCCCATCGAGACGTGGTCTTCCTGCATCGCCGATGACGGGATCGAGTCGACGCTCGCCGGGGCCGCGAGGCGCTTGAGCTCGGAGACGATCGCTGCCTGGGTGTATTGCGCGATCATGTGCCCGCTGTCGACGCCCGGGTCGTCGGCGAGGAAGGGCGGCAGCCCGTTGTTGCGCGCCTTGTCCAGGAAGCGGTCGGTGCGGCGTTCGCTCATGCTCGCGACATCGGCGGCGACGATGGCGAGGAAGTCCAGCACGTAGGCGACCGGCGCACCGTGGAAGTTGCCATTGGACTCGACCCGGCCGTCGAGGGTGACGACGGGGTTGTCGATGGCGGCGGCGAGCTCCCAGCCGGCGACCTGGGCCGCATGGGTGAGGGTGTCCCGAGCGGCGCCGGTGACCTGCGGTGCGCAGCGCAGCGAGTAGGCGTCCTGCACGCGGGGGCAGTCGTCGGTGTCGTGTGACATCCGAATCGGACTGTGCGCCATCACCTTTCGGATGTTGTCAGCCGAAATCGCCTGTCCTGGTTGGGGTCTGAGCGCCTGAAGGTCGGCGGCGAAGACGTGATCGGTGCCGAGCAGCCCCTCGACACTCATCGCGGTCGCGATATCGGCGGTGCGCAACAGCATTCGCAGGTCGGCGATCGCCAAGCAGAGCATCCCGAGCATGCCGTCGGTGCCGTTGATGAGGGCCAGTCCCTCCTTCTCGGCCAACACCACAGCAGGTATGCCGTGCTCGGCCAGGGCCGTGGCGGCGTCGGTGCGGGAGCCGTCGGCACGGCATACCGGACCCTCTCCCATGGCTGCGAGGGCGCAATGGGCCAGCGGGGCCAGATCCCCGGAGCAGCCGAGCGAGCCGTATTCGTGGACGACCGGTGTGATGCCCGCGTTGAGCATGCCCTGATAGGTGCGAGCGATCTCGGGGCGCACGCCGGTGCGGCCGGTCGCGAGGGTGGCCAAGCGCAGCAGCATGAGGGCCCGCACCACCTCGCGCTCGACCTCCGGGCCGCTGCCGGCCGCATGCGACCGGACCAGCGAGCGCTGCAGCTGGGCGCGCATGGCGACCGGAATGTGCCGGGTGGCCAACGCTCCGAAGCCGGTCGAGACGCCGTAGTGCGGCTCGGTGTCGTCGGCGAGCGCGTCGATGATCGACCGGCTGGCCGCGATGCGATCCCAGGCGGCCTCGGCGATCTGCACTGGGGCACCCGCGCGTGCGACGGCGACGACCTCGTCGATGGTGAGCGGGCCGGAGCCGAGGACAACTGTGCGCATAGGCCTATTGACGCAAGCCGGAGCGCCCGCGCGCCACCCCCGCGCGACCCGGCGTGTCCCAAATATGGGACTCGCCGACCCCAGAGGACGGTGGCATGCTGGCCGGCGTGGATGCCAGCCCCGCCGTCGGTCACGCCCTCGACGTGCTGCGGCTGCTGGCCCGGCATACCGAGCCCTTGCCGGCTGCGCGCATCGCGAGCGAACTCGGGTTGCCCCGATCAAGCGCCTACCGGATCCTCGCAACACTCACCGACCGCGGCTTCGTCAGCCACGTGCGGGAGTCGGGGCGCTATGCGCTCGGCGCGGCGGCCTACGAGTTGGGCTGGGCCTATCAACGCCAGGCACCGCTGCAGCGGACCGCCGCCCCGTTGCTGGCCCGGCTGGTCGATGTGACGACCCACAACGCGCACCTGGCGGTCATGCACGGCCGCGACGTCCTCTATGTCGTCGAGGAGCGCGCCGCCGGCCGGCCCCGCCTGGTCACCGATGTCGGCGTGCGCCTGCCGGCCGAGCTCACCGCCAGCGGCCTGGCCATGCTCGCGCGCCTATCGGCCGCCCAGGTGCGGGCCCTCTATCCGCGCCCCGATCTCCTGGTCAGCCGCGAGGGGCACGGCCCCCGCTCGCTTGCCGCTCTCCGTCGCCAACTCGTCGAGACGAGGGCCAGAGGGTATGCCGTGGAAGACGGCACCGTGACGCCCGGCTTGGCGTCGGTGGCGGTTGCGGTCCTCGACCATGCCGGGCACCCGATAGCCGGCGTCGCGGTGACCTATCCCGAGGTGGAGCGCGACCGCGAGCCGGCGCTGGCCGAGCAGGTGCGCCGGGTTGCGGCCGCACTCTCGGCCCGTCTGGCCCGGTGAGCCGTCTAGGGTTGGCGGCCATGGCTGCGATCTCCGACCTCGACGCCCTCCTTGCCGGGTTGGCTCCGCGGCTGCGACCGGGCCGCTATGTCTTCGTGACCCTCCCCGCGGACGAGCCGATCAAGGCCACCTGGCGGCCGGTCATGACCTTCCTCGAGGACGAGGGCCGCACCGTCATCCTCGAAGCCAAGGTCGCCAAGGCAGCCGCACTCGATGCTTCAGCCAAGATGGCCTGGATCACCCTCGACGTGCACAGCGACCTGGAAGCCGTGGGCCTCACCGCCGCGGTCAGTGGGGCGCTGGCCGAGGCCGGCATCAGCTGCAACGTCGTGGCGGGGGCCTACCACGACCACCTCTTCGTCGCCGCCCGCGCGGCAGACCGGGCGGTGGCCGTCCTGCAGGCACTGGCCACCCGCCCGGTCCACGTCTCACGTCATGCCGCGGCGCCGGCCGAGGCAGCCGCACCGGCCGAGGACTGACTCGGCAGCCCAGCCGGAGGAGCAGCGGCAGGTGACCCACCGGCATACCGGCTGACCATCGACTCCACGTCGATGCCGGTGGCGCTCTTGAGCATGGCGAGCGTCTGGGCGAGGTTGGCCGTCACCTGCTTGGGCAGCGCGCCCGCGCCGTCGGTCGAGATGACGGTGAGCTGGTCGATGGCGGCCATCGGGGAGGCGACCTCGCGGGCCACCTTGGGCAGCACCTCGACGAGCATCTGCAGGACGGCAGCCTCGTTGTATTCCGCGAAGGCGGTCGCGCGCTTGGACATCGCCTCGGCTTCGGCCTGCCCGGTGGCCAGGATGGCGGCCGCTTGGGCCTCACCTTCGGCGCGCAGGGCTTCGGCCTCGGCGGTGCGCTGGGCGCGCGCGGCCTCACCGCGTTTGGCACCCTCGATGGCTGCGGCTTCGGCAAGCGCGGTGCGGCGGGACTTCTCGGCCTCACCGGTCAGGCGTGCCGTCTCGGCCTCGGCCTGCGCTGCGGCGATCGCGGCCGCCCGCCGGGCGTCGGCCTGCGCGATGGCGGAGTTGCGGGCGGCCTCGGCCTCCTGCTCGACCTTGTAGCGCGCTGCGTCGGCGGGCTTGCGCACCTGGGTGTCGAGTTCGCGCTCGCGCAACGCGGCCTGGCGGACGGCGACCTTCTCCTGTTCGGTGAGGATGGCCTGGTCGCGGTCGGCCTGAGCCAATGGCCCGGCCGCGGCGGCTTGCGCGGCGGCGGCGTCGGTCTCGGCCTTGATCTCGGTCTGCTTGAGCACCAGCTCGCGGTGGGCGACGGCGATCTCCTGCTCGGCGGCCAACCGCGCCTGTTCGGCCGCCTGACGGGCGTTGGCCTCGGCGATGGCGGCGGTCTGCCCCACCCGCGCGGCTTCTGGGCGCCCGAGGTCGGACAAGTAGGTGCCGTCGTCGGTGATGTCCTGGATCTGGAAGGTGTCGAGCACTAGCCCCTGACCGGTCAGGGAGGTCTCCGACTCGTCGGCGACCCGCTGCGCGAAGGCAGCTCGGTCACGGATGATCTGCTCGACGGTGAGCGACCCGACGATCGAGCGCAACGCACCGGCCAGCGTCTCCTGGGTGAAGGTCTCGATTTCGTGCTGCTGGGTCAAGAACCGTTGCGCGGCAGCTCGAATCGAGTCCTCGTGGCCGCCCACCTTGACCAGGGCCACCCCGTCGAGGTTGAGCTTGACGCCCTGCCCCGACACGGCGCCACGGATCTGCACCATGATCCGACGGCTGGACAGGTCGAGCACATGCAGGCGCTGCACGAACGGCACGACGAAGATCCCGCCACCCATGACGACCTTCTGGCCGGACAGGTCGGTCGAGATCACACCGGTCTGGGCGTTGCGGATCTCCTTGCCCTTCTTGCCAGTGACGATGAAGGCCTCGTTCGGCCCGGCCACCTTGTAGCGCTGGGCAATGACCAGCCCGAGCAACACGACGACGAAGACGATGCCGACGATGGCCAAGAGCATCGGTGAGACGGGGAGGGTGGACATGGCGCCTTTCCTTTCGCGCCGCGGCGGGGTGCCGCGGCAGGGTCGATGGAGGTATGCCGTGGCACGGCATACCCGGGAAGGGACAGGAGGACAGCGAGGACAGCGAGGACAGCAGGACTGCAGGGACCGCAGGACCGGGGTGTGCAGGGGGATGGGATGGGAACGGCGGGAGTCGAGCGGGACGGCGCACCCGCCCGGGTCGCTCAGCTCGGCCGGTCTTGAGGTGACAGGGCCGCGACGGTCACGGCGGTCGGCGAGTCGACCGCTGTCACGACGATCGACGTGCCGGCCGGCAGCGGCCGGTCACAGCGGGCGTTGAGTCGGGTGAGCTGGCCACCCACGGTGAGGCCCACCTGGCCGAGTCCATGGGGTGGGATCTCGGAGATGACCGAGCCACGGTGCCCAACCAGGGATTCGGAGCGGACGGTGGCGTCAGTGCCACCCCGCATGAGGGTCTTGGTGAGCCAACCGGCCAGGCCGCCCACGGCGACACCCGCGAGCAGGCCGCCGCCGATCGCCAATGGCGTTGCACCGGTGGCCGATTCGATGCCAGCCCCGGCGAACCCGAAGGCGGCCAGGAAGCCCGACACGGCAGCGCCACTGAGAAAGGTGCCTGCGAGGTCACCGCCGAGGAACTCGCCGCCGACGCTGTGTGCATCGAGGGCGCCGACGGCACCGAAGGCCCCGTCGAGAAGATCTCCCGCGATCAGTGAGACAAGCAACAGCAGCAGTCCGACGCCTCCGATGACGAGGAATGCGGTCATCTGTCACGAGCTCCAGTCAGGGCCGCCGACCGACGCCACCGTGGCGCCTCTCCAGCCCATTGCCGCTGAGACGGCGCGAGGCGTCGGCCGGTTCCACCGACTTTCGTGCCGGCGCGTCAGCTCGACGGCGGCGTGCCTGGAGCGGGGTTCGACGTGCCGTGCGCGGCGGCTTCCGCGGCGGCTTCCGCGGCGGCTTCCGCTGCCGCTTCGGCCGCGACGGCCTTGCGGACCACCGGCATGACGGTCAGCCCCTGCACTGCGATCGTGAAGAGCACCACGGCATACGTGGCCGTCACGAGGGTGGGGCGATACGGCGAGGGAGGCAGCCCGAGCGCCAGGCTGATCGCGATCCCGCCGCGCAGGCCACCCCAGGTGAGCATGCGGATGGTCCATGGCCCATAGCCGTCGCGGGATCGCACGAGGAACATCGGCAGCGCCACCGAGACGAACCGGGCCACCAGCGCGACGGCGATCATGACGACGCCCGCGCCGATCTGTGCGCCGGAGGTCGGCGTGAGGATGACGTCGAGACCGATGAAGGCGAAGAGCAAGATGTTGAGCACCTGGTCGAGGGTCTCCCAGAAGCCTTCGACGTGGTGCCGGGTCTCTGCGGCGAAGGCACGCTCCTTGCCGGCGGAGACGATGAGACCGGCGACGACCATGGCCAGCGGCCCACTCATCGAGGTCTGGACGCAGACGCCGTAGCCGACGACCACGGTGGTCAGGGTGATGAGCACCTCTACTGCATGACTGTCGATCGTCTTGCAGAGCCAGTAACACGCGTAACCCAGGAGCGCCCCGAACGCCATCCCGCCGAGCGCTTCCTGGGCGAAGACGGTGAGGGCACCGGTCAGGCTCGCCTCGACGTGCGAGGTGCCGACGCCGGCGGCTGCCGCGATGACCAGGTAGAAGACGACGCCCACGCCGTCGTTGAAGAGGCTCTCACCGGCGATGAGGGTCTCGACCTTCTTGGGCACCTTGGCGCGCTTGAGCATGTCGAGCACAGCCACCGGGTCGGTCGGGGAGAGCAGTGCGCCGAAGAGGAGGGACCACAACAGCGGCACGTCGAGACCGACCAGCCGGAAGACTCCCCAGGCGGCGAACCCGATGAGCACCGTGCTGATCGCCGTCGACAGGAACGCGAAGGTGAGGATGCCGGCGCGCAACCGCACCAACAACCGCGCATCCAGGCTCATCGCGCCGGCGAAGAGCAGGAACGACAGGATCCCGTTGAGGACGAACGCCGTGAAGTCGAGGGTCTGCAACAGCTCGGTCGCCAGGGGTCGCAAACCGAAGGTCCAGCCCGCGATGTCGAAGGTGATGAGCAGCACCGAGGCCATCGCGCCCGCCAAGGTCACCCCGACGGTCGTCGGGATCCGGGTGAACCTCTCGTTGGCCCAGGCGAGCAGGGCCGACACGCACATGAGGACCGCGAGGGCAGTGAGCACGTCGGGAGCGTAGTCCTTCGCCCCGCGACGCAGCCCACCCGAGCAAGCAATCTCACGGCCGCAGCGAGGCTGCCGGGGCGGCATACAGTGTCGTGCCATGACGGACTACGACGCTGGGTATGCCGGTGCGCTGGCGTGGGATGGACTGCCCGGGATTCCGGCGTCGGCCGGGGCGCTCGTCTGGGACGACTCCGGCCGGCTGCTCCTGCTGGCCCCGACCTACAAGACCGGGTGGACCATCCCCGGCGGGGTCATGGAATCGACCGGCGAGACCCCGTGGGAGGCCTGCCGGCGCGAGGTCTTCGAGGAGACCGGGCTCACCGTGACCCGTGGCCGGTTGGCCGCGGTCGACACCCGGCCGGCCAAGCCGCGCAAGGCGATGGGGTTGCGGTTCCTCTTCGACTGCGCGCCGTTCTCCGCCGAGGCCGCCGCCGGAGTCGTCGTCCAGGTCGAGGAGGTCCGCGAATACCGGTTCGTCGAGCCCGAGGCCGCGTTGCCGCTGCTGCGCCCGGCCGTGCGCCGGCGGGTCGCGTCGGCTTTGGCGGCGCGGGCTGCCGGCACCGGCTGCGTCTACCTGCAGGACGGTATGCCGGTCGACGGGGTCAGCGCGTGACACCGGGTCCCGACGCGGCATACGACGTCGAACGGGTGCGCGCGCACTTCCCGGCGCTGGCCGCGGGTGCGGCGCACTTCGATGCCCCGGGCGGCACCCAGACCCCCGACGTGGTGGCCGAGGCGGTGCGCGACACCCTGCTCGCGCCGATCGCCAACCGCGGCGCGGTGACGCCGGCCGAGCAGCGCGCCGAGGCCGTGGTCGGCGAGTGCCGGGCCGCCCTCGGTGACCTGCTGGGCGCCGATCCGCGCGGAATCGTCTTCGGGCGCAGCGCAACTGCGCTGACCTATGACCTCTCGCGGGCGCTGGCCCGCACCTGGGCGCCGGGCGATGAGGTCGTCGTCACGCGGTTGGATCACGACGCCAATGTGCGGCCGTGGGTGCAGGCCGCTGCCGCGGTCGGGGCGGTCGTGCGGTGGGCCGATTTCGACCCCGCGACCGGCGAACTCCCGGTGGAGGCGGTGGCGTCGCTGCTGTCGCCGCGCACTCGGCTGGTCGCGGTGACGGCCGCGAGCAATCTCATCGGCACCCGCCCGCCGGTCGCCCAGATCGCGCGGGCCGCCCATGCGGTCGGCGCGTTGGTGTGGGTCGACGGGGTGCACGCGACGGCGCATGCATCGGTCGACGTCGCCCGCCTCGGAGCGGACTTCTGGGCCTGCTCGCCCTATAAGTTCCTCGGGCCGCACTGCGGTGTCGTCGCGGCGGCGCCCACGCTGCTGGAGGGCCTGCGGATGGACAAGCTGCTGCCCTCGACCGACGATGTGCCCGAGCGCTTCGAACTCGGCACGCTGCCCTACGAACTCATGGCCGGCACGACCGCTGCGGTCGACTTCCTCGCCGGGCTCGCACCCTCCGCGGCACCCGATGGGTCCCGCCCCGACCGGCGCGCGCGTCTGCTCGCTTCGTATGCCGTGTTGGAGGCGCACGAGGACCGGTTGCGTTCGCGTCTGGAGCCGGTGCTGCGGGAGTTGCCCGGCGTCACGGTCTATTCGAACGCCGCGGCCCGGACCCCGACCATGCTGTTCCGGATTGCCGGGTGGGATTCCCAGGACGTGCGAAAGGCGTTGGCGGACCGGGCCATCAACGCGCCGGCCGGGCACTTCTATGCGATCGAGTGCTCTCGTCATCTGGGGTTGGCCGACGCGGGAGGCGTGCGGGTCGGACTGGCGCCCTATTCGAACGATGACGACATCGACCGCCTCATCACGGCGCTGCGCGAGATCACCCGATCCTGATCGCTTCGGCCCGTCGCAGCCTAACGGGGACGGGCCACGCGTTTGGCAGGGCGCCACGACGACCTCATCCCAGCGATTCTGATCTTCTTGGCCGGCGGAATTGCTTACTCGGTCTGGAACGATGGGCTTAGTGGTGGGCTTTGCGGTGTCACCGGATAGGTTGCTGCCATGAGCGCTGAGGTTAGCCGGGCAATGCTCACCGTCGCACTTGCACTTGTCACGGCCGGTTGCACAGGCAACCCATCCGACACGAAGTCAACGCCGTCGGTTTCACTGACGAGCGAAGTGACGGTTTCCAAGGGTGATGCCGAGCAGGTAGCGACACAAGTTGGGGTGCTAGAGACTGATCCGGCTGCTTTGGTCGCCGCCGCCTCGGGCGTCACAGCGGATCAGGCCAGGCAGGCATTTCCCCCCGGCACGAAAGTCGAGGCGGCACCAACCACGTGGTCACCGGACGGAACCGGCTTGGGCGGAACGATCCAGATCGTCGTCCAACCACCTAGTACTACGTCAGTGACCTACCTCGCTGTCATGGTCAAGGAGGCTGGCACATGGAAAGTGCTTGCAACCGTCCCCGTAGACGCAGCGAGCCCGGGGACGTCATGACCTCCCGGCGCTTGCTAGCGATTGCCCTCACTTTGCTGGCGGCGTTCACGACGGCACATCCGGCTGTGGCGGCGCCTGCGGCGTCCGAACCGAGTTCATGGAATTGTGGCGCCAAAGCTCTCGAGTTGGACGATGTTCGCGTTGAACTGGCGCCCATCAACCCCGCTGAACGGACACCTCAGGGCCATACCATCAAGCCGACGTCGGCGGGTGGTTCCTGGGTTCCAGTGATCCTGGTGCACGGCTGGGTATCGCAGTCCACCCACCCGACCCACGGGGGGGTGTCAGATGGTCTGTGTAAGGGGTGGGTCTCTATCTGAAGGAGATTGACTAGTGAGCATGGCCAAGTTGAAGAACCGCGAACAGGTCGAGCCTGAGGCTCGGCGGCTGCGGCGGGAGTTGTTCACCGACGAGATGCTGGATCAGTTGATGGCGGCCACGGATGAGCGCGGCCTGTCCTTGACGGGTGAGGGCGGGTTCCTGCCGGAGATGATCAAGGCCGTTCTCGAGCGCGGGATGGAAGCTGAGTTGACCGACCACCTCGGCTATGAGAAGGGTGACCGTGCCGGTCACGGGTCCGGGAACTCCCGCAACGGGACCACCCCGAAGACGCTCGGCACGGAGGTCGGTGACATCGACCTGGAGCAGCCGCGGGACCGGAACTCCACGTTCGCGTCGGTGCTGGTACCCAAGGGCGCCCGCCGGCTGGGTGGCCTGGAGGACATGATCATCAGCCTGTACGCCGGCGGGATGACGATCCGCGACATCCAGCACCACCTCGCCGCCACGCTCGGAACGGAGTTGTCGCACGAGACGATCAGCAAGGTCACTGACGCCGTGGCCGAGGAAGTCATCGCGTGGCAAACCCGCCCGTTGGAGGCGTTCTACCCGGTGATCTACCTCGACGCGCTGATGGTCAAGATCCGCGACGGCGCGCACGTGAGCAACCGGGCCGCGCACATCGCCGTCGGTGTCGACATGGACGGCATCAAGCACGTCCTGGGCATCTGGATCCAAGCCAGCGAGGGAGCGAAGTTCTGGGCCGGGGTATGCGCCGAACTGGCCAACCGCGGCGTCAAGGACGTCCTGATCGTCTGCTGCGACGGCCTCACCGGCTTCCCCGAGGCCATCGAAACGACCTGGCGGGAAGCGATGGTCCAAACCTGCGTGGTGCACCTGATCCGGGCCTCGATGCGGTTCGTGTCCTACAGCGACCGGAAGGCCGTCGCCGCGCTGCTCAAGCCGATCTACACTGCGGCCACCGAGGACGCCGCCTTGATGGCGCTGACCACCTTCACGGACTCCGCCCTGGGCAAGAAGTACCCCGCCGCCCTCGCCTCCTGGGAGAACGCGTGGGACCGGTTCACCCCGTTCCTGGCGTTCGGGCCCGCGCTACGCAAGGTCATCTACACCACGAACGCGATCGAGTCGCTGAACTACCAGCTCCGCAAGATCATCAAGAACCGCGGCCACTTCCCCAACGACACCGCCGCGATCAAGCTGCTGTGGCTGGCCATCCGCAACATCGAGGACAAACGCGCCCGAGAACGCGCCAAAGAAGCTGGCCTACCCAGAGGCCACTCCCGCAAGGCCCCCGGCAAACTCGTCGAAGGCTCCGTCATCCAAGGCTGGAAAGCAGCCCTGGGCGAACTCTCCCTCGTCTACCCCGACCGCATCAACACCTACCTCTAACACCCCCACGACCAACCCTGCTTACACAGACAACTTGACAACCTCGACCACGGACGGAAACCCCAACCTGGCCGGCGCCTTCTCGCACATGGTGGACCTCACCGCGAACAAGATGGGCAAAGCAGACGTGCCTCGATCGCTGGTCGGCCAACTCCAAGACGTACCTGGTGCGGCCGTGTTCACCTTCGATTACCACCCGTACTCAGGCCGCTGGGTCACCGACTCTCACTTGGGACCGGCGCTCGGCAAAGTCATCGATTGCCTCGCAAAGGCATCCGGCCAAGAAGTCATCGTCGTCGGACACTCCATGGGCGGCCTTGTCGCACGTTACGCTGCCGCAAACCCAGACCGGAGCGGGGTCATCGGCGAGATCATCACGCTGGGCACCCCCAGCATCGGATCCATCGCGGCAAGACTCACTGACAGCGCCATCTCGGCAGGCTCGCTGCTATTCAAGCAACTGGTCATCCTGCGACTCATCCTGTCCATATGCGGTCAAGTCAGCACTAACAGTCTCGACGGAGGCTCCCTGTGCGCGCTCCTGCCGCCCCCGGTCCGAGCCTTCGATTCAGAAGCTGGACGCGCATTGCGCGCCGGGTCGACCGAGCTCGGGCAACTCAAGCCCATCCCAGCGGCCATCCCGGTGAACGCACTTGCGGGGTCCACCGACTTTCAAGTCCGGAAGGTCGGATGGTTCAGCTTCCCCTGGGAGACAGACACCATTCCGGTCGGAGATGTGATCGTCACCGAAAACTCCGCCGTCGCAGGAGCAACCGTGTCCAAGACCGTTTCCTGCGCATATCAACTGTCCCCAGTCCGAGCCGGCGTCGATCAAGCCGGCCTCATCCTCAAACTCACGACTGCCAACGACGTAGCCGGCGCCCCACTCGGGGCCTTCTCCGGTCCCTGCTTCCATACCAGCCTGATGCGAAGCATCGAACTCTCCAACGAAGTTCTGGGCGCAGTCAACGACTACATCAACCCCCGCATGACTGGCCAGCAGATTCAAAACGCCACCATCCCGGCAGGGAGCTGCGGAACGGCATCAGACAAGGGCTGGCCTCAGGACCGGCCGATCACACTCCGAAACGGCCGCGGCACAACAATCGAGCACCCGGAAACGGACCACGGCGCCAGCATCCTCGACATCCGGATCGTCGGCCGAGCAGACATGGACCGCGACGGGCGGGAGGACTTCGTTCTGGCCTACCGCTGCGCAGGCAGCACCCCGGAGATGTGCTGCGCAGGTCAGGGCTCCGTGAGAATCTTCGTTGGCATCTTTGCTGAGGGTCCTGGCGGCCGGCTGACGCGGAGCTTGCCGGTCTACTTCGGGGGTGAATCGCGACCCGGCGGCGAATTCGGCCCAGCGGACCACACCATCTCCGAAGTCCGCCTCGACGGCCGCACCCTGATCACCACTGAACACATTCTCTACCCCGATTCGTACACGCCCGAGCAAGTAGGCGGCGACCCCCAGGCGCCGATCACGATCAGATCCACACTCGAGGGCACCGCGTGGGTCTCCAAGTGAGGCTTCGGCACCAACCCGTATGACCGTGGCATCGGGCGTATCACCGACGGCATACCGGCCTCTTTGGGTCTGACACCGAGGGCAGCAGGCTCTCGGGGCAACTCGAAAGGTGTTCTCTCCCATGCGCACCACGACCTTCACCCGACTCTTCACACTCACGGCAGGGCTGGCCACCGTCGCCACCCTCGCCCTTGGCAGCTCGACCGCCGCCCAAGCCGGGACCTTTGCTGCTGCCGGAGGGGCGGGCAGCGCGGTCCGGTCCGCCGACGTCGGCTCCGGCACCCCCGCCCTCACCGCCGAGGCCAAGGCCGCCGGCAAGAAGGCCCACGGGGCCAAGGCCACGTCGACCGAGATCCTCGAGGCCTACTGGACCAAGGCCCGCATGGCGGCGGCCATCTCCGCCGACCAGGACCCCGCGCTCGCGAGCTCCGCCACGGCATACGTCGAGAAGACCACCCGCGATCTGAAGGCCGGCAAGAAGCCCGCCACCAACGACGGTCCGGTCCGCAGCGTCTCGGGCACCCCGAGCCAGGTCTTCGCCCCGGCCGGCAGCGGCGGAAGCACCGGCGGCCTCGTGCAGGCGGCCTACAACCCCAACCTGCCCTACTACGTGCCCACCGCCTACACCGCGGGGAAGGTCTTCTTCACCAAGGGCGGCCTCAACTACGTGTGCTCCGGCACCATCGTCAACTCCGAGGGCAAGGACACTGTCTGGACCGCGGGCCACTGCGTGCACGGCGGCTCCGGCGGCACCTGGCACAGCAACTGGACCTTCGTGCCGGCCTATGACGACGACCTGGCCAACCCGCGGCCGTATGGCACCTGGTCGGCGGGCCAACTGTGGTCGAAGTCGGCCTGGACCAGCAGTTCTGACTTCAGCCAGGACATGGGCGTCGCGATCATGAACACCAACTGGGGCTACCACATCGTCGACTACTTCGGTGGCCAGGGCCTGACGACCAACCGCGGCAAGAGCGGCGTGTGGGAGAACGCGTTCGGCTACCCGGCCGAGTCGCCGTTCGACGGTGGCAACCTGATGCGCTGCTGGGGCTCGACCTCGCCCGGAGTGGGACGCCTGGCTGGTGTGGTCGCAGACCGTCAAGATCCCGTGCGACATGACCCGCGGCTCCTCCGGCGGCGGTTGGCTCTACGGCTACGACGGCAACTGGGGCCAGCTCAACGGCGTCAACAGCCGTATCGACCGGATCGTCGGCCCGACCATCATGCTCTCGCCGTACTTCGACGACGACGCTTGGGGCCTCTACAACTCCACTCGCTACCTCTGATGGCTGGCCCGCCGTCTCACCGACGGCACGGAACGCGCCCGGATTCCCCGGGCGCGTTTCCGGTGCCCGGCCTACCATCGGGTATGCCGTCCGCTCCAGACCCGGGTATGCCGTCGCGGCGCCGGCTGCTGCGCGGGATGTCGGCCGCCGCAGCCGTGGTCGGCGGCGCCGTCCTGGCCGCGTGCGGACGAGCAGAGACCCCCGGCGGTCGTTCCACACCGCCGGTCGCCCCGATCAGCCCCCCCACCGGAGTCCCCCCGGCCACCGGTTCGGCACCCGGATCGGGAGGCGTCCCGGGACCGGCACCACTTCCCGAGCCACCCGGTTTCCCGACCGGCATACCGACCCCGACGATCACCGAACCCGTTGCCGGAGAACGACGTCGGGCGACGCCTTTCGTCTTCGTGCTCGCCCAGGGCAAGAGCATCGTCGTGCAGG
This sequence comes from Actinomycetales bacterium, assembly GCA_016710385.1. Classification (GTDB taxonomy): domain Bacteria; phylum Actinomycetota; class Actinomycetes; order Actinomycetales; family Dermatophilaceae; genus Phosphoribacter; species Phosphoribacter freyrii. The sequence continues at coordinate 304,556 of JADJVX010000026.1, forward strand.
TGACCAGCGGCGGGCCGCCGTGCGACGCCGTGACAGGTACCGAGGTCAACGAGAGCACAGGGCGGGTCGTCCTCACGGTGTGGACCGGTCCGCAGCTCGGGGCCGGCCCGTGCGACGGTCCGCAGCCGGCGATCGCCGCGATCCAGTGGATTCGCGTCACGCTGGCGGCGCCGCTGGGCACCCGCGAGCTCATTCAGGGACACCAAGCCTGACCGCTCACGCCTGACCGCTCACGCCTGACCGCTCACGCCTGACCGCTCACGCCTGACCGCTCACCGCCCGATCGGCACGCGGGTCAGCTGCGGGCCGGGATGAGGCGAGCCATCTGGACGACCGCAGCGCCGGCCTTGTCAGCGGTCACGGGGATCGACGAGTCGCCGTCGTAGACGATCTCGTAGACCTGCCCGGCCTTCTCCATATAGAAGTTCACCGTGAAGGTCTGCTCGAAGCACGTCGTGTTGAGGAACGAGACCGGCGCCGCCGCCGTGGGCTCCTGGATCTTGCCCATGCACGTGATGGCTCGCTCTCCCTTGCGGCTGGCGGCATACGTGGCGGTGGGGTCGAACGCGGTGAGATTGGTGATGTCGATGACCCCCCGCTTGCCGCCGGTCGCGGCGACCCGGCACCGCTTCGCGTCACCAGTGATGGAGAAGACGGTGCCCTTGCCCAGCAGGGTCTCGACGGCTTCCTGAGCCGGCTGACACCAGGTCGGCTGACCGGTCCCGCTGTCGGAACCGCTGCCGGGGGCGTTCGTCGTGGCCTTGGCTGCGGGGGTGCCGACTGGCGTCGACGCGACCGACGACGCGGCCGACGACGGGGCAGCGGCCGGGGTCGCCGTCGAACCCGAGGAGCATGCGCTCAGCGTGGCGACGAGGCTCAGGGCGACGGCGGCGGACGCGATGCGGCTAGGGCTGGGGACTCGGCTGGGGACGCGGCTGGGGACTCGGCTGGCGCGAGTTGTCATGTCTACTCCTTGGTGGCGGGGATTTCGTGGTGGGGCTGAAGAGATCTGGTGTCAAAGGCGGGTCAGTCGCCGGCAGCGGGACGCAACACGACACGCACCGATCGGCCGTCGGCGGCACGCAGCAGCACCGTCCGTTCGCTGCGGCCGTCCCAGACGATGTCGGTGTCGACGCTGAAGGTCGCGATGCCCGCCGGTCCCGAGCACCCGGACGTTCCCGGCGCGGCGAGCACATAGGACACCTCGAGGCGGAGTTGCCCGAGGGCGGCTGGATGCTCGAACCCGGCGGCCAGTTCGGTCCCGGGCCGGTATGCCGTGCAGCGAGCGGCCGGGTCGGCGCGGCTCACGAGAGTGCGGCCACCGAGGGCCACCCGCAGTGCGGTCACCGAGGCCTGCACCTCCGCCGCTCCGGGCCCACCCGACACCGGCGGCTCGGCGAGGGTCACCGACCAGGCGGCCAGGAAGTCGGCGGGCACCGGCGGTGCGGCAGTGCGCCCGACCAGGGCGGGCCCGGCATACCGGCGCGACTGTCCGGTCGCAGCATCGGTGAGGGTGACCGCCAGGGCGTATTCGGTGCCCGCGCACAGGCCTGGCACGGTGAGCCGTCCCGATGAGGCGGGGGCGGTCGGGCCGAGAAAGGTCGTCGGGCAGGCCGGCGCCCGGTCGGCGGGGACGACACTCGAGGCGCTCACCTCGAGAGTGACCTCGCGATCGGCCTGCCAGATCAGGTCGAGAGCGGTCGACGCAGATGCGGGCGAGGGCTGCACCCGCACCCCGAAGGTGTCCAACGTCGGGGCGCCCTGGCGCACCGGGGTGCGCAATTGCGGTGCGACAGCGACAAATCCAGCGGGATCGATGCGCCATTGGTCGGCCGACCAGTCGGACACCAACCGGCCGCCGGGCAGCAGCGGGGTGCTCGAGTAGGGCACCTTACGCACGACGAGGTCCATGCCGGAGCCGTCGCTGAGCGGGATGCGGGCGCTGCGCGCGGGGCCGCAGCCGGACGGCATACAGCCGCGGTTGTCGATCCAGATGCGGGTGCGGCCCTCCGGACGATTGGCGAGGGCATCGGTGGTGAACAGCTCAATGTCGCCCGGGTCGAAGAGGAACCGGCTGTCCTCGACCCGGCAGAGGAAGCCAGGGTCCCCGAGCGGACGCACCGTGGTTGCGGTGGCGGGGGCGTTCGGGAAGCCGCACGCGGCCGTGAGGGAACGGTCGCCGATGACCTGGAAGGTCCATCGGTCGAGGGTGGGCTGGCCGACGACGCTCAGCTCGGTGGCCGCGCGGGCAGGCGGCACGACGGTATGCCGTTCGATCGCCGTGACGACGGGGTTGTCGTACGAGCGGCTGGGCAGGAGGTACCAGAAGACGCAGATGTCGACGGCTTCGCCCTGCGCCAGGGCAGGCATGGTGAGGTTGACGACGGCTTCACGGCTGGCGGGCGTGCCTGGGTCGGGGGTCCAGTAGCGGGTCTGGGCGGCCTGGCGGGTCACCGGAAGCGTGGTGCTCAGGATCGCCGGATCGACAGAGCGGCAGTCGGTGCCCGGAGGGTAGCCCGCCGCTGCGACGCGCTGGGCCTGCTGGCTGCGGATCCGGCCCTCCAGCGGATGGGCCGCGCTCTCGGGTGCGGTGGCCTCACCGAGGGTCACGGCGAACGTCGGGATCCGCACCTCGACATTGAGCGCGTCGACGGGGGCGAAGCGCACCGGACGGCGCAGGTCCGCCTCGGTCAGACCGGAGCCGCCGAACTGCGGATCCCAGGCCGACCACTGGGGATCGTAGGAGTAGCCGAAGGTGAAGGGGCCCGCCACGACGCCCGCCGGAGCCCGCCGGCCGAGCACGTCGTCAAGTCGGGCGCACAGCGGATCGGTCGTCGAACTGGTGCAGCCGGTGTGGATCGACAGGGCGAAGGTGGCGGCGCAGTCGTACCAGGTCGTGCTGTGCAACTCCCCGAGGCAGCCGTCTCGGTTGGCGTCCATGTCCTGGCGAGAAACCTTGAGACACAACGGGATTCCGGGCGTCTGAGTGCCTCGGGCGAAGGCCTCGGCCCACGCGGCGACCAGGTCGGCCGAGGGTGCCGCCGCCTCGGCGGTGAGGACCGCACCAGGGTGCGAGACCCGGATGAGCGAGGCGAACACCCCTGGGGTGTTGAGCTGCAGGTCCAGCCGGGCGATGACCGGCTGGTTGACGACGGCCGCGAAGATCGTGTCGGTGCGCCAGTCGATGGGCGCGGTGGGGAACTGACGGGAGCATTCCCCGGCATACAGGTCGGTCTTGCGGATCTCCCCGACCCACAGGGTCTGGAACGCCGGCGCCTGCCGGTAGCCCAGCACGAGCGCCTGCTGGCCCTGCTGGCAACCCGGCCCGGTCGGCGTGCGCACACACGGGTCGACGAAGGCCCGGATGGTCCCGGGGTCACTGGGCACGAGCGCGGGTATGCCGGGGGCCGCACGGCTGGTGGTCGGGGCAGTGGCGGGCTCGCCGTAGCCCCGTCGGAGGGTGGCCAGTGCAGTCGCATCGGACAGATCGCGGCTTTCGGCACCGGCTGGCGCGATCGGAGCAGTGCCGGTGAGGCCGGCCTCCGGGTCGGCGCGCAGGTCCGGCCCGCCCCCGGGATTCGGCTCCGGCCGGCCTGACCCGATGGCCAGGCCCGGAGCAGCTGCGCCGGGGGCTGGGTCGGTGCTCACGCCGGGGCTGACGCCGGGGCTGACACCGGGGCTGGCGCTGGGCGGTCCGGCATACCCGGTGGCGGTCGCCGGCTGGGAGACACCCGCGGGGACGCTGAGCGGGCCGGCGACGGGGAGGGTGGGGTCGCCGGCCCGCAGCGATCGGCCGATGAACCCACCCGTCGCGACGAGCACGATGAGCGCGATGGCGACGAGGGCGGTCACGGCAGGGCTGCGCCGGGCGCGGGGGGCGGTGGTCGTGGCGGTGCTGGAGCTCATGGCGGTCATCCGATGCAGGCTTCGGCGATCTGGCGGAAGTCGACGGTGCGGGCGGCGTTTGAGGTGTTGCCCAGGCTGTCGCGAGCGGTCACGCTGAGGGTCATCGGGATCGTCCCGGAGTGCGTGCTGTAGAGCGGCCCGACTCGGAATCGCCCGCCTCCCAACGAGGTTGCTGCGCCGGACTTCCCGCCAGCGGTCCAGGTGGCGGCAGTGACGGTCGCCCCGGACGGGTCGCTCGCGGCCACCGTGAGAGTGACCTGCTGCCGGTATGCCGTGCACGCCGAGGACCCCTCGGAGTAGAGGAAGCCCGAGTCGGTGGTCAGGGTGAGCGCCGGGCCGGTGGTGTCTTTGGGCGTGGTGGCCGGCGGGGTGGGCGTGGGTGCTGTGGGTGCCGGCGTCGCGGGGGCCGGTGTCGTCGGCTGGGTGCGCGTCGACCCCGCCGTGGTCCGAGGTGCGCTGGTCGGTGCCGTCGGCGGCGGTGCAGTCGGTGAGGACGGTGCCGATGACGCCGTGGCTGTCGCGGAGGTGGGTGATGCTGATGTCGGCACCGGGGCGGCGGCTGCGGCCAGGGCGGTGCTGCAGGTGAGCTCGGGCAGGCCCTCGAGGTCGCCGTAGTCGGCAAGGGCAGCCCGCGGCATCCACGCGGGAGCGCCGGGGTTGTCGGGGTGCCGGATGACCGCCCAGGAGGCGCCGGTGCGGCCGATGATCCACACCTGATCGCCGCGGTGCAGGTCACCGAGGGCGGCACCCCGAGCGGAGTCGTCGCTGCACCCGTAATAGCTCGCCGCGTCGGGTCGCAGCGTGACGCCCGCGCCGCCGCGGCCGATCAGTCCGGTGAGCCCGATGGCCAGCCCGGCACCAAGCGCGGCCACTGCGGCGGCGACGGCGCGCCACGGCATACCCGTCGGCAGACTGGTCAGGCGAGCGACGTCTGGGAGGGACGCCCCACCCGGGGGCTGCTGGGCCGGCCCGGGTGGGTCGGCCACGAAGAGCCGGGTGGGCTCCGTCGGGTGGACGCCCAGCGCGCGTTCGAGGCGCACCAACTCGTCGGGGCCAAGGTCGTAGCCACGCAGCGCCTCCGTCGGAGTGAGGCGGACCTGGTCGGCCCACGCCGCATCGTTGGCGATGCGCCGCAGCACGTCTTCCAGTCCGGCCATGTCCGAACCCTCGCGGCCCGGTCCGATTCAGCGCGTGAGTGGTAGCCACTCAATCCCGCGGGTGCAGGTACTCAAACTGGCCGCCGCGGGTCGCGCCGCCCGGGGAAACCTTCCGACCCGCCGACAAACCCGCCCTGTCACACCCACACGGGCCGGGAAACCTTCCGACCCGCCGACAAACCCGCCCCGTCACACCCACACGGGCCGGGAAACCTTCCGACCCGCCGACAAACCCGCCGACCCGCCGACAAACCCGCCCCGTCACACCCACACGGGCCGGGAAACCTTCCGACCCGCCGAGTTTGTTCGCTCAGCTGGACACAGGCTCGCCGGCGAGAGCCTGGGCGAGCTGGTCGCGGCTGGTCACCGAGAGCTTGGTGAAGCACCGGTAGAGGTGGTTTTCGACGGTCCGCTCGCTGACGACGAGCCGGGCTGCGATCTGTCGGTTGCTCAGGCCGTCGGCCGCGAGCCGGGCGATCTGTGCCTCGCGGGCGGTCAACACACCGCTGCTGCCGCGAGCACCGAGCAGCGGCAGCGACACCGGTCCCAATTCGGCTGACAATGCGGCCGCCTTGCCTTCCCAGCCGGCAGCCTCCTTGGCCAGGCCCTGGCGACGGTATGCCGTGGCCGCGCTGGAAGCCGCCTCAGCGGCATACAGGCTCATCCCGAACTCTTCGAATCGGGTTGCTGCGAAACCGATCTCGTCCCCCGTCCCACGAATCCGGGCCTGCACGAAGGTATGCCGGGCGGCCGCCAGGGGCCCGACCGGCCGTGCCCAGGTTCCGGTCGAGTCGGTCGAGTCGGTCGAGTCGATCAGGTCGGCCAGCAGATCCAGGCGAGCTGCTTCGTGCCAGGTCTCGGCGAGGTTGGTCACCGATCCACTCGCCTGCACCTGGCTCAGCGCCGCGCGCAACGCCGCGACCGCCGCGGCCCGGTCGCCCTGCCCGTGGGCGACCCAGGCGGCGGCGATGTCGAGCAGGTGGCCGTTGAGCATTTGCGGCGGCCGCGGGTAACCCTGGGTCCGCGCGAGCGTGGTGGCTGCCTCGTCGACGTCACCGCGCATCACCTGCACGCGGGTCAGGGCGGCGCCGCACCACACCGCGAATCCCCACACCCGGACCCCTGCCCACAACCGGTCCGCCTCGGCCAGCACGCGCGCAGCGGCCGCCAGATCGCCGGCCAGCTCGGCGGCGTGGCCCAGCGACATGGCCGCCCACGCCCGCGCCTGCACCGAGGGCGAGGCGGCGGTGCTCCGGTATGCCGTGTCCGCCACCTCCCGGGCCTGCGCCACCGCGCCGGTCTGCAGCAGCCCAAAGAGCTGGATCGCGTGATGCTGAGCGGGATCACCGATCGGCGGGATGTCGGCCCCCGAAAGGCTGTCGGTGAGAGCCCGAGAGACCGCCAGGCCCCGAGCCGGGTCGTCACCGAAGATCAAACCGAGCGAGTAGCCGACGACCGCGACAAACCGCACCCACGGATGGTCGTGCTCGATGAGCTCGGCGGAGAGGGCGACGGCGGGCCCCGGGAAGCCGGCGAGCACGGCGTGTGCGGATCGCTGCGCGGCCGCCAAGGCAGCACCCGGGCCGTCCTCGGCAGCCGCTTCGTCGAGCACCGCCTGACCGGCAGCCAGCTCACCGGTCCACCAGTGCTCCTCGGCGATCCGTAGGCGGATCGCCGCGCACGCCCAGGGGTCGGCCTCTCGTGGCAGAGCCGCGCGCAACAGCTCGATCGAGGTGGCGTGATCGCCGTTGAGCGAATGGCACCACGACGCCAGCAGGGCCGCCTCGGTTGTTCCCGAAACCTGTGCGGCCTCGAGCGCCAGCTCTGCAGCGAGCGGGCTGTTCCCCGTGCTGATCGCGCGATGGGCCGCGGCAGTGAGCACCTCGGGTGCGACGCTACGGCCGCCGCGGACCTGCCAGGTGATCGACTGCAACTCCGCCGCGGTCAGCGCGGGCGACTGAGCGGATGCTCCGGCTGCGTCGGCTTCGGCCGCCTGCTCCACACTGGCATCGGCCAGCGTCCGGTAGAGCCGCATCCGGGCCAAGTTGCCCAGCCTGGCCCGGGTGAGTTCGCGATAGAGCGGGTGGGCGAGGTCGACGAGCACCTCGGGCCGGGCGCTGCGGGTGCCTCCTGCGGTATGCCGTCCACTCGGCTCTGCCCACCTCGGCTCTGCCCACCTCGGCTCGGGCCGCCACGCGGTAGCGACCACGACGTCGGAACGTTCCAGGGTCTCCAATGCCGACAGGCCGACGATCCGCTCCAAAAGCGCGGCATCGAGACGTCCCCCGAGCGCGAGGACCTCGATCGCGGTCCGTTCGGCGCCCTGGAAATCGCCCAGCCGGGCCAGGACGACCTCCTCCAACAGCGCCGTGGCGACCATCCGGGCGTCGAAGTCGAAGACCCCGCCATGCCGGGCCAAGGCCCCAGCGGCCAGCGAGCCTTCGACGAGCTCGCGCGCGTACATGGGGTTGCCGGCGGCCGAGCTCGCGACGAGTTGGCGGGCGTGCCCAGCCAGGGGAGCCTTGAGCGCGGCTTCGACCATCGCGATGATCTGGTCGTCGCCAAGCGGCGGAAGGTCGACATGCTCGACGCCGAGTTCCTGCCTGAGCCGGTCGACCGCCGGCGGCGTGTGTGCCCCGGAGCGCTGAGTGGCCAGCAATCGCACCGAGCCGCCGGCCAGCAGTTGGTGGACGACGGTGGCGCTGGCGTCATCGAGCAGGTGCAGGTCGTCGACAACCAGCAGCGGGCCGGGCAGCGCGTCTCGTGCGCGGCCCAAGGCGCGGCGCACCGCGATCACGGCATCACCGCTCGGCGCGGCGGCCTCGGCCCCGAGCAAGGTGGCGAAGGGAGCGAGGGCCAGCGGTGAGCCCGGCGTCGCGACGATGCGGTGGACGGGAAGTCCGCGGGCGGCATACAGGTCTGAGATGTGTTGCGCCAGGCGGGTTTTCCCGAGACCGGCAGGTCCGTTGAGGATGATGTGTCGCCCGGCGTCCAGACGCGCGGGGAGGTCTCCGACGAGCCGCTCGCGCCCGACGAAAGGCCACGTCCGATGCACCACGGGGGCCAGATTAGAGGCCCGGCGCCCCTCGGAGCGGCGAGTTCGGCGAATCATCCCGAGTCGGGCGTAACGGGCGGGCGTAACGGGCGCGCGTAACGGGCCGGCGCCGTCTCGCGCCGGGCCGAGGGGCGCGCGGAGGTGAGCGGACGGCATACCCCGGTTGCCGTTCCGGTAGACGCGGGGTGTCTTTAGGCCTACTGCGGGCCGGGCTGCGCTTCTAGAATCAGGCCCCTCAGGCGTTGCGCCCATCGGGGCCCGCCGACACGTTGGTTGCCCTGGAGGGTCACCCCATGGAGGATCTCCCGCTCTATCTGCGGCTGGTCATCATCTTGCTTCTCGTCGCGGGAAACGCATTCTTCGTGGGGTCGGAGATCGCGATCTCGTCGGCCCGGCGAAGCCGGATCCGGCAACTCGCCGAAGACGGCGACAAGCGCGCCAAGACCGTGCAGTTGCTGCACGAGGAGCCCGAGCGGTTCTACTCGGTGACCCAGGTGGGCATCACGCTGGTGTCCCTCGGCCTCGGCGCCGTCGGGATGGAGACCCTGCACACCGTCATCGACCCCTATGTCGTCGACATCTTCACCGCGCTCGGCGACCACGATGCCCTGCACCACGCTGCGCACACCGTGGCCTATGTCGTGGCGTTCGTCCTCGTGTCGTTCGTCCACATCGTCGGCGGCGAGCTGGCGCCCAAGGTCCTGGCGTTCCACAAGTCCGAGAAGCTCTCGCTCATGGTGGGGCGGCTCATCAACATCATGTACCTCTCCTTCCGCCCCCTCATCGCGGTCATGAAGTGGGCCTCCGACCTGCTGCTGCGCCTCTCCGGGCAGGGCAACCTCGGCGGACACGGCGAGAGCCATTTCACGATGAGCGTCGAAGAGATCCGGATGATCCTCGAAGCGAGCGAGAAGGACGGGATGCTCGCGCCCGAGGAGACCGAGATGATCCGCGGCGTCTTCGAGTTGGACGAGCACTCGGTGCGCGAGGCGATGGTGCCACGCACCCAGATCCGCGCCCTCCCGCAGAACGCCACCCTCGGCGACACGCTGCGCTATTTCCGCGACATCCCGCACGCCCGGTTCCCGGTCTATGACAAGAGCATCGACAAGATCACCGGCATCGTGCAGATCAAGGAACTGCTCACCTACATGGCCGAGCACGCCTCCAGCGACAGCATGGCCACGGTGAGCAAGAAGAAGGTCATCGACTTCGCCAAGCCGGCCTTCATGGTGCCCGACAGCAAGCCACTCAACGACCTGCTCGCCGACTTCAAGCGCACTCGCCAGCAGATGGCGATCGTCGTCGACGAATACGGCGGCACCGAAGGCATCATCACCCTCGAGGACATCCTCGAAGAGATCGTCGGCGACTACGAGGACGAGTTCACCCACGCCGCCCGGCGGGTCAAGAAACTCGAAGGCAGCCAATACGAGATCGACGCCTCGATGCGCATCCTCGACCTCGAAGACCTGGTGCCGTTCGACTTCCCGCAGGACGACGACTACGTCACCCTCGCCGGGTTGTTCTACAAGTTCTTCGGCAGCGTTCCCAACGTCGGCGACATGGTCCGGGTGGAGGGCGGCCAGCTCACCGTCCGGGAGATGGACAACCACCGCATCACGCTGCTGCTCTTCGAAGACACCGCCATTGCGGCCGACGGCTCGACCCGGTTGGCCGAGTCCACATCAGCGGCCGAGGACGAGCACGGCCTACTGCACCGGTTGCGGCACGGCAGCTCTGACGCGGACTGAGGCGACTGACCCGACCACCCGGCATACGAGCCGGTATGCCGTCCGCCGCCCGGTATCTTTCCTGGCGGAGATCGGGCGGGGATCGAGTCGGGATCAGGAAGGCTTCGTATGTCGCAGAGCACCGGGAGCACGCCGAGCACGACCGGCGGGGAGATCGTGCGGTGGTTCGATCGGCGCGGGCTGACGCTGCTGCTGTCGGGCACTCCCTACGCGCGTTCCACCTCGGAGCGGGCCACGCCGGTCCTCATCGGATGGTTTCTCCTGCTCATGCTCGTCGCGCTGCCCATGTCGACGACGCTGGCGTGGTGGGCCGCCCTCGGAATGGCCCTGGCGATCGTCGTGGTCACCTGGTTGGCGTCCAACGCGCTGCGCAGGAGGCCGCTGCTCGGACCGGTCCAGAAGATCGGCTGGCTCGAGTCGGCCGCGTTCGTCATCGGCCCGCCCCTGATGATCACCCTCGCCACGAGCACCGATGAGTTCGCCGGCGAGGACGTCGATCCGCTGACCTTCAAGGTGCTCACGGCCGTCATCGTCGCCCTGCTCCAGCTCGTTGCTCTCCTGGTGATCCTCGGTCTGGAGCGACTCGGCATCGTCACGCTGTCGCGGTGGTTGAGCCGCAGCCTCGGCCGGTCGTTGAGTCAGACCGGGTCGACTCTCGCGACCTCGCTGCCGGTGTCTCTCGGAGTGGTGTTCTTCTTCTTCCTCAACCCCGGCGTCTGGGGGTCGATCGGGACGCTGACCATCACGCCCTTCCTCGCCGTCATCTCGGTGCTGCTGCTGCTGGCAGCCCTCTTCATCGCCCGCCAGCAGGACCTCGGGCTGGCCGAACTCGTGCACTTCGAGACCCCGGATGAGCTCCAGGACGCCTTGTCCGACACCCCATTGGTCGGCCTGGCTGACGAGTCCGCTCTCGAAGTGCCCGCGAGTTGCCCCCTCACGCGGCGGCAACGCTTTTACGTCCGGCAGATCGCGATGCTCTCCCAACTCATGGTCGGGCTGATCATCGCCGCCGCTGTCTTCCTGCTCTTCGTGGTCATCGGCTACCTCGCGGTCGATCCGGCAACCGCACAGGTGTGGACTCGGTCGGCTCCGAACGTGCTCCTGCGCTACGAGGGGGCCGGCCACACCTACCTGATCAGCTCGGCTCACCTGCAGGTCGCCGGCTTCCTCGCGTGTTTCGTCGCGTTCAACTTCACGCTCGCGTCGGCGACCGACGCCCGGTTGCGGCACACGGCCAAGGAGGCGGCTTTCCAGGTGATCCGGCAGGCGTGTGCGGTGCGGCTGGTGCTGCTCCGCCAGGGCGACCGAGCGCAGGCCTGACGCGCCGGCCCCGCGGCCGGGTCCTTTCGGTCAGCCGGCGAGGGCTGCCTCGATGTCCGGCGCGATCGCGCTCGGCGACACCGTCGGGGCATAACGCTTGATGACCTGGCCGTCTCGGCCGATGAGGAACTTGGTGAAGTTCCACTTGATCGAGCTGCCGAGCAGGCCACCCTTCTGTGAGCGCAGCCATTGCCACAGCGGGTGGGCACCGTCGCCATTGACCTCGACCTTGGCGAACATCGGGAAGGTCACGCCGTAGTTGACCTGGCACACCTCGCGGATCGCGGCGGCGTCGCCCGGCTCCTGCCCAGCGAACTGATTGCACGGGAAGCCGAGGACGGCCAGCCCCTGAGCACCGAATCGCTGGTTGAGCTCCTCCAACTCGGTGAATTGTGGCGTGAACCCGCACTTGGACGCGGTGTTGACCACGAGCACCACCTGGCCGGCGTAGTCAGCCAGCGCCTGCTGCTGCCCCGCGAGGGTGGTGGCGGTGAAGTCGTGAAGGCTGCTCATCGGGCGCTCCTGCGAAGGTGAGTGGGGATGCCAGCGGGAACCACGGCATACCGAGAGCTTGTTCCCGTATGCCGTCCGCCCCCGCCGGCGCCGCAGCGCAGCGCTGATCGTCAGGCGGCGTTGCTGCGGCGGTCGGCGGGGTGGGTGGTGTAGTGGCGGCCGGTGGGGCTGGTCCAGGTGAGGGTGCCGTCCCAGGCGAGGTCGAGGTGCCAGCCGGCGTGGTGTTTGAACCCGTGGTGTCGTCGGCAGAGGCAGTGCAGGTTGCGGATGTCGGTGGGTCCGTGGGGGTAGGCGATGGCGTGGTCGATGTCGCAGCGGGCGGCGGGGACGGTGCAGCCGGGGAATCGGCAGGTGCCGTCTCGGGCGCGGACCAGGCGTTCGAGTGCTCGTCCGGGGTGGTAGGTCTGTTGGGTTAGGTATGCCGTGGCTCCGGTGTGTGGGTCGAGCCGGGCCAGGCGTAGCCGGGTGGTGGGGTCGGTTAGCAGTTGGGTCACGTGGTCGCCGATCAGGGTGCCGGTGAGGGCGTTGTCTGCGGTGAGCGCGCCGGTGGTGATGGTGTGGTCGGTCAGGGCGACGGTGACGGTGGTGGTGACCTGGGTGTTGGTCAGGAGCAGGTCGAGGAAGGCGTCGGCTCGGGCTTGGGCCAGGGTCAGGGTGGGGTCGGCGTGGCGGTATTCGGTGGCCAGGTCGCAGACCGCGGCCCAGGCTTGCCCGGACCGGCCGGCTGGGGTGAGTGCGGTCCAGGTGGTGGTGCCGGGGTAGGGGCCGGGTTGCACGCGGACTTCCCGGTCGACTCGGCCTTGACGGGCCTGGGTTGCGGCAGTGTCGGGGTCGATGCGTGCGGCGACGCGGTGGGCTCGGGCACGGAGGGCCCCGGCGGTGCTCTGGCCCAGGCCGCCGTCGCGGGCGCCGGGCCGGGCGGCATACAGGGCGGTCTCGAACTGGCTGACCAGGGCTGGGGACACCAGGTCGCTGGCGTCGGTGATGACACTGACGCGCCAGGGTTCGATGTCACCAGCCAGGGCTGCGGCCAGGGTCACGGGCAGGTCGTTGACGACCCGGCGGGCGTCGGCGACCCGGGTGGCCATCGACCGGGGCGACAGGTGCAGCAGCGGGGCCAGCATCGAGGGCACGAAGTCGTCGGCGGTCCAGGACCCCAGGGGCACCTGCCCGGCTTCGGTGAGGCGGGCTTGGCCGAGGTGCCATTCCCGGTCTTTGGCCCGGGCGAAGGCTTCGATGAATACCTGTTGCAGGGCGCTGATCTGGTTCAACGCCTGCTGGAGGGTGGCGATCGCTTCCTCGGCCACGCCTTCGTCGGCTTCCAGCAGCGCGACCGGGTCGATGCAGATCAGCGCGTCGGCGACCTCGGTCGGTCGGGCACCGAGCAGCGGGCGGCCGGCCAACGACGTGAGCCAGTCCTGACCCCACTCCCATTCAGTGCCCTCGAACATGCTCCATTCTATCGAACGCATGTCTTATTCCGCAAGAGGATGGCCAGTCTTTCCAAGCCCGGCTGGCAGGCGACTGCGGGGCCACCGGGTGAGCGGACGGCATACCTGCCCTGGTATGCCGTCCGCCCCCCTCAAGCTGTCCGGTTCAGGCCGGTGTAGCTCGATTCAGACAGGTCACAGCGGGTTGTTGCAGGTGCCGTACTTGGGTCCGTAAGGGACCCCATAGATGTTGAGCAGCTGCGTGCCCTTCCACGTGCCCCAGACCGAGCCGTCGGGTGCGTAGTACGTCTCGTCGTAGGTGTAGCGGCCGGAGTAGTAGACGCCGTTGAACCGTGAGGTCGACGACCAGTTGCCGACCAGGGTGTAGAGCGTGCCGTCCGGGGCGCGCATGACGACGGTGGGTGCCGTCTTGGATTTGGAGCCGCTCGTTTCCATGAAGCCGGACACGGCCCAGAGGGCCAGGCCGTGGCATTGGGTGCTGAAGAAGGGGCTGACGGGATAGGGACCCGGCGAGGGGGCCGCGGCGGCGGCGGGTGCCGCCGTGAGCAGGGCCGCGGCGGCGCCCGCCGAAACGGCGAGTGCGGCGGCGCTCCGACGTAGGCTGCGGCGAGAGGTGGGGGTGGTGCGGGTCGTGCGGGTTGTTGACATCATGACTCTCCTGGGAGATCCCATTCGCTGTGCGGTTCGACAGCGGGGCCACACGTGGCCCACTGTCACGCTGACAGCACGCGAGTTAAGCCGCGGTCAATAGCCCGCTAAGCCCGCTGCCACCACCCGGCTCGTTCCACGGCATACGACTGGCCTGCGCCGTATGCCGTCCGCTCCCCTCCCGCACACGATGCCCCGTCAGTCGAGGTGGCCGTGCAGCGGGTTGTCCGGGTTCTTGAGCGAGGTCACACCCGAGGTCGACGGGTCCTGGGCGTGGCTCGCGATGACCAGCCGTGCGTGCTGGGCGCCGTGATCGGCGAGGTCGGCCGATGCGCTGAGCTGGGTGCTCTGACGCTTCGGGAGTTCGTCGAGCCACATCCGGGCCCGGGCCCGCTCGTCATGCAGGTGGGTGAGCAGACCATCGAGCTGCGCGACTCGGATGCGCACCGATTCAAGGGCGTCAACCGTGAGGAGACGAGCGTCGAAGACGTCCGAGCGGTCCTCCTTGGCGTCGGTCATCGTGAGCAGGCCGATCGCGATGTAGATGACCAGAAAGAGGATGGCCTGCAGGCCACTCTGCAGGGTCACCGGGGACGAGTCCGTGGTCATGGTTGAGGCCGACAACTCGGTGGCGGTCGATGCGCCGATCGCGCGCAAGGCAGCGATGAACAGGCCACCCAAGAGCCACGTCGTCATGAGCAGTGACCCCACGAGGCTGAGCCGGCGGCCACGCCCCTGTGCGCCGGCGTTCAGACGACCTGCGTAGAACGCCATCACGCACGCCGCCGTCGCGAGGCCGAACGAGGCGATGTAGGAACCGAGCTCTGCTTCGTCGAGCACGAGCATGAGGACCGGTCGCATGAGGAAGGCGTCGAGCATCACGAGCACCACGACGACGGCATACGTGAGGGCGCGAGAGACGCGGGATCGTCCGCGCGAGGCGACCAACGGCGGGTCGATGAAGCCGCGCAGCGTGATGCCACCGGGCATTGTCGGCGGCGACGGTGCTGTCGTCGGGTGGAGGAGTGTCGAGGGCTGGTCCATGCTGATCGGTTCCTTCGGTCGCTGGAGGTGGACGGGTGTCCACCGGTGGGCGACTTCCCCCAATCTCTCGGCCGGGCCCTCACGGGCAAGCAGGCGCCGCCGCGGACCAGGCGCGAACCAGGCGCTTTGGGGGAAGCGGGCTCTTCTCGAGGCGCCTGCCTCAGCCCCTCGCCCGAAAGGTCGCACCGCAGATGAGTCTCTTCACCCGCAAGCCCGACAAGGTCGTCGTCGGGACCGCCCGCCGCCGCACCAGGATCTCGACCGATTCCCCCTCGGAGCGCGTCATCTACCACCGCTCCGGCATCCCTTCCCGCGGCGGTCACCCCACCGACCGCGCCCACCGAGGCGTCGCTCAGCCGATGAGCTATGGGTTCTGGCTGCGCCTTGCGGACAACTGGGACGGCTGGCTCGACGGCCGTCACGCCGGCGACCGACCGCTGGCAGACCTGGAGTGGGCGCAGCGCCTTCAGGACCTCCACGAGGAGAACGTCAACCGCCTCTACGCCGCGACCGCAGACGTCAACTACGCGCACGTCGCCGATCTGCAGGCCCTGCTCGCTCGCAAGGCCCAGCTGGACGCGGCCATCCGGGACACTCGCGCGGATCTGGAGCAGGTGCCGGAGCCGCGCACCGGCGCGGGGCCCGCTGAAGGTCACGTCGACGAGCGCATCATCGCCCAGCGGCGTCGGGCCGAGCACAGCCGCGCCAAGGAACCGGTGCGCCAGCGCCTGTCCGCGCTGCGCGACGAGCAGCACGAGGTGATCACCCAAGCCCTGGATCTGCGGGCGCAACTCGAGGAGGAGTTCGCCGTGCTGCTGCGCATCGAGGAACGGCACCGCAGCTTCTACCAGCGCCGCCTGCGGACCTACACGCGTCGGCTGGCTCGCGGCCGCACCGACTACGCCGGCCTGCGGCACGAACTACGCGCCCCGGCGTGGACCGAACAGCCGTGCCCCTGGGTGCCGAAGGAGGCCGACTCGCTCGTCGCATCCGCCGTCGCCGACGCCGACCCGCCCGTCGCCGACCCGCCCGTCCCGGTCGAAGCGGCCTGACCGCTTCGGTATGCCGGCTCGCGAGGGCGCGGACCGGCATACCACCCGCGCTCCCATCCCCTCCCGCTGCTTGGGGGAAGTACCCCCTCACTGCCGGGCCGGTCCATCGGCCCCTCGAGAAAGAGGCTTCACACAGATGAACGTCACCTCGCTCGGCGCACGACTCGCGGCGACAATCGCCGCCGCCACTCTTGCGCTCACCGCGACGGCGTGCTCCTCCGGCACGCCCACTCCGACCGGGCCGGAGGCTCCCTCCCCGGTGGTCGCCACCGCGGAGGCTCCCTCCCCGGTGGTCGCCACCGGCGGGGGCCAGATCTGCCTGACCGGCGACGTCGTGGTCTACGTCGTGCCCGCTCACCGCAATGCCGCCGCCGGGATCCCCCTCGATGCGCTGTGCGCCGCCGAGCAGGCCGTCGAATCCGGCAAGCCGGTGGGCGTCATCGCGGTCGAAGGCACCCCGCGGATTGTCATGCCCATCGAGAGCCGCAAGCCCGAGGGCAACAACGACCTGTCGAAGAAGGCCGCCCGGGTCCGCATCGTCGCCGCGCTCGCCCGGGCGGCGCAGACGGCCGTGCCCATGACCGATGGCACCGACTTGGCCTCGGCCCTGGCGCTGGCCGTCGACTCGGGCCGCTCGGTCGCGGGCGCCACCGGCCAGGTCCAGCTCATCGTCACCGACCCCGGGCTGTCCGATCGCGGCGCGGTCAATCTCGCCGCGAAGGGTGCCTTCGTCGCTGAGCCGTCGGAGATGGCCAATCACGTCAAGGCCAATGGCCAGTGCCCGAAGCTGGCCAACTCCTCCGTAGCGTTCGTCGGCCTCGGCTACGGCCTGGCACCCCAGGCGGAGCTGACGATCGCCGACCGGGAGCGGGTGTCCAAGCTCTGGAGCCTGGTCGTCGAACAGTGCGGCGGGAAGTCAACGCTCATCCCCGGCAAGATCTCCGGACGTGCGCCGACGACGGACCACACGGTCACGGCCGTGGTCCCGAGCGACTACCCGTCGTTCGAGGAGGCCGGGACCTTCGCCCTCGTCGGGGACTCGGCGCTGGCCTTCCTCCCGGACTCCGCGGGGTACCTCCACCCCGAGCAGGCCAGCACCTTCCTGGACGCCTACGCCCGCTACCTGGTCGGCCACCCCAGGTTGGCCGTGGTCATCTCGGGTCAGACCGCCAACTACTCCACCCGATGGGCGTCGTTGGAAGCGCTGGCCAAGGCCCGTGCCGAGCAGGTGAAGGCCGACCTGGTCGCCCGCGGGGTGGAGAGCTCTCGACTCACGACCCAGGGCCTGGGCTACCGGGCTAACCCCCCGCAGGTCGATGCCGCGACGGCCGCGCTGAATCGAGCGGTCACCTTCGCGGCCGGCCCGCTTCCGTAGCACCCGACCTTCCCGACGACCCCGCAGCGACGGGGTATGCCGTGCGGCACGGCATACCCCGTCCGTCCCCTCACACCCGTCAGCCAGAAGCTCGCCGCCCTCCCAACCACCTTGTCGACCGAAGGCAGCACCATGTCCCGACTCGGATACCTGCGCGGAACGCGCATCCCCTCCCACGGCACCCCGGCCCGTTCGTCCTGGCGTTGGGGCCGCATCCTGGCCGCCCTCGGTGCCGTGGCGCTGCTGGGCCTGCTCGCGTGGCATCGCCTCGCCCTACCGACGACGCTGTCCGGCTATGCGCTATCCGGCGCCCGGGGGCCGGCCTGTCAACGGATCGTGGTCGCCAAC
>JADJVX010000027.1 GCA_016710385.1 Actinomycetales bacterium
ACCGACAACCCCGACGGCCTCGGCAACCCGGGCGCCAAGACCGTCTACTTCCATGAGCACACAACGCCCAGCCCGCGGACCGGGTGGCGACAGGGGCGAGGTCTGTCCACGCGCGGCGGTAGCTGAGTGCTGCCCGGAGGCGACCCCTCGTCCCGATAGCCGGGCGCACCAGCTGAGTAGCCCTGAGGACCGGTGCGAACCGGTGAGGACCGGCGTGGACCGGTGATTCGCCGAGAGAACCCGCGAGAGCCGGTGCGAACCGGTGAGGACCGGTGAGGACCGGCGAGTAGCCGTGAGTGTCGACGGCGCTTGAAAACTGAGCTGTGACGGCGCTCGAAAAGTGAGCACTCTTCGACGATTGGAGTGTGATCACCATGGAGGACTGGGCGCTGATCAGGAGGCTGGCCGCCGAGGGTGTGCCGAAGGCCAAGATCGCCAAGAGGTTGGGCCTCGCGAGGAACACGGTCGCCAAGGCTGTGGCCTCGGACGGTCCGCCGAAGTACGAACGCAGGCCGGGGCCGACGTCGTTCACGCCGTACGAGGCGCGGGTGCGTCAGCTGTTGGCGGACACTCCGGACATGCCGGCCACGGTGCTGGCCGAACGTGTCGGGTGGACCGGGTCGATCCGCTGGTTCCGCGATAACGTCAACCGGGTCCGGGCTGACCACCGCCCGATCGATCCAGCCGATCGGCTGACGTGGACGGCCGGGGACGTGGCTCAGTGCGACCTGTGGTTCCCGCCGCGCAAGATCCTGCTCGAGGATGGCTCGCGGACGCTGCTTCCGGTGCTGGTCATGACCTGCGGGTACTCCCGCTACATGCTCGGGCGGATGATCCCGACGCGGAAGACACCGGACCTGCTGCTCGGGACGTGGGACCTGCTCAGTGAGCTGGGTCGGGTGCCGCGCCGGTTGATCTGGGACAACGAGCCTGGCATCGGACGGCGCAAGGTCACCGAACCGGTCGCGGTGTTCGCCGGGACGCTGGCCACGAAGGTGGTGCTGCTGCCGCCGCGGGACCCGGAGTCCAAGGGCATCGTCGAGCGGCGCAACGGCTTCTTCGAGACTTCCTTCATGCCCGGCCGACACTTTGAGTCCCCGGCCGACTTCAACGCCCAGTTCACCCACTGGCTGACCACCGCCAACGCGCGGACGGTGCGCACCCTCAAGGCACGGCCGACCGATCTGCTCGCCGCGGACAAGGAGTCGATGCTGCCCCTACCGCCGGCGGTGCTGCACCTGGGCTGGCGCAACCACGTCCGCCTGGGCCGGGACTACTACGTGCGCGTCGACACCAACGACTATTCCGTCGACCCCCGCGCGATAGGCGCCCGGGTCGACGTGGCCGCCGACCTCGACCTCGTGCGGGTTCGTCACGGTAGCCAGCTGGTGGCCGAACACCCCCGCCGCTGGGCCCGCGGCATGACCGTCACCGATCCCACGCACGTCGCGACCGCCGCGGCGCTGCGCCAGGACTATCAGCACCCCACGCCAGCGGCGCCCGAGGCGGACGGGATGGTGCGCGACCTCGCCGACTACGACCGCGCCTTCGGGCTGACAGAGGTGAGTCAGCCATGACACCCAAGCCCACCGCCGGGAGCGAGTCGCTCAAGCAGATCACCCCCACCTGGCCGCCGCGCTGAAGGCACCGCGGATCACCGAGGCCGCCGCCCGCCTGGCTGACCACGCCCGCGACACAGGGTGGACCCACGAGGACTACCTGGCCGCGGTCCTGGAACGCGAGGTCGCCGCCCGCAACGCCTCCGGCGCCCGGCTACGCATCCGCGCCGCCGGCTTCGGCGCGGTCAAGACCCTGGACGACTTCAACTTCGACCACCAACCCGCAGCCCGCACCCCGGTCCAGGCCCTGGCCTCGGGTGCCTACCTGGCCGAGCACCGCAACGTCGTCCTCCTCGGCCCGCCGGGCACGGGCAAGACGCACCTGGCCACCGCCCTGGGCGTTGCCGCCGCCCGCCAAGGACACCGGGTGCTGTTCGCCACCGCCACCGACTGGGTCACCCGCCTGACCGAGGCCCACGACCGCGGCCGCCTCCCGACCGAGCTGACCCGCCTGCGACGGTACGGGCTGATCATCGTCGACGAGGTCGGCTACCTGCCCTTCGCCCAGGACGCCGCCAACCTCTTCTTCCAGCTCGTCTCCTCCCGGTACGAGCACGCCTCGCTGATCCTCACCAGCAACCTCGCGTTCAGCTCCTGGGCCGGCGTCTTCGGCGACCAAGTCGTCGCCGCCGCGATGATCGACCGCATCGTCCACCACGCCGACGTCATCGCCCCCCAAAGGCGCCTCCTACCGGCTACGCGACCGCGGCGTCGACACCCTGCCCAGCATCAAAGCCGAGCAAGAATCCCTAAACTGAAACCGCTCACTCTTCGACCGCCGAAAGTGCTCACTCTTCGAGCGCCGTCGACAGTGAGGACCGGTGAGAACAGGTGTGGACCGGCGAGTAGCCGTGAGGACCGGTGAGAACCGGTGTGGACCGGTGTGGACCGGCGAGTAGCCGTGAGGACCGGTGAGGACCGATGAGCACCGGTGATTAGCAGTGAGAACCCGCGAGAGCCGGTGAGGACCGGTGAGTACCCGCTGGCAAGCGCCGGCCACTGCTGGGGCGAGGCGCTATGTGCCGGGTGCCACGGAACACAGCCGGGGTATGCCGTGCGTACACGGCATACCCCGGCTGGTGTGGTCTGGAGCGGTCGGTAGGCGACCGGCCCCTGATCAGGGAACCAGACGCGTCGGGGGCGGCCATTCGGCCGGGGCCGCGGGGAAGTAGCCCTCGACGTGGATGAGGTCGGGGTCGGCGCCGAGTTCGAGCGCGCGAGCCTTGCATGCCTCGACGAAGTCCGGGTTGCCGGCAATGAAGACACTGTGACCGGCCAGTGACGGGAACACCTGGTCGAGCATCGCCGGGATGCGGCCGGCCTTGGCACCCTCGGGAGCCTCGCCACCGGTGTACGTCGGCACGAAGCTGAACTTGCGGTGCTTCTTCTCCCACCACGCCATGAGACCGCGGTCGAACACATCGGCCTGGCTGCGGGCCGAGAAGACGGAGGGTGACGCCGTACTTCTGAACCCGCGGCGCAGCGCCCCATCGGTGAGGCCGAGGATCGGGGCCAGGCCCGAGCCAGAGGCCAGGCACACGACCGGCGTTTCGACGGAAGGATCGCCGACGAAGGTGCCATAGGGACCGGAGAGCAGCACCTGGTCTCCGACACTGAGCTTGTCGTGCACCCAGCCGCTCGTGGCCCCGCCCGCGACCTTGGTGATCAGCAGGTGGATCTCGCCGTCGGGACGGGGAGCGTTGGCGATCGAGTAGGAACGCGGCGGCGCGCCCTCGGCCTGGTTGCCGAACATGACGTACTGCCCCGGCCAGTAGCGCAGGTTTTCGCCGAGCGGACGCAACTGCACCTCGAGCATCGACGGAGTGCGCCGGATGAGGTCGGTGACGACGAACGGGACGTTCTCGCGCGGCGGGTAGAGCTTCTGCAGCGCGTCGACGGTGCCGAACTCGATGTCGAGCGAGTTGGTCAGCGGCTTGGCCATGCACATCAGGCCATAGCCCTCGGCGCGGTCGGCCTGGCTGAGCGCCATGTCCAGGACCATGCCCTGGTCGAAGGAGCCGTCGAGGACCTTGGTCTTGCATTCGCCACAGGCGCCCGCACGGCAGTTGTTCGGCATCATGTAGCCGGCCTTTTCCAAGGCGGTGAGCACCGTGTCGCCGGCTTCGCAAGGAACCTCGTGCCCGGAGGGCTGGAGGCGGATTGTCGCTGTCATGGTCCCTATCTTCGTGGTCGAGGTTCGGCGGTCGAGCGGGTGTCGAGCGGGTGTCGAGCCGATGTCAATCGAATGTCAATCGGGTTGCGACTCAACCGAATGGGCCGCTACCGCGCAAGGGGCGAGTGACCGTGAAACTCGCCACTCAGAGCGCTAGAACGGGTGGAACACAGTGGAAATGCCGGAACAGACCGAAGGGGTATGCCGGGTGGGTGAGACCGCGGCATACCCTTCGTGCGTTGTCGATCAGAACCGATCACGCGCCAATCAGCGCTGGATCAGAACACCGGAATGATGTCGTCCATGTCGATGTCGCTGATCTCTTCGCCGGTGATGCCGACCTCGGGGATCGCGGGGAAGGGGATGTTGTAGCGGTCGAGCACGCCCTTGAGGTTGAGCATGGCCGAACGCCAGTTTTCCTTCTTCTGCTCGTACTCGGGAATGAAGAAGCCAGCCGCACGTGCGATGGCCTCGCCCTCGCGCTGAGCCGGGATGAAGTCCTCGGGGAGGTCCCAGAACTCCATCGGCGGCTCGAAGAGCACGGCCGAGAGGAACAGGTAGCCGGCGCGGATCTGCTTGGTGATGAGGCTGCGCTCGGACACGTCCAGCTTCGGGTAGTCGCGCTCCATGAGCGACATGCAGATCGCCATGTGACGGCCCTCGTCGCGGCCGATGTTGCGGAAGGCGGCCTGGTACACAGGCTCCTTCGCGCCGGCGGCCATCTGGTGGAAGATCGTCGCAGCGGCGATCTCGCCCATGAGGAAGGACGAGAAGAGGATGGCCAGCGAGTAGCGCGGGACAGCCTTCTTGTAGCCACTCCAGTAGCGGCCGCCGTTGAAGTACAGCCACTTGGTGTTCTTCTGGAGGCGCTTGCCGAGCTCGGTCTTGGGCCTCGTAGGTCAGCGGGTCCGGGTGCTCGAGCAGCTTGGTGATGAACAGGCCACACATCTGCTCGTGCATCTGCTCGTCACGGGTCACCGAGAAGAAGCACCGACGGACGGCGTCCTCTTCGTGGACCTCGTAGGTCTTGATGAGCCTCGGCAAACACCGGCGGGGCGGATGCGTCGAAGACCGACAGCAGCGTCCACCAGTACGCGATCGCCGCGCTGCTCCCACGTGTAGGAGCTCGGGTCAAGGTGTCCCAGGGGAGCTTCAGCGGGTCCCACTGGTCACGTTGGGAAGAGGCCCAGATCTCTTCCATCTTGGCCGTCTCCCGGTGCCAGCTCAACGGGTAAACGTTGGGCTGCTCGGTCTCCGGCGGCATCTCCATGCTTCCTGCGAAGCGCTCTTTGCTGCTCATAGGCCCGAGAGTAGATGTCGCAACCTAGATTGTCTAGGTCTTGACTACCTGGGTGCTCGGCCTCACACTGACCGATCGGTCGGGAAAGGTGCGACCGACTGAATCACCCCTTGAGGTGCCCTCCGAAGGGGTCTACCCAGAGCCGCTCGGGGCTACTCGGTGCGACCGCGCAACAGCCGCCGCATGAGCTCGACGAACTGCTCCAGGTCGGGTCCCAGCCGCGCGAAGAACGCGGTTTCGACATCGTTCTCCCGCCCGTATGCCGCCGCGAGACGCTCCTCGCCGGTGGCGGTGAGGCGCACGGTCACCAGTCGCCGGTCGGCCGATTCGCGGTGTCGCTCGACCAGGCCGTCGCGTTCGAGGGTGTTGAGGACGCTCGACAGGCCGCTCGCGACAGGCCCGAGTAGCGGGCGATCTCCCCGCGGCTCCATCTCAGCGGCGACCCATACGCAAAACACCCGGAAACCCGCCATGCTCCACCCGGCCTCGCGGTGCACCTGGGATTCGAGCCGGTGGACCAACATCGTCGACAGGCGCACGAGGTTGAAGGATGCGCGCAGGGCGAGCAAGTCTGCGTCAGGGTGGGTCGTGGCGACCTTGCTGGGCTGCGGCGGACTCGAACCCGTCCGACGAGCCTGGGTTGATCATCACAACTCACATGATGTCACCCTCGACGATCCCTGCTCAGATCACGTCCCGACTTGGGCCCGGACTGTCCTGGTTCCACACGCATTCCGGTATGCCGTCAGGCTTGGAGGTGGCGACCGGAGGCCGAGGCGAAGGCATGGAGAGGTCCGAGAGTCGGGAGGCGGGAGGCGGGAGGCGGGGGGCGGGACGTCGGGGGTGGGACGTCGCGGGTGGGACGTCGGGGGGCGGGGAGGCGAGATGCGGAGGGTGACGAGTGGGCGGCATACAGTGGCGTGAGCCACGTCACGTCCTGCGGCGCGGCGCGATCCCACCGCCCTCAGGAGCCGCGTGATGACCCAGACCTACCCGGTGTCGACCTGCCTGTGGTTCGACACCGAGGCCGAGACCGCAGCCCGGCTCTACACTCAGCCTGGTGCCCGACAGCGAGATCGGGCAGATCAGTCAC
>JADJVX010000028.1 GCA_016710385.1 Actinomycetales bacterium
TCACCCTCACGGGCTTGCGCCAGGCCCCCGGCTTCGCTGCCCTGGTGGAGTCCACCGAGGCAGTGGCCGAGTCACTGCGGGCGATGACGGTCGACGCACCACCCCGATACGAGCGGGTCGACACGAGGTCTCACCGTGGCCCAGGTCGCCGAGTACCTGGGCCTGTCGGTGCGCACGGTGCAGACCTACCGCACCGATGGGCGGATGCCGCCCGCGACGATGATCGGCCGGACACCGACGTGGACTCGTGCGCAGATCGACCAGTGGATGACCAGCCGCCCGGGCCAGGGAGCACGGACGGACCTTCACTGACCCCAGGAACGCCGAAAGCGCCCCCGCCGACAGAAGTCAGCGGGGGCGCGGTGGTGTGCGGGTTGGGTCAGGGCGTGGCGGCTGCCCTCGCGACGATCGTGAACGTCCGCCCGGGCGTGACGGTGGTCCCGATGGTGATCCGGGGCTCGCAGACGTGGGTCCAGCCGCGAGGACTGTCAGCCCAGGCGCCGGCGGTCACGGCAGCCCCGGCGAACGCCGTCTGCGTGTGGGCGGTCCGGCGCCAGGTCGTGACCTCCTGACGAGCGGTGCCGTCCCATCGGGTCTCGGTGGTCGCCGGATCGTCCCAGTCCATCGGGTATGCCGTCCCGTCCACGTCCATGACGATGGTCGCCGAGCTCGGGTCGGTGTTGGTCACGGCGTCGTAGTAGAGCGCGCTCACCTTGTCGTCGTCCCAGGTCATGACGGGGCTCCTGTCAGGGTCGGGGTGTAGGCGGTGCCCTGGGCATCCGGGGTGTAGGCGCGGCCGGTGAGGGTGGGTGTCCAGGCTCGACCGGTGAGGGTGAGGCGGACGGGGGGTGAACGGGACGGCGATGGTGACGGTGCCGCTGACCGTGCTGACAACATCGACGGTGCCCGCGACGTCGATGAGCGCTGTCACGGTGCCGGTCGTTCCGCTGACGACCGTGACTGACCCCGGAGGCAGCGGCCAGGAGGGACGCGGCTCCGCTGGTCGTGGCTGTGACGACGGTGGTCCCAGTGACGCGGAGGCGGGCCGTCACTGTCCCAGCGGTGCCGGTGGCTGCCGCGGTGGTCCCTGATGCTGTCAGGCGCGCGGTCACGGTCCCGCTGGTAGCGCTGCTGACCGGGACGGTGCCGGACGTGCCGAGCGTGGCGGTAACCGATCCGGTCGTGGAGCTCACAACGGTCACGGTCCCGACCGCGGCATACCGCCGTCAGGCTGCCCGAGGTCGCCGACGTGATGGCGACGGCCCCAGATACGCTGTGGACCTGGGGTCCGCCGACGAGGGTAGGCGATCCGCTGGTCGTCGAGACGACGGTGACCGTCCCGGATGCGGCGAGCAGGGCCGTCGCGGTGCCGCTGGTGGTCGAGACGATGGGCGTGACGCCGGGGGATACGGGCAGGACCGCGCTGGCGGCCCCTGTCGTCGCGGAGGTGACAGCGACAGTGCCGGACGCCGCCAGTCGCGCGGTGACGGTCCCTGACGTGCCGCTGACGATGGCGACCGTGCCGGATGCGGCTGCTCGTGCGCTGGCTGTGCCGCTGGTGGTGCTCGTGATGGCAACCGTGCCGGAGACCTGGTGGACGGTTCCGCCCCGGTGACGGCCTGCCCGTCCCACGACCACGCGGGGTCGTCCCAGGTGACGGTCGCGTCATCCCAGGTCGCACCTGCGGACCCGAACAGCAGGGTCCGCAGGACGCTCGGCCACGCTCCGGCCCGTACGCGGTAGACGACGCCGTATGGTGTGCCGCGCCGCCACTCGTTGCGGCTCCACCATGAGGCCACGGGCACCCCCTCAGGCGTTGATGACGGTCAGCAGCAGGTCAGGGATTCCGGAGGACGCTGAGTCGGCCGCGATGATCGGCCACAGGGCTGACGTCGCATAGACGATGGGTAGGCCCGTCTTGTCAGGTCCATGCACATCGCCAGCGCCGACGACAGGCACCCTGCCGCCCTCCCATAGGGGGCGGGCGAGGATCACGTTCACGCTGCCCGCAGAGGCGACGGTGCCGCCGATGGTCACAGAGTCGATCTTCTGCACGCCGACATCGCCTGCCTGGAGGGGCATCTGGATCAGGCGACCCGTGATGTATGACGCGAGGGTCGCGGTCGCCCCGGTGGTCCGTCCTGCCGTTCCCGCCGAGTTGGTGTAGCCGACAGCGACAGTCGTCGCGGTAGCGGAGACGGCCGCGTTGATCTCGATCCAGATCTCCGTTCCGACGCCGGCCCCATCAGGGAAGCGTCCAAGCGCGCTCGGCTGGCCTGTGAACGTCGTGGTCGCGAGCGTCGTCATGACGACGGACCCCGCATGCCAGATGCGGTCCTTGACCTCCAGTCGGCAGGCAACCGTGTTGGCGAACGCCACCGAATGCAGGTATCCGGTATTGCCGGACCCGAAGGCGTTGAGTAGCGGGAAGCCCGCCACCGCGTCATCCACGAGGACGCCCGCGGTCGTGTTGCCGATGGACAGCGACCCTGCACCAGGGTTGCCCGCATTGCCCAGGAGGGTGTGCCACTGCGCGGCGGTTGTGGTGGCTGAGGCGGTCTTGGTGATCGGGATGAATTGCCTGGCCGCGGCGACCAGGCCGTCCCCTCCGGTTAGTGCCATCATCAGGTCCCGTCTGTCGAGAGCAGGTCGCGGCGCGCGAGTCGGATGAGCGCGTTCACCTGTCGGGTGAGCGCTTTGACTTGGGCGACCGCCTGTGCGTTGGTGGGGGATGCGACCGCCAGGAATGCCGCGTTGTTGGTGAGGGCAGTGGCGGCCTTGGCCAGTAGGCGGCCCCGTTGGTGGTGCTGGTGGTCGCGTCGAGCTCGGCTTGCGTCTTGGCCCGGACCGTCCACGTGTCTGTCGGGACGCCACCGACGAGGGTCACCGCATAGTCACTCGTGTGGGTGGCCGTGTCAGCAGTCCGCGCGACGACGGCGACCGGGAGCCACCCGCACGCGGCGGCCAGCGCCTCGGTCCAGATCCCGTCGAGCGGGGTCACCCATGCGCCCGTGTCGAGACGACGGGCCGCGGGCGGTGGAGTGTTGCGGGTCGACTGGATGATGCCGCCGACGACGAGTGCGTAGGTCATGGGGTCCCCCACTTGGCCTTGAGGTATGCCTCCAGGGCGAGGCGGTCGGTGGAGCCAAGGGGCGCGTCCGTGATGACGACCTCGGCGAGGTCACCGACGAACCACGTCGCCCCGTCGTTGCGGCGGCCGATGGTGAGGGTGCCACTGGTCCAGTTGGTCGAGGCGACCGAGGCGGACCGCAGTTGGGTGCCGTCGAGCCACTGGGTGGCCGAAGCGGTGCCGCCCGAGATGGAGCGGTTGGTGACGACTGCTCCCCACGTGGTTTGCCCGCGCAGGTTGTGCCATGCCGAGTTGATCATCTCGGGGAGCCCGGCATACATCGCGTTGTCGGTGGTTGTCTGCCACTGGTCGGCCGGAGCTGGGAGGTTGTTGGTGGTGATGGTTGCCGGGGCTGACAGGTAGGTGGGCAGGCCGCTGCCGGCGGTGCGCATGACCACGGCGACGCAACCGCCCGTAGCGTGCAGGCCAGCGGCAGGGCGGCTCATCCCGGCCCCGCCAGCGAATGAGAGGGCGAGTAGCCCGTTCTGGGTGACGGTCCGAGTTGGGCCGCCCGCAACGGCGGTCACGTCGCGGCCAGTCCCCGATTTGTCGGCCCAGGTTGCGACGTTGCTGCCGCTCATGGTGACGGTCGCCGCATCTGACCCATCGAGCCACACCATGAGCGACGGGAGCCGGAGCGGGCTCCACGTACTTTTTCGTGCCGCTGCCTGCCGAATGCCGACGCTCACGCGAAGGCCCGTCCGACCTGCGACCCCAGCCACGTCGTGCCCGAGTCAAGGGTCGTGAACACATAGAGGCTCGGGGTCGTGTATGTCGGGGCCGCCCCACCATCCCACTTGACTGATGCGGGCCACGTTGGGGTGAACGCCCCGGCCAACCGCAGCATGAACGAGTGCGAGACCGTGCCGATCGTGCTGGTCGGGGCGGTGAATGAGAACGTCGTGCTCCCGGTCATGGTCACGTCGTGCGCCGCTCCCTGCGGCACCGTGTAGGTGCCCGTGACCGACGCCGACGCGACCTCGAATAGGCCGTCCGCTAGCCCCTCATGGTGGGCCATGTGCCCCGATGAGAGAGCCTGCCCGGAGACGGCCGGATCGGAGAAGTCGGTCACGTCAGTCCAGCGTGATCGCGGCAGCCCCGACCGCCCACTGGAGCGAGTCGCCGATAGCCAGGGTCTTGGACGCGGCGAGCGCCTGCCAGTCGGTGCGTTGCGTGCCGCCCGTCGACGCGCTGTAGATCGCGTAGTGCGTGACGGTGACCGCGCCAGACGCGGCAGCGCTGGTCAGCACCGCGCTGTTGGCTTTGACGCTCGGGGTTGCGGCAGTGGCGGCAGCCCAGCCCGTCGCACCGATGGCGGTACGCGCGAGCGATGCCGTCTCCGATGTGCCGTTGGCGCTGTAGGCGACGTAGTCCGTCGCGCCCGTCGTGGGGAAGCGGGCGTCGAGCGTGGCTTGCTGCTCGGTCTGGGTGAGTCCGGCCATGCGTGCTCCTAGGGCGTGAGGAAACCCCCCGGCGCTCCGGGGGTTGAGGGGTTGGGTCAGGGCAGCCGTGCCGAGACGTCGACCGAGGGTGACGGTCGCCATGTCGTCAGGCCTCGTGCTCGCCGGTATAGCCGGGCGTGTTTGCCTGTGCGGTGTAGCCGACACCCACGCCCAAGAAGGCATAGACGCTCAGAGCGACGTTGAGCCACGCAGGCGGGCCAGGCCTGCGCGGCGGCATACCCGGTCTGGGCGGCACCGAGGGCCAGGCCGAGCAGCCAGAACCCAATATAAACGCGGCGGCGGATATCGGGGCGTTCGGAGAGGGGGGTTCATCGGGATCCTCCTAGAGGTCGTGGTCGGTGTCCTGCGAGCGAATCTCGTCGAGAATCCACCTGTCGGCGCGGTGGGCGAGAGCGAGAAGGCCGAGGATGAGCCCGCACGCGGCGAGGGCCAGGAGGACGGAGCCGACGACGGCCAGGGCCTCAGCCACGGCACACCCGCCTCGCCGCCAGGACGACCCACACGACGACCGCGAGGACCGCAGACAGGGCAGTCCAGGCGGCGTCGCGGATGAGGGTCATCGGGTGATGGGTGTGGTCCATAGGGCCGCCCAGGTGCGGGGACCGACCACGCCGTCGACCCCAAGGTGCTTCTCGCGTTGGAACGCCCGGACGATCGCCTCGGTCGCCGGGCCATAGACGCCGTCGACCTTGATCGTCCAGCCGCGGGCCTTGAGGCGGCGCTGGATCGTGCGGACCCGCGGGCCCACGGACCCGCGTCGGGTGACCCGACCAGGGTATGCCGGCGGGGTGTCCGTCACGACAGGAGGCGGGGTGTGGGCGGGCGGTGCCGCGGTGTCGAGGAGGCCCGTCATGTCGACCCACCCGAGGATGACCGACCGGGAGCGGACCCGGCGGTACACGCCACCGCCGTTGGACTGGCTACCGACGTTGGTCGGGCTCGTGTTGCCCTCAATCGCCTGGTAGAGCCCGTCGACGGAACGCTCGTGGATGCCGATGTGTGAGGCGTGGCCGCTGCCGTCCCAGCAGTAGAGGACGAGGTCGCCGGGGGTCGGGTTGCTGGTCTTCCACCGCCCGGCCGCCTTGGCCCACAGCATGATCCGCTGGCACTGGTAGGGCCAGGAGACGAGTGCCCGCAGGTCGACGCCGACGCGTAGGAGGCACCACGTGACGAACGCGGCGCACCACGCCCACCCGTTGGTCGACCCGATCGGCTGGCCCACCTCCGGCCAGTAGCGGACCCGGTTGCTGCCAGGCGGGTCCTCGGTGACGCCGAGCTGGGATGCCGCGACAGTGAGGGCGTCAGTCCTGGTCGCCATCAGGCGTCCCCGTCCTGGTCAATGTCGGGCTCGGGCGTCTGGTCGACGTCCAGCCCAGACGTGGCGGGGTCGTGCAGATCGACGACATCGGCGGCCAGGGCCGCTGTGGGGTCGTCGGGGTCGGGGGCGTCGGACATGTGGTCCTCCTGTTTTGGTCGGGTCAGTCCTCGATGTCGTCGGCGAGCGCGTCGACGCGCGACGCGGCATCGGCCCAGGTGCGGTGCAGCTCGGCACGGCCACGGGCATAGTCCGCCAAGCCCAGCGCCCGGAACTCCTCGGCGAGGCGGCGCAGGCTGGCGAGGATCTCAGGGGACGTCATGGGTGACCCGCTCCAGCGACGGAAGCGTGAGATACGGCCGGAGCACGGTCGGAATGCTCGGCGCGGGCGGCGTCGCACCCGCCTCGATCCACTCCCACAGGGCCTCTACGTGCGCCACGAGGACGTCGTGCAGGACTCCCAGCCGGGTCGCCTGGGACTGTGCCTCGCGGGCGATCCGCTCGGCCTCCTCGGCTCGCTTGGTCGCCTCGGTAATCCGCCCCTCGGCGGCGCTGACAGCCTTGTGCAGGTCGTCGAGTCGTGACTGCATCTCTCCGACGAGGATCACCCACCCGCGGATCTGGGTGCGGCGTCGCCGATAGAGCGCCACGGAGAGCGCGCCGATAACGCCGACGATGACGCCACCGAGTCCGGTCCACTCTGCAGGGGTCATGCCGTGTAGTGGACTCGCAGGGACCATGTCGTCCCCGCCGTGGCGGCAGGGGAATGGCGGGATAGTTCGAGCCGACCGCGGCACCAGCAGCGGCGGCAGTGGACATCCCCACCTTGCTGGATGACCACCCAAGCGCATACCACAAGGGGGTCGAGCCGTAGGACGTGCGCCCTTGCCCTGAGATCAGCGTGTAGTCAGCGGCCGTGACGGGGAGCGCGAACAGGAACACGCGGTTGTTCCCCCCGCTGTCCGAGTACGTCGTCGTGGTCCCCGACACCAACTTGATCTGCGCAGTGATATTCCCGCCAGCGCGCCGGTAGGTGCCAGTCAAGGTCCCGTTGCCCAGCGATGGGGCGGTACCTGCGTCGACCGTCCACGTCGGGGTATATGCCTGGTTGGTCGTGTCCCACATGGACCACGCGACGCCGTTCCAGACCCCGTATGCTTTGGTGTCGGACTCGTAGATCAACGCGCCCGCGGCCGGGGAGGCGGGGCGAGTGCTTGACGTACACACTGCGATGAAACGCGACTCGCGCCCGGTGAGCGCGGCTTGCACCGAGTTCGCCAGCTTCTGCGCGATGAGCGCGATATCGGTGGCGGAGTCAGTGTCCGGGTAGACCAGGGCGTCGCCGGACGTGTAATGGTCAGCCATGAGTCCTCACAGGGTTCGGCGAGCGAGTAGGGCAAGGTACATGAGCGCGTCGTCGGTGTGCACGGCGTTCTCGTCGACTGCGCCGCGCCAGGTGAGGACACCAGTCAGCAGGCCAGCGACAGCCGACAGAGTCCGGGCGCATTCCCCCACCCCTTGAGCGAGGATCTTGAGGTCGCCAGTGCGCGCAGCTGCGAACGCATCGGCTTGCACAGCAAGGGAATCCGCCGCCGCCTTGGCGGTCGTGCAGGCGGCACGGGCGGCAGCAGCGACCGTGATGTCTCCCGCCGCTGCAGCCCGGTATCCCCGGAACGCCTCAACACCAGCGTCGAGCGCATCCAACGCGGCCGAGCGTTGCGCGTCTTGCGCGCCACGCTCGGTGTGGTCGGCGACCAACGCGTCCTCGACCGGCGTGGCGTCACGGACCCCCGCATGGTCGGTGA
Organism: Actinomycetales bacterium; assembly: GCA_016710385.1. Classification (GTDB taxonomy): domain Bacteria; phylum Actinomycetota; class Actinomycetes; order Actinomycetales; family Dermatophilaceae; genus Phosphoribacter; species Phosphoribacter freyrii. The sequence continues at coordinate 7,714 of JADJVX010000028.1, forward strand.
CGAGGCGGGTCGCCGTGTCGTAGGTGACCCCAGGGCGCAGAGTGAGGATCATCCGCGGGTCCCGTCGATGTGCAAGACGTTGCTCTCAACGCCCATCCGGATGACCGGCACCCCGAACGGCGAGCGCTTCATGACGATCGTGAAGCAGGTCTGTGGGGCCAAGGTGGGGGCCGCGATGCCGACTGCATACGACGATGGAGTGGAGAACGTCAGCGATGCGGGGTCCCCAGACCACACCGACCCGAGCGGGGCGGCCGTGCTCGACGGGACGGCGATCGAGGCGATCACCCCCCGACGGGTCGGACGTCAGCCACACCTTCGGGGCCGTCAACGTCGCATCCGGCGAATGGTTCGAGAATGTCCATGTCAGGTAGTCGACGACCGGCGGGGCGGGTGGGTATGCCATCTGCCCAGACACGACGACCTGGGTCCCGTTGTACCGCAGCACGAGGTGATCGAGGAATGACGTCACTCCGTGCTCCAGTTGATCGCCCAGGGCACCGCAAAACTCACCGTCACGGGAAGCGTCCCTGGTGCCGCGCTCGACCGACGACCGATACACAGCCAGGTCGAGACATCCATCTGCTGCACGTACACGACCTCCCCCAACGCTGGCGCGTAGGAATCCATCCGCTCACACGTGATGTCCTGCCCCCCGCCGAGATCGACGGTGATCCGCCCATCCAGCAGCGCATCCGTGACCGTCCCCCGGCGAATAGTCGGAGACGAATCAGGACTCGTCGTCGCCCGCACCAGCATGCTCATGACAGACTCCCCGCGATCTGGTAAGGAGCAGCTCGATGCGGATCTCATCAACCCCATCGGAGGGCACCCGAACCCGCACCGGGTCACCCACGTCGAGCGCCGGATTCGGGACGGCCTGCGGGTCAACGATCCGCTCATGCTCCTCAGAGCGGGCCAGCAGGCCCGCCGCCGCCGCCGCAGCATCCTCAGACGTGACATCCGAGGGGAGCGACAAGAACCGTGGACGCTGGTTGCCCAGGCCATACGAGGCGCCGAGAGCGACCGCCGTCACCGGAGGAGACCCCCCGGACGCCCCCGACGTGGCGACGACCGCGTTGAAGCTAAGCCCCGACGACCCATACGTCACCCCAACCAGGACAGCCAACTCGTGGTCGGCATCGATCGTCCACACGGGCACCGTCGCGTCGGTGACGGTCGGGATCGGACGGATCACACACCGACCGGCCCGGTCGAACGCCACCTCGGCACCAATCGATGCCGCCAAGGCTTCGACCGCGCCCCACCGGTCCCGGTCCCACGACCCCGCCGTCGTCACCGACAACGACCCCGTCTCGTCCACGACGTCAATGGATGGGTCAACGTCGTGGATCATTGCCGCGATCTCATCGACCACCAGCACCCCGCCAGCGGTCGCCCACGGGGTCAAGAATCGGGCGAGAGCACACACCCCCGAGTAGTCCTCAGCCTCCACCGTGATCGGCGACATCGATGTCTTGCGCACCGCATCGATGACCCGGAACACACCCTGGTCGACCAACTCGATGTCACCGGGGCCGTACTCGATGCCGCACGCCACGCGCAGGTCGGTGCGCTCCTGGGTCAGCTCGGTGAGCATGTCATCGGCCGTAGAGAGCGTCACGACCCGCCGCCGCTGCGACCCCTCATCGAGGGTGACCTTGCTCCCTGGCAGCGGAGTCAACGTCGCCACCTGGACCCCGTCGCGCCACACCATCACCGACGACACGGGCGTATACCCGGGCCGGACAGCGTCATCCCACCGGGCCGACATCGACTCCACGGTCAGGCTTTCAGGATGTCGAGCAGCGTCGGGAACGCGGCCTTGACTGCCCTGAGCGTCGCATACCCGGCCTTGATCGCCCCGGAGCGACGTGTACGGGTCGGTGAGGTCACCGGCCGGCTGGGAGATGACTGTGCAAGACAGGTCCCACTCTTGCCACCGGCCGACACCAACCTCGCCCGCAGCCGCGTAGAAGGGCACCGAAGGTGCGCGCCTGATCGACCCGATCGCCACATACGTCCACGCCATCTGCGAGTCGCCCAGGATCAGCAGGCAGCGGGCCGACCCTGCGGCTAGAGCATCCAGTGCGGTCAGATCGGCGTCCGTGCGGGTGCGTACCCGCAGCGTGAACGCGCCCGCCGACAGTGCGCCGGACAGGACCACCGCGGTCCGACGCCCCAACGGCCGCAACACCACCTCGTCGCGGGCGTAGTCGACACCCGGCTTGGAGATGACCTCCAGCACTACATCCGATGCCGGCGTCGTTGGAGACCGCAGCATCTCGGCAGGCAGCGTGATCGACACGGCCGCCGACGTGACGGTCGTCGTCCCATCGGTCACCGTATACGTCACGTTGACGCCGGAGGGCATCTCGTAGTCGCCGCCGGACATCGCCCCACCCGACACGTGGGTGATCGAGCGGACCGTCCACGACAAGCCCGAGGCCGTCGCTCCCGTCACTGTGACCGGCCCATCGGTCGGCCAGCCCGTCACATCCACCCGGATACGGCGACGTGAGGTCTGCACGACAGCAGCCACAGCAGCAGCCATTACCGCACCCCCCGCCGGTAAGCGCGAGCCTCACTGGTGATCGCCTGCTGGATTCGTGCGTCCACGAGTGGCACGAGTTGACCGCCGACGTTCAGAGACCCGGTGATGGCCCAGCCGTCCGAGGGGAGCGACACTGAGGCATTGACGCTCGTCCGCTGACCGCCGACCAGCCCGCCGTCCGCGAAGCGCATGGCGTTGATCGCGTGCAGCTTCTCGACGCCGTAGTAATCGACGGCAGCGGCCAGGACGACATACTCTCCGTTGGAGAGCGACGCGGGGATGCTGTCGGAGGTGCCCGTGCCAGGGCCAGTGATGAGGCCACCCGTTGCCCTGCCCTCGACGCGGTCCTGCTGAGCCGCTACGCGAAGGGTGATCGTCTTGGACGACCAGTAGTCGAATAGGCCCTTGATTGCCCGCGTCGCCTGCGAGGTATCGGCGCTGATCTGGGTAGCGCGCGCGGCAGGGATCGATAGGACTTGCTCGGCGTACTTGCGTGCCTCTTCCTTGGTCATCCCGAACTTGACGGCCATCGCCTCGATCCGTTGACGAGACGTGTCGAGCGTCGCCTGCAACGTCGCCTGGCTAGCCCCATTGGCCTGCATCGCGCCGATATTGTCCAGCGCCGCCGTGGTCATGCCGTCCAGGGCGCGGGCATTCTCACGGCCCTTCTCGGTGCCATCCGCGAGCGTCTTCCCGTTGCTCGCGAGCGCGGCCTCGGAGCTGGCGATCGACTCTTCCCACTTCCGGTTCGCCTCGCGGGCGTCGAGCACGGGGGAGGCGAAACCCTTGAGAGCGTCCGCATACGCCTTGGTCGCCTCGGTCGCCGATGTCGCGGCCGCGAGGTAGTCCTCGACAGCAACGACGGTCGGGGACGTCGACTCTCGCATCCCGTCCTGAGCGATCTTCGCCTGCTCCAGGGCGGCGGCATACTGCGGGAAGGCCTCTTGTAGTCGGGCCAGAGGGATGCCCTGCCGGGAAGCCTCATCGGTGACCCGCTTGAACATCTCGGCGGCCTGGTCAGCCTTGCCGCTGGAAACGAACCCGGAGAGCGCAGAGTCAAGCTGTTGGAAGAATGCGATGGCCGAGCCGGCGTTCGAGCCATCCCAGAACATGATGCCGTCGAGCAGGTTGGTGCCCTTGATCCACAGCGACTCGTTGAACACCCGCTCAACGCTCGCCCCGAGGTCATCGGGACTTCACCGCGTCATCGTTCGCGCCGGCCCAGTCGTTGACGACACCCTGCATTCCGGCATACGCCACGGCCAGGCCAGCGGCAGCGGCGGTGAGGATGCCGACCGACTTAGCGGCGGCAGCCACGCGGCTGGACGACAGTTGAGCCGTCAGCCCCATGTCGGCCATCGCGACCTTGAATGCCTGGATCTTGGGGATCGCGGTCAGGACGACCCCGCCCAGCAATAGGACGGCGGCGGACGCTGCACCAACCTGGACCGCTCCGGACTGGACCGGGGCGGGGAGCCGGCCAAACCAATCAACGGCCGACTCAAGACCCTGCGAGAGGCCCCGTAGAGCGTCGTTCGCACCGGACCCGGACTTGATGAGGGCGGTGTCCAGCGAGCCGCCCAAGCGCTCGATGTCGCCGCGGAGGTTGTCGGTCAGGCGGGCCGCCTGGTCAGCCGCGAAGCCGGAGTCGTTGACGTCACGGGTCCACTTGGCGATGCCGTCCGCGCCCTGGTCATAGAGGACCGCGGCAGCGCGAACGGCATCGCTGCCGAAGATCGTTGACAGCGCCGCGTTCCGCTGCTCAGCCGACAGCTTGGACAGCGACCCCTTGAGTTGCCCGGCCAGGACCGACATGCCCACGAACTCGCCCTTGGAGTCGTAGGCCGAGATCCCGAGCGCTTCCATCGCGTCGGCGGCCTCCTTGGACTGCGGGTTGAGCCGCTGGAGCATCGTCTTAAAGGACGTGCCAGCGTCTGAACCGATCAAGCCAGCCGACGCGAACGCCGCCAGAGTTCCCGTGGTCTCCTCGATGCTCACGCCCGTCTGTGCGGCCACGAGCCCGGACTGCTTGAGCGCCATGCCCATGTCCTCGACCGACCCGACCGCCTTACCAGCACCGGCCGCGAGCAAATCCGCGACGTGCCCAACCTTGTCCCCGCCGAGCCCAAACTGCTTCATAGCGACCGCAGACAGTTCGGCCGCCTTGGCGACGTCCATTTGCCCAGCCGCAGCGAGGGAGAGGGCCCCGGTCAGGCCCCCCGCCGAGAATCTCGGACGTGGACAGGCCAGCCTTGCCCAACTCGGTGATTGCCTGAGCAGCCTCGGTGGCGCTGTATTGGGTGTCGGCCCCGGCCTGCATTGCGGCCTCCCGCAACGCGGCGAGGTCACGAGAGGTCGCACGGGTCGCAGCCGATGCGGCGCTCATGGCCTGGTCGAAGTCGGCGAAGCGCGAGACAGCCAGCCCGACGCCCGCAGCGATGGCCAGGCCGGCGACCGTGACCGACTGGCCCACCTGGGCCCAATCAGCCTTGTGCTTAGCGACACCCTCGCCAGCGCGGCTCGAGAACTCGCGGGTTGCGCTGCCCGCTTGCTCCATCCCAGCGAGGTAGTTGGAGACGTCCGCGCGGAGCTTGACCGGAGAGGGATCGGTCACGGGCCACGTATCAGGCCACCCCCTCGCCGTATCCTCGAAGTCATGTGGAAGATCGGAGTCGCACTATTGGCCGCGGCGATCCTCATCAGCGCCGTCAATTCCGGGCCAAGAGCGCAGGCCCTCTATGCCGCGCAGGTCGTCGTCGCGCTCGCGGGACTGCTGGCCCTGCTCATTGCGGGGGGCGCGCGCTACTGGCCCGTCAGGCGCGCCGCTCGGTCGAGAAGTAGCGCCCGCCTGACCCGTCGTAGCCGCCGATCACCGGCGTCGGCCTTCGTCCATGCCCGTTGCTGGATGGCCGCCGCCGTGCAGGCGTGGCACCGGTCGGCGTGCGCGACGATAGCCCCATCCGCCTCGACGTCGAACGACTCGTGCCGCGGCTGCCCGCAGCCGGAACAGAGCGAGTCGAGGTAGGACTGCCACGCCAGGGCCGCCAGCGTGTCAGCTCGACAGCCAGGTCGAGCCGGGCTTACGCCTGCCGAGGAACACGCTCACGGGCTGGCCAATGAGCGACTGCCGTCTTGAGCGTGTTCCGGGCGGTCAGCGCCCGCGCGGACGAGAGGCAGCCGACGAGAAAGGGACCGTCACGGCAAGGCCCTGCTGAGCAGCGAGGCACGCCGAGGTGATGGTCTGCGCGAAGTAGCCGTCCCCGATTGCGTCCTGGATCGCCCGCACCAGGTCGGGGGTCATCCGGGCGGGGATATGAACTGCTCGGCCATGACCGCGAAGGCCACGGTCCTCCTGGTCCTTCACCTTCTTGCGGATCTCCTCGACCCGCTCTTCGGGGATCGATGAGACCTTGAACCGCGCGAGGGACGCTTCCATCTCCTCGCGCAAGGCGTCAGCGCGGGCGTTGAGCTCGTCGCGGTGCCTCGCCCTCGGCGTCGGCCGCGAGCGCATCCAGTTCATCGATCTCGGCCTGGAGGTGCGGCTTGCCGTAGACCTCCACCATCTTGGTCACGCGGGAAGCGCCCGCCAGCCACTCGTCGACATCGAACGTCCTGGGGTCCAGTTCGCCGCTCATGCCTGCGCCATCCCCTCGGGCTTCTCGTCCTCAGGGCCGGTCCAACCACCTGCCGCATATCTGGGTGTCGACTCGCAGAGCCGCCGATCTTCGATGAACTCGCGGAGCGCCTTGGCGTACCCGGCCTTAGCGTCAGGGAGTCGAATCACGTAGTCCTGCGGCCGCGCGTCCTGGGGAGCCTGCTCAATGGGTCGAATGGCGGCTCACCGTCGTGGACCGGGATCACAACCGTGGTCCCGGCGGCATACAACCCGTCGAGGATGACCGTGGCGGAAGCCGACCCGGACCCGACATATGGCTCGGACAGGACCGCGGCCCGAATCGTCACCTCGCGCGGGGAAGGACTCGCGGACGGTCGCAGGGTCGACACCGAGCGCCCAGCAGGCGGCATTGGTCGATCCCTGGTGACGCGCGGGTATGGGCAATGGGCATGGGTGGCTCCAATCGGCAGTTGATCGGCATGGGTCGGCAGAGAGGTGGGGCGCTGCGCTGCCGATGTCGCCGCACCCCACCCGTTCTAGGTCGGTCAGGTCGCCATCGTCACGTCGTAGTTCGCGACGTCACGCAGCATGACCGTGACCTTCGCCTTGAGCTGCGAGTTGCGCTCGATCGGCAGCTTGTCCCGAGATGCCACGGTCACCGGGAACACGTCGACGATCTGCGACGCAGCGGCAGCCGTGTCGACGTCGACGCCGTACCGGGCTACGAGGTAGCCCTGAGCATTGACGGTGAGCGCGGCATACGCCTTGTTTGCCGTGTCGCCAGCGACCTGCACCTTGTGGGTGATGATGAGGTCCTGGAGGTCCGTCTTGGTCGTGCCCGGCGTCGCCAGCACCGTGCGGAGACACGCACGCCAGTCCTCGACCGGCTCGACGGATGTCGAGGCACCCCACGGCTCCTTGAGGTAGCACGTGAGGTCCACGGACGACGCCGCGCCGATCTCGGTCGCAGCCTTCGGCGCGATGACGGACGCGATGGTCGTCACCCACCAGAGGCGGAAGTAGCCATCCGAAGGGGTGGCGGCGGGAACGGTCGTGGGCATGGGTCACGCCTCCTTGGTGGAGACCGGCTTGCCGGCCTTGTCGGTGATGGGCAGCGCGGGCAGCGGCTTGCCGTACTCGTCGACCGCGGGCTTGTCGAGCACCGTGAGGCCGGCGGACGCCGCGTGCGCGGACGGGAGCGACTTCTCGTGGTCGCCCTCCCGCACCCGCACGAAGTCGTAGTCGTTGGGCATCTGTGACCCCTTCCAGGGCAAGCGCCTCACGGGCGGCCTGGCGGCGGTCAGGGGACCGGGAGATGGACTTGACGTCCACGGACGGCGTGCGACGGTCTGCGAGGCCAGCAAGGTTCGTGCTGGACGTCTCACCAACGCTCGCGGTCACGAGAATGTAGGTGTCCGGCAGCGGGCCATCAGGAACGCCGTAGCGGTAGACCGTTCGGGTCGCGCCGACCACGGACTCGATCCGGGCGGCGATGAGCTCGACGACATCCTCAGCCAATGTCCTCAGCCACCTTCCCGAGGTAGTCGGCCATGACCTCGGCCTCAGCGTCTGCGGCGAGCATCGGCTCAGGCAGGCGCGGACCCGTCTTCGAGTTGCCGAGATACAGCAACGCCAGAGAGCCAGCGCCGCCCTCTCGGGACCGATGTCCGCCACAACCTCGCCGCCAGTCAGCTCGACGTCGAACGTGATCGCGCGCGGGAAGCCGGGCGCATGGGCGACGCCCTGCGCCTCAGCCTGGAGGCGCTTCTTGACGTTGAGCGCGCCCCGCTTGACCACCTGGCGTTGGGCGAGGATCACCTTCGCGCCCTGGTCATCCAGGGCCTTGGCGAACGCCTCGACGTCGCCGAAATCCAGGCTCACGCCCGCGCCACCTCGACACACCGCAGGCGACGCGCGGTCGCCTGAGACTGTGCGTGTGGGGCGAGCACCGTGAATGCCCGGCCGGTCATGGTCGGGTCCATCTCGCAGCCCACAACCGTCACCGTCGCCCCGAGCAGATCGTCCGAGGTCCCGTCGACCGGGATCGAGACGACAGCACCCGTCAAGGTCCAGTCAGCCTCGCCCGCAGCGGCTTCACGCTCGGCCACGTTCGGGCGACGGATGCGACACGGGCCTGCATAGAGCCGGGTCGGCGTGCCGCCGATGTATGCGCCCGCGGCGTCGTCCCAGGTCTGCGCGCCAGGGCGCGTGATGGTGCACTCGTCGCGCATCATCGACTCGGCCTGACGCCGCAACTCAGGGAGAGCCGCGGCGATGTCTGCGCCGAGGTCCATCACCAGCGCCGCTCGTAGCCAGCCGCGCACGCACGCTCTGCACGGGCGGCATACGTGTCCGGGGTCGATGTCGGGCGGATCGAGAACGCGCCACCAGTCGTCGCGGTCATGGGAGTCAGCATCTCCAGCCACTCCGGCAGGATCGTGATCTGACCCGTGCTCGACTCGTAGCGACGCGACACGCGCCCGTCATCGACTGCGACCTCGACCTGGGTCGCGCCGTCCGGCCGCTTGGCCTTGAGCGCCACGGCCTCACGGACGACGTAATCGACATCGGCCGCGTTGAGCAGCCCCGTGAATCCGTTGCGTTCGGCCTAGCGGTCGATAGCGCGGGTCGCGTCACCGATCCACAGTTCCCACTGGGAGACCTGGAGGTCGGTGGGGGAGGAGACGCCGAGCGTGGTCGCGACGTCATCGGTCGTGGTCGTCACGGCGTCTCCTCCCTACATCAGGCCCGAGCGCGCTTCGGCGCGGGCTTCTCGTCGTCGGCCTCGGAGTCGTCCGCGTCGTCGGCGGGCTTCTCGTCGTCGGCCTTGATGAGGTGGTCGCCAACCTGGTCGGCGGCCCACTCGGGGATCTCGTCGCCAGCCAGGAGCACGACAGCCTCGTACCCCTTGCGGACGATCGTGGTTGCGTTGACCGTCGCCATGTCAGACCACCGTGATGGTCATCGAGGCGTTGGCGTTGGCCAGCACCGGCTCTCCGATGCTGTCGCCCTGCACCTCGATGGAGGACCCAACCGAGTCCTCCTTGAAGACGCCGCAGACGATGCCCGGCTGCTCGTCGGGCTGGATGTCCCACGAGTCGAAGCCCGCAGAGACCGTGCGGCCCCAGTAGGTCGCGCCGAGGAGCGACCCGTTCTGGTCGTCCGGAGCGACCGCCTCGGGCAGGAAGTAGATCTTGTTCGAGGACAAGACCTTCGTCGTGACGCCGTTGACCGAGACCGAGCGGTCGTAGACCTCGATCGGCGGGATGCCCGCCGACTCAGCCAGCGCCAGGATCTCGGCCTTGAGGCCAGGGCGGGTCGCGCCACCAACCAGGGCCGTCGCGAACTGCGAGCCGGAAGCGTACGCGGCCCACGCAGTCGAGCCCATGACCACCGCTCCAGGAAGCGCGCCGTTGTTGTACGTCTTGTAGACGTCCAGCCAGGCGTTCATGGCCGTGAGCCGGTCCACGCCAGCGGTCGACCAGAGCGACGCAGCCGTGACCGTGAGCGCGGCGTTGCGGCCGTAGTCGTCGTTGATCCACACGTTCTCGGTGTCGACCACGACCTTGCCCTGCTCGATGGCGATGCCGCGCGTCAACTCCTGACGCGAGGAGATCGCCTGAACATTGCGCCGGATCGCCGCCTCGATGCTCTTGCGGACCCGGTCGTCGGACAGACGGGCCAGTTCCTTCTGGGTCATCTCGTCGATCGGCTCGTTGCGGGCGATCGAGGGCAGGTCGATCGTCTTGCGGACGAGGCCCTGGCCCTTCCCGATCTCCGGGGGAGCGTTGAACGCGCGGTAGGCCGCGACGTCCACGAGACCACTCGTGCCTGGGTAGAACCGGACGTGGTCGCTGTCGACGAACACGTTCGGCAGGTAGCGGGCGAGGGTGCCGCCCTTGCTCTGCTCGATGAGGTACTGCTCATCGCGCGCGATGCCCGTCGCCTCGACGGGGGTCATGAGGTCAGTCCACAGAGGCATGGGTCATCAGCTCCAGTAGGCGAACTGCGGCTGGGCCGCGGTGGTGGGCACGACGAAGCTGGCGAGGATCGCCACGACCTTCGCCGTCTTGACGTTGCCCCGGACGACGACCGCGCAGTTGACGTCCTCGACGCCATCCGTCTTGACGTCGCCCTTGAGGAAGCCGAGGCGCGCGCCGGCAACGTCGGCCCAGGGGCGGATGACGTCGCGGTCGTCGATGCGGACAGGGAGTCCGCTCGGGAAGTAGCCGTTCGGGTAGTGCGTGCCAGCCACGAACGTGGAGACGTCCAGGACGCCCGTCACGGCGGCATCGAGGCCATCCGTGTTGAGCAGCCAGGAGTAGTCGCCAGTGCCGTAGGTGGAGGTCGTGAGACCGGGCATTGGGTTCTCCTCTCAGGAGATCAGGTGGTGGTCTTTGCGCGCGCCGCGCGTCGGTCATCCATGACCTGCGTGACGCTGGTGGGGGCGCACGGCCCCGCCCCCCGCCCCTGCCCTGTGAGGGGTCCGGCTTGGGGGTTCCCGGCTTGCCCGGCTTGGTCTTGGTGTCGCCTTCGTCGGCCTTGGGGCCAATCGCGCGGCGAGGATCTCCATCGCTTCGGCGTCCGTTGCGGCCGCCAGAATCTTGAGGTCGTCGTCATCGGTGATCCCGTGACGGCGCGCGGCCTTCTCGACCGCGTTCTCGTGACGCAACCCGGCGAGTTCGTCGCGCACGGCGGCGATCACGTCGGAGTCGTCAGCCTTCTTGTCATCGACACCAGCGGCGACCTTGAGCGCGTCCCGGATGCCGTTGAGTTTGGTCTCTAGGTCGCGGTTGACCTTCTGCTGACCCTCGAACTTCGAGCGCCACTCGTCATCAGCCTTGACGCCCTCAGGCTTTGCGCCCTCGGTTCCGGCATCCGGCTTCTCTTCGACCTTCAGTGAGCCGCCTCCCGCGGGCTCTCCCTCGGTCGTGCTGAGCGGACCGAACGGCGCGAGGCCGAACGGAACGCCGTACTTGCGGATGCGCTTCGGCATCGGTCCTCCGTGGAGGTCTGTCCCATCGGCCTTGCGCCGCACGGGATGGTCTAGATGAGGTAGCCGTGCTGCTTGAGCAGCACGAGCGCTTCCTCTCGATTGCGGGCGGTCGCGTAGACGCCCTCGGGGCTCAGCCGCTGGGCACGGCCCTTCGGCTCGGCTCCCAGGCGCTTGCCTGCGATGCCTCGGCGGGTCGCACCTTCGGTGGTGGTCATCCCGTTTCGGGCGGGCGTGTAGATGCCCTCGCGCGACACGTAGACGCGGTGAGAGTTGATGACCTGATTCATGTCAGCGCCATCCGCTATGGCCTGGCGCTGCGCCCTGGTGAGGTCGCGGACGTCGCCGGGCTCGATCGCCTCAACGAGGCCGCGGGTCGGGCCCTCGCCAGTCGGGACGGCCCGACATAGGCATCCAGGGTGCCGAGGGAACGCGATGCTCGAAGACGCCTTGCCAGCCAGGACCGCGCACCGCTGGCAGCAGCCAGGGTTGACCATTCGGACGTAGCGAATACGTGGGCGAGCAGCGATACCGACCCCGGTAGCGGCACGGGCAGCGTCGGCAACCTGTGTGACCGTCGCCATGTCAAGCCACGACCGACCCAACGCCAGGCGGTCACCCAGCGACTCGGCTGCACCCGTGCGAGCGCGCACCACTGCTCCATAGAGGACCGCATCGAGGTCACCCACGGTCTGCCCGTCGACGCTGTATGCGCCCGTCAGGTGCCCGACGTTGACCGACCCAGCTGGGTCTGCGGTGATCCGTTGCTCGGTGAGCGCCTGGCCGACGTATGCCGCACCGTCACGCGCTGCGCCGATCTGCGCCGCAGTCATCAACGTGACGATCCGAGGACCGACCCGCGTCCAACCAGCGTCGAAGTCAAGGCCGATCGAGTCCCACTCGCGACGGATAGCCGCCGCGGTGACCGTGATGAGCCGCTGCTGCGCCCGGTAGTGGTCAGCCGCCGACCGGAGCATCGCCGGTCCCGCCAGACAGTCCGCGGAGCGCGGCGGATAACGGGTCGCCCACTTGCTCGGCCGCCAGCCGTTCGCGCTCCTGCCGCTTGCGCGCCTCGTCCCAGCCGAGCATGTCCCAGACACCCTCGACCGAGAGAGCTCCGACCTGCCGCATCTTGACCGCAGCGTCTGCGATCTGCGCCGTGGTCATCGTGGCCGGGTCGCGCCAGATCACGCGGATGGAGTTGGCCTGCGGCCATTCGCCGGTGCGGAACCGCTCATATAGGCCCATGACCCATGCCCACGAGTCGCCGTCGAAGCGGTTCATCGCGTCCACGCGGCCTACAAGCCGCGCCTCGTCAGCGCGGATAGCACCCTCGGCGGCAGGGTTGACGCTCTGCTGCCCGGCATACCGGGTCGGCAGACCGAGTGAGGCGGCGCACCACGCGAGCATGTTGTTGATCGCGTCGGTGAAGTTCTTGAGGTCGCCGGCCTGGAACTGCCAGACCTTCGCTCCCTCGTTCGACAGCGCCTTAATGGCCGTCAAGTAGGACTCCCACACGGGGATGTCCTTGCCGTCACGGTCGCGGAAATCCTCTTTGCGCGCGCCCGTGATGAAGTACGACGGCAAGGCGTGGCCCTCGGCCCCGACCTGCATGTTGGTGAGCATCCGGGCGATGCCGTCCGTCATCCCGATCACGTCCGACATCTCTGACCGGCCTGTGAACTGACCGCCACGGCGGCGGTTGGCGAACAGAACTGCGGCGACGACGCCGAGGTTGTGGTCGTCGCGGTCATCCACGGCCCATCCGTTGCGACCGCGCGAGATGTGGATAGTGGTGTCGGGTAGGAGCAGGGTGCCGCGGGTGACGCGGTCCTCATCGCGGTAGAGCCGCAGCATCTCCACCATGCGCCGCGACCGAGTATCGACCGTGTAGCCGATCTGACGAGGGTCCTCAACGCGGATGAGCGGGTGCTCGTCATCGTCCTCGTTCGCGCCGACCGTGACGAAGGTGCGGCCGAAGATCTTCTCCTCCTGATGGCACAACGTCGACTCGCTGTCGAGGTTGTTGACCTCCCACGCCTCTCGCAGCGCGGGGTCCTCCTTGGTGGAGTCGCCAGCCTTGTAGAACGCCCGTAGGGACTGCCTGATCGTCGGCTCCGTGACCGCCATTCCGGGAACGTTGATGACCGTCTCGAAGGACCGGAGCTCGGGCGGCACGGCCAGGCCGATGTGCCGAAGCCGCTGCTCGCCCTCGTAGTAGTTGTTCAGGCGAGCGAGGGGCTTCTCGTCGGCCCGGATCTTGGCGGACAGGCGGTTGATCGCAGACTTCTCGTCGTCTGAGAGGACCGAGCTCGAGAGGAGGAGTTCCACGCGCGACCCCTCCTCTCATCGGGTGAAGAAGATGACCTCGTGCTCGGTCTTGGCGGACCACCCGGAGGCGTGCGCATCGGCTCGGGCCTCATAGGCCAGCACGTCTGCCATTAGGACGTCGATCTTCTGATGCTCGCTTGGCTTACCGAGGATGAACTTGTCGCCCGGCTTCGCGACCTTTCGGGCCGCTAGTGCGTGGCTTCGGTATGTTGGGTCGTCGTCGTGCGTGGACAGCACCTCGGCCATGTCCTCGCGGTAGCGGACCAGGGCGGGGAACATGCGAGTGATCGAGTTCGTGGGCCACTGAACGACCGTGTCCTCGCCGTGCTCGCTCGCCCATGCGTCGATCTGTGTCTCGAAGTGCCGCGGGTCGGCATACATCCGGGCCACCCGGTAGCGGGTGAACATGTCCGCGACGGCCGCGTTGACCTCGCCGCGCGGAATCCGCCCGTCAGGCCACTCGTCAGGCCGCCACACGGTTGGCCGTGAATCCGGGCCGTAGGTCGGGGTGAAGCGGTGCCCGTCCATCGTGACCGCTCGTAGGGCCGTCCAGTCGCCCGACCGGGACCCGTCGAAACCGAGGCAGACCGCCGAGCCGGACGGCACGTCTATGGCAGCCTTGGTCCCGTCGAGCAGGCCCTCCGTGAGATACGCCCCGAGCCCTTGCACAAGCCGATTGCCGTAGAACCGCTCGGCCTGCGCCGGGTCGGTCTCGACGAGCTCAGCGGCCTCAGCGTCGATGGTCGCCGGGTCCACCCAAGGGGAGTCGGCGTAGACGATCCGATGGATCTTCGCCCGGTCCCGCTTGTTGGCGTAGGACAGGTCGGCAGGCGGTTTCCGGTAGTAGCGGTAGATATCCGGCCGGCGCGACTCGAAAGCCTGCTGCGCCGCCGAGTTCTCCATCGGGTCCCACGGGTTCGTCAGCTCGATCGTTCGGCCCTGCATCGCCGCGATACCGCGACGCATCGTCTGCCATGCGTCAAGCACCTTGTTCTGCGCTGTGTAGAGCCCAGACTCGTCGGCGAGCCCGCCCGTGAGCGGCTGGCCGAGTTTCGACTGAGCAGCGCGGGACAGCGGGACGATCTTCCCGCGATTCGGGAGCCGGATGAATCCCTCGCGCACGAAAACGAACGACGACAGCGCGTCCGACGCGTGGATCATCGTCTGCAACGGCTCATAGACGTTCGCGGTCTGCGACTCGGCAAACGCCAGGAGGCCGAGTAGCGACTTCCGGCGCGGCATCCCCATCGCCTCGCCGACCTCGTAGGCGTAGACAAAGTCGCACGGGCAGCCGTGGTCCGAGCAGCGGTAGACCTCGCCGCCATTCGCCCAACCAGCGAACAGCGCCGGCCCGACACCCTCGAACAACAGCCAGCCAGCACCCCAAGGGGACTTGCCCGACTTCTGCGGACCGACAATGACCGAACGCCGGATGGGAAACGGGGCCAGCAGCCGACGCGGATCGGCGACCGCCCTGGGAGCGATCCGGTAGTGGTTGACGGTCACCTCGACCTGCCAACCACGGAACGTCAGCGGCTCGCCCTCATACACACCGCCAGGCACCCGGCAGTGCGCCTCGATCCAATCCGTCGCCAGGAAGCCGAGGGTATGCAGTGGGTCGAAGTCGAGCCGGAGCTCGTCAGCCACTTCCCTGGACGATCTTCATGCGAGCGCGGGACGATTTGGGGCCGACCGGCTCGGGATCAGCTTCAGCGCGCTTCGCGGCAACCTCATCGGCGGCGATCTTGGCCCCGAACCTCGCCAGGCCAGCCGCGGTCATGCCGACGTCGTCCTTGGCTCCAGGGAGCCTTGCGATCAGCGACGCGGGGGCGTCAGGCTCATCGCAACGCACGGACAGGCGCACGTATCTGGCGACGTCGGGGATTAGCCAACGCCACTCCGGGCGCGACCAGATGAATGCCTGCGGAGTACGCCATGCGCGCTCCCAGTAGACCCACTCGGTCTCTGTGGGACCCGGTACGATGGGCCAGTCTGGGATATCGCCAGACCACCCGCGGGCGGAAGCGCACTCAGCGTGTAGCCGCGAGCGTCCGACCGAGCCGAACCTTCGGTGGGGGTGGGCCTGAACGGGCGTGACCACCACTAGGCATGTCGATCACTCCTCAGCGGCCTCGCGCCGCATCGGTCTACGCACAGCCTCGCGCTATGCGTCAGGTGAGATGCCTGAAG